>CAVUQW010000001.1:0-187312 GCA_963743745.1 uncultured Solirubrobacteraceae bacterium
GATTCGTGTTCCCAAGGCCCCGGACACCGAAAAACTGAACCAGGACAAGCTACGCTGAAGCCGCGGCGCGCGTCAGCTTACGGCAAGTCGGATTTGTTTCGCAGAAACCCCGGGCACTACAAATCGGTTGCTCTCTTCAGAGCAGAGATTCAGAAATCCGATGATGTTCTGGGAAAACGCCAGGTTTCTGGGGCGTAGCGAAATACTCCCACGGCGCTAACTGGGAAGGTAGGGCGCGTCACTCCTGTGCGCGCCGTTCTTTGTGATTGAATCGCGACGGCGCGTCGCGATGCGTCGGGGCACGCCCTACCTTTTGCTTTTCCCTTCCGCGGTAAGGCTCCTCAGTGGGCCTTCGTCTTTGCCTTGATGACGTTAGAATTGAGGACTTGTGTTGCCGTTGAAGGCTCGGACCCGGTAGTAGTAGAACGTATTGGCAGTCAGGCCGGTCACATTTCTGCTAGTCACGTTGCCTACGTCGCGATCGTGATAAGTCGGTACGTAAGTGACAAAGGTATTGCTCGTGGAGACGTCTAACCGGTAACTGGTCGCACCGCTTACGCTGGTCCAGTTGGCAGTGAAGCTATTGGCAGTCTCATTGCTGTCGTTTAATGCCTTTGGCGCAGCAGGCGGCGCTGGTGTTGGCGTTGGCGTAGACGTTGCGGTAGCAGTAGCCGTTGCTGTCGCCGTAGCCGTAGCCGTAGCAGTTGCCGTGGCCGTTGGTTCGGGCGTAGGTGTAAATGTAGCGGTTGCGGTAGCTGTTGGCGTGAACGTAGCCGTGGCTGTGGCTGTAGAGGTAGCCGTTGCTGTTGCCGTCGCAGTAGCGTAGTAGCCGTTGCCGTTGCGGTTGGTTCAGGCGTAAACGTAGCGGTAGCTGTTGCCGTTGCGGTAGCTGTCGGCTCAGGGCGTAGGCGTAAACGTTGCGGTGGCTGTAGCTGTGGCTGTTGGAGTTGGCGTGTCGGTGGCCGTGGCCGTCGCTGTAGCTGTAGCAGTTGCTGTTGCTGTCGCCGTGGCCGTAGCCGTCGGCGTAGGTGTTGGACTCGGCGCGGGACTCGTTACGAGCACATATTTGGAGTCGCTGGGGATGCCGTTGGTAAAGACCGTCACCAGGGCCGGGCCGGTAGGAAAATTATTCACCGGGGTCGAAGTAAAGGTGGTATCGGACCAGCCTGCCGTTGGATCGACCGGGAGAAAGGCGACCTGGCTGTTGTCGATGGCGCGCAGTTGGACTACGGGATAATTGGTTGACGAGTCCTGGAAGTTCCCGCCGGATGCTTGCGAGATGCCTTGGAAACGTCGCGAGCCGGCTCAGCATGAGGCTGCTGCCCAGCACCAGCGGTGAAGTCGCGGTATCGATTTGCGGCTGCCAATCAGGCCGCACAAATCCAAGCCCGATGTCGTACAGTTCCGCGCTGGCAGATCGCCGACGGTACCAGGTCCCCCTGCCACCAGCACCTTGCCGTTGGGCAGCAACGTCGCCGTGTGACGATAGCGTGCGGTGTTGAGGCTGCCCGTGGCAGCTCCACGTCCCGCTGATCCCGCCGTGAGTCGTACAGTTCCGCGCTGTTGCCAGCAATCGCAGGTGCTCGCGTCCGCCTGCGCACCAGCACCTTGCCGTTGGGCAGCAACGTCGCCGATGTGAGGTCAGAACGTGCGGTGTTGAGGCTGTCCGTGGCAATCCATGCCCCCGACCGTGCAATCCCGAGGGCCGGGTCGAACAGTTCCGCGCTGGTAAGATAGGCGCCGTTATTAGATCCCCCTGCCACCAGCACCTTGCCGTTGGGCAGCAACGTCGCCGTGTGATCAGCGCGTGCGGTGTGGAGGCTGCCGTGGCACTCCACGTCCCGCTGGCAGGGTCGTACAGTTCCGCGCTGGTAAGAGTGCCGGCGCATCTCCCCCTGCCACCAGCACCTTGCCGTTGGGCAGCAACGTCGCCGTGTGATTAGAGCGTGCGGTGTTGAGGCTGCCCGTGGCACTCCACGTCCCGCTGGCCGGGTCGTACAGTTCCGCGCTGGTACGCAGGACGCTGCCATTAAGTCCCCCTGCCACCAGCACCTTGCCGTTGGGCAGCAACGTCGCCGTGTGATTAGAGCGTGCGGTGTTGAGGCTGCCCGTGGCACTCCACGTCCCGCTGGCCGGGTCGTACAGTTCCGCGCTGCTAAGAGCGGCCGCTGTTATTATCTCCCCCTGCCACCAGCACCTTGCCGTTGGGCAGCAACGTCGCCGTGTGTGATTGGCGTGCGGTGTTGAGGCTGCCCGTGGCAGTCCACGTCCCGCTCGCTGGGTCGTACAGTTCCGCGCTGCTAAGAGAGCCGCTGTGGTTAAATCCCCCTGCCACCAGCACCTTGCCGTTGGGCAGCAACGTCGCCGTGTGAAGGTCAGCGTGCGGTGTTGAGGCTGCCCGTGGCACTCCACGTCCCGCTGGCCGGGTCGTACAGTTCCGCGCTCCTAGAGAGCACTGCCGTTATTTCCCCCTGCCACCAGCACCTTGCCGTTGGGCAGCAACGTCGCCGTGTGATAAGCGCGTGCGGTGTTGAGGCTGCCCGTAGCACTCCAGGTCCCGCTGGCAGGGTCGTACAGTTCCGCGCTGCTAAGAGACGATGCTGCTATGAGTCCCCCTGCCACCAGCACCTTGCCGTTGGGCAGCAACGTCGCCGTGTGATATAGCGCGTCGGTGTTGAGGCTGCCCGTGGCAGTCCAAGTCCCGCTGGCAGGATCGTACAGTTCCGCGCTGCTAACAAGCGGTCGTTCCCCCTGCCACCAGCACCTTGCCGTTGGGCAGCAACGTCGCCGTGTGAACGCGTGCGGTGGTGAGGCTGCCGGTGGCAGTCCACATCCCGGTCGCCGGCGTCAGCCACGAGGGACGATGATCTGGTCGAGCACGCGATCGATGTCCCCGCGGAAGCGGTCCGGGTCGATCGTGGCAGCGCCCCCGAACGCCTCGAGCGCAACGGCCACAGGGACGAACTGCCGTCGGCGTACGGGGCTCAGCTCTCCACCGGCGCGCCGTTGCGCGTGACGACAAACGATTCGCCACGGTCGAGCTCGCGCATGATCTCGCCGCTCTCGTTGCGCAGCTCGCGTTGGGTGATCTCCCTTGACATGGGTCGAATGTAGCACGTGTGCGACATTAGTCCGACGGAAGATCGGTTGGCCGTGAACCCGATCTCGGGTCTGGGCTCGGCGAGGCAATCCGCAACGATCCTCGACCGCTCCGTCCGTCCTCCCGTCCCCCTACGCGCCCGCCGGCTCCGGCCGCCCGGCCGAGCCCAGGTGAAGGCGTCAAGCCAGTGCCTCTAGTAGGAGAGCTTCCTCGTTGAGCCAACGCTCCGAGAAGCCGATAAGGCCCACATGTCTTCCGGCGATACGGACGCATTCGGCCAGCAGATACCCGAGCAGCACAGCACCGGTGGACGCGATCCTGCATCGGACGCCACGCATGCCCCAGCTGTCGATACGCGCGTGCCGGCGGGGCCAGCGCTCGATGATCCGCTCACGTGCGCTGCTCTGAAACGCTATCGACGGCGCGGCCGATTGATTGCGCTCGTGGGCACCGCGCTCTTCATCGCATTCGTCGTCTGCGTGAGCATTCAGAGCCAGCACTCGAAGTGGCTCTTGAAGAATGGCGCTCGGGTCTCAGGGCGAATCACCGACGTTTCCCGCAACGTGCGTGGCAATGGTTCTTTTGGGGTTCGCTACGCCGCTGACGGTCGAGCGTGGCAGGGGACGATCGCGCTCACTGAAGCCAGCGGCTATTACGCGCCTGGCGAAACCGTCACCGTGATCTATGACCCGAGACACCCATCTGACATCCGAACACCTCAGGAGAAGAACGAGTCCAACTCCACCGTGCTGCCACTGACGCTCGCGCTCGTCAGCGGGCTCATCCTTCTTCTGGGAGGAGCGGGCACACTCGTGCGGGAGAGACGATGGCGACGGCAACTCGCCACCTCCCCCTGGCGTCCATACCGTGCGCGCTACCTCGCGCGAGTCGTGCGTGGTCGTTTCCAGCCGATGAACCCAGGGCTCGAGGTGATACCCGTCGACTCACCCTCAAGCGCACCGGTACTGCTGCGCTTGGCAAGCACGTGGCGCTGGCGTACCGACCGCATGCGCCGACACGACGGCGAGACGATCTGGCTTGCGGGTGATCCCGCCGCGAGGGTCGTAATCGGTCTTCCAGCAACGCGGGAACTGCTGGCGGCCGGGGCGCCGAGAAGGGCGATTGCCGAGTCCTACCGGCAGGCCGCCTCGCAGTCGCCGCCACGCGATCCCGCCCAGATCAAGAAGGCTCGGCGCAGGCTGATCATGATCCTCGTGGCGCAGTGGACGTTGTTCAGTGCCGTAGTGATCGGGCGCACCGATGGAAGCCGTCTCGGCATCGCCGTCGTGGTGATCTACTTGCTCGGTGTAGTACCGGTCATTGCCGTGCTCATACGCGCTGATAGGAAAGCTGATGAGCAATCGTCCCGCTCCTGAGCGGCCAGAGCAAATCAGCTCATCTACAGGCACTTCTGAGACGCGCCCGGCAAGATTCGAACTTGCGACCTCTCGCTCCGGAGGCGAGCGCTCTATCCACTGAGCTACGGGCGCGGGAATCCGAGTTTACGGGGGGCGAGACGCCAACTGGTCCTCGTGTGGCCCGACCCACCCGGCCGCGCGCGCGTAGGCCTTGGAGCCGCGCATGCCCACGAAGGCGGGCCGGCTCAGTTCAGGCGGCTGCCGCGTGGTCTCGACGGGCGTCGCTCGAGCGGCTGATGGTCTTGATCAGCGCAGCGACGCACTTCTCGTCGAACTGACGACCGGCATTGGCCTGTAGCTCCTCGAGCGCCTGATCGACGTTGAGCGCGCGGCGATAGGGGCGGTCGGAGGTCATCGCGTCGTAGGCGTCCGCGACGAGCATGATGCGCGACGCGGCCGGGATCTCCTCTCCAGCCAGCCCATCGGGATACCCCGAGCCGTCGAAGTGCTCGTGGGAGTGGCGAACCCACGCAACGATCTCATGCAGCCCGTCGATCCGCGAGATCATCTCGGCGCCCACGATCGTGTGGCGCTTGATCTCGGCATAGTCGGCGGCATCAAGTCTCGTAGGCTTGTTGAGGATCCGGTCCGGGATGGAGACCTTGCCGACGTCGTGCAGCGTGGCGGCGAGCCGAAGCAGCCCCAGCCGCGGTTCAGTCCAACCGAGTTGCGACGCGATCGCCACCGCGTAGTCGGCGACGGTGCGCGAGTGCTGGTGCACGCCGTTCATTCGCCGGTCTACCGCGTCCGCCAGCGCAGCGGCCCAGCTGAGCTCGACGTCCGTGCCGTCGAGATCGCGAGGACGAAGGCGCTTTTCCAGATACAGGCGCCGGTCTGCCTCGTCGGAGAGCTCTTGGGCCGTCATTCCATCCGCGGGGAAGAAGCTGTGACCGAACGAGGCGGGAATCACGGGGGTGAGCGCTGAGCGCAGGTGGCCCATGACGACGTCTGCATCCGCCGCGCCCGTGCCGGGCAGCAGCACCGCAAACTCGTCTCCGCCGATCCGCCCGACGGCATCCATCGGGCGAAGCACCTCGCGCATGCTCCTCACCGCGTTGCGGAGCAACTCGTCTCCAGCCGAGTGGCCCTCGCGATCGTTGACGGCCTTGAAGTCGTCCAGATCGAGCACAGCGAGCATCAGCGGCCGCCCGCCTCGGCGTGCCTCCGCAAGCTCGAGCTCCAGGCGCTCCTCGAACCCTCGGCGATTCAGGGCATCCGTGAGCGGGTCGGCGCGCGAGACCCTCGCGAGCTCGTCTCGTTGAGCCTCCAGCTCAGCGTGCTGCTCTTCGCGGTTGTGCGTCTGCCAGAGGCACATGCCCGCGGTCCAGACCAGGCACATCAGAAAGATCTCCGTGTAGGCCAGCTGCTGGCCCAGGAGCAACGCCTCGATCGCGTATCCGAACACGACGGCCATGCAACAGGCGTTCGCCGACCGCCGCGGATAGGACATCCCAGCGAACAGCATCGGCATCAGCAGCGGCAGCGTCAGCGGGCTTGGGATCACCGGATCAAGCGCGCCCAGGAGCAGCAGTGCCGCGACATTCGACAGGGTCCAGTACAGAAAGAACATCTCGCGCCAGGTCCCCGACACGATCCGTTCCATCGGGCCCGGTGAGAGCAGCACGGCGACGTCAAAGCCTGCCAGCACGAGTGCGATCGCCGACAGCAGCAGTCGGTTGCCTGCGTGCCACGTCAGCGCGAAGTAGACGAGTCCAGCGGCAATCATCGCGAGGCCGAGCCACGCACCGGTCTTCAGCGTCGAGACGCGAAACCGCAGGGCCGCGGGATCGGTCAAGGGCGCTGACTTGCCGGCGAACACGTCGCAAGTTCAATCGACGTCGTGGTGCGCTACTTGAACCGACTCGAGCAGCCTCGACCAACGGTCGGGTCTATTCGATTACCTGGTCGCGATCCCATGCTCCGAGCGTCGCACGCAGCCGCCCGCCGCTACCGTAGCCGCATGGATCTATCCGTGTTCTTCGCCGGCACCGGCGGCTCGGTCCCGAGCGCCCGCCGCGGCCTGCCGGCGATCCTCATGCGCCTCGGCGGCGAGCGCATCCTGTTCGACTGCGGCGAAGGCACGCAGCGCCAGCTGACGCGCTCGATCGGGCTCGTCGACATGGAATGCGTGTTCATCACGCACTTCCACGCCGACCACTGGCTCGGGCTGCCGGGGATGCTCAAGTCCTTCGCCCTGCGCGATCGCGAGCAGCCGCTGACGATCTACGGCCCGCGCGGCCTGTCCGAGCTGATGGGCGTGATGCGCATCGTCTACGGCCGCCTGCCATACGACTTCAAGATCGTCGAGCTCGAACCCGCCGAGACCGTCGAGCGCGACGGGTACCTGATCGCCGCCGTGCCCGTCAGCCACCGCGCGCCGAACGCCTTCGGCTACGCGATCGTCGAGGACGCGCGCCCCGGCCATCTCGACGCCAAGCTCGCCGAGCAGCTCGGCGTCAAGCCCGGCCCCGACTTCGGCCGCCTGCAGCGCGGCGAGGCCGTCGGCGGCGTGCTGCCCGAGCAGGTCATGGGCCCCGAACGCGAGGGCCGCAAGATCGTCCTCTCCGGCGATACCGAGCCGTGCGAGGCGCTCAAGATCGCCGCCCACGAAGCCGACCTGCTCGTGCACGAGGCCACCTTCGCCGAGGAGGACGCCGACCGCGCCCGCGAGACCGCGCACAGCACCGCGCGCCAGGCCGCGGAGCTGGCGCGCGACGCGCAAGTGCGCGCGCTCGCGCTGACGCACATCTCCACGCGCTACGCCGGCGGTCAGCTGCGCGACGAGGCGCGCGCCGTGTTCGCCGCCACCGAGGCCCCGCGCGACTTCGACACGATCGAGGTGCCCTTCCCCGAGCGCGGACGCGCCAAGCTCGAGCGCTGGTCCGACCGTCAGGCGCGCGAGCGCGCAGGCGGGCAGGACGCCGAAACAACGAACGAGCCCGGCGGCGAGCGCTCCGCGGAGGATGCGGATTCCCACTCTGAGACCGTCGTCTCGCGCTAGAGAATCGTCACAAGCCCCTGATACATTCCTGAGGATCCTTTAACCCGGTCCCGTGAGGCCAGGAAGGAATAGATGGACCAGAGCAGTGAGAAGGTCGTCCTCCACGAGGGCGATATCGCAGCGAGCGCTGACGCGTATCGCCCACGAGATCGCCGAGCGCAATCCGCAGGCTCTTGGCGATTCGCGAAACGGCTCGCACGGCGGTGTATCGCAGACCGCGCCGGACCTCGCGATCGTCGGCATCCACCGCCGCGGCGCCTTCCTCGCAGAGCGCCTGCGCGACTTGCTCGAAGAGCTGATCCATGCCGCGATCCCGCTTGGCGACTTGGATATCGGCTTC
This sequence comes from uncultured Solirubrobacteraceae bacterium, assembly GCA_963743745.1. GTDB lineage: Bacteria > Actinomycetota > Thermoleophilia > Solirubrobacterales > Solirubrobacteraceae > Palsa-744. The sequence goes on from CAVUQW010000001.1 coordinate 7,860, forward strand.
TACCGCGACGACGTCGCGAGCCGTCCCGACGCCCCGATCGTGCACGCCTCGCACATCGACTTCGACGTCAACGGCCGCACGATCGTGATCGTCGACGACGTGCTCTTCACCGGGCGCACCGTGCGCGCCGCGATCGAGGCGCTGTTCGACTACGGCCGCCCCGAGCGCGTGCAGCTCGCCGTGCTCGCCGACCGCGGCCACCGCGAGCTGCCGATCCGCCCCGACTACGTCGGCAAGAACCTGCCGACCTCGCGCGCCGAGCACGTGCACGTCCGCCTGCGCGAGCTCGACGGCGTCGACGAGGTCGCGATCGCCCCCGTCGCCGTGGAGGTCGCATGAACACGGGCACCGCCACGGCCGCGAACAAGGAGAGACGCCTGTGAATCATCTCCTCTCAATAAAAGATCTCGACAGAGCCTCGATCGAGCGGATCGTCGCCCAAGCCGAGCGCTTCGCCGAGGTGTCCGATCGCGAGATCAAGAAGGTCCCCGCGCTGCGCGGCCGGATGGTGCTGAACCTCTTCTACGAGGCCTCCACGCGCACGCGCAGCTCCTTCGAGCTCGCCGCCAAGCGGCTCTCGGCCGACGTCGTCAACTTCGCCGCCAGCGGCTCGAGCGTGGAGAAGGGCGAGTCGCTGAAGGACACCGTGCTCACGCTCAGCGCGCACAAGCCCGACGCGATCGTGCTGCGCACGCCCTGGGCCGGTGCCTCCGAGCTCGTCTCGAAATGGTGCAGCGCCGCGATCGTCAACGCCGGCGACGGCAAGCGCGAGCACCCCACGCAGGCGCTGCTCGACGTCTACACGCTCAAAGGGCGCCTCGGCGAGCTCGACGGCGCCAGCATCTGGATCGTCGGCGACGTCGCGCACTCGCGCGTCGCGCGCTCCAACATCGTCGCCTTCCAGCGGATGGGCGCCAAGGTCACCGTCGCCGGGCCGCCCACGCTGATCCCGCGCGGGATCGAGGCGCTCGGCTGCGACGTGCGCTTCACGCTCGATGAGCTGCCCTCCGCCGACGTCGTCTACGCACTGCGCATGCAGAACGAGCGCATGAACGAGACCTGGGTGCCCTCCGTGCGCGAGTACGCCTCCTGGTATCAGATCAACGGCCGCCGCCTGTCGCCGCGCCAGGTGCTGATGCACCCCGGCCCCGTCAACCGCGGCGTCGAGCTTTCCGGCGAGGTCGTCGACTCGCCGCAGGCCGTGATCACCGCCCAGGTCGAGGCCGGTGTGGTCGTCCGCATGGCCGTGCTCTACGAGCTGCTCGCCGGCGCGCGCGCCTCGGCGCCCGCTCCATCCGCATCGCCCTCGCCTGCCTCGCCGGAGCCTCAGCCCGCGTGATGGCCGCGCAGCCGCTCGTCCACGGGCCGCGCACGGCGGTCGACCTGTTGCTGCGCGACGTGCACGTGCTCGACCCGCGCGCGATGATCGACGCCCGCCACGACGTGCGCGTGCGCGGGGGAGAGGTGGCCGAGCTCGGCGAGCCCGGCGGGCTCTCCCACGAAGCCGGCGAGGAGCTGATCGAGGGCCGCGGCCAGCACCTGCTGCCGGCCTTCTTCGACCCTCACGTGCACCTGCGCGTGCCCGGGCAGGAGCACAAGGAGGACCTCGACAGCGGCACCCGCGCCGCCGCCGCCGGCGGCTATGCCGGGGTGATCGCGATGCCCAACACCGACCCCGTGCTCGACTCCGCGCCGTTGCTCAGATCGCTGCGCGAGACGGCCGCGCGCGAGGCGCGCATCTCGGTCGGCTTCATGCCCGCCATCACGCGCGGGCTGAACGGCGAGCAGCTCTCAGAGATGGCCGAGCTGCGCCACGAGGGCGCCGTCGGCTTCACCGACGACGGCAAGCCCGTCACGAGCGCCGGCATGCTGCGCAAGGCGCTTCAGTACCAGCGCCTGTGCGGCGGTGTGATCGCGCTGCACGAGGAGGACCCGACGCTCTCGCGCGGCGGCGCCATGCACGAGGGCGCGGTCAGCGTCGCGCTCGGGCTCGGCGGCATCCCGACGATCTCCGAGTCGACGATGGTCGCGCGCGACGCCGCGATCGCCGGCTACGAGGACGCGCGCGTGCACTTCCAGCACCTCAGCTGCATCGCCTCCGTGCAGGCCGTCGCCGAGGCCAAGGCCAAGGGCTTTCGCGTCAGCACCGAGGCCTCGCCGCACCACCTGCTGCTGACCGAGGAGGACGTGCGCTCGATGGACACGCGGATGAAGATGAACCCGCCGCTGCGCCACCGAGGCCGACCGCCAGGCGCTGATCGAAGGGCTGCGCTCGGGCACGATCGACTGCGTCGCCACCGACCACGCGCCGCACGCGCGCGAGGAGAAGGAAGTGCCCTTCGAGCAGGCGCCGATGGGCACGACCGGCCTCGAGACGGCCTTCGCCGCGCTCTACACCGGCCTCGTGCTGCCCGGCGTGCTCGAGCTGGCGCTGCTCGTCGAGCGGATGACCGCCGGCGCGGCACTGTATGAGCTGCCGACCCACACGATCGCCCCCGGCCAGCCCGCCAACCTCACGCTCGTCGACCTCGACGCCGAGTTCGTCGCCGGCGAGCGCGGCTGGGAAAGCCGCTCGGAGAACTGCTGCTTCGCCGGGCGCAGGCTGCGCGGCAAGGTGCTCTTGACCGTCGCCGGCGGCGCCGTCGTCTACCGCGAGCGCGCATTCAGCGTGGTCGGCGCATGAGCGAGGCGAGCGCCTGATGGCCCTGCTGCACCGCGACCGCGCAGCGCTGCTCGTCGTCGACGTGCAGGAGGGCTTTCGCCCTTACGCATCCTTCGCCGATGTCGCCGAGTCCTGCCGGCGGCTGCTTGCCGGAGCTCGCATCCTGCAGATGCCGGCCCTCGTCAGCGAGCAGTATCCGAAAGGTCTCGGCCCGACCGCGCCCGAGCTCGAGATCGAGGAGGGGAAGGAGATGATGATCGAGAAGACCGTCTTCTCCGCCGCCCGCGCCGACGGCTTCGATCTGAAAGGTCGCGAGCAGGCGATCGTCTGCGGCATCGAGACGCACGTGTGCGTCTCGCAGACCGTGCACGACCTGCTCGGCAAAGGCGTCGAAGTGCACGTGCCCGCCGACGCCGTCGGCTCGCGCCACACACTCGACTACGAACGCGGCCTCGAGCGCCTGGAGCGCGCCGGTGCAGTGGTCAGCACCGTCGAGAGCGCGCTGTTCGAGCTGCTCGAGCGGGCCGGCACGCCGGAGTTCAAGGAAGTGCAGAAGTTGATCCTGTGAGCCGGTTCGAGGATGGATATGTCCTGCTCGAGGACGGCACGCGCTTCGACGGGGAATGGTGCGGCGCCGAGGCGCCGGCCGTCGGCGAGGTCGTGTTCACGACCGGCATGTCCGGCTACCAGGAGTCGATGACCGACCCCTCCTTCGCCGGGCAGCTGATCACGTTCACCTACCCGCACATCGGCAACTACGGCGTCAGCTCCGCTGCGATGGAGTCAGAGCGCCCGTGGGCGCGCGCCGCGATCATGCGCGAGGCGTGCAACCGCGAGGACGCGCCGACCGCCGAGCGCGGCTGGCTGGACTGGCTGAGCGACTGCGGCGTCAGCGCCATCTCGGGCATCGACACGCGCGCGCTCGTGCGGCATATCCGCGACGCTGGCGCGATGCGTGGGGGCGTGTTCCCCGCGAGCATCGGGCCTGCGGACGCGCGTGAGCTGATCGAGGCCGAGCCTCCGATGGCAGGCCAGGATCTCGCTTCCGTGGTCACGCCCAAAGAAGTCAGCCGCCACGGCCAGGACGGCTCAGGGCCACGGATCGCCGTGATCGACACGGGCATCAAGGCCTCGATGGTGCGCGAGCTCGTCCAGCGCGGCGCGCGCGTCTCGCTGCATCCCTGCACGTCGGGCCCCGAGGAGCTGCTCGCCGAGGAACCCGACGCCGTCTTCCTCGCCAACGGCCCCGGCGACCCCGCGGCGCTCGGCTACGTCGTCGAGACTGTGCGCGCGATCGTCGGCAAGAAGCCCGTGTGGGGGATCTGCCTCGGCCATCAGCTGCTGTGCCGCGCCGTCGGCCTCGACACGTTCAAGCTGCCCTTCGGCCACCGCGGCGCCAACCACCCCGTCAAGGACCTGCAGACGGGCAAGGTCGAGATCACCTCGCAGAACCACGGCTTCGCCGCCGTCGGCCCCGGCGGCGCACGCACGATCGACGCCGACGAGCCGGTGCGCTGGGAGACCGACTTCGGCGCGGCCGCGCTCTCGCACGTGAACCTCTACGACCGCACCGTCGAGGGGCTCGAGCTGCTCGACGTGCCCGGCGGCACCGTGCAGTACCACCCCGAGGCCGGCCCCGGCCCGCACGACTCGCTGTACCTGTTCGACCGCTTCCTGCAGCGCATCGCCGAGGCCGCGTAGCGCGATGCCCAGGCGCGATGACATCCACAAGATCCTGATCCTCGGCTCCGGGCCGATCGTGATCGGGCAGGCCGCCGAGTTCGACTACTCCGGCGTGCAGGCCTGCAAGGTGCTGCGCGAGGAGGGCTATGAGGTCGTGCTCGTCAACTCCAACCCGGCGACGATCATGACCGATCCCGAGTTCGCCGAGGCGACATACATCGAGCCGCTGCTGCCCGGTCCCGTCACGCAGGTGATCGAGCGCGAGCGCCCCGACGCGCTGCTCGGCACGCTCGGCGGGCAGACCGCGCTGAACCTCGCCAAGGCGCTGCACGACGACGGCACCCTTGAGAAGTACGGCGTCGAGCTGATCGGCGCCAACTACGAGGCGATCGCCTGCGCCGAGGACCGCGAGCTGTTCGGCGAGGCGATGGCCAAGGCCGGGCTGCGCATGCCCAAGAGCGCGATCGCCACATCGCTCGAGCAGGCGCAGGCCGCGGCTGCCGAGGTCGGCTTGCCGTGTGTCGTGCGCCCCGCCTTCACGCTCGGCGGGCGCGGCGGCGGGATCGCGCGCACGAACGAGGAGTTCGAGGCGATCGTCGCAGCCGGGATCGAGGCCTCGCCGATCTCCCAGGTGCTGCTCGACGAGTCCGTGATCGGCTGGGGCGAGTTCGAGCTCGAGGTGATGCGCGACAGGGCCGACAACGTCGTGATCGTCTGCTCGATCGAGAACGTCGACCCGATGGGGGTGCACACGGGCGACTCGGTCACGGTCGCGCCGCAGCAGACGCTTACCGACCACCTCTACCAGCAGCTGCGCGACCAGGCGCTGACCGTGATCCGCGCCGTCGGCGTCGAGACGGGCGGCTCGAACGTGCAGTTCGCCGTCAACGCCGAGACCGAAGAGATCCTCGTGATCGAGATGAACCCGCGCGTCTCGCGCTCCTCGGCGCTCGCCTCCAAGGCGACCGGCTTCCCGATCGCGAAGATCGCCGCGCGCCTGGCCGTCGGCTATCTGCTGGAGGAGATCGACAACGACATCACCGGCGTCACGCCGGCCTGCTTCGAGCCGACGATCGACTACGTCGTCGTCAAGTGGCCGCGCTTCGCCTTCGAGAAGTTCCCCGGCTCAGACCCGGTGCTCTCGACGCACATGAAGTCGGTCGGGGAGACGATGGCGATCGGGCGCACCTTCCAGCAGGCCTTCGCAAAGGCGCTCGTCTCGCGCGAGCTCGACAAGCCGCCCGTCGTCGCGGACCTCAGCCGAGCAGGAGCTGCTCAGGCGCCTGGAGCGCCCGGGCCCCGATCGCTACGAGCTCGTGCTCGAGCTGCTGCGCCGCGGCGCGAGCGTCGAGGCCGTGCACGAGCCGACCAAGATCGACCGCTGGTTCCTCGCCGAGCTGCAGGCGCTCGCGCTCGATCCAGAGGCGCCGTTCGCCGGCGAGCGCTCGTTCATGTCGGTCGACACGTGCGCGGCCGAGTTCCCGGCGCGCACGCCCTACTTCTACTCCGGCTGGGAGCGCGCCGCGCGCAGCGAGGTGAGCCGCTCCGAGCACGCCAGCGGCGGCGGCGGGCCCAGGCGCTCCTCGATCGTGATCCTCGGCTCCGGCCCCAACCGCATCGGCCAGGGGATCGAGTTCGACTACTGCTGCGTGCACGCCGCGATGACCGTGCGCGACTCCGGCATGGAGGCGGTGATGATCAACTGCAACCCCGAGACGGTCTCGACCGACTACGACACCTCCGACCGCCTGTACTTCGAGCCGCTCACGCTCGAGCACGTGCTCGCGGTCGTCGAAGCCGAGCAGCCGCAGGGGCTGATCCTGCAGTTCGGCGGGCAGACGCCGCTGAAGCTCGCGGCCGGCCTGGAGGCGGCGGGCGTGCCGCTGCTCGGCACGAGCGTGCAGGCGATCGACTTGGCCGAGGACCGCGGCCAGTTCGGCGCGCTGCTCGAGCGCCTCGGCTACAAAGCGCCGCCGTATGCCACCGCGCGCTCGGTCGCGCAGGCGCTGGACTGCGCCGGCGACGTCGGCTATCCCGCTGCTCGTCAGGCCGTCATACGTGCTCGGCGGGCGCGCGATGGAGATCGTCTACTCGCGCGAGGGCTTGGCCGACTACCTCGAGCGCCAGGGCGTGAGCGCCGCCGAGGACCTGCCGGGCCAGCAGGCCGAGATCTTCCTCGATCGCTTCCTGGAGAACGCCACCGAGGTCGACGTCGACGCGCTGTGCGACGGGCGCGAGGCGTGGATCGGCGGGATCATGCAGCACGTCGAGGAGGCCGGCATCCACTCGGGCGACAGCGCCTGCGTGCTGCCGCCGCACTCGCTCGGCGAGGAGATGCTCGAGCAGATCCGCACGGCCACGCGCGAGCTGGCGCTGGAGATCGGCGTCGTCGGGCTGATCAACGTCCAGTACGCCGTGCACGCGGGCGAGCTGTACGTGATCGAGGCCAACCCGCGCGCCTCGCGCACGGTGCCGTTCGTCTCCAAGGCGGTCGGCCTGCCGCTGGCCAAGCTCGCCTGCCGGATCATGCTCGGCGAGTCGATCGCCGAGCTGGAGCTGCCGCGCGACCGCGAAGGGCTCGGCTTCGGCGAGCACGTCTCCGTCAAGGAGGCCGTGCTGCCGTTCGACCGCTTCGAGGGCTCAGACGCGCTGCTCGGCCCCGAGATGCGCTCGACCGGCGAGGTGATGGGGATCGCGCGCGACTTCCCGACGGCCTTCGCCAAGGCGCAGGCGGCCGCCGGGGTGCCGCTGCCGAGCAAGGGCACGGCGTTCATCACGGTCACCGACTCCGACAAGGTCGCCGCCTCGTGGGTCGCGCAGAGCCTGCACGACAGCGGCTTTCAGATCATCGCCACCGGCGGCACGGCCGAAGCGATCGAGCGTTTGGGCGTGCCGGCCAGACGGATCAACAAGATCGGCGAGGGCTCGCCGCACGTGGTCGACTGGATCGAGCGCGGCGACGTCGACCTCGTGATCAACACGCCCACCGGCGTGGGCGCGCGCACCGACGGCTATGAGATCCGCCGCGCCGCGATCAGGCACGGGATTCCCTGCCTGACGACCGTCGCCGCCGGCGGCTCGGCGGCGCGCGCGATCGCCAGCGCCCGGCGCGAGGGGGCGCCGGAGGTGCTGTGCGTGCAGGAGCTGCACGGCGTACGCGGCGCCGAGTCCCGGCCGGAGCGCCGCCAGGGCGAGCGGCGCGAAGCCGACCGCGGAGTCCCTGCGGCGTGAGCGACTGGGCCGCGGCCCCCGCGCCGCTGCAGCGCCGCCTCTTGACGGTGCTCGGCGTGGAGGAGCTCGGCGCCTACCGCGTGCTGCGCGTGGCCGACGTCGAGACACCCGAGCCGCGCCCTGGGCAGTTCGCGATGATCGCCGCAGCCGAGCGCTGGGGCGGGGGCCAGGACGAGCGCCCGTATCTGGCGCGCGCCTTCTCGATCGCGCGCCGGCGCGTCGGCGAGTCGCACTTCCTGCTCGAGGACGTTGGTCCGGGCACGAAGCGGCTGTGCGAGCTGCGCGAGGGCGAGGGGCTGTGGGCGCTCGGCCCGCTCGGCAAGGGCTTTCGGCCGCCGGCCGAGCGCCGGCGCGCGATCCTCGTCGGCGGCGGCGTCGGCATCGCGCCGCTGGCGATCCTGCAGGACGCGCTGGAGGCGGACGGCCGAACGCGAGGTCACCGTGCTGCTCGGCTTCCGCGACGCCGCACGCGCCGAGGGCGCGGCGCTGCTGCACGGCGCGCAGGTGGCGACCGACGACGGCTCGGTCGGTCATCACGGGCTGCTCACGGAGCTGCTCTCGAAGGAGCTCGTACCGCGACTCGCGCGCACAGGTCTACGCGTGCGGGCCGGCGCCGATGCTCGAGGCGGTGCGCGGCGATGTGCACGACGCGCGACGTGCCGGCTCAGCTCGCGCTCGAGGCGGGGATGGCCTGCGGCTTCGGCGCGTGCTTCGGCTGCGCCGTGCCCAAGCGCGGCGGCGGCTACCTGCGCGTGTGCGTCGACGGCCCGGTGATCGACGCGGCCGAGCTCGAGCACGTCGATGCCCACGCCGGGGCGCCGCGCGATGATCGAGTTCTGCGGCCTGCGCCTCGCCCACCGCGTGATCAACGGCTCGGGCACGTTCGACGCGATCGCCGCGCGGCGCGTGTTCGGCGCGGCGCTCGGCGCGCGAGTTCCCGTTCGCGGCGTACGTCTCGAAGACGATCACGCTGCAGCCGCGCGCGGGCAACCCGCCGCCGCGGCTGTGGGAGACGGCGGGGGGGATGATCAACTCGATCGGCCTGCCCAACAAGGGGCTCGACGGCTACCTCGCCGAGGACCTGCCGCAGCTGGCCGAGCTGCTCGCCGAGGCCGGGGCTCGGACGGTGCGCCGGTGCCGCTGATCACGAACGTGATGGGCTCGACCGGTGAGGAGCTCGCGAAGCTCGTGGCGGCGTGCGAGCAGCGTGCGGAGATCGCCGCGATCGAGCTGAACGTGTCGTGCCCGAACGTCAAGACGGGCCTCGACATCGGCGCCGACCCACGCCAGCTCGAGCAGGTCGTGCGCGATCTGCCGCGAGCACACGCGCAAGCCGCTGATCGTCAAGCTGACGCCGAACACCGCCGACGTCCCGGCCTGCGCGCAGGCCGCCGAGGCCGCCGGCGCGGACGCGGTCTCGCTGATCAACACGCTGCGCGCGATGGCGCTCGCGCCGGGCGGAGGCGCCGTGGCTCGGCGGCGGCACCGGAGGGCTCTCGGGACCGGCGATCCGCGTCGTCGCGCTCGCGCAGGTCGCAGCCGTGGCGCGCAGCGTGGCGTTCCCGTGATCGGGATGGGGGGTGTTCAGCGGGCGGCGCACGCACGAGATCTGCTCGATGCGGGCGCGACGCTGGTGGCCGTCGGCAGCGAGAGCTTTCGCGATCCGACGGTGGCCGGCGCGATCGCACGCGAGCTCGCCGCATAAGTCAAGCGGAGAAGCGGCGATATCCCATCAAGTGCCGGTTCTCACGCAAAGTTTCGCAACGAGCGGGCGTTTAAAAGATGTAAAAAGACCTGCAAACTCGCCCCGCTACCGTCCAGCAGGCTCGATGCCCCTGCACCTCAAGTTGAGGTTCAGATGAATTAGGGACGTTTGTCTTGATCGGGGCCGTTGGTGTGTAGACTCGCCGCCCATGGCGACGGCGACCAGCACGACGTCCTCCAAGCACATCGATGGCCCCAGAGCGATCCCTCAACCAGCGAATGGACGCGCTCGCAAGGGCCAACCAGATCCGCATCAAGCGCGCCCAGCTCAAGCGCGACCTCAAGGCGGGACGCCTCTCGATCCACTCGCTGCTGCTGAATCCGCCCGAGTACGTGGAGACCGCGAAGGTCTTCGACATGCTGCTCGCCGTGCCGAAGTACGGGCGCGTGAAGGTCAACAAGATCCTCGCCCACTGCCGGATCGCGCCGAGCAAGACGATCGGCGGGCTCTCAGAGCGCCAGCGCACCGAGCTCGTCTCGCTGCTCACGCCGCTAGGCAACCGCTTCCCCCGCCCGCGGCATTAGGGTTGCCCGCCGTGGCACGCGTGTTCGTCATCACTGGGCCGTCGGGGGTCGGCAAGGGGACGCTGATCCGCGGGCTGATGGAGCGCCTGGCCCGAGCTCGAGCTGTCGGTCTCGGCGACGACGCGCGCGCCGCGGCCGGGCGAGCAGGACGGCGTCGACTACCACTTCCTCACGCGCGAGGAGTTCGACCGGCGGGTCGAGGCGGGCGACTTCGTCGAGCACGCCGACTACGCCGGCCGCAGCTACGGCACCCTGCGCTCGGAGCTCGAGGCGCGCGTGCAGGCGGGCACGCCGGTCGTGCTCGAGATCGAGGTGCAGGGCGCGCGCCAGGTCCGCGCGGCGATGCCCGAGGCGGTCCAGGTGTTCATCGCGCCGCCCTCGCTGGAGGCGCTGCGCACGCGGCTGATCGGCCGCGGCACCGACGACGCCGAGGAGGTCGAGCGGCGCCTGCAGGTGGCCGAGGAAGAGCTCGCCGCCCAGCCCGAGTTCGGCCACGTCGTCGTCAACGACCGGCTCGAAGACGCGCTCGCGCAGCTCATCGGCGATCGTCGCGGGCGAGCTCGACTGAGCGATCGCCCGGCCCGGTGCGATCGGGACGGCCACCGGCGCTCGGCGCTCGGCCCTCTACACTTGAACGTCCCCGAGGAAAGGCATCAGCAACGTGATCTCCCCCCGAATCGACCGTCTGCTCGACAACGTCGACTCCAACTACGCGAGCGTCGTCGTCTCCGCCAAGCGCGCGCGCCAGATCAACAGCTACTACCACAACCTCGGCGAGGGCACGTTCGACGAGTTCCCGCCGCCGATGGTCGAGACCGGCTCGAAGAACTACCTGACGATCGCCCTCGAGGAGGTCGCAGCCGGCAAGATCAAGTACCACTACCGGTAGCCGTCAGGCGCAACGCGCGCTCCATCGCTTGCCAGCGGCGGCAAGTAGCTCTACAACGTAGGATGGCGCGCATCCTGCTCGGCGTTAGCGGCGGCATCGCCGCCTACAAGGCGCTCGAGCTGGTGCGCCTGGCCACGGAGGCCGGCCACGCGGTGCGCGTGGTGCAGACGCCGACCAGCCGCGGTTCGTCGGGGAGGCGTCGTTCGCGGCGCTGACCGGCGCGCCGGTGCTCGTCAGCGAGTTCGAGCGCGACCCGGCGCGCGGCGCCTTTCCCGGCGAAGCGCCGCCCGAGCACGAGCCGCTCAGCCACCTGGAGCTGGTGGCCAACGCCGACGTGTACCTGATCGCGCCGGCCTCGGCCAACACGATCGCCAAGCTCGCGCACGGCCTCGCCGAGAACCTGCTGAGCAGCTGCGCGCTCGCCGCGACCTGCCCGGTGATCGTCGCGCCGGCGATGAACAACCACATGTACGAGCACGCGGCGACGCAGGCCAACGTGCAGACGCTGCGCGAGCGCGGCGTGCAGATCGTCGAGCCCGGCGTCGGGCGCCTCGCCTCCAAGGGCGAGCAGGGCGTGGGCAGGCTGGCCGAGCCGGCCGAGCTGCTTGCCGCGTGCGAGGCGGCGCTGTCCGGCGCGGGGGCCGGCCCGGCGCCGACGCGGGCGCCACGCCGGCGCGCTCCGCTTCAGCGCCGCACACCTCAACGGCGACGGGCCGGCGCCCGGCGCCGACTGGAGCGGGCCTGCGCGTGCTCGTCACGGCCGGCGGCACGCGCGAGCCGATCGACAGCGTGCGCTTCCTCGGCAACAGCTCGTCGGGGCGCATGGGCCTCGCGCTGGCCGAGGCCGCCCGCGCGCGCGGCGCGCAGGTCACGCTCGTCGCGGCCAACGTCGCGCTGCCGAGCAGCCCTGAGATCGTGCGCGTACCGGTGACGACGGCGGCCGAGCTCGAGCACGCCTGCCAGCGGAGTTCCCGAACAGCGACGTGCTGCTGATGGCGGCCGCCGTCGCCGACTTCCGCCCGGCCGCGCCGCGCGAGGACAAGATCAAGAAGGCCGGGCAGAGCGGCATCTCGCTCGAGCTCGAGGCGACCACCGACGTGCTCGCAGGGCTCGTCCGAGCAGCGCCGCCCCGGCCAGACGCTCGTCGGCTTCGCCGCCGAGCACGGCGCAGAGCGCGGTCGAGCTCGGCACGGGCAAGCTCGTGCAGAAGGGTCTCGACGCGATCGTCGTCAACGACATCTCGCGTCGCGACATCGGCTTCGACGCGGACGACAACGAGGTCACGATCATCGCGGCCGGCGGCAACGGCCACGGCGAGGATGCCGCGACGATCGAGATCGCGCCGCGCGCCCAAGTCGCAGGTCGCCGAGGCAGATCCTCGACGCCGTCTGGAAGCTGCGCGACGCTCGTTAAAATGGCGGCGCATGGAGAGCGTCTACGACCTCTACCAGCGCGGCAACGAGCTGCTCGACCACGGCGACTACCAGGCGGCGATCGTCCCGCTGAGCAAAGCCCGCGACCTCGAGCCCGAGAAGGCCTCGATCCGCGAGGCGCTCGGCCGCGCGCTGTTCCACGCGCAGCGCTACGAGGGCGCCGCGGCGGAGTTCGAGGCGGTCGTCGCAGAACACGCCGACGAACGACTACGCGCTGTTCTGCCTGGGCCGCTCGATGCAGCTGCTCGGGCGCCATCGCGAGGCGCGCCAGCCGCTGGCGCTGGCCTGCTCGCTGCGCCCCGAGCGCGAGGACTACCGCAAGTACCGCGACCGCGCGCGGCGCGACGCGGCACGCTCCTAGAGCGCCACGCCGGCCCGCGATCCGGGCGTCGGGATCGCGCCCCTTGCAGGGAAAGCTGCTCGGCGCGAGCGGCCCGATGCTATGCTCGATCGAGAACTTTCGAACCGGCGCGTGGGCGTCGGCTGCAGCACCGAAAGTGGGCGCACGCCCGCTTTTTTTGCGTAAAGGAGCAATTTGATGACACCCATTCAGGCGGATATCGAGCGACGACTCGCGCTCAGCGAGCCCGACGTCGAGGTGCTGCTCGCCGAGGTTCTCGGCGGCGCGCTCGCTGCGCGTGTTCATCGACCATCCCGACGGCGTCACGCTCGAGCTGTGCGAGCGCGTGACCCAGCAGCTGACCGATCTGCGCGAGCGCTACTCGCTCGAGGTCTCCTCGCCCGGCAGCGAGCGGCCGCTGACCAAGCCCGCGCACTTCCGCCGCTTCGTCGGGCGCCGCGCGCGCGTGCGCACGCGTCATCCACGTCCCGTCGCGCACCAGTCCCAGGAGTCCGCGCAGGGCCGCCAAGAGCTTCACCGGCGAGCTCGTCGGCGCCTCCGAGGAGGAGGTCACGATCGCCGCCGACGGGGGCGTCGTCGCGATCCCCTACTCGGAGATCCGCCGATCCAACCTCGTCGAGGAGTAACCACTCATGTCACGCGAAATCCTTGAGGCAATGCACGCGCTCGCGCGCGAGAAGGGAATCGAGCCAGAGAAGCTGATGATCGCGCTCGAGGACGCGCTGCTCTCCGCCTACAAGAAGCAGCCCGGCTCGGCCAAGTACGCGCGCGTCGAAATGGACCGCGAGACGGCCGACTTCCGCGTGATCGAACTGATCATCCCGGAGCGCCTGGAGGCGCACCTGATCGTCGAGACGATCGACGAGGAAACGACGGTCGACCCCGAGACGGGCGAGATGCGCGAACCGGAGGACCCGGAAATCGACCCGGCCAAGTTCGCCGAGTATCGCGACCAGATCGACGAACGCGACGTCACGCCCGACGACTTCGGGCGGATCGCCGCGCAGACCGCCAAGCAGGTGATCCTGCAGCGCATCCGCGAGGCCGAGCGCGACATGATGTTCGAGGAGTACCGCGACCGCGTCGGCGAGCTGATCACCGGCATCGTGCAGCAGTCGGACTCGCGCTACACGCTCGTGCAGCTGCGCGAACGCGTCGAGGCGCTGCTGCCGAAGTCCGAGCAGGTCGAGGGCGAGCGCTACGACCACTCCCAGCGGATCAAGGCCGTGATCAAGGAGGTCTCGCCGTCGACCAAGGGTCCGGCGATCATCGTCTCCCGGCGCGACCCGGAGCTGATCAAGAAGCTGTTCGAGCTCGAGGTCCCGGAGATCGCCGACGGCCTCGTGGAGATCGCCAACGTCGCCCGCGAGCCCGGCTACCGCTCGAAGATCGCCGTCATCTCGCACGCCGACGGCGTCGACCCGGTCGGCGCGTGCGTCGGCCCGCGCGGCTCGCGCGTGCGCATGGTCGTCTCCGAGCTGCGCGGCGAGAAGATCGACATCATCCCCTACAACGACGAGCCCGCCCGCTTCGTCGCCAAGGCGCTGTCGCCGGCGCGCGTGCGCGAGGTGCTGGTCGACGACGACGCCAAGCAGGCGACCGTGATCGTGCCCGACGACCAGCTCTCGCTGGCGATCGGCCGCGAGGGCCAGAACGCGCGCCTGGCGGCGCGGCTGACCGGCTGGCGCGTCGACATCCGCTCGGAGACCGAGTTCGCCGCCGAGGAGGCCGAGCACGGCTACGAGGAGGAGGAGGTGCAGGGACGCTGCGCCGCGGTCCTCTCGAACGGCCGCCGCTGCCCGAACGCGTCGCTGCCCGACTCGCGCTACTGCGGCATCGAGAGCCACCAGGCGCTGGCGAACATCGACAGCGACAACGTCGCCGATCTGAACGGCGACGGCGGTTCGAGCAACGGCGCTCCGTCCGAGCCCGACGCAGCGGCCGAGTCGCCGTCGAGGAGGTCGCCGTCGAGGTGCCCGCCGAGGGGGCCGAAGAGGTCATCGAGCCGAGTGTTCCCGACCAGGCCACGGAGACGGCCGCCGAGGAGCAGGCGACATAGCGCGTTCACGTTCCCCGACGCCGTTGCGTCGGCTGTGGACGGATCGCGCCGAAGTCGGAGCTGCTGCGTATCGCGGCGGTGAACGCGGAAGCCTCGCGCCGCACGCACGCCGTCGCCGATCCGCTCGCGCGGATGCCCGGGCGCGGCGCCTATCTGTGCCGCGCCGGCGACGGCGCGCACCCGGATGAGCGCTGCCTGCAAGAGGCCGAGCGCCGCGGCGCGATCGCGCGCGCCCTGCGCCGTGCGCTTCCCGGCGGGCTAGTGCTGAATGACTCCAAGCTCGTAGAATCGGTGAGCCGATGAGCAAGAAGCGCGTACACGAAATCGCCAAGGAGCAAGGCCTCTCCAGCAAAGAGCTGCTGGAGAAGCTGAAGGCTGCCGGAATCGAGGCCAAGGTCGCAGCGTCCTCGGTCGAGGAGACGCTCGCGCTGAAGGCGCTGGGCGTCGGTGCCCCCGCGGCGACCAACGGCGCCGATCCGGCCGCCGCGAGCAAGGGCGCCACGGCGGCCAAGCCTGCACCGGCGAAGGCCGCCGCCGCGAAGGACAAGCCCGCCGCGCCGAGCGCGCCGCCGGCCGCGAAGGGTCCCTCGGAGCCGAGCGCGGCCGCGCCCGCCCCCGCCAAGGCGGCCGCCGCGCCGGCTGCGCCGGCGAAACCCGCCGCCGCGCCGGCCGCGCCAGCAGCTCCGGCCGCATCGACTGCAACGGCGCCGCCGAGCGCGCCGGCCGCTGCGGGTGAGCCGCACCGCCGCGCCTGGTGCGCCGGCCGCGGGCCAGCCTGCCCCGGCGGGCGGCGATCGCGTGCGCCCGACGCGCGACTCGCGCACGGGCGAGCGCACGCCGGGCGACATCGGCCCGGGTGGACGGCGCCGCGTGGTGATCGACTCGCAGGCCTCGCGCCGCCAGCAGGGCGGCCCGGCCAACCAGCCGCAGCGGCGCCCGCGCCGTGGCCGGCGCCGTCGCGGCACCTACGACGAGACGATCGCGCCGATCGACAACGCGGCGATGGAGGCGACGGACGACATCCGCGTCAACTCGGGCTCGACGGTCAAGGACGTCGCCGAGTACCTCGGCGTGCCGGTGCCCGGAGATCATCAAGAAGCTGATGACGCTCGGCGAGATGGCGACGCTCACGCAGACGCTCTCCGACGAGGCGATCCAGGTGCTCGCGGACGAGTTCGACAAGAAGATCGAGATCGTCCACGCGGCGGACGACGTCGAGGTCGAGCCGACCTTCGAGGACGCCGAGGAGGACATGGTCGAACGCCCGCCGGTGGTCACGATCATGGGCCACGTCGACCACGGCAAGACCTCGCTGCTGGACGCGATCCGCACGACCGAGGTGGCGGCGGGCGAGGCTGGCGGCATCACCCAGCACATCGGCGCCTACCAGGTGCACCACGGCGAGAAGGAGATCACCTTCCTCGACACGCCGGGCCACGAGGCGTTCACGGCGATGCGCGCCCGCGGCGCGAGCGTGACCGACCTCGCGGTGATCGTGGTCGCTGCCGACGACGGCGTGAAGCCGCAGACCGAGGAGGCGATCGACCACGCGCGCGCCGCGCGAGGTGCCGATCATCGTGGCGGTCAACAAGATCGACAAGGAGGGCGCACAGCCCGAGCGCGTGCGCACGGAGATGACCCAGCACGGCTTGCAGCCGGCCGAGTGGGGCGGCGAGATCGAGTTCGTCGACGTCAGCGCGAAGACCCACCAGGGCCTCGACGGGCTGCTCGACACGATCCAGGTCGTCACGGACCTCGAGGAGCTGAAGGCCAACAGCAAAGCGGAGGCGTCGGGCACGGTGATCGAGTCCAAGCTCGACCCGGGCCGCGGCCCGGTCGTGACGGTGCTGATCCAGCGCGGCACGCTGCGCGTCGGCGACGCGCTCGTCGCGGGCGCCCACTTCGGGCGCGTGCGCGCGATGCACGACTTCATGGGCACCAAGCTCAAGCGCGCGACGCCCGGGCAGCCGGTCGAGGTGCTCGGCTTCGACGGCGTGCCCGAGGCGGGCGAGATCGTGCGCGTGGTCGAGAACGAGCGCCGCGCCCGCCAGCTCGCGGGCGAGCGCGCCAACCGCCTGAAGACGGAGGCGCTCGCGCGCCGCTCCGGGCGCAAGGTCTCGCTCGAGGACGTGTTCAAGCTCGCCCAGGAGGGCACGGTCAAGGAGCTCAGCCTCGTCGTCAAGGCCGACGTGGCCGGCTCGCTGGAGGCGCTCGAGGACGAGATCGCCAAGCTGCCGCAGCAGGAGGTCGCGGTCAACATCATCCACCGCGGCGTCGGCGGGATCAACGAGTCCGACGTGATGCTCGCGGCGGCCTCGGAAGGCGTGATCCTCGGCGTTCAACGTGCGCCCGGTCGGAGACGCGCGCCAGATCGCCGAGCGCGAGGGCGTGGAGATCCGCTCCTACGCGGTGATCTACCGCGCGATCGACGAGCTGCGCGCGGCGATGCAGGGCATGCTCGAGCCGGCCGAGGTCGAGACGGCGCTCGGCCAGGCGGAGGTGCGCCAGCTGTTCCGCGCCTCGAAAATCGGCGTCATCGCGGGCTCGTTCGTCACCGAGGGCAAGGTCACGCGCGGCGCCAAAGCGCGCGTCGTGCGCGAGGGCACGGTGATCTACGACACGACGATCGAGAGCCTGCGCCGCTTCAACGACGACGCGCGCGAGGTCACGAGCGGCTTCGAGTGCGGCATCGTGCTCGCCAACTTCCAGGACCTGCGCGAGGGCGACGTGCTCGAGACCTACGAGACGCGCCTGCAGGAACGCGAGCTCTCGGCCTAGGCGGCCGGCTCGCCCAGGCACGGGCGCCGAGTGCGGCACCATGGATTGCGCGCCGCTCGCAGCGGCGTGAGAGAAATCGGTCAGCGCTTCTTCGCGGCGGAGGTAGGTGAGTAGGATGAGCACAGGACGCATGCGTCGAGTCGACGAGGCGATTCGCCAGGTGATTGGCGACACGGTCGCAGGCGGATCTGAAGGACCCACGGGTGGGATTCACAACGGTGACCGACGTAAGGACAAGCCCCGATCTGCGCCATGCGCGCGTCTACGTGAGCGTGCTCGGCGAGGACGGCGGGCCCTCCGAGCCCGAGCAGCGCGAGGCCACGCTCGCGGGGCTGCGCCACGCCCACGGCTTCCTCCAGGGACGCGTGGCGGCGGAGCTGCGCCTGAAGCGCACGCCGACGCTCGAGTTCGCCTACGACGACACGACCGACCGGGCGCTGCGCGTCGAGCAGATCCTCGACGAGATCGGCCCGGCGTGAGCGGCGTGCAGACGGTGGCGAGCACGCGCGAGCAGGTGCTCGCGCGGATCCGCGACGACGAGCACTTCGCGCTGGCCACGCACGAGCACCCCGACGGCGACGCGCTCGGCTCGCTGGTGGCGATGCAGGAGCTGCTGCAGTCGCTCGGCAAGGACTCGGTCATGTATGTCTCGCCGGACGACCTGCCGCTGCCGTAGGAGTACGACGTCTTCGTGCTCGACGCGGCGATCCACGCGCCGCCGCCGGACATCGCCGAGCGCACGGTCGTGTTCCTGGACTGCGGCAACATCGACCGCAACTCGGCGGCGTGCTGCGCGACGGCGCGCACCTGCTGAACATCGACCACCACCACGACAACACGCGCTTCGGCACGCTCAACCACGTCGTGCCCGACGCCTCGTGCACGGCGGAGATCGTGTGGGATCTGATGCACGGCCTGGAGCAGCAGCCGACGCCGGTCGCCGCGCAGGCGCTGTACGTCGGCCTGATCACCGACACCGGGCGCTTCATGTACGAGAACACGGGCCCGCGCGCGCATCTGATGGCGGCCGAGCTGATCGAGGCCGGCGTCGACGTGGCCGACGTCTATCGCCGGCTGTACGAGGAGATGCCGGTGCAGAAGCTGACGCTGATGGCGCTCGCGCTCGGGGCACCTGCAGCGCTTCGACGACGGCGAGCTGACGCTGGCGGCGCTGAGCGCCGAGGACTTCGAGCGGATCGAGGCCGAGGAACACTACTCAGAGGGGATCGTCGACCAGCTGCGCGCGGTGCGGGGCACGAAGGTCGCCGTGTTCGTGCGCGAGCTGACCGGCGCCGAGCGCGTGGCCTGCGCAAAGTCTCGCTGCGCGCGACCGACGACGAGGTCGACGTCTCGGTGATCGCGCGCGAACAGGGGGGCGGCGGGCACCGTCGCGCGGCGGGCTTCTCGACGACGCTGCCGCTGGAGGAGCTGATCGCGTTCCTGCGCCCGGCGGTCGCGGCCCAGCTGCACGCCAACACGGCGGACACGCGGCGCCGAGCGCTCGCCTGAGCGGCGCGGGCGACTCCGCGCGGGTCGGCTCCATATTTTTTTGATGATGATCAGATGATCGACGGCGTGCTGCTGATCGACAAGCCGGCCGGGATCACCTCGCACGACGTCGTCGCGCAGGGTGCGCCGTGCGTCGCGGGCGCGCGCACGGGTCACGCGGGCACGCTCGACCCGTTCGCGACGGGGCTGCTGCTCGTGCTCGTCGGGCGCGCGACGAAGTCCCAGCACCGGCTGATGGCGCTGCCCAAGCGCTACGAGACGGTCGCCCAGCTCGGCGCCGTCTCGACCACCGGCGACACCGAGGGCGAGATCACGCAGACCGGGCGCCTGCCGCCCGATCCGCCGCCGCTGCCGACGGGCGAGGTGCGCCAGCGCCCGCCGGCCCACTCGGCGGTGAAGATCGACGGCGAGCGCGCCTACAAGCGCGCGCGGCGCGGCGAGCAGATCGAGATGCCCGAGCGGATCGTCACCGTCCACCGCTTCGAGCAGAGCTGGCGCGAGCCCGACGCCGAGCATCCCGGGCTGGAACGCGCCGGCTACGAGATCGAATGCGGCTCGGGCACGTACGTGCGCTCGCTGATCGCCGACCTCGGCGACGCCTACTGCCTGGAGCTCCGGCGCACGGCGATCGGGCCGTTTCGCGTGGAGGACGCCGTCGCGCCGCCGCCGCGCGACGCGGCGGCGCAGCTGGGACCGAGCCGGCGCTGATCGAGCTCGAGCGCGCGCTGGCCATGCTGCCCGCGGGCAGGGCGCACTAGGCTTTGCTGCCGTGAAGGTCACCCGCCTGCCGGACGTCGAGCGCAGCGAGGGACGCAGCGTGGCGGTCGGCACGTTCGACGGCGTGCACCTCGGCCACCGCGAGGTGATCGCGGGCTCCGACACCGTGCTCACGTTCGACCCGCACCCGGTCTCGGTCGTCGCGCCGCAGCACACGCCCAAGCTGCTGACGACGCCGGCGCGCAAGGCCGAGCTGATCGCCTCGCTCGGCGTGGCGCGAGCTGGTCGTGATCCCGTTCGACGCCGACTTCGCCCAGCGCTCGGCGGCGGAGTTCGTCGACGACGTGCTCGTCGGCGCGCTCGGCGCCACGCAGCGTGGCGATCGGCGAGAACTTCCGCTTCGGGCACAAGGCGCAGGGCGACCCGCGCCTGCTGCAGGCCGACGGGCGCTTCGCGACGACCGTGCACCCGCTGCTCGAGGTCGACGGCGAGATCGTCTCCTCCAGCCACATCCGCGGGCTCGTGCTGGCGGGCGAGCGTGGCCGAGGCCAACCGCCTGCTCGGCGCGCGCTTCCAGCTCTGCGGCGAGGTCGCCCACGGCGACGAGCGCGGGCGCGAGCTGGGCTTCCCGACGGCCAACCTCGTGCCCGACGACGACTTCGCCTGCCCCGGGCACGGCGTGTACGCCTGCCTCGCGACGTCGCGGCGCCGACGGTCCGCTCGGCGCGGGCGGTGTCGCGGCGGCGGTCTCGATCGGCGTGCGCCCGACCTTCCAGACCGGCCGCGGCGAGCTGATCGAGGCCTACCTGCTCGACTTCGACGGCGACCTCTACGGGCGAGCCGCTGTGCCTCGACTTCCTCGCGCGCCTGCGCGGCGAGCGCCGCTTCGACACGGCCGAGGCGCTCGTCGAGCAGATGCACCGCGACGTCGCGCAGACGCGCGAGCTCGCCGCCGGCGAGCGGCCGCGCCGAGCGCGTCGCAGCGATTGAGCACCGGTCGGGCACTACCCGTCTGCTACCTTGTCTCGGCCCATGACCGCGATAACCACAGAGCGCAAGCGCGAGATCGCAGCCAAGTTCGGCGCCAACGAGCAGGACACGGGCGCGACCGCAGGTGCAGGTCGCGCTGCTCACCGAGCGGATCAACCACCTGACCGAGCACCTGCGCGCGCAGAGCAAAGACCACCACTCGCGCCGCGGCCTGTTGATGCTCGTCGGCCGCCGCCGCCGCTTCCTGGACTACCTGCAGCGCAAGGACCTCGACGGCTACCGCGCCCTGATCAAAGAGCTCGGCCTCCGTAGGTAAGTAGGCGCCGTGAGCGGTTCTCGCGCCCGGCACGCCGCGTCCCGCAGTTCAGGCTCGCGCGCGAAGACCGCGCGGAGTTCACGCAGGACGACCTCGCAGGGGCAGCTACACGGTCCTCGTCTTCTATCCGTTCGCCTTCAGCCCGGTCTGCACCGACCAGCTGCAGCTGTACGAGGGCGCGCTGGGCGAGTTCGCCGAGCGCGGCGTGACGCTGTACGGCGTCTCCTGCGACGCGAGCGAGTCGCAGAAGGCCTTCAGGGAGAAGCTCGGCGTCTCGATCGAGCAGCTCTCGGACTTCGAGCCCAAGGGCGCCACGTGCGCCGCCTTCGGCGTCCTGCACCCCGGCGGCTTCGCCGAGCGCGCGCTCGTGATCGTCGGCCCCGACGGCGTCGTGCGCTGGAGCTATCAGGCCGCCTCGCCCGGCGAGCTGCCCGCGCTGAAGCTGCTGCGCGAGGGCGTCGACGCCACGTGGCCGGCGCGCTCGGCCTGAGCACCCGCCGCCCACGCCTAGCGCCGGCGCGCCGCGCGCGTTCGCTAAGCTCGTGGGGTTCGGAATCGAGAAAAGAAAAACGGCCGCCGACCGACGGGCGGAACAGGAAGGTAGTGAATATGAGTAGTGACGCAGTTACGCGGGTCTCCGTGGAGATTTCCGGCAGCGAGATCTCGTTCGAGACCGGCAGGATGGCCAAGCAGGCCTCCGGCGCCGTCGTCGTCCGCCAGGGCGACACGATGGTCCTCTGCACCGCCGTCGCAGGCAGCCTCCGCGACGTGGACTTTCTGCCCCTGACGGTCGACGTCGAGGAGCGCATGTACGCAGCCGGCAAAATCCCCGGCTCGTTCTTCAAGCGCGAGGGCCGTCCCGGCGAGAAGGGCACGCTCACGGCGCGCATGATCGACCGCCCGATCCGCCCGCTGTTCCCCAAGGAATGGCGCTATGACACCCAGCTGGTGGCGATCCCGCTGTCGATCGACCACGTGCACCCCTACGACATCCTCGCGATGAACGGCGCCTCGACGGCGCTGATGATCTCCGACATCCCGCTGCCGACGCCCGTCGGCGCGGTGCGGATCGGCAAGATCGACGGCAACTTCGTCGTCAACCCGAACGAGCCCGACCTGCTCGCCGACGCCGAGAACCCGCTCGGACCTCGACCTGATCGTCGCCGGCACCGAGGAGGCGATCCTGATGGTCGAGGCCGGCGCCAACGAGATCCCCGAGGCCGAGATCCTCGACGCGCTCGACATCGCCCACGCCGAGATCAAGAAGCTCTGCGCGCTGCAGCGCGACCTCGCCGCCAAAGTCGGCAAGGAGAAGAAAGTCTTCGAGACGATCGCCGTCGACGAGAAGCTGCTCGAGCGAGATCCGCGCCTCCCACGGCTCCGCGCTCGACGCGGCCACGCAGGTCGAGGACAAGCTCGAGCGCCAGGACGCGACCAAGGCCGTCGAGGCGGCGATCCTCGAGCAGCTACGCCCCGGCCGCGCGCCGAGGGCGCCTCCGAGGACGCAGCTGCTCGCCGCCAAGGAGCGTCGCGCCGCCGTGCAGCTCGCCTTCGACAAGCTCGAGAAGTCGATCATCCGCGAGCGCATCGCCGTCCACAAGAAGCGTCCCGACGGGCGCTCGGAGAACGAGATCCGCGACATCTCGATCGAAGTCGGCGTGACGCCGCGCACGCACGGCTCGGCGCTGTTCACGCGCGGGCAGACGCAGGCGCTGAGCGTCGTCGCGATGGGCACCCTGAAGGAGGAGATGCGCCTCGACACGCTCGGCCTGGAGACGAAAAAGTACTACTGGCACCACTACAACTTCCCGCCGTTCTCGGTCGGGGAAGCCGGTCGCATGGGCGGCGTCAAGCGCCGCGACATCGGCCACGGCGCGCTCGCCGAGCGGGCGCTCGCGCCGATGGTGCCCTCGATCGAGGAGTTCCCCTACTCGATCCGCGTCGTCTCGGACATCCTCGAGTCAAACGGCTCCTCCTCGATGGCCTCGGTCTGCGGCTCCTCGCTGTCGCTGATGGACGCCGGCGTGCCGATCAAGCGCCCCGTCGCCGGAATCGCGATGGGCCTGATCAAGGAGGGCGACGACTACATCGTGCTGACCGACATCGCCGGCGTCGAGGACCACCTCGGCGACATGGACTTCAAGGTCGCCGGCACCGAGCGCGGCATCACGGCGCTGCAGATGGACATCAAGATCACCGGCGTCACCTTCGAGATCCTGCGCGACGCGCTCGGCGCAGGCCAAAGAGGCGCGCACGTTCATCCTCGGCAAGATGGCCGAGGTGATCAAGACCCCGCGCGAGCAGCTCTCGCAGTTCGCGCCGCGCATCCAGACGATCCAGATCGACCCCTCGCAGATCGGCCTGCTGATCGGCAAGGGCGGCGAAACGATCCGCGGCCTCGCCGACGAGTTCGAATCGCAGATCGACGTCAACGACGACGGCCAGGTGCTGATCTACTCGGCCAACGGCGAGCTCGGCGACGCGCTCGTCGAGCGCGTGCGGGTGATGATGAAGGAGGTCGAGGTCGGCGACGAGTACGTCGGCAAGGTCGTCAAGACGACCACCTTCGGCGCCTTCATCGAGCTCGCCAAGGGCACCGACGGGCTGCTGCACATCTCCAACGTCTCGCCGGGCAAGCGCGTCGAGACGCGTCGAGGACGTGCTCAACAAGGGCGACGAGATCAACGTGCGCGTGGTCGAGGTCGACCGCGAGCGCGGGCGCATCGGCCTGCGCCTCGCCGATGACCCGGACATCGCCGGCAAGTCGGTCGAGGAACTCGCCGGCGTCGGCACCGGCGGCGGCGGAGGCGGCGGCTCGCGTCCTCCGCGCGACGGCGGCGCGGCGCAACGGGCGCTCCGACGCGGGGCCGCGCGCGGACCGCGTCGCGAGGGCGAGCGCGGCTCCGGCCGTCCGCGTCACGGCCGCGACCGCGACTGAGGCGTCGGCGCGGCGGCACCCAGAGCATCGAGATGAACGGCACCGCTGCGACTCGCGGCGTGCGGGTGGTCACCGAGC
Source organism: uncultured Solirubrobacteraceae bacterium (assembly GCA_963743745.1). Classification (GTDB taxonomy): domain Bacteria; phylum Actinomycetota; class Thermoleophilia; order Solirubrobacterales; family Solirubrobacteraceae; genus Palsa-744. The sequence goes on from CAVUQW010000001.1 coordinate 31,793, forward strand.
GCATGCCGAGCGTGCGCTCGGTGGCGCTCGGCTTCTGGATCGGCACCGGCTCGGCCGCCGAGCACGACGGCGAGGCCGGGATCTCGCCACCTGCTCGAGCACATGCTGTTCCGCGGCACCGAGCGCTTCGGCTCGGAGGAGATCGACCAGATCTTCGACGCGATGGGCGCCGAGATCAACGCCGGCACCGACAAGGAAGCGACCTCGCTCTACACGCGCGTGCTCGACCGCCATCTGCGAGCGCGCCTTCGACGTGATGGGCGAGATGGTCTGGCAGCCCGCGCTTCGGCGAGCTCGAGGCCGAGCGCGAGGTCGTGCTCGAGGAGATCGCGATGTACGAAGACGACCCGCAGGACCAGGTCTTCGACGTGCTCGGCGAGGCCGTCTTCGGCGCGCACCCGCTCGGGCGCGCCGTGATCGGCACCGCGCGAGGTCGTCGGCTCGGTCACGCGCGAGCAGCTGCGCGCCTTCCACGCCGAGCGCTACGCGCCGCGCGAGATCGTGATCGCGGCGGCCGGCTCGATCGATCACGACGCGCTCGTGCGAGCTGGCCTCGGCGCTGCCGACGGCGCCGCGGCGCCGGCGCGGCCGGAGCGCATGCGGCACGGCCGGCCGACGGCCACGACGCTCGACCGCGAGCCCGACTTCGCCCGGCGCGTGCGCTTCTCTGCGAAAGACACCGAGCAGTACCACGTGTGCCTCGGCGGCGCCGGCATCGCGCGCGACGACGAGCGCCGCTTCGCGCTGCGCGTGCTCGAAGGCGTGCTCGGCGGCACCTCCTCCTCGCGCCTCTTCCAGGAGGTGCGCGAGCGCCGCGGGCTGGCCTACTCGGTCTTCTCCTTCTCCAACCTGTACGCCCACACCGGCGAGGTCGGGCTGTACGTCGGCACGCGCCCGGACAACCTCGAGCAGGCGCTCGCCGTGATCGCGACGCGAGCTCGAGCGCTGCGTCGAGCGACCCGGCCGACGAGCAGGAGCTGACCCGCTCGCGCGAGAACCTCAAGGGCCGCGTCGTGCTCTCGCTGGAGTCGACCGCCGCGCGCATGAGCCACCTCGGCGCCTCGCTGCTGCACGAGATGCCGATCCTCTCCGTCGACGAGGTGATCGAGCGGATCGACGCCGTCGCGCTCGAGCGACCTGCGGGAGCTCGCCGCGCGAGCTGTTCGCGCCCGAGCGCCTGTCGGTCGCCGGCGTCGGCCCCGACGAGGAGGCCTTCGACGCCGCGATCGTGCCGCTCGGCAGGGCGCCGAGGCGCGCCGCCGTGCCAGCCGCCGCGCAGGGGGCGGCCTCGTGATCCGCGTCGCCGTCGCCGGCGCCGCCGGGCGCATGGGGGAGACCGTCTGCGCCGCCGTCGAGGGCGCCGAGGACATGCAGCTCGTCGGGCGCGCCGACCCGCTGCTGGCGATCGGCCTGTCCGACGGCTCGGCGACGGCGCTCGCCGGCCGCCGAGGTGCTCGTCGACTTCACCCAGCCCGACACGGCGCTCGAGAACGCGCTGGCGTGCATGCGAGGCCGGCGTGCACGTCGTGATCGGCACGACCGGCTTCGACCTCGACGCCGCTGCGCGAGGCCGCCGCGCCCAGGCCGAGCCGCGCGCCAACGTGCTCGTCGCGCCCAACTTCGCGATCGGCGCCGTGCTGATGATGCGCTTCGCCGCCGAGGCCGCCAGGCACATGGCCAAGGCCGAGATCGTCGAGCTGCACCACGACCGCAAGCTCGACGCGCCCAGCGGCACGGCCGCGCGCACGGCCGAGCTGATGGCCGGCGGCGAGCGGCAAGCGAGCCGCCGCCGATCCACTCCGTGCGCCTGCCCGGGCTCGTCGCCCACCAGGAGGTGATCCTCGGCGACCTCGCCCAGACGCTGACGATCCGCCACGACACGATCGGGCGCGAGTCGTTCATGCCGGGGGTGCTGCTCGCGACGTGCCGGCCGCGTGTCGGGCTGACTGCTGCCCGAGACCTGCTCGTCGGTGGGGCTCTCGAGCAGCCTGCCTCGTTTTGACGGCATCCGCCTTCTGTCGAGCCGGACTCCGCTTGAGATACTGCAGCCGCATGACCTGCACCTGCGGCACCGGATCCTGACGGCGATCGTCACGCCCGTTTCGACGAGCGACGGCTGACGCGTCAGACGAGGACGCCGTTCGTCGCGCTGATGCACCACCTCGGCCGAGCAACGGCTCGGACGGCTTCGTCGTCGCCGGGACGACCGGCGAGGCCTCGACGCTGACCGACGAGGAGCAGCTGCGGCTGATCGAGCTCGCGCTCGCCGAGCGCCCGGCGGGCACGACGATCATCGCCGGCACCGGCACCAACGACACGCGCCACGCCGTCCACCTGACCGAACGCGCGACCGAGCTCGGCGTCGACGCGATGCTGATCGTCACGCCGTACTACAACCGGCCCAGCCGCGCTCGGCATCACGCGCCACTACGAAGCGGTCGCCACGGCCACCGACAAGCCGATCCTGCTCTACAACATCCCCAGCCGCACGGCCACGAACATGCCGCCCGACCTGCTCGCCGAGCTCGCCCAGATCGAGCACATCGACGGCGTCAAGCAGGCCAACGCCGACGAGCTGCAGCCGATCGACGGGCTCGACCTCTACGCCGGCGACGACAGCCTGTTCGCGCGCACGCTCGACCTCGGCGGCGCCGGCGGGATCCTCGTCGCCAGCCACATCGTCGGCGACGAGATGCGCCGGATGGTCGACGAGCCCGAGCACCGCGCCGAGATCGACGCCTCGCTGCGCGACGTCTACGAGACGCTGTTCATGACGGCCAGCCCGACGTGCACGAAGGCGGCGCTGAACCTGCTCGGCCTCGACGCCGGCGGCCTGCGCCTGCCGCTCGTCGAGGCCACCGAGCGAGGAGCTCGCGGCCGTGCGCGCGATGCTCGAGCGCCACGGCCTGCTCGCAGCGACGGCCGACGCACACGCCGGCGAGCGCCTCGGCGCAGGCGCACACGCGTGAGCAAGCTGCGCGTCCTGCCGCTCGGCGGCCTGGGCGAGATCGGCAAGAACATGACCGTCGTCGAGTACGACGGCCGGATCGTCGTCGTCGACGTCGGCCTGCGCTTCCCGACGCCCGAGATGGTCGGCATCGACCTCGTGCTGCCCGACTTCTCCTACCTGCGCGAGCGCGCCGAGGACATCGAGGCGATCGTCGTCACGCACGGCCACGAGGACCACCTCGGCGCGCTGCCGTGGGTGCTGCGCGAGCTCGGCGCCGACGCAGCTGCCGCCCGTCTACGGCGGCGCGCTGACGATCGCGATGGCGCGCTCCAAGCTCGACGAGCACAAGCTGCGCGACGTCGAGCTGAACGAGGTCGCGCCCGGCGAAGCGCTCGAGCTCGGGCCGTTCACGCTCGAGCTGATGCACATGACCCACTCGATCCCCGACTCCAGCGCGGTCGCGCTCGGCACCGAGCTCGGCACGGTGCTGATCACCGGCGACTACAAGTTCGACCAGACCCCGGTCGACGGGCCGCCGGCCGACGTCTCGCGCCTGGCCGAGCTCGGCCGCGAGGGCGTGCTGCTGCTGTGCGGCGACTCGACCAACGTCGACCGCCCCGGCTTCTCGCCGTCGGAGTCGGTCGTCGGCCCGCACCTGGAGGAGGTCTTCGCGCGCTGCGAGGGGCGGATCGTCGTGACGAGCTTCGCCTCGAACATCCACCGCGTGCAGCAGGTCGTCGACGCCGCCGCCGCGCTCGACCGCAAGGTCGCGCTGGTCGGGCCGCTCGATGCGCAAGAACGTCGGCATCGGGCGCACGCTCGGCCACATCGAGGTGCCCGACGGGATGCTCGTCGGGCCGCGCGAGATCGACGACTTCCCCGACGAGCGCGTCGTGATCATCTCGACCGGCTCCCAGGGCGAGCCGCTCTCGGCGCTGCGGCGGATGGCCTACCGCGACCACCGCCAGGTCGAGCTGCGCGAGCGGCGACACGGTCGTCTTCACCGCCACGCCGATCCCCGGCAACGAGCGCGCCGTCAACGAGACGATCGACCGGCTCTACCACATCGGCTGCGACGTGATCACGCCCGCGCGACGCGCCCGTGCACGCCTCCGGGCACGGCTACGCCGAGGAGGTCAAGCTGATGCTCAACCTCGTCAAGCCGCGCTACGTGATGCCCTTCCACGGCGACTTCAAGCGCCTGCGCCTGCACGCCCAGCTGGCCGAGGCCGTCGGCATCGCGCCCGAGGACATCTTCCAGGGCGAGAACGGCCTGCCGCTCGAGATCGACGAGCGCGGCGCGCGCTTCGGCGAGCCCGAGCAGTCGGGGATGATCTTCGTCGACGGCGTCGAGATCGGCGACATGGCCGACGTCGCGCTGCGCGACCGGCGGATGCTCTCGGCCGACGGCATCTTCATCGTCGTCGTCGACGATCGCCGAGCAGGACGGGCAGCTCGGTGGCCGACCCCGAGGTGATCTTCCGCGGCGTGCCGTTCCTCGACCAGGCCGACGAGCTGGTCGAGGAGATCCGCGCGACCGTCGAGGACTCGCTCGAGCGCGCCGCCAAGGACGGGATCCGCGAGATCGACCTGCTCCAGCAGGACTGCTGCACGACGACCTGGCGAAGCTCGTCTACGACCGGCTCAAGCGCCGGCCGATGGTGCTGCCGGTCGTCGTCGAGGTCTGAGCCGCGGCCGCCGCCGCGCTCGCCGCGCCGTTCGGGCCGCCGGCCTGCTCGGCGGTCGGCAGCTCGACGACGAAGCGCGCGCCGCGTGCCCTCGGCGGGCGACTCGAGCGCGACCGTGCCGCCGTGGGACTCGGCGACGGCCTGGACGATCGCGAGGCCCAGGCCGAAGGAGCCGCCGCGGTCGCCGGCGCCGCGCACGAAGCGCTCGAACAGCGTCGGCGCGAGCTCCGGCGGGCACGCCGGGGCCGTCGTCCTCGACGACCAGCGTCGCCTGACCGTCGGCGGCGTCCGTGGACGACGCGGATCGCGCGTGCCGGGCGGCGTGTGGCGCAGCGCGTTCTCGAGCAGGTTGATCGTCAGCCGGTGCAGCTCGTCGCGCGCGCCCTCGCACGACGGCCGGGTGGACGTCGAGCACGATCTCGTGCTGCGTCGCTGACCGGGCCGAGCTCGCCGGCGGCCTCGACGACGATCTGCGCGAGGTCGCACGGCTCGCGCGGCACGACGCGACCGACGTCGGTGCGCGCGAGCAGCAGCAGGTCGGCGACCAGCCGGCGCATGCGCCGCGAGGAGCGCAGCGCCGAGCGCGCCGCTTCGCCCTCGTCGCCGTGCAGCGACTCGGCCAGCAGCTCGAGGTTCGCGAGCACGCTCGTCAGCGGCGTGCGCAGCTCGTGCGAGGCGTCGGCGACGAACGCGGCGCTGGCGGGCGAGCATCGCCTCGGTCTCGCCACGCGCGGCGTCGAGCTCGCGGAGCATGCCCTCGAGCGTGCGCGCGAGCTCGGCGACCTCGTCGTCGGCCTGCGGCTGGGGCACCGTCAGCGAGGGGTCGCGCGTGCGCGCGATCTCGCGCCGCGGCGCTCGTCAGCGCGGCGATCGGCGCCATCGCGCGGCGCGCGATCGCCATCCCCGCGAGCAGCGCGAGGCCCGTGCCGGCGAGCACGCCGAGCAGCAGGAACAGCTCGACGCGCGCGACCGTCGCCTCGGTGTCGGAGATCGGGCGCCCGTACTGGATGACCACCTGGCCGATCGGCTCGCCGTTGCTGGCCAGGCGCACGACGCCGGCGACGCTCACCACGCGGTAGCCGTGCACCGTCTTCGGCTCGGCGGCTCGGCGCGCCGCAGCGACGGCGCGCTTCGCCGGTTCCTGGCGAGATCACGCTGCCGCCGAGCGTGAAGATCCGGATCACGTCGCGTGGTCGCCGGCGCCGGCGTAGGTCGGCGAGCGGCCGGCGCGATCGTGACCGCGCGGCGCGCGTTGCCGGGTAGACTTGATGTTCAGCTGCGCCGGCAGCTCGTTCGGCCGTGTCTTCGACCTGGCGGTTGAAGTCCGAGCGGATGCGGTGGACCGTGAGCGAGCCGATCGCCACCGCGAAGGCGCACAGGATCACGAACGTCAGCAGCGCCGAGACGCCCGCCAGGCGCACGCGGATCGGCAGCCGGTCGAAGGCGGCCGAGAGCGCGCTCTACGGTGCGGCGCAGCGCATTCGCGAGCTTATGCGCGAAGGACGTAGCCGGCTCCCCGGATCGTGTGCAGCAGGCGCGGCTCGCCCTCGGCCTCGAGCTTGCGGCGCAGGTTCGAGACGAACACCTCGATCGTGTTGGTCGTCGAGAACGGGTCATAGCCCCACACCTCGTCGAGCAGGCGCTGGCGCGAGATCACGATCCGCTCGTTGCGCATCAGGTACTCGAGCAGCTCGAACTCGCGCTGGGTCAGGTCGAGCGCGCGCTCGCCGCGCGACGACCTCGTGCGTGTCGGCGTTCAGCGACAGGTCGCCGACGCGCAGCGGCGCCGAGCCGCGCGGGGGACGGCGGCGCAGCAGCGCGCGCATCCGCGCCAGCAGCTCCTGGCGCTCGAACGGCTTGACCAGGTAGTCGTCGGCGCCCGCGTCGAGGCCCTCGACGCGCGACTCGAGCGCGTCGCGCGCGGTCAGGATCAGGATCGGCACGTCGTCCTCGGCGCGCAGCGTCCGCGCGACCTCGAGGCCGTCGAGCCGGGCAGGCCGAGGTCGAGGATCACGAGGTCGGGCGCGAACGCGCGCCCGTCCTCGAGCGCGCTCGGCGCCGTCGGCGGCGGCGCGCACCTCGTAGCCCTCCATCCGCAGCGAGCGCTGCAGCGCCTGGGCGATGTCCTCGTCGTCCTCGACGACCAGGACTCGGGGTGCGCGGGAGAAGTCGTTCATCGTCTTTATGTATCGACGGGCACTAAAGCGATGGTAAGGCCCAGCGCGACGATGCTAAGCGCCGACGGGGAGGTTCCGGCGGCTCGACGTCGAAGTTGCGCGGGATGCCCAGCACACGCAAGCGCGCCCCTGCGCGCTCCTCGCGCGGCCGTTCGAGCCCACGCGCCAAGCCGCGCACGCGCGCGAGCACCCGCCGCGCCACGCGCGGGCGCGGGCCTGCCGCTGCTGGGATCGCTGCTGCCGGGTCGCTTGCGGCGGCTTCGGCCGCGCTCGACCAGCGCAGCGCGACGTGCTCGGGCTGGCGCTGATCGCCGTCGGCGTGTTCATGGGCTTCGTGCTGTGGCGGCGGCTGGGACGGCAGGCGGCGCCGGGCACGGTCTGGCCGTCGCGCTTCGGCTGGACGCTCGGGCGCGCGCGCGTGCTCGCGCCGATCGCGCTGGTCGGCGCCGGCGGCGCGCTGCTGCTGCGCGAAGTGCTGCCGGCCGGGCGCCCGCTGCTGCGCGTCCGCGCACGATCGGCGCGATCTGCCTGTTCGCCGGCGGTCACGCTCGCGCTGGCCGCCGGCACGCTCGGCATCAGCTCCAGCGCGCGCACGCCGAAACCGCCTGGAGCTCGCGCCTTCATGCAGTCGCCACGGCGGCGTCGTCGGCGCAGGCCCTGTACCAGCTCGCCCACCGGCTCGTGCAGGACGTCGGCGTCGACATCCTCGTCGTCTTCCTGCTGCTCGTCGGCGTGATCCTGCTGTCACGGGCGCCTCGCTCGGCGGCACGCTGCGCGCGACCGGCAGCGGCGTGGCCGACACGACGCGGATGATGCGCTCGCTGTCCGAGCGCCACCTGGCTCACGGCGCCGAGGCGCGAGACCGGCGACCAGGACGCCTCGCCCGAAGGCTTCGACCTGAACGAGTTCGCCGACGGCGCCTTCATGCAGCCGCCCGAGCCGCAGGCGGCACGAGCTGGTCGTGCGCGCGACGCACGTCGAGGCGCCCCGCGCAGGAGCGCCCAGACGAGCTCGAGCGCGGCTGAGGCCGCCGCCGGCGACGGCGGACGCGACGGGGGAGTCGCGGCACGGAGCACGAGCCTCGTACCCGAGCCGGATCTCGCGCCGGCCGATGCGAGGCCGACGACGACGAGCAGGTCGCCGGCGTGGCGCGCGCCGACGCCGACGAGCTGACGCCGCAGGGCCGCCTGCGCGACGCGGTCACCGACGACCCCGACTTCGTCTGGCAGCATGCCCGACGCGAGCAAGCTGCTGACGCGCTCGACCGGCGAGCAGACGCGCCCGGACACGGCCGGGCAGGAGCAGACCGCGAGCAGCCTGGTCGAGGCGCTCGGGCACTTCGGCGTGCAGGCGAAGGTGATCGGCACGCGTCGCCGGCCCGCACATCACCCGCTACGAGCTGCGCCTGGCGCCGGGCACGAAGGTCGCCAAGGTCGCGCAGCTGAAGGACGACCTCGCCTACGCGCTGGCCGCGACCGACATCCGCATCCTCGCGCCGATCCCCGGCAAGCAGGCCGTCGGCGTCGAGGTGCCCAACGCGCACCGGCGGATCGTGCGCCTCGGCGACGTCTTCCAGGAGCCGCCGAAGGACTGGTCGCCGCTGACCGTGTGGCTCGGCAAGGACGTCGCCGGCAAGGCGATCGGCGCGGACCTGGCGAAGATGCCGCACCTGCTCGTCGCCGGCACGACCGGCGCCGGCAAGTCGGGCGCGATCAACGCGATGCTCTCGAGCGTCCTGCTGCGCGCGACGCCCGCACGAGGTGCGCCTCGTGCTCGTCGACCCCAAGCAGGTCGAGCTCAACCACTACGAGTCGATCCCGCACCTGCTGACGCCCGTGATCACGAGCCCGCGGATGGCGGCCAACGCGCTGCAGAACCTCGTCAAGGAGATGGAGCAGCGCTACGGGATCATGTCGCTGGCGCGCACGCGCAGCCTGATCGAGCTGAACCGCATCGCGCGCCAAGCGCGGCGAAGCCGCCGCTGCCCTACATCCTCTGCGTGATCGACGAGCTCGCCGACCTGATGATGGTCGCGCCGGCCGACGTCGAGGACTCGATCATCCGCCTCGCGCAGAAGGCGCGCGCGGTCGGGATCCACCTCGTGCTCGCGACGCAGAGCCCGCGCGTGGACGTGATCACGGGCATGATCAAGGCGAACGTGCCGTCGCGGATCGCCTTCGCGGTCTCCTCGCCAGACCGACTCGCGCGTGATCCTCGACCAGAACGGCGCCGAGTCGCTGCTCGGCCAGGGCGACATGCTGTTCAGCCCCGTCGGCAGCTCGCGCCTGCAGCGCATCCAGGGCGCCTACATCGACGAGGCGCAGATCGCGAAGCTGACCGACGATGTGGCGCAAGCCAGGGCGAGCCCGAGCTGCGCGAGGAGCTGCTGGAGGAGGTCGAGCCGGCCGAGCCCGAGGCCGGCCCGCGACGAGTTCGACCCCGACGAGGACCCGCTGCTCGGCGACGCGATCCGCTCGTCGCCGAGATGCAGACGGCCTCGACCTCGATGCTGCAGCGCCGCCTGCGCCTCGGCTACACGCGCGCCGGGCGCGTGATCGACATGCTCGAGCGCCGCGGGGTGATCTCCGGCTACGAGGGCTCGAAGCCCCGGCAGGTGCTGATCACCGAGGCCGACCTGCCGCGCGTGCTGGCCGCGCTGGCGGGCGACGCCGAGCCCGCGAGTCGGCTGCGGGCCCACCGAGCGACTAGCCTCTAGGCGAGATGCCCGAGATCGGTGCAACGCTACGCGAGGCGCGTATGCGCGCGCGCATCGACGTGTCGGAGATCGAGGCGAAGACGAAGATCCGCGCGAAGTACCTGCGCGCGCTGGAGAACGAAGAGTGGGGCCTGCTGCCGGGCCCGACGTTCGTCAAGAGCTTCCTGCGCACCTACGCGGAGGCGCTCGGGCTCGACGGCAAGGCGCTCGTCGAGGAGTACCGGCTGCACTACGAGAGCCCGAGCGACGCGCTGCTCGAGCCGATCGTCTCGCGGCCCGAGCGCACCGGGCGCGGCCGCTCGGGCGCCGGCGGACGTGCCGGCGGCGGTCGTGCGGGCGCCGGCGGCGGCCCTTCGCGCGGCTACCTGGCGATCGTCGGCGTCGTCGTCGTGCTGATCGTGCTGCTCGTCGTGGGCCTGATCGGCAAAGGCGGCGGATCGGGCTCGTCGTCGAAAACGGCCGGCCGATCTTCTTCTAAATCGATCAAGAAGACCTCCAAGACGCACGCGGGCAAACATGCGAAAGGGACGTCGAGCACTCGCTCACAGAGCTCGCTCGTGGCGCTTTCGCTGCACGCCACCGCGCCCGTCTACGTGTGCCTGATCGACGACAAGGGACGCAAGCGGATCTCAGGTGAAGAACTGCAGGCGGGCAAGGTCACCTCGACCTATCACGCGCGCCGCTTCGAGATCACGCTCGGCAACAGCTCGGTGAAGATGTTCGTCGACGGGCACGAACGTCCCGTGGCGTCCTCCAGCCAGGCGATCGGCTACTCGATCACGAAGGCCGGGCGCAAGCGGCTGGCGCTCGGCAGCCTGCCGACGTGCAAATGATCGCCTGAGAGAGGCACTCGGCATGCGGCCTGCCGTCCTGAGGCGTTACCAGCAGAGTCCTCTGCAGAAGGAGACAATGCCGTGGGACGCTTGACCAAGGCCGATCCTGCCGGTGATAGTCCGCGCGATGCCTTTCGCGCGAAACGACCGTGCCACGATCTCTACCGCGCTCTGTTCAGTGGCGCTCGCACTCGGTATCGCTGGCTGCGGGGGAAGTCTGGCGCGTCCAGCACCGAGACCAAGTCCACTGCTTCGGTACGAAGCGAGCAGGGAGGCTCGGCGCCTGGCGCGAACGCGGCTGCGCAGGTTGCTCCCAAGGCGGTCATCTCGAAGCAGTTCATCGCACAGGCGGACGAGATCTGCCGGCGGGCCAACGCCGGGATCGCGCGATCGGAGGGGGAGTTGAAGGGGAAGCGCGGTGAGCCCGACGCACATGCGGCTGCTATCGCGCGCAACAAGGAAATCGAGGAGAAGGCGATCAAGGAACTTGTCAAGCTCAAGCCCCCCACCGGTCTGGCCGGCGCGTGGCAGAAAATGTCCCTCTACCGGGAAGCGCTCGCGCACCAGCTCAGCATCTATGCGACCGCTACGCGACTGAGGGTCACGAATGTCGCCCAGCTGGTCGCCTCGAAAAAGAAGCTACATGCGGAGCTGCGTGAAGTCGGGAGCAAGGCAGGCTTCAACGACTGCGCGAAGCTTGGCTGACGACACAGGCGCTTGGGTTGTGACGGAGTGGGGAGGGGCGGGACCGACGAGCCTTGGGCACGCGAGAGAGAAACGCACCCGCTGCCCGAACGGAGACGTTCACAGCCCGAAAGCGTTTGTCTCACGCCCCTTGACCTAAGCGGCAATCGACTACTTAGACTGCGGTCATGCCTAGGTGTGGGCGTAAAGTTACGGCCTCGGACACTTTCGTCCCGAGCGAGAGGGGCGGGTCTTGAAGTTCGCCACCGCGCTGCTGCTCGCAGCCGGTCTCGCTGGCTGCGGGACTGCGAGCGGCACCTCGGGCGGCTCGAGCGACGTTGTCATCCGTGTTGGCAGCACTACGATCAATCGCGCCGAAGTCGATCACTGGGCGCGCGCGATCAGTCGGGGCAACTCGGTCGGGGCGTCACTCGGACGCACGAGCGGCTCGCCGCGAGAGAGGGCCCTTAGGTTTCTGATCTCCGCGAGCTGGGCCCTCGGCGAGGACGAACGACAGAGGCTTTCGATATCTGACGCCGCCGTCGAACGCGGGCTTCAGGAAAAGATCCGCGGCGCGCCCAACGGCCGTCCGGAATTGAATGAAGAACTCGCCTCGACGGGACAGACGCTGGCCGATGTGAAGCTCGAAGTGAAGGTGACCCTGTCGGTAGCAAGGCTGCGGGATGCTGTGGTCAAACACGTGCCGGCGGTCACTGGCGCCGAGGTCGCGAGCTACTACGCACATCATCGTCAGCGGTTCTATTTACCTGATCGGCGGTTGGTTGACCTGGTGGAGCAGATTCCCGGCTATCGGCGGGCCGTCTCGCTCGGCAAGCGGCTCGGGCCCGGTGCACGCTTCGCCAAGCGCGCGATCCGCGAGCTCGTGCATCGTGAGACCCCCGCCGAAGCCGCAAAGCTCCCAAATGGGCAGCTCGTCCACATGATCTTCGCGGCCACTCCGGGGCGGGTCGCCGGTCCAGCGCTATACAACGGTCAGTGGGTCCTAGTGGTCGTGAGGAATCTGATACCCGCGGGCGTTCAGCCACTGGCAGTCGTCAGAGGCGAACTGTCGAAGACCCTGGCAGCCGAACGGCGAGCGCAATCGCTGAAGCGGTTCGCAGCGGCTTATGTGCGGAGATGGACCGCAAGCACGTCCTGCAGCCCAGGCTACGTCGTCCAGAAATGCTCGCAGTATCGCGGCGTGCTGATACGAGAAGGCCCGCTGACGGGGGCTGAGGGGCCGAGATGACAGAGATCAGAGGCAAGGCCTCATCCTCGGTCGCACCCGCGCTCGGGGCGCGGCGAAGATTCGTTGCCATCGCTCTCATGCTGATGGTCCTAGCGGGGGCGGCTGGATGTGGAGGTGACAAACGGAGTCCGGTCGTCGTCCGCGTAGGAGAGGTCACGATCGACTTGGCGACGATCGACCATTGGACACGGGCGATCACATTAGGCAGCGCAGTCGAAAGCGTTACTGGGCGATCGCGCGCAACGCCACGACAGAAGGCGCTCGAGTTCCTGATCTCAGCCAACTGGGCGATCGCCGCGGCCGCCGAGCACGGGCTTGAAGTATCCGACGGCGCAGTCGAGCGCGCTCTGAAGGATAGAAGCGAGGCCGCTCCAAACGGTCGCCCTGAATTCGAGGAAGAAATAACAGCGACTGGCCAGACACTCTCCGACGTAAAGCTTGAAGTCAAGGCCTCGCTGGCCTTGGCGGCACTGCGCGAGTCTCTGTCCAGGCATGTACCGCTCGTCAGGCAGGCCCAGATCGCGGACTACTACAAGCACCACCTGCAGGGTTTTCGCATCCCCGACCAGCGTGTGGTTGACCTGATCGAGGAAATCCGCGGCTACACGCACGCTGTCGCTCTCGGCAAGCAGCTCGGGCCGGGTGCGCGGTTTGCGAAGAGGGCGATACGCGAGCTCGTTCCGCGTCAAACGCCTTACGAAGACGCCCATCGGGAAAACGGTCGAATGGTCCAAGCGATCTTCGCGACGCCGCCGGGACGCGTCGGCGGGCCAGTCGTATACCACAGCAGGTGGGTCCTGCTCGTCGTGAGGAAGCTCGTGCCGGGCAGCGTCAAGCCACTGACCAAGGTCAACGCGGAAATAGCCGAACGCCTGTCAGAAGAGCGCCATCGTCGAGCGCTCGCGAGCTTTCTCGAGACTTATCGACAAGAGTGGACCGCGAAGACACGCTGCAAGGGTGGCTTTATCGTGCAGAAATGCTCTGAGTACCGCGGGCGAATGATGCCGGAAGGCAATCCGCTCGAAGACGAATGAGCTGGTCATGCCTAGCGACGAGCGCAAAGCTCTCAATAGCGCGCTTTGGAGCACGAGAGGCGAGGTCATGACACTCGCCGTCTCGCTGCTCCTGGCAGCCGCGCTCGCTGGCTGTTGGAACTCGCGCAGCACGTCGCACAGAATTGCCTCAGACGAGGTCGTAGTCCGCGTCGGGAACGTCGCGATCGATCGTCGCGAAGTTGACCATTGGGCGAGCGCAATCGATCGGGGCAGCGCGGTCGGCACGGCCCTGGGGCCAACGAGCGGCACACCGCGAGAGAGGGCACTCGAGTTTCTGATCTCCTCGAGCTGGATCGCTGGCGAGGCCAAAGCGCTGGGGCTTTCGATCTCGCACGCCGCGATACAGCACGGGCTTCAGGAAAACATCGAGGCACTTCCTAACGGCCGCCCAGAATTCGATGAAGAACTCTCCTCGACTGGGCAGACGCTCGCTGACGTCAAGCGCGAAGTCGAGTCAGCCCTCGCCGTGACGAAGCTTCGCAGTGCCGTGACAGAGCACGTGTCTCCGGTCACCGACGCCGAGGTGGCGAGCTACTACGCACGCCATCGTCGGCAGTTCTATCTTCCCAACCGTCGCTTGGCCTACCTGATCGAGGGTATTCACAGCCACGCCCACGCTCTCGCCCTCGCCAGGCAGGTCAGGCCGGGCTCACGTCTGACCAAGCCTTGGTTCCGTGAGCTCGTGCCCGAAACCCCGGAAGCAAAGGATCGCTCAAAGCTCGCGCACATGATCTTCGCTGCGACTCCGGGGCGGGTCGCCGGGCCGGCGCTGTTCTTCGGACACTGGGTCCTTGCCGTGGTTGAGAAGCCGATTCCGGCGGGTATCCCGTCGCTGGCAGTCGTCAAAGGCGAACTCTCGAAGACCCTTGCGTTGAAACGCAGGGAATTGACGCTGAGGCGCTACGCGACGGCGTATGTGCGCAAGTGGACCGTGAGCACGTCGTGCAGCCCAGGCTACGTCGTGTCGAAATGCTCGCAATATCGCGGTGCGCTCGCGCAAGGGAGCCCGCTGACAGTCGGACGGTGAGGCGCCCACGATCCACGCGCCGGCTGGTAACCAGCGCCGGCGGTGCGACGTGGCGCGTCATCCGCTGCTGGGTTCGCCAGTTAGAGGAACGCTTGGCGGCACAAACGGCGTTGACGTTCTGCGCGACGAGTACTGACGACAGATGGGTACGACATACCCCGAGCGGCAGTCGGTTCGGTGGCGCCACTTTGCCTTGAATGCTGTTCCGAACTGCGCGAGTGCCGCCCGTCGCTGCGTCGTCGTCTTGGCGGCAGCGGTGGCCTTGGCTTCGACCGCCCGCACGAGCTGTTCCGTTTCGATGCTCAGGAGGAGGTCGGCAGGGTCCGCGCGAATGAAGTCGAGGTAGCGCTTGTATGCGGCTGCGCTCGTGAGGCCGAGGGCCTTTCGATAGGCAGACAGCTGACGCGTGAGTTCCGGCTTGTTCGGACGAATGCCGAGTTCGGCCGCCTCTCCTGTCACCCATCGGTGTGAGATCAGTAGGTAGAGCGCCTTGAGCTTGTAGCGGCGGTATTCGAATTCACAGTACGCTCGTGGTTGCTTCGGTATAGCTGGCGTGCTTTGCACGGGGAGGGCCTTATGGGCGCGCGCGTAGGCTATGCATGCAGCGTAGTGCGGGGGAACAGGCGCAGGAGGGCCCGGCTCGCGGCCGTTTGAACCACGCCCCTTCAGCAGGGAGATCCAGTGTTCGACTTCCCCTGACGTGATCGTGTAAGCACCGACGCGCACCGCCGTCGCATCCTTTTCGCCACAGCCGAGCGGCCAGCACAGGAGACAGATGGCGACCGCCATCAGGGCGATGCGGCGGGATATCCGGGTCGACGTAGTCCCGTGCATGGTCGGTGGAGTGACCGATGATGGGCGCTGGACGCCCTCGCGCCGCGGCGCTCGTCAGTGGCGACTATCGATGACCTTGGCAGGCGAACGCCAGGAGCAATCACGAAAACAGGTTCGCGGTGACCTGTCGCGGGGCTGGCTGCGCAGAGCCAGGCACTAGCGGCGCACGTCGAGTAGTTCCACGAGGTGCTCTCGCGTGGACGTAGCTCAAGTCCAAGGTCTCGCGCACAACTCGTCCTCGGCGGGCCTGTCAGGGCAGTTGAACAAGACACGCGCGTGCTCAATGCGGACGCCCGCCCTCGGTCCTATACGAGCCCGGCTCGTTCGCAGCCCGAATCGCCGATCAGCGAGCGGTAGGTCTCCGACCTCCTAACCCGCAACGCCAGCCAACTCCTCCACCAATACCGCAGCCGAAGGGTCCGCTTCTTCAGGAGAGCCGCCCGGTCTGCATTGCCAAGCCGTATAGCCGGGACTGCAGCTGGTTTTCGCGCTCCACTTGGCGACGTTTTCGCGCACAAGTTTGCCGTAGGTCTGCTGACCTCCGCCAAGCGCCGCCACGCGCCGCTTCACGCGCTCGAGGAATTTTGTGTCGAGCAGATTGCGTTTGAGCAGGTAACGCTCATCTGCAAGGCCCCAGTGCCGAGACGCCAGAAATCGGCGAAACGCCGCTGGGCTCTTGTAGTCGCGGTAGGCCAGTTCCTGAATATGGCTCGAGAGTTCCCGATCACTCACATTCTCCCCGACTTCGGCGCCTTCTTCAGCACGCCACAGCACCGAGATCAGATAGCTGAGCGCCTGCTCCTTGATCGCGGTGTGCAGCTGGCGGCAACGGATCTTCAGTCGCGCTTCATTCGGGATCGAGGCGGGCAGCTTCTTCGGCTTGATCGTTTTGGCAGCCGCCACGCAGCGGGGATAGTTCGCGGGCTCCGAGACAAGACCCACCGGCGCGGTATCCCCGACGATCTCCTGGTAATCGCCCCCGAGCATCGTCGACATCCAGTGATTGAGCGTGCTCTTCGAGATCTTTGTCTTGCCGACGGTGGCAACAACGCTCTGATCGCGACCGCTCCCGCAGGAGCACAGACCGACAACCAGAAGTGCGGCGCACAAGGTAGCCGCAAGGAAGTGAAAGCGCCTGGACACGGTCGGGGACAGTAGTCCCAGCATCAACAAAATGCCACTCATGTTTCCAGGGCTGAACGCTCGGGCTGTGCGGAAGCGCCATCAAACGCGGCCGGCGAGCGCACGAAGCGCCCGCCGGTGCCGCATATTAGATGATCGACGATCAGGAATCCTCGAGTTTGACTTCTTCTTTGAACTGCAGTAAGCCGCCTACGACATTCTCACTGGACGCTACGGGTTTTCCGTTCTCGTTTTCTTCAGTTAAGAGGTTGTGCGTGATCGTTTTTTCGCCTTGCAGACACGAGGTCACAGTCTGCACGCCTTTGGAACCTAGGAACTCCATGGAATATAATTTGGCTGGCCCGGCGGTTAGATGGCGCCGAGTGCGGTTCCAGTGATAATAGTTAAGGTTCCGGTGGCAGGCACTTCGAGGTGCAGTTTTCCGACAACTTCGCCGGCGACACCGAAGTTATCGACTGAAGGTCGCGCCGTTTTTCGCGTCTAAGCAAACTAAGAATTTGACTTTCGCTAAGATTTCTGCGCCCGTAGCGCCTAAGGACTTGGCGGCGAAGAGTCCGGCGGCTTTGCAGCCTAACCAGTGAAGTGTGCCTTCGCCCGTTTTGTCGTTGGTGAAGGTGATTGTACTTTCATCGAGTAATTTACAAACGATGCTTATGCCGCCGGCATTGAGCGTGGATTCGCCGCCTAACGCATTCCCCGTCGCTTGTTTGGGTAAGAACCCCTCTTCGGCCGAGGCGGTAGCCGCCGCAAACGCCCCCAACGCGAGGACGGCCAAGAGCGCGAGATAGATCAGCTTCATTTGCTTCATGATTCCTCCGGTTTGTGTTGAGTGAGGCGCGCGTCGCTTCACTTGCCGTCGAGTTGCGCCGCCATACTTCTCGGTGGCGTGACCCGGGCAGAGCGCCGCGTGCGCGCCCTTCGGTTAACCGCGTACCCAAGCTCGCAAACGTCGAACCAGGCAGTCAAGGCAAGTCGGCTTCCGCGCAGAAGCTGTGGCTGGCGAAAGCGCCTAGATCCGCCGACAGATGCAAAGGTCGGAAAGCCGAGGATTGGCGAGCCAGTGAGAGACGCCTATTGGCGCTTTTGCGAAGACTGCGCGATAGTTACGAAGCTGTCGTCGCTTTGGCGAGGGGGTCGGCACCGGACAGTGACTAGGCAAGGAGAGGTGAAGTTTGTTGACAAGCCCGCGGGCGCGTCGAGGGGATGGGTCGAGGGCGCTCGGGTGCAGGCTCGGAACATGCCTGCTGCTCGCGCTGGGCTCTTTTTGCCTTCTCGGGCCCACCGTCGCCCATGCCGCCGCCACGCAGTTCGGCAGCGAAGGGGAAGGCGCTGGTCAGTTCGTGAAGGCGACGGGAGTCGCGGTCGACGAGACGAGCGGCGACGTCGTCCTCGCGGACACCGCGAACAACCGCGTCGACCAGTTCACGAGCGAAGGACAGTTCGTGCGACTGGGGCTGGGGCGTGCGCGACGGCACCGAAGAATTTGAGATCTGCGAAGCCCCGGCCCCGTGCAGGGCGGGCCTGCCGGGCAACGGTTCGGGACAGTTCGAAGAAGCCTCTGGCGTCGCCATCGACAACTCGCCAGGTCTGACCCAGGGCGACATCTACGTGGCAGATCCTGTTAACCACCGCGTCGAGCGGTTCGGTCCTGACGGCGAATTCATCTTCGGCTTCGGCGAAGCGGGCGAAGGGCCCGGCCAGTTCGCGCAGCTCGGCATCAACGCGCTTGCCGTCGGCCCGACCGGCACGGTGTACGTCGCCGACTCGGTCGCCGGCGCGGGTCGCGTGCAGAAGTTCAGCCCTGCCGGTGCGCTGAAGGTGAAATCGCACTACCCCAGCGTGGGTGGGATCGAGGGCCTGCTGTTTACTCGACGGGTGAGCTCTACGTGCTGCCCGAAGCCGAAGAAGGGGCGGGCGTGCGCAAGTTCTATGGCAGGGCAAGAAACGGGCTCACCACGCGACCCCGGAGTGCACGGGGGCTCGAACCATCGATCGCGCTTGGGCCGGGCGATGAGCTGCTCGTCAGGGACCCCAACCAGGTAACACATCCTCGGGTATGACCCCTCGGGCGCGCAGACGCTGAGCCTCGTGCTGGGCCGAAGCAGGCGGCGCGCGCGGCGGGATGGCTTTCAGCACCGGCATTCTCTATGTGCTGAACCGCACACCCTCCTCGGTGCGGACGCCGCTCTCCCTCCCGCCGGGCCCTGATCGTTCTCGAGGGCTCAGAGAAAGCAGGCAGCCTGTTCACGACTAGTGCCACGCTTGAAGCGAGCATCATCTGAGGGCCCTCAAAAAACCCACTACCACTTCGAATACGGCGAAAGCAGCGCGTATACCAACGGCACCGCCGAGGCATCGCTCGCCCCGGGCTTTGAAGATCAACCGGCGAGCGCCGCGATCGCCGGCCTGCAGCCAGGCACCACCTACCACTTCCGCGTGGTCGCCGAAAACGAGCTGAGCCAGAAGGCCGAAGGCCCCGATCAGACCTTCACGACGCTGCCGCCGGTCTCGATCGAATCGGAGTCGGTGACGAACGTGAGCGACGAGCGCAAAGCTCTTGGCCGAGCTGAACCCGCACGGCCTACCGACCGAATACCACTTCGAATACGGCACGAGCACCTACGAAAAGAGCGCGCCGGTCCCCGACGCAGAAGCCGGCGAAGGCTCAGAAGAGCGCGCTCGTCAGCGTGGCGATCGAAGGCCTTCAACCGCAGAGCACACTACCACTACCGTGTCGTCGCGCACAACTCGCTGGGAACCAGCGAGGGTGCCCGAGCAGACCGCACGTTCGCGACCCAGGGCGCGGAAGCCCCGGTGCCTGCCCGACGGGCGGCCAGTGGGAAATGGTCTCCCCGCCGCAGAAGCACGGGGTATCGCTTGAAGCGATCAGCGAACCGGGCGGCAGTGATCGAAGCGGCGAGCGACGGCTCGGGCTTGACGTACATCGCGCTCGGCGCCGGTCGACGAACGCCCGGCGGGCAACCGCAGCTCGACAGTACTCAGCAGCTCCTTGCGAGCGACGTACGAAACCGGGGGCATGGAGCCACGCAAGACATCGCAACGCCACATCAGGGTCCGGCTGGCGTTGAAGCGGGGAACTTTTCGGAGTACAGGCTGTTCTCAAGCGACCTCTCACGCGCGGCAGTCGAACCGCTGGGGGCGACGCGTCTTGCGCGCCGAGGACCCGGCGAACACCGAACGGACGGCATACCGCCGCGAAGCCGATGGCAAGTACACACCGCTCGTGAACGCGGCAACGTGCCGGCGGGCACGAAATTCGGCGGTGAAGAACTGAAGCCAGAAGAATTTCAGAACGGCTTGAACTTCGTCACCGGTACGCCAAGCCTCTCCCACGCGCTACTGACCTCGCCGACCTCGCTCGTACAGGCCTTTGCAACAGGCGGTAACCGAGAGCGTCTATGAGTGGAGCGAAGGTAGCCTGCGCCGGTGAGCATTTTGCCGAGCGGGGCGCCGGGCAGCGAAGGGGCGGCGCAGGTGGCCAGCGGAAACGTCAAGGCGCGGAGGCGATCTCGGCCGACGGCTCACGCGTTTTCTTTGAAACCTCGGCGCAGGGCCGCCTATACATGCGCGACATGGCGCGTGGGGAAACGGTGCGGATCGACGCGCCGGCGGCGGGGGTCAAAGACAGAACGCGCGAGAGTAAAGTTCCAGCTCGCGAGCAGCGACGGGTCAAGGTGTTCTTCACCGACGATCACAAGCTGACCAAAGACGCGACGCGCGCTCGAACGGCAACCGGACCTGATATGAGTGTGAGATCGTGATGAGCGGGCGAAAGCTGGCGTTGCGACGCTGAACGGACCTGAGCGTCGATCCGCACCCCGGGCAGGCGGCGAACGTGCAGGGCGCGGTGCTCGGCGCGGGCGAAGACGGGCGCTATGTGTACTTCGCGGCCAAGGGCGCGCTCGCGGAAGGGGCGCGACGAGCGGAGCGTGCCCGGACGCCGGCGAAGGGCAGATGCGTGAACCTGTATGCGTATGACACGCAGGAGCGAGCAGCAGCCGCTCGTGGCGGTGCTCTCAGAGAGAAGACTGCCCGGACTGGAGCGCTGCTCCGAACGGGGCACAACCTGGGTCAACTGACCTCGCGCGTCTCGCCGAACGGCCGCTACGTCGCGTTCATGTCAGAGCGCCCGCTGAGCCGGCTATGACAACCGCGACGCGAACAGCGGCGCGCGCGATGAGGAGGTGTTCCTCTATGACCGCGAGACGGGAGAGCTGCACTGCGCCTCGTGCGACCCCTCGGGGCAGCGCCCGGCGGGCGCGTTTGACGGCGGCGTTTCCCGGGGCTGCTGGTGGACCGCCGCTGGCTGTGGGAGGGGGCGCTGGCTGGCGGGCTCGATCCCGGGGTGGACGCGCGTCGAGAGCTCAACCACGCCCTGCACCAGTCGCGCTACCTCTCAAACAGCGGCCGCCTGTTCTTCAACAGCCCGGTCGGCTCGTCGCGGCGACGGCAACGGCACCAGGGACGTCTATGAGTACGAGCCGCAAGGCGTCGGCAGCTGCGCTGCGCGCCAGGGCTGCGTGGGCCTGATCTCCTCGGGCAGCTCAAGCGAAGAATCGGCGTTCCTCGACGCCAGCGAAAGCGGCGAAGACGTGTTCTTCCTGACCGCGGCGCAGCTCTCGGGCGCCGACCAGGACAAGGCCTTTGACGTCTATGACGCGCACGTCTGCTCGGCTGGCGCCGGGCTGCGCGCCAGAGGCGGTCGGCAGCCCGCCGCCGTGCGCTCTCAGCGGACGCCTGCCGGCTGGCGCCCAGCCGCGCAGCCGGGATCTTCGGCGCGCCGGCGAGCTCGACCTTCGGCGGCGCCGGCAACCTCACGCCGCCGCGGCGGTCAACTCCAAGCCGAAACCGAAACCGAAACCACTGACGCGCGCGCAGAAGCTCGCCAAAGCGCTGAAGGCCTGCAAGAAGAAACAGCCAACGAAAGGGCGAGGGCCAGATGCGAACGATGCAAGGGCTCGCCAAGCGAAGGCAGCTGGAAGGAAATACGGACCCAGACATGCCGCGAGAAAGAGCGCGAAGAAGAGCTCGAAGAGCTCAGGCTCCGCCGGAGGCGAAGCACGGCAGCCGAAGCAGAGCGGCTCCTCCAGCGAGCGCCTGGGAGCGCCTCCGCGACTGGCAATAACGGCCGCCACGGGCGCCGACACGAGCGCCAAGCCGGTGAGCGAGGACGCGCAGGGCCAGGGCGAAGACGCTCTCGGTCGCCGGCGCCCGTGCGCGAGCGCGTCACGCTCCGGCCTCGGCGGCCGCCCCCTGGTGGCATCTGTCAACAACCTGCGCCCGGCGAGCCATCGCCACCGGGCGGGGAAGGCACGATCGTCGTGCAGGGCGTGAACCTCGGCAACGCGCCGACCTCGGGCACGGTCACGCTGAGCGACGTCGTGCCCGCGGGGATGAGCGTGCAGAGCGTCTCCTTCTACGCCTTCTCAAGCTGGTGCCGGAGGCCGTCGCCTTCGACGTTCTCTCGGATGGTCCCACAGTCGGCGTACGGCCCGCGAGGCTGAGCAGCGGGCTCCAGCTGAGCAAAACTGGCGTCGAGCAGAGACCGAAGCCGATCGAATGATCGCCCCCCTCCAGCCCTACGAAGACCTCGAAATGCGGATCACCGTCAAGGACGAAGGCGCTCGCCGCCGGCGGCTCAGAACACGGCCGAGGTCAAAGGCGGCGCAGCCACCGCGGCGACGCTCAAGCGCCCGGTGCCGATCGGCGCCGGCGCCCCGTCCTTCGGCGTCGAAGACTTCACGATGGTCCCCGAAGAAGAAGGCGGCGGCGTCGACATGCAGGCGGGCTCACACCCCTACCAGCTGACGACGACCTTCGAGCTGAACCAGAGCGGCGACCCGGCTGCAGCCCGCCGGCGCTCGCGCGCAACCTGCAAGTTCAACCTGCCGCCAGGGCTGGTCGGCAACGCGACGCTCCTGCCGCAGTGCTCAGACCTCGACTTCCGCCACGTCGTCAACAGGCGGGTGTGGAAAACCTCTGCCCGGCCGACACCGTCGTCGGCGTGGCCATCGGTGACGGTTGACGAACCGATCAACCTCCAACTCTCGACCAAGTTTCCCGTGCCGCTGTTCAACCTGGTGCCGGAAAAGGGCGAGCCCGCGCGCTTTGGCTTTGAGGCCGCGAGCGCGCCGGTGACGCTCGACACAGCGGTCAGGACCGGCTCTGACTACGGCGTCGTCGTCAACGTCACCAACATCACACAGCTCGTCAACTTCATCTCCTCGACAGTCACCTTCTGGGGCGTGCCGGGCGATCAGAGCCACGACTCCGCGCGCGGTTGGAGCTGTCTTGTCGGCGGGCATTGGACGCCGCATCCGCGCGCGAACTGCCCTGCCAGTCGACCAGTCAGAGCTCGCCCGACCCGTTCCTGACGATGCCGAGCTCCTGCTCGCTGCCCTTCACCGCGAGCGTCGAACGGCGTCTCCTGGCCAACCTCGCCTCGCCACCCCGAAGCGCATCCGGCGTGTCAGCCGCACCCGCTCCTACAGCCTCACGACGTCTTCGGCCGCCGCTGTCGGTCTCCGGCTGCAACCAGCTGGCCTTTCTCTCCGGCGATCGAAGCCGCAGCCGACGTGGTCCGTCGGCGAGCACCCCGACGGGCCTCTCGGTGCACGTGCGCGTGCCCCAGGAAGTCAGCCACGGCGCCAACGGCCTTGCCAGCTCGAGCATCAAGGACACGACCGTGACGCTGCCCGAGGGCGTGCGTGACCGACCCCTCCGGCGCCGACGGCTTGGCGGCCTGCGGCGAGTCGGAAGTCGGCTTCACGCAGATGGCCCCGACGGCAGCCGATCAAGGCACCGACCTGTTCACGCCGGCGCCCGCCTTCTGCCCGGACGCCTCGAAGATCGGCACGGTCGAATTCAAGGTGCCGCTGATCGAACACCCGCTGAAGGGCGCGATCTACCTGGCCACCCAGAACCAGAACCCGTTCGGCTCGCTGATCGCGCTCTACATCGTCGCCGAAGACGAACACTCGGGCGTGCTCGCTGAAGCTCGCCGGCGAAGTCGAGCTGAACGAAGCGACCGGCCAGATCACGACCACCTTCAAGAACAGCCCCCAGGCGCCCCTTGAAGAAGCGACCTTCAGCTTCTTCGGCGGCGACCGTGCGCCCGCTGGCGACCCCGCCGCGCTGCGGCAACTACGAAACGCAGGCGAGCTTCACGCCCTGGTCTGAAACCCAGCCGGTGAGCGCCTCCTCGACCTTCCAGATCACGACCGGCCCCAACGGCGGCCCCTGCCCGAGCCCGCTGCCGTTCGCGCCGACCCTCGACGCCGGCGCAACCAACATCCAGGCCGGCGCCTTCAGCCCCTGACGACGACGATGTCAAGGCCCGACGGAAACCAGGACATCCAGACCGTGCAGCTGCACATGCCCCCGGGCCTCTCGGGCATCCTCGCGGGCGTCCCGCTGTGCGGCGAAGCAGCAGGCCAACGCCGGCACCTGCAGCCCGGCTCAGCAGATCGGCAAAACGATCGTCTCGGTCGGCCTCGGCGGCGACCCCTTCTCCGTCACGGCGGCCAGGTCTTCCTCACCCAGGGCTACAAGGGCGCCCCCTTCGGCCTGTCGATCGTCAACCCCGCCAAGGCCGGCCCCTTCGACCTCGGCAAAGTGATCGTGCGCGCGAAGATCGAAGTCGACCCGCACACCGCCGCGCTGACGGTCACGACCGACCCGATCCCGCACATCCTCGACGGCATCCCGCTTCAGATAAAGCACGTCAACGTGCACATCGACCGGCCTGGCTTCACGTTCAACCCGACCAACTGCAGCCCGCTCAAGCTGACCGGCGCGATCGCGAGCGTCGAAGGCGCCTCGGCAGCGGTCCAGGCGCCCTTCCAGGTCACCAACTGCGCGGCGCTGAAGTTCGCCCCCAGATTCGCCGTCTGCCACGAACGGGCAAGACCTCCAAAGCAAACGGGGCCTCGCTCTCGGTCAAGCTGACCTACCCGAAAGCCCCCTTCGGCACCTACGCGAACATCGCCAAGGCCAAAGTCAGCCTGCCCAAGCAGCTACCGAGCCGCCTGACGACGATCCAGAAAGCCTGCATGGCGGCCGTCTTCGATCAAAACCCGCCAACTGCCCGGCGGCCTCGATGATCGGCCACGCCAAGGTGAACACGCCGGTGCTGCCTGTTCCGCTGACAGGCCCGGCCTACTTCGTCTCCCACGGCGGCGAAGCCTTCCCGGACCTGACGATCGTGCTCAAGGGCTATGGCGTCACGGTGGACCTCGTCGGCGACACGCAGATCAAGAACGGGATCACGACGAACACCTTCAAGGCCACGCCGGACGCGCCCTTCTCGAGCTTCGAACTGGACCTTCCCAGGCCGAACTCGGCGCTGGCCGCCAACGCCAACCTGTGCAGCTCGAAGCTGACGATGCCGACGCGAATTCACAGCCCAGAACGGCCACGTGTTCAACCAGGCAACGCAGATCAAGGTGACCGGCTGCAAACGCATCACTCCCAGACGGCGTCTCGCCAAGGAACTGAAGCACTGCCGCAACAAGCAGCCAAAGGCCAAGCGCAAGGGCTGCGAAGTGACGGCGCGCAGGCGCTTCAGGGCGGCGACGAAGCGAGGGTAGGCGGTGGTCGACCCTGAGGCAGGGCCCGAAGCTTGGCCGGGAGAGAGAACGCAGGGGCAGAAGTCGATCACGGCGGCAGCAGTGCGCAAGTATATGCGTACCTGCGTTCCGCCTAAGCTTCGGCAGTCGAATGCTTAGACTGCGCTCATGCCTAGGTGCTGGGCGCAGGGTCAGAAAGATGCCGAAGCCCTGGTCCCTGGCTCCTCTCGCGCACGGCGCGAGGGGGCCTTGCTCATCGCCGGCCTCGTGCTGCTACTGGCGGCGGGACTTCGCCGAGTGCGGCGACGACGAGATCGACTCTGGTTGTCGTGCGCGTCGGTGCGATCGCTGATCGACAAGGCCACGGTCGATCGCTGCGGCTCGTGCGATCGCCTGCGGAGACGCGATCCCTGCCGCGCTTGGGCGATCGAGCGCGACGCCGCGCCAGAAGGCGCTTGAATTTGCTGATCTGGGCCGACTCGGTGATCGGCGCAGCGCTCTGAACGCGGCCTCGTCGTCTTCACGGGAGGCGATGGAGCAAGGTCTCAGACAGAGGGATACGAGGATGATGCCCTCCCGCCGCTCTGATTCGAGGAATGAGATCCTGCCACGGGACAAGACGCTTGCCGATGTGAAGCTCGAAGTCAAGGCCGCGCTCGGATGCGGCGAGGCTTCAGCGAATCTCGTGCAAGCAGAGTGCCTGCCGTCAAGGAGGCGCGGATCGGCTGCGGTTGCTGCCGGCGTACGCCTTCCAGGGTTTCCGCGTCCCTGACCGGCGCTGGGTCGATCTGATCGAGGAAATCCACGGCCATGCTCACGCGGTCGCTCGCGGTCAAGGCGCTAGGGCCGGGGGCGCGCTTTGCAAGGAGGGCGATGCGCGAGCTTTCAGTGACACGCGAGACACCCTACGAAGACGCGCATCACGACTGGAAGAGCCCGATGCTCGCGCGGATTGTTTGCCGGACCCCACCCGGACGAGTTGGCGGCCCAGTGCTGATGTTTGGTACAGGAGGTCGGGGTCGATCCTCGTCGTTCGGTACGGCTCGTATGCTTGGCGGCGTCGAGCCTCTCCGCAAGGTCGAAACGGAGATATCCAGAACGCCTCTTTCCGAAGAACGCCATTGCCCACGCTCTGGGCGGAGCTTTCTCGATGCTCATCGGCGCGAGTCGACCCGCGAAGACAAGCTCGCGCCGCCGGTTTCGTCGTGCAGGAATGCTTTCTGAGTGTCGTGGACGGATTGCGCCCGCAGGGCGACCTCTCGCGGCGGTTGGCGAGGCGCCGCGCGCCTATGCGGCGACTGCTGATGAGCGTCATCCTGGCCGGCGTCGTAGTCGTCCTCGCCTCGTGCGGGGGTATGAGAAGGACCCCGCCCGCGAGATCCCCGATCGTCGTGATCGTCGGTGGCACAGCGATCGCGAAGTCAGATGTGCAGCATTGGATGACCGCGCTCTCGCTCACCGGCGCCCGCGAGCGCTCGCTGCGCCGCGACGAGTCGCCGCTGTCAGCAGGCGGTCAGCTTCCTGATTACCTCGCGCTGGATGATCGATGAAGCGCACCGGCGCAAGCTGGGGGTGACCGCGCGAGAAGTCGAGCAGGCGCTCGAGGGGCAGGAAAACGCCTACACGACGCGGTCGGATTTCGCGGCGCTTCTGAAGGAATCCGGCAGGACCATCGCCGATCTCAGGTTCGAACTCGAAGCGGAGCTCGCATTTACGGCACTGCGCCGGATGCTGGCCCCCGATGAAGGTGAGACGACCGCATCGAGTCATCGCGCACGCGGCGGGTTCCTCACGCGGTGGACGAGCAGGTGGAAGGCGCAGACGGACTGCCGGGCCGGCTACGTCGTCGACAGCTGCAGGCAGCATCCGGGCGCGGTGGCGATCGAATATCCAATTTCGGTTGACCTCTAGCCGGGGCTCGCTCGCCCAACAGGAGCCTCTAGGGTCTGCCTGTGAGCGCGCGGGCTGGAATCGTCGTGACGGGCACCGAGGTGCTGACGGGGCGCGTCAGCGACCGCAACGGCCCGTGGCTGTCGGACCGCCTGCGCGAGCTGGGCGTCGACCTCGCGCACATCGTGATCGTCGGCGACCGGCCGCAGGACATGGAGGCGGCGCTCGGCTTCATGGCCGCGCAGGGGATGGACGCGGTGCTGACCAGCGGTGGGCTCGGCCCGACGGCGGACGACCTGACGGCGGAGGTCGTGGGGCGCTTTCAGGGACGCGAGATGGTGCTCGACGAGGCGCTCGAGGCGCGTATCGCGAAGATCGTCGAGCCGCTGCTCAAACGCTGGCCGAACCTCGACCTGCAGGCGATCGAAGCGGGCACGCGCAAGCAGGCGACGATCCCGCGCCGGCGCGACCGTGCTCGAGCCGGTCGGCACGGCGCCCGGCCTCGTCGTGGCCCCGCGCGAGGGAGCGGACGGGGGGCCCGGCGATGGGCCGACGATCGTCGTCCTGCCGGGCCCGCCGCGCGAGCTTCAGCCGATGTGGCAGCAGGCGGTGGCCACCGACGCGCTGAAAGCCGTGCTGAGCGGCGCGACGACGTACGAGCAGCGCACGCTGCGGCTGTTCGGCATGCCCGAGTCCGAGATCGCCGAGACGCTGCGCGTGGCCGAGCGCGACGGGATCGACCTCGCGAGCCTCGAGGTGACGACGTGCCTGAAACGGGGAGAGATCGAGGTCGTCACGCGCTATGAGCCCGATGCGCAAGGCGCATACGACGCGCTCGCCGGCCTGATCTCAGAGCGCCACGCCGACACGCTGTTCTCGAGCGACGGCAGCACGATCGACGAGCTCGTCGCGAAGGCGCTGAGCGACGGCGGCCACACGATCGCGACGGCCGAGTCGTGCACGGGCGGCCTGCTCGCAGCGCGCCTGACCGACCGCGCCGGGTCCTCGGAGTACGTGAAGGGCGGTCTCGTCGTCTACGGCAACGAGGCAAAGACGGCGCTGGCCGGCGTCGAGCCGTCGCTGATCGAGCGCCACGGCGCGGTCTCCCAAGAGGTCGCCGAGGCGCTGGCCGCCGGCGCGCGCGAGCGCCTGCAGGCCGAGATCGGCGTCGGCATCACCGGCATCGCCGGGCCGGGCGGAGGCAGCGATGAGAAGCCGGTCGGGCTCGTCTGGCTGAGCGTCGCCGGGCCGGGCGAGAATCCGCCGATGACGCGCTCGGTAAACCTCCCCGGCGGTCGGGCCGACGTGCGCGACCGGGCCGGCACTGTGGCGATGCACATGCTGCTGCGCGCGCTCGAGGCCAACGGGGATTAGCGAGAGCAGCGGCGGGTGGGTCGGCGTTTCCCCAGCAGCGCGGGCGGGCGTCGTTTCGTCGGCATTGGTAGCGGCGGTATATACGCCGTACATACCATGGCTATCGCAACCTGGAGCTGAGCAGCACCGTGTCGCCCCGAGCAGCGACGGCGCGGCTGTTCGCGGCGGTCGACCCGCCGGCGGCGGTGCGCGAGCAGCTGGCCGCGTGGGCGCGCGAGGTCTCGGGCGCGATGCGCGGGCAAGCCGGCGGCTCAGACGCGCACGCAGGCCGTGCCGGCCGCACTCAGGACGCAAAGCTGCGCCTGCTGGCGCCGGAGACGATGCACGTGACGCTGTGCTTCCTCGGCGCTCGCCCGGTCGCCGAGCTGGGCACGCTCGCGACTGCGCTCGAGCAGTGCGAGATCCCTCAGACGGGCGAGCTGTCGCTGGGGGCGCCGCTATGGCTGCCGCCACGCAATCCGCGCTCGCTGGCGCTCGAGATCGGCGACGGCGAGGGCTGGCTCGAGCGCCTGCAGCGAGCGATCGTCGAGGCGTTCGCACAGGCGATCGCCTGGGAGCCGGACCGCAGGCGCTTTCGCGCGCACGTGACGGTCGCGCGGATCGGGCGCGGCAAGCCGAGCAGGTGGAGCAGGCCAAGCCGCTCGGGCGGGCGCAGGGCGAGCGCGGGCAACGGCGGCGGTGAGGAGGTGGACGCGCGCGGGCCGTTCCTGCCGCCGACGCCGCAGCTGTCGTTCACACCGGGCGCGGTCGTGCTGTATCGCTCGTGGCTTGACCGGCAGGGGGCGAGCTACGAGGCGCTCGCGTCGCGCGAGCTGTCCGGCTAGCCTTCGGATTCGTCTTCGCCGGCTTCTTCTTCGGCAGGCGATGGGGGTGCCGGCGAGGAAGGGGTGGGGGTGCCCTGCATGCAGACGAGCATCGAGCCGTCGTCTGAGAGGATCGGGCGCGAGCCGTCGGCGCAGGCCGGGCGCGAGCCGTCTTCGCAGGCATAGGCGCCGGCGCTGGTGCGTTCGGGCGCGCCTCCGTCTTCGCATTCGGCTTCGCTCCATTGGGCGCCGGTGGCCGGCGCGGCGGGGCACACGAGCGTGGCGCCGCTCTTGGCGGGCGCCGGTTCGGAACCCCCGGCGCAGACCGGTTCGGAGCCGTCGGCGCAGGAGAAGGCGCCGTCGCCTTCGCTCTGCGGCCTGGAGCCGTCTTCGCAGGTGGCGGGCGGGGCGGCCGTGCTCGGCGCGTTGAGCGAGCCGTGCTGGGCAGCCTTCTTCTTCTTGTTGATTCGATGATGACGACCGGAGCGCCTGCCCTTGGCCTTGCCGAGTGCATGGCCGGTGCGGTTGCGCCCGGCACAGGCGCGCACGTGCTGCTTGGCATGCGCCGATGCGCAGGCGGCGGCGCTCTTGGCGGAGGAGGGGGAGGGACGGCACAGCAGTGCGGCGAGCGCCGTGAGCAGCAGCGCAAGCGTCAGCGCTAGCTTCGCTGGGCGAGGGAGGTGAGCGGAGCCGATCATGCCTGCCTTCTCATCGTCGGCGCGCTCGGCGCGCGTGAAAGGGCGGCTGCCGCATGGACGAACGGCGCTGCGCAAAACCCCCGGGAACGCGGTTCGGAACGGGCGCAAAGCGAACAGACGTTCCGTCCGAGGCGATCTCTACCTTTGTCGATTCACCCAACCCGGAGGAGTAAGACCATGCCCGTGACCGACGAGGAGAAGGCCGCCAAGGCGCGCGACGTCGCTCTGCAGGGCGCGCTCACGCAGATCGAGCGCGAGTTCGGCAAGGGCACGGTCATGCGCATGGGCGACGAGGGCGCGCAGGTGCGCTGCGAGGCGATCCCGACGGGCGCGCTGTCGCTCGACCTGGCGCTCGGCATCGGCGGCGTGCCGCGCGGGCGGATCGTCGAGGTCTACGGCCCGGAGTCCTCGGGCAAGACGACGCTGATCTACCACGTGCTGGCGGAGGCGCAGAAGCTGGGCGGAGTCTGCGCGTTCATCGACGCCGAGCACGCGATGGACCCGCTGTATGCGAAGGAGATCGGCGTGGACATCGACGAGCTGCTCGTCTCCCAGCCCGACTACGGCGAGCAGGCGCTGGAGATCGCCGACATGCTCGTGCGCTCGGGCGCGGTCGACGTGGTCGCGATCGACTCGGTCGCGGCGCTCACGCCGCGCGTGGAGCTCGAGGGGCAGATGGGCGACCAGACGGTCGGCGCGCAGGCGCGGATGATGTCGCAGGCGATGCGCAAGCTCGCGGGCAACCTCAACCGCACGCAGACGCTGTGCATCCTGACCAACCAGATCCGCGAAAAGGTCGGCGTGATGTTCGGCTCGCCGGAGACCCAGCCGGGCGGGCGCGCGCTGAAGTTCTACGCCTCCCAGCGCCTGGACATCCGCCGCATCGAGACGCTCAAGGACGGCACGGAGGCGGTCGGCAACCGCGTGCGGGTGAAGGTCGTCAAGAACAAGGTCGCCGCGCCGTTCCGGCAGGCCGAGTTCGACATCGAGTTCGGCAAGGGCATCTCGACGGCCGGCTGCCTGATCGACCTCGGCTGGAGCACAACATCGTGTCCAAGTCGGGCTCGTTCTTCTCCTACGGCAAGGACCGTCTCGGCCAGGGCCGCGACAACGCCAAGGCGTACCTCGACGAGAACCCGGCGATCGCGAAGGAGATCGAAGAGAAGATCTACGCGGCGCTCGGCATCGAGCAAGGACCTCGTCACGCCGATCGACCGCGACAAGGACGTTCGCCGCCCCGATCGCGAGCGAACCGACGGTGGCGGCGGTGGCTGCTGCATAGGGCAGAGCCGCGTCTCTTTGCCTACTCTGAGGGCGGACATGCGACGTTGGCAGCGAGCGCAGCGCGTTCTCAGCGAGTGGGCCTTCCGTCAGCGCTTCGTCGCACGGGCACTCCGCCGCGACCACGTGATCTGCCTTGGCGACAGCCACGCGGAGGTGTTGCGCCAGGTCTCGATTCCGAGGGCGTGGTTCCGCGTGAAGGCAATCGTGGGCGTGACTGCGTCAGGCCTCCCAAATCCGAAAAGCAAGACTCGCGGGTCCGAGCTGTTCGCGCGTCGGCTCGATCGGGCGCGGCGCTGGCACCAGGTCCTGATCCTCTTGGGCGAGGTGGATTGCGGCTTCGTCATTTGGGATCGCGCAAGAAGGCACGGCGTCAGCATCGACGAGCAAATCACGACGACTCTTGACGCATATCAGGACTTCATCGCCGCGGTCCTCGGTCGAGGTTTTCCGCGAGTGATCATCCTCAGCGTCCCACTGCCGACGATCAGCGACGATCGTGGGGAGTGGGGCCGTGTCGCCAACCAGCGAGGAGCCGTAACGGCCTCTTGGGCAGAACGCACCGAATTGACATCACGGTTCGACGAGGAGCTCCGCCGCAGGTGTGAGGCGTTGGGCGCGGTCTTCGTTGACGCAACCACAGACACGCTTGACGAGCAGACGGGTCTGATCCAAGCGCGCTTCGTGCGTGACTCCCAAGACCACCACCTCGCAGACGAGCCGTACGCCTCGCTGCTGACGAGCAAGCTTGGACGGCTTTGGTAGACGCGCATTCGCCGGCGAGCGGGTACGGCCGCTCCGTGCCTCAACGTCGAGACATACGGGCAGAGCGGGGTACGCTCTGCAGGTGAAGCGCTACCACGTGACGACGTTCGGCTGCCAGATGAACGAGCACGACTCGGAGCGGATGAAGGGCATGCTCGAGTCGCTCGGCTACGGCGAGGCGCCGGAGCGCGCGGAGGCGGACCTGATCCTGTTCAACACGTGCTCGATCCGCGAGGCGGCGGACAGCCGCTTCATCGCCCACCTGGGCGAGGCGAAACGGCTGAAGCGCGAACGTCCGGAGCGGGTCGTCGGCGTGGGCGGCTGCTGGGCGCAGTCGGTCAAGGAGGAGGTGTTCGAGCGCTTCCCGTTCGTCGACGTGGCGTTCGGGCCAGGGCAGGTGCACAAGCTGGCGGAGTTCCTGACGAGCGACTCGCTGACGGCGCAGGGCTACTTCGAGTTCGAGGGCTTCACGGGACACCTGCCGGCGCATCGCGCGCGCCCGTTCCAGGGCTGGATGCAGATCAGCGTGGGCTGCAACTGCGCCTGCTCGTACTGCATCGTCCCGTCCACGCGCGGGCGCGAGGTCAGCCGCCCGCCGGCAGGAGCTCGTCGCGGAGGCGCAGGCGATGGCGGCGGACGGCGTGCGCGAGGTGACGCTGCTCGGCCAGAACGTCAACTCCTACGGCCGCGACCTGCGGCCGGATCGCCCGACGTTCGCCGGGCTGCTGGCGGAGATCGACGCGGTCGAGGGAATCGAGCGGATCCGCTACACGAGCCCGCACCCGAAGGACATGCGCGAGGACGTGATCCGCGCGCACGCGGAGCTCGCAGAGCGTCTGCGAGCACATCCACCTGCCGCTGCAGTCGGGCTCCTCGCGGATCCTGAAGGCGATGCGCCGCACGTATGACCGCCGCCGCTACCTCGACCGGGTGGCGATGATCCGCGAGCACGTGCCCGACGTGGCGCTGACGCACCGACATCATCGTCGGCTTCCCGGGCGAGACCGAGGAGGACTTCGCGCAGACGCTGGAGGTGGTCGAGGAGGTCGGCTACGACGCGGCGTTCACGTTCGTGTTCTCACCGCGCCGCGGCACCGCAGGCGGCGAGCGATCGAGGACGGCCTCGTGCCGCACCCGGTCAAGGTCGAGCGGATGGAGCGGCTGCTGGAGGTCGTCCAGCGCCGTGCGCGCGAGCGCGCGCAGCGGTTCGTCGGGCGCACGCTCGAGGTGCTCGTCGAAGGCACCGTCGCGCACCGACCCCGAGCGCCTGCGCGGGCGCACGCGCCACAACAAGGTCGTCAACTTCGCCGGGCCTGGCCGCGCCGGGCGAGCTCGACGCAGGTGCGGATCGACTCGGCGACCAGCCAGACGCTGGCGGGCGAGGAGCTGCTCCTGGCCCGTGTCGGCGCCTGAGGGACTAGGCGAAGGCGGGAACGCCGCGCAGCGGCGCCGAAAGCGGCTCTGACAGGCACACCTGGTCGCGCCCGTTGCCCTTGGCGCGGTAGAGGGCGGCGTCGGCCATCTTGAAGACCTTGCCGTAGTCGAAGGGCACGCCGTTGCTCGAGGCGCCCACGCCGAAGCTCATCGTCACGCCGATGCCGCCGGCGACGCTGCTTTGTGCGATGCCCGTGCGAAGCTGCTCGGCCAGCTGGGCGGACTGTGCGAGGTCGGAGCCGGGCAGCAGGATCAGGAACTCCTCGCCGCCGAGGCGGTAGGCGAGATCGAAGGCGCGCAGCTGCTTGCGCATCTGGTAGGCGACGTCCTTCAGCACCACGTCGCCGACGGTGTGCCCGCGCGTGTCGTTGATGTCCTTGAAGTGGTCGAGGTCGCCGACGATGATGCCGACCGACTCGCCGGTCACCGCGGACTGCTGCGTCAGCTCGTGCACGCGCGTGATCAGCGCCTTGCGGTTGAGCATGCCCGTGAGCTGGTCGATCACGGCGTCGCTGCGGTGCTGGATGTCCGAGCGCATCAGCGGCGTGGAGAGGACGGCGATGCACAGCAGCAGCGCGACGGGCGCGATCACGAGCACGGGGTTGGCGATCACTTCATGCGCGTTGACGCCGAAGGCGACGGCGAGCAGGATCGCGATGTTGACGATCACGCCGGCGACCACGCCGCGCATCGGAAAGCGCGAGCTGAGCGTGATCACGGGGATCGCCATCCAAGAGAGCGTCGGCTGCTTGGCGCCGCCGCTGAGCGCGACTGCGCCACCGATCACGAGGCCGCTCGCGATCCAGGCGGCGAACATCACGAGCTCGGGCTTCTCCACGCGCGGCATCAGCTTGTCGGCGAGCGCGAAGAAGATGCTTGCTGGGATCAGGAACAGCGCCGGCCACCAGCCGAGCCAGGGGCTTGCGGCGACGAGCGCGATCGCGAGGATCATCAGCGTCCGCTGCCTCACCGGGCGAACGCGCTCCTCCATGTCGAGCATGCGTTCGCGGTCGAATTCGTCGCGGCAGAGCCACGATGCGCTGCCTGGCCTTGTTTCGTGGAGCTGCCCCCGGTACGTCTTCATCAAGCCTGTGCTCGACGTCCCCGAAAGGCTCGATTACGAACTAATGGAACCGTGGACAAACGTTGTCAGCCCGGCGCCTTTGCAATCGAGGGCCCAGCCTGCGGAGCCCGGCGAGAGCCCCGCCGCGCGTGGGCGCGGCTCAGCAGCTTGACGCGCCGCGCGTGTGCAGCCGGCGCAGCGATTCGATCGGCCCGCCCACCGCCAGACGGGCCCGCTCCGGCCACCATCGTGGCTCCCAGCAGTCTCGAGAAGTTCATCGTGATCGACCTTCCTTGCTTGCTTTGGCTTGCGTGTCGTGAGGTCATCCTGGACGGCGGCGCTAAGGGGGTCGCTATCGCCGCGTAAGAGGGGCGTAGGGGCGGCGCTAAACGCCCGCGGGGTGTTTCTCCCCGCCTGGGTTCGGCGCCCTCGTATGTGCCGACGTGAGGGTCCGACGAGACTCTATGCGAACATACGTTCGTGCGCTGGAGCAACCTGTCGATCGAGGCCGAGGAGCAGCGCCGCCTGCCCGGGTATCGCGACGAGGCCGTCGTGCGGCGATTCGACGCTCCCGAGGCGCTCGAGACGCGCTTCTACGAGGTTCGCGCCAAGTCCGTGCTCAACCGGGTGCCCGAGCAATCGCGCATGCCGTTTCGCTGGAGCATCAATCCGTACAGGGGATGCAGCCATGGTTGTGAATTTTGCTTCGCCCGGCCGACTCACACATATCTTGGCTTCAACGCCGGACGTGATTTCGCAAAGGAGATCGTCGTCAAGGTCAACGCGCCGGAGGTGCTGCGCGCGGAGCTGGCGAAGCGCTCGTGGAAGCGCGAACACGTCGCGCTGGGCACGAACACGGACCCATACCAGTGGGTCGAGGGCCGCTATCGACTGATGGTGGGCATCTGGGAGGCGCTGCGCGACGCGGCGAACCCGTGCTCGGTGCTGACGAAGTCGCCGCTGTTGCTGCGCGACCTCGAGCTGATGCTGCAGATCGCCGAGCGGGCGAGCTTCAGCGCGTGCCTGTCGATCCCGACGCTGGACGAGAAGGCGTGGCGCGCGACCGAGCCGCACACGCCGAACCCGCGGGCGCGGATCGAGGCGGTGGCGGAGCTCAACCGCGCGGGCATCCCGACGGGGGTGCTGGTGGCGCCGCTGATGCCCGGGATCAACGACTCGCCGCGGCAGGTCGAGGAGCTGCTCGACCGCGTGACCGAAGCCGGGGCGACGGGCGTGAGCGGGATCGCGCTGCACCTGCGCGGGGAGGTGCGTGGCGTGTTCATGGACTGGCTTCGCGCGCAGCGTCCCGATCTCGTCCCGCGCTACGAGAAGCTCTATCGCCGCGGCGCCTACGCGCCGCGCGAGGAACGGGCGCGCCTGTCGAAGATGGTGCGCCGACCTGGAATGGGAAGCGGCTTCAGGCTCCGCTCCTCCGCGCCGGAGTCGGATGTGGGCGGTCAGGAGGAGGCGAGCGAGGCAAGCGAGTCCAAGTCGCCGCCGCAATCGCGATCGCTGCAGACGAGCCTGTTCTAGGAGGGTCTGGCGAAACGACCGGCGAAACCCGCCACGCCTACTCCGCCAGTCCCACGACCTTGAGCGCTTCGTCGCGGTCGAGGAAGATGCGGACGCGACTGATCTTGCCTTCGACGAAGTCGTAGACGTTCGCGCTTTCAGCACCGGTCGCGATCCCGCTGGCACGGCCGGTCGAGCTGATCAGTAGAAAGGCGAGCACGTCGCTGTCGCCTACTGCCTGCATGCGCTGCACCTCGATCCGAAAGTCAGGGCCGACGTCCTCGATGTCGGTGAAGAACCGCCTGATCCCGTCAGCCCCCGAATACTCGGCGCCGACCGCCTCCGCAATCAACAACTCCACATTCTTCGTGCAGCAGACGAGATAGGCGTCTATGTCACGCGCATTGATCGCCGTGATCGCGCGCCCGACCGTCTCCAGGTTCTCCTGCGACATCGCCTGACCAGTATCTCCCAGCGGAAGCCAAGCCGCGAGCGGCACGGCTCAGCTCCGGCGAGTTTCGCCAGGGCCTCGCAGGGAGTCGCTCAGCGCTTCGCGCGCTGGCCCTCGGCCATCTCGCGTGCGATCTCCTCGCCGCCGATCTTGCGCGTGACCTTGGCTGCGAACTCGGGCGCGAGGCTCGCGAAGAGGGTGGTTGCGCGAAACGGCAGCGGCGCGACGCCGATCTCGCCGCGGTCGTGCTCGATCGCCTTGACGACGGCGCCGGCGACGTCCTCGGGGGTCTTCGTGCCGACGCCCGGCGGGAGCTTGACTTCGGCCTCGGCGAACATGCCGGCGTCGCTGATGAAGCCGGGGAAGATCGTCGAGACGCCGACGCCCGTGCCGTGCAGGTCGGCGCGCAGCGAGGCGGCGAAGCCGCGCAGGCCGAACTTCGAGGCCGTGTACAGCGACGTTCCCGGCGAGGCCGCCTTGCCGGCCTGCGAGGACATGAACAGCAGGTGGCCGCGGCCGCGCTCGACCATCTGCGGGCTGAGCGCGTGCGCGAGCACGATCGGCGCGCGCAGGTTGACGTCCAGCGCACGGTCGATCTGCTCGATCGTGAACGACTCCAGCCGCCCCGATGCCGGCAGCGCGGCGTTGGCCACGAGGATGTCGACCTCGCCCGCCTCGCCGATCATGCGCTCGATCTCGGCGGGGCGCGAGAGGTCGACGGTCAGCGCGCGGGCGCCGAGCTCGCCGGCGAGCGGCTCGAGCACGTCCGCCCGGCGGCCGCTGAGGATCAGCTTCGCGCCGCGCTGGTGGAGCGCGCGCGCAATCGCTTGCCCGATTCCCCCCGTGGCGCCCGTCAAGAGCGCCGTCGCGCCGTCGATCTTCACAGCGCACACCTTACGTCACCGACGCGCCCGACGCGCGGGCGTCCGCCCAGTGCTCCGGCGCGCTCGGACGGCGCCTCACTGCGTCTCGGACAGCGGGGCGGGACGCGCCGGGCTGCCACGCCTCGCGAGCAGCTGCTCGAACGCCCAGAGCACGACGCCGGCCGCCGCGAGCCCGCCACCGAGCGCCGAGACGGCGTCCCAGCCGGCCGCGCTCGTAGACGGCCGAGGCGATCGCCGAGAAGGCCGCCGCCGAGGCGAACACGGTCGTCATGTAGGCCGTCGT
This sequence comes from uncultured Solirubrobacteraceae bacterium, assembly GCA_963743745.1. Lineage (GTDB taxonomy): Bacteria > Actinomycetota > Thermoleophilia > Solirubrobacterales > Solirubrobacteraceae > Palsa-744. The sequence continues at coordinate 69,175 of CAVUQW010000001.1, forward strand.
CAGGCGGCTGCGCGCGTGCGGGACGAGCGCGTAGATCACCGTCTGGTTGGTGATCTGCGCGCCCTGCACGCCGAGGTCGAACACCGCGATCCCCACGATCAGCGCCGCCAGCGAGGTCTTGCCCGTCGCGATCGCTCCCCACGAGAGCAGCATCGTCGCGAAGAACAGGCCCGTCGAGAGGTGATGGTGGCCGCGGTCGGCCATGCGACCGGCGAACTGCGCCGCCAGCGCCCCGGCCAGGCCGACGAGGCCGAACAGGCCGATCGTCGCCTCGCCGTAGTCGTACGGATGGGCGCCGAGCAGGAAGGCGATCGTCGTCCACAGCACGCTGAACTGGCCCATCCCGAGCGCGCCGTAGGCCATCCGCACGCGCAGCACCGGCTGCTCGCGCACGAGCTGCGCGACCGAGCGCAGGAGCGCCGGGTAGGAGAGGTCGGTCGAGCGGCGCACCTGCGGCAGCGAGCGGTGCAGCACGACCGAGAGCGCAACCATCAGCGCCGCCGAGATGGCGAACACCAGCCGCCAGCCGCCGAGCTCGGCGATCACGCCGCTGACCGTGCGCGCGATCAGGATGCCGATCAGGAGGCCGCTCATCACCTTGCCCACGACGCGCCCGCGTTCGTGCTCGGGCGCGAGCGTGCTCGCCAGCGGCACGACGATCTGCGCGACGACCGACGTCACGCCGACCACGAGCAGCGCGGCCGCCAGCAGGCCGAAGTCCGGGGCGAGCGCCGTCGCCAGCAGCGCGAGCGCCGTGATCAGCAGCACGAACGTGATCAGCCGCCTGCGCTCGAGCAGGTCGCCGAGCGGGACGAGCAGGATCAGGCCGGCCGCGTAGCCGACCTGCGAGGCCGTGACGAGCAGGCCGGCCGTGCCGTCGGAGACCGAGAAGTCGTGCGCGATCGTGTTCAGCAGCGGCTGGGCGTAGTAGAGGTTGGCCACGGCCGCGCCGCATGTGACCGCCATCAGCAGCACCAGGGATGAGGGCAGTGGCCGCGTGTTTTCGTTCGCCATGCAACTACCTTAGAAGGCACGCGGGGCGGCAAGAAGTGCCCGATGTGGGCTCCGCGCGAGGTCGCCGCGATACTGCCCCGATGCACGCCGCGCCACCCCCGCAGCCGCAGATCATCGCCCTGTTCGGCCCGACCGCGATCGGCAAGACCGCCGTCGCCGTCGCGCTCGCCGAGCGCCTGCGCGCGCGCGGCGAGGACCCCGTCGCGGTCTCGGCCGACGCGCTGCAGGTCTATGCCGGCCTCGAGACGCTGACAGGCGTCGCCTCGGCGCAGGAGCAGCGGGCGCTCGAGCACAGGATGGTCTCCTTCCTGCCGCTCGACGCCACGTTCAGCGTCGGCGAGTACGCGCGCCTGGCGCACGCCGAGATCGACGGCCTGCTCGCCGCCGGGCGCCGGCCGATCGTCGTCGGCGGGACCGGCCTCTACCTGCGCGCGGCGCTGGCCGACCTCGACCTGCGTCCCGCCGCCGCGCGAGGGCGCGCGCGAGCGCTGGATGGCACAGCTGCAGGAGCACGGCCCGCGGGCGCTGCACGCCGAGCTCGCCAGGCGCGCGCCGTGGGCGGCCGAGGAGATCGACCCGAGCAACGCGCGTCGCACGATCCGCGCGCTGGAGGCGCTCGAAGCGGGCGAGCTCGAACCGCCTGAGGGGCCGTCGCAGCTGTGGAGCTCCGAGCTGCGCCACCCGACGCTGCTCGCCGGTCTGACGATGGAGCGCGAGGCGCTGTACGAGCAGATCGAGCGGCGCGTCGAGCAGATCGTGGCCGCCGGCGCGCGCGAGGAGGTGCTGCGGGCGCAGGCCGCCGGAGTCTCCGAGACCGCGCGCAAGGCGCTCGGCTTCGAGCAGCTGCTCGCCGGCGACGTCGAGACGATGAAGCGGCGCACGCGCAACTACGCGCGCCGCCAGCTCGCGTGGATGCGCAAGCTCGCGGGCGTCACCCCGATCGACGTGACCGGCCGCGCGGCGGACGACGTGGCCGCTGAGATCCTAGACTCCGCCGCCGGATGAGATTCGAGAAGTGGCAGGCGCTCGGCAACGACTACCTGATCGTCGAGCGCGACGAGCTCCCGTTCGAGCTGAGCGCACCCCGCGTGCGCCTGCTCTGCGCAGGGCACTTCGGCGTGTTCGCCGACGGCGTGCTGGAGCTCTCCCCGCCGGCCGACACGGCGCACGTGGCCGACCTGCGCATCTTCAACCCCGACGGCTCCGAGGCCGAGCTGTCGGGCAACGGCGCGCGCGAGGCGATCCTCTACCTGCGCCGCCGCGGCTGGACCGAGCTCGACGAGTTCTCGATTCACACCGCTGCCGGCACGATCAGCCCGCAGATCACCGGCCCCTACAGCTGCCGCGTGGACATGGGCAACGCCGCGCTCAGCTCGCGCGACTTCCCCTCGGGGACGCCCGATGGCACGGCCGAGCTGCGCTCGGCGACGGAGCCCGCGGGCGCGGCTTCCAGCACGTCGGGCGCGTGGAGCTTCCAGCACGTCTCGATCGGCAACCCGCAGTGCGCGATCCCGTGTCGAGCCTCGACGAGCTCGACTCGCTCGACCTGCCGCTGATCGGCCCGCCGATCGAAGGCCATCCGCAGTTCCCCAACCGCACGAACGTCTCGTGGTACGCCGAGCTCGAGCCCGGCGATGACGCCGCGGCACACCCGCGCGGATCCGCGCGCGGATCTTCGAGCGCGGGGTGGGGGAGACGCTGTCGTCCGGGACAGGCGCCACGGGCGCCGCCGTCGCCTATCTGCTCGCCGGTGCCGGCGGACGGCCGCCCGGACCGCCGTCGCAGCCGGCGCGCGTGATCGTCGTGCTCGACGGCGGCGAGCTCGAGGTCGAGGTCGACCCGGACCTGCGCGTCGACCTGTCAGGCTGGGCGCTGCCCGTGTTCGCAGGCACGCTCAGCGAGCCGTTTCTCGAGCAGCTGGCCGCGGCCACGTAACCGTCCGGCGTGGACGACTCGCGCGGCCACCTTCATCAAATTATCAATTGATTCAAAAAGAGAAAAAGAGCTCAGATGAGACCGAGCAAGCGCCTGGAGCGCATTCCGCCGTACGCCTTCGCCGAGCTCGAGCGCAAGATCGCCGAGAAGCGCGCCGCCGGCGTCGACGTGATCAGCCTCGGCATCGGCGACCCCGACCGCCCGACGCCGCCGCTGATCGTCGAGGCCATGCAGGAGGCCGTCACCGAGGCCGGGACGCACCGCTACCCGTCCAACCGCGGCCGCGCGGACTTCCGCGCCGCGGTGCGCGACTTCTACGAGCGCCGCTTCGACGTGGTGCTCGACCCCGACCGCGAGATCATCCCCGCGATCGGCGCCAAGGAGGCGATCTTCAACCTCAACCTCGCCTTCCTGGATCCCGACGACTACGCGCTCGCCGCCGACCCGGGCTACCCCGTCTACACCGCCGGCCCGTGGCTGGCCGGCGCCGAGCCCGTGCTGATGGCGCTCGAGCCCGAGCTCGGCTTCGTGCCGGACCTCGGCGCGATCGACGAGGACGTCGCGCGCAAGGCCAAGCTGATGTACCTCAACTACCCCAACAACCCGACCGGCGCCGTCGCCCCCGAGGGCTTCTTCGCGCGCGTGGTGGAGTTCGCCGCGAGCTACGACATCCTCGTCGTGCACGACAACGCCTACTCGGAGATCACCTTCGACGGCTACAAGCGCGCCGTCGTTCCTGGCCACGCCCGGCGCCAAGGAGGTCGGGATCGAGGTCTTCTCGCTGTCCAAGGGCTACAACATGACCGGCTGGCGCTGCGCCGTGCGTCGTCGGAAACGCCGAGGCGCTGGAGACCTACTGGCGGCTGAAGACGAACATCGACTCCGGGCTGTTCGAGGCGGTGCAGCTTGCCGCCGTCGCGGCGCTCTCGCCCGACGCCGACACCGAGGTGGCCTCGATGAACGAGCTCTACCTGCGCAGGCGCGATCTCGTCTGCGAGGCGCTGCGCGACATCGGCGTCGACGTGCACCCTCCGCGCGCGACGATCTACGTGTGGGCGCCGGTGCCCGCGGGCTTCGACAGCTCGGCGGCCTACTGCGAGCACGTGCTCGAGCATGCCGGTGTCGTGCTCTCGCCCGGCGCGATCTACGGGCCGGCCGGGGAGGGCTGGTTTCGCATCTCGCTGACCACACCCGACGAGCGACTGCTCGAGGCCGTCGAGCGACTCGGCTCGCTCGGGCGCTGAGCGGGGCTCGATCCGGCAGCTGGACGGATCACGAGCCGCAACGGCCGCAACGGCCGTCAGCGCCCGGGACTGCCGGAGCCGTGCAAACGGCCCGAGCCGGCAGCCGCGCGGGCGCGCCAGCGGGCCTTCTGCATCGCGGCGCTGCCGGAGGGCGGACGATCTCGACGAGCTGGGCGAGCTTTTGCGCACCGCCGGCGTCGCCGTCGTCGGAGAGCTGATCCAGCGCCGCGAGCAGCCGCATCCGAACACCTATCTCGGACCGGGCAAGGTCGTCGAGGCGAAGGCCGCCGCGCAGGCCGCCGACGCGAACCTGATCGCCTGCGACGACGAGCTGACGGCGCGCCAGGAGCGCAACCTCGAGGAGGCCCTCGGCCTGCCGGTCGTCGACCGCACGACCGTGATCCTCGACATCTTCGCCTCGCACGCCGGCAGCGCCGAGGGCAAGCTGCAGGTCGAGCTGGCGCAGCTCGAGTACAACCTCGCGCGCATGCGCGGGCTGTGGAGCCACCTCGAGCGCCTCGGCGGCGGCATCGGCACGAGGGGCCCGGGCGAGACGCAGATCGAGACCGACCGCCGCCTCGCGCGCGACCGCATCGCCGCGCTGCAGCGCCGCCTGGAGCACGTCAAGGGCACGCGCGCCGTGCAGCGCGCCGAGCGCGAGCGCGCGGCGCTGCCGACGATCGCGCTCGTCGGCTACACCAACGCCGGCAAGTCGACGCTGCTCAACGCGCTGACCGGCGCGGAGGTCGGCGTGCGCGACCGCCTGTTCCACACGCTCGACCCGACGACGCGCACGCTGCGCCTGTCGGGCGCCAGTACCTGCGTGACCGACACGGTCGGCTTCATCCGCAAGCTGCCCCACCAGCTCGTCGACGCGTTCGCCGCCACGCTCGAGGAGACGCGCCGCGCCGACCTGCTCGCGCACGTGCTCGACGCCTCCGCGCCCGAGGAGCAGGCCGAGGTGATGCAGCAGTCGGTCGAGCAGACGCTCGAGGAGATCGGCGCCGGCGAGCGCCCGCGCCTGCTCGTGCTCAACAAGATCGACCTGCTCGACGACGACGCGCGCGACGAGCTGCGCTTGCGCCACCCCGACGCGGTGCTCGTCAGCGGCGTCACGGGCGAGGGCCTGGAGGAGCTGGGCGAGCGGATCGAGCAGGAGCTCGCGCACACGCTGCGCCGCGTCGAGCTGCTCGTTCCCTACGCCGACGGCGGCAGCCTCGCCGAGCTGCACGAGCTCGCCGGCGAGGTCACCCGCGAGGACACGCCCGAGGGCGTGCGCGTGCGGGCTCTGGTGCCGGCACGGCTGGCGCAGCGCTTCGAGCGCTTCGCGATCGCTTCTTAGCCGCGGCCTTCTCGTCGAAGAACGCCTCGGTGCTCGCCGCGTCGAGCGGGCGCGCGAACAGGAAGCCCTGCCCGCTGTCGCATTCCTCGCCCTGCAGCAGCGTCAGCTCCTGCTCCTGCTCGATCCCCTCGGCGAAGGTCTCGATCGAGAGCGCCTTGCCGAGCTGCACGAGCGTGTGGATCAGCGTCTCGCCCTCCTTGTTGTGCTTCAGCCCCGAGATGAACGAGCGGTCGATCTTCAGCGCGTCGACGGGGAAGCGCTGCAGGTGGGCCAGCGAGGAGTAGCCGGTGCCGAAGTCGTCGACCGCGATCGCGCACGCCGAGCGCCTTGATCGCGGCGAGCCGCGTCGCCGTCGTCCTCGACGTTGCGCATCAGCGTCGTCTCGGTGATCTCGATCGTCAGCGCCTGCGGCGAGAGCCCGCTCTGCCTCGAGCGCGCGCTCGATCTCGCCGACCACGCCGTCGTCGTCGAGCTGGCGGCCCGAGACGTTGACGGCGATGTCGATCGTGTGGCCGGCCGCGCGCCAGGCCGCCGCCTGCCCGCACGCCTCGTGCAGCACCCAGCGCGCCGATCTCGTTGATCAGGCCGGTCTCCTCGAGCAGCGGGATGAACGCGTCCGGCTGCACCAGCCCGCGCGTGGGGTGCTGCCAGCGGATCAGCGCCTCGACGCCGGTCGGCGTCATGTCGCTGAGGTCGAACGTCGGCTGGTAGACGAGCAGGAACTCGTTCGTTGGCGAGCGCCTCGCGCAGGTCGATCTCGAGCTCCATCCGGCTCTGCACGCTGTCGTGCATGTTCGACTCGAACAGCGCGTAGCGGTTCTTGCCGTCCGACTTGGCGCGGTACATCGCGACGTCGGCGTCGCGCAGCAGGTCCTCGGCGCACGAGCGCTGTCGCCGATCGCGATGCCGACGCTGGCGCTGACGATCACGCGAGCCTGCTCCTCCTGGCCGAGGTTGAACGGCTCCTTCAGCGCGTCGAGCAGCCGTTCGGCGACGAGCTCGGGGCCGACCTCGAGCGTCAGCTCCTCGGCGATCACGACGAACTCGTCGCCGCCGAGGCGGCCGAGCCCGTCGGCCTGGCGCACGACGCCTTCCAGCCGCGCCGCGACGGCGCACAGCAGTTCGTCGCCGGCGCCGTGGCCGAGCGTGTCGTTGATGCTCTTGAAGTTGTCGAGGTCGATGAACAGCGCCGCGACCGGCGTCTGGCTGCGCACGGAGCGGTCGAGCATCCGCTGCACGCGATCGAGGATCAGCGTGCGGTTGGGCAGGCCCGTGAGCGGGTCGTGCGTGGCGAGGAACGCGAGCTCCTCCTCGCGGCGGTGCAGTTCCTCATCCCTGCGCATGCGCTCGGCGTCGAAGCACTCGCACACGCGCAGGAAGTTGAACTCGAGGCTCAGCTGCAGCATGTTCAGCGCCTGCGCCAGCGAGGCCTCGCTCGTGCCGAGCTGCTCGCGCGCAGTCTGTGAGGTTCTCGGCCATCACGTTGCGCCAGCAGAAGCAGCGCCGAGTGACGTCGCCGAGGGCTGCCGCGCGGTGCGCGGCGAGCTCGCCGAAGATCTGCGACGTTTCCCGGCTGGAGTCGAGCGTGACCTCGATCGGGTCGCCCGCGATCCAGCGCGCGACGGCGATCGTCGAGCCCGTGCAGATGCGTTCGAAGCTTCCCTGCACGACGGCGTCCATCGGCTCATCGGCGTCGACCGTCTGCGCGACCGTCTGTGCGAGCACTTCCTCGGCCCGGGCGCACAGGGCTTCGCCGAGCGGTCTGAGATCCGCGGCCGGCTGGTCGACCAGGGCGTGAGGCGGCAGGGGCCCGTGGGTCGCAGCCTCCCCCGAGGCGGCGCCAGTAGTTGTCTTCATGGCCCGACTCATCGGCCGAGACGGGCGACGACTTAAGTCAAAATGTCGTAATTCGTACGATCAATCGGAACTTGAACTCCGGGTACGAAACCGGTTGATTTGTCATGCCCTGGGCGGTTGGTGCCGAGCGGGCGGCGCTCGACGCTCCCGGCGGCGCGCTCAGTCGGCGATCAGCGCTCGTCGCCGCTGCCCGAGAGCACGCCGCGGCGCTGGCGCGAGAGCAGCTTGTCGAGGTTCTGCTGAGCGATCTGCTCGAGCTCCAGCTCCAGCTCGGTGGCGAGCTGGGCGACGTACCAGAGCACGTCGCCGAGCTCCTTGGCCATCGCCTCGCGGCGCTCGGGCGTGACCTCGCCGCCGTCGTCGCGGATCACCTTCTTGGCGTGGTCGGCGAACTCGCCCGCCTCGCCGGCGAGCCCGAGCGCGGGGTAGGTCAGCGACTCGTTGCGCGGGTAGTGCGCCGTGCTGCGCGACAGCCGCTGGTACTCGGAGAGCTCCACGGCCTCGATCCTACGGGCCGCAGCGGATCGCTACAGCCCGGCGGCGGCGCAGCGCCGGCGTGCGCGCGCCGCTCGAGCTCGTCGTCGAGCGGCGTCGAGCTCGGCCTCCGTCGACGCCGAGCGCGGTCGCGATCAGCCAGTCGGCGAACCAGGCGTTCTTCGGCAGCAGCGGCCCGTGCAGGTAGGTGCCGATCGTGTTGCCGCTGCGCGCGCCCTCGACGCCGCTGCGCCCGTCGTTGCCGTGGCCGCGCAGCACCCGCCCGAGCGGCGCGGCCGCGCGCCGAGCGTCGTGCGCCCACCGTGGTTCTCGAAGCCGGCGAGCACGCGCCGCGCGCCCGTTCAGCTCGACCTCGATCGCGACGTTGCCGATCAGCCGCGGACCCGTGCTCGCGCACGGTGCGCACGTCGAGCAGGCCGACGCCCTCGATCTCCTCGCTCGCCGAGCGTGTAGGAGTGCCCGAGCAGCTGGTAGCCGCCGCAGACGCCGAGCACGACCGCGTCGCGCGCGGCCGCCGCGCGCGAGCGCCGTCGCGCTTGGTCTGCGAGCAGGTCCTCGGCGCACAGGCGCTGGTCGCGGTCCTGGCCGCCGCCGAGGTAGAAGAGGTCGTGCGCGTCCGCGTCGAGCGTCTCGCCGAGCCCGCTCGCGTCGAGCTCGAAGCCGATCCCGCGCCACGCGCAGCGGCGCTCGAGCATCAGCAGGTTGCCGCGGTCGGCGTAGATGTTCATCAGGTCCGGATACAGCGCGCAGACGCGCAGCGCGCGGGCCTCAGGCACGCAGCATCACCACGCTGCTGCCGACGTGCTCGTCGGTCGCGGCCAGCTCGCGCGTCGGGCGAGGCTGCAGGCCCGCCTCGGCGCCCTCGCTGCAGCAGCGCCGCGACGCTCACCGGTCGAGCTCGATCACGTCGCGCTCGGCCACGCCGTCGCGTCGTCCTGCTCGCGGCGACGGCCAGCTCGGCGCCGGCGCGTGCTCGGGCAGGACGCGCCGCTCACGTTCGATCACGACGCGCTCGCCGGTCTCGGCCACGCGCAGCGCGCGACTGAGGTACAGCGACCCGTCGCGCGTCGCGCGCTCCGGCGGCCGGGCCGACGCCGCCCTGCGTGCAGTCGAACGGCTCGAGCTCGCCGAGCGATCGCGCACGCCAAGCAGGCCGCCCGGGCGCAGGTGCGCGCGCGCCCGGCGCAGGAAGCGCGATGCGCCCGCCGGCGCCGCCGAGCAGCTGGATCGGTCTGCATCGGCACGATGCACAGCGCGTAGTCCGTGCGCGCGAGCTCGAACGACGCGCGCGTCGGCGCAGACCGTCTCGACGTCCAGGCCCGCCGGCGCGCTCGCTCAGCGCGGCGAGCAGCGCGGGTCGCTGTCGAGCGCGGTCACCGTGTGGCCGGCGCGGGCGAGCTCGAGCGTGACGCGCCCGGTGCCGGCGCCGACGTCGAGGATCGGCCCGCCGGCGCTGCGCCGCGAGCTCGAGCCAGAGCGGGAGGTCGGCGCGGTAGGCGCCGCACTCGAGGTCGTGCCAGACGACCGTCGGCAGGCGTGGCCGTCGGCCCGCGTCACGCCCACGCGCTGCTCGCCTCCCCGCGCGCGACGAGCAGCTCGCGCAGCGCGAGCATCGCCGTGTAGGTCGGCAGCGCATAGAGCGGCGTCGTGCGCGTCGGCGGCGCTCGGCCGCCGCGCGCGTCAGGGCGCGCGCCGCAGGTCGGGCTCGATCGCGATCCGCGCGGGGTCGATGCCGGCGTACTTCAGGCGCACGGCCAGCTCGGCGCGCGCGGCTGCCGCTGCAGGTGACGCGCCGGATGCGCCCGGCGAGCAGCTCGAAGTCGGCGTCCCAGATCCAGGAGACGTCGCGGCCGTCGGCGATCTTGTCGTTGAGCACGCCGAGCAGGTCGTGCTCGCCCGGCTCGAGCGCGAGCGTGCGCAGCACCTCGTTGGCGCCGGCCGGGTTCTTGACGAGCAGGATGCGCAGCTCGCGTGGACTCGCCGCCCGCGTTCGGCCCGGCGCCGTCGGAGCCGGCTCAGCACGACCGTCTCGGCGCGCCCGAACGCCGCCCGTGTCTGCGCAGCCCGGCGAGCGATGCTCTGCGAGCGGGATCTCCAGCGCGCGCGCCGAGCGCCGCGGCGGCGAGCGCGTTGTAGACGTTGTAGAGGCCCGGCAGCGCGAGCGCGACCTCGGCCTCGCCGGCAGGGGTGTGCAGCGTGAAGCGCGCCGCGCGGACGCCCTCGAGCACGACGTCGCTGGCCGCGCACCTGCGGGCGCGGGCGCCGCTGGCCGCAGCTCGGGCAGTGGTAGTGGCCGAGGTGGCCGAGGTAGATCGCGTCGAAGACGTACGGCGCGCCGCAGCGGCGGCAGTGCTTGGCGTCGGCCGCGTGCGCCATCCCGGCCAGCGCGAGCGAGTCGTCCTCGACGCCGAAGTAGAGCGTCGCCCGCGCGCTCGCGGCCGAGGTCGGCGATCAGCGGGTCGTCGGCGTTGAGCACGAGCTGCGTCGCGCCGGCAGCGTCGGCCGGCCCAGCGGTCGGCGATCGTCTCGAGCTCGCCGTAGCGGTCGAGCTGGTCGCGGAACAGGTTGCCGAGCAGGATCGCGCGCGGGCTGCAGCTGGGCGGCGACCGTGTCGAGCCACAGCTCGTCGACCTCGAACAGGCCGAGCTCGCCGGCGATCCGCGCCGTGCGGGCGCGCCGCCGTCGAGCAGCGTCGTGGCGATGCCGCCGGCCATGTTCGCGCCCGCCGGGTTGTGCACGAGCGCGATCCCGGCCTGCTCGAGGACGCTCGCGGCGATCGCCGCGGTGGTCGTCTTGCCGTTGGTCGCCGAGACGAGCACGCTGCCGCCGCGCAGCCGCGCGCCGAGCGCGGCGATCGCGTCGCGGTCCAGGCGCAGCAGCACCTTGCCGGGCGCGCTCGTCGCGCCGCCGCCGCGCAGCCGCGAGAGCGCGCCACGGCACGCGCGAGGGCGAGCTTCGGCGCGAGCGTGCCGGCCATCAGCGTCGGGCGTCGGCGGACGGCGCGGCTGGCGGTCGCCCGGGGGCGGAGAACGCTGCGATCGCCGCCGTCGGCCGGGACGAGCACGTTGACCGCGCCGCGCACGGCGCGCACGCGCACGCGGCAGCTCGCCGATCGGATCGCCGTCGGCGTACATCGTGAACGGGCGATCGGCGCTCGATCGCGACCTCGGCGCGCGCGGAACACGTGCACGCTCGGCTCGCGCACGTGCGTGCCGTTGAACACCTTCGGCAGGATCTTCGTGAGGAAGCGCGAGCTTGCCGACGCTCTCGAGCACGATCACCTCGAGCAGCCCGTCGTCGAGCAGCGCGTCGGGCGCGGTGCGCATGCCGCCGCCGTAGGCGCGTCGAGTTGGCCGCGCCGACGGTGTAGGCCGTGAAGCTGTGCCGCTCGCCGGGCGGGTCGAGCTCGATCTCGAAGCGCGCCGGACGCCAGGCGAGCAGCGCGCGCAGCGCACCGTAGGCGTACACGAGGCCGCCGAGCCAGGCCGGCGCCTCGTTGGCGATCCGGTTGGCGTCGCTGTCGAAGCCGACCGAGGCGATCCCGACGAACGCTGCGCGCCGGCGTCGCCCGCGCCGCCGAGCACCTCGCCGAGGTCCATCGCGCGCGCGACGCCGTCGGCGATCGTCGCGCACGCCTGCGTCGAGGTCCTCCGGGATGCCGAGCACGCGCGCGAGGTCGTTGCCGCGCCCGCCCGGGAGCACGCCGAGCACGGCGCCCGGGAACGCTCGCGCAGCGCGTCGGCGATCGCGCCGATCATGCCGTCGCCGCTGAGCACCGACGACGCGTCTCGCCGGCGCGCGCCGCCTCGACGCGCGAGCTCGCGCGCGTGCTCGAGGTCGCGCGTGTCGACGCGGCGCACCGTCAGGCCGTGCGCGCGCAGCGCGCGCTCGCGCCTGCGGCGCCAGGCGCGCCGGCCTTGCCGCCGCCGGCGGCGGGGTTGACGATCAGGCAGATCGGGAGCGGCGCGTCGGGCACGGCGCAAGCGTAGTGCGCGCGCCGCGCCGCCGCGGACGCGCGGCGGCGCGGCGGCGCGGCGCTCAGGCGGCGGCGGCTTTCGCGCGCGGTCGCGCCGCCGCCGTCCGATCGCCGCGGCGATCGCGAGCGCGGCGATCACGACGAACAGGCCGAGCAGGATCGCCCGGCGCGAGCCCGATGCCACCGAACGGCAGCGAGACGAGCTCGACGATGCCGAGGCCGATCGCGAGCAGCACGACGATCAGCACGATGATCAGCAGAATGCCGCGCATGCGCGCGAGGATCCCGGCGGAGGCGGGCGGGATCAGCAGGCCCATCGCGCGCAGCGCGAACATCTGGCGCCCGCTGGGCGGCGCCTGGCCGAGCCGCTCGACGGCGTCTCTTGAGGTCGCCCGGCGCGCCGTTCGGCGAGCGCCAGCGAGGCGTCGGCCATGCGCCGGATCTGCATCCGCTCCTGCGGGCGGGCGGCGGCGATCGCGCGCTGGAAGTAGCCGCGCGCCGGCTCGGCGTCGAAGCGCTCGGAGGCGCGCGCGCCGAGGATCGCCAGCGCGGCGGACTTGTATTTGGTCTCGCTCTCGAGCTCCTCGTCGGAGCGCTGCTCGAGCGCCTGGATCGCCTCCAGGCCGCCGCGCTGCTCGATGCGGACCTGACGTTGTTTCGGAGCCATCGGCGGCCATTCTACGGTGTTGCCGGACGCCGCGCCGCCGGGCCGCGCGGGCGCCGGCGATCGCGCTGCGCGCGCCGGCTGCGAAGCCGATCCGGCCGGTATGCTCGCCGCGTGAGTGCTGGAGCCAGACGGCCGCTCGCGGGCCACGAGCGCGCTGCCTCGCTGCGATCGCGGTGCTCGTGCTCGCGCTGCTCGCCCGGCGACGCCGGTGCTCGCCGCGCTGCGCGAGTCCGCCCGCGGGCCGACGAGCCGGCCGGCCGAGCTCCGGAACCCGAAGGCAAGGCGCGTTCAGCGAACTGACCCAGGGCGCGCAGCAGGAAACGACGCACCACGACGACGGCGACGAACGAACGGCACGACCACCGCCTCGACGTCGAACTCGAAGAAAACGGTGCTGCATCGTCGCTCGGTCGCGGCGGTCGTCGCTGCTGCGTCGCGATCGCCTACGTGATCGTGCGCGACGCGCGCAGGGTGGCGCCCGGCGGGCGACCCGCAGGCTGGCCGAAGCCCGCTCGGCGCGCGACTCGGCGGCGACGCTGCGCAGGCGGCGCGCCAAAGCCAAGGCCGCGCGCCAGCAGCGCAAGCGCAACCGCTAGCCGCTAGCGCGGCTCAGCTAGCGCGGCGGCTCAGTGCGAGACGCGCACGCGGCGACGCTCGCGTGAGGCGACCCGGACGCGGCGCGGGGAGGGGGGAGCAGGCGATCCGTGCGGGCCCCGGCGCGGGCGCCGCGGGAACGGTCGCCGGGCAGCGGGCGGCGCGGACGCGGGTCCAGCGGGCCGGCCGGCAGCGCCCGCGAGCCGCCGTCGTCTTCGGAGGGTCCGGGCGGGTCGCTGCGTTCATCGCACTCGTCGTAGCGGAACGGGATCCACAGCATCAGCGCGGCGATCGGAAGCTTGATCAGCGCGAGCAATCACGATCAACATCCACAGCGGCATGGTCCCGACGATGCTACTACTGCGCCGGTGACTGCGGAGGCGCGCGCCGGGAGGGCACGAACTGCGACGGCGGGCGGGGCGACGAGCTCGATGCGCTCTCCGGCTGTGTCCGCTGCCGGCGCTGCCCGCGCCTGGTCGCCTGGCGCGAGCAGGTCGCGCGCGAGCGCCGCGCGGCGTTCGCCGCAGGAGAGCTACTGGGGCCGCCCGGTGCCGGGCTTCGGCGATCCGCGGCGCGCGCGTGCTCGTCGCTCGGCCTCGCGCCGGCCGCGCACGGCGCCAACCGCACCGGACGGATGTTCACGGGCGACCGCTCGGGCGACTTCCTGTTCGCCGCGCTGCACCGCGCCGGCTTCGCCAACCAGCCGACGCTCGATCGCCCGCGACGACGGCCTGCGGCTGCGCGACGCTGCGGATCACGGCCGCCGTGCGCTGCGCGCCGCCGGCCAACCGCCGACGCCGGAGGAGCGCGACGACGTGCCTGCCGTGGACGCGTGCGCGAGCTGGAGCTGCTGGGCGACGTGCGCGTGGTCGCTGTGCCTCGGCGCGTTCGCCTGGGATGCGGCGCTGCGCCTGCGCGTCGGCGAGCGGCGCGCCGGCGCAGCCGCTGCGCCCGAAGCCGCGCTTCGGTCACGGCGCCGAGGCCGCGGCCGGTGCCGTACACGCTGCTCGGCTGCTTCCACCCGAGCCAGCAGAACACGTTCACGGGCAAGCTGACGCGAGCCGATGATCGACGCGGTGCTGACCCGCGCGCGCGAGCTGGCCGGCCTGCGGAGGCGATCAGCGGGCGCTGGCGACACGCCCGCGTGAACCGGCGGGGTGCGGCCGCGGCTCCGCGGAGAGCTGAGCGGAGCCGAGCCAGTCACGCAGCTGGCGCTCGGTCAGCGGGCGCGCGATCAGGTAGCCCTGGCCGACCTCGCAGCCGAGCTCGGTGAGGCGTTCGATCACCGCGTTCGGTCTCGATCCCCTCGGCCACGACGCGCAGACCGAGGTGCTTGGCGAGGTCGACGATCGAGCCGACGATCGATGCGGTGTGCTCGTCCTCGCAGACGCCGCTCGCGAACGAGCGGTCGATCTTGCAGCTCGTCGGCCGGGAGGCTCGAGAGGTAGCCGATCGAGGCGTTGCCCGCGCCGAAGTCGTCGATCGAGATCGACACGCCGCTGTCTCGCAGCGAGCAGAGCACCTCGCGGGCGCGGGCGGGGTCGATCATCGTCGCGCTCTCGGTGACCTCGAGCGTGAGCCGCTCGGCGGGGATCTCGTGGCGGTGCAGCAGCGGCGGCGACCTGGCCCGGAAGGTCGGGATCGAGCAGGTTCCGCGCCGAGAGGTTGACGGCGACCTCGAGGTCGATCCCGGCGCCTGCGCCAGCGCGACCATCTGCGCGAGCGCCGTGTCGATCATCTGCAGCGTGAGCGGCCCGATCAGCGCCGTCTGCTCGACCAGCGGGATGAAGTCGGCGGGCATCAGCAGGCCGTGCTCGGGGTGGCGCCAGCGCACGCAGCGCCTCGACGCCGCACACGCGCCGGTCGGCGAGGCTCGACCTTGCGGCTGGTAGTGCAGCTCGAACTCGCCGCGCTCGAGCGCGTCGCGAACCTGGCCGAGCAGCTTCAAGCGCGCCGCGTCGAAGCGTTCCAGCTCGGCCGAGTAGACCTCGACGCGGGTGTGGCGCGAGCGTGCATGCGCGAGCGCGGCGTCGGCGTGCTGCAGCAGCTCGTCGAGCTTCTCGCCGCCCGCCGCGGCACCGCGAGGCCGATGCTGGCCTCGACGTTCAGCGCGAGATCGTCGACGACGATCGGCGCGACCATGCCGGCCTGCAGGCTGCTCGCCGTGCGCAGGGCTCCGGACACGCCCTCGGCGTGCGGGCAGAGGATCGCGTACTCGTCGCCGCCGATTCGCGCGACCAGCGCGTCGTCGCCGAGCTGCGCCTGAAAGCGCCGCCCGGCCTCGCGCAGCACCTCGTCGCCCGTCGAGCTGCCGAGCGTGTTGTTGATCTCGGCGAAGCCGTCGAGGTCGATCAACAGCACGGCGACGTCGCGGCGGCGCGGCCCCGCACCGCGCAGCTCCTGCTCGACGCGTTCGCGGAACAGGGTGCGGTTGGGCAGGCCGGTGAGCGGGTCGTAGCGCGCGAGCACGTCGTTTTCGTGCGCCTGGCGGCGCAGGCGCTTGGAGGCCGTGGCGACGATCCGGAACAGCACCGCCCACAGCAGCGCCAGCCCGATCGCCACGACGAGCACGATGATGCGCTTGTCGTGCGCGATCGCCGCGGCGATCGGCCGGTAGCTCAGGTAGATCTCAAACGCCCCCGCCGGCGGCCCCTTGGCGGAGAAGCGCAGCGGGACGTATGACTCGACGAGTTCTCCGAGCCCGACCTCGCCGGCCGTCTCGGTGTTGGCGGCCGGTTTGACGACCTCGCCCCTGGAGGTGTGTCCGGCGAGCGCCGATTCGAGATCGTCGACGTCGTGGAAGGTCCTGCCGATCAGGCTGTGATCGTCGGAGTAGACGACGGTGTGCGTGACGTTCCAGATCTTGATGCGCGCGAGGTTCTCGGTCGCCGAGCGCGCGCGCAGCTGCTCGTCGAGCCCCTCGATCTGCTGCGCGCTCAGCCCGTTGCGCACCTCGCTCGGCGTGAGCCGCGGCTGGATGCCGATGCTCGCGATCAGCCGCGCCGACTGCCCGGCGTCGGCGACGCTGTGCGTCTCGACCTGCGTGCTCGAGCACGCTCGTCAGGACGAAGCCGAGCACGACCATCGGCACGAGGCTCGTCAGCGCGACGCGCTGCGTGAGGGTGAGCCGTCCGGCCAGCCGGCGCAATGCGCGCAGGAGCGCCATGGGGGTGCTTCGGCAGCACGCTCTGGCACTGAAGTCCAGGCCTGCGGAGCCGACGGGTGTGCGAGCGGGGACGAGGCCGCGTCCAAACGCCCGCGCGTGTGGCTTACCCCGTAGCTGCGGTCGTCAGCCGCGTGCGGTTGCGCGCCGCGCGCACGGCGGCCGTCAGCGTGTCGATGTCGTAGGCGCCGTAGTGGCGGCGGCCGTTGATGAAGAACGTCGGCGTGCCCGAGACGCCGCTCGCGTCGGCGCTGGCGACGTCCTCGGCGACCCGCGCGCGCGTACTCGCGGCGGCGGACCTCGCCCACGAAGCGCTCGACGTCGAGGTCCGAGCTCGTGCGCGCACGCGGCTGAGGTCCTGCGGCGTGAGCTCGTCCTGATGGCCGAGGCAGCGCGTCGTAGCATCTCCCAGAACGCGCCCTGCGCGGCGGCGGCCTCCGACGGCCTCGGCCGCGAGCTGGGCGCTGCGGGTGGACGTCGTTGAGCGGCAGGTGGCGCCAGACGTAGCGCACGTCGTCGCCGAAGGAGGCGAGCAGCTCGCGCACGACCGTCTCGGCCTGACCGCAGTACGGGCACTCGAAGTCGCCGTACTCGACGAGCGTCACCGGCGCGTCGTCGGGGCCGCGGATGTGGTCGCGCTCGGGGTCGACGTCGTCGGCGAGGTCGAGCAGGTCCTCGGCGGTGCGCGCGATCTGGCGCGCGCGCACGCTGCTCGGCAGCCGGCGACGAACGCCAGGATCGCCCACGCGACGAGCGGCGCGACGACCACCGAGGCGAGCACGCCGAGCTTCGCCTCGTCGAGGCGCTCGCCGCGTGAAGGCGAGGCTCGAGATCAGCAGCGAGACGGTGAAGCCGATCCCGGCGACGGCGCCGCCGCCGACAGACAGCGGCCAGCTGATCGGCGGCCGCGGGCCGCGCAGCGACGGGACGCGACGCGAGCCACGAGGCGCCGACGATGCCCGACCGGCTTGCCGACGACGTAGCCGATCACGATCCCGAGCGTGATCGGCGAGCGCGACGGCGTCGCCGAGCAGCGCGCCGCGTCGACGTGGATGCCGGCGTTGGCGAGCGCGAACAGCGGCACGATCACGTAGCTCGTCCACGGGTGCAGCTCGTACTGCAGCCGCTCGTTGGGCGAGATCGCCGACGAGCACGCCGAGCTGCGCCGAGCGGGCCAGCTCGGGCGTCGGCTGCTCGCGGAACGAGCGCGTCAGCTCGGTCGCGCGCTCGAGGTCCTCGCGCGACGGGCGGATAGGCGCTCGTCACCAGGCCCGACCGCGAGCCCGGCGATCACCGGGTCGATGCCCGACTTGAACATCGCCACCCACAGCGCGATCGCCGAGCAGCACGGCCAGCCTGGCTGCGCCAGCGCCGGCGCGAAGCGCAGCGCGAGCAGCACGCGCGAACAGCGCGATCGCGACGAGCAGCGCCGTCATCGAGACGTGCTCGGTGTAGACGGTCGCGATCACGACCAGCGCGCACGAGGTCGTCGACGACGGCGAGCGTCAGCAGGAACACGCGCAGGCGCGTCGCCGCGCGCGGCGTCAGCAGCGCGAGCGCGCCGAGCGCGAACGCGGTGTCGGTCGACATCGCCGCGCCCCAGCCGTGCGCGCCCGGCGCCGCCGGCGTTGAACGCCAGGTAGATCGCGACCGGCACGGCCATCCCGCCGAGCGCGGCGAGCACCGGGATCGCCAGCCGCCGCGCGCTCGCGCAGCTCGCCGAGGTCGAGCTCGCGCTTGGCCTCGAGCCCGACGACGAGGAAGAAGAACGTCATCAGGCCCTCGTTGACCCAGTGGCGCAGGTCGGTCGACGATCCCGCTGCCGCCGAGCGTGATCGACAGCTTCGTCGTCCAGACCGACTCGTAGGAGTGCGACCAGGGCGAGTTCGCCCAGACGCAGCGCGGCGACCGTCGCGGCGAGCAGCACGATCGCGCCGCCGGTCTCGGTGCTGAGGAAGTCGCGCACCGGCGCGGCGAGGTTGCGCGCCCACGCGGTGCGGCCGTTGTAGGAGCTGCTGCTTGCTTCGGCACTCGCCATTGCCGCGATTATCGCTGGATTGAGATCGGATCCAGAGCTCGTCGCGGCGCCGTCAATGGGGGAGGGGGGCGCCGAGCAGTGCCGCTAGCGTCCCCACGAGGCCGGCGAGCAGCAGCGTCACCACGACACTGCCACGGAGCAGGATCAGCCCCACGACGGCGACCCCGAGCAGCGGGTACTGCCAGTTCTCGCCGAGCGCGCGCGTGAGCGGTATCGCGGCACCGATGATCGCGCCGGCCGCAGCGGGGCGGCACCGGCGAGGAAGGCGATCACCCGCTCGTCGTGCAGCAGCCGCTCGAAGCGCTGAGCGCCGATCAGGATGAAGCAGAACGACGGCGCGAAGGCGATCAGCGCGGCGAGCAGGCCGGCGCCGAGCCCGCCGGCCGCGTAGCCGACGGCGGCGACCGTCTGGGTCACCGGGCCGGGCGTGATCTGCCCGAGCGCGACGGCGTTGAGGAACTGCGCGTGGGTCATCCAGTGGTGATGGCCGACGGCGTCGGCTTCCATCAACGGGACGATCACGAAGCCGCCGCCGAAGGCGAGCGCGCCGACCTTGAAGGCGGTCCAGGCGAGCGCGCCGATGTCGCCCGTGGTCGTGACGGCGGCGAGCAACGGCCAGTGGAGCATTGCCGCACGGGCGTCGCGCAGCGCGCCGCGCCAGATCAGCTCGAGCGCGCCGCAGGCCAGCAGCACGAGCACGAGCCACGGCCCGGCGGTCGCGGCTGCCGCTCCGCCGGCGAGCGCGTAGGCGATGATGCGTAGCTGCAATGCGCGCCGATCGGCGCGGCGCCAGATCGGCAGCGCCACGTCACCGCCGACGCGCACGGCAACCGCGGCGACGGCGGCTCCGGCACCCAACCCGGCGCCGCGTACCCACGCCGGAGGAGACCCGGCGAGGAACAGCACCGACAGCGCGAGGATCGCGACCAGCCCGGGCACGATGAAGCAGGCCCCGCCGACGAGCGCTCCGGCGCCACCGCGCAGCCGCCACGCGCAGTAGATCGCGAGCTGCGTCGAGGCCGGACCGGGCAGCAGGTTGGTCGCCGCGATCGCGCGCTCGAACTGCGTCTCGCTCAGCCAGCGCTTTCGCTCGACGCACAGCGCGCGCAGCAGCGCGATGTGAGCCGGCGGACCGCCGAAGCCGATGCAGCCGATGCGGCTCCACTCACGCGCGATCTCAGCGAGCTTGGGGGCCTAGGCGCGGATGGGTTCGCGACGGGCATCGTTGCAGCGTATGCGCTGCGATCGGCGTGTCTCGTTCAGAAAGCGTGCACCGCGGGGGAGGGTGATCAGGACTACCCCTAGGGGTCCTGTGCGCGAGCTCCTGCGCAATCGAGGATGAGGTTGTCAAGCAATCCACTCACGCAAAGGAGCAACACAATGCACAGCCAGGTCACCTCAACGTTCACGAGCATCTCCCGCAAGGCACTCGCTGCCGCCGCGATCGGCGCAGCCGCGGTCGCGTTCATCGGCGCCGCGCCGGCGCACGCGGACACCAAGCAGGGCAGTGGCGGCAGCAAAGGCTGCCTGATCGAAAACGACGGCAAACTCGAAACGGTCCCGGTCGGGCTCGAAAGTCGGGCTGTTCACGTGCGGCGAGGACGGCGAATGGCACTTCGGCTGGCTGATCAACGCGGTCAGCGGGGCGAAGGTCAAGGCCAACCCCGTCACGGGTGGCGCGACTCGCAATACGGCGCAGCCCCGCGACGGCGTTCTGCGCGTCGCGCGGAGCGCTCGCTGAGAGCGTCAGGCAGCAGCGTCCAGGCAGCGGCCGGCCCTCCCGTGCAGATCGGCGATCGACACGGGAGGGCCGGCTCCACGACACATCGCTCGCGCCCAATCGGCGGGGGGCACTCCGCTAGGCTTAGCGCGTCGCGGACAAACTCGAGATAGGCGGTCAGCTCGGCAACTCCCTGATCGACTGCATCATCGGGCGTAGCGGCATGAGCGTCGTCTACGGCGAGAGGTCATGCGCGTCTCGGCATGACGGTCGCGCTGAAGTGCTCGCGCCGGATCTGAGCTCCGACGACACGTTCCGCGAGCGCTTCCTGCGCGAGGCGCAGACGGCGGCGGGCTTGGATCACCCCCAATGTGATCCCCGACGGGCTTTGGTCCACGTCCGCGCCGTGCGGATAGGCCAAGCGTTGCCCGGCGAGGACGACGAGCGTCGCGCCGTCGGGGTACTCGACGACGTCGGGGCGGTTGGTCGTGGAGACCACGAGGTAGCGAACGGGCGCGTCGGAGTGGTTCACCAAGCTATGGGCACCTGCGGCCCCCCGGGGAGCTAGCTATCACCGCGCCGGCTGACAGGCTCTGCGTCCCGTCCGGGCCGCGCAGCGAGAGCGTCCCGGCGAGGACGAGCAGTAACTCCTCGTTGGCGCGGTGGACGTGCAGCGGCGAGCCGACGACGCCCGGGTCGAGCTCGTAGACATTGGCGGCAAAGGCCAGTGCCCGCCGGCCTCCGCAGCACGACTCCACAACGGCCACCTGGCGATCAGCACGTCAGACGGGATCAACTACTACGGCCCACCCGTCCAGGCGCTGACGACCCATGGCGACACGAGCGTGGCGAGCATCCTCGCGTTCCATCGCTTTCCCTCGGGCGGCGCGCTGCACTACACGCGCACGCTCGTGCTGCCGCCGAGCGTCGCCACGGCGATTCGTCGTGGCGACGCCGTCGTCGTCGTGCACGGCACCGATTACGACGGCACGGGCATCTACAGCGGCGTGCTCGATGCGAGCGAACTGAGCAAGAGCGTCCCGGCGACCGCCACGGCCCCGGCGTTGTGCGGTCAGCTGCTCGCGGCGCAGAACGCCTCCAGCGGCGCGCAGAACGCTTCGAGCGGCGTGTACACGGCCTCGCTGGATCTCGCGCCGGCGCTCGCGGGTGGCGCATTCGTCTGCCACGTTCCCTCGGCAGGCGCGGCGGCAGAGGCCGGGGAGCAGCGCAAGCGCGCGGCGTAGCGTGCGAGCCTCGCGATGCCCGAGCAGTCGTTCAGCACAGCCCCGCTCGCAAAGCACTCGCTGTCGGCCTCCGAGCTGAAGGAGCTGCTGGGTATCGAGCGCAGGGGGGAGGCCTTTCTCGCCTTCCGCGACGGCGAGGAGGCACTGCGCTTCTTCACGTTCGGGAGCGGCGAGCGCGCGGTCGTGACGATCGGCCGTCGCGCCGAGGCGGACCTTTCGCTGCGCTGGGACGGCGAGGTCTCGGGACTTCACCTGGAGCTGCATCGCGTCGGCGGCGAACTGACGATCGTCGACGACGGTCTGTCGACGAACGGGACTTATGTAAACGGAGAGCGAATCTCCGCTCGCCAGCGACTGCGCGACGGCGACCTGATCCGTGTGGGGCGGACGATGCTCGAGTACCGAGCGGCGCAGGCGACGCTGGTGGACGAGACCGTGGCGGCGAGCGAGCACGCCGTCGTGCGGCTGACCGACATGCAGCGCCAGGTCCTGATCGCTCTGTGCAGGCCATACCGCGACGGCGCCTACGCGACTCCTGCGACGAACCGCGAGATCGCGGGCGAGCTGTTCCTCAGCGTCGACGCCGTGAAGCTGCACTTGCGCGCGATGTTCGCCAAGTTCGGCCTCGGCGATCTGGTGCAGAACCAGAAGCGAGCCGCGCTGGCCGAGCAGGCGCTGCGCTCGGGCACGATCACCCATCGCGACCTCGAGAAGTAGGCGTGGGGCCTGTTCCGGGCGGGGCATTCACAACCGCACAGAAATCGTCTTATTTACATAACATGCATTATCGAGCGTAGTAACGGAGCCGGTCGAGCATGACTTCGCGTTAGACGCTCACCCGGTATCGAAGGTAGACCACGCCGCTGCCGAACCGGCGCTCGTCGAGCAGCTCGAGCTGCACGCGGACGTCGGCGGGCAGCGCTCGCTTGCCGCCTCCGACCACGATCGGGATGAGGAACAGGTGGCACTCGTCGACCAGCCCGGCCGCGATCGCCTGGCCGGCGAGGTCGGGGCCGCCCGACGGTGATGTCGCGCGTCGGCAGGCTCCTTCAGCGCCGGACCGCGTCGGGGTCGAACGTCCGCTCGATCCGCGTCCTCGCGCTGGACACCGTCTCCAGCGTCGTGGAGTAGACGATCTTGTCGGCCGCCTGCCAGAGCTCGCGCGAAGTCCCGCATCACGGCCGGCTGGTCGGCGTCGGTCGCGCGCGGTCTCCCAGTAGACCATCGTCTCGTACATCCGGCGCCCGTAGAGGTAGGTGCCGATCGGCCGCTCGAGGTCGTTGACGAACGCGTGCACCTCCTCGTCCGGCGCCGCCCAGTCGAAGTTGCCCTCCTCGTCCTCGACGTAGCCGTCGAGCGAGGCGATCGCCGAGTAGATCAGCTTGGCCATCTCGGCTCCCGCATCATCGGTGACGAGCTTAGCCGCGCTCCGCGCCGCTTCGGCCACGCAGCGGCCACGCACCGCGAGGTTCGCGGGTTGATATGAACGAGCGATGGCGATCAGCCCACAGACGATCTACGACCGCGTGCGCCGCGTCCCGCCCGGCTTCGTCACGACTTATGGAGACCTGTGCCCCAGGCGCCGCGCGCCACGCCGGACGTGCGCTCTCGCAGATGCCGCCGGACCTTCCCGTGGTGGCGCGTCGTGCGCAGCGACGGCACATGGCCGAAGGGCGCCGAGCAGCGTGCCAGGCTGGTCGCCGAGGGCGTCTCGATCCGCGGCCGGCGGGTCGTGATGGCCGAGGCGCGGATCCCGCCCGAGGCGATCCTCTAGCGCGCGGCGCGCTACGCGCGGCTCACGCGAACAGCGCCTGCTGCGTGAACCCCGGCGCGCCCTCGATCTCGAGCATCCGCCGCTTCGTGCGCAGACCGCCCGGCGCCGAGAAGCCGTGCAGCGTGCCGTCCGGCCGCGAGCACGCGGTGGCACGGCACCACGACCGGGAAGGGGTTGCGCCCGAGCGCGGCGCCGACGGCACGTGCCTCCTGTGGCGCTCCGATGCGCTCGGGCGATCTCGCCGTAGCTGGCCGTCTCGCCCGGACCGATCTCACGGGTGGCCTCGTAGACGCGCCGCTGGAACTCGCTCGAGCGCGCGTTCGTCGAGCACGACCGAGCGCAGGTCGCGCCGCTCGCCGTCGAGCAGAGCGGCGATGCCGGCAATCGCCTCGCCGATCGTCTCCGGCACGTCTCCCGGACGCCCGGTCTGACGCCAGTCCCCTCGCCGGAGGCAGCAGCACCTCGGTGATCCCGAACTCGTCCCAGCGCACGCCACACGTGCCGAGAGCGGTCTCGAAGGCGACCTCCCCCGCGCCATCCCGGATCTGATCGTCGACGTTCACGCTCACCCATTCTTAACGCGCGCACGGCCGGAAACGTGAGGCGAGCCGCCGGTGCGGGCTCGGCGCAGCGTTCGCTTCAGTCGACGGGATCCTCCGCGCGCGCACGCGCGAGTGCCCTGGCCCACCACACGAGATCGGTCACGGCCGTGTCCAAGCGCTCGTCGAGCGAGGCGAACACCTCCGGGTCGAACGGGCCCTCGGCTTGCCTCGCCGGGATCATCACGGCCGGCAGGATGTGCACCGCATGTCGCAGCGGCGCCATCTCGAGCTCGACGCAGACGAGGCGCAGCTGCTCGATCGCCCGCGCCCCCCCGGTGTTGCCGTAGCCGATGAACGCGACCGGCTTGCGGTTGAGCTCGGGGAAGACCTGGTCGAGCGCGTTCTTCAGCTCTGCCGGGTAGCCGTGGTTGTACTCGGGCGTCACGATCACGTAGCCGTCGGCGGCATCGACCTTCTCCGCCCAGCGCGCGACCTCGGGCGGATAGTCGCGCTGTCCCCGAGCCGGCGGGACGACCTGCTCGTAGAACGGCATCGGGTAGTCGCGCAGGTCGACCGGCTCGACGCTGAGATCCTCGCGCCCAGCCATCCGCGCGAGCGCCCAGCCGGCGGCTTTCTCGCCGAAGCGTCCCTCCCGTGTGGAGCCGAGGATCAACTGGATGCGGGGCGCCTGCGCTGCGATGGCGTCACGCTAGCGCGCCGCGGACGCCGTGCCGGCGCCGGCGCCACGTGCCGCGCGCCACGCCGATGAGCTTTCCCTCCCCCCTCCGTCTCTGCTGTAGATGACACGCTGAGCCTTCCGAAGGCTCCGAGGACAGGAGGATCAGATGGCGCAGGTCGAGCAGCAGGTGACGCAGGCCGGCGATCAGACGGCGCAGCCCCCGACGCTGTACGTGTGCCACGGCGACGACGGCGGACCGCGCATCCATCCGTGCAGGCGCGTGCAGGAAGCGCTGCGCGAGGCCGGGATCGAGTACGAGAAGGTCGTCGCCGCGCACGGCAACCCGATTCCGTTCCTGCGCAAAGGCTCGCGCGAGGAGCTGCGTGCTGCCACGGGCGACACGAAGCTGCCGACGCTGAAGCTCGCCGACGGCACCGTGATCACGCACTCGCGCGGGATCTTCGCGTGGATCGAGAAGCAGAAGTGAGCTGCGGCTAGTGAGCTGCGGCTAGCCGCGCGCCCGCAGCGAGTCGAGCATGCGCGCGACCGAAGCGCCGACCTGCTCACGGGTCTGCCCGCCGTCATCGGCCCGCGCGACGAGCATCGCACCCTCGTCGATCGCGCCGAGCAGCAGGTGCGCGAGCGGGCCGGCCGGCTGCGGCTCGATCAAGCCCGCCTCGATCGACGCCTGCACGGTGCCTTCGACGAGACCGAGGCCGTAGCGCATGCCGATCTCGCGCCACAGCTCCCAGCCGAGCACCGAGGGCGCGTCGAGCAGCGCGATGCGCTGCACCGCGGGGTCTTCGCAGGCGTCGAGGAATGCCTGCGCGCCGGCGTGCAGCACCTCCAGCGGATCGCGCGCCGACTGGTCGGCCAGCTCGGCGATGCGTTCGAGCAGGGCCTGCTCGACGTCTTCGTAGACGGCCTGGAAGAGCTCGCGCTTGCCCTCGAAGTGGTGATAGAGCGCCCCCCGCGTGACCCCGGCCGCACGCACGATCTCCTCCGTGCCGACGGCCGCGTAGCCGCGCTCGGCGAATAGCCCGCGGGCGGCGGAGACGAGCGCCGCGCGCGTCGCCTCCGACTGCTCGGCCTTGAGCGTACGCGCGGGACCCCCCCGCTCCTTCGACTCAGATTTGACATCCATACTGTCTGTATGCTAGATACATACAGGCTGTATGTGAACTATTGCAACGCCGCTGCCGACTCCCCGCCAGCGTGCGTCGCTTCCTCCCACAGCCGAAGGAGCGAGATCGTGAGCCAGCTTGACTCGACCACCGCGATGGACGCCGCGCTCGGAAACGCCCCGGTACGCGAGGCACGACTGCCCCAGGGCGTGATCCGCTATCGCGAGCTGGGCACCGGCGAGCCGATCGTGCTCGTGCACGGCCTGCTCGTCAACGGCCAGCTGTGGCGCGAGGTGGCGCCACGCCTCGCGCGCGACTTCCGCGTGATCGTGCCCGACCTGCCGCTCGGCTCGCAGGAGCTGCCGATGAACACCGGGACCGACCTCTCCCCCCTCGGCCTCGCTGCGATCGTCGCCGGCTTCATCGAGGCGCTCGACCTGGAGGGCGTCACGCTCGTCGGCAACGACACCGGCGGCGCGATCTGCCAGCTCGTCGCCGTGCACCATCCCGAGCGGTTGGCCCGCCTCGTGCTCACGCCGTGCGACGCCTATGAGAACTTCCTGCCGCCGATGTTCCGCCCGTTGCAGGCGCTCGCACGCGTCCCCGGAGCGGTCTTCCTGGTCGCGCAGTCGCTCCGTCCACGGGCGGCGCGGCGGCTGCCGTTCGCCTTCGGCTGGCTGTCCAAGCGCGGCATCCCCGACGAGCTCAGCGACGCCTGGCTCGCGCCCGCGCTCTCGAGCGCCGCGATCCGCCGCGAGATCGCCTCGATCCTCAAGGGCATCTCCAACCGCTACACGCTGCAGGCGGCCGAGCGCTTCGGCGAGTTCGACAAGCCCGTGCTGATCGCCTGGGCGCCCGAGGACCGCTTCTTCAAGCTGCGCTACGCCGAGCGGCTCGCCGCCGCCTTCCCCGATGCGCGTCTCGAGCGGATCGAGGACAGCTACACGTTCGTCGCGATCGACCAGCCCGAGCGGACCGCCGAGCTCGTCGCGGCGTTCGCCTCCGAGCCGCTCGTCCTCAGCTGAGCCGTCTCCCCACCGCTCCCGCAGATCGACCGGAAGTTCAGGCGCCGCGGCGCAATAGGCTTCGCGCGGTGAGCGCACCGGTATTCCGCGAGCGCCCGGCGGCGGGCGAGGCGAGTGGCCTGCTCGTGCTGCATCACGGCCGCGGCACCGACGAGCACGACCTGCTGCCGCTCGCCGACGCGCTCGATCCGCAACGGCGCCTGCACGTCGTCACGCCGCGCGCGCCGCTGACAGCTGCCGGGATGGGCGGGCTACCACTGGTACGTGGTCCCGCGCGTCGGCTTTCCCGACCCCGACACGTTCGCCGCCTCCTACGCACTGCTCGCCGACTTCCACGACGAGCTGTGGCAGCGGACCGGGATCGGGCCCGAGCGGACCGTGCTCGGCGGCTTCTCGATGGGCTGCGTGATGAGCTACGCGCTGGCGCTCGGCGCCGACCGCCCGGCGCCGGCCGGGATCCTCGCCTTCTCGGGCTTCATCCCGAGCGTCGAGGGCTGGCAGGCGCACTTCGAGGACCGCCGCGCGCTGCGCGCGTTCGTGCGCCACGGCACCGAGGACCCCGTGATCGAGATCGCCTTCGGCCGCGCCGCGCGCGAGACGTTGCGGCGCCGGCGGCCTCGACGTGGACTACGAGGAGTTCTACGGCGGTCACTCGATCCCGGCGGCCGTCCTTCCCGGCGCTCGGCAGTGGCTCGACGAGCTCATTCCGTGAGCAGTCGCACGATCGCCGCAATCCCGACGAGCACGATCAGCGCGCGCAGCGCGTCGGGCGGCAGGCGCCGGCCGTAGCGCGCGCCGAGCTGCGCCGCCGACGATCGAGGAGACCGGCGATGATGCGCCGCCGGTCCCCACTCGACGTGCGCGGCGAACATGAAGTAGACGCCGGCGACGCCGTTGACGAGCCCCGCGAGCACGTTCTTCAGCGCGTTTGAGTCGCTGCAGGCTCTGCGGCAGCGCGAGCGCCGAGGATCGCGAGCAGCAGGATCCCCTGCGCGGCGCCGAAGTAGCCGCCGTACACGCCGGTCGCGTAGATCGCGACGGGCAGCGCAGCTTGACGCGCCGCGCGCCGCTCGCGACGTGCGCCGGCCAGGCGGCGGTTGAGCGCGGCTGAGCGAGCGTCAGCACGAGCGCGAGCACGATGAAGGCCGGCACGATCTCCTTGAACGTCGAGGCCGGCAGCACGAGCAGCAGCACCGCGCCGGTCACGCCGCCGAGCACCGAGGCCGTGCCGAGGCGCAGCGACCCGCCCCCGCTGCCCGGCCAGCTCGCGGCGGTAGCCGATCGCGCCCGAGACCGAGCCCGGCACGAGCCCGATCGTGTTCGAGACGTTCGCCGTGACCGGCGCGTAGCCGAACGCGAGCAGCACGGGGAACGTGATCAGCGTGCCGCTGCCGACGACCGTGTTGATCGTGCCCGCCGCCATCCCGGCGAATGCGATCGCGATGATCTCCCCTGCGCTCACCCGGCCACGCCAAGCACGTCCGCGTCCGCGCGGCGACACTTCGGGGCGTGGGAGCGTGCTGCGCGACATCGCCGTGACGCTGCGCCCCGGCGCCGACGAGCGCCACGGCCCGCTCGTGCCGATGCTGGTCGCGCTGACCGTGCTCACCGGCGTGGTCGACGCCGTCAGCTATCTGAAGCTCGGGCACGTGTTCGTCGCCAACATGACCGGCAACGTCGTCTTCCTCGGCTTCGCGCTGGCCGGCGCCGGGGGCCTGTCGGTCGCCGCCTCGCTGGTCGCGCTCGGCTCGTTCCTGCTCGGCGCGCTCGCCGGCGGCTGGCTCGGTCGCGCGCCATTCCGAGCATCGCGGCCGCCTGCTGCGCGCGGCCAACGCCGTGCAGGCGGCGCTGATCCTCGCCGCGCTCGTGCTCGCCGTGGTCGTCAGCGAACCGCTCGCCACGGGCTCGCGCTACGCGTTGATCGTGCTGCTGGCGCTCGCGATGGGCGTGCAGAACGCCGCCGCGCTGCGACTCGCCGTGCCGGAGCTGACGACGACCGTGCTGACGCGCACGCTCACCGGGCTGGCCTCGCAGGCGGGGATCGTCGGCGGTCCCGGCTCGCAGCTCGGGCGGCGCAGCGTCGCCGTCGCCGCGATGCTGCTCGGCGCCCTGTGCGGCGCGCTGCTCGCGCTGAAAGTGTCCGTCGCCGCAGCCGTCGCCGTCGCGATGGCGCTGGCCGCGGCGATCGCGATCGCCGCCGGCGCGCTCGCCGGGTCCGATGCGGCCTGGACCCGGAGCTGAGCGCGGCGGTCATGCCGGGCCCTCTCGGCCCGGCTGCGGCGCTACTTGACGGTCAGCGTCCCTTCCATGCCCGCCTGGCGGTGGCCGGGGACCGAGCAGAAGAACTTGTACGTGCCCGGTTTGAGGTTGACCGACACGCTCTTCGAGCCGCCCGAGAACGTCGGCGTCGCGCCGACCTGTTCACCGCCCGAGGATTCGATCGTCACGTTGTGCGGCAGCGAGGAGGAGTTGGTGAAGTCGACCGACACCTTGCCCGCCTTCGCGCTCAGCGACTTGGTGTTGTATTCGAGCTGGCCTTCGGGGTTCGCTTCGAGGCTGACCTTTTCCGAGCCGCCCGATTCGCTCGCGGGCGCGGGCGTCGAGGTGCTCGCCGAGCTCGTCGTCGGCGCTTCGGCCGGCGTGCTCGCCGAGGACGAGGAGGAGCTGGATGACGAGCTGCCGCAGCCGGCGAGCGCCAGCAGCGCCGCGGCGAGCGCCGCGGTCGAGAACAGGGCCTTGCTACGCATCAGATCCTCCATTGGTCGGGGTCTTCGCATCATACGACACCGCCCGGCGTGGATCCTTCCCGCTCCGCTGCACCGCCCCCTCGGCCGCACGGAACGTCCGGGCGCCTGCATCCGCTGCGCAGCATACGCCCCTACCGTGTGTGCGATGGAGCTCGAGCACGCGATCCGCACGCGCCGCACGCACAAGGCCTATGGCCCCGAGCCGGTCTCCCCGACCGTGCTCGACGAGCTGTTCGAGCTCGCCCGCTGGGCGCCCAACCACCACCTCACCAACCCGTGGCGCTTCCGCGTGCTCGGCGAGCGCACGCGCGAGCGCTTGATGGGAGCTCGCCGAACAGGTCCAGCCCGGCTCGGCCGTCAAGCTGCGCCGCGCGCCGACGCTCGTCGCCGTCAGCGCGACGCTCGGAGGCGACGCCGCGCAGGACCGCGAGGACCTGCTCGCGACCGCCGTCGCCGCCTACATCGTGCTGCTCGGCGCGCATGGCCGCGGCCTCGCCGGCTACTGGCGCACCGTGCCGCTGCTCGACGACCCGCGCGGGCGCGAGATCCTCGGCTTCGGCGCCGAGGAGGCCGCCGTCGGCCTGCTCTACCTCGGCACGCCCGTGCAGGAGCAGCGCGTGCCCGAGCGCGCAGCCCCCGCCGAGTTCGTCAGCTACCTCGACTGAGCGCCGCCGAGATCTACGGCGCGGCCGGCACGACGACGAGCGGGCCGTCGGCCTGACGGCAGCTCGCCCGTCTCGAAGGCGCTCCGCTCGAGCCGCTGCACGGCGGGCGCGCCTGCGAGGAACTCCTCGGCCGTCTCGAGGAAGCCGATCCGCGGCGTGCGGTAGTGCATCGGCACGACCCAGCGCGGCGCAAGGCGCTCGACGACCAGTGCGGCCTGCTCGGCGCCGATCGTGAAGCCGCCGCCGACGGGCACGAACAGCAGGTCGACCTCGCCGATCGCCAGCGCCTGCTCCTCGCGCAGGCCGCTCTGGCCGAAGTCGCCCATGTGGCAGACGCGCACGCCGTCGAGCGAGAAGCACGAAGATCGTGTTCGGGCCGCGCTGTGTGCCGGCCGCGTCGTCGTGCTCGGAGGCGATCGCGACGACCTCGCCGAGCGGCGAGTCGAGCGTTCCGGCCGTCGAGCGCAGCACGACCGGCTCGCCGCCGATCGCCTCGACCGCGTTGTGGTCGCGATGCTCGTGCGTGACGAGCAGCAGATTTGGCTCCAGGCCTGCGATCGCGGGGTAGTCCCACTGAATCCCGCGGTCGCTCGACAGCGCCGACATGTCGCCGAACGGGTCGATCGCGACCGACCCCTGCTCGCCGTCCAGGTGAAAGGCCGACTGGCCGAACCACTCAACGCGCAATTGCGGCTCCTCTCGCTTGCTCACTCGTTTGCTCGGCTCCGGCTTGTTGGGTTCCTCGCCGTGGCGGTACTTGCCCCCGCGCATCAGCGACGCGCCGGCGGCGATCAGGCAGGCGACGATCGCGAACAGGAACGCCTCGTGCAGCCCCGTCGCGGAACGGCGCCGGAGATCAGCTGCGGGAAGAACGAGCGCCCGGTCAGCGACCGCGTGGCTGTGCGCCGACAGCGACGCCGAGCACGTGCGTGCCGACCAGGTGTTCGATCGGGTTGTAGCCGAGGAACGCCGCGAACAGGATCGACACCGGCGGGATGCTGCGCGACGCCGTGCGCGGTCGCCGCCGAGACGCCGTGCGCCTGCAGGCCCGGAGGCGAGCGCGTGCGGCAGGTTGGCGGCCAGCCCGACGATCATCAGCGTGAAGAAGATCCCGACCGACAGCACCTGCGCCGAGTTCTGGAAGGTCTGGTTCATGCCGCCGCCCGCGCCGCGGTCCTCGCGGCGGCAGGCTGTTCATCACCGCCGCGCGGTTGGGCGAGGCGAACATGCCCATCGAGATGCCCGTGAGCGAACAGGATCGCGCGCGAACAGCGCGATACGGGAAGTCGATCGGCAGCAGGCTCAGCAGCACGAAGCTGAGCGCCGAGCCGAGCATCCCGCCGGTCGCGAACCCGCGCGCGCCGAAGCGGTCGGACAGGTAGCCCGAGGTCGGCCCGGCGATCAGCATCCCGAGCGTCAGCGGCAGCATGTAGATGCCCGCGCACAGCGGCGTGTCGACGAAGTCGACGCCGTGCTGGGGCAGCCAGATCCCCTGCAGCCAGATGATCAGCATGAACATCAGCCCGCCGCGCGCGACGGCCGAGAGGAAGGTCGAGAGCGTGCCGAACGTGAACGCGCGGATGCGGAACAGCGGCAGGCGGAACATCGGGTCGGCGACGCGCGCTCTCGATCGCGAGCGAAGGCGACCAGGCAGGCCACGCCGGCCGCGAGCAGCGCGATCACGCGCGGGCTCCCCCAGCCCGTCTGGCTCGACGCCGTACGGGCGGATGCCGTAGGTGACCGAGACCATGATCAGGATCAGCCCGAGCGCGAACGTGACGTTGCCCGCACCAGTCGATCGGCGCGCGGCGCGGCGTGGAGCGCTCCTCGAGCTTCAGGTAGGCCCAGACCGTGCCGAACAGCCCGACCGGCACCGAGATCAGGAAGACCAGCCGCCAGTCGATCGGCGCGAGCACGCCGCCGAGCACGAGCCCGACGAACATGCCGCTGACGCCGACGATGTTGTTGATGCCGAGCGCCATCCCGCGCTGGTTGGCCGGGAACGCGTCGGTGATGATCGCCGCCGAGTTGGCCAAGCAGGAACGCCGCGCCGATCCCCTGCACGATGCGGAACACGATCAGGTACATCGCGCCCGCGCTGCCCGGTCATCCAGTCGATCGTCAGCAGCAGCGAGGCGACCGTGTAGATGACGAAGCCGAGGTTGTACATCTGCACCCGCCCGAACATGTCGCCCAGCCGCCCGAGGCTGACGATCAGCACGCTCGAGACGACGAGGAAGCCGAGGATCATCCACAGCAGGTAGAAGCTGTTGGCCGGCTTCGAGCGGGTCGAGGTGGATGCCGCGGAAGATCGCCGGCATCGCGATCAGCGTGATCGAGGCGTCGAGCGTCGCGAGCAGCACGCCGAGCGTCGTGTTCGACAGCGCGATCCACTTGTAGCGATCGTTGCTCGCCGTCTTCTTCGATCGGTATTCCGACATCAATTATACAGGAAAACTGACACAGTTTGCCTGCTGAGCCATGTATAGTCCGCGCATGACGCGGACCGTCGACACGACCCTGCTCGCCAGCCGCTGCGGCTCGTCGTCGGCCAGCTGGTGCGCCGGCTGCGCGCCGAGCACCGCTTCTCGCTCTCGCAGGGCGCCGTGCTCGGGCGCCTCGATCGCGAAGGGCCGCTGTCGATCGGCGACGCTCGCCACCGCCGAGCGCGTGCGCCCGCAGTCGATGACGCAGACGATCTCCGACCTCGAGGCCGACGGGCTGGTCGCGCGCCGTGCCGACCCGAGCGACGGGCGGCGCACGCTCGTCGAGCTGACCGAGCAGGGCCTCTGCACGCTCGAAGACGACCGCCGCCAGCGCGAGGGCTGGCTGGCGCAGGCGATCGAGCAGGACCTCTCCCCCTCCGAGCAGCGGCTGCTGGCCGACGCGCTCGAGCTGATCGAACGGCTCAGCGAGGACTGAGCCGACGCGCAGCGCGTGACGCCGACGCGGCGTGAGCGGCTCGACAGGCGACCGGCATCGGCGGTACAACAACGGGTGCGATGGGCGCGGCGCACCAGGACTACCTGCTGGAGGCGCGCCAGATGCAGGCGCTGTCGTTCGCGGTGCACATCCCGCTCGTCTGCTTCGGGATCGCGTTCCCGGCGATGGTGCTGTTCGTGCGAGTGGCTGTACCTGCGCACCGGCGACGCGCTCTACCGCACGCTCGCCCGGCGCTGGACGCGGATGATGGTCGCGCTGTTCGCCGTCGGCGTGATCACCGGCACGATCCTGAGCTTCGAGATGGGGCTGCTGTGGCCGAACTTCACGGCCACGTTCGGCAGCGTCTTCGGGCTCGGCTTCGCGATCGAGGGCTTCTCGTTCTTCGTCGAGGCGATCTTCATCGGCGATCTACGTCTACGGCTGGGACCGGCTGTCGCCGCGCGCGCACTTGCTGAGCGGCATCCCGATCGTGATCACCGGCTTCACCGGCTCGCTGATGGTGATCGCGGTCAACGCGCTGGATGAACCACCCGAGCGGCTTCCGCCTGCGTCGACGGCAAGGCCGTCGACGTCGCACCCGCTGGACGGCGCTGTTCGGCAACACGCTACCTCTGGCACGAGCTCATGCACATGTACCTCGCCGGCTACATCGTCACCGGCTTCCTGTCGCCGGCGCCTACGCGGTCGGCGCGGCTGCGCGGGCGCTGGGGCCGCTACGAGCGCACCGCGCTGGCGATCCCGCTGACGATCGCCGCGCTCGCCTCGCCCGTGCAGGTGCTCGTCGGCGACTGGGCCGCGCGCGACGTCGCCGCGCAGCAGCCGGTCAAGCTCGCCGCGTTCGAGGGCCTCGCGCACACGACCAAGCGGCGCCGCCGAGCACATCCTCGGCTGGTACGACAGACGACAAGGTCAAGTACGGGATCGAGATCCCGCAAGCTGCTGTCGCTGCTCGCCTTCCACAACCCCGAACGCGACCGTGCAGGGCCTCGACACGGTGCCGCCGGACCGACCGGCCGCCGGTCAACGTCGTGCGCTTCGCCTTCCAGACGATGGTCGGGATCGGCACGCTGCTCGCGCTGCTCGGCGTGTGTCTCCCTCGTGCGTGCGCATCGCGACGCAGGCGGCTGCCCGAGTCGCGCGTGGTTCTACCGCGCGCGTCGCGCTCGCCGGGCCGCTGTCGGTCGTCGCGCTGATCGCCGGCTGGGTCGACGACCGAGGTCGGGCGCCAGCCGTGGGTCGTCTACCACGTGATGCGCACCGCCGAGGCGGTGACCGGCGCCGGCGGGATCCCGGTCGGCTACGCCACGCTCGCGCTCGTCTACCTCGGCGTCGCGCTGCGGCGTCGTCTGGATCCTGCGCCGGCTCGCGCGCGCGCCGCTCGAGCCGGAGCCGCGAGTCGCGACTGAGCGATGCACCTGCTACGACGCTCCCGCTGATCTTCGTGCTCGTCGGCCTCGCGCTCTACGCCGTGCTCGCGCGGCGCCGACTTCGGCGCCGGCTTCTGGCAGCTGCTGGCCGGCCGCGGCGCGCGCGGCGCGCGCGATCCGCGAGCACGCGCACGACTCGATGGCGCCGGTGTGGGAGGCCAACCACGTCTGGCTGATCTTCGTGCTGACCGTCGTCTGGACGGCCTACCCGGCGCGCGTTCGGCTCGATCGCCTCGACGCTGTGCGTGCCGCTGTTCATCGCCGCGCTCGGGATCATCCTGCGCGGCGCCGCCTACGCGCTGCGCGCCGGCGCCGCGAGCGTCGCGCGAGCAGGCGCGCGATCGACCTCGTGTTCGCGCTCTCCTCGGTGCTCACGCCGTTCGCGCTCGGCGCGGCGGTCGGCGGCGATCGCCTCGCGGCCGCGTGCCGGTCGGCAACGCCGCCGGCGACCTGTTCTCGAGCTGGCTGAACCCGACGCTCGATCTCGATCGGCGTGCTCGCGCGTCGCCATCGCGGCCTACCTCGCGGCCGTCTACCTCGCCGCCGACGCCAGCGCGCCGTCGGCGAGCGCGAGCTCGCGCGAGGCGTTCCGCGCGCGCGCGCTCGTGCGCGGGCGCCGTCGCCGGCGCTGCTCGCGCGTCGCCGGGCTCGTCGTCGCTGCACGCGCGACGCGCACGCCGCTCTACGACGCGCCTCGTTCGACGGCGGCGGCGCTCGCCGCCGTGATCGTCTCGGCGCTGGCCGGCGTCGCGACGCTCGCGCTCGTCTGCGCGCGGCCGCTTCGAGCCCGCCCGCTACAGCGCCGCGCTCGCCGTCGCCGCGGTGATCGCCGGCTGGGCGCTCGCGCAGCGGCCGGTGCTGCTGCCCGGGCCTGACGATCGCAGCAGGCCGCCGCCCCGCACGACACGCTCGTCGCCGTGATCGTCGCCGTGCTCGGCGGCGGCGCTGATCCTGTTCCCGTCGCTCGCGCTGCTGTTCCGGCTCGTGCTGCGGGGGCGGCTCGGACTACGGCGAGGATGCCGACGGCGCGCCGGCGCTCGCGGCTTCCGACGGAGGCGGGCTCACGCAGCTGCTCGCCGTCTCATCCTCGGGGCTGCTCACGCGCGTCGCCGGCGCCTGCCTGCTGATCGGCTTCGGCTCGCTGACCGTCGCCGAAGCCGGCTGGGCGCACGCGATCGGCGTGGTCGCCCTGCTCGGCTTCCTCTGCGTCGGCTTCCTCGCGATCGTGCCCGCGCAGATGGCCGAGCTCGAACGCGAGTAGCGACTCTCAGTATTTGTACGGCGCCGGTTCCGGGCTCGTCGTCGTCGGCGTGGTCGTCGTGCCGGTCGTCGTCATCGGCGGCGTCGTGCTGGAGCTGCTCGATGCCTTCACCGCGTGCCACGTGCCGCCGAAGCTTTCGATCCCCTCGCCGTTGACGTCGTTCTTGGCGCTGTCGCCCGAGTAGCGGTAAAGCGGCAGCCCGTTGAGCGTGACCTGGAGCGTCCCGTTGCTGCGGTGCAGCAGGGCGAGCTTGCCGCTCACGCCCGAGCCGGCCTTCAGCTTGGTCTTCGCCGACTTGACCGTCAGCGGCGGCCAGTTGGTCAGGCATTCCTTGCTCTTGCACAGCAGGTGCTTGCTCGTCTCGGGGCTGAGGCGGTAGAGCGTGCGGCCCTGCGGGTTGACGACGACAGGCTTGCCCAGCATCGAGTGGGTGTTGGAGCCGAGCGTCAGCGAGGAGCCGGCGGCGAGCGCCGTCGCAACGATCGTGACGAGCGCCGCGGCGGCGACTGCGCCGAGCGCCAGCCACATACGCATGTGGCGTTTGGGATTGCGTGATCGGGCTTGTGCTGCTCGCGCTGACTTGGGCATCGGGGCTACCTTTCGGTCGTCTGGGTCCTCTGCACCTGTAGACGCCGCGCGCGCCGGAAGCTTCCCCGGCGGGCTCACGGCTCGGTGCGGATCACGACATCGGCGATGTCGGGCACCCGCTGGCGCAGCTCCTCCTCGAGCTCGGAGGCGAGCCTGTGCGCAGCGGTCAGCGACTCGCCGGGGTCGACCTCGAGCGTGAGGAAGACGACGCGCCCGGCGTCGGTCGAGAGCAGCTTGATCTCCTCGGGTCCCTCGCCCGTGCGCTCGCGCACGAGCCGTTCGATCTCGCGCGTGGCGTGCATGTCGGCGCTGACGTCGGCGGGGCGCTCTGAGAGCGTGCGCTCGAGCGGCTCGAGGTGGGTCTGCACGGCGGCGACCTCCGGGCGCTCGCAGATGGCGCGCTCGACGCGGTCGGCGATCTGGGCTGCCTCGCGCAGCTCGAGCTCGGCGGGGAACTTGAGGTGCAGCGAGACGTTGACGCCACCGGGCTGCTCGAAGATCGTGATGTCGTGGGCCTCGCGCACGAGCGGCTCGGCGAGCGCGCTGGCGAGGATCCGGTCGCGCAAATCGAGCCCGCGCCGTCGCGGCTCGACGTGCACGACGACGTCGGAGCCGGGCAGCGCGGACTCGACGGCGGCCTCGATCAGGTTGGCGGACTGGTGGCCCTCGACGACGGCCTGCCCGGGCGGGACGGTGACGACGACGTCGGCGAAGTAGCGCCCGGCGGACTCGCGCAGGCGCAGGCGGCTCAGCTCGATGTCGGCGCCGAGCGCGGCGATCGCGCGCTCGGCGGCCTGGCGGGCCTCGACTGGCGTGCGATCCATCAGCACGTTGGCGTTCTCGCCGATCAGGCGCACGGCGGCGGCACAGACGATCAGCGCGACGAGCAGGGCGGCGATCGAGTCGCCCTGGGCGAAGCCGGCGTCGACGAGCAGCAGGCCGACGAGCACGGCGAGCGAGGCGGTCATGTCGCCGGCGAAGTGAAAGGCGTTGGAGCGCAGCGCGGCGCTCGAGAAGCGCCGGGCGACGCGCAGCGAGACGAGCGTGCGGCTGAGATCGACGAGCAGCGCGACGGCGATCACGGCGAACTGGTACCAGTGGATTCCGGGCGGCGCGGAGTCGCGCGCGAGGTGCCCGATCGCTGCGACGGCGACGAACAGACCGCCGGCGAGCAGGATGCCGGCCTCGCCGAGCGCCCCGAGGTTCTCGGCGCGGCGGTGGCCGTAGGGGTGCTCGGGGTCGGCCGGGCGCCCGCCGAGGCGCACGGCGAAGAACGTCAGCACGGCGGCGACGACGTCGCCGCTGGACTCGATCCCGGTCGAGATCAGGCCGAGGCTGCCGGTGGCCAGGCCGACGCCGAGCTTCAGCGCGACGAGCAGCGAGGCGGCGGCGATCGAGACGAGCGTGGTGCGCCGCGGGGTGAGCGTCCCTGGACTCTGCCCGCTCTTTGACATTGGTGAGAGATGCCGCCCCGTCTGGACAGCCCGGGCGGAAGTCATTCGTGGCGCCCGATGGTCAGGCGCCGATCACCAAGGAAAGGCCTTGGTCGTGTTCGGTTTCTCAGGTGGTGGGAAACGGGTCCATGGCATGGATTATATCGGCCGGGATACCGACCCGGGGACCCCTGGCAATGCCGCTTGCGCCATCGTCAAGCTCATTTCTCATAAGGCTTTGGATGTACGACTTTCTCGAGACGCTCGAGCATCGCATCGATCTCTTCGAAGACCTCCGCGTCCCCCGATTTTACGGCGTCGAGCCACCACCTCGCCTGGCGCCAGAAGTTCCGTGCTTCGAGCTCGACCCTGGTCTTGACGATTCGCTCATCGAGCAGCCCGCGGTTGTACATGCCGGCCACCCCCTCGAGCATGTTCGGATAGGCGGCGATCTGTGCCACCGTCCTGCGATCCTCGAGCGCGGCCGACCGGCTGAGATGCTGCCAACTGTGCTCGCGCCGGCGCTGCTGGTTCATCTTCGTCCAGGTCGCGAGAGGGGTCCCGTCGGGCCGCAGGCCACCCCGCAGGAACGATGACATGACCGCCTTGCTCTCGATCAGCTCTGGAGCCTCCAGGCGGGCGACGGATTCGTGCGTCACGCGCCGGCGATCGATGTCACGGTTGTCCTTGAGCGTCCGCCAGGCGCCACCGAGGGCAACGACGGCCGCGAGTGCAGCCAGCCCGGTCGCGCCGGCGGTGATCCACTCGGCCGTGTTCGAGCCGGCAGCCTGCTCACGATTCGAACCGCCCGGTCTGGCAGGAGCGCCTCCAGGACGCCCGTCAGGGCCGGGGAGATCTTGCGGTCCGAACGCCCCGGACCCCCGGTGCAGCTCGGCGATTGCACTCCTGATCGCGCCCGAGACCGCCGGCGAAGTCGCGCCAGCGGCCGGCGCGGCGAGCAAGAGGAAGCCCACGAGCACTGCGATTGCTCGGCGTGGTGATGACAGATCGATACGCATATCGTCGCGTTGCCCTACGTAGATTCGACGATAAGACCCGCTTCGGTCGCCTTTCGTGTCGCGCCGCGCGTATCGTGGAACCATGGCTCACGATCACGCCGGACACACCCACGCGGTCCGCGCCGACGCCGACCGCGGACGCCTGAGCATCGCGCTCGGGCTGATCCTGGCGTTCATGGCCGCGGAGGTGGCAGCCGGCGTCGTGGCGCACTCGCTGGCGCTGCTCTCAGACGCGGGCCACATGCTCACGGACGCGGCGGCGATCGGCTTCTCGCTGTTCGCGATCACGCTTGCGGCGCGTCCGGCGAAGGGCGCGATGACGTTCGGCTTCAAGCGCGCGGAGATCCTCTCGGCGCAGGCCAACGGCGTGACGCTCTTGATCCTGGCGGCGTTCATCGCCTACGAGGGCATCCGCCGCCTGTTCGACCCGCCGGTCGTGCGCGGCTGGCTGATCCTGGCGGTGGCGCTCGTCGGCGTGCTCGTCAACCTCGTGGCGACGTGGACGCTGGCCAGGGCGAACCGCGAAAGCCTCAACATCGAGGGCTCCTTCCAGCACCTGCTGACGGACCTGTGGGCGTTCATCGGCACGGCGGCGGCGGCGATCGTGATCCTGGCGACGCGACTTCCAGCGGGCGGACCCGATCGTCTCGCTGCTGATCGCGGCGCTGATGACGCGCTCGGGGGTGATGCTGGTGAAGGCCTCGGCGCGGATCTTCATGGAGGCGGCGCCGGAGGACCTCGACCCGCAGGCAATCGGCCGCGCGCTCGTGGCAGCACCGGGCGTGGTGGAGGTGCACGACCTGCACGTGTGGGAAATCTCGAGCGGCTTCCCGGCGCTCTCGGCGCACGTGCTGGTCGGCGCGGACTGCAACTGCCACCAGGCGCGGCGCGCGATGGAGGCGATGCTGCACGAGCGCTTCGCGCTCGACCACACGACGCTGCAGGTCGACCACTCAGGTGGCGAGCTGCTCGAGATCGAGTCCGTCGCGGCGACCGGTGGGACTGCCTGAGCGGTCATCTATTTATTAATTGATCAGAACGAACGAGCCGGAGGGAACTGCATGAGCAAAGCTCTGTACACAGCCGAAGCGCACGTCACGGGCGGGCGCAAAGAGGGCCACGGCCGTACCTCGGACGGCGCGCTGGAGGTCGACCTGCGCGTGCCCAAGGAGCTCGGCGGCGAGGAAGACGGAACGAACCCCGAGCAGCTGTTCGCGGTCGGCTACGCGGCGTGCTTCGAGAGCGCGCTGCAAACGGTTTCGCGACGGATGAAGGTCGAGGCGGACGACGTGGAAGTCGACTCGAAGGTCTCGCTGGTCACGACCGAGGACCGCGCGTTCACGGTCGCGGTCGAGCTGCACGTGAGGCTGCCCTCGATCGAGGACGCCGAGCAGGCGGTCGAGCTCGTGCGCGCGGGGCACAAGGTCTGCCCGTACTCGAACGCGACGCGCGGCAACATCGAGGTGCTGCTGACGGCCAACGGGCAGGCGGTCGACTAGCGGCGGGTCCCGGTCGAGATGGGGACCCGGCGGAGCGGCCGCTGCCAGTCGCGACCGTCCGCCGAGCTGTTTCACCCCCACTCCCCCTCGACGCCGGGCCGCCACAGCCCGGCGCAAGCGTTCGTGGCCTCTCAGGAGCTGTCGCCGGAGCTGCCTGAGGCGCCACCCTTCTCGTCGCTGGAGTCCTCGTCGATCTTCGCCCCACTCGGCTTGAGCACGTACCAGCCTGCGCCGAAGGCCTTCGAGCCCTGGCCGTAGGCGTCGCCGGAGTCCTTGTCGTCGTCGTAGAAGTACAGCGGGTGGCCCTTGTAGGTGACCTGTTCGGTGCCGTCGGAGCGCTTGGTCGTGCCCAGGTCGGCGCTCACGGCACCGCCGGCGGTGGTGGGCGCGCCGGAGGTGGTCACGGGCGGCCAGACCTTGGCGCAGGCGCCGTTGCAGCTCGACGTCGTCCCCTTGTCGGCCTCGAACATGTAGACGGTCAGCTTCTTCGGCCCGGCAGCGAGGATCGTGCCGAGCTTGGCGTGCTTGCTCTCGACGGCGACACCGGGCCCGGCGGCGGCGGTCGTGCCCGTCGATGCAGAAGTGCTCTGGGTGCTCGCGGTCGAGGCCGGAGTCGATGCGGCGGTGGAGCCGCTGCTGCTGCTCGAGCTGCTGCCGCATCCGGCGAGCAGCGCGGCGAGCGCGGCGACTGCGCCGAGCGCAAGGGAACGTCTCACTGTGGGGCCTCCTGTCGCTGGGGTCGTGCTTCTTGCTTCAGACCCTCAGACGCCGCGCGTCGGGAAAGCTTCCCGTCGTCTCGCCGAACTTCCTTGCTTCCCTCAGCGGGCCTGACCGCTGGGACGCACGAGCACCTCGTTGACGCTCACGTTGGCGGGCTGGCCGATCGCGTAGAGCACGGCGTTGGCGATGTCTTGCGCGGTTAGCGGCTGGACATCCCCCAGCGTTTTCCCGATCTGCTCGACGACCTCCGGGCGGTTCTGTTCGATCAGCTCGGTGGCGACGGCGCCGGGCTCGATCAACGTGACGCGCAAGCCGTAGCGCACGCCCTCCTGGCGCAGCGACTCGGAGAAGGCGCCGATGCCGAACTTGGTCAGGTTGTAGACGCCGGAGCCCTCGCGGGCGAAGCGGCCGGCGACGGAGCTGACGTTGACGATGTGCCCGGAGCCCTGCTTGGCCATCAGCGGCAGCGCGGCGTGGGTGCAGTAGAGGACGCCGTAGACGTTGGCGTGGATCATCCGGCGCCATTCCTCGGTGGGCGCGTCGATGATCGGCCCGAGCAGCATCGCGCCGGCGTTGTTGACGAGCACGTCGATCCGGCCGAGATCGTCGTTGGCGCGCTCGACGAAGGCGCGCGCCTGATCCTCCTCGCCGACGTCGGTCTGCACGGCGATCGCGCGTCCGCCCTCGTTCTGGATCCGCTCGGCGAGCGCGTCGATGCGCTCCGTACGGCGGGCGGCGAGCGCGACGGCGGCGCCGGCCTCGGCGCAGGCGAGCGCCGTGGCCTCGCCGATGCCCGATGAGGCGCCGGTCACGGCTACGACGCGGCCGGATAGGTCGATGTCCATTCGCCGAGCTTAGCCCGCTTGGCTCAGTCTGAGGCGGGCACGGCCCGATACGCGCAAGGACAGTCCCTGCGGCAACTTCCGAGACGTAGAGCTTTTTGCCGGTGTTGCGGGTTTAGGTCCCGGTAAGCCCCGCATACTTTGATGCCCCTGCGGGCAGGTAGTTGCACAGGGAACGTCGAACGAGACCGCAATACGGGTGTGCCCAGAACATAGTTGACAACGCAACTATCGCGGCGTATAATTCCGACTCCAAGCATCGGATTAGAAGGTTCAAATGCCAGATTCCCCCAGAAGTTCAACCCCAACGATAGAGCGGCCCACGACCGAGATCACGGCTGAGCACGAGCCGGAGACGGTCGAGGAGACGCCGAAGGCTGCGCCGGACAGGCTCGACAGCCCGATCGAGAAGCTCGACCTGAGCACGCCCGATTCGTTCATCCCAGAGGCAGTAGACCAGCTGCTGGCGCACTCGCGCCGCTACCCGCTGCTCACGCCGGCCCAGGAGATCGACCTGGCCCAGCGGATCGAGCGCGGCGACCTGCACGCCAAGGAACTGCTCGTCAACTCCAACCTGCGCCTCGTGGCTTCGAACGCCAGGCGCTACCAGAACCAGGGCCTGCCGCTGGGCGATCTCGTCCAGGAGGGCATGCTCGGCCTGATTCGCGCCTCGGAGAAGTTCGATTGGCGCAAGGGCTTCCGCTTCTCCACGTACGCGACCCTGTGGATCCGCCAGGCCATTCAGCGCGGCCTGGAGAACTCGGGGCGCACGATCCGCCTGCCCGTGCACGTCGCTCAGCGCTCGCGCAAGGTCGGCCGGGTCGAGCGCGAGCTGTCGGTCAGGCTCGGGCGCGAGCCGACGATCGAGGAGCTCGCCGAGGAGACCGGACTGCCGATCGAGCAGGTCGAGGAGGTGCGCCACCAGCGCGCGGCCCTCGTATCGCTCGACCAGCAGATCGGCGAAGACGGCGACACGGCGCTCGGCGACCTGCTGCCCTCCGACGCGGAGGCGCCGGAGGAGACGGCCTGGGACAACGAGCGCGAGCGGATCGTGCACCGCGCGATCTCCGAGCTGCCCGAGACCGAGCGCACCGTCCTGACGCTGCGCTTCGGCACCGGCCGCGAGGAGCCGCAGACGCTGACGGCGATCGGCAAAAGGCTCGGCTTCTCGGCCGAGCGGGCATCGCAGCTCGAGCAGCGGGCGCTGAAGAAGCTCGCCGAGTCGCCCGAGCTGGCGGCGCTGCGCGAGGCCGCGTAAGCCAAAGTCCTAAGAAGCATCTAGATGCGCAGACGAGGCCCTGTCGAGAGACGGGGCCTCGCTGTTTAACGGCGCTGCCGCCGAGCGCCGCGGCTGCTCAGGCGAGCGCGAACACGCGCCGGGCGTTGCCGGCGAGGTACAGCTCGCGCGCCTGCTCGTCGAGCCCGAGCGAGTCGAGCTCGGCCAGCGCGGCCTGCGGCATGATCATCGGGTAGTTGCTGCCGTAGAGGACCTTGCGCGCACCGCTGCCGGTCTGCATGTAGGCGACGAGCTCAGGCGGTATGCGCTTGCTCGTGTAGGCCGAGGTGTCGATGTAGACGTTCTCGTGCTTGCGCGCGACGGCGATCATCTCCTCGGTCCACGGGTAGCCGATGTGCCCGCCGACGATCACGAGCTCGGGGAAGTCGATCGCGACCTGGTCGATGTAGGGGATCGGACGGCCGGGCTCGGAGGGGCGCAGCGGCCCGGCGTGGCCGACCTGCGTGCAGAAGGGCACGCCGAGCTCGACGCAGGCTGCATACAGCGGGTAGTAGCGGCGGTCGGTCGGTGGCGCGTCCCACAGCCACGGCAGCGCCCGCAGCCCCTTGAAGCCGAGCTCGCTCACGCAGCGGCGCAGCTCGCGCACGGCCTGCATCGGCTTGTCGAGGTCGACCGCGGCGAGCCCGGCGAGGCGAGCGGGGTGCTCGGAGACCCAGCCGGCGACCTCGTCGTTCGATATCAGCGCGCCCTCGCGCGGTGCGTGCCACGCGCTGAGCAGGGCGAAGTCGACGCCGGCATGGTCCATCGCGGCGATCGTCATCGCGATCGGCAGCTCCTGCGTGAGCGCCTGCTGGCCGGTCCAGCGCCGCAGCGAGTCGAACATCTCGTGCTCGCTGAAGCGGACCGTCGGGTGCTGCATCCAGGCGTCGATCGTCATGGTGTCTCCCCTCGGCGGCGCAGGCTAGTGGATGGGGCCGATTCGGGGTAGCGGTTGGCTAGGCTGACGGCGCGGCGATTCGCTGCGGCGAGCCGCGAACGTGACAGCAACACGGGAGGCGATCAACGTGTCCAAGTCGCTATGGGAGCGCACCGTCGAGACGACGATCTCCGTCGGCGAACGGATCCTCGCGCCGATCGAGCGCTTCATCGGCAAACGCTCGCTCGTCGGCGATGCGACGTTCCTCCCGCTCGAGCGCTTCC
This sequence comes from uncultured Solirubrobacteraceae bacterium, assembly GCA_963743745.1. GTDB lineage: Bacteria > Actinomycetota > Thermoleophilia > Solirubrobacterales > Solirubrobacteraceae > Palsa-744. Next base: position 113,189 of record CAVUQW010000001.1, read on the forward strand.
CGTGGGTCGAGTACATCGAGGAGAACTGGGAGGTGATCCGCGAGGAGGCCGAGCGGCTGCTCGAGGACCGCGACGCACTGGCCAACTTCCAGGACATCTCGAAGGACCAGATCGAGATCACCGACGACGACCGCTGGAAGACGTTCTTCCTCTACGGGTACGGCTTCGAGGCGAAGCTGGGCGTCGAGATGTGCCCGAAGACGGCCGCGCTGATGCGCGAGATCCCGGGCATGACGACGGCGATGTTCTCGATCCTCTCCCCGCGCAAGCACATCCTCGACCACCGCGGGCCCTACAAGGGCGTCTTGCGCTACCACCTCGGCTTGGTCGTGCCCGAGGACGCTGAGTCCTGCCGTATCCGCGTCGGGGAGGACTTCCGCCACTGGGAAGCCGGCAAGAGCATGATCTTCGACGACACCTTCAACCACGAGGTGTGGAACGACACCGACGAGACGCGCGTGGTGCTGTTCGTCGACGTGCTGCGTCCGCTGCCTGAGCCCGAGGCGACGATCAACCGGTGGATCGTGAAGGCGATCGGGTGGTCGCCGTTCGTGCTGGATGCGAAGCGGAATCAGGAGGCTTGGGAAGCGCGGTATCGCTCGCGCGCCCAGGATGCAGCGAAGCCATTGCACCGGCTGCGTAGTCCCTAGACGCCCGAAACGTCCAACCCCGTCCCCTGCAACAGCTTGTTCGCTTCCGCATTGAGCACGGTAAACTCCCCCGTAACGATCAGCACCCCCAGCACGATCATCACGGCCCCGCCGATCCCGATGATCACGGGGAAGTGCCGCTTGACGACCGCCAGCGCCCCGGTCATCCGCTCGAACGCCACGGCGATCAGCAGGAACGGGATCGCCAGCCCGAGCGAGTAGAACGCGAGCAGCAGGGCCCCGTGCGCGGCCGAGCTCGACACGGCGGCCTGCGTGAGGATCGCCCCGAGCGTGATGCTCGTGCACGGTGTCCAGGCGATCGCAAAGGCCGCGCCGGCCATCAGCGGTCCCCCCTTCCCCGCCAGCCGCAGCAAAGTCTCGGAGTGCCACTCGCGGTTGAGCATGTTGATGAAAGGGCTCGCCAGGAAGACGACGCCGAGCGCGATGATCACGGCGCCGCCGACGTGGTTGAGCAGCTGTTTGTGTTCGTTCAGCGTCGAGCCGATCACCGTCGCCGAGAGGCCGAGCAGGATGAAGATCAGCGAGAAGCTCGCGATGAACAGCAGGCTCGGCACGAGCACGCGGCGCATGCCCACGCCGGCCTTCAGGTCGTTCGGCGTAACGCCGATCACGGTCGAGAGGTAGCCCGGCACGAGCGGCAGCACGCACGGTGAGAGGAACGAGACGAAGCCCGCGGCGAGCGCCAGCGGAATGCCGACGCCCGTGGCCGTGTCGGCGCTAGAAGCGAGGATCAAAGCGGGGTGGATCATGGGCGGGGCCCGGCGACGGGCTGGGTGAAGGATTGCGCATCGCGAAGCGCAGCTCGGCCACTTCGCGTTCGAGGCGCTCGACGCGCTCGCGCAGCTCCTGCAGCTCCGCGCTTCCGGGCTTCGGGTTCTCCGCAGCGCTCGGCGGCGACGCCGGCGTGGCAGCGCCTCCATCCCCGTTCGTGCTCGCTCGCTCGGCTTCGACCGTCGACGCGGGGGCGCTACCGGCTACCTCGTCACCCTCCCCGCCCTGCAGCAACTGCTCGTAGCGCTCCTCCTTCTGCCCCGGGCGCCGGTCTAGCCGCCGCACCAGCTCGCGCCCGATCAGCCGCTCGAGCGTCTCCTGCACGCCGCTCAGCTCGGCGAAAGGATGCATCCGCTCGGTGCGCTGCTTGAGCTCCCCCGGCGTCTGCGCGCCACGCAGCAGCAGCACAGTCATCGCTGCGCGCTCGTCCTCCTCCAGCGGCAGCACTTCTTCGAGCAGGTGGCGGTACTTCGCCGCACGGCTGCCGCTGGCGAAGCGCACGAGCTTGCGGCGCTCGAGTCGGTGCAGCGCGTCGCGGATCGTCGCCTCGTCGTAGGCGACGACCGGGTCGCGGTTGGTCGACTGGTTGCACGCCAGGCGCAGCGCGTTCAGCGACAGCGGGTACTGCTCGGGGGTCGTGCGCTGCTTTTCCAGCAGGCAGCCGAGCACGCGCACCTCGCTCGCGGACAGACCAGAGACATCGACTTGCATGACCTGAGCGTAGTCGCGAGCCGGCCACTGTTGCGCTGCGCCGAGGCCGTCCGGTAGGTTTGCGGCGTCCGGGTGGCGTCTCCCCGCGGGAGAAAGCAATGCGCGGGAGCAATCAGGCGTCCTCGCGGATCGCTGCACTCCAAGCCAACGGAAGGGATTTCAATGAGACTAAGGGGAGTTATGGCCGTGGCCACGGCCATGGCAATGACGATGGCGATCGGCGCTGTGCCGACGTTTGCTCACGACTGCTTCAACCCGACCAAGAACGAACACGCGCCGTCTGCCGGCGTGCATTACACGATCACCTCGTTCAACGAAGAAACGGGCGAACCGACGTTCGAAAAAACGGCGAATGGCAAAGGGATCGGCGGCTTCGTCGCGATCTCGCCCGAAGCGACCGGTGCGCCGGAAACGCTGTATGTGCATTCGATCGGCAACTCATCCAGCCACGAAACGGTCGGCGGCCCGGGCAGCGAAAAGCCCGAACACGCGTGCGACGGCAAGGGGATCGACTACCTCGAGGCATGCGGCGCCGGCGGTTGATCTGATCTGGCGATCCCCGGCGGCCGCAGACCGCCGGGGATCGAGCCGCGGCGATGACACCTGACTCCGCGCATGACTTCTTCATCGCCTCCGCCAGCGTCGCGGGCGCGCTGATCGGCCTGCTGTTCGTCGCGATCTCGGTCGCGCCCGAGCGCGTGCTCGGCCCGGAGGCCTCCGAGGTGCACGGGGTGAGGGCAGCGGCGACGCTGACGGCCTTCAGCAACGCGCTGACCGTCTCGCTGTTCGCCCTGATCCCGGGCTTCCACGTGGGCGGCGCCGCCACGGCGGTCGCGATCCTCGGCATCCTGTTCATCGCCCGCGCCCTGCTCAGCGTCGCGCCCGCCTGGCGCGCCGGGCGCTTCCAGCTGCGAGACCTGAGCTTCTTGATCGGCCAGTTCGTCGTCTTCGTCGTGCAGTTGATCGCCGCGATCAAACTCGACCGGCACGAGTCGAGCAGCGGCGATCTGCAAACGGTCTGCGTCGTCGTCGTCGTTTGCTTCCTGATCGGCATCGAGCGCGCCTGGGAGCTCGTCGGCGGTCCGCACTTCAGCTTCGGACGGGCCCTGCAAGGGCGACGGGACGGACGCGACGAGTAGGGCCGCCGCGCATAAGCTCGCGCGAGCGGCGTCTCCCAAGCCAACGCTACCCTCGATCAATGAGCAGCCAGCCCTTCTCTCAGGGCCGCGCGGGTGAAGGACGCCACCCAACGCGGCCGGAGCTCCGGCCCGAGGACATCCCCTCGACACCGGTCTCACTCCGCCGTGTAGCTCGCCTGTTCCGGCCCTACCGGCCGCGCCTGAGCCTGCTGCTCGGGCTGATCTTCGTCTCGGCCGCGCTCGGCGTGATCAGCCCGTTCCTGCTGCGGGAATTCATCAACAAGGCCTACCCGCAGCACGACACGACGCTGGTGATCGAGCTCGTCTCGGGGATGATCGCGCTGTCGATCCTCACGAGCGTGATCGGCGTCGCGCAGACGTGGATCTCCAACCAGGTCGGCCAGCGCGTGATGCACGACCTGCGCGCGGCCGTCTACGCGCACCTGCAGCGCATGTCGCTCGCCTTCTTCACGCACACGCGCACGGGCGAGGTGCAGTCGCGCATCGCCAACGACATCGGCGGCGTCGACAGCGTCGTCACCTCGACGGCGACCTCGATCGTCCAGAACGTCACGACGGTGTTGGCGACGGTCGTCGCGATGGTGCTGCTCGACTGGCGCCTGGCCGCCTTCTCGCTCGTGCTGCTGCCGTTCTTCGTCTGGCTGACCCGCCGCGTCGGCGAGGAGCGTCGGCGCATCCAGTCGGTCAGGCAGAGCCGCCTGGCCGACATGTCGACGCTCGTCGAGGAGTCGCTCTCGGTCTCGGGGATCCTGCTCGGCAAGACGATGGGCCGATCGCCCGAGCTCGTGCGCCGCTTCGGCGGCGAGTCGGGCGAGCTCGCAGAGCTCGAGGTGCGCGCGCGGATGGCCGGGCGCTGGCGGATGGCCTCGGTGCAGATGAGCTTCGCGATCATGCCCGCGCTCGTGTACCTGTTCGCCGGCGTCGACCACGGCTCCGGCGGCAACGCGATCTCGATCGGCACGGTGGTCGCCTTCACGACGCTGCAGACGCGCCTGCTGTTCCCGATCCAGTCGCTGCTGAACGTCGGCCTGGAAGTGCAGACGTCGCTGGCGCTGTTCGGGCGGATCTTCGAGTACCTCGACCTGCCGGTCGACATCGTCGAGCGCTCAGACGCACGGGCGCTCAGCGACGTGCGCGGCGATGTGCGCTTGGCGGACGTCTGGTTTCGCTACGCGACCGACTCGCCGTGGACCTTGTCGGCGATCTCCGCCGAGATCCCGGCCGGCAGCACGACGGCGCTGGTCGGCGAGACGGGCTCGGGCAAGACGACGCTCGCCTATCTCGTCGCGCGCCTGTACGAGCCCGAGCGCGGGGCCGTGAGCATCGACGGTGTCGACATCCGCGACATGACGCTCGCCTCGCTGGCGGCGACGGTCGGGCTCGTCTCCCAGGAGACCTACCTGTTCCACGCCTCGATTCGCGAGAACCTGCGCTTCGCCTGTCCGGAGGCCACCGACGAGCAGATCGAAGACGCGGCGCGCGCGGCGCAGATCCACGAGCTGATCGCCTCGCTGCCCGACGGCTACGACACTCCGGTGGGCGAGCGCGGCTACCGCTTCTCGGGCGGGGAGAAGCAGCGCATGGCGATCGCGCGCACGGTGCTGCGCAACCCGCCGGTGCTGATCCTCGACGAGGCCACTTCGGCGCTCGACAACGAGACCGAGCGCGCCGTGCAGCACGCGCTAGACGAGCTGGCGCGTGGGCGCACGACGATCGCGATCGCCCACCGCCTCTCGACGATTCGCGAGCGCCGACCAGATCCTCGTGCTCGACGCCGGTCAGATCGTCGAGCGCGGCACGCACGAGGAGCTCGTCGAGCTCGGCGGGCGCTATGCGGAGCTGCTGCGCGGCGTCGACGTCGCCGTGGCTACGCCGTAGCGTCGATGTTCAGGCGCACGTAGTCGACGACGACCGGCTCGCCCAACTCGGCGAGCACGTCGTCGATGAACGGCTCGCGCAGGTCTTCGGGCAGGTGCTGGTAGTGCGGCCCGAGCACGATCGTCGAGAGGAACTCGCGCGGCTGATCGGGCTCCTTCGGCGCCGGCGCCAGCCAGCACTCGGCCTCGGTGAAGCCGGCGTCGAGCAGGCGCTGGCGCGTCTGCTCGGGACCGGCGTAGTTCCACGGCTGGCGGAAGTCGCCGAAGTGCGCCGCGTAGGGTTCACGCGCGAGCACTTCGTTCGCATGCCCGCGCAGCACGTCGATGTTGCCACGACCGCCGCACTGGGCGACGAGCCGGCCACCCGCGCGCAGCACGCCGCGCAGCCTCGTGAACAGGAGATCGTGATCGAGGATCCAGTGGAACGTGGCCGTCGAGAGGATCGCGTCGAGCGGCTCGCTCAGGCCGAGCGAGGCGAGGTCGAGCTCGAGCAGGTCGACCTGGCGCACATCGGCACCCGGCAGCCGCTCGCGCGCGGCGGCCACCATCGACGCGGAGGCATCGGCCGCGACGACATGTCCCTCGGGCAGCCGCTCGATCAGCGCCTGCGTGATCCGCCCCGAGCCACAGCCCGCGTCGAGCACGGTCTCGTCGCCGGCCAGCTGCAGCCGAGACAGCACGGCCAGGCCCAGCGCCTCCATCGGACCGGAGATCCGGTCGTAGCTGCTGCCATCCCATGTGCGCGTCTCTGGCATACGCTTGTACGTTATCACGTATATAAATAAACTAGGACGAAGACAGCGAGGCGAGTTCGGCGATCACGCGAGAGAGCTGTCCGCCCTGCCAGGCGATCGGCGAGCGCGCCGGCTCTGCGGCGTCCTCAACGACCAGCCGCGCGCCGGGAATCGCCGCGGCGTACCGCTCGGCCACGGCCAGCGGGTGCCCTGGATCGGCCTCGTCGCGACTGCCGACGACGACGGTCGGCATACGCAGGGCCCCCAGCTGCTCGATCCGCTCGAACGGATGCGAGCGCGGCACCGCTTCCAGCGCATCGGCGACCGCGAGCGGGTGCTCGTGCGCGGACAGGCGCTGACGCAGCACGGTCTCGACTGTCGCGCGCCAGGACTCGGGCACCTCGGGCAAGTCGTAGGCCGCGACGAAGCCGTCGACGCCGCCCTCGCGCAGCCCGCGCGCGAGCGCGTCCCAGCGGGCGAGCTCGCTCTGCTCGCGCGGATCGCCGGGATCGAATGACGGCGTGATCAGCACGAGCCCGGCGACGCGCTCGGGCGCCGACAGCGCGAGCGCCAGCGCCGTATGCGCACCCATCGAGGCGCCGGCCAGCACGGCTCGCTGGAGGCCGAGCTCGTCGAGCACGGCAACCAGGTCGGCCGCAAGCAGCTCGTAGCCGTAGGCGCTCGGCTCGGGCGCCGGCGAGGAGCGCCCGTGCCCGCGCGCGTCGTAGGAGACGACGAGATGACCCGAGCGCTGCAGCGAGCGCGAGCCCATCACGACGTAGCGGCGGGTCGCGGTCAGCCCGTGCAGCAGCACGATCGGCGTGCCCTCGCCGGCACGCTCGCCCGACAGCGTCACGCCGTGCGCATCGATGCTCAGGGTCTCGGACTCCAACACCGCTAGAGGTCTAGCAGCGGGCGCAGCCGTCGTGGCGGCCGGCCGTGCGCGCGGCGCGCGCGACTACGCGGTCACGGCGGCGTGCGCGCGCACGAGCTCTGCCGAGCGCTCGGGGCGCTCCCAGAAGAACAGGTGCCCGACGCCGTCGAAGATCTCGAGCTGCGCGCCGGGGATGCGCGAGGCGATCAGCCTGCCGTTCTGCACCGGCAGCAGCTCGTCCGCCGTGCCGTGGATCACGAGCGTCGGCAGCCCGCCCAGCTCGGGCAGGCGCTCGTAGGTGTCGTGCGCCGTGCAGGCCTGCAGCTGCTGCATGATCACCGCCACGGCCACCGCCCGGCGGTTGCCGATCTCGCGGAACGTCGCGTAGGCCTCGTCGTCGGCTGCCATCGCCGGCGAGACGTTGATCTCCCAGCCCGCGCGCAGGGCCAGCTCGCGATCGCCCGAGGCCATCGCCTTGCCCAGCTTCAGCATCACCGCTTCGTCTGCGAGCGCGCTGCCGGGGCCGCCGCAGTAGGTGCAGCCGAGCGTCAGCGTGCGGATCCGCTCGCGGTGGTTCAGCGCGAGCTCCTGCGCGATCATGCCACCCATCGAGATGCCCAGCACGTGCGCCGAGTCGAGCTCCAGCGCGGCGAGCAGGCCCGCCGCGTCGTCGGCCATCTGGCGGATCGTGACCGGCCCGGCGAGCGGCGTGCTCGCGCCGACGCCGCGGTGGTCGTAGGCGATCACGTCGAAGTCGGCGCGCAGCAGCTCGAGGAACGGTTCGCCCCAGTGCAGCGCCGTGCCGCTCATGCCCATGATCAAGAGCAGCGGCGGCCCGGACGCGTTGCCGCTGCGTTCGTAGTCGAGCTCGATCTCGCCGACGGAGACGACGGTCATGCCTGGATCCTAGACGGGGAGCGCCATCTGCGTGATCGTCTCGCCCCCGCCGCCCGGCCTGGCGAGGCCCTGAGCGGTCTCCCCCGCGCTCGTCCCTGCGCCGCCACCCTCCGCGTCCTCGCCGTCGGTCAGCCCGGCCACGCGCACGCCGAGCAGCCGCACGGGGCGCTGCGGCGCGTTCTCCCGCAGCAGCTTCAGCGCGACGGCCGCAACCGTCTCGTACTCGCACGTCGGCTGCTTGATCGAGCGGGCGCGCGTGATCGTCGTCCAGTCGTCCAGGCGCACCTTGATCCCGATCGTGCGCCCGCGCCGCCCGTGCTTGGTCAGGCTGTCGCAGAGCGAGCGCGTCATCGCCGCGAGCGACTCGCTCAGTTGCGCGAAGTCGCTGATGTCGTAGTCGAACGTGCGCTCACGCGACTCCGAGACGACCTTGCGCGCCGCGCCGACCTCGCCGTCGCTTTCGAAGCACGCGCGGCGCTGCAGCTGGCGCCCGAGGTTCGGGCCGAAGCGCGCCGTGAGCTGCTTCTGCGGCGCCGCAGCGACGGCCGCCAGCGTGTGCAGGCCGAGCTCGGCCAGCCGCGCCGCCGTCTTCGGCCCGATCCCCGGGATCAGCCCCGGCGGGGACTGGGCGAAGCGCTCGCACGCCTGCTCGCGCGTGAGCACGACGAAGCCCGCCGGCTTCTCCGCGTCCGAGGCGACCTTCGCGACGAGCTTGTTCGGGCCGATCCCGACCGAGCACGTCAGCTGCGTGGCGCGCTTGATCTCGGCGATCAGCCGGCGCATCGCCGCGTTCGGCGAGTGCAGCCCGGTCAGGTCGAGGTAGGCCTCGTCGAGTCCCACGACCTCGACCCGCTCGACGTGCGCGCGCACGAGGTCCATCATCTTGCGCGAGACCGCGCGGTAGGTCGGGAAGTCGGGCGGCAGGAACACGGCCTGCGGGCACAGCCGGCGCGCCCGCGAGGCCGGGATCGCCGAGCCGACGCCGTACTTGCGCGCCTCGTAGCTCGCCGTCGTCACGACCGCGCGCGGCCCTGTGCCCGAGACGACGACCGGCAGGCCGCGCAGCTCCGGGCGGCGGGTCAGCTCGATCGAGACGTAGAAGGCGTCTGCGTCGAGGTGCGCGATGCGCTGGCTCGAGTCCTCGGCGGTCATCAACTGATCAAAAATACTCCTGCCCACGGCGTGCCAGATCCACCACGTCTCCGCGGATCAAGCGGTGAGACACAGCGGATGGCGTGTCGCAGTTCCGTCGAGTGCGCTCCTTGGATACGCTTGCGGCGATGGACCTGACCTTCAACGAGAAGGAGATCGCGTTCCGCGACGAGCTGCGCGAGTGGCTCGCGGGCAACCAGCCCGACGCCGCCCCGACCGACGGCGACGAGGACGCGCACTACGCCTGGCGCCGCGACTGGCAGCGCCAGCTGTACGACGCCGGCTGGGCCGCGCCCGCCTGGCCGACCGAGTACGGCGGCCGCGACGCGACGCTGACCGAGTCGGCGATCTACTTCGAGGAGCTCGGCCGCGCCCGCGCGCCGCTGCCGGCCAACGTGCTCGGCCTGCTGCTCGGCGGCCCGACGCTGATGGTGTGGGGCACCGACGAGCAGAAGGAGCGCTACCTGCCGCCGATCCTGTCGGCCGAGGAGATCTGGTGCCAGGGCTTCTCCGAGCCCGACGCCGGCTCGGACCTCGCCGCGCTGAAGACGCGCGCGGTCAAGGACGGCGACGAGTGGGTCGTCACCGGCCAGAAGGTGTGGACGAGCGGCGCGCAGTACTCCAAGTGGTGCATGCTCGTCGCGCGCACCGACCCCGACGTGCCCAAGCACAAGGGCCTGACCTACTTCCTGATGGACATGGAGCAGGACGCCGTCCAGGTCCGCCCGCTGCGCCAGATCACCGGCGAGGCCGAGTTCAACGAGCTGTTCATCGAGGAGGCGCGGATCCCCGACGAGAACGTCGTCGGCGGCGTCGGCAACGGCTGGAAGGTCGCGCTGACGACGCTGATGAACGAGCGCGCCGGCCTCGGCTTCGCGCTGCAGATCCGCCTGCGCCAGCTGCTCGACGACCTGATCGCGATCGCCGCCGAGCGCGGCCTGCTCGAGGACCCGCTGTACGCCGACGCGCTCGCCGAGCTGCACGTGCGCTGCGAGTCGATCCGCCTGCTCGCCTGGAAGGGCCTGACCGACATCGAGCGCTACGGCCAGCCCGGCCCCGAGGGCTCGCTGGTCAAGTGGCTGTGGTCGGACACCAACCAGCGCCTGACCCAGCTCGCGGTCGACATCGTCGGCCCCGACGCGCTGACGATCGGCACCAGCTGGAGCTACGAGCTGCTGCGCGCGCGCGGCAACACGATCGAGGGCGGCACGACCGAGATCCTCAAGAACATCGTCGCCGAGCGCGTGCTCGGCCTGCCCCGCCTGAAGGTCGCCGCCTGATGGACTTCGGACTCACCGACGACCAGCGCGAGATCCAGCGCACCGCGCGCGACCTGCTCGGCGAACGCGCGACGCCGGCGCGCGTGCGCGAGCACGCCGAGGCGCGCACGCCCGACACGGCGCTGTGGAAGGAGCTGTCCGAGCTCGGCTGGCCGGGCATCGCCATCGCCGAGGAGCACGGCGGCCAGGGCCTCGGCCAGGTCGAGCTGTCGATCCTCTGCGAGGAGCTCGGCCGCGCGCTCGCGCCGGTGCCGTTCCTCGCCGAGCGCGCTGGCGGCGACGGTGATCGAGCACGCCGGCTCGCGCGAGCAGCGCGAGCGCTGGCTGCCCGGCCTCGCGTCCGGCGAGACCGTCGGCGCGCTCGGCGCGGCCGTCGACGGCGTCGGCCGAGCTCGTGATCGGCGCCCCCGACGCGCAGGTGATCGTGCTCGTCGAGGACGACGGCAGCGCGCGCGCGATCGCCGCCGACGACGCCGAGGTCGACGCCGCTCGAGTCGATCGACCCGACGCGCTCGGCCGCGCGCGTGAGCGGCCGGCGGCGCCGGCGAGGCGCTGCCGCGACGGCTGCGCCGGCCTCGACCGCGCGCTGATCTGCCGTCAGCTCCGAGCTCGTCGGCGTGTGCGAGCGCGCGCTCGAGATGACCGTCGAGTACGTCAAGGAGCGCAAGCAGTTCGGCGTGCCCGGTCGGCGCCTACCAGGCCGTCTCGCACCGCTGCGCGCAGATGCTGCTCGACACCGAGAAGGCGCGCTCGACGGCCGCCTTCGCCGCGTGGACGGCCGACGCCGACCCCGAGCGCCTCGCCGAGGCCGCCGCGATGGCCAAGGCCGCCGCCTCCGACGCCGGGCGCGAGGTCACGGCCGCCGCGATCCAGATGCACGGCGGCATCGGCTTCACGTGGGAGGCCGACGTGCACTGGCTGTTCAAGCGCGCGCAGGTCGACGCCGCGCTGCTCGGCGGCGCCAAGCGCCACCGCGCGCAGATCGCCGCGATCCTGGCCGACAAGGCTCGGCGCCGCTGGCCTCCGCCGCCGCGCCTGGAGCCGGCTGCGCGAGCGCCGCGAGGCGATCGTGCGCGAGCACATGGCCTCGGAGAACGTGCACGACTTCGACACGACGATCGGCACGTTCGCGCACCCGCGCTACGAGCTGATCGCGACCGGCGAGGTCTACGACGGCGAGGACGCCGTGCGCGGCTACTACGCCGAGAGCCGCACCGCCTTCCCCGACCAGCGCAACGAGGTGCTCGAGCTGCACCACGCCGACGACACGGTCGTCGTCGAGTTCCTGCTGCTCGGCACGCACCTCGGCCCGCTGCGCGCGCTGCCCCCCACCGGGCGCTCCTTCACGCTGCCGCATGACCGCGCTGTTCGTGTTCGACGGCGACCGGCTCGTCGACGAGCGCGTGTACTTCGACCAGAAGACGATCCTGCGCCAGCTCGGGCTCGCGCACGATCCGACGCTCGCTGGCCGGACGGCTCGCGCTGGTGCTCAACCACCCGCTGACGATCGGCCGCGCGATCCTCGGCGCGCGCCGCGCCGCGCGCAGAAGGCGTAGCCTGGAGCAGGCGCGCGAGAGCTGTCGAGCGCGCGGACAACTGCGAAAGGAGCGGGCGATGTCTGAGGTGCTGCTGAAAGAGGTGCACGACGACGGCGTGGCGGTGCTGACGCTGAACCGGCCCGACCGGCTGAACGCGTGGACGCGGCGAGCTCGAGCAGCAGTACTTCGGCGCGCTGCGAGAGTGCGCAGCCTCCGAGCAGGTGCGCGTGATCGTCGTGACCGGCGCCGGGCGCGGCTTCTGCGCGGGCGCCGACATGCAGTCGCTGCAGCAGATCGAGGCGGCGGTCGCGGGCGCGGAGAGCACGAACGGCTCCGTCCCGGCCGGCGGAGGACGTCGAGGCAGCCGCGCGAACAGACCCCGCAGACGTTCACGCTCAGCGTGCCGAAGCCGGTGATCGCAGCGATCAACGGACCGTGCGCGGGCATCGGCCTGGTGCTCGCGCTGATGTGCGACGTGCGCTTCGTCGCGGAGGACGCGAAGCTGACGACGGCCTTCGCGCGGCGCGGGCTCGTCGCCGAGCACGGCATCTCCTGGATCCTGCCCCGCCTCGTCGGTCCCGCACGGGCGCTCGACCTGCTGCTCTCGGCACGCGTGGTGCTGGGACGCGAGGCGGTCGAGCTGGGACTGTGCAACCACGTGACCCCAGCGGAGACCGTGCTGGAGGAGACGCTCGCGTACGCGCACGAGCTCGCGACTCAGTGCTCGCCGGCGAGCATGGCGGCGATGAAGCGTCAGGTCTACGCGGCGCTCGCGGAACCGATCGCAGAGGCAACTGGCCGAGGCGGACCGCCTGATGCTCGCCTCGTTCGCCAAGCCGGACTTCGCGGAGGGTGTCGCGAGCTTCTTGGAGCGGCGCGAGCCGAACTTCGCGCCGTTTGCAGGCTGACGACGGGCTTTTATCGGGTGGGCGCCCGGCATCAGCGGACGCCCACCCTCGACTTCGCAGGTGCGACTGCTCAGGCCGTTATTCGTTGGCGGTCGTGAGCAGTTCCAGTTTCAGCTTTTCAAGCGCCCCTTCAGGGCCTTTTTCGACGCTCTTCAGCGGCTGGAAGAGCATCCTGACGGTGTGTTCTTCCCATTTGCCTTCCCCAAATTTTTCCTCTTTTTCGCAGTTGGCTTTCGTCGCATAGAACCGCGGGCCTACGCGCGTTTCTTTCAGTTCGATGCATTCCGCTTTGCCCGCGACGTCCATCCCTTCCATCCGGGCTTCCCCGCTGGGTTCGATGATCGTGAGCTCCGGGCCACCGCTATCGCCGCTTTTGTTTTCCAAGGTTTCTTTTTTGGTTTCGACGACTTCTACGAGACCCTGGAAGAATCTTGTTTCTTTTGCGATTTCGTAGGAGGTTTTCACGTTGAGGGCTTTGATTTCACCGCAGGATTCGCCAGAGGTCTGGCCCACGTGGCAACTCGTTGCGCCGGCTACAGGGGTCTTTTCGTTTACCACGGGGTATGACGTTTCTTCTTTTTTTTCGTTCATTTTTTTCCACTCGGCCGTGACGGCGAACACCGGGTGTTCCGGTTTACCGGTCTGCCAGGCCGCTTCGATCGAGACTTCGGCATAGTCACCGCCCGCTGTCGCTTCGGTTTTGCCGCCGTGAGAGAATAACCCCACGAGTCCGACTTTTTTTTCTTCTGCTCCGGCCTTGTTCCTGGACCACTGCCCTTCTTTTTCAGCGCCTACGCAGTGACCGGCGGTGAGCATCACCCGTTCTTTGCCCTTGAGCGCGAGCGGTCCTACGGTGCAAGTGCCGGCTATCCGCCTCCATTTGCCTTTCGTGCCGGCGATGGTCCTGTTTTCGCATTCTGCTTTGGTTAAGAAACCGCCGGCGAATTCGGCGGCTTCTTCTACGCATTCGGCACCCCGGATGCTGACCCCCGCCGTGATCGAAGGGTTGCAATAGGCTTCCGACGTTTTCCACGTTTTGCATTCGGTTTTGGCCAACGGCTCGAAGCCGCCCTGACCGGCCGTGACATTCACCACGACGTTCACGTCGGCCGCGGCGGCTTCGCGCTTCAGGCTTGCGAGCTTCGCCGGGGACACCGACGAGTTCAAGGTCACGACCACCGCGTTGCGCTGCGGTTCGATCCCCGTCGAGACTCCGGCACCCGCGGACAGGTTTGCGAGCTTGCGATTCCACTCCTCCTGGGCGGCGAGCAGCTCCGCCACGGTGGAGCGAACGGGCGTGGCGACCACATCGGCCGCAAGCCCCTCTTGGGTGATCGTGTCTTCGGCCGCCCGCCGCCCGGTCGGCGAGGTCACGCCGACGTGCAGTTGCGCGGTCGTGGCGTCGAACCACACCCCGCCGAATGCGCCGGCCATGCTGGCTTCCAGCTTGCGCACGACGTCGGCCTTCGTAACTTCGCTCTGAACAGCCAGGGCCTGCCGAGCACGCGCATCGGAAATCCCTTTGCTCGTGAACACAGCCACCTCCCTGTCGTACGGCGTGCCACCAGATGCAAGCGATGCCTGCAACGGACTGAGAGATGGTCCAGGCAGCGGCGCCGCGACGCCCCCTTCACGGGCTGCCGCCACGGCTGTGGACGAAGCCAATACGGTGAACGCGAGCGCCGTTGACAAACACAGCGCAGCACGCTTCATGCTGAGCATGTTGACCTCCTATTCGGCCTGCGCGGGGGTGCGTCGTCGGGCAAGCGAACGGACGCTCCCAGAGGCGCAGGCGCCTTTTCTCTGGCCTCCTTGTTCGTGACCCCCGACATAGAGACCGAGGCTTCGTGCGTATGATGGCCGCTCTCGGCCCCTCGCTTGTAGGGCCCTAAGGGCACCGCGCGGACTTGGCCAGATTCACGGGCTCGCCCAGGCGGAAGATGTTCCTGACTGTGAGCTGCAGGCCGAGCTGACAGGCTGAATTCAGCCAGGCACTCCGGAGCTCAGCGCGAGGCGCACGCCGCCGACCTCTACGCCCTCGCCGGTAAGCCCAGGCACGCCGGCGAAGGCGATCTCGACCAGTCCTTCGCGTCCCCCCTCTCCAACCGGGCGAAAGCGCACCTCGGCATCCTCAAGCACGAGCACCGCGTTGCCGCCCACTGCCCCATCCCCGCTCAGCGGCACCCCGAGCACGTGTGACCAGCGCGCTGCGACGGTGGCGGGCTCGGAGACGGCAAGCGTGACGCCGGCGAGTCGACCAGCGGCGCCCTCCCCGCTCTTGCCGGTCCACTCCGGGCCTCCCCAGCGCCAGCTGCCGTAAGGCATTGAACCGTCGATCGAGACGATCGCGGCGCCGATGTCGGCCGGGTGCAGGTGCGTGCCCGAGATGTCCGGCAGGTCGATCTCCCAGACCGTGCGCACGCCGCCCTCGGCTGCACGTGTCCGCGCGGCCGGAAGGTCCTCCAGGTCGAACATGACCATGTAGCCGCAGTCGCCGCCGTGGCGCTCGAGGTAGCGCCCTGCCGCCGTATCCGGCTGCGTCGGCGAGACGATCTCCAGGAAGCAGTCGCCGAGCGCGAAGACCGTGTTCTGCAGGCCGAACAGGCCGACACCGGGGTCGCGGAACGGCTCGCCCAGGCCGAGTGTCGAGCGCAGCGCCTCCGCCACCGGCTCGAGCTCGGTCGCGGCCAGCACCGCCTGGCGCAACCGGACGCGGGGTCGATCTCCGGACATACGCGGCGCTGTCCAGCGACTCCGCCGAATTACCCGGCGAGCCGCACCGGCAGCGTCTTCATCTGATTGAGGAAGCCGGATTCGACGTAGCTCGGCTCGCCGTCCATGCGGATCTCCGGGAAACGCCTGAGCGTCTCCTCGAACATGATCTTCAACTCCAGACGCGCGAGCGCCGTGCCGAGGCAGAAGTGCCGCCCACCCGCGCCGAAGGCCTGGTGCTCGGGGTTTCGTTCGACGTCGAAGTGATCCGGGTCCTCGTAGCGCGTCTCGTCGCGGTTGGACGAGACGTACCACATGACCACCTTCTCGCCTTTCTTGATCTGCGTGCCGTGCAGCTCCACGTCGCGCGTCGCCGTGCGGCGGAAGTGCGCGAACGCCGGGAACATGCGCAGCGCCTCCTCGACCGCGCCCGGGATCAGCGACGGGTCGTCGAGCAGCTTCTGCATCTGCTCGCGGTCTTCCATCAGCGCGCGCATGCCGCTCGAGTACGTCGCCTTCGTGCTGTCGTTGCCCGCCGCCACGAGCAGGAAGAAGCCCATCACGATCTCGTGCTGCTCGAGCTTCTCGCCGTCGACCTCCGCGTTGACGAGCACCGTCGTCAGGTCGTCCGTCGGGTTCTCTTCGCGTTCCGCGATCATCCGGTTGCAGCGCTCGAAGATCTCCGGGATGTCTTTCTCGAGCACGCCCGGGATGCCCTCCGGGTTGAGGTCTTTGTCATCGCCCGCCAGCGCCGAGTTCATCAGCCGCGCCCACGCCGCGTCGTCCTGCGGCGGGATGCCCATGAAGCTGCCGATCACGCGCGAGACAGCCGGCTGGGCCACGTCGCCGACCAGGTCGCACGTCTGCCGACCCTCCAGGCGATCGAGCACCTCGTTGACGATCTCGCGGATCTCCTGCTCGTGCGCCGCGATCCGCTTCGGCGTGAAGCCCGCCTGGAACAGCGCCTTCAGGCGGTCGTGCTTGGGCGGGTCCATGCCGATGAACATCGCCTGCGTCAGCTCCAGCGGGAACACGTCCGAGACCGCCGTCACGCCCGTGCCCGACGAGTACGTCTGCCAGTCGCGCGAGACCGTGTGGATGTCCTCGGCCGTCGTGACCGACCAGAAGCCGCGCTCCTGTGGATACTCCGTGACACCAGCCGTCCAGTGCACCGGGCACTCGCCGCGCATCTGCTTGAAGACCTCGTGCGGCGGGCCGTCCTTCCACAGCGCCCGCTCTGCCATCAGCGTGTGCTCGAGATCGCTGTCAACCGACGCCATCTGGTCTCCCCTCGTCGTGGCCGATCGCTGCCGCGATCATACTGGCCGAGCGGCCAGGGCGTGCGGCCTTGCTCGGCAACGCGGGCGACCTCGCTCGGCCACGGAGCCGCCGCTTCGATCTACAGCTGATCGGCGTAGAAACCCAGCCGCGCGAGCGGCTCGACGAGCTCGTGCTCCTCGTAGGAGAGGTGCGAGAGGAGCGCGTCCGTGAGGAAGTCCAGCGCCCGCTGCAGCGGCTCGAAGTCCTCGCGGTTGTTGATGTGCTGCACGAGCGCCCGTCGACCTGCTCGATCGCATCGTGGATCGCGAGGTGCTCCTCGCCGAGGCGGTCGATCACCGGCGCCAGGCTCGGATCGCTCTGGGCGAGGTGCGGGAACACGGCGTCGTCCTCGAGCCCGTGGTGCTGGGCCACCGCGCGGCAGTAGCGCGCGCAGAACGCGCCCAGCGTCCAGTCGTTCTGGCGCATCGCCATCTCGTTCAGCGCCGAGCGCGCCTCGCCCGCGCTGATCGCGCCTTCGCGCACCTGCTCGAGCAGCTTGCGCAGCTCATCCAGCTCGCGCCGCAGCATGTCGTGCACGTCGATCAGGTGCTGTCCCGTGTGGCGGCCGCGGTCGCTGTAGACGGTGTCCTCGCTCGACGGCGCGCGGTGCGGGCGCGTCGCCTCGTCCCACGCCGCCTGCTCGCTCAGGCGCGTGCCGTCGTCCGGCGTCGGCGTAACGCCCAGGCGCTCGTACTCCGAATCTCGCTGCTCCGGCGCCGACATCGGCCCACCGTAGCGGCCTCCCTGGCGGCCGGCCCTCCCGCCTTCCTATATTGAGCGCGGTGCTGTCCTCGTGAACAAACGCCGCCTCGGCTCGAGCGGTCCCGAGGTCTCCGAGCTCGGCCTCGGCTGCATGGGCATGTCCGGCTCCTACGGCCCTTCGGATCGCGCCGAGGGCATCGCGACGATCCACGCCGCGCTCGACGCCGGCATCGACTTGATCGACACGGGCGACTTCTACGGCATGGGCCACAACGAGATGCTGATCGGCGAAGCCATCCGCGGCCGCCGGCGCGAGAGCTTGCAGCTGAGCGTCAAGTTCGGCGGGCAGCGCGGCCCCGAAGGAGCGATCCTCGGCTACGACGCGAGCCCGGCCGCGACGAAGACTGCGCTCGCCTACTCGCTCACGCGCCTCGGCGTCGACTACGTCGACGTCTACCGCCCGGCGCGCCTGGATCCGAACGTGCCGATCGAGGAGACCGTCGGCGCGATCGCCGAGATGGTCGAGGCCGGTTACGTGCGCCACATCGGCCTCTCCGAGGTCGGCGCCGAGACGATCCGGCGCGCGCAGGCGACGCATCCGATCTGCGACGTGCAGCTCGAGTACTCGCTGATCTCGCGCGGCATCGAGCGCGAGATCCTGCCCGCCTGCCGCGAGCTCGGCATCGCGATCACCGCCTACGGCGTGCTCAGCCGTGGCCTGATCAGCGGGCACTTCGACGCCCAGCGCGAGCTCGCCCCGGGCGACTTCCGCGCGCACGCGCCGCGCTTCAGCGGCGAGAACCGCCGGCACAACCTGTCGCTCGTCGACGCGTTGCGCGAGTTGGCCGACGCGAAGGGCGTGAGCGTCGCGCAGCTCGCGATCGCCTGGGCGCTCGCCCGCGGCGAGGAGATCGTCCCGCTGATCGGCGCGCGCACGCGCGAGCGCCTGCGCGAGGCGCTCGGCGCGCTCGACGTCGAGCTCGACGACGACGACATTGCCGCGCTGCAGGACGCGATCCCGCCCGACGCGGCGCGCGGCGAGCGCTATCCCGAGCACGGGATGGCCACGCTCGACAGCGAGCGCTGAGACCGGCGGCCTGCGCGGCGCACGGCGCGATTCCGCCGACGCGCGCCGCCTGATCCGGCTACGAGCGGTTCTGCGTGATCCGGATGTAGTTGCCCGAGGGGTCGCGCAGCCCCGATTCCCAGCCGTACGGGCGCTCTTCGGGCGGCTGGGCGTATTCGACGCCACGCGCCGTCAGTTCGTCGTAGGTCGCCTGGCAGTCGTCGCTTTCGAGGAACACGGTCGTGCCGACGCCCTTGGCCATCAGCGCGCGCACGTCCTCGGCCGTCTCGGCGGCGACGAACGGCGGCTGCGGAACGGCCATCAGCGCGATCTCGATCTCGGGCTGTCCGACGGGGCCGACGGTCAGCCAGCGCATCCCGTCGCCGCCGGGCATGGCGGCGTCGACGCGCGTCTCCATGCCGAGCTTCTCGGTGTAGAAGGCGAGCGCCTCGTCCTGGTCGTTGACGAGCACCTGCAGGGCGTTGACTCTGAGCATCGCTGTCGGTCTCCTCGTTGTTCGCGGTCTTTGCAGTCGCGACGTGCGACCGTTCGCCGAGGCTAGTTCGCGAGCGCCGCGCTGTCTTCTCGAAACGTGCTGTGTTGGGGGCGGGCGTCGTGTTTGGGCCGCGCGTACATGCGCACGACGCAGGCCGGGATCGGCACCTGCTCGGCCGCCGGCGGGAAGCTCGCCCGGTAGGCGCTCGGCGTGACGCCGTACGCGCGCTTGAAGCTGGTCGTGAACGAGCCGACGCTGCGCAGCCCGACGGAGAAGCAGATCTCGGCGACCGAGCGGTCGGTGTTGCGCAGCAGCGCGGCCGCGCGCTCGAGCCGGCGCGTCAGCAGGTAGGCGTGCGGCGACTCGCCGAACACGCGGCGGAACTCACGGCTGAAGTGGGCGCGCGAGAGGCCGGCCGCGTGCGCCATCTGCTCGACGCCGATCGGCTCGAAGTAGCGCACGTCGACGAGATCGCGGGCGCGCAGCAGGTGTCGCTCGGGCGGCGGGAAGGGCATTGGGCGCAGTATCGCGCGGCGGGGACGCCGCGCTCAGGCGCCGCCGCGCGGCGTGCTGCTGGCGCTCGACGCGCAGCTCGCCGACGGTCAGCCGCGCGACCTCGAGATCGCCGACTTTGAGCGATCCGATCTGGGCGCGTCCGATCGCGAGCCTGCCGACGGCGAGCCTGCCGATCGCAAGCGCGCCGATCGCGACGGCGCCCCCGGCGAACGCGCCGACGGCGATGGCGCCGACCGATCCGCTGCCGAGCGCACCGGCGACGCGCACGCCGAAGCGCTCGGGGTGAAGCTTGCGGCGCTTCAGACGAGGACGGCGGCGCGGACTCACGGCCTTGCGGCGACCGTCGCGGGGGCGGCCTCGCGCTGGTTCTCATACAGCGAGCGCCCGACGTAGAGCAGCATGTGGCGCAGGTGGGCCTGCAGCGTTTCCATCGTGTGCCCGCCGACGTAGACGGCGCTGTGCGCGTGCGCGCCGGCGTCGCGCAGCTGGGCGGCGAAGGGGGCGTTCTCGGAGGGGTCGGCGATCGGGTCGGAGGCGCCGCCGTAGAGGTAGGCGTGCAGGCCCTCGCGCGCGATCACGGGCCTGGCGGCCTGCAGCTCGTCTTCGAGCCCGTTGAAGAAGCCGAGCCAGCTCTCGACGATGGAGAAGCGCCGCGGGTTGCCGAGCGCGACGTTCATCGCGCCGTAGCCGCCCATCGAGTCGCCGGCGATGGCGCGCGCGGAGCGGCGCGGCCTGCGTGGGCAGCATGCGGTCGATCAGCTGCTGCACTTCGATCACGTAGCTCTCATAGCCGCGGCTGCCGTGGTCGCGCCAGTTGTTGGCGCCCTTGCCGCCCTGGATCATCACGGCGATCATCGGCGGGACCTCGTGGGCGGCGATCAGGCGGTCGAGTTCGCCCTGCAGGCCGAGCTGCAGGAAGGCGGTGGCGCGCTGTTCGTTGCCGTGCAGCAGGTAGAGCACGGGGTAGCGCGCGCCGCTGTCGGCGAAGCCGGGCGGCAGGTAGACGTGGAAGGAGCCTTCGCCGCCGAGCGCGGCCGAGGCGTAGCTGGCGGTGTCGATCGAGCTGCCGGCGGCGTCGTGGCTGCCGGCGAGCAGCGTCGGCAGCGGTGCGGGCGCCGCTGCAACGCGCGTCGCACCGGCGCTCGCGGTGGCGGCGGGCGCGGACTGCTGGCCGGTGAAGACCCGCTCGAAGCCGCCGGGGCCGTGCAGCAACAGCAGCGCGCAGCAGGCGGCGATCAGCCCGCTGATCAGCGTGGCGAGGACGACCAGGCGCGGGTTGGCGCGCGGCTGCGGAGCGCCGACGCCCGGGCCCGATCGCCGGGCGAGCGCGCCGGATGCGCCCGAGGCGAGCGGCTCCAGGCGCGGCGGGAAGGCGGGCACCCACGACGGCGGCGAAGGCAGGGCTTCGACGGCTTCGGCGGCGCGTCCGGGCCAGCTCCAGTCGCCTGGAGTGTCCATCCACACCTGCGTGCGCGATTGCTTGACTGCGGCCGACATCCAGGAGATTCAACGAACGCCCACGCAGAAACCCAAGCTCTGCATGAACGTGCCCAAACGCGAGCAACGCTCGCCGGGGGCCGAAACGGCGCTGTTGCAGCGCGTTTCGAGCCCCGGGAGCGGGTCTCGGGCGTGTTGATCGGGCCTAGCGCGTGGTCCAAACGTCGCCGGTGTCGCCGAAGCCGAGCGCGTGCTTGGTGGCTTCGGTGAGGTCGAATTCGCGCCCGGCGACGTAGGGGCCGCGATCGACGACGGGCACGCGCACGGAGCGCCCGCCGTAGCGCAGCGTGACGAGCGTGCCGCAGGGCAGCGTCTTGTTGGCGACGCCGAGCGTGGAGCTGGTCAGCGAGCCGCCGCAGGCGAGCGAGCCGCCGCCGCCGTACCAGGAGGCTCCGGCCAGCCGGTAGACGTTGAGCCTGCCGAGCACGCGGTGGGCGGCCAGGTCGTAGCCGTCGCCGGCGAAGCGCAAGCGCACGCGGCGGCTGCCGGTGGCGTGCGGCGTGTAGCGCAGGCGAAATCGCCCGGCGGCGCCTGTGTGCGTGTGCGCGACCTCGCGCCAGCCGTGCGGGCCCATCGCCTGCAGCTCGATCGAGCGGCCGGAGAGCCCGGGGCTGAGCGTGCCGGCGACGCTGGCCTGGTGGCCGTCGAGCACGTTCAGGCGCGCCTTGCGCACGTGCAGCGCGGTCGAGCTTGGGCGCCCGAGTGGAGCTGCGCCGGACGAGGGCGTGGTCGATGCGATCTCGACGGGTGCGAGCGCGAGAGCAGGCTGCGCCGGGGGCGCGGGTGCGTACATGGAAATCCAGACCTCCTTGCGGTTTCCGCCTACGGGGTTAGCTGTCGGGCTCACGACCGGCGTCGGCGTGGACAGTCCACGCGTCAGCCGGGCGTTACGTCCACATCAGTGGGCGATTCGCCCCATCCGGGCCCCGGTCGGTGGCCCGGCGGTGGTTCCCCCGTTCGCGACCATGGACGGCCGCGACTCGGCAGAGTCGAACAATTGTTCGCAGGCTAGAGGTCCCGGAGCAGGTCGTTCTGTGATCACGGACACACAAGAAGGCCCTGCACAAACGGCCTATTTGCCGAATGCGCCCGTCGTTGCTGACGATTTGACGATTTATAAGAAGATGACATAACCGGCCGGGGCTGGAGACATCGGGCCACCCCCGGCACCGCCCGTGGCGTCGCCGGCGGATCGCGCCCGGGCGTTCGCCGACGACTCCTCGATGCGCGCATTCGTAGCTATGAGCGCCAGATCGACGCCGGTATGCTCCGCCGATCTCGGTGTCACGGGGGCGCCGGCCGGAGCGAAAGAAGGCTGGATGAGAGTTGTACGTAGATGGCAAGGACCCGCCACGGTCGCAAGCGCCTTGGCGCTGGCGCTCGGGGCGCTCGCACTGATCCCGGGCGCTGCGGTCGCGAGCACGCACGCCTGCGGCAACCACACGATCGTGATCGAACAGGAAACGGAACCGGGCAAGCCGAAGACGAAGTACAAACTGCCGGTCAAGCAGATCGTCACGCAGGGAGTGAGCTGCACCTCTGCTTACAAAGTCATCACGGCCTTGTACGGCGGCAAGCCGACCGAAGGCTTCAAATGCGGGTCGGGCAAATTCAAGGTGCCGAAGTACACGATCGCGCAGCAGTGCACGAAGCCGGGCAAGAAGATCCAGTTCGCCGGCCAGGGCGGCTGACAGGGGAATCCGGGCGGCGCGGCGCCTGAAGGCGTACGACGCCGCTCAAGCGGCTGGCGCGGCGAGCTTCGGCTCGCCGCGTTGGGCGCGCTCGGGAATGTGCGCGGCGATCCGCGTCTCACCGCCTTCCCACACGGCCACGCGCCGCCGTCCGGCGGCCTTGGCGGCATACAGCGCACGATCGGCGGCGAGCATCAGCGCGGCCGGATCGGGTGCGCCGCTCGCCAGCGCGGCTACTCCGGCGCTCGTGCTGAGCACCGGCCCGGAGCCTGCGGGACGGGCGGCCAGCTCGCGGCCGATCCGCTCGGCGAAGGCGACAGCCTCCTGGCGTCCGACACCGAACAGCACGACGGCGAACTCCTCGCCGCCGACGCGCGCGAGCGTGTCGCCGCCGCGCAGCTCGCGCTGCAGCAGCGCGGCGAACTCACCCAGCACGCGGTCGCCCTCGGCGTGGCCGTGCCGGTCGTTGACCTGCTTGAAGTGATCGAGGTCGAACGTGGCGAGCGCGAGCGGCAGCCCGCTGCGCCGTGCGCGGTCGCACTGCTCGCGGAACTCGATGTCGAACGCGCGTCGGTTGTACAGCCCGGTCAGGTAGTCGGTGTCGGCGGCGCGCTCGAGCTGGTGGATCACGGCGGAGACGTGCTCGGCGAGCAGCTTGACGACGAGCGTGGTCAGCGTGACGGACACGCCGACGCCCATGAACAGCCCGGGCTTCATCGGGTCGTGCGACCAGATGAACACGGCCAGGGCGAGCGTGACCCACATCAGCACGAGGTCGAAGGCGACCTCGCGGCGGGTGCAGAAGTAGGCCGAGAAGACGAGCGGCCACAGGTAGAAGAACGGCGTGGCCTCGATCGGGCGCGTGACGGCCATCAGCGCGCTGACGAGCAGGATGCCGTAGAGGATCGTCACGCGCGATATCCAGCGCCGGCCGGGCCGCAGCACGGCGACGATCACGGCGCCGAGCGCGAGCAGCACGGCGATGATCCTGATCGCCGGGTGATCGCTCGTGTTCGGGTCGGGCAGCGGCAGCGTCGCGAGCAGCGTGGCGGAGCCGAGCAGGAACATCGCGACGCCGACCCAGCGCATCAAGTGCTCGGCGGCGTGGGGGTCGGCGGATAGGTCGTCGCGGGCGGCGGCGGATACGAAAGGCGCGCCTGGCCCGGGCTTCGGGCTGGCCATGCGTCCTTCTCGGCCGCAGGCGGCGGAGCCTTGAATCGCGTAAGCGCGCTCGGCCGAAGTTCCAGGCGCAGGCACCCGCGAGACGGGTTGGATCCTCCCCGGCCGGCGATTGGGCCGCGAGGTCGTTGACTGCGGCTTGACAAACAGCGACAATCGGACGCATGGCCAACCCGGACCGGCTGACGGCGCTCGACTCGACCTTCCTGCACCTGGAGGACAACTCCACGGCGCACATGCACGTGGCGTCGGTGATGGTCTTCGAAGGCACGGCGCCGACGCCGCAGGAGCTGGTCGACCACATCGTCAGCCGCCTGCACCTCGTCCCGCGCTACCGCCAGCGCCTGGCCTACGTCCCCTACGGCCAGGGCCGCCCGGTGTGGGCGGACGATCCGCACTTCAACCCGCGCTACCACATCCGCCACACGGCGCTGCCGAAGCCGGCCGACGACAAAGCGCTCAAGCAGCTTGCGGGCCGCCTGTTCTCCCAGCGGTTGGACCGCTCCAAGCCGCTGTGGGAGATCTGGCTGGTCGAGAAGATGGCCGGCGAACGCTTCGCGCTGATCGCCAAGACCCACCACGCGCTGGTCGACGGGATCTCGGGCGTGGACATCACGACGGTGCTGTTCGACACGTCGCCCGACCCGGTGCCGACCTCGCGCCCGCCGATGCCGTGGACGGCGAAGCCGCTGCCGGGCCAGGCCAAGCTGCTCGGCGAGGCCCTGCGCGAACGCACGACGGTCCCGGCCGAGATCGTGCGCGGCGCGCGCCGGCTGCTGCGCGCCCCGCGCCGCGCGGCCACGCAGCTCGTGGACGGCCTCACGAGCATCGGCGCGACGACGATCGCGGGCGTCAAAGCGCCGGCCCCGGACAGCCCGTTCAACGTCGAGATCGGCCCGCACCGCCGCTACACGTTCATCGACGCCGACCTCGAGCAGTTCAAAGCGATCAAGGCCTCGCTCGGCGGCACGCTCAACGACGTCGTGCTGGCGACGGTCAGCCTCGGCCTCGGCCGCTACCTGCGCCGCGAGGGCTTCGACACGGAGGGACTGGAGCTGAAGGCGATGGTGCCGGTATCGGTGCGCGCGGACTCCGACCGCGGCGCGCTCGGCAACCAGGTCGCCGCGATGTGGGCGCCGCTGCCGGTCGGCGTGCAGAACCCGGCGGAGTGCCTGCAGCAGGTCACGCGCTCGATGGAGGACCTGAAGGCCTCGGGGCAGGCGGTCGGCGCGCAGGTGCTGACGCAACCTGGCCGGCTTCGCGCCGCCGACGATCCTCAGCCAGGCGGCGCGCCTGCAGGCGCGCCAGCGCTTCTTCAACCTGGTCGTGACGAACGTGCCGGGCCCGCAGTTCCCGCTGTACGTGCTCGGGCGGCGCCTGCGCGTGCTCTACCCGGTCGTGCCGCTGGCCCAGCGCCAGGCGCTCGGCATCGCGGTGATGAGCTACGACGGGCACCTCGGCTTCGGCCTGCTCGGCGACTTCGACGCGCTGCCCGGGCTCGAGACGATCGCGAGCGACATGAAGTGGGCGATCTCCTCGCTGGCGCGCGCCGCCGGAGTCGCGCCGCCGGCGAAACGCCGCGCCGCCAAACGCGCCTCCTCGGGCTCGGCGAAGAAAGCCACGGCGAAAGCCGCGGCGAGCAGCAACGGCGCCCGTTCGGGCGCGCGCAAGTCCGCTGCGCGCTGAGATGGCGCGCCCCGCCGGGCCGGCGGATGTCCCGGCCGTCTGCGCCTGCCTGGCGAGCGCCTTCCACGAGGACCCGCTCTGGGGCCACTGGGCGTTCCCGGATCGGGCCACGCGACTGGTCGAGCTGCCGCAGCTGATGCGCTTCTGGGTGCTCGGCGCGTCGCCGCATGGATGGGTGCGGATCGGCGGGCGGGCCGAGGCCGTCGCCGTGTGGCTGCCACCCGGCGCACCGGAG
Source organism: uncultured Solirubrobacteraceae bacterium (assembly GCA_963743745.1). Taxonomy (GTDB): domain Bacteria; phylum Actinomycetota; class Thermoleophilia; order Solirubrobacterales; family Solirubrobacteraceae; genus Palsa-744. The sequence goes on from CAVUQW010000001.1 coordinate 138,862, forward strand.
CTGACCGACGAGGAGCAGTCCGAGTTCGAGGCGTTCATCGGCCGCGCGCTCGGCCCGCGTGCGCCGGAGCTGATCGAGCTGTTCGACGGCTTCGAGCAGCACCATCCGTCGGACACCCCGCACTACTACCTGAGCCTGTGGGGCACGCACCGCGACAGCGCCGGCAAGGGCCTCGGCACGGAGCTGATCGAGCAGTGCCTGGCGGAGATCGACGAACAGCACATGCCGGCCTACCTGGAGTCGACGAACCCTGTCAACGTGCCCCGCTACGAGGCACTCGGCTTCGCCGCGGTGGGCAGCTTCTCGGCTCCGCACGGCCCGGCGATCGCGTCGATGTGGCGCGAGGCCCGCTGAGCCGTCCGGGCGGATCGTGCGCAGCTCGCGAGTCGGCGTGAGCGACGACGGGCTGCGACGATGACGCCGTGCGCATAGCCCTCTGCCAGATCAACGCGACGGTCGGCGACATCGCCGGCAACGCCGAGCTGATTCGCGCCGGACGTGCGAAGGCGCTGGAGGCCGGCGCGGACCTCGTGCTGTTCGGAGAGCTCGCGCTGACGGGCTACCCCCCGGAGGACCTGCTGCTGCGCGAGCACTTCCTCGCCGACACCGCGTCGGCGCTGCGCGAGCTGGCGGCCGACACGCACGGGCTGGTCGCGGTGGTCGGCTACCCGGAGCGCGCCGAGGACGTCTACAACTCAGCCGCCGTGCTCGCCGACGGAGCGGTGCACGCGATCTACCGCAAGGTCTACCTGCCCAACTACGGCGTGTTCGACGAGGAGCGCTACTTCGCCGCCGGGCCGAAGGGCGCGGTGATCGACATCGGCGACAGAGCGCCTCGGGCTGACCGTCTGCGAGGACATCTGGGAGCCGGGCCCTCCGGCGAGCGACGAGGCGCTGGCGGGCGCGACGCTGATCCTCAACATCTCAGCCTCGCCCTACCACGCCGGCAAGGGCCTCGAGCGCGAGCGGATGTTCGCCCAGCGCGCGCGGGACAACCTCGCGTGCGTGGCCTTCTGCGCGCTCGTCGGCGGCCAGGACGAGCTGATCTTCGACGGGCACTCGTTCGTCGTCGATCACACAGGTCAGACGATCGCGCGCGCGGCGCAGTTCGAGGAGCAGCTGCTGATCTGCGACGTCGACCTCGAAGCGGCCGCGGCGGCGCGCCTGCGCGAGGCGGGCCACCGCGCGAGCACGCGCTCGCCGATCGGCGCGGGCGGCGGCCCGGCCCGCGTCGCCGTGCTGCCGGGCTGGCGGCGAGCGCCGAGGCGGGCACGGGCGCGCGACCGGCGGGCGGGTCACTCGCAGAGCCGCTGCAGCCGCTCGAGGCGGAGGTCTACGCGGCGCTGACGCTGGGCCTGCGCGACTACGTGCAGAAGAACGGCTTCGGCCACGTCGTGCTCGGCCTCTCGGGCGGGATCGACTCGGCGCTGGTCGCCTGCCTCGCCGTCGACGCGCTCGGCGCCGAGCGCGTGAGCGTGGCGATCATGCCCTCGCAGTTCTCCTCCTCGGCCACGCAGGAAGATGCGCGCGCGCTCGCGGCGGCGCTCGGCGTGCAGGTGCACGAGCTCGCGATCGAGCCGGTGTACGACACCTACGCGGAGACGCTCGGAGGCGCCTTCGAGGGTCACGAGCACGACCTGACCGAGGAGAACCTGCAGGCGCGCATCCGCGGCAACCTGCTGATGGCGCTGTCGAACAAGTTCGGCTGGCTCGTGCTGACGACGGGCAACAAGTCGGAGATGTCGGTCGGCTACACGACGCTGTACGGCGACCTGGCGGGGGGCTTCGCGGTGATCAAGGACGTGCCGAAGACGCTCGTCTACGGCCTCTGCGCCTGGCGCAACTCGCCGCAGGCGGCCGCCGACGGACGCGTGCCCTCGCCGATCCCGGATTCGATCATCGAGCGCGCGCCCTCGGCGGAGCTGCGCGCGGACCAGCGCGACGAGGACTCGCTGCCGCCTTACGACGTGCTCGACCGCATCCTGCACGGCTACGTCGAGCTGCACCGCAGCCGCGAGCAGCTCGTCGCGGAGGGGCTGCCGGCGGAGGAGGTGCAGCGCGCGGCGCGGCTCGTCGACCTCGCCGAGTACAAGCGCCGCCAGGCGCCGCCGGGCATCAAGGTCACGCCGCTCGCGTTCGGGCGCGACCGGCGCATGCCGATCACCAACCGCTACCGCGACTGAGCCGGCGGATGAGCGCGCGGCGCAACCCCAGCAAGCGACTGCCTGCCCGCACGCGGGCCGGAGCCCTCGGCGCGCTCGCGGCGTTGCTCGCCGCCGGCACGCTCGCGCTGGGCGCGTGCGGCGACACGCTGCAGGATCGCCCGATCCCGCACAACACGCTGGAGAGCCTGATCGTCGCGCCCTACCCGGTGTACTGGCTCGGAGGCTCCTTCCACGGCCTGCAGATCACGGACGCCTCACACGACCCGAGCGGCGCCTTCTCGGTGCAGTACGGCGACTGCGTGGTCGGCGGGCAGAGCACGTGCGTGACCCCCGTGACCGTGATCACCTCGCCCGACAACAGCTTCGTGGCGGGCGGCTCCACGCCGCAGGGCACGGCCCCGCTGCGCGGCGTGGAGGCTGTGCTCGCGCAGCATGGGCGCACGATCGCGATCGCCACGGGCGGCGTCGTCGTCAGCGTCTACGCGGACAGCGCGCGCCTGGCGAGGGCGGCTGCGCGCACGATCGTGCCGATCAACGAGGTCGGCGAACCGGGCGCGCCGCTGCCGGCACGCCTGCCGGACACGGGGTTCGCCTCGACGCCGCTGCCCTCGCAGGTGCCCTCGCCGCTGCGCGCGCTGCGCTGAAGCGCTGGGTGCAGCCGTCGCTCGGCAACCAAGTCCAGGCTGGCGCGCTCAGCGCACGGGTGCGGAGACGCCCTCGGGCAGCGGGCGCACGGCGATCGTCATCCGCGTGAGCGCGCACGTGCGCCCGGCGTCGTCGGTGAAGCGGACGTCCCACACCCATGTGGTGCGCCCGCGATGCAGGCGCGTGGCCTGCGCGTGCACGGTGCCCTCGGTCACGGGCCGCAGGAAGCTCGTGTTGTTGGACAGACCCATCGCCATGCTGCCTTCCGGGATCACGGCCAGCGCCGTGGCCATCGAGGCGACGGACTCGGCGATCGAGGCGTAGACGCCGCCGTGCACGAGCCCGGCGGGCTGCTTGAGCTCCTCGCGAACGGTCACCTGGGCGGTGACCTGCTCGTCGTCGTAGGAGAGGATCTCGAGGCCGTAGAGCCGGTCGAACCCCTGCACCGACGCGGCTAGCTCCTGGGCAGTCGGCTTGGCCATCGCGGCGCCACGATAGCCTACGAATCCCCCTTCCGGGCGCCGCGAGCGGCCCACGGCAGGGCGAGCCTAGATCGATGAGCCGACTGGACGACCTCCCCCCCGACCAGCGCGCGACGCTCTCGCTGCTCCTTCGCAGGGGCAAGAGCTACGCGGAGGTCGCCGGCATGCTCGACATCGACGAGCGCGCGGTGCACGATCGCGCGCACGCGGCGCTCGCGGTGCTGGCGGCACGCCAGGCGCGCGAGCTGACGGCGGCCCAGCGCGAGGAGGTCGGCGACTACCTGCTCGGGCAGCGCGCGGGCGTGGCAGAGCGCCTGGCCACGCGCACGTACCTCGACGGCTCGCCGCAGGCGCGCGCGTGGGCCACGGCGCTCGCGGAGGAGCTCGAGCCGCTGGCGGGCGCGCCGCTACCCGAGATCCCCAACGGCGCCGGCCCGCCGCGACGCCCGCGGCCGTCGCACCCGCGGCGGCCGGCACCTCGGCGCCCTCGGCGCCGCGCCCCCCGCGTGCAGCGCAGCTTCGCTCGGCCTCGCCCGCGCGCATCCGCGGCGCGCTGCTGCTGGCGGCGATCGTCGCGGCGATCGTCGTCGCGATCGTGCTGCTCACCGGAGGCGGCGGCTCCTCGAGCAACTCCGCCAGTTCGGGCGGTGGCGGCGGCGAAACGACCAGCTCCAACGCCACGAGCACGCAGAAATCGCAAGCCAAAGAAGACAAGCGCATCACGCTGACCCCGCCGGACGCGAGCAGCAAAGCGGTCGGCGTCGCCGAGGTGCTCTCCGAAGGCAACCAGTACGCCTTCTACCTCGCCGCCCAGCACCTCGCCCCCTCGAAAGGCAACGGATTCTTCTACGCCGTCTGGCTGTACAACTCGCCGTCGAGCTACGAGGCGCTCAGCCGCGCGCCCGACGTCGGCGCGAGCGGCAACGTGCAGGGCGGCGCGCTGCTGCCCAAAGACGCCGCCAAGTACCACACGATGCTGCTGACCCGCGAGACGGCTCCGAAACCGACCAAGCCCGGCCCGGTCATCCTGCGCGGGGCGTTCGCGCTGCACTGATGCGTCTCAAGCGGCGGCCATGCTTGAGGCGTGCCCGATGCCATCAGTCAACTGCTCGCGACTAGGGCTTCTCTAGAGAAGCTCGGAGCCCGCTGGATTTCGGTCGCTGAGGCGGAGCAGACAATCTGGAACCGCCACGCGATCGTCAAGAACCGGCGGGGTACGTGATCACGTCAGGACCAGAGCCCCGACCCGGCGACTTCGATCGGGAGTTGCGGGAGATCGATGCTGGAGATGTTCAGGTCGAGGGAGCTTCGCGCGGGCGCAGGCTGATCGTGCAGTTCGATCTCGACGGGGACGATGCGGCTGCCCTACAGCGGATCGCCGACCGTCGCGGTGAGCGTCCTGGCGAGGTCGTCAAGCGGCTGATACGAGAGGCCTCGGCCAAGACACCCTGATTTACGTCTGGCCGGGAAGCAGCTTCCCCGGGTTCATGATCCCGGCCGGGTCGAGCTCGTCCTTCAGTGCGCGCAGCGCACGGACGCCGCCCTCCCCCACCTCGGCGGTCATCCATGGTGCGTGATCGACGCCCACCGCGTGGTGGTGGGTGATCGTGCCGCCTCCCTCGGCGATCGCCCGGCTGGCGGCTTCCTTGACGCGATGCCACTGCGCGATCTCCTCGCCCTCGCGCTGGCGCGCGATGAACGTGAAGTACAGCGAGGCGCCCGTCTCGTACAGGTGCGAGAGGTGACACATCACCAAGCCCGGCGTGCCCTCCTCGCGCAGAGCGTCGGCGATCGCCTTGCCCACAGCCGCGTGCAGGCGCTCGACGTTCGACCACTGCGTGGCCGTCTCGAGCGTCTCGACCATCACGCCGAGCGTCAACAGCTCGTCGCGCAGGTACGGCGCCGCGAAGCGCCCCTTCAGCCAGGCCTCGCCGGGCGAGCGCCCGACCGGCAGGCCGCCGTTCTCGCGCGCGATCTGAAGGCCTCGCTCGCGCCGTGTGCCGGCCTGCTCGCCCTCGTAGCCGAAGATCGCGATGCAGCCGGAGCCGTAGCCGCGCGCGCGCAGGTACACGCGCCCGAGCCGGCCCTTGACGCCGCCCGAGCCGGCCAGCGCCAGCGACATGCGCGTCTCGGCCTCGTCCGAGAGGCGCGCCACGTCGGGCGCCGCGCGATGCTGGGCCAGCTCGCGCAGCGCCCGCGCGCCGGCCGCGAAGCTCTCGAAGAAGACGCCCTCGTAGATCCGCTCGCGCGGCGCCGGGCGCACGCGCAGCGACAGCTCGGAGATCACGCCCAGCGTGCCCTCCGAGCCGATCAAGAGCTGGCGCAGCGAGGGTCCGGCCGCGCTCGCCGGCAGCGCCGGCAGCGCGATCTCGCCGCTCGGTGAGCTCATCCGCAGCCCGGCGATCATCTGCTCGATCCTGCCGTAGCCCGTCGAGGCCTGTCCGGCCGAGCGCGTCGCCGCGCAGCCGCCGAGCGAGACGTACTCGAAGGACTGCGGGTAGTGCCCGAGCGTCAGGCCGCTGCTTCGCCAAGTGGCGCTCGAGCGCGGGCGCGCGCATGCCGGCTCCCACCGTGACCGTGCGCGACTCGGCGTCGAGCGCGATCGGCTCGCCCATGCGGCTCGTGTCGAGCGCGATCACCCCCGCGTGCTCGCCGCGCAGCGGCGCGACGCCGCCGACGACGCTCGTACCGCCGCCGAACGGCACGACCGCCAGCGAGCTCTGCGCGCACAGCGCCAGCAAAGCCGTCAGCTGCTCAGCGCCGTCGGGCAGCACGACCGCGTCGGGCGCCCCATCGCGGTTCGCCCGCGCGCATCCGCACGAGGTCCGGGTAGCCCTTGCCGGCGGCGTGCAAGACGCGTTCGGGGTGATCGGCGCGAACGTGCTCGGAGCCGACGATCGCGCGCAGCCGGTCGAGCGTCGCCTCGCTCAACGCCGAAGGCGCGAGCTGCACGCGCGAGAGCGCCACCGGGGGACGCGGGGACGGCAACATGCCAACCGCCTCGCTGAGGAACGACAGCGCCTCGCCCGGCAGCGCGGACGGGTGCTCGGGATCACCCCAGCCCCACCAGCGCATGCGCGGGCCCTCGAGCTCAGCCACCGATCCGCTCCAAGCCGTCGAGCGCCTCGTCGAGCGTCTTGAGTGCCGCGCGGCTGACCATGAAACCGCCGAAGCGCGGGAAGAAGCCGGTCAGCCGCTGGTGCAGCTCGATCGTCACGCGCGTGCCTGCCGGCGCCGGCCCGGAGCCCCCGTCGGCCGGCTCGAGCTTCACGCGCGTGCGCGCCTCGCTGAGCAATCGTGCGAACGGGGTCCCCTCGAGCTGCTGCTCCCACGTGACCGAGTGCTCCGTCTCGTCGCTCTGCAGCACGCGGAAGTCGGCGCGCACGAGTTTGCCCTTAGCCGTGCGCATCACCTCGGTGAAGGCCTCACCGTCGACGTCCTCGACGCGATCCACGCGCGGCCACCACCGCGGCAGGTGGTGCGGATCGCCGATCAGCTCCCACAGCTCGGCCACGGGCAATGCGATCGTGCGGCTGCGGATTGCGCTCGGCACGGGCTTGCTGGCTCTCCGGCGCCGCCCGGCCTAGGCGTCGTAGCTCAAGCAGGGAATGCGTCGCGTGCGGCGCCAGGCGCGCGCGACCGTCGAGGAACGCCAGCTCGACGAGGAAGCCGCAGCCGACGACCTCGCCGCCGAGCGCCTCGACCAGCTCGCACAGCGCCAGCGCCGTGCCGCCCGTCGCGAGCAGGTCGTCGTGCACGAGCACGCGGCGACCGTTCTGGACCGCGTCGGTGTGCAGCTCGAGCTGGTTCGTTCCGTACTCCAGTTCGTACTCGGCGCTGATCGTCTCGTAGGGCAGCTTGCCCGGCTTGCGCGCGAGCACGAAGCCCGCGCCGAGCTCGAGCGCGAGCGCCGGGCCGAGCAGGAAGCCGCGCGCCTCGGCCGCGATCACGCAGTCGACCTCCAGCGGGCGCGCGAGCTCGGCCAGCGCGCGCACGGCCTCCGCGAGCGAGCTCGCGTCGGCCAGCAGCGGCGTGATGTCCTTGAAGTTGATCCCGCCGCGCGGGAAGTCGGGGATCTCGCGGATCAGGCGCCGCATGTCCTGCGCGAGCTCCGCGCCGGGCGTAGCGCCTGCCCGCTCGGCCGCCATCAGCGGACGATCTTGCGCAGGTCGCGCACGAGCAGCAGGTGCTTCAGGTGCGTCGCCACGGCCGCCAGGTTCTCGAGCGCCTCGACCGCCTCCTTGCGCCGCTCCGGGTTGCGCGAGCGCAGCGCCGGCGCGAGGATCTGCTGCAGCAGGTTCGCCTCGCGGTCGGCCGAGGAGCGGAACACGCGCAGGTTGCGCCCGCCGACCCCGTAGCGCGCGAGCTCGGCGACCGCCGCGACGATCTCGCGCTCGGTCTCGTCGAAGTAGCGCACGCCGCCGCGCAGCTCGCCCTTGACGACGCCGTACTCTTCCAGCTCGCGCACGAGCTTCTCCTCGGCGTGGGTGTCCTCGAGCACGTCCTCGAGCGAGTACAGCGCACCGCTCGCCTCGCGCACGCTGACGCTCGGCCGCAGCGCGCGCATGCCCTCGCGCGCGACCCTTCCCGGAGCGGGCGCCGGCTCTCCCTCCGAGCGCCCCGCTGCGAGCTCCTGGCGAATCACCCGCAGGGGCAGGAACTCGTCGCGCTGCATGCGCAGGATCGTGCGCAACCGCGCCACGTCGCCCTGGCCGTAGAGCCGGTAGCCGCCCGGCGTGCGCCGCGGCGTCAGCAGCTTCTGGTCCTCCAGGTAGCGGATCTTCGAGATCGAGATGTCCGGGAACTCCTGCAAGAGCGCCTTGCAGACGGCGCCGATCGTCAGCGACTTCTGTCGCGCCGCGCCCTCCCCCTCACCGTCGTGCGCCGCACGGGCGCGCGAGCCCGTGGCTGCGCCCGTCTCGCGCTCGAGCTCCTCTACGTCGACCTGTGGCGCACGCGTGCCTGGCATCAGCGCACGTGGAAGGTCAGCTTGTACTTGCCGATCTGCACCTCATCGCCCTCCTCCAGGCGCTGAGACTCGATCCGCGAGCGGTTCACGTAGGTCCCGTTGAGCGAGCCCATGTCGTCGAGGTACCACTGATCGCCGCGACGGATCAACAGCGCGTGGTCGCGCGAGACGGTGACGTCGTCGAGGAACACCTCCGCGTCGGGGCGGCGGCCGATGCTCGTGCGCTCGCGGTCGACCGCGAAGCTCTCGCCCACACGACCCCCGCCCGCGCGGATCACGAGCGCCGGGCCGCGCGCCGTGACCTGCTCGATCTCGACCGGGACCAGCTCGCCGTCGTCGTCGATCCGGTAGGTCGCCGTGACCGGCTCGCCCGCCTCCTGCGCGCGCTCCAGCAGCGCGCCGCAGCGCTGGCAGTAGTTGGCGCCCTCGGCGTTGAGGAAGCCGCACTCCGTGCAATGCAGGGCCATCCGGCCGCTCCGCGCTAGGCCTGCGCCCGCGGGCGCGCCGTCTGCGAAGGCGCGAGGCTCGCCAGGCTCATCCGGCGGCGTCCTCGGAGCCTGAGTCGGGCTGGCGATGGGCGAGGATGTCGGTCAGCTGCTGCACGTCGTCGCCCGTGATCAGCACCTCGCCGCCCTCGTGCTTCTTGCGCAGGCGGTTGACCAGCTCGGCGCGCAGGATGTCGATCTTGCCGTGCAAGATGCGCCGCTTGTAGGAGACCTCGGTCTCTTCCTCGGTCAGCTGACGGATGACGTCTTTCAGTTCGACATCCGTGAGCGAGCCAAGATCGGGAAACGTCTCGTCCATCGGGGGCTCTCTCCTCGTGCGGGCTTGGGCCGGCCCTCACGAGAGCGTCCGTGCGGCCAGCAGGAGCGCCGAGTATAGACCAAAAGGTCAGGCTGAGCTTGAGGCTAGGAGACCCCCGCGGAGCCGCCCGCAGCGTGCTTGGCGGCGCGCGTTTCAGCCAGGCCCGTGCGCAGGTACAGCGCCGTCGCGATCAGCGCCAGCGCGAGCCCCACGTAGAGCATCACCTCGCCCGCTTTGCCGAGTCCGACCATCGCGAAGAAGAACGAGCCCATCACCGGCGCCACCGCGAGGCGCCCCGGCCAGTTGATGCGCAGCTCGACGCCGTGGCGCAGGCCGTAGCGCCCGAGCACGAGCATCGCCAGCTCGCGCGCCGCGAGCACCGCCAGCGCCCAGCGCGGCAGCAGATCGAAGCGCCAGCAGACGACCGCGCCCGAGACGACCAGCAGGCGGTCGGTGACCGGGTCCATCAGCGCACCCAGGCGGCTGTACTGGCGGGTCACGCGCGCCGCGATCCCGTCCGCGTAGTCGCCCCAGCCGATCAGCGCGAACAGGGTCGCCGCCAGCGCATCCACGCCGTCCTCGCTCGACAGCGCCACGATCAGGAAGACCGGGATCAGCGCCAGGCGCGTGAAGCCGATCGCGTTGGGGATCGTCCACGGCCGCAGCGGGCTGCCGCTCTGCGTCGCCGCCGGCGGCGGTCCCGAGCGATCGAGGCCCGACAGGCGCGCGAACGTGAGCCGGCCGCGTCGTTTGGGCGCGTCGCCCGGGTTGGGCCCGGATCCGGCGCCTCGCCCTCCGTCCCCTACGGGAGGCTCTGCCACAGCTCGTCCACCGCGCGCAGCAGCTCCTGCGGCTCGCCCGCCAGCGGCAGGCCGGGCGCCTCCTTGCGACCGCGACGCAGCTGCACCTCGATCTCCCCCGACTCGAGCGAACGGCGCCCGACGGTCAGCCGCAGCGGGCAGCCGAGCAGCTCGGCGTCGGCGAACTTCTCCCCCGGGCCGAGCTCGCGGTCGTCGTAGAGCACCTCCACGCCGCCGTCGCGCAACGTCTCATAGACCCCGTCCGCGGCGCCGCGCTCGTCCGTGCCGGGCTTACCCAAGGCGACGAGGTGCACCGCGAACGGCGCCAGCGCGCGCGGCCAGGAGATGCCGTGCTCGTCGGCGAACTGCTCGACCGCGGCCGCCACGATCCGCGCCGGGCCGATCCCGTAGGAGCCCATCCAGATCAGCTGCTCGCTGCCGTGCTCGTCCAGGTAGGTCGCGCCGAGCGGCTCGGAGTAGCGCGTGCCGAGCTTGAAGATGTTGCCGATCTCGATCGCCGGCTCGATCCGCAGCGGCTCTCCGTCGAGCGTGTAGCCGTCACCGTCCTTGGCGACGCGCGGATCGTTCAGCGCCACCTCGACGTTCGCCGCGTAGCCGTCGGCCAGCGCCACCTCGTCCTCGCCGGCCGCGCATGGCGCCATGTACTCGTGTGCGCCGTGGCCGCCCATCATGCCGACGTCCGACTCCACGCGATGCCAGCGCAGGCCCGTGCGGTCCATGATCCGGTCATAGGCGCCGACGTGCAGCTGATAGCGCTCGTCGAGGCCGGCTCGGTCGCGGTCGAAGGTGTAGGAGTCCTTCATGATGAACTCGCGCGTGCGCAGCACGCCGGCTCGCGGGCGAGCCTCGTCTCGCTCCTTGACCTGGAAGTGGTAGAGGATCAGCGGCAGGTCGCGGTAGGAGCGCACGAGCTGCGCGACGTGGAACGTGACCGCCTCCTCGTGCGTGAGCGCCAGCACGAGCTCCGAGCCCTTGCGGTCGGAGAGCTTGAACAGCTCCTCGATCTCCAGGCGACCCGTCTTGCGCCACAGCTCGGCCGGCTGCAGCACGGGCATCAGCATCTCCTGGCCGCCGATCGCGTCGATCTCCTCGCGCACGATCTGCACGACCCGCTCGTGCACGCGCCAGCCGGCCGGCAGCCACGTCCACATGCCGGCACCGACCTGGCGCACGAGCCCGGCGCGCACCATCAGCTTGTGCGAGATCGACTCCGCATCGGCCGGCGGCTGCTTCTCGGTGGGCAGGAGGTATTCGGAAAGGCGCGTCATCGCTCGATCGTGGCCTACGCGCGCCACGGAGCGTCGAGCGTATACGCCAGCCCGTACACGCGGCCTCCCGGCCCGGCCACCATGCCGGCTGGTCGAACCGGGAGTCGGCCTCGCTATGTCGGCTCAACGAGGGGGATCGGTGCGAGCCGGCGAAACCGTGCGCCAGAGGCGCCACCACGCGGTCTACGCATATTAGACACGCTCCTCTACAAGTCTCAAAGGGCGTTTACCACCCATCTGCCCCACTAACCTGCCGCCCACCAGCGCGCCGTCGCTCAGGCCCCCAGCAGCGCCGCCTCGATCTCGCGCAGGCGATCGGTGTCGCCGCGGATGCCGACGATCGCGTCGTTGTAGAGGAACGCCTCGCCCAGGCGCACCACCGCGTAGGCGAGCACGTTCGGCTCGATCTTCGGAGCGAAGCGCCCCGATTCGACCTCGGCCTCGATCATCCGCTGCACCGTCGCCACCACGCGCGGCTGCGCGATGCCGCCGCTCGAGGTGAGGATGCGCAGCGCGCGCTCCTGCTCTTGCGCCAGAAACGCGCGCATGCCCTCGAGCGCCGCCAGCTCGCGATTGAACTGATCGAAGGTCGAGAGCAGAGCGCGGGCGCCGTTGCCCGAGGTCTCTGCGCGGATCTGCAGCAGCCGCTGTTCGCCCATCGTCCCCAGCAGCTCGCCGAGCAGCGCCTCGCGCGTGAGAAACCAGCGGTGCATCGTCGCCCGCGCCAGCCCCAGCTCACGTGCGATCGCCTGCACGTCGACCCGTTCGCACTTCAAGAATCGCTTCGTCGCCAGCGCCAGCGCCGCCTCTCGCGTCGCCGCCGCCGGCCGTCCCGGCCGCCCAGTTGCCACCCGCGCCATCGCTTGAGGTTATCCGCAAGGCCTCTGATAGAACAGCGATCACGACCGAACTCGACGGAAACCCGACAAGGAGTCCCCGACATGGCCTTTTCCGTACCGCCGCTTCCCTACGCATACGACGCGCTCGAGCCGCACATCGACAAGGCGACGATGGAATTCCACCACGACAAGCACCACCAGGCCTACGTCGACAAGGCAAATGCCGCGCTCGAGGGCACCGAGTGGGCTGAGAAGCCCGTCGAGGAGGTCTTGCAGAACCTCGACAGCCTCGGCGACAAGAAGGGCCCCGTCAAAAACAACGGCGGCGGCCACTACAACCACAGCCTGTTCTGGGAGAGCATGAGCCCCGACGGCGGCGGCGAGCCCTCCGGCGAGCTGGCCGCGGCGATCGACTCGGCGTTCGGCTCCTTCTCCGACTTCCAGGCCAAGCTCAAGGAAACCGGCGTCAACCAGTTCGGCTCCGGCTGGTCCTGGCTCGTGCACGACGGCTCCGGCCTCGCGATCGTCGGCTCCGCCAACCAGGACAGCCCGATCTCCGACGGCAAGACGCCGCTGCTCGGCGTCGACGTGTGGGAGCACGCCTACTACCTGAAGTACCAGAACAAGCGTCCCGACTACATCGACGCCTGGTGGAACGTCGTCAACTGGGACAAGGTCGCCGAGCGCTTCGCCGCCGCCGGCTGAGCCACTCCGGCGCCTGACGGGTGCGGGCCGCGCGCACGGCTCGCACCCGACGACGGTCGGTCGGTCGCTCCTGCCGCGTCGCATCTCACTTGCGCTTCACGCCGCCCTTAGCAACGCTTTCTGAAAGCGCGCTTTCGTGGAGGAGCATGACTGCAGACGGACATACGCTGACGCGCCGCCAGCTGCTGCGCTCGGCTGGTCTGGTGACGGCCGGACTCGCCGTCGGCGGCGTGCTCGACCGCACCGTCGCCAAATCGCTGTTCTCCTCGCCGAGCCCGCCGTCCACGCCCCATTGGATCACGCAGCCCGAGCTGCGCATTCCCGCGCTGACCGTGCTGCGCAGCGAGCGCGGCGTCTCGAGCGACCCGATCTTCATCGCCCCCTACAACGCGCCCGGTGGCCAGGCCGGCGCCGTGATCGCCGACAACAGCGGCGAGCCGATCTGGGAGAACCCGCTCGCCGGCAAGGTGACCACCAACTTCCGCGTGCAGCGCTACCGCGGCGAGCCGGTGCTGACGTGGTGGGAGGGATACATCGAGCTCGGGCACGGCGTCGGCGAATACGTGATCGCCGACGCCGCCTACCGCACCGTGCGTCGCGTGCAGGCCTCGCGCGGCCTGCGCGGCGACCTGCACGAGTTCGTGATCACGCCGCGCGACACCGCGCTGCTGACCAGCTACGTCGTCACCAGGGCAGACCTGTCCGACTTCGGCGGCTCGCACGAGGGCACCGTGCAGGACGCGATCTTCCAGGAGATCGACCTCGCGAGCGGCGAGCTGCTGCTCGAGTGGCACAGCCTCGATCACGTCCCCTTCGCCGAGTCCTACGCCGGCGTGACCGCCGCTTGGGACTACTTCCACATCAACTCCGTCGACCTCGAGGAAGACGGCTCGCTGCTCGTCTCCTCGCGCAGCACGCACACGATCTACAAGATCGAACGCAGCGGCGCGATCGCCTGGCGCCTCGGCGGCAGGCACAGCGACTTCCGCATGGCCGCCGGCAGCGCCTTCGCCTGGCAGCACGACGTGCGCCGCCAGCCCGACGGGACGCTGAGCGTGTTCGACAACGGCGCCACTCCCGCCGTCGAGAAGCTCTCGCGCGCGCTGATCCTCGACGTCGACGAGCAGGCGATGACGAGCAGCCTCGTCGACGAGTACACCCACCCGCGGATCCTCTCCGGCAGCCAGGGAAGCGTGCAGCTGCTGCCCAACGGCAACGTCTTCGTCGGCTGGGGCGAAGCGCCGCACGTCTCCGAGTTCGACCGCTCCGGGCGGATGCTGTTCGACGCCCTGCTCGGACGCAAGTACCAGTCCTACCGAGCCTTCCGCCTGCCGTGGAGCGGACGACCTGCAGAGGCGCCCGCGATCGCCGTGAGCGCCGGCGCCGGTGCCGGTGAGCGCACCGTTCACGCGAGCTGGAACGGCGCAACCGAGATCGAGCGCTGGCAGCTGCTCGCCGGCGAGTCCGCCGCCGCGCTCGCGCCCGTGTCGAGCATCCCCACGCAGGGCTTCGAGACATCCCTGCGCACCCGCGCCAAGGGTCCGTTCTTCGCCGTGCGCGCGCTCGACGCCCGGCGGCGCCCCGCTCGGCCAGTCGGCCGTGGCGCTCGCGTCCTGAGCTAGCGGTTGAAGCGGCGCCCTGCGACCGGCGAGACGGCCTCGTCCATCGCCGGCGCCTGAGCATCGCCGTTCGCCGCGCCGTTGCCCGCGGCGGCCGCCGCCGGCTCGACCGGGCCGTCGCCGACGAGCATCGACTCGAGCACCTCCGCCGCGCTCGCGTCGTTCTCCGCCGCCGCAGCTTCGAGCGCCGCGATCCGCTCCGGCGTCATCGCCGTCGCGTCCTCGTTCTCCTCCAGCCAGCGGCGCGCCTCCGCGGCCGCCGTCTCATCGCGCTGGACCGTCTTGCCCGCCGCGTAGTAGCGGTCGATCTCCTTGAACAGCTCGTCCACGAGCTGCTCCGTCGGCACCTTCTTCAGCGGCTCGCCCTTGGAGTAGATCATCCCCATGTCTTTGGCGCCCGTGATGCCGAAGTCCGCGTGGCGCGCCTCGCCGATGCCGTTGACCGCGCAGCCGAGCACCGAGACCTCGATCGGGTCCTCGTAGGCTTCCAGGCGCTGCTCGACTTCGATCACGACGCGGTCCATGTCGAACTGCAGCCGCCCGCAGGTCGGGCACGCGATCAGGTCCGGGCCGCGCTGGCGCAGCTTCAGCGCCTTGAGGATCTCCCACGCGACCTTGACCTCTTCCTCGGCGTGGAACGTCGACAGCGAGATGCGGATCGTGTCGCCGATCCCGTCCGCCAGCAGCGTGCCGAGGCCGACGGCCGACTTCAGCGAGCCCGACCACTTCGTGCCCGCCTCCGTCACGCCGAGGTGCAGCGGGTAGGGGATCCGCTCCGAGAGCAGCCTGTTCGAGGCGATCGTGTTCGGCACCGACGTCGACTTCATCGAGACCTTGAAGTTCTCGAACTGCAGGCGCTCCATCAGCTCGACCGTCTCCGTCGCCGCCGTCACCAGCGCCTCGATCGGGTTCTCGTACTCCAGCTCGCGCAGGTGCTTCGGCAGCGAGCCCGAGTTGACGCCCACGCGCAGCGGCGTGCCGTGCTGCTTGGCCAGCGCGATCACCTCCGCCACCTTCTCCGGGCCGCCGATGTTGCCCGGGTTCAGGCGCACGCAGTGCGCGCCCGCTTCGATCGCCTTCAGCGCCAGCGTGTGGTTGAAGTGGATGTCCGCGATGATCGGGATCGGCGACTGCGCCACGATCGTCTTCAGCGCCTCGGCGTCCTGCTCGCGCGGGACCGCCACGCGCACGATGTCCGCGCCGGCCTCCGCCACCGTGCGGATCTGCTCCATCGTCGCCGGCAGGTTCGCCGTCTCCGTCTTCGTCATCGTCTGCACCGCGACCGGCGCGCCGCCGCCGATCGGCACCGGGCCCACGTGTATCTGGCGCTCTGAAGCCATGGCCCCATTCTACGTAGGGTCCGGGCGAGCGCCCGGATAGCCTGCCAGCCATGGCCGAATCGCGCGCCCCCGACGTCTATGGCACGGCGCGCGGGCCGCTCGCGCGCCTTGCCTCCCCCTCGCCGCCCGCGCCCGCGCGCGCCGCCACGCCCAGTTCTTCGCGCTGACCGGGCTGCAGCCGGGAGCCCGCGTGCTCGACCTCGGCTGCGGGCGGATCGGCCTGCGCGCGCTCGAGCCCCAGCTCGACATCACCGGCGTCGACCTGCAGCCGCGGCCCGACTACCCTGGCCCTTTCGTGCAGGCCGATGCCGCCGACCGGCTGCCCTTCGCCGACGGCCAGTTCGACCTCGTCTACTGCTCCAGCGTGATCGAGCACGTGCCGCCCGCGCGGCGCGCGGCCTTCGCCGCCGAGCTGCGGCGCGTCGGGCGCGGCTTCTACGTGCAGACCCCCGCCTTCTCCTTCCCGATCGAGCCGCACGCGCTGCTGCCCTTCGCGCACTGGCTGCCCGTCGCGCCTGCGCAAGCCCTACTGGCGCCTCGGCGCCGCCGGTCAGTGGGAGCAGATCTCGCTGCTGCGTCGGGGCGAGATGGAGCGTCTGTTCGGGGTGCCCGCGCTGTCCGAGCGCCTCGGGCCGCTCGTCAAGAGCTGGGTCTGCGTGCGGCCGGCCGGCTAACCGCCGAGGCGCGCCGATGTCGTTGCCCACGCCGTTGATCACGAGGAACAGCAGCAGCACGATCCCGACCGAGCTGTAGCGGTACATCGCCATCAGCGAGATGCGCTTGCCGCGAACCTTCTCGGCCACCGACCACAGCACGTGGCCGCCGTCGAGCGGCAGGAACGGGAACAGGTTGATCACCGCCAGCACCAGCGAGATGTAGCCGAGGAAGACGAGCGCCTTGCCCGGCCCCGCCACGACCGTTTCGTGCGCCGCCCTCGTGATGCCCACGATGCTGCTCACTTCCTTGCGCGTCTTCGAGCTCGTCAGCGCTTTGAAGAAGCCAGTCAGCGTGCTCGTCGTCGCGTGCCACATCGCACCCACCGACGCACCCGCCGCGCCGAGCGCGCCGAACGACTTCGCCCCCGCCGCGAACTCGACGCCGATCAGCATCCGCCCCGCTTCCTTGCTGTAGCGCGGGTAGATCGAGACGTGCGTCGTCTTCGAGCCGCGGCGCACAGTCAGCACCGCCGGCGTGCTCGCGCGGCAGCCCTCGACCGCCACGCCCGCGCAGCGATGCGCGTCGATCCGGCTACGCGCCCCCGCTTCCGAGACCGCCGCGCCGTCGACCGCCACGATCCGGTCGCCCGCGCGCAGCACCTTCGTCGCCGGCTCGCCGCTCTGCACGAGCGCGACCTTCGACGTCTGGTGCACCGCTTCCGTCGCCGGGTCGAGGTTGTAAAGCACCGTCGCCCCCGTGAGGCTGCCCGAGAGCAGCACCGCCCAGAACAGCACGAACGCGATCACCAGGTTCACGCCCGGCCCCGCCACGATCACCGCGATCCGCTTCCACGGCGGCTGGCTGTAGTAGGCGCGGCGCGTCGCCTCCGGGTCGAGGTCCTCGAGCTCTTCCGGGTTCATCCCCGTGATCTTCACGTAGCCGCCCGCCGGGATCGCGCCGATCGCGTACTCCGTCTCGCCGCGTTTGATCCGCGCGATCGTCGGCGGGAAGAACAGCGAGAAGCGCTCCACGCGCATGCCCACGAGCTTCGCCACCGTGAAGTGGCCGAGCTCGTGCAGCACGATCAGCGCGATGATTCCGAGGATCGTCAGGACCCAGCTCATTGCAGGCCATCTTCGCAGGCGATCGCGCCCGTTCCGGCAGTTCGCGCTGCGCGCGCCGCCCCGCGGCCATCTTTGCGGAGCATCAAAAAAGTGGAAGACGGCGGCTAGCCGAGGGCGAGCACGAGCCCGCTCGCCAGCTCGCGCGCGCGGCGGTCCGCCTCGTACAGCGACTCGAACGCCAGCACCGGCTCTGCGCCGAGCTCCGACAGCGTGCGCTCGATCACCTCCGCGATCTCCAGGAAGCGCAGGCGCCCCTCGAGGAACGCGTGCACCGCGATCTCGTTCGCCGCGTTCAGCACGCACGGCGCCGTCCCGCCCGCGCGCGCAGCTTCGCCCGCCAGGCGCAGGCACGGGAACGCCTCCAGGTCGACCCGCTCGAAGTTCAGCTCGCCGATCTGCGCCAGATCCAGCGGTGCGATGCCGAGGTCCGCGCTTTCGCCGCCGTGCAGCGCGTAGGAGATCGCGATGCGCATGTCCGGCGGGCCCAGGTGCGCCAGCATCGCCCCGTCCGCCAGCTGGATCAGGCCGTGCACGAGCGACTGCGGGTGCACGACAACGTCGATCCGGTCATACGGCGTTCCGAACAGGTGGTGCGCCTCCATCAGCTCCAGGCCCTTGTTCATCAGCGTCGCCGAGTCGATCGTGATCTTGCCGCCCATCGCCCACGTCGGGTGATCGAGCGCCTGCTCGACCGTCACCTCCGCCAGCTCTGAGCGCGTGCGTCCGCGGAACGGGCCGCCGCTCGCCGTGATCGTCATCCGCTCGACCGCCCCCGGCGGCTGGCCCGAGATCAGCTGGTGAAGCGCCGTGTGCTCCGAGTCCACCGGCACGATCCGCGCCCCCGTCGCCTCCGCCAGCGCCGTCACCAGCTCGCCGCCCACGACCAGCGACTCCTTGTTCGCAAGCGCCAGGTCGATGCCCTCGCCGAGCGTCGCCACCGTCGGCCCCAGGCCCGCCGAGCCGACCAGCGAGTTGAGCACCAGCTCCGCCCCCGATTCCACGACCAGCTTGACCAGGCCCTCCGCGCCGCCCAGCACCTTGCCGTCCGTCCACGTCTCCGCCGCCCGCGCCGCCGCGTCCTCGTCCGCCAGCGCCACGCGCTTGACGCCGTGCTCGCGCGCCTGCACGATCAGCTCCTGCCACGATCGCTCCGCCGAGAGACCGACCACTTCCAGCTCCGGCTCGCGCGCGCAGACGTCCAGCGCCTGCGTGCCGATCGAGCCCGTCGAGCCGAGGATCAGGACGCGCTTTGCCATGCCATGACCCTACGCGCTCGCGCGGGTGGAGCGGCGCACCGGGGCCGCGCTAGGAGTACGTGTACTGGTCGCCGCTCGATTTCGGGCTGGCGATCCCGCCGACCGTCGCTTTGACCTGCACCGTCGCCGCCGCGTGCGCCGGCGTGAGCATCGTGCACGTCGTGCTCGAGCTGCAGTTCACCGCCGTCGCCTTGGGCGAGCCGAATTTGAAGACCGTCGCCGAGCCGAGCGCGAAGCCCGAGCCGGTGACCGTCACGCTCGTGCCCCCCGCCGTGCTGCCGGCAGCCGGTTTCACCGCCGTCACCGTCGGCGTGTACTTGAAGTGATCCGCCGCCGACAGCGCGCTCGTGCCGCCCGAGTTGGTGACCGTCACGTCGACCGTGCCCGTCGCCCCCGGCGGCGAAGTCGCCGTGATTTTGCTCGGCGAGGTGACCGTGAACGACGCGCTCTGCGTGCCGAAGTGCACCGCCGTGATCCCCGCGAAGCTCGTGCCCGTGATCTTCACGACAGTGCCGCCGCCGGCCGGCCCTTTGACAGGCGAGACTTTCGTCACCCCCGGCGTGCCGACCGCGAAACGCTGCTTGCACATGCTGCCTTCGTTGCTCCACTCCTGCTGGTACCAGTACTCGCGGCCGTCGACCAGCTGGTTGTAGCGCGAGCCGTCCGGCGCTTTGCCCAGCGGCGTGCCGAATTCGCTCGACGTCTGGAACGTACGGCACTTGTCGCCGTTCTCTTCGCCGTTGGCCGCGTACCACGCGTTCAGCTCCGGGTCCGTCGTCGACTCGTTGTGCTCGTGGCTGAGGCCGCCCTGCAGCGCCCCGTCCGACGGACTTTCGTTCGGGTGTTCGCCGTCGTCGCAGCCTTCGATCCCCGTCACGTAGGCGTCGTTGGCGTACACGATCGTCCCCCCGCCCGAGGCGAAGCTGCCGTGGTAGGCGCAGTACGTCGGCGCATTGCTTCCCGCCGAGCATTCCGCGCCCCCCGCCGCGAAGCAGTTCTCGACGCCCGGCGGCGTGAGGATGAAGTACTCGTGCGTCAGGTCCTTCGGCAGTCCGTTGGCCGTGACGTAGCTGCTCAGCTCCGCCTGCAGCTGGGCGTCCGTGAGGCAGATCGGCGCCTTTTTGCAGCCGTTCGCCGGGTACGGGTCGGTGTCGAGGATCGCCCCCGCGAAGTGCGAGTCATACGCCACCGCTTCGCCGCCGCCGTTCGTGTACTGCGTCGCCACCGAGTCCACGTTCTGGTTGCCGCCGCTGTCGTGCGCCAGGTCTTCCAGGTACCGGTCGACGCCTTCCCGGTAGCCCGCCGGATAAGCGGAGGAGCCGCTCGGCGACCAGTAGAACGTGTAGTTCGTGTTCGACGCCATCACCGGACCGCCGTGGTAGATCAGGTTCGACACCGCCAGCGGTTCGATGCTCAGCGCCGACAGGCCCGACCCCGGCTTCAGCGGCTGATAGCTGACTGTCTTGCCGCTTTCCAGCTGCACGATCACCGCCGAAGCGCTCGACGCGCTCAGCGCAAGCAACGATGTCGCCAGCAGCGACGCGATCGCGATCGCCGCGAGTTTCCTCTGCATCATCCCTCCCGTCACGGTTCCCTCTGCCCGAAACCGTACACGGCTCAGAGGTCAAGCGCCACCGTAGATGGACGCTTGGACGGCATGGCGGCGCACGCCCGCAGGCGCGCTGGCGCTCAGACGTACGCCGCCCAGATGTAGTAGCCGACGACCGCCGCGAACAGCACCGCGTCGAGCCGGTCCAGCGCCCCACCGTGCGCCCCGAACAGCCCGCCCGAGTCCTTCGTGCGCGCCTCGCGCTTGACGAACGACTCGAACAGGTCGCCGACGGGCGCGACGAACGCGACGCCGAGTCCGAGCACGAGCGCGTGCGTCCCGGGCAGCCATTCCTGGTAGCGCCCGGCGATCCACACGGCGAGCACAGCGCAGACCATCCCGATCAGCAGGCCCTCGACGGTCTTGTTGGGCGATATGGCCGGAGCGAGCGGGCGTCTGCCGAACAGGCGCCCGCCGAAGTAGGCGCCGGTGTCGCCGAGGAACGTGCCCACGAGCACGTCGATCACGATGCCCAGGCCGTGCGGCAACCCACGCAGCATCACCGCGTGCGCCAGCGCCAGCCCGATCCAGTAGATCCCGAGCAGCGTCACCGACAGCCCACCGACGCTCGGGCGCGGCTGCAGCACGGTCAGCCCGAACAGCAGCGGCAGCGCGGCGACGAGCACGAGCAGCACCTGGAACTGGCTGCCCCAGTTGGCCGCCACGAGCAGCCCCGCGAGCGCGATGAAGCCGGCCAGGCGCACCGGATGGGCACGCGCGAACATGCCGTAGAGCTCGTGCAGGCAGATGCAGCCGAGCACGAACACGCCGAACGTGAAGATCGCGCCGCCCTCGATCACGAGGAACAGCGCGACCGCGATCGCCGGGATCGCCGCGAGCAGCCGCGCACGCAGCTCCGAGCCCTGTCCTCCGCCGCCGCCACCCTCGGCCGCGACGCGGCGGCGCACGAGCGGGCCGCCGGCGCGCCTCACGCGCTGCGGGCGCCCGCGCGACGGGCGATGGCGCCCGCTGCGACCGGCGGGCGTGCGCGCGCCGCCACTGGCCATCAACGCGCCCCGAAGCGTCTGCGCCGGCGGGAGAACTCGGCCAGCGACTCGGCGAGCGCGTCGCGCGAGAAGTCGGGCCACAGCTCCTCGCGGAAGATCAGCTCGGCGTAGGCCGACTGCCACAGGAGGTAGTTGGACAGCCGCTGCTCGCCGCTCGTGCGGATGATCAGGTCTGGGTCGTGCATCTCCGGCGCGTACAGGCAGGCGCGGAAGTCCTCCTCGCTGCCGCCGCTGAAGCGTCGGGCGGCGTCGAGGATCTCGGCGCGGCCGCCGTAGTTGAAGGCGACGTACAGCGTGATCCGCTCGTTCTGCGCCGTCAGCTCTTCGGCCCAGTCCATCCGCTCGACGAGCTCCTGCGGAGATCCCCTCGCGCCGGCCGATGAAGCGCATGCGCACGCCCTCCTCGTGCAGCTCCGGCGTCTCGCCGGCGATGCGCGTGGAGAACATCGCCATCAGCCCGGCGACCTCCTCGGCCGGGCGCGACCAGTTCTCGGTCGAGAACGAGTAGACGGTCAGCTCCTGCACGCCGAACTCGGCCGCGTCGCGCAGGCGCGCCTTGACCGTGTCGGCGCCGGCGTCGTGGCCCTCGTTGACGGGCACGCCGTGCTCGCGCGCCCAGCGCCCGTTGCCGTCGGTGATGATCGCGACGTAGCGCGCCGACGCGACGGTCGTCGCCGCCGCCGTCGGTTGCTCGGCGGCGGCCATCAGACTTCGAGGATCTCTTTTTCCTTGGCCTTGAGCACCTCGTCGAGGTCGCCGACACGGCCGTCGGTCAGCTTCTGCAGCTCGACCTCGGCGCGGTGCTCGTCGTCGGATGAGGCCTCGCCTTCGGCCTTCAGCTCGCGCAGCTGCTGCATCGTGTCGCGGCGCACGTTGCGGATCGCCACGCGACCCTCCTCGGCGAGGTTCTTGACGACCTTGACGAGCTCCTTGCGCCGCTCCTCGGTCAGCTCGGGCACGACCAGGCGGATCACGTTGCCGTCGTTGGACGGGTTCAGGCCGACGTCGGACTCGTTGATCGCCTTCTCGATCAGCTTGATCGAGGACTTGTCATACGGCTGCACGCTGAGCAGCCGCGCTTCGGGCGCCGAGATCGTCGCGAGCTGGTTGAGCGGCGTCATCGCGCCGTAGTAGTCGACGACGACGCGGTCGAGCAGCGCCGGGCTGGCGCGGCCGGTGCGCACCGTCGAGAACTCGTGCTGCGCGGCCTCGGCCGACTTGTGCATCCGCTCGCGCGCGTCGGCGAGCAGTTCGTCGATCATGCTGTCAGCTGCCATCGGCCTCTCCTTGCGGTGTCGAGACGAGCGTTCCCACGCGCTCGCCTGAGATTATCCGCGCGAGCGCCGTCTCGTCGTCCATGTTGAAGACGTCGATCGGCATGTGGTTCTCCATGCACAGAGCCAGCGCTGTCGAGTCCATCACGCGCAGACGCCGCTCGAGCGCTTCCATGTGCGTGATCTCGGGGATGAACTCGGCGCCCGGGTCGACCGCCGGGTCGGCCGTGTAGACGCCCTCGACGCCGTTCTTGGCCATCAGGATGATCTCGGCGTGGATCTCCGCCGCGCGCAGCGCCGCGGCCGTGTCGGTCGTGAAGAACGGGTTGCCCGTGCCGGCGGCGAAGATCACCACGCGCCCCTTCTCCAGGTGGCGCATCGCGCGGCGGCGGATGTAGGGCTCGGCGACCTCGGACACGCCGAGCGCCGACTGCACGCGCGTGTTCGTGCCGGCCTTCTCCAGCGCGTCCTGCAGCGGCAGCGCGTTGAGCACGGTCGCGAGCATGCCCATGTAGTCGGCCGTCGCGCGGTCCATCCCGGCCGCCGCGCCCTGCATGCCGCGGTAGATGTTGCCGGCGCCGACGACGATCGCGACCTGCACGCCCTGGTCGCGCACGGCCGTCACCTGGCGCGCGACGGCCGCCACGCGCTCGGGGTCGGTGCCGAACTCGAGCGAGCCCATCAGCGCCTCGCCGGAGAGCTTCAGGAGGATGCGTTTGAAGGCGGGGGCAGGGGCCATCGAGGCGAGAGCCTACTCAGTCGCCGTGCGCCCGAGGGAGCGGGCGGGGGCTGTATACGAAAAATCGGCGATTGGTAGCAATGGTATGTACGGCGCCGTATATGCCATGGCTATCGATACTGCGAAACAGCGACACGCCCTGCGCGCGTCTGCCGCCAGCCGAGCCGTCCACCTGCGCGAGCCGGCTGCCTACTGCCCTACCGCGAACCGAGCAAACCGCCTGATCACGACGTTCTCGCCGGTCGTCGCTGTGAGCTCGTCGCGCAGCTGCTGCACGGTCTTGCCGTCGAACTTGGGGTTGTGCATCTCCTGCTCGAGCAGCACGATCGTCTGGTACCAGGAGTCGAGCTTGCCGGTGACGATTTTCTCGCGCACGTTCTCGGGCTTGTCGGCGGCTTCCTGCTCGTAGATCTTGGCCTCGGCGTCGCGCACGTCCGCGGGCACGTCCTCGCGGCTGACGTAGTTGACGGTCGGCGTGGCGGCGATCTGCAGGGCGACGTCGCGGGCGAACTGCGTGAAGTCGTCGTTGGAGGCGACGAAGTCGGTGTTGCAGTCGACCTCGATCAGCACGCCGACGCGGGCGCCGGCGTGGATGTAGGCCTGCACGGTGCCCTCGGTGGCCTGGCGCTCGCCGAGGTCTTGGATCTTCTTGCCCTGCTTGACGCGCAGCAGCTCGATCGCCTTGTCCATGTCGCCCTCGGCCTCGGCGAGGGCTTTCTTGCAGTCCATCATGCCGGCGCCGGTGCGCTCGCGCAGCGCCTTTACGTCCTTGGCTGCGATCTCGGTGGTGCTCATTGCTGCTGTGCCTCCTTCGCGGGCTCCTCGGCCTGCGCGCTCTCGTCTGTTCCCTGCGCGACGGCCACCGGCTCGGCGGCGGGCTCGGCGGGCGTGTCGGTGCTGCTCTCGGCGGGGGCCTCGGGGGCAGGCGCCTCCGCGGCGGGTGCCGGAGCCTCCTCGGCGGGCGCCTCGGCCGCGGGCGCCTCGGCCTCACTCTCGGCGGCGATCTCGGGCGGCGCGGACTGCGCCTTGGCGGGCCGGTCGGCGTCGGGCGTGGCGTTCATCGGCGTGACGGACTCCTGCTGGGGCTCGAGCGTGGCCGGATCGGCGGGGGCTGCTGGCACGGGCGTGGTCTCGGGGACGGGCTGCTGAGCAGCGGCCGCGGCTGCGGCCTTTTCGGCGGCGGCTTTCTCGTGGAAGGCCCGCTCGGCTGCGGCTTTTTCCTCGGCCTCTTTCTTGGCGAGTTCCTCGGCCTCGCGCTTGGCCTGCTCTTCGGCCTCGCGCTTGGCGCGCGCTTCGGCCTCGACGCGGGCTTTTTCCTCGGCTTCCTTGCGCGCCTTCTCCTCCTCGGCGCGGAACACGGAGTGGCCCTCCTGCACGACCTGGCCGATGGCCTGCGTGATCAGCGCGCAGGAGCGAATGGCGTCGTCGTTGCCGGGAACCACGAAGTCGATCCCGTCGGGGTCGCAGTTGGTGTCGACGAGGCCGATGATCGGGATGCGCAGGCGACGGGCCTCTTTGACGGCGATCTCCTCGGTCTTCAGGTCGATCACGAACATCGCGTCGGGAACGCGCTGCATGTTCTTCACGCCGCCGAGGTTGGCGCGCAGCTTGGCGAGGTCGGCCTGTGCGGCCATCCGCTCACGCGTGGGCAGCAGCGCGAGCTGTCCCTCGGTCTCGTAGCGTTCGAGGTCGTGCAGCCGGCGGATGCGCAGGCCGATCGTCTGGAAGTTGGTCAGCAGGCCGCCGAGCCAGCGGTGGTTGACGAACGGCATGTCGGCGGCTTCGGCGACGTCCTTGATCGTGTCGCGCGCCTGCTTCTTGGTGCCGACGAACAGCACGGTGCCGCCGCGGTGGGAGATGTCTGAGGCGAAGGCCTGCGCCTGCTCGAGCAGGGCCTGCGTCTTGACGAGGTCGATGATGTAGTTGCCGCCGCGCTCGCCGAAGATGAAGCGGCGCATCTTTGGGTTCCAGCGGCGCGTCTGGTGGCCGAAATGAACGCCTGCCTCCAGCAGCTCCGCGATGCCTACCTGAGCCACGAGTACTCCCTTTATTTATTAATTTGATGACGACCGACTGAAAACGCGGACCCGGCTGTGCGACGCATGGTTCGCAGTACCGGGCAGGGCCGCGTCCGACATCGGACGGATAGAAGGTCTGTGAACGATTCAGGATAGCCGCTCGGCGCGTGCGAGCGCCTCGCGCAGATCGCCGGGGAGCGGCGAGCTGACGTCGATCGGAGCGCCCGTGACGGGGTGCGCGAAGGCCAGGCGCGCGGCGTGCAGGAACTGCCGTTGCAGGCCGAGCGCGCCGCGGCCGCCGTACTCGGGGTCGCCGGCGACGGGGTGCCCGATCGCCTGCAGGTGCACGCGGATCTGGTGCGTGCGCCCCGTCTCCATTTGAGCTTGAGCAGCGAGTGCTCGGGCAGGGCGCGCTCGAGCTCGAAGTGCGTGCGCGCCTCGCGCGGGTGCGAGCCGCCGACGGCCATGCGCGTGCGCACGCGCGGGTCGCGTCCGATCGGCGCCTCGATCGTGCCGCTGCGCGCGGGCGGGCGCCCGATCACGAGCGCCAGGTATTCGCGTTCGATCTCGCGCCGCTGCAGCGCGCGCTGGAGCTTCGGCGTGGACCTGCTCGGAGCGCGCGACGACGAGCAGCCCGGAGGTGTCGCGGTCGAGGCGGTGGACGATGCCGGCGCGGTCGGGGTCGCCGCCGGCGGCGCCGGACTGCGCCATGCGCGAGCAGCTGGGAGAGCGTGCCCTCGCGGTGGCCCTTGGCCGGGTGCACGACGAGGCCGGCGGCCTTGTCGACGACGAGCAGGTGCTCGTCCTCGTAGGCGATCGCGAAGGGCTCGCTGGCGTCGGAGCTCATGCCTCGGCGCGCTTGGCGGCATGGCGGGCGTGGTCGATCACGAGAAACAGGATCAGCACGCCGAAGGTGATCGACACGTCGGCGAGGTTGAACGGCGGCCAGCCGAGCGGGAGCTTGATGAAGTCGGTCACGGAGCCCTCGCGCAGGCGATCGACGACGTTGCCGATGGCGCCGCCGATCAGCATGCCGGTGGGCAGCCAGATCAGCCGCTCGCGCGTGTGCAGGGCGAAGTAGACGAGCAGCGCGAGCAGGGCGACGCCGATCAGGATCGTGATCGCGATGTGGCTGCCGGGCAGGAAGCCGAAGGCCACGCCGTGGTTGCGCGTGTTGACGAGCTCGACGCCGGGCAGCAGTTTGCGTTCTTCGCCCTCGACGATGTCTGCGTTGACGGCGTGCTTGGAGAGCTGGTCGGCGGCGACGACGACGGCGAGCACGAGCGCGGCGCGCAGCCATGGGCCAGCGGCGCGCATCGGCGCTCAGCCGTGGATCAGGTTGTTGACGACGATGGAGTTGACGATCTGCAGCGTGAGGATCGCGAGGATCGGGCTGAAGTCGAGCCCGCCGAAGGACGGGAGCACGCGCCGGAAGATGCGCAGGAACGGTTCGCAGATGTCGCGCAGGAAGCCGAGCACGGCGTCGAGCGTGCGCGAGTACGACGGGCGGATGCCGACGGAGAAGAGCAGCTGGATCACGATGTAGAGGATGATCAGCAGCGTGTAGACGTAGATCAGCGTCGAGAGGTAGTCGGCGATCTGCGTGCGGGCGCTGGCGAGGAGCAATCTGCTCAGCGCCCCTTCGACTGGGGACCCGCGCCGGAGGACGGAGCGCCTGGCGCGGGCTCGAGCACGGCGTCGAGGGCGTCGCTGAAGGCGGCGCGCAGGCCTGCGCGCTCGAGCGCGTCGAGCCCGCGCGCGGTGATCCCGCCGGGCGAGGTGACCTCGCGGCGCACGGCGACGGTGTCGTAGTCGCGCGTGCGCAACAGCTCGGCGGTGCCGGCGAGCGTCTGCACGACGAGCTCGGCGCCCTGGGCGGCGGGGATGCCCTTGCGCACGCCCGCGTCGATCTGCGCCTCGGCGACGAGCGCGACGTAGGCGGGGGCGCACGACATCAGGCCCATGGCGACGTCGACGAGCGCGTCGTCGAGCACGACGAGCGTGCCGAGCTCGGCAAAGGAGGAGGCGACGAGCGCGTCGAGTGAGGCGTCGCGGTCGGGTGCTCCCGTTCGGCCTTGTCGACGGCGTCGCGGCCCTGCACGACGGCGCCCTGGCGCACCTCGACGGGCAGCGAGGGGATGAAGCGGTACACGGGAATGCCGGGGTAGGCCTCGCGCAGCGCCTGCAGCGGCGTGGCGGCGAGGATCGAGGCGACGGCCTTGGCGTGCGGCGCGACTTCGGCGGCGACGTCGTGCAGCTGCGCGGGCTTGTGGCAGAGCACGACCAGGTCGGCGCGCTCGGCGACCTCGGCGTTGCTCGCAAGCGTCTCGCCGCCGAGCTCGGCGGCGAGCGCCTCGGCCCGCGCGTGCACGGGGTCGGCGCACAGCACGGGCTTGCCCCAACCACGCGCCAGTGCGCGCGCCATGTTGCCTGCACCGATCAGACCGATCTGCATGAGGAGACCACGCTACAGCCGGCGGCTAACGGCGGAGCCGCTAGGACTGATTGAAGAAGCCCTTCTCGATCAAGCGCGCGCGCTCCTCGGCGGAGATCTCGACGTTGCGCGGCGTGAGCATGAAGACCTTGTCGGCGATCCGCTGCATGCCGCCGTCGAGTGCGTAGGTGAGCCCGGAGGCGAAGTCGATCAGGCGCTTGGAGAGGTCTGTTTCGGCGGACTGCAGGTTGAGGATCACGGGGACGGAGTCCTTGAACTTGTCGGCGATCTGCTGGGCGTCGTTGAAGGACTTGGGGATCACGAGGTGCACGCGCACATCGCCGTTGCGGAGCGACCGACTTGAGCACGGTCGTGGGACGTCCGCCGCCGCGGCGCGAGCCGCCTTCCTCCTCGGCGAAGATGTCGTCGAACTCGTCGCGGCGACGGCGCAGGCGGCGCACGTTGGGCCGCTCGCGGTAGCGATCCTCGATCTCCGCCTCGGGCGGAGCGTCGTCGAAGTCGTCGTGATACTCCTCGGCAAGGCCGAAGTAGACGAGCGCGCTGTGCCAGGAGTCGCGGAAAGCCATTGGTGTAGGTGCGTTTTCGCCCGGCAGGGCAAATTCCCTGCTCGCGGCGGATTCCATGCTCATGCTAGTGCCCGCCCCCGCGGAATGCCCGGGTCGGCGGGCGCGAGTCGGGATCTGCCGAGATCGCCTCGGCGACGGACGTGGTCGTCCGCCGCCAACGCGAGGCCTAATCGTACAGCCGCGTGCCGATTCTCACAATGCTCGCGCCCTCCTCGACGGCGACGACGTAGTCCTGCGAAGTACCCATCGAGAGGTGCTCGAGCCCGTGCGCGCGGGCCAGCTCGCGCAGCCGCGCGAACCACGGCCGGCTCTGCTCGGGATCGTCGGCGAGCGGCGGCATCGTCATCAGCCCGGCGACGGGGACGGGCGAGCGTTCGATGAACTCGCCGAGCTGCTCGGGCGCGACGCCGGCCTTCTCCTGCTCATCGGCGACGTTGACCTCGAGCAGGATCCGCAGCCCCGGACGGGCCTGCGGCAGGTGACGCCCGATCGCGCGCAACGCGGACTCGGAGGCGACCGAGTGGATCAGGCGCACGCAGGGCACGATTTCGCGCACGCGCCGGCTCTGCAGCTGGCCGATGAAGTCCCACTCGAACAGCTCGCCGTGGGCGGCGTGCTTGGCTTGCAGCTCCTGTGCGCGGTTCTCGCCGACCAGCTCGATCCCAGCCTCTGCGAGCAGGGGCAGATCCTCGTTGCGGATGTACTTGATCGCCGCGAGCAGCTCGACCGGGCGCGGCTCCCCTGCGGGACGGGCACGCGCCGAGCGCTGCGCGGCGGCATCGATCTCCTCGCGAACGCGCGCCAGGTTCGCGCGGATTCGCTCGACGTCGAGGTTCTCGATCAGCCGCGCCATTCGATGCCTGCGCCCTCGCTCATCGGACCCAAGCGATCCCGGCCTGCCTACCGGTGGCCTTGCCCTGGCGGCGGTGGGAGAAGAAGCGCTCATCGCAGATCGTGCATGCCTCGGCGTGTGAGACGCCTCCAACGCCGGCGGCGAGCAGCTTGTCGCGGGCGATCGCGCGCAGGTCGATGTTCTTGCCTCGGCGATATCCCTCAGGTGCGGACCCCGCTCCGCCCGGGCTGACTTGGCCCGCGAAGGCGGCGTGCACCTCCTCGCCGACCTCGTAGCAGCAGACGCCCGCGCAGGGCCCGACGACTGCCTCGATCGGACCGGTCGCGCCCAGCTCGTGCAGTGCGTGGACGGCCTGCTCGAGCACGCCTGCCGCGAGCCCGCGCCAGCCGGCGTGGGCCATCGCGACGACGGCCCCTCCGTCGTCCTTCTCGGCACCGAGCGCGACGGGCAGGCAGTCGGCGGTAAGCACCATCACGCCGACCCCCACGAGCGCCGTGGCGTGTCCGTCGGCGTCGATCGCGACCGCCTCTCCCCCGCTTCCTGCGATCTCGCGCACCCGCTGCACGGTCGAGCCGTGGACCTGGCGGCTCGCGCAGAGCCAGTCCAGGCCGAGTTCCTCGCACAGCCGGTCGCGCGCTGCGCGCCCATGCTCGTGTCCGTCGCCGGTCTGGGTCGAGAGATTGCCGTGGGCGCGCGAGGTGAAGAGCACCTGGGCGCCGCCAGGCAAGCTGGCTCGAGGACGTGTCGTAGGCGTGTCGGGCCAGTCGCGATGATTCAGGCTCGGGCATGGAAAGCGTTCGTAGCGCCTACGGTCCTCGAGCGCCGCGCGCAAGCTCTGCGTCGCGCTCGTCCTCGCCGGCGGTCAGCTCCCCGTCGAGCTTGCGCATCAGGGCGCGGCGCAGGCGTCGGCCGATCTCGGGACCCTGGCGCATGCCGGCGTCGAGGAGGTCATCGCCGTCGATCGCCAGCTTCACGTGGCGCAGCTGCGAGAGCCAGCGCCGCGCCGCGTCGGCCGCGTCGGCGTGGCCCGCGACGTCGCCGATCGCGCCGCCGAGCGCGACCGCCTCGAGCGGCTCGCCGTGGGCGACCTCGTAGATCTGCGACGGCCTGCTCGGCTCGCTGCAGGCGCTCTGCGAGCGGGCGCGAGGATCGCGCTGTGCACCGTGCGCTCGCGCTCGGCCGCCGGGGAACTCCCAGCCGTCGAGCAGCACGCGCAGGCGCGTCTCGTAGTCGTCGTGTCGATAGGAGTGCCCGGGCCGCAGCAGCGAGGCGAGCAGCAGCACGTCCGGCCAGGCTTCCGGCGGCGCCGGCAGCTCTCGCGAGGGCCGCGCGCGCGAGCGGCGCGTCGAGCTCGATCGCCTCGTGCAGCGCCGAGAGCACGCCGAAGCTGCTCCAGCGACTCGAGCGCGGCCACCGGATCGGGCTCTGCGAGCGCAAGGCGCAGCTCGGCGCCGATGCGCGCCGGGGAGACCGTGTCGAGTGCGCCGGCGGCGATCGCCTGCTCGGCCAGGCGCGCAGTTCGATCGTCGGGCTCGAAGCCCAGGCGCGCGCGGTATCGAGCCATGCGCAGGAGACGCGTGGGGTCGTCGAGGAAGCTCTGATCGTGCAGCACGCGCAGAACGCGGGCGTCCAGGTCCTCGACTGCCTCCGTGGAGCGCCGTCCGGAACGCCGGGCGCGGGCCGTTCAGCGCGATCGAGAGCGTGTTGACGGTGAAGTCGCGGCGACGCAGGTCGTCCTCGCGCGTGCCCACGGTGACTTCAGGCAACGCGCCTGGCGCCGGATAGCGCTCCGAGCGCCGAGTCGCCACGTCGATCTGCCCGCCCGGCCAGGAGACGAGCGCGGTGCGAAAGCGCTCGTGGAAGGTCGTCTCGAAGCGTTCTTTGGGGTTCTCGCCGGCGAGCGCCTGCAGCTCGCGGGCGAGCTCGCGCGCGAATCCGGCTGCGTCATCGTGCACGACGACGTCCAGCTCGCGGGGCGTCGTTCCCAGGGCCAGGTCACGCACGGCGCCGCCGATCAGGACGACCTCGTCATCTCGGCTCTGCGCCAACGCAAGCAGCTCAGGGCCGCCCGCCAACCCGCGCAGCCGCTCGATCATCGCCGGACCGTCGATCCGTACCTGCTTCACGCGCGACCCGTCCACGCTCGACACCGTGCCTCGGCCTCGCGCGCGGCCTCAGCCCACGCGCACAGGTATCCCGGCCGCGACCAGGTGCGCCTTGGCCTCGGCGATCGTGTGGCGGCCGTAGTGGAAGATCGAAGCGCACAGCGCCGCGTCGGCGCCGGCGCGCAGGGCCTGCGCGAGGTGGTCGAGCTCGCCGGCCCCGCCCGAGGCGATCACCGGCACGCTGACGGCCTCGCTGACGGCTTCGATCAGAGGCAGGTCATAGCCGTCGTTCGTGCCGTCGCGGTCCATGCTCGTCAGCAGGATCTCGCCCGCGCCGCGCTCGACGCCCTCGCGCGCCCACTCGACCACGTCGCGCCCCGTCGGCGTGCGCCCGCCCGCAAGGTAGGCCTCCCACTTCGACGGGTGCTCGAGCCCCTCGCCGACGAACGGGTCCGCTTTCGCGTCGATCGCCAGCACCACGCACTGCGAGCCGAACACCTCGGCCAGCTCGTTGATCAGCTCCGGGCGCTGCAGCGCCGCCGAGTTGACCGAGACCTTGTCGGCGCCCGCGTCGAGCACCGCCTGAGCATCCTCCGCCGAGCGGATGCCGCCGCCGATCGTGAACGGCACGAACACGTCGTCCGCCGTCGCGCGCGCCAGCTTGGCGATCGTGTCGCGCTTCTCGTGCGTCGCCGTGATGTCGAGGAAGATCAGCTCGTCCGCGCCCTCGCGGTCGTAGTGCGCCGCCAGCTCGACCGGGTCGCCCGCGTCGCGGATGTCGAGGAATTCGACGCCCTTGACGACGCGCCCCGCGTCGACGTCGAGGCACGGGATGATGCGCTTGAAGTGCACCCGGCCTACGGTAGCCCGTCTGTTCAGGGGGCGGCGGGAACGACTACGTAGCCGCACGCAACTGTTACGTCCAACGCGCGGTCCCATCGACGGCGACGAGCGGCCATCACCGGCGCTGCTCGGCGACGAGGTCCGATACTGGCTCGGGCGAGTGGAGCTGCCGGTGCTCCGTGCTGGCCCGCTTGCGTCGGGTGGGCTCTCGCACGAGCTCGCGTGCACGCAGATCAGCGAGCGGGTCCACTCCGCTCGTCGGAGAAAGACGAACTTCGGCCCTCGGAGCTGGCTTATCTGACGTCATTAGGTGAGAGTAGACGCTGCAGACGATGCAAGATTCGAGCCGACCCAGGCGGCGGGTACGGTCCACGACGCCCGCCCCACGCGACTCAGCCGTCGAGCACGGCCAGCGCCTCGGCGACCGTGAAGCGCCGCTCGTACAGCGCCTTGCCGACGATCACGCCGTCGAGGCCGTCGAGCTGCTGCTCGGAGCGCAGCGTCGCGATCGCCTGCAGGTGCTCGAAGCTCGCCGATGCCGCCCGAGAGGATCAGCCTGCCGTCGTCGAGCCGCGCGCGACCGCGCTCGCAGCGTCCTCGCGGTCGATCCCGTCGAGCATCCCGTCGTGGTCGATGTTCGTGTAGACGAAGTGCTTGATGCCGCCGGAGCCCTCGCTCCAGCGTTCGATCGCCTCGCGCGCCGGGACCTCCGTGGCCTCCAGCCAGCCGTGCGTCGCTACGAAGCCGGCGCGCGCGTCGATCGAGATCAGCACGTTCTCGTGGCCGTGCTCTTCCATCGCGCGAAACGGCAGCTCCGGGTCCGTGAAGATCGCCGTTCCCAGGATCACGCGGCTCGCGCCGGCTTCGAACGCCTTCTGAATCGACACGTCCGAGCGCAGGCCGCCGCCGAACTGCACCGGCAGGCCGAGCTCCTCGACGATCGCGCGCAGGTGCTCGATGTTGACCGGCTCGCCGCTCTTCGCGCCGTCGAGGTCGACCACGTGCAGGTAGCGCGCGCCTTCCTCCGCGAACGCGCGCGCCGCCGACAGCGGGTCCTGGTCGTAGACCTTCTTCGCCTCGAAGTCGCCCTTGATGAGGCGCACCGCGTTGCCGCCGAGGATGTCGATCGCCGGGTAGAGGTTCACGGCGCCGAGGCGTCAGATGCCGGCTCGCACGCCGGTCGCGTCCGTCGCGCTCGGCTCGCGCGCCGCCACGCAGATCCGGGCGAAGTTCGCCAGCAGGCGCAGACCCGCCGCCGAGGACTTCTCCGCGTGGAACTGCACGCCGTAGAACGAGCCCTTCTGCACGGCCGTCACGAACGGCGCGCCGTATGTCGCCGTGCCGAGCACGTCCTCTTCGCGCTCCGGCTCCGCCGCCAGCGAGTGCACGTGGTAGAAGGCGCATTCCAGCGGCAGCCCCGCGATCAGCGGCGAGTCAGGTTTGGTGAAGCGGACCTCGTTCCAGCCGATGTGCGGCAGCTTCAGCGTGCCCGCGCGCAGCCCGTGCACCTCGCCCGCGATCAGGCCCAACCCGTCCGCGCCGCCCAGCTCGCTCGAGTGCTCGAACGCCAGCTGCAGGCCCAGGCAGATGCCGAGCACCGGCGCGCCCGCCGCCACGCGGTCGCGGATCAGCTCGTCCAGGCCCAGCTCGCGCAGCTTCTCCATCGCGCGCGGGAACGCGCCCACGCCCGGCACGACCAGGCCGTCGGCCCGGCGCAGGTGCTCGAGGTCCGAGCTGACGCTCGCGCGCGCGCCGACGTGCTCGAGCGCCTTCTCGACCGAACGGCGGTTGCCCATTCCGTAGTCGACCACGGCGATCTCGACCGGCTCCTCGACGAGCGGCGTCATGACGTCAGCGTCCCCTTCGTGCTCGGCACGCCCGTCTCGCTCGGGTCGATCGACGCCGCCTGGCGCAGCGCCCGCGCGAACGCCTTGAACGCCGCCTCGATCATGTGGTGCGCGTTCGTGCCCGCTTCCACGCGCAGGTGGAGCGTCAGCTTGGCCGCGTTCGCCAGCGCGCGGAAGAACTCCTCCGTCAGCTCGTGGTCGAAGCCGCCCGTCGAGCCCGGCGGCAAGTCCGCCTCGAACAGCGTGAACGGCCGGCCCGAGATGTCCAGCGCGCAGCTCGCGCGGGCCTCGTCCATCGGCACCGTCGCCGCGCCGTAGCGGACGATCCCGCTGCGGTCGCCCAGCGCGCCGTCGAGCGCCTGGCCGAGCACGATCGCCGTGTCCTCAGCCGTGTGGTGCGCGCCCGTCTCCAAGTCGCCCGTGACCTTCACTTTCAGGTCCAGGCGGCCGTGGCGCGCGAGCAGGTCGAGCATGTGGTCGAGGAAGCCCACGCCCGTCTCGCGTGTGCCCGCCCCCGTGCCTTCGAGCGTCAGCGACAGGCGCACGTCCGTCTCGCCCGTGCGACGCTCGATGCTCGCCGTCCTTTCGTTCTCTTTACTCATAAAAATCGTCGTTCGGCTCAGCCATCTGCCGTCATTGTCGCCGATGCGCGCCTCCATCGAGCGCGCGTGCCACTCGAAGCCCTCCGCCCGCGCGATCGGCACGCCCGCGCTCGCCAGCTTGCCCGCGCCGGCCGGCGTGACGCGCACCTCGGCCATGCGCCGGCGGAAGTGGCGCGGGGAGAGCATCGAGGCGAAGCGCGCCGCGCCGACCGTCGGCAGGATGTGGTTCGAGCCGGCCACGTAGTCGCCGAACGCCGTCGCGCTCGACGCGCCCACGAACAGGCAGCCCGCCGAGCGCACGCGCGAGGCCTGCGCCTCGACGTCCGCGCCGATCAGCTGCAGGTGCTCCGGCGCGAACTCGTTCGCGATCTGGATCGCCTGCTGGGAGTCGAGCGCCTGCACGAGCGCGAACGTGCCCGCCGCCGCGCCGCTCGCCGGAAGCTCCGCGTCCAGCCGCTCGAGCGCGTTGCCCAGCGCCTCGATCGCGCCCGGGCCGGCCGAGACGCCGACGACCAGGCTGCCCTCGCCGTGCTCGCCCTGCGCCAGCATGTCCAGCGCCGCCAGCTCCACGTCGCCCTCGTTCAGCTCCGCGCCGAGCACGACGAGCAGGTCGCTCGGGCCCGCGAAGCCGTCGATCCCGACCTTCGCCGAGAGCTGCGCCTTGGCCTCCTGCACGTACAGGTTGCCCGGCCCCACGATCACGTCCACGCGCTTGACCGTCTCCGTGCCGTACGCCAGCGCCGCGATCGCCTGCGCGCCGCCCATCCGGTAGACGCGCTCGACGCCGCACAGCCGGCACGCGCCGAGGATCGCCGCGTCGATCTCGCCGTCCTCACCGGGCGGGCTGCACACGGCCACGTCGAACACGCCCGCCGCGCGCGCCGTGACGACGCCCATCGCGACCGTGCTCGGATACGGCGCGCGGCCGCTCGGGACGTAGATCGCCGCCGAGTCGACCGGCAGCTCGCGCAGCGCGATCCGCTGGCCCTGGGGCAGGTCGACCGTCGCGTCGCGGCCGACGCCCGCGTCGGCCACCTGCGCGACGTTGGAGATCGTCACCTGCAGGCCCGCCACGAGCTCCAGCGGCATGCGCTTGATCGCCTCGTCGAGGTCCTCCGGCGCGACGAGCAGCGGGCTCGGCTCGACGCCCTTCGTGTCGAACTGGCGCGTGTAGTGGAGGACGGCCGCATCGCCGCCGTCGCGGACCTTCTCGACGATCTCGCGCACGGGGCCCTCGACGGAGTCGCCGTCGGGCACGAGCGCGCGCAGGTGCGCCGCCACGCCGGGCGGGCCGCCGAGGCGCTCGAGCTCGGCTATCTCGACGCGCTCGATTCGCATCGCTCAGCCGACGCCGGCGGCCGTGAGCGCGCGCAGCTGCTGCAGCAGGGCGTCGATCTGCGCCGCCTTCAGCTTGTGCGAGACCGGGTTGGCGATCAGGCGCGCCGTGCAGACGACGATCTTCTCGCGCTCGACCAGGTTGTTCTCGCGCAGCGTCGTGCCCGTCGCCGTGAGATCGACGATCGCGTCGACCATGCCCGTCAGCGGCGCCAGCTCGACCGAGCCCTTGACCTCGACGATCTCGCCCTGGCGACCCGTTTCCTCCAGGTAGCGCGCGGCGATCCGCGGGTACTTCGTCGCCACCCGCATCACGCCGAGGCGGCGCAGCGACTCGAGCGCCGGATCGGGGCCGGCCTTGCTCGCGAGGATCATCGTGCAGCGCCCGAAGCCGAGGTCCATCAGCTCGTACACGTCGCGGCCGCGCTCGCCCGGGGCGTGCGCGAGCTGCTCGAGCAGCACGTCCTTGCCGGTCACGCCGATGTCGGCCGCGCCGGCCTCCACGTACGTGGGCACGTCGGACGGGCGCATCGTGACGACGCCGATGTCCTCGAACAGCAGCTTGCGGTCGTTCGTGCGCAGCTCCTCCGTGTCGAGCCCGAGCGAGGCGAGCAGGTCGACCGTGCCGCCGAACAGGGCGCCGCGCGGGACGGCGATCGTCAGACCAAGGTCCGGGCTCATCGCGCCTCTCCCGCGGCGGCAACCGTGCGCAGCTCCGACAGCGCCCCCGTGCCGCGTTCCTCGCCCGCCAGCGCCTGGTGCAGCGAGTCGACGTACAGCGCGAAGCCGACCGCCGGCAGGCTGCGCCCGAAGCGCCCGAGCAGCTCGTCGTAGCGCCCGCCGCCGCCGATCGGAGCGCCGATCGCGGGGTCGTAGACCTCGAACACGGCGCCCGTGTAGTAGCCGATGTTGCGGATCAGGCCGAGGTCGAAGATCACGCGCGCCGCGACGCTCGGATCGAGCAGCTCGTACACGCGGCGCATGCCCGTGACCGCCTCGACGGCAGGCGCCGGCGCGTCGGTCAGCAGCTCCGGCCCGCCGCGGCGCTGGGGCACGTCGAGCAGCAGCTCGGCCGCCTCGCCGGAGACGCCCGCCTCGTCGAGCAGGTGCTCGAGCTCGACGAAGTTGCGCCGCACGAGCGCTTCGCAGCAGGCCGTCGCGGTGATCCTCGCGGCACCTGCAGGCTCTCCATCAGCGCCGGGAACAGCGAGGCGTCGCCGACGCCGATGCGGAAGTCTTTGAGGCCGACGGCCTCGAGCGATGAGCACAGCACGGTGAGCGCTTCCGCGGTGCCCTCCGGTGCGGGCGCGCCGATCAGCTCGATCCCGGCCTGCAGCATCTCGCGCAGCTGCCCGCGCGCGGGGCGCACGCCGCGGTAGGTGTGGGCGAAGTAGCAGAAGCGCAGCGGCGTCGGGCTGTCGGCGTAGCGGGTGGCGACGACGCGCGCGATCGGCGCGGTCATGTCGGAGCGCAGCACGAGCACGGCGCCGGTCTCGTCGAACACGCGGTAGGCGGGACGCGCTTCGGCCATGTCGGCGCGCGCGAGCACCGACTCGTACTCGAGCGCGGGCGTGTAGATCTCGCCGTAGCCGTGCTCGTCGAACACGCGGCGCAGCGTGTCTGTGATCAGGCGCACCTCGCCGGTCTCCTGTGGGAGCACGTCGCGGGTGCCTGAGGGAATTGGGTGAATCATCTCGCAGACGAGATTACGCGGTCCCTTGGGACGGTACGCTCCCGCGGGAACGCCCGGGCGCAATCAGGCGTAGACCAGCTCCGACCGCGCCTCCATCGCCACAGGCCCGTGGCGCAGAGGGGCGAGCGTCACCCTCGGCGGCTCGGCACCCGGCGCCGCAAGGACCAGCGCGATCCCTTCCGCCATGTTCTCACGCAGCTCCTCGAGGTTGTCTCCGGTGGCGAAGACACCTGGGAACTCCTCGACCGTGGCCCAGTACACGTCATCCTCGAGGCGCACGCTCACGTGCAGCGGCTTAGGTGGCTCAGACATCGGCTCCATGATCACAGAAATCGGTTCAATCTCCACGATCCCGTAGGCCCGCCTGTCGGCGCAGCTCCGCCTCGAATCCCTTTGAATAGGCGCGACGCGCCTGTTCTCCGGCAACGTGATCGGCCGACAGCCTGGCTTCGTCATCTTGACCTGATGCTTTCCCCCGCGCTCTCGCGTCCATCCCGCTCGCTCCAATCGCTTGATCCACTCCTTCTGCGTGGCCGGCACACACGCCATTCCGACGAGCGCCGCACCGTGTGACCGAACTCTACGCGGGGACGGGCTCTGTCGCGACGCGCTCGATCCGCGCGCCGAGCTCGCGCAACCGCTCGTCGATCCGCTCGTAGCCGCGGTCGATCTGGCGGATGTTGCCGATCTCGGAGCGACCGTCGGCGCAGAGGGCGGCGAGCAGCATGGCCATGCCGGCGCGGATGTCGGGCGACTCGACGCGCTCGCCGCGCAGGCGGCGCGGGCCGGTGACGATCGCGCGGTGGGGGTCGCACATGACGATGTCGGCGCCCATCAGGATCAGCTTGTCGGTGAAGATCAGGCGGTTCTCGAACATCCACTCGTGCACGAGGATCGAGCCCTCGGCCTGCGTCGCCAGGGCGACGGCGATCGAAGTCAGATCGGCGGGGAAGGCGGGCCACGGGCCGTCCTGGATCTTGCTCTTGAACTCGCCGACGTCGGACTGCGCGACGAGCTTCTGCCCGCCGGGGACGATCAGGTCGTTGCCGTCGAGCGTCGAGCGCAGCCCGAGGCGCTCGAACACGAGGCGGATCATGCGCAGGTCGCCGGGCACGGTGTCCTTGATCCGCAGTTCGCCGCCGGTCACGCCGGCGAGCGCCATGAAGCTGCCGATCTCGATGTGGTCGGGGGCGACGTCGTGCTCGCAGCCGTGCAGCCGGTCGGCGCCGTTGACGGTGATCAGGTTGGAGCCGATCCCCTGGATGTCGGCGCCCATCTTCACGAGCATGCGCGCGAGGTCCTGCACGTGGGGCTCGGAGGCGGCGTTGCCGATCACGGTCGTGCCGGGCGTCAGCGCGGCAGCCATCAGCACGTTCTCGGTGGCCATCACGGAGGGCTCGTCCATGAACACGTCGGTCGAGCGCAGCCCGCGCGGCGCGTGCAGGTCGATCGTGCCGTTGCACTCGACGTCGGCGCCCATCGCGCGGAAGGCGTCGAGGTGCGGGTCGAGGCGGCGGCGGCCGATCACGTCGCCGCCGGGCGGCGACAT
Source organism: uncultured Solirubrobacteraceae bacterium (assembly GCA_963743745.1). Taxonomy (GTDB): domain Bacteria; phylum Actinomycetota; class Thermoleophilia; order Solirubrobacterales; family Solirubrobacteraceae; genus Palsa-744. The sequence goes on from CAVUQW010000001.1 coordinate 178,051, forward strand.
CACGGCGCGGCCGAAGCGCGCGAGCAGCGGGCCGGCGAGCAGGAAGGAGGCGCGGATCGACTCGGCCAGCTCACGCTCGATCGCGATCTCGCGCGCGGTCGCGGCGCACAGGGCGAGTTCGTTGGGACCGCGCCACTGGGCGGAGACGCCGAGCGCCTTGAGGATGTCGAGCATCGCCTCGACGTCGCGGATGCGCGGGACGTTGCGCACGAGCACCTCGTCCTCGGTGAGGAGCGCGGAAGCGAGGATCGGTAGCGCGCCGTTCTTGTTCCCGGCCGGGGTCATCGTGCCGGAAAGCGGGACGCCACCTTCGATGACGAACTTCTCCATGAGCTGGGTGCGCCTCCGGCGACGGCCCCACGGTGGGGCTTTCGCATCGCGCCTGGCAAGCGTAACAGCCATCTGAACGGTCAAGTTCGCGGCGCGCGGCTGCTCACCTGCACGCAGTGGACGAACGGGCATCGCTGCACGTCCGCTGGAGGATTTGATGAGGGCGATCGGGTCTGCGACGACCCGATCGTCCGAGACGATCTGCAATTCTCGTTGCAGGCACCAGGGCGCGGAGAATGGCTCTGCGATGCGGGATTGCACCGGTTCGGCCGATGCGTACACACGTTCGTATCGGCCCTCGACGGCCGTCCGTCCGATCGCCTTCCTAGCTTACGAACAGATGTTCGCTTCGACAAAGAACTCCTCACTCGCGCAGCGCACGCTCGGCGCCCTGCGTCTCACCCGCTCGTTCCTACTACTCGAGGACGACTATGACGTCGACTGGGAGGTCGACCTGGACGAGCCACTGACGCAGACGACCCATCCACACCGAGTGTCGCTGCGCGGGCCAGGGAGTCGCTCGCGCCGGCTCGCCAAGCGGCGGCCGGGGCAGATCAGGCCGACACGCCATCATTGCCTCTCCCCCGTCGGCAAGTCCGCGAACGATCAATTGGAGGCAGGCGATGGAGCAGAGACTCAGCGTCATCACGCTCGGAACAAGCGATCTGAGGCGCGCACGGGACTTCTATGAAGGCCTCGGCTGGCGCAGCCGCGCTGCCGAGGACGACGACGTCGTGTTCTTCCAGATCGGCGGCAGCGTGCTCTCGCTGTGGGATCGCGGGCGGCTGGCCGAGGACAGCGGCGTCGAGCTCGGCAGCGGCTGGGGCGGCGTGACGCTCGCGCACAACGTCGGCTCGCCGGCGGAGGTGGACGAGGTCATCGAGCAGGCGCGCGCGGCGGCCGGGACGATCTCGCGCGAGCCGGGCGAGACGTTCTGGGGCGGCTACTCGGGGGTGTTCGTCGACCCGGACGGGCATCCGTGGGAGGTCGCGCACAATCCGCATTGGACGCTGGGCGAGGACGGGAGCGTCACGCTCGGGGCGTAGCGACCGCGTCGGAGCGCGGAGCCTGGCGGTCAGTCCTGCAGGCGAGGCCGGCCGACACGCGCGAGGCGAGGTAGCCGGGCACGCTGAGCACGGCGAGCGCGGCGGCGGTGACGATCGCCAGCGCGGCGAGCGCGGTCGGCAGTGCGACGGAGCGGACGACGGGATAGTTGATCACCGACGGCGAGCGCGCGGTCGAGCAGCTGCTGACCAAGCAGGCCGAGCAGCGCCCCTCCGGCGCAGCCGACGAGCAGCAAGAGGACGCTCTCGAGCAGGATCGTGCCCCACAGCTCGCGCGGCGAGAAGCCCTCGAGCTTCAGCTTGGCCAGGCGCGGGCGACGCTGCCAGACCATCGCGCCCATCGCGGCGGCCGTGGCGAGGATCGCGGCGACGAGGATCAGCGTGGCGATCTGCGACAGCCGCGCGAGCCCCTGGCGCGTGAGCGTGCGCTGCTTGTCGGCGTGCTGCTCGGCGGTCTGCACGGTCAGGCCCGAGCCGCGACCGAGCGCGCGTTCGACCGCGCGGCGACCCTGGATCTGGCGTGGTCCCGGGCGAGAGCAGCACGTTGAAGGCGCTCGGCTCGGGACTGTCCCACGCGCGCGCGAAGTCGTCGGCGCTCATCACGATCGCGCCCGGGGGCCCAGCCGATGTTCGTCGAGATCGCAGCGAGTCGGAAAGCGTCGACGGGCGCGGCGCGGGCAGCGTGAACGAGTCGCCGATGTGCAGGTGGTGCTCGGAAGCGAGCGCCTGAGAGACGACGACCCAGCCGCCGGCGCGAACGATGCGCGGTCGCGGCTGCGAGATCGCCCTCGACGAGCTGACTCGGCGGGATCAGCGGCCGGGCGGTGGTCGGGCGGTGCGATCACCCAGATGCGCCGCTGACGCCAGTCGAGCAGTCCCCCGCGATAGCTGCGCACGGCACGAACGCCGGGTACGTGCTGCAGGCGAGCCTGCGCGTTCGCGGGGAACGGCTGGGTCATCAGCAGGTTGAACGAGCCGGACGGCGAGACCCAGACGTCGGTGAAGGCGTTCATGTCGTGCGCGGCGTTTTCGAGCCCGTGCTGCAGATCGCCGTGGGCGCCTTGGATCGAGACGCTGCCGAACACGGCGATCGCGCCGGTCGCGGCGATCGCCACGGCCCGCGAGCGCCCGGCGCGAAGCTCGCTCACGGCGATGTGCGGCACGGCGCTCGTCACTTTCCGCGCAGGCGAGCGATCGAAGCGAGCATCGCATCGAGCCCGAGCGGCAGCCACAGGAGCAGCGCGCACGTCAGCGCCACCATGCCGGCGATCGCGGCTTGCGGCAGGACGAGCAAGCGTGAGCAGCGCGATCAGCACGAAGACGGCTCCGAGCGCGGTGCGCAGGCGTGTGCTGGTCCTGCTGAGGGCCACCTCGCGTGGCGCGATCGCGGCGAGCGGGTCGCGCGAGAGGATGTCGCGCAGCGGGCTGAGCACGGCGACGAAGGCGGCGAGCATCCCCCCGGCAACGGCGATCACGACGCTCTGCGCAGCCGACGACGCGCGCCGAGCCGACGGTGAAGGCGGAGGAGAGGAAGCCGGGGTTGGAGTGAAACAGCTGGATCGAGAGCTCGTCGCCGAGCACGAGGCCGACCGCGCAGCCGATCGTGCCGAGCACGGCGGCGTCGAGCAGCAGCACGGCGATCACGGCGCGCGGCGTGTAGCCGTCGCGGCGCAGGTCGGCGATCAGCCGGCGGCGCTGGGAGACGGTCAGGAGCATCGCGTTGAACGCGAAGAGGAAGCCGACGAGCGCGCTGATCACGGCGAACAGCACGGTCGACTGGTTGGCGGCGGCGGCGGCCTTGGCGAACAGCTGCTCGTCGTAGCTCGTCGAGGTGACGTTCGAGCCGCCCCGCGGCGAGGCGGGTCAGCTCGGCCTGCACCGCCTGCTCGCGACCCGGGCTCGGCGTGACGAGGATGCGCGTGACGCGGCCCGGAAGGCCAGCCATTTCCTGGGCGAAGGACAGCGGGGCGACGACGATCGGCGTGTCGAGCAAAGGCCCTATTTCGCGGGCCGAAAGCTGTTTGTAGAGCGGCGCCTGGCTGACGTGACCGCCGATCTCGAGCGTCGCTTCGGCGCCGAACTTGGTCACGCCGATGCGCGCGTGCGAGCGGCCCGGGCATGACGATCGCGCCGATCCCGCCGAACGGCGCGAGCTTCGTGTGGCGCACGAGCGTGCCACCGAGCTGCGTAAGGCTCTCATCGGCGCCGATCAGCTCGACGGACCTGCTCCCGCGGGGACCGAGCGCGTCGGCGTTGGCTTCGAGCAGCGGCGCGGCGAGCCTGACGCCGGAGATGTGGCGAACCTTGCCGAGCAGGCTTTGGTCGAACCCGCGCGGGTCGCGCGAGAGCACCTGCAGCTTGGCGCTGCCGACGATTCCCTGCGAGAGCTGCGCGACGGAGCTGGAGAGGCTGTGACTGGCGATCTGCGAGGCGAACAGCAGCGCGACGCCGGCGGCGATGCCGACGACGGCGAAGCACTCCTGCAGCAGGCGCGAGCGCAGGCGCACGCGGTACAGGTGAAGCATGTTGGCGAGCCTCATCGCGGACCACTGCACCGACCGGTGCCGTCGGGCGCGTCTGAGCCGAGCCCGGTGGAGTCGTCATCCAGCGCTGTGCGGGACGGGCGCGGCGCCGGGCTCGTAGTCGTCGAGCCGCCCGTCGCGCAAGGCGAGCACGCGATCGGCGTAGCCGGCGGCGAGCGGGTCGTGGCTGACGAGCACGACGGCGACGTCGCGCTCGCGGCACAGCTCGCGCAAGCAGTCCGAGCACTTCGTGGCTTCGCTGCGTGTCGAGGCTCCCGGTCGGCTCGTCGGCGAGCAGCAGGCGCGGTTCGGTGGAGAGCGCGCGGGCGATCATCACGCGCTGGCGCTCGCCCATCGAGAGCGTCTCGGCGTGCTGGTTGAGTCGCTTGCCGAGCCCGAGCCGCTCGAGCAGCGGGGTCATGCGCGCGTGCGCCTCCCGCCAGGGCACGTTCTTCAGCAGCTTCAGCACGGCGTTGTCGAGCGTGCTCACGCCCGGGAGCAGGTCGAAGTTCTGGCGGATGAAGCCGAGCTGGGAAAGGCGGTACTGCGAGGCCTCCTGCTCGGAGAGCGTCGAGATGCTGCGCCCGTCGACGAGCACCGAGCCGCTCGTCGGCTCGAGCAACGCCGCGACCATCAGCAGGAGCGTCGTCTTGCCCGAGCCGGAAGGGCCGTAGAGCGCGAGCAACTCGCCGGTGGGCACCTCCAGCGATACGCCGTCTACCGCTCGGACCGTCTCGCCGCCTACGAGCTCGTAGTGCTTGACGAGCTCACGCAGCTCGAGCATCGCCACCCCGGGGCGAGGCGCCGGCAGAGACCGCCGCCGCGGGCTCGGGCTGCTCGGCGGCGAGCGACGGCGGTACCAGAGGGGCGTCGTCGAATCCGTGAGCCGCCGCCGGCCAGCCGACGCAGCTTGAAGACGAGCAGCATCGGGCGCGCGAGCAGGCCCAGCGAAGCGCGCACTTGCCTGGCTATGCCATCGACGGCGCTTGACGACGCCTCGGGCGCGGCGAGGTAGCTGCAGGCCATGGCCGACACGAGCAGCGCGTGGTCTGCTCCGCTCGGCAGCTCGCGCGCGGCGCCCGAGCGCACGTCTTGCCAGCTGTCTGCAGACCCGACTTCGCCTGCCGTCGCGAGGGGTAGCAGTCGAGCAGTCGCAGCTGACCGGTCGCGGCGTCCTCGCCGCTCATCGACGAGGCTGTCGAGCAGCGAGTGCAGCGCTCCGATGCATGGGAAGTAGGCAGCATCGATCATCGCCACCTCCCGCCCTGTCAGCTCGGGTGAGGCTGCGGCGGCGAGCAGCGCGTGCACGGACAGCGAGGAGCCGGCGGCCGCGGCCACCTCCCACCAGGCGCACCCGGCGCCCGGCAGGTCCTGGCTTTCGGCCCAGGACTCGAGCTCGCCCTGCCGGCCGAGGCTAAGACTCTGAAAGGCCACGATCCGCTCGGCGGCTCGGCATGCCGTGGCGGCCACCGTGCCGTAGGAAGGTAGCTGCCACGAGGCCGTCTCGCATGCGGCGATCATCTCGGCAAGAAAGTCGTGATCGACGCGCTCGCCTCCCAGATAGCGAATCGTGCATGGATGACTCGCCGCTCGGGTCGAGCGCCGTCAGCAGCGCTCGGTGGACGTCCTTCGCGCTGCCGACAGGGTCCTCGGAGGACTGCTCGGCGAGCAGGTCGGCGTAGTTGTAGATCGCCTGGAACGCGACGAGCGCACGGATCACGCTCCCGCGAGCGCGCCGCGGCACGAAGGTCGGCAAATGCCGCTGCGCCCTCCATGTTCCCGCGCTTGGCCAGAGATTGCGAGGGCAAGCTGCCGCAGGCTCGGATCCTGCGATTCGGCTCCGCGCTGCGGCGCCAGTGCCGTAGCTCCGAGGCGACCCGCGGGAAGACGGTGAACCAGTAGCGCAGCGCCGCCCAGGCGAATGCGCCGGTGAGCGACAGGCGTCCAGCTCGATGACGGCGAGGCTCAGACATCGATCCGCTTCGGCTAGCGCGAGGACTTTCGCGATCCGCGCCTGGCGGCCGGCTTACGCGGCGGCGGGCATGGAACGGTGCTGTTCGCGACGGTGCTCGTGCCGTCCTCGAAGGAGAATCCAGCGGAGAAGACGAACCCGCCGCGAGGGCAGCGCGAGGGCAGCGAGACGCCATGCGGGTGGAAGCTGATCGTGTGCCCGTGCTTGCGTTCGTAGTAGGTCAGAGTGCGCCGGGCCGATCGTCGTGCGCACCTTGACGATCGAGACCGGTGGCCCGGCGGGCACGCTCGGGACGAGCGGGATCGCGGCGTTGAGGCTGCCGCTGAGCGTCTGCGATCCTGCGATCAGTTCGCCGGCGAACACGAGCTGCGCATAGACCGGTTCGCGTCCGTCGGCGTAGAACAGCACGACGATGTTGCCGTTGTGCGGCGGGACCCATCAATGCCTGGATGTCGGGGATCTCGTGGCCGGAGGTTTCGCCGAACGGCACTTCGACGTAGGCGCTGCCGAAGCCGAGGCGCGAATTGGGCGAGCAGCCCGCCAATCCGCGTTCGAGCAGGGCCGCGGGCTGGCAGATCGCCAGGCCGAGCGTGGTCGTGAGGTAGTTGATGCCGGGTGGCAGCTTGAGGCTGACGCTCCGCAAAGGCGGCGGGACGGTGCCGTTCGGGCCGGCGATATCGAAGCCGAAGCCGATCGTCGTGCTGGCGCCGAGTCGGTTCGGCGAGAAGGATGTATGCAGGACGGCCGTCCGCCGAAGCCATAGCCGTCGACGGCCGTGGCGAGACACGCGAGCAGCACCCCGCCGAGGACGATCAGTCGCTTGGGCGCGCGCACGTGTCGCAGCCGCCTAGTAGGACAGGGGTCCGCTCAGCCGGACTGAGACCGAGTCGTCCCTGCGCTGGATCGTGCCCGTGAAGCGAAGACCCGACGCGCGAGCGCGCGCGTACTTACCGGAGCCGCGCGTGATCGACAGCGTGCCCGAGAAGGCCGCGTAGCCGCCTACCACGTGGTAGGTAGCCGAGCCGCTGCCCGTCAGCGAGCCATCGTGCGGGTAGATGTTGACTTCGGCGGTGACCTTGGTGTCGGAGACGAGATGAAGGTGGATGTAGATCGAACCGGCGATCGTGCCGGACGCGGAACCACGCTCGTTCAGCGTGAAGCTCCTGCTTGCTCGTCAGGCGCAGCCGGCCGCTCTCGCTCAGCGAGACCGTACGCGCGAGCGTTCGCTATGGCAGGGTGCCGAGCCTCTCCCGTCGCACCTGCTGTGCCGGTGCCCAGGACGCCCGCACTCACGCTCGCCAGCGCTGTCATACATAGCGTGGCGGCGCACGCCAATGCGAGGTGCCGCCCGTGCGCGTTGACGCCGTTCCAAAACCGCAATGGCGCGCCGAAGCATCGCCCGATCCTCTCTCGCTCAAAGTGCTACCCCTCTCGCCATGTGGTGCGAGGACGTACCCCGCGAAGCGATACCACTATCCCGCGCGAGGGCGTCCACCTCCACCGGCGTCTCCTACTCCCAGCACGGCACGCCCAGCAGTAACGCCCCGTGCCAAATCGTCTCGGAACCGAACGACGACGAGCCGCCTCTCTGGGCGGCTCGTGCGTTCTAAGTAAACCGGCGGCGTCCTACTCTCCCAGGCCCTTGCGGGCCAAGTACCATCGGCGCTGAGGGGCTTAACTGCTCTGTTCGGAATGGGAAGAGGTGTTTCCCCCTCGCCAAAGCCACCGGAAAAGGCGAGAGACCAGCCTTCCCGGTCCTTCAAAACTGCACAGCGCCACACAACGGGCATCACAAAAAAATCCGTCAAGCCCTCGAACCATTAGTACCAGTCTCCTACGAACGTTGCCGTTCTTCCAGATCTGGCCTATCAACCTAGTGGTCTACTAGGGGTCTTACTCCCTCTAGGGGATGGGAGAACTCATCTTGAGGCCGGCTTCCCGCTTAGATGCTTTCAGCGGTTATCCGATCCACACGTAGCTAGCCTGCAATGCCCTTGGCAGGACAACAGATACACCAGAGGTGCGTTCATCCCGGTCCTCTCGTACTAGGGACAAATCCTCTCAATTCTCCAACGCCCACGGCAGATAGGGACCGAACTGTCTCACGACGTTCTGAACCCAGCTCGCGTACCGCTTTAATGGGCGAACAGCCCAACCCTTGGGAGCAACTCCACCCCCAGGATGCGACGAGCCGACATCGAGGTGCCAAACCGGGCCGTCGATGTGGACTCTTGGGCCCGATAAGCCTGTTATCCCCGGAGTACCTTTTATCCGTTGAGCGACGGCACTTCCACTTGCTACCGCCGGATCACTAAGACCTGCTTTCGCACCTGCTCGACTTGTCAGTCTCGCAGTCAAGCTCCCTTACTACCTTTACGCTCTACGCACGATTTCCGGCCGTGCTGAGGGAACCTTTGTGCGCCTCCGTTACATTTTGGGAGGCGACCGCCCCAGTCAAACTACCCGCCTGGAACTGTCCAGCACCCGGATTCACGGAATGCTGTTAGAAATCCAATACACCAAGGGTGGTATCTCAAGGTTGGCTCCACGCTAGCCGCAACCAGCGCTTCAAAGCCTCCCACCTATCCTGAGCGAAATGCACCGAACTCCAATACCAAGTTGTAGTAAAGGTTCACGGGGTCTTTCCGTCTAGCCGCGGGTACTCGGCATCTTCACCGAGACTGCAATTTCACCGAGCTCCTCGTTGAGACAGCGCTGAAGTCGTTACGCCATTCGTGCAGGTCGGAACTTACCCGACAAGGAATTTCGCTACCTTAGGACCGTTCCTTACTGTTACTACTCGAGCAACTGCGCCTTCACGCTCGAGCGGTCCGCTCATTTCTGACGGACTCTCCATGGTCGCCCATGAGAGCGGACTATCTCATCCCGCGATCGCTCTAGATCGATGGGCCTGGCGTATAGTCTCTGAGGATTCCATCCATCCGATGGCGTCTCTTCCCACCGCGGTTCATCCGTTCCCGGAGAGCAAGAACCTGGTGGTAGTCCTGGTCGCTGAGACGACCGGCGTGCAGAAGGAGAACTGCGTCCTTCCAAAGCCGGTAGTCCTGCGCCTTCGCCCCCACGATCGGAAAACGATCGAAGAAGGGCACGATCCGGCCGGCAAGATCGGAAAGTCGGTTGACCTCCCAATACCAGCCGCCGTTTCCTGCCTGCCGTAGCGCCCCGCAACCCAAGGCCTCCCGAAAGAGATCCAATGGCTCGCGATCGTGCTGCGACACGTTGAAGGCTGCTGAGATCCTGAAGCCCCGCGCCTGTGTACCGCGTTTGCGACACACGAGCATGAAGCTCCCCTCTCCCAGCGCGAATCCGGACAAGAAGCTACCGAGTGAGACCGGAATGGTCTCGATGCATGG
>CAVUQW010000002.1:0-1917972 GCA_963743745.1 uncultured Solirubrobacteraceae bacterium
GGACCGGCTACTGGGGCAAGCAAGGCCCCGAGTTGCTCGACCACCGCCTTGCCCTGTACGAGCGCGGAGCAGCGGATGGTCTTCGGGGCCAACACGTATCGAGCTGTTCGCACGGATGCTGGCTTCGAGCACCGAGGAGTCCGACGTGCGTGACCCGTGGGTCACTCGGATGAGGAACCTGCCGGCGACGGTGGTGTCGACGACGCTGGAGGGGCCCCTCGACTGGCCGAACGCGACCGTCGTGAGCGGCGACGCCGTCGACGTCGTCGCCCGGCTCAAGGAGGAGTCCGAGGTGCCGTTGCGCTCGCACGGCAGCCTGTCGATGAACCGGGCGCTGATGGCCGCCGGCCTGGTCGACCGCGTGCAGGTGACGCTCTTCCCCGTCATCACCGGTCAGACCGGGCTGGACCCGATCTTCCAGGGTGCCGCCGACTTCGACCTGGAGCTGGTCGAGAACCGGACGCTCGACGGCCACACCCAAGAGCTCGTCTACCGACCCACCCTCCATTGACCTGTGCGGATCGGAGGAGTCCAGCGACGCGCCCGAGAGGATTCGAACCTCTGACCTTCGGTTCCGTAGACCGACGCTCTATCCAGCTGAGCTACGGGCGCAGAGCCGCCAAGTCTAGTCGCCCGCCCCAGATCGAGGATCGAGGGGCAAACGAATCGCGCGACCTCATCCGCACGACGCAGGCCATCGTCGCGAAAGCGACCATCACGAAAGAGATACCTGGGACTGGACCACTCACCCCGGGACCGCCACCTGCGAGCTAAGCCGGTTTTGCGACCGCCTGCTCCTGCTCGCGTTCGCGGATGCCGCGCACCACGCGGCCGCCCAGCGCGCCGAGCAGCATGCCCGCGATCGCGTCGACCACGATCAGCAGCGGCGGGAAGCTGCCGAGCGAGACCTTCGCGTGCGTGCCCGCGATCCAGTGCGCCAAGAGCACGGCCAGCCCGAACAGCGCGCCGCCGACCAGGCCACGATCCGCCCCGCCCCAGCCGTCCTGGTGCTCGAAGCCCGCCAGCACCGCCCCGATCGCCGCCAGCACGGCAAGCGCCCAGTAGACCCCCGTCGACACGCCCAGCACGACCCCCACGACCGCGCCGAAGGCGAATGGCACGAGGCCGCCGAGCACGATCTGCACCGGTCGCGGCCGGTCGCGGAACAACGTAGGCGTGTGCACTCTTCGCTCCCTCCCTCACTGCCTCCCGAACCCCTCTTGCGCGACAGTAGCACGCGTCGCGAGCGCGCGATCTAGAGTCCGCACGATGCTCTACATCGCCCTCGGCGGGCAGATCGCCGTCGTCGCCTTCGCCTTCTGGCGAGAGAGCCGCGCTCCGGTCGGCAGCACCCAGCGCGCCGTCCTGTGGAGCATCGCCTGGCTCGCGCTCGGGCTGCTGCCGACGCTCTGGTTCGGCCTGTTCGACAGTCCACACGCCGCCAGCTCCTATGCCGCCGTCTATCTGATCGAGCGCGCCCTCTCGCTCGACAACGTGTTCGTCTTCGCCGTGCTGATCGCCACCTTCGAGGTGCCGCGCTCAGATCGCGAGCGGCTCGTCTCCTTCGGCGCACTCTCCGCCTTCGCCCTGCGCGTGCCCGCCATCCTGCTCGGCGTCGCCATCTTCAACGCCTCGCACGTCGTCAGCTACGTGCTCGGCGGCCTGCTGCTCGTGCTCGCCTGGCAAACCGCGCGCTCGAGCCACGACGAGAGCCCCGGACCTAGCCGCGTCGTCGGCTGGCTGCAGCGCCGCCTGCCCGTCTCCGAGCACGTGCCACGGCGCTGGATCGTCGTGCGCGACGGCCGTCGCGAAGTCACGCCCATGCTGCTCTGCCTGATCGCCATCGTCTTCGCCGACCTCGCCTTCGCCGTCGACTCGATCCCCGCCGCGCTCGCCATCAGCAGCGACACCGTGCTGCTGCTGACCGCCAACCTGCTCGCCCTGCTCGGGTTGCGCGCGCTGTTCAAGCTCGTCGAGATCGCGCGCGAGCGCCTGCGCTACATGGACCAGACGATCGCCGTGCTGCTCGCGCTCGTCGGCGTCAAGCTGCTCGCCGCCGAGGCCGTCGAGGTCGGCCCGCTCGCCAGCCTCGCCGCCGTGCTGCTCGTGCTCGGCGCCGGCACCGCCGTCTCGCTGCGCGCCAGCCGGCCCGCCGCGTCCGGACCAGGCGCCTGATCGCCGCCGCTCGGCCGCTCCGGACCTAGAGCAGACCGACCTGGCGCAGGATCGAGACCGAGTCCGAGTAGACGTCCTTGCGCTTGACCTTGCCCCGCCTCGAACGGGATCACGTCCATCCCCGCCCACTCGATCCGCTTGCCCGACGGCTCGGCCACGATCTCGCCGCGGCTCAGCTGCTTGACGTGCGTCGCGCTCGCCGTCCACTCCTGCACGACGAGGTCCTCGCGCACGTACAGCCTGCGCGTCGTGAACTCGATGTCAGGCCACGAAGCGAAGATGCCCGCGATGTGCTCGAGCGCCTGCGCGCCCTGCGCGCGCTCGCCCGCCGTGTGGTTCTCGAACACCATGTCCGGCGCGTGCATCGAGCCGATCAGCTCCACGTCGTGCGCGTTCCACGCATCGTTGTACGCGTCGATCGTCTCGCGCAGCTGCTCCGTTCCCGGTGCGACGCTCACGCTCGCCTCCATCACGCCCACCCCATCGGCTCGTAGCCGCTCGTAGTCGGCGCCGAGACGATCATCACTTCCGCCCGCTCGCCCGCGTCGTTTCGCATCGTGCGCTTGTGCTCCGGATCCAGGCGCGCGAACGTCCCCGCCGGCGTCCGGTGATCCTCGCCGTCGATCACCAGCGTCGGCTCGCCGCTGAGCACGTAGAAGATCTCCTCCTGGTCGCGATCCAGCTCGTCATGTTCCGGGATCTGCTCGCCCGGCTGGATCTGCACGATGTTGATCCCGAACGAGCCGAGCTCGAGCGTGCGGCGAACCAGCTGCCAGTTGCCCACCGTCTCGCACTCCGCCCGGTGCGCCAGCTTGAAGCCCATCGACGACCCCCTAGCTTTCGATTGTGACGAGCGTACCGATCGGCGTATAGGGATAGATCTGCGCCGACGCCGCCAGCGGGAGCTCGACGCAGCCGAGGCTCTGCGGCGTGCCGAACGAGGCGCGATCGAAGTTGTGCAGGGCGTCGCCGCCGTTGAAGTAGCTGACCCATTTGATGCCCGGGTCTTCGTAGTGCGAGCCGTCGGGGTTGGTCCCGCTCATCGTCGTTTCAGGGAGGTGCTCGAACACCGGGAACGTGCCCGGTTCGGTTTCCGCGCCCGAGATGCCCGTGTTCGCCGGCGCGTTCAGGACCGTGTGGCCGTCGTGCCACAGCGTCAGCGTCTGCGGGACGGCGCGATGCACGTATACGTAGCTGTAGCCGCTCTTCAGCCGCTTACCCGCGATCGCGTTCTCGATCAGCTTGCGCCACACCGCCGCCCCCGGCAGGCCGTCCACCGTCAAGCCGTTTTCGTCCTCGAACTTCATCAGCGCGCCGCGCGTGATCGTGTTTTCGTGCCCCGCGCTCCACAGCGCCTGCAGCTGATGCGGCGTGTTGCCGTAGCGCCAGCTGAAGTCGCCCGGCCGGAGCGGCCACCGCCGCCTGCGCCTCTGCGCTCGGCGTGCGCGCCACCTCCTTGCCCGACGCGTGCCACCTCAGCGGCAGGTAGCCCGCCTGTGCGAGCAGTTGCTGCAGGCGCAGCGTCGAGCCCGGCGGCACCGTCCATTCGATCTCGCTCGTCCGTCGCAGCGCGCCGCCCGCTGCGCCCGTCGCCGTCGAGCCGCCACCGGCCGTGACCGAGACCGGGTGCGGCAGCTGCGCGCGCAGGTGCGAGCCGAACGCCGCGCCCATGCCCGAGGGCACGAACACCAGCGCGTGGCTGTTGGCCTTGTGCCAGTGCCCCGGCGTCGCCGGTGAGAGTTGCGGGCGCCTGTGCCCGAGCACCTCGTCGACCGGCTTCGAGAACGTCAGGTACAGCTTCGTCGCAGGTCCTACGCTCGAGCCGGCCGCCGGCAGCGTGACCATCACCGGCGAGCGCGACGGCGGGAACCAGCTGACCTGCGTCGGAGCGCCGACCGTCTCCCAAGGCCGCGGCGCGACAGCGATCTGCACTGCCCCCGTGACCGGCCGGCGCCCGAGCGAGATCGTGCCCTGCGCGTGCGTCAGCGGCTGCGCCCGCGAGAGCTTGCTCGTGCCTCGCGCGACCGCGCTCACGGGCTGGTCGAAGCCCACCCGCACCGCCGCGCCCCGCCGGACCGTCAGCCAACGTTCCTTCACGTGCGCCACCGGCGCCCGCAGTGTCAGGTGCTCCGTGCGCTCGCTGCCCAGCGCCCAGCTGAGCCATCCCGGGCGGTGGACCTGCACCGTCACCGACACCTGCTCGCCCGGCTTCAGCCGCCGCAGCGGCGTCAAGCGCCCGTCTTGCACCGCGATCGGGATGCGCCGCCCGCCCGCGCCGAACGCCTCGACGCTCGCCACGCTGCCACCGAACGGCTGCACGCTGACGCGCGCCAGCGCCGTCGCATCGCCCTTCAGCGATGCTCCCGACCACAGCACGATCACGACCGCCGCGACGGCCAGCAGTGAAAGCACGCCCGCGACTGCCCACAGCATCCAGCGCATTCGAGCATGCGAATGCGTTCCCGCATGAGCAACCGCTGATTCCGACGCCATCGAGAGAAGGATACGGCGACGCCGGGCGTGAAAATGGCCTATCGGCGCATGGTTGGTTCACTCTCTCGAGGCGCCTGCAACCCCCTCACCAGCCGGCCCGGATCGATCTTCAGCCCATCGGCAAGCTTGAGCAGGTTGTGAAGGCTCAGGTTGCGCTGCCCCCGCTCAACCTGTCCGAGGAACGTCCAATGCACGGCGCAGCGGTCGGCCAGCGCCTCCTGGCTCAGATCCTGCGCGTGGCGCTCGGCGCGTATACGTTCACCTAAGGCGCGGGTGGCATCCGACAGCGGCTCCGGCATGGACATGCAACACCATCCGTCCCGACTGTCCATGTCCAGAGCAAGTATGCCTAGCGCAGTTAGATCCCAACTATCCGTATCCTGCTAGATTGCCTGTCCCCACGAGGTAGGAGAGGGGTAGGCGAGGCAGGTTCCCACTCACCCTGCCTCGCCTAGATAGGCGAGTTGCGACTGCCGGGCCCCACGAACATCACGAGCGCTTCGCTCACTCCACCCAGCTGTCCCCCACCGGCTCACCGTCGGCCTCGTAGTGAGGGCCGAAGGCGATGAACTCGAGTCCTTCCGGGCCCGCCTCGAAGGCCCGCGCCACCTCCGGCGCGACTCGAATCGCATCCAGTGTCTTTACGTCGAAGATCTCGTCGTCGAGCTTGATCCGACCGCTCCCCCCAAGCACCAGGTAGATCTCCTCGGCCCGCCTGTGGCGATGCATGAAGGGTGAGCGCTTGCCGGGGCGCAGGCGAAAGTGCGTCAGGCCCGTCTGCACCGCGCCGAGAGCTTCTCGCGCAACCCGCGCCTCCCAGCGATCGCCGAAGCCGTTGTCCTGTGCCGCATCCTCGACGTCGGCGAGATTTGTCTGGGTGTGTCTCGACATCCCCCTCCTAATCGTCCTCTGAGTCGTCGGCGAAGGAGTGGTGCTCGTGAGCCACCGTCCAACGCCCCTGCTCCTTGCGAAGTCCCAGCGTGAGCCTGAGGCGGTTCTCCGGCTTATCGGCAAGGCCCTCGGGTGTGTCGCACCGCAGCAGGGCGTGCGCATAGGCGACGTGCTCGCCGGCGTTCACCTCCAGGGACACGAGCTCGAACGAGGCTCCACGCGCCTGCCACTCGAAGAACCCCGGCCACGTCTCCCGGTATGCCTCGATCCCGCGAACACCCTCGTATGGGGGCGGGACGTCGAACATCACGATGTCCTCGGCGTGGTCTGCGAGCACTCCATTCATGTCGCCGTCATGGACCGCAACGGCCCATCGCTCCACCAGGCTCCGGATCTGCTGCTCGTCCTCAGGCATGGCCTCCCGGGCTCCTCTCATGCGTTGGCCCAGCGCCGCCTCGCCGCGCCTACTGCCACCAGAGACGCCGCGCGGGCGAAGAACTCATCGCGGCATTGCGAGCAATCTCGCGTGTACCCCTCACGAAATTCGTCGGGGGGAAAGAGGCCCTTCGCTGCGATTAGAGGGCAGATGAGCGCCAAGAAGATTGCATCCGCCCGAAACGCGTTGCGTGCGCACGAAAAACGTTGCCTTGGCAACGCTTTCGTTGCCAAGGCACAAATATTTCGTCCGCTGGGCAGGCACGCTGCAGCCGCGCCCCAATACAGCGAAATAGACCTCAACACTCGATCCGGAGTCGTAGACAGTTGCCCGATAACCCCGCCATAGTCGTTCCGAAGCCATGTGGCCGCATCTAGCTATCTGGGAGTTCGTGCCGATCGTTGTGCTGCTGGCATTCTGGCGTGCTCCGGACTGGATACTGAAGGTGCTGGCAACAGCGGAAGCGGTCAGGCGGTTCCGCCAGCGCCGAGATAACGATCAGGACAACGGTCGCTCCTGATCTCTTGCGGGTGCTGAAGCGCCCCTTGATCCAGTTCCGGCATCGGTGCGCTCGCGCTAGATGGCTGAAGCGCTGGATCGGTCGGCGGCCCCGACCGTCCGCAACCCCACGTACCCAGAGCTGCCTCTAGGACTCCTCGTCCAGCGCGTCCGCCAAGGCACGAAGATCCGCGCCGTAGGCGCGCAGGAAGGCTTGAAGGATGTGCCAGCGCATCCCGCGCTCGCCTCGCTCGATCAGCGAGACGAAGGTCGAGCGGATGCCGACGATCTCAGCCACTTCGACTTGAGTCAGGCCCGCCTCACGGCGGAGCTGCCGGAGCGCGCGGCCGAGGGCGACGTATTCGTCGGCTGCGGGCAAGCGTGGTTTGCTCATCTTAGGATTCCACAGCTAGTGCTAATTTGTTAGCATCACTCCGCCTGTCGGAACAACGGAAACTCGGTGTATGCCCGACGACATTGCAGTTCAGGCCAAAGTCGTGCTCCAGCTCCTGGGGCGCGCCGGAGCTTACCCCCGCACCGATCTGTTTGCCGCTCTGGAGGGCGTGGCGCCGGAGCGCATCACCGACGCGCTCAGCAGCTTGGTGTCGGTCGGCATCGTGCAGCTCGATACCGGCGGTGTCCGTACAACCGAGGCCATACGGCGTCTTGACGAGATCGGCCTGATCGCGCTGTGATACCGGCGCCCCGCACCGAGACGATCGCCGTCCGCTTTGCCGAGCACGAGCACAACTTGATCGAGGGGTTGGCAGCGCTGCGTGGGATGCCCGCCGGCGACCTGGTGCTGGAGCTGATCGGCTTCGAGCGCAGCGGAGAGAGTCTGGCGCGCCATCTTCGGCTTGTCCCCACCAAGGGTGAAGGGGGAGGCAGGCCAGGCGCGCGTGCCTGCCTCCCCTAGCGCCGAGCTAACCGAGCCCTACGCGCCTTGCTGGCCGATGAGCTGGTCGGGGATGTGCTGCGCGAGGCCGAGCTGATCCGGGCCGCAGCCGCCACACCAGAGGGCGACCCGATAGAGCCGCCCTCTGGTGCCGATGTTTCGATCTTCGTCAAATTGGCGGAGAGGGAGGGATTCGAACCCTCGAACGAGGTTGACCCCCGTTACGCGATTTCCAGTCGCGCCCGTTCAACCGCTCCGGCACCTCTCCAGCAAGCGGCAGCCACGAAGGCTACGACACGAGCGCCTGCGCCGCGAGCACGCGCCACGACAAGCCGCCATCCTCCGTTGCTAGGCTCCGCGCAATGCTTCTCGCGATGAGCAAAGCCGTGAGCATGGACATCGGCCTGGGCGCCACGTTCCTCGGCATCGGCGTGATCGTCAACATCATCGTCGTCTACATCGCGATCCAGATTCGCGGCGAGCGCCAGCAGAACCAGGCATACCGCGAGCGGATGCTCGACTCCTAGCGCCAGCGGCGCTAGATGATGTAGACCGGCGTACCGACCGGCGACTTGTCGTACAGCGCGATCACGTCGGGGATGCGCATGCGCACGCAGCCGTGCGAGGCGTCGTGGCCGATCGAGCCGTACTCGCTCGGGTCGATCCCGTGGATGCCGGCGCCGCCTTCGATCGACATGAAGCGCGCCTTCAGCGGGTCCCCGGGGCCGGGCGGCACGACCGTTCCGGCGAGCTTGCCGGCCCACGCTTTGTTCGGCACGTACCACGGCGGATCGACCTGCTCCCATTCGATGTGATGCAGCCCGGCGGGCGTTTCCAGGCCTTCCATGCCGACGGCGACTTCGTACGTTTTCGCCAGCTTCAGGTGGTCGTAGAAAGTGCAGTTTGAACGTGCCGCGGTTGACGACGATGTAGGCCGGATACTTGTCGGCCAGCTGGGCCGTCGTCACCGCCGGCCTGACCGTCCGCGCCGGAACCGAGATCGAGCGCGCCGTTCCCGTCGCCGTGAGCGCATGCCCGATCCGCCCGGCGAGCTTGCGGTTCTCGACGGTCAGGCCGACCTTCGAGGGCACCTGTTCGAGGCCGCCCGCCCCGGGCGTCACCGTGGCGTCAACCGGTGCGCGGTTGACCGTCGCCCGGATCTCGCCGTCAGCTTCTGGATCGCGCCGTGCGAGTAGCTGACCACGAGCGGCACGTCGCGGTGAACGCTGCCGCCGGTCAGGCCGCGCACTGTGCGCGTGAAGATCGAGCCCTGGCGGCTCGCGTCGACCGCCTGGGAGACCATGTTCGCCGCGTCGACCGTCACGCCGGCTCGGCGCGCGCTCAGCGTCCAGTGGTGGGAGCCCGAGTGGATCTTCACTGGCTTGTTCAGCTCGGAGATCAGCTCGCGCTCGATCTTCGCGCGCGCGTCCGCTTCGCTCAGTCCGCCGACCGCCACGCCGGCGATCGTCACGCCCTTGGCGATCTGGTTGCGGCGCGCGTGGTCGTAGATGAACATCGCCGCCGCCAGCAGCACGATCACGCCGACGAGGATCCCGGCGATGAGCGGCCAGCGCCCGCGCCGCGTGGGCGGTGCCTGAGCCGGCGGGGGTGCGATCGTGGACGTGCTCATCTGGGCATACGGCGGTTCTGCATACGACGATAGGCAACCTGCGATCCGGGAGCGCCGGGTCGCATCCAGTCCGGACGCTCGCGAGCAGGCGCCCTCGGGCCAGG
Source organism: uncultured Solirubrobacteraceae bacterium (assembly GCA_963743745.1). Lineage (GTDB taxonomy): Bacteria > Actinomycetota > Thermoleophilia > Solirubrobacterales > Solirubrobacteraceae > Palsa-744. The sequence continues at coordinate 9,123 of CAVUQW010000002.1, forward strand.
CTGACGAGTGTACGGTTCGGCACGAGCGTTGAATCGCTCTGCAAGCGGGCGTTCAAGCGAGGATCGCTCGGCGCCGTTCGCCGTCGCCGCGGGGTCAGCCGGCCTGCTGCTGCGCAGCTTCCGCGTGCGTCTCTTCGCGCGCGCGGCGGTACTCGTTGACGACGATGTCCGTCAGCTCCTCGACCGAGGTCTCGGAGGTCGGCTTGTCCAGCGCGATCGCGCCGTCCTGGATCATGCTCACGCGGTCGCACGCCTGCAGCACGTGGACGTAGTTGTGCAGGATCATGATGATCGAGACCTTGCCCTCGTCCTTCAGCCGCGCGACGAGGTCGAGGATCTGCGCGCCCTCTTTGGCGCCCATCGCCGCGAGCGGCTCGTCGAGCAGGATGATGTCGGCGTCGCCGTTGACCGTGCGCGCGACGGCGATCGCCTGGCGCTGGCCGCCCGACAGTCGCGCCACCGCGACGTCGATGCGTGGGATGTTGATTCCGATCTCGTCGAGCGCCGTACGCGCTTCGCGCTTCATCTGCCGGTTGGCCAGGAGCGGGAACGGCTTCAGCAGGCGCTCGCGACGCAGGTAGAGGTTGTGGTAGACGGAGAGTTCGTCGATCAGCGCAAGATCCTGGAAGACGGTGTCGATCCCTTTCGCGCGCCCGTCGTCCACGTTTTTCGGCGCGTACGGTTTACCGTGCAGGAACATCTCCCCGGAGTCCTGTTTCTGAAAGCCGGCGAGGATCTTGATCAGCGTGGACTTGCCGGCGCCGTTGTCGCCCAGCAGCCCCAGAACCTCGCCCTTTTTTCAGGTGTAGGTTGACGTCGCGCAGTGCCGTGACCGGGCCAAAGCGCTTGGCGATGTGTTCGACGCGCAGCACGTCGTCGGGTGCCGACGTGGGCGGCACCACGGGCTCCACCGAGCTGGGGTTCGCGTCAGCCACTTCCGCTGTGCCCCCTGCGCGCGCGTCCGACGAACACGTTCGCGGTCATCGCTACGAAGATGGCCAACCCGGTATAGAACAGCAGGTAGTTGGCGTTGACGCCCTGCAGGATCAGCCCGTCCTTGAGGACGCCGAGGAACAGCGCGCCGATCAGCGCGCCGACTACTGTGCCCGAGCCCCCGGTCAGCAGCGTGCCTCCGATCACTGCCGCTGCGACGGCGAGGAAGAGGTATTCGTTCGGGCCCGCCGGGTCGGGCTGCACCGTCGCCGAGCGAACCGCCTCGAAGATGCCGGCCAGCCCGGCCGTCAGGCTGCACAGCATGAAGTTGCGGATCGTCACGAATGCGACCTTCACACCGGCCTCCGCGGCGCCGAGCTTGTTCGAGCCGATCGCCACCGTGTACAGCCCCCAGCGGGTGAATGTCAGCACGACCTGCAGGATCACCACGATCGCCACCGCCCAGATCAGCTCCGAGTAGGTTCCGCCGCCGAACACCTTGCCGAACGTGTCGAGCGGCGGCTGCCCGCCGGGGGTAGCCACGGGAGTACCGTGCGAGATGATCAGTGCGAGCCCCTCGAACGCGAACAGCATCGCCAGCGTCGCGACGAACGAGCTGATCCCAACGACGGCGACGAAAAAGCCGTTGAGCGCGCCGACGGCCATGCACACCAAAAGCGCCACGATCACGCCGGGGACCAGGCCGAGCCCCAGGCTCGTGTTGAGCTTGTAGAAGAGGATCGGCGCGAACAGGTACATCCCCGCGATCGAGAGGTCGATCTCGCCGAGGATCATCACGAAGATCTCCCCCGCCGCGAGGATCGCGAACGGCGCGAAGTACGGCAGCAGCGTCTTGAAGTTGTCGCCCGTGAAAAAGCTGCTCGTGTTCGCAGAGAAGTAGATCGCCGTGATGATCGTGACGACGATGATGCTTCCCTCGCGCAGCGAGGTCACGCGCTGAAAGAGCGCGCGCTGGACGGAGACCCGAGGCGTGTGCCCCGGGTCCCGCGGCGCCGCGGGAGGCGTCTCTGCGGCCGACCCTCCCGCCACGCTCGCCATGTTCGCTCCTCCGCTCCCCAGGGCCTCTAGGCGGTGATGACTTTGGCCGCCGTGGAGGTGCCCTCGTAGCGCGACTTCGAGTTGACGTAGGGCACGATCGTTTCCTTGTCGAGGAACTTCAAGCCCGTGTCGGCTTCGTAGATACCCGACAGCGTTCCCGAGACCTTGTACATGAACAGCTGCAGCACCGGCAGGAAACCCTGCAGGTACGGCTGCTGGTCGATCGTGAATTCGATGTCGCCCGCTTTCAGCAGGTTCTGCGTCTGTTCGGTCAGGTCGAAGCCGCCCGCCTTGACCTTGCCGCCGAGGCTGTACTTCTGCATCACTTTGGCGAGGCTTTCCGTCGAGCCGCCGTCGACCGCGTACATGCCCTTGGTCGTCTTGTGGCCGACCCAGTAGGCGTCGATCGCCGAGAGCTCGCCCGGGACGGACGCGCCGGTGGCGACCGTGTGCAGCGTGATCGGCTTGCCCGAACGCTTGACGGCCGCTTCGGCGCCTTCGATGCGCGGCTGCAGGTTGGCCGAGCCCGGCGTCGCGATGAACAGCGCGACGTCACCCGAGCCGACGTCTGAGACGATCCTTTCGCCCATCTTTTCGCCGGCCTTTTTCAGGTCCTGGCCGATGTAGGAGAGTCGCGCGTTGCCCGGCGCATCGGCGTTGTAGGCGACGACCGGGATGCCCGCCTTGATGGCCGCTTCGACCGGCGCGTTGAAGGCGTGCAGGTCGATCAGCGCCACCGCGATCCCATCCGCTTTGGCCGTCACGGCGCTGCTCAGCGCGTTGACCATCTGGCTGACGTTCGAGCTTTCCGAACCCGTCCACTGATAGCTGCAGCCGAGCAGCTTCGAGGCGTCCGCTGCGCCGTACTGGGTGGGCGTGAAGAACGGGTTCGTCGTTACGTGGTTGACGAACACGAATTTGTAGTTCGGGTGCGAGCCGAACACGCTGCTCGAGCCGCCGCTGCCGCTGCTCGAAGCGCTCGACCCACAGGCGGCGAGCAGTGTGCTCACCGAGCCGACGCCGACGCCGGTGATGGCGGTGCGGCGAAGGAACGCGCGTCTGTCGAAGCCCGGCCGGTCGATCGCCGGCGCGTCCATCTCGGCAAGCTGCTCTACGGCTTCTGGAGCCTGATCGGTCTCTGACATTGCACTCTCCTCTGATCGAGGGCTGCGCCTCCCCGGCGCGTTGCCCACCGCATTACTTCCCGCGAATCTACTCCTCAGTCAATCACTTTGCGTGGACCTTTCCGGGGGCACTCGAAAAGTCCTCCACGGACGCATCGCGAGGCCACGGCGTACGCAGCATCGACGCGCGCTATACCCTCGCAAGATGACCTCGGACTCCGCCGATCAGACCCCGTCCGAGCACGACGCGACGGCCTCCGAGCGCGCGCCGCGCGAGGGCGAGTCCGAGCGGCACCCGGCGGAGCAGCACGAGCGCTATGGACCGCTCTCGCTGCTGCGCACGCACAAAAGCGATGGGCGCGCCCTGCTGCTGTTCAGCCACCCGGCCGAGGCCCAGGCCGAGGAGCACGAGCGGTGAGCGAGCTGCGCTTCAACGAGCTGCGCGGCGAGCAGGTCGTGTACGCGATCCACCGCCAGGACCGCACGTTCCTACCCGACCGCGAGCACTGTCCGCTCGACCCGACCAAGCCCGGCGGCCCCGAGACCGAGATTCCCTTCGCCGCCTTCGAGATCGCCGTGTTCGACAACCGCTTCCCCGCCTTCCAGGCGCCCGGCGGCGCTGCCGAGGTGGTCGTCTACACAGACCAGCACGACGGCTCCTTCGGCGCTCTTTCGCCGCAGCGCGCCGAGGATCTGATGTGGGTCTGGCGCAACCGCTACGCCGAGCTCGGCGCGCGCGAGGACGTCGACTACGTGATGATCTTCGAGAACCGTGGCGTCGAGGTCGGCGTGACGCTGCACCATCCACACGGGCAGATCTACGGCTACCCGTTCATGCCGCCCGTGCCCGCCGCCGAGCGGGCAGCCGACGAGCGGCTCGGCGGTTGCGCCCCATGCGAGCTCTTGCGCCGCGAGCTGGCCGACGGCGCGCGCGTGCTGCTCGCCGGCGAGCACGTCGTCGCCTACGTCCCGCACGCCGCGCGCTGGGCCTTCGAAGTGCACGTCGCGATGCGTGCGCACCGGCCGAGCCTGCTCGAGTGCGAGCCGCACGAGCTGCGCGCCCTGGCCGAGACGCTGCAGTCGCTCGCGCGCGGCTATGACGCGCTGTTCGAGCGCCCGTTCCCGTATGTGATGGTCGTGCACCAGGCGCCGACAGCCGGTGACGCCGGCGCCGCCCCGCCCGGTGCCCCCGAGCGCAGCGGCCACCTGCACGTCGAGTTCTACCCACCGCTGCGCACCGCCGAGAAGCTCAAGTTCCTCGCCGGCTCCGAGCAGGGCGCCGGCACGTTCATCTCGGACACGCTGCCCGAGGAGACCGCAGTCGCGCTGCGCGACGCGCTCGCCCGTGCCTGAGCGATCGGCCGTGCCTGAACGATCGCCGGCGCCCGCAGAGCGGATCCGCGCGTTCGGCCCCGGACGCGTCAACTTGATCGGCGAGCACACCGACTACAACGGCGGGCTCGCGCTCCCCTTCGCGATCTCCCAGGGAGTGATCGTCGAGGCCGTCGCCGTCGACGACCTGATGATCCGCGCGCACGCGCGCGATCTCGACGAGCAGTTCGCCTTCGCCGTGACCCAGCGCGAGCGCGAGCACGGCTGGCGCGCGTTCGTGATCGGCATGGCCGCCGAGCTCGAGGTGCTCGGCGTCGACGTGAGCGGCGCCACGCTCGAGATCGGCGGCGATCTGCCGCGCGGCGCCGGGCTCTCCTCCTCGGCCGCGCTCGAGGTCGCCCTCTGCCTCGCGCTGCTCGCGCTCGCCGGGATCGACCCCGACGAACCCGGCCGGCTCGAGCTCGCGCGCGTGTGCGCGCGTGTGGAGAACGAGTGGGTGGGCGCCCAGACTGGACTGCTCGACCAGCTCGCCTCGCTCTACGGCGAGCCCGACGCGGCGCTGTTGATCGACTTCGCCACGCTCGAGCTCGAGCCCGTGCCGCTGAGGCTCGGCGGCTGGCGCCTGGTCGTGCTCGACTCCGGCCAGCGCCATGAGCACTCAGGCGGCGGCTACAACGAGCGCCGCGCCGAGTGCGCGCGCGCCTGCGAGCTGCTCGGCGTGAAGACGCTCAGCGAAGCGCGCGCGAGCGCCGCCGCGCAGCTGCCCGAGCCGCTCGCGCCGGCGCGCCCGCCACGTGCTCTCCGAGAACGAGCGCGTGCGCGCCGCCGTCTCGGCGCTGCGCGACGGCGACATGCCCGCGCTCGGCGCGCTGCTGAGCTCATCGCACGCGAGCCTGCGCGACGACTACGAGATCTCCACGCCGGCCGTCGAGGCGACCGTCGCGCGGCTGCTCGACGCCGGCGCCGCCGGCGCGCGGATCATGGGCGGCGGCTTCGGCGGCTGCGTGCTCGGGCTGTTCGCGCCCGGCGCTCAGGCGCCCGCCGGCGCGTTCGAGGTGCGCCCCGGCCCCGGCGCGCACCTGCTCGGCGGCTGACGAGCCCTACAGCCGCGCCGCGACGAGCGCGCACGCCGTCACGACGACGCCCAGCGAGAGCGCCGCGAGCGCCCCGTCGAGTGGCGCGAGCAGCCGCGCCACCGACAGCTCTTCGCTGCTGCCGTCGGCCAGCGCGCGCACGCCCGTGACCGAGCTCGTGCGCCGGCGCAGCTCCCGCGCCGGCGAGCTGAGACGGCGCTGGGCGACGCTCAGCACCGTGCAGGCGACCGCGATCAGCACGCACGGGAAGTCGATCTTCAGCGCCTCGACGAAGTAGCCCGTGAACGCCGGGAAGGCGCCCCAGCCGATCGCGAACCAGATGTCGCCGTGCAGGCGCCCGCCGACCCACTCGAGGTTGTACGCCGGCAGGAACAGCCCGCCGAGCACGACGAGCGGGATCGAGCCACGCCGAGACGACGATCGCGCCGGCGACGCCGATCGCGAGCGCGCCGAGCAGGCTCGCCACCGCCAGCGCGATCAGCGCGCGATCGCTCAGGCCCGTGCGCAGCGGGCGGTCGTGCAGCTCGTCGAGCGCGTGCGCCGCCACGCCGACGGCCAGCGCGAACGCCGCCAGCCCCCACAGCAGGCGGTTGACGTACATGTGCGGCGCCAGGGCCGCACCGAGCGCGAAGTAGCTGAGGTGCCACGCCGTGTACGGCGGGTGCAGCAGCGTCAACAGCTCGCCCGCGCGCCCGCCGCCGAGCGCGTAGAAGGCGGGGCGCTCAGGCGCCGCGCGCATCGCCCGGCGCCCGTCGGCCTTGACGGCCGACATCACGATGCCCCCGCCGAGGCTCATGCGGCGCACGCGCACGTCGCTCAGCCCGGCCGCCTGCCAGTAGCCGACGATCCGCTCGACCGGATGGCGCGCGTAGAAGCCGCGGATGCTCGGCCCGAGGAAGCGCCCGACCTCGGCCCACTCGCGCGAGGCCAGCCGCCCGAGCACGGGCAGCCCGACCGCCGTGTAGAGCCTCCACGCCAGCGCGCGCCGGCGGCCACGGCGGCACGCCGAACTCGAGCGAGGCAGACGCGCCCGCCCGGCTTGACCACGCGCGCCAGCTCGCGCAGCGTCGCCGCCGGGTCCTCGACGTAGCGCAGCAGGTAGGTGAACGTCAGCGCGTCGAAGCTCTGATCGTGCGAACGGCAGCGCTCGGCCTGGCCTTCGACCAGCTCGACGCGGGCGATCGCCGGCGAAGCGCGCGCGGGCGCCCGCCAGCATCTCGGCGCTCTGGTCGAGCCCGACGACCGTGCAGTCCGGGCAGCGCGCGAGCAGCTCGGCCGCGACCATCCCGGTGCCCGTCGCCACGTCGAGCACGCGCGCGCCCGGCGCCGGCGCGAGCGCGTCGACGAGCGCGCGGCGCCAGCGCGGGTCCTGGCCGAAGCTGAGCGCCGCCGAGAGGAGGTCGTAGCGGCGCGGCAGCCCGCGGAACAGCTCGAGCGCCTCGCGCTTGTGCGCCGGCAGGACCTGCTCGTGCGCGTCGCTGGGTGCTGGTTCGCTCATGCCATCGCCGATCTGACAGGCTAACCGTCGGCCGTCGCACGCGCCGCCGCTGCGCCAACGAGCGAAAAGAGTCTCCAGATCATCAAAAAATCGAACACCCAACCAGGCGAGGTCGGCGTCGCCCTCGTGACCGGAGCCTCCAGCGGGATCGGCGAGGCCACCGCGCGACGCCTCGCGCGCGAGCCCGGCAGTCGCGCTCGTGCTCGTCGGCCGCCGCGAGGAGCGCCTGCAGGCGCTCGCCGCCGAGCTCGGCTCCGAGCGCATCGGATACGTCGCCGTCGACCTCGTCGAGGAGGACGCGCCGCAGCGCATCCGCGAGCACCTGCTCGAGCGCCACGGCCGGCTCGACCTGCTCGTCAACAACGCCGGCGCCGCCTGGCGGGCGCGCTTCGCCGACGGCGGCTGGGAGAACGTCAGGCGCACGATGGAGATCAACTTCGACGCGCAGGTGCGGCTGACCGAGGCGCTGCTGCCGCTGCTGCGCGAGTCTGCGCCGAGCGCGATCGTCAACGTCTCCTCGACCGCCGGGCGCGTCGCGCGCGCCGGCTCCGGCGCCTACAGCGCCTCCAAGTTCGCGCTCGCCGGCTGGTCCGATGCGCTGTGGGCCGAGGAGGCGCGAGCACGGCGTGCACGTCGGCCTCGTGCTGCCCGGGTTCATCTCGACCGAGGGCTTCCCCCAGTCCGAGCTGACCGCCAAGCCGTGGACGCGCTGGATCGTCTCGACGCCCGAGCACGCCGCCGAGGCGATCTTCCAGGCCGGCGTGCAGCGCGCGGCCGAGCGCTACGTGCCGCGCCCCTACGGGATCGCCGCCGCGTTGCGCGTGATCGCTCCCGGCCTCGTGCGGCGCGTGCTCGGCGGCGGCGCCGCGGCCGTGATGACGACGACCACCGGACCCGACCTGGCCGAGCGCCGCAACGGCTCCTCGCCCGAGCACTGAGTCCGTCACGACGCGCGCGCTCGTCACCGGCGCAACTGGCTTCATCGGGGGGCGCCTCGCCGAGTCGCTGGCCGAGTCGGGGGCGACCGTGCGCTGCCTCGTGCGCGACCCCGCGCGCGCCACAGCGCTTGAGCGGCTCGGTTGCGAGATCCGTGTCGGCGACGTCAGCGACGCCGACAGCCTGCAGGGCGCCGGCGAGGGGATCGACGTCGCCTACTTCCTGATCCACGCGATGGCCGGCGGCTCCGGCTATGAGGAGCGCGAGCGGCGCGGCGCCGTCAACTTCGCGCGGATGGCCAAGCGCGAGGGCATCGGGCGAGTCGTCTACCTCGGCGGGCTCGGCGACGAGCACGTCTCAGAGCACCTCCGCAGCCGCCACGAGACCGCTTTGACGCTCGCCCGCGAGGGACCGCCGCTGACCTACTTCCGCGCCGCCATGGTCGTCGGCGCGCGCAGCGAGTCCTACCGCACGCTGCGTCATCTCGTCAAAAGGCTGCCCGTGATGATCGCCCCCTCGTGGCTGCGCAAGGACACGCAGCCGATCGGCATCGACGACGTCGTCGAGTATCTGCGCCGCGCCCCCGACGTGCCCGAGTCGGCCGGCCGCGAAGTGCAGATCGGCGGTCCCGACGTGCTCTCCTACGCCGACATGCTCGATCGCATGGCGCTCGCCATGGGCGTGCGCCCGCGACCGAAGCTGCCCGTGCCCTTCATCACGCCATGGCTCTCGGCCCTGTGGCTCGGGCTCGTCACGCCCGTCGACACGAACGTCGCGCGCCCGCTCGTCGAGGGCCTCACGACCGACACCGTCGTCACCGACCCCAGCGGCGCCGAGCCGTTCGGCATCGCGCCCGCCTCGTTCGACGAGACCTTGGCCCACGCGCTCGCCGAGGAGTAGGGTCAGCCGCGGGCGAGAGCAATCACGCGAGGAGGCGAAGATGATCATCACCACCATGAACGACCTTCCCGGCTATGAGATCGAAGAGGTGCTCGGCGAGGTCTTCGGCCTGACCGTGCGCTCCCGCAACCTCGGCTCGCAGATCGGCGCCTCGCTGAAGTCGCTGATCGGCGGCGAGCTGAAGGGCATGACCAAGCTGCTCGCCGAAGGCCGCCTCCACGCGCAGGAACGACTCGAAGAGGAGGCCGGCGCGAAGGGCGCCGACGCGATCATCGCCTTCCGCTTCGACACCTCCGAGCTCGGCACCACCTGGACCGAGATCTGCGCCTACGGCACCGCCGTGCGCGCGCGCAAGCTCTCCTGACGCGCCTCGCCGCGCGGCGCAGTCCGGCGCTCGTGCCCGCCGGGACGCCGTCCGCGCTCTGACACAATCAGCCGGCATGCCCCGGACGCCCCTCCTGCTCCTGCTCGTCCTCGGCGGCAGTCGCGCTCGCCTCGTGCGGCAAGGGCGGGGCAACGACCGTGACCGTCCAGGCCTCCGGCGCCGGAAGCGGCTCCTCGAGCGGATCCGGAGGCCCAGGCGACGGCTCCTCGGGCGGCACCAAGAGCGGGCAGACGACGCCGCCCGCCGGGAAGTCCCCGTCGCGCGAACGCGCGCTCGCCTTCGCGCAGGCCGTCAACCTCACCGCCGAGGACGTTCCCGGCTTCACGGCGAAAACCAAGCACAGCTCCGACTCCGCGCGCGAAAAGAAGCTCGGACGCGAACTGGCCCAATGCACCGGCGCGACCGTTCTGTCCTCGGGCGAAGGGAACTTCCCGGGCGAAGGAAAGGCTGTCGCCGACGAGTCCTCGAAGGACTTCGAGCTCAAGCACGGCGTGATCGACTTCAGCGTTAGCTCGGGGGTCTCGGTGCAGTCGAGCGCCGCCGGCGCGCGCAAGGGGCTGCAGGCGATCCGCAGCGCCCATGTGCGCAAGTGCTTCTCGCACTACCTGCAACTGCTGTTCGCCGGCCAGCACGTCCAGGGCGCGACGCCCGGACCGGTCTCGATCCAGACCGGCATTCCGCCCGCCCCCGGCACCTCCGGCGGCTTCGGCTGGCGCATCACCGCGAGCTTCACGATTCGCGGCATCAAAGTCCCGCTGTACCTCGACTTCCTCGGCTTCGTCGACGGCCCGGCCGAGGTCACGCTGCTCAGCTCGGGGCTGATCCGCCCCTTCCCGGCCGAAGTGCAGCAGCACCTGTTCGCGACGCTGCTCGCGCGCGCCAAGGCGCACAAGCTGTGAGGAGCCGGCGATGAGCGAGGGCACCTGGACGGCCGTCGACGAGTACATCGCCGAGCAGCTGATCGGCGAGGACGCCGCGCTCGACGCCGCGCTGCGGTCGAGCGCCGAGGCCGGCCTGCCGGCGATCGCCGTCTCGCCGCCCCAGGGCAAGCTGCTGCACCTGCTCGCGCGCTCGATCGGCGCGCGCTCGGTGCTCGAGATCGGCACGCTCGGCGGCTACAGCACGATCTGGCTGGCGCGCGCCGTCGGCAAGGACGGTCGCGTCCTCACGCTCGAGGCCGACGCGCGCTACGCCGAGGTCGCGCGCGCCAACATCGCCCGCGCCGGCTTTGCCGACACGGTCGAGGTACGCGTCGGTCCCGCGCTCGACACGCTCGCGCTGATCGCCGCCGAGCAGCCGGCGCCGTTCGACCTCGTGTTCATCGACGCCGACAAGGTCAACACGCCCGAGTACTTCAGCTGGGCGCTGCAGCGGACGCGCTCGGGCGGCCTGATCGTCGCCGACAACGTGATCCGCGGCGGCACGATCGGCGATCCGCACAGCGGCGATCCCGGCGGCCTCGCCGCGCGGCGGCTGCACGAGATGCTCCAGCACGAGCCCCGCGTCAGCGCGACCACGATCCAGACCGTCGGGCTGAAGGGCTACGACGGCTTCACGCTGATGCTCGTCGAGTGACCGGCCGCGCTCCCGCCGTCCCCGCCGTCCCCGCGAGATAGCGCAGCACGGCCTTGGCTTCGGCGTCGAGCGCTTCGCTGTCCGCACGCGCGAGGCGCCCGAACGGCTCGAGCGTGACCTTGCCCCCGGCCAGCCGCCAGCTCGCGACGGCTTTGCCGCGCACGAGCGCGAACGGGCGGAACAGCCCGTTGTTCGTGACGAGCGTCTTGTTCTGCCCGACGATCTCCTCGCGCGAGCACCACCCGAGCAGCAGCGGGTCGAAAGGGCCGAGCAGGCGCGGCGGCGGCAACGCTGGCGCGGCTCCGCGCCTGCGCCCGGCAAGCTCGATCAGCCCGTCCGCGCGCTCGCGCAGCTCGGAGGCGATCGCGGCGAGCCCGGCGCGCGTGTCGCGCAGCGGCAGGCCGGCCCACCTGGCGAGGTCGCGCTCGCCGGCCGGCGCGTGGCCGGCGAGATAGCGCCGCGCCAACTCGGCCAGCGCGCGCTCGCGCGCCACCGGCGCCTGCTCGCCGAGCCAGTCGGCGACGAGCACGTAGGCGTGCTCGCGGCCGACCATCGGGCCGCGCACGGTCACGCCGCGGAGCGTCGAGAGCATCAGCACGTGAACCAGCGCTTGCCCGTCGGTGGGCACGCGCGCACCGGCGATCCGCTCGCGCAACTGCGCGCGGGTCAGCGGTCCCTCGGCGGCCAGCGCATCGGCGATCGCGCGCACGCCGCGATCGGCCGCCGCCTGCGAGACGCCCGTCTGCGCCAACCGCCGCGCGTTGCCCGTGAGCAGCGGCGGCGTCGTCAGCGCGTGCAGCCAGCCGTAGTCCTCGCTCGCGATCAGGTGCAGCGTGCCGCGGTTCAGCCACGTGATCAGCAGCGAGCGCTGCTCGCTCAGCGCCGTGTCGACGCCGGCCGCCGAGCGAGACTTGCTGCGCACGCGGATCGCCAGGCGCGCGCCGCGCGGGTCCTGGGCCTGCACGGCCAGCAGCCGGCGGGTGACCGACAGCGCGTCGCGAGCGGGTGCTCCGGCGAGCAGCTGCGCCCGCAGGCGTTCGGCGACCACGTCCTCGCCAGCCACCTGGGCCGCGGCGCGCGGCGTCACCGGGCGAGCTCGCGCACGAATCGCTCGCGGCCGGCCTGGCACTCGTAGCCGGCCGCCGCCCAGAACTCGTGCGCGCCGGGGTCCTCGTCGGCGACGATCGCCGTCAGCCGCTCGGCGCCATGCGCGGCCAGGCGCCGCTCGCCCTCGCGTACGAGCGCGGTGGCGAGCCCCTCCCGGCGATGCTCGGGGTGCACGGCGAGCCTGTAGAAGCTGCCGCGCCAGCCGTCCCACACGGCGATCAGCGAGCCGACGAGCGAGAGCCCCGGCCCGGCGCTCGGCGAGCCCGGGTCCGAGACTGCGCCTTGGTCCGCGCTCGTGTTCGGTGCGTGAAGCTCGGCCACGAGCAGCGCCTCGCCGTCGCTCGCGAGCAGTCGTTCGAGGCCTTGGCGATGCGAGCCCGTGGCCGGGTGCACGTCGGCCGCCCGCCACAGCGCCAGCACGCCGTCGAGATCATCCAGCGTCGCGGTGCGGATCGTCCAGCTCGGCAAGTCAGGAGAGATAGCACGGCCTCGCGGGCGTGCTATGCAGCGAGACGCTCGAGCACCTCGTCGGCGTCGGTGCCGTGCGCTCGCAGCGCTTGCTCGAACACCGGCCCGTACACCTGCAGCACGGCCACGAGCACATCTGTCGTGGCGACTCCGGCAGCGCCGCGCGCGGCTGCGATGCGCTCCGCGTACTCGACCCACCAGCGCGATCACGTCGCGGCGCTCGCCGCCGGCGGTATCCGGGCCTGCCGCGCCGGCTCCGGCACGGGCGCCGGGTCCGCCGCTCGCCGCCGGATCGGCATGGCCGTTTTCGGTGGGCGGGCCGATCACCTCCTCGCTCACGCCGATCGCCTGCAGCACGTGGCCGACCTCGCCGTGCAGGCGCAGCACGCGCAGCCAGCGCTCGGCCTCCTCCTCGGGGGTACGCGCGAACGGGATCGCGGTCGCGGCGATGCCGAGCACCATCGCTGCGTCGGGGGCTAGTGCCGGCTTCGGGCTCATCTGGTCATCACCGCCTGGGAGGCGCCGGCCGTGGCGAGCGCGGCGGCGCGGATCACGTTGTCGTCGATCAGGGAGACGATCGGTTGCCGATCGCCGTCGGGCACGAGCTCGAGCATCACGCGGTCCGCGCGCTGCAGTCGTCGCCGAGCGTCCTGCACGATCGACTCGGCCTCGCGGCGCTCGACGCCGCAGTCGAGCAGGAAGCGCTCGACGCGCCCGCCGGCGAGCAGCTCGCGGCTCAGCTCGAGCTGCTCGAGCGCGATCGCGGGTGCGCCTTGGCCGTCGTGCACGCGCAGCAGGCACGCCGCCATGTCGTCCGGACGCGCGTCGGACAGCTCGGTGACGCGGTCCAGCAGCGCGCCGGCGTCGGCGTCTTGGTGCAAGTCGGACAGCGCCGCGGCGAGCCGCTCGGCGCCGAACAGCTGCTCGTCGATGCGCGCCTCGGTGACGCCGTCGGTGTGGAAGCAGAGGCGCGTGGGCCCCGCCACGGAGACGACCGTCTGGCGCGTCCCGGTCGGCATGCCGGCGCCGATCGGCGGCGCCGAGCAGGAGGTCACGGGCGCGAGCGCGCGCGCGGAGCGCTCGCTATCGGCGGGCGTATCGGCGCCGTCGCGCTGCTCGCCGAGCATCACCGGCGGCGGGTGCCCGGCGCTCGCGTAGGTCAGCTTGCGCTCGCGCGGGTTGTAGGTCGCGGCGATCACGGTGGCAAAGGAGCCGGCGAGCTGGCGGTCGAGCACGTTGCCGGCCGTCTGCAACGCCTTGCGTGGCGAGAGCCCGGCCTCGAGGTAGGCGCGCACGGTGAAGCGCACCAGCGCCGTGTGCGGCAGCGCCTCGCGGCCGTGGCCGGAGACGTCGCCGACGATCACGGCGATCTCGCCGCCCTCGAGCGCGAACACGTCGTAGAAGTCGCCGCCGGCGCCGGGCCCATCGGCGGGACGGTAGGCGGCCGAAGTTGCCACGGGCCCGAGCCGGGCGGGCGGCTCGGGCAGCAGCGCTGCCTGGAGCAGGCCGACGTCCTCGAGCAGCTGCCCGCGCTGGCGCACGAGCCGCCGCGTGCGCACGCCGCCGAGGAGCGAGCGCACGCCGAGCATCAGGGCGAGCAGGATCAAGCCGCCGATCAGGATCCACACCGGCGTGGGCACGACGCCGACGATCTTCGTGAAGGTCTTTACGAGCGCCGGCTGGGAGGACTGCTGGGAGTGCTTTGCGGCGCTGCGCTTGGCGTGGGAGGCGGGGGCGGCGACAGCGCTCGACTGCGTCGCGAGCAGAGGCGAGGCCGAGGCGGCGGCGACCGTCGCGGAGGAGCGCTTGCGCGCGCGGCGCGCGGCGCGGCGGGCGGCGTTCCCGGCATTCACGCCGCCGCTCGTGCCGGCTTTGACGGTGGGGGGCGCGGAGCTGACCGATGCGGGCGCAGTGCCTGCGGCCGGGGCGGCGGGTAGCGCGAGCGAAGCGGCGGCGGCTGTCGGCTGCGCGACTTCACCGGCGGACAGTTCGCCCTTCGGCTTCGCGCTCGGGCTGCTCACGGCTTCCGATCCGGTGCCTTCCGAGCCCGAGCCTTCTTCCTGCGGGGTTTTTTTGCCTTTGTGTTCTTTTTTGCCTTTCCCGCCACCACCGCCTTTTTTGGTTTTGCGCGCGAGCGCTTCGGCCTGGGCGGCAGAGGATTCGCCGCTCGTGCTCGTCAGGACCGGCTTCGCGCCCGATCCGCTCGCGGCCGTGGAGGTCGAGGTCGTACCCGAGCGACGCGCTTCGCGCCTTTCTTCGCGACGCTGCGCGTGCGCGGCATCGGCTGCACCTTTGTGCGCCGTCGCGCCCGTGCCGGCGACAGCGCCGGCGGCCGGCGGTGGCGGCGGTGGTCCGGGCTGACCATGGTGGCCGTGCGTCGGGCCACCGGCAGGCGCTGGGGCTTCAACAGAGGGCGGTGCGGGCGACTGAGGCGGCGGCGCGCCTTCGGCCTTGGCGGCGGCGCGTTCGGCGCGGCGAGCGGCGGCGGAGCCTTCGACGGTGCTCGTGGCTGTCGTCGTGGCGCCGCCTTTGGCGGCGGAGGCGCTCGGCAGGGACTGCAGGGCGAACACACCGCAGCCGACGATCGCGACGGCAAGCGCGCGTCGCGCTCGTCGCGTGCGCCGGATCGCGTCGCCCCCCGTCAGCGACATGGGACTTTCACCCGATCCGCATCGTATGCCCGCGAACGTGGGCGATCGCCTCGTCGGGCGTTGGGAAGATCGCGAAGGCGCCGTCCATGCCGGAGAGCTCGAAGATCTTCAGCACGTTGACGTTGGTGCAGACGATCGCCATGCGCGAGCCGGCGCTGAGGCTGCGGTTGACGCCGACGAGCACGCTGAGCGCGGTCGAGTCCATGAACCTGACCTGCGTGAGGTCGACGACGAGCTGCCGCTTGCCGGCGTCGATCGAGTCGACGAGCGCCCACTTCAGCGAGGGCGCGCGCTCGAGGTCGAGCTCTCCTTCGAGCGCGACCACGGCGGTCTGCTCGTCGGGTTCGCTCTGGATGATGCCGAAGGCCCCGGTGAAGGGCTCGGGACTCGTGGTATTTGCGCTGCCAAGCATGCGGCTCCTCGCTTTTGACGCTCCTCACGGGCAGCTTCGGCCACACCGGCGCCCGTCCCTTACCACGGGTGCGCATGCTCAAACGTCCGTCCATTTTTCGGACCCAAGTAGGTGTTTCTTACGTGTTCGCGCGAACTGGCCCGGCGCTGGGCGCCGCGCTGCGTCGCCGAGCACGCGGCTGCGAGACTGGGCACGTGGCAGAGGAGCTTCCAGAGCTGATCGTCGCCCACGCGCGTGCGTGGCGGGCGTGGCTCGCCAAGCATCACGACGCCCGCCCGGGCGTCTGGCTGGTGCTGGCGAAGAAGGGCACGACGGAGCCGACGAGCCTGAGCTACGACGAGGCGCTGCAGGAGGCGCTCTGCCACGGCTGGATCGACGGCCAGGTCTCCCGGCGCGACGAGGGCACGTTCCGCCAGCGCTTCACGCCGCGTCGCGCGCGCAGCGCGTGGTCGAAGCGCAACGTCGGCATCGCCGAGCGGCTGCTGGCCCAGGAGCGCATGCAGCCGGCGGGGCTGCGCGCGATCGAGCAGGCAAAGGCCGATGGACGCTGGCAGGCGGCCTACGCGGGGCCGGCGACGATCGCCGTGCCGGACGACCTGGCGGCGGCGCTCGCGGCCGAGCCGAAGGCGCAGGCGATGTTCGAGATCCTCACGAGCCAGAACCGCTACTCGGTGCTGCTGCGGATCGACAGCGCCAAGCGCAGCGACACGCGCGCGCGCCGGATCGAGCAGTTCGTGGCGATGCTGGCGCGCGGCGAGACGGTCCACCCGCAGAAGCGCAAGCTCACGGGCTGAGCGACAGCCCCATCCACACGTGCGGGATGCCGGCCTCCTCGAAGGGCTCGGATTCGACGGCGAAGCCGGCCTGCTCGTAGAGCGCGACGGCGACGATCTGCGCGGCGAGGCGCACCCGGCGAAAGCCCTGCCGGCGCGCGCGGTCGAGCGCGATCTGCAGCATCCGCGAGGCGATCCCGCGCCGGCGCAGCTCGGCGGCGACGGCGACGCGCCCGATCTTGGCTTCCTCGCCGAAGGACAGCAGCCGCAGCGTGCCGACCACGCGGCGCCGGTCGGCGGGGTCGAGCGCGACGAGGTGCTGCGCGTCGCGGTCGAGCTCGTCGAGCTCCTCCTGCAGCGGCACTTTCTGCTCGCCGTAGAAGACGGCTTCGCGCAGGGCGAAGGCGCCGTTCACGTCGGCGTCGTCGCGCGCCCAGCAAATCTCGATCTGCCCGTCGCTCACGCAGGCAAAGATAGCCGCGGCGCGGGGGCCGGGCGAGCTGCGGGCGAGCGCGCCTGCGCGGAGATCTCGACCGCCGGCTCAGCTCGAGCGGCCGCGCTTGCGGGCGAAGGGCGCCTGCAGGTCGCCCTCGGCGAACGGGCCGTGTGCGCTGCCGTCGGTGGCGTAGCGGTACAGGGCGACGGCGAAGGTCTGTCGCACGACGAGCTGCAAGGCGACGATCGCGGCGAGCACGAGCACGCCGAGCACGATCACGGCGTCGCGCACGGCGGGAACATCGTTGGTGGCGACGGCGGCGACGACGAACACGACGATCGCGAGGAGCACGGCGATACCGGTCCAGGCGCCGATGATCAGGCTGCCGCCGATGCCCTCGCCCCAGCGCTTCTTGACGATCTGCGATGAGCGCTTGAGCGCGTCGGGCGCGGAGCAGTCTTCGAGCGCGATGATCGGCACGGCGAACAGGCTGGCGAGCGCCCAGCCGAGGCCGACGAGGCGCGCGGCGATGCTGCCGCCGAGCGGCAGGCGGCTGGCGGCCTGCTCGAGCAGGAAGCCGACGACGGCGGCGATCAGCGACCACAGGGCGACGGTGGGAAGCTTGCGGGCGGGCACGGCGAGCGCCTGGCCGACACTCAGATGGCGACCGTCGAGCGCGGCGGAGGCGGCGGCGGCGATGGCTGTGTTGAAGAAGACGGAGATGAACGTCAGCGGGTAGGCGAGGATCAGCGCGTACAGCGCGAGTTCGTCGCCCTTCAGCCGGCCGTCCTGGAAGGAGCCGCCGAGGATGAAGATCAGCACGAGACCGGCGCCGCCGGTGACGGCGGAGATGGCGGCGAGCGCGAGCAGCGAGCGGTCGCTGCGCACGACCTCCCAGGCGGCGCGCGTGAGGCGCCAGGAGCGGGCGATCCGTCCTTCGCGGGGAGGCTCGACGAACGCGCTCTGCATCTCAGACATTTTTATCCTTTGATGAGCGGACTTCGTCCGCAGATGATTGGCCGGTGCTCCTACGCAGCCCGTATCGGACGAACGAGCGCTGCGCTGAAGCCTACGCGTCTTCAGCCGACGGCCGGAGCAGGCGCGGCGAGACCGTCGAGCAGGCCGCCGAGCGCGAGCGCCCAGCGCCGGTCGACGGAGGCCTGGCTGCGCCCGAGCCGCCGCGCGTTCTCGGCCAGCGCGAGGCCCTGCACGAGCGCGACGAGCACGTGCGCGATGTCGGTCTCCTCGCCTTGCAGCTCACCGGCGGCGATGCAGCGGCGCACGCGCTCGAGCACGAACAGGCGCACGGAGGCGCCGGCGCGCCGCTCGTCCTCGCTCGGCTCGAAGTCGCTGAAGGGGCGCGAGAACATCACCTCGGCGAGCACGGGGTTCTCGTGGATGAAGGCGCGGTAGCAGTCGGCCATCGCGAGCAGGTCGGCGCGCGGATCCTCGCTCTCCCCCAGCCCGTCGAGCCGCGCGCGCAGCAGCCGGAAGCCGGCGAAGAACAGCTCGCGCACGAGGCCGGCCTTGTCGCCGAACAGCTCGTAGACGGCGGGCGTCGACGTGTCGGCCTCGTGCGCGAGCCGGCGCGCGGTGAAGCCACCTACCCCCTCGCGGGCGAGCAGGTCGAGCGCGGCGGCGAGCACGTGGTCGCGCAGCTGGGGCGTGCGTTGCTTGGGGCGCGGCAAGGGCGACTCTCTAGCCGAGCGGCCGGCCGAGCATCCGCGCGGCGGATATCAGGACATTGTTACGAAACACTGTTACATTATGCGCATGGAAGCGGTCGGATACCAGCTGCAGGACGGCGTGGCGACGATCTCGCTGGACGACGGCAAGGTCAACGCGCTGTCGATCGCGACGTTGCGCGCGCTGCACGGCGCGCTCGACCAGGCGGAGCGAGCCGGCGTGGTGACGATCGTGCGCGGCCGCGAGGGCTACCTCTCGGCGGGCTTTGACCTGAACGTTTTCGGCCAAGGAGCAGAGCCGGTGCTCGAGATGCTCACGCTCGGCGCGAGCCTGGCCGAGCGACTGCTGTCGTTCCCGGCGCCGGTCGTGCTCGCATGCAGCGGCCACGCGGTCGCGGCGGGCTCGTTCCTGGCGCTGTCGGCGGACGCGCGGATCGGCGCCGACGGCCCGTTTCGGATCGGCCTGAACGAGGTCGCGATCGGCCTGACGGTGCCGTGGTTCGCGATCGAGCTGGCGCGCCACCGCTTGTCGCCGCCACACTTCGACGCGGCGGTCACGAGCGCGCGCATTTACGGCCCGCAGGAGGCGGTGACGGCGGGCTTCCTCGATCGCGTCGTGCCGGCCGAGCAGCTGCACGAGGCGGCGCTCGAGACAGCGCGCATGCTGTCGCAGCTCGACGCGCGCGCGCACGCGGCGAGCAAGCTGCGCGCCCGCGGGGACGCGCTGCGGCGCCTGCGCGCGGCGATCGAGACGGAGTTGACGCTCGAGGGCCTCAGCGCGGACCAAGGCGGCAGCTGACCGTCCGAGGCCGGCCGGCGCGGCTGCTCAGCGGCCGTTGGCGGACACGAACGAGGCGATCAGCGCGGCGACGCGCTCGGGCTCCTGCGCCATGAAGGCGTGACCGCCGCCGGCGATCCGCTCGACCTGCGTGTCGGGCCACAGCGCGGCGAGCGCGTCGGCGTTGCCGGGCGGTGCGATCACGTCGAGCTCGCCGGCGATCACGAGCGCCGGCGGCGCACCGTCGCCTGGCGCGGGCTGCGGCTCGGCCTGCCACGCGGCGAGCACGCGCTCCTGCGCGGCGAGCGCCTGCTGCGAGAAGGCGGCCCGCGCCTCGGCGACGATCTCGCCGAACTGCGCGTCGATCTCGACGGCCACATCGGGTGGGAAGAGCAGGGCGATCAGCCGCGTGGCCTGCTCGCGCGGCGTGCCGGAGTGGTCGGTCAGCCGCCCCCACGCATACGGCTCGGCGGGCACGCCGGCACCGCCGCCGGGACCGGTGGCGAGCAGCGCGATCGCACTCATGCGTGCGGGCGAGCGCAGCGCGAGGCGCTGCACGACGTAGCCGCCCATCGACCAGCCGGCGAGCGCGGGGCGGCCGAGCCGCAGCTCGTCGATCAGCGCCTCGACGTCGTCGGCCATCGCGTCGACGCTCAGCGCGTCGGGATCGCCGAGCTCGGAGTCGCCGGTGCCGCGGTTGTCGGGGCAGACCAGCGTGAACGTGCGCGCGAGCGCGGCCGTGAACGTCGGATCCCAGTCGGCGGAGCTCGCGGCGTAGCCGTTTACGAGCACCAGCGGCGGGCCCTGCCCAAGCTCGCTCCAGGCGAAGCGGCGGCCGTCGATCTGCGTGCTCGGCACCGGTGACTACTCCTGGGCGAGCTCGAGCAGCTTGTTGACGGTCGTCCAGTTGCGCGCGGTGGCGAGCACGCCGAGGTCCTGCCTGCCGAGCTGCGCGGCGAGCTTGGAGCGCCCGACGCCGTGCGGGAACCAGGCGTAGATCTCGCGTCCGTGGGCGAGCAGCCGCTCACCCTCGACGGCGCGCTCGGCGACCTTGGCGAGCGCGGCCTTGGCGGGCTTCTCCGAGCAGAAGGTCACCTGGTAGAGCTTGTCCTGCTCGGCCACGTCGCCAAGCGGGTTGCGCGCGACGACCTTGGCGAGCTCGGTCCGCGTGCGCACGACGACGCCGACGTCCATGCCGAAGCGCTCGGCGATCACGTCCTCGCACGCGCGCGCGAGCGCGTCTGGCTTGGCGGTGCTGTCGAGCACGACGTTGCCGCTCTGCACGTAGGTGAGGACGTTCTCCATGCCGGCCGCTTCGAGCGCTTCGCGCAGCGCGGGCATCGCGAGCTTGTTGCGCCCGCCGACGTTGACGCCGCGCAGGAGGACGATCTGCTTCACCCGCGCCAGACTAGAGCCTGAGCGCGATCGGCAGGGCGAGCGATGAGTTTCGAGCGACTGCCCCGTCCAAGCAGTACAAACCACACGATGCCGCGCGCCGCACGAAGGCGCGCGGGCCAATCCCCGGAGCAGAACGGAGGCTCGGAATGAGCGACACACAGACCCAGACCAACCTGACGCAGGTGGGCACGTGCATGGTCCCGGTCAAGGACCAGGACCAGGCGATCGCCTTCTACACGGAGAAGCTCGGCTTCGAGCTGCGCGCGGACATCCCCTTCGGCGGTAGCGAGCGCTGGGTGGAAGTGGCGCCGGCCGGAGCCGCGACGACGCTCGCGCTGACCTCGCCGCGTCCGGGTGAAGCGACGGGCATCGAGACGCGCATCGCACTCTCGACGACGGACATCGAGGCCGACCACGCAGACCTGAAAGCGCGCGGCGTGGACGTCGACGAGGAGGTCATGCGCATGGGCGACCCGGTGCCGCCGATGTTCTGGTTCAACGACCCCGAGGGCAACCGCCTGCTGATCGTGCAGACGTCCTGAGCGACGAACGGAACCAACGAAGGGGAGTCACAGCCATGCTCAAGTTCAACATCGCGATGTCACTGGACGGCTTCGTAGCGGGGCCGAACCCGAGCGAGCAGGACCCGCTCGGCGAAGGCGGGATGCAGCTGCACGAGTGGGTGTTCGAGCTGGCGGCGTGGCGTGAGCCGCACGGACGCGAGGGCGGCGTGGTCAACGAGAGCACGCCGATCGTCGAAGGCTCTCAGGCGAACGTCGGGGCGATCCTGATGGGACGCAACATGTTCGGCGGCGGACCGGGCCCGTGGGGCGATGACCCGTGGAACGGCTGGTGGGGCGAGGAGCCTCCGTTCCACGCGCCCGTGTTCGTGCTGACCAACCACGCGCGCGAGCCGCTGGCGCTGCAGGGCACGACGTTTCACTTCGTCACAGACGGGATCTCCTCGGCGCTGGCGCAGGCAAACGAGGCGGCGGGCGGCAAGGACGTCGCGCTCGCCGGCGGCGCCGACATCGCCCGGCAGTACCTGTCGGCGGGGCTGATCGACGAGCTGCGCCTCAGCGTGGCGCCGGTGCTGCTCGGCTCGGGCACGCGGCTGTTCGACGGCGGCGCCGGGGCGGGGGCGACGCTGGAGCAGGTGCAGGCGGTGCAGGCGCCGGGGGTGACGCACCTGATCTACCGGGCGGGGTCGTAGGCCGGGCTCTCCTGGTTCGCGGCGATCGAGAACTCGGCCTGGAACGTCTCCCCGGCTCCGACGATCGGCAGGGCATCGCGGCTGATCAGCGCGTTTGTCGGCGCTGTCATCGGCTCGAAGCAGATGAAGTCCCGATCGCTCGGCGCGTAGATCTGCGCATGTGAGAAGCCGTCGCAGAGCTGCACCTCGATCCGTCGCTCGCCGGCTGAGACGGAGAACGCGGCGTCCTGCTCGAGCCCGGTGAGCGCGTCGTCCCAGCCGCCGTCGGAGAGGGTGAAGCGGCGCGGCTCGACAGGGGCTCCGGCGGCGACCGGGATCATGCGCTCGTCGAGCAGCAGGCGAGTGGCGTCGGGCAGCTCGACCTGCCAGTCGCGCGCGATCGGCGCCGGCGATCGTCAGATAGGGATGGAAGCCGAACGACACCGGCACAGCGCAGCCGCCGTCGGCGCGCACGGTGATCGCGATCGTCAGCCGGGTACCGACGACGTGCGCGCGGAGCTCCACGGTGTGGCTGTACGGGAAGATCGCGAGCAGCTCAGGGCTGCGCCAGGCCAGGCGCGCGTGCACGCGATCGGCGCCGGCGCGATCTGCCTCGGCGCCGGGGCGCTCGAGCAGCTCCCACGGCAGCGCGCCGGCGATCGCGCCGTGAATCGGCAGGCCGTTGCCGTCGAGCTTCAGCAGCGGATCGGCCGGGTCGAGCTGCACCTCTCCGTGCGCTCCCGGGTAGCGCAGTCCGGCGAGTCGGTTGGCCCACGGATAGAGCAGCGGGATGCCCATCGTCGCGCCGCGCTGCGCATACGCGCGCACGCCTGAGCGCTGCGCCAGCAGCTCGACGCCGCGGTGGCGCAGCGAGCAGCAGACCATGCCGGCGCGGGGGACGAAGGTCGCGCGCAGCTCAGAGCCGGGCGACTCGATGGCGACGGTCTCGTAGCCGTCGGCGGCGGGCTCGTCCACGGCGTCAGCCGGCCACGGTGCGCGCGGGCTCGACGATGACTTCCTGCAGCCGGCGCACGGCGTCGAGGTGATCGCCCGTCCAGACCATGCGCACAGCAGTGGCCGTCGCCTTGCCGTCGGCCGCGCGCAGGTCGTTGGCGACGGCATCGACGAGTCGTCCATCGGCGACTTCGTCGTGTGCGAGCGGCGGGTTCGGCGGGCGCCCGTCGGCGAGCCGCGCGGCGAGGTTGTCGTACCAGCCCTCGACGAGCGCACTCGATTTGAGCAGCTCCTCGCGCGCGGCGGCGCGGTCGCCGGGCACGGTGCCGTCCTCGCGCTCCCACAGGTCGAGCACGGCGTCGGCGGCGATCCGCAGCCCACCGACGCCCGAGACGAGGCCGCTGATCTCGGCGAGCGGCGCCGGCTTGGAGCCGCGCTCGGCGAGGTAGCTGCGGAAGGTGTCGTCGAGGCGGCGGGCCGAGGCGGCGGCGCGGGCGGCGTCTTCCTCGGGCTCGGCGGCGGCCGCGGCGGCATCGGCGTCGCAGCGGCGCATGCCGAAGTCGACGGCGCTCGCCAGGTAGCGGGCGCTGTCGATATAGGCCTGCGCGAGCGCCCGGCGCAGCTCGGCGGCGGCGCCGCGAGGCCAGAACAAGAGGCCGACGAGCAGGCTGACGGCACAGCCGATCGCGATGTCCTCGACGCGCAGCAGCCCGACCTTCCAGCCGGCGGGCTGGATGATGTTGTAGAGGCAGACGAGCGTCAGCGTGAAGGCGGCTTGGCCGGCGGCGAAGCCGATCGCGGCGGGCGCGACCCCGGCGAGCAGCACGGCGACCGGCAGCAGGAACCAGAGCAGCGTCGTGTCTGTCGCCGACGAGCGCGACGATCAGACCGCCGACGACGAAGCCGACGACCGTGCCGATCAGGCCGCGGATGATGTTCTGGCCCGTGCTGAGCGCGTTGGAGCGGAGCACGGAGAGCGTGCCGAGCACGACCCAGAAGGAGTGCTGCACGCCGGTCTCGTTGGCCACGAGCACGGCGACGCCGAGCGCGACCGCGCCGCGCACGCTGTTGTGCAGCCAGACCGAGCCGAGGTCGATGTGCGCGGCGGCGCGCTGCTGCACGGCGGAGGCGGTGCTGGCGAGCCCCTTCGGCTGGCGCCCGAGCACGCGGTCGATCCAGTTGCGCCGCTCGGCGGCCGCGGTCAAGTCGACGTTCTCGGCGATGATCGAGACGGCGTAGCCGAGCTCCTGCGCGCGAAAGGCCGGGTCGAGCGCGGTGATCAGCTCGCCGGAGCCGGTCGCGTCGTCCATGATCGGCCTGCGCCGTACGAGCAGCTCGCCGGTTGCGCCCGTCTCGGCCTCGCGCATGGCTGTCTTGAGCCGGTCGATCGCCTCTTGCAGCTCGCGGGGATCGCCGCCGAGCATGCCGAGCAGCTCGGCGCCGCGTTCGAGCGCGGCGGCGGCGGCGACCTTGACGGCGCACGCAGGGTGGTTGACGGGAATACCCTCGACGGGGCCGACGGAATGAATCACGATCGCCTCGAGCCAGTTGATCTCGTCGACCAACCGCACGACGGCCCGCGCGTCGGTGCTCAGCCCGGTCGGGCGGAAGGGCGTGGCGAGGAAGACGCGGCGCATGGCCGCGACGGCCTCGCGGGCAGCGGCGACGGCGTGGTCGTGGTCGGCGGCGAGCGACTCATCGCCGTCGCTCATCCTGAAGGCGACGTCGGCGCGCAGGCGCAGGGCGAGCGCCCGGCAGGCGCCGGCGGCGGCGGCGCGCAGCGGGCCGCGCGTGGGCGTCGGCCAGAGCAGCACGATCGCGAGCATGGCCGCGCCCGAGGCCATCCCCCAGCCGGCGACGCGGTCGGGCACGGATGAGACGGGCCCGACGAGCGTCACGGGCAGGATGAAGGCGAGCAGCAGCGAGGTCGAGGCGCCCGCCAGCACGGAGCTGACAACGCCGGAGAAGATCACGGCGAAGCCGATCAGGGCCATCGCGACGGCCGAGATCCACACGCTGCGCGAGGCGAGCGTGCCGAGGCAGACGAACGCGCAACCGGTCACGGCCAGGGCGAGCTGCGCCTGCAGCCGCGCGCGCATCGGTCCGCCGAAGTCGACGAGCAGCAGCATCGCGAACGAGCCGAACGCGGCGAACGTGGCGACGGCGGCGTTTTCGATCACCTTGTCGCCGAGCGCGAACATCGCGGGCATCACGATCGCGGCACGCCCCGCCCGGCGCAGCGCGGCGAGATCGCGATCGCGTTGGGCCAGCCACTGGAGCGGGTGCTGCACGGTGCGTCCGCCTTCCTCAGGTGCGCGCTGCTACGCGGCGCATGCTAGCCCGTTCTCGCGCGGCCGAGACGCTGCGAGCGGGCGGCGACTAACGCTGCGGGCGGGGCGCCTCGTCGGGCCAGTGGCCGTGCTTGTCGAAGTAGACGCGCGCGGCCTCCTCGCGGTCGCGCTCGCGGTCGCCGTCGACGCCGGCGCGATAGAGCCAGTTGACGGCGTAGATCGCGAGCGAGGCGCCGACGATGCCTGCGCCACCCTCGAGCTCGGCTTCGCTGCCGAGCGCCATCACGATCAGGCCGGCGATCGCGCCGGCCGCCGGGAGCACGTAGCGCAGGGCGAAGATCATGTTCTCAATTTAGCGCCGGCGGGATTCTCAGCCGGATGGCTGAGCGATTTT
The DNA here is from genome assembly GCA_963743745.1 of uncultured Solirubrobacteraceae bacterium. Lineage (GTDB taxonomy): Bacteria > Actinomycetota > Thermoleophilia > Solirubrobacterales > Solirubrobacteraceae > Palsa-744. The sequence continues at coordinate 34,498 of CAVUQW010000002.1, forward strand.
GAGCCGGTTGCCGTCAGGGTCGGTGACGATCGCCTGACGCACGCCCTCGCCGATCGTCTCGACGGGCCCGGCGTCGATCCGGCGCTCGGCGAGGCCGGCGAGGAAGCCGTCGAGGTCATCGACGAGCAGGGTGTTGAGCGAGGAGCCGGCACGTGGCGGGTCGACGAGCACATACAGCCAGCCGGCCCCGGCGAGCTGCCACGCGGCCTCGCGCTCGTTGGGGAGCATGTCGGGCGGGTGGCCGATCAGGCGCGTGTACCAGTCGATCGCGTCGGCGCGATCGACGACGGGTATGCCGAGGAAGACATGGGTGACGGACACTGAGGCGAGACTAGCCCGAAGGGGCTTACCGCGCGGTGGCCAACGTCAGTGCCGGGCCGACGGCTCCGGCGATCGGCTCGGCGCTCAACTCTGCGGCATCGGGAGCCGCGCGACCGGCGCTCACGGTGCCCGTGGGCTCGCCCGAGCGAGGGCGCTCGATGCGCAGCAGCACGGTGCCGGCGCCACCGGCGATCTCGCCGGCCTGCGCCAGCAGCGAGGTAACCCCGGCGGAGTCAAAGCCGCAGGCGGCGAGGAAGTAGCGAACACGCGGTTCGGCGAGCTCGTGCTGCTCGACTTCGAGCTCCTCGACCTGGACGCCGACGGTTCGGCTCGAAACCTCCTCGCCCCTCGAAGCCGGAACGACGGCCGCGGTGGGAGCGACGGATGCTGTCGGAGCGACGGACGCTGTCGGAGCGGCGGACGCGGTCGGAGCGACGGCGGCGGCGGAGACGATGCAGGCGACCATGTCGTCGGTCGTGGCCGTCGCCTCGCTGCGGATCCGCTCGAGCAGCGCGGGCGCGCCGATCGACGGTCCGAGCTCGCGGGTGATTTCGACAAGGCGCTCGCGGCCGAGCAGATCGTCGCCGGCGCGCGCCTCGGGCAGGCCGTCGCTGAAGAAGCACAGCTTGGCGCCCTCGGGCAGCGAGATGGTCGTCTGTCGGCAACCGGTCGGCAGGTCGCAGCAGATCGGCGCCGAGCAGCACACGGTGATCGGCTCGGGAGCGTCGAAGCCGATCGCGATCGGCGGGGGATGACCGGCGCATGCATAGGTCAACCGGCCGGTGGCGCTGTCGTGGATCGCGACGACGACGGTCGCGAAGCGCTTCTCGCCGGGCGTCGCGAGCACGGAGCCGGCGAGCGCGAGCGCGGCGCGGGGCTCGAGGCCGGCCTGCAGGTATGCGCGCAGCGTGTAGCGCGTGAGCGCGGCCTGGGTCAGCGCGGGGCGGCCGTGGCCGACGACGTCGCCGAGGACGATCGCAACCCTGCCGGGCTCGAGCTCGAACAGGTCGTAGAAGTCGCCGCCGGCGGCCGGCCCGTCGGCGGGCCGGTAGGCGACGGACACCGCCAGCCCGCCGAGCCGCTCGGGGATCGCTGGGACGAGCGCGGCCTGCATGTCGTCGAGGTCGCTCAGCATCGTCTCGCGCTGTCCCTCCAGTCGCCGGGCGCGCAGCGTGGCCAGGCGCGAGCGCACGGCGAACAGGATCGCGAGCAGCAGCAGCACGAGGATGATCGGCTTGCTCCAGTCGGGCACGGGAACGGGGAACGGGATCTGGCGGCCGATCGATTCGAGCGGGTTGCTGGAGGATGGCTTGCTGCTGGTTGCTTTCCCTCCGGAGGCTCGAGCGAGCACGGCGGACGAGGCGCCGGGCACGCTCGCCGCTGCGACGGTCTTGGTGGCACCGGCGCCGGCGGAGCGTGCTCCACTGGCGCGCGACCTGGCCGCGCCGCGCCCGTGGCGCGTCGCCGTGTGGGCTGCTTTGCCGATCTGCGCGGTTGCGGGCGCGGCGCCGCTCTTGTTGCCGGCGGTTGGCGCGGAGGCGCCACTCGCGGTCGAGGCGCCGGCACTGGACGCACGCGCGCCGGAGCCGGTCGAGCTGGACGTCGGCGTGGGCGAGCTCGAGGAGCCGGTCGGCGTCGGCAGGGGCGTGCTCCCTGTCGGCACGGTCGGGACTTCGACGGGCGCTTTGGGTGCTTCGACGGGCGGCGTCGACGGCAGTTCCGCTTTTGGCAGCGACGGAGTTTCGATCGGCGGCAGCCCGGCGACTTCGACTTTGGCCGGGAGCGGTTCGGCTTCGACGTTGAGCAGGCCGCCGACCTGCACTTGCACCTTGGGGAGATCTTCGAGGCCGAGGATGCGGCGCTGCGGAGGTGACCGGCGCAGCGACGAGGGCAAGCGACGAGCGATACCGCGATCGCGATGCCAGTCAACCCACGTTGTCGAGACGGCCGCATCCTCATTCCTTGGGACCCCCATTCAGGGATCGGAAGCGTGCGCTCATGATTCCACAAGGCGGCGTGCTGGGTGGCCGAGTGTTGGACGGTTTACAGGCAAAGCCTGTGCCCCTCAGCGCGGGCCACGAGGTGTCGGAATGCCGAGTTGTCTGCAGATCGTCCGCGCGAGGGGCCATGCGATCTCACGATGGCGTGGCAGCGCCGTCGACCGCTCCGCGTCAAACCCCCAGTAACTGTGCCGCCCACCCTCGCGCAAAGGCCGCACGCCGTGCTCGCGGAGGTGGCGTTCCAGATCGCGTCGCTTCATCGCCGGCGACTATCCGACGCTCTCCGCGGCGATACAACTCAAGCCGCGATCGTCAGCTCCAGCGGCTCGCTGTCGGAAGCGGGCTCCGAGAGAGCGTGCTCGCCAAAGCGCAACTGCAGCAGCCCACGGAGCGCATCGATCACGTTCTCGCGCGCCTCCTGTCGGGTGTGACCTTGGCTGAGCGCGCCCGGGACCTCGGGAATCGACGCCATAATCCAGCCGTCGCCGCCGTCCTCGTAGACGATTGTCAAATGCAGCGGCTCGGTCATGCTCTGACACGGTAGCTCCTGTGGAGTGTGAGTACCACCGAACTCCTGGCGCCTCGCGAATGGTGTGCTCTCGGCATCTGCCTGGACGTCGCGGTTCATGAGCGCCACAAGCTAAGGCCGGCTTGGGACGTTCCACGGCGATGAGCGGCCTGTCGGCTGACCGGTCGCGCAATGCGCTCGCGATCTCCCTGGATAGGGCGAGCGTAGCCAGCGTAAATACTATGGACCTGTGAGCGGCCAGACAGTGCCCGGTGGGGTCGTACACAAGCTGCCCAGAGACCTGCGTGAGGCGCTGATCGCCAACGCCACGGCACTCGATGCCTGGAAGGACATCACGCCCTTGGCCCGCAACGAGTTCATCTGCTGGGTCGAGGATGCCAAGCAGACGACTACTCGCGAGCGTCGCATCCGTCGTACGCGGGAAGAGTTGGAAGAAGGGCAGCGCCGGCCCTGCTGCTGGCCGGGGTGCAAGCACCGGGAGCGCTCGGGCAGTTAGCGACCGGTGTTAGGTCGGTGTCAGAACGAACCATAGAATCGCGGCTGTGCCGTTCACGCTCAGGAACCTCAGAGAGGCGGCGGACGTCGGGTCCAACTTCGACGGCGCGCCGGACCTGGAGTTTCGTCTCGCGGGCAAGGCGCTCGAGCTCGAGCAGTCCGGCCTGAGCTACCAGCGCATCCCGCCCGACTACCGCTTCCCGTACGGCCACACGCACAAGCAGCAGGAGGAGGTCTTCGTGGTCGTGGGCGGCGGCGGGCGGATGAAGCTCGACGAGGAGATCGTCGAGATCGAGAAGTGGGACGTCGTGCGCGTTCCGCCCGGCACATGGCGAGGGTACGAGGCCGGACCGGAGGGCCTGGAGATCCTCGTGTTCGGCGCACCCAACCTCGGCGAGAACCCGCGGGACGACGTGGAGGGTCAGCGAGACTGGTGGGCTGACTGAGCGTTCCTCAGCGACTGCTTGCCTTTGCCGTCGCAACCCAGTGCTGGGCTAGACGGACCACAGGGCTTGGGTGGGTGAGAGGCGTGCGGCTCGTAGGGCGGGGATGAGCCCGGCGACCGCGCCGATGATGAGCGGAGGCGGCGATGCCGCCGGCCCAGGCTTCGGTGGGGATGACGGTGGCCCAGTGTTTGGTGTGGGCGTAGACGGCGGTGGACGCGGCGCCGAGGGCGACGCCGACGGCGCCGCCGAGCAGACCGAGCAGGACGGCTTCGGAGAGGAACTGGGTGCGGATGTGGCCTCTGGTGGCGCCGAGGGCGCGGCGCAGGCCGATCTCGGAGCGGCGTTCGAGGACGGAGATGATCATGATGTTGGCGACGCCGACCGCGCCGACCAGGAGGGCGACGGCGCCGAGGCCGAGGAACAGGCCGTTGAGGGCGCTCTTGGCGTCGGCTTGGGCGACGAGGGCGGCGGATGGTTGGCTGACGTTGACCTCGCTGGGGTTCTCCGGGTTGGCGGTGGCGGCGAGGAGGTCGTCGACGGCGTTGACCCGGTCGTTCTGCGGCGCGGAGGTAGATGGTGGAGGGATGCCCGTCGAAGCCCAGGTACTTCTCTGCCGCGGGGTAGCCGACCAGGACGGAGGAGTCGATGGCGGAGGCGAGCACGGCCGGTTTGAGGATGCCGGCGAGGTAGAACCATTGGCCGCCGACCCAGATGCGTTCGCCGGGGTAGATGCGGTCGATGCCGAGCAGCTGGGCGGCGGCGGCGCCGAGCACGGCGACGGGTTCTTGGGCGGTGGCCGCGTTGAGGTAGTGGCCTTGGGCGACGGTGGTGGCGAGGACCGGGAGGAGGTCGAGGGATGCGGCTTGGACGGTCAGGCCGTTGGTGTCGACCGAGGGGATGTAGGGGGTGCGGTAGGCGTTGGCGCCGCTGACCGCCCCGGTGCTCTGCACCTGCTGCACACCGCCGATACGGCCGATCATGGCCGGCGCCGTGGTCGGCAGCTCGGCGGTGCCGCCGGTGAGGCTCTGGCCGTTGCTGACGGTGAGCAGGTTGGTGCCGAGCTGGTTGATCTCGTCCAGCAGGCCGGCCTGGGAGGAGGCGGACAGGCCGAGCACGGCGACGATGGCGGCCACGCCGATGGCGATACCGAGCGCGGACAGCCCGGCCCGCAGCTTCCGGGTGCGCAGTCCGACGGTGGAGAGCCGGGCCAGGTCGGAGAGCGTAGCGCTGCGGTCAGGGCGCGTCGGTCACGGCGCTCCCGACGAGCGTCCGGCCGCGGTCGTGGGTGGGCGGTCGACGACGGGCGCGCGGGTCGGTGCCGCGGCGGGGCCGGTGTCGGCGACGATCTGGCCGTCGAGGATCTCGACTTTGCGGGGCATGCGCTCGGCGATGGCGTGGTCGTGGGTGATGACCACGATGGTCGAGCCGGCCTGGTGGAGCTGGTCGATCAGGGCCAGGATGGACTGGCCGGTGGCCTGGTCGAGGTTCCCGGTCGGCTCGTCGGCGAGCACGATCGCGGGCTGGCCGACCAGGGCCCGGGCGATCGCGACCCGTTGGCGTTGCCCGCCCGAGAGCTGGGTGGGACGGGCATGGGGGCGCTGGGCCAGGCCGACCAGGTCGAGGGCGTCGAGGGCCCGCTCGGCGGCGCTGCTCGAGGGGGATGCCGGCGTAGAGGAGCCCGTCGGCCACGTTGTCCAACACGGTGGCGTGCTCGGCCAGGAAGAACTGCTGGAAGATGAACCCGATCCGGGTGGCCCGCAGGTAGGCCACGTCGTCGTCGGCCATCGTCGCCACGTCGAGCCCGGTGATCCGCACCCGGCCGCTGGTGGGCCGGTCGAGGGTTCCCATCAGTTGCAGCAGGGTGGTCTTGCCCGACCCCGAGGGGCCGACGATCCCGACCAGCTCCCCCTGGCCGATGGTGAGGTTCACCCCGCGCAGGGCCTGGACGGGCGGCTCGCCGGGATAGCTCTTGGTCACGTCGTCGACGTCGAGCACCGGCGCCCCTGCATCGCCGATCGCGAAGCCGTTGCCGGCCGCGACCGCGTTGCTGTCGGGCGTGGGTGGCGGGGTGCGCGGTCATGTCGCCGGGACCACCACCTCTTGGCCGGCGGCCAGCCCCGAGCCGGTGACCTGCACCAGCCCGTCGGCGTCGTCGAACAGTCCGAGCGAGACCGGCACGAGATGGTTGCTCGCGCCGGCGCCGACGACCTCGACGGCGTAGCCGCCGCCGGACCGGGCCAGCAGCGCGGTCACCGGCACCACCAGCGCGTTGGGCACGCTGGCGGTGGTGATACCGACCTGCACCGGGGCCTGATCCCACGTGCCCGTGGCGGCCGGGTCGGAGGGGGTGACGCCACGGTGATGGTCGGCGTGGCGCTCCCCGAGCTGCCCGACGAGCAGGTGTCCGTTCCCGGCGCGGCGGAGCTGGATCCCGACCCGCCCGACCCGGAGCTCGATGGGCAGGTGGCGACCGCCCCCACCGAGGAGACGACACCCGGGGTGGTCTGGTTGTTGGGCAGGGTGATGCGTCACCTTGTCCCCGACCGCCACGCTGGTCTGTTGCGAGGCGTTCAACGCCACCTGCACCTGGCGAGTGGTCGAGGTGCCCTGCATCACCGTCTCGCCGGTCTGGGCGCTGCCCCCGAGCTGGGCTGACACGGTCGTCACCCGCACGGCGGTGGGTTCGAACACCGCCTGGCCGAGAGTCAGCGTGCCGTTCTGGGTCACCCCCAGGGCGGCCTGGAGCTTCTCCACGGCCGTGGTGGTGGCCGACCCGAAGGAGGCGGACGTCGGGCTGAGCTGAGCCGGGGTGGCGTAGCCGAGCGCGACCAGATCCGCGTTGAGCTCGGCCACGTCGGGGCCGGTCGCCCCGGCCGACAGGGTCCGGTAGGCAGGTGTCGAGCCATACAGCAACACCACCGGGCGATCGTTCACCCGGTAGAGCACGTGACCCTGCGAGATCACCTGGCCGACCGCGGGCAGCTTGGTGTATGTCCCGCGGGCCTGGTTGATCACGGAGTACGGCGAGCCGTCCGATCGCGCCCGATAGGTCAGGATCCCCGCCTGGGAGACCATCGCCGAGAGCGTCCTGCCGTCTCCACCTGCGCGGTGTTCACCGGCGGCTGCTGCGCGGCCAGGGCCTGTTGCTTCGCACCGGACATGACGACCACGCCGCCGGTGACGGCTACGGCAGCCAGGACGGCCGCTGCGGCCAGCGCCCAGGTCTTCCGCCTCACCGCGTGGACTCCCGCTGCCGCTGCCGCAGTCGCTGCACTTCTGCATCGCGGCGTTGAGAATGCTCATACCACTGCTCGTTGCGGCGGATGGGATTCGATTCGTGTCGACGAGGGGCTGACCGTTGGCGGGGTCCGGAAAGTCCTCACGCCGTTGGCGCGGATGCACTGGGCGAACTTGAGGGCCGCCTGCTGTCTGCTGGGCGCTCCGCTTGCCGCCCGTGAACCCCGCCGGCTCCAGGCTCTTACACGCGCTGATGGCCTGCTTGAACGCCGGGGTGCTCGGGTCCAGCGACGAGCCGTTCGCGATCCCATCGATGGTGAACTTGCCCGACGCGCCCGGGTCCGGGAACTCGCTGACCCCGTTGCTGCGCATGCACTCGGCGAACTTCACCGCCTTCTGAGCATTGGCGGCGGTGTTGTTGCCGCCGCTGCTGCCGCTGCCGGTGCCGCGCAGGTGCGCTCGAACCGCACGCGCTGATCAGGGCGACCATCGGCGATCAGGGCAAGGGCGGCCAGCGGCCGTCGTCTTCTATTCATGTGTTCTCCTGCGGGTAGTGAGTGCGTTGACATCAGTTCTGTGCCGAGCGGCGACCGGGAGCGAGCGACGGCGGAGGGCGTGCCTGCCGGCGTCTCGTCCCGGCCACCGGCGCGCCAGGCGCAGGTGATCGTGCGCACGCGGGTCGCCGGGGCGACGGAGTCGACCAGCTGCTGGGCGGCCTCGCCCGCGGCGGCGAGGAGCGCCGACGTGTCGCTGCCCTGCCCCTGCCCCATCACCACGCCGACCGCGGTCAGCCGGCGCCCGCCGACCGTCACGTGGGTGAAGAAGGCCAGGCACCCCCCGGCCGCGGAGTCCGACCCGGTCTTGCCGGCGTAGCCCTCGGCGATCAGGGGGTTGTAGTTGGTGAGCGTGCCGGCGACCGGCAGCGTCACGCTGGCCATCGAGACGATCTGGCGGAAGACCGGGAAGCGCATCGCCCGCTGGAAGACGCGCAGCTGGTCGGCGGCGGTGGAGACCGTGCTCGGATCGAACCCGCTGGGATCGGTGTAGATCGTGTGGTCCATCCCGAGCGCGCGGGCCTCGGCGTTCATCTCGGCGACGAAGCGCGTCTCGCTGCCCGCCACCCGGGCGGCGAGCATCCGGGCGATGTTGTTGCCGGAGGGGATCAGCAGCGCCTCCAGCAGCTGGCGCTCGGTCAGCTGCTCGCCGGCCCGCACCGCCACGACCGACTGGTCCTGCGGCGTCCTGGGCCTCGGCCTGCGCCTGGGCCGCGGTGACGGTGATCGTGAACCCGTCCTGCGCGCCGCTCAGCGGGTAGCGCTCGAGGGTCAGGTAGGCGGTCATCACCTTTGCCAGGCTGGCGATCGGGGCCGGCTGCTCGTGCGGGCTCGCCGCCGGCCGGCCGTCGCCGAGCACGAACGCCGCCTGTCCCCGCTGCGGCCACGCTGACCGCCGAGGCGGTGTGCGTGCCGCGCTCAGCGCGGTCCTCGTTGAGCACGCGGCCCTCGTCGTTGAGCAGGTGGCGGGCTGCCGCGAACGCCGCGGCGACGAGGAGCAGGGCGAGCACCGCGCCGAGCAGCACGCGGCGGCGGCGCCGGCCGTACACGGTCGGCTCGGGTACGGCGGGCTGCTGTTCGTGCTGGCTCGCTGTAGGTCACGCCGCCAGTCAAGGCAGCGTGGTGTTGCCAGCACGTATGCGGTTTTCGATACGCCGACGATATGCGCCGGCTGCGAGCATCGGAGCATGCGCGTGTTGATCGTCGAGGACGAGCCCTACATGGCAGAAGCCATCCGCGATGGCCTACGCCTGGAAGCGATCGCGGCCGACATCGCCGGTGACGGCGACACCGCTCTGGAGCTGCTGAGCGTCAACGCCTACGACATCGCCGTCCTCGACCGCGACATCCCCGGGCCCTCCGGCGACGAGATCGCCAAACGCATCGTCGCCTCCGGCAGCGGCATGCCGATCCTCATGCTCACCGCCGCCGACCGGCTCGACGACAAGGCCTCCGGGTTCGGGCTCGGCGCCGACGACTACCTCACCAAGCCGTTCGAGCTCCAAGAGCTCGTGCTCCGTCTCAGAGCGCTCGACCGCAGGCGCGCCCACAACAGGCCGCCCGTGCGAGAGATCGCAGGCCTGCGGCTGGATCCGTTCCGCCGCGAGGTCTACCGCGACGGCCGCTACGTCGCGCTCACCCGCAAGCAGTTCGCCGTGCTCGAAGTTCTCGTCGCCGCCGAAGGCGGTGTCGTCAGCGCCGAGGAGCTCCTGGAACGGGCGTGGGATCGAGAACGCCGACCCGTTCACCAACGCCGTGCGCATCACCGTCTCGGCACTGCGCAAACGCCTCGGCGAACCCTGGATCATCGCCACCGTGGCCGGCGTCGGGTACCGCATCGACACACACCGGGCACCGGACGTGAGGGAGGAGACCGTGGATAGAGCCCCTGGTTTGAGCGTTCGCCTCAAACTCACCCTCAGCTACGCCGGCTTCCTCATGCTCGCCGGCGCCTTGCTGCTCGCCGCCGTGTGGGTGTTCCTCCTGCGTTACGTCCCCGACCGTGCGCTCGTCCTCGGAGCACCGGCGACTCGCCCGCCCATGGTGTCTTTCCCGTCCGGTCCAGCCTCCTGCACGTCTTCGCTCCGAGGGCAGCCGCGGTGCTGGCGTTCCTGCTGGTGTTCGGTCTCGTGGGAGGGTGGCTTCTCGCCGGCCGGATGCTCGCCCCGCTGGCCCGCATCACCGACGCCACACGCACGGCCGCGACCGGATCGCTCTCCCACCGAATCCGGCTGCCGGGCCGCAGAGACGAGTTCCGCGAGCTCGCCGACGCCTTCGACGCCATGCTCGCGCGGCTCGAAGCACACGTCGCCGAACAGCAGCGATTCGCAGCCAACGCCTCCCACGAACTGCGCACCCCGCTGGCGATCACGCAGACACTTCTCGACGTGGCCCGCAACGATCCGAACCGCGACAACGGCGAGCTCGTCGACCGCCTCCACGCCGTCAACACCCGAGCGATCGACCTCACCGAAGCATTGCTCCTGCTCAGCCGCGCCGACCAGCGGTCCTTCACCCGAGAACACGTCGACCTGTCCCTCATCGCCGAAGAAGCCACCGAAACGCTCCTCCCCCTCGCAGAAGAGCGCGGCGTCACGATCGAGACCTCCGGCGACATGACCCCCACCATCGGCTCACACGCGCTCCTGCTGCAGTTGACCACGAACCTCGTGCACAACGCGATCGTCCACAACCTGCCTGAACAGGGCACCGTGTGGGTCACGACCAGCGCTCACCCCGAGCGCGTGGTGCTCACCGTCGAGAACACCGGCGAGAAGCTCACGCCCCAGTTGGTCTCCACGCTTGCCGAGCCGTTTCAGCGCGGCGACGCGAACGCATCCGCACCGACCACGCAGGCGTCGGCCTCGGCCTGGCAATCGTCAAGAGCATCACCCAAGCACACGACGGAACCCTCACCCTCACCCCCCGGGCCGCCGGCGGGCTCCGCGTCACGGTGCAACTACCCGCCGCGCCGGCGCGCGTCGGCCGATGACGATCAGGTCAGCCACCCACGGCCCGGGGACGGTGGACTACGGGCGTGGCAGGGGCTTCAGGGCCTTGCGCTCTACAAACCCGGCGCCGGTCACGACGGTCAGCGGCGGCACGTCCTGCGCCACGACGGTTCCTGCTCCGATGACGGCGCCACGGCCGACAGTCACGCCAGGGCAGATCGTGGCCGCCGCTCCGATCCAGACGTCCGCCTCGATGACGATCGGATCCAGCGTGATGCCGTCGTAGCGCTCGGCAAGCTCGACAGGATGTCCGGCAGTGGTCAGCGTTACCATCGGGCCGATCAGTGTTCGGTCACCGATGCTGATGCCGCCTCGGTCCGAGAACGAGCAACCTTGGTTGACGAACACCCGCTCCCCAAACTCGATCTCGAGGCCGTAATCGCAGTAGAAGGGCGGGTAGACGGTGACCGTGTCGGGGAGCGGCTTGCCGAGGATCTCGCCGAGCAGCGCATTGCGTGTCCCGATGTCGCTGAACGGCAGCGCGTTGAGCCGTGACGTGAGCTCCATCGACGACCTGGACACGCTCGGCGAAGCTCCGCGACGCAGGCGTGCTCCCTCGCAGGCGTCGTTCTCCCGACATGGCTCGCGATGCTCGCAGAGGGCGTGGAGGGAACGACGGCCCCAGGCCACAGCACGCCGCCAGGGCTGCAGATCCTCTCGGAGACCCGAGTGGCGGTAGAGGCGGACGAGGCCTCGGGTAGGCTCTGGAGCAGGAAACCAATGGCGATCTCGATCAGTGGCCAGCGGCAGCCGAGCATCTGGGCGAGCGTCGTCAGCGACGACGCTCGGGCGCTACTCGAGTGGTTGCTTGCGATCGGCTTCTCGCAGGACCTGTTGATCGCCGGCGAGCGGGATGGGGCGATCCATCACTGTCAGGTTGATTGGCCCGAAGGCGGTCGGGTCATGCTGGCGAGTACCGGCGAGCGCCCTACTCCCTGCCGCCCGGGGACGAGCTCACTGCATGTCGTCACAGCTGATCCCGACGCCGTGATGTCCCGCGCTCGCGCGTTGGGAGCTCCGGTGGTACACGACCTGACCGATCAGGTCGACTACCCCTCGCGCGACTTCACGGTGGCCGATCCCGACGGGAACCACTGGACGTTCGCGACGTTCGCGGGGTAGCAACCTCGGCTGCTTGCACGCACCGCGATCCGCGTGGCGCTGCTGCTACCGGAAGCTCACAACCGCCGACGCCCAGCCGTCGTGCATAGGCGCTTGGTTACGCTTCAGCGCGTGGAGCTGCAGCGGCGCATCGCCGAGGGGACGGGTGAGTTCTTGCTGTTCGCGCTGACCCCACCGCGCCTGACGACCGAACCGGAGCAAGCCAGTCAGATCGCCGCGAAAACGCTCGAGCGCCTGCGCCCTGTGGGCCTCGACGGCCTCGTGCTCTACGACATTGATGACGAGAGCGACCGCAATCCCGAGGAACGCCCCTTTCCGTTCCTACCCACGATGGACCCAGCCGACTACCTCGCTCGCTATCTCGTCGGCTTGGAAGTGCCGGCCATCGTGTACCGCGCTGTCAGCAAGTATCCAGAGCAAGGTCTTCGCTCGTGGCTCAGCGAACAAGCCCCAACCCACGCGCTGTCGGTGTTCGTCGGTGCGTCCTCTCGTGAGAAGGCGGTGGCAACCTCTCTGTTGCGAGCCTACGAGCTCAGGACCGAGGTGCGCCCGGATCTCCTTCTCGGAGGTGTCGCGATCCCAGAGCGGCACACGCGCGGGCGCGGGGAGCACGTCCGTCTGCTGGCGAAGCAGGCGGCAGGTTGCTCGTTCTTTGTCACCCAGATCATCTATGACGTCAATGCCGCGAAGAACCTGGTCTCCGATTATCACTACGCGTGTGCCGCTCGTGACGTCAAGCCAGCGCCGATCGTCTTCACGTTCTCGGTCTGCGGCTCGCTGAAGACATTGGAGTTCGTTCAGTGGCTCGGTGTCGATGTGCCGCATTGGATCGAGAACGAGCTGCGCCACGCGGACAACACCCTCGATGCGTCCTACGATCAAGCCGTCGCCACGGCCGTCGAGCTGATCGCATTCTGCCGGCGCGTCGGAGTTCCATTTGGGCTCAGCGTCGAGAGCGTCTCGATCCGCCAAGTCGAGATCGAGGCCTCCGTCCGCCTTGCCACACGGCTACAAGCAGAGCTACGTCGCTAGTTCGCGGCTACGGCGCGGTGTAGGCCCAGGTGCCCCGCAACAGGCCGTTCGATTGGTTGCTCCGCCAGGTCATGACTCCGCTCACCGGTCCGGCGTAGATCGAGCCTGGCATCGTCGAGATGAAGGATTCAAAGGTCATGCCTTCGTTGAATGACTGGTAAACGCACATGTAGCCGGCCGCCGCCTGGCCGGCACCAGGGCATAGGACCGTCCCCCCGCCTTCCGCGATCACGATGATGTGTCCTTCCGGCAGCGATTCGGGCAGGTGCGGCCAGAACTGGACCAGCACCGTGCCCGCCTGGCCTTTGTCCGCGGCGGCGATGTAGTCGCCCGCCTCGGTCTGTCCAGAGCCCAGGACGGAGTCGGCGGTCAAGTAGTGGTCCGCGGGCTGACCGCCAAGGGCTTCGGCGTCGTTGGAAGTGGTCGCCAGGTCGGCGGTGGCGGCTCCCCCGGCCGAGTCGGCGTAGGCCGCCGTGTCGGCGCTTGCGGCCGTGGTTGCTCTGTCAGCGGTTTCGGCGTGCGTGGCGCTTCCGGCCGTGGTTGCTCTGTCAGCGGTTTCGGCGTGTCCGGCCGTCGCGGCTCTGTCGGCGGTTTCGGCGTGCTTGACGCTTTCCGGCGTCGAGGTGGTCGTCGTCACCGCCGGCGCGCCACCCACCGGCGCGAGCCGTTCGCGGACTCCCTTGGCCAGCTTCGCGGCGGTCACCGCACCGTCGGCCAGCTTGTCGGTGCGAACCGCTTCGGTCCGGATCTGCCTGGGCCCCACACTGCCTCCCGGCAGGCTCGTAGCCGCATAGCTGACGCCGCCAAGCGCCACGAAGAGGGCGAGGCTGGCGACTACGTTGGCATAGGTAAGCCGAGGGCGGGGAAGCTTCATGGGCAGGATTCCTCCAAGGTTGTGTACGCATCCATCGTCCTCAGCGAGGCCGAGCTTGAACTCCGCTGCGAAGTCGAGGAGTCGTGCGCGCTCTTGAGCGCCGCTGCCTATATAGGTGCGTCAGGGCGCCTAACGGGACAAGGCCGCATCGCCCGAGGTTCCGGTGCACTCCGAGCTTCCCACTGGGCGTCCGCGGGCGGGAGCCGCGTCGCCGTCATTCGCGTGGGCCTCACGACGTTTCGGCGAGCTTGATCGCTTTGTCGATGAACTTCTGTTCGACCTGGTTGCGTTCTAGCGCCACGACCCGGCCGCGGCGATCGATGATGAAGCTCTCGGGCAGCCGGTCAGTCCCGAACGCACGGGCGAAGTCGCCGCTTTCGGTGTCGCGCAAGTTCGGGTAGGTGAGGTGGTAGCGACGCACGAAGGCCTCGGCGTCGGGGGAGGCATCCTCATACGTGACGCCGAGCACAGTTGCGCCGTGCCGCTGAAGCCTGACCTCGTTGGCCTCGAGCAGCGGCGCCTCGGCTGCGCACGGCGGGCACCACGACGCCCAGAAGTTCAGCAGCACGACCTTGCCGCGCTGGGCGACCAGCGAGGCCGAGCCGTTGCCGCCCAGCACAAGCAGGTTCTTCGCGGCGTCGGGCGCCATAGGGCGGCTGCCTTCATGAACGCTCGCGTCGAGCGTGCGGCTCGCTGACCGCGTGGAGACGCCGTACACGAGCAGCCCGATCAGGCACGCACCCACGAGCGAGACAAGGATCGGCAGGGGCCGGAGCTTCACGTCCCCGAAGGGTAGAGACGCTCGCCTGCCCGCGTGGACGTTGGGCGGTGCGCGACGCGTGTCGCAGGTGCATCTACCGGGAGGAATTGACGAGCAAACCCGCGACCGTTATCCGGCTCTCCGGAGTTTGGGATTTGGCCGGCCGGCGCTGGGTCTACGAGCGCATCTGGTGACGGTGACCTTTGCCGCGAACCGTGCCGGCTGTCCTTGCGGCCGCCGTACGATGTCCGTACAATTATGGCTTATGCGTACCCAACGGCTTGAGCTTCGTTTGACGGACGATGAGCGGCAGCGCGACAGCGCCGCCGCAACGGCGGTGGGCGAGACGCTGAGCGACTTCTTCCGCCGTGCGGCAAGCGTGCGTGCCCAAGAGGTTCTTGCCGACCAGCAACGGATCGCGCTCAGCGAGGGTGAGGCGGCGCGCTTCCTGGACGCACTCGACGCCGTTGATCAGGACACGGTCGCGTGCTTGCGCGAACTGCGCGAGCACGCGTGAGCGCTGGCTTCGTCGGGACCGAACGCTTCGACACCGCTCGCCACGACGTCACGGGCTTTAGCTGTGGCAACGAGCTACTCGACCGGTGGCTGGTGCGCTATGCCGGTCAGACTCAACGTCCAGACGCCGCACGAACCTTCGTCGCCGCAACCACCGACCAGCGCGTGTACGGCTACTACACGCTCATCGCCGGCCAGCTCGATCATCACGAAGCGACGCCCGAGGCCAGCAAGGGGCTATCCCACCATTTCCCGATCCCAGTTGCCGTCCTCGCGCGCCTAGCGGTCGATGTCAGCTGGCACGGTCAGCAGATCGGCGCCACGCTGCTCAATGACGCGCTCGTGCGCGTGGTCCGGGCATCGGAGCAGGTTGCTGTCCGAGCCGTAGTCGTTCATGCAATCGATGAGGGGTCGGCAAGGTTCTACGAGCGCTTCGGCTTTCAGGGGCTCGGACTGACTCCACGCACACTGATGACACCGCTCGCGACTCTTCGTGCTGCTGGATACGAGACTCAGAGGACTCTTGAATGAGAAAGCTTCAACACCAGACTGAGGAGTGGCTTCAAGAGCGCGACGAGCAGACACTGGTCGAGCGCGCCGAACGACTCGAAGAGCTGGTGTTACTCGGCGAGCCGGAGCAAGGAAGAATGTTGTTCGGGGGAGTCGATGTCGCCAATGCGCTCTGGGAGGCCCAGTCTGCATACGTCAACGGTCTCGACTTGTCCGCGATACTGGTATCTCAAGTGTGTGTAGAGAAGCTGCTCTCCGCCCTGATCGAGCTCGCACCAGAAACCAAAGCGAGCGAATCGTATGCTCGATTGCTGGAGAAGGCGGCTGCAGAGCGATTTATTTCCGACGCCGAGTACCGCCTCTTTGATCGACTCCGCAAGGCTCGGAATCCTTACACTCACTACCGAAATATCAATCATCGCGAGAGTACGATGCGACGCGCAATGGAGACCGGCGACCACCCTGATTTACTCTTGAGAAGAGATGCCTACGCTGCGGTTAGCGCGATTCTTGAACTCGTCAACCGTCCGCCTTTCGCGCTCGGCGATCTTTTCTCACACTCCCAGGACATGTAGCCCGCGGGCCAAAGAGTCTGACACTGTGCGAGGCTAATGGGCTAGGTGGCCGCCTCATGATAGGGGCACGATGAACGCCTCTGCCAGCGAGCCGCGAAACTCGACGGGGCCATTACAAAGTCGGGTTGGCAAGTGCCGCGGGCACCGAAACGCGCTTGAGCTCACCCGGCTCGAGCTTGTGCGATCCGCCGTGGTAGCGGCGACTTACTCGCACGAGTGCCCGCTGTCCCTCCTCGGAGCGCAGCCAGTCGGCAACGGCACGGGCGCGCGTGCCGTTGCGCATCGTAATGCCGTAGAGATTGTTCGAGGGCACCGCGCGGACCGTGTTGACAACGACCTTGAAGCTGTTACTGGAGAGCGGACCAATGAGGAGATCAGGCCGGATCAGATTGGTGAGCACGTACCACGGCTGCCTCTGAGAGGGGAGGAAGCGTCCGCGAACGTCGGCCTCGAACTGGGCGAGGTAGGCGCTAAGTTCGCCCTCAACCTCGAAGTCCTCTGGTATCGCGAGCAGCCAGCGCTTAGCCGGAGCACCGCCCCAGGTGCGATGGATAGCGCGGTTGAGCTCCTTCCGCGTGAAGCGTTTCAGCGTCAGCGCGCCTGGCGTCACCACCTCCTCTGGGAGTCGTGCTGCCTCTTCATCATTCAGAAAGAAGAAAGCATTGGCACCCGTTGCAACGCCCCGGCGCACAACAGCGAGCTCAGAGAGCGGCACACTATCGTCGTCTCTCCCTGAGTGTTGGGACCCGAACCAGTTGGTCGGTTCCTCGTTGTTCCCACGCTCGCGCTCCCACTTCCCAATGACGACGGCCGCGTCGCCGTCAAAACGCACCCGAGCCATATGGACCGGCGATCGCTCCGCACCCTTGGGGCCGACCGCGACGATGGTGGCCTGAACCGAATTGCCGGCAAACGGGCGCGTCGTTGCGGGCGTCCGATGCATCGCGATCGGCCGCTCTGAGTGCCACAGCGCTTTGCGAAGTCCGTGACTCGCACGCGTGTAGCCAATCGAGCCTGGCAGAACCATGCACGAGGCGTCTTGCTCGCGCATATGGCGCAAGGTCGCAGCCTGGAAGAGCACGGCGAGGTTTGCATGTCCGCTGTCTACAACGTCGCCGCAGAGTTCCATCGCTTTCACGCGGTACTCGGTGGGGAGCTCCTGTATCCGTGTGTAAGGAGGATTGCCGAGAGCTAGGAGACGCCCCTTGCCGGCGCCGAAGCGTGCAGAGAGCCCGTCGAGATAGTCGGCGTGGTGAAGCTCGATGCGCTGAAGTACATCGGTGTCGGCGGGCTCTGTATCTATCTCGAATGCGATCCGCGTCGCGAGGAGGCCGAGCGTCACAACGTTGACGTCGACGGCGACGACCCGCGCGCTGGGCCAGCGCCTCGCGGCGGCCATCGTGAATGCGCCAACGCCCGCCCCCGGATCGGCAACACAATCGGGATCATCGTTCGTGACGTTCCCAACTAGGTCGAGCATATGACTGACGACAGGGGCCGGCGTGAAAACGGTGCCAAGGCGTCGTCGGTGGGCGCGCGAAATGCTTGCTTCGTAGAGTACCGTCAGCGGATCCAATTCGGTTCCGAGTGCCTCACGAACGCCGTCAGCGATCTCGGCCGGGCACCTTGGGGCTCGCTCTGCCCAGAGCCGCACCGAGTCGGGCCAGCTCGCGACATGCGCATCGCCCACAGTCGCCGCAATCGCTCCTAGGGCCCCGAGTGCACGACGCTCCTCTGCTGTTGCTCCGTCGACCTCCGGTGCGAACGTCGACGTACAGCTACGCGCCCATTGACGGAAGGCACGGGCGAGACCAGCGAGCGTCTTGAAACGCAGAATTTGTTCAGTTGCAGGCACGACTTGCCACCGTACTTCCGCCTTGGGATACATTCTTCGCGCAGCAAGCCGTAAGACTAATCGCCACTCCGCCCACCACGGAGTGCTGAGCCGATCAGACAACCACGCCCGGCAGACCAGGCAAGAGCTGCTCGACGGGCAGTTGGACCTGCGTCTGCTCCCAGCGGCTGCTCGGTCCATCAATCGGGAGCAGTTGGGAGAGCGTACTAGCGTCGCACCAGCCGACGACGTGTCCGGCACGCTTCTCAATGTCGACCTCGCAAAGTACGAGTGCCCAGTCCGGGAACTTCAGACCCGTTTCGGCCTCATTACGGCTGAGATATACGGCCCCCGAGCCGGTGACCGTGGTCGCCTTGACCTCGAGCAGCCGGTTGCCGCCCGTTATGCGCGGGGCGCTGACGTCGTAGCCGAGCTGATCGGATAGAAGGCTGACTCGACGCACCTCCCGCGCGAGTTCCTGGCGGCCCATCGTGAGGAGCTCACGCCGCGCGTCGCGCACTACTATCTCCTCGCCGATTTCCCCAATCGTGCATCGCCGGGCGTCGTCGAACCTTCGGCCGAGCGCCAACAGAACCTCCTCTCGACGCGCGGCGTCGGGAATGAGCTCCGCCAGTTGTGAGGAATCGCAAGGCGGCTCAGCCAAGACCTTCAAACCGCCGGCGAGCGCGCGTTCGCCGAGGACTGCGAGCGCGTCGTTGATCGTCCCCTCCAGCATCTGCTCGAGATCCGCCACGGGCATGAGCGTGCCGTCAACTTCGACGAGCAGACCGACATCAACCAGCAGACGCTGACCGCGGTCGAGGTCGACTGGCGCGAAGGTCCCGCCGGTTGCGTGATGCCAGTAGGACTCCCGCGCGTCCCTTACGGCGGAGCCCGTTTGGTCGACGATCGCCGCCACATGGAGCGCCGCGCGTGCGACATGAAGGCTCGGAAGCCGATGGCGGTCGCCCGTAGACCCCTCGTCGTCAGGCATCCTCGCGCAGGTGCTCGAACAGCGACTCGACGTCGTCGGACTCGATCATCTCTCCATATCCAGTTTCCTCGTCCGGGAGCGCCATCGTCACGAGGTCAGGATCTTCGAGCATCTGCGAGAGCCGCACCGACTTGATGCGCAGCCGTTCGTCAACCGTCTCGTCGATCGTCCCGACCGAGACGAGGAACGTCATTCGGGTGACGATGTTCTCCGCGAGGCCGAGACGATGAATGCGATCGAGCGACTGCAAGAACTGCCCGGCGTTGAAGGTCCGATCGAGGTAGACGGCCTCGTGACACTCTTGGTGCAGGCTGACCCCCTCCGACATTGCCGCTGGGTTAGCGATCAGAACGCTGCACGAGTCGTCGGTCCGAAAGCGACGAAGCTCGGCGGTTCGGCTGCGTTGGCCGAGACGATTGGACTCGGGGGGCACGTCGCCTCTGATCATCGCCGGCTCGTACGGCGCCAGCACGCGCTCCGTCAGCTCGGTGAGGTTGTCGATGAAGTTGCTCCAGACCAACGTCTTCAGGCCGTGGGCGGAGTTCGCGGCGACGAGCACCGCGAGCTTGTCGAACTTCGCAGGCATCTCGCGTCGGCTGTATTCGCGCACCTGCTCGCCGAGCGCCGAATCGGCGGGAATCGGCTCGAGCGGCCATTGCACTGCTGGGGTACCTAGGGCGCCGAGCGCGGTCGCGAGCAGCCCCGGATTCGAGGCGGCTTGAATCAGGTGCATCGTGATCGCTCCCATGCGGGCGAGTTCCACCTGGTCGCGGCCACCGGCTCGGATCGCGCGCGCCAACCGAGTCCGCAGCGCGGCGTATATCTCCTCCTGCAGCGGCTTCATCTCGGTTAGCTCGACGTGTAGCTCTGGGTTGAGCAGCCCGAGCTCTTGCTTGCGGGTGCGAGCGTGGAACGGCTGCAGTCGCTCGGACAGCTGCCGCATCGTCCCGCTAGTCGGCGCCGGCTGGCGCGCTCCTGCGGGCAGAATCCTCGTGGCCTGCTGCGGCCAGAGAAAGTTGAGCAGGGCAACGAAGTCAGTCGGGTGCTGCGGCGCTGGAGTGCCCGTCAGGATGTCGCGCCGCACCGCGAGATGCGCGAGGTCGAGACAGGCTGCGCCCCACTCGCCATCGCGTCCGCGCTTCATCCGATGAGCCTCATCGAGAATCACATGGCAGGGGGCTTCCGCAACCCATTGGGCGATGTCAGCGGAGCGCCTCGCGCCGAGCTTCTGGTAATTGACGAGTAGAACCTCTGTCCCCACCCGTGGTCGCGTCTGCAGCGGTCGCACGACCGGAGCCGGTGCAAAGCACTCCTTTGCCTCTGTGATCCAGGCCTCGAATGCCGAGAGCGGTGCGATCACGAGCAATCGCTCGATTCCGCGCCGTTGACGCTCGGCCTCATACAAGGCGTACGCGACCGTGGTCTTGCCCGCGCCTGGCACGGAGAAGTTCGCGCCGTGCGAGAGCGCGAGCAGCCGCTCGAGGTCGCGCTGCTGAAACGGCCTCAAGGACCGTACGAAGCGGCTGCCGTCCAGGAGATCTGCCGCCTGAACGGGATCCGGCGCTCGTTTGAGGGCCGCGGTCACCTCCTCATGCTCGGCATCGCTGCGGGCGAGCAGCGCTACGACGGCACCGGTCGGGTCGAAGTCGCAAGCGTAGGTTTCAAGCGCCTGCGCGAGCCACCGACGCGCCGCCAGCAGGCGCTCGACCGGAACGCTCACCTGCCGATCGTCGTACTGCGGTACGCCTGGGGCGATGTTCCGTCCAAGCGCGTTCCACAGCTCGTCAGGCACCTCGCCGTCTCGAGAGAACTGAGCCTGAGGTGGACTGCCCGCCAGGCCAACGCGAAGCGTGCCGGCCATGCCTAGGACTTCGAGATGATGCCGGCCTTCACCAGGACACCTTCGAGGTCGCGGCTCGTCCGCGTGAGCTTCTTGAACGCGGCCTCGAGCGTCTTGCGGCAGCGGTCGTCAAAGTCCGGGTCATCGCGGACCGCCACCAGAGCCTCCTTCGCCCGGGTCACTTGCTGAGTAGCCGACTTGACCGCCGAGGAAGGCGCGGCAAGTTGGTCCTCATCCTTCTGGACCCGTTTCTTGTCTTTGATCCCAACCGAAATCGCGGTCTTCAGCGCTTCCTTGACCTGATCCTGATCGACGATGAAGTTCGTGCCCGGCACCTCGACGCGCTTATCGGACTCCGTCACGACGTCGATAAGGCGTGAGGTGTCGACAAGCGTTGCTCCGTCGTCCTCGCCAGAGTCAGCGTTCGGCCCGGCTAGGAGACCGACGCCGGAAGGCCAAGCGCTCGCGCCCTCGCCCTCGCGCGGCGCAACGAGGGCGTCGGCAACGTGGCCGATGCCCTCGTCCTCCTCAAGCAAAGGGAGCATGTACGAGCTCATGAAAGCCGCGTTGACCTCTCTGATCTGGTGAACAGCACTCACCCCGACGGAGATCGACAGCAAGAAGCTCTCGAGGTGCGCTTTCGCGGCCGCCGGATCCTCCTCCAGTAGCGGCGCGTACACGCGATGCACCTCGCGTAGTTGCTCGAGCTTGATCCTTTTGTCGAAGAAGGTGAGCCCCAGTGGCTTACTCGGCACCCTCTGCATAGTGCGGACCAAGTCGAGCAGCTTAAGCCGCAGCTGCACCTCGGTCTCGCCTTTGCGCGGGCTGTCCGGGAAGATCCTCAGCTCTTTTGCGATCTGAGCAGGCGACATGTGGCGCTTGACAGCGAGCTCCTCGATGAACAGCAGCTCGTTCGTCATCGTGTACTCGACCTTCAGCTCCTTCTGCATCTGAAGACGAAGCTCGAGCAGCGCCAGGTCCTCCGGCATGGCGGTCGGCGGCAAGACCGCAAGACGGACCAGACGCTTGAGCGGTTCTTCGACCTCGCGTAGCGCGACGACGCGAGTGTTCGCGTTGATCAGCAGCCCCGTGTGCGTCATGACCCCGGGTTCGGTCTGGCCGTCCTGGAGCAGGGACTCCTTCAGTGCGGAGAAATCCTCCGGTTTACGCGCAGCCCGGACGTGATGTTCGATCAGTCGCTGTGCGGGCTCGCTGAAGGGGTCGGCGCTCAGGACCTCCCACTCTGGGTCATCTTGAAGCTGCGCGCGTATACGGTGCGACTGGGGGTTGAGTAGCACTTGGTCGACCCCGATGCGGACGACGTCGAGCAGTGGGTCGCCGGCAGTCCAGGACATGCGGACCGTCTCGTGCTTCTCAGGCGGCAGCTTGTGTAGCTCGGCAAGCAGCTGCTGGATCCGCGAAATTCGCTCCGATTCCGTGATCTGGGACATGACCAAGCAGCCTAACGCCAATGACCTACCCAGGAAAGCCGAGGACCGAAGGACATAGGAATGTGCGTGGCCTGCTCATGGACGTTGAGCGTTGCCCATCATTCGCCAACGACCACGACCGCCCTGAGGACGGTCGCGGGCCAGTGACATAGCGGGGGCGGGATTCGAACCCGCGACCTTCGGGTTATGAGCCCGACGAGCTACCAGACTGCTCCACCCCGCGTCGCTCCTTACGTTGTAGCAAAGATGGCGCGGCCGATGAAGCCGCGCAAGCGCGTGGGCACGCTTCTCAGAACGTCACGGGATTCCCGTCGCGGAAGAACCCGCCGCTCGGCCCATCGTCGGGCAGCGTTGCGAGCCACACGATCCCGGCCGCGCCGTCCTCGATCGACTTGTAGGCGCCCAGCGGGCTGCCCATGTCGGTCTTGACGAACCCCGGACAGACCGAGTTGACGAGGAACCCGTCGTCCGCCAGCTCGGTCGAGAGGATTCGCGTGAGCGCGTTCAGCGCGGCCTTCGAGACGCGGTAGCCGGGCGACCAGCCGCCCATCTCGGCGACGCCGCCCATGCCGCTCGAGACGTTGACGATCCGCGGATGCTCGCTCGCGCGCAGCAGTGGAAGCAGCGCGATCGTCAGGCGATAGGCGCCGTAGAAGTTCGTCTGCAGCGTGCGCTCGATCGTGTCGAAGTCGGGTTCGGTGCCGGACGTGCCGAAGTCGAGCCCGACGCCTGCGTTGTTGACGAGCACGTCGAGCCTGCCGGGGTCTGCGACGACGGACTCGGCAGCCGCCTCGATGCTCGCCGGATCGGATACGTCGAGTGTCAGCGCGCGCACGCTCGCGCCCGTCTCCCCCGCGATCTCCTCCGCCGCCACGCTCGCCTGCTCGCCGTGGCGAGCGCTCAGCAGCACCTCGTAACCGCGCGCGGCGAGCTGCCTTGCGACCTCCCGGCCGATGCCGCGATTCGCGCCCGTCACCAAAGCCGTCCCGGCAATCTCACTCATAGCAGCCCTTTCGCTCGCCGACTCCGGCCTATCTCTAGCATCCCGCCCATGCGCGTGGCGGTAGTCGACATCGGCAGCAACTCCACGCGGCTGCTGATCGCCGAGGTCGACCCGGACACGGGCTCGCTGCAGGAGCTGGCGCGCGACTCGCGCGTGACGCGGCTCGGCGAGGGCGTCGACGCCAACGGCTCGCTAGCGGATACAGCGATCGAGCGCGTCACGAACGTGCTGGCCGACTACCACGGCAAGATCGAGCAGCACGACTGCGAGGCCAACATGGCCGTGCTGACCTCGGCCGTGCGCGATGCCGACAACGGCGCCGATTTCGCCGAGCGGGTAGGCGAGCAGTACGGGCTCGACGCGCGCGTCTTGAGCGGCGACGAAGAGGCACAGCTGACGTTCCTCGGCGCCATGTCCACCCGCCCGGAGGAAGACGACTCCAGCAGCCAGCAGAGCGCCGGCAGCGAGCAGGGCGCGGATGGCGTCCCGACGGTCGTGATCGACATCGGCGGCGGCTCGACGGAGTTCGTGATCGGCAGCGGCCGCACGGCCGGCTTCCACGTCTCGCTGCATGTCGGCGTGGTGCGCATGAGCGAGCGCCACATCCACACGGACCCGCCCGAGCCGCACGAGCTGCAGAAGCTCGCCGCGGACGTGCGCCAGAACTTCGAGGACGGCCTCCCACGCGCCGAGCGCGATCCGGTCGAGCGCGCAATCGCGGTGGCCGGCACGGCGACCTCGGCCGCCTCGATTGACCAGCAGCTCGACCCCTACGACCCGGAGCGCGTGAACGGCTACGCGCTCACGCTCGGGACAGTCGAAATGCTGCTCGCGCGGCTCGCCGACATGGACGAAGACAGGCGCCGCAAGGTCGTCGGCCTGCACCCCGACCGCGCGCCGACGATCGTCGCCGGGATGATCGTGCTGAGCGAAGCCATGCGCGCGTTCGGGCTCGACCAGGTCGAGGTCTCAGAGCACGACATCCTCTACGGTGGCGCCCTGCGCCTGGCCGGCGTCGGCTAGGCCAGGTTCGACTTGCGCGGGTATACGACGGTCGGGTCCGTCAGCACGTTGACGAGCGCCGGCTTGCCCGACGCGAAGGCGCGGGCCAGCGCCGGCTTGAGGTCCTCAGCGCGCTTGACCAGCTCGCCGTAGCCGCCGAGCGCCTCGACGACCTCGTCGTAGCGCGTTTCGGGACGTAGCTCGGCCGCCACGGAGTACCCGTAGAGGAACTCCATCGGGTGCTTCTCCAGCGCCCAGATCCCGTTGTTGCCCATCACGGCGACGACGTTGACGCCGTGGCGCGCGAGCGTGTCGAACTCCATCCCGGAGAAGCCGAAGGCGCCGTCGCCGATCATCAGGACGACCTGGCGCTCGGGGTGGGCGAGCTTGGCGGCGAGCGCGTAGCCGGGCCCCGTGCCGAGGCAGCCGAACGGCCCCGGGTCGAGCCAGCAGCCGGGCTGGTAGCTGTCGATCACGCGGCCGGCATAGGAGACGAAGTCGCCGCCGTCGCCGATCACGATCGCGTCGCGGTCGAGCACTTCGCCGAGCTCGGCGTACAGCCGCATCGGGTGAAGCGGCGCGCGGTCGTCCTCGCGCTCGGCCCGCTCGCCGTCGCGCCGCTCGTTCTCGACCGAGCGCAGCTCGCCGACCCAAGCGTGCGTCGGCAGCGCCTTGCCACCTGCCGCCGAGCGCAGGTCCGCGAGCGTCTGCGGCAGCGAGCCATAGCACTCGGCGGCGACCGCGCGCGGGTGCGCGCGCTCGGGTTCGGCGCTGTCGATCACGACGATCTCGGTCTCCTCGCCGAACGCAGCGCCGAAGGCCGAGGCGGAAGTCCATCGGCACGCCGATCACGAGCGCCACGTCGGCGCACTTCGAGCCCCTGCGAGCGCGCGCGCGAGAAGAACAGCTCATGGTCGGCAGGTACGCACCCGCGCGCGAGGCCGTTGAGGAACACCGGGATGCGCAGCGCCTCGGCCAGCTCCAGGAGAGCCTGCTCGCCGTGCCCCCAGTACAGGTCCGTGCCGGCCATGATCACCGGCCGCTCGGCCTCGCTGCAGCAGCTCGGCCGCCCGTTCGATCGCCTCGGCCGAAGCGCGCGGCGCGATCGCCTCGGCCGGCTCGCCCTCGTGCTCGGGCGCCTCCATGAACACGTAGTCGAGCGGGAAGTCGAGGAACGCCGCGCCGCCGTGCGGCGCAAGCGCCGCCTGGAAGGCGAGATCGGTCAGCCCGGCGATCTCCTCCGTGCTGCCGGCCGTCGCCGCCAGCTTGCGTCAGCGGACGCACGAACGGCACGTGGTCGATCTCCTGCAGCGAGCCCTGCCCCCAGCGCAGCGCCGGGGCGCGCCCGCCGAGCACGACGATCGGCGAGTGGTTGGCCTGCGCCGAGGCCATCGCGCTCATCCCGTTCGTCACGCCCGGGCCGGCCGTCAGCGCGCACACGCCGACCTCGCGCGTGACCTTCGCCCAACCCTCCGCCGCGAAGGCTGCCGTCGACTCGTGACGTACGTCGACGATCTCGATTCCCTCCTCGCGACAGCCGTCATATATGGAGAAGAGATGGCCGCCAGACAGCGTGAACAGCTTGCTCACTCCATGCGCCTTCAGGCGGCGTGCGATCAGCCTGCCCCCGTGGAAGCTCTCGCCCTGCGCCGTCTCCGCCTCCTGCGTGCCCTCGCTCGCCATGCGCGCGGACTCTATCGGAGGGTGCTTTGGATGCCCGGGGTGGGAGTCGAACCCACAATTGCCGTCATGGCCATCGATTTTAAGTCGATTGCGTCTACCGTTCCGCCACCCGGGCCAGCGTCCGTGCCAAGCCTGCCGAGCCAGTTTATGGGAGCTGCAATCTCCCTCACAAGGCCGCAACTCGGGCGTTGTTAGCGTGTATTTAGGTCTGGATGAGGTAATGGATCCTGTATGGAGGCCTCCGCACTCTCACATTCCGGCGTCGCCCCTGCCCTGCGCGGTGGGCCTACGCCCCTGCTGCGCCTGCAGTCCGACGAGCGCCTGATCGCGCTCACGCGCCGCGGCCAGCACGCCGCGTTCGAGGCGCTCTGCAGCCGCTACCAGTCGCGCCTGCTGTCCTTCTGCCGGCACATGCTCGGCTCGCGCGAGGACGCCGAGGACGTGCTGCAGGAGGTCTTCGCGGCCGCCTTCAACGCCGTGCTCGCCGACGAGCGCGAGATCAACGTGCGCCCGTGGCTCTACCGGATCGCGCGCAACCGCTCGCTCAACCACCTGCGCCGCGCCTCGGCCGTGGGCGTCGACTCGATGGACGTCCACTTCGCCGACCACGGCATGTCGACCGGCGACCGCGCGATCCGCCGCGAGAGCTTCCGCGAGCTGCTCGCCGACGTCCACGACCTGCCCGAGACCCAGCGCACGGCGCTGCTGCTGCGCGAGATCGACGCGCTCTCCTACGAGCAGATCGCGCACGCGATGGAGACGACCGTGCCGTCGGTCAAGTCGCTGCTCGTGCGCGCGCGCATCTCGCTCGCCGAGGCCGCCGAGGCGCGCAAGCTGAGCTGCTCGGAGGTCCGCCTCGAGCTCGGCGAGGTCGCCGAGGGCCTGGCCAAGCTGAGCGCCCCGGCCCGTCGCCACGTGCGCGGCTGCGACCGCTGCCGCTCGTTCAAGAAGCAGCTCAAGGAGAACAACCACGCGCTCGCCGCGATCCTCCCCGTCGGCCCGCTGCTGGTCTTCAAAAAGGTCCTGCTCGCCAAGCTCGGACTCGCCAAGCTCGGCTCGGCCTCGGCCGGCAGCGCGCAGCTCGCCGGCGGAGCCGGCGCGACGGTCGGCGCGGGCGCCGCCGCGGCCGGCGCCGGTGGAGCGAGCGCCGGGGGCATCTTCACGGTCGGCGCCGGCGCGCTTGCGACGAAGGCCGTCGCCGGGCTCGCCGCCGCCGCGATCGTCGGCGCCGGCGTGGCGGCCGATCAGTCCTCGCACCACCGTCACGCCTCGCGCACGGCCTCGGCCAGCGTGAGCGCTGCCCGGCCGGTGGCCCAGCCGGTCGTCGTCGAAGAGCGCGCCCAGCCGATCAGCGTCGTGCACCGCCGCTCGGCCGCCGTGAACGCCGCACGCGCACGACGCCTCGCGCTCGCGAAGAGCACGGCGACGAAGACGACGGTCGCCGACAAGGCCCCCGTCGCACCCGCTCCCAAGCCTGCGCCGCCGGCGCCGGCCGAACCGGCGATCACGCAGGTCACCTCCGAGTCGACGCAGCTGCCGAGCACGGCCACGGCAGAGCCCCAGCCGAGCACGCCGACGGCCACGACCCCGGCCCCCGTCGAGGCGCCGGTGCCGGCGACCACGACCCCCACCTCCGACACGCCCGCGCCGCGTCGACGACCGAAACGACGCCGGCGCCGCCGGTGACGCCGAGCACGGAAAGCGCGCCGGCGACGACCGGCCCCAGCACTCCCAGCGCCAGTCCCAGCCCAGCCGGCGCCGCCGCAGGTTCAGACGCCGGTCGACGCAGGACGCGAGCCCATCTGGCGGCACGCCGCCGCATCACTCCGGTGGCGCTGGCCCGGTACTGGGGCATGCGCGCCCGCGTACGCTGAAGCTTCGCTCGTCGCGCCGCCTGGCCGGCGCGCGCCGTCAGCCGAGCGTGAACGTCTTCAGCGGGCGCAGCAGCACGCCCTCTGAGGCCACTTCCGAGGGCGTGGTCACCTGTGCGTTGGCCGTCGGCGAGGTGAGCATCACGATGCTCACGCCGTGGCGCGCACGCTGGGCGCTGCGGCAGCAGCAGCACGTTGCGCCCGTACATTTCCCGCCCGCCGAGGACCGTCGTGTAGACGACCTGGTAGGCCGGGACGGCGTTGACGCGCGTCTTGCCCTCGCCGCGCAGCACGAAGTCGCGATCGCTCGCGCGCAGCCGGTCGATGTAGCCGGCGGCGAACAGCGCCAGCTCGCCCGTCTGCCCGCCGGTGTAGGGCGGGAGCGTCAGCGGCGCGACGGCATAGGAATCCTCGAGGCGCCCACCGGAGCCGTGGCGCTCGAGCTTCACGTACTCGCCCGGTTCGGGCGCGACGCGATAGAGGCTGCGGTAGCTGAAGCTGAACGGCGTGCTGCCGCCGTGTGAGTAGTGGGCGTTCTCGAGCGTCAGGAAGGCCCCGACGAGCAGCGCGATCAGCGCGAGGATCGCCAGGCGCACGAGGCCGCGCACCAGCGGCGAAGCGGCACGCCAGCGGGGCGAGAGCAGGCGTCCGAGCGTCGGCCCGTACTCGGGCTTGATCGGCACGGCGACCATCGCGGCGGCCGATTACTCCCCGAGCGAGAACAGCGTTTCGAGATCGTGGCGCGAGAAGGCGGCGAAGGCGACCATCGTCTGCGTGCGCGTGACGCCCGCCAGCCCGCCGATCTCGGCGGTCACGACGTCGGCCAGCTGCTCGTGGTCGGGCACGCGCACGATCGCCACGAAGTCCCACTCGCCCGTCACCGAGTACGCCTCGGCGACGCCCTCGATGTCGGCCAGTTCGCCGCCGAGCGTCGACAGCGCGTCGCGCCCGGCCTCGATCAGCACGACGGCGTTGGTCATCGGCATGACCGCTTCATCATAAGGACCCCCGACCGGCGTGACTCACCGGGCAGCCGAAGCGGCCGCCCGATGGCACCGCCGAACGCATCACGTGCGGCGCGTGCTCGTCGCGCGGCAGCCCGAGACCGACGAGCAGGCCGATCGCGCCGCCGACCACGCCGGCCAGCCAGCTCGCCTCGGACCGGGCGAACGGGAGCGCGAGCATCAGCGCCGCAAGCGCGCCCGCGCCGAGCAGGTCGCCCTCGTAGTAGTGGCCACTGCGCGCGTCGCGCAGGTCGGGGGCGGCCCACGCAGCGATCAGCGCGAGCGCACCGGCGTTGCCGCCGACGACGACGGCAACCGGGTAGGCGGCGAGCGCGACGAGCGCTCCGGCGACGCCGGCGCCGAAAAACAGCGCGAGCACGACGAGCGGGCCATGGCGCTGCTCGAGCAGCCAGCCGAAGATCGCGATCACGAGCAGCGTGAAGAACGCGTACCAGCCGTTGAGGTAGGAGACCTGCGTGCTGAGGAGCTTCCACCAATCGCCGTGCAGCGGCCCGACGATCACCAGCTTGTCGGCGCAGGACATAGCCGGCGCGCAACAGCACCCACGCCACGCAGCTGGCCGCGACCAGCGCGATCGTCGCGTACGGGCGCACCGCCACGGAGCCGGTCGAACGGCAAGGACGGGCGCGCCGCCGCCGCGGGCGCTCCGGTGCCGGCGCCAGCGCCTCGCGTTCGCCGTCCCCACCCGATCTCGCGCCGAGCCGGCCGAGCACGCCACGCCTGCTGCTCGGAGCCGGTTCGCCCTCACGCGGGAGCTTCGGCGCGCGCCGGCGCAGCCGGTGCCCGCAGTAAGGGCACTCGGTGATGTACGGGCTCACCTCCGATCCGCAGTGCTTGCAGACGATGAACAGATCTGCGCCCGGTGACATCCCGGCCTCATTCTAAGTGGCTCCCGACCCCGGCCGGCGCGCCTTTGCGATACTCAGGCCATGACTCTCGGATACGACCAGAAGCTCTACATACTCGCCTTCGACCACCGCGGCTCCTTCCAGAAGAAGTTCTTCGGCATCCAGGGAGAGCCCGACGCCGAGCAGACGGCGATCATCGCCGACGCCAAGCACCTGATCTTCGAGGGCATGCTCCAGGCGGTCGGCTCGGGCGCCGAGGCCTCCGTGACGGGCGTGCTCGTCGACGAGCAGTTCGGCTCGACCGTGCCCCAGGAGGCGCACGAGAAGGGCCTGAAGCTCGCGATGCCGGCTGAGCGCTCGGGCCAGAACATGTTCGACTTCCAGTACGGCGAGGACTTCGGCGAGCACATCCTGAAGTTCGACCCGGACTTCACGAAGGTGCTCGTCCGCTACAACCCCGAGGGCGACGCCGGCGAAAACACGGTGCAGCTGGAGAAGCTGAAGCGGCTCAGCGACTGGCTCAAGCAGCACGATCGCAAGTTCCTCTTCGAGCTGCTCGTGCCGGCCGAGGACGCGCAGCTGCAGACGGTCGACGGCGACACCGACCGCTACGACGCCGAGCTGCGCCCGCAGCTGATGCGCCGCGCGATCGCCGAGATCCAGGACTTCGGGCATCGAGGTCGACATCTGGAAGATCGAGGGCGTCGACGAGCGCTCGGACTGCGAGATGCTCGCCGAGCAGGCCCGCTCGGGCGGTCGCGAGGGCGTCGTCTGCGTCGTGCTCGGCCGCGGCGCCGACGACGACAAGGTCGACGAGTGGCTGCAGGCTGCCGCACCCGTCGACGGCTTCGTCGGCTTCGCGATCGGCCGCTCGATCTGGTGGGATCCGCTGAAGGCCTACGTCGACGGCAAGATCGAGCGCTCTGCCGGCGCCGCCAAGATCGCCGAGAACTACCTGCGCTTCGTCCAGGTCTACGAGCGCGCCGAGGGCAAGACGCCCGTAGCTTCCTAGCTCACGTGAGCACCGCTGCAGGCGGCGAGTAGATCGACATGAAAATGAAACAGAGCCTCGCCGAGTTCGAGCGCGCGATGGCTCGTGAGATCTCGCTCGACCGCCACCGCCGCGACTCGCTGCGCCGCACCGCCGAGCAGCGCACCCGCAAACGCGAGGTCGAGCGCCGCCACAAGCGCGGCTCCGTGCGCTTCGTGCTGCTCGTCCTGACGCTGATCCTGACCGCCGCGATCGTCACGGTCGTGATGTTCCGCACGCTGTACCTGCTGCTGGGCTGACGCCGCTGAGCGGCGCGAAGCGGCTAGCTGTCTCTCGCCGAGCTCGCTGATGGCGTCGTTGACCTCGGCACGCGCCGCGTCATCGGTCACGGACCCGTCCAGCGGGCCGTCCTCCCGATGGATCTCCAGGTAGATCTCCTTGCGGAACACAGGGATCTCCTGCGGCGCCTGGATGCCGATACGCACCTTCTCGCCCATGACCGAGAGCACCGAGATCTCCACGTCATCGCCGATCATGATGCTCTGGTTGGACTTGCGCGTCAGAACCAGCATTCAGTGCACCTTCCTGTTGGCCGCTCACCCGGCGCCACCCCCGACCGCCGGTGCGCCAAGCATAGTCTGAGCACCGGGGGAAAGCGAGCCTCGATTCCCGACTGCTCGGCGCCGGCGCGTGGGGTCGAAGGCGCCGGCCGGGGTTCGCCTCATGCGACTCGTCGCTGGCTGCATGCGCTAGTCTCCCGGGCCGTCGATGCCTCGTAAATCCCTACGGCCCAACCTCAACCAGATCCGCGCCTGGGTGCGCCAGGGCCGAACGGACGCCTGGGTGGCCCACCAGCTCGAGGTGAGCGTGCGCGACATCGAACAGTTCAAGCGCCAGAACGATCTGGTCGAGGAGGACGCGACGGAGGCCACGACGGCATCTGACTATCCGGATGAGATCGACCTGCGCGCCGAGGACGACGCGTTGATCGCCGCCGAGCTCGAGGCCGCCGAGCTCGAGGCCGAGCGCGCGAGGGCCGAGGCCGAGGCGAAGGCTGCGCAGGAACCGGACTCCGGCTCTGAGGAGGATGACGACGGACCCCGTGCACGCCCGCGCCGCCGACGCGGCGGTCGCGGCCGCAGAGTGCTCGGATCGCGCTCGGGCGGCGGGAACTCAGGCCCGCTCGAGGGGACCTTCGATCACGGCGAGGAGGGCTACGGCCTGTGGCTCGACCCGGCGATCCAGGACAACCCGATCTACGCCGAGCACTGGGCCGGCCATCGCCCGGTCGAGGTTGCCGTCGAGGAGGACTGCATCATCATCCGCCGCACGGCCGAGGACGACTAGGACCTCTCGGCCCGGCGCTGACCGGGCTCAGGCCCGGATCTCCCTGCGCCCGCCGGCATAGTCGGCCGCCTCGCGCAGGTATCGCGCGAACGCCGCGTCGACCACGACGCCGGCCTCCCACGCTCCCGGGTCCTCCGGGGCGACCTTCATCGCGACCGGCAAGCACCAGGCCGTGCCGCCTTCGTACAGCGCCACCAGCTCCTCCGAGGAGAAGCGCCCGCCGAGCCTGCGCCGCAGCTCCGCCACGAGCGCCTCGGTCACGCGCTCAAGGCGCGGACGGCGCTCCGCGGGCTCGGCCCGCAGCCTCCGTTCGCCTTGCTGCCACTGGTAGTTGGCGTTCTCGAAGGACACCGGCCGAGGCTAGCAGCGCCGCAGCCGTCTCGAACGCGCCTTGCCCGCGCGGCGCGCGCTCTCCGCCTGCCGGCGCGCGGCGCTCAGTTCGAGGGCAGGTTCGGGATCACGTACTGGCGCTCGTTGGACTTCTTCATGCCGAGGTCACGAGCCTGCGCTTCGATCGTTCCCTGCCTGCCGAGCGATTCGCGCTGGCGCACGAGCGCCGTGTGTTCGCGTTCCATCGTGGCCACCGTCGCGCTGTCGTGGCGCGACTGATGCCAGGTCGAGAGCATGCGGATGCCGGCGCTCAGGTAGAGGTACAGCAGCACTGCCAGCACGACCAGCATCGCCAGGCGCCCCACGCGATCCCAGCGCACGCGCGGCAGCGTTCCCTGCGCACTGGCGCGCGCCGATCGTCCGCGGGCCGTGCGCGTTCGCGACGGCGCGGCGGCGCCGGCACGAGCTGATGGGGCAAAGCCTCCGGGCATCATCAACCGCATTCGCGGCCGATCGCCCGCCTCCTGCCCGGGCTAGCGGAAAACGGAGCGGCCGGGGAATTCGGCGTCGGCGCCCAACTGCTCCTCGATGCGCAGCAGCTGGTTGTACTTGGCGACGCGATCCGAGCGCGATGGGGCACCGGTCTTGATCTGTCCGCAGCCCGTCGCCACGGCCAGGTCGGCGATCGTCACGTCCTCGGTCTCGCCCGAGCGATGGCTCATGACCGCCGTGTAGCCGGCCTCACGCGCCATCGCGATCGCCTCGAGCGTCTCTGAGAGCGTCCCGATCTGGTTGACCTTGAGCAGGATCGAGTTGGCCACGCCGGCCTCGATGCCGCGGCGCAGCCGCTCGGTGTTGGTCACGAACAGATCGTCGCCGACGAGCTGCACCCCGCCGCCGACCCGGTCGGTGAGCGTCTTCCAGCCCGTCCAGTCCTCCTCGTCCATGCCGTCCTCGATCGAGACGATCGGGTAGCGGCTGACGAGGTCCGCCCAGTAGTCGGCCATTTCGTCGGCGCTCAGCGTGCGGCCCTCGTGCTCGAGCACGTAGGAGCCGTCGCGATAGAGCTCGCTCGCGGCCGGGTCAAGCGCGATCGCGACGTCCTCGCCGGGCGTGTGCCCAGCCGCCTCGATGCCGGCGACGAGCATCTTCAGGGCTTCCTCGTTCGACGCCAGGTCCGGGGCGAAGCCGCCCTCGTCGCCGACGGCCGTGCTCAGGCCGCGCTCGTGCAGCGTCGCCTTCAGCGCGTGGAACACTTCCGCGCCCAAGCGCAGGCCCTCGGAGAAGCTCGGCGCACCGCACGGGACGATCATGAACTCCTGAAAGTCGACTTTGTTGTCGGCGTGGGCGCCGCCGTTGAGCACGTTCATCATCGGCACCGGCAGCACGTGCGCCGCCTCCCCGCCGAGGTAGCGCCACAGCGCCATCCCCTCCTCGGCCGCCTGCGCATGCGCCGCAGCCAGCGAGACGCCGAGGATCGCGTTGGCGCCCAGGCGCGACTTGTTCGGCGTGCCGTCGAGCGCGATCAGCGACTCGTCGAGGCCCTGCTGGTCGGCGGCGTCGCGCCCGGCCGTCGCCGCTGCGATCTCGCCGTTGACATTGGCCACGGCGCGGGTCACGCCCTTGCCGCCCCAGGCCTCGCCGCCGTCGCGCAGCTCGGTCGCCTCGAACTCGCCCGTCGAGGCCCCCGAGGGCACGGCTGCATGGCCGTGCGCTCCCGAGCGCAGGCCGATCTCGACCTCGACCGTCGGGTTGCCGCGGCTGTCGAGGATCTGACGCGCGTGGATGCGCTCGATCTCGCTCATGCCGCGTGCCCCTCCCCTGCGCGGAGCGCCGCCCCGGTCCGCGTTGCCGGCACTGCTCGGGCCGCGCCTATTTGGTCTTGGTGGAGGACGTCGTTGCCGGCGTCGAGGTGGTCGCCGGCGGAGTCGTCGCCGCGCCAGGCGAGGCCGTGGACGTCGTCTTCGGTGCTTTGTAGCCCTTGCAGTCGGCCACCGTGTAGCCCGCGCGACAGTCCGTTTTGGCCATCCACTTCTTTTTGAATTCTTTTACGAACTTGCTCAGCGCAGACTGCTGCCGCGTCGCGGTCAGCTGCGATTTGATCGAGCCTTCGGCCTGCTTGAGCGTCTGCTGGCTGCCCGGCGTGACCGTCTGCACCTCGAAGATGTAGTAGCCGAACGGGGTCTTGACCGGGCCGGTGAGCACGCCCTTCTTGGCCGAGAACACCGCCGTGTCGAGCGATTTCTCCTCTTGGCCTTTGACGACACCCGGAAGCTTGCCGCCGTTGGACTTGCTCGTCGGGTCGATCGAGACGCGCTTGGCGACGCTTTCGAAGCTCTTGCCCGATTCGATTTCCTGCTTGGCCTTCTTGGCCTGCGCTTCGGTCTTCGTGAGGATGATCAGCAGGTTGCGTTTTTCCGCTACGCCGAATCGTTTCGGGTTGTTCTTGAAGTACTTTTCGATTTCCGCGTGGCTGACCTTTGACTTCTCTTTGACGATCTTCTGCTGGATTTTCGAAGAGAGCAGGTTGAGCTTCACGCGCAGCAGCAGATCCGACACCGTCTGGCCTGACGTTTTCAGGAATTTTTCAAATTCCGCGGCCTTCGGGAACTGCTGGCTCTTGATTTTTTCGAACTGCTTCTTGACTTCTTTGTCGGTCACCTTGACGCCGAGTGAGCTTGCTTCACCGAGCACCCAGGAGGAGGAGATGAGGAAGCCGAGCACCTCCTGCTGCAGAGTTTTGTACTGCTGTTCGCACTGAGACTTGAGCGCCGCTTCGGTGGGGGGCGTCTGCCCCTTGGCCGTTTTCGTCGCCGCTTTCGTGCGAGCGATGCACTGGGTGTACTTCGGCGGGTCCGGGATCGACGGCTTCGCGCCCGGCGTGGTGGCGCTCGAAGCGGCGGCCACGCCCATCCAGTGGTCGAACGTGTCCTTCTTGATCGATTTGCCGTCGACCGTTACGACCGCATCTCCGGGAATGCCGCCGCACGCGGCAAAGCCGACGATGGCAAACAAAACGGCGCCAAGCGCCGCGGTGATTCGGAATGCTCTGGGCACGACGCGGGCACTCTAGCGGAAACGTGCAAAGGCGTGCGTAACGAGTTGCTAAAGGAAAACTTAAACGCAGGCGCAGGCTCCTCGGCGCCCGCCGTCTCGCCTCACGCAGCCTCACGCATCACGGCAAGCAGCACGTCGGCCGCACGCACGACCGAGGGAAAACGCTCGCTCGCGTCCTTGGCGACGCGCATCGACATCTGGGAGCGTCCCGACTCGTACATCGCCTCCGGCAGCTCCTCGCGCAGGCGTTTGGCCCGACGCGAGTCAAGCGCGATCGGCACGACCGCGAGCCGATCGCCGTGAAAGCTCACCGTGCGCGCGCCGGCCTGGCCGAACTTGATCCGCGCGCGCTGCAGCGCGAGCAGGTTCGCCAGCGGCTCGGGGACAGGACCGAAGCGGTCTTCGAGCTCCTCGCGCAGCTGTTCGACGTCGGCCACCTCGAGCGCACCGGCGACACGACGGTGCACGTCGATCTTGGCCTGCTCGTAGGGGATGTAGTCGGCCGGCACATACGCGTCGACGTTCACGTCGAGGCGCACCGGATCGGGCCGCTCGGCCTCGGCGCCCTCGCCGTCCGCTGCAGCGCCCGCCTCGCGCTCGGCGGTGCGGACGGCTTCGTCGAGCATCTGCATGTACAGCTCGAAGCCGAGTGCCGCGACGTGCCCGGACTGCTCGTCGCCCAGCAGGTTGCCGGCGCCGCGGATCTCCAGGTCGCGCATCGCGATCTTGAAACCCGCGCCGAGCTCGGTGTAGTCGGACAGCGCCGAGAGGCGCTGTGCAGCCTCCTCGGTCAGCGCCGCGGCGGAGTCGTAGAGCAGGTAGGCGTAGGCGCGCTCGCGGCTGCGCCCTACGCGGCCACGTATCTGGTAGAGCTGGGCCAGCCCGAACGTGTCGGCGTGCTCGACGATCAGCGTGTTGGCGTGCGGGATGTCGATCCCCGACTCGATGATCGACGTGCACACGAGCACGTCTGCGCCGCCGCGCAGGTAGTCGAGCATCACCGTCTCCAGCTCGCCCTCGCCCATCTGCCCGTGGGCGACGGCGAAGCGCACTCCCGGGCACAGCGCGCGCAAGCGCTCGGCCGTCTCCTCGATCGACTCGACGCGGTTGTGCAGGAAGAAGGCCTGCCCGCCGCGCTCGTGCTCGCGCACGATCGCGCGCTTGACGAGCTCCTCCTCGTACTCGCCGACGTAGGTCTTCACCGGCCGCCGCCCCTCCGGCGGCGTCTCGATCACGGAGATGTCGCGCAGCCCGGCCAGCGACATCTGCAGCGTGCGCGGGATCGGCGTGGCCGACATCGCGATCACGTCCACGCGCAGCTTCAGCTGGCGCAGGAGCTCCTTCTGCTTGACGCCGAAGCGCTGCTCCTCATCGACGATCAACAGGCCGAGGTCCTTCGCGCGCACGTCGCGCGAGAGCACGCGGTGCGTGCCGATCAGGATGTCGATGCGCCCTTCGGCAAAGCCCTTGATCGCCTCTTTCTGCTCGGCGGGCGTGCGGAAGCGCGAGACGTGGTCGATCGTGATCGGGTAGTCCGCGAGGCGCTCTGAGAAGGTGCCGAAGTGCTGCAGCGCGAGGATCGTCGTCGGCACGAGCATCAGCACCTGCTTGCCGTCCTGCGCCGCCTTGAACGCCGCCCGCAGCGCGACCTCGGTCTTGCCGTAGCCGACGTCGCCGCAGATCAGCCGGTCCATCGGACGCGGCGCTTCCATGTCGGCCTTCGTCAGCTCGATCGCATCGCGCTGGTCGGGCGTCTCGGTGAAGGCGAAGGCCTGCTCGAACTCGCGCTGCCAGTCGGAGTCCTCGGCGAAGGCGTGGCCCGTGCGCCTGCGCCGCTCGGCGTACAGCGTGAGCAGCTCGCCCGAGAGCTCCTGCGCCGCGCGCCGCGCGCGCGCCTTCATCGTCTCCCAACGCGTGCCGCCGAGCTTCGAGAGCGGCGGGTTCTCGCCCCCGGCACCGACGTAGCGGGAGATCTTCGCGAGCTGGTCGACCGGCACGAACACGCGATCGTCGCCCTGGTATTCCAGGTACAGGTAGTCGCGCGTGACGTCCGCCACGGTGCGCGTCTCGAAGCCCGCGAAGCGCGCCACGCCGTGGTCCTCGTGCACGACCACGTCGCCCGCGCGCAGCTCCGTGAACGAGCGCAGGGCTCCGCGCCGTGGACCGGCGCGCCCGCCCGCGCCCGCCCGATCGGCGCCGCCGCGCTCGGCGCGGCGGCGGCGCAGCAGCCGGTGCTCGGGGAACACCGCCAGCTTCAGCGACGGCGCGACGAAGCCCTCGCGCAACGAGGCCGCCGCGAAGCGCAGCGATGGCTCCTGCGGCGTGAGGCCCGCGTCGACGCCCTCGCCCAGCCAGCTCGCTTTCACGCGGGCGAGGTTGTAGGCCGCGCGCTCTCCCTCACCGCGCCGGGGGAACGTGACGACGGTGCGGTAGCCCGAGCGCACGAGCTTCTCGAGCTCCGGCTCGGCCTCGGCCAGCGAGCGCGCCATCGTGTCCGCCGCCTGCGCGCGCAGCTCGATCGGCTGATCGGCCGAGATCGCCGACAGCCAGATCCGGGTCCGCTTCTTCAGCGCCGACTGCACGCTGTCGGGACTCACGTAGAGGTGGTGGGCATCCTCGTCGCCGAACGCCGCGCACACGTCGCTCCAGTGATCGCTGAGAGCAGGCGCCAGCTCCTCCTCCGCCGCCACCAGCAGCTGCGTGTCCGCCCCGATCAAATCGAGCAGCGCGCCGAAGCGCTCGACCGGAAGCAGCTCGGCGATGTCCGGGCGCGAGACGCCACCCTCGCCGTCCTCGGCGCTTCGCACACTCGCCGTCCCCGCGGCGAGTTCCTCGCCCGCGATCTCGGCCAGCGCGCGGTGCTCTTCGGCCAGCTCGGCCGCCGGCGCGATCTCGATCTCCGCCACCTCGCCCAGCGAGCGCTGCGTGAACGTCGAGAACCAGCGCAGCGACTCGATCTCGACGTCGAACATGTCCACGCGCACGGCGCGCTCCTCGGTCGCCGGGTAGACGTCGAGCAGGCCACCGCGCATCGCGAACTGGCCGCGCTCCTCGACCTGCTCGACGCGCTCGTAGCCGGCCCCCACGAGCTGTGCCGCGCACTCGTCGAGGTCGAGCAGCTCGCCGACGCGCAGCGTGAACGAGTGCGGGCGCAGCGCAGGATCGGGCACCTTCTCCGACAGCGCCACTGCGCTGACGACGACGACCGGTCCGCCCTCGTCCCCTGCCCCCGCGATCTCGCCGGCCGCGCCGTCGCGAGCGCCGCACTCGGCGCCTTCGCCGAGCAGCGCGTCGAGTGCGGCCATGCGCAGACCCACGAGGTGCGGCGGCGGCGTCAGGTGCGACTCATAGGTGACGCCGCGCGTCGGGTAGTAGCGCACGCGGCGGGGCGCCAGCCACGCGCGCAGGTCCGCCGCCAGGTCGCGTGCCGCGCGGTCGTCGCCGACGACGATCAGATGGCCTCGCGAGCGTGCGGCCGCATCGCCGTCGGTCAGCGCGGCGATCGCGTACGGCCGCAGCGAGGAGGAGACGAACGCGCGGCCGCCCTCGCGGGCAAGCGCCTGCGCGGCCGGGTCTTCTTCTAGATGGGAGAGGAGCGATCGGAGCGGCATCTGCGTGGCGCTCACACAATAGAGCCGCGCACCCGCTGCTCAGGCGCAGGCACGCGGCTGCAAGCCGCGCCGTCCGGATGCGCGCGCAGCCGGTGCTCAGCCGGGCTCGCCGGTGCTCAGCACGAGCCGCTCCACCTCATCGGCGGCGTGCCCGATCAGCTGATCGACGGCCTGCTCGCCCTCGCGGAAGCGGCCGAGCACCCAGGCGGAGACGATCTCCGGATCGGTGCTGTCGGGACGCCCGACGCCGACGCGCACACGCGTGAAGTCGCCGCTGCCGAGCTCGCGCTTGAGCGACTTCAAGCCGTTGTGCCCGGCCAGCCCGCCGCCCGTGCGCACGCGCACCTCGCCGAACGGCAGGTCGATCTCGTCGTGCACGACCAGCACGCGCTCGAGCGCCAGCTTGTAGGAGCCGCGTGCGGGGCCGACCGAGCGCCCCGCGTCGTTCATGTAGGTCTGCGGGCAGAGCACGGCAACACGCGGCCGCGCTGCGCTTTCACCAATGGCGCTCGGCACCCCGACGCGCCCCTCGGCGATGCGCCCTTTGAAGCGATCCTTGCCGCGGCCCAGATCCCAGCGGCGCACGAGCTCCTCGGCCACCATGAAGCCGACGTTGTGACGAGTCTTGGCGTGCTCCGGTCCGGGGTTGCCGAGTCCGACGATCAGCCAGTCGATCGACCCGCCGTCCGCGCCACCGCCCCTGCCTCCACGACCAAATGGCCGTCGCAGGGGGAACTACTCCTCGCCGCCCGAGTCCTCGCCGCCGCCGGAGTCCTCGCCCTCGGCCGCCTCGGCGCCCTCCTCGCCCTCGCCGATCAGCTCGGTCTCGGCTTCGAGCTCCTCCGCCTCGGCCTGCAGTTTCGGCGGTGAGAGCGTGGCGACAGTTGCCTCCTCGACCTCGTCGAGCAGCGCCACGCCGTCGGGCATCGCGATCGCCTCGAGCCCGATCGTGTCGCCGATCTGCATCTCGCCGACCTCGTGCACGATCGCCTCGGGGATCGCCGTCGGCAGCGCCTCGACGTTCAGCTCGCGGATGATCTGCTCGAGGATGCCGCCTTCCTTGACGCCTGGGGACTCGTCGATTCCGGTCAGTTCGAGTGGCACGACCGCGTGGATCGCCTGGTCCAGGCGCACGCGCAGCAGATCGACGTGGACCGTCTCGCCGCGGACCGGGTCGCGCTGGTGCTCCTTGAGCACGACCGGCGTCGCTTTGGCGCCGTCGATGCTCAGGTCGAGCACGGCGCCCGAGCGGGCCAGCGCGAGGCGCAGCTCGCGTGCATCGACGTCGAAGCCGAGCGAATCGCCGCTGCCGCCGTAGAGCACGCCGGGAACGCGACCGGTGCGTCGCAGGCGCCGCGCCGCGCGCGAGCCCTCCGCGCCGCGGCTGCGAACCTCGAGTTTTGTGCTGTCGTTGGCCATCGGAAGCTTGTGGACTCTAGCAATCCGCCGGCGATCGATCGGCTAGCAATTGCCTTCGTTGTCGATCGGCCTGCTCAACGCGAGCAGCGTCACGTGCACGCCGGTCAGCGCATTGCCGGTGCGCTTCACGTCGATGCACTGAACCACGGGGAGCTTGCCGAGCACGGTCCACGCAACCCGCGTTCGCCCGGTCGCGCCCGCCGGCGAGTTGGCCGTGGCCGAGTTCAACGCGAGGATCTTCACCTCACCGGCACGGCGCAGGCGCGGGTCGGCAGCGTTTTCGCGCTGGGTCCTCATGCACGCCGGGTTGGCCGCGCAGCCGTGCAGCTGGCGAATCATGCTCGCCGCGTCGCCCTTCGCCTCGGCCTGGATCAGCGTGACGTCCCGTTCGCGTTCGAGGTTGTCGGGCGTGAGGAAGCGCGCCAGGGCTGCGCTGATCGCGAGGAACAGCAGCACGCCGAGGGCGATCAGCACGACGCGTTTCACCGCAGGACGCTCAGAACAGCTGGTTCTCGCCACCGAACACTTCGCTGACGGAGTCGTCGACGAAGATGCGGCGGATCGAGTCGGTCAGCAGCTCGGCGCAGGGCAGCACGCGCACGTTCGCCGGCGCGCCGGGGCCGACCGGGATCGTGTCGGTGACGACGATCTGCTCCAGCGGCGAGGTGCTCAGGTTCTCGTAGGCGGCGCCCGAGAAGACGGCGTGCGTGGCGGCGGCGTAGACCGTCGCGGCGCCCTCCTCCTTGACCGTCCTCGCGGCCGCGCAGAGCGTGCCGGCGGTGTCGATCATGTCGTCGACGATCACCGCGTTGCGGCCTTTGACGTCGCCGATCACGTAGCCGATCTCGGCGACCTGCTGAGCCGGGCGCTCCTTGTCGAGGATCGCCAGCTCGGCGCCGACCTTGGAGGCGAAGTTCTTGTTCAGCTTTACCCGCCCGGCGTCGGGCGCGACGACGACGAGGTCGGGCAGTCCGAGGTCGGCGAAGTACTGCGTGAGCATGAACAGCGCCGTCATGTGGTCCACCGGCTTCTGGAAGAAGCCCTGGATCTGGCCGGCGTGCAGGTCCATCGTCAGCACCCGGTCGGCGCCGGCCGACTCGAGCATGCGTGCGACCAGGCGCGCCGAGATCGGCTCGCGCGGCGCCGACTTCTTGTCCTGGCGCGAGTAGCCGAACCACGGGGTGACGGCGATCACGCGGTGCGCCGAGGCGCCGACGGCCGCGTCGATCATGAACAGCAGCTCCATCAGCGCGTCGTTGGCCGTGATCCCCGTGTGCGGGTTGCCGCAGATCGACTGCACGATGAACACGTCGGCGCCGCGGATCGAATCCTCGTAGCGGCAGTAGACCTCGCCGCTGGAGAACGTCTTCAGCGTGATCGGCCCCAGGTCGACGCCGAGCTTGACGGCGATATCGGCCGCCAGCTGCGGGTTGGCCCGTCCGCTGAACAGCATCAGGCGCTTGTTGTAATCGAACGGAAGGCTCGCCCGGGAGGCGGCGCTCGTGTCGATCGCGCTGCTCATGTCTCCTCGGAGTGTAAAGGGGCTTCCCGTCGCTCAGCGTATCCCTCGACGTTGCTCTGCTTGGCACGCGCCACGCCCAGGGCACCGTCGGGCACGTCATCGGTGATCACCGAGCCCGCCGCCGTGTAGGCGTCGTCGCCCACCGTCACGGGCGCGACGAACGAGGTGTCCACACCGCCCTTCACGCGCTTGCCGATCTTCGTGCGGTGCTTTTCGCGGCCGTCGTAGTTGGCTGTGATCGTGGCCGCGCCGAGGTTCGTGCGCTCGCCGACGTCGGCATCGCCGATGTAGGAGAGGTGCGGCACTTTGGCCCCCGCGCCGATGTCGGAGTTCTTGACCTCGACGAACGTGCCCACCTTGGCGCCCTCGCGCAGCACGGTGCCCGGGCGCAGGTAGCCGAACGGCCCGACGCTCGCGCCTTCCTCGAGCACGCAGTCGACCAGGTAGGAGTGCCTGATCGTGCAGCGCTCGCCGATCCGCGTGTCGCCCCGGATCGTCGTGAACGGCTCGATCGTCGTGTCGCGCCCGATCTGCACGTCGACGTCGATCACGGTCGCCTCTGGGTCGACGATGCCCACGCCCGCGAGCAGGTGGCGATGGTTGATCGCGTACTGGGCCAGCCTGCGGGCGCGGGCCAGCGCGACGCGGTCGTTGACGCCGAGCATCATCGTCGGGTCATCGAGCTGGTGGGCGGCCACCGTCCCTCCGTCGGCGCGGAGCAGGTCGAGCACCTGCGGCAGGTACAGCTCGCCCTGGGCGTTGTCGGCGCTCAAGCGCGGCAGCGCCCCGCGCAGGGCAGCGGCGTCGAATGCGTAGATGCCGGCGTTGACCTCCTGGATCTCGAGCTCCTCGGCGCTGGCGTCGCCGTCCTTCTTGGTCTCGACCACGCGCAGCACGGCGCCCGTCCCGGTCGCGCACGACGCGCCCGTAGCCGCTCGGGTCGGCGAGCACGCTCGTGACCATCGTCGCCGGCGCCCCGG
Organism: uncultured Solirubrobacteraceae bacterium; assembly: GCA_963743745.1. Taxonomy (GTDB): domain Bacteria; phylum Actinomycetota; class Thermoleophilia; order Solirubrobacterales; family Solirubrobacteraceae; genus Palsa-744. Next base: position 77,288 of record CAVUQW010000002.1, read on the forward strand.
TGCGCTCGTGCGCTTCGGCCAGCTCGCGTACGGCCTCGGCGTCGATCAGCGGGACGTCGCCGCTGAGCACGATCACGGTGCCTTCGACGGGCTCCCCCGACCCGTCGAGGCGCTCGATCGCGGCGGCCACCGCGCCGCCGGTCCCGTTCGGCTCGGGCTGGACGGCGAGCTCGACCCCCTCCGGCAGCACCGGCTCGGTCGCCCGGGCGGGCGAGTCGACGACGACGACGCGTGCCGGCGCCGGCGGCGAGCGCCGCACGCACCGGCCACAGCACCATCGGCAGGCCGCACAGCTCGTGCAGCACCTTCGGCGTCGCCGAGCGCATGCGCGTGCCCTGGCCCGCGGCGAGGATCAGGACCGTCGGCGCCGGAGTCACAGCGCGGATGCTAGCTCCATCGAAGCTGGGGGGCAGGGATTCGAACCCCGATTCTCAGGACCAAAACCTGATGTCCTGCCATTGGACGACCCCCCAAGGGCTCGCTGAAGGATAGATGCCGGCGCGCGGCATGCGGCCACGCAAGGTCGTGCATGGAGTGGGCGAAAACGGGTTAGTTACACGCAGGTCTGATGCTTCTGCAACGATTCTTGCACTTGCCGAGGGGAGCCATCAGAGCGCGAAGGCATTCCGGCGTACCCCTCGTGGTGTCGCTGCTGCTCGTGCTGGGCGCCTTCGCGCTGGGCGCCGCAAGCGCCGCCGGGAGCGCCGCCGCCGGTGCGCGCGCGAGCTCTTCGGCGCTGGCCTGCACCGGTGAAGACTCCTCTCCCAACGGGCACAACGACGCGCTGATCGACTCGGCCACGCTGTGTCTGATGAACGAGATCCGCACCGCCCATCAGCTGCCCGCGCTGCGCTTCAACGCCTCGCTCGGGCGGATCGCATCGGGACAGGCAAGGGACATGGTGCGCGGTCACTACTTCGGCGACCAGAGCATCTCCGGTCGCTCGCCGCTGTCGCGCATCCTCGCCTCCGGCTATGTCGTCCACCAGGGGAAGCTGCACCTGCACGCCGCGCAGAACATCGGCTGGGGCACGGGGCACACGGCGACGCCCGCCGGCATCGTGCAGGCGTGGATGGAATCGCCGCCGCATCGCGCGATCATCCTCACCGGCGCCTACCGCGACGCCGGCGTCGGCGTCTCCCCTTCGGTGCCCTCGGGCTTCAGCGGGCAGTGGCACGGCGGCACCTACGCCGCCGAGTTCGGCACGCGCTCGGGCTAGCTACGACGCGCGCCCGGAGCGGCGCGGCACGCGCCCGCCTTCGGCGCCGGCCTCGGAGGCCGGACCGTCGGCCGAGGAGATGCCGAGCACGCGCATCGCCTTCAGCCCGAGGCTGAGCTTCTCGCGCCCGTCGCTCGAGCTGACGTCGAGGCCGGAGAGCTCGCGCACGCGCTCGAGGCGGTAGTGGATCGTGTGGCGGTGCGTGAACAGCCGCTGGGCGGTGCCGGCGACGTTGCCGTCGGCCTCGAGGAACGCCTCGAGCGTGCGCACGAGGTCGGTCTCGTACTGCTCGTCGTAGGCGACCAGCGGCTCGACCGTCTCGGCGTAGAAGCGCTGCAGCTCGGCCGGGTTCTCGCTCATCGCGCTCAGCAGCAGGCGGTAGGCGCCGGTCTGCTCGAACGCCAGCGCCGCGCCGTCGGGCGACGCCCTCGGCGACGTTGGCCGCCAGCAGCGCCTCGCTGGCCGCGCGCGGCAGGTCGGCCGGGTCCTCGGCGATGCGGCTGCGCCCGAGCGCGAAGGTGAAGCCGGCGAGTCCGGCCTCCAGCTCGCGCAGGACGCCCTCGGCGGCGCGCGCGGCCGTCGCCTCGTCGCCGCCCGGCACGAGCAAGAGCACCTCGGCGCCCGCGACCGCCGTCGCGCTCGGACAGCGCCGCGATCGAGCGGCTCGCCGACCGCGCGCGCGCCGCGCTCGGCGACCGCGCGCACGCGCCCGCGCCAGCCCTCGTCGGTCGGCACCTGCGGGTGGGCGCGCGCGACGATCATGCTCGCACCCTCCTGCACGTCGCAGCGAGAGCTCCTTGGCCCGCGCGAGCAGCTCCTCGCGGTCGGTCAGCTCGCGCGCCGAGCACGGCGCGCAGGAAGTCGGCGGCCGCCGTCCTCGGAGGCGCGCTCGGGCGCGCGCACGCGCTCGACCTCGGAGGCGATCATCGTCGCCAGCAGGCGCCGCATCGACCGGCGCTCGGCTCCGTGCTTGCGCGCGCATGCGCAGCGCGCCGACGACCGTGTCGGCCACGCGCAGCGGGATGCTCGTGACGCCCTGGCCCTGGGACAGCAGCGCGCGCTCGTCGGCCGGCGAGCGCGCGGCGACGGCGAGCGTCGCGCCCCACGCGTCGCTCACGACGAGGCTCGCGTCGAGCGCGCGCGCGGCGGCGCGCACGACCTCGGGCAGCCCGGCGCCGGACTCGACGGCCTCGGTGATCGCGTCGAGCGCCGCGTAATCGGACATCGCGTCAGACCCAGAGGTAGATGACAGCGAGCGCGCCGCGCCCACGCCGACGCCGACGACCACGGCGAGCACGTAGAGCGAGAGGAACGCTCGCCGCCACGCGCTCCCACAGGCGCGTGTAGGCGCGTCCACGCGGGCACGAGGATCAGCCCGACGTACAGCGCCAGGCCGAACGCGCCGGCGCCGATCGCGACGAGCTCGTTGATCGTCGAGCGACTCAGGGATGCTCACTTCGTTGCGTGCCAAGCGGTGATTGTGACGCATGGACGGGCCGTCGATAGCGCCGCGACGGCGCCGAACACGGCGCCGACCGAGCTGGCGGCCAGCGGCGGCGGATCGCGATCGGACAGTTCGGCAGCGCGCGCTGCACGCGCCCGGCGGCGTTGGCATGGCCGAACAGGCCGAGCACGGTCGGGCCCGACCCGCTGACGAGCGCCAGCTCGGCGCCGGCGTCGGCGATCGCGGCGAGCGCCTCGGCGATCGCCGGGCAGCAGCGAGAGCGCGGCCTGCTGCAGGTCGTTGTGCAGCAGCTCGCGGCCGGCGGCAGCGGCGCGCCGAGCTCGAGCGCCCGCGCGAGCTCGGCGCGGGCGTGCGCGAGTTCGTCGGCCTGGCGCACGAGCGCCGAGCTGGTCGGCGCGCGGCGTAGACCTCGGCCGTCGAGAGCTCGCGCGGCCGAGGGCAGCACGAGCACGCCGAGCGAGGGCAGCGGATCGGGCAGCGCCTGCAAGCTGCTCGCCGGCGCCCGTCGCGAGCCAGCGCCCGGGCGCGATCTGCGCGGGAACGTCGGCGCCGAGCGCGACGGCCAGCTCGCAGCAGCAGCTGCTCGTCGCCGAGCCCCGAGGCCTGCCGCGCCAGCCGCAGCGCCGCCGCGGCGTCGGCCGAGCCGCCGCCGAGCCCGGCGGCGACGGGGATCCGCTTGCGATCTCAGGCGCAGCGGCGGCGCCGTCCCAGCCGGTCGCCGCGCGGAAGGCGCCGAGCGCACGCGCGGCGAGGTTCTCGTCCGGCGCTCCCGGCAGGCCGGGGCAGACGACCTCGTCGCGCCGCCGCGTCGCGCGGCGCCGCTCGAGCGTCAGCTCGTCGGCGAGCGAGATCGACTGCATCACGCTCACCAGCTCGTGGCGCCCGTCGCCGCGCGCGGCGGCCCGACGAACAGGCCGAGGTTGATCTTCGCCGGCGCGAGCGCGCGAGATCCGGCCACGGCGCTCACAGCTCGAGCGCCGCCGCGCAGCGCGCGGAAGTCCTCCGGCGAGAGCCGCTCGGCGCGCACGTCGGCCGGGTGGCCGAGCGCGACGCAGCGCCTCGCGCACCTGCTCGCGCGAGCGCTCGCCGCCCAGCGCCCAGAGCAGGCAAGCGAGCCGGCGAGCGTCTTGCGCCGGTGCGCGAACGCGCCGGCGACGAGCGCGCGCAGCGCAGGCGACGGCGCCGCCGATCGCCGTGCGCCAGGCCGACCAGCACCGAGTCGACGTTCGGCACCGGGTGGAACACGCGTGCGCGGGATCGCGCGCAGCGACCCGCACCTCGCAGGCGAGCTGCGCGAGCACCGAGCGGCACCCCGTAGTCGCCGCTGCCCGGGCGCGCGGCGAGGCGCTCGCCGACCTCGCGCTGCACCATCGCGACCCACGCGCTCGACGCTCGGGAGCTCCTCGATCGTGCGCAGGATCGCGCCCGCGGCGATCCCGTAGGGCAGGTTGGCGACGACCTTGTTCGGCGCCGGCTCGAGCGCCGGCCAGGTCGAGCGTCATCGCATCGCCCCAGTGCACGCGTCGACGTTCGCGAACGCGGCCCGATCGCGTCCAGCAGCGCCTCGCGCAGCCGCTCGTCGATCTCGACCACGTGGACGTGCGCGACGCGCTCGGCCAGGTGCTCGGAGAGCACGCCGAGGCCGCCGCCGATCTCGAGCACGACGTCCTCGGCCGCAGCTCGCGCGGCGCGCTCGATCACGCCGAGGATGTTCGAGTCGATCAGGAAGTTCTGCCCGAGCTCGCGGTCGGGCCGCACGCCGAACTGGCGCATCCGTCGCAGGCTCGGCTGGACGGGCTGCAGCTCGGGCTCGCCGCCGCTCACCAGCCGAACACGCGCGCCGCGTTGCGCTCGACGGCGGCGTCGAGCTCGGCCACGCGCGACGCCGCGCAGCTCGGCGACGAAGGCGAGCGGTGTGGGCGACGAACGCCGGCTGGTTGCGCTCCTTGCGCACGGCCTGCGGCGTCAGGTAGGGCGCGTCGGTCTCGACCAGCAGCCGCTCGGCGGGCACGAGCGCGCGCCGCCGCGGCGAGCTCGGCGGCGCTCTTGTAGGTGACGTTGCCGGCGAACGAGATCCATAGCCGCGCTCGAGGCACTCGTCGAGGCGCTCGGGCATCGAGAAGCAGTGCATCACGACGCTGCACGCCGTCGCGCTTCGTCGCGCGAGCTGCGTCGAGCGTCGTCGTGCGTCGGCGGCGCGCGAGTGGATCACGAGCGGCTTGGCCGTCTCGCGCGCGAGCTCGATCTGCGCGGCGAACGCGCGCTGCTGATCCTCGCGTGGCGCGCCGTCGCGGTAGAAGTCGAGGCCGGTCTCGCCGATCGCCACGCAGCGCTCGTGCGCGGCGAGCGCGCGCAGCTCGGCCAGGTCGGCGTCGTCGAAGCCCTCGCGCCGCGTTGGGATGGCGGCCGATCGCGGCGTACACCTGCGGGAAACGCCTCGGCCGCGGCGAGCGCCGCGCGGCACGAGGCGCCGTCGATGCCGACCGTGAGGATGCGCGTGACGCCGGCCGGCGTCGGCGGCCGCGACGAGCTCGGCGTCGGGCGGCTCGCACAGGTCGAGGTGGGTGTGGCGAGTCGATCACGCAGCCGTGCCCGTCGCCGGACTCGAGCTCGCGCTCGCCGCGGTCCTTCGGGAACAGCGGCTCCAGCTCGCGCGACCCGCTCGATCGCGCCGGCGCCGAGCGCGCGCGCCGGCGAGCGACAGGTCGGGGGCGCCGAGCGCCGCGAGCAGCCGCTCGGCGCTCGCCGGCAGGTACGGCCACAGCAGCACGGTCACGACAGCGCAGGCCCTCGGCGAGCGTGCGCAGCACGACGGTCGAGTCGCGCCGCGCGCGACTCGTCCTTGGCGAGCTGCCACGGCGCCTGCTCCTCGACGTAGCGGTTCAGCCGCCGCACGCGCTGCCAGATCTCGTCGAGCGCGAGCGTCAGCTCGGCGCGGTCGAGCAGCTCCGCGACGCGCTCGGAGAGGCCGGCGAAGTCCTCGCGCGAGCACCGGGTCGAGCGCGCCCGGCCGGCGAGCGACTCCGTCGCGATAGCGCTCGATCATCGCGAGCGTGCGGCTCGCGAGGTTGCCGAGCTCGTTGGCCAGCTCGCTCTCGTAGCGCTGCTCGAAGGCGGCCGTCGAGACCGAGCCGTCCTGGCCGAACGGCACGTCGCGCAGCAGGTAGAAGCGCAGCGCGTCGGCGCCGAAGCGCTCGATCACGGCGAACGGGTCGAGCACGTTGCCGAGCGACTTGCTCATCTTCTCGCCGTCCATCAGCAGGAAGCCGTGGACGAACATGTGCTCGGGCAGCTCGAGCTCGGCGGCCATCAGCAGCGCCGGCCAGTAGACGGCGTGGAAGCGCAGGATGTCCTTGCCGATCAGGTGGTAGCTGGGCGGCCAGAAGGTCTTGCGCGGTCGACCGAGTCCTCGCTCGGCGCCAGCCGGCGGAGCGCGTATGAGAGCGCGCTGTAGTAGTTGAGCAGCGCGTCGAACCAGACGTAGAAGACGTGCTCGGGGTCCCACGGCACGGGCACGCCCCAGGTCAGCTTGTGGCGCGTGAGCGGCACGTCGCGCAGGCCGGAGCGGATGAACGAGAGCGCCTCGTTGTAGCGCGTGCGCGGCAGCGACGAAGTCGGTGCGCTCGGCGTACAGCGCGCTCCAGGCGCTCCTGGAAGGCGGACAGCTTGAAGAAGTAGTTGTCCTCCTGCTCGCGCGTGAGCTCGATGTGGTGGATCGGGCAGCGGTTGCCCTCGTCGATTTCGTTCTCGGCCTTGAAGTCGGCGCAGCGCGGGCAGTACCAGCCCTCGTAGGTGCCCTCGTAGACGAACCCGTTCTCGCGCACACGCGAGAGCACCTCCTGGACCTTGGCCATGTGCTGCGGGTCGGTCGTGCGGATGAAGAAGTCGTTGCGTCGCCTCGATCTGCGGCGCGAGCGCCTTGAAGCGCTCGGCGTTGCGGTCGGCGAGCTCCTGCGGCGCGATGCCGAGCGCGTGCGCCGCGTCGGCGACCGGCTCGCCGTGCTCGTCGGTGCCGGTCAGGAAGAACACGTCCTCGCCGCGCTGGCGGTGGTGGCGCGCGATCACGTCGGCGGCGATCGTCGTGTACGCGTGGCCCAGGTGCGGCGCGGCGTTGACGTAGTAGATCGGGGTGGTGACGTAGAAGGACATGCCGCGCCCAGGCTACTGGCCCGCGCCGCTCAGATCTCGCCGCGCTCGTCGCCGTGCTCGCCTGCGCTCGCGCGTCAGCTCGCGGTAGAGCTCGTTGGCGCCGACGCCGCTCATCTGAGCGACCACGCCTGCGGCCGGCGCGCGCCGCGCGCCGGCGGCGACGAGCTCGCGCAGCGCGGCGAGCGCGTCCGTGCGCGACGCCGTGCCGGCGCTCGGCGGCGCCGATCACGAGCACGATCTCGCCGCGCGGCGGCCTCCGCTCGGTAGTGCGCCGCGAGCTCGGCGGCCGTGCCGCGGCGGACCTCCTCGTGCAGCTTGCGTCAGCTCGCGGCAGACGGCGACCGGACGCTCGGGGTCGAGCTCCGGCGAGCGTGCGAGCGTCGCGACCAGCCGGCGCGGCGACTCGAATGCGACGATCGTCTCGCCGGCGCTGCGCGAGCAGGCGCTCGCAGCTCGGCGCGCTTGCGCGGCAGGAAGCCGACGAAGCGCCAGCGCTCGGCGGGCAGGCCGGAGGCGACGAGCGCGGTCGTCACGGCGCTCGGCCCGGGCAGCACCTCGACTCGCCAGCATCCGCGGCGAGGCACGCCGCGCACGAGCGCGAAGCCGGGATCGGAGACGAGCGGCGTGCCGGCGTCTGAGACGAGCGCGATCGTCTCGCCGCTGCGCATCCGCGCGACGAGCTCGCGGCGCGCGCGCGTTCGTTGTGCTCGTGCAGGCTGATCAACGCCGCGGAGACGCCGTGCGGTCGAGCAGCACGCGCGTGTGCCGCGTGTCCTCGCAGGCGATCGCGTCGGCCGTCGCGCAGCGCGTCGAGCACGCGCAGGGTCACGTCCTGCGAGGTTGCCGATCGGCGTCGGGCAGACGAGCAGCCGGCCGCCGGCAACCTCCACGGGGGTCATCCCGCAAATATAGGGTCCACCCGATGCCCTCCGAGCAAGACCCTGGGCGCGGCGAGCCCCGGCCCAGGTACACGCGCTACCGCGCGCGGCGTCGGCTGTTCGGCGAGCGCGAGGCCGAGCAGCCCCAATCACCGCGCCACGCCGCGGCCGGCGAGCGCGGCGAGCGGCCCGAGCGCGGCGCCCGCCGCGCTCTGCGAGGCGCAGGCGGCGAACGTGGGCGCGGCGGCGGACGTGGCCCCGGCCAGATCGTCGCCCCCGGCCGCAGCCGAGCGCAGCGCTTCGCCGGTGGTGGCGCAGGCTCACGTTCAAACGAGCCGTGCTCTGCCTGATCGGGCTGATCTTCGCCTGGCTGGCGCTCTCGCTCGTGCTCTTCTTGATCAGCTCGCACTTCGAGCGCACGGCGCCGCCGAAGGACGTTGCCGGCGTGCTCGACCCGTCGGGCTTCCCGCTGACGTCGGCCAACAACATCCTCGTGCTCGGCTCCGACCGCCGCCCGAAGGGGAGCAAGGAACCGGGCGCCAACACGTCGGGGCCGAGCCGCTCGGACTCGATCATGCTGATGCGGATCGGCGGCGGGCACGACTCGCGCCTGTCGATCCCGCGCGACACGGTGATCGAAATCGCGGGCCACGGGCTGCAGAAGATCAACGCGGCCTACGCCTTCGGCGGCCCGGCGCTGTCGATCTCGGTGATCAAGCGCTACCTCGGCATCCCGATCAACCACATCGTCGAAGTCAACTTCGAAGACTTCCCGCAGCTGATCGACGCGATGGGCGGCGTCGACTACACGGGCGGCTGCGTGATCTCGCGGATCGACGGCGGCTTTCGCAACGGCGGCTACACGCTGCGCCTGCCCAAGGGCACGCACCACATCGACGGCAAGCAGGCGCTTGCGCTGGCGCGCACGCGCGAGAACCTGTGCGCGCCCAACGAGACCGACCTGCAGCGCGCAGAACACCAGCAGGCGCTGTTCAGCGCGATGAAGAGCCGGCTGCTCTCGCCGTCGAGCTTCGTGCGCCTGCCGTGGATCGCGTGGGACGCGCCGCCGGCGATCATCTCGGACATGAGCGGGCCGACGCTGCTCGGGCTGTTCGGCGCGATGGCCGTCTCGGGCACGCCGCCGACGCGCGTGCTCAAGCCCGAAGGGGTTGCGACGCTGCCCGACGGCGAGGTCGGCCTGCGCGTCTCCGAAGCCGAGCGCCGCGCGGCGGTCGCGCAGTTCATGAGCGGTTGAGCGGGCCGAAGCGGATAAAGCGCTGCGCGTGGGTACATCGCGCTTGTGCGCATTGATAGCGATGGCATATACGCCGTATATACGATCGCTACCCAACTCCGAAAAACCCGATCGCCCTCCCCTCGCACAAGAGCCGGGCCAGGCAATCACTTCTTATCGGCGGCGCCGGCCTTCGTGTCCTTGGGTTTGCCGGAGTCCTTCGAGCCCGTCGTCTTCTCGCTCTTGGCACCGCCGCCGTCGCTGTCGCCGGAGGAGCTCGAGCCCTCGGAAGAGGAGGAAGAGGAGGAAGAACCATCCTTCTTGGAGGAGTCCTTGCTGGAGGAGCCCTCGGCGGCGGCGGCCGTCTCGCGCTGGCGCTTGCGCGTGCCGTAGTCGGTGTTGTAGAAGCCCTTGCCCTTGAAGTGCACGGCCGGCGGGTGCAGCACGCGTTCGACGGGCACGCCGGTGTCGGGGTCGACGGTCAGCGCCTCTTCGCTGAAGGACTGCTGGAGCTCGAACGTCGTCCCGTCGGGGCGGCGGTACTCGTAGATGGGCATGCCTTGAAACTAGTCGGTCGACGGGCGCGAGTCGTCGCTAGTCGGTCAGCAGGGCGCGCACGGCGACGATCCCGGCCTGGACGGTCGCTGAGAAATCGCGGTCGGGGTCGGCGAGCATGCGCAGGGCCAGCCCGTCGCCGAGCGAGAAGAGCACGTCGGCGACGGCCTCGGGCTCGGCGTGCAGGCGCAGGATGCCCTCGCCCTGGGCGAGCGCGAGCATCGCGGCGACCTGGCCGCGCATGCGCTGCATCAGCCCGCGGTACTCGGCCGCGATGTCCTCGTTGCGGCGCGAGAGCATGAACAGTTCGAAGACGAGCGTGACGAACTCGGGGTCCTCGCGCACGGTCTCCTGCAGGTTCTGCGCCATCAGGTCGATGAAGTCATCGGCCGTCTGCGCGCCGGCGAGCTGGTGCTCGAGCAGCTCCATGCGCAGCTCGCAGTCGCGCCGGGCGGCCTCGAGCGAGCAGCTGCTCCTTGGTGCCGAAGTAGTAGTGCAGCAGCCCCCGCGAGACGCCGGCCTCGCGCGAGACGTGGTCGAAGGTCGAGCCGGCCGTGCCGCGGCGCGCGACGCTGCGGCGCATCGCCTCGACGATTCGCTGCGCCTTCTCGCCGGAGAGCGAGCGCCCGCGCGGCTCCGGCGGCGCCCGGCTCGCCGGAGCCGTCCACCGCGGAGCCCCGCTCCGCGGCGTCGTTCTCCAGGGTCACTGCGTCCGCTGCGCTCATCCTTGCGGGCGGATCGGGGTCAGGCGGCCGGCGCGCTCGCAGGCGCAGGCTCCGCCGGAGCGGTGGTCGAGCTGTAGTCGAACTCCTCCTCGGCCCCGAACAGCAGGTCGAGCACCTTCGAGCGCAGGCCCTCGCTGAGCGCGACCGCGAGCACACCGGCGACGGCGAGCAGCAGCAGCGAGCGGCCGACGCCGCCCTTGCGCCGACGCTTTGGCTGCTCGCGCAGCGAGCTCGACGCGTTGCGCAGCGCGTCCGCCGCCTCCTTCAGCTCGCGCTGGAGCTTCTTGTCCTCGAACAGCGCCTCCGTGGCGGGCTTGCCGTTGGTCATGCGCCCATATGCACTGCGCGCGGCGCCGTACGCGGTGAGCAGGGAGCCACGCAGCTCCTCGTCCTCGAGCAGACGCTGCAGGTAGCGGTTGCGCTGCGCCGCTCGCGCAGCTTCGCCGGCCTTGTTGATCCTGTCCTTCGCTGCCATCACCGAACCTCGTCTCTGCCGAAGCTTTGCTGGGTCTGTGGCAAATATACCCCGGATGGTGATAAGCGATAGCGGCCAATCGCCACTCGCGAGCGAACCGCCGGGCGGACGTGCGAGGCTTGCGCCCGATGCCCACGTTCCAGGCGACAGTCACGGTGCTCGGACTGCTGCTGATGCTCGGGGCGCTCGCTTCGGGGCTCGCGCGCCGCTCGATGCTCTCGCTGGCGGCGCTGTTCGTGCTCGCCGGCTTCGTGCTCGGCAACGGCGGGCTCGACTGGATCGACTTCCGCGCACGCTCGAGCTTCGTCGAGGATCTGGCGTTCGCGGCGCTGATCGTGATCCTGTTTCGCGACGGTCTCGAGGTCGAGGGCGAGATGCTGCAGCGGGCGTGGCACCTGCCGCTGCGCAAGCTCGTGCTGGCGATGCCGCTGACGACGCTGATCGTGGCGGCAGCAGCGCGCCTCTTGATCGGGCTCTCGTGGACCGAGTCGTTCCTGCTGGGCGCGCTGCTCGCGCCGACCGACCCGGTGCTGACGTCGAGCATCGTCACCAACCCACGGGTCCCGCGGATCGTGCGCCATTCGCTGAACCTCGAGTCGGGACTGAACGACGGCCTCGCGCTACCGGCCGTGCTCGCCTTCCTCGCTGCGCTGAGTGCCGACTCGGGAAACTTCGTGTGGTGGAAGTTCGTGCTGCAGGACGTCGGCCTCGGCCTGCTCTACGGTCTCGCCTGCGGCTGGATCGCCTCGCTGTTGATGCCGCGCAAGACGGGCATGCCGCCGTCGCTGTCGATCCCGTCACATCAGAAGTCGCTGTTCGCGCTGGGCACGGCCTTCGCGACCTACGGAGTGACCGTGATCTCACCGAAAGGCAACGGCTTCATCGCGGTGTTCGTCGCGGCGATCGTGCTCGGCGTGCGCCGGCCCGACGCGCGCGCGCACTTCGAGCGCAACGGCGAAGAGATCGTGGAAATCGTCAAGCTCGGGATCTTCTTCGTGTTCGGCTCGCTGCTGACCGTGCACGCCTTCACGCGCGAGGGCTGGGCGGCGATCGCGCTCGTCGGCGTCGTCTTCTTGATCGCGCGGCCGCTGGCCGTGTGGCTCTCGCTCGCGGGCACGCGGACCGATACGGCCACGCGCCTGTTCATGGGCTGGTTCGGACCGAAGGGCGTCGCCTCGATGACCTTTGCGCTGATCGTGCTCGACGAGAACATCTCGGGCGGCGTGCGCATCTTCGACCTCACGGCGCTGGTCGTGTTCTGCTCGATCCTGCTGCACGGCATCTCCGATACGCCCGGCGCGAACTGGATCGCGCGGCACAGCGAACGCCGCGTGGCCGAGCGCCCGGACTAGTGTCGTGAGTTGGTCAAGCCGCTCTCACGCGTGCAGCGCGGCCTGCTCCTGCGCCGAGGGGAAGGACCACGCGGCGCGCGAGCGGCGCTCCTGGCGAAAGACGAAGCGCAACTGCTGGGGCGGGCGCAGTTGCGCCTCGTTGGGGCGGAACGTGGCGCACGGCTCGGGCAGGTCGAGCGCGCAGAGCAGGTTGCAGCGAAAGAAGCATTCCTCGCAGCTGACCTTTCGTGCTGCCCGCTTGCCCTGTGTTCTCGTTGCCACCCACTGCCTCCCAGCCATCTGATTGAACGGACGGGTGGCATCAAAGCATCGTCGGCGAGCGGCAGCACGCGGCCACTCCGCAAATCGCAGACAAAACAAATTGCTACCCGGAAAGAGCCGGAATCGCGTGGCTTGGATGTGACGATCGCGGAGATCGCCCTGCACTTTGCGGACGATCGCGGGCGCTCGACGGCAGATCACGGGCTCGCGCTGGGCACTCGCCATCATGTGGATGCATGCGCGTACTCCTCACCGGCGCCAGCGGCTTCATCGGCGCGCTGCTCGTCCCACGGCTGCAGTCTCGCGGATACGACGTACGCGCCTTGGCGCGCACGCCCTCGCGCGTGCAGGCCGACGTGCCGACCGTGCGCGGCGACGCGATCACCGGCGAGGGCCTGCTCGAGGCGCTCGACGGCGTCGACGTCGCCTACTACCTGATCCACTCGATGGAGCGCGCCGGCACCGGCCAGGGGCCGTTTCAGGAGCGCGAGCGGCTCGCCGCCGAGAACTTCGCCGCGGCGGCCGCCGGTCGCGGCGTGCAGCGAATCGTCTACCTCGGCGGCCTGCTCGGCGACTCGCGCGATCGAACGCGCTCGCGTCATCTGGCAAGTCGCGAGCGAGGTCGAGCACGTGCTGCTCGCGGCCGTGCCCGACTCCGTCGCGCTGCGCGCGTCGATCGTGATCGGCGCTCGCTCGCGCTCGTTCCGCGCTGCTCGTGCACCTGTCGAGCGCATGCGCGTGCTCGCGCTGCCCGCCTGGCGGCGCTACCGCACGCAGCCGATCGACGAGCGCGACATCGCCGAGATGCTCGTCTCGGCGGCGAGCGCCGACGTCGGCGGCCGTTCACTCGACGTCGGCGGGCCCGACGTGCTCTCCTACGGCGCGATGATCGAGCGGATCGCCGAGCTGATGATGGTGAACCGCCCGACGCTCGGCATCGGCGTGAGCGCGACCGGCTTCGCCGGCCGCGTGGCCGCGGCGATCGCGAGCGAGGATCCGGACCTCGTGGTGCCGTTGATGGAGAGCCTGCACGGCGACCTGCTGCCCGCCGACGACCACGCCGACGAGCTGCTCGACGTTCCCCTGCACAGCTTCGACGCCGCCGTCGAACATGCGCTCGGCGAGTGGGAAGCCACAGAGCGCCTGGCCGCGCGCTGATCGGCTTGCAGCGATGAGCGTAGTCACCGTCTCCACGAAGATCGCGGCCCCGCGCGAGCGCGTGTGGCAGGTTGTGATGGACCCAGAGCGACTCGGCGATTGGGTGACAATTCACCGCAAGCTCGTGCACGCCGATCACGGCCCTCCCCGCGTCGGCTTCGAGATGGAGCAGCAGATACACCTGCGCGGCGTGAGCCTCGACGTGCGCTGGCGCCTGGTCGAGTGCGAGCCGGCCAGCAAGGCCGTTTGGGAGGGCCGGGGGCCGGCGCGCTCACGTGCGCGTACCGAATATGTGTTGAGCGGCGATGATGGAAAAACGCGCTTTGACTACCGCAACGAGTTCCGCCCGCCGCTCGGCCCGATCGGCGCCCTGGTGAGCCGTGCGCTGGTTGGAGGCATGCCTGAGCGAGAGGCCAAGCGCACGCTCGCGCGCCTGCGTTCATATGTAGAGAAGTAGCATTGGGTCCAACTCACCTGTGTGGAACTAGTAAGGTGAGTTCGTCCCAATGTTGCCCTGAGTGGATCGGCAAGATGCTTTAGGGCGTTTTTACCTAGTGAAGAGGATGCAACTGTGACCGACTTCCTTGATGAGAAGCGCAAAGAGATCGCTGACCGGCTGAAAGAGCTCAAGCCGGCAGTCGATGAGTACAACCGCCTCGAGGCAGCCGCTTCGGCGCTGGAGGGTGTCGGTGGCACGGCTGCGACCGCAACCGCAACGGCAACCGCTCCCCGTCGCCGTGGGCCCGGACGCCCACGTGGCTCGGTGAGCCGCAAAGGCGCCGCAGCCGCCGCGCCCGCCAAAGCGGGACGCAAAAAAGCGGGCAGGCCGGCAGGCCGGCGCGCCGGACGCCGTAAAGGGAGCGGCACGCGGGCGGCCGAGGCGCTGTCCTTCGTGCAGGGCCAGCCCGGCATCACGATTCCCGAGCTCGCAGCCAAGATGGGCATCAAGCAGAACTACCTGTACCGCGTGCTGCCTGGGCTCGAGCAGGAAAACAAGGTCTCGAAGCAGGGAAGGGGCTGGCACCCGAAAGGCTAGCCTTCCAGGCTGAATCAAGCGCAATCTGCTCCGAGTCAGTGTGGGGTTGCACTTGACATAAGCCAAACGTCCCGATGGGGACGCTGGCTTGCGAAAAGGATTTCGGTTAATCGAATAGGAAAGGGCGCGGTCTTCAAGGCCGCGCCCTTTTTGTTTCTCACTGAGTTGCGCCGCGACGAATGACCGCGGGCGTTTGTACGAACTGTCTAGATCAGGCCCTGCTCTTTGACCGTGTCGCGCTCCTCGGTCAGCTCGAGCACGGAGGCGTCGATCTTCTCGCGTGAGAACGCATCGAGCTCGATGCCCTGCACGATCTTGTACTCGCCGCCCTCGCACGTGCAAGGGAAGCCGCAGATCAGGCCCTCCGGGATGTCGTATGAGCCGTCGGAGGGGATGCCCATCGAGACCCAGCCGCCATCCGTGCCTTTGACCCAGTCGCTGACGTGGTCGATCGCCGCACTTGCCGCCGACGCCGCGCTCGAAGCACCGCGAGCCTCGATGATCGCCGCGCCGCGTTTGCCGACGTTCGGCAGGAAGTCGTTTTCGATCCACGCCTGATCGTCGACGACGCCGGCCGCCAGCTCACCGCGCACCTTCGCGTGAAACAGGTCCGGGTACATCGTCGGCGAGTGGTTGCCCCACACGCCCATCTGGCTGACGTCGGTCACCGGGCACTCGACCTTGTTGGCCAGCTGCGCGATCGCGCGGTTGTGGTCGAGGCGCATCATCGACGTGAAACGCTCACGCGGGATATCCGGCGCGTTGTTCATCGCGATCAGGCAGTTCGTGTTGGCCGGGTTGCCAACGACGAGGATCTTCACGTCGGCGGCCGCCTTCGCGTTCAGCGCCTTGCCCTGCCCGGTGAAGATCTTGCCGTTCTCCGAGAGCAGCTCGGCGCGCTCCATCCCTTTCGTGCGCGGGCGCGAGCCGACCAGCAGCGCCACGTTCACGCCGTCGAACGCGTCCTCCGCGCTGTCGTGCAGGTCGAGCCCCGTCAGCAGCGGAAACGCGCAGTCGACGAGCTCCATCGCGACGCCCTCGAGCGCGCCCATCGCCTGGGGGATCTCGAGCAGACGCAGGTCGACCGGCTGGTCCGGGCCGAGCAGCTGGCCGCTGGCGATGCGGAAGACGATGCTGTAGCCGATCTGCCCGGCGGCGCCGGTGACTGTGACTTTGACGGGGTTGCTCATGTCATCTCCTGATGCGGTTCTCAGGCAACAGCGTTGCCGGATTTTATTTATTTATCGATTGATGGCTTTCGCGGTGCCATCGCAGGGCGATCTTGGAAGCGGAGCGGCTCAGCTCACGCCATCGCCGCTTTCAGGTTCTCGTCGATCGAGGCAAGGAACTCCTCGGTCGTCTGCCAAGGCTCGTCTGGACCGATCAGCAGGGCGAGGTCCTTGGTCATCTTGCCCTGTTCGACCGTCTGCACGCAGACGCGCTCGAGCGTCTGCGCGAACTCGCTGACCTGTGGCGTGTCGTCCATCCGCCCGCGGGCCTCGAGCCCACGCGTCCAAGCGAAGATCGAGGCGATCGGGTTCGTCGAGGTCGGCTTGCCCTGCTCGTGCAGGCGGTAGTGGCGCGTGACCGTGCCGTGCGCCGCCTCCGCCTCGACCGTCTTGCCGTCGGCCGTCATCAGCACGCTCGTCATCAGCCCCAGCGAGCCGAAGCCCTGCGCGACGGTGTCCGACTGCACGTCGCCGTCGTAGTTCTTGCACGCCCACACGTAGCCGCCTTCCCACTTCAGCGCCGCCGCCACCATGTCGTCGATCAGGCGGTGTTCGTAGGTGATGCCCGCAGCCTCGAAGTCGCTCTTGAACTCGGCCTCGTAGATCTCTTCGAAGAGGTCTTTGAAGCGGCCGTCGTAGCGCTTGAGGATCGTGTTCTTCGTCGACAGGTAGACCGGGTAGCCGCGGTCGAGGCCGTAGCGCAGCGAGGCGCGTGCGAAGTCGCGGATCGAGTCGTCGAGGTTGTACATCGCCAGCGCGATGCCGCCCCCCGGGAAGTCGTACACGTCGAGCTCGACCGGCTCGGAGCCGTCCTTGGGGGTGAACGTGAGCGTCAGCGAGCCCTCGCCCGGGACGACCATGTCGGTTGCCCGGTACTGGTCGCCGAACGCGTGGCGGCCGATCACGATCGGCTTGGTCCAGCCCGGAACCAGCCGTGGCACGTTCTTGATCACGATCGGCTCGCGGAAGATCACGCCACCGAGGATGTTGCGGATCGTGCCGTTCGGCGAGCGGTACATCTCCTTCAGGCCGAACTCCTGCACGCGCGCCTCGTCCGGCGTGATCGTCGCGCACTTGACCCCCACCCCGTACTGCTTGATCGCCTCCGCCGCCTCCACCGTGATGCGGTCCTCGCTCGCGTCGCGGCTCTCGATCCCGAGGTCGAAGTACTTCAGCTCGACGTCCAGGTACGGGACGATCAGCTTGTCCTTGATGAACGACCAGATGATCCGCGTCATCTCGTCGCCGTCCAGCTCCACGACTGGGTTCTTCACCTTGATCTTGGCCATGTCTCGTCCTCGGGGCGTTTGCGGGTGGGGCCGCCGATGCTATCTAGCGACGGCGAGAGGACTCTGCGCTGCGTGCAGGCACGAGCGCAGACCGCGCATCGGCAGGAGCGCCCAGCGGCTGCCCCGGCGCCGGTGACGCCTGCTGCGGCCGTCCAGCGCCGTGACGCGAGCGGCGGCCGTCAGCCGTTCCAGCTGGCCTGCGAGCCGCGCGCGACCAGCACGGTCGAGCGACCGCCGGCGAACGGGAGCGTCGCGACGCGGCCTTCGGAGGCGGGGCCGTCGACTCCGCCTTCGTTGACGAGCACCGTGGCGCCGTCCGTCGAGAGGCCCGCCGCCTGCAACGGCAGACGCGCGCCCTTCGGGGTCAGGCGGCGGGCGCGGCCCGAAGCCACGCGCACCGTCCACGCTTCGCTCGTGTCCTGCCCCACGAACTGCGCCAGCAGCTTGGTCCCATCGGCCGAGAAGGCCACCGGGATCAGCCCCGAGACCAGCGAGCGCACGCGGACGTTCGTCAAGCGACGCGTCCTTCCGTTCGACGAGCGCAGCCAGATCTGGTAGACCGGCGCGTCCTGGCGGCGCAGGCGCTCGCGGTCGTAGGCGATCGCGCCCGGGCCCCACAGCGGGAACAGGCTGCGCCCGTCACGGGTCAGCGCCACCGTGCCCGAGCCGTCGGGCTTGGTGCGGAAGATGTTCACACGTGCCGTCAGCGACTGCGAGCGCGCGAGGCCATAGACGATTTCATCGCTGCCGTTCGGCGCGAAGCTCGCGCCGTAGAGCTGCCCGCGGGCGATCATGCTCAGCTTCGACGATTGCGTGTCGAGGATGCCGAGGCCCGACAGCCGGGCTCCGCGCTTCAGCGCCGTCGATTGCACGTCGACCGCGAGATAGCGGCCGTCCGGCGACCAGCTCAGCGGCTGGGCCGTTTCGCCCTTCAGGCTCAAGAAGCTCTGCACAGGCGCACCCACCGTCGAGTAGATGCCCAGCGCGGGGCCCGTTTCGCCGGCGCCCGCGCCGAACAGCGAAACCGCCACCTGCTGACCGTTTGGCGAGATCTGTGGCGAGAAGCCTTCGCCGAGGCTCGTCTTCTGCGAGCCGTCGCTGCGCATCGTCCAGACCAGCGGCGGCGAGGTCCCCGACTCGGTCACGTAGGCGATCGTCGGCGGTTGCGGTGGTGAGGGAGCGAGCGAGGGCGCTGCAGCCGCGCCGCTCGCCAGCGCGATCGCGATCGCGAGAGCCGCCCCTGGCACGAGCGCCACGCGTCGACGAGCACCTCGCGCGACGATCGACTTGCCTACCCCCGAAAGCATGCGCACAGGCTATCCGCGAGCAGGGACGGCACGCTCCGCCGCGCCGCCGCGCCGCGGTGACGAGCGCCACGGACCGAGCCATCTCTGCGAGACTGTCCGCATGGCCAGCACGATGCCGCGAGCCGCGACCGGCGACGCGCCGTGGACGACGCACACCGTCTTCAACCAGGCGCCGCCGCTCGAAGGCGTCGACGTGTTCGAGAGCAACACCCCGCTCGTCGAGGCGACCGAGCGCGAGGGAGCCGGCTGGGTGCGCGAGCGCGCATCCGCCCTCGGCCGCCTGATCGGCGGCGAGCCCCAGCAGCAATGGGGTCCGCTGGCCAACGAGAACAAGCCCGTGCTGCACACGTTCGACCGCTACGGCAACCGCATCGACGAGGTCGAGTTCCACCCCGCCTGGCACCAGCTGATGCAGATGGGCGTCGCCAACGAGCTGCACTCGCTGCCGTGGACGAGCGAGGAACCCGCGCCGCACGCCGCAAGGGCTGCGCTGTACGCGACCGCGATGCAGGCCGAGGCCGGCTTCTGCTGTCCGATCACGATGACCTTCGCCGTGATTCCCGCCCTGCGCGCCCAGCCCGAGCTGGCAGCCGAGTGGGAGCCGCTGTTGATGTCCACGAGCTATGACCCGCGCCTGATCGCCGCCGGCGAGAAGGGCAGCGCGATCTCGGGCATGGCGATGACCGAGAAGCAGGGCGGCTCCGACGTGCGTGCCAACACGACCGTCGCGCGCGCCCTGAACGGCGGCGGCGCCGGCGCCGAGTACGAGATCGTCGGGCACAAGTGGTTCTGCTCGGCGCCGATGTCCGACATGTTCCTCGTGCTCGCGCAGGCCGACGAGGGCCTCTCGTGCTTCCTGATGCCGCGGATCCTGCCCGACGGCTCGCGCAACGCGTTTCACATCCAGCGCCTGAAGGACAAGCTCGGCAACCACTCCAACGCCTCCTCCGAGGTCGAGTTCCACGGCGCCTGGGCGCGCATGGTCGGCGAGCCCGGCCGCGGCGTGCCGACGATCATCGAGATGGTCGGGCACACGCGCCTGGACTGCGTGATCGGCGCCGCCGCCGGGATGCGCAGCGGCGTCGCCTCGGCCACCCATCACGCCGCGCACCGCAGCGCCTTCGGCAAGACGCTGATCGACCAGCCGCTGATGCAGAACGTGCTCGCCGACCTGTGCATCGAGTCCGAGGCCACGACGGCGCTCGCGATGCGTCTTGCGCGCGCCTACGACGAAGCGCAGGAAGACGCCGACGCCGGCGAGAACGAGACCGACGCGCAGCTGTTCAAGCGCCTGGCGACGGCCGTCGGCAAGTACTGGAGCTGCAAGCGCGCTCCCAACCACGCCTTCGAGTCGCTCGAGTGCTTCGGCGGCGCCGGCTACGTCGAGGAGTCGGGCATGCCGCGCCTGTACCGCGAGGCGCCACTGGCCTCGATCTGGGAGGGCTCGGGCAACGTGATGAGCCTCGACGTGCTGCGCGCGCTGACGCGTTCGCCGCGCTCGCTCGAGGTCTTCCTGCACGAGGTCGAGCAGGCCGGCGGCGCCGACGCGCGCCTCGACGCCCGCGTCGATCGGCTGAAGCAGCGCTTCAGCGACCCGGCCACGCTCGAGAGCCGCGCTCGCCGCGTCGTCGAAGACATGGCGCTGTGCCTGCAGGGCTCGCTGCTCGTGCGCCACGCCCCCGCGGCCGTGGCCGACGCCTTCTGCGCCTCGCGCCTGGGCGGCGACGGCGGCCTCGAGTACGGCACGCTGCCCGCCGGCAGCGACTTCGGCGCGATCATTGCCCGCGCGCTGCCCGACGTCGACCGCTGAGCGGCGGCGCCCCGCGCGCCTACCATTGTCTGTGTGAGACCTCGCACGAACTTCCAGCTGGCCAGGATCTTCGGCATCCGCGTCGGTGTCGGCATCAGCTGGTTCGTCGTGCTGTTCGTCTTCATCATCTTCGTCACGCCCGTCTTCCACAGCCAGCTGGGTGGCTCGCGCACGACCGCCTATCTCGTGGCCGTCGCCTCGGTGCTCTCGTTCTTCGCATCGCTCGTGCTGCACGAGCTCGGCCATGCGCTGGCCGCCCGGCGCAGCGGCCTGCAGGTGGCCGGCATCGACTTGTGGGCGCTCGGCGGGATCACGCGCACCGAGGAGTCACGCGACCCCAAGACCGAGTTCCGCGTCGCCGCGGCCGGCCCGCTCGTGACGCTGATCGTGATCGTCGCGTGCGTTCTCGCCGGGCGGCTGCTCACCAGCGGCTCGACCTTCTCCAAGCTCGCCCTCGGCGAAGAAGTGCTGCACGCGACGCCCGCGCTGGTGTGGCTGAGCTGGCTGGCCACGATCAACGTGCTCGTGCTCGCGTTCAACCTCGTCCCGGCCTTCCCGCTCGACGGCGGGCGCATCGCGCACGCCGTGATCTGGTGGCGCACCGGCGATCGCAACCGCGCCACGCGCGCGACCGGCCGCGCCGGGCAGGGCTTCGCGCTGGTGCTCGGCGCGCTCGGGCTGTGGTGGCTCGCGAACGGAGTCGGCACGGCCGGTGTGTGGTGCATCCTGCTCGCCTACTTCCTCTACCAGGCGGCCGGTGCGGCGGTCGTCCAGGGAGTGCTCGGCACGCGCATCCAGAGCATCACGGTCGCCGACATCATGGACCGCGAGCCCGTGACGATCCCGGCCAGCGCGACGCTGCTCGACGCGCACGAGCAGTTCTTCCTGCGCTACCGCTGGCCGTGGTTCGCGGTGGTCGACCCCGCGCACCACTTCCTCGGCGTCGTCGCCGCCGCGCGAGTCGACGCCGAAATCTCGGCCGGGCGCCCGGCGCTGGCAGTCGTCGACGTGCTCGAAGAGGACATGCACGTGCGCATCGACGAGGGCGAACCGCTCGAATCGCTGCTCGGATCGGAGGGTCTCGGACGCCTCGGCGCGATGGTCGCCGTCGATCGCGACGGCGTGCTTCAGGGGGTCGTGACGCTGGCCGAGGTACGCAAAGCGCTGCGCGTCGCGACCTGAGCATGGGAGCGCCTGTGGGAGGGTCCGAGCGCCCGAGCGTTATAGAGTCCCGCCCGCAGCGACCCCACTTCCCCACGTAAATCGACCTCAGAGAGCCATGCCAGCACACGACGTCTTGATCATCGGGGCCGGCCTCGCGGGCCAGCGCGCGGCGCTCGCCGCGGCCCGCGAGGGCGCCAGCGTGGCGATCATGAGCAAGGTCCACCCCGTGCGCTCGCACTCGGTCGCCGCCGCCGGCGGGATCAACGCGGCGATCAGCGTCGACGACGACTGGCACTCGCACGCCTACGACACCGTCAAGGGCTCCGACTTCCTCGGCGACCAGGACGCGATCGAAGTGATGTGCTCGGAGGCGCCCGCCGAGGTGATGCACCTCGAGCACATCGGCGTCACCTTCCACCGCAACGAGAAGGGCGAGATGGACCTGCGCGCGTTCGGCGGCGCCTCGATGAAGCGCACGGCCTACGTCGCCGACATCACCGGCCAGGCGCTGCTGCACGTGCTCTACGAGCAGTTGATGAAGCACCACGAGACGGTCGAGCGCTACGAGGAGTGGTTCACGACCTCGCTGCTGCGCGACGAGCGGGGCCGCTGCTGCGGCGTGATCGCGCGCGACGTGCGCACGGGGCGGATGGAGGCGTTCACGGCGAAGAACGTGATCCTCGCCTGCGGCGGCGCCGGGCAGGCCTACAAGCCGACGACCAACGGGCTGATCGTCACCGGCGACGGGATCGCGATGGCCTACCGCGCCGGCGCGCCGCTGATGGACATGGAGATGGTCCAGTACCACCCGACCTGCCTCGTCGAGACGGGCATCCTGATCACCGAGGGCGCCCGCGGCGAGGGCGCCCACCTGCTCAACTCCGAGGGCGAGCGCTTCATGGAGAAGACGGCTCCCAACAAGATGGAGCTGGCCTCGCGCGACGTCGTCTCACGCGCCGAGCAGATCGAGATCAACGAGGGTCGCGGCGTCGGGCCCGGCGGCCGCGGCATCTATCTCGACGTGACCGTCGTGCCGCGCAAGCGCACGCTCGAGGCGCTGCGCGAGATCGTCAACCTGGGCAAGGACTTCGCGGGCGTGGACATCACGCGCGAACCGATCACGATCCGCCCCGGCCAGCACTACATCATGGGCGGCGTGAAGACCGACATCGACGGGCAGACGCCGATCGAGGGCCTGTACGCGGCCGGTGAGGTCGCCTGCGTGTCGGTCCACGGCGGCAACCGCCTCGGCGCCAACTCGCTGCTGGACACGCTGATCTTCGGACGCCGCTCGGGCGAGCACGCGGCGGCGCGGGCGGCGAGCATGGCGATGCCCGAGATCGACACGCACGCGCAGCTGCGCCGCGACTCCGATGCGATCGACGCGATCATCAACCGCCCGCGCGACGGCCGGCGCGTCTCGGAGATCAAGGACGAGCTCGGCGAGATGATGAACTAGCTACGCCGCCGTGTTCCGCGACGAGCAGGGCCTGCAGAGCGCGCGCGAGACGATCGCGCGGCTGAAGGAGGAGGCCGGCGAAGGCGTGGATCGACGACCGCGGCACGGTCTTCAACCAGGACGTGCTCGGCGCGATCGAGCTCGGCTACATGATCGACTGCGCCGAGGCCACCGTGGTCGGCGCGATCGAGCGCAAGGAGTCGCGCGGAGCGCAGTTCCGCACCGACTACCCCGAGCGCAACGACGAGCAGTGGCTGAAGCACATCGACATCACGCTCGACGGCGACGGGCCGCAGGTCAGCTACTCGCCCGTGACGATCACCCAGTGGCAGCCCGAGGAGAGGAAGTACTGATGGCTGAGACGCAGACAGCAACCTCAGCGGCGCACACGGCGGCTCCGGAGGAGTTCAAGCTGCGCCTGCGCCGCTACAACCCGGAGTCGGGCGAGGCTCCCTACTGGGACGAGCACACGATCGAGCTCGAGCCGCACCGCTCGGTGCTCGAGGCGATCCTGCAGGCCAAAGACCGCTTCGACGGCTCGATCGGCGTCCGCTGCTCCTGCCGCCAGGCGATCTGCGGCTCCTGCGGCGTCCGCGTCAACGGCGAACCGGCGCTCGCCTGCCACACCCACCTCGACGCTGCGCTCGCCGGCTCGCGCGACGGCGTGATCGAGATCGAGCCGATGGGCAACATGCCGGTGCTCAAGGACCTGATCGTCGACATGGACGCGGTCCACTGGAAGAAGATCCAGCGCGTCACCCCGTGGCTGATCGCCAAGCAGCCGGTGCCCGAGCGCGAGTACATCGTGCCGCGCGAGTCGATGATCGACGTGACGCAGACGATGGCCTGCATCCAGTGCGGCGCGTGCGTGTCGGACTGCCTGGCGATGGAGGTCGACCCGGGCTTCATCGGTCCGGCGGCGCTGGCCAAGGCCTACCGCTTCGTCGGCGACCCGCGCGACGACCAGCAGTTCGAGCGGCTCAACGACCTCGCGCAGGACCCGCAGGGCATCTTCGACTGCACGCACTGCTTCAAGTGCGTCGAGGCGTGCCCGAAGGACGTCAACCCGATGGGCCAGATCATGCGCCTGCGGCGGATCGCCACGAACGACCACCAGATCGTCGACAAGAACAACGGCGAGCGCCACGAGGCGGCCTTCACGACGCTGATCAAGGACAACGGCCTGCTGTGG
This sequence comes from uncultured Solirubrobacteraceae bacterium, assembly GCA_963743745.1. Lineage (GTDB taxonomy): Bacteria > Actinomycetota > Thermoleophilia > Solirubrobacterales > Solirubrobacteraceae > Palsa-744. The sequence continues at coordinate 101,245 of CAVUQW010000002.1, forward strand.
GAGGCCGAGCTCCTGCCCCGCTCCTACGGCGGCAACTCGTGGTTCGGCAAATTCGCGCCGCCCGCCGGCAAAGAGCTGCTCAGCTCGCTGCCGGCGATCCTCAAGGCGCTGCTGCGGGGCAAGGTCACGCCGATGGGCGCGCTCAAACCGCACAAGATCCCGAAGCAGGACCTGAAGAGCGTGCAGGGGATCTTCGACAAGGTCGAGGGACGCGAGCAGCGCTACGAGCTGAACCTGTACATCGCCGGCGAGGACGAGGCGCCGCAGCAGAGCAGCCAGGGCGCCGAGGAGACGGCGCCGCGGGCGCAAGCGATCCGGTCGCGGCCGGCGTGACGGCTGAGCCGGGCGGCAAAGAGCCCGACTCCGACCCTGGCTCCGAGCCGACCGACACCCCGACCGAGCAGCGCGACACCGAGGAGGGTCAGGGCCAATGAAGGTCGCCTACTGGCCGGGCTGCGTCAGCCGCGGCTTCACACCCGAGCTGCACGGCTCGATGGCGAAGGTCGCGCCGCTGCTGGACATCGAGCTGGTCGAACTCGACCGCGCGTGCTGCACCGGCGCGGGCGTGATCGCCGAGCACAACCAGGAGCTCGCCGACACGCTCAACGCGCGCACCTTCGCGCTCGCCCAGCAGGTGCCGGGCGCGGAGCTGATGATGAACATCTGCTCGACCTGCCAGGGCGCGCAGAGCGAGTGCCAGGAGCGCCTCGACGCGAACGCCGAGTACCGCGCGCACGTCAACGAGACGCTCGCCGGCGAGGGCCTGTCCTACGAGCAGGGCCTGACCAACAAGAACTTCCTCTGGCTGCTGGTCGAGGAGATCGGCCTGGAGGAGCTCGGCTCGCGCGTCAAGCGCCCGCTGACGAACCTCAAGGTCGGGCCCCTTCTACGGCTGCTACATCGTGCGCCCGCGCGATCGCCTCGGGATCGACGCACGAGCACCCGCGCGACCACTACCTGCACCAGGTGATCGAGGCGCTCGGCGGCACCGTGATCGACTACGCCGGCATGCGCAAGTGCTGCGGCTTCCCGATCATCACGATGAACAAGGAGGCCTCGCTGAAGCAGGCCGGCCGCCACCTCGGCGACGCGGTCGACGCAGACGCCGACTGCCTCGTGACGCCGTGCCCGCTGTGCCACCTGAACCTCGACCTGCAGCAGCCGCTGGCCGAGAAAGACGGTCGGCCGCGACCTCGACATGCCCGTGCTGCACCTGCCCCAGCTCGTCGGCCTCGCGCTCGGCCTGGAGCCGAAGGAGCTCGGCATGAGCCGCCACGTCGTGCGCCCGACCTCGGTGATCGACTGGTCGAGCTCGGTCGTCGGCGCCGCCGCCGGCGCTTCGTCGGGCTGGTAGCGCCGCTGGTCACAGACGTCGAGCCGCTGTCCGAGCAGCGGGCTATTCCAATGCGGCCGCGAGCTTGTGCCGGAATGCAGCGGGATCGATCGCCGGGTAGCGATACAGCTCTGGCTCAACAGCCTCGTACAGCTCACGCAGATGCCCTGGCTCGACGAGGCCGCGGTCGATCATCGTACGCACGTCGCGAAGGTCTTGCTCGAAGCCGCGCTCAATCTTGGCGAGCGCCTGCGAGTAGAGGTCGAAGTGACGGACAGTGACCTTGCCCTCGCGCAAGACGAATGGACTGCGCTCTCGCCAGCCTGGCAGCTCGGGGATGAAGTCCGGCGGCGAGGCCAACTCGACATTCACGCCAAGCCTCTCCTTCAGCGCGGGAAGCGCGCGCAGCAGCTCGTCCGCTTCCGGCTCGAAGCGCAGATCGACGTCGATGGTCGCCTCGCGCCACCCCTCGAGCACCGCGGTCGAGCCGCCGGTGAGATAGATCTCTACAGGAGCGCGGGCGATGCGCCCCAGCTCTCGGGCAAGCTCGCGGATGCTCGACTCGTCAACCGGCGGGCGCATGCTCGGCAGCTCGAGCGAAGCTGACGACTCGCCGGGTCAGCGCGTTGTAGCTTCCGTGCGCGCCAGGCGCACTGTCCGCCAGCAGAGCGTAGAGACGATGCGAGGGATGGTTCCCACCGCCCGCCGGCACGTCGAAGCCCAATGCTTCGAGCCGCGGCCTCGCCATCGCAACGAGCAGTGACGCCTCGCTCTCGCGACCCGCGGCGAGATCGGCCAATCCAGCTCGCACCAGCTCGTGGCCGGGAAGGTTGTGGGGAACGTCCCTCATACTCCAATAGTAAGTCCGCCCACGTCAGGACCTCTCTGACTCGCCCAAACACGAAGGCGGACAGCCATCAGGCGAGCTGTCTGGCACATCACAACATAGGCTCTCGCGATGCGAATCCTGACTGTCGTCGGCAACCGGCCGCAGTTCATCAAGGCGGCCGCCGTGTCGGGCCCGCTGCGCGAGCGCCACGAGGAGATCCTCGTGCACACCGGCCAGCACTACGACGACTCGCTCTCGCGCGTGTTCTTCGCCGAGCTCGGGCTGCCGCGGCCGGAGCGCGAGCTCGGCATCGGCGGCGGCTCGAACACCTCGCAGACGGCACGCATGCTGGCGGCGCTGGAGCCGCTGCTCGGCCGAGCTCTCGCCGGACGCGGTGCTCGTCTACGGCGACACCAACTCGACGCTCGCCGGCGCGCTCGCGGCGGCGCAGGCGGGCGTGCCGGTCGTGCACGTCGAGGCCGGCATGCGCTCGTTCGACCGCGCGATGCCCGAGGAGCTCAACCGCGTGCTCACCGACCACCTGGCCGAGCTGCTGCTGTGCTCCTCGCAGACGGCCGCCGAGAACCTGCGCGCCGAGTCGGTCGCCGGGCGGATCGAGGTGGTCGGCGACGTGATGGTCGACGTCGCACTGCGCCGCCAGCCCTCGGCCCGCGGCGACACCGAGACGCTCGCGCGCCACGGCGTGCAGAGCGGCGAGTACCTGCTGCTGACGGCCCACCGCGCCGGCAACGTCGACGATCCCGCAGCGCCTGCGCGCGCTGGTCGAGCTGATCGAGGCGCTGCCGCCGCCGGTCGTCTTCCCGCTGCACCCGCGCACGCGCGCGCGCCTGCGGGAGTTCGGCCTGCGCGAGCGGTTCGCCACGATCGACGGCCTGCGCGTGAGCGACCCGCTCGGCTACGTCGAGTTCAGCGCGCTGCTGTGCCAGGCGCGGGCCGTCTGACCGACTCGGGCGGCGTCCAGAAGGAGGCGTACCTTGCCGGGGTGCCCTGCGTCACGCTGCGCGCGAACACCGAGTGGGTCGAGACGGTGCAGGCCGGCTGGAACACGCTCGTCGACCTCGATGCCGGCGGCGGCGCTCGCGGCGCTCGCCGCCGCCCCGCCCGCCGAGCGGCCCGAGCTGTACGGCGACGGGCACGCGGCCGAGCGCTGCGTGGAGGCGATCGGCGCGCTGTGAGCGAACCCGCGATCGAGCCGGTCGGGGAGCGCCCGGTGCGCGTCGGCGTCGTCGGCCTCGGCTACTGGGGCCCGAACCTCGCGCGCAACCTCGCCGCGCTCGAGGACTGCGAGCTGCGCTGGCTGTGCGACGCCGACGAGGCGGCGCGGGCAAAGCTGGCGAGCGCATTCCCCGCGCGCACGCACGACGGGCGAGCTGAGCGAGCTGCTCGAGGACGACGAGCTCGACGCGGTCGTGCTGGCCACGCCCGTGCCGACGCACGCCGAGCTCGCGATCGCCGTGGCGCGCGCCGGCAAGCACTGCTTCGTCGAGAAGCCGCTCGCGACGAACGCCGCCGACGCCGAAGCCGCCGTCGAGGCCGCCGCGCAGGCCGGGCGGATGCTGATGGTCGGGCACCTGCTCGAGTACCACCCGGCCGTCGCGCGCCTGAAGGAGCTGATCGACGGCGACGAGCTGGGGCCGCTCTACTACCTCTACGGCAACCGCCTGAACCTCGGCAAGCTGCGCGCGGACGAGAACGCGCTGTGGAGCCTCGGCGCGCACGACGTCTCGGTCGTGCTGCACCTGATCGGCGAGGAGCCGAGCGAGTGCATCGCGCAGGGCGCCTCCTACGTGCGCGACGGAGTCGAGGACGTCGTCTTCTGCTTCTTGCGCTTCCCCTCGGGGATCGTCGCCCACCTGCACCTGTCCTGGCTGGACCCGCACAAGGAGCGGCGCCTGACGGTCGTCGGCGAGCGCCAGATGGCGACCTTCGACGACATGCTCGTCGAGGGCAAGCTGACGGTCTACGACAAGGGCTTCGACGAGGACACGCGCTCGTGGGGCGAGTACATCACCCGCTCGGGCGACATCTTCTCTCCACGCATCGCCAACGCCGAGCCGCTGCGCCTGGAGTGCGAGCACTTCGTCGAGTGCGTCCGCAACGGGACGGCGCCGCGCTCGGACGGGCACAGCGGGCTGCGCGTGGTGCGCGTGCTCGAGCGCCTGCAGCAGTCGCTCGACGCGTAAGGCCGCTCCCCGCCGGCCCCGCGCCCTGCTCGCGACCCCTCTACATCGTCGCCCGCCGCATGGCGATACGCCACGGCATCGCCGCTGGGCCGGTTCGCCCCGGACCATAGTCAGGAACAGGCCTGACAAAACCCTTCTTACACGATACGTTCAGGCGCCACGATCGGCCCGGTAGTAGCCGTCAGCAGCCACCACAGAGAACGCCGGACAACCCACACATCCCACGGACGGGCATGACTGCACCAAGGAGCTCGAGATCAGGACGGCGCCGCGGTGACCGGTGCGTCAAACAGACGGCCAGTCCTCTGTTCTTGTCCAGGCTGCGACCTTATATTCCCCTCTCCGGGGTGGTTCACGGGGTGTCTCAGCCACGACGGGGCCGGTGCGCCCGTCAGGCGGACGGTTGAGCGATCCCTTGACTCACCACAGAGGGGCTCGGTCGGTCGGTCGCCGAGAGCCTCTCGCCACAGGCGATCCAACCATGGGGCTCCCTCTCACAATCGGTGTGCGGTGCCGTACACACGGTCGTTCAGTCCTTCTGGATGGCGAGAAGCTGCACGTGCGGGGTGTGACCTACGGCACGTTCAGATCGGCTGACCGGTCCTCCTTCCCCACGGCCGAGCAGGTTCGTCGCGATTTCGAGGCGATGGCGGGCGCGGGCGTGAACGCCGTGCGCACATACACACCGCCCCCGATGTGGCTGCTCGACTTGGCCCACGATCTCGGCATGCACGTCATGGTCGGGCTGGCCTGGGAGCAGCATGTCGCGTTCCTCGAAGACCAGCGCCACGCCCGACGAATCATCCAAGGCGTCGGGGAGCAGGTGCAGGGCGTGCGCGGCGCACCCGGCCATCCTCTGTTATGCGATCGGTAACGAGATCCCCGCGTCGATCGTGCGCTGGCACGGCAAGCGCCAGATCGAGCGCTTCCTCGAGCGTCTCTACTGGGAGGCCAAGGCCAACGATCCGCAGCGGCCTTTTCACTTACGTCAACTACCCATCCACGGAGTACCTCGAGCTGCCGTTTCTCGACGTCAATGCGTTCAACGTGTTCCTCGAGGACGAGGCGACGTTCGAGTCCTACCTGGCGCGTCTGCAGAACCTGTCCGGCGACCGGCCGCTGCTGATCACCGAGGTCGGTATCGACAGTCGCCGCAACGGAACCGAGGCCCAGGCGCGAAGCGCTCGACTGGCAGGTCCGCCACGCGTTCGGCACCGGCGCCGCGGGAGTGTTCGTCTTCTCCTGGACCGACGAGTGGCATCGGGGAGGCCACGACGTCACCGACTGGGAGTTCGGACTGGTCGACCGCGATCGCGCGGCCGAAGCCCGTCGCTCGAGGCGGTCAGCGAGGACTTCGCGCGACTCGCCTTTCCGCCCGACGGACCGTGGCCCAAGGTCTCGGTGATCGTCTGCACCCACAATGGAGCAGCGCACCCTCGCGCAGTGCCTCGACAGGACCGCGGACCTCACCTATCCGGACTTCGAGGTGATCGTCGTCGACGACGGCTCGACCGACGGCTCGGCGAACATCGCGCGAGCTCACGACGTCACGCTCGTCCAGACCGAGCATCGCGGCCTGAGCTTCGCCCGCAATGCCGGCGTGGAGCGGGCGACGGGCGAGATCGTCGCCTTTCTCGACGACGACGCCTATCCTGATCCCGACTGGCTCCAGCTACGTAGCGGCATCGTTGCTGCACCGATGCCTACGCGGGATGGGGGGTCCGAACATCCCGCCCGAGGACGACAGACTGGTGGCCGATTGCGTTGCGGCAGCACCCGGCGGGCCAATTCACGTCCTCATCTCCGATCGCGAGGCCGAGCACGTGCCCGGCTGCAACATGGCCTTCCGAAAGTCGGCGCTTGCAGGAGATCGGAGGCTTCGACAAGCGCTTCCGGGTGGCCGGCGACGACGTCGATGTTTGCTGGCGCCTTCAGGAGTCTGGCCAAACGCTCGGCTTCAGCGCCGGCGCGGTGGTCATGCACCGACGCAGAGATTCCATTCGCCGCTATCTCAAGCAGCAGTACGGCTACGGCAAGGCTGAGGCCCTGCTGGAGCGCAAGTGGCCCAGTCGCTACAACCGCGCTGGCTCTTCGCGCTGGACGGGGCGAATCTATGACTCGCCCGCGACGGGCATGACGCTGAGGCGGTCGATCGATTCGTTACGGAACCTGGGGCAGCGGCCTCTTCCAGTCGATCTACGAACCAGCCCCCGGCATGCTCTCGAATCTCCTCCTGGCGCCCGAGTTCCTGCTGCTGATCGCCGACTCTCGGCGCGATCTCGGCGCTCGGCTTCTCTGGGCGCCGTTGCTCCTCGCTCTGCCGCTCTCGGGGCGGCGCGTCACCGCGTGCCTCTGGCGGGCGCTCGTCAGTGGTTGGCGCGCAAGCCGCCCGGTTCCGGGACGCTCTCGATCCGAGACGCTTCGTTCGTCGCGGGCTGACGGCGACGTTGTTCCTGCTGCAGCCACCGGCAAGACTGGCCGGCCGACTCCGCGACGGCCTCTCGCCCTGGCGCCGTCGTCTTCGACCCGAGGCCGCCTGGCCGCGCCCGCGCACGTCACCGTGTGGGGCGAGAGCTGGCATGAGCCGCAGGCGTGGGTCCAATGCCTGCAGGACGCACTGGCGGCTCGGGGCGCGTTCGTTCGCAGCGGTGGTCCCTTCGACCGCTGGGACCTCGACCTGCGGGCCGGACCGCTCGGAGGAGTGAGGATCCGCACTGCCGTCGAGGAGCACGGAGTCGGGCAGGCAGCTGATGCGTTCGAGAATCCTGCCTCGGGTCTCGACCGGTGGCGCGATCGTGGCGGGCGTGCTGCTGCACTCTGGCGATCTACGCCTGGTCGGAGGGTCGGGTTGGAGTCGGGGCTGCGATCGCAGTCGCGTTTGCCCTCCTCATCGCGTCGGAATCGAGGGGACTGGAACCGCGATGCATCTCGCTCTCGCCGAGCTGGATCGGATGCAGGCGCAGGAGGAGAGTGGAATCATCGCAGAGGCCGAGCCGGAGGATCCGAGAACCAGGTTCGGGACCGCCTCGCGACTGCCTCGTTCATCCGCCTGCACGATCGCGGGCACTACTTCGGCCTCGCGTGTCCGAGGCGACGCTGATCACCCGGGCGACCGTCCAGCATGGAGTCGAGGACGAGCGGCAATGAGCCCCTATCTCGGCACCGTGAAAATGAGGGCCGCGAGACGATTCAGATCACTGCGACGTCGGCAGGACAAGCGGAGCGCCTGGGAGCTGTGGAAGGCGCTCCCGCAGGCGCGTCCTTATCTGAGGCCCTATCGGCGGACGCTCGTCCTCGTCACGGGGCTGACGGTGCTCGTTGCTATCTTCGGTCTGGCAGAGCCGTGGCCCCTTGCGGTCATCCTCAACTCGGTACTGCACGACGCCCAACCGAGTGGATTCGTGAAGTTCGTCTTCGGTGAAAAGCCCGAAGTAGGCGTCGTTCTGGTGGTGATGGTCGTTGGTCGGTTTCTGCTCGTGGTGATCGGCAATGCGCTCACGGTCCTGGGTCACTACCGCGGAGCCACGATGGAGCAGAATATGGTTCTCGACCTGCGCAGCGACCTGTTCGCCCACGTCCAGCGGTTGTCGCTTACGTTCCACGACAAGAAGCAGACCGGGGCGCTGATGAGCCAGATCAACATGCAGGCTGCCTCGTTGGGAACCATCGTCATGGTGATACCGCCGATCCTCGAGGCGATGATTACCCTGGTTGGAATGCTGATCATAGCCGCCCTGATCGATTGGCAGCTCGCTCTTCTTTCGCTGATCATCGTGCCGGCGCTCTACTGGTCGTTCGGCGCATACGGCCGGCGCATCGTCCCGCAGCTGCAGAAGGTGCAGGAACTGGAGTGGCGTTCGCTCTCGATCGTCCACGAGGCGATGTCGATGCTGCGTGTGATCGTTTCCTTCGGTCGGGAGGACTACGAGCACAGGAGGTTCCGTGAACAGGGTCAAACGGCGGTTGACGAGCGGGTAAAGCTCACGGTCAGCCAGAGCGTCTACACGCTCGGCGTTCAGACGGCGACTGCAGCCGGGGCCTCGTTGATCCTTGCCGCCGGCTCTTGGGCGGTGATTGAAAATCGCATCTCGATCGGTGAGCTGATCGTGCTCATGACCTACATCGCGTCCGTGTATCAGCCGTTGGAACAGATGAGCGCGACCGTGGGGATGATCCACGACGAGCTGGTGCAGTTCCATTCCTCACTGCGTTTGCTTGCCGCTGAGCCCGACGTGCAGGAGAAGGCCGACGCCGTCGATCTGGTGCGAGCTCGAGGGGAGGTCAAGGCACGAGCCGTCGACTTTGCGCATCAAGGACGCAAAGACACTTTGCGCGACATCTGCTTCCACGCCAAGCCCGGGGAACGGATCGCCGTCGTCGGGCATACGGGGGCCGGCAAGAGCACGTTGATGAGCCTGCTCATCCGTTTTTACGATCCCGACTCCGGATCGATCGAGATCGACGGTGTCGATATTTGCGATCTCAAGCTCCGCTCACTGCGATCGCAGTTCAGCGTCGTCTTGCAGGACCCGCTCCTCTTCTCCGGGACCATCGAGGAGAATATCCGCTACGGCAAGCTCGACGCCGACCGCGACGAGATAGTCGAGGCGGCCAAGGCCGCAAACGCCCATTCGTTCATCGAGCGTCTTCCCGACGGATACGAGACGGCCTTGGGCGAGCGGGGCGCTCACATTTCGGGAGGCGAGCGCCAGCGCATCTGCGTTGCTCGCGCGTTTCTGCGAGACGCGCCGATTCTGATCCTGGACGAGCCGACCTCATCGATCGACTTCAGCGACGGAGGGGGTCATCCTCGACGCCCTCGACGACCTCATGGATGGGCCGGACTTCGTTCATGGTCGCGCATCGCCTCTCGACGGTTCGGCACGTCGATCAGATCCTCGTCATGCAGGACGGGAGGATCGTCGAGCGCGGCGACCATGACGAGCTGCGTGGCGCAGGGCGGCGTCTATCGCGGCCTCTACGAGGCACAGACGCGGGAGCGCAATAAGCGTGCTCCGCTGGGCGCAGCCGTTAGCGGCGCCGCAACGAGGCCGTCCCGCCTCAAGCACGAAAACGGGGAGGTCGAAGAGCAAGAGCTCGTCAGCTGGCGCCAGGTCACCGGAGGGATCTCCTGATGTCCACCCCAGCTCAACGAAGCCGCCCCAAGATCGTCCTGCTGGGCATGATGACCAAGATGCCGGTGGCCGGCGTCGTCTGGCAGAACCTCCACTACCTGCTGGGCTTCGAGCGGCTCGGCTGCGAGGTCTACTACGTCGAGACACATGCACGCACTCCGTCGATGCTGATGTCGAGCGAGCGCGACGACAGCTCGGCGCTGGCCGCCGAGTTCATCTCGGCGATCATGCGGCGCTTCGGATTGAGCGACCGCTGGGCCTTCCGCGCGCTGCACGACGACGGTCACTGCTTCGGCATGAGTGAGCTGCAGCTCGACCGCCTCTACGGCGAGGCCGAGCTGCTCATCAACCTGCACGGTGGCACGCAGCCGCTGCCCGAGCTCGCCGCGACCGGTCGGCTCGTCTACCTGGAGACAGACCCCGTGCAGCTGCAGCTCGAGCTGCGCCACGGCGTCCAGGAGACGCTCGACTTCCTCGAGCCGCATTGCGCCTTCTTCACCTTCGCCGAGAACTGGGGCAAGCCGGACTGTCGGGCTGCCGTGCCAGGACCGTTTCATCTTCGTGCCGACGCGCCAGCCGGTCGTGATCCTCGATCTCTGGCCTGACCGCTCACCCCTGCCGGCGGACGTCTTCACGACGATCGGCAACTGGCGCCAGGACTGGCGCGACGTGACCTTCGAAGGCGAGCGCTACACCTGGAGCAAGCACCACGAGTTCCTCAAGCACCTCGACCTGCCCGAGCGCAGCGGATCGCCGGTTCGAGCTGGCGCTGAGCAGCTGCGAGCCCTCCGAGCGGGAGATGCTGACAGCGCGGCGATGGCGGGTGCGCGACGGGCTCGAGGTTTCCGGACGGGATCGACCGCTACCGCGACTACATCGGCGCCTCGCGCGGCGAGTTCACGGTCGCCAAGGACCAGAACGTGCGCCTGCGCACAGGCTGGTTCAGCGACCGCAGCGCGACCTACCTGGCCTCGGGGCGTCCCGTCGTGACGCAGGACACCGGCTTCGGCTGTGCGCTGCCGACGGGAAGCGGGCTGTTCTCGTTCGACTGCCCCGACGCCGCGATGGAGGCTGTTGCGCAGATCGACTCCGATTACGCCGCCCAGTCCCGAGCCGCCCGCGAGCTGGCGCTCGAGCACTTCTCGCACGAGACGGTTCTCAGACCGCTGCTCGAGCACCTCGGCGTCAGCTCCGGCCTCTTCCTCCCGGACGCGCCGACCCGCGACGGTCTTCGCGGACGACATCGTGCTGGAGCCCGTCTCGCGGAGGCCCACGACGCTGCCCCGGGCGACCATCGAGGCGGCGTAATCGCCATCCTGTGCCAAGCTGTGCGCAGGCGCCGGCGCTTGGCACGGACAGTGCGAGCGTCGTCGTCGTCACCCATGACGGCCTGACCTTCACGCGCCTGTGCCTCGAGACGCTGCTCGCCAACAGCGGGAGCGACTTCGAGCTGATCGTGGTCGACAACGGCTCCGCCGACGGCACTCCCGTCTACCTGACGCGCCTGGCTCAGCAGGACGCGCGCATGCGAGTGCTGCTCAACGGCCGCAATATGGGTTTCGCCGCTGCCTGCAACCAGGGCCTGTCGCCTTGCCGGCGGCGAGCACCTCGTCCTGCTCAATAACGACACGATGGTCCCCCCCGGCTGGCTGACCGGCCTCGCTCGCCCACCTGCGCAACCCCGAGGTCGGCCTGGTCGGGCCCGTCACCAACCGGATCGGCAACGAGGCGGAGATCGACACCGACTACGGACCTGGGGCGAGTTTCTCGCCTTCGCGAGCCGTCGTCGCGACTGCACGCCGGCGAGTGGCTGGAGGTACGCACGCCGGCGATGTTCTGCCTCGCGCTGCGCCGCGAGACCTACCTTCGCACTCGGGCCGCTCGACGAGCGCTATGAGGTCGGCCTGTTGGAGGACGACGACTATGCCGAGCGGGCACGCCAGGAGGGTTATCAGCAGCGCTGCGTGGAGGACGTCGTCGTCCATCACTTCGGCGAAGCCTCCTTCGGCCGCCTGGTCGCCGACGGCGAGTACTCGCGCATCCTGCACGCCAACCAGCGACGCTACGCGGAGAAGTGGAATAGGGAGTGGGAGCCCTACGGCCGCCGGCACAACCCCCGCTACGAACGCGAGGCGCAGCAACTGCGCGACTCGGTCAAGCGCGATGATCCCGTCGGGCTCCACGGTGCTGGTGATCAGTCGCGGCGACGACACGCTGCTGCAGGCTGGACGGCTGCCGCGCACTTCACTTCCCACAGGGCGAGGACGGCGGCTGGGCCGGGCACCATCCCGGCCGACAGCGAGGAGGCGATCGGCCACCTGGAGACGCTGCGTGAGCGGCGGCGCCGAGTACCTCGTCGTGCCTCCCACCTACCGCTGGTGGCTGAGCCATTACGACGGCTTGCGCCGCCATCTCGACGACGCGCCACGAGCCGCTCGCAGCGACGAGCAGGGCCGCGCCATCTACCGACTCGAGGGGCACGCCACGATGAACGCGACCGTCTCGATCGTCATTCCGGTGCACAAGCGCGCGCATCTGACCAGGCGCTGCCTGGACGGGCTGCTTGCCGAGCTGCCAGGGGACGCGAGGCGATCGTGGTCGACGACGCCGCCGGCGACGACGCCGGCGCTGCTCGCTCCTACGGAGAGGCGATCCACGCGCTCACGCTGTCCGCGCAACGCTGGTTATGCCCGCGCCTGCAATGAGGGAGCCGCGATCGCGGCGCACGACGCGCTCGTGTTCCTCAACAACGACACCGAGCCGCAGCCCGGCTGGCTGAGGGCTCTGTCACGCTACGCGCGCGAGCATCCGGTCGCCGCTGTGGTGGGAGCGAAGCTGCTCTACCCGACCGGATCGGTCCAGCACGCAGGCGTCGTCGATCGGTCAGGACGGCTATCCGCACAACCTCTACGCCGGCTTGCCCGCCGATCATCCGGCGGTCAACCGCTCGCGGCGGCTTCAGGCGGTGACCGGGGCATGCATGTTCGTGAGACGAGGCGCCTTCGAGCGAGCCGACGGCTTCGATCCCGCATACGTCAACTCGCTCGAGGATGTCGACCTGTGTCTGCGGGTCGGCGTCGCGGGCGGCGAGGTGCACTACTGCCACGAGGCCGTGCTCACCCACCTGGAGTCCGCCTCGCGAGGGCGCGAGGATCGCTTCCAGGCGCAGCGTCTCGCGCTGGTGCGAGCGTTGGCGCGAGACCGTGTCACGTGACGATCTCGCGATCTATGTCGAGGACGGCCTGCTCGAGGTCGAGTACGCGGAGTGCTATCCGCTGCGGTTCTCGATCTCACCGCGTCTCGCGGTCGACATCGGCCGCGAGTCGGAGCTCGAGGTGCTGCTCGAGTCCTACGCTCGCCAGGTCGCGGAGCTGCTCGCGGAGGTCGTGCGCTTGACGGCCATGGCAGCGGCCCCCACAGCCGCTGGTTCTCCCGGCCTGCCGCCATGGTCCGGCTTGACGGCGACTTCGACCACGATGTCTTCCAGCGGGAGGCCAACCGGCTCGAGGAGGACGTACGCCACCTGCAGCAGCGGCTGCAGCGGGCGCCGGCGCAGACGCCGATCAGCCGTGACTTCAGCGCCACGCGGCGTCTCGGGTACCGGCGGCTGGTCGAGCGGATTCACGCCGCCGTGAGCGAGCACCGTCCCGCCGGGGTCGGCCGTGCTGGTCGTCAGCCGCGGCGACCGCGAGCTGGTGGAGATTGACGCCCGCCGGGACTCCATTTCCCGCAGGATGCGACGGGCGGCTACCTCGGCCACCATCCGCGGGACAGCGAGGACGCGGTCGCCCAGCTCGAGACGCTGCGGGCCGCCGGCGCCGAGTACCTGGTGCTGCCATCGACGGCTTCCTGGTGGCTCGATCACTACGTCGGCTTCGGCGAGCATCTGCGGGCTCGCTATCCGGTCACCGAGCTCGACGACTGCACGATCTTCCGGCTCGAGGCCCGGCGCAACGAGAGTCGCGCAAGGAGGGCGGTCGGATGATCCACGAACGCGACCACGCTCCACTCAGCGACCTCGAGTACGCCGAGCTCGTGGCGCGCATCCACGCGACGGTCTCAGGCGCGGTGTCCCCCGGCTCGCGTGTGCTGTTCATCAGCAAGGGAGATCCGGCGCTGCTCGATCAGCCGAGCCTGACGACCGCCCACTTCCCGCAGAACGGCGCCGGCGCTTACGCCGGCCACCACCCGCGCGACAGCGCCGAAGCGACCATGGAGCTGGAGCGGCTGCGCCGGGCGGGGGCCGAATATCTGGTCATCCCGGCGACGACCCGCTGGTGGCTCGACTTCTACGAGCGATTCGCCGGACACCTGGCCGATCATTGCGAGTTGCTCGTGGAGTCGGACTCGTGCCTCATCTACGGTCTCGGCCGGCTCGGGCAGGACCCGTGGGAGGCGCCCGCGACCGAACGGCCGCGTGCGTCGGTCGATCAGATACGGGACTACCTGGAGAGCTTGCTCACGGCCGACAGCAGCGTGATCGTGTTGGAGGGCCCAGACCCCGTGTCCGCCGGCCTTGCCCCGCTGCGCGCCACGCGCTTGACGGTGCAGGAGCCGCACAGCGGCGAGCCGCCCTTTGCCGAGCTCAGACGTCGAGCCCTCGCGGGTGCCGACTACCTGATCGTGCCGCGCTCGGTGGACGAGCTGCTGGACGGCGACCTGGAGCTTGCGCAGGGGATCGAGTCGAGCTGCCGGAAGATCGCCGATCAGGGTCACCTGTGTCGCGTGTTCGAGCTCGCGGGGCTGCGGGCGGCATGACCACAGCCGTTCAATCGATCGGCATGGCGCCGGCCGGCCGCGGCGACCGGCCCCTGCGGGTGCTGTACGTGGTGCACAACCATCCGACGCTGCATCCGGGTGGGGCCGAGGCGTACGCCCTCGAGCTATACGAGGCGATGCGCGAGGCGCCGGGCGTCGAGCCGGTGCTGCTCGCCCGCATCGGCTCCAACGTCGCCCGCAAGCGCACCGCTCATCCGGGCACGCCGTTCAGCTCGGTCAATGGCGACCCGAACCAGTACTTCGTGTTCACGGAGACCGAGCACTTCGACTTCTTCACGTTGACCTCACGCGACAAGGCGCTCTACTCGCGGCACCTAACCGACTTCCTGCGGGCGCATCGGCCGGATGTGGTGCATCTTCAGCACACCCACTTCATCGGGCTCGACCTGCTGAGCCAGATCCGCCGGGTGCTCCCGACGGCTGCGATCGTCTACACGCTGCACGAGTTCCTGCCGATCTGCCATCGCGACGGGCAGATGCTGCGCAGCTTCAGCGACGAGCTCTGCTCGGAAGCCTCGCCGCGGCGCTGCCACGAATGCTTCCCCCAGATCAGCGAGCAGTCTTTCTTCCTGCGCGAGCGATTCGTGAAGGGCCATTTTGCCAACGTCGACCGCTTCATCGCCCCGAGCGCGCAACTGATGGACAAGTACCTGCATTGGGGAATCGAGCCCGAGCGGATCGAGGTAGAGGAGTACGGCCGACGTTCCCCGGCCCTCCGCGCAGCGGCGCCGCGAGAGGACGATCCACCGGCCAACGTCGGTTTCTTCGGGCAGCTCAGCCATTTCAAGGGAGGCAGGCTGATGCTGGAGGCGATGTCGATGCTCGACGAGAAGTCCCCGGCGCACCTCTGGCTGCACGGCGCCAACCTCGAGCTGCAGTCACAGCAGTTCCAGGACGACTTCGCGGCGATGCTCGAGCCGCTGCGCGGGCGCGTCACCTTTCGCGGGCCTTATAGCCACAGCGAGCTGCCGAAGCTGATGGCGGATCTGCACTGGGTGGTCGTTCCCTCGATCTGGTGGGAGAACTCGCCGCTGGTGATCCAGGAGGCCTCGTTCCATCGCCGGCCGATCATCTGCAGTGACGTCGGGGGCATGGCCGAGAAGGTGAGGGACGGGGTCGACGGGATCCATTTCCGCGTCGGCGATGCCTACAGCCTGGCTAGGGCGATCGAGACGGCGACGGGCAGCCGGCGTCTGTGGCGCTCCTTGTGCAGTGGGATACGCGAGCCGCACTCGATGGATGCCCACGTGGAGCACTTGCTGGCGATGTATGGCGGCCTGGCCGAGCAGCGGGCGAGGAGCACGGCAGATGCCTGAGACCAAATCGACGAGGACCCCGGCCAAGCGGACGCGTGCCCGCACCCCGCCAGTGTCGCGCGCGGCGAGTCTGGCCTCCGACATGGCGATCCTGATCGGTACCGCTGCGCGTGAGAACGGTGCCGAAAGCTGGGGTCGAGTCGAGGTCGCGCGATCGGGTGGCGGCGGTTCGCCGGGTGAACCGGTCGAGCTGACACTCGCGACCGGTCGGCGAATCGAGCTAACCGCCGAGCAGTGGGAGCAGGCGCATGGCGATCTGAAGGCGATCGTCCGCGAGGAGCTGGCGTCGCTCGACGCCAGCTCGCGCGCGGCGGTGCTCGAGACGCTCGCCGCCTCGACATCGATCGCGGGCGAGCACTCGCTGGAGTTGAGCAGGTCGCTCTACGGCATCAGGGAGATCCTGCGCGAGCGACTGCCCCGCTGCACGGTGAGCCGCGAGCAGCCTGTCGGCCTCGCCGTCGAAGAGATCCTCGCGATCGACGACAGCTCGTTTTGGATCAACGGGTGGATGCGCGACGAGGACAGCCTCGGGGAAGTGGTCGCGGTATCTCCTGAGGGGGCGCGAGTTGACGTGATGGATGGAGCCTTTCGCTACGAGCGCCCCGATGTCGTCGAGTTCTATTCGGACCTCGGCGAGAGCCAAACCGGCAGGCACGGCTTCACCGCCCACCTCAGGTTGCCGGCGCCGAGCCTGCTCGCAAGCGGGTGGATCGCCGAGCTTCGCACCTCCGACGGGCTCGAGTTGGAGATCAAGTGTCCGGCGGTGACCCATGATCGGAAGGTCGTGCGGGCGACGATCCTCGGCGAGCTGGCAAGTCACGGTCCGATCGGCGGGGAGCCCGTGGTGAGCCATGGACGCGAGGCCCTGACCCTCCTGCAGGAGCGCATCGTCGCCGAATCGCAAGTGGAGTCGATCGACACCTACGGTCGGCCGCAGCCGGCCCCAGCCGTCTCGATCATCGTACCCCTCTACCGGCGACTCGATTTCATCGAGCATCAGTTGCTGCAACTCTCTCGCGGCCACGATCTCGCCGATGCCGAGCTGGTTTACGTGCTCGATTCAACCGAGCAGACCGAAGACCTGGCCAAGCAATCGCGCGAACTGTTCGCGCTCTACGGGACCCCCTTCAGGGTGGTGAACCTCTCCGCGGGCGCCGGCTTCGCGGCGGCCAACAGGCACGGGATCGAAGCCGCGCGCGGAAAGCGATTGCTGCTGCTCAACTCCGATGTCATACCCGACCGACCAGGCTGGCTGCAGGCGATGAGCGACTTCTACGACGGGCAGCGGCGCATCGGGGCGCTCGGCCCAAAGCTGCTCTACGAGGATGACTCGCTGCAGCACGCCGGGCTCTACTTCCATCGTGTCCATGGCGCCGAGCTGTGGGAGAACGCGCACTGCTTCAAGGGCCTGCACCGCAGCTTCCCCGCGGCCAACGTCACACGACGGGTTCCCGCCGTTACGGCCGCGTGCATGCTCATCGATCGCCGCCTCTACGAAGACGTGGGCGGATTGCCGCTTCACTACATTCACGGAGACTACGAGGACTCCGAGTTGTGCCTCAAGCTCGGCGAGGCCGGCTTGGAGAACTGGTATCTGCCCGATGTGGAGCTTTACCACCTGGAGGGACAGTCCTACGCTTCCGAGGCACGCCGCGTGCCCAGTGAATACAACATGTGGCTCCACAGTTCGCTCTGGGGGAAGCGGATCGGCGAGTTGATGGCGAGCTTCGACCCGCACGCCGCAACCGGCGCGGCGCTCGACGGCGAGGAAGAGGCACCCCTCGCATGAGCACAGACCGACCGCTGGGCCAACCCGAGGCGGCGGGCAGTGCTCCCGCCGATCGAGACATCTCGAGCCAACTCATCTGGATGTTCGGCTCGCCCAGGACCGGAAGCACCTGGCTTATGCAGCTCCTCTCCGAGATACCCGGAATCGCCGTGATCGACGAGAGCTACATACCGCTTCACCTCGTACCGATCGACCATACCGTCCCCGACGGCGAGTATTTCGATCGCGGACAGCGGGCCGAGGACCCGCACTACTTCTTCGCCAAGCGATACCTGCCGGAGCTGCGCGGGGAACTGCGCAAGCTGATCATGCGTGGACTCCTTCACCAGCTCCGCGAGCTCGGCCAGGCGTCCGAGCCGCGGTGGATCGTGATAAAGGAGCCGAACGGCTCCCACGCCTCGGACTCGGTGATGTCGCTCTTCCCGGAGTCCCGACTGCTGTTCCTCGTGAGAGACGGTCGCGACGTGATCGATTCGCTGATCGACGCGATGCTCGCGCGCGATTCGTGGTGGCAGCGCAGCCAGGTCTCGGATGAGCCGAGGATCGTCAGCGAGCGCCTGGCCTTCATTCGCCACCACGCCAACCTCTGGTCGCAGCGGACGACCGCCACGCAACGCGCGTACGCGGCCACGCCGGAGATGCTGAGGATGCGAGTCGGCTACGAGGCACTGCTCGCCGACACGGCCGGAGGCCTCACTCGGATGCTCGAGTGGCTCGGCATGCAAGTCGCACCCGACGCGGTTGGCGCCGCCGTGCAGAAGCGCTCATTCGCCGCGATCCCGCCCGAGCAGAAGGGCGCGGGGAGGCGGGCTCGCAGCGCCACACCAGGAATGTGGCGTGAGCGCCTGCGCCCCGGGGAGATCGACCTCGTGGAAGAGGTCATGGGCGCAAAGCTCCGGGAGCTCGGCTATGAGACGGGCGCCGAGCTGCAGAGCTCCGCGTGACTGACGGAGCCTCGCGTGAAGACCCCCCTTCCAGTCGTCGCCTCGATCGCCCAGCGCCCAGGGTACGGGGGCCACGCCTGGGCCTTCCTTCAATACGTGCTCGGCTTCCGCCGGCTCGGCTACGAGCCGATCCTGATCGATCGGCTCAGCGACGACATGACGACCGACGCGATCGGCCGTCCCTCGCCGGCGGCGCGGAGCGCGGCGATCGCATGGTTCGAGGAAGTGGTCGCGTTCGCTGGGTTGGAGGGATCGTCGTCGCTGTTGCTGGACGGGCAGGGGACGATCGGGCTTCCTCGGGGGAAGTTGATTCGCTCGATCGAAGCGGCGCCGTGCACGATCGACGTGATGGGCTTCTTGACCGACCCCGAGCTTCTCGCGGCCAGCCGGACGCTCGTGTTCCTCGACGTGGATCCCGGATTTCCACAGATGTGGCATGAGCTTGGCCAGGCCGATCTCTTCTCGGGCCACCATCGTCACGTGACCTTGGGCGCCAATGTCGGGCATACGGATTGCGAGATCCCCAGTTGCGGCGTCGACTGGATCGGCATTCAGCCGCCCGTCGACCTGGACCGCTGGCCGGCGATGCCCGGCTCGGCGGGAGCCTTCTGCAGCGTCGGCGCCTGGCGAGGGCCATACGACCCGATTGAGTACCGGGGGCGCACCCTGGGATTGCGCGTTCACGAGTTCCGCAAGTTCGTGAGCCTTCCCGGGCGAGTGGATGGCAGCTTCGTCCTGGCCCTGGACATCGACCGCGCCGACAGCTCGGACGGCGAACTGCTCACCGACCACGGCTGGACGCTCGAGGACCCCAGGGCGTTGGCCGGCTCGCCGGCCGATTATCGGGACTTCATCGTCTCCGCGGGCGCCGAGATCGCGATCGCCAAGAACATCTACGTGGCGACCAACAGCGGTTGGTTCAGCGACCGCAGCGCGTGCTTTCTGGCAAGTGGGCGGCCGGTGCTGTGCCAGGACACCGGATTTCGAGGATCTCTTCCGGTCGATGAGGGCCTCGTGGCATTTGCCAGCTTGGAGGAGGCCGAGGATGGAGCCAGGCGCATTCTCGGCGACTGGGAGCGCCATTCGCGCGCGGCCCGCGACATCGCCGAGGCGTACTTCGATTCGAGGAAGGTACTGGGTGAGCTGCTTGCGAAGCTCGGGGCAGCGTAGAGGGCGCTCGAGACCGTCCGTGGCCCGGCTCAACTGGGGCTGCGGGTCGCATGTCGCCGAGGGTTGGATCAACTCCGACATCAAGGACGGTCCTGGAATCGACGTCGTGGCAGACATCCGCAACGGCTTGCCGCTGGCTGACGAAAGTCTGGACTACGCCGTCACCATCCATGCCCTACCTGAGTTTGCCTACCCCGAGCTGCGCAGCGTGCTTCGAGAGCTGCGCCGGACGCTGAAGCCGGGTGGAGTACTGCGGCTCGCGCTACCCGACCTCCGCCGCGGCATCGACGCATATCTGCAAGGCGACACCGCCTATTTTCAAGTCGGCGAGGAGGAGATCGAGAGTCACGGCGGTCGGCTTCATCGTTCACATGCTCTGGTACGGCTACTCACGCACCCTCTTCACCGTCGACTTCACCGAAGAGCTGATGGAGCAATCGGGGTTCGTCGACGTTCGCGAGTGTCCTTTCCAGGCAACGAGCAGCGACTTCGAGCAGATTGTCGAGCTCGACAATCGTCCGGGTGAGAGCTTCTTCATCGAGGGGCGTCGCGGTCCGGACCGAGCCGGTCTCCGGGCGGGCGAATATGATTTCGG
This sequence comes from uncultured Solirubrobacteraceae bacterium, assembly GCA_963743745.1. Taxonomy (GTDB): domain Bacteria; phylum Actinomycetota; class Thermoleophilia; order Solirubrobacterales; family Solirubrobacteraceae; genus Palsa-744. The sequence goes on from CAVUQW010000002.1 coordinate 121,339, forward strand.
TGTGGCAAATGAGTCCAGCCCGAGGATCGTTGAGATCGTCCACTCGACGCCGACCGATCGGCTGCGAGGACACTTTCGCGTCGAGTCGGATGACTCGACGCTCGTGCTCGTGGGATGGGCGCTCGGTTCCGATTCTCCCGTCGTCGGCCTCGAGTTGCTCTCACAGGGAGAGGTCGTGGCCGGCACCTCACCCGTGATCGACCGGCCCGACATCGCGGCTGCTTTCCCAGACGTAAGCGGGGCCGAGACGTGTGGCTTTCGCCTCGCGATCGAGCCAAGTGGAAAGGGAAGGAGCCGCCTGGAGCTTCGCGCTGCGTTCGACGACGGCGAGTACGCCCCGCTCGGCGAGCTCGAGGTCGAGACCTCGCACAACCGACGGAAGGGACTATTCCGGCGGTGAGCCCCGGCGAGCCGCCTCTCGTCTCGGTCGTCATTCCCTGCTTCAACCAGGCGCATTTTCTAGGCGAGGCGATCGACAGCGTCCTCGCGCAGACCTACCCACCGATCGAGACGATCGTCGTCGACGACGGCTCGACCGACAACACCTTTGAGGTCGCAGGGCGTGAAGCAGGCGTCCGGCGACTGCGCCAGCTCAACCGCGGCGTTGCCGTCCGCGCGCAACCTCGGCCTTGCACAGGCGCGTGGGGGCTTTCTCGTCTTCCTCGACGCCGACGATCGGCTGCTTCCGAACGCGCTGGAGGTGGGCATCGTGCGCCATCACGAGGCGACCGCAGATCGCGTTCGCCGCCGGGATGTCGAGAGACATCGGCGTAGACGGCCGGCGATTGACTGACCGCAGCGCAGCCCCTGGTCACCCAGGACCACTATCTGCGGCTGCTCTAGGACTGCTTCATCTGGTCGGGCTCCTCGCTCGTCTACCGGCGCTCGGCGGCTCGAGGCGGTCGGCGGCTTCGACGACGACCCTCGCCGCCGGCGATGACTACGACCTCTACCTGAAGCTTGCACGCCGCTATCCGCTGTATCTGCCACGAGACGGTCGTCACCGAGTACCGTCGCCACGGCTCCAACACCACCCGCGACGCGGCTTCGTCCTCACCTCGCAGCTCGAGGTCCTGCGCCGCCAGCGCTCGCGCTTGCGCGACCGGCGCGAGCGGGCAGCCGCCAGCGCCGGCATCCGCAAGCACCCGCGAGCCGAGCACGGCGGCGCGCTCGCCGAGCAGACTCGCAGCGCGACTGGAGGGCGCGCCGCGCGGCGCGGCGCCATGCACGGCTCTGCTCAGGCTCGGCGCGGCGCGATCCCCGCGCGGCTCGGCGGCCTCGTGGCGGAGTCGCGCAGATGAGCGAGTTCCGCCGCGCCGACGGTCTCGGTCGTGCTGCGCACCTACGACCACGCGCGCTTCATCGCTCAGGCGATCGAGAGCGTGCTGATCCAGCGAGCCGCCGTTTCCCTTCGAGCTGGTGATCGGCGAGGACTGCTCGACCGACGGCACCCGCGAGATCGTCGAGGCCTACGCGCAGCGCCATCCGGAGATGATCCGAGCGGTGCTGCCGGAGCGCAACGTCGGCCACGGCGAGATCCTGCGGCGAGGCGCTGAGCGCGGCCAGCGGGGACGTTGATCGCCTACCTGGACGGCGACGACTACTGGACCTCGCCGGCCAAGCTCGCGCGCCAGGTCGCCTTCCTGGAGCGGAATCCGGACTGCGCCAGCTGCTTCCACGACGTCAGCCTGATCTACGACGAGGCCGGCCTGCCCTCCGGGCACGGTCAGCCCCGGGCTCGGCGAGGCAGCGCTTCACGCTCGAGCAGATCGTGATGGAGTGCTTCATCCCCGCGCCGGCGATGATGTTCCGCCGCGAGGTCGCCGAGGCGCTTCCGGACTGGGTGTTCGACTCGTGCCTGGATCGACTGGCTGATCCACATTCGCTCGGCGCAGCTCGGCCCGCTCGGCTACCTGCCGCAGCCGCTGGCGGCCTACCGCGTCCATCGGGGCGGCATGTTCTCCGGGCTGGATCGGGTCAGCCAGCTCGAGGAGGACGTCGGCTTCTATCGCCGGCTGCGCGCCCGAGCTGCCCGAGCAGCGGGAGCTGATCGAGCGCTGCCTCGCCTACCGCCAGCGCACAGCTGGCGATCGAGCGGCTGGGAGTGCCGTTCGACGCCTGCGTCGTCCTGGTCGACCCGCGGCGCGAGCTCCGGCCCTACTTCAACGGCCGCCACGCCCGCAACCTGCCCCGACGCGAGGGCCACGAGGTCACCGAGCTGGAGGCGATCCGCGAGGCGGCTCGCGGCGCTTCCGGCGGCGATGCGCGACTACGGGCCGCCGCGGCGGAGCGCTCGACGGCTGCGGCGCGGCTGCTACGTCCGTCGTCCCTCGGGATGCGACGGAGTGGCTCGATGCGCCGACCCGCAGCTTCGGCGCTACCTCGCCGAGCATGGCGAGGTCGTCTGGCAGAGACGACGTGGGTCGTCGTGCACGAGCTCGGATCGCCGCTGCAGGCGGACGGCGAGCGGTGCGGCGCGCGCGGGCGCGCCGGGTCGAGGCGAGGATGCTGGCGCGCGCCCCCGAGCTCGCCGGCGGCTACCTGGACGCCCCCGCGCGCGGCGCCCTGCTGCCCGCCCACGCGATCACGCGTCGTCGGCTGGGTCGTGGGGCGCGAGCGACCCGTCGTCGCCGTCGAGTTCGAGGTGGACGGGGAGGTCGATCTGGCGGGCGCCGGTCCAGCGTCGAGCGCCCCGATGTCGTCGAGGCGTTCCCGGACCTGGCGGTGGGCGCGCCCGGCTTCGAGACGACCGTCAACGCTCAGGAACTTCGCCGATGGGTCGCTGTCGACGCTCCTCGCTGTTCTCGCGGATGGCGAGCCGCGTCGCCGTTCGCCCAGCTGCGCGACTGCGGGGCGAGACGGCGGCAGGCCGAGTCAGGCACCGTGATGGCGCAGCCGGATGCACCGAGGCTCGGCGCTGTGCAGCGCGGCGCCGAAGGTGAGCGTCTTCGTCCTCACCTACAACCATGTCGCCTGGATCGCCCAGGCGCTCGAGAGCGCTCTCGCCCAGGAGGCGCCCTTCGCCTACGAGATCGTCGTCGCCGACGACTGCTCGAGCGACGGCACGCGGGAGATCGTCCGCGAGTACGAGCGGCGCCATCCCGAGCTGATGCGCACCTTCCTGCCCGAGCGCAACCTCGGCGTCGCCGGGATCTGGCTGGCGGCGGCGCGGCAGTGCCGCGGCGAGTACGTCGCCGTGCTCGAGGGCGACGACTACTGGACCTCTCCGCAGCAAGCTCGCCAGGCAGGCGGCGCTGCTCGACGCCCAGCCGCGGCTGGACCAGTTGCTTTCACCGGGCGACCCTGTTCCACGAGGACGCGCGCCGTCCACCGCGACCGGCGACGCCGGCCTTCGACCGCGACGTATTCGAGCTCGACGACCTGATCCGCGCCTGCTTCATCCCGTTCCTCACCGTGATGTTCAGGCGCGACGCGCTCGCCACCGTGCCCGGAGTGGTTCTTCTCCTACGCGTGGTTCGACTGGCTCTTCCACATCTGCTGCGCGCGCCGCGGGCCGATCGGCTTCCTCGACGAGGACATGGCGGCCTACCGCGTGCACGAGCGCGGCAACTGGTCGGCGCGCGACCGAACGCGCCCAGCTCGAAGCAGGACCTCGCGCGTCTACGAGCGCCTGGCCGCCGAGCTTCCCGAGCGACGCGCCGCTGATCGAGCGTTGCGTCGAGAATCGCCACTGCCAGCTCGCGGTCGAGCCGACCGGGTGCCGTCCCGGGACGCCGCGATCGCCGTCTTCGACCCGGGGGAGCATGCCGGTCTACTTCAACGGCCGGCACGCGGAGCGACTTCGGCGCCGACTCGGGTGCGGGACCACGCGGGCTCCCGGCCGAGCGGCCTGAGCGCCATCGTCGACGCGGCCGCCGAGCGGCCACGCACGCGCTCCACTACGCCTCGCGCGTAGCACCGGAGCCGCGAAGGCTGGTAGCGATTCGGGCGCTGTGCCGCGTGCGCGTTGCCGGCGTGTCCCCGCTCGACCGCGGGCTCCTGGCAGCGCGACCGCGAGCTCGCCGAGACGCTCGCGACGCGCCGGGGAGCCAGTCTGGAGCGACGACTGGTGTCGTATCTGGGAGGTCGAGGTAGATTCCGCCGTCTACCGGCGTACGAAGAACGAGAAGGAGCGACGGACGACAATGGGTGCGTTGGTGGAAATCGCTGAGGTCTCGCTGCGCGAGCCGCGCCCGACCGAGCTGCACGGCGGCTTCGTCGACGAGCCACGGCCGGGTGCGATGCTCGACGCCCACGCGGTCGACGTGCTCGGCTGGGCGCTCGGCGCGGAGCGCACGCGCCGTTGCTGTCGAGTTCTCGATTGGCGGCGAGGCCTTCTGGCGGGCGCCGCTGCGGGCCGAGCGCCCGGACTTGGCCGAGGCCTTCCCGGAGCGCCCCGAGGCGGCCAGGGCAGGATTCCGCACGACCCTCAACCTGATCGGCACGCCGGCCGAGTTCGAGCTCGACGGTCGTCGATCGTGCTCAAGGGCCAGCAGCGAGTCGCCGCTGGCGACGATCTCGCGGCCGCCACCGCTGGCGCCGCGACCGCTCGCCGGCCTTCTGCCGAGCTGGTCTCGGTGGTGATCCCCTGCTACGGCCAGGCCCATTACCTCGGCGAGGCGATCGAGAGCGTGCTCGCCCAGACCTACCCGCACCTGGAGATCGTCGTCGATCGACGACGAGTCGACCGACAACGCCTCGCAGCATCGCCTCGCGCTATCCCGGCGTGCGCTGCGTGCGCGAGCGGAACTCGGGCATGGCCGGCGCCCGCAACGTCGGCATCCGCCGCACGCAACGGCGACTTCCTCGTCTTCCTCGACGCCGACGACCGGCTGCTGCCCGAGGCGATCGAGACGGGGGTGCGCGATGCTCGAGCGAGCACCCCGAGTGCGCTGCCGCGATCGGCACCTACCGCCGCACCACGCCACGACGGCAGGCGGCTGGACACGCACAGCCAGCCGGCGGTCGACACGCGACCAGTACGCGCGGCTGATGCGCGACAACTGGGCTGGCTTCCCCGCGCGCGCGATCTACCGGCGCTCGCTCTTCGAGCACGTGCGCGGCTTCGACGCCGAGCGTGGACGCCGCGGCCGACTTCGCCTTCAACCTGGCGGTCGCGCGCGAGTTTCCGATCTGCAGCCACGAGGCGCTGGTCGCCGAGCACCGCGAGCACGGGCACAACATCAGCGACGAACGCGGCCAAGATGCTGGTCGAGACGCTCGCGGCGATGCGTCAGCAGCGGCGCTACGCTCAGGCGCGACCCCGAGCTGAGGCGCGCCTATCGCGAGGGCATTCGCCACTGGAAGCGCTACTGGGGAGACCTGCTGGTCGGCTCAGGCGCGCGAGTCCTGGCGCGAGCGCCGCCTCGGCGATGCCCTGCGCCAGCTCGCTGCTGCTCGCTCGGCGCCGCCCCGGCGGCTGGCGCGGATACCTGCGCCTGCTGACCGATCGCTGGCGCGCCTGAGGTCGGGCCGATGGCCGATCGCGATCGTCGGCGGCGCGATCGCCAACAAGCCGCTGCAACGGCGGCGAGGCCTGGGTTCGTCTGTCGTGGATCCTCGGCCTGCGCAGGCTCGGGTTCGACGTCTACTTCGCCGAGGTACTGAGCGCGTCCGGCTGCGTCGACGCCGACGGGCCGACCCGCGCCATTTGCGCGATCGGTCAACCGAGCCCATCTCGAGCAGGTGGTCGAGCGAGTTCGGCCTGGAGGGGCGGCGACCCTGCTGGCGAGCACGTGGCGAGCGGCTGCACGGACTGGATCCGCGGCAGCTGACGGGCGGTAGCGGCTGAGGCAGACGTGCTGTTCGACCTGAGCGGGCACCTTGGGCGCTTGCCGGTCGCGACGGGCTCGCGGCTACGGCGTCTACGTCGATCTCGACCCGGGCTTCACGCAGGCCTGGCACGCCGATCCGGCGCTGCCGTTCACGCTGTCGGGCTACGATCGCTACGTGACCGTCGGGCTCAACGTCGGACGAGCCGATTGCACCGATCCCGACGGGCGGCATCGACTGGATCCCGACGCTGCCGCCGGTGGTGCTCGAGCAGTGGCCGAGCGCTGCCGCCTGCGAGGCGGGCCGTTCCGCTTCACGACCGTGGCGAGCTGGCGCAGCCCCTTCGGGCCGATCGAGATCGGCGGGCGGACGCTCGGCCTCAAGCACCACAGTTCCGCCGCTTGATCGAGCTGCCCGAACGAGGTCGCTGACGCGCGAGTTCGAGCTGGCGCTCGACATCCATCCAGCCGACGCCGCCGACCGTGAGGCGCTTGCGGCACACGGCTGGAGCGTCGTCCCCGCTCGCAGCGTGCGCCGCGAGCCCGAGCGCGTTCCGCGACTACGTGCCGCGGGTCCTCCGCCGAGTTCTCGGTCGCGCAGCCGGCCTACGTCGAGACGAGCAGCGGCTGGTTCAGCGATCGCACCGCCGCCTACCTCGCGGCCGGCCGTCCGGCGCTCGTCCAGGACACCGGCATCAGGCTCACCGCTGGCGGCGCGGGAGGGACTGCTCACTTCTCGACGCCCGACGAGGCCGTCGAGCGCGCACGACGGATCGCTGCACGATCCGGCGTCCCACGCCCAGGCCGCGCGCCGGCTCGCCGAGCAGTCACCTGGACTCCGACGTCGTGCTGGGCAGCCTGCTCGAAGCGCTCGGGGTGGGCGGTGAGGTTGAGGTCGCTCGGGCGCCCAGCTCGCCGCACTGTCGCGCTATCGCGGCGATGGCCTCTGTTCGCTGGCGGCGCTCGGTTCTCGCACCGAGCAGCGCCGGCGCCCATCGGTCTCGCCGGCCGTGCAGGTCCGCATCGTCGGCCAGCGCCAGACGGTGTTCGACTGGAAGCGGGACGCCTGCGAACCGGCGCAGGTCCCGGACCTGCCGGTTCGTGCCTTTCGCGACTATCGTCGTCGTACTCAGCTGCTGCTCTCCGACTACGAGAACTTCCGCATGGTCGGCCGCTCGCTCGACTCGCCTCCACCGCGACTGCCGCTCCGTCTTGCGCTCGCCCGAGAACGGCTCTCCGCAACGCTTCGAAGACCGGGAGTGGCTGGCGTCCTCTATTCACGACCGATGGCCGCAACGTCTGGGCGCTGGTGCACGACGAGTACCAGGGCAATCGGCACCCGGGGCGCTGTCCCCAGGGGTCCTATTCTCGGTGCTGGTACAACGCCGTCACGCTCGCGCACTCACCGACGGCGGGCCGCTCCTACTCTCATCGGCGGGCGCCAGAGCAGCTCGTGGCGGCGCCCTCGCGTCCATATGAAGCCGGGGTCGGGCCGACTCGGGGTGTTCACCCCGAGCAACATCGTCACCGGCCCGGACGGCGCCCACTACGCCCTCGTTCGCGTTCGCGCACCCGGCGATCCGCGCGGCGCCTGCCTGCTGCGAACCACACGAGTCGGCTCGCCTCGGGCATGGCGAGCCTGGAACGGCCGCGGGTTCACGGGCGTTCTCACCGATCCCTACCGCCTGCCGCAAAACGGTAACGCGGCTTGCACCCCGGTCGACCCGGGGCTGATCGCCGAGATGACCGACAGCCTCACCTACAACGCCGTGCTCAAACGCTACCTGCTCGTCGGGCTGGCTCCTCCCGGCCCGCTGAGCGTCGGGCCGCAAGGTGACGCGGCATTTACTTCTCGACCTCCCGCGACCTCGTTCACTGGACTCCGCGCACGCTGGTGGCACCCGCAGTGACGATCCGGCGAGCTACGTCTGCGGGGGCCCGGCGCCGATCGCCTACCCGTCGGTGGTCGATCCGAGCAGCCGTTCGCGCACGTATACCACCAGCGGACGCAGGCCGTTCCTCTACTTCACTCAATTCCACTACACGGCTGTCGTCAGACGGCCGACCGCGACCTGATCCGCGTGCCGCCTCGAAATCTCACCGTAAGCCGCGATGGGGGACGAGCTGAAGATCGTGCTGTCGGGCATGGTCGCCGGCGATCCCCACCAGGGCGGCGCCACCTGGGCGGTGCTGCAATACGTGGCGCGGTCTCACGGCGCTCGGCCACGACGTGCTCCTCGTCGAGCCGGTGCCGCGACGCGGCGTTGAGAGCTCGGCGCGATCGCCGACTACTTCCGACTCGCTGCCGCTGCGCGGAGGGCGAGTCGGCGCTGCTGCGCGCAGCCGAGCGGGGAGACGCTCGGCTTGCCCTACGCCGAGGCTCGCCGCGTTCGCCGCGCGAGGCCGACCTGCTGCTCAACATCTCCGGGCATGCTGCGCGACGAGCGGCTGCTCGGACGGATCGACGTGCGTGCGTTCGTGGATCTCGACCCCGGCTTCAACCAGGTGTGGCACGCGCAGGGTGAGGACATGGGCTTCGACTCCACACCCACTTCGTGACCGTCGGGCGGGCTGCTCGGAACGCCGGGCTGCCCGGATCCCGACCCCGGGCGCGACTGGATCGCCACGCTGCCGCCGGTGGCACTCGAGCATTGGCCGGTGGCCCCCGATCCCCCGCGACGCGATGCGTTCACGACCGTCGGGCACTGGCGCAGCTACGGCTCGATCGAGCACGACGGCATCCATTACGGCCAGCGCGCCCACTCGCTGCGCGCGCTGATCGATCTGCCCCGGCGCTGTCAGGCTGGCTTTCGAGCTCGCCCTGGGCATCCACCCGGACGAGTTGGCCGATCTCGAGGCGCTGTCGGCGGAACGGCTGGCAGCTGCTGGACCCGCTGCTCGTCGCGGGCACCCCGGACGACTATCGGGATTTCGTGCGCGGCTCCAAGGCGGAGCTGTGCGTCGCCAAGAGCGGCTACGTCATCTCGCGCAGCGGTTGGTTCAGCGATCGCAGCGCCTGCTACCTGGCGAGCGGCCGTCCGGTGGTGGCGCAGGAGACCGGTTTCGGCGAGTTGCTGCCGACCGGCGAGGGCCTGCTCGCTTTCACGACGGTCGGCGAGGCGGCGCAGGCGGTCGCGGAGATCGAGGCGCATCCGGCTCGCCACCGGGCGGCGGCGCGTACGCTGGCGGAGGAGCACCTTGACGCCGGTAAGGTGCTGTCCCGCCTGCTCGAGCGGTTGGGCGGTTCGGCGTGATCTCTAAGCTGGCGCGATGAAGGCCATTCCGTTCACGCAGCCGCTCGTCGTGGGCACGGAGCTGGAGCGCATGCGTGAGGCGATCGCGGCCGGCGAGCTGGCGGCGGAGGGGGTCGGTTCACGACCCTCTGCGAGGAGTGGCTGGCAGAGCGGACCGGCGCCAAGCGCGCGCTGCTGTCGCATTCGGGGACCGGTGCGCTCGAGGCCGCTGCGATGCTAGTCTCGCTCGCCCCGGGTGATGAGGCGATCTTGCCGTCGTTCGGATACCCGACGATGGCGACCGCGGTCGTCAGGCAGGGCGCGACGCCGGTGTTCGTCGATGTCGACCCGGCGACGCTGAACATCGATCCACGCGCGGTCGACGCAGCGGTCGGTCCGAGGACGAAGGCGGTCGTGGCCGTCCATTACGGCGGCGATCGCTTGCGCGATCGACGAGTTGCTGGAGATCGTCGGGTGCTCGAGGCCTGTCGCTGATCGAGGACGCGGCTCACTGCCTGCTTGCCGATTACGAGGACAGTCCGTTCGGCAGCATCGGCGATCTGGGCGCATTGAGCTTCCACCAGACCAAGAACGTCACCTGTGGCGAGGGCGGCGCGCTGCTGGTGAATCGTCCGGCGCTGGTCGAGCGGGCGGAGGTGATCTGGGACAAGGGCACGGATCGAAGTCGCTTCATGCGCGGAGAACTCGACCGCTACACCTGGATCGACATCGGCTCCTCATTCGGCGCGAGCGAGTTGACGGCCGCCTTCCTCTACGCCCAACTCGAGGTAGCCGAGGAAGTGACGCGCGCGGCGACGCGACTCTGGCAGCGTTATCACACGGGGTTCGCAGACCTGGAGGACGAAGGTCGCCTGGGTCGTCCCACTGTGCCCGAGGGCCATACCCACAACGGCCATCTCTACTACCTGGTGCTGCCGTCGCCGCCGGCACGAGACGCGTTTATCGAGGAGCTGCGCCAGGCGGACATCGAGACGGCCTTTCACTACCAGCCGTTGCACGACTCGCCGGCGGGATCTGCCTTCGGACGCACGGTGGCGAGCTGCCCCACACCGAGCGACTCAGTCGGCGGCTCGTGCGCCTGCCGTTGTTCGCCAACCTGGACGATGTGTCGGTCGAACGCGTGATCGAGGTCGGCTCCGCGGCGGCGGGCCTGTGTCATCGAAGCCGCCGCCTAACGGCGAGGACGCCCCGCGATGGCCGCGTCTGCCGCGGCGCTCGCGAAGCGCTCTCGCGTGCGGGCGCAGGTGTGCCGATTCAGGGTGCCGTCGCCCGCAATCGCAGTACCGGAGCAGCTTCCCGCTGGAGGATCTGAGTGTGACGCTGCGCCAGGGTGGACGAGTTGCGACTCGCCTTCAAGCGTTTGGAGTGGAGCGGGCTAAGCGACCAGGCGCGACTGGTCAAGCCGCAGCTTCCTGTTCGACGCGCGCCGTGAGCCGGCGGTCTATCACTCGTTGCTTCCGATCGCGCCCGCGGGCCTCCCAGGTATTTCGGCTCGCCGCCCGCCGATGGCGCGATCCGGGCGAGGGTCGCTGGCTGTTCACCGAGTGGGTGGACGGACGCGAGCTTTATCAGGTCGGCGAGATGCGGCCTGGATGCAGGCGCGCGGTGGCTGGGCGACATGCACGCCTCGCTCGCGCCCGAGGTGGAGCGTCACGGCGGACAGGCGCGCCTGCTGGCGCTACGACGCCGCTACTGCGGCGCTGGCTCTCGCGTGCGCGGGATTTCGCGGCCGTGGACGGACGCTCAACCGACGCGACGCGCTTTCTGACTGGCTGGCCGAGCGCCATGACGGGACGTCGAAGCACTGCTGGGCTGCAGCGGACCGTCGTCCATGGCGATTTCAATGCCGCCAACGTGCTCGTCGCCGGCAGGGCGCGGCGGTGCGCGTGGCGCCGGTGGACTGGGAGCTGGCCGCGGCCGGACCTGGTCTGACGGATCTCGCGGCGCTGATCAGCGGCGACTGGTCCGAGGCGGAGCGCGCGGAGCTGACCGCCGCCTACGCCGCGGCCCGGGCGTCGCGCGGTTCGCCGCCCGCGAGCTCGACTTCGCGCGCCTGCAGCTGGCCGTCCAGTGTCTTGGCTGGGCGCCCCCTCAGTGGCAGGCGCCCCGAGGGCCAACGCCACGACTGGCTCGCCGATGCGATCGCGCTCGCCGAGCGGTTGGATATCTGAGATGAGCGCCGCGCGGCATCTGATCGTGAACGCCGACGATCTCGGCTGTCGGCGGGGGTCAACGTCGGCATCTTCCGCGGGCACGAGCACGGGATCGTGACCAGCGCCAGCCTGATGGTGCGCCAGGCCGCCGCGCACGAGGCCGCCGCTCTCGCCGTCGCACATCCCCGTCTCGCGATCGGCCTGCACCTGGACCTGGCGCAGTGGGACTACGTGGAGGCGAGTGGATCGCGGCCTATCAGCGCTGTGAGCAGGAGGACGACGTCGGCCGTGCGGGCAGAGTGCCGCTCGCAACTGCAGGCGTTCCGCTCGCTGCTCGGACGCGACCCCACGCACCTGGACTCCCATCAGCACGTGCACGACTCCGAGCCGGTCGCCTCCGCGGCGGCGGCGATCGCCACCGAGCTCGGCGTGCCGCTGCGCGGCCGGCGCGTTCGCTACGAGGGTGGCTTCTATGGCCAGACCGGCAAGGGCGAGCCGGTGCCCGAGGGGATCACGCCGAGCATCTCGCCGCGATCATCCGCGCGCTGCCGAGCGGCTGGACGGAGCTCGGCTGCCACCCGGGGATCGGCGACATGGCGGAGTCGTCCTACGGACAAGAGCGTCAACTCGAGCTGCGAGCGCTCTGCGACCCATTCGTTGCCGGCGTGCTCCGGGAGGAGCAGGTCAGCCTGCAGTCCTTCGCCGAGATCTAGGCCAGGCCGGCGCGGCGCCGATCGACGCGCTCGCCGGCTTCCAGGCTGTCCGACAGGATCGCGGGGCGCTCCGGCCAGGGACGGCGGTTGGGCTCACGTTGCGTGCGGCGGTCTTCGAGCAGAACCGGGCCGACGAGCTTGCCGATTCCGCGCAGCACGTGGGCGTCGCGGTTGAAGTTGTAGGTGAACAACGGGCTCAACAGCACGAGCCAGTGTCTTGCTACATATCGGCGAGGTCGTTTTACAGTGCGCACATTCGTCATCCTTGACTTCGGAGGTCACGGAGTTTTGCATATCCAGCACCGGTTTTGCGCAAATAGCGCAGTCTTTTCACAACTTCCGCGAGCGATGGCCCGCTCTGCGCAGGTTTGCGCAGCTACAGCGCCTGGCGCGCCTTGAACGGCTCTTCCTCGCCCACCGTGCCGGGGCCGGAGAGCTCGAAGGCGGTGTGCAGCGCCTGCACGGCCTGCGGTACGCGCTCGCGGTCGATCACGCAGGAGATCTTGATCGGCGAGGTCGAGATCATCTCGATGTTGACCTGCTCGTGCGGCGAGCACGCTGAAGACCTTCGCGGCGACGCCCGGGTGCGAGCGCATGCCGGCGCCGACGATCGAGACCTTGCCCATCTCCTCGTGCGCGATCAGCTCGAGGAACGACTCCCCGGTCGAGCGGCTCGAGCGCCGCGCGGGCGGCGCGCAGGTCCTCGCGTGGGACCGTGAAGGAGATCTCCGCCATGCCGCCCGCCGGAGGAGGGCTCGTTCTGGACGATCATGTCGACGTTCACGTTGACCTCGGCGAGCGCCTCGAAGATGCGCGCGGCGGCGCCCGGCTCGTCGGGCACGCCGATCAGCGTGATCCGCGCCTCGGAGGTCGAGTGCGTGACGGCTGTGATCAGTGGACTGCTCCATCGTTTCTCCCTCTGCGACGACAACGGTACCGGGCGCGTCTTCGAAGGAGGAGCGGCAGTGGATGCGCACGCCGTGGTTGCGCGCGTACTCGACCGAGCGCAGCTGCAGCACGCCGGCGCCCGAGGCGGCCATCTCGAGCATCTCCTCGAAGGAGACGTCGGCGAGCTTGCGCGCGTCGGGCACGATCCGCGGGTCGGCCGTGTACACGCCCGAGACGTCGGTGTAGATCTCGCAGACCTCGGCGCCGAGCGCCGCGGCGACGCGCGACGGCGGTCGTGTCCGAGCCGCCGCGGCCGAGCGTCGTGACGTTGCGCGGCCGTGCCGAGACGCCCTGGAAGCCGGCGACGAGCACGATCGTTGTCCTCGTCGAGCGCCGCCTTGATGCGATCGGCGCGCACGTCGATGATGCGCGCCTTCGTGTGCGACGTCGTCGGTGACGATGCCCGCCTGGGAGCCCGTCAGCGAGATCGCGCGGTGGCCGAGGTCGTTGATCGCCATCGCGCACAGCGCGCACGAGATCCGCTCGCCGGTCGACAGCAGCATGTCCATCTCGCGCGGGTCCGGCGCGTCGGAGACCTCGTCGGCCATCGCGATCAGCTCGTCGGTCGTCTTGCCGCGCGCCGAGAGCACGGCCACGACGCGATGGCCGAGCTCGCGCTTGCTCGACGATGCGCCGCGCCGCGCGCTTGATCCGCTCGGCGTCGGCGACGGAGGTGCCGCCGAACTTCATCACGATCACGCCTGACATCTGTCGCAGGATATTGAGCGCCGCGCAGATGGCGCCCGTCGTTTCCGAATTGCCGCCGCCGCCCGGCTCAGAGCGAGCGGCGGCCGGCGAAGGCCTTGCCGAGCGTGACCTCGTCGGCGTACTCCAGGTCCGAGCCGACCGGCAGGCCGCTCGCCAGGCGCGTGACCGTCAGCTGCGGTGCGCGCGCGCGCAGCTCCTCGGCGATGTGCAGCGCGGTCGCCTCGCCGGTCGTCGTCGGGTTGGTCGCGAGCACGACCTCGCGGACGCGGGCGGTGCCTCCGACGCGACGCGCGCGAACAGCTCGGCGATCTTCAGGTCCTCCGGGTCGATCCCGTCGATCGGCGAGAGCGCGCCGCCGAGCACGTGGTAGACGCCGCGGTACTCGTGCGTGCGCTCCATCGGGATCACGTCGCTCGGGCTCCTCGACGACGCAGATCACGCCGTGATCGCGCCGCGTGTCCTGGCAGATGCGGCAGCGCGGCTCGTCGGTCAGGTTGAAGCAGACCTCGCACAGCCCGATCCGCTCCTTCACCTCGCGGATCGCGTCGGCCAGCGCGAGGCGTCCTCGCCGGAGGCGCGCAGGATGTGGAAGGCCAGGCGCTGGGCCGTGCGGTTGCCGATGCCCGGGCAGCTTCGAGAGCTCGGTGACGAGGCGCTGGACCGGCGGGGCGTAGGCGGTGCTCACCGATGATCCTCAACGTCCGTGCCGGCGGGGCGATCGCGCTCTCACAGGCCCGGCAGCCGAGGCCGCCGAGATCGCCCAGGTCGAGATCGCCGGTCGCCCCGCCGAGCTTGTTCGCGGCCAGCTCCTGGGCCGCGCGCAGCGCCTCGTTGACGGCCGCCAGGACCATGTCGGCGAGCATCTCGACGTCCTCCGGGTCGACCGCCTCGGGGTCGATCCGATCGACTTGACGCTCGAGGTCGCCGGTCACCTCGACCGTCACCATGCCGCCGCCCGCGGAGGCCTCGACGAGTCTCGTTCTTGAGCTGCTCCTGGGCGGCCTCCATGTCCTGCTGCATCTTCTGCACCTGCTGCATCATCTGCTGCATGTTCGGCATGCGCGGCTGCTTGGGCATCTCAGGACCCTTCCCGGTCGTTGGTCACGGCCTCGCCGTTCGCGCGCGCGGCGTCCTCGCTCGGCAGCTCCTCGGCGTCGAACTCCTCGATGAAGCGCTTCACCCACTCCTCCTCGCTGAGCGCGCCCGGGCGCTCGCCGTCGACGCCGGCGAGCTCGTCGTGCAGCTCGTAGGACAGTCGCCAGCGGCGGCCGGTGACGTCGCGCAGCGCCTCCGTGACGATCGCGCGGTTGTCCGGGTTCTCGGCCTTCTTCTTCAGGAACGGCGCCGTCGCGGAGAACGCCACCGTCAGGTCCTCGCCGGTCACCTCGACCGGTCGCGCCTCCTCGATGCACGCCCCGAGCAGCGCGTTGTCCGTCGCGCACGAGATCGACCACGGCCGGCCACCACGAGAGCAGCGGCGCGAGGTCGTCGGCGATCGCCTGCGCCGCGGGCGTGGCCGATGCACCGCGATCGTGCCGGCGCTCCGGCGGGCTCGGCCTCCGCTCGCGCCGGCGCCGTGGCGATCGACGCGACCGTGACCTCGACGGCCGCCTCGGCTCCTCGGCGGCTCGACGGCGGCCTCGGATGCGCCTCGGCCGCGGCGCGAGTCCGCCTCGGCGGTGCGGCGCTCGCGACTCGGGCGGCCGCTCGCCGGCGAGCGGGGCGCTCGGGCCACGAGCGGGCTCAGGCTCCGGCGCCGGTGCTTCACGCGCTGGGCGACCGCCGCGGCGACGCCGCCGCCGCCCTCGAGCCGCTCGATCCGCGCGAGCAGCGCGCGCGTCGAGGCGTCGACCTCGGGCTCGGCCGCCTTCACGAGCGCCAGCTCCAGGCTGCGTGCGCGCGTCCGCGCCGGCGCGCACCGCCTCCATCGCCGCCGCCGACAGCTCGAGCAGCGCGCACGACGACGGCGCGCCGGGACACGCTCGGCCTGCGCGAGCAGCGCGGCGTCGGCCTCGGGCGTCAGCGACAGCTCGGCGGGCACCTCGCCGAGCGTCTGCACGACGCAGCAGCTCGCGCGCGTGCACCTCGAGATCGGCGGCGAACGAGGCCGCGTCGCGGCCCGTGCTCGGCGCACTCGGCGAGCACGGTCAGCGCGCCGCGCGCGTCGCCCGCGGCGACGGCATCGACGGTCGCTTCGAGCAGCGCGCGCGTCGGCGACGCCGAGCACGGCGAGCACGTCCTCGAGCGACGATCTGGCTGCCGCTGTAGGTGAGCAGCTGCTCGAGCGTGCCGAGCGCGTCGCGGAAGCTGCCCGTCGCCGAGCGCGCCAGCGCGGCGACCGCCTCCGGCGGAATCTCGATCGACTCGGCCTCGGCCGCGCGGCGCAGCGACGCTCGCGATCTGCTCGACCGTCGGACGGTGGAAGTCGAAGCGGTGGCAGCGGTCGACGACCGTCGCCGGGCACCTTCTGCGCCTCGGTCGTGGCGAGCACGAAGACCGTGTTCGGCGGCGGCTCCTCGAGCGTCTTCAGGAACGCGTTCCAGGCGGCCGTCGAGAGCATGTGCGCCTCGTCGAGGATGTACACCTTGCGCCGGCCCGACTGACCGGCGCGTAGGCGACGCTGTCGCGCAGCTCGCGGATGTCGTCGACGGAGTTGTTCGAGGCCGCGTCCATCTCGATCACGTCGAGCGAGCTGGCGCGCGCGATCGACAGGCACGAGTCGCATTCGCCGCACGGCTCGATCGTCGGGCCGTGCTCGCAGTTCAGGCAGGCCGCGAGGATCTTCGCCATCGAGGTCTTGCCCGTGCCGCGCGAGCCGACGAACAGGTAGGCGTGGTGCACCTTGTCGCGCTCGCACGGCGTTGCGCAGCGTGCGCACGACCGGCTCCTGGCCGACCACGTCGTCGAACGTGCGCGGCCGGTGCCTGCGGTACAGGGAGGGCTGCTGCGGTTGTGGACTGCTCCTGTGCTGACACCTGTGGCTGAGTCTACCCACGGCCGCGAGCCCGACGGGGCGCCCGCGGCAGCGGATAGCGTGCGCGCTCGTGAGAGCCCGGATCGAGCGCCGCGCGAGCAGTCTCGGCGCCCTCGTGTCGGTCGCCGCGGGGGCGGTCGTGCTGTGGCTGATCGCGGGCGTCGGCTTCGCCAACTACGACACGCTGTACGCGCTCGCCTGGGGCGGGCAGCTCGCGCGCGGCGAAACGCCGGCGTACGAGGTCGCGATCGCGCCCACGCCGCATCCGCTCGTGGAGGTCGCTCGGCGTCGTGCTCTCGCCGCTCGGCCGCGGGCGTGATCGAGGACGTCACGGTCGCGCTCGGCTTCGCTCGCGCTGCCGGCTGCGCGTGGGTCGTGTACGCGCTCGGCGCGCTGCTGGTTCGGCCGCGCCGCCGGGGCGCTCGCGGCGCTGCTCCTGCTCACGCGCGTGCCCGTCCTCTCCTACGGCGTGCGCGCGTACGTCGACATCCCCTACCTGCTGCTCGTGCTCGGCGCCGCTGCTCGTCGAGTCGCGCCGGCGAGCGCGCGCGGGCGCCGGCGGGCGCGCCGGTGCTCGCGCTGCTCGCGCTCGCCGGGCTGCTGCGCCCCGAGGCGTGGGCGTTCTCGGGGCTCTACTGGCTGTACGTCGTGCTCGACACGCGCCGCGCGCGCGGATCGCTCGCCGAGCCGCGCTCGCGCGCGCGCGCTCGCCGGGCTGACGCTGCTGGCGGCGTCGGCGCCGCTGGTGTGGATCCTCAGCGACCTCGCGATCACCGGCGACGCGCTGTGGTCGCTGACGAACACGCGCCACACCGCGCACACGCTCGACCGCGTGACCGGGATCGCGCAACGTGCCCGAGTACATCCCGCGGCGGATCGGCGAGATCCTGCGCCCGCCGGTGCTCGTCGGCGCCGCGCTCGGCGGCGTGCTGTCGCTGCTGTGGCTGCGCCGCGCGCGCGCTGACGGCGGCCGGTCGTGGGCGTGCTCGGCGGTGCTCGTGTTCGCGGCGTTCGCCGCCGCCGGGCTGCCGATCAACACGCGCTACGCGTTCCTCACGGCGGCGATCCTGTGCGTGTTCTGCGGCGCCGGCGTGTTCGGCTGGACGCGCCTCGCGCGCGGCCGATCCGCGTCGGCGCTGGTGGATGGCCGGCGGGCGCGCTCGTGCTCGTGGCGCTGCTCGCCTTCACGCCCGGCGCAGTATCCACAGCGCCCACCGCGAACTGGACAAACTGGCCACGCCAGCAGCGCATCAAGGACGACCTCGTCGCGCTCGTGCAGAACGGCATGCGATCAACCTGCGCTGCGGACCCGTCGGCGTGCCCAACCACGCGCCGGTGCCGCTGCTCGCGCTGTACCTGAAGACGAGCCCGGCGAACGTGTCAGCGCCCAGGTCGGCGCAGATCGCCTCCGGCACGTACGTCGACCCGGCGAGCAAAGAGGTCGAAGACGACTACGTGCTCGACCCGCACGACCCGCACCTGGCCGGTGAACGTGCCGCCGGGATTCACCGAGTCGCACGCCAACCGCTCGTGGCTGATCTTCAAGCGCTGCCGTAGCGGACGCGCTGCGGACGCGCTGCCGCACCCGCCAAGGGCCGGCTTCGCGCTCGTGCACGGCTAGTGGACCGTGCACCCCTCGTCGACGGACCCTCGCTCCGGTCGCCTGATCGCCGCCCGCGAGCTCCGGTCCGGGAGCTCCCGCTGCGCCTGCCGGGGATCGCTTAAGGCTGCTTCCTTCCGGACCTGACCTGGTTCGCAAGCCGACACCGCGCGGGACCCGGACCATCGACGCCCCGAACGGCGGAGCGACCGGAGCGGAACCCCTCGGAAGGGAATTCAGCCCCGCTAGAGCGGATTGCGGATACAGGGCACCGCTACCTCCCCGCCTAGCACGGTCCGCCGCCGATCGTAGCGATGCGCGGAAAAACACCCTGCACACGCGAGCGCCATCTCCGTTAGGCTGCGCGACCGTGAACTACATAAGCGATCTTCCTCCACGTCTGACGCGCGCTCGCTCGCGCGCCCTCCTCGGCCTGGCCGCGCTCGGCGCCACCGGCCTGATCGCCGGCTGCGGCGGCAGCGGATCGAGCAGCTCGATCGGCGTCGGCACCGAGAACAAGGCCGACGAAGCGCTCGCCAAAGCGGCGCGAAGTGAAGGCCGCGCGACGACGCCGACGAGCGGCCCGCTGGCCACCGAACCGAAGGTCACGCCACCCACCGGCACCGCCCCGACGACGCTCGAGAAGAAAGACCTCATCGTCGGCACCGGCAAGGAAGCCAAAGCCGGCGAAACGGTGACCGTCAACTACGTCGGCGTGCTCTACAAGGGCGGCAAAGTGTTCGACGCGTCGTGGAAACGCAAAGAACCGTTCCAGTTCAAGCTCGGGCAGGGCGAGGTGATCAAGGGCTGGGACCAGGGCGTTCCGGGCATGAAGGTCGGCGGCCGCCGCGAGCTCATGATCCCGGCCGAACTGGCCTACGGCAAGACCGGCTCGCCGCCGGCGATCCCGCCGAACGCGCCGCTCGTGTTCGTGATCGACCTGCTCGGCACCGGCTCCTAGTCTGAGGCGCAAGCTGGCTCCCGAGACGCTCGCGCCGGAGTCGCGCCCGGCGCCTCGGGGCCGGCAGCTCGATCGATGCGCGCGCTGAGAGCGATCGCGGCGGCTGCGGTCCTCTGCCTGCTCGCCTCCGTGATCGCGGCGTGCGGCAGCAAGGGGAAGTCGGCGACGCCGGCTGCGTTGAAGCTGCAGCGCGAAGACCTCGTCGCGGTCAGCCGCGCGCTGAAGGACGTGCAGGCGCCGATCGCGCGCGAGGTGGCCTCGACCAAAGCGGCCTGGCCGCTGATCGCGAACGGGCTGCCTGCCGAGATCACGACCGTCTCGCACTCGCCGCAGGCGCGCGCGGCCGCGGCGAGCGCCGCGGCGCTGCGCCTGCCGGCCGTGCTCGGCGAAGCGCAGGCGCGCACGCTGACAGGCCCCGGCTCGCAGATCTCAGGGCTCGTGCGCAGCTATGCGCTGCTCAGCGCGCGCGGCTGGAAGCTGCTCGACGCGAGCTTCTCCCAGATCGAGTCGGCTTCGCCCGCCAACGCGCGTTTCGCGCGCAAGAACGCGCCGCTGTACATCGAGAGCATCTACGACGCCCACTTCGCGCTCGCCCAGATCGGCAAGAAGCTGCTCGCCGGCTACGAGAAGCTCGGCGGCGCCGGCGACTTCGGCACGGCGCTCAGGCAGGCCGAAGCGAACGCGCTCGCTGCCGCCTACTCCGAAGCGAGCGACCGGTTGCACCCGCACGTCGGCGTGCGGCTCGGCTCGTAGACGAGGACGGCCATAAGATGGGCGGCGAGGCGCCGTCCGACGCCGCACAGCGATTCACAAGAGGGGGAGCAAGATGGCCGATCGCAACCGCCGCATGGTCCTGGCAGAGCGTCCGACGGGGATGGTCGACGCGAGCACCGTTCGCATGGAGGAGGGCGACGTGCCCCAGCCGGGCGAGGGCGAGGCGCTCGCCCGCGTTCGCTACATCTCGATCGACCCGACGATCCGCACGTGGATGGACGACGCGCCGGGCTACCTGCCGCCGATCGCGATCGACGAACTGATCCGCAGCGGCGGGATCGCCGAGATCGTGCAGAGCAACTCCGAGGACTACAAGCCGGGCGAGCTCGTGTTCGGCTTCACCGGCTGGCAGGACTACGCGATCGCCAGCCAGGCCGGCGGCTACCAGGCACTTCCCGAGGGCGTGCCACCGACGCTCGCGCTGAGCCTGTTCGGGATCACCGGCATGACCGCCTACTTCGGGCTGCTCGACGTGGGTCGCATGCAGGAGGGCGACGTCGTCGTCGTCAGCGGCGCCGCCGGCGCCACCGGCTCGACGGTCGGGCAGATCGCCAAGCTCAAGAACGCCGGCAAGGTGATCGGCATCGCCGGCGGTCCTGAGAAGTGCAAGCACCTCGTCGAGGAGCTCGGGTTCGACGAGGCGATCGATTACAAGGGGGAGAACGTCTCGGCACGCCTGCGCGAGGCCGCGCCCGAGGGCATCGACCTGTACTTCGACAACGTCGGCGGCGAGATCCTCGACGCCTGCCTCGCGCAGCTCGCGCTGCGTGGGCGGATCGTGCTGTGCGGCGCAATCGCCAGCTACAACGACCGCGGCAGCGCCAAGGGCATCGCCAACACGTCCAACCTGATCGTCAAGCGCGGGCGCATGGAGGGCTTCTTGATCCTCGACTACTTCGACCGGCTGCCGGCCGCGCGCGAAGAGATGGCTGCGTGGCTCGGCGAAGGCAAGATCAAATCGTCCGAGCACGTCGTCGAGGGGCTCGAGCACGCGCCCGACGCGCTCAACCTGCTGTTCACCGGGGGCAACACCGGCAAGGTGATAGTGCAGGTCTGAGGAGGCGGCCGCGCGCTCAGACGGCACGCACGTCGCCGGGCGTGTCGGGAGCGTCCTCATCGCCGGCGGACTCCTCGCGGATCAGCCACTCGGCGACCGTGCTGACGACGAGTCCCTTGCCTGCGCCGGGCAGCTTGGCGAGCGTCTCGCCGAGCTCGCTCGAGACGAACGTGACATCGCCCGGCGCGAGCAGCTCGGCCCAGTCGGTGTGGTCCTGCTCGAGCCGCTGCGCCGCTCCGCTGGAGACGCGCCGCGCCATCTCAGCCGGCCAGCGAGTCGGGCGCGAGCTCCTCGTCGTCCAGACGCACGCGCACGGCGCCGAGCCGCGTGGCGTTACCGCGCACGAGCGCCACCGGCGGCGCGGGAGCCTCGTCGCGCCCGCCGCTGACGCCGGGAGCGACGGGCCGCGGCGCCCGTCCGCCGTCGTCGCCAACGGCCGCCGCGTCGCGCTGTACGCCGTCGCCCTCCCCGCGCTGCTCGTCCGCCGGTTCGGCCCCCGGCTCGGCGACGAGCACGAGCGTCGCTTCCTGGGCGCGCCCCACGCGCAGCGCGCCGTGCAGCACGGAGCGATCGACGATCGTCATCAGCTGACCGTCTACGTCGGCCGCCGCGACGACCTCGCTCAGCCGCTGCAGCGCCTTCTTCGGCGCGAACGGAGCCGATTCGGGCACGACGAGCAGCGGATGCACGACGCCTCCGTCGGCGCGCGCGATGCGCCTGGCGATCGTCAGCGCACCGAGCGCATGGTCTGGGTCGAGCACGCCGACGACGACGCGCTTGCCCAGCGGGCGCGGCCCGTCGGGCATCGCCGCGCGCGCCGCCGCACGGGTGCCGGCGAGGGTCGAGGCGAGCACGCTGACGAGGATCAGCACGAGCACGGCGTTGACGACGGCGCTGCTGAACAGGCCGAGCTGGAAGCCGATCACGGTGGCCGCGAGCGTCGCCGCGGCCTGTGCGGCGCTGAGCGAGAACAGCAGCCCCGACTGGGCCCTGCTGAAGGCGAACAGGCGCGCCGAGATCAGCGCCGCCAGCTGCTTGCCGCCGAGGCAGGCGAGGACGAACAGGCCGGCGAGGCCGAGCGTTTCGCCCTTGACCATCACCGACGGGTTGAGGATCAGGCCGACCGAGACGAGGAACACCGGGATGAACACGGCCCCGCCGAAGAACTCGATGCGGTCCATCAGCTGGCCCTCGTTGGGCACGAGCCGGTTCATGCCGAGGCCGGCGAAGAAGGCACCGACGATCCCCTCGATGCCGAACAGCTCGGCGACGGTCGCCGCCGAGAGGAAGGCCGTGATCGCGACGACGTAGCGCACCGAGCGCTCGGTGCCGAGGAAGCGAAAGGCCCAGCCGGCGAGCTTCGGCAGCACGTACAGGCTGAACGCGCTGAGCACGCCCATGCCGACGACGATCTGCGCAGCCACGTCGGCGCTCGACTTGTGCCCGCCGACCGAGCCGGCGACGACGGCGAGCACGACCAGCGCGAGCGTGTCGGTCAGCACCGTCGAGCCGACCGCCGTGGCGACCGCCGGGTCGGCGGCGAGCCCGGCCTCTTTGATCGCCGGATAGGTGATCAGCGTGTGCGAGGCCAGCAGCGAGCCGAGCAGCAGCGCGGCGAGCGTTTCCCAGCCGAGCGCGAAGCCGACGAGCGTGCCGAGCGCGAACGGCAGGATGAACGTGAGCAGGCCGAACGTGATCGCCGAGCGCCGGTACCTCATCAGCAGGTTGAGGTCGATCTCGACGCCGGCCGCGAACATCAGGTAGAGCAGGCCGAGCTGGCCGAGATCGGGCAGCGTGTTGTTGCCTGAGCCGATCAGCGAGAGGCCGTGCGGGCCGATCGCGTAGCCGCCGACGAGCAGCCCGATGATCCCGGGGATGCCGGCGCGGCGGAACAGCACGGGGCCGAGCAGGAGCACGGCGAAGACGACGAGGAACTCGTACGGCGCGCCTTTGGGCGTCGAGATTTCGATCAGCGCCGGCGTCATTCCTCGGTCCTCAGCACGGGGATGTCTTCTGCCGAGCCTTCTTCGATGTTCGCGTGCAGCCAGCGCCGGGCGAGCCGGTCGATCTCGTCTTCGCCATCCAATCCGCGGATCGCCGAGTCGACGGCTTCGACGTTGTCCGAGCCCGACGGCAGCGCAGCGCCGAGCTCGGCTTCGCTCGGGAGTTGCGCCGCCACGACGAACTTGCGCGGCGATTCGCGCGCGTAGGCGAGCGCGATCGGCAAGTCCAGCAGCATCGCGTTGGCGCGCCCGTCTTCGAATGCCGCCAGCTTTTCGCTTTGGCGCTCGAACACCAGCGGCTTGCTCGTCGGTTCGATCTGCCGTTCGAGCGCTTCTCTCAGCGTCGTGTCGTGCTGCACCGCCCAATGCAGGCCCCGCGCGGCCTTCACGTCGGCGACTTCGGTGCCCGGATGCACGACGATCGCCGGCGGAGCCTGCAGGTATGACGTGGAGAAGTCGACGTAGTCAGACCGCTGATCGGTGATCGTGATGTCCGACAGCGCCAGGTCCGCGCCGCCGAGATGCCCGCGCACGAGTTCGTGGAAGGGCACCTCGACGACCTTGATCCGCTTCAAGTCGAAGCGTTCGGCGAGCGCTCGGGCGAGGGCGTACTCGAAGCCGCCGGTCGGGTGCGCGAACGTGCCGTACCAGAAGCCCGGATTGGGGATCTGCGCGGTCGCGACCGTGAGCGTGTCCTTGACGCGCGGCGTGAACGTGCCCGATGCGCCGCCGTTCCCGCCGGCGCAGCCCGAGAGGACACAGCTGAGCGCGAGCATCCCGAGCACGAGCAGCGCGATCGCTGCACGGGAGCGGAAGCGGGCGAGCGTGGACTCGACGGACATGCGGGCACTCTATGAGGGCTTGCTCGCCCGGAGCGTGAGGGCTTGCTCGCCCGGAGCGCCTCGGGGCCCAATAGACTTGGGGCTTGTGAGGAGCGGCGCCGGAACCACAGTCGATGCCAGGCGCCCCCATCGCCTCCTCCTCGCCTCGGCGGTTGCCGTAGCGACGCTGGCCGTCCCAGCGCTCGCCGCGTCTGGAGTGGCCGCGCAAGCGGCCACTCCGGCCAGCGGTTTCGCACAGCCCTATGCCGGGACACCGAAGTACGAAAGGTACGCGCCGACCGAGGCCAGCAGTGCGCGCCAGGTCAACCGGCCGCTCGGCTCGAAGGTGGCCGATCGGATCGCGCGCAAGCTCGGGCTCGACAAGCGACATGCCTTCACGGCGAAGCAGTACAAGCTGTTCGTGAGCGGCAAGGGGGTCGGCGGCGAAGCCGCTCCCGCGAAGCTGGTCGACGCGAGCGTTCGCATCCTCCTGAACACGACCGGCAATCCCCTCTACGCGAGCATCAACGGCAAGGTGACGCCGATCGTGCTCGGCAGCTATGGACTGATGGTGAGCACGGCCGGGCTGCTGGAGAGTCCCGCGAACGAAGAAGCGCCGACGAGGAAAGTGAACGAAGTGATCGAGCCCGGTGGATACCTGCCCAAGTGGTGCAGGCACAACCGCGCCCGAGCATCGCTGCGGATGCTCTACCACTCGGCCTACAGCTCTGAGGTCGTGTACGGAAACAAGTCCCAGAAGCAGTCGGGCGCAGCCCAGTTGGTTCCCAACCAGAAGGGCGCGGCGAGCTCGACCGTCGGCATGTCGATGGCGCCCTCGATCTGGATCGTCAACTTCGCGCTGATCTACACCCTGAACCCCAGCCTGGCAGCGAAGATGCCCGCCCGCTGGACGCCGATCCCCGCCAACGTGGCGAAGGCGCTCACGGAATCCCCCACCGGCCAGGTTCCGTTCGGCGAATACCAGTCGTCCTTTCCCAAGTGAGTTTGGGCGGCACGGGGCGGTTCGGGTGCGGCAAGCGACGCCTGACCCGGCGCACGGCCGGCGCGAGGCCCCAATAGACTCGGGGGTTCAGGGCGCGTAGCTCAGTGGGAGAGCGCTCGCTTCACACGCGAGAGGTCGCAGGTTCGAAACCCGCCGCGCCCATAGGAGGTCGGAGGTCCAAGTACGCGCACAGTGTGGATCAGCGCTTGGCCCCGGACTGGTTCAGATCGACGGCGGCGCGGATCAGAGCGTTCAGTGCCGCCTCGTCTATCTCCTCGCCCTCGTGGAAATCGATCGCACGTCTCGTGTTCCCGTCGAGACTGGAGTTGAAGAGGCCGGCAGGATCCTCCAGCGACGCCCCCTTGGCGAAGGTCATCTTCACGACGCTCTTGTAGGTCTCGCCTGTGCAGATCAAGCCGTCGTGCGACCACACCGGGACCCCTCTCCATTTCCAGTCCTCGACGACTTCGGGATCGGCTTCCTTGACCACCGTGCGGATCCGGCTGAGCATCTCGCCCCGCCAGTCGCCGAGCTCTTCGATTCTCGCGTCGATCAGCTGAGAGGGAGACTCGCCTTTCTGTGACTCGCTCTTCTTCATGCCAACTACCTCCTCAGGAATTGCCTGCATATCCGCCCTGACGACGCCGACCCGATCGGACGACATGGCCGATCAGGGATCGACGGCGCCCGTTTCCTCGGCAAGGCGCTTGGCCGCTGCGCGCCCCTGCTCGAGGTCGGTATAGACGGTCACGCGAATGGCCTTCCCGGCACGCCACTCGGCGACGTGCGCTTCGCGCGTGCTCACACTGCTGGCGCTGCCGGCAGGACGGGCGTCTTGGCGGATCACCGAGAACGTCACGCCGCTGCCGAGATCGAGAGCCTCCTCGAGTGTGGCGTGGAGCTCATCGAAAGCGTCCCACCATTCCCTGAGGAAGGCGCGAATCGCCGCCGGGCCCGCATATGTGCCCAAGCCACTGGGCGTGGTGTCGTACACGCCGTCGGGCGCGCACATGCTCATCAGCGCATCGAGATCCTGCCGATTGGCGGCGTCGGTCGTTCGGCGAACCAGCTCGACCAGATCGGGCGTCGTAGACCCATCGGACATCACGCGGAAGTATCTCTACTCGGCCAGCCCCGCCGCCCGCGAGGCCTCGCCGTGATCGAGAAAGGTGCGGATCCGCGAGATCTTGCCGTCGCGCAGGTCATAGACGCCGCCCCAAGGCGAGTCGCCGGGCGCGCCGCTGGCTCGCCCGCGGGTCCTCAGCCGACCGAGCGCGAGCACGCGGTCGCCGAGATCGCGGTACTGCTCGGGCACCGGCCGAAACTCCTCCCAGGTCTCGTCGACCTCACCGAGGAACG
The DNA here is from genome assembly GCA_963743745.1 of uncultured Solirubrobacteraceae bacterium. GTDB lineage: Bacteria > Actinomycetota > Thermoleophilia > Solirubrobacterales > Solirubrobacteraceae > Palsa-744. The sequence continues at coordinate 147,438 of CAVUQW010000002.1, forward strand.
CCTCGATGCCCTCGCGCCCGCGGTAGACGTCGCCGCCGACGCGCGCGGCGAACACCGGGAACCACTCGAAGTCGCTCGTCGTGACAGCTGCGAAGGCATCGATGTCGCGGCTGTGGACGGCCGCCATCAGCGCCTTGACGAGCTCCACGTTCCCCTGCGACATGGCACCCGCTTCGCGATCGCCTGCAGCGCCTTGGGACATCGCCTACGCCTTCGCTTCGGCGAGCCGGGCGGCGGCCGCTCGCGCCTCATCGACGTCGCTGTAGTTGCTGACACGCACGATCAGCCCGCCCTCCCACTCATACAGGAAGGCTTCGCGCGTGTGCACGATCCCGCTGCTGCCGTGCGGCCGGGCCTCCTGTCTGTTAACGGCGAGCACGACCCCGTTGCCGAAGTCGATCAGCTCCTCGGCGAGCACGCGGATCTGCTCGTAGGCGCCGTAGTAGTCCTCCCACAAGCGGCGAATCGCGTCGACTCCGTCGAAGCTCCCGGCGCCGCGCGTGTCCCACACGGCGTCGCCCGCGAAGAAGGCGAGGATCTCGTCGAAGTCGGCGCGATCGGCCGCGTCGAGGATCCGGCGCGTGAGCTCGACGAGGTCTGGGGTCGCGGCCTGCTCGGGCATCGTTTGTGAGTATCGCGCGAGGCGGGTGCGGCGGTCGGGCCGCCGTGAATCGGATCGGCGATACTCGCAGCGATGACTGCTGAGAACGTCAGAGGTCTCCTCGAGCGGCGATGAACCTCTGCGCCGAGTGCTCGACTGAGAATCCGGCCGGGGCCCGCTTCTGCATGAGCTGCGGCGCGGCGCTCGAGCGGCGCTGCGCGACGTGCGGCGCGGCCGCGCCGGAGGGCGCGCGCTTCTGCATGACGTGCGGAGCGCAACTGCCGGGCACGGAGCCCGAAGCGACCGGGCGATCGTCACGGGCGACCGCCACCGGCACCCGCTACCGGCTCGCAGGCCCCGGACGAGCGCCGCACGGCAACGGTGCTGTTCGCCGACCTCTCCGGCTACACGGCGATCGCGGAGACGCTCGACCCGGAGTCGGTCAAGCGCCTGCTCGAGCGCATCCTCACGCGCCTCGGTGAGGAGGTGCGCGCGTACGGCGGCTACATCGACAAGTTCATCGGCGACAACGTGATGGCGATCTTCGGCGCTCCCATCGCACACGGAGACGACGCCGAGCGCGCGGTGCGAGCGGGGCTGGGCATGCAGGCGGCGATGGACGAGATCAACGAGCCCCTCGCGCAGCAGCATGGCGTGACATTCGCGCTGTGCGTCGGCATCAACACCGGTGAGGTTCTCGCGGGTCGTGTCGGCGACAGCTACACGGTGATCGGGGACAGCGTGAACGTCGCCGCCCGCCTGCAGGCCGCGGCACGTCCGGGGACGGTGACGGTCGGCGAGCACACTCACGGCGCGACCCGCGACGCGATCGAATACAGGGCGCTCGAGCAGCCACTCGCACTGAAGGGCAAGGCACAGCCGGTCCATGCGTGGGAGGCGATCGCGCCGCTCGCTGCGCGTGCTACGGCCGACTCGGGCGCCCAGCCCGGGCGCGCGCCGCTCGTCGGTCGCGCCGCTGAGCTCGCTCAGCTGCACAGCCTCGTCGAGCGCGTCGAGCAGCGGCGCGGGGCGCACCTGGCGACTGTGATCGGCGAAGCGGGCGTCGGCAAGTCCCGGCTGCTGCAGGAGTTCGAGCGCGAGCTGCTATCCGGGCAGACGGTGCCGCTCGTGCGCCGCGGACGCTGCCTGCCGTATGGATCGAGCGTCGCGTACTGGCCGCTCGGCGAGGTGATCCGCGCGGAGTGCGCGATCGTCGACGGCGATCCGCCGGCGACGGCATGGGCAAAGCTCTCGGCGCGCTTGGACGAGCTGTTCGACGAGCCCCGACGCGACGGCGCAGCCTCCTCCCCTTCGAGGATCGCGCTGATCGCCCGCCTGCTGGGAATCGAGCCGCCCGAGGGATCCTTGCCCGCGGAGGAGCTCGACGCCCAACGCGCCCGTGAAGCGTTCTTCGCCGCCGTGCGCTCGTGCGTCGAAGGCCTGGCACGCGAGCGGCCGCTGGTGCTCGTGTGGGAGGACATCCACTGGGCCGATGAGGGCATGCTCGACCTGATCGAGCACCTCGTGCAATGGGCGCACGCGCCTGTGCTGCAGATCTGCCTGACGCGCGAAGAGCTGCTCGAGCGGCGCGCCGACTGGGGTGGCGTGCGCCGCGACGCCACGACGATCTTCCTCGAGCCGCTCGGCGAGCTGCACACGCGCGAGCTGATCTCCTCGCTGCTGGCGATCGACGAGCCGAGCGAGAGCCTGATCGCGACGGTCGCGGCGCGCGCCGAGGGCAACCCGCTGTTCGCGGAGGAGATGGTGCGCCGCCTGTCCGAGGAGGAGGACGCGAGCGCCGCCGAGCTGCCGGCCACGGTGCAGGCGCTGCTGGCGGCGCGGCTGGACTCGCTCGAGCCCTTCCAGCGCCGCCTGCTGGCGCACGCGGCGGTCGTCGGCCGGACGTTCTGGGAGGGCGCGCTGGCCCCGGTCGTCGAGGCCGAGGGCGGAGATCTGCAGGAGGCGCTGCGAGCGCTGCGCGAGAAGGACCTGCTCGTCGCGGGCGAGGGAAGCGCGCTGGCGGGCGAGCCGGAGCTGGCGTTCAAGCACGCGCTGATCCGCGACGCGGCGTACGAGATGCTGCCGAAGGCGGTGCGCGCGGAGAAGCACTTCGAGGTTGCGCAGTTCATCGAGCTGCGCGCCGGGGAACGCGTCGAGGAAGTGGTCGCGCTGCTGGCCGAGCACTACGGGCGGGCGGCGCAGCTCGGCGCGGAGCTGAGCCTGTCCTCCTCCGAGCTCGAGCCCTACCGCGCCAAGGCGCTGCACTACCTGGAGGCTGCGGGCGACGCCGCGACGGCCTTCTACTCGAACGCCGAAGCCTTCTCCCAGTACCAGGCCGCGTGCGAGCAGACCGCCGGCGACGCCGGCGCGCTCGCGCGACTGCGCGAGAAGCAGGGCGACGTGGCGCTGCGACTGGGTCGCGTGGACTCGGCGATCGGCGTGTGGGAGCAGGCGCTCGAGTACCACGCCGGCCGGGAGGACCTCGAGCGGGTGGCCGAGCTCCACCGCAAGATCGGCGCCGGACTCGCGCACAAGGGCGAGCGCAAGCAGGCGATCGAGCACCACCAGCGCGGCATCAACCTGATCAAGGACGGCGAGCCGTCGCTCGCGCTCGTGCGCCTGTACGAGGAGGCGGCGTGGCTGTACACGCAGACCGGCGACAACATGCTCGCGATCTACGCTTCGGAGAAGGCGCTGCGGCTCGCCGAGCAGCTCGGTGAGGTGCGCGCGGCCAGCCGCGCGCACGGCATCTTCGGGCGCGTGTTCGGCCGCATCGGCGACAGCGTCAAGGCGCGCGAGAACCTCGAGCGCGCGGTCGAGCTGGCGCAGGGCTCCGATGCGCACGAGACGGTGCTGGCGCTGACGGCGCTCGGCCATCACCTGGAGAGCTCGGACGGCGACTACGCGGCCGCCGGCGGACGCCTACCGGGAGGCGCTCGCGCTGGCCCAGCAGATCGGCGACGTGCCGGCCGAGATCGAGCTGCACGCGGCGGTGGCCCAGCTCGCGCTGTACGCGGCCGACTGGGAGCAGGTCGGAGCCTCCAGCGACGCCAGCGCGCAGCTGTCCGAGCGCGAGGGCCTCATCGGCAAGCTGTGCCTGCCGTATGCGTTGCGCGGGCGGCTCTACTGGCGCACCGGAACGTGGCGGGAGTCGGAGGACTCCTACAGGCGAGCGCACGAGCTGGCGGAGCAGATCGGCTGGTCGGAGGTGAGCTTCGACGCGCTGTTCGGGCTGTCGAACACGCTCCGTGACCGGGGCGACGTCGACAGGCGCCCAGGCCGCGCTCTCGCAGGCGCTCGACGTGTGCGAGCGCGCCGGGCTGATCGTGCAGTCGATCCAGGCCGGCTCGGCGCGCGCGTTGCTCGCACAGCATCGCCGGCGATCCCGAGCAGGCGGCTCGCGGCGGCCGAGCGGCGAGCGGAGCTCGCCGAGCGCGTGCACTACCCGGTCGGCCAGGCGGCTGCGCTCGAAGCGTCGCGGGGTCGTCGGCGCGCTGCCGGCTGCGCTCGACGACCTGCGCGCAGGCGCGTGCGGCCTGGCAGCGCCTGCAGCGCCCGCTGGAGGCGGCGCGCTGTGAGCTGCTGCTCGGCCAGCGGCTGCTCGAGCACGATCGCGCGGCCGGCACGGCCTCGCTCGAGCGCGCGGCGGGCGAGTACGACGAGCTCGGCGTGGCACACCTCGCGGCGCGGGCGCGCGAGCTGGCCCGGTAGACGGACGTTGCGATTCATCGGACGCCTGCGCGGGTAAAGCCCAGCAGAGGGAGGTGGCGGCGGTCGACCAACCGCCGCGCAGATTGCACACGAGCATGTCCGTCGAGCACAGTCCAGCCGATCTGACCGTCTCGCTGCCGCTCGACGCCGATGCGCCGCGCGCGGCGCGCCACCACGTGGCGCTCGTCGACCACCCTTCGCCGGACCTGCGCGACGTCGTGGTGCTGCTGACGAGCGAGTTGATCTCACAAGCGGTCAACAGGTGCCGCTCGAGCAGCGTCACCTTCGAGCTGTGCGCGTGGATGCCGCCGGAGCTGGTGCGCGTCGAAATACGCCTCCCGGAAACGTTCGTCGACCTAGGCTGGGAGGAGTACGAGCACGACCTCGGCACGATCGTGATCCGCACCGCGGCGGACCGGCTGTGGGTCGGCTCGGAGGGAAACCTCGCGCGCATGTGGTTCGAGATCGACCGCCACTGACGCGGAGAGGAGCGATCGCCGAGCGTCGGGTACGCCCCGCGGCGCGGGCAAACAACTGTGAGATGCTCCGAGCGTCGGTGAAGCTGTTGCTCAACGAAAGGAGCGAGGCATGTACGCACGGGTGGCAACCTTCGAAGGCGGAGACCCCGCCAAAGTCCGCGAGACGATCGCCCAGATCAACGAGCGGTCGGACGAGGGACCGCCCGAGGGCGTCCCGTCGACGGGCCTGATGATCCTCAACAAATCAGACGACGGCAAGGTCGTGGCGATCGGCCTGTTCGAGACTGAGGAGGACCTGCGCAAGGGCCATGAGACGCTCAGCGCGATGGACCCGCCGGTCGCGGGCGGGATGGGCAATCGCGTGTCGGTGGAGATGTACGAGGTGCCGGTCAAAATCGACGTCGCCTGAGCAGCCCGGCTCGCAGTCGACCCCGGGGCATCTCACCGGGCTACGGGTCCAGGCCCAGCCGGAGCACGCTCAGCTCGATGCCGGCGCGACGCTGATCAGCATCGCGCCGGCGGCGGGCAGCTTCACGTCGATCGTCCCGCCGCCGGCGCTGGCCCGTCCGTAGCGACGAGGCGTCCAGCTTCCGTCGGCGGCGACTTCGCTTTCCCCGAGTTCGACGCCGGACAGCGCATGCAAGGACTGCCCGGCCAGCGCGAGCGTGCTGGCGTCGGCGAACCCGGCGCCGAGCTTCAGGCGCACGAGGACGCCGGGCCTTCCGCGTGGGTCGTCGTCGACGGCGACGATGCGAAGGCCCCCGTCGGGCGCGGCGAAGCCGAGCACGTGCACGTTGGCATCGGTCCGGCGCAGCTTGGTCGCGGTCGGCAGCGGCCGCGTCCCGAGCAGCTGGCGCGCGATCAGCAGCGAGTACCACTCGGGCTGGGCCTGCAGTTCGCCGGCGGCGAGCTCCTGCGGCCCGGGGGCGCAGATCGGCGAGTAGCCCTTGCAGTTGGCGACGTTGCCGTGCATGTTCACGCCGACGGCGCCGGAGCCCATCAGCTTGGGCAGGTAGCCGGCGGCCCACAGCGCGGAGGCGAAGGAGTTCGAGATCCCGTCAACGCCGCCGCAGGAGACGGAGTTGGTCTCGTCCATCCGGAACGGCAGGCCGGCGGACTGCGAGAGCGAGACGTAGCGGCGCACGGAGCCGACCTCGCGCCGCCAGATCGGCGAGCTGAGCAGGCTCGTGACGGACGGCACGGGTTTGCGCTGCGCGCAGCCGAGCGGGTAGTGGTGGCCGGTGAGCGTGGTCGGACGCTGGTCGACGACCTCGCCTGGGCCCCACGTTTCGAAGGCGCTGGACCCGGATACGTCGGGGCCCCACACGGGAACGCCGGGCGCGGCGGCTTCGACGCCGGCTCGGTATTCGCCGAGCTGCGCGTTGTACTGCTCGAGCCCCCACGGTTCTTCGCGCATCCCGTGCAGGGCGTAGGAGTTGGGCTCGTTGCCGAACTCGAAGGCCTCGAGCCAGGGACCGAGCGCGGCCTTCGCTGCGCCCGCCTCGCGCGCGGCGGCGGCAGGGTCGAAGTGCACGATGCCGAGCGTCAGCACGATGTGCCAGCCGCTCTGCGCGGCGAGGCCGGCGAGCTGGCGGAAGTCGTCGGCGTCGACGACGCCGGAGGCCCACGCGGGGCGGGGAGTGCGCGTGTCGGTCCAGGCGATGCGCGTGTCGGCGGATACGCCGCCGAAGCGAAGCACGCCGGGCCCGAGCGAGCGCAGCAGCGCGACGAGGTTGCCACGACTGCCGTACCTGGCGATCTGCGGCAGGCTGGACATCTCGAAGGAGAGCCCGAGGAAGTCCTGGGGCACGGGCGGGCCGGGGTGCGCGGTGTCGACGGACACGGTGACGCTCGGCGGCGGCGGCTTGGGTCTTGCAGCCTTTTTCGTCGTCTTCGGAGGGCGCGACGCGGCGTCGCGGACGATGCAGACGGCAGGGCGGCGGCGCAGAGCGCGGCGAGCAGCAATGCGAGCGCAACGCCGGGCAGCGAGCGGGCTCGGGCGCTCGCCCGCGCCATGGCTGAACGGCAAGCTCTCATCTACTGGCCTTCAGTTAACCGATGTGCGCAGCGCGGCGCGCCGGGCCGCCCCGGCAGACGAGCGTACGCAAGTGGATAACGTGAGCCCATGCCCACAAAGCTTGCGCTGATCGAGTTCCCGGCGGACGACGCGCAGCGCGCACGCAGCTTCTGGAGCGGCCTGCTCGACGTCGCACTCGAGCCGCGCGGCTCAGCGCAGGGCGAAGGCTGGCAGAGCGGCGAGGCGCCCGGCCAAGCGGACACCTCGGCAGCCGCGGCGATCGGGGTTCATCAGCGAGGCCGCGGCCCGGGCGACTCGTTCTCGCTGCCGTACTTCGAGGTGCAGGACATGGATGGCACGCTGGCGCAGGTGTCGGTGCTGGGCGGCAGCGTCGTGCACCGCGGCGAGCGCTGGTCGATCTGCAAGGACTCGGAGGGGAACCCGTTCGGGCTGGAGCGGCGACGGGTAGATGAACCTTGGCCGGCGCGGCGTATGCACCATCGCTACCCAGCCGCGAAAAGCGATCCCCGCCTCACCCCTGCTCGACGACGACGCCGGTCGCCCGCGCCGCCAGCTACGGCGCGAGCCGCACGGGCAGCGTCTTCAGCTGGTTGAGGAACAGCGATTCGACGTGCGTGGGCGGCTCGGCGATGGCGATCTCGGGGAAGCGCTTGAGCGTCTCCTCGATCAGGATGCGCAGCTCGAGGCGGGCGAGGGCGGTGCCGAGGCAGAAGTGCCGGCCGCCGGCGCCGAAGGCCTGGTGCTCCTCCTTGCGTCGCAGGTCGAAGCGTCTCGGAGTCCTCGAAGCGCGTCTCGTCGCGGTTGGAGGAGGCGTACCACATGACGACCTTGTCGCCGGCCTTGATCTTCTGCCCGTGCAGCTCGGCGTCGCGCGTGGCGGTGCGGCGGAAGTGGGCGAAGGCGGGGAACATGCGCAGCGACTCCTCGACGGCGTCGGGGATCAGCGAGGGGTCGTCGAGCACGAGCTGGCGCTGCTCGGGGTCTTCCATCAGCGCGCGCATGCCGCTGCAGTAGGTCGCCTTGGTGCTGTCGTTGCCGGCGGCCATCAGCAGGAAGAAGCCCATCACGATCTCGTGTTCCTCGAGCTTCTGCCCGTCGACCTCGGCGTGCACGAGCACGCTCGTCAGATCGTCGGTCGGGTGCTCCTGGCGCTCGGCGATCAGCTTGCGGCAGAGCTCGAAGATCTCGGGGATGTCCTTGTTGACGGCGCCTTCGAAGCCGTCGGGGTTGAGGTCGGGGTCGCCGGCGCCGAGCGTCGAGTTCATCAGGCGCGCCCAGATCAGGTCTTCCTCCTCGGAGATGCCCATGAAGCTGCCGATCACGCGCGAGACGACGGGCTGGGCGACGTCTGCGACGAGATCGCACGTCCTCACGGCCGTCGAGCCGGTCGAGCACGCGCACGGTGATCGCGCGGATGGCGTCCTCGTGGTCGGCGATCCGCTTGGGCGTGAAGCCGCGCTGGAAGAGCGCCTTCAGGCGATCGTGCTTGGGCGGGTCCATGCCGATGAACATGGCGCGGGCGAGCTCGATCGGAAAGCCGGCTGCGGCGGCGACGACGCCGCCGAGTTCGGAGGAGTAGGTCTCCCAGTCGCGGCTGACGGTGTGGACGTCCTCGGCGGTCGTGATCGACCAGAAGCCGGCCTCGTCGGGAAGTTCTTCGAAGCTCTCGGTCCAGTGCACGGGACACTTGCCGCGCATCTCCCTGAAGGCGTCCTGCGGCGGGCCGTTCAGCCATAGCTCGCGCTGGGTCAGTTCCAAGCTCTCGATGTCGCGTCCGACGGTTGCCATGGGGTCCCCTTAGTTCGTCGATCCGGAGTGCTCGCGCAGCATACTGGCTGCGTAGCCAGTTTTGTATTTAAAGATGATCCCAAAGACGACACCCGGAGGTCTGTGCGGCTGGACACACGCCGGGCCCAGCCGCCGCGGGCCGCGTCGCGTCGCAGACGGCGCAGAGCTAGGACAGCGCGCGCTCGCGCAGGCGGCGTCGCGACGCGCGCCAGGCGAGCGCCAGCGAGCGCGAGCACGAGCGCGAGCGGCACGAGCACGGCGAGCGCGACGAGCAGCACGACGGCGACGGCCTTGAGCACGTCGAGCGCGTCGTGCAGGCCGTTGCCGAGCGTCGAGCGGTCGGAGCCGGCGTGGGCATCGCCGAGCACGGTGACTTCGACGGTCGAGTTGCTGCCGCGCCGCGAGATCGCGCCGAAGGCGGTGCGCGCGCGGGTCACGGCGGCGGCGGCGAGCGCGATGCGCGCGTGCAGGCTTTCGATCTGGCTCTGCGTGCTCGCCCGCGCAAGCGCGCGCAGCAGCGCCTGGCGCTCGGCCACGGCGTCGGCGAGCTTGCGGCGGGCGGCGCCGTATTCGTCGGTTATGTCCTGCAGCGACTGGCTCTCTTCGCGCGTCGGGGCGAGCCGCCCGAGCGAGGCCAAGGCCGCGGTCAGCCGTGCGCTGGGCAGGCTCAGGCGCAGTTCGGCGCTGCCGCCGGCGCCGCTCTGCCGGCGCACGTGCGAGCTCTGCACGAAGCCGCCTTCGCGCACGGTCAGCTGCGCGACCTGGTCGGCGACGGACTGCACGGCTTCGGGCTTGGGCGCGAGCGTGAGCGAGGCGGCGCGCTGCTGCACGCGCGCAGGCCGACGCTTCGCTGCTGCCGGCGTCGCCCAGCCTGTCGGCGGACCTCGAGCGACTCCGCGCGACTGTCCCGCAGGCCGCGGCCGGCGGTGACCCGCAGAGCGGCGCGTCCTGTTGGAAGAACGCGCGCCCGCTGAGCTACGACGAGCGCTGGACGAGCTCCATGCAGGCTGATCTCCGGGCGTTCTGCCACGGAGCGACGAGCGCGAGCGTGACGATCGCGGCCATCGGCGCAGACCCCGGCGCGAGCGCCAGTGCCGCGCCCGCAGCCGCGAGCCGAGCCAGCCGCGCGCAGCCGGACCGGCGTTGAGCGAACGCCGATGCGCCAGACGGCGTCGCGGCGGTCTGGCGGCGCGCGCGCTCGATCCGCTCGCGCAGCCGCTGCTCGAACTCAGGCGACATCGCCGGCGCGAGCGTGCGCACGTCAGCCCGCAGCTCGCGCCAGCCCTCGGCGTTCGGCGCCGACCGTCTCGCCGCGCAGCGCGGCCTCGATCTCGGCGAGCGTCTGCTCGTCGGGCGGGCCCTCGGACTGCGGGAAGGGAACGATCTTCATGCGACCTCCTTGCGCGCGAGCTCGGCGCACGTCTCGCGCAGCCGCGTGAGCGCGCGGTGCACGCGCGTGCCGGCGTTGGACTCGCTGATCCCGAGCACGCGCGCGAGCTCGACGTTGGTCAGCTGGCCGTGGAACTTGAGCAGCACGACCTCGCGCTCGCGCAGCGGCAGCTCGAGCAGCGCGGCGTGCACGGTGGCGCGGCGCTCGGCCTGCTCGATCGCCTCGGCCGGGTCGGCCTGGCGTGTCTGCCCGGCGGCGAGCGGGTGCCCGCCGTCGCGGCGCTCGAGCTCGACGCGCTCGGGCTCGAGCCCGCCGGCGCCGTGGCGCCGGCGGCGGCGCAGCTCGTCGAGCGCGGCGTTGCGGGCGATCGAGAACAGCCACGCGCGCGGCGTTCCGCGCGTGCGGTCGAGACGCTTGCGCGCGCCGTAGAGCCGCTCGAAGGCGAGCGCCGTGACGTCCTCGGCGCCGGCGCGATCGCCGAGCAGCGCGATCGCGTAGCCGTGCACGTCGCGGGCGCACTCGCGGAACAGCCGCTCGAAGGTCGAGCCGTCGAGCTCCGCGGCGGTCGGCCCCGCGCGCGGGACTGGGCGATGGTGGCTCGGTTGGCGTCACTTGCCTGCTCACTACCCCAACTACGTCGCGCGCCGCCGATCCATCACACCGCCGGCGGGCAGGCCGGCGCTAGAAGCGCTCGAGCACGCGCTCCGATCGCGCGCGTGCCGAACTCGACGGCGTCGGCCGGCAGGCGCTCGTCGGGCGCGTGGATCAGCTGCATGAAGGGCAGCTCGGGCGGCAGCTGCATCGGCAGGAAGCCGTACGTCTGGATGCCCAGGCGCGAGAAGAAGCGCCCGTCGGTCACGCCGGGGAGCAGCATCGGGATCGGTTTGGCGCCGGCGTCGAGCTCGCGCAGCGTGCCGGCGAGCGTCTCGAACAGCGCCATGTCGGGCTCGCCCGAGACGGGGTCGTGCTGGACGATCTCGAACTCGAGCTCGACGCCGGAGAGCGCGTGCAGCTCGGCGAACAGCTGCTCGGGGGCGAAGCCCGGGAGCAGGCGGCAGTCGAGCGACAGCGAGATCTCGTCGGGGATCACGTTGTCCTTCTCGCCGCCGTGCACGATCGTCGCGCTGACCGTGTTGTGCAGCAGCGGGTCGAAGATGCGCCCGCGTTCGCCGAAGGCGTCGAGCAGCCGGTCGGTCAGCGTCGGCACGAGCAGCCCCTTCAGCGGCACGGCCAGCGTGGCGGGCACGTCGGCGGCGATCGCCTGGATCATCGAGCGCGCGACAGGCGTCACGTGGACGGGAAGCCGGCGGCTGTCGAGTCGCTGCAGCAGCCGCCCGAGCTTGCCCATCGCGCCGCCGCGGATCGGCATCGAGCCGTGTCCGGCCGGCCCTCGCACGGTCGCCCGCGTCCAGCAGATCTGCTTCTCGGCGACCATGATCGGGTAGAAGCGCCGGCCGGCGACATCCATCGTGAAGCCGCCGAACTCGCCGATCGAGTAGCTCACGCCGTCGAACAGCTCGGCGTGCTCGCGCACGAGGAAGTCGGCGCCGAGCGGGCTGCCGGCCTCCTCGTCGGCGAGCAGGCAGAGGATCAGGTCGCCCGGCGGGGGCGTGCCGCTCGCCTTGGCGCGCATGAAGGCGGCGAGCATCATCGCGACGCCGCCCTTCATGTCGAGCGCGCCGCGCCCCCACACGTAGCCGTCTGCGAGCTCGCCGTCGAACGGGCCGTGCTGCCACTCGCCGCGCGCCGCGACGACGTCGACGTGGCCCTGCAAGAGCAGCGGCGGGCTATCGCCGCGCCCGGCGATGCGCGCGATCAGGTTGGGGCGCTCGGGCTCGCGCGCGAGGATCCGCACTTCGCAGCCGAGCGTCTCGAGCAGGCCCTTGATCCACTCGATGCACTCGCGCTCGTTGCCCGGCGGGTTGCTCGTGTCGAAGCGCAGCAGCCGTTGCAGCAGCTCGAGCGGGCGATCTTGCAGTGCGTCTTCGGGCATCGGCAGAGTGTCGCCGATTTCCGCCCATGACCGCGTGAATTCGCATACCATGAAAGGCATGGCGGAGGTCGTCACTGCCAACGACGAGGCGATCGAGGCATGGGACGGTCCGCTGTTCGACCGCTTCGTCCAGTTTCGCCACCTGCTGGTGGACAGCCTCGGTGTGCACGGCGACGAAGGTCTGCGTGTCGCGGCTCCGGCGCCGGGCGAGCGCGCGCTCGACATCGGCTGCGGCTTCGGCGACACGACGCAACAGCTCGCTGAGCGGGTCGGGGCGGCGGGCAGCGTGCTCGGCGTCGACGCGGCTCCGCGCTTCATCGAGGCCTCCCGCCAGGAGGCCGCAGAGGCCGGTGTGCGCAATGTGCGCTTCCAGGTCGTCGACGTCGAGGCGCACTCTTTCGAGGAGCAGTTCGACCTCGCCTTCTCGCGGATGGGAACGATGTTCTTCGCCAACCCAGTCGCCGCGCTGCGCAACGTGCGCAAGGCGCTCGTGCCGGGCGGGCGGCTGGCGATGGTCGTGTGGCGTTCGAAGGTCGAGAACGACGGCTTCTACCGCAGCCAGCTGATCACCGAGCGGTTCGTCACCAAGCCCGAGGAGTACGACGAGCCGACTTGCGGACCGGGGCCTTTCTCGATGGGCAACGCCGACACGACGAGCGGCATCCTGCTGAGCGCCGGCTTCGAGAACATCTCGCTGCTGCGCTGCGACAAGCCGATCCGGATCGGCGACGACCTCGACGAGGCGGTCGAGTTCGTGATGAGCATCGGCCCGGCCGGTGAGATCCTGCGCCTGGCCGGCGAGCGCGCCGCCCACCTGCATGGAGAGGTCGCGGCGGCGCTGCGCGAGGACATGGCCCAGTGGGTCGCCGCCGACGGCAGCGTGATGGGGCCCGCATCGACCTGGATCGTCACAGCGCAGGCCCCCGCAGCGGCTCAGTAGAACCGACGCCACCCGTCTGTACGATGCGCCGATGCGAAGGGGGCGCAGCTCGATTCTCGGCACGCTGCTCGCGGCGATCGCCGTCTCCTTGACCCTGCTCGCGGCTACCGGCTCGCTCGCGACGGGCTCGACCTCGGGCACGCACACGCGCGCAACCGGCAACTCGGACTGCCACAAGAACGCGCCGCCGATCCTGCACGACGGCTTCCCCGAGCCGCCGACGCGCTACAGCCGTGGCGGGCAGCTCGACGTGCCGCTGACGGCGTCGCTCGGCCAGGTGCAGATCGACGGCAAGCGCGTGACGGCGCTCAGCTACGACGGCAGCTTCCCCGGTCCGACGCTCGTGATCTGCGCCGGCGATCACCTCACGGTGCACCTGAAGAACGACCTCACCGAACCGACCAACCTGCACACGCACGGCTTCCACGTCTCGCCGGAAGCCAACCACGACAACGTCTTCGAGCGGATCGAACCGGGGCAGAGCTTCACCTACGAATACGACATCCCGCAGGACATGCCGGCGGGGGCCTACTGGTACCACCCGCACCTGCACATGTTCGTCGAGCCGCAGATCTTCGCCGGGCTGGCCGGCGCGATCGTGCAGGAGGGCGGACTCGACACGCTGCCCTCGCTGCGCCACGTGCCGCAGCGCTGGATCGTGATCCAGAACACGCAGGTCAAGGCCGGCAAGGTCGTGCCGGTCGCGCAGTCCAGCGAAACGGAAGCGCGGCTGTACGTCAACGGCGTGAAAGACCCGACCGCCAAGATCCACCCCGGCGAACTGCAACGCTGGCGGATCTTCAACGCCGACGCAGACCGCTTCGTCGTGCTGCGCCTGGCGCACGGGCAGCGCTTCCAGCTGCTCGCCGAGGACGGGCACACGCTGGCCAAGCCGCTCAGCGTGAGCACGCTGCAGATCGCCCCTGGCTCGCGCCGCGAGGTGCTCGTGCGCGGCGGCAAGCCGGGCGCCTACCAACTGAAGGCGATTCCGTTCTCCTCGTTCCCCGGCGGCGACAAGGCCGCCAACGGCGGCCCGATGCCGAACGAAACGCTGCTCACGCTGCGCTCCTCGGGCAAGCCCCACCGCATGGCGTTCCCGGCGCATGCGACGCTCGGGCACCCGGTCGACCTGCGCGGCAAGCCGATCGACCGCAAGCGCACGATCGTGTTCAACGAAATGACCGAACCATCGGGGGCCTCGGCGTTCACGCTCAACGGGATGAAGTTCGACCCCGAACGGATCGACGTGACGATGAAGCTCGACTCGATCGAGCAGTGGACGCTCGTCAACGAAACCAGCGAATGGCACACCTTCCACATCCACATCAACGACTTCCAGGTCGTCAGCGTGGCCGGCAAGCCCGTCCCGTACGTGCTCGAAGAGGACAACGTCGCGCTGCCGCCCAAGTCGCAGACGGTCGTGCTGATGCACCCGACCGACTTCACGGGCAAGTTCGTGTTCCACTGCCACGTGACCTTCCACGAGGACCACGGCATGATGGCCGCCGTGCAGGTCGTGCGCGAACCGACGGCCGCGCAGGCGAAGCGCTCGCTCGTGCGCGAGGGCGGCCTCGCGATCAGCTCGGGCGCTTACGGCTCGAGCGCGACGCCGCCGTCGGTGCGAGCGCTGCTGCTCTGGTGCCGCGCGCTCGGGATCTCGCCGCCCGGCTCCGCAGCGCACCGAACGGCCTGAGCGGCGAGCCGCCACTCGCGCCGGCCGGCGCTCAGCGCTTGGGCGTGAGCGTCTTGCTGATCAGCGGCGGCGCGCCGCCGGCGTCCTGCACGACCACGCGCAGCTTGCCGTGCACGCTCGCCGAGACGCTCAGCGTGGCCTTGCCCTGCGGGCTCAGATGCGCACGGCGCACCGTGCCCCACCGGCCCTTCGGCGAGCGCAGCTGCAGCAGCACCGAGGCGCCCGGGCGCGGCGCCTGCACGCGCACGAGCGTCAGCAGCCCGTGCGCGCGTGTGCGCCTTGGCGAGCGTCAGCTTCAACGCGCCCGGCAGGCCGCCCGGCGGCAGCGAGCCCGGCGCGAGCACGCTGACCTTGCCGTGCATGCTCGGGTGGATCGTGCACGAGTACGCGAACGTGCCCGGCGTCGTGAACGTGACTTTGAAGCTTTCGCCCGCGTTGAGGCGGCCCGAGTCGAATTCGCCGCCGGCCGCCGTGACCGTGTGCGGCCCGAAGCCGCGGTTCGTCCAGATCACGCTCTGGCCCGCTTCGACCATCAGCTCGGCCGGCTGGTAGGCGCGCGAGACGATCGTCACCGGTACTTCCGGCGTCGCCGCGCTCGCCGTCGCCGGCACGAGCACGAGCGCGAGCGCGGCCAGCGGCGCGGAAACCAGCGTCACGATCCGCGCTCTGCGCGAGCGTTTCGCCCAGCGCGCAGACTGCATCTGCGCGTCGCCCCCTGGCCGCATTCTCCTCATAAAACCGACACTACCGCAGCGGCCGCGGCGCGAAACCGCCGGTCTGGTCAAAGCGCTCGAACAGGCTGCGCGCCCTCGGCGAGGAGGCTCAGCCGTGCGTGAGCTCGTCAAAGCGCGCCAGCATCGCCTCGTTGTCCTCGTACTCGTAGGCGTCCGAGCTGATCGAGAGCCCACCTTCGACCAGCGTCACGAACCCCGCCTCGAACGCGAAGCGACCGCGGCCGCCGATCCCGCTCCCGTGGTAGGAGGCGCGCATCGCCACCACGCGCTCGTCGCAGGCAAGCACCTCGTCGACCGTGAAGCGCACGTCCGGCGAGACCGCGAACACAGATGCCGTCAACACGCGACAGGCGTCGCGTCCGATCGCCGATCCCCAGCCGTCAGCCCTGTGGTCGACCAGCCTCCAGCCCGCCGCGAACAGCGCGATGAACCCGTCGAGGTCCTGCGCGCCATAGCGCCGGCCATACTCGGCGTAGTGGCGCAACGGTGGCAGATCCGCCAGCTCCGGCGGCACGCCGGGCGCCCCTGCGACGCAGACGAGCGGTGACTCGGCTGCGTCCCGTTTCCTGGAACGGCTCGAAGTGATGGCAGACACCCCCGTGGTGTTGTCCCTGCCCGCCAAGCGTACTCCTCCCCGCCATCTATCACCATCCCGCTCGACATTCCGATGAGTTCGAGCTTGCCGAACAGCCAATTTGGCAACGCTGCACCCCGCCGGCCGCGGGAAGCCGGCGGGGCATGGTCGAGCTCGCCGCGAGCGTCCAGCGCCACCGTCGCCAGACGCGCGACTAGCATCCTCGCCGTGCGCCAAGCGGTTCACACCCTGGTGCTGCTGAGCACGCTCGCCACGCTCGGCGCGCTGCGCGGCGCCGTCCGTGCCGAAGCCGCCCCGCTGCGCCCGCCGCCGATCCACCAGTGGCCGATCCCCTACGGCGCCGCGCGCAAGCGCGAGATGGCGGCCTACTCGCTGCGCCACTACGGCGAAGACACCTACACGCTGAAGAACCCCAAAGCGATCGTCGAGCACTACACCGAGACGGCGACCGCGCAAGAGGCCTACAACACGTTCGCCCCCGACCTGCCCGACAGCGAGTTCGGACGAGCTGCCGAACACGTGCGCGCACTTCCTCGTCGAGCGCAGCGGGAGGATCGATCAGCTCGTGCCGCTGACCCTGCGCTGCCGTCACACCGTCGGTCTCAACTGGACCGCGATCGGGATCGAGAACATCGGTTTCTCCGATCTTGAAATCATTAAAAATCGAAGGCAGTTCGATGCCTCGCTGGCACTGACCCGCTGGCTGCGTTGCAAGTACGGAATCGCGCTGAAGAACGTGATCGGCCACAACGAGAGCCTCTCCTCGCCCTACCACCGCGAGCGCGTGCCCGCCTTCGCGCACCAGACGCACTCCGACTGGAACAGCGCCGACATGCACGTCTACCGCACGCGCCTCGCACGGCTGTCGTGTCCCGCTGGTAGCTTCGCACCAAGCAACTAATCGCGTCCTACCCGCCGCCGCGCGCGGCACTGGAGGCATCCGATGGTCAAGGAGTTCAAGGCATTCCTGCTGCGTGGCAACGTCGTCGACCTTGCCGTCGGCATCGTGATCGGGGCGGCCTTCGGCGCGGTCGTGACGGCGCTCGTGCGCGACCTGATCACGCCGATCATCGCCGCGATCATCGGCAAGCCCGACTTCTCCAACCTGATGTTCACGATCAACGACAGCACCTTCCACTACGGCGACTTCATCAACGTGCTGATCGCCTTCCTCTCGATCGCCGCCGCTGTGTTCTTCTTCGTCGTCAAGCCCGTCAACACGCTGATGGAGCGGCGCAAGACCGGGCGCGACGTCGAGTCCGAGACGCGGCCCTGCAGCGAGTGCCTCTCCGAGATCCCACGCCAGGCGCGAAAGTGCGCCTTCTGCGCCTCCCCGCAGCAGCCCGCCGCCGCCTGAGCGCGCCCGAGATCTTGCAGCGGGGGGTGGAATTTCTCCCACGTGGTAGTAAATAGCCATGCCACGCTCGATCTGGACGGGCGCGATCAGCTTCGGCCTGGTGACTGTGCCGGTCAAGCTGTACAGCGCCGTCAACCGCAAGACGGTGCGCTTCCACCAGCTCTCCGGCAAGACCGGCGTGCGCATCGCGCAGAAGCGCGTCGACCCGCAGAGCGGCGACGAGGTCCCCTACGAGGACATCGTCAAGGGCTACGAGCTCTCGCCCGACCGCTACGTCGTAGTCGAGCCCGCCGAGCTCGACACGCTGCAGCCGAAGAAGACCAAGACGATCGAGATCGAGGACTTCGTCGAGCTCTCGCAGATCGACCCGATCTTCTACGACCACCCCTACTACCTCGCCCCCGGGCCCGGCGGCGCCAAGCCCTACCGCCTGCTGCTCGAGGCGATGGCCGAGACCGAGAAGGTCGCGATCGCGCGCGTCGTGATCCGCTCCAAGGAGCAGCTCGTCGCGATCCGCGCGATGGGCGACGTGCTCGAGATGGCCACCATGCTGTTCGCCGACGAAGTCGCCGACCCCGAGCGCCTCGACGAGCTGCCCGACCCCAAGGAGGTCAAGACGACCAAGCGCGAGGTCGACGTCGCCAAGCAGCTGATCGGCTCGCTCGCCGGCGACTTCGAGCCCGGCAAGTACCGCGACACCTACCGCGAGGACGTGCTCGCGCTGATCGAGCGCAAGGCCGAGGGCAAGGAGATCGCGGTGCAGCCCGAAGCCGACGAGGTGCCCGAGCCCGCACCCGACCTGATGAGCGCGCTGAAGGCCAGCCTCGCCGCCGTGCGCGAGCACGGCGAGCGCGAGAGCGACGGCGCCGCCAAACCGCGCAAAGCCGCCAAGAAAGCGCCGGCCAAGAAAGCCGCCGCCAAGGCCGCCGCCGCCAAAGCCTCCGGCAAGAAACCGCCGGCCAAGAAAGCGGCCGCCAAAAAAGCGTCCGGCAAACGCGCCGCCGCCAAGCGGTAGGTGTCTCCCCGCCGCCCGAGCAAGTCCGGCGGTGACGGTGAGAAGCCCGCGCGCCGTAGCGCGAGCCTGAAGGAGTACCGCGCCAAACGCGACTTCGACGCGACCAGCGAGCCGAGCGGCCGTCGCGGGGCGAAGAAGCAGAAGCAGCCCCGCTTCGTCGTGCACGAGCACTCGGCGCGACGCGCCTGCACTGGGATCTGCGCCTGGAGCGCGACGGCGTGCTCGCCTCGTGGGCCGTGCCCAAGGGGCTGCCGCAGGCGCCCAAGGAAAACCACCTCGCCGTGTGGACCGAGGACCATCCGCTCGAGTACGTCGACTTCCACGGCGAGATCCCCAAGGGCCAGTACGGCGCCGGCACGATGAAGATCTGGGACCACGGCACCTACGAGGTGCTCAAGTGGGAGCCGCGCAAGATCGAGGTCGCGCTGCACGGCGAGCGCGTCGACGCGCGCTACGCGCTGTTCCCGATCTCCTCGCCGCCCGCCGAGGGCGAGCGCCCGAAGGAGTGGATGATCCACCGCATGGACCCGCCGGCCGACGCCGCGCGCGAGCCGATGCCCGAGCACGTCATGCCGATGCTCGCCCGCCCCGGATCGCTGCCGCGCAAGGACGACGGCTGGGCCTATGAGATCAAGTGGGACGGGGTGCGGGCGATCGCCTACTCCACGCCCGGCGAGCTGCGCCTGGAGAGCCGCAACCTGAAAGAGATCACCGGCTCCTATCCCGAGCTCGGCCGCCTCAACCGCGCGCTGAGCTCGCACGCGGCGATCCTCGACGGCGAGATCGTCGCCTTCGACGAGCACGGCCGCCCGAGCTTCGCCGCGCTGCAGCGGCGGATGCACGTCGGCTCGGCCACGCAGGCCAAACGGCTCGCCAAGGCGTCGCCCGTGACGTACATGATCTTCGACCTCCTGTGGCTCGACGGCCACTCGCTGATGGGGCTGCGCTACGAGCGAGCGGCGCGAGCTGCTCGACGCGCTCGCGCTCAGCGGCGAGTCCTGGCAGACGCCCGAGCACCTGCAGCGGGCGCGGGCGCGACGTGCTCAAGGCGACCGCCGAGCAGCGGCTCGAGGGCATCGTCGCCAAGCGCCTCGACTCGCCCTACGAGCCCGGCGCGCGCAGCTCGGCCTGGATCAAGATCAAGAACGTCGGCCGCCAGGAGCTCGTGATCGGCGGCTGGCTGCCCGGCGAGGGGCGGCGCGAGCGGCGCATCGGCGCGCTGCTCGTCGGCGTGTACGACCCCGACGGCGCCTTCCGCTACGCCGGGCGCGTCGGCACCGGCTTCAACGACGCAGAGCTCGACCGCCTCGGCAAGCTGCTCGAGCCGCTGAAGCGCGAGGACTCGCCCTTCACCGCCGGCGAGCGCCCGCCGCGCGGCGCCGTCTTCGTCGAGCCCGAGCTCGTCGCCGAGATCGAGTTCACCGAGTGGACCTCGGCCGGAGTCCTGCGCCATCCCTCCTACAAGGGGCTGCGCGAGGACAAGGACGCGCGCGAAGTCGTGCGCGAGGACAGCGCCACCTGCGACCCCCGACAAGCGTCGCCCCTCGGGCAAGCGGGCCCCGAGCAAGCGACGCCGGCAACGCGCCCGGCAAGCGCGCCCCGCGCAAGCGCAGCCCGAGCAGGCAGGCGAGCGAAGTGCTGGACCCGCCGCTCGTGCTGCACGAGCAGAGCGCCAAGGCGGCCACGACGACTGTCGACGGGCGCGAGCTGAAGCTGTCCAACCTCGACAAGCCGCTCTACGCCGACGGCCGGCTTCCTCAAGCGCGACGTGATCGACTTACTACGCCGCTGTCGCGACGACGATCCTCGCCCACCTGGAGGGCCGCGCGCTGACCGTCAAGCGCTGGCCCGACGGCGTCGACGGGAAGGCCTTCTACCAGAAGCAGGCGCCCGCACACCGGCCCGACTGGGTGCAGACGGTCACGCTGCCGAGCGAGAAGAAGCCGATCGACTACCTGCTCGCCGAGGACCGCGCGACGATCGTCTGGCTGGCCAACCTGGCGGCGCTCGAACTGCACGTGCCGCTCGCGCGCGCCGAGGCGCCCGAGCGCCCGACGATGCTCGTGTTCGACCTCGACCCGGGCGCGCCGGCGACGGCGATCGAGTGCTGCCGCGTCGCGCTCACGCTGAAGCGGGATGTTCGAGAACCTCGGCCTCGAGAGCTTCGTCAAGACGTCCGGCAAAAAGGGCCTGCAGCTGTACGTGCCGCTGAACGATCCCGACGTCACCTTCGCGCAGACCAAGCCGTTTGCCAAGACCGTCGCCGAGCTGCTCGAGGAGGCCGAGCCGGAGCTGATCGTCTCGCGCATGACCAAGACCGAGCGGCCCGGCAAGGTGCTGATCGACTGGAGCCAGAACGACCGCAACAAGACGACCGTGTGCGTCTACTCGCTGCGCGCCGCCGAGCGCCCGACCGTCTCCACGCCGCTGCGATTGGGACGAGGTGCGCGCCGCGCTCGACGGCGGCGATCCCGACGCGCTGCGCTTCGAGGCCGGCCAGGTGCTGGAGCGGATCGCCGAGCGCGGCGACCTGTTCGCGCCCGTGCTCTCGCTCGCGCAGAAGCTGCCGTCGGTCTAGCGCCGTCTGTCCGCGCTGGGCCGGCTCCGTCGACTAGCGCCGGGCGAGCTCGGCGCCGGTGAGCTGGCGTTCGTACGGCCCGCGCCCGGTCAGGCAGTAGGCGCCGCAGCGAGCGGCGAGCGCGAGCGCGTCGTCCACGTCCATCCCCGCGCCCAGGCCGTAGGCGAAGCCGGCCGCGAACGAGTCGCCGCAGCCGTAGGAGTCGACCGGCGCCGCCGGCGGCTCGGCCGCGCTCCAGCTCCCCGTGGCGCCGTCGCGCGTGCGATACGTGCCGCCGCGCGCGCCGTCCGTCAGCACGACCAGGTCGGCCTCGCCTTCCGCGCGCTTGGCCGCCTCGCGCTCGATCGCGTCCTCCGCGCTCAGCACGAGCGCGTCGAGCCGCACGCCGTGCCCGAGCGCGTGCCGCGCGCGCGGGCTCGCCACGAGCACGCGCGCCTCGCGGGCGGCACGCAGCGCGGCGAGGTCGCCGGCGGTGAAGTAGACCGCGTCCATCCGCGCCAGCTCGTCCCACGGCAGCGCGTCCTCGCCGACCGGCTCCAGGCGCTCGCCGAACGTCGTGATCGTGCGCTCGCGCTGCTCGTCGACGAGCGTCACCGCGCGCCGCGTCGGGGCGGCGCGCTTGGCTACGTCGAGATGGACGCCGAGCTGCTGCAGGCGCACCACCGAGCGCCGGCCCGCTTCGTCCTCGCCGAGCGCCGTCACGAGCAGCGCCTCGCCGGCCAGGCGCGCGAGCTGCACCGCGGCGACCGCGCCGCCGCCGGCCGGCTCCTCGAAGGGGTCTTTGGCGTGCGCCACCTCGCCCGCCTGCGGGACGTGCTCGACGCGCGCGAACTGAACCCACTCGACGTGGCCGACCGAGGCGACGCGGGGGCGGCCGGCTTGCGCTTTTCCCTGCACGCGGTGCAAACATAGCGTCGATGCGGATCCTCGACCCGGACGCGATCTCGATCGGCTATCTGCTGCCGACGCGCGAAGCCGTGACGCTCGGGCGTCCCGCGGCGAAGCCGCTGCTGGAGCTCGGCGAGCGCGCCGAGGCGCTCGGCTTCGATGCGATCTGGGTCGGCGACAGCCCGCTCGCCCGCTCCCGCCACGACGCGCTGCTGATGCTCGCAGCGCTCGCCGCCCGTACCGAGCGCGTGGCGCTCGCGACCGGCGTGCTGCTGGCGGCGCTGCGCTCGCCGCTGCTGCTCGCGCAGGCCTGCTCGACGCTCGACCAGATCGCCGAGGGCCGACTCGTGCTTGGCCTCGGCGCGGGCTTCCCCCTGCCCGAGACCGAGCGACAGTTCGAGGCCGTCGGCGTGCCCTACGAGGGCCGCGTCGGTCGCCTGACCGAGACGATCGCCGCGCTGCGGCTGCTGTGGCAGCGCGCCGGGGAGCCGGTCACCGTCGAGGGTCGCCACTTCAGCCTGCACGACGTCGCGCTCGAGCCGGCGCCGCACCGTCCAGGCGGGCCGCCCATCTGGCTGGCCGGAGCGGGCGAGGCGGCCGAGCGGCGGGTCGGGCGGATCGCCGACGGCTGGCTGCCCTACCCTCCGACACCCGAGGCCTACGCGGAGGGTTGGGGGCGCGTACGCGAGGCGGCCGCCGCAGCCGGGCGCGAGCGAGCGCCGCTGCCGGGGCTGTACGCGACGATCGCGCTCGACGACGCGCCCGAGCGCGCCCACGAGCGCCTGCGCGAGAGCATCGAGCGCTACTACGGGCTGCCGCTCGAGCTGATCCGCTCGATCCAGGCGATGTACTCCGGGACGCCCGAGGGCCTGGCGGAGTGGATCGAGAGCTACACGAGTGCCGGCGCGAGGCATATCGTGCTGCGCGTGATGCACGAGGATCAGCTGCGCGGCCTCGAGCAGGCCGCGGCTGCGCGTGGGCTGATATCGGAGCTCGCATGAGCGAGCTTCCCACGCCCGAGCAGTTTCGCGACTCGATGCCGCTGTTCGCCCTGCTCGGCGTCGAGCTGCTGCAGGCAGCGCCTGAGCTCGTCGTGGCGCGGCTCGACTACAGGCCGGAGCTGTGCACGGCCGGCGGGCTGCTGCATGGCGGGGCGCTGATGGCGCTGGCCGACGGCTGCGGCGGTGTGTGCGCCTTCCTCAACCTGCCCGATGGCGCGATCGGCACGGCGACGATCGAGTCCAAGACGAACTTCCTGCGCGGCGTGCGCGAGGGCGCCGTCACGTCGAGCACGCGCCCGCTGCATGCCGGGCGCACGACGATCGTGATCGAGACCGAGATCGTGCGCGCCGACGGCGCGATGGCGGCGAAGGTCACGCAGACGCAGGTGTTTCACTACCCGCGCGACTGACGCGCGAGCGCAGCGTGGCCCCTCGGCCGCGGGCCCGGCGCGCTCGCTCGGCGTAGGATGCGCTCCGATGTCCTCGCTGCTGCTCGTCGACGAGCCCGCCCCGCACGTTCGCCGGCTGACGCTGAACCGCCCGGACGAGCTCAACGCGATGACGGCCGAGCTGTGCAAGGCGCTGCACGGCGAGCTCGTGCAGACGGCTGCCGATCGCAGTTGCCGCGCCGTCGTGCTGACCGGCGCCGGCCGCGGCTTCTGCGCCGGACTCGACCTGCACGGCTATGGCGCCGCGCCCGAGAACGAAGGCGACGACGAGGCGCGCGACCGCCTTGCCAACCAGGAGCACATGTCGCGGCTGATCCTGCAGCTGCGCACGCTGCCGCAGCCGGTGATCGCCGCCGTCAACGGGCCCGCGGCCGGCTTCGGCCTGGCGCTCGCGCTCGGCAGCGACATCCGCTACGCCGCGCCCGAGGCGGTCTTCCGCGCGGCGTTCATCAACATCGGCGTGTCCAACTGCGACATGGGCGTCAGCTGGCTGTTGCCGCGGCTGATCGGCGCCTCGCGCTCGCACGAGCTGATGCTCACCGGACGCCGCGTCGACGCCGAGGAGGCGCTGCGCATCGGCCTGGTCGCCGACGTCGTCGATCAGCCGACGGCTGCTCGAGCGGGCCGTCGAAGCCGCCGAGCAGATCGCGTGCGCTGGCGCCGTTCGGCGTGCGCCTGACCAAGCGCGGGATGTGGGCGGCGCTGGAGATCCCCTCCGAGCAGGCCGCGATCGAATACGAGGACCGCCAGCAGATCATGGCGACGTTCAGCAACGGCGTGCCCGAGGCGATCGGCGCCTTCCTCGAGAAGCGCCCGGCCGAGTTCGAGGACTGAGCATGTGCGCGAGAGCGACGATGAGCGCCGGCTTGTTCGACGTGTCCGGCAAGACCGCGCTCGTGACCGGCGGCTCGCGCGGGATCGGCCTGATGATCGCGCGCGGCCTCGTGCAGGGCGGCGCCCGCGTGATCGTCTCCTCGCGCAAGGCCGACGACGTCGCGCAGACCGCACGGGAGCTGGCCAAGCTCGGCGACTGCGAGGCGATCCCCGGCGACGTCTCCACGCCTGAGGGCGCCGAGCGCGCTGGCGAGCGCCGTGCAGGAGCGCTTCCCGTCGCTCGACATCCTCGTCAACAACGCCGGCGCCGTATGGGGCGCGCCGCTCGAGGAGTTCCCGGCCGGACGGCTGGGACAAGGTGCTGCACACCAACGTCGAGGGCGTCTTCCACCTGACCGTCGCGCTGCTCGGTGCGTTGCGCGCCGCCGCCGACGCCGAGGACCCGGCGCGCGTGATCAACATCGGCTCGATCGACGGGCTGCGCACGCCGTCGGTCGAGAACTACAGCTACAGCGCGAGCAAGGCCGCCGTGCACATGCTCACGCGCCACCTCGCCAAGCGCCTGGCGAGCGAGCAGATCACGGTCAACGCGATCGCCCCCGGCCCCTTCCCGAGCAAAATGATGTCCGTGCTCGACGACCCCGAGTGGCGCGCTCGGATCGAGGCCGAAGTGCCGCTCGGGCGCGTCGGGCGTCCCGACGACGTGGTCGGGCTCACGCTGCTGCTCGCCTCGCGCGCCGGGGCCTATCTGACCGGCACCGTGATCCCGCTCGACGGAGGCATCACGGGCTGCAATTAGCCACGCTCGGTGCGGGGGCGGCGCGGACCCGGCCGCTCGGAGCGGCGCGCCACACACCCGCGCCCCCACCGCCGCTAGACCTAGCCGAGAAGCGGGTAGTGAGAGCGAGTGACGTCCGTCATCGAGAGCTTCGGCGCGCTTGGCGTCTTCGTCCTGATGGTGCCCGAGAGCGCGTGCATCCCGATCCCCAGCGAGGTGACGCTGATCTTCTCGGGCGTCGCCGTGCACCAGGGCTGGATGAGCTTCCCGCTGGCGCTGCTGGCGGCGACGGCAGGCAACCTCGTCGGCTCGCTGCTCGCCTACGGCCTCGGCGCGAGCGGTCTGCTCGCGGGCGTGCCCGTCGTGGGCTCCGTGCTCGGCCGCTGGGAAGGTCTGATCGAGCGTCACGGCACGCGTGCCGTCTTGAGCGCCCGGCTGATGCCGCTCGCGCGCACGTTCGTGTCGCTGCCCGCCGGTGCCATGGGCGTGCCGCTCGGCTCGTTCGTGGCGCTGACGACGCTCGGCTGCGCGCTGTGGGCGGCCGCCTTCATCCTCGTCGGCCTGCTCGCGGGCGCGGCGTGGAGCGAGATCAGCTCGCTGCTCGGTCGCGTGCTGCTCGTGGTCGGCATCGGCGTGCTCGCGTTCAGCGTGCTGCACGGGCGCCAGGGGCGCTCGAACGGCAGCCGAGTGAGCCGCCCGGGGCAGGCGCGGAGCGTGCGATCATGACCCGCCAGATGCGTCCCGCGAACGTCTTCAACGACGAGTACGAGTTCGACGAGACCGACCCCGACGGGTTTCGCTGCGCGATGGCGCGGGTCGGCAAGACCGCGGGCGGCGAGGAACTCGCGGTCAAGGCGTTCGCGCTGCCGCCGGGCCAGAGCGTGTGCCCGTACCACTACGAGTACGTCGAGGAGTGGCTGCTCGTGCTCGACGGCGATGTCGTGCTGCGCACGCCCGAGGGCGAGCAGGAGCTGGTGCGCGGCGACCTGGCCTGCTTCGCGGCCGGACCCTCGGGTGCCCACAAGGTGAGCAACCGCAGCGAGCAGACCGCACGCGTGCTGATGTTCTCGAGCGCGCACGAGCCGTCCGTCGCGGTCTATCCCGACAGCGACAAGATCGGCGTCTGGCCGGGCAACGACGAGGACCGCGTGATGCTGCGCCGCGCCGACGGGCAAGTCGACTACTACGACGGCGAGCGCTAGCTACTCACCGGCGAGCGCGACGCCCTGTGCGCCGCCCTCGATCAGTCGCCGCCCCGAGACGGCGCCGGGCTCGTGCTCGCCCGGCGGGTCGATCACCCCCCGGCGCGCAGTCGCTCGCAGCTCCGCCGCAGCGAGCTCGCGCTCGCAATGCGGGCAGCGCACCTCGACGCGCACGTCGTGGCCGCACTCGGCGTGGCGCACGCGCACCGGCCCGCGCCAGTCCGCCCAGGCCCAGCGGTCGCCCCACTGCATCAGCGCGAGCAGCGCCGGGATCAGGTCGGCGCCCTTCTCGGTCAGCCCGTACTCGTAGCGCTCGGGTCGCTCTTGGTAGAGGGTGCGCTGCAGGATGTCCTCGGCGACGAGCGTCTCGAGCCTGTCGGAGAGGACGTTGGCCGAGATCCCCAGGTCCTCCTGGATCTGCGCCGAAGCGCTGCACGCCGTAGGCGACGTCACGAAGGATCAGCGGCGTCCACCACTCGCCGGCGATGTCGAGCGTGCGCGCGATCGAGCAGGGGTGATGGCCGAGATCGGTGCGCTTCATGCTCTGTCGAGTCTATCGCTTGCATAAGAGGAGTTACTTGTGTAGGGTCGCTCCTGTTAGGAGAGTTACCAATCTCAACCGTCTCGATCACCTCGATCCAATCGACAGGCCGCCAACCGGCCGCCAGGAGGTCACGACCGTGCCAATGCTCGATGCCTACATCCCCGAGGGAGCGCTCGCGCAGGACGCCGAGGAGCGGCTGCTCGCCAAGCTGACCGATCTGCTGATCGTCAACGAGGGCGCCGACCCGACCAACGCGCAGGTCCGCTCGATTGCGTGGCTGTTCGTGCACCGCCCGGCCGACGTGTACGTGGCGGGCTCGCGCGCCGAGCTGCCGCGCTACCGCTTCGTGGCATCCGTGCCCGAGGGCCAGTACGACGCCGAGCGCCGCCAGGCGATGGTCGCCGACATCACGGCCGCCGTGCTCGACGCCGAGGACGGCGCATACGATCGCGATCCGGCGCGCGTGTGGGTATTCACGCCGGAGGTGCCCGACGGCACGTGGGGCGCGCTCGGCGGCATCGTCACGCTCGCCGACATCGCCACGTTCGCCACCGGCGACGCCGAGCACGGGCGCCGCTACGCGCGAGGAGCGGCTCGGCGCCCGCCGCGGCGCGCCGGTCGCAGCCTGATCGGCGCCCGCTCGGCCCCGCCCGGGGACAAGCGCCCGCCTGCGTCAAGCTTGGCGGATGAGCAACCTCGTCCGCCAGCTTCGCGTGCTGCGCCACCGCGACTTCCGCTACCTCTGGCTGGCGCAGTCGGCGAGCGTGATCGGCGACTGCATCGTGATCGTCGCGCTCGCGCTGTTCGTGATCGAACTGACCGGCAGCGCGACCGATCTCGGCTTCGTGCTCGCCGCTGCGAGCCTGCCGCTGGTCGCCTTCCTGCTGCTCGGCGGCGTGTGGGCCGACCGCCTGCCGCGCCACCGCGTGATGGTCGTAACCGATCTCGTGCGCTTCGCGCTGCACGCGCTGCTGGCGACGCTGATCTTCACCGACACCGTCGCGATCTGGCAGCTGATCGTGATCGAGGCGCTGTTCGGCAGCGCCGAGGCGTTCTTCCGCCCGGCCGCCAACGGCCTCTTGCCGCAGACGGTTCCCGAGCAGGAGATCCAGCAGGCCAACGGCCTGAGCACGCTGTCGAACAACATCGGCGAGTTCGCCGGGCCGGCGCTCGCGACGGCGCTCGTGCTCGGCCTCGGCGCGGGTTGGGCCTTCGCGCTCGACGCGGCCACGTTCCTGATCAGCGCCGCGCTGCTCTCGCGCGTGCGCCCGCGTCGCCGCGAGACGACGGCTCGGCAGCTCGCGCCCGCCCCGGCCCCCGCGACGCCCGCGCCCACCCCGGGGCTCCCGCGCCCGCGACGACGGCGCGGCGGCGGCGGATCGAGCGAGCCATCGGCGTGTGGAGCGAGATCCGCGACGGCTATCGCGAGGTGCGCTCGCGCAGCTGGGTGTGGGCGACGCTCGCGGCCTTCTGCGCCGCCCTGTTCACCGGCCTGGCCCCCTGGTTCGTGCTCGGCCCGGTCGTCGCGCGCGAGCAGTACGGCGAGATCGGCGTCTACGGACTCGTCTCGGCGGTGCTCGGGGTCGGCACGATCATCGGCTCGCTGCTCGGCATCGGCTGGCGGCCGCGCTTCCCGATGCGCGCGGCGATGCTCGCGATCCTGCTGTGGCCGGCGGTCGCGGTGCTCTACGCGGCGGGGGTCACGCTGTACCTCGTCACGCCCGGCGATGCTGCTCGGCGGCGCGGGGATCGCGCTGTTCGACGTGTGGTGGATGACGGCGCTCGCCGAGCGGATCCCGCCGGACAAGCTCTCGCGCGTGAGCTCCTACGACTGGATGGTCTCGCTCGCGCTGCTGCCGCTCGGCTACGTGCTGGCGGGACCGCTGGCGGGCGCGCTGGGAGCGGTCGAGGTGCTGCTCGGCGGCTCCGTGCTCGCGGCGATCGCGCTCGCGCTCGGCCTGCTCCCACGCCAGACGCGGATGCTCGAGCGCTTCGCAGCGTAGGCTTGCGGTCGATGGACTTCCTGATCGCCAAGGACGACCTGCACCGCTGCCGCTTCGCAGACGCTCCGCCCGCCGAGCTCGAGCCGGGCCAGGCGCGGCTGCGCGTCGAGCGCTTCGGCCTCAGCGCGAACAACATCACCTACGCGATGTTCGGCGAGGCGATGAGCTACTGGAAGTTCTTCGCGTCCGAGGACGGCTGGGGGCGGATGCCGGTGTGGGGCTTTGCCGAGGTCGCCGAGAGCGAGGCGGGGCAGCTCGAGCCGGGCACGCGCGTGTACGGCTACCTGCCGCCGTCGAGCGAGCTCGTCGTGCAGCCGGCGCGGATCGACGCACGCGGATTCCTCGACGCCGCGCCGCATCGCGCGAGCCTGCCGGCGGCGTACAACGGCTACGCGAGGGTCGACGCCGACCCGATCTACGAGGCCGACACCGAGGAGCTGCAGATGCTCCTGCGCCCGCTGTTCTTCACCTCGTTTTTGATCGACGACTTCCTCGACGACGCGTCGCTGTTCGGTGCGCGCACGGTCGTGCTCTCGAGCGCCTCGAGCAAGACGGCCAGCGGACTCGCGTTCCTGCTCTCGCGTCGCGACGGCGTCGAGGTGGTCGGCCTGACATCGGAGCGCAGCGTCGCCTTCACCGACTCGCTCGGCGTCTATGACCGCGTCGTCACCTACGGGGAGATCGAATCGCTCGCCGATACTCCTGCGGTGTACGTCGACATGTCAGGCGATGCGCAGGTCCGCAGCGACGTGCACAGCCATTACGGCGACGCGCTGATGCACTCGGCGGTCGTCGGCGCGACGCATCACGACCGCATGGGCGCCGTGCCGGACTCACTGCCCGGTCCCCCGCCGACGTTCTTCTTCGCGCCCGACCGCGTCGCCAAGCGCAGCACCGAGTGGGGCCGCGACGGCTTCGAGCAGCGCATCGCCGAGGCCTGGCGTCCGTACGTGGAGTGGTGCGAGAGCTGGCTCGAGGTCGTTCGCGGCGAGGGTCCGGACGCGCTCGAGCAGGCCTATCTCGACCTGCTCGACGGGAAGATCGACCCGGCCAAGGCGCACGTGCTCTCGCTGCCGGCCTAGCCGGCAGACGCTCCCGCGCCCGATCGACGGCGCTCGCGGCGCTCGACGACGCTCGCGAGCAGCAGGCTCGCCTCGAACAGCAGGTACAGCGGCACCGTCTCGAGCAGCATCGTGATCGCGTCGCCCGGCAGGAGCGCCGCGACGGCGCCGCAGGCGAGCGATCGCGTAGCGGCGGTTGTGGCGCAGCTGCGTCGGGCGTGACGATCTCGGCGCGCGTCGCCGCGAGGATCGCCACCGGGATCTGGAAGAGCAGCCCCATCGCGAGCAGCGTCATGGCGGCGAAGTGGTAGTACTGGCTCGCCTGCACGAGCACGTTGAACTCGCCGCTGTTGAAGTTCTGGAAGAAGCGCACGGCGGCGGGCAGCACGACGAAGTAGCCGAACAGCGACGCCGGCGACGAACAGGACCGGGATCGCGAGCATCATCGGCCTGGCGATCGTCTGCTGCTTCGGGCTGAACGCCGGCATGAGGAAGCCGTAGAGCTGGAACAGGATCATCGGCAGCGACAGGATCAGCGCGAAGATCAGCGCGATCCCGATCGTCGTCGTGAACGGCTCGCCGATGCCGAGCGTCACCGGCTTGTCGCCCTGCGGCGGCGCCGGAGAGACGCTTGATCGCCCTGTCGAGCTCGGGCTGACGCGCGGCGAGCGCCGTCCTGGTGGCCGGTGAGACGCCGCTGCCGGGACGGTCGAGCGCGCCGACGACCGTCTGCAGCTGCTCGCGACGTCGCGCGCGCTCTGCTGCACGGTGTAGGTCGCGCCGAGCGGACCGTTGCCCGTCGCGCACCTGCTTCTGGGTCTGGTGCGCGAGCGGCTTGTTGATGAGGTGCAGCAGCGCGTGGTTCTGCCACATGCAGAGCCCGAACGCGACCGCCAGCGCGGCCAGCGAGACGATCAGCCGCGTGCGCAGCTCGTCAGGTGATCGACGACGCTCAGGCGGTCGTCGTGCCCGACCCGGGCTGCAGCGACGGCCGCCATCGATCCCTTTCCAGTCTCTTTCGCGTCGCCGAGCTAGGCGACGGGAACGCGCTCGCCGACCGAACGCGCGGCTACGGCAGCCTCGCTCTGCGGTACGGGCACGGTCGTGCTCGCTGCCGGCGCGGCAGGCGCTTGGGCGGGAATCGCGGCCACGCTCTCGTGCGGCTCGTGCGTGTGCTCGCCGCTCAGCGTGTCCTTGAAGCCGCGCATGCCGCTGCCGAGCGAGCGGCCCATCTCGGGCAGGCGCTTGGCGCCGAACACGAGCAGCAGCAGGATCAGGAGGAAAGCGATGTGAAGAGGATTGTCGAGGCCCATGTTTGATTCACACTCCCGAAGTCATTGGATTTCACCCGGTGACGGGCGTGTACTAGAGAACTACGCGGCGACGCCGGGCATGGATCACCCGGCGTCGCCGTCCGCTCGTCCGGACTACTTCTTGATCAGCGGGCCGGCCGCGGCCAGCACCTCGGCCTTGCGTCAGCGGCTTGTCGAACCCGCCGTTCGGCGTCGGGCTCTTGCCGATCAGCAGGTCGATCGCGGCGGCGTGACGCGCCTCGATCTGCACGATGCTGCCGGCCGCGGCCAGCAGCTCCTTGCTCTGTCAGCGACGGGCCGGCACCGTTGTAGGCGCCGACGCCGGTGTTCTCGAGCACCGTAGGCGAGCGCCGAGGAAGACTCGTCTCGTCTGGTCGACCGGGAACACGAACGTCGGCTTCGCCACCGGCTTGCCGCCGAGCTGCTTGATCGCGGCCGATCAGCGCGGCGACGTGCTGCGGCCTCCTCGGCGCCGAACACCTTCGCGTAGCTTGGCGCTTCGCCGCTCAGACCGACCTGGCTTGGCCCTTGACGTTGTAGAAGTCCGTCTCCAGGTACTCGAGCGTCAGCGCGAAGTTGAGGATGTCGACGTCGCCGCCGCCGGTCTCGGCGAGCGCCTGGGAGACGAACGGGGCGACCGGCGCGGTGCCGTACACGCGCACCGGCGGCGAGCGCGCCGCGCAGGATGAAGCTCGCGCGGGTGATGCCGTGCACCTCCACGCCGCCGAGCTCGGGGTTTGCGATCTGCTTGAGTCGTCATGTTCATCTCGTTCCTTTCGTACCGATGGAGCGGTTAGGCGCATGAACGGCTTGACGGCCGCCAGCACCTGAGGACATGTCAGCCGGCGTGGCGAATGCGCCATGCGGGGTGACGGACTTCTTCACGAGCGTGCCGAGCGTCGCCGCGTGGCGCGCCTCGACCGTGTGGATCGCAAGCGCCGCGGCGAGGATCTCCGGGCTCTGGATCTTCGCCGGCCTGGCCGAGGTAGGCGGCGGCGCCGAGGTTCTCGACGGTGTAGGCGAGCTTCGCCACCTGCGTCGCGCTGGTGATCGGGAACTTGCCGTTCGGGTTTTGGCGCCGGCGTCCCGCCCAGCTTGCGTCACGGCCGCTTTCAGCGCGACGACGTGCGAGTCCTCCTGGCTGCCGAACGTCTTGCAGCAGTCGCCGACTTTGCCGCTGAACAGCTCCGCTCGCGATCACCTTCGCGTAGAACTCCGACTCGAGGTACTCGAGCGTCAGCGCGTAGTTGACGATCGCGATGTCACCGCCCGCGCTCGAGGAAGCGCTCGTCGCCGTGCCGGCCGCCGTCGTGCTCTTGCTGCTGCTACTGCTGCTCCCGCAGGCCGCGAGCACGAACGCGCCGAAGCTCGCCGCCCCGGCGCTGCCGGCCATCTTCAGAAACCGCTTGCGGTCGACGTCGTCGCGGGCCAGCCGCTCGACGATTCCGGCCGGCTGAGGCGGCGTCTCCTCGTGTGTCTCTGTGCCGTTCGCAGAACTGGCCATCTTGACTACCTCCGTTCGGTGGCTGACGGCAAGCACACAAGGGCCTTGCCACTGTGAGGAATGACTGGCGGTGGAGATTCACTGCATCCGCCGTCTTGCATCGATCCGTTGTCTTGCGCTTGTTACGAAGCCGGCGCGAAGGCGGATCACCTGGATGCCACGCCCAAATTGGTTAATGGTTAATGCGATGGCAAGCACGGCCGCCCAGAGCGGACTGCTCCGGGCGGCCTTACCTGCTTCTCACTTCACATGCTTCGTCCGCTCGGCCTCTCGGCCGGCGTCGGTGCTTCGCTCGTGGCGCCTTAGGCGACGATGAATTTGGTGCCTTCGACTTCTTTGAGCACCTTGCCCGCGGTCCAAGGGATGTCGCGCGGGCCGTCGGGGGCGATCATCGCTCCGGTCCCGTCGTTGAGCAGACCGATCACGCTCGCGTGACGAGCCTCGATCGTGAGGATCGAGCCGGCCGCCTTCACGTAGGCCGGGTTCTTGATGTTCAGAACCTGTCCGAGGTAGGCGTGAACGCCCGTGTTCTCGAGCACCTGAGCGGTCGCCATGAATTTCGCCGCATCGGTGTTCGTGCCCATGAAGTCGAACTTCGGTTCCTTGGCGGCCTTCGAGCCCAGCGCGCCCTTGAGGAACTTGACGTGCGCGTTCTCGTCTTCCGTGACCACTTTCAGGAACGCCGCGGCCTGCGGCGTCAGCGGCAGGTTCGCCGCGGTTGCGCCGTTGTAGAACGCCGCCTCGAGGTACTCGAGCGTGAGCGCGTAGTTGAGGATGCCGATGTCGCCCTTGCCGAATTTCGCCGGGGGACGCCCCTTCTGCGTGGCGGCAAGCGCGCTCGGCGCGAATGCGGAGAGAACCGCACCCCCGCTCATCATCGCCCCGCCTGCCAGTCCGGCCTTCTTGAGGAAGCCGAGCCGCGTGTCACCCGAAACGTCGTGCGCCGCTTCGCGGATCGCGCCGTCGACGTCGACCTCAGCGAGATTTACATCAGTCATGGTTGCTCCTTTTCGGTTGCCAGGATCACGGTGCCGGGACTCAGGGCTTCCCTGGCGTGACCGTTGGGAGTTGTGTACGGGGGAGCCCGCTGCGCGGATCACACATGTCACAGCACAGGCATGTCGCAGTGCCTTGCCGCAGGCGGCAGCTACGCCCGCACGTCTGAGCGGATTTCTGTTAACGGTGATCCGCTGCCGCCGCGCGCACGTAGAGTGCAGAGATGCCCCTCCTGCGCCGCTCGAGCGTCAACTCCAAGGAAAAGCTGAGAAAGCTCGCCGACGAGGAGCTGATGGAACGCGTGGCCAAGTGCGATGCGGATGCTTTCGAGGTGGTGCTCGAGCGCCACGCCGATGCGGCGTTCTCGCTGGCCTACCGCATCTGCGGCAGGCGCTCCGTCGCGGAGGACATCGCGCAGGAGTCGTTCCTCGCGCTGTGGCGCAGCGGCGAGCGCTACGACCGCGCGCGCGGGAGCGTTCGTACGTGGACGCTCGGGATCGTGCACAACCGCGCGATCGACGCGCTCAGACGCAGCGGCACGCACGACCGCCGCCGCGCCAGCGACGAGGGCATCGAGGAGACGCTCGAGGCGCCCGAGCGGACCGAGGAGCAGGCTGTCGAGAACGCCGTCTCGAGCGAAATCCGCGGCGCGCTCGGCGAGCTGCCCTCCGATCAGCGCAAGGTGATCGAGCTCGCCTACTTCGGCGGCTTCACGCACACCGAGATCGCCTCGATGCTCGATACGCCAGTCGGCACGGTGAAGGGCCGTATGCGCCTCGGCCTGCAAAAGCTTCGCACCCAGCTCCAGGGCTGGCAGGCGGTGAGCCGATGAGCCCGCGCGAGCCGAACAACGACTGCCTGCACCGCGACGACGCGTCGGCCTACGTGCTCGGCGCGCTCGAGCACGACGAGCACGGGCGCTTCCGTGAGCATCTCGCGAGCTGCGCTCAATGCCGCGCCGAAGTGGCCGAGCTGCAGCCGGTCGTCGACGAGCTGCCGGCCAGCGTGCCGGCCATGACCGCGCCGAAGGAGATGCGCGCGCGGATCCTCGCGACGGTGCGCGCCGAGGCCGAGCTGCTCGGTGCCGCCGGCATCGGCGCCGATCGTCCGGCCAAGGCCGCACGCCCGTGGTACCGACGTAACGACTTCGTGCTCGGCGTTGCTGCGGCCGCCTCGGCCGGCGTCGCCGCGCTGATCGCGGTGTTGATCGCCGTAGGTGGCTCGAGCCACGCAAGGCTCGTCCCCGGCGAAGGCCTCGGCCCCGCACACACCGCCGAGGTCTCGCTGAGCCGGCGCGACGGGCACTCCGAGCTGGTCGTCAGGCGCATGCCCCAGCCCGCGCTCGGGCGGATCTACGAGGTGTGGCTCAAACGTGGCACCGGCGAACCGAAACCGACGAACGCGCTGTTCAGCGTCACCAACGGCGGCAGCGGCGCCGTCGACGTGCCGAACCTGCACGGGATCAAGGAAGTGCTCGTGACGAGCGAGCCGGCCGGCGGCAGCTTGCACCCGACGTCGGCGCCCGTGATCCGCGTCGCGCTCGGCTCCGCCTAGCGCTCGGCGCGGCTACCGCGCGGCGGCGGTTACTGCGCGGCGGCGCGCGCGTTGCGCACGAGCTTGCGCATGCCGGCGATCCAGCGCGGCGGGTCGCTGCCCTTGAGCGCCATGAACTGCGCGACCTCCTCGTGCGGCAGGATCAGCAGGCGCTCGTCGGCGATCCCGGCGAGCACGGCGTCGGCGACCTGCTCGGGCTCGATCAGGCCGCCGGCCTTCAGCGCGGCGGCGCCCGCGGGCTCGTCCATCGCAAGTTCGAGCATCGGCGTGCGCACGCCCTGCGGGCAGATGCACGAGACGCGGATGCCGGCGTCGCCGTACTCGATCGCGAGCCACTCGGCGAGCGCGACGGCGCCGTGCTTGGTCACGCTGTAGCCGACCGAGGAGACCTGCGTCAACAGGCCGGCGGCCGAAGCGGTGTTGATCAGGTAGCCCTCGCCGCGCTCGAGCATCTCGGGCAGCAGCGCGCGGGCGGCCCACACGTGCGCCATCACGTTCACGCGCCAGGCTTCGTCCCAGTCCTCGTCGGAGGTCTCGACCGGCCCGCCGCCGCCGCCGGGCACGCCGGCGTTGGAGATGAAGATGTCGATCTGCCCGTTGGCCGCGACGGCCCGCTCGATCAGCGACTGCACGCCGCTCTCGCGGCCGGCGTCGAACTCGACGGCGAGGCCGCCGATCTCGTCGGCCACGGCGCTGGCCTTGGCGAGGTCGCGGTCGGCGACGACGACGGCCCGCGTGCCCTGCTCGGAGAGCGCTCGCGCGAGCGCGCTGCCGATGCCCCCACCGCCGCCCGTCACGACCACGTGCCTTCCGGAAAGCTCCATCGGGGCGTACTCTATGTATTCATGGGGGGACAGGCTGGTGTGATCGGGCATGAGCGCCCGAACGAGCAGGCCACCGTTGCGCCGCTGCTCGGCGAGCTGCGCTACGGGCGCGAGCTGACGCGGCTGCTCGCGAGCCGGCTGTTCCGTTCCGTCGAGCGCCGTGAGGACGCGCCGCCCGTGCTGCTCGTGCCGGGCTTCATGGCCGGCGATGCCTCGCTGACCGTCTTGCGGCAATGGCTGTCGCGTCGCGGCCATCGCGTGCACATGAGCGGCATCCGCGCGAACGTCGACTGCGCCGAGGAGCTCGTCGGGCGGCTCGCCGGGCAGCTGCACGCGCTCGCCTCGGAGACCGAGCAGCGCGTCTTCATGATCGGCCAGAGCCGCGGCGGCGTGCTCGCGCGCTCGCTGGCCGTGCGCGAGCCCGATGCCGTCGCCGGCCTGGCGATGCTCGGCTCGCCGGTCAACGACGGGCTGGCCGTCTCCTCGCACGTGCTGCGCGCGGCTCGCCTGGTCGCGACACTCGGCGACCTCGGCGTCCCGGGCATGCTCTCGACGCGCTGCAAGGACGGCGCCTGCTGCGAGGAGTTCCGCGCCGAGCTGGCCACGCCGCTGGCGCCCCACGCGCAGGCGACCGCGATCTACTCCTACACGGACGGGATCGTCGACTGGCAGGCGTGCGTGGATCCCCACGCCCAGCCGGTCGCCGTCGACTCGAGCCACTGCGGCATGTCGGTCAACGTGAACGTCTATCGAGTGCTCGACAAGGCACTCGACGCGGCCGCATAGCGATGCGCCCGGCGGCCGCGCGCACGGAAGCCGAGGGGTAGCAGCGCGCATGGAATGGATGAGCCCGATGGACTCGTCGTTCCTGCACATCGAGAACGACACGACGCCGATGCACATCGGCGGCGTGAGCATCTTCGAAGGACCGCCGCCTCCTTACGAGGATCTGCGCGCGATGGTCGCGGGCAAGCTCGGCCTCGTGCCGCGCTACCGCCAGAAGGTCCGCATGGTGCCGCTCGCCGCGGGACCGCCCGTGTGGATCGACGATCCGCATTTCAGCATCGACTACCACCTGCGCCGCACCGCGATCCCGGCCCCCGGCAAGGACACGCAGCTGCGCCAGATGGCCGCGCGCGTGTTCTCCCAGCACCTCGACCGCAACAAGCCGCTGTGGGAGCTGTGGATGGTCGAGGGCATGACCGGCGGGCGCTGGGCGCTGCTCTCGAAGGTCCATCACTGCATGGTCGACGGCGTCGCCGCGACCGACCTGATGTCGGTGATGTTCTCCGACGAGACCGTCTCCGCCGAGGCGCAGGGCGACGATCGCAACGGACGCTGGGCGGCGCCACCGGAACCGTCGGGCATCGACGTGCTCGCGCGTACGCTCGTGCGGCGTGCAAGCCCGGCCGGTCAGCTCGAAACGTTCAGGCAGGCGCTGCGGGCACCGCGCGAAACGGTGCGCACGGTCGCCGAGGTCGCACGCGGAGCGCTCGCGGCCGGGCCGAGCCTGCGCCCGGTCGGCGCCTCCTCGCTGACCGGGCCGATCGGCCCGCACCGGCGCTGGAGCTGGGCGACGGTGCGCCTCGCCGACGTGAAGACGGTGCGCACGGCGCTCGGCGGGACGGTCAACGACGTCGTGCTGAGCGTGATCACGAACGGCTTTCGCGCGCTGCTCGACGAGCGCGGCGAGCACAGCCCGCCGGAGCGCGTCGTGCGCACGATGGTGCCAGTCTCGGTCCGCCGCCGCGGCGAGCGCGGCGTCTACAACAACCGCGTGTCGGCCGTCTTCGCGGGATTGCCCGTCGGACTCGACGATCCGGCCCAACGGCTGGAGCGAATCCGCGCGGAGATGGACGGCGTCAAGCAGTCCAAGCAAGCCGTCGCCGGCGACGTGCTCAGCTCGCTGTCGGGCTTCGCGCCGCCGCTGCTGCTCGCGCTGGGCAGCCGCCTGGTGACGGTCTCGCCACGGCTCAACATGCACACGGCGACGACCAACGTGCCCGGCCCGCAGCAGCCCGTGCAGACGCTCGGCCGCAAGATGATCGAGTCCTTCCCGTTCGTGCCCGTCGTCGGCTCGATCCGCATCGTCGTGGCGATCTTCTCCTACGACGGCGGGCTGTACTTCGGCATCACGGGCGACTACGACGGCGCGCCGGACATCGACGTGCTCAGCGCCGGGATCGAGCGCGGCATGGAAGACCTGCTCGCGCTCGCCGAGCCGCCCAAGCGCGCGCGACGCAAGCCGGCCGCGACAAAGCGCGCCGCCGCCGGGCGCTGATCAGCTGCTCCGGGCGCGGCAAGCCACGCCGGGCAGGTCCTCAGGCCGGTCGGCGGCCTCGCTCAGAGCGTCGGCAGCGAGACGGTGAGGTTGCTGGCTTCGATCGCGAAGGTGCCGTTGCTGGCCCGGTAATAAGGCGCGTCGCGGCCGAGCAGCTGCAGCTTGACGGTGTCGCCGGCGGCGAATTCGTAGCCGTTGCCGTGCATCTGGAAGCTGATGTGGCCCTGCTGGCCTTCGGCCAAGCGGTAGACGCCGCGGCTGATCAGCCGCTGCTGGCCGCTGGGGAGCACGTCCCACAGGCGCGCCACGATCTCGCCGTACAGGCCGGTCACTTTGTAGTCGGCGCTGATCTTCGGCAGGCCCATCAGCGTGAAGCCGGAGCTGGTGGTCGTGTAGTTGGCCGTGCCCGTCTCTTCTTCGGCTTTGACTTCCTTGCAGGCGTTGGAGTTGGCGATCGGGTCGTATTCGGCGGCGATCGTCGCGTTGCCACCGGCCGAGGTGAACGTCTGCGGCGCAGCCGCGCCGAAGCTGACCGTGTGCGGGTGCAGCTTGGACCATTTGGGCGCCGTGAAGGGACCGCCGCCGGGCGCGCCGGTCGGACAGGTCATCGTGAAGGCCGTCGCGCTGCCGTTTTTCGGCGGTTTGCCGACGTGCTCCAATTTCGAGGCGAAGAACGCGGCGGCCGCTTCGTTGAACGCGTGGTCGGTGTTTTCCTTGTTCGCGCCGGGGCTGTGGCCGAGATCGCCGAACATCAGCGCCGCGTAGCCTTTGTCGGCGTGCGCGATGTTGTAGGCGCGCAGCGACTGCGAGACCGGGAACAGCGCGTCGGTCCAGCCGCTCTCGAGCAGCATCGGCGCGGGCTTGCCGGCGACGGGGATGCCGTTGCCCTGGTGGTAGTCGTAGATCTGGTGCGCGATCGCTTCGTCTTCGGGGTTGGTCGGCTCGCCGGCGTTGGTCACGGCGTACCACTTCGTGAGGTCCGCTTCGGGGTCGGCGCCGGGCGGTGCGATGTAGCCGGTCGCCTGGCCGGCCGCGAGCAGGCCGGAGACGTAGCTCTGGATCTCCACGCCGAGCGGTTCGTAGCTCTGTCCTGCGGGCGCGACTTCGGTGTCGAGGAAACGCCCGTTGGGGTCCAGGGCGTCGACCAGGTCCGACCACGGCCAGCGCGGGAAGGCCGCCTTGATTTCCATCGCTTTGCCTTTCGGGCTCGTCCATGGGACGTATTCGCCGCTCGGCAGGCGCACGCGGTTCTTCAGGAAGGCGAGCTCGATGCTCTGGCCACCGCCGTAGGAGATCCCGGTCACGCCGATGCTCTTGGGCTTGACGAGTTTTTCGTCGGCGAGCAGCCCGAGCAGGTACTCGGTGTCGTGGTTCTCGTAGCGCTGGTCGGCTAGGCGCACCCAGCCTTCGCTGCAGCCGGGCGCTTCGCGCGAGCTCGGCGAGCCGCACGATTCGCCCCAGCCGCGCGCCGAGTAGTTGAGCACGGCGTAGCCGTGCTGGGCGTAGTAGACGTTGTTGTAGTCGAACGTCTCGTTGCCGTCGCCGGCGGGCGTGGTCGACTCGAAGGCCGTCTTGTTGCCCTCCCAGCCGTGCATCATCACGATCGTCGGGAAAGGCCCGCTGCCGCTGGGCGGCAGCGTCACGTCGACGTCGATCGGCACGCCGTCGAACGTCGGCACGCGCTGTTCGAGGCCTTCGGTCGGGCAGAAGCGCACGCCGTTCTGCGCTTTGCAAGCATGCCCGAAGGGGGCTGGTTCGGCCGCGGGAGCGATCGCGGGAAAGGCGAGCACGAGCGCACTGGCGATCGTCCCCGCGACGATCGCGACAAGGCCTCCTGTCTCCCTCCTCCGCATGCAGGCTTCATACCCCAGGTTGACAGTGTGTAAACCTCGGGGGCGTGAGAGGATGCCGCGGTAACCAAGCACGCGGCCAAGGAGCAACACATGCCCGACATCGAGTTCCCCACCTCCGGCGGCGGCACGGCCTCCGGCTACCTCGCGACCCCGCCGAGCGGCAGCGGCCCGGCGACGATCGTCCTGCAGGAGTGGTGGGGCGTTGAAGAGCACATCCGCTCGGTCTGCGACCGCCTCGCGGCGGAGGGCTTCTTCGCGCTCGCGCC
This sequence comes from uncultured Solirubrobacteraceae bacterium, assembly GCA_963743745.1. Classification (GTDB taxonomy): domain Bacteria; phylum Actinomycetota; class Thermoleophilia; order Solirubrobacterales; family Solirubrobacteraceae; genus Palsa-744. The sequence goes on from CAVUQW010000002.1 coordinate 187,701, forward strand.
GGACCTGTTCGAGGGCGAGACGACGACGCAGCCGAGCGAGGCGGAACAGAAAATGATGGCGCTGTCGATGGAGACGGTGGAGCCGCAGATGTGCGGCGCGGCCGACTTCCTCAGCTCCCAGGAGGGCTTTCAGGGCTCGGGCGTCGGCTCGCTCGGCTTCTGCCTCGGCGGCGGGCTGTCGGTATGGGCGGCGGCGACGTGCCCGAAGGTCACGGCGGCGGTCTCCTATTACTACGTGATGCCACACGGCAAGCCCGACTTCTCCGAGATCAAAGGTCCGGTGCTCGGCCACTTCGGCACGGCCGACGAATTCATCCCGACGGACACGGCGAAAGCGCTCGAGCAGGAGATGAGCGACGCGGGCGTCGAGGTCACCTTCCACTACTACGACGACGCGGGCCACGCGTTCTTCAACGAGGTCGACCGCCTGGGCACGTACGACGCGGAGCTGGCGAAGCTCTCGTGGGAGCGCACGGTCAGCTTCCTGCGCGAGGCGCTGGCCTAGCCACGACCTTCCGACGTTGAAGACCCTCCGCCCAGTCGCGCTCGCGGGCTTGCTGCTCGCGGACCTGGCGCTCGCCTGCGCGGCACTCGCGTGCAGCTCGCCTGCACCGGCAAGCGCCGCGCCGGCATCGTGGTCGCCGCCGGCGATGCTCGGCTCGTGCGCGGCGGTCGGCGCTGCGCGAGCGGTCTTTCCGCGCGACAAGCCGACGCACGGCACGGGTCGAGGCGCGGTCGTGTGGAGCGCGGCGCGCAGCTGCCCGCAGGGCGCGGGCACATACGTGGCGCCGATCGGCGCGGGCGACCTGCCGGGCAGCCCGTCCTACGCGCTCGCGCGCGGCGGCGGCAAGCTGTCGCTGCGCCCGCCGCTGGCGCTCGCGCCGGCGCCCCACGGGCAGATCGCGATCGCGGGCTCAGGCGGGGCGCGCGGAGGCGGCTCGCTCGTGCAGGGCGCGGCTGGCGGCCCGTTCTCGCCGCTCGGCGCGCTCGCGGGCACGGCGGAACCGAACACGCTGTTCACGGCCTACCTCGGCGACGTGGGCCTGGCGACGCCGATCGCGGGCGGCCTGGACAACGACGGCCTGGAGCTGCGGATCGAGCGCTACTACGCGCACGCCCTCTCCCCCACGATCACGGTCGCCGGCCAGGGCGGCGCGATCGAATCGCCGACGGTCAGCCTCGACTTCCGCACGGACGCGATCCTCGTGTGGCGCCAGGCGGGCGCACTGTGGGCGCGCGATCTGCCGGCCTTGGGTCACGCGCAGCCGACGCAACGGCTCGCCGCGGCCGCCCGCGCGCCGCGCGTGAGCGCGCTGATCAGCGACAACAACCGCGCGATGGTGGCATGGGCGGACGAACAGAGCGGCCATACGTCGATCTACTTCGACTACTCGGCAAGCGGCGTGGTTTTCGGCAAGCCGCAGCTGCTCGAGCGCTTTGCCAACCCGTCGGGCGTTCCCTATCCGCAGACCTCGCCGCGCCTGGTGCGCCTCAGCTCGGAGAGCGTGATGCTCGCTTGGACTGGCGCCCAGGACGGTCGCTGGGTCGTGCGCACGGCGGCTGTCGACCTCCACGGCCTACGCAAGGCGAGCACGCTCTCAGACCCTGCCTCGAACGCCCTGCTGAGCGACCTGCAGCCGGGGCCGGATGGCGAGGCGATCGCGCTGTGGGGCGAACCGCAGATCGGCGCGGGCGGCAAGCTCGACTTCGGTACGCAGGCGCTCGTCGCGGCGCGCGGGATCGACGCGCGCCCGGGGGTCACGATCTTCGGCGGACCCGAGCAGGTGGCGCCGCCGGGGCCGACGGGCGTGCCGACGCTCGTGGCCGAACAGAAGAGCGACGCCACGCTGGCGTTCGATCCGAGCAGCGACCGGGCGCTCGCGCTGTGGCGCGGCGCGGGCGAGCGGATCTACTACTCGATACGCACGCCGGCCGTTGCTTCTATGTCAAGTAAAGCTCGAGAACTACGAGCAAGGTCCCGCTCGTCAGCGAATACGTAACGTGGCTCCGAGGCGCTAGGACCTGGTCCTGGAGCGCGCGCTTTGCCGGTCTGGGGCCCGGTGCTACTCTCCGGACAGATGTCGTTGCAGAACTCGCTTCTCTCGCTTCTCCTGCTCCCCCCTCGGGGGGAATAGCGCGTGGCGGCCGCGTAGCCGCATACCCAGCAGAGAGGAAACGGCAAAGCGAGAGAAGGAGCACGACATGGTGGACGCTTCGGCGGGCAGCGCCTCACGCGGGCGCAGCGAGTCCGACCGCATACTGATCTTCGACACGACGCTGCGCGATGGCGAGCAGTCGCCGGGGATCTCGCTCAACAAGACCGAGAAGCTGGAGATCGCCCACCAGCTCGCGCGCCTCGGCGTCGATGTGATCGAGGCGGGCTTCCCGATCACCTCGCCCGGCGACTTCGAGTCCGTGCAGGCGATCTCGCGAGAGGTCGAAGGGCCGGTGATCTGCGGGCTGGCCCGCACCGTCAGCCAGGACATCGAGGCCGTGTGGAACGCCGTGCGCGACGCTCAGCGCCCACGTATCCACATGGTTATCGCGACCAGCGACATCCACATCGAGCACAAGCTGCAAACCACGCGCGAGGACGTCAAGGGACAGGTGCGCGCAGCGGTGGCACAAGCGCGCGAATACACCGAGGACGTTGAGTTCTCGACCGAGGACGGGTCGCGCTCGGATGTCGAGTTCTTGGCGGAAGTCATCCAGATCGCGCTCGATGAGGGCGCCAGCACGATCAACGTGGCCGACACCGTGGGCTACACGATGCCGCGCGAGTTCGCCGCGATGTTCGAGGAGCTGTTCCGGCTGGTGCCTGGTCTGCGCGATGTCGTCCTCTCGGTGCACTGCCACGACGATCTGGGCATGGCGGTCGCCAACTCGCTGGCCGGGTTGGAAGCGGGCTGCCAACAGGTCGAGTGTGCGATCAACGGGATCGGCGAGCGCGCCGGCAACGCCTCGCTGGAGGAGATCGCGATGCTGCTGCACACGCGCGAGCCGAGCCTCGGGCTGTGGACGGGGATCGAGACGACAGAGATCGCACGCACGAGCCGCCTGGTCTCGCGCCTGACCGGCTATCAGGTGCAGCCGAACAAGGCGATCGTCGGGCGCAACGCATTCGCACACGAGGCCGGCATCCACCAGGACGGCGTGCTCAAGGAGCGCACGACGTACGAGATCATGGACGCCACGACCGTCGGCTTGAACAGCAACTCGCTGGTGCTCGGCAAGCACTCCGGCCGCCACGCGCTGAGCGAGGCGCTGAAGGAGATGGGCTTTGAGATCGACGGGCAGGCGCTGAACACTGCGTTCAAGCGCTTCAAGGAGATTGCCGACGTGAAGAAGCAGGTCACGGCGATGGACCTGGAGGCGCTCGTCACCGACGAGTTGCGCAGCGAGGACATCGGGGGCTTCTCGCTGGACTGGTTCGAGGTCGAGGCTTCGTCGCTGCGTCCAGCGCACGCCAAGGTCTCGGTCACGCTGCCCGAGGGTGGCGCCGGCACAGGCTCGTTCATCGGCGACGGACCGATCGACGCCGTGTTCCAGGCGATCAATTCCGCTACGGGCGTCGCCGCCAAGCTCAGCGAGTTCACGATCGGCGCCGTCACCGAGGGCCAAGATGCGCTCGGCGAGGTCTCTGTCGTGCTTGAGGTCGACGGTGTCGCCGGCGCCGGGCAGGGAGTCTCCACGGACATCATCGACGCCGCCGCGCGGGCCTACGTGCGCGCGCTGTCGGTTGCCGTCGCGCGTTCGCGCGCCGAGGAGGCGATCGGGTTGCCCGAGGCTTCGCCGATCAAGCCTTCGGCTCCATAGGCCCCCATGAAGCGCACGAACTAGAAGATCTGCTTGTAGATCAGGAACAGGTTGAGCGCGGTGATCAGCGCGGCGAGCGACACGCCGATCGACGGTGGTGAGGCGCTTGTTGACGTGCTCGCCCATCACGTCGCGGCGCATGGTCAGCATCACGAGCGGGATCAGCGCGAGCGGGATGCCGAAGGAGAGCACGACCTGGCTGAGGATCAGCGCGTCGGTCGGGTTGACGCCGATCGGCGAGCACGACGAGCGCGGGGACCATCGTCACGAGGCGGCGCAGCAGCACGGAGATGCGCACGTTGATGAAGCCGCTCATGACGACCTGCCCGGCGTAGGTGCCGACGCTCGAGGACGACGCGCCGGAGGCGAACAGCGCGACGGCGAAGGCGAGCGCGGCGAGCCCGCCGACCTGGTTGCCGAAGCCGTGGTAGGCGGCCTGGATCGAGTCGACGCCGGTGTGCCCGGTGGAGTGGAACAGCTTGGCGGCGACGGCGAGCATCGCCATGTTGACGAGACCGGCGCAGGCGAGCGCGATCACGATGTCGAGGCGCTCGAAGCGCAGCACGCGCCGGCGCTCGGAGGCGTCGCGCATCGGCATGCGGTTCTTGGTCAGCGCCGAGTGCAGGTAGATCGCGTGCGGCATCACGGTGGCGCCGATGATGCCGACGGCGACGTACAGCGACTCGGTGCCGCCGAGGTGCGGCACGAGGCCGGACAGCGAGCCGTGCACGGAGGGCCCGATCTTCAGCGTCTCGTAGAGGAAGCCGAGGAAGATGATCCCGAGCAGCGCGGTGATCGCGAGCTCGAAGCGGCGAACGCCGTGCCGCTGCAGCTCGAGGATGCCGAAGGCGATGAAGCCGGTCATCACGCCGGCCCACAAGAGCGGCACGCCGAACAGCAGGTTCAGCCCGAGCGCGGCGCCGACGAACTCGGCGACGTCGGTCGACATGGCCATGATCTCGGCCTGCAGCCACATGATCCGGCTGGCCGAGCGCGGGTAGTTCTCGCGGAACAGCTCGGGGAAGGTGCGGTCGGTGGCGATGCCGACCTTGGCCGAGAGGTACTGGATCAGCATCGCCATCAGGTTGGCGGCGAGCACGACCCACAGCAGCAGGTAGCCGAACTTGGCGCCGCCGGAGATGTTGGTGGCGAAGTTGCCGGGGTCGACGTAGGCGATCGCGGCGACGAAGGCCGGGCCGAGCATCGTCAGCGTGGCGCGCAGGCGGCCCTTGGCGAGCAGGTGTTCGAGCTGGCTCGTGCTGCGCACGACGGCGCCGGCCGCGACGACGGGTGCGCCGGCGCCCGTCCCGATCGATGCGCCTGCGCCCTCGAGCGCGGGGTCGGGTCGCACGGGCGTCAAGCGGGGCCCTCCGTCTCAGCCGGGCCCTGATCGCCGGCACGGTCGAGCTGCACGCGCATGGCGCCGGCGAGGCGCCCGCCGATGGCGTGCTCGCGCGCGCCTTCGCCCTCGCCGAAGGCGACGAGCAGCGGGCCGCCGAAGGGCTGGCGTTCGCGCACGTAGAGCCGGTCGCCCGGGGCGATGCCGTGGCTCTGACGAGATAGCGCAGCATCTCGGGATCGGCGTCTGAGACGCGCACGAACACGCCGCCGTCGCCCTCCTTCAGGCGCTCGAGCGGAAACGTCTCGAGCTCGTGCAGCTCGAGCTCGGCGCTCGGGATCGGGTCGCCGTGCGGGTCGATCGTGGGATGACCGAGCGCCTCGGCGATCAGCTGCTCGAGCTCCTCGGAGATCACGTGCTCGAGCACCTCGGCCTCGGCGTGCACCCGATCCCACGGCATTTCGAGCGTCTCGGCGAGGAACAGCTCGAGCAGGCGGTGGTGGCGGATCACCTCGAGCGCGACCCTGCGCCCGTCCTCGGTCAGGCGCACGCCGCGATAGGGGTGGTGCTCGATCAGCCCGAGCTCGCCGAGGCGCTTGAGCATCGCCGAGACGGACCCGGGCGTGAGGCCGAGGCGCTCGGCGAGCGCGTTCGTGGCGACGGGCTCCTCGGCTCGCGATTCGAGCGTGAAGATCGCCTTGCAGTAGTCCTCGACGGCAGGCGAATGCGGAATCTCTCTTGTGGCCATGAACAAATATTATGGCATGCCAAGATTTCTGTCAAGGGGGTGCTGGACCTTCATCCAACCGGGCTTTAGGACAGGATGCAGCCCGGATGGACCGCGATTACGAGCTGCAGACGCACCAGGCGGAGGACCGCCACTGGTGGTACCGGGGGCGGCGCAAAGTGCTGGAGCGCGTGGTCGACGACCTGCGCCTGCCGGCCCGCGCACGGATCCTCGACGCGGGCTGCGGCAGCGGGCGCAACATGGTCGAGCTGGCGCGCCACGGCACGGTCACGGGCAGTCGAGCTGGCGGACGCGAGCGTGTCGCTGGCGCGCGAGCGCGGCGCCGGCGAGGTGATCGCGGGCTCGGTGCTGGAGATGCCGTTCGAGGCGGACAGCTTCGACCTGGCGGCGTCGCTCGATGTGATCGAGCACCTCGAGGACGATCTGGCGGCGCTGCGCGAGCTGCGCCGGGTGGTCGCGCCGGGCGGCTCGCTGCTCGTCACGGTCCCGGCCTACCAGTGGCTGTGGAGCGGTCACGACGAGATCAACCACCACTTCCGCCGCTACACGCGCCGCTCGCTGCAGCGCGCCGGGGAAGAGGCCGGCTGGCAGCAGGTGCGCACGACCTACTTCAACTCGCTGCTGCTGCCGGCGGCGATCATGCTGCGCGTGCTCGACCGCTTCAGCCGCAAGACGACGGAGTCGAGCCTCGACCTGTGGGTGCCGCCGTCGCCGCTGAACTGGCTGCTCGAGCGACCGCTTCAGCTCGAGGCAGCGCTGATCGGGCGCGGCGGGCGCATCCCGGCAGGGCTCTCGCTGCTCGCTGTCTTCCGCTAGCGCTCGTCCGTCTCCGACTTATGGGCCCCTCGGGGCCGTATGGCCGCGGGCGCCGGCGGCGGCCGATCAGCCGTCGGCGCGGCGGCTGCCGGGTGTGGTGCATGCGGAAGGTCCAGGCGCGGTTGACGAGGAACGTGAGGATGGTGACGATCACGGTCGCGAAGGCCTGGCTGAGCAGCTTCTCGACGCCGGCGTCGTCGACGAACAGATAGAGCAGCCCCAGGTTGAGCGCGAGCCCGCAACCCTGCACGACGCCCCAGCGCACGGGCGTGAGCGAGTCGCCGACATGGCCGGCGAACGTCCAGCGGCGGTTGAGCAGGAAGCCGTTGACGGCGCCCACGACGAAGCCGATCGCGGACGCCGCGAGGTACCACACGCCGAACACCTTCAGCAGCAGCGTGTAGATCACGAACGTGAGCAGCGTGTTCGACACACCGACGATGCCGAACTTGACGAACTGCACGACGACGGGTGCGCTCAGGTGGCGGGCGGGTCCGGGGAGCGCTCCCGGTACTCTGGATGGTGTCCTCTGTCGTGCGGGGCCGTCGGCGGGCATTACTAGACAGGATGAACGATAAATTCATCGTGGGCTTAGGCGGTTGTCTGAAGATGGACAGCAGATGCGCTCGAACCCCGACCACATTGCGGTGAACCGGCAGATGCCCGACACAGCGCTACGCACCCCCAAGCTGCTCAGCATCGTCGCGCCGGTGTACGACGAGCAGGAGCTGATCGAGAAGTTCGTGCAGCGCGCGTGCGCGGCGGCGGCCGACTACGAGTTCGAGCTGGTGCTCGTCAACGACGGCTCGAGCGACTCCACGCCGGAGCTGCTCGACCGCATCGCCGCAGCGGATCGCCGCGTGCGCGTGATCCACCTCTCGCGAAACTTCGGCCACCAGGCGGCGTTGACGGCGGGCCTGGAGCACGCGATCGGCGACGTGGTGGCGATGATCGACGCCGACCTGCAGGATCCGCCGGAGCTGATCCAGGACATGATCGCCCAGTGGAGCCAGGGCGCGGACGTCGTCTACGCGGTGCGCGACCAGCGCGAAGGCGAGACGGCGTTCAAGCTGGCGACGGCGTCGTGGTTCTACAAGCTGTTCGACAAGCTCGCGCAGGTCGACCTGGAGCCCAACTCGGGCGACTTCCGCCTGCTCGACCGCCGCGCGCTGGACGCGCTGCTGGCGATGACCGAGCGCTCGCGCTTCCTGCGCGGGATGACGGTGTGGGTGGGCTTCAACCAGACCGCGGTCTCCTACGAGCGCGACGCGCGCACGGCGGGTGAGACGAAGTACACGCTGCGCAAGATGCTGCGCTTCTCGCTCGACGCGATCGCCTCCTTCTCGCACCTGCCGCTGCAGCTGGCGACGTGGATCGGGATGCTCTCGGCGGGCCTCGCTTTCATCGCGATCCCCGTCGTGATCGTGCTGCGCGTGTTCGACTCCTACCTGCCGGGCTTCGGCGCGATCACGATCGCGATCCTGCTGCTCGGGCGGCATCCAGCTGATCGCGCTGGGCGTGATCGGCGAGTACGTGGGACGCATCTACGACGAGGTCAAGCACCGGCCGCTGTACATCGTGCGCGAGGAGCGCAACCGCCCGCTGCCGCCGGGCGGCGGCTCCCCGGCGCGGCCCGGTCGCCCGCGCGGGTCTCGCGGCGCGCGCGACGCAGCGCGTCGGCTGAGCTCGGGGTCCCGCAGGCCGAGCGGTCAGCGCCGGTGGAACCGGCATCTCCAGGCCGAGCCGCATGCGAGCGCGACACCGGGCGCCGAGACGTGTTGTGATCTCGCGATGAGCCAACCGTCTCGCGCCCGGCGCCCGCGCCGTCGCGCTCCTGCGGGCGCGAGCGGTCCGTCGGCTCGGCCTTTGCGCTGCTGGGCGCAGTCTGCGCGCTCGCGCCCGCCGGCGCGGCGGCCGAAGCGTGCCCCGGCGTCGGCGCCGACCCGTGCCCGTACGCGTCGGCCTCGATCGTCGGCCAGCGCGCGGAGAGCGTGCTGCGCTTCCCCGAGGCGGTCGCGGTCGACACCGCAGGGCAACGTGTACGTCGCCGACCAGCTCAGCTACGTGGTGCAGAAGTTCACGGCGGCCGGCGTGTTCGAGACGGAGTGGGGCTCCTACGGCGGCGGCCACGGCCAGTTCGGGCCGATCGGCGGACTGGCGACGGACGCGGCGGGCAACGTCTACGTGGTCGACTCGAGCCACAACCGGATCGAGAAGTTCGACCCGAACGGGACGTTCATCACCGCAGTGGGGCCACAAAGGCTCTGAACCGGGGCAGTTCAACTTCGGCTCCTCGCAGGACTACACCAAGCCCCCCGGCGGCGGCATCGCGGTGGCGGGCAACTATCGTCTACGTGGCCGACTCGGGCAACAACCGCATCGAGCGCTTCAACCTGAACGGCGGCGAAGGCATGGAATGGGGCACGAAGGGCTCGGGGCCGGGGCAGTTCACCTACCCGCGCGGCGTGGCGGCCAACGCGAGCGAGGTGCTGGTCGCCGACGACGACAACCACCGGATCGAGAAATTCGACCCCGACGGCGCGTACCAGAGCGCGGCGGGCTCGCAGGGCACGGGGCCGGGGCAGTTCGCCTTCCCCTACGGCGTGGCGCTCGACGCGGCGGGCAACGTCTACGTGGCCGACGACCTCGGCCACCGCGTGGTCAAGCTCAACCCGGAACTCGGCTTCCTCGGCGCATGGGGCGGCTACGGCACGAAACCGGGCCAGCTGGCGTTCCCGCGCGCGATCGCGAGCGACCCGGCGGGCGACAACTACGTGGCGAACACGGCCAACGACCGCGTCGAGGTGTACGACCCCGAAGGACGCTTCCTGCGCACGATCGGCGCCTCGGCGCGCGCGGCTCGGCCAGTTGACGGGGCCGCGCGGGCTGGCGCTCGACCCGAGCGGCGGCCTGCTCGTCTCGGACACGGTCGGCAACCGCGTCGAGCTGTTCGCGCCGCTGACGGACACGTTCGCGGGGCAGTGGACGCGTGGCCGGCGGGCACCGCTCGAGCTTCTTCAAGCCGACGGGCATCGGCATCGACCCGCGCGGCTCGGTCTACGTGGCCGACCAGGGCAACGAACGGATCGTGCGCATGTGGGGCGACGGCACGTTCCTCTCCGAACTGGCCGGACCCGAACGGCATCGGCGGCGCGCAGCTCAACGGCGTGGCGGCGGTCGCGGTCGCGCCGCAGGTCGGGGCGCACGTACGTGGCCGACGCCGGGCACAACCGCGTGCTCGTGTACGGCCCCGAAGGAACGGTGCTGGCGCGCTGGGGCGCCGGCGGCGGCAACGGCGCGGCGGGCAGCGCGCCGGGCTCCTTCAACCATCCCTCCGGCGTGGCCGTCTCGAGCGTGGCGGTGGGCGAAGAAGTCGTCTACGTGGCGGACAAGGGCAACGACCGCATCGTCAAGCTCGACGCGAACGGCAACGTGCTGCGACAGTGGGGCGCGCGCGGCAGCGCCAACGGGCACTTCCACGCGCCGGCCGGCGTGGCCGTGGACGGCGCCGGCAACGTGTACGCGCTCGACGGCGAAAACAACCGCGTGCAGGCAGTTCGACTCCGACGGGCACTTCCTCGCGAAGTGGGGCCTTCGCGGCACGGGCCTCGGCGACTTCTCCCAGCCGTCGGCGATCGCGATCGACTGCGCGGGCAGCGTGTACGTGGCGGACACGAACAACAACCGCGTCGAGCGCTTCAACCCGGTGAGCCCGGCTCCGACGGGTTGCCAGGCGGCGGGCAGCTGGCCGCCGCCGCTCGACGTGGCGCCGGTGCTGCGGATCGCACTGCCGCGCTCGAGCGGCGTGCTCGCACGCCGTGCGCTCGCGCTCAGCGTGAGCTGCGAACGTGGCTGCAAGGTGCTCGTCAGCGGCACGCTCTCGCCGCGCGGGTCGGCGCGGATCGGTGGCGCTGGTCGCGGCGGCACGCTCGCTGCCGCGGGCGACGGCCGGCCACGTGCGGCTGAGGCTGGGCGCCAAGGGCGCTTCGCCGCCTGCAGCGGGCGCTCGGCCGGCGGCGCGCGATGACGGCCCGGGTGCGGATCGTCGCGGCCGGGCCGACGGGGCGCAGGACGACGACGACGCGCACGTACGCCGTGACGCGATAATGGGCAGATGCCGACCGAGGAGATCTGGAAGGACGACCAGCCGAGCATGGACCACCGCCGCGAGCGGATCCGGGTCGAGACCGAGCGCCAGCGCATCGAGGGCTACATCACGCTCGCGCGCGACGGCTACCGCAGCCGCGTCTCGGACGTGCTGAACGCCTCCGAGCGCGACTTCATCACGCTGACCGAGGCGACGGTCGAGCCGCTGGAGGGCGGCCCGCGCGAGCTGCACCGTTCCTCACGCTCGCGCGCCGTCACATCGTCTTCGTGGTGGCCGCCTCGGAGACGCCCGAGGGGTAGCCCGACGCCCGTGGCGATCGCGCATCGGATGCGAGGGCTCGCGACGATCGCAAGGCTTGCGGCGGTGCTGCTGGGGGCGCTGTTGCCGGCGCAGGCGAGCAGCGCGTGGGGCGCATCGGGGCAGCTCTACGGATTCGGCGAGAACTCTGCAGGGCAGCTCGCGAGCACGGTCGGCAACGGCAGCGAACAGGCGAACTCGACGCCGGCGTTGCTGGCGCTGCCGGCGGCGAGCGGGCCGGTCGTGCAGACGGCGGCGGGCGCCCGCTTCACGCTGGCGCTGAGCGCCTCGGACCAGCTCTACGCGTTCGGGAGCAACGAATACGGGCAGCTCGGTGTGGCGAGCGGCAGCGGCATGTCGGGGCCCAACCCGACGCCGCAGCTGCTCGCCCTGCCGGGCGCGGTCGGTCGCGTCGCCCAGCTCGCGGCGGGCTCGACGCACAGCCTCGTGCTCACCTCGACGGGCGAGCTGTACACGTTCGGTGAGAACCAGTTCGGGCAGCTCGGGCGCTCGGCCAACAGCGGCACGGAAAACGCCAATCGGGTGCCCGAACGGGTCAGCCTTCCGGGCGCCGGCGGCCAAGCGGTGCAGATCGCGGCAGGCGTCGAACAGAGCCTCGTGCTGACCTCGACGGGACAGCTCTACGCCTTCGGCGGCAACCGCTACGGCGAGCTCGGGCGGGCGGCGAACGTCGGCACGACGCTCCCCAATCCGACGCCGACGCCGGTCGCGCTACCGGGCGCGAGCGGCCAGGTCGTGCAGATCGCGGCGGGCATCGAACAGAGCCTCGCGCTGACCTCGACAGGGGAGCTCTACGCATTCGGCGGCAACCGCTACGGCGAGCTCGGACGAGCGGCGAACGTGGAAACGCCGGCCCCGAACCCGACGCCGGCCCCGGTCAGCCTGCCGGATGCGGCGGGGCCGGTGCGGTCGATCGCCGCCGGCGGCTTTCACAGCCTGGCACTGACTGCGAGCGGGCTGATCTACGCGTTCGGGCGCAACACGAATGGTCAGCTGGGCAGCGCGGTGGGCACGGGCAGCGAAAAAGCCAACGCGGCGCCGCTTGCGGTGTCGCTGCCGGGAGCGGATGCCGCGCCGATCGGGCTGGCGGCGGGCAGCGCGCACAGCCTGGCGATCACGGCGAGCGGCGAGCTGTACTCGTTCGGCTCCAACCTCGACGGCCAGCTCGGACGCGCCGCGAGCAGCGGCGCGGCAAATGCGAACCCGACCCCGGTGCGGGTCGCGCTGCCGGCGGGCACGACGATCGACACGGTGGCGCACGGAGCGACTGCGGACTTCACGGTGGCGCAGGCGGCCGACCTGGCGGTGCTGTCGAGCTCGCTTCCGCTCGGACAGGTCGGCGTGCCGTACACGACCTACGCGGCGGCGGCCGGCGGAGCGGGTGGCTATACGTGGAGCGCGAGCGGTCTTCCGCCTGGCCTCTCGATCGACCCGGCGAGCGGGCAGATCTCGGGAACCCCTTCTGCGCCCGGCACGAGCGCGGTCGTGCTGGGAGTGACCGACGTCTTCGGCGTGTCCGCGACGAGCCCGACGATCCTGCTGACGACGGCTGCGGCGCTACCCACGCGCGCGTTCCTCTCGACGGCGCTGACGGAAGCGCAGATCCGCCAGAGCCTGCGCCAGCAGCTCGGGATCAAAGGACGGGCTGTGCGGATCGCGCGCCTGCGCAAGCGCGGGCGCTACTCCTACGGCTTCACGGCGCTGACGGCGGGAACGCTCGCGATCGCCTGGTACTACGTGCCGCCCGGCGCTCGAGCTCCGAGCAGCTCAGCGCCGGTGCTGTTCGCGGCCGGCCACGTCACGTTTCGCACGGCGGGCACCAGGGTGCTCGTGCTGAACCTGACGGGCAGGGGCCGCAAGCTGCTGCGCCACCACAAGCGGATCGCGCTGGTGGCGCGGGGCAGCTTCACGCCGAGCGCAAGGGGGCCGATCACGGCGACGAAGAGCTTTACGATCGCGCGCTAAGAACCTGTCTCAATACCTCCCGTAGGAGGGTTCTGGGCTCGCCAGGCGAACTTGCTGGGAGACATAACCCAGCCGAGGAGGTGTCCTGTGGCGAGGTCGACCTGGCAGGTGCGCGACGAGCTATGGCAGGCGGTCTCACCGTTGCTCCCTGAGCATCCCCCCGATCCCCGAGGTGGCCGTCCGCGCGTCGACGACCGTGTGTGCTTCAACGCGATCGTCTTCGTGCTGTTCACGGGGATCGCGTGGCGGCATCTACCCCAAGAGATGGGCTGCTCGCCGGCGACCGCGCACCGGCGACTGGCCGAGTGGCAGGCCGCCGGGGTGTGGGAGCGTCTGCATCGCGAGCTGCTGCGAGGACTGAACGCGGCCGGACGGATCGACTGGTCCACGTCGGTCGTGGATGGCAGCCATATTCGTGCTCTTTTGGGGGGCTCCACACCGGGCCCTCGCCGGTTGACCGTGCCCGCACTGGCTCAAAGCACCATCTGATCACGGACTCTGGCGGGATACCGCTCGCGATCACCCTGACAGGCGGGCACCGCAACGATGTCACGCAGCTGCTGCCGTTGATCGACGGAGTCGGTCCGGTCGCCGGCAAGCCTGGGCGTCCCCGCCAGCGCGCCGAGCGCGTGCTTGCCGATCGCGGCTATGACCACGACAAGTACCGCCGTGAGCTTTGGCGGCGCGGCGTGAAGCCCCTGATCGCCAGGCGCGGCTCAGAGCACGGCTCGTGTCTCGGCAAGGAGCGCTGGGTCGTGGAGCGCACCTTCGCCTGGCTGCACAACCTGCGCCGGCTGCGAATCCGCTACGAGCGCTCGGCCGAACTGCACATGGCGTTCATGCTGCTCGGCTGCGCTGTTGTCTGCCAGCGCAGGCTGAGCGCCGCTTGATCAGTCCTCGCCGTCGTCGTCGAAGCTGCGTCGCCCGTACTGATCGGGAATCGAGCCCCAGCCCCAGATCACCACCGGGCGCTCGGGCACGATGCCGTACTCATCAATCGGGTCGGCCTTCTCGGGATCGACCACGCAGCGGTGCTGCCAGTTATCGCCGAGATCGAAGACGTACTCGAACTCATCGCCCGGCCCCAACTCTTTGGCGACTTTCAGCTTGGCGTGGTCGAGCCACACCAGTTCAGGGCCAAACGAGTCGTCCGGATAGCCGATCTGCCGGCCATCGCTCAGCTCGAAGGTGTGCAGGTGCGACAGATCCCAGCGCGCGAACGCCGCGTCGATCGCCTCGGCCAGCTGCTCAAAGGAATGCGACGGGCCAACCAGGAAGACCCGTCCAGGCGAGGGATCGCACGCGACTCCACGCCCGCCGAGCAGGTCCACCTTGATCTGCAGCCACGTTCGAGCCACCGCCCGCACAGGCTACGGAGGTTATGAGACAGCTTCTAAGGCCGCGTGCTCGCGCGTGAACTCGCCGACGAAGCTGATCTCGGGCTCGAGCGCCTGACCGGTGTGCGCGAGCACCTCGCTCTGTACATGCGAGATCAGGTTGCGCACATCGGCGGCGGTGGCACGATCGACGTTCAGGATGTAATTGGCGTGGCGATGCGAGACTTCGGCGCCGCCGACACGAGCGCCCTTCAGGCCGCATTCGTCGATCAGCCGCCCGGCGCCGAGGTCGGCGATCTTGCGGAAGATGCTGCCGGCGCTCATGCGCACGGCTTCGGGCGGGTGCTTCTCTCCTCGCCACGCCGCGTTGGCCTCGATCCTGCGCTGCAGCTCCTCCGGCTCGGCGGGGGCGAGGGCGAGCGTCACGTCGAGCACGACGTCACGGCGCGTGTGCAGCACGCTGAAGTCGTAGCCGAACTGGAAGTAGTCGCGATCGACTTCGCGCACCTCGCCGTCGCTGAGCACGGTCGCGCTCTGCACGATCTCGGCGATGAACACGGTGCGCGTGCGATCGGGCGAGAGGAAGTGGAGGTTCTGCCACATCGCCCCTCCGATCGTCGAGGGGATCTCGATGTAGTGCTCCAAACCTGAGAGCCCCTGCTCGACGGACGCGCACAGCGCGTCGGCGACGATCGCACCGCTCTCGACGTGCATCGCGCTGTCGGCGATCGTCATGCGGTCGGCCTCGTTCTTGATCACGAGCCCGCGAAAGCCGAGATCGCCGACGAGGATGTTGGCGCCGCAGCCGAGCACGAACCACTCGACGCCCTCCCTCTGCGCCCAACGCACTGCGTCGGCGAGCTCGGCCGCGCTGCGCGGCACGGCGAACAGGTCGGCGGGGCCGCCGATGCCGAACGTCGTGTACGGGGCGAGCTCGACGTCGCGCCGGGCGTTGGGGAGGCCGCTGATGTCCAGGTCTGCGGCTATGCCTGTGGGGCGGTCCATCGGGGCCGGCCGAGCATAGCTAGAGGAGCCGTGGGCGTGACCGGCTCGATCCGGTGCGTGCAGGCATCGGCCGCCGCGACTGCGGCCTGGCCGGTAGGGTGCACGGCTGACTGACGCTTCGCCTTTTCCGCTGGTCCGTTTCCCGTCATCGCGAAAGTCTGAGAGATCATGGACTCCGATCGCCTGAAGACCATTCCGCTGTTCTCGTCGCTGTCCGAAAAGGCGCTGAACACCCTCAGCGTGTTCTCCAGCGAGACGTCGGTCTCTGCCGGCAAGCGACTCGTGCACGAAGGCGACTACTCCTACGAGCTGATCGTGATCGAGAGCGGCACCGCCGACGTGATCAAGGGCGGTGAGGTGATCGGGTCATTGGGTCCGGGCGACGTCTTCGGGGAGATGGGGATGCTCTCGGGAAGCAAGCGCACTGCCGACGTCGTCGCAACTTCCCCGATGAGCCTGATCACGCTCAGCAAATGGGACCTCAAGCGCATCTCGACCGAGGTCGGCGAGCAGCTGCAGGCGCTCGTCGAGCAGCGCCAGAAGCTCAATGAGGACTCCCAGGCTGCGCAACCGCCTCCGCAGTAGAGAGTCCTGCCGACAGTCCGGCGGCGCTTGGATCGGTGACGCAGCGTAGGAGGTCCGTGACCCCGGCAGTACAGTTCGCTCACGATGGCGATGTTCATGGACCGGCATGATCTTCCCGATGCGACTGCGGCCGATCTCGCGGCTGCCCACGTGCGCGATCTGGAGGTGCAGGACCAATTCGGGGTGCGCTTCATCACGTACTGGTTCGAAGAGGGGGCCGGAAGCGGCTTTTGCCTGGTCGAGGGACCCGACGCGGAGTCCGTCGAAGCGGCCCACCGCGCGTCTCACGGCTTGCTTCCCTCGCAGGTGATCGAGGTCGATCAAGCCGGCGTGCGCGGCTTCTTCGGGCGGCTGAATACGCACCCTCCCGGCGAGCCGTATGTGGAAAGCGCATTTCGCGCGATCCTCTTCACCGACATAGCCGAGTCCACGCGCCTGACTCAAGAGCTGGGAGATCGTGCGGTGATGCGAGTGCTCCGCGAACACGATTCGATCGTGCGCACCGCGCTCGCCCAGTTCGGCGGCAACGAGGTCAAGCACACGGGCGACGGGATCATGGCTGCGTTCGTCTCGGCCTACCAGGCACTCGGCGCTGCAATGCAGATCCAGCGGGACCTGCATGAGCGGAATGACGTTGAGCAGCATGCGCTGCACGTGCGCATCGGCGTGGCGGCAGGAGAACCGGTGACCGAGCAGGACGACCTCTTCGGCGCCGCGGTGCAGCAGGCAGCGCGGCTCTGCGCCTGTGCTCAGCCCGGCTGCATCGTCGTGTCGTCGGGCGTTCACGATCTGTGCCGCGGCAAGGACATCCGGTTCTCAGACGGCGGTCCGATAACCGTGAAGGGGTTCGACGAGCCGATCGCGCACTACGAGGTTCACTGGCGCGAGTGATGCTGCACAGGTGAATGGAACGGGGATCGCGGGAAAGCCCTCGAAGTCTCCGTGCCTCTGATCCGACTCCATGAGGAGCGTTTCGGACCCTTGACGCTCCCGGCGATGATGACTAGAATAGTAGTCATGTCAGAGACTCTTTCCCTCTCGTCCGTCAAGGCGCATCTTTCTGAGCTGGTGGATCGTGTAGAGGACCAGCACGACCGTGTGGTGCTCACACGCAACGGCAAGCCGGCCGCGGTTCTGATCAGCCACGACGACCTGGAGAGCCTCGAGGAAACGCTGTCGATCCTTTCCGATCCGGCCCTCATGGCACAGATCCGCGAGAGTGAGCAGGATCTCGCAGGCGGAGAGCCGGCCACCACACTCGCCGAACTACGTGCTGAGCTCCAGAACCGCGCCGACGCTGCAGCGTGAGCGAGCCATCATGGGACTTGCTGGTCGCGCCGCCCGCGCGTCGCCAGATCGATCGCCTGCCCGTTTCGGTCGCCGCAGCAGTCATGGAGACGCTCGACGCGGTCGCATCCAACCCCCGACGCCTCGGTAAGCCTCTGCGTTTCGAGCTGGAGGGATACCTGTCCGCGCGCCGCGGGCCCTACCGGATCATCTATCGCATCGATGACGCCAGCCGGTCGATCACGGTCGTCGCGGTCGCACATCGCGCCGATGTCTACCCTCCTCGCTGACCGTCATGTGTCGATCCGGCGACGCCCGATCGAGTGGCCAGGCAGAGTTCGGGCAACGCTCTCACCCTGACGAGCACGGGGATTGCGGGAAAGTCTCGAAATCTCCGTGGCCTTTGATCCGGCAGCTACAAGACGAGCGATTCGGGACCTAGAGAGATCGCAGATCTTCGACCTGACAAGGGCAATCTGCGAAATCGATGATCTCCGGGTCTCCGGTGAGGAGGGGCAGATCGTGAGCTGCGGCGGTCGTAACCGCGAAACAGTCCCCAAGCGCAATCGCGGCCCCTGCCTTCAAGCGTGCGACCTCGATCATCCGAGCGGTCCCTGGAAGGTCCAACGCGAACGCAGCCCGCAAGTCCCGCAGCGTCTCATCAGCCGCGGCGCGCCCGTGATCGCGAGCGACTCGGTAGTAGACCTCAACGAGGTTGACCCAGCTTACGACCGGGCGATCCGCAAGCAGTTCCTCGAGCCTCGAGAGCGCCGGCTCCTCGCCGTCCAGCCAAGCGAGGATTACCCAGGCGTCGAGGCAGACGCTCACCGTGGCTCGCGCGCTCGATCTTCAAGCAGGCGAGCCGCCATCCCCGTCTTCGAGAACCGGCCGCCGAGTCGTACGGGGGATCGCCGCGCCGAGAGCACGATCTCCTCATCGCGCAACTCGAAGTCGACCTCATCGCCCGGTTGCAGGTGGGCACGATCCCGCAGAGCCTTCGGAATCACTACCTGTCCCTTGGCGCCGATCCGACCGGTCATACCTTACGAGTATAACGGTGTCCGCCCGCGAAGCGCGGGTTTCGAACCAAGCTCCTGTGGCTGCGAAAAACGGGGATCGTGGGAAAGTCCTCGAAATCTTCGTGGGCTCTGATCCGACAGCTGCACGAGGAGCGATTCGGCTGAGTCTCGCATGATGTTGGGCTCTGTTCGCGAACTCGTAAACATTCCTTGATGCTCATGGACTAGTCCATGAGCATGATCCTATGCCGACCGTCGATGAGCGTGACAAGCAGCGACGCGTGCGAGTCTTGGTGGGCGATCATCAGCCGCTGTTTCGTGAACAGGTCGCCCGAGAGATCAGGGCCTGGCCCGAGTTTGAGGTTGTCGGCGTTGTTGATGCCGACACGACTCTCCCAAGTCTCTTGGAACTTAAGCCGGATGTCGCTGTGCTCGACCCGACTTCGCTAGATACAGAGACGCAAGACGAAATTCTTGCTTGCTCTCGTAACGGAGTTCGGCTGGTTTTCCTGTCTAGCAAGGCGAATGACGAAAGCTACGTGGCGATCACGCGTGGCGCAATCGGCTGTCTCACGAAGGACGTTACGCCGCGGGAGCTATGCGATGCGGTTGCTGCTGCAGCACGGAACGAGCCATATATCGCAACGGCCGCCGTTGGGGCGATCGCAGCTGCGCTTCGCCTGCGCAACCGGACCGACCGACCGTATCTCAGCGAGCGACAGCGCGAAGTCTTGCGCCTGGTCGCAGAGGGCCTTACAAACCAGCGAATTGCGGAGGAACTGGTGATCGCCGAAGCCACTGTAAAGAGCCACCTCCGCGCGATCAACAAGGCTCTAGGGGCTAAGAATCGTACGCAGGCCGTTCTTGCAGGGATGCGCCATCAACTCATCGATTGACTCGTTCACCCTCCAAAGGGATTAGCCAAGTTGCGCCCCCGAGTAGTCCCCCCGGCCGTTCACGACTTCCGGACGACCCGGCGAGAGTGTCATCGATGGCCACTCACCGGTACAGGGAACGGCACGAGGTCGAACGGCAGCTCGTTCGACTGGAACTGGCTGATGGCTGGACGAAGATCGCCTGTCGGATGATCTCGGCTCTGCTCGCAATAGTAAGCACCTCTACATCGATCGTCTGCGCCGTACAGAATCTTTCTTGGCCAATCCCGATGAGCATGGCCGTACTGGGCGTCTTGTCTGGCGTAGCGTCCTCAAGAGACCACCATTAGGTCGCCACGCCAACTACAAGGAGAGCCGGGAGCGATGCGTGCGCAAGCCTTTTCGGGGCGAGCCTCGGAGCTTTAGTGATGCGCGAGGCGCGGGGCCGGCTCGAAATCGCCGTGCAACACAAGCGGATCGAGGTCGGCGCCATTGGGCCATACGACCGTGCCGAGCTCATCATCCACACGGACTTGGGCAAAGAACTCGGGGTCTGCCAGGGGCTCGAACACAGGACCGCGTAGCTCTCCAGCGAGATCGACATCGCGGGAAATGCCATCGCTGAAGCCGAGTCGCAGTCGATAGTGGCCGAGAACCTCGACGGATGTGACCTTCGTGAATTTCACGACTCTCATCCTACGGCAACGGATCGATCGCCTCGGGGCTACCGCCATCCTTCGTCCGGCTCCAGTTCGCCTCCAGTTCCGCGCGGTGGAGCTTCGCCCACTCGCTCACAAGCTTGAGCGCACGACTCGGTAGCTCTCCAACGAGCACCGCGTCGGCCTCGATCGTGATCACCGCATGGTGCTCCGCGTATTGAGCATGAAAATGAGGCGGTTCGTGATCGTAGAAGTACATCGTGATCACGATGCCGTAGAAGAAGCTGATCCGGGGCACCGGAACATCATGAGCAGCACTTGGGACGGCTCCGCTCGACGACGGTTCGTTGCGAGCGGCCGAGTTCGATCAACCGCTACAAGCCCTTCGAAAACGGAGAGGGCGGGATTCGAACCCGCGATGGAGTTTGACCCCCATACTCGCTTAGCAGGCGAGTGCCTTCAGCCTCTCGGCCACCTCTCCCGGTGTGGGAACGGCAGAGTTTAGAGGCTGCCGGACGGCCCGAGCGAGCCTCGGCAGTCGGCCGGACCAGGTGCAAGACGCCGTACGATCTCTCGAAGCAGCTCGCCGCAATCGTTAGCCTGAGGGCGGTCGTCCCGGAGGGGTGGCAGAGCTGGTTGAATGCGGCGGTCTTGAAAACCGTTAGACGGGCAATCCCCGTCTCGGGGGTTCGAATCCCTCCCCCTCCGCTTTCCCGCCGCGGCGTTCGATCGAGCCGTTGGACATACGTGCGATCTCTGACCGTCCCAAGTTTGCGAATTGGCGCCCCGGGTAGCCCAGAGAGACATGCCGCTGGGAACCTCCATCTTCCTGATCGCCGTTGGCGCGATCCTGCGCTACGCCGTGACGGCGAGCGTGTCGGGCATCTCGATCCACACGGTCGGCCTGATCCTGATGATCGTCGGCGCTGTCGGCTTGGTGATCTCGATCTTCTACATGATCAGCGCCCGCCCCGGCGGCCCCGTCGTGCGCGAGCGCGTGGTCGAGCAAGACCCCTACAACGAGCCCTATTAGCCGACGCGGCTCGCGCTGAGCCGATCTTTATCGACGGGCTGTTCAATCCGCGCATACGCGGCGAGGCTCTGCTGCGTCACCGGCTCTAGCGTCGCTGAGGCAGCCTCGTGGCGGCGTGCCGGGAGCCGCTGAAAAGCGCCGCCACCAGCCCTACGATCACATATCCCATGAGCATCGACGACGACCCGGACCAGCAGGGGCAGAGCGCCGCCCCGCCGCACGACAGGCGGTTCGACCGGCGTACGTTCGTCAGGGGCGGCCTCGCCGCAGGCGGGCTCGTCGCCGCCGGCGGGCTCGGCATCGAGCGGCTGGCCGACGCCAGCGAAGACGCCGGCCAGAGCGCCGCTCGCTCGGCCGCCGCACGCATCCCGCCGCCACAGACCCCCGCGCAGCCGAACATCCTCGTGATCCTCGTCGACCAGCTTCGCTATCCGGCGTGGTTCTCGCCGATGGCCGACGGCACGGCGCTGCCGCCCAACCTGCGCCGGCTGCGCCAGGGCGCCGTCTCGTTCTCAGGGCATTACACGGCCTCCAACGACTGCACGCCGGCTCGATCGACGCTGCTCACCGGCCTCTACACCCACCAGACGGGGTGCATGATCACGGGCGGCAGCACGCTCGACCCCGGCTTCCCCACGTGGGGCTCGATGCTGCGCGAGCTCGGCTACCACACACGCTGGTACGGCAAGTGGCACCTCACCCATCACGACGGCAAGTGGGGGCGGGTACGCGGCGAGCGGGCGCTCGCGCGCTACGGCTTCGCCGGCGGCACGTTCCCTTCGCCCAACGGCGCGCCCGGCCAGGGCTGGCAACTGGACGGACACATCGCCAAGCAGTTCACCAAGTGGTTCAAGCACGAGCGCCGCGCCGAGCCGTGGTGCACGACCGTCTCGTTCGTGAACCCGCACGACATCGCCTGGTGGTACGTGTGGAGCAACCGCGTCGCGCCCGAGGCGAGCGCGCAGCGGGTGACCGAAGGACTGCCCGCCAACTTCGAGACGCCCGAGCTGCTGATCGAGCGGGGCAAGCCCCGGCTGCAGCGCTCGCTGCAGGAAACGGCGGCTGCGTCGTTCGGCCCGGTGCCCTTCGAAGGCCCCGAAGTGGTCGCGCTGTGGAGCGAATTCCTCAACCTCTACGCCAAGCTGCAGCGCGAGGTCGACCGCCACATCGGCCACGTGCTCGACACGCTCGAGAGCAACCCCGAGGTGGCTGCCAACACAGTCGTCCTGTTCACCTCCGACCACGGCGAGTACGGCGGCTCGCACGGCCTGCGCGGCAAGGGGGCGGGCGCCTACGAGGAGGCGATCCACGTGCCGCTGCTCGTCAAGGACTACCGCGGGCAGCTCGCGCAGGCGCCCGAAACGACCCGCACGCAGCTCACCTCGAGCGTCGACATCGCCCCGCTGCTGCTGACGATCGCGACGGGCTCGAACGACTGGCGGGGCGAACCGCACTACGACCACCTCGCCGAACGGCCCGACCTCGCCGCGATGCTCGCCGACCCCGCGGCCCCCGGCCGCCCGTTCGTCGTGCACGCGACCGACGAGACCGTCACCGAGTTCGCCGTCGAGCCCTATGCCGCCGACGCGCCGCGCCACGTCGTCGCCGTGCGCACGCCCGACGCGAAGTACGCGACGTACTCCGATTGGCAGGCGGACGGGATCGAAGTGATCCCCGAGGGGCTGGAAGACGAGCTGTATGACTACTCCACGGGCGACGGGCGCCTGGAGCTGCACAACAGCACCGGGCACAGCGCGCTTCAGCCGGCGCTCAGCCAGACCTTCGAACAGGCGCTCGAGAAGGAGCTTCGCGGCCCGCTGCCACCACGCCTGAACGGGCCGCACGCGCGCGGCTTCAGCGACTACTTCCTGGTCGCGAAGACGGCCGCGCTCAACGCCGCTGCCGTGCGCGAACGACGCGCCGAAAAACCGTTTGAAGGTCTCGAGGAACCCGGCGCGGCGACCGGCGAAACCGGCTTTCGCGACGCTAGGCGTGCTTCGCGTGCGAAGCGCCGATCACGGCGCCCGTAGCGTCGAGCGCCTGCACCGCGACGTAGGCGCCGGCCGCCAGCTTCGGCACGGCTACGGCCGTCTCGAAGCCCGACCTCGCGACGCTCGCCAGCGGCACGAGGCTCGACGGCGAGCGGCCCGCGAGCACGCGCCAGGAAACCAGCTGCGTGGCGCCGTTCCAGCTCGCATAGACGGTCGCGCCGGCGCCCGAGCGCGTGACGGCGATCGACGGCGAGTCGCTCGGCTGCCCGCTCCACGACAGCCGGTAGGCGCGGTAGGACTCATACGTCGAGGGCAGGTGCGCGTCGAACAGCAACGCTCCGGCCGCGCTGAATTCGGAGAAGTAGGGCACCTCGCCCCAGCCGACCATCCAGTCGCCGCTCGCCAGCGCCTGCAGGTTGCCCTGGCTGCCGGCCACGAGCGCCTTGCCCGGGTGGACCGCTTCGCGCACGAGCGTGGCCGCCTTCGCCGCCGCGTCCACGCGCACGTCGATCGCGCGCGACTGCCGGTGAACGGCCGGCGTGGCGCCGTTGTCGAAGAACGTGATCGTGCCGTCGGCCTGGCGGCGCGCGTCGTGCTGGTAGGCCGTCGCGCGCGCCGGCCCCCAGCTCGAAGCTCGAGCGCTCGCCCGCCGAGCCGCCAGCGCACCTGTCCGGTGCGCGCGTCGACGTCGTAGGCGGCCCACGTGTTGCGCGCGTCGATCAGCAGATCGCCACCGGGCTGGACGTCGATCGAGTTGATGTGGAAGTAGTCGAACGGCGTCGTGCGGCTCGCGTGCCTGGCCGAGACGTAGGAGTCCGACAGCGGCACGTGGTCGAGGCTGTGCCACTCGTACATCACCAGACCCGTCTTCAGGTCGATCTGCTGCAGCAGCGTGTCCGCGACGGCCGCGTCGCGCGGCCCGCCGACGGCCGACAGGTCGCAGTCGATCCCGTCGTAGACCGTGATCAGGCCCGTGCCCTGCGGCGTGATCTGGAATTCGTGCAGGTCCGGCTGAAAGCCGTTGCCCGCGCGCACGACGGCGAGCTGGCGATAGGAGCTGTCGAGGATCACCTCGCCCGCCTTGTTCGAGCCGCCGTGGCTGAGCGGGTCCTGCCACCACGTCAGCACCGGTTTGCCTTCGTACTGCTGCACGCGGAAGTCGGCCGCGCGCGTGCCCGTCGGCGAGAGCGGCTTGAACCACACGACGGCGCCGTCTTCGTCGAGGATCATCGGCCCGTACTGGCCCGGCCCCGAGTAGGGGGCGATGAAGATCTCACCCGGCGTCGCGCCGGGTGCGTGCGCCGTGACCGTGACCGTCGGCGGCTGCAGGTCCGGGCGCGAGTGGAAGCTCTGGTAGACGGCCTTCTGCGGCGCCGGGCGCGGGCTGCCGCCGGCGTGGCCGCCGTGGTCCTGCACGGCGGCCGTGAAGCTCCACGCGAACGGGACCTGGCGCGCACCGTCGCGAAGCTCGCCGTGCACGCTGACGCGCTCGCCCTGGGTGAACGGCCTGTACGGCACGAAGCTCGCGCCGTCTCCCTGCGAGTAGGCCTTCAGCCGGCCGCCGTGCGCACCGCTCTGCGCGCCGCTGACGCGCACGTGCGAGAGCTGCGCCGCGGGCGGGCCGAGCATGCTGATCTGCGTCGAGACCGACGCGTCGCGCGAGTCCGGCGCGGGCGAGACGGTCACGCTTCCGCCGGCCAGCGCGGCCGAGACGTTCAGATCCGGCGGCACGCAGCTCGGCGATATGGCCGGTTCCTTGAACGCGCTCGCCGAGGCGCTCGGGTCGGCGCCGGCCGGCCCCGAGCGCGTGACGAGCAGCGCGATCAGCGCGCCGAGCGCCAACAGCAGCGCGAGGCCCGCGAGAACGGCGCGTGGCGAGACGCGGCGGGCGCTCAAGCTTTGACCGTGGCCGACGTGCCGAGCACGTTGCCCGACCCGTCAAGCGCCTGCACGGCGAAGTAGGGGCCCGCCGTGCTCGCCTTCAGCGTCGTCTCGAAGCCCGCCTTGGCGGTGGTCGCGACCGGCGCCAGCGAGCCCGAGGACGCTCCCGCCAGCACGCGCCACGAGGCAACCGAGGTCGCGCCGTTCCAGCTCGACCGCCACCGTGGCCGCGCCGCCGGCGACCTTCGCCGACAGCGAGGGCCTGCCCGGCGCCGTCGCGCTCCACGGCGCGAGGTAGGTGCGGAAGTCCTGCACGTTCTTGCCGAGCGTGCCGTCGAGCAGCACGTGGCCGGAGGCGTCGTACTCGGTGAAGTTCGGCAGGCCGCCGTAGCCCATCAGCCAGTTGCCGCCGGGCAGGCTCAGCGTGTTGCCCTGGCTCGCCGCGAGCAGCGTGCGCGACGGGTTCGTGAACGCCTTCACGAGCGTCACCGTGTGGCCGGCGGTGTCGGGCTTCAGCAGGAGGCCGCGCGACTGCTTCTCCTTCGGCGGCGTCGAGCCGTTGTCGAACACCGAGATCAGCCCGCCCGGCTGCCACTCGGCGTCGTGCTGCCAGTAGTAGCGCGTGCCCGCGCCGAGCTTGAGGCTCGAGTGCTTGCCGCCGAGGCGCCAGCGGATCTGCCCGCTGCGCGATGTCGACGTCGTACAGCGCCCACGTGTTGCGCGAGGACAGCAGCACGTCCCCGTTCGGCCCAGGCGAGATCGAGTTGATGTGCACGTAGTCCCACGGGTAGCTGTACTTCGGGCGCCGGGTTGTTCGATTCCGACAGCGGGATGTGCCCGAGCGCGTGCCACTCCCACATCACCAGGCCCGTCTTGATGTCGATCTCCTGGATGATCGAGTCGGTCAGCACGCCGTCGGATTTGCCGCCCGCGCTCGACAGGTTCATCTTGATCGGGTCGAACTGGTCGATCCACGCCGTGCCTTCCGGCGTCAGGTGGATCTCGTGCAGGTCGGCGTGGTAGCCGTTGCCCGCCCGGATCGTTCGCGACGTGCTGGTAGGAGGTGTCGTAGACCTCGATCGCGCCCTGGCCGAAGCCGACCTCGAGCACCCGGCCCTGCCACCACGTCAGCACGGGTTTGCCTTCGTACTGCTGGACCTGCAGGTTCGTCGCCGTCTCGCCGGCGGGCAGCGGTTTGAACCAGACCAGGTTGCCGTCCTGTTCGGCGATCATCGGCCCCGGCGTGCCCTTGCCCTGGTAGGGCGCGAGGAACAGGTCGCCGGGAGCGGCGCCGGGCTTGGCCTTGGTCGTGATCCGCACCGTCGAGGGCGTCAGCGACGGCGCCGAGCTGTAGTGCTGCACCGCCTTGGCGTCGCCCGGGTTCAGCGGGAACTGCTTCTGGCTGACCGGCGCCTGGTGGGCGATCGTGAAGCTCGTGCCGACGGCCGCGCCCGCCGGCCTGCGCGTGGACGGTCACCTTCTCGCCGGCGCGGAACGGATGGCTCGGCAGGAAGCTTTCGCCGGTGCCCGTCGAGTAGGCGCGCAGCACGCCCGAGTGGGCGCCGCTGCTGCGAGCCCGACACGCGCACGTCGGAGACCTTCGTGCCGGCGGCGCCGAGGAAGCTGATCTGCGTGCGTCGCCGAGGCGTCCGGCGTGCCCGGCTGCGGCGAGACGGCGACGCCGCCGGTGGCGGCCGCCCTGACCGAAGCGCTCAGCGTGGCCGAGGTCGCGGGCGTGGCGCCGCCGCAGGCGCAGACGCCGACGGCGATCGAGAGCGAGCCGAGCGCCAGCCCGGCCGAGCGCAGCGCGCGCACGCTATGCCCGCCGCAGAGCGTCGTCGAACGGGCTTGGCGGGCTCGTCATCGCGCTGATCCTAGCGGCACGAACGGCTGCGAGGTGCCGATCACGCGCCCCTTCGCGTCGAGCGCCTGCAGCTTGAAGCTGCGGTAGCTCTGCGGCACTTCGATCGCCGTCTCGAAGCCCTCCTTCGCGTGCGCGGCGACGGGCGCGAGCGACCCCGAGCCCGAGCCGGCGAGCACGCGCCAGGAGGCCACGCGCGTGGCGCCGTTCCAGCTCGCGTAGACGATCGTCTTGCCGCCCGACTGCGCGCGCCGCGCCGGCGGGTGCGCTCAGCGGCTCGCCGACCCACGGCTCGAGCGTCGCCCGGTAGCTCAGGTTGGGGCCCGGCAGCTCGCCTTCGAACAGCAGCTTGCCGGCTTTGTCGTACTCGGAGAAGTACGGTTCCGAGCCCCAGCCGACGAACACGTTGCCGTTCGGCCTGCGGCTGCGTGTCGCCCATGTATTCGAGCGGAAGTCGCCGCGCTCGCCGTACTGGGCGACGAGCGTCGCCCTGTGCGCCTGCTGGTCGAGCTTCAGCACGAGCCCACGCGAGGGCCCGGTCGGGTCGACCGAGGTGCCGCCGCCGGTCAGCCGGCAGCAGTGGTCGTCGAACACGCTGACCGTCGAGTCCGGTTGCAGCACCACGTCGTGCTGCCATTCGAAGGCAGCGCCCGGAGCGAACTTGTAGCTCGAGTCGTTGCCGCCGAGCGTCCACTCGATCTTGCCGCTGGCGATGTCGACGAGATAGGCCGCCCAGGTGTCGCGCATCGAGACGAGGAACTTGCCTCGCCGGTCAGCTGGATCGAGTTGATGTGGTAGGCGTCCCAGGGGAAGCCGTTGGTCGGCAGCGATGCCTGGGACTGGCTCAGCGGGATGTGGTCGATCGCGTCCCAGTTGCGCTCGAGCTTGCCCGTCTTCAGGTCGTACTCCTGCACGGCCGAGTCGATCAGCGCGCCGTTGTAGGCGCCGCCGTACGAGGCGAGGTTCTTCGGGATGTTCTTGTTCGCCGTGACCCAGGCGTGCTCGCCGTCGATCACGATCTCGTGCAGCGTGAGCACCCAGCCGCCGGTCGCCTTCAGCGCGCCACCTGCCGGTAGTGCTGGTCGACGACCACGTATTCGCCGCTTTCGGTCGCGCCGGTGTTCGTGACCTTGCCCTGCCACCACGCGAGCGCCGGCTTGCCGTGGTAGCTCTGCAGGCTGAGGTTGGCGGCGACCACCTTTTCGGGCACCGGCTGGAACCACACCGGCTGCAGGCTGCGGTCGAGGATCAGCGGCCCGCTCTGGCCGATGATCGGCGGTTCGTTGAGGTCGAGGAAGTTCGCCGTGAAGATGTAGCCGGGCGCGAGCTGCGAGGCCGGCGCGTCCTTGGCGATGCGGATTTCCGGCGGGTGCAGCGTCGGCGCCGACACGTAGCTGTAGGCGCCGTGGGTCGTGTACTGGCCGACCGGAGGCGCTTTGTTGCCGGCGAACGCGGCCGACAGCCCGACGAACACGGCGAGCACGAGACCGATCACGAGCGCGAAGCGCCGCACGCCCTTGGCGACCGCCGCATCCGGCGCCGGCAGCGAGATGAACGTCAGGAGCGCCGCCACGCCGGCGCAGCCGGCGCCGATCCGGTACGCCAGCGCGAAAGCCCTGCGTCAGCGCTTCCGGCACCTGCTCGCCGGTCCCGATCAGATGCGTCGTGTGCTGCGTGGCGAGCGTGATCAGCACGGCCAGGCCGAGGCCGCCGCCGACCTGGCGCGAGGTGTTGACGAGGCCCGAGGCGAGCCCGGCCTGGCCCTCCTTCGCGCCGGTCGTCGCGGCGATCGTCGACGGCACGATCGACATCGCGATCCCGGCCGCCACGAGCAGGCCGGGGATCATGATGTAGACGATCGCCGCTGCCGCTGGAGCCGATCAAGCTCGAGCAGCACGAGCCCGGCGGTCAGCATCACGAGGCCGCGCGCCGAGCACCGGGCGCACGCCGAACAGGTTCACGAGTTTGCCGGCGCGCTGGGCGACGAGCATCAGCACGAGCGTCATCGGCAGGAAGATCAGCCCCGTGTGCAGCGGCGAGAGCCCGAGCACCTGCTGCAGGTAGAGCGAGCTCAGCACCCACATCGGGAACAGCGCCGCGCTGAACAGCAGCACGATGTTGTTCGCGGCCTGCAGCGTCTTGGTCAGCGCCTTGAACGGGATCAGCGGGTTCGACGCGAAGCGCACCTCGATCAGGCCGAACACGCGCGAGCAGCGCGATGCCGAGGACGATCGGGCCGAGCGCGTCGAACGTGCTCCAGCCCTTCAGGCCCGGCTTCGACGACGCCGTAGACGAGGATGATCTGCCCGATCGTCAGCGTCAGCGCACCGGCCAGGTCGAACGTCAGCTCGCGATTGCGCACGCCGCTCGGTGACGACCGCCCAGGCGACGATCGCCACGCGCGATCGCGATCGGCGGGTTGATCAGGAGCACCCAGCGCCAGCTCAGCGCTTCGACGATGATCCCGCCGAACAGCACGCCGCAGGCGCCGCCGAGCCCGTTCATCATCGCCCAGATGCCGATCGCCCGGTGCAGCTTCGGCCCCGGCGCGAACGACGCCGTGATGATCGCCAGCGAGCACGCCGCCATCAGCGCGCCGGCGATGCCCTGGATCGCGCGCCCGCCGATCAGCCAGCCCTGGCTCGGCGCGGCGCCGCCGATCAGCGAGGTGAGCGGCGAACAGCACGAGCGCGATCACGAACATGCGTCGCTGCCCGTAGTGGTCGGCCGCGCGGCCGCCGAGCATCAGGAAGCCGGCGAACGTGATCGCGTACGCGTCGACGACCCACTGCAGTTCGGGCGAGGTGAAGCCCGAGGCTCGACTGGATCGACGGCAGCGCGACGTTGACGATGCTCAGGTCGAGGATGACCATGAACTGCGCCACGCAGCAGACGGCCAGCAGCCACGCCGAGCCCGAGCCGCGCTTGCTCTCGACCGCCGGCGGCGTCGGCCGCTGCGGCGCTCGCCGTGACCTCGACGCTCATGCGCGCCGATCCCGTCTCGAGCGCTGCCCGCCGCGCTGCGATCCGCCGAGCGCGAGCGGCGAGCGGTGTCGCAAGTGCTTGGTAGGGTGGGCCGCCGAGCCCACGAGCGACGATTGGAGCCCGCCCCATGAGAAGAACGCCACTGACCGCCATCCTAACGGCCCTGGCCGTGCTGGCGAGCACCGTCGCGGTGGCCGGGTGCGGCTCGAGCAGCTCGTCATCCTCGTCCTCGACGAGCTCGACGCCGACGAGCTCGAAGACGCCGACGAGCACGACGACGACGAAGAAGCACAAGTCCAAACCGGCCTACTAGGGCGCCCGCGGCGCGGCCGCTCGAGGCTCGTCCCGACCGCGATCATCCGGAGTTCCGCAGCGAGGCGTCGTAGCTGATCACGGCGGCCGTCTTCGACGTGCCGAGCACGTGACCGGCGGAGTCGAGCGCCTGCACGGCCACGTAGGCGTACTTGCGCGGCAGCGTCGCCGAGCTCTCGAAGCCGCTCACCGCGGATCACGGCCTGCGCCTTCAGCGACCCCGGCTGCTCGCCGGCGAGCAGGCGCCAGGAGGCGACGTCGGTGGCGCCGTTCCAGCTCGCGTGCACGATCGTCTCTTCTTCGGTGTCGTTGAGGCTCGCGAGCACGGCCGGCGGCGTCGCCGGACGGCCGCTCCAGGGGCGGCGGTAGGCCCGGTAGAAGGACATGTCGAACGGCTGGTGGGCGTCGAACACGAGCGAGCCGTCGGCGGCGAACTCGCTGATCGCGGGAACGCCGCCGTAGCCGAGCAGCACGTTGCCGTCGGCGAGCGTCTGCATGTTGCCCTGGCTGGCGGCGAGCAGCGGCGGGTTGGCGTGCGTGTAGGACTTCGTCAGGCGCGCCTGGTGGGTCTTCAGGTCGAGCGCGATCCGCAGGCCGCGCGACTGGCTGTGGATCGGCGGGTTCGAGCCGTCGTCGAAGAACGTCAGCTCGCCGTCTGCCAGCACGCGCCCGTCGTGCTGCCAGGCCATCTTCGTGCCGGGCCCCATCTTGAACGAGCTCTTGTTGCCGCCGAGGCGCCACAGCACCTTGCCGCTGCCGCTCTGCAGCAGGTAGCCGGCCCACGTGCTGCGCGCCGAGATCAGCAGGTCGCCGCTCGGCGCGCGGTCGATCGAGTTGAGGTGGAAGTAGTCCCACGGCGAGGGCCCGCTCGGCGCTTCGACTTCGGACTCGGCGGCGCCGATGTGGTCGAGGCTGTGCCATTCCCAGCGCACGAGACCCGTGTGCACGTCGATCTGCTGGATCGCCGTGTCGACGATCGCGCCGCCGGCCGATCCCTGCACCGAGCGCAGGTCGCAGCGGATCGGGTTGTACGCGGTGATGTAGGCGACGTCGTGCGGGGCGATCTGCAGCTCGTGCAGGTCGGCCTTCAGGCCGTTGCCGCCGGGAATCCTCGCGACGGTCCGGTAGTGCGAGTCCATCACGACGTCTTCGCCCTGGCCGAAGCCGAGCGAGAGCACGCGCCCCTTCCACCACGTCAGCACGCGCTGCCCGTCGTAGGTCTGGACGTTCAGGTCCTCCGCCGTTTCGCCGCCCGTCAGCTTCTGAAACCAGACGAGCCGCCCCTGCGGGGTGTAGATCAGCGGCCCGTACTGGCCCGGGCCGGGGCCGTTGGTCGTGAGGATGTCGCCGGCGCCGGGATCGCGGTCGGGCACGGTGACGGTCATCACCGGCGCCTGCACGCCGGGCAGCGTGTAGAAGGTCTGGTAGTCCTGCGGCGGCGGCTGCGCGTTGGGGAACGTGCCCGTGTGTCGCCGTCGAGTACGGCGTGTCGACGCGGAAGCCGAAGGAGACCGGCTTGCCCGCGCCGCTGCCGATCGCGGCGCGCACGGTGACGCGCTCGCCGGCGGCGAACGGAGCGTCCGGCTGGAAGCTCGCGCCGTCGCCCTGGGAGTAGGCGCGCAGCCGGCCGGCGTGGCCGCCGCTGCGCTCGCCGACGACCGAGAGCACGTGGATCTCGCCGGCAGGCGCCCCGAGGAAGCTGACCTGCGCGTGTGGGTTGGCCGTGCCCGTGTCGGGCGCCGGCGAGACCTCGACGCTCGTGCCCGCCAGCGTGGCCGTGTGCGCGAGCGTGTCGGGCAGGCACGCCGGCGAGGCAGCGCTGCGCGAGCTCGAGCCCGAGGAGCCGAGCTTCAGGCTCGCCGAACCGAGCGCGAGCGCGAGCACGCCCCACACGAGCGCGAGCGACGCCCAGGATGATGAGTACGTTGCGGCGCATGTGCGAGTGCACGGCATCCGGCCGGGCCGGCCCCCGTCAGCCCGCCGATGTCGAGGTCGGAAGGGTGCCACATCCAACGGTGGGGAATGTAAGAGTTGCTTCAAAAGCGCTCATGTTCTGGCGTTGTCAAGCCTCTGGGCGAGATCCGGAAACGGCTCAGATCGCCCGACGGGCGAGTAGGCTCAGCATCGATGAGAGGGGCTGCGCTCACGCTGTCGGCGACGCTCGCCGCGCTCGGATCGTGCGCGGCGATGCTGCCTTCGCCCTCGCTCGCGGCCTCCGATGTGGCAACGACCGAAGCCTACGTGCGGGCCAACTACGAGCTCGTGTCCACAGGACACCGGCTCTCGCCCACCGCCCGCGCCAAGATCGCGGCGTTGCGCCAGCGCCTGCGCAGCGAATGCGGGCATGTCGTCGCCGGCTCGCCGCAGGACGAAGACTCCGAAAAGCTCACGTGGGAGGTGATCGGCGCGATGACGATCGTCGGCTATCAGCCGGGCCTCGCGGCGGCCGCGAAGTTCTCGCGCAGCGTGTCGAAGCTGAGCTGGAGCAATGCCGCGCTGACCCGCGCCGTGCACGCATACGCGCGCAAGGGGCTCGCCGAGGTGCGCACGCCACTGCCCGACGTGTGCGGCGATTTGCGCGCGTGGAAGGCGAGCGGCTACACGGCGCTGCCCGCGACGCACGATCCACTTCCGCAAGACGTTCTACGAAAACTACGTCGGCGTCGGCTTCATGCCGAACGCGCTCGCGCGCTACGTGCCGTCGTCGCTGAAGGCGCTCGTGCAGCGCGCGCGCCACTACGAAGAAGCGATCGCCGAAGTCGAAGCGTTCGAAGTCGAAACGTTCGGCGAAATCATAGATTCGCTCGGGCTGAACCAGTAGCCGAGGGCGACGGCCTCCTCCGCCTGACGGTCGCGCGCGGTCGCGATCGCACGGGCGACCCCCTGCGCGAGCAGCGCTCCGCACAGCGCGATCAGGAAGGCCGCGAGCGCCCCGAGCGGGATCACGAGCACGGCGACGAGGAAGCAGAACGTCGCGAAGCCATACGCGCCACGCAGGAAGCCGCGGAAGAAGTCGTCGAGCTGCACGGGTCCCTCGAGCACGAGCACGAACGCGGCGAGCACCGTGTTGGAGACGGGGAACGGCGTGAGCACGCCGGTCAGCCTCGGCCCGAGACCGGCCGCGGCGCCGGTCAGACCGAGCACGAGCAGCGCGGTCGCCACGGCGCGCGCCGGCAGGTCCCAGCCGGGCAGCTCGGCGAGCGGCACGTCCTGCTCGTGCGGGTCGGCCGGCAAGAGCCGTGGCGCGAGCGCGAAAGCGCGCGATGGCGAGGGCGAAGCCGAACCCGGCCGGGATCGACGCCTGACCGAAGGCGAGCGCGACGGCGACGAACGCGGCCCACCCGGCGAGCACGGCGCCGAGCCAGCCGGCTCGGCGCGCGACATGCGCGAAGACGACGACGAACGAGACCAGCGCGACAAGCCCCAGCAGCGAGGCCGCGGCGGCGCCCGCGGCGAAGTGCCTGCCGTGCTCGAGCTCGGTGATCAAGAGGATCGGCCCGGCCACGAGCGGCAGCGCGACGAGCAGGCCGGCCACCTCGTGCCCCCAGCGCCGGCCGGCGAGCGAGGAGCCGACGACGAGCGCGGGCGCGAGCGTCAGCTTGACGAGCAGCAGCGGCACGGAGCGCTCACCACCGGTCCCACCCGGCCCGCAGCCTCCTCGCGCTGCGGGCGGCGCTGCAGCCGCTTGAGCGTGGCGTTGACGACCCACACGATCAGCGCGCCGCCGACGGTCGACCAGAAGCCGCCGACGGTGAAGCCGTCGACGATCTTGCTCGTCAGCCACAGCATCAGGGCGTTGATCGCGAGCAGGGCGAGCCCGAGCGAAAGGATCACGGCGGGCAGCGTGAAGAGGATGATCCACGGGCGCACGATGAAGTTGACGACGCCGAGGATCGCGCCTGCGAGCAGCAGCGTGCCGAAGTCTTCGCTGTAGCCGATCGCCGGGATCACGGCCGCCGCGACGAGCAGCGCCAGGCAATTCGAGAACCACGTGATCAGCAGGCGGATCGCCATCGCCCCATCCTCGCACGGCGAGCCCTCACGCCGTATATGCAATCGCTACCAATGCCCGCAAAAGGCCGCGCCCCTCCTAAGCGGCGGACGCCACGCCGTGCGGCTCGCGCACGAACTCGCGGACGGCGCGGGCGAAGGCGACCGGCTGGTCGCGCATGACGAGCGTGTAGCTGTCTGCGATCTCGACGAGGCGCGCGTCGGGCAGCAGCTCGGCGAAGCGTCGGCCGTGCTCGGGACGCGCGACTTTGTCCTCCGGCGTCCAAACGACCAGCGCAGGGCGGTCGAACGAGCGCAGCCGCTCGCACACCTCGACCATCTGGCTACGCCTCGCGCCGGAGGCGTAGCGGCTCAGATCGCGGCGCACGCCGCGCTGTGTCCGAAGCGGCTCAAACCAGCGGTCGAGCAGCTCGTTCGGCAGCGGGCGCTTGGACATCCAGCCGAACGTGATCGGCAGACGCCGCAGCGCGCGCACGCGCAGAACCTGCGCCGCGAGCAGCAGGCCGCCGGGAATGCTCGCCAGCAGCCTCAGGTTCTTGCCGGCCAGCCCAGGCGGGTAGTTCTCGAACGCCTCGCACGAGGAGATCACGAGCCGCGCGACACGCTCGGGATTCTCCCCCGCGAGCACGAGTCCGGCCGCGTGGTCGTTCTGCACGAGCGTCGCGTCGTGCAGGTCGAGCCGCGCGAGCAGCTCGCCGACGATCGCTCCGAAGCCGTGCAGCGAGAGATCGGCGTCGCGGCGCATCGCTTTGCGGTGGGCGCCGAGCGGGAGCGTCGGCACGATGCAGCGATGGTCGGCACGCAGGTCATCGACGACCGGGTCCCACACGCGCGCGTCCATCAGGCCGCCGCCCAGCAGCACCAGGACCGGACCCTCGCCGCCGGTGTCCTCGTACTCGATCGTCCCCGCGCTCAGCTCGATCTCGGGCATTCTGCGCCGCTCCTCTTTTCTATTAATCAATAAATAGATAGATCGCTCTAGTGGACGTACCGTATCATTGTGCGCGTGGCCACGGAGACGAGGGAGCGGATCGTGCAGCACAGCGCCGAGCTGTTCCGCCGCCAGGGCTTCGCCGGCACCGGCGTCAAGCAGATCGTTGCCGAGGCGAGCGCGCCGTTCGGCTCGCTCTACCACTTCTTCCCGGGCGGCAAGGAGCAGCTCGGCGAGGAGGTGATCCGCACCTCCGGGGCTCTCTACGGACAGCTGATCGACGCCTTCTACCGGCCCGGCGCCGACCCGGTCGCGGCCACGCGCAACTTCTTCGCGGCCGCCGCCGTGAGCGTGCGCGAATCGGGCTACGCCGACGCCTGCCCGATCGCGACCGTCGCGCTCGAGGTCTCGAGCACGAGCGAGCCGATGCGCCAGGCGTGCGCGGACGTGTTCGACGGCTGGCTCGACGGCGCCACCGAGCGCCTCGTCGAATGCGGCCTGCCGCGCAAGCGCTCGCGCGCGCTCGCGTTCGAGCTGATCGCCGCGCTCGAGGGCGCCTTCGTGCTTTCGCGGGCGCTGCGCAGCACCGAGCCGATCGAGGTCGCCGGCGCCGCCGTCACGGCCTCCGTGCGCGAGGCGATGGCCAAGCAGCGCGCCCGCCGAGCCGCATGAGCGAATCGATCGCCGAGTGGTGGTCGGGCGGCGAGCGCGTGGCGCTCGCGCTGGGCGATGCCGAGCGCGAGGTGTTCGTGCGCCGGCTCGGCGACGGAGCGAGCATGACGCTGCTGCACGGCTTCCCGAGCTCCTCGCACGACTGGGCCAAGGTCGCGCCCGCGCTGGCCGAGCGCCATGCGCTGCTGATGCCCGACTTGCTCGGCTTCGGCGCTTCGGAGAAGCCCTTCGAGCACGAGTACTCGCTGCACGAGCAGGCCGACCTCGTGCAGGCCCTGTGGCAGCGCGAGGGAATCGCCGAGACGATCCTCGTCGTGCACGACTACGCCGTGTCGGTCGCGCAGGAGCTGCTCGCGCGCCGCGCCGAAGGCGCGCTCGCCGTGCAGCTGCACGCCGTGCATCTGCTCAACGGCGGCCTGTACCCCGAGTTCCACCGCCGCCAGCCGACGCAGGACGCGCTGCTTCACCCGGAGCACGGCCCGCGCATCGGCGAGCTGATGACCGAGGAGCTGTTCACCGCCGGCATCGCCCCGACGTTTGCCGACCACTACGACGCCGCGCCCGACAGCGCCGAGATGTGGCAGGCGATGCACCGCGACGAAGGCCAGCGCATCGGGCACCTGCTGATCCGCTACATCACCGACCGCGAACGCCACGAACAGCGCTGGGTCGCCGCGCTCGAGCAGACCGACGTGCCGCTGCGCTTCGTCTGGGGCATGCTCGACCCCGTCTCCGGCGCGCACATGGCCGAGCGAATCTCACAGGGCCTGCCCGGCGCGCCGCTGCTCGCGCTGAGCGACGTCGCCCACTGGCCGCAGCTGGAAGCGCCCGAGCGCGTGAGCGGCGCGCTGCTCGGCTCGGCGCCCGCCTGAGGGCGGCTCGGCCGCTTCCGCGCGCGCGTCAGGTCCTCCCCGAGACGCCGTCGACGAGCCGCGCGAGCGCCGACGGGCGCCCGCTGCGACGCTCGATCTCATCGGCACGGCGATACAGCGCATAGACGCCGCGAATGCCCGCCCAGCGCAGCGGCTCGGGCTCCCATCTGCGCGCGTGGCGGCCGACCCACGGGAGCTCCGTCAACTCGCTGCGCTCGTCCAGCAGCAGGTCGCGCAGCGTGCGCGCCGCGAGGTTCGACGCGGCCACGCCCTGACCGACATAGCCGCCCGCCGAGGCCAGGCCCGATCCGGGGTCGGCCTGCACCGACACGCACCAGTCGCGCGCCACGCCGAGCACGCCCGACCAGGCGTGCTCGACTGCCACGCCGGCCGTCGCCGGGAACATCGCGTGGAGCTTCTCGCGCAGCTGCTCGACCGTCGCGCGCGCCGTCGCGCCGTCGCCGTCCGTGCGCGAGCCGAAGCGGTAGGGCACGCCGCGCCCGCCGATCGCGATCCGCCCGTCGGCCGTGCGCTGCAGGTAGGCGAACACGTGCGCGTTGTCCTCGAGCACCTCCGCGCCGTCCCAGCCGATCGCCTCCCACGCCTCCGCCGCCGAGCGGCTCGGTGACGATCATCGAGCTGTTCATCGGCACCAGCGCGCGGCGCTGCCCGCGCAGCGAGGCCGTGTAGCCCTCGCTCGCGCGCACGACCCAGCGCGCGCGCACCGTCCCGCGCGCCGTGCGCGCCTCGCCGGCGACGATCTCGCGCACCGGCGTCTGCTCGTAGATCGGCACGCCGAGACGCTCGACGGCCGACGCCAGCCCGGCGACGAGCTTGGCCGGGTGCAGGCGCGCGGCGTGCGGTGAGAACGTCGCCAGCTGCGCACCGGCGACATGCACGCGCTGCGCGAGCTGCCCGCCGCTCAGCTCGCGCACGTCGCCGTCGTCCAGGCCGAGCGCGTGCAGCTCGCGCACGTGAGCGCGCAGCCTTTGCGCCTGCGCCGCGTCCAGCGCGACCGTCAGGTGGCCGCTCTTGACGAAGTCCGCGTCGATCTGCTCCCGCGCGAGCACGCGCGCGATCTCGTCGACCGTGTCGAACATCTCGCGCTGCAGCGCGAGGAACCGGGCCCCATACGCGCGCGGCGGCCCGGAGAAGAAGCCCGTGGCCCAGCCGCCGTTGCGGCCGGAGGCGCCGAAGCCGGCGCGCTCTGCCTCGAGCACGACGATGCGCAGCGACGGCTCGGCTCGCTTGAGGTAGTAGGCAGTCCACAGGCCCGTGTAGCCGGCGCCGACGATCGCCACGTCGGCCTCGAGCGGGCCGGGCAACTGCTCGCGCCCACCCGGCGCCCCTCCGAGCGAGCGCCACCAGAAGCCGAGCTCGCCCGTGCGCATGGGCCGAGGTTAGTCGCGCGCCGCGGCGGTCGCGCTCGCGCCGGCGCTCAGGCGGACGGCGCGTCGAGCTCGGCCAGCTTGCTCCGCAGGAAGCTGCGCTCGGAGTCGGCGTGCACGAGCTCGAGCGCGCGCTCGTAGGCGGCGCGCGCGTCCTCGTCGCGCCCGAGCCGGCGCAGCAGCTCGGCGCGCGTGGCGTGCAGGTAGTGGTAGCCGTCGAGCTCGAGCCCTTCGACCAGCGAAAGCGCCGCCCCCGGGTCGCCCGTCTCGGCCAGCGCGACGGCCCTGTTCAGCTCGACCACCGCCGAGCCGGTCAGCGCCGCGAGCCGTCCGTACTGCGCGGCGATCTGCGACCAGTCGCGCGAGGGCTCTGTGTGCAGAGCCGCGATCTGCGCCTGCAGCGCATACGGCCCGCCGCCGCCGCCGAGTGCGACAGCGCGCCGCAGCGACACGCGCCCCTGTGCGATCTGCGTGTCGTCCCACAGCGAGCGGTCCTGCTCGGCGAGCAGCACGACGGAATCCCCGTCGAAGCGTGCCTGCCGGCGTGCGTCGTGCAGCAGCATCAGCGCCAGCAGCGCGTGCACCTCGGCTTCGTCGGGCATCAGCTCGGCGAGCGCCCGGCCGAGGCGGATCGCCTCGCCGGCGAGCTCGCCGCGCCCGCCGTAGCCCTCGTTGAAGATCAGGTAGACGACGGCGAGCACGGCCACGAGCCGGTCCGGCAGCAGGTGGTCGGGAGGCACGCGGAAGGGGATCCCGGCGGCGCGGATCTTGTGCTTGGCGCGTACGAGCCGCTTGGCGAGCGTCGGCTCGGGCACGAGGAAGGCGCGCGCGATCTGCTCCGTGCTCAGCCCGCCGAGCGTGCGCAGCGTCAGCGCCACCTGCGCGTCGGTCGCCAGCGCCGGGTGACAGCACGTGAACAGCAGCTCCAGGCGCTCGTCGGCGAACACGCTTTCCTCGCTCCGCTCCATCTCCTCCTCCGTCGTCTCGGGCACGTCGAGCATTCGCGTCTTGGCCGCGAGCGTGCGCTCGCGGCGGATGCGGTCGATCGCGCGGTTGCGCGCCGTCGTCGTCAGCCACGCGCCCGGGTTGGCCGGCTGACCTTCGCGCGGCCAGCGCTCGGCGGCGATCGCGAAGGCCTCCTGGGCGGCTTCCTCGGCGAGGTCGAAGTCGCCGAGGAAGCCGATCAGGGTCGCCAGCACGCGGCCCCACTCCTCGCGGAAGTGAAGCTCGAAGCCGCCGCCGGGCGCGGGGGACTCGGCCGGCCGCGAATGTCAGCGCTCCACGACCGGGCGCACCTCGATCGCGCCGCCCATGCGCGCCGCGGGGATGCGCGCGGCCAGCTCGATCGCCGCGTCGAGGTCGTCGGCCTCGTACAGGTAGTAGCCGCCGACGGCCTCCTTGGTCTCGGCGAAGGGACCGTCGGTGGTGAGCGTCTGCCCGTCCTGCACGCGCACGGTCGTCGCCGTCTCGGGCCCCTGCAGCTGGTGGCCGCCGAGCACGCCCGGCGACTGGGCGATCGCCATGTACTCGCCCGTGAGCGCGCTTTTCTCCTGCTCGGAGAGCGCTTCGTAGTCGGACATCGCCGTCGATGAGTAGATCTGCAGCAGGTAGGTCATGGACTTCCTCCTTCGGGGAGTTTCAGGACAGTTTCGTAGCTACGACGAACGGCGGCCGGAGAAATGGACAAGATCCGCCGGTTTGCCCTAGAGTGCCGCGAGATGAGCTTGGGGGAGCTTTCGATTTCCGGTTCCGTGGTGCGCCCCGGCGAGGCCGACTGGGACGCCGTGCGCATGGCCTGGAACCTCGCGGCCGATCAGCATCCGGAGGCGGTCGTGCTCGTCGAGAGCGCCGATGACATCGCCAAGACGGTGCGCTTCGCGGCCGAGCACGGCTTGAAGGTCGCCGCGCAGGGCACCGGCCACGGAGCCGTCGCGCTCGGCTCGCTCGAGAACACGCTGCTGGTCAAGACCGAGCGGATGCGCGGCGTCGAGGTCGACGGCGAGGCGCAGACGGCGCGCGTGGAGGCCGGCGTGCTGGCGATGGAGCTCGGCGCGGCCAGCCAGGCGAAGGGCCTCTGCTCGCTGCCCGGCTCGGCGCCGGACGTCGGCGTGGTCGGCTACACGCTCGGAGGCGGCCTGAGCTGGCTCGGGCGCCGCTACGGCTTCGCCTGCAACCGCGTGATCGCGATCGAGCTGGTGACGGCCGCGGGCGAGGTCCGGCGGGTCGACGCCGAGCGCGACGCCGACCTGTTCTGGGCGATGCGCGGGGGCGGCGGCTGCTACGCGATCGTCACGGCGCTGCACGTCGCGCTGCTGCCGATTCCGGAGCTGTACGCGGGCATCACGATCCTCCCCGCCGAGCTCGGCGCCGGCGCGATTCGCGCCTACCGCGACTGGACGAAGACGGTTCCCGAGGAGGTCACCTCGATCGTGCGCTTCCTGCGCCCGCCGCCGCTGCCGGACGTGCCCGAGCCGCTGCGCGACCGGCCGCTGATCACGATCGACGCCGCCTTCGTCGGCAGCCAGGCGGAGGGCGAAGAGCTGATCGCGCCGCTGCGCGAGATCGGCGAGCCGATCATGGACACGTTCGCGCAGATCCCCGCCGAGGCGCTCTCGAAAATCCACATGGACCCCGAGCAGCCGGTTCCGGGCCTCGGTCACCACGCCTTGATCGAGCAGCTTCCAGACGAGGCGATCGACGCTTTCGTCGGCGCCGTCGGGCCGGAGGCGGGCTCGCCGCTGCTGCTCGCCGAGCTGCGCCACATCGGCGGCGCGCTCGGGCGCGAGGACGAGAACGCCGGCGCGCTGGCCAAGCTCGACGCCGACTACCTGATGTTCGGGATCGGGCTGCCGATGACCCCCGAGCTGGGCCAGGCGATCGACGCTCGCTCGATCATCTCGAGCCGATGATGGCGCCGTGGTCGGCCGACGGCGGCTACTTCAACTTCGCCGAGCGCCACTGCGGCGTCGACACGATCCTGCCGGCGGCCGTGTGCGACCGCCTGGGCGAGGTCAAGCACCGCTGGGACCCCGACGGGCTGATCCGCTCCAACCACGCCGTCGCCGTCGCGCCTGCCTGAGCACGCACGGCGCGAAGCCGGGCTCAGCAGTGCAGTTTCTGCAGGTTCTTCTCGGCTTCGGCGCCGAGCCGGCCGCCGATGTCGGACACCTGCGTCCGGCAGGCGTGGCGCAGGCGCCTCGCTACTGTGAGGGCAGCCGCGGGGCGACGGCGAGCGCGGGCCGCCGACGCGACGCGCGCACCGTTCCCGCATGAGCTCGCCGACAACAGACCGCACCCATCCGACGGTGATCCTCGTCGTCCTGTCGCTGGCAGGAATCGCCTACGCGATGCTCAGCTCCTCGGTCGTGCCGGCGCTGCCGACGATGCAGCGCGCGCTGCACACGAGCGAGGACGGGATCACGTGGCTGCTGACCGCCTACCTGCTCTCGGCGTCCGTCGGCACGGCGATCCTCGGCCGGCTCGGCGACATGTACGGCAAGGAGCGCCTGCTGCTGTGTGACGCTCGTGATCCTCGCCGCCGGGACGCTGCTCGCGGCGGTCTCGAGCTCGCTCGGCGTGATCATCCTCGCGCGCTTCATCCAGGGGGCCAGCGGCGGCATCT
This sequence comes from uncultured Solirubrobacteraceae bacterium, assembly GCA_963743745.1. Classification (GTDB taxonomy): domain Bacteria; phylum Actinomycetota; class Thermoleophilia; order Solirubrobacterales; family Solirubrobacteraceae; genus Palsa-744. Next base: position 229,137 of record CAVUQW010000002.1, read on the forward strand.
TCCCGCTCGCCTTCGGCATCGTGCGCGACGAGTTCCCGCGCGAGAAGGTCGCCGGCAGCATCGGCCTGCTCTCGGCGATCCTCGGCGTCGGCGCAGGCATCGGCATCGTGCTCTCGGGCGTGATCGTCGAGCACCTCAACTACCACTGGCTGTTCTGGATCCCGTTGGCGGCGACGCTGGTCGCGATCGTGGCCACGTGGCGCTTCATCCCCGAATCTCCGGTGCGCATGCCCGGACGCATCAACTGGCTCGCGGCGGCGCTGATGACGATCGGCATCTCGACCGTGCTGCTCGCGATCTCGCAGACGACCGCGTGGGGCTGGGGCTCGCCGAAGACGCTCGGCCTGATCGCGGCGGGCCTCGCCGTGACGCTGCTGTGGGTCGCCGTCGAGGTGCGCAGCGCCAACCCGCTGATCGACATGACGATGATGCGCATCCGCGGCGTGTGGACGACGAACCTCGCCGCCTTCCTGCTGGGCGCGGGCATGTACTCGTCGTTCATCGTGCTGCCGCAGTTCGCCCAGCTGCCGAAGAGCACCGGCTTCGGCTTCGGCGCGTCGGTCGTCGTCTCGGGCCTGTACCTGCTGCCGTCGACGATCGGCATGACGCTGCTCGGCATCTACGCCGGCAGGATCTCGGCGCGCTTCGGCTCGCGCGCGGCGCTGCTCGCGGGCACGGCGTTCACGACGGCGTCGTTCGCGCTGCTGTCGATCACGCACGGGCACCCGTACGACCTGCTCGTCGCGGCCGGGCTGCTCGGCGTCGGCATCGGGCTCGCGTTCGCGGCGCTCGGGAACCTGATCGTGCAGTCGGTCTCGAGCCACCAGACCGGCGTGGCGAGCGGCATGAACACGGTCATGCGCACGCTCGGCGGCGCGCTCGGCGGTCAGCTCTCGGCGACGTTCATCGCCGCCCACACCGCCAAAGGCGAGCCCGCGGTGACCGGCTTCACGCTGACCTTCCTGATGGCGACGGGCTTTCTCGTCGTGTGCCTGTTCGCCGGCCTGCTCGTCCCCCGTGCGGGTCAGGCCGAGCCGGCCCCGGTCGAGCTCGACGACGATCGCGTGCTCGCCGGAGTGGGCGCCGGCAGTCGCGGCGGCGGCGGCTGACTGCGCGCCTCGGGACCTCCGCCAAAGCTGGGCGGGCGCCTGATCGACTGGCGCCTGTCAGTGCTGAGCGTGCCCTGGACGGCTGCGGGTCCGGGCGGTCCTCAGCCGGAGGTGCCGGCGACCTGCGCCGGCACGGCGCCCGTCGTCGCTTCCGTGCCGCTCGCGGGCGCAGGCGCCTCGACCGTTTCGGCCTGCTCGGCCTTGCCCCCCGGCATCGCGCGCAGCGCGACGATGAAGGCGAGCGCCATCGCGCCCGCCATGCCGTAGACGACGGTCTGCGTGGAGTGAGCGAAGTCGAGCTGGATCTGATGCGTGATCGCATGCGATGCATGTCCTCCCGGCGCGCCGCTGCCGGCGCCGCCGGAGGCGCCGGAGATCGCATGCGCGACTTCGTTCGCCCGTGACTTGGGCACGCCCACCCGGCCGAGCGTCTGCGTCACGCGCGAGACGTTTTCGCTGATCAGGATCGAGCCGAGCACGGCCAGGCCGAGGCTGCCGCCGAAGTTGCGTACGGTCTGCGTGAGGCCCGTGACGGCGCCGTAGGTGGCGTGCGCGGCGCGATTGAGCGCGTCCGTGCTGACCGGGCCGAGCACCATGCCGACGCCGAGCCCGGCGATCGCCAGGCGCCACCACTGTTCGTTGAACGACAGGTCGTCGAGCGCTTCGGCCCACAGATAGAAGCCGACGGCTGCGATCGCGCAGCCTGGCACCACCGTCGGGCGCACGCCCTGGCTGTCGAGCAGGCGCCCGCCGCGCTGGGCGCCGATCGTGAAGCCGATGAAGAACACGAGGATGTACAGCCCGGCCTCGCCCGCGCTTTCGCCGAGGGCGATCTGCGCGTACAGGCTGGCGAAGAAGAACAGCGGCACGAAGCAGATCGAAAGCAGGAACAGCACGACGTTGTCGACCAGGAACGCGCGGTCGCCGAACAGGCGCATCGGCACGAGCGGATCGGGCACGCGCAGCTCGAAGCGGACGAACGCCGCCAGCAGCGCGAGCCCGGCGATCAGGCACAGCCAGGTCGCCACGCTGCTCCATCCCCACACCCCGGCCTGCTGCAGGCCGAGCACGGCGATGCCCATCCCGGCGCTCACGAGCAGCGCCCCGCGCACGTCGATCCGCGAGCGGCTGCGCTGCTCGGTCGGGTTCGAGCGCGCGATCAGCACGAGCGCGATGATCGCCACGGGAACGTTGACCCAGAAGATCGAGCGCCACGTCCATTCGGTCAGGTAGCCGCCCGCGATCGGGCCGACCGCCGTCAGCGCGCCCGTGATCGAGAAGAACACCGCGAGCGCCTTGCCCCGCCCCTCGACGGGGTAGCTCGCGACGACGATCGCGAGCGCCGCCGGGAACAGCACCGCCGCCGCGGCACCCTGCAGTACGCGAAAGACGATCATCCACGTCTCGGCGATCGAGCCTGTCGGCGTCGCGCCGCACAGCGCCGAGCAGAGCGCGAAGGCGATCACGCCGATCGTCACCATCCGCCGCGGGCCGTAGACGTCGGCGATCTTGCCGCCGAGCGCGAACAGCGCCGAGAGCGATAGCAGGTAGCCATTGACGATCCACTGCGAGCCGGTTGGCGAGAGGTGCAGCTCGTGCTGCAGGTTCGGCACCGCGAGCGCAACGATCGTCTGATCGATGAACAGCATCGCGACCGCGAAGATCATCGCGGCGAGGACGAGTTTCTTTTGATCCACTGTTCGGCGCTCCTCTCGCTCCAGCCCCGGTTCACCGGGCTGATTCACCCCTAATCGGCGAACTCCTGCCGCGACCTGAGCGCTACGCGACGCCCGCGGCGTCGAGGAGCTCCTGCGCCTCGGCCTCGATCCCCTCGGCCATCAGCTGCAGCTGATCGACGAGGTGCGGATCGGCGCACAGGCCGAAGCACAACAGCCCGGCGAGCGAGGTCGCGGAGACGCGCAACGCGTGGCGTTCGCCGATCTCGGCGATCGAGTGCAGGTGCGCCACGGGCGCGTCGAGCACGCTGACCGGTTCGCGCGGCCCGGGTACGTTGGAGATGCTCAGCGCGAAGCGTCGCGGGTTTCGCTCCATACGCGTGAGCAGATGCTCGAGCGGCGGCACGCCGGCGAGCTCGTGCAGCAGGTGCTCGCGGTACTGGGCGTCGTGGTCGAGCTTGCGCTCGCTCGTCGCGGCCTGGGTCGCGCGCAGCCGCGCGACCGGGTCCGGCTCGTTCAGCGGCAGGCCGACCGAGAAGAACGAGTCGTGGTTGGCGAGCGCGTCGCCCTCGTGATGGAGGCTCACGGGCACCTGCACGCGGATCGTTCCCAGGTCCCCGTGGCGCAGCTTCACCCAGCGACCGACGGCGCCGGCGACGATGCTCAGCACGGCGTCGTTGACGGTCGCGCCGTCGAGCGCCTTCGCCGCCTCGTGCAGCGCGCTCAGCGGCACGACGGCGAAGGCGACCTCGCGGCGCGTGCCGATCGTGCCGTCGAACGGCGAGCGACACTCGCCGCGCGCGTACTCGCGGCGCAGGAAGCCCGCCAGGTGCGCGCGGCGGCGCGCCTCGTCCGCGGCATGCGCGGCGTGCGCCTGCGCCGTGCTCATCGCCGACTCGGGGCTGTCGTCCCACAGCAGCGCGCGGGCGAAGCGAACCGACGCCGTGCCGTCGGCGAGCGCGTGGTGGATCCGCCAGATCAGCGCCGTGCCGCCGTCGTGCAGCGGCGCCACGTCGATCCGCCACAGCGGGCGCGAGCGGTCGAGGCGCTGCTCGAACAGCCGCGCGACGAGCGTCCGCAGCTCGGGCTGCGTGAGCGCCTGCTCGACCGGCGCAGCGACGACGTGCTCGCTCAGGTCGAAATCGTCGTCGGGGACCCACGCCGGCTCGTGCGCGCTGCCGCCCAGCCTGCGCGTCAGCGCCGGCGCCAGCGCGATGCGCTCGGCGATGCGCTCGCGCAGACGCTCGAGCGCGAGCTCGCCGTGCTCCCCGGCGGCAAGCCGGACCACCTTGCACGTGTGTCCCGCGATCGTGCGGCACTCGAGCTCGAGGATCGCGCGGTCCTCGGGGCCGAGCGGGATCGGGGCATCGGTCACGCCGACATTCTCGTCGATGCGGCGAGCGTCGCGCGAGCGGGCTGGACGCCTGGACGCCGGTCGAGCCCGCCGGCGATCGAGCCAGACCGGCGGCGCCGGCCTCGCGCTAGCATCGAATGCTCCCGGCCGAGAGGATCGCTATGGCACACCTGGGCGGCACTGCGAGCAGCGAGATCGACGCGCCCTTGAGCGATGTGTGGGCGGTGGTCGAGGATGTGCTCTCGGCGCCGGAATGGCAGGGCGGGCTCGACGCGATGACGGCGCTCGAGCACGACGCCGCGGGACGTGCGCTGCTGGTCGAAACCGAGAACGACATCAAGGTCCGGCGGATCAAGGCGCGCGTGCGCTTCCGCTACGAGGAGCCGAAGCGCCTGTCATGGACCCAGGAGCAGGGCGAGATGAAGTCCGTCGAGGGCTCGTGGGAGCTCGAGGACCTGGGTGGCGGTCGCACGCGCGCGACATACAACCTCGACGCCGACCCGGGCCGCCTGCTCGGCATGCTGATCAGAGGCCCGGTCGAGGCGGCCACGCGGGCGATCTTCGTCAACGGCCGCCCCGGGGAGCTGAAGCGGCTCGTCGAGGGCGCTCGCGGCGATTAGGCTCGCCGCAGTCTGCGGCGGCACCGACGCAAGCGGCTGGCGGCCCAGCTTGGCCTAGCGTTTTGGGGCTTGCCGGCGTTTGGCTGAAGCGCCAGAGGGCTGGCGCGCAGCAGCGCCTTTTCGTTTGCCGGCGCCACCCGCTTGTTTCTTCCCGCTCGCCTGTTTGGGCGCGCCGCGTCTCGGTTTGGCCGCGCTGCTGGAGCGCTCGGCTGGGCCGCCGCGCTTCTCGGCTGGGCCGCTGCGCGCCTTACGCGAGCGGCGGTCGAGTCCGGCGGCGGCCTTGGCCAGCTCGGCCGGCTCGCGCAACGCGCCGATCGTCTGCTCGAACAGCTCGGCCTGGCGCTTCATCAGCCCGGCGGTTTCCTGCAGCGCACGCCCTGCCGTCTCCAGCGCTTCGGCCTCCTTGCGCAGCGTCGCTCCACCCTGTTCGAGCAGGTCGAAGACGGCGTCCAGCGGTGCGAGCACGCGGGCGGCGAGTTCGCTGCCCTGCAGACGCTCACGGTCGACGACCCGCTGCATCAGGGCCATCTGATTCTGCATCGCCCCGAGCAGCTCGCGCGGGAGATCCGGGCGCCCGGCGGCCGATGCAGCCGAGGAGACAGCCGACTCCATCAGCCCGCGCCACTCCTCGAGCACCTCGCGGCCGCTGCGGTCAGACACCGGGGGACCTCGGGTTGGTCACAGGCGTTGCACCAAGAGCCATGATCGCACCTGAGGCGTAGGGCGCGGGGAAATCGTGCCGCAGAGCGTTGCCTTACAGCCAGTCGCGACGGCGAAACGACCAGTACAGGCTCAGCGAGATCACGACGATCAGCGCCGAGGAGAACCAGAAGCCCCAGTGTGCGGCGAAGCCCGGGTAGGGAAGGTTCTGGCCGTAGAAGCCGGTGATCGCGGTCGGCACGGCGATGATCGCGGCCCAGCTCGTGACCTTCTTCATCACCAGGTTCATGCGGTTGCCCTGGATCGTGATGTTCGTCTCGAGGATCGTCGTCACCAGGTCGCGCAGCGACTCGGTCCAGTCGGTCGCGCGCATCACGTGGTCGTACACGTCCTGGTAGTAGGGCGCCATCCCCTGGTCGACCACGTGCAGGTCGCGGCGCATCAGCGAGTTGACGACCTCGCGCATCGGCACGACGAGCCGGCGCAGCAGCACGAGGCTCTTGCGCAGCTCGAAGGAGCGTCGCTGCACCTCCCGTTCCTGCGGGACGCTCGTCGAACAGCAGGTCCTCGAGCGACTCGATCTCCGTGTCGAGCGACTGCACAGCTTCGAAGTGGCCGTCGACGATGTCGTCGAGCAGGCCCCACAGCAGGAACGAGACCCCGTGCTCGGCCAGGTCCTTGGATTCGTCCCAGCGCGCGAGCACGCCCTGGATGTCGACGCCCTCGTCCTTGCGTACGGTGACGAGCGCTTTGGTCGTGACGAACACGCCGATCTCGCTCGTCTGCAGCTCGCCCGACGCGGTGTCGAGGTGCAGCGCGTAGGCGCTCACGAACAGGTGCGAGTCGTAGCGGTCGATCTTCGGGCGCTGGTGCTCGGTGACGGCGTCCTCGACCGCCAATGGGTGCAGCTGGAGCTCCTCGCTGATCGTCGCCAGCTCGGCCTGCGTCGGTTCGCAGTAGTCGAGCCAGACGCACGCCTCCGGGTCCTTCAGGTACTCGGAGATGTCCTTCACGGGAAAGTCCTCGAGCTCGAGCTTGCCGCCGCGGTAGAGCCTCGTGTGCGCCATCCGCGCACCATACGGCCGGCCTCGGATCGTCCCGCGTCAGCGCTTGAGCGCGAACGCGCGCGTCGCCACGAGCGACGGGCGCCCGCTCGCCGCGAGCACGCCCTTGGCGGTCAGCTTCAGCGGCTTGCCCGGCGCAAGCAGGCTGCGGCCCCTGGCGGTCAGCTTGACCGTCAGTTTGCTCGCACCGCTAGCCGGCGTGGCGATCTTGCCGACGGCCACGAGCACGGGCTTGGCACCGGCCAGGCGTGCGCCCTTGGGCACGAGATACCAGGCGATCGAAAGCCGGCCCGCGATCAGCGAGACGAACGAGATCGCGTAGCCACGATGCTTCAGCAGCGCGCCGATCTTGGCGCTCTTGCCGTGCGGAGCGAGCAGGCTCGCGAGCAGCGCTTTGAGCTGCGCCGTCGTCGCCACACTCGCCGTCGTGGAGAGCACGCCCTGCCCCGTCGTCGCCGGGGGCGCAGTTGCGGGCGACGGGGGAGCCGTTGCGGGCGGAGCCCCCGCAGGTGCGGGAGCCACGACGGTCCCGGTTGCCGGCGAGAACAGGTACTGGGGGACGCCGGGGCCGTATTCGTTGAACGCCTGCTCGCGGATCCTGATCGTGTGCCCGACGTCGGCCGAGGTCAACGTGTAGGTGGGCGTCATGGCGATCGTGTGGCAGGTTCCGATCACGGTGCCGTCACAGCGGCCCCATTCGTCGATCAAGCCTGTCGGCGAGTTCATCCACGTCCCGGCGAGGAATGTGAGCGTCTGACCTTCGATCGCGCGACCGACGATTGCCGGTTTCAGCATTGCCACGGGCAGCTCGTGAAGCACGGCGTCGATCGCCGTCACGCCGGAAGCGCCGGCCGTGACGGAGACCGCTTCGGCCGCGTCTTCGGTGATCGCGTCCTTGTAGAACTGCGGCGCGTGGCTGCTTTCCACTTCCAAGGGTTCGAAATGCACCACGTAGCTGCCACTCGCCAGCGCCGTCACCACGTATGTCCCATCGGCGGCGTCGATCGCGCAGCGTTCGACTTCGGCGACGGCGTCGCGCGCGCAGACCCGTACCTGCGAGAGCGTCGCTTTGGTGGCCGCCGAGCTGACGGTGCCGGCGATCGTCCCGCCGGGCAGCAGCGCCGCATCGATGCCGCTGCGCACGGCCCCTTCCACAACCGACACGGGTTCGGCTTCGGCGCTGCTCGCAGCGCCTTTGTAGAACTGCGGCAGGTAGTTCAGCGCCGATTCGGCGGGGACCGAGAACTTCACGTCGTACTGCCCTTCGCCGAGACCGCCGATTTCGTACTTGCCTTCTTTGTCGGTGGTCGTGCACTGCGCCACCGACGTGAGCGCCGTTTCCTGCGCGCACGCTTCGATCCCGGCGATCGGTTCTTTGCTTTCAGAGGACGTGACAACGCCCGAGATCCCGGCGGTCCCCGCAGCGAGCGCGTCGGGCACCGGCGCAATCAGGCAGATGCCGAGCGCGGCAAGCGCCAAGGAGAGCGCGAGCAGGCCGCGCGCGCCGGCAACCGGCGGCGCTCCATCGCGCGTCAGCGCTGCACCGTTTCTCTGTGACTTCTCCATCTCCATTCGCTCCCCTCGCCAGGCGCTCGGGCCGGCCGGGAGGGACGGCGAGGGAGGCTAGCGCAGCCTCGAGCTGCGACCAACTGGTTGGTGCTCGAAGGCATGGCACCGCCCGATCGCGCGCCAAGCGCGCTTCGGGCGGTGCCCCCTCGCGTCAATCGTGCAGCGAGCTCATCGGCCGCGCCGCGTAGTCGTGCGCGTGCGCCGCGAGGCAGCGCCGGACTGCTGATGGCGGCGCGCACTGTGGCCGGACCCGCCGTGGCCACGGCCCGGGTGACCTCCGCTGCCATGCCCGGGACCGTCGCCCGGGTCCCACGGCTGCAGGTACGCGCGGTAACTGTTGACGCCGGTCGGGAACTTGGCGTTGAACAGCAGGTCGCCTGCTGCGTCGTACTCGGAGAAGTACGGCAGCGAGCCCCAGCCGACGAGCAGGTTGCCGTCGGCGGTCGTCTGCGCGTTGCCCTGCGAGGGCGCGGTCAGCGCGTCCGGCTGGTTGTAGGACTTCAGCAACGTCGCCGTGTGCGCGCGCTCGTCGAGCTTGAAGCGCACGGCGCGGCTGAGGCCGAACTCGGCCGACGGGTCGGTCCCGGTGTTGGCGACGCCCGCGGCCTCGTTGTCGAACACGGTGTAGACGTCGTTGCCGAGCGCCACCGGGTCGTGCTGCCAGGCGAAGATCTCACCGGCCGTGTTGAGCTTCTGCCCGGGCGCAGCCTGCAGCGTGAAGCTGCTCGCCTTGCCACCGAGCTGCCAGATGGTGCTGCCGCTGTGGCGTGCGACCTTGTACGTCGTCCACGTGTTGCGTGCGTCGATCAGCAGGTTGCCGTCGGTGTCGAGGTGCACCGCGTTCACGTGGAACCAATCCCAAGGCGAGCTCGCCGAGGCGGGCAGCGGCTGCTCGCTCTGCGAGTAGGGCACGTGGTCGGCGCTGTTCCACTGGAACAGGACTTTGCCGGTCGCGATGTCGACCTCCTGCACGACGCCGTCGATCACGGTCTGGTTCGACGGGCCGCCGATCGAGGAGAGGTCGGCCGTCGCGGTCGTGTAGGCGAGGATCAACGCCGTGTTCTGCGGCGTGATCAGGAACTCGTGGCCGTCCGCGCTGAAGCCGTTGCCCGCGTTGACGGTCGCGACCTGCTGGTAGTGCTCGTCGTAGATGTAGTCGGTGCCTTTCGCAAGCCCGCCGAGCCCGGTGCCCTGCCACCAGGTCAGCACCGGCTGCCCGCGATAGGTCTGCGTGCGGAAGTCGGCCGCCTCCTGGCCGGCAGGCACCGCCTGGAACCACACGACGTTGCCCTGCTGGTCGAGGATCTCGGGGCCGTTGGCGTAGGTCGACTGCTGACCGAACGGCGAGATGAAGAAGTCGCCCTGGCCGACGTTGCCCTCGGTGAGGATCGTCACCGGGGGAGGCGAGGCCGTGGGGTCGGCGAGCGCGGGGGCGGCCGGCAGGGCACTCGAAGCGAGCGCCGCGACGAATGTCGCGACTACCGCGGCGCTCGACCGGCGCCATCGCTGCGCCGCCTTGCTCGGTGGGTTGGGGTGGGGGATCTCGGGCATCGGCTTGATTCCTTTCTTCCTGCTCAGGTGCGGTTTTGGGTGGGGATGCCGGGCCTCGCGCGTGACCCGACGAGATCACGCTAGCCTAAATCTCCATAATTTCAACTGTATTTATGAGGTTTAGTCCTCGCGAGCCTTTCGCGGAGTGTGGCCCCTTTGCGTCAGAAGTCCGCTCAGCCGAGCTCGGCGGGCAGCAGGGCGAGACCGGCTGAGCGAATGGCGGTATGCAGGCGCTTGTCCCAAGTCGCCACGAGCAGGTCGCTCCGCGGCAGGGTCAGCGCCGCGGCGAGGTGTAGGGCGTCGAGACTTCGCAGTTCGTGCTCCAGCGACAGGTCGCTCGCCGCATCGGCCAGATCCTGGCTCACCTCGACAACGGAGAACGCCGGCCACTCCGAGCGAAACGCCTTCACGGCGGCGTCGCCACCCGCAAGCCCGATCGCACGAGCGGTCTCGACGTAGCCGACGCGGCAGATGAACCATCCACCGTCGACCTCGTCCATCGCGTCCCGGACGAGCTCGGAACCGGCCTCCGCCACGTAGCGCTTGACGAGCGCGCTGGCGTCGACGTAGAGGTTCAGCGCTCTTCGTCCCGCTCGGACAGGACGAGCGAGGACGCGCTACGTCGGCCCTTGACCAGCCGCGGCCGGCGCGTGGGACGCGCCAGCGAAGGAGCGGCGACGCGCCCTTCGCCGATCAGCTGCCGGACCTCATCGTCCACTGCCGAAGCTCCAGCCGGGACGATGTCGGCGATCGCTCGCCCGCGCAGCGTGACGCGCACCTGCTGACCGCGACCGACGGCTCTCAGCGTCTCGCTCAGCGACCGTTTCAACTCGCGCACCCCGATCTCGCGCATGTGGTCACATTAGCATCCTGTGGTCACATAGACGAGGCAGGCAAGGGTTTGCCAACGCACGCAACGAAGTGGCAGCCCCGCCCCGGGGCGGATGCTCGGGGGCGGGGCTCTTCACGGACAGCTAGTTCACGAGATCCCGTCAGCTTTCATCGCGCTCTCGAGCACGCCGGCCTCGGCGGCCATCCCGCGTTCGTTGGGGTGCACCGAGAAGGCGTCGGATTCGGGCAGTACGGGTTCGACCCAGCGCGTGCTGATCGACTTGCACGCGTCGTGGCCGATGCCCGGTGTGTACGTGTCGACGTAGACCGCGCCGTTCGCCGCCGCCTCGCTGGCGAGCATTGCGTTGAGGTCCTTCTCGACGCCGTTCAGGTATGCCGTGTCGCCGGTCGTCAGCGGCACGGTCGGCCAGCAGTTGCCGGACTGCGGCAGGATGTCGGGGTAGCCGACGACGAGCACCTTCGCCGAGGGCGAAAGCACGTGCACCTGGTGCAGCGCCGCGCCGACGACCGGGCCGTCGGCCGCGATCTCTTCGGCCAGTTTGTTCCCGTACGTCGCTTTGCAGGGAGTGCCGAACGGGAAGATCAGATCCTCGGCCCCGCACGTCGCAAGCGTGCCTACGAACAGGTTGTTGTCGTTGCCGCCGATGCCGACCGTGACGACGCCGGTCGATGAGCTGAGCGCGTCGAACTGCGGCGGCTGGTCGGAGTACTGGGCGGTCGTGAAGTCGCTGGTCGCAGCGCCGCTGCAGCTGACGTCGTGAAGTGCCAGGCCGAGCGCCGCCGCAGTCAGGTGCGGGTAGTTGCGCGCCGACTGCAGGCAGTCGAGTGGGGCGCCGAGCGCCGGTGGCAGGATCGCCGGGCCCGAGACGTAGGAGTCGCCGAGCGAGACGTATGGGGTCGCCGCCTGTGACAGCGCAGGCAGCCCGAGGAGTGCCGCCAGCAGGACACCCGCGCAGGTGACCGCGCGGCGGATCGAAAGCAGATGCGATGAGGCACGTCGGAACATCACGGTTGTGCACCTCCTGATGCTTGGTTCTAGGTGGCGGGCAGCGATGATGCCGGCCATCACAACTGCGACGAACCGGCCTCGAGCAGCCCTACGCGAACGTAACGCGAGGTGCGCAGAAGTCAAATATATGGAAACACTCGTCCACAGACATGCGTCCGAGCGCCAAGCGGGCGAGCGAAGGGCTCGCTTCGCGCGTTGACGTTGGTGACGCCGCGATGAGCCGCCGCCGGCGCGAGGAGTGCGCCTTGGCGTGTCGACTCGGCTGGGTGCATCGGAAACTCGCGAACCCCCAAGGGCCAGCGCGCCGCGCTCCGTCAGTTGTAGGTGAACCGGTCGGCAGGAGGATTACTGCGGCTCGCCAGGACGTCGGGCGCTGCCACGACCTTAGCCCTGACGTCAACGGTCCCAGCTACGTGCGCAGGTGACACGGCGCTACAAGTCGTGATCGAAGTGCAGTCAACTGACGTGGCCAGAAGGCTCTTCCCGAATTTGAAGACCGTCGTGCCCGTGCCCACGGCGAACCCGGTCCCCGTGATCGCCACGGTGGTTCCGCCGGACGTGGGCCCGTTGTTGGGGGTTACGCTCGTCACCGTCGGTTCCACAAAGGTGAAGAGTTCATGCGAGGGGCAAGCAACGGTTTCCGGATCGTGTTCGTTGAAGATCGTGCATTCTCCGGGGCCGCTCATGCCAGCCGGTGTCGTCACGATCACTTTCACCCTGCCCACCGTCTCCGCGGGCGACGTGGCCGTGATCGATCCGCTCGAGTTCACTGTGAAGCTCGTGGCGGCGACCGAGCCGAAGTCGACCGCGGCAACTTCGACAAAGCTGCTCCCGCTGATGTTGACGGTCGTACCACCGGCGGCCGGCCCTTTGTGTATCGAAAGACCGCTGACGATGGGCGCCAGCAGCCGATAGGTGAAACGGTCCGCCGGCGTGACGGCGCTGGTGCCTTCGGGCGTCGTCACGGTCACGTCCACTGTAGCTTTGTCCCCGACCGGCGGATCAACGGCGACGATACCTGTTCCTCTTTCATTTACCACGAAGCTCGTTGCGGGTGCCGAGCCGAAGTGGACTTCCGTGGCGCCTATGAAGTTCGTGCCTTTGATTGCGATCTTCGTCCCACCCTTCTCGTGAGCTTCGACAGGGGACACCTTTTCGACTGTCGGCGGGGATGGCACGTAGCTGAACTGGTCTGCCGAGCTCGTGGGACTCCCACCTTCCGGCGTCGTGACCGTCACATCGACCGTGCCGGTGCCCGGCGGGGCGATGGCCGTGATCGTGTGCTCTGACTTGACGATGAAGCTCGTGGCACTGGTCGAGCCGAAGTCGACCGCTGTGGCCCCGACGAAGGCGCTGCCGCTGATCGATCACCGGGGTTCCCCCGATGAAGCCCCCGGTGTTGGGCGAGAGTTTCTTGACGAGCAGTGGCGCGGTTTGCAGATATCTGAAGCGGTCCGCAGCGCTTGCGGTGCTCGTGCCGCCGAGGGTCGTGACGGTGACGTCCACCGTTGCTCCCGGCGTACCGCTCGGGGCGACGGCGGTGATTGAGTTTTCGGAGTTGACGACGACATCGGTGGCGTCGGACGAGCCGAAGCGGACCGCCGTGGCTTCTGCGAGGTTGCTCCCGGTGATCGTCACAGTGGTGCCGCCTGCCGCCGGGCCCGATGTCCGGGCTCACGCCTGTGACGGTCGGGGGCGGCACATAGCGGAACTGATCGGCGAAGCTCGTCAGGCTGGTGCCCCCGAAGGCGGTCACGGTCACATCCACCACGCCTTCGCCGGGCGGCGAGAAGGCGGTGATCGAGCCCTGGTTGTTGATGAAGAAGCTCGCGGGGCTCAGGCCGAAGTCGACCTCCGTGATTTCGTTGAGTTCCGTGCCCGTGACCGTGATCGTGACCTCGGTGCCGCCCGCTTCGGGTCCACCGGCAGGGCTCACGCCGGTGACCGTCGGAGGGAGCACGTAGCTGAACTGGTCGGCCGGGCTGACCGGGCTCGTCGCTTCCGGGTCGGTCACCGTCACGTCGACCGTGCCCGTCCCTTCCGGGGCGACCGCGGTGATCGATGTCGACGAGCTTACTTCGAAGCTGGTGGCGCTCGCCGTCCCGAACTTGACCGCCGTGGCCGCGGAGAGGTCGGAGCCCGTGATGGTCACCGACGTTCCGCCGCTCGCCGGCCCGCGATTGGGACTCACGCCGGTGACGTTCGGCCCATACGTGAAGTGGTCGGCAGGGCTGGCAGCGCTCGTGCCGTTCGGCGTCGTCACGGTCACGTCGGCCGTGCCGGTCCCCGCCGGAGAGATGGCATTGATCCGGCCCGCGGTCACGACTGTGAAGCTGATGGCGTTGGCTGAGCCGAACTTCACTTCGGTGGCGCCGGTGAGGCGAGCGCCTTTGATGACCACCGAGGTTCCCCCCACCAGTGGCCCCCCGGCGGGGGATACGCTCGAGACGCTCGGCGGTTCGGCGCCGAGCGAACTCGCCGGCGTGAGCGCCGCCATCGTCATCGTCAACGCGGCGACAACGGTCGCCAGCATCAACACCGACCGTCGATGCTGCGGTGCTCCGGTTGCAGGTCGCGCCAGCAAGTCCATCTCCCCGCCGCCTCCTTCGCCAACTCGCGCGGCTGGTCACCTTTCCCACTTCCGTGGGGGAGAAGCCACCGAAACCCTGATCTCGTCCTCCTGGCGAGAGATGCTCGACCGCCAACGTTTGACAGTACGCCTACGTCCTGCGAGCGCAAGCTATCGAGAGCGATGCTCGGGACAAAAGTTCGCAAATAGCGGCAGATCCCGGTAGTCGGAGGATGCCTGCGGCGAGGAGGCCGACGCGGGGACTCGAACCTCGGACCGCTTCATTACGAGGGTGGATCCCACGGGCGGTTGGACCAGCGGCACACGGTTTTCGGCGCAAGTCAAACGAGCCCGACCGGCCGCGTTGACCTTGCTCGCGGCGCGCCGAGGCCGGACGTCGAGGCTGAGCTTGGCGAGGCCACGCCGCACGCGCCCGGCAAAAAGGATAGAAACAGTGAGGTCTGCGGAGGTTTACGTGGCGACGGGCTTGGGTAGGACCCAAGGCACCGGGCGAAACGATCCAGGGAAGGTAGCGTCGTGGAGAGGGAATTCCTTACTAGGCTGCGAGATCTGACCGACGGATCGGGTGGGCACTCGCGTGAGCGTGCGAACCGCGGGCGCCACGAGCTTGCCGGCCGTATCGGCGCGAGGGCATGCGTCGCGGCAGCCGTGCTGTCGCTCGCCTGCGCCGGCGGGGCCTCCGCCTCGGAAAGGCCTGCTCCGAGGAACGTCCGAACGATTGCAGGCGTCGAATCGCTGACAGTCCACTGGGGTGTCACCAGCACCAAAGGACTCGTCGGATTCCGGGTTCGGTGGCGGCCCGTGGGTCTCGCCGGCAGCGCGAGTTGGAGCGGGGCTGTCGAACGGCCGGCCGGCGCACGTGGCTACACGATCCGGGGTCTTGGCGCGATGCCATACGAAGTCAGGGTTCGCGCACTGCTCGGGACCGGCCTCGGCGGCGTCCGCACGGTCATCGCCACACCGCTCGCCCAGGAAGCAGAACAGCCCGAAGAAGAACGTGAACAAGAAGGAGAAGAAGAAGGGCCAGAAGAAGAAGGGGCGGAAGAAGCACGCAGCGAAACCTGGGAAGGCCTGTCGGCGCAGAACCCGCTGGCGAGCAGCCTTCGCTTCGGCTCGAACCTCTCGCCCTTCAACAGGCCCGTCGGTGCGTCGCGCACGCTGCCCAACTCGGCGGCGATGGTGGCCTACCTGCTCAACCACGAAGGCACCCCTGCCGACCGGTATCGCCCCGACGACGGGTCGCGGCCGATGTTCTACGCGTCCAATTCCGACCCCGTGCTCACGATCGAAGCTCACGACGGTGCCGGTACTCTGCACCTGAACGGGCGCCGGATCCACGTGCCGCCTTTCGCTGCACCCCAGGAAGAAAGCGACGGCCACCTGACGATCGTGCTCGCGCCCGCGGACGCGCTCATCCCGGGTGAAGCGCTCGACTTCTGGCGGGCGTCGATCACGGCAAGCCGGGTCAAAGCCAGCGCGGTGGGCGCGGTGCAGATGGGACTCACCGGCAGCCTGCTGATGGAAGCCGGCGGCGGATCGGGTGATGCGGCGTACTTCGGCCTGCAAGCCGGACTCGTACGTGCCCCTGAGCTGCAGGCCGGCACGATCGACCACGCCCTCACGGCGGTCGTCAAGGGCGCGTCAACCAACGTCGTCTACCCAGCCAGAGCGGGTGACGGCTCGAGCACCGATCCGAACGCACCGCCGATGGGCCAGCGCTTCGTCCTCGGTTACACCGTCCCGGAAATCGAAGCGCTCGGCTTCAAGCCCTGGAAGGTCGCGATCCTGAAGGCACTGATCACCTACGGGTTCTACGTCGGCGACTCCGGGAACGAACAGCTCGTGCTCCTGTGGGAGGGCTCATCGACATATCCCGGCGTGTTCCCTGAACCGTTCGCGGCGATCGGCGCCGAACAGGGGGTGCCCAACTCCGGCGGCGGGTACGACTTCAACCTCGCCCAAGGCATCGACTGGTCGCGACTGCGCGCCGTCGCCCCGCCGATCGCGTAGGAGAGCAGAGCCGACGCGGGGACTCGAACCCCGGACCCCTTCATTACGAGTGAAGTGCTCTACCAGCTGAGCTACGTCGGCGCGATCCCAGATGCTAGCGACGCCGCGGCCTCGCCGGGCGCGTCATCGGGCCCCGCGGTGCGCGCCGGGCTGACCGCCTCGTCGGCGCCGGCGACCTGCGCCTCGATCGCCGCCAGCTCCGCCAGCAGCGACTCGCCGTGCTTCTCGCAGAACGCCGGGCCGATGCCGCGGATCTCAAGCAGCGACTCGACGCTGCTCGGCGTCGCGCGCAGCACGTCCTCGAGCACGGCGTTGGCGGCGACCGTGTACGCCGGCTTGCCTTCGGCGCGCTCGTAGCGCCACGCGCGCAGGCGCTCGAAGCGCTGCTCGTCGACCGGCGGCAGGTCGTCGCGCTCAGGCGCTGCCGCTGCCCGCGCGCCGGCACGGCCCCCGCCCGATCGCCCGCTGCGGCTGGCGGCGACCGGCGCCGTCACGGCGCGCACGAGCGCCTCGTCGGGCTCGCACACGTCGCAGCAGCGCCCCGTCGGGCGCGTCGGCTCGTCGTCGCCGAAGTGGTCGAGGATCTGGCGGCGCCGGCACGTCTCGCCGCTGGTCATGTAGCGCTCGATCGAGCGGTAGGAGTCCCAGCCGCGGTTGCGCGCGGCCTGGATCGCCGCCTGCGCACGGCGCGGGCTGCCGCGCCCGGTCAGGTGCACGTAGAGCCCGTCCGCCCCGGCCGGCTCCAGCTCGACGGCTCCCGCGCGCTCGGCGATCGACAGCAGCACGCGGTCGCGCTCGCCGAGCTCGCCGTGGCCGACCGTCGCGACCTCGCCCTGAGGCCCGGCCTCGGCGCCGCGCCGCAGGCGCGCGACATATGACTTGACCGCCTCCACGCTCGTCTCGCGTTCTTTGATGAAGCGGATCAGGCGGCCGAGGTCCATCCGCGCGCCGAGCAAGCAGCGCCCGCGCCGGCAGCCCGTCGCGGCCGCCGCGGCCGGCCTCCTGGTAGTAGGCCTCGAGGCTCGTCGGCAGCGCCCAGTGCGCGACCGTGCGCACGTCGGCCTTGTCGACGCCCATGCCGAACGCGTTGGTCGCCACGACCACCTCCGCGCGCCCCTCCATGAACGCCTGCTGGCTGGCGCGGCGGTCGTCCGGGCTCATGCCGGCGTGGTAGGCCACGGCGCTCATGCCCTCGCCCGCCAGGCGCGCCGCCACGGCGTCGGTGTCCTTGCGCGTGCCGCAGTAGACGATCGCCGGCCGCGCGGCCGGCTCGCCGAGCACGTGCAGCAGCGCCGCCCACTTGCGCGCGACCGCGCCCTTGCCCTCGACGCTGACCACGTCGAAGGTCACGTTCGGGCGGTCGAAGCCCGAGCGGATCGAGACCGGCTCGTGCAGCTCCAGGCGCGCCGCGATCTCCTCGGCGACGCGCGGCGTGGCCGTCGCCGTCGCCGCCATCACCGGCGGGCGGCTCGCGCCGGCATGAGCGCTGCGCAGCGAGGCGATCGCGTCGTGCAGGCGCAGGTAGTCCGGGCGGAAGTCGTGGCCCCACTCGGCCACGCAGTGCGCCTCGTCGACGACGAACAGCGAGACCTCGCGCTGCGCCAGCGCCGAGCGGAAGGCGCCCGAGGCGAAGCGCTCCGGCGCGGCCAGCACGAGCTTGCACTCGCCCGACTCGATCTCGCGCAGCGCCTGCCCGTTGTGGCCCTCCTCCATGCCCGACGCGAGCATCGTCGCGCGCACGCCGGCTTCCTGCAGGCGTCGCCACTGGTCGGCCATCAGCGCGATCAGCGGGCTGACGACGACGACGAGGCCCTCGCCGGCGAGCGCCGGCAGCTGGTAGCAGAGCGACTTGCCGCCGCCCGTCGGCATCACGACGAGGCTGTCGCGGCCGTCGAGCGCCGCCTGCACGGCCTCGCGCTGCCCGGGCCGGAACTCGTCGAGGCCGAAGCGCGCGAGGAGCTGCTCGGGCGTCATGCCCGGGCGCTCGACGTATATGCCATTGCTATCGAACTCCTCAGAAGAGCTCACGGTCACGTCCATCCTTCAGACGTTACGACGCGCTTCGGCTGCCACGCAACCGCGCCTGCAACCGCAGCCGCAGCCGCAACCCCGACGCCCGGCTCGGGCCCGGCTCACTACCGCTCGCGCCAGACCACGCGCGCGCCGCGCCCCGGCACGAGCGTGATCGCGCGGCGCCTGATCAGCTCGCCACCGGGCGACGTCATCCGCCCGGCCGGCAGGCTCGGCTGCAGCTCGCCCAGCATCGTGCGCAGCATCAGCTTCATCTCGAGCTGGGCGAAGGAGGCGCCGATGCAGCGGCGGATGCCGCCGCCGAAGGGGATCCACGAGAACGTCTCGGGCGTGTCCTGCAGGAAGCGCTCGGGACGGAACTCGCTCGGCGCGTCGTACACGCGCGGGTTGCGGTTGGTCAGGTAGATCGACGGCATCACGCGCGTGCCGGCAGGCAGCAGCCGCCCGCCGATCTCGAAGTCCTCGCTGAGGATGCGCCCGACGATCGGCACGACGGGGCGCACGCGCAACGTCTCGTTGACGACGGCGTTGGCGTAGCGCTCGCCGCCGTCCGGGCCGGCGTCGATCTCGGCGACGAGCCGCGCGAGCGTCTGCGGATGGCGCACGAGCCGCTCGATCGCCCAGGCGACGGACGTGGCGGTCGTCTCGTGCCCGGCGAGCAGCAGCGTGACGAGCTCGTCGCGCAGCTCGCCGTCGGTCAGCGGCTCGCCGTCCTCGTCGCGCGCCTGCATCAGCAGCGAGAGGATGTCCGTGCGCTCGCCGAGGTCCTCCTGCACGCGCCGGCGCGCGAGCTCGGCGTAGATCGTCTCGTCGAGCCGATCGAGCGCGCGGCCGATCGCGCCTGTGGGGCGCTCGAGGCTCATGCGCCGCATCGCCATCCAGACCATCCGCAGCGAGTTCATCGGCGCGAGCAGCCCGGCGATGGCCTCGCGCATCGCGTCCATCCGCTCGGCTTCGACGCCGAACACGGCGCGCAGGATCACCTCGAGCGTGATCGCGCGCGTGCGCTCCTGCAGGCGCATCGGCTCGCCGCGCGGCCAGCCGGCCATGTCGGCGCGCGTGGCGTCGACGATCGTCTGCTCGTACTCGCGCATCCGCTCGCCGTGGAACGGCGGCAACAGCAGCTTGCGCTGGCGCATGTGCTCGGCGCCGGTCAGCACGAGCACCGAGCGCTCGCCCATCACGGGGCGGATCGGCGAGTTGCCGGTCGCCGAGGGCGCGATCTCGGGCGGCGCGGTGAACAGCGTCTTGACGTCCTGCGGGTCGCTGATCAGCACGAGCTTCATGCCGCTCGGCGAGAAGGTCAGCGTGAAGGCGTCGCCGAGCCGGCGCGCGCAGCGGTCCATCACCCAGGTCGGCGCGATCGCCCAGGCGAGCGTCTGCGCGAAGGCCGGCGCGCGCGGACCCGGCGGCAGCCCCGTCGCGGCTGCACGGGGCGTCGTGCTCGGCGCAATCGCGGTCGCGGCCATGCCCACAAGCTACCGCGCGCCAGTCCAGCAGGCGGAATGGCCCTGGCTCAGCGCGTCAGGATGCGCCGGGAGCTCAGCGCGTCAGGATGCGCCGCGAGCGCGTCAGGCGCTCGATCCGCGCCTGGCTCGCGCAGTGCCGTCTCCAGGCGCTCGCAGGCCTGCTCGACGTCGCTGCGCGAGAGCGTCTTGGAGCCCCGCTGCAGGTGGCCGATCAGCATCCGCGCGGGCAGCACGCGCACGCCCTTGCGCCGCGCCAGCGGCCGATCGACCCACGCTCGGCTGTAGACGAGCAGCGGTTCGACCTTCAGGCGGGTGACGTGTTCGATCGCCTTGCGCTGCGCCTGGGCCTGGCGGATCGTGGCGCCGTGCACGCGGGCGACGCGCACGGGGCCGGGATGGCTCTTGGTCTCGACCGTGAACGCCCCGGCCGGCCCGATCAGGATGTGGTCGACGTTTCCATGTCCGAGGCTCGCGTCGTGGATCACGCGCCACTCGTTCGCGTCGAGCGCCGTCGAGCAGGCTGCCGACGTGCTCCTCGGCGCTCGCGCCGCGATCGCGGCGGTCGACGAGCGGCAGCACGTAGCGCGAGATCGCGAACATGCTCGCGAGCAGCGCGAGCTCGGCGAACAGGAAGCGCAGGTCCTGCAGGCCGAAGCTGCGCCCGAGCAGCGGCCGTCGCCACGGCGAGCACGCCGAGCGCGAGCAGCGTGCGCAGGCGCAGGCGCACGACAGCCGCTCGCGCGTGCTGTCCGGCGGTCCGCGTCGTGACATCTCCGACTACGTGCATTCCTGCACCTACCTTCCCTCCTCTCGCAATTCGCTAACCGGGTTCATCATCGGCCGAAAGCGGCCGCACCGTGAGGCATGCCGCGTGGAGCCCGGCGCAAAGCCACACGGAAGCGGAGCCGAGCGGAAATTTCCCCAAAAAGCGTGGAGCGCGAGCCGATCTCCTAAAGCAGCGCCGGGACTGCGTCGAAGCCAAATCAGCCCCACAGGCCCAGTCGGCGATCCCCGCAGCCGCGAGGACCGCATCCAACTCGCAATGGCACCAGATCCCAACAGTCCACGCAATCCCAGAGAATCGCCGGCCTCGGACGTGTGCCTGCTGCTGCGCGCGCACGCAGAGTCGCGCTGGCTGAGCAACGAGCTGGCGCCGGTGCTGCGCGAGGTCGAGCGGCGCGAGTCGATCTCCGACCAGCAGATGGGCACGGCGCTGGCCTACCTCGAGGTGATGTGGATCGAGGCCTGCGCGCGCGCCAGGGAGACCGAGTCGGCGCGCGTGGAGCTGGACGCGCTCGGCAGCGCCGACCCGGGGCTCGTGGCGAAGGCGCATCGCTACCACGCCGCCGTGCGCCGGCTGCGCGACACGATCGAACTGCGCGTCTGCCGCCTGCTGGCGGTGCCCGAGGAGCTGCCCGGCGAAGCGCACGCCGAGCGCCGCCAGCTCGGGCACCTGGGCCAGCGCCCGGCCGGTTCCTGAGCGGATCGCATAGGCTCCCCGGCCGTGGCGCTCCGCTTCGATCTGCAGTCGCACTCGACCCATTCCGACGGCGCTCTGGGAGCGGCGGAGGTCGTCAAGCTCGCCGCCGAGGCCGGCGTCGAGCTGCTCGCGCTGTCCGACCACGACACGATCAGCGGCGTCGCCGAGGCGATCGAGGCGGGCGAGCGCCACGGCGTGCGCGTCGTCTCGGCCGTCGAGATCTCGGCGGTCGACGCCGACTCGCCGGTGCCGCGCGAACTGCACATCCTCGGCTACAAGATCGACCACACGGGGCCGCCGATGACCGACCGCCTGGTGGACTTCCTGGCCGACCGCGAGAAGCGCACGCTGCGCATGCGCGACGCGCTGCGCGAAGTCGGCTTCGAGCTCGACGAAGCGGAGCTCGAACAGCGCATCGCCGAAGGCAAACCGATCGGCCGCCCGCACCTGGCGGCGGCCGTGCTCGGCGCCCCGGCCAACGCGCAGCGGCTCGAGGACGAGGAAATCGACGACGTCGGCTCGCTGATCCGCGGCTATCTGATCGAGGGCAAGCCGGCCTTCCGCCTGCGCGAGACGCCGACCGTGGCGGAGGCGATCGAGGCGATCCACGACGCCGGCGGCGTGGCGATCTGGGCGCATCCGTTCTGGGACATCGAGGACGACGGCGAAGTGCTCGACGAGCATCGAGCGCTTCCGCGCGCTCGGCATCGACGGCGTCGAGGCCTTCTACGTCACCCACGACGAGCGCGCAGACGCGCCTGCTCGCCGCCCGCTGCGAAGCCGACGGCCTGCTCAGCACCGGCTCGGCCGACTACCACGGCCCCGAGAACCGCCTGTTCTCGCGCTTCATGGCGTTCGAGACCTACGGCCTCGAGCCGAACCTCGGGCCGATCGCCGCCTGACCGGGCCTTCTCTCTTCATCAATCAGATAGAGAGACGACCCGTCGCGTGACGGCGCCGCGATCGGCGCCACCGCTCAGACGGCCGCGGGCTGCGCGAGCAACGCCTCGAGGCGGTAGGCGAGCGCCTCGAGCGCGAGCTCCTCGCGAGACGTTGACCTGCAGGCGCAGGCGCGTGTCCTGCGACGAGCTCGATCGCCTCGCGCAGCTGCCCGCTCGTCTGCGCCGCCGCGTCCTCCTCGAGCTCTGCCAGCCGGTCGACGGCGTAGACCAGCTCGGCCGCTCCCTCGCACGACGCACAGCACGTCGCGCAGCCACAGCTCGACCAGCCGCAGCGTGAGGTCGAGCGCCTGCGTGCGCGCGCGGCGCTCGCCGCGCCGGCGCGCCTCGCCGCTCTCGCGCTCGAGTCGTTTGCGCTCCTTCTTCGGCAGCAGCTCGAGCTCGTCCGACAGCCGCTCCTCGGCCTCCTCGCCCGCCTGCGCTCCGGCCGCCTTGGCGGCCTCGAGCAGCGCCGTCCACGGACGCTCGCCGCTGCGGCCGGCCAGCGACGGCGCGCGCGAAGCCCTCGGCGCTCGCCCGCAGCGCCGCGCCCTGCCCGCTCGCCAGGCGCTCCGCCAGCCGCGCGTCGCCGAGCGACAGGCGCGCGCACGCCTGCGCGCGCCTCGGGCGCCGCCCGCCTCGCAGGCCCTCGCGCGATGCGCTGCGGCGGCAGCGGGTCGAAGCGCACGGGCTGACAGCGCGAGGCGATCGTCGGCAGCACGTCCTCGCGGCGGTCGGTCAGCAGCAGCAGGTGCACGAACGTCGGCCGGCTCCTCGAGCGTCTTCAGCATGCCGGTTGGCCGCCTGGTCGTTCATCGTCTCGACGCGCCTCGATCACGAACACCCGCCGCGCCGACTCGAACGGCGTGCGCGTCGCCGCCGCGACGACCGGCTCGTCGATGTCCGCGACGAGCATCTCCGCCGCGCCCGACTCGGCGCACCCACGTCAGGTCCGGGTGCGCGCCGCGCGCGACCCGCTCGCGTCACGCTCTGCGGCGTCGTGCGCGCTCGTCGGCCAGCAGCGCCGCCGCGAAGGCGCGCGCGATCGTCGCGCTTGCCCGTGCCCGCCGGGCCGTGGAACAGGTACGCGTGCGACGGGGCGCCGCCGGCGGCCAGCGCCGGGCCGAGCACCGCGCGCGCGTGCGGGTGCGCGTCGATGCCCCGGCAGCTGCGCACGCCTGCATGGCGAGCCATCGTAGAGGCGCGCTACCGTCCGCCGCGTGGCGCGCGGCAGGCTGATCACGATCGAGGGCCTCGACGGCGCCGGCAAGTCGACGCTCGCCGCGCGCGCCTGCACGACGCGCTCGCGCGCGCGCGGAGTCGCGCGTCGAGCTGCTGCGCGAGCCCGGCGGCGTCGCAGCTCTCCGAGCGCATCCGCGAGCTCGTCAAGGACCCCGCGCTCGAGGTCGACCGCGCGCGCCGAGGCGCTGCTCTACGCGGCCGCCCGCGCGCAGCTCGTCGAGCGAGCGCGTGCGTGCCGCTGCTCGACGACGGCGCGCTGCGTGCTGCTCGACCGCTTCGTCGACTCCTCGCTCGCCTACCAGGGCGCCGGGCGCGAGCTCGGCGTCGAGCAGGTGCGCGCGATCAACGAGTTCGCCACCGGCGGCCTGCACGCCCGACCGCACGCTGCTGCTGCGCATCGCCCCCGCCGCCGGGCGCGCGCGCCAGAGCCGGGCGCGACGAGCTGCCCGACCGCCTCGAGCGCGAGGACGACGCGTTCTTCGCCGCGCATCGCCGCCGCCTACGACGAGCTCGCGGCGGCCGAGCCCGCAGCGCATCCGCGTGCTCGACGCCAGCTTCACGCCGGCCACGCGTGCTCGCCGACGCGCTGTCCGCGATCGGCGACCTGCTCTGAGCGCGTGGCTAGCATGCGGGGCGTGACGGCGCCTGGCTACCCTTGCCGCGCGACGCTCGCCGCCGGCGCCCTCGCGCCTCGCACCGGCGGCGCCGTCGCAGCCGTGCCCACGCGGACGACTCGCGTCGCACCCGGGCGCGAAGATCGCCGCCGCCAGGGATGCCCATGATCGCCTGCGCGACGCAGAGGGTGACGACCTCCGCGTCTGTGACGCTTCGCCTGGCGTTCTCAGGCTTCTGCGGCAGGAGATCGTCGGCCGTGACGTAAACGGCAGTGAGCAGCAGGTCGAGGTCGGCGTCCATCGAGGCCCCCTTGGTCGGCGATGCTTATGAGCACCGCCGACTTCGACCCTGCTGCTCAGAAACCCTCAGTGATCACGGGGTCAGCCGTGGAATCAATCATCTAGCATTCGCCGGGTGAGACGCGCACTGCCGATCGCCTTGGCCCTCGCCGCGCTCGGCGCGGGCAGCGCCGCCGCGGCGACCGGCGGCGCGAGCGCCCCGGCGACGAGCGCATCGACGCCGGTCACGACGCCGACCACGACCTACGTGCCGCCCGGCGCCACCACGACGCCTGGGGCGGCAACCACGCCGACGGTCAGCACCCCGGCGACGACTGCGCCGGCCGGCACGTCCCCGCCGAGCGCGACCGGCTCGGAATCGCTGCCGCCCCTGTCGGGCGTGATCAAGGGCAAGCGCAGAGCGTCCAACGGCGGCCTGTCGAGCGCGGCGATCGCGATCGTCGCGCTGGCCGCGCTGCTCGTGCTCGCGTGCATCGCCTGGGCGTTCGCGCGCAGTCGCGCGTTCGAGCCGCACTGGCTGCTCTCGCTGCGCCACGCGATGGCCGAGGCCGGCTTCCGCGCGTCGGCCACGTGGTCGGAATTTGCGGACTGGGTCAGGCTCGGGCGCTGAGCCCGAAAGCCTGAGTTTGCGGGGCATTTCGGGCCGGGACGAGGGCCCGGGAGTAGTAAAATAGAGCTACGTTTGGTGCTGTCCTGAGCCTCGTTTCGCGAGCTGGTTCCGTCCGATCGGAGCGCCACGATGCTTGACCCCCGATCAACAGCTCGAATGGCCGCCCGCACCGTCGGCGCAGCAGAGGAGGAAGGCCGATGAACGAAGCTCCCCACCCCACCATCTCGCACGCGACAGCGCCCGGCCAGCGCTTGGCGATCAAGCGCTTCTTCACGACCCCCGGGACGCATCCGTTCGACGCCGTCGAGTGGGAGCTGCGCGACGCGCGCATCGGTCACGGCGACCAGGTCGCCTTCGAGCAGACGCGACGTCGAGTTCCCCACGAGCTGGTCGCAGAACGCGACGAACATCGTCGCGCAGAAGTACTTCCGCGGCCAGCTCGGCATCGCCCGCGCGCGAGCGCTCGGTCAAGCAGATGATCGGCCGCGTCGCCGGCACGATCGCCGGCTGGGGCGCGCGAGCGCGGCTACTTCGCCACCGAGCGAGGACGCCGAGGCCTTCGAGGCCGAGCTGACCCACATCCTGCTGCACCAGATGGCGGCGTTCAACTCGCCGGTCTGGTTCAACGTCGGCTTCGAGGAGAGCCCGCAGTGCAGCGGCCTGCTTCATCCTCTCGGTCGAGGACACGATGGAGTCGATCCTCGACTGGAACACCAAGGAGGGCAAGATCTTCCGCGGCGGCTCCGGCTCGGGCATCAACCTCTCGAACATCCGCGGCTCGATGGAGCCGCTGGCCAAGGGCGGCACCGCCTCCGGCCCGGTCTCCTTCATGCGCGGCGCCGACGCGTGGGCCGGCACGATCAAGTCCGGCGGCAAGACGCGCCGCGCGGCGAAGATGGTCGTGCTCGACGTCGACCACCCGGACATCCGCGAGTTCATCTGGTGCAAGGCCAAGGAGGAGGACAAGGCCGCGGCGCTGCGCGACGCCGGCTTCGACATGTCGATCGACGGCGACGGCTTCCACTCGATCCAGTACCAGAACGCCAACAACTCGGTGCGCGTCACCGACGAGTTCATGCAGGCCGTCGAGGAAGGACGGCGAGTGGCACCTGATCGCGCGCACGACCGGCGAGCCGGTCGGCGAGCCCGATCCGCGCGCGCGAGCTGATGCGCGAGATCGCCGAGGCCGCCTGGCGCTGCGCCGACCCGGGCGTGCAGTACGACACGACGATCAACCACTGGCACACCTGCCCGGCAAGTCGGGCCGGATCAACGCGTCGAACCCGTGCTCGCGAGTACATGCACGTCGACGACTCGGCCTGCAACCTCGCGTCGCTGAACCTGATGAAGTTCCGCCGCGCCGACGGCACCTTCGACGTGGAGTCCTTCGAGCACGCGGTCGACGTCGTGCTGCTCGCGCAGGAGATCGTCGTCGGGCCGTCGAGCTACCCGACCGAGGAGATCGGCGTCAACGCGCGCGCGTTCCGCCAGCTCGGCCTCGGCTACGCCAACCTCGGCGCCTACCTGATGGCCAACGGCATGCCCTACGACTCCGACGACGGGCCGCGCGACCGCCGCGGCGATCACGGCGCTGATGACCGGCCGCGCCTACCGCGCAGTCGGCGCGGGTCGCCGCGGCGCTCGGGCCCTACGAGCGCTACGCGGAGAACCGCGACGCCGCACAACGCCGTGATGCGGATGCACCGCGACGCCGCCTACGCGATCCCCGACGACGCGACTGCGCCGACGCGGCGCTGCTCGCGGCGGCGCGCGCGCGCCTGGGACGAGGCGGTCGCGCTCGGCGAGGCGCACGGCTACCGCAACGCGCAGGCGACGGTGCTCGCGCCGACCGGCACGATCTCGTTCCTGATGGACTGCGACACGACCGGCGTCGAGCCCGACTTCTCGCTGGTCAAGTTCAAGGAGCTCGTCGGCGGCGGCCAGATGACGATCGTCAACCGCACGGTGCCGCTGGCGCTGCAGACGCTCGGCTACTGCGACGAGCAGATCGAGCAGATCGACGCGCACATCAACGAGCACGGCACGATCGTCGGCGCGCCCGGGCTCGCGGACGAGCACCTGCCGGTGTTCGACGTCGCGGTCGGCGAGCGCGCGATCTCGCACATGGGCCACATCAAGATGATGGGCGCGGTCCAGCCGTTCATCTCGGGCGCGATCTCGAAGACGGTCAACCTGCCCGCAGAGCGCGACGGTCGAGGACATCGCCGACGCCTACACGCAGGCCTGGCGGCTCGGCATCAAGGCGCTGGCGATCTACCGCGACGGCTCGAAGACCGCGCAGGCGCTGCGCACCGACGCGCAGAAGGCGCGCAGGCGCCGGCCGACGTCGACGCACGTCGACGCAGGCGGTCGCCGAGGCGCTCGCCGAAGCCGGCCCGAAGCGCCGGCGGATGCCGCGCGAGCGCCAGTCGATCACGCACAAGTTCTCGATCGGCGGCCACGAGGGCTACATCACGGCCGGCATGTACGAGGACGGCACGATCGGCGAGATCTTCCTCACCGACATCGGCAAGGAGGGCTCGACGCTGCGCGGGATGATGAACTCGTTCGCGACGGCGATCTCGATCGCGCTGCAGTACGGCGTGCCGCTCGAGACGCTCGTGCAGAAGTTCAGCTACATGCGCTTCGAGCCCGAGGGGATCACGCACGAACCCGGAGATCCCGTTCGCGAAGTCGATGCCCGACTACATCATGCGCTGGCTGGCCTCGCGCTTCCTCGACGCCGACGCCCAGGAGGAGCTCGGCATCCTCACGCCCGCGGTGCGCGCGCGCAAGGCGCGCGCAGGACGCGGCGCAGTCGCTCACTCGTCCGACACCGCGGGCCCGGCTGCGAGCGCCGAGCGAGCGAGACCGCCCAGGCCGGCGCGGCAACGGCGGCAACGGCGGCGACGGCGGCGCCAGCGCGCCCACGGCGCCTTGACCGACACGCCGCCGGTCGTCCCGGCGCGCCTGCAGGGCCTCGACCTCGGCCCGGCGTGCAGCCAGTGCGGCGGCATGATGCAGCGCACCGGCTCCTGCTACACGTGCTCGAGCTGCGGCAACAACACCGGCTGCGGCTGACGGTCGGATATCGGCGCATCTCTGCGTCCTCGATCGCTCATGTGCAGAGCACATCACGCTCTCTGCGTCCTTGATCTGCTTGATCTCCGACCGTCAGGGGCGTAGTGGGAACCGGGAGGTGAACGACGCCGCCGACGGCGCTGGCCGCGTCGAGGTGGGCCGGACGAGCCGGCCCACCTCGGATTGACGCGGCGTCTTCGGACTAGGTGACGACGAGGCCGAACGGCGCGGCGCCGGCCGGCAGCGCCGTGGTCGACGAGGGCGACAGCGTCAGCGTCCCGCCTTCGACGCCGAAGGCGACGAGGGCGTCGGCGCCGGTCTCGACAACCCACAGGCTGGCGCCGTCGGGAGCGAGCCGGGCGTCCTCCGCCCCGGCACCGCCTTTGTCGAGCGGTGTGCTCCCGAGCAGTTCCAGGGAACCGCCGGCAGCGATCGCGTAGCGGGACACGCTTCCGCTGGCCGTGTTCACGGTGAACAGGAAGCGGCCGTCATGGCTTATCTCGACCCAGCACGCGGCGGTCTGGAAGTCGGGGAACGGCGAGGCGCCGATCGAGCTCAACGTCCCGTCGCCGGCGACTGAGAAGGCCGATACCGTCGCCGCACCGGGGCCGCCGTGGGCATTCGAGACGAACAGCTGCGACGAATTCGTCGGCCTGAACTCGCTTCCGAACGGTCCCGGACCCTGGGCCGGTATCGGCGAGCTGGGCGCCGCTTTCAGATGACCGTCACGGCCCACCGCGAAGCTGTCGATCAGCGACGTGTTCACGCGTACTCCTACGAGGCTCGTGCCGGTGGCGTTGAACAGAACGTCCCCCGGTGAGGAGCCGTCAGGGAGCGCAACGGTCGAGCCGTCGAGTGGGCGAAGATGACCTCCCGGATTGAGCGTGAAGCCGGTGTAGTTGCTCGCCCCGTCGCCGGCGTTGGCCACGTACACGAGGCTTCCGTTGACGGCGATGCTGACAGGCTCGTTGCCGCCCGAGGAGACGGCTCCACCGCCGACGTGACCGAGCTCGCCGTGCGGCAGGATCCGCAGGACCGAGATCTGATTGCTGCCCGCGTCGACGGCCAGCAGATACCTGCCGTCGGCGCTCTGCTGCAGGGCTCCTTGCGAGCCGATGCCTTTCCCGGTGCCGGCGCCGTCGGTGGTGAAGGGGGAGCCGGGGATCGGCGTGAGCGTCCCGTCGGCGTGGCGGTCGAAGGCCGAGATGGTGTTGACGGGGGCCGTGTTGTCGTTGACATACACGTGGCCGGTCACTGCGGACGGCTTCGCGGCGGCAGCCGAGCCGCTCGTGACGCCGGCTACGGCGAGTGCGAGTGGGATCGCGATGCGCAGTAGCTTCATGCTGACCTCCTTGTTTCTGGCCGGGATCATTCCCGGGCAACGCCCACCGTGTCAGCCAGTTCTGACCTGGGTGTTGCGTGCAGATGAACTCCTGATGAACAAACGCGGCCTCGCCGCGCAGCCCCTCCTCAGAGGGTCAGGAGGCCCTCAGCGGCTCGGCGAGCGGGAGCGTGAATGCGAGCCGGGCTCCGCCCTCAGGCCGGTTCTCGGCCCATATGCGACCGCCCTGCGCCTCCACGAAACCGCGCGCGATCGCCA
This sequence comes from uncultured Solirubrobacteraceae bacterium, assembly GCA_963743745.1. Taxonomy (GTDB): domain Bacteria; phylum Actinomycetota; class Thermoleophilia; order Solirubrobacterales; family Solirubrobacteraceae; genus Palsa-744. The sequence continues at coordinate 258,566 of CAVUQW010000002.1, forward strand.
GTCCGAGCCCGGCCCTGCCGCTCGAACGCGCCGCTTCGCCGCGCCAGAAGCGCTCGAACATCCGCCGCTGGGCTTCCTCGCTGAGACCGATCCCCGTGTCTTCGACCGAGACCTCGAGCTCGGCCGTGCTCCGGCGTGCCCTCACCAGGACAGAGCCGTCCGAGGGCGTGTGCCGGAGCGCGTTGGTCATCAGATTGAGAAGCACGCGCTGCACGTGCTCGGGCGCGCAGCGCACGCTCGGCAGGGGATCTTCGAGCTCGCTCTCCAGGCGCACGCGTCGCGCGCGGGCTTCTGCCTCCAGGCCGCGCATGCAGAGCCTCACCAGCCGCGGCAGCCGCGTCTCATGCAGCTCGAGCGTGAGCGCGCCCGCATCGATCCGCGCGAGCTCGAAGAGATCGTCGATCAGCACGGCCAGCGTCTGCGTCTGCTGGCGCAGGGCCGGCATGTACTCCTCGACCGAGGCGAGGCCATCCTCGATTGCTTCGAGCATCGCCTGGATCGAGGCCACGGGCGTGCGCAGGTCGTGGCTCGCCCAAGCGACCAGCTGGCGCCTTGCGTCGAACAGCTCCTCGACGTTGCTCGCCATCACGTTGAACGCCGCGCCGACGTGCGCGAGCTCACGCGGCCCAGAGCTCGGCGCGCGCGCCTTCAGCTCGCCGGCGGCGAGCTCGCCGGCGGCGGCCTCCAAGCCCGCGATGTGCCGCGCGATTCGCGCGCCCACCAGCAGCGCCGCCACGAGCGCGGTCGACGCACAGGCGGCGGCGATCGCGAGGATCTTCACGTCGTCGTGGACGTGGAACATGACGAGCCCGCCGACGATCACAGCCGCGAGCGGTAGCGCCACGGCGAGCAGCGCGAGGCCGGCGAGCTGCAGGCGGACGGTCGGGAGCGAGCGGAGCACCAGAGCGAGCGCGACCCCGGCCGCGAGCGTCCCGAGCGCAGCGATCAGGACGAATGCGATCATGGCGTGAACCGATAGCCGGCGCCGAAGACCGTCTCCAGATGCGACGGGCGCGAGGGGTCTGGCTCGATCTTCTTGCGCAGACGACGAACGTGCACCGTCACGGTGCCGGTGTCGAGCGCCGCCTCGTAGCCCCACACACGATCCATCAGCTGGTGGCGCGAGAAGACCCGCCGGGGGTTGGTGGCGAAGAACAGCAGGAGGTCGAACTCCTTGAGCGTCAGCGCGAGCAGTGCCCCGCCCCTGCGCACCTCGCGCGCCGTCGCATCGATCACGACGTCGCCGAACTCGATCGCCGCGGGCGGCCCTTGCGCAGGTTCGCTTCGGCGGCGCAGGAGATTGCGCACCCGCACGGTCAGCTCGCGCGGCGAGAACGGCTTCGTGAGGTAATCGTCCGCACCCAGCTCGAGCCCGACGATTCGATCGGCCTCCTCGCCTCGTGCAGTGAGCATCACGATCGGCACCTGCGAGCGAGCGCGAATCCACCGGCACAGCTCGAGGCCATCGATGCCAGGGAGCATCACGTCGAGCACGACGAGCGCCGGAGCAGGACCCTCGAGCATGCGCTGCGCCTCATCGCCCGTTGCGGCCTGAAGCGTCGTGTACCCCTCCCGCTCGAGATAGCGCACGACGACGTCGCGGACGATCGGCTCATCGTCGACGACGAGGACGGAGGGCATTGCAGGATTCTCCTCGCCCAAGCTTACAAGCGCCTTAAATCGCCTTCCCAGCCCGACTCTCTAGCTGTCGCCGCCACCCTTGCCGCTCTGGCGATCGCCGGAGGAGGTGACGAGTTCGCCGGCGACGGGAGCCTGCGCGACCCCGCTCGTCTGGTCGGTCAGCGACGGGGCCGGGGATACCGGTGCCGAGCCCGAGCCGCTCGAGTCGGCGAGCGAAGCGTCGGAGCTGCCGGAGTCGCGCCCGCTCGACCCACCGTCGCTCGAGCCTTGCCCGCTGCGTGCGCCGCCGCTGGAGTCAACGCCCGCCGCTGCCGCCGGTCGCGTCTCCCGAGCCCGAGCCCTCACGCCCTGCCGATCCGGACGAACGGCCGCTGCCGCCGTCGGACGCCAGCAGGTCGTCTCCGCCTCCTCGGGCGGACTCGCCGCCCCGATGCTCGCCCGAGCCACTGCCGTGGCGGTGCCGCTCGTGCGAGGACCCGTGCCGGCCCGAGCGCTCGTGCCGGGCGCCGGCTTCGTGGAGATCCCCAGGCCCGCGCGATCTGCGAGTCGGAGGCCAGCGCAAAGGAGCCCGTGAAGACGGCCGTCCCGGCGCCGGCGGCCTGCGCGGCTTGCGTGTGGGCTGCGTCCGGGCGGGCGCGATGGTGCACGCTCAGCACGCTCGTGCCGGTGGCCAGCGCGCCGGCGGTGACGGCGACGACGGCGCCTTTGAAGAGCAGTCCGGCGAGTCCGGCCGCGCCGCCCCCGGCGCTCAGCTCGGCGAGTCGCTCGGCAGTCGGGCCGCCCGAGCCCGCCCCTGCGGATGCCCAGGCGATCAGCGGCGGTGGGGTCAGCGCAGCGGCGGCGCTGCGCAGGGTGCTCCTGGCGCGGTAGAGCAGCCCGCGCAGGGCGCCTTCTGAGATCCCGAGCACGCCGGCGACCTCGTCATGGCTCTGGCCGTCGACGGCCGTGAGGAAGATCGCCTGCTGCTGCATCCGGGGCAGCGCGGCGACGTCGCTGAGCGCGTCGCGCATCGCGAGCGTCTGCTCGAGCTTCGACACGGCGGCGAGCCCGGCGCGGTCCTGCACGGCCTGCGTCAGCTCGCCGTGCGCCTCGCCGGCCGGACCGCGCATGGCGTTGACGGCGACGTTGTGCACGATCCGGTAGAGCCAGCTGCGCACGTCGTTGACGCTCGCCCCGCCCGAGAGCGCGATCCACGACTGCATGAACGCCTGCTGCAGCACGTCCTCGGCGCGCGCCTCGGACAGGCGCATGCGCCGGGCATGGCGCAGCAGCGGGCGCCGGTAGCGGTGCACGAGCGTCTCGAAAGCGCGCTCGTGGCCCTCGCGGGCAAGCGCGACCAGGCGCTGGTCCGATTGGGTCGCCAGCAGGCGTATCGAGATTCTCGGGCTCATCGTCGGATTCGCATTCCCTTCGTCTGAGAAGACGCCGGAATCGCCCGATCCTTACCAGCCCGAGAATCTCGAGTGCTGCCTACAGCTCGACCTTGACCCAAGTGGAGCCTTCGCTGCCGACGCTGAGGAACGCCTCCTTGACGCTCGCGCCCGGAACGAGCGCGGCGCTCGTGCAGTGCTCGGCCGCGTCGTTGCCGCTGCCTTCGTTGCCGCCGACGTCATCGCCGCGGTCGTCGAAGCCGTTGTCGTCGCCGCCGTCGCGGCCTGAGACATCGGCTGCGGTCACGCTCGGGGGCGCCGGGCACTCGATCTCGGTCCTTTCGCTGACCTTGCCACTGACGGTGGAGCCGTCGTTCAGCGTGATCGTGAGCACGCCGCCCGTGAACGAGGCGATCGTGCCCGCTTTGTCGTCCGCGGCGGGCGTCGTGGGGCTGGGCGAGCTCGTGCCGCTCGCCGGGCTCGCCGGCGCCTGCGCGTGGAACGCGAGCACGTGGGCGTGGCGGTGGTGGCCGCGGTGATGGTGGTGGCGCTCGCCTGCGCGGTGATGCTCGCCGCTGTGGGCGAGGACGGCGCTCGGCGCAGCCAGCGACACGGTCGCTACTGCGGTAATGATCATCCGTCTCATCTGTGGAGCCTCCTTCGACCGGGATCGGCGGTCGGTTGGTTGTCGATGGCCCTTGGACACGCGGCGACGCACGAACTTCACGCGCGTGCGCAAAGTTTTTCGGCGCGCACGACCCGCCGGCGACCCGGCCTTGCCCCGCCTTGCCCCGCCTTCAGCGGCCTAGGCGGCGCTCATGCAGACGCGGTCGCGCCCGGACTCCTTCGCCTCGTACAGGGCGGCGTCGGCGCGCGCCGTGACCTGCTCGGAGGACTCGCCGCTGCGGTGCACGGCGAAGCCGACCGAGCACGTGCGGTCGTGGTAGACGGCCCCGCGCAGGCGCTCGATCACCTCACGCACGCGCTCGGGGTTGCAGTTGAGCAGCAGCAGGCCGAACTCCTCGCCGCCGAGCCGCGCCAGCAGATCGCCCGAGCGCACCTGCTCGCGCCACATGGCGGCCGTCTCCTTGAGCAGGCGGTCGCCGGCTGGGTGACCGTAGGTGTCGTTGTACTCCTTGAAGTGGTCGAAGTCGAGCATCGCGACGGTGAAGCGCGCACCTTCGCTCAGCGCCTCGGCCACGCGCGCGTCCCAGGCGCGGCGGTTGGGCAGGCCGGTCAGCGGGTCGGTGCTGGCCTGGTCGCTGAGCGCGCTGAGCGCATCGGCGCGGGTCAGCACGGCGGCGGCCTCGTGCGCGAGCAGCTCGACGACCCTGATGCGCGGGCCGTCGGCCTTGACGTCGCCGGGCCAGCCGACGATCAGCACGCCGATCGTCTCGGCTCCGCGCAGCAGCGGCTCGTAGAGCACGGTCTGGGGCATGCCGGAGGCCTTCCACAGCGCGACGCTGCCGACGTGCTCGGCGACGTTCTCGGCGATCAGCATCGAGCGGCCGCTGCGGAACACGTCGCGCACGGCGCTGGGACGGTCGAGTGAGATCTCGCTCCCGCCGAGCGCGTGCGGAGCGTCGGGCCCTGTGAACGCGCTCGGGCGCATCGTCGAGCCGCCGGGGACGGGCTCGAACAGGACGGCGACGCTCGCGCGCCCGATCGTCTTGGCGGCGGCGCACACGTCGGCGCGCGCCTGCTCGCTGGCGAACAGGCCGCGTGCGACGGCGCTGAGCTCCTCGAGCATGCGCTCGCGCTCGCGCGCTTCCTCGGCCCGCTCGCGTACGGCCGCGACGAGGCGCTGCGTGGCCAGCCCGATGATCGAGCTGACGGCGACTGCGAGCAGTGCGGTGCGGTACTGGGTGTGCGGATACGCCGGCGGCCCGACGATCAGGATCGGGGCGATGTAGAAGACGGCGAGCCCCGCGAGCACGACGATACAGGTCGCGGCGCGACTCGCTGTGCAGGGCGACGTAGAAGACGGGCACGATCGCGACGGCGCTCGCACCGGAGCTGGTGCCGCCGCCGGAGTCGCGCAGCATGCCGAGTGCGGCGAGGAAGATCAGCTCGGGAGCGATCCGTCCGATGCCCCTGGGGAGGAGCTCGTGGCAGAGGCCGCACACCACGAGCAGCGCGGCGGCCATGGCGTACTCGGTCCAATCGACCGAAGTCGCAAGCGGCAGGGTGACCCAGGCGAGCAGGGCGGCGATCGCGAAGGGGGCGCTGCTGCGCACAGACGCGAAGCGGTCGCGCTCGAGAGCTTCCATGCCGCTTTTTCGGCATTCGGAGCATCGTCCTGTAGCCCGCTGGACGCTTGCCGTCCTTTATTCATCTATTTATTGAAGAGATGATGTCTGGCGTGACGGTTCCCGCGGCGGTGGTGTTCGACAACGACGGACTGCTGCTCGACACCGAGGAGGCGTGGACGCGCGCCGAGCAGAAGCTGTTCGCCGGGCTCGGGCGCACGTTCACGATCGAGCACAAGCGGATCCTGATCGGCTCCTCGCGCACGATGGCGGCCGCCAAGCTCGAAGCTGCTGCTCGAGCGCGCCGGCGAGGGCGAGGCGTTGATGGACGAGCTGCTGGCGCTCGTGATGGAGGAGGCGCTCGCCGGCGTGGAGCCGCGACCGGGCGCACGACGGCTGCTCGAGCGGCTGAGCGAGGCCGGCATCCCGCTGGCGCTCGCCTCGAACTCCGAGCGCGAGTTCGTGCAGCGCACGCTGGAGAGCGCCGGCCTGTTCCCGGACGGCCCGTTCGCGGCGGTCGTCTCGGCCAACGACGTCGAGCACCCCAAGCCGGCGCCCGACATCTACCTCGAGGCTTGCCGGCTGCTCGGCGTGAGCGCGACCGAGGCGGTCGCGCTCGAGGACTCGCCGATCGGCGTCGCCTCGGCTGCGGCGGCCGGCATGTTCGTGATCGCCGTGCCCTACTTCGCCGGCACCGAGCTCGCCGGCGCGAGCATGCAGGCCGACAGCCTCGGCGAGCGCGCTGTCGCGCAGGCGCTCGGTCTCGAGGCGTAGGATCGCGGCGATGGCAGACGCCCGTCCCCCTCCCCGCAGTCGCCGCTGCAGGGCGGCTGCCTGTGCGGCGCCGTGCGCTTCGAGCTGACCGCGCCGTTGCTCTCGGCCGGCTACTGCCACTGCACACCGCTGCCAGCGTCGCACGGGCACCGGCTCCTCGGCCAACGGCCGCGTGCCGCAGCGACGGCTTCGAGCTGCTGCAGGGCGAGGACGTGCTGGCCGCGTTCACGCCGCCCGACGGCAAGCCGAAGCTGTTCTGCTCGCGCTGCGGCTCGGCGCTGTTCAGCGGCGACCCATTCGCAGACGAGCAGGTCGCGGTCCGCCTGGGCACGCTCGACGGCGACCCGGGCATCCGCCCGAGCTATCGCCAGCATCTCGCCTCGGCGGCCCCGTGGGAGCCGCTCCCGCAGGACGGTCTCGAGCGCCACGACGGCGCCGCGCGGCTAGCCTGCAGGCGCTAGACGAGCTCGACGGCCATCGACAGGCCGGTGGCGAGCACGGCGCCCGCACCGGCCACCGCCGCGGCCGCCTCGGCTCGCTTGGCGCGCACGCGACCGCCGATCGCCCTGGCGCGCTCGCGCAGCCAGGCCAGCGACTGCGGCTCGCCGCAGCGCTTGCGCCATCCGTCGAGCGCCTGCTCGAGGCGCTCGTGATCGTCGACGATCGCCAGCACCTCGACGCGGCCGCCGCCCTGCTCGCGCGGCCCGAGGCGCACGAGGTAGAGCTCGCCCGTGTCGCGCACCCAGGCGGCGCGGTGCAGCGGGCCGTCGGCCGACTCGCGCCACCACAGGCCGACGTCGCACTCGCGCGAGTGCACGCGGCGCTGGTCGGCCGTGTAGAAGCTCTGCAGGGAGTCGTAGCGTGCGGCTGGGGCCCTGCGCCTGCGCTCTGTCTGTCTCATGCGGCACCGCCCGGATGTTGGAGGGGAAGCTGTCGCGCACAGCCTCCCGCGCCGGCCTAAACGCCGCCTTAGCGAGCGAGAAGAGTTCTGCGCTCGCTGCGGCCAAGCGCCCGAGCGCTCAGCGCCGTCGAATCCTGCCGAGTCCTGCGTGCTTGGCCGGGCGCGGCGCTTGCGACACCCAGAGGTCGCCGGTCCTTGCTAGGGCCGGGCGACCTCTGGGGGATCGCGCCAAGCGGGCGATCAGCCGTTGAGGCGCTTCTTCAGCGCGCTCGCCGCCGAGAACTTCGCGGCCTTGCTCGCCGCGATGTTGATCGTCTCGCCGGTCGACGGGTTGCGTCCTTGCCGCGCAGCGCGTTGGCTGACGCTGAACTTGCCAAAGCCGGCAAGAGCGACCTCACCCCCAGCGGCAAGCTCGTCGGAGACGACGTCGATGACGCTCTCCACCACCTGTCGGGCCTGACTGGCTGCCAGTCCGTTTCGACTGGCGACCTGCTCGGCCAGCTCGTTCTTGGTCATACCACTCCCTTCATGGGTGTCGTTACTGCGAGCAGGCTAACCGCTCGGGAGGACGACGAAACCAATAAACACGGGACATCGGCCCGGGGAAGGCCCTAATTTCCGGGGAACTTGACCGGCCGCGGAGCGCCGACCGGCGTGCTCGCCGCCCGCTCGGGCGCGATCGCGCTGCGCCGGGGCACCAGCGCACCGGCCGCGCAGGCGGCCCAGATCGCGGCCAGCCAGGCGCCGCAGGCCAGGCCGACGTGGACCCAGACGAGCTGCGTGGGCAGGTGGGTCTTGTACTGATCGAGGCCGACGACGCCCTGCAGTGCGAGCAGCACGCAGAGCACGGTCAGCGAGCGCTGCACGGCTGCAGGAGCCTGCCAGCGGCGCCGCGCGAACCACCACACGGCGACGCGATGCCAGGCCGAACAGCAGCGCGATCTCGCCGTGGCGGTGGATCACGAAGTCCATCGTGCCGTGACCGTCGAAGTCGAGGCGGTTGATCCGCTGCCCCGGCGAGCCGCCCGCGTGCGGCCCGGCGGCGGTGGCGGCCGTGCCCGCGAAGATCGTCAGCGCGCCGAGCGCGACGAGACCCCGCAGCGAGAGGATCAGCGAGCGCTCCTGCGCGGGTTCGCCCCGGGCGGGATCGTTGACGGAGGCTGCCGACCCGTTGGCCGAGGCGCGCTCGGCCTCGATTTCGAGCAGCGCCGATTCATGCCCGGCGCGCCAGGCGAGGATCGCGGCGGCGAGCAGGATCAGCATGGACAGCGCGAAGTGGCCCATCACCCAGCCGTAGTCGAGCGCGCCGCGCACGGTGAAGCCGCCGAGCACGGCCTGCCCGACGACGCCGAGCGGCAGCAGCGCGCCGAGCCACATCAGGTCGCGGCGGTAGGGCCGGCGGCGCAGCGCGAGCAGCCAGGCGGCGCCGGCGGCGATCGCCACGGGGCCCGTGATCAGGCGGTTGGAGAACTCGATCACGGCGTGCGTGTTCAGCGGCGGGTAGGCGTGGCCGTAGCAGCGCGGCCAATCGGGGCAGCCGAGGCCGGAGCCGGTCAGGCGCACGGCTGCGCCGCTGAGCACGATCAGCGTGAGCGCGACGAGCGCGGCGTAGGCCACGTAGGCGTACTGGCGCGGCGTGACCGTGTAGCCGTTGGTGCGCGCGCGCAGGCGGGCGAGGCGGGAGCTCATACCGGCTAAGGATGCCACCGGAACGGCAGCTCGCCCTCCAGTTCGCGCAGCAGTGGGGCGGCGGCGTCGCGCTCGGAGACGATCAGTTCGGCCTCGGGCAGCGGCCACTCGATGCCCACGTCGGGGTCGTTCCAGGCGATGCCGCGCTCCAGTTCCGGGTCGTAGTAGGCCGTCTGCTTGTAGATCACGTCGGCGACGTCGCTGAGCACGCAGAAGCCATGCGCGAAGCCGACCGGCACGTACACCTCACGCATGCTCTCGTCGTCGAGCTCGACCGCCTCCCACTCGCCGTATGTGGGCGAGCCCCTGCGCAGGTCGACCGCGACGTCGACGATCCGCCCGCGGGCGCAGCGCACGAGCTTGCCCAGGCCGTCGCCGAGCTGGAAGTGCATCCCGCGCAGCACGCCGCGCGAGGAGCGCGAGTGGTTGTCCTGCACGAAGCGATCCTCTGAGCCGAGGCCAAGCTCGGCGTGCCACTCGCTGCGATAGGTCTCGCAGAAGAACCCGCGCTCGTCGCCGTGCGCGACCGGCTCGAACGCCACGAGGCCGGAAAGGCGGGTGGAGAGCACGCGCACGGGCGCGCAGGTTATCGACCCCTGGGCGCTGCGGCCTTTGCCCTTCCCCTCCCGACGCGGCTGAGGCGTCTCGGGCCTGACACGGCTTGTGCCGACGAGGGCCTCCCTCGGCGTGCTGGCCTATATTCGCCCGACGATGAGCGTCCGGCCGGCCGCCGGCAAGCCACGGCAACACAGCAGCGCAGGACCGTGGACGACGGGACCGCACGACCCGGTGCCGGGGCCTGCGACGATCGACGTGTGGCGGGTCGAGCTGGGCGGAGTCGGCGAGGGGGTGCTCGACGCTCTCAGCGCGCAGGAGCACGTACGCGCGGCGGGCATCGTGGGGCAGCGCGAGCAGGACCTGTGGGGTCGCTCGCGCGGGGTTCTGCGCGACCTGCTCGGGCGCTACCTCGACGCCGATCCGAGCTCGCTCGAGCTGGACGCCGGCACTCACGGCAAGCCTCGGCTTGCCGCCCCGTGGAGCGAGCGGGGTCTGCACTTCAACCTCTCGCACTCCGGCGAGCTTGCGCTGTACGCGTTCTCGGCGCACGGCTCCGTCGGCGTGGACGTCGAGGTGATGGGCGAGCCGGGCCGGCGGGCGAGCACAGATCCCGTTGCACTTGCGGCGCGCGTCCTCGGGGCCGAGGCGGCGGCACATCTGGGGGCGCTCACGCCGCCGGCGCGCGAGTTCGAGTTCCTGCGGCTGTGGACGCGCCACGAGGCAGAGCTCAAGCGCCGTGGCACCGGCATCGGCGCGGCCGCTGCAGCAGAGCAAGCCGAGGGCGAAGCGCGCGTCGAGCCGTGGATCGTCGAGTTGGACGTCGGCGCAGGGACCGTCGCGGCACTCGCAGCTGATTGTGGCGCAGTGCGCGAGCTGCGCCTGTGGGAGTGGACCGCTAGAAGATCTTGATCGTGATCCGCTGCGTGATCTTCTTGCCGTTGACAACGGCGGTGAGCACCGTGCTCATGCCGTGTTTGGCACGGATCTTCTGGATCAGCCTGGGCTTGACGCGGATCGCGAGGTGCACGGTCTTGTTCGGCGGCAGGCTGAAGCCCACGCGGCCATAGGTTTCTTCCCGACCGTAGGTCGACGTGTCTGCGCCGTTGGAGCTCAGCGTCGCCACCCCGTTGCACGGACTGACGCGGCAGAACATCGCAACAGCGACGATGCGACTGTGGTTGACACCGTCGGTCTGCGGGCTGACGCGGATCGGGGCCAGCACGGGCGGGGCGCCCTGCTTGCCGCCGGGGCAGATGTGCGTCGCGTCCTTGCCCGTGCCGAGCGTGACGCGCATCATCAGCTCCTTGTCGGGGTTGGCCATGAAGCCGTCCATCGAGGAGGTGTCGGACGGCGACATCACGGTGCCGTTGTTCGTGCCGCCACCCCTGATGAAGGAGTCGGTCTTCGAGCCGGCGACCTGGCCGAGCACGCGATAGCGGACACCGCTCTGGTAGGAGTGTTCGACGAACCCTCCCTCCTCGTTGAAGGCGACGTAGTCACCTTCGCTCACGCACAGGTTGATCGGTTCGTACGTCGAGACGGTCGAGCCGCTGGCGCCGCCGGCGCCGCACACCGGGATGTCGAAGGCCTGCGAGGTGATGTTGATCTTGGCGCCGCCGTCCGGCTGCGGCGTGATGTCCTGGAAGTGGATCTGGGTGAGCGGCGGGGGGCCGACCGCAGCCGGCACGGCACAGCCCTCGAGGCTCACCTTCAGCGCCTGGCCGGTCGCCGGAGCACGTGGCGTGCCGTTTGCCAGCGATGCGTTCCACAGCGCCGCGTCGGCGCCGTAGTGATAGGTGTGGACAACGCCGTTGGGTGCTTCGGGCGATGCGGGCACGTGCGTGTCGGTGCCCTGGTAGTCGAGGCCTTCGGCGGTGTCCAGCGTGGCCGCGCCGGTCAGCGGGCTGCCGAAAGTTTTGATGTCGGCGTGGCCGACGGACGGGACGATCAGCGCGATCACCACGGCCAGCAGGCAACTCGCGAGCAACGCGCGCAGTCGCTCGCAGAGTTGACCGTGGGAGGCAATGGGCATCGTCTTGTTCATCGTCATGCCACGCCGTTGCTCGACAGCCAGTTGCGCAAACAAACAGATGTCCAGCGATCAAGCGAGCAAGACGTCTAAGCAGCGGCGAGCCAGCGTTCCGCGTTCTGTTCGTGGATCTCGTGAAGGATGTCCTCGAGACCCCGCGTTAGCCTCCACTCCGGGTAGTCCTGGCTGAACGGCCGCAGGTCGGTGATCCACCACCGGTGATCGCCGATCCTGTTCTGCTCGCTCAGCGTCCAGTCGAGCTCGCGCCCGGCTACCTGCTCGCAAAGGGCAATGGCCTCGAGCATCGAGCAGTTGCAGGCCCTCCCGCCGCCGATGTTGTAAACAGCCCCACCCGCCCGCGGGGCAGCGTGAAATGCCTCGAAAGCGGCGACCAGATCGGCCGAATGTATGTTGTCGCGGACCTGCTTGCCTCCGTAGCCGAAAACGGTGTAGGGCTCGCCCACAACAGTCGCACGCATCAGGTACGAGAGAAATCCATGGAGCATCGTGCCCGCGTGGCCCGGTCCGGTCAGGCAGCCACCGCGGAAGGAGACCGTGGGCATCTCGAAGTAGCGCCCGTACTCCTGAACGAGAAGGTCGGCCGCCGTCTTTGAGACGCCGAACAGCGAGTGCGTACTACGGTCGATAGACATCGTCGTATCCACACCGTCGTAGAAGCGGTGGTCCACGGGGAGATCCAGCCGCCGCTGTAGCTCGAGCAGCGGTAGCCCGTTCGGTCGATCGCCATAGACCTTGTTCGTCGAGCAATGCACGAAGGTCGCCCGAGGCGCGTGCCGGCGAGTCGCCTCGAGCAGGTTCAATGTCCCCATCGCGTTCACCTCGAAGTCCGTGTGCGGCTCGCTGGCCGCCCAGTCGTGCGAGGGCTGCGCCGCCGTGTGCACGACCAGCTCGATCGCCGGTGCGTTCTCCTTGAAGAGCTTCTCGACGGCGTCACGATCGCGGATGTCGATCGGGAGGGAGCGGAAATCGCCGGAAAACCGAGCCAGCAGCCTCTCACTGGTGTGAGCCGTCGACGCGGCGGCACCGAAGAAGCGCGCGCGCATGTCGTTCTCCAGCCCGATCACCTCGTAGCCGCGCTGCACGAAGTGCGCGACGGACTCCGAGCCGATCAAGCCGCCCGAGCCGGTGACTATCGCAGTAGGAATCTGCGCAGGTTAGCGGTCGTCGGGACGCGGCTTCGCGTGGAAGATGCCGTGGCGAAAGACGAAGAAGTTCGCCGACACCAAGATCACGACCGTCGCGAGATAGACGATCTCGGTCGAGACGCCGAGACGCCCCGGGAGGTACGACGTCGATGCCGCCGTCAGCCCGTACTGCAGGGCGGCGACGAGCAGATAGCGACCGGCCTGATGATGGACTGGAAGCGCAAACTCCTCCTGGTGCACCCAGACAAAGACGCGCTGCAGCGTGAAGTGTGTGATCAAGCCGATCCCGTAGCCCAGCGGCAACGCGAGCTGGAACGGGAGACCTGCGACGTCGGCGAGCAGGATCGTCGTGAGCACGTAGACGACCGAGACCACGCCCCCGGCGAGCGCGAATCGAAGCCCTTGACCGAGCAGCCCCAGCTCAGGTGAGAGCAGCCGCGCTCGCAAGGATCGCGGCCGCGAGTCGTCGAGTGCGAGCGGTTCGGCCACGAGCTTGTACATAGGATAGGCCAGTACCGGCGCCCGCCGCCCGGCCCGCCCTCGATGAACCCCCGCCCACCGCATGAGTCCCACAGCGAGTGCCCCTGCCGAATCTGCGGCGGGGAGACGCAACCGGCGGGGATCGTCCGCGGGCGATACAGCCAACGCGACTATTCCCTTGCGCAGTGTCCTAACTGCGGCTACGCGTTTGTCGCGAACCCCTGGACCGACTTCGCACAGATCTATGACCAGCGCTACTACGCCGGAGAAGGCGCAGACCCGATGGTTGACTACCACTTCGAGCTCGAGCATCCCCAAGACACAGTCCGCCGTTACGAGTGGTCGGGGATCGTCCGCTTGGTGGACGGTTTGACCAACCTCAACGACGGGTCGCCGGACACAGGTCCGTTGCGCTGGCTCGACTATGGGTGCGGCAACGGAGGGCTCGTGCGATACCTGCGCGAAGAGCGAATCGCCGACGCTGTCGGCTTCGACGAGGGGGCGATCACGAACGAGGCGCGCTCGCGCGGCATTCCGATACTCACGCCCGAGGAGCTGAAGGATCAGCAGGGACGCTTCGATGTGGTCACGGCGATCGAGGTACTCGAGCACACGCTCGACCCGCCGGCCGAGCTTCGCGCCATGCGGCGACTGCTGAGGCCCGGCGGGCTGCTCTTCATCACGACCGGCAACGCACGCCCCCATGCCGCGCGGCTGGACCGCTGGCGCTACGTGATCCCGGAGATCCACATCTCGTTCTTCGAGCCGCGCACACTCGAGCGCGCGATGAGCGACGCGGGCTTCCGCCCCGAACGTCGGAGCCTTCGGCCGGGATTCGACGAGATCCTCAAGTTCAAGGTTCTGAAGAACCTCAGACTGCATCGCCGCTCGGCGCTCACCGACGCGATTCCTGCGCGACTGCTCGCCCTTGCCGACCTCGGCCCTCGCCTCAGCGAGCATCCGATCGGCTGGGCGGAGTGAGCTCCTGCAAGAAGCGCTCCGTCTCGGCGAGCGCCTCGGGAGTGCCGATCTCGTAGAAGCGCTCACTCGCCTCGATGCCCAGCAACTCACCCTCCGCGGCCAGACGCTCGTACAGTGCGGCGAGATCCCGCTCGTCCTCGCCCGCCCGCTCCAGCGCCTGAAGGGTGAGGCCGCCCAGCCCGTAGTCGATCCAGTTCATATCGGGCGTCGGCGATCGCTTGTCGTACCGGACAACCAGACCGTCTCGATAGAGGACGTTGGAGCGGTCCCAGCGATCCTCGTTGTGCAGCACGGTCATCATCGCCGGCAAGCCGCTCGCTCTCCACTGCGAGGCGGCGGCGCGATAATCGATGCGCAAGTACGTGTCGCCGTAAAGGACGAGGAACCGCTCGCCGAGCAAAGGCAGCGCACGCCTGACGGCGCCCAACGTGCCGTCGAGCTCGGGACCGTCATAGCTGTAGGCGACCTGCACGCCTTCGCACTCCGCGCCGATGCGCGACTCGATCCGCTCGCCGAGGTACCCGACGCAGAGGACTGCCTCGCCGGCGCCGCTGGCGGCAAGAAGACGCAGCTGATGCACGAGGAATGGCTCGCCGGCGACCTCGAGCAGCGGCTTCGGCGTGTCTGCCACGCGCCCTCCCAGGCGTGTGCCAAGCCCGCCGGCGAGAATGCACACCGGCGGTAGCCCGGCCTCCATCATCGGATCGCCGCGCCCGCCGGCCTCAGCGCGGCCGCGCGCTACTCGTCCCACCCGCAGCGGGACTCGACGATGTACTTGGGCCGGTTGCGCGACTCGTCGTAGATGCGTCCGACGTACTCACCCATCACACCGAGCGAGAGCAGCTGGATGCCGCTGAAGAAGGCGACCACGATCACGATCGTCGGATTGCCCACCGGGAAGCCTTGCCCGCCGAGCTTCAGCCCGAGATACGCGAGCGCGACCAGGAAGGCGAGCCCCGAGAGGACCATGCCGAGCATCGATATCAGTTGCAACGGGTAGCGCGAGAAGCCGACGACGCCGTTCAGTCCGATCACGAGCGAGCCCCAGAAGCGGTTGTACTTGCTCGTGCCCGCCGCTCTCGGATCGCGATCGTAGAGGCACGCTCGTCTGGCGGAAGCCGACGAGCCCGACCAGGCCACGCAGGAAGCCGTGGCTCTCCTTCAAGGCCACCACGTTGTCGACGACGCGCCTGCTCATCAAGCGAAAGTCGCCCGTATTTGGAGGGATTTCGACGTCGGCGATGCGGCGGATCAAGCGGTAGCCGAGCGCCGCAACGATTCGCTTGGGCAGCGTCTCGCCAGCGCGTGTGCGCCGCTGCGCGTAGACGACGTCGTAGCCGTCGCGCCAGCGCGCGA
This sequence comes from uncultured Solirubrobacteraceae bacterium, assembly GCA_963743745.1. Taxonomy (GTDB): domain Bacteria; phylum Actinomycetota; class Thermoleophilia; order Solirubrobacterales; family Solirubrobacteraceae; genus Palsa-744. The sequence goes on from CAVUQW010000002.1 coordinate 273,760, forward strand.
CCAGCTCCGGGATCAGCTCCGGCGGGTCCTGCAGGTCGCAGTCGATCACGACGACGGCGTCGCCCGCGCGCGGCGTCCAGTCCCGCGATCGTCGCCATCGGCTGGCCGAAGCGGCGTGAGAACCGCAGCATCTTCACGCGCGGATCCCTGTTGCACAGCGCAACGATCAACTCCTCGGTGCGGTCGGTGCACGGATCGACGCTGAAGATCAGCTCCCATTCGAGCGCGAGCGGCTCCATCACCGCGCGCAGCCGTTCGTATGCGGGCTCAACATTGTCCTGCTCGTTGTACGCCGGGATCACGATGCTGAGCATTCTGTGAGGCTGCGGCTTGCCGGCAGGATCGACGAGCGGCACGCCTTGCAGGTCGCCCGGCGGGTTGACGGCCGCGCCTCCGTCGGGACGATCGCCCGGGCTCGATACCGGCGCGCTCATCGAGCCTGCTCTGGACGCTTGAGCACCGTCAGGCCACGAATGCCGAAGGGAAGCCGGATCCCGACCGCCAGCAGACGCTCCTCGAGCGCGCATGCGATCCGCCCGAGGCCCGAGTCTGTCGTCCGCTCGATGTCCTCTCTGACCTTCGCCTCCAACTCCCGGCCCTCCAGGGCGCCGTGGCGCCTACGATTGCGCTGCTTGACCGCCCAGAAGGCAGGGTAGATCGGTGCGCCAAGGTGCGCGTCCTCCAATACCTCCAAATCCACCGATCGGGCCTTTAGCGCCAGCTCGCCGCGCCCGTAGCGCCGCTCGTGTCCGAGGAAACGATCGTAGTAGTCGTAGTTGCCAGGCCCAGCGGGTACCACAATCACCGCGCGTGCTCCCGGGCGCATGACGCGTCGCATCTCGGCTAGCGCCTGCACGTCGTCGGGGACGTGCTCGAGCAGGTTCGCGCTCAGCGCCGCGTCGACCGCCTCGTCAGGGAGCGGCAGTGCGCACGCGTCAGCGAGCAGCAGCTCGGCGTCGGGAACATTCTCGTGCGCGACCCGCAGTCCGCTGGGCACGAGATCAACCCCGACCAGGTGGGCAGCCGGTAGGCGCTTGCGCAGATCCTCGAGCAGGTAGCCCGTCGAGCAGCCAACATCCAGGACGGTCGCGCGCTCGGGCAGCGGCCCGATTCGCGCCAGCATCGCACGGCGGGTCCACTCGTCGATGAAGTGGGTGCGGCTGCTCTCTTGGTGAAGCTCCTCGAGATCCTCCGACCAGTTGACCTCGAGCTCGGCGGAGACATGGCTGACGAATGGCTGGTTCATCGCGTCAAGGATGTCCGATCGGCCCGAACATCGCGTCGTCGATTCGCCTCAGTGTCGCCAGGTCAGGCGCGGCCGCCAGCCTGCGGCGGAATCCAGCCTCGCGCCAGTCATCCCACTGCGCGGAGATCAGCTTGCCGCTGAACTCCGCGTCGGGCTCATGCTCGAGCAGCAGGCAGACGAGCTCGGCCGCCTCGCTCGCGGGGACTCCGCCGCGCTCCAGCTCCGCGCAAGTGCGCTCGAAGTAGCCGGCCCCCGCGAGATCCGGGCCGGCGGCCAGCGTGCTGCGATGGATGTCTGTCGCAACGAAGCCCGGCGCGACACAGTTGACGCGCACGCCGTCTTTCGCGAGCTCGCTCGCCACGTTCTCGCTCAAGCGGACGACGCCCGCCTTGGAGGCCGCGTAGGCGTCGAAGCGCGGCAGCGGCGACGTCGCGCCGCCTCCACTGAACGTGACGACGGCACCCCTGTTCGTGCGCAAAGCATCCAAGCAGCTGCACGATCGCCAACAGTGTGCCGATCACGTTCACTTCGAGCGTGCGACGGAAATCGCCGATCGCGTAGCTGCCGATCGGCCCGACCGGATCGAGCACGGCTGCGGCGCAAACGAGCCCGTGGACGTCATCCAGGCTGGGGGCGAGCTCCTCCCAGGCGGCCTCGTCGGCGACGTCTAGCGCGATCGTCTGATGTCCGTCGCCTTGAAGCTCACCGAGCGTCTGCTCGAGCGCCTGGCGCTCGCGCGCGAGCAGCGTCACACGCCAGCCGCGCTCGGCCAGCGCCTGCGCAGCCGCGCGACCGATCCCCTTCGATCCACCGGTGACAAGCGCCCGACGCGGCTCGCTCAAGGCGCGACCGCCTCGCGCATCTGCGCATACGGGCCGTCGGCGTAGGCGGCCTCGATCTGCTGCCATGCATAACGCGCGTCGTGCAGGTCGCCGTTGAGCAGTCGCTCCTCGCCAGCGTCGATCGCGCCCACGAAACCACTCCACTCGCGCTCCCACGAGCGGTCCTCGTCGGGGTAGGCGAACTCCTCGATGTCCGGCGGCCCAAGCTCAGGACGCATCCGGTAGATCGTGAGGCGCTGAGGGCCGTAGGAGCGCACCAGCCCATCGACTTGAAGCTTGGCCGTGCGGCAGTAGATCTCGAGCGAGAACAGGTTCTTCCACTCGGTCCAGCTGACGTGGAGCATCGCCCACGGCGCGGAGCGTGCTCGCGCGTCGCCCAAGATCAGCGCGGCGTTGTCCTCGACCGGAGCATCCCAGAAGTGCGTTCGCAGCATGGCTGAGTGCAGCTCCAGCGGGCCGGCGATCCAGTGGCTCAGATCGAGGAGATGCATACCCTGATCGATCAGCTCGCCACCACCGGAGCGGGCGGGGTCGGCGCGCCACTCGCGGTCATAGCCGATACGCCCGCCGTGCCCGTAGCGGCCACGGATATACATCAGCTCGCCATGACGGCCCGAGTGAACCTCCTCGGCGACGCGCGGCGATACCCGGATGGAAGCGGTGGTTGAACCCCACCTTCACAAGGCCTCCCGCGGCACGTTGGCACTCGATCAGCCGATCGATCTGCTCGCTCGAGATGCCGGCCGGCTTCTCCACCAGTACGTGCGCGCCTGCCTCGAGCGCCTGCTCAGCCAGCCCCGCAAGCTGGTCGTGCACGGTCGCCACGATCACCACATCGGGTTCCAGCGAGAGCAGCTCCGACAACGTGGCGCAGACGGCCGCGCCGAAACGCCCGGCGAGCCGCTCAGCCGCTGCGGGGTCGATGTCGTAACAGGCGATCAGCTCGTCGCCGGCCTGGAGCGCGTCCGCCCGCTTGGCGCCAATCGTTCCGCAACCGACGATCGCCACGCGGCGAGCGCTCATGCGTACTCGCTCGCGAAGGCACCGTCGAACTCGAAATCGAACGCCAGCTCGGACGCCCCCGCCGCCGCCATCGCCTGCCTGGTGTCCTCCGGTCGCGGCGAGTAGACGAGCAGGAAACCGCCACCGCCTGCGCCGACCAGCTTGCCGCCGATCACGCCGCTCCGACGGGCCAGCATGTAGAGCCTGTCGATTTGCTCGTTGGCCATGCCCGGTGAGCGCCTGCGCTTGTGTTCCCAGTGCTCGTGCATCAGTTCGGCGTAGCCCTCGAGATCTCCATCGCGGAGCATCTCGCAACTACGTCGTCCGAGCTCCTTCGTGCGGTGCAGGTTCTCGAGCATCTCCGCATCGCCGGCCTTCGAGCGCTCGTCCTGGTCGGAGAGCACCGTCGATGCAGAACGCGCCTCGCCCGTGAAGAACAGCAGCAGCTGATCGCGCAGGCGGCGCAGCACGCTGGCCTTCAGCTCGAGCGGCTCGACAAGGACGCTGCCGTCGGGGTTGAATGTGTACGCGCAGATGCCACCATGCGCGGCGACGTACTGGTCCTGCTTGCCCACCGGCTCGCCGAGTACGTCGATCTCGATCTCACACGCCGCCTCGGCGAGCGCCCCGGGCGTGATCGAGGTGCGCCTCGCATGCGCCAGACCCTTGAGCAGGCAGACGGTATAGGCACCTGACGAGCCCATCCCTGTTCCCGCCGGGACATCGGCGACGGATGCGATCTCGAGCGGGTTCCCACGCCAATGGCGCAGCAGCGTCTCCCGCAGGATCGGATGCTGGATCTGCTCGATCTCGTCGACCTCCTCCATCGCCGAGTACTTCATCCGGTAGCGGCGTTGGAAGACCGTGTGGGTGAGCATGTAGACGTACTTGTCGATCGCGCCGGATACGAGGAAGCCGCCATGCTCCTTGTAGTAGGACGGCAGGTCCGTCCCGCCTCCGCCAAGTGAGATTCGCAGGGGGGCCCGACTGAAGATGACGCTCATGACTGCATCCTTTCGATCGCGGCCTCCGCAGCAACTGCCGCTGCACCGGTCCTCATCTGGTGGCCTCCGCGGCGAGCACGTCCCGCCACGCGTATTCGCTTTCGGCTAGCCAGTCGACCGTGCGCACGAGTGCCTCGCGAATCGTCAGCCGGGGCTCCCATCCAAGGCTGCGGATGCGGCGCGTGTCGAGCAGAATCAGTGGGCTGTCGCCGACCCAGCCGCGCTTACCGCCCGTGTGCTCGATCTGCGGGGTCAGGCCAAGCCGCTCGGTGATGACCATCACCGATTCGTCGACGAGGATCGTCTCGTCGGTCCCGAGGTTGTAGATGTATGCGCCCGGCTGCTGCTCATGGACATCGACGGCCGTCAGCACCGCCTCGAGGCAGTCCTGGACGTACAGGTACGACTTCTCCTGCCGACCGTCGCCCAGGACCCGCAGACTGGGTCGGGTCGCGCTGGAGCGCGCGGAAGAAGTCGAACGACGTGCCCGTGCGTGTAGCGCTCGCCCAGGATCGAGACGAAGCGGAAGATCAGGCCGGTGAAGCCATAGCCGGCGGCGTAGGCCGCGATCAGCCCTTCCGCCTGCGAGCTTCGACGCGCCGTACAGCGAGGTCTGGACCGGGAACGGCGCGTCCTCCGGGGTGGGAAGACCTCGGGCTCGCCGTAGACCGAGCCGGTCGAGGAGAAGGCGATGTCCGCTCACGCCGCGCGCGCGCATCGCCTCGAGCACGGTCGAGGTGGCGATCGTGTTCTGCTCGAGGTCACGGCGAGGATGCCGAGGCCGCCGCGGACGTCGGCGTTGGCCTGCAGATGGAACACCCAGTCGCAACCGTCGACCGCCTCTTCAAGAGCGACCGCGTCGAGCACATCGCCTCGACGAGTCGCGACGTTCGTGCGCGGCCAGCGCCTCGGTCGATGAACTCACGTCGACCGGTGCGAAAGTCGTCGACCACGACCACCTCGACGCCGGCGCGACTGAGGCGGTCGGCGAGTGTACTGCCGATGAAGCCCGCGCCGCCCGTGATGCAGGCCCGCTTCATCTTGCCGCCGGCGCGCGCTCACACGGCGTATCGCCGCGTCGCTGGTAGTCGCGAGCCATCTACAGGGTGAAGCCCGCAGCCACCGCGTCGCCGTGGAACATCTGCACGGTCTCGAGCGAGTACTGCTCGAGGTCCTTACCGAGACAATCGAGCTTCTTCAGCAGATCGTGGCGTCACCGTGATGATGTGACAGCCGACCTGGTCAGCCTGCACGAGATTGAGGATCTCCCGCGGCGAGGCCCAGATCAACTCCGAGCGCGGCGCCTGAACCATCACGTCGACCGATCGCGCCATGATCGGCACCGGATCGACGCCGGCGTCGGCGATCCGTCCGGCGAAGACCGAGATGTAGGACGGCGCCCCATCCTTCACGGCTGCAGTGATCAACTCGACCTGGGCGGTCGTGAACAGCGCCGTGACGTTGACCTTGACGCCGTCCTCGGAGAGCTCGCGAACGAGCGGTGCCATCGACTCGCCCTTGGTCGTCGTGACGGGAATCTTCACGTATACGTTCTCGCCCCAGGAAGCGATGAGCCGTGCCTGACGGCGCATCTCGTTCGCATCGTCGGCGAACACCTCGAATGAGATCGGGTGAGTCGGTGATCCGCTCGAGCAGGCGCTTCGCGAAGTCCGCGTAGTCCGTCAGTCCCGCCTTCCACATGAAAGTCGGATTGGTCGTGAAACCCGCGATACGCGGGTCGCGACGCGAGCGCGAGGATCCCGTCGAGATCGGCTCCGTCGGCGAATATGCGGGTGGTAATTCTGTCTAGCACGAACTTGCTACACCAATACCCAGCAGCGCGCGAAAGTCTCGCTTGTAGACAGCTTAGCCGTGGCTGTGGTCGAGAAGCCTGGCGGCAGTGGCTGACAGGTCTCGCACGAGCAGATCCGGGCTCGCATCACCCGAGCGCTTGTGCACGGCGCCGCCGTAGCTCAATAGCGCAGTCCGACAGCCGGCCGCGCGGCCGGCCTCGACATCGGTGTCGGTGTCGCCGACCATCCAAGCCCGTCCCAGTCCAAGCCCGAACCGGCGCGAGGCCTCGAGCAGCATCCCCGGTGCCGGCTTGCGGCAAGTGCAACGCATCGCCAGCGCCGGGACGATTCCTTCCGGATGGTGGGGGCATAGATACGAGGCGTCGAGGCTCGCGCCACGCTCGGCCAGCAGCTCAATCACACGCTCATGGATCGCCCTCGTCTGCTCCAGCGTGATCTTCCCCTTCGCCGCCGCCGGCTGGTTCGACACGCACACGAGCGCGTATCCAGCGGCCGACAACGCCGTCATCGCAGTGGCGACACCGGGCAGCAGACGCACGTCCTGCACGCGCAACGCCGACTCGAGCAGCCCAGAGACAGGGTCAGGCACCCCCTCGATCAGGACGCCGTCACGGTCGAGGAACATGGCACGGTGCTCCGCCCCGGCGGGCCCCGGCTCGCCCGCCGGGCTTCGGTCGGCAGATGCCGGTCCGAAGTAGAGCGCGCCGCTTTCGGTGGGCCATTCCCACCGTGGGCTCATCGCGCCTGGCGGGCGGCGATCGACTCCCAGTGACCCCGCTGGGCGGCCAGCGCGGGGTGCGAGACGAGTCCGTGCCAGACGACCGCCTGGAAGGACTCGACCAGCGGGGTGCGCAGCTCGGCGGGGGGGTCGATCAGGATCGCGAGGTCAGCCATCTCCCCGAGCGCCCCTCCGGGCGCTCCGACAACCCCGTAGATCGACGCGCCCACTGCCCGCGCCGCCTCCATCGCGGCGACGAGGTTCGGTGAGACGTTGTGCTCGCGAGAGCCGCCGCCGACTGAGAAGACGAGCAGCGCGTCGCGCTCGCTCAGGCGCGAGATCCCGAGCCATCCGCTGAAGGCCGTCTCCCAGCCGTCGTCGTTGGTGCGGGCCGTCAGCTCCGACACGTTATCCGTCGGCGCATAGCTCTCGATGTGGCACAGCTTGCGGAAGTCGTTGACCGCGTGCGAGGCATGGCCGGCACCCCCGCCCACCCCGAGGATGAACAGTCGCCCACCACGGTCGCGCACCTCGGCGAGGCCCCTTGCGAGCGCATCCAGGCGCACAGGATCGATCCCTTGCGCCAGCGTGGCTGTGGCGGAGAGATAGGAGACCGAGTGCTCGGAGGCGCTTGTCTGCTCTGTCGGCGGCACGGCGCAGTAGTCTGGCACGCCGCTGTCCGGTTCGCCGGGCGCGCGCTCGGCCCGCATGCACATCTGGACCGACATAGTCATCCGCCAGTTCGCCCTGCTGGCGATCCTGCTGGCACTTGGCAGCGGACCCGCTGCCTACCTCGGCAGGCGCTTCGACGCGCCGGCGCGCCTGGCGCTGGCGCCGGTGCTCGGGCTGTGCCTCGGCACGTGCGTCTTCACGACGCTGATCTGGTTCACCGCGGCACGCCACACGTATTGGCTCGTGCCGCTGCTCGCCGCCCTCTCACTTGCCCTGGCGGTGCGCCGCTGCGTGATGGCTGCAGCGAGGGAGCAGGCGGCAGGCCGGGCCGGGCGCTATGCGCGCTTCCTGCGGAGGCTGCGCCCAAGCGACGCGCTCGCGCTGATCGCGGTCTGCGTGATCGTCGCGGCGCCGCTCGACTACACGCTGCACGAGCGCCACAGCGTCGGCCCGATCGGCTTCGCCGTATGGGACTCGGTCGACTACACGGCGGAGCCGGACGGGATGGAACAGCAGTCGATCCGCCAGGCCAGCGGTCACTACTCCGAAGCTGAAATCCACGGCTTCGTCAACGGCGGTGCGGCCCACCCGTCGCACGCCGTGAACCAGAAGGCGAACTTCGTGCGCCTGTTCTGGAGCTTTTACGCCAGCGGCGATCAGAACCTCGACGCCGCTCCGCTCTCGGCGAACGTGAATGCCTTCCTCGGGCTGGGAGCGACTGAGACGCAGGGTCTGTTCCTGATCGTCTTCTTGATCGTCGGCGCCCTCGGAGCGTTCGCGGCGACGCGCTATGCCACTCGGAGACCCCGATGGCTTGCACCGCTCGCGGGAGCGCTGTTCGCAGGGCCGTTCTTCATGCAGCTGATCGCCGACGGCAGCCAGGCGGCGGTCTGCGGTCTGGCGCTTGTGCTGCCGATCGTCGCCGTCGGCATCGACGCGCTGCGAGAGCGCAGCATCGCGGGCCTCGCGCTGCTCGCCCTGATCGGGTCGGGGCTGCTCGCGCTCTACCCGCTGTTTGCGCCCACCGTCGTGCTCGCCTCGGCCGTCATCCTGCTCTCGCTGGCGCTGCGCGATTGGTATCGAGGCCGATTCGATCGCCGCACCGCGCTGCGTACTCTGGCCGGAGTGATCGCGGTCATCGCGCTCGCGGCGATCTTCGACTTGGTCGCCTTCACGCGCGACCTGCGCTACTGGCACGACGTGCTCAAAGGCGCCTACTTCAGCGCCGGTCTGCCCGTATACCACCTGCCGATCTCGGTGCTTCCAGGCTGGCTGCTGCAGACGCGCGAATTCTATGGGCTGACCGATCTCGGCTACACCTCCGCGCACGAAATGCTGATCGGCGTCGTGATCCCGCTGATCTTCGTCGTGGCGATGTTGGTCGGGCTGTTCCGCCGACGGGCGCTGCTCGTGCTGGCCCCGTTCGCGCTGGTTTGCGCCGCGCTGGCTGCGTACGTCAGCCTCGCTCAGGACTGCTCCTACTGCACCGACCGCAACCTGCTGCCTCTCGCGCCCCTGGGGATCGCTCTGCTCGTGCTGGGGATCGGCACGATGGCTGTCGCGCGCTCGGGTTGGTTGCGCCTGGTGGCAATCGGAATCGCCGTGCTCGCGCTCGTCTCGGTGGCGTCGCGCACACGCCAAGAGCGGCTGCGCTTTGCCGACGGCGCCTATTTCCTCGACGGCGCCAACCGCGCGCTGCTTTCCCACCTGCCGCCGCACGCACAGACAGTCGACGTGGAAGGGTTCGGCCAGAACCTCGGCAAGGCGCCGGGCGAGCTGCCGCTCGTCTACTACATGGTGTCCGAGGTCAACGGGGGACGGGTCTCGCTGCCGAGTGAATTCGTCGACTTCCAAGGCCTCGCTTACCTCGGCGAAGCCAACCCGGCGAATCCTCAGTTCTCGCCTTACTACCGCTACGTGCTGACGCGCTTCGGCGGCGTGGCGAACGGGCGACGGCTGATCGCCCGCACCGGCTCGCTGGCGCTGCAGGAACGATCCCAGCCACTCGACGCCACCCTGGTCTCAGGCGTCGTCGTGCCCCCGGTGCGCCGAGATCCCCAAGGTCGTCCGTGGGTCTCCGGGCCGCTGCACATGCTCGTCGTCGGCGAAGCGCCGAGGACTGCCTGGGTCAGGTTGCGCTTCGCCGCCGACGTCCCGGTGACGATCACGCCCCAGCGCGGCGTCACTACGCGTCTGCGCGATGGAACGCTGACTGCATGCGTACGGGCGACCGGAGCAGCGCCAACGCGCAAGGCAACATTTGGCGTCGGCTTCCAACCGGTTCCGGGCGGCGCGCCGACCGAGCCGTTCGCCGTGCCCGACCCGCCGCAGGGCGTCCAGCTTCTGGAAATGCGCGCAGTTACGCGCTGCTCTCCCTAGACGTCGCGTGCCCCGCGCCGGTGAGCTCCTGCAGCCGCCCGCGCATCGCCGCACCCGTGGCCTGCGGCGAGAGCGCCTGAGCCACATGCTCGCGCGCATGCTCGCCGAGCGCTTGCGCACGAGCCGGATCGGCGACGACCAGGCGCATCAGCTCGGCAGCGTGCTCGACACTCGGCTGCGCCCACTCACCATCTGCCGGGTAGATCTCGCAGTCCGGCCCGACGAGCCCGAGCTCGTAGTCGACGAGCAGGCTGTTCGTGGCGTCCATGAAGTCGAGGTTGCCCGAATAACCAGTAGCAATCACCGGCTTGCCGATCGCCATCGCCTCGGCAAGCGTCAGGCCAAAGCCCTCCGAACGATGCAGCGAGACGTAGCAGTCGCATCCGGCCATCAGACCGTCGCGTTCCTCGGCGCTGAGCGAGCGGTCGATCACGTGGATGTCGGGGCGCTGCTCGACCGCCCACAGGACCTCCTCCTCCGCGAGCGGGCGCAGCGGCGCGTTGATCGTCTTGATCAGCAGGCGCGGACCCTCCCCCGGGGCGAACGCTCGCTTGAACGCCTCGATCAGACCGACCGGGTTCTTGCGCTGGATCGTGCTCAGGTAGTCGAACACGAAGAGGAAGAGGAAGTCGTGCTCCGGCAGCCCGAGGCGCAGCGGCGCGGCCGGCGCGGCCGGCGCCTGGACCGGCGGCGGCAGAGCAAGCACAGGCACAGGCGCCACAGCGCCGATGTTCGCAGCCATGAAGCGCGAATAGACCCATATCTCGTCGACCAGCTCGAACGCGCGATTCCAGCGCGCGGGGATGCTGTTCGTCTCCCAGCCCCAGATGCCGATGCGCGGTCCAGTGAAGTAGCTCTCGCCGAGACGCTCGACGAACGCAGGCAACTCGTCGGCATTGACGGCGATGATCTCCACGTTGTGCGGAGCGTGTTCATGCACGACATCCTCGAAGGAGTGGCGTCCATAGCCGGCGGCGAGCTCCGGGGGCAGCTCGAGGTGCTCCAGCGGCACGCTGGCCGTGCCGACCGAGATCCCGGCTGCGGAGAGCGCCTTCGCATAACCGCGGGCGGCGGCGCCGAGCCCGAGCGAGTGACCGAGGTAACCGCTGACGCGGACCGATGGCTCATCTGCCGATTGCGTCCCGTCCCGCAAGTCCGGCGCCGGCGCCGGACGCTCGGTGGGCTCGTGCGCAGCAGACGGCTCGCGCTGAGCGCGCGGGGGCGGTGGCATGAAGCGCTCGGGGATCGCCATCTCCTCGCGCCCGAACGCCCAGCACCAAGCCACGTACTCGCGGCCGTCCGGCCCCTCGAGATCGGGATATGCACGCAGCACATCGGGCCGCTCGCGGGCGACGCGGTAGTAGACGTAGCGGTTGATCCCGTGCTCGGCGCCAACCGGCGCCGGGGCTTTCAGCCACTCGATGAACGCGTCGGCCCCTCCCGGCCCGAACAGATCGCCAAAGCGCTCGCCGAGCGACTCAGCGAGCGTCTGGAGCGCGGCGAGCACCTCGTCGTAGATGAGCTCCTCGTCGAGGTGGCGACCGACGTCTGCACGACGGTCGAGCGCCGCCCACCCCATCTCGTTCAGCTGTGCCGCGTAGCGAGCCGTGAGCTCGCGCAACGCCGCCGAGCGGCTGACCCGTGCGCGGCTGGCGCGGGCGCTGAGGCGATGGGGGCTGCTCGGCTCGAAGCCCGGTAGATCAAGGAACCGCAAAGGCCAGCGCCCGTCGACGAGCACGCCGGCATCGGTCGTCTCGAGCGTCCGCTCGTGGAGGTTCCACAGGCTCAGATTGACGCCTGGCTCGTCGAGCACGGCCGTCGCGAAGCGCGCGGGCGCAAGCTCGAGCAGACGCGCCAACCACGGACGATCCTCCGGACGGGCGCCACGGCGCTCGCCATCGAGCGAGCCGAGCATCTGCTCGACGTATCCCGACCACCACACGAGGAAGCCCAGCGCACCGGGACTCCCGTTGACGGCGATGACAGTCTCGCTGATGCGTCCTGCGAGCTCCATCTGCTCGCGTGTCGGCTGTAGGCCGTCGTCCGGGACATCGGCGGTCATCCGCGGCACGAGCGCGACGCCGTGTTGCTCGACGGCATCGGCGAAGGGCTCGAGGGCGCCCACAACCCAGGCCGTCGGCGGCAGGTGCAGGACCGGCTCGCCGTGGCGTTCGACGTGCGCCCGCAGGACACGCGGAAGCAGCAGGGTCTGCAGATCGCCGGCGTCGTGCCGGGCGATGATCGTCTCGAGATCGACTTCGAGCTCCTCCGCGATCGAGTGCAACGCCGGCGACTCGCCCGCGTTGGCGCCCTGCTCACGCCCGATCAACAGGATCTCCACCGGCCAGTCCGGCTGGTGCTCGGCGAGCGAGCGCTCGAGCGCACGCGCCTGCGGGAGCATTACCGGCGTCGCGAGCGTGATGACCCTCATGGCGCTGGGACCGTAGCGACGACGGCATACGCGGGCGAGGCGAAGCGGGCCTGCGTGAAGCTGTCGTAGCCCGGCGCGAAGACGTAGCCGGAGTCGAAGCCGGCGATCGCGCACAGCGCCAGCGCGACCTCGGGGAAGATCGGGTGCTGATGGGTCAGGTCGACCCAGAACGTCTTCAGCGATGCGATGCGATGCGGGTTGACCGTCTCCGCAATGAACAGCCCCCCCGGGCGAAGCTTGCGCCGGGCCAGCTCGAGGAGCCGCTGCAAGTCGCCATAGGGGAGGTGCTCGATCACCTGCGCTGAGAAGATCGTGCCGAGCTGACCGTCGGGCAGAGCGCCGAGATAGTCGTTGACGTCACCCAGGGTCGCGTCGACGCCGAGCGCACGGCACCGCTCGACCATGCCGTCGTCGCTGTCGACGCCGCTCGCCGCGATCCCGTGCTCGGCTAGCAGCGAAAGCAGCTCTCCCCGACCGCAGCCCACGTCGAGCACGGGCTGCTGCTCGCGCAGCAGCTCCAGGTAGGGCAGTTGCCCGCGGCGCACCCGCTCGGCCGAGCCGCGAAAGGCGTCCTCGAACGCGGCGTACTCGGAGTCTGCGTCCTCGCTCGCGTCCCCGGGGGGAGCGCGAAAGCCCATCACCTCGCCGACCGGCGCTTGGAACAGCTCGAATGGATCGCCCTCGACGTAAGGCAGTGCGTTGAGCTCGTCGAGCAGTCGCTCCAGCGAGGTGCTCGTCTCGCGCGAACGCGCGATCTCGCGCTCGGCGCGCGCACCGGTATCGGCCGCCGCGCGTCTGAGCGACTCTGCCGTGGCGATCAGCTCGCGCACGAGCTGTTCGAGCTGCTCGATGCGCTCGCCGTCGCGCGTGCGCTCGCGCTCGGAGATCGCCTCCTGGCGTTGCAGTGCCTGCACGATTTGCTCGTCGAGCAGACGCTGGTGGTAGGCGTATGGGCGCATTGCGCGCAGGAGCAGGCGACGCAACGCACCGCGCAGCGGCTGGCGCCCTGCGGGGGTTGGACCCTCTCCGTGAGCAAGCAGCTCCGCGGCGCGTGCAGCCGGTGTGGTCTGGTTCTCGGCGTTCATCGGAGCGGAAGCTCGGCATTATCGCCGACGCGTACGGTCGCTACCGGGGCTCGGGCGCGCGCGGAGCCCATTGGCCACCGCGGCACTGCTCTAGGCTGCGCTCCCGAGGAACGGAGGTTCCGATGAGCGCCAACGACCTCTCGCAGACATCCCGACCGCGCGCGCGCGGCAGCACCGGCGTCCTGCTTGCCGCGGACAGCGAGGATGCTCGGCTGCCGCGCTGCCTGAGCTCGTTGCATGAGCACGCCGCTGAGACGCCGATCGTCACCGTCGAGCCGTCGACGACGGCGCTCGCGCATGGGCTCGCGCAGCTCGCCGACGGCGATGTGGTGCTGCTCAGCGAACCCTGCCTGCTCACCGCGGGAGCGCTCTCAGCGCTGCGTCAGGCGGCGTACGCCGACACCAACACGGCGTCGGCCAGCGCGCTGGCCGACGCCGGCACGACGCTCGCGCTCGGCACGGACCATGCGACTGATCTCGCGGCGCTGGCAAGCTCGGCGGCGGCCGAGTCGCTACGTCTGCGACCGCGCCTGAAGCGGATTGTCGGTCCGTGCGTGTACCTGCGGCGAGACGCGCTCGAGCTGACGGGTGCGCTCGACGAGCTGCTCAACCTCGACTCAGCGATCGAGGTCGATTTCGCGCAGCGCTGTTTGCTGGCCGGCCTCTCGCACGTAGCTGCAGACGACGTCGTCGTGGGCACGCTCGCCCCGCTTCGCACACGCACCGAGCAGCCGGACGCAGCGCTGCTGGAGCGGTACCCGTACCTCAGAGCGCGCATTCCTGCTCGGACAGCGGACCCCGAACCGGTTGCTCCTGCGTGGAGCTCGGTGGCCGCCTCACCCGTACTGCCACGAGCGCTCGAGGCTGCGCGCCGGCCGCACGAGCGTCTGTGGGTCACGATCGACGGTCGCTCACTCAGCTCGGCGCTGACGGGCACGCAACGGCACGTGCTCGAGCTGATCGTGGCGCTGTCCACCAGCGAGCAGCTGCGTCTGCGCGTACTCCTCGCGCCTGATACGAGCGAGGAAGCACTCGAGCAACTCCGCGCGTTGCCCTCGACCGAGCTGCTAACGACCGACCAGATCGAGCGAGACACGCCGCGTAGCACTATCTTCCACCGTCCGCAGCAGGCATTTGAGACCGAGGACCTGCGCATCGCGCTGCGCCTCGGCGAACGGCTGGTCGTCAACCAGCTCGACCTGATCGCCTACCGCAACCCCGGCTATCACGCCGATGTCGTCGCCTGGGAGCGCTACCGGCGGGTCACGCGCCAGTCGCTCACGGCCGCCGATCGCGTGATCGTCTTCTCCCGGCACACCGAGGCCGAGCTGCTGTCAGACGAGCTGGCGGAGAGGCAGCGCGTCAGCGTGATCGCACCCGGCCTCGATCATCGAGCGCACCAGCACGAGCGCGCTCCGGCAAGCGAGGCGATCACGGCCGCGAGGGCCGGGCCGGCAGCGCTGCTCGAGCAGAGTCCGTTCCTTCTCTGCCTCGGCACCGACTTCCGTCACAAGAATCGCCTGTTCGCACTTCGCCTTCTGGCCGAGCTGAAGCAAAGGCACGGCTGGACTGGGCGGCTGGTGTTCGCCGGCACCCACATTCCGCACGGATCCTCACGGGCGCTCGAGCTGGAGCTGCTCGAGCACAGGCCTTCGCTCCGTGACGCAGTCATCGAGCTCGGAGCGATCGACGAGGAGGTCAAGGCTTGGCTGATGCGCCGTACCGCCGCCGTGCTCTACCCGTCCGTGTACGAGGGCTTTGGCCTCGTCCCGCTGGAGGCCGCGATCGCAGGCGTGCCCTGTCTGTTCGCGCCACAGGCATCGCTCGCCGAGATACTGCCCGTCGAAGCGGCCGCGGTCGTACCGTGGGACGTGGAGCTGAGCGCGACGCGCATGCTCGCGTTGCTCGAGGATCCGCTGGCCCGCAACCGGCACGTCGAGGAACTGGCGAAGGTCGCGCGACCGCTGACGTGGCAGCGTGCCGCGGCGGCGACGCTCGACGTATACCGCGAAGCGATCGTCGCGCCTGTACGCGAGGCCGGCGTGCTCGCGCGCGACGAGCTGCAGCGCGAGCGCGAACTGCTTGCCCTGGTCGAATCCCAAGACG
Organism: uncultured Solirubrobacteraceae bacterium; assembly: GCA_963743745.1. Classification (GTDB taxonomy): domain Bacteria; phylum Actinomycetota; class Thermoleophilia; order Solirubrobacterales; family Solirubrobacteraceae; genus Palsa-744. Next base: position 289,059 of record CAVUQW010000002.1, read on the forward strand.
CGCTCGTGGCCCAGCTGACCGGCGAGCGAGCGCATGCCCAGCGCATGTACGACGAGCTGCACGCCGAGGTCGGCTTCGCGCTCGGTTTGATCGGTCCACGTGGCACGCTGCCAGAGGACGTGCAGCGAGCGCTGCTCGCGTTGAGCGCAAAGCCCGGTCTGAGCAAGCCGCTGTACGGCGCCGCCGCGCGCGCATTTCGCGCCGGGCGGTCGTTCGGAAAAGCGGTTCGCAAGCAGCCGGACCGCGGCGCTTGAGCCGGCGGGCAGCTGCCCGCCGGGCGCACAGGTTTCATCCGGGACGCGGCTGAAGCGAAGCTTCCCGCCGCTCCCCCGAGATACCCTCTAGGCATGGCGAGCCGTTCCCAGACGAGCGCCGCGGGCGGCTTGGCGCTTGCCGCGCGCGGCGTGCACAAGACGTTCAAGGTGCCCGAGGAGCGGAGCCATACGCTCAAGGAGCGCGCGCTGCACCCGTTCCGCCGCTCGCGCTACGAGCGGCTCGAGGCGCTCAAGAACGTGTCCTTCGGCGTCGAACGCGGTGAGTTCTTCGGCATCGTAGGGCGCAACGGCAGCGGCAAGAGCACGCTGCTGAAGTGTCTCGCCGGCATCTACCGCGCCGATCAGGGCGAGATCTGGTGCGAAGGCCGGATGTCGACCTTCATCGAGCTCGGCGTCGGCTTCAACCCCGACTTGGCCGCCTACGACAACGTCACGCTGAACGGGATCATGCTCGGCCTCTCCCCCCGCGATGCCCGCTCCCGCTACGAGCGAGTGATCGAGTTCGCCGAACTCGAGGAGTTCCAGGACCTGAAGCTGAAGAACTACTCCTCGGGCATGCATGTGCGTTTGGCCTTCTCGGTCGCGATCCAGGTTGACGCCGACATCCTGCTGATCGACGAGGTGCTCGCCGTGGGCGACGCCGGCTTCCAGCAGAAGTGCTTCGACGTGTTCAACCGGATGCGCGACGAAGGCAGGACGATCGTGTTCGTCACCCACGACATGTCGGCCGTGAACAAGTTCTGCCACCGCGCGATGCTGCTCGAGCGCGGCGAGATGGTCGCGCTCGGCGAACCGGCGCAGGTGGCCGACAAGTACCTCGAGGTGAGCTTCGGCCGCGAGGTCGGCTACGCCGAGCTCTCCGGGGATGTGCCGCGCGTCGGCGACGGTGCCGCACGGGTCACCGACGTGTGGCTGGGCGACGTCCCCGACACGCGCGCCACGATGGCCCCCCAATCGCAGGCGACGACGTTGAAGGCGCTCGTCACGTTCAACCAGACTGTCCACGATCCAGCGGTGGCGATGGCGATTCACAACGAAGACCACCAGCCGGTGATCGTCGGCAACACGGCCGCCTCGCAGGAGCACAGCGGCGCTTTTCATGCCGGCGAGCAGGTCGTATTCGCGTTTTCCTTCCACAACATGCTCGCTCCGGGTCGCTACGAACCGAGCTTTACGATCAGCCATCGCGGTGGAGGCCTCTCTGTGATCGACCGCTACCAGGGCGGCTTCTCTTTTGTCGTCACCGGCTCGGTGGCCAGTGGCGGGATGGTCGAGGTGCCGGTCCAGACGGAGATCACCAGCCACGGCCGCATCGATCTGCCCCAACAGGCGACAGCGTGAGCGCGCAACCGACCGCGCCGTTCGGCGGGCCGATCGAGCCTGCAACCGACACGCTGGGAACGCCGATCCGCGGGCCGCGCGCGCTGACGGGCGACCGTTCGCGGTTCTGGCAGCTGGCCTACAACATCGCACGCAGCGAGTTCAAGTTGAAGTTCTTCGGCTCGGCGCTCGGCTACCTGTGGCAGCTGATGCGCCCGCTGCTGCTGTTCGGCGTTCTCTACGTCTTCTTCGTCGAAATCTTCCACGTCGACCGTGCCAAAGGCGCCGCCGGACATGCATATGGGGCGCAGCTGCTCGGCTCGATCGTGCTGTTCACATTCTTCTCGGAGGCCACGAACGGTGCCGTACGCAGCGTCGTGGACCGCGAGAACCTCGTGCGAAAGATCCAGTTCCCGCGCATGGCGATCCCCGTCTCGGTCGTCTTGCTCGCTCTGTTCAATCTCGGCCTGAACATCGTGGTCGTGCTGATATTCGCGCTCATCTCAGGCGTGCGGCCGATGGTCACCTGGCTCGAGCTTCCCTTGATCGTCGTGATGCTGACGATCTTCGCAACCGGCGTGGCGATGTTGCTGTCGGCCCTGTTCGTGCGCTTCCGAGACATCCAGCCGATCTGGGACGTCGCGTCGCAGATCCTCTTTTACTGCTCCCCCGTGATCATCCCGGTCGAAGCCGTGCGCGAACGACTCGTGCCACATCAGGACGCGTTCAAGCACTTCCTCTATCACCTCTACATGCTCAACCCGTTGGCCGTCGCCTTCCAGGAGTTCCGCCACGCGGTGATCAACCCCGACACGCTCAGCGCGGCGCAGGCGTCGGGGAGCTGGCAGGCGCTGCTCGGCCCGCTCGGCCTGGTGGCGATCGTCTTCGTACTTGGCTTCTGGGTGTTCAACCGCGCCGCGCCGCACATCGCCGAAGACCTGTAGGTCGAGAGCCGAGTCGACGTCGGCGGGTTGATCCGGCAGCCTCAGTGACGCTTGCCATATGCCAGCTCACGCGGGGCGGCGGTCGTGTCGAAGAACCGCTCGAGCGCATCGATCCGCCGCTTCCAGCCGTAGTCGCTTGCCGTCTCGATGCCTGCGCGGCCAAGGCGCTCACGCAAGTCCGGGTCGGCCAGCAGCCGCGCGAGCGCAGCCGAGACCTGCCCGACCGTCGCCTCCGGCATCAGGCAGTTCTCTCCGTCTACGCAGAAGTCGCGATTGCCGTGCGCGTCAGTGCAGACGACCGCGCAGCCCGCCGCCATCGCCTCGAGCGGCGGCAGTGCGAAGCCCTCGTGCGTGGAGGTCTGGATGAACACGGTCGCCTCGTTGAACAGCTCGTTGACCTGCTCGTCGCTCGGCGCCTGCACGTGTCGCATGCCCGGCTCGGCGGCCAGCTCGGGCTCGATCCCGAACAGGCACAGCTCCGGTCGCGCCTGCGTCTCATCCGCGCCGAGCGCGCTCCAGGCATCGATCGTGAGCGGCAGGTTCTTCAGCGGGTTCGAACGTCCCAGCGCGAGCACCATGTCGTGGCGGCGCTCGACGCTCGACAGCGGGCGGAAGGTCTCCAGATCGATGCCGGGCGCGATCAGCTCTGCGTCGAGGCCGAGCTCGCGCAGCCGCTCGCGGTTCCACGAGGAGATCGTCACGTAGCGGAACTCGGGCCGGTAGGAATCGATCACGGCGTGGCGCGCGCTCTCGTCGTCCGGGTAGTAGGACGTCTCTATGTCCTGCACGAAATAGACCGGGATTCCCCGCAGGACGCTCGCGTACCAGACGGGCGCGGCCGTGTTCCACCAGGTCGCAACCTTGATCGCGTCGATGCCCGCCAGCTCGTCGATGAGTTCGTCATAGAACTCGAAGCTGTGCACCGGAACGTTCAGTTCGAACCACTCGGGAGCCTCTCCGAGCGTGTACAGCGCGACGTCATGACCCCTCATCGCCAGCCGATTGAGATGCTCGAAGATGTCGCGGTGGCCGCCGCCGATGCCCGTCCCCTCGGTCACGTAGGCGATCCGCAGCTTGCCGTCGGGCGTGCGCACGTCGCGCGCATCGAAGAAGCTGCCCCAGCGCTCCCAGAAGATCCGCTGCGATGCGGCCTCGCGCTCACCCACCGCTGTGCCGCGCGTCACCGACTCGTGGTGGTAGAGGCTCGCCGCCGGGAAGTACATCACGCGCAGCCCGGCCTCCCATGCGCGCAAGCACCAGTCGACGTCCTCGTAGGCCATCGGGTAGCTCTCGTCTAGTAGACCGACCCGCTCGATCGTTCCGCGCGTGACGTACATGCATGCTCCGGTCACCGCAAGGGCCGGGCTCGCAATCGCGGCCGGGCCCCAGTCGGCGGGCTTGAAGCGGTAGCGATGGTCGAACCACTCGCGGAGCCCCCAGGTTGCGTACGGTGCCCGCGAACTGGATCCGTCCGTCGGGGTAGAGCAGCCTTGCGCCGACTATCCCAACGTCGTCCTCTTGCGAGGCCGCGTACTGCAGACAGGCCAGCCACCCCGGACGTGCCTCGATATCCGAGTTGAGCACGACCACGTCGCGCTCGGGTCTCGTAGCTCGCAGCGCGCGATTGACGTTGGCCGCGAAGCCCTCGTTGCGCTCGCCCTCGACCAGCTCGATCCCGTCGATCGAGCGCAGTGCGGCCACCCCCTCTGGCCCGCTTGCGTCATCGGCCACGATGATCCGCGCAAGCCCATCCGGCACTGTCGCGCGGATGCTCTTGACGAGCGCCGCCACGAGCTCGGCGTCCTGGTAGCTCGGGATCACGATGTCGACGGGCTGACCGTGCTCGCGATACCACGCGACGGCGCGGCGGTAGGCGTCGTGGCTGCTGCTCGAGCGCAACCGCAGCCTGCGCTTGAGCGGCGTGAAGCGCAAGGGGAAGGTGATGATGCGGAACAAGAGCGTGCGCCAGCCGAGATAGCGATAGGTCAGATAGATCCGCCGCCGGAGACCGGCCATCGGACCGGTGAACTGCCCGTCGAGCGCGCTCGCGGCGATCGAATCGCGCGTAGCGGGCGAGGACTTTGGCTGGTTCGTGTTCTGCCTGTGGCTCACTGGCTCATCTCTTCCATCGAGAAACACCCTGCCGACGCGTCGAGGTCCAGCGCGGCGAAGCTCGAACGACGCTCGAGCGACAGCGCGCGGCGTGCCGGCGCGGGCAGTCTGTCGGCCCGCGAGCCAAGCACGGCGCCCACGAGACGGACCACATGGTGACGACTCGCAGTGGCAAGCGTCGCGAGCCGTCGCGGGCCCCGCAGACCGCTCAGCTCGGCCGCGCGGCGCGTCTGAGCCAGCTCGCCGCGCAGCCTGCGCGCGAGTTGCGCCGGGTGCATGGGCTCGCGCCAGCCGTAGACCTCGCGCAAGCCCCGCCACTCGTCAAAGCAGCGCCGCAGTTCCTGCCCGGCTGTGTATTTGTGGGAATGCAACACCGCCGCAGACGGGACGAACGCCTTGGCGTAGCCCGCTCGCAGCATGTCAACCGCGAGCACGCGGTCCTCGGCATATGGGACCTCGCGAAAAGGCACTTGCTCCCACGCGGTCCGAGCCAGACAAGCGTTGGCATCTGTGAAGAACCCCCGCCGGCCGATCAGCCCTAGCGCCGGCGCCGCTCGCTCCGCGCCGGCGAGCCGCTCGATCGTCGGGCGGCCATCCTGCGAAAGCGAGGCGAACCACTGCTCGAGTTCTGAGCGCACCGCGAAAGAGGCGTCCGCACGCGGCAGATAGGGGCCGTAGACGATCGCGATGTCGTCCGCCAGGGCGAAGCCATCGAGCAGGCGCTCGAGCCAGCGCTCGTCCGCAGGCTCGGCATCCTGCGTCAGCAGGGCGACGTGAGCACCCGTTGCCTCTTGCATCAAGAGGTTGCGCGTACCCCCATGGCTGAACTGCTCTGGCGGGATCTCGATCACGCGCGCGCCGCGCTCGCGTGCCAGCTCCCGCGAGTCATCGCGTGACCCCGAGTCGCACACGAGCAGCTTGTGGGCCACCGTCTGTCGCGCGAGCGCGCGCAACGTGCCGGCAAACAGCTCCCCGCCGTCGCGCACCGGGATAGCGACCGTGACCGCCGGCGCGCTCACGCGTAGTAGCGGGAGATCGTGATCACCTGGGCAGAGATGTCGTGGCCGATCGCCAGAAGCACTAGAGCGGCCCCGATCGCGGGGCCGAAGCGCCGTCCGCCGAAGGACGCGGCAAGCGCCGCAATCGCTCCATAGAGGCCGAGCGTCGGCAGTAGGTAGCGAGCCTGCTCGAACTGCGCAAAACCACCACTCTGGATCATCAGGCGATAGGACTGCACCCCAACCTCGACGCAGATGCCTGCGAGCGCCAGCGCGTAGACCGCGAACTCCGCGACGTGCCGCAGGAAGGCGCGACGGCGACGGACGATCTCGGCGACCGCGAGTGCGATCGTGCCGAGCGACACGGCCAGTGCGGCAAGGTAGAAGTGGTAGCTGAATTTGTAGTCGAGCCAGCCGAACCTGCCGAAGAAGCCCTTGAACCAGGTTTTCCAGAGAGGCACATACGAGAACTGGTCGCGCATCCCGATCGACGGCAGGTACAGCTGCCAGATGTGACTGAGCTCTTCGCCGAAGTTGAACTTCAGCGGCGGCACTCCGGTCGCGGTCGTGACACCGCCGATGCCGCCCGGGATCGCGCCGCGATTCCAGGCGAAGCGGTTGAGCGCGACGTCGAGGATGAACGGTGCCGCGGCCAGCCCGATCGCCCAAGCGGCGCCGCGCAGCGCGCTGGATCTCGCGCCCGTCCGCGGCCAAGCCCGCCACAGCGCGAGCGCGACCCCAGCGGCTACGGCTGGGACGAACCCGATCAAGGTCAGCTTGGTGACGATGCCGGCCCCGAGGAAGCCACCGAGCAAGGCTCCATTGGCAGGCGTGAGCCCCCGCCGGAACGTCCGCGCCAGCGCCCACAGCACGCCGGCTGCCGCAAGGTAGAGCAGGTCGTCGCTGTTCACGCCTCCCGACATGAAGCCGAACAGCGGCTGAAATGCCACAACCAACGATCCGGTGCTCCACGCCCACGGCCGGCCTGGCAAGAGCTCGCGCAGGAACAGATACACGAGCAGCACCGTCACCGCCCCCATCAGTGCCGACAGAGCTCGCATCAGGGCGAGCCGGTCGAGCACGCTGCCGCTCGATCCGAGCGCATACGGGACCGCCTCGAGCATGTAGTAGAGCGGCGGGTTGTTGGTCGCCGAGAGCGCGTCGCCGCTCCCGCGCGTGCTGAGCTCTTCGCGTTCGACCTGTTCGACGAGCCGCTGTTGGAGCTGCGACATCGGCGCAGGGTTCGGGCGCTCTCCGACGATCTGGTAGAAGAGCACAGCCCCGAGAACCCCATCCTCTGCGGGGGACAGGTGGCCTTCCTGCTTGACCAGGTGAGGCACCGTGCCTCGCTCGGCTATCTGCTGCACGTATGCGTAGTGCGCGTTCTCATCCGGGACCTCGAAGGGCGGCGTGATCAGAGACCAGGCAAGCCCATTTGCGAGCGCGACCAGCGCACACGCCCAGGCGGCCTTCGGCACGGCACGCAGCACCCGCAGAGCGCCGCCCCGCACGCCAGACAGCGAGTCGGACCTGCCCGCCGGCCATGGGGCGGTCCGCCCACGACTGGCACTGCTCACCGTGGTTCCTCTCGAATGATCGTTCGCGCAGCGAGACCGACGGCGAGCAACATCAACACGACGGCGCCGATCCACGCCCAGTGGCGAACCAACCCGCCCTTGGCAAGCGTCGAGCGGTAGACGATCGTCGGCAGCAGCTGCAGCCATGACTCGCGGCCTGGGCGCATGTAGTCGTAGCGCAACCGCCCTTCGAGCTGACGGGCGCCGACCTGCATCACGAAGCCCGGGTCCGGCAGCGTCCCCGCCACGGCGATCGAGCCCGGGCCGAGATCGCGCAGGCACGCGCGAGCTCCCGCGACCGCAGTCGAGACGTGCGTCAGCGGGATCTGCACGACCCCCTCGCGCCACCCTGCAGCGAGCCGGCCGGAGCTCAACAGCGCCCCCCCTGGCCGCGTGAACGTAAGCTTCAGGCGCGGCCCGGGCTTGCCATAGGTGCCGATGGTGGCGCGCGCCGCGGAGGTGCCGCCCGGCAGCAGCTCATCTCCCTGGCAGGTCTGTTCGCCGGGCGCCAGGGCGGCGACGAAAGCGCCATTTGGGGTCAGATCGGTGCCCGAACGCCGTTGCGCCTTCTGGCCGAGCACGACGAGCAAGATCACGGCGAGGGCAATCAGGCCCACGCCCATTACCAGTCGCACTCTCATGCGGCTCAGTTGCGCCGCAAACCGAGGATCGACAGGAGGAAGGACGAGAAGAAGATCTGGATCCCGACGATCAAGACCGACGCAGCCACGACGGCGAGCCGTTCGTATGCAAGCGAGCCGAATCCATGGGCGATCCAGCTCACCAGGATTAGGGCCCCCAGGCCAATGCCGACCAGCATGAACAGGCCGCCAAGCAGCAGCCCGTGCTCGAGCCGGAAGCGAGTGCGCATGCGATCGAACCACGGATCGCGCTCGTTCATGAAGTAGGTGCCGTAAGCATGCGCGCACAGCCCGAGCGCGAGCACCTGCGTGCCGACGATCATCAGCAGCGCGCCCCCGATGATCGCGTGAACGCCCCATTGACGGCCGAACAGGTCCACGCTCGTCTCGACGATCAGGATGATCAGCGTTCCGAGCCCGGCGAGCACCGCGCCCGGCACGATGAACAGGTGGTTGGGGCTGTGCACGAGCAGGAAGCGCAGATGCCGCCAGCCGTCGCGGAAGCTCGACAGCTTGCTCTCGCCGCCGCGCGGGTGGTATTCGATCGGGAACTCGGCGATCCTCAGTTTCTCCTTGGAGGCCCTGATCACCATCTCCGAGGCGAACTCCATGCCGGTCGTGCGCAGGTCCAGCCGCGGCAGCACGTCACGGCGCAGCGCGCGCATGCCGCAGTGCGCGTCGCTGATGCCCGTGCGGAAGAACAGGTTGAGCAGGCCCGTCAGGATCGGGTTGCCGATGTACTGGTGATGCCACGGCATCGCGCCCGGGCGGATGTTGTCCATGCGGTCGCCGATCACCATCTCGGCGCCTTTCTCGAGCTCGTCCACGAAGCGCGGGATCTCGTTGAAGTCGTAGGTCAGGTCGGCGTCGGCCATCACGATGTAGCGCCCGCGCGCCGCTGCGAAGCCGGCGAGGTAGGCGCTGCCGTAGCCGCGCCGGCGTTCGACGACCACACGAGCCCCGGCGCGTTCGGCGAGTCCCACCGAGTCGTCGTCGGAGTTGTTGTCGGCGACGACGACCTCGCCCTCGACGTCCATCCGGCGCAGCACCTCGCGCGCGGCCGTGACGCACTCCTCGATGTTCTCTGCCTCGTTCAGGCATGGGATCACGACCGACACAAGCGGAGTCGGCTGCTGCTCGGCGTCTGTACCGGCCGGCGGTGTTGTCTGGACGACTGTGCTCATGAGCGGTGGCTCAACGCGTGCGAGCCTGCGCATGCATGGCTCGCCGGACGATCACGCGGTTATAACGCCTGGGCGGGCGGAAAGTGGCGGATTCCCGGATGATGCTACCCGCTATGCGCATCTGCATCGTCTACGACTGCCTCTACCCGTACACGATCGGCGGCGGCGAGCGCTGGTACCGAAACCTGGCAGAGCACCTCGCAGACGCCGGCCACGAGGTCACCTACGTGACACTGCGCCAGTGGCCGCGGGGCGAGCGCCTCGACCTCGACGAGCGCGTGCGCGTAGTCACGGCCGGCCCGCGAATGGCGCTGTACACGACGGGCGGCAGGCGGCGCATCCTGCCGCCGATCGTGTTCGGGGCGGGTGTGCTCTGGCATCTGCTGCGCCACGGGCGCCGCTACGAGGTCGTGCATGCCTGCGCCTTCCCCTACTTCTCGCTGCTCTCGGCGGCGCTGGTGCGCCCGCTGCGAGGCTACGCGCTCGAGGTGGACTGGTTCGAGGTGTGGAGCGAGCGCTACTGGCGCGACTACCTCGGCGGCCTCGGCGGTCGCATCGGCGGGCTCGTGCAGCGGCTCTGTGCTCGCGTGCACCAGCGCGCGTTCTGCTTCTCCGAGCTGCACGCGGCGAGACTGCGCGAAGAGGGGCTCAACGGGTCGGTGACCGTACTGCGCGGGCTGTACGCCGAGTCGCCGCCGGGACCGGCGCCCGAGCCGGCATCGTCATCGGCATCTGCGCCCTCGAACGATCCCGTCGTGCTCTTCGTCGGTCGCCTGATCGCGGAGAAGCAGGCGCCACTGGCCGTCGCGGCGATCGCGCAGGCGAGCGCACGGATCGACGGCCTGCGCGGAGAGTTCCTCGGCGACGGTCCCGAGCGCGCGGCCCTGCAGCAGGCGATAGTCGATCACGGCCTGCAGCAGAGCGTCTCGGCGTCGGGCTTCGCCGAGGCGGCGATCGTCGACCGCGAGATGCGCCGGGCGATGTGCGTGCTCTTGCCCTCACGGCGCGAGGGATACGGCCTGGTCGTCGTCGAGGCGGCCGCGCGGGGCACCCCGTCGGTGGTCGTCGCGGGCGAGGACAACGCGGCGACGGAGCTGATCGAGGAGGGCATCAACGGCACGATCGCGCCGCGCTCGGACCCCGAGGCGATCGCGGAGGCGATCGTGCGCGTGCACGAGGCGGGTGAGACGATGCGCAGGAGCACGGTCCGGTGGTACGCGCGCAACGCGGAGCGCCTGTCGGTCGAGTCCTCGCTGCAGACTGTGCTCGCCGGCTACGAGCGACCGAGCGCGCGCGCGTAGCTGTCGAGCGTCAGGCGCGCGGAGCGCTCCCACGTGAACTCCCGTGCGCGCTCGCGCCCGAGCGCGCCGAGGCGCTCGCGCAGGCCGGCGTCGTCGAGCAGCCGCCCGAGCGCGGCGGCGATCTGCGCGGGGCGGTGCGGATCGAACAGCAGCGCCGCGTCGCCCGCGACCTCGGGCAGCGAGGAGGCGTTCGAGCAGGCGACGGGCACGCCACGGGCCATCGCCTCGAGCACGGGCAGGCCGAAGCCCTCGTACAGGGACGGGTAGACGAAGGCGTGCGCAAGCGCCCACAGGCCCTCGAGCTCCTGCGGCGGAGACCCACGCGGGAAAGCGCACGTCGGGCTCGAGCCCGCGGGCGCGGGCGTGCTCGCGCAGCTCGGCCTCGTGCGCCGTGGGATAGCCGGGAAGCACGAGCACCGGCCGCGCGGCGGCATCGACCTCGGCCAGCGCGTCGAGCAGCGCGCGCAGGTTCTTGTGCGGGCGCTTGGCCGACAGGCTCAGCACGACGTCGCGGTGGCCGAGGGCGAAGCGCTCGCGCACGTCGGCCTCGCTCGATGGCGCCACGCGGCGAACGGCGCCGAGCCCGAGCGGGACGACGTCGATCCTCTCGCCGGGCAGGCCGATGCAGCTCGATCAGATCCTCGCGCGTGCTCGCGAGTCGGCGATCACCCGTGCTGAGCGCGCCGCGCCGCCGCCGGGCACGAGCACGCGCATGCCGAGGTCGCGCAGGCCGGCGTGCGCCTCGGGGAAGCGCGCGTAGATCAGGTCGTGAACGGTCACGACGCGCGCGAAGCGCCCGCGCATCGGCGCGGTGCTGCCGAGGCTGTGCATCAGGTCGACGCCGGCGCGCGCAGCCGAAGCGCGGCAGCAGCAGCTGCTCGCCGAGCACCCACTGCACGCGGTTGCGCGCGTGACACGGGCACGGTCACGGCCGGCAGCAGCTCGCCCCACGGCCCGTCGCCGGCCGCGGCGGCCTCGCGGTTGACGAACGCGGTGAAGCGCGTCCCGTCGGGCGCGGCGTCGAGCAGCGCGGGGATCAGCTCGCGCGCGGCGACCTCCATGCCACCCGTCTCACCCGGGGACGAGGAAGAGCAGGTTGAGCCCGACGTGCACCACGCGCAGGCTATTGGAGCGCCCGCTACCCTTCGCGACCTGAAACGGCTGAGGATCGGAATCGACGCGCGCGCGGCCGCCGAGGTGGCCGCCGGACGAGGACGATTCGTGCGCGAGACGCTTGCTGCACTGGCTCGTGGGGAGGACGACGTCGAGTACGTGCTGTACGCGCGAGAGCGCTGGGGGGAGTTGCCGCCCGAGCGTTTCAGCTGGCGTCTGCTCGCAGCCGGCGACCCGTGGTGGCACGTGCTCGCCGCGCGTGCCGCCAACCGCGAGTGCGATGTGTACCTCTCGACGAACTCCTACCTGACGACGTGGCTGCTGCGCATTCCGGCGGTACCGGTGATCTACGACATGGTGGCCTTCGATCGTGCGCACCAGCCGAACCGCCGCTCGGCAGTGATCGAGCGGCTGACGATCGACATCTGCGTGCGACGCTCGGACGCGTTCATCGCGATCTCCCGCGCGACAGCCGATGACTTCGAACGCCGCTTCCCCCGCGCGGCCGGTCGCGTGACGGTCGCACCGCTCGGCGTCGCGCCGCAGCTGGGCAAGGAGGACACGAGCTCTGCTCATCGCACTGATCTACCCACGGACGGCTTCGTGCTCGCGGTGGGTACGCTCGAGCCGCGGAAGAACCTACCGCGGCTGGTCGCGGCCTACGGCCAGCTCGATCAGCGGTTGCAGCGCGATCATCCGCTTGTCGTCGTCGGCGACCTCGGCTGGCGCACGGATGACACGCTCAAGGCGCTCGAGTCACTCGGGGAGCGCTGCGTGCTGCTGGGAAAGGTCTCCGACGCGACGCTCGCCGAGCTGTACCGGCGATGCGCGGTGTTCTGCTACCCCTCGCTGTACGAGGGCTTCGGCCTCCCCGTACTCGAGGCAATGGCAGCAGGCGCACCTGTCGTGACCTCGAACGTGTCCTCACTTCCCGAGGTCGGCGGCGACGCCGTCTACTACGCCGACCCGCACGATCCCGCGAGCATCGCGTCCGCGCTGCGCTTACTGCTCGGCTCGCCCGAGCGCCGCGCCGCCCTCGGCACCGCCGGACGCGAGCGCGCCGCCGACTTCACGTGGGAGCGGACCGCAAGGGAGGTCCTCGCCGTGCTGCGAGACGCTGCAAAGCGCCCCGTCGGCGCCGCCTGGGACGTCTGAGAGACTGGCTCGCGTGCTCGACCTGGCCACAGCGCTGCGCCCTCTGCGCCGGAGGTTCTATGAGCTCGGCGGTCCGTGGTACCGCTGCCGCCTGTTCGAGACCCTCGGCTCGCACCGGTACTCGCAGCCCGCCCTGTTCGGGATGGACGCACGCCTGGCCGAGCTGATGCCCTGGCGGGGAGGGACGTTCGTGGAGGCCGGCGCGCATGACGGATACACGCAGTCGAATACGTACTACCTCGAACGCTGGCGCGGCTGGAGCGGAGTCCTGGTCGAGCCGATTCCGGAGCTGCGCAGGCGCTGCGAGCGGCGCCGGCCCCGCTCGCAGGTCGTTGGGTGCGCGCTCGTCGGACCCGACTTCGCGAGCGATGCCGTGGCTATCCGCCGCGGCGATCTGATGTCGACGATCGTGCCGGGCGCGACCGGCACGATCGAACGCCCGGCGTCGGCGCAGGCGGAGCCGCAGGCGATCGACGTCCCGGCGCGGACGCTCTCGGCCGTGCTCGACGACGCCGGCGTAAGCGAGGTCGATGTCCTCGTGCTCGACCTCGAGGGTGCCGAGCTCGAGGCGATTGCAGGGCTCGAGCTCGATCGACACGCGCCGCGCCACATCCTCGTCGAGGCGCTCGATCGGGCAGCCCAGCAGCCAGATCTCGACGCCGCCCTCGCACCCGAGTACGAGTTCGCCGCCCTGCTTTCGGATTACGATCTGCTCTACCGCCGCAGCACGTGAGGCACCGAGCGCGATGACGAGGATCCTCTTCCTCACTCCCGGGCACGAGGACTACCTTGCCGATGGCCTGCTCCACGGGCTACGGACGCTGCTGGGCGCTGACGTCGTCGACTTTCCGAAGGCCGAGTTCCTCTATGACAGCTATCCGCTCGAGCGCCGCGGCGAGCTCTACGGGCGCGGTTTCAGCCTCTACGGGCTGCTGCCCGACACGGCGACCGACCGCAACCGTGTGTTCGAACGCGCACGCACCGGCGAGTTCGACCTGATCGTCTTCGCGGACATCTGGAGCACGTTCGGCGTCTTCAGCGAGCTCGCGCCGACGATCTCCGGGACGCCGATGGCCGTGCTCGACGGCGCCGACCGCCAGGAGCCCTACCCCTACGCGGGACTTTGGTGGCGCAAGCCCGCATGGTGGACGCTGCCACGCGCGCACACGCGCGCCACCTACTTCAAGCGTGAGCTGACGCCGGTCACGGGCTGGTTTCGCTCGTACCTGCTGCTTCCTCCCGCGCTTGCAAGCAGATTGCCCTCGATCCGCAAGATGCGCGAGACCTCCTTCTCGTTTCCGGCCGAGAAGATCCTGCGCGAATCCTCGGCGGAGAAGCGCCGGCTGCTGGCCAGCCATGTGGTCGACCCGGAGGTGCAGGCGCTGGTGCCGGGCGTCGGCGACCAGCTACGCGTTCGACGACGAGGCCGACGTACTACGCCGACCTGCGCAGCTCGCGCTTCGGGATCACGACCAAGCGCGACGGGTGGGACGCGATGCGCCACTACGAGCAGGCGGCGGCCGGCTGCGTGCCGTGCTTTCGCGATCTGCACCGCAAGCCGGCCACGTGCGCCCCGCACGGGCTCGACGAGACCAACTGCGTCCCCTACACGGACCCGCACGCGCTGCTCGCCCGGCTCGAGGCGATGGGCGAGGACGAGTACGCCGCGCTGCGGCGCGGGGCGCTCGAGTGGGCGCGCGCCAATACGACGGTAGCGACGCGCGGAGCAGTTCCTCGCCCAGTGCCTGCCTGCGACTGCCGCACGACCGCTGGTGCGCGCCGTCGGCAGCCGTCGCGCGAGCGCTGCCCGCGAGATGAGCGTCGAGACGGTTCCGGGCGGGCCGACCGCGGTCGGCGGAGACACGCGAAGCGATGCCCGACGGCGACATCCTCTCCTCGAGCGAGGCCGGCGGGCGCTTCCCTGCGGGGTGGCGGCCTACGCGTCGCGGCCTACGGTTCGGGCTTGCTTGTCGGATTCGCCTCCACTCCGCTGGTGACCCGTCACCTCGGGCCGACCGACTGGGGTCACTTCATCACGGTCACTTCGCTGATCTTCATCGTCGCGGCGCTCACCGAGGGCGGCGTCGGCAATCTCGGCGTGCGGGAGTTCTCCACCGGTGATGCGACGACCCGGCGCCGCGCCTTCATGAGCAACCTGATCGGCTTGCGCATCGTGCTGTCGTTGTTCGGTGCGCCGGCGCGTCGCTTCACGCTGATCGCCGGTTACTCGCGGGTGCTGGTCGAGGGCACCGCGCTGGCGTGCATCGGCCTGATCCTGCAGGCGCTGCAGACGACGCTGCCGTGCCACTGACCGCACGGCTGCGACTGGGGTGGCTCGCCGTCAACGACTTCCGGGCCAGTTCGTGACAGCGCGTGCGATGGTCCTGCTGGTGGTGCTGGAGCGTCGCTGCTGCCGTTCTTTGCGGTGACGATCCTCGCCGCCGCGATCACGCTCTCCTAACCGCCACGCTCGTAGGCGACGAGATCAGCCTGCGACCGAGTTTCTCCCCGACCGATGGCGAGCGCTGATGTCGGACTCGCTCGTTTACGCGGCCGCCACGACCTCGGGGGTCGTCTATTTCCGAATCGTCGTGATCGCGATGTCACTGCTGGCGCACAAGTCCCAGACCGGCTATTTCAGTCTGTCTTTCGGATCCTTGACATCGTCAATGGCATCCCGTGGCTGTTGGTTGCGTCGGCGTTCCCGATCCTCACTCGCGCGGCACGCGACGACGACGAGCGTTTACGGTACTCGTTCCAGCGTCTGTTCGACGGGAGCCTGGTGATGGCGCGTGTTCCCCTTGGCGGTGATCATCGGTGCGCCGTTTGCGGTCAGATAGTCGGCGGACCGAAGTTCCACCCCTCGATCGGATGCTGCAGATCATGGGTGTCGGCGTGATCGGCACGTTTCTGGTGTCGATCTGGGCGTTCGCGTTGCTGACCCTGCACCTCTATCGCGACCTGATCGTCGTCAACGGCGTGACGTGGTGCTCGCGATGGTGCTCTGCGTGGTGCTGATCCCCGCCATCAGGCCCACGGCGGGGCGATCGTGACAGCCGACTTGGAGTTACGCTCGCCGCGGCGTTACGCGCGGTGCTCGGCCTACCGCCGCCCCGAGCTGCGCCCGTCGCTGCGGCTGGTCCCGCGCGTGGCGCTCGCGTGCGCAGCCGCGTTCGTCGTGGCGGCCGTGCTGCCCGTTCACGCTGTGATCGCCGTGTTCGTCGGCTCTGTGGTGATGCTCGGCGGCCTGATCGCCTTGCGCGCGTTGCCGGCCGAGTTCCTCCAAGCGCTGCGACAGCGATCCTCGGGCTAAGGTAGCGCCATGCCGAGCACGATCCCGCTCGAGTCGCAGAAGTCTCAGAGCTATTACGGACTGTCGCGCTCGGAGACGCTCGCCCACCTGCCCCCGCCGTTCGGCCGAGTGCTCGACGTCGGCTGCGCCGAGGGCGCCGCCGCGGAGCTGCTGCGTAGGGGCGGCGCGAGCTGGATCACGGGCATCGAGATGCTGCCGGCGCCCGCGGCCGCCGCCGCACGGGTCTACGACGAGGTGCTCGTCGGCGACGCGCTGAGCGAGCTGCCGAGCACCACGGGCCCGTTCGACACGATCCTCTGCTACGACGTGCTCGAGCATCTCTACGACCCGCTCGCGCTGATTCGCGCATTGCGCGACGTCTCGGCGCCGAACGGCCGGCTGCACGTCTCGGTGCCGAACGCCAGCCACATCTCGCTGCTGCGCGACCTGATCCTCAGAGGCACGTTCGGCTACGCCAACGCCGGGCACCGCGACGCCACGCACCTGCGCTGGTTCACGCGTCGCGACATCGTTGCGCTGATCGGCGAGGGCGGCTGGCGGGTCGAACAGGTCGAGCATTCGCAGCTACACCGCTCGCGCTTCCTGCACACGCTCACGCGCGGACGCTCCACCGAGTTCCTCGCCGGCCAGTGGTACGTGCTGGCGCACAACGCGACGTGACGGGCGACGTCGAGGTCTCGGTGTGCGTGCCGGTCTACCGCGCGCACGGCGAGCCCAACCTCGCGACGCTCGACGCAACGATCGCGCCTGCGCTCGACGGCCTCAGCGGAGAGCTCGTGGTCGCGCTCAACGGCATCTCGGCGGACGACGCGCTCGTTCCCCGCACGGCGACGGCGGTCGACCTCGGTGAGAATCGCGGCGTCTCTCCGGGGTGGAACGCGGCGGCATCGGCGGCTCGCGGACGCGTGCTCGTGTTCGCCAACGACGACGTCCTACTCGGGCCGCTCGCGCTCGCGATGATGCACGAGGTGTTGACGACGCGGCCGGAGGCCGGCGTCGTCGGGCCGGACGGCACGCTGTGGGACCTGAGCGCCCCCAAGCACCTCGAGCGGCTCGACCTGTCTGGCCTGCAAGCGGGCGAGCTGCGGGCGTGCGACGTCGTCTCGGGGTACCTCTTCGCCGTGCGCCGCGAGGTGTGCGGAGGCGCTCGGCGGCTTCGACGAGGCCTACGCGCCGTGCTCCTACGAGGAGGTCGACTTCTGCACCGACGCGCGTAAGCGGCTCGGACTGACCTGCTACGCCGTCGCCGGCATCGACGTCGAGCACGAGTACGGGATCTCGGTCAGCAACCCGTGGAAACGGATCCGCCACAACGGACGTTCCGAGCTGCTGCGCTCGATCCACGTACGCAACGAGCGCTACTTCCGACGCAAGTGGCAGGGGGCTGTGTAGCGGGCTCGCCTGCTCGCTGAACGCCCCGCCACGCCGGTCGCCCCGCCGCCGGCGCTTTCAGCGGCGCTTCAGTTCGGCGCAGGTGATCGCGGCTGCTGCGACGGTGCGCTCGCCGTAGCTGAGATCGCCGATCGTGTCCTCGTGCGCCGGGCCCCAACCGCTTGTCGGGTCGTGGGCGAAGACCTCCAAGCGAGCCACCGTCAGACCGGCCTGGTCGACGACGCGCCGGAACGTGCTTGGCGCGTACTGCCGCTGCCAGCCCATGTCCGCGTCGGCGCCCGACGGCACCGTGACGAGCACGGTCGGCGCGACCCTACCGAGCTCGCGCAGAGCGTCCGCGTCACCGCCACCGCCGCTCGCGACGTTGTAGTTGGTGTTGTCCATGCCGACGTGCTCGAGCGTGGAGACGCAGATCGCTACGTCGAAGGCGTCATCCGCGAAGGGCAGGTTGCGGACGTCGGCGACGTGACTGGGCAAGCCGACGATATCCGCGTCGGCGAGATCGGCGACCTCGACCGCTTGCGACTGCCTGACGAGCAACCGCTTGTAGACCATCGGCGCGAACGCCGTGCCGATGTCGAGCACGCGCGTTCCCGCCGCGTCGGGAAGCGATCGCAGCACCCACGGAATCTCGACCACGCGCTCGGTCAGGCCGAGTCCGACGGCATCGAGCGGTTCGCGTCCATGCACCAGCCGTTCGATCAGCGGTTCCTCCGCGAACTCACGACGCGTGCTCGGGTCTCCCTTGAGTAGCTGCGGCAGATAGGCGAGCCGACCGAGGTTCCGTGACCACGGCTGGGGGAGGCGCACGCGCAGGCTGCGGAACTGTCGGGTTGCGAACGCCGGCGGCACCGCGTGAACAGTAACCGGCGGCGGCGAGCTCAGCCTGCGCAGGCGAGCTCAGCCTGCGCGGCGAGCGTGCCAAGCTCGTTCGAAGCTGTCCAGCGTCAGCTCAGCGGTCCTGGTCCAGGAGAATGCCCTGGCGCGTTGACGGCCAGACTCGACAAGACGCGCAGCGAGGTCGCGATCCTCGAGCAGCTCACACAGGGCAGCGGCGATCTCGTGGACCTCGAGCGGGTCGAAGTAGCGCGCGGCGTCTCCTGCCACCTCGGGCATCGCAGAGACGTTCGCGCAAGCGACCGGCACGCCCCGTCGCATCGCCTCGAGGATCGGCAGGCCGAAGCCCTCGTTGAGCGACGGCAGCACGAAGCAGCTTGCAGCCGCGTAGAGGCCCTCGAGATCAGCTGCATCGACATACGGTGGGAAGGCGACGTTCGCCGTCAAGCCGAGCCTGGCCGCCAAGGCGCGCAGCTCGCCCTCGTGCGCGGTGGGCCGGCCCGGGAGGACGAGCATCGCCGTCGGGTTGCGCTCGGTCACCAGCCGCATCGCCTCGACCAGCCGTGCGAGGTTCTTGTGCGCCTTCTTCGCCGAGACGGTGAGCACGATCGGTCCATCGCCGAGTGCCAGGCGCTCGCGCAGCGGCTCCTCCTGGCTCGGCGTGGCGATCGCCTCGACGCCCGGTCCCAGCGGAACCACGTCGATCCGCTCGCGCGAGACCGGCAGAAAGCGCACGATCTCCTCGGCGCTCGCCTGCGAGATCGCGATCACGCGATCGGCCCTGCGCGCGATCGGCGGCACGATCGCGCGCCACAGCCGCATCGTCGCCGCGCGATCCTCGTCGGGAGCGACGATCCAGATCACGTCGGGCAGCATCACGACGTTGACCGCCCGCGTTCTCAGCGGCGCCGTGAAGGCGACGTTGTGCAGCAGGTCTACGCGCCTGGAAGCGAGCGCGCCGAGGACGGTCATCTCGGAGATCGCCTTCAGGCCACGCGCGTCGAACAGCCGGTGGGTGACGAAATCGACCTCGTCGCTCCAGGGCTCCTCGCGCAGCTGCTCGAGCCCTCGCGTGTTGCAGAACACGCTGAAGCGGGTGTCTGGCGCGAGGCGCAAGAGCTCCGGCAGGGCGGCGCGCACGTAGGTCTCGAGGCCGCCCATCGGCGGCTCGAGGAAGACCGCGTTGACTCCGATCCGCCGCGGCAGGTTACGCCGGCTCGCGTCGATCCCGACGCGGCTCGCAGGCTTCGCGCTCACGCCGCCGGCAGGCTGTCGATCTGCGCGAGCGTCACCTCGCGCATGTCCTGCTGCTCCTGCAGCGCGCGATACCACGCGACAATGCTCGCAAGCGCGTCAGCCAACTCGACGGGCGGGCGCCAGCCCAGGCGCAAGCGTGCGCGCGAGGAGTCGAGCTTCAGGTAGCGCGCCTCGTGCGGATGGGGACCGTCGTCCAGGCTCCAGCTGAGCCCTCCGGGCCACTGCTCGGCCAACCGCTCCACGAGCCAGCCGACCGGGCGCGCGTCGTGCTCGGACGGGCCGAAGTTCCAGGCGGTCGCGCAGTCGGCGTCCTCGCACAGCGCCTGGGCGAGCAGCAGGTAGCCGCTGAGCGGGTTGAGCACGTGCTGCCAGGGGCGGATCGAGTTGGGGTTGCGCACGCGCAGCTGCTCGCCGGCGAGCGCGGCGCGCATCAGGTCGGGCACGAGCCGATCGGCGCCCCAGTCGCCGCCGCCGATCACGTTGCCGGCGCGGGCGGAGGCGACACGCGGCCCGTCGGGATCGGCGAAGAAGGAGCTGCGAAAGGCGCTCGTCACGAGCTCGGCGCAGCCCTTGGAGCTCGAGTACGGGTCAAAGCCGCCGAGCGGCTCGTCCTCGCGGTAGCCCCACTCCCACTCGCGGTTCTCGTAGCACTTGTCGGAGGTGACGACGACGACGGCGCGCACGCTCTCGCCACGGCGGCGAACGGCATCGAGCAGGTTGACGGTGCCCATCGTGTTGATCTCATACGTCTCGCGCGGATCCTCGAAGGAGCGGCGCACGAGCGCCTGCGCGGCCATGTGGACGATCACCTCGGGGGCGGCGGCGGCGACTGCGCGCTCGAGCGCCTGCGCGTCGCGCACGTCGCCCTCGAAGCTCTCGACGTCCTCGCCGGCTCGCGCAAGCGCATGCAGCGAGGGGTCGCTCGGCGGCGGCCCGGCGAAACCGCTCACGCGGGCGCCGAGCCGCTGCAGCCAGAGCGTCAGCCAGACGCCCTTGAAGCCGGAGTGCCCGGTCACGAGCACGCGGCGCTCGCGCCAGAACCCGGGGTCGACTACTCCCACGTCTTCCACGGCGCGCCCGACTGCCACAGCTGCTCGAGCTCGTGGCGCTCGCTGAGCGTGTTCATCGTGTGCCAGAAGCCCTCGTGGCGGTAGCAGGCGAGCTCGCCCTCGCGCGCGAGCGCGCGCATCGGCTCCTGCTCCCAGACGGTCTCGTCGTCGTGCAGGTAGCGCGCGACCTCGGGCGAGAGCACGAAGAAGCCGCCGTTCATCCAGCCGCCTTCGCCGTGCGGCTTCTCCTCGAAGTCGCGCACGCGCTCGCCGTCGAGATCGAGTGCGCCGAAGCGCCCGGGCGCCTGCACGGCGGTCACGGTCGCGCGCCGGCCCTGCTCGCGATGGAAGGCGATCGACTGGCGCACGTCGACGTCGGAGACTCCGTCGCCGTAGGTGAAGCAGAAGTCCTCGTCTCCGAGGTAGGGCAGCACACGGCGCAGGCGGCCGCCGGTCATCGTCCGCTCGCCGGTCTCGACCAGCGTCACGCGCCACCGCTCGGGGGCCGGGCGGTGCAGCTCGATCGCGCCGGTGGCCAGGTCGAAGGAGACGTCGCCCGTGTGCAGCTGGTAGTTGGCGAAGTACTCCTTGATCAGGTAGCCCTTGTAGCCGAGGCAGATGACGAAGTCCTCGATGCCGTGCGTGGCGTAGATCTTCATCACGTGCCACAGCATCGGCTTGCCGCCGATCTCGACCATCGGCTTGGGGCGCACGGCGGTCTCCTCGCTCAGTCGCGAGCCGAAGCCGCCGGCCAGGATCACGGCCTTCACGGCGCGCAGCCTATTGACGACCGCGTGCAGGCGCCGTGCGCGCGGCGCCGGCGCTCAACGGCTGATCGCGTGCGAGCCGCCGAGCACTTCGCCGCCGGCGCCGAGCGCCTGCACGGCGAACACGGGCGCGGCACTGGGGACGGTCGCGGCCGTCTCGAATCCGCCGGAGGGCACTTCGGCGACGGTCGCAAGCGTGGCCGGGTCGGCGCCGGCGAGCACGCGCCAGCTGCGCACACCGGTCGCGCCGTTCCAGCTTGCGTAGACGGTCGTGGCCGCCCCTGCCGCCTTCAGCGCGATCGAGGGCACCGCCGCAGGGACGGCGTTCCATTCGAAGCGATAGGAGCGGTACACCTGCGCCGGGTAGGGCAGGTGGGCGTCGAACACGGTCTGGCCGGCGGCGTTGAACTCGGTGAAGTACGGCGATTCGCCCCAGCCGACGAACCAGTCGCCGTTGGCGAGCACCTGGTCGTTGCCCTGGCTGCCGGAGAGGATCGCGGGCGTGCGCACGTCGCGGCTGAGCAGCTTGACGGTGCGGTGCTTGAAGTCGATCTGCTCGTGGATCGCGCGCGAGTACGCGTGCGCTTTCGGCACGGCGCCGTTGTCGAAGATCGTGATCGTGTGGTCGGGCTGCCAGCGCGCGTCGTGCTGGTAGGCGGTGCCCGTGCCAGAGCCCATGCGGAAGCTCGGCTTCTTGCCGCCGATGCGCCACTCGACGGCGCCGCTCTGGCCGTTGATCTCGTACACGGCCCAGGTATTGCGCGAGGAGATCAGGAAGTTGCCGTCGCCCCACGGGTCGGGCGCGATCGAGTTGAGGTGGAAGAAGTCCCATGGACGGTTGGGGTCGCGCGGGTCGTTGGCGTAGGAGTCGTCGAGTGAGACGTGGCCGTAGGTGTGCCACTCGAACATCACGAGGCCCGTCTTGATGTCGACTTGCTGCACGACGGCGTCCTGCAGCGCGCCGTCCTTGGACCCGTGCACGGAGGAGAGGTCGGCGCGCACGAGCGTGTAGGCGGTCAGGTAGGCCGAGCCCTGCGGCGTCACCTGCAGCTCGTGCAGGTCGGCGTAGTAGCCGTTGCCGGCGTGGATCGTGGCGACGGGCTTGTAGTCGCTGCCGAGCAGCGTGTCGCTGCCGAAGCCGACGCCGAGGTCGATGTGCCCTTCCCAGTAGGCGAGCACGGGCTTGCCTTCGTAGCTGGTCACCTGCAGGTTGGTCATCGAGTTGCCGGTGGCCGCCGGCTTGAACCACACGAGCGCTCCGCCGCCGTTGATGATCAGCGCACCGTTCTGACCGCGGCCGGAGTTGGTCGTGAGGAAGATGTCGCCGGGCGCGGCCGTCGCGCGAGCTCGCCGTGATCCGGACGGTCGGCGGTTGCAGCGTCGGCTGCGTGACGAAGCTCTGGTTGGCGCCGGCCTTGGCCGGGGGCGGCGTGCGGCTCGGCCCGAGCGGGTAGCTGACGAGCCGCGCGATGTAGAAGGTCGTGCCCACGTGCGCGCGGCCGACGGTCGCGCTCGCCGTCACGCGCTCGCCTTCGACGAAGCCGCGCGCCGGGACGAAGCTGGCTCCGGCGGCGCTCGCGTAGGAGCGCAGCGAGCCGCTGTGGCTTCCGCTGCGCGAGCCGACGACCGAGACGTGGGAGATCTGCTTGGCGGGGGCGCCGAGGAAGCTGATCTGCGTGCCGGGCGAGGCGTCGGGCGTGCCGTTCAGGGGCGAGATCGTCACGGCCGAGGCGGCCGTTGCCGTGGCTCCCAGCAGCGCGCCCGAAAGCACGAGGGCGAGCATCGGCGCGAGCACGCGCTGACAGAGCGACCGTCGTCCTCCCAATGGATCTCTCACCCTCACGAAGGCGATAACCCTAGACGGAGCGTCGGGTAGCGCGGCGCAGCAGCGTCAGCGCTGGTGGCCGGTGGCGAACCCTTATCGCTCGTGCACGCCAACGACGTTCGAGGACCCGGCGGCATACGGGTAGTCGGACTCGGCTTCGGAGCGCACGCGGAAGCGGTAGTCGGCGGGGCCGGGGAACTTGAAGCGGTAGGAGGCGCGGTAGCGCCCGCGGGCATCGGTGCGGACGACCTTGAACTGGATCCAGGCGCTGCCGGGCGAGCGCGCCTCGAGCACGAGCTGCTTGCCGCCGCGCGGAATCGGGCCGCCGCGCAGACGGCCGCGGAAGAAGATGCTGCTGCCGGCGCCGGCCGTGTGCGGCGAGACGCGCAGCGCTATGCGGGCGCGCGTGACGAGCTGAAGCGCACCGGTCGCGGCAGGTCGCGCATCGTCGAGGTGGGCGCGGTAGGCGAAGCGCAGCGTGCGCGACGAGGTCCCGGCAGGCACGCTCAGGCTGAAGCGACCGTCGGCGTCGGTGCGCGGGCTGGCCATCGTCAGCGGCTTGGCTCCTGCGTAGGCTGGCGTCGCGCGCACGTCGATGGCAGCGCCCGAGATCGGCTCGCCGCCGACGGTCGTGAGGCGCCCGGACAGCATGCGCCCACGGGAGAAGCGCCCAAGCGCGCTCGTCTTGGCGGTGCCGGCCCAGCCCACGGCCAGCCTTGCCTGAGCGGAGGCGTTGACGCCGTTGGGTGTGCCGGGCGGAGGAGGGTTGTCGATCGTCACGGCCCGGTCGAGCACGGGCGCGGCGTTGCCGGCGGCGTCGATCACGCTGACGCTCAGGCGATGCGCGCCGTTGGCGGCCGCGGTCGAGTCGAAGGCCACGTCGGCGCTGAGCGACTGCGCGCAGGGCTGCACGTAGAGGAACGCGGGCAGCCCATCCGAGGTCTGCCCGACGTCGCGGCAGCGCCCTCCGTTGTCGTTGACCACGGTGCGCTGCACGACGCGGCCGTCGACGCTGAACACGGCCTGCCACACGCCCGACCCCGGATCGGTCGCGTCGAACGACACGGGGATCGCCCCGCGCAGCGTCGGCGCGCTCGTCAGTTCGCCGCCCACGCCGCTCGCGTGTGGCCCTTCGGATTGCTCGAGCGTGATGTCGGCGGCGTAGACGTAGAGGGCGGCTGCGTAGCCGTTGGCGTCGCCTTTCGTCGCCGGGCATTTGTATTCCAGAGACGCCTCCACAGGAAGCGGTCGCGTAGAGGGACGAGTCCCAAGAGGTCTGCTTGGGGGAACCGTTACGAGATTTTCGGAGCGAGCGGGTGGTCGCAGTCGCCCCGACTCCCGCAGCCCAATGAGGTAGAGCATTCATCGAATACGCTACGAGTCCGTTGGGCCAGCCAGCCAGAGCTGATAACTGTGGCATTTATCGCCGAGCCGCCTGCGGAATCACCCGCGCGCCAAAGCATGCTGCGTGACCAATCGAGGCTCCCGATGGAGCGGTGAAAGCTCCATGTCGCGTGGTCGATGTTGGCCTCGTGAGTCGTCTCGTCGCCAAGCGCAGCGACCAGTCGCCCCGCCGGCGACGCACACGTGTCTTCAGCGCATAGCTGTACGCAGCTCCCGCGTCTTCGACCCGCTCCACCCATCCGCCGGCGCGCTCTCCCCGTCGGGCATCCGGCAGGAGTACACGTGGTACTCGCCGGCCCGCGCGACACCGCCAGGCAGGCCGACGGCCAAGCTCGCTCCCACGACCCCCATGAATGTCCGTATGCGCATCTCACCCTATGTCGGTGCCGGGGCCGTCGTGACCCCCTCCCCAATCTCTCACCGCCGCGGCGAGGACGACAGCTTCGGTGACGGACGCCGGGAACGGCGGGACACGCGCGCGCTTTCGTGTCTCCAATTAATTAATAGAAATAGACGGCCGAGCGGGGACGGCTGCTGCGGCGCCCACGGCCGGCGTCGGGCGCGGTCAGGCGGTGAAGGCGATCGGCAGCTCGGCCAGGCCGTAGATGCCCGAGACGCCCTCGAACACGGGCTCGCCGTCGAGGCGCAGGCCGTGCAGGCGCTGCGACAGGAACGCCAGGCCCTCCTGCAGCTCCACGCGCGCCAGGTTGGCGCCGAGGCAGTAGTGCACGCCCGCGCCGAACGTCAGCGGCCGCGCGCGGCCGCGGTCGGCCGTGATGTCGAATGCGTCCGCGCCATGCTTGCCTGCCGCGTCCGGCTCGAGCTCGCGGTTGCCCGTGAACGCGCACACCATCACGACCGTGCCCTCCGGGAACTCGACGCCGCGGTGCTCGACGTCCTCGACCACGATGCGCGCCGTGAACGGCGTGATCGGCTCGTAGCGCAGCGCCTCCTCGACCGCCGCATCCGCCAACGCCGGCTCTGCCGCCAGCAGCGCCAGCTGCTCCGGGTGCTGGGCCAGCAGCCGGATCGCATGGGCCAGCTGGCTCTGGCTCGTGTCCACCCCGCCCACGAGCACGTTGAACACGAGGTTGATGCACTCCACGTCCGACAGCCGCTCGAGCTCGCCGTCCTCGCCCGCCGCAGTCGCCGCGATCAGCTTCGAGATCAGGTCGTCGCTCGGGTCCTCGCGCCGCGCCAGCACGAGCGCCTGGGCGTACTCGTAGAACTCGCGCACCGCCTCGTCGATCACATCGATCTCGCTCGCCATGCTGACCGCGTCGAACTGGCGCTGGATCACGTTCGACCAGTGGTGCAGGCGCGGCGCATCCTCCAGCGGCGCCCCCATCACCGTCGCGATCGCCAGCGACGGATACGGCTTGGCGAAGGCCTGCACGAAGTCGCAGCGCACCTCCTCGCCCTCGCTCGCGCCCGGCCGTCGCCTGCGCCAGCAGCTCGTCGAGGAACTCGCGCATCACCGGCCTGTAGCGCTCCACCGCGCGCGGCGACAGCGCCGGGTTGACCAGGCTGCGCAGGCGCGTGTGATCGGCGCCGTTGACGTGCAGGATGTTGCGCCGCATCTGCTCATACAGCGGCCCCTCGCTGACGCCGAAGATCTCCGCGATCTTCATCCCCGGGAAGATCGCCTTGCGCGTGCGCAGGAAGAACTCGCCGCCCTCGCGGTCGAGCGTCATGTAGCCGAACGGGACCTGCGCCAGCCACACGCCGCCGTCCGCCACCGCGCGCTCGTCCGCCCCCGCCGGGTCGCGCACGGCCGCCATCGCCTCATGGAAGCGCTCGCCGCGCATCTCCGGGTCCGTGTGGTCGAAGCTCGGCAGCTCCAGCTCGCTCACCAGCGTCATCGCCCGGCCATCCTCTCAGTTGCGAGCCGAGCCGTGGGCCTGCGCCGGGCGCGCCAGCTTCTTGCCCGGGTTGAAGAGGCCCTTCGGGTCGAACGCGCGCTTGATCTCTTCGTGCAGCGCCACCGCCCGCGCGTCCCACTGCCCCGCCAAGCAGGCCCGACTTCAGCGCGCCCACGCCGTGCTCCGCCGCGATCGAGCCGCCCAGCTCCCAGACCAGCTCGAACAGCTCCGCCCCGACCGCCTCCGCCGCGTCCAGCTCCGCCTCGCTCGCCGGATCGACGAGCACCGTCGCGTGCACGTTGCCCTCGCCCCCGTGGCCCCACGCACACGAGCGCACGCCGTGGCCTGCCGCGATCTGCGCGAAGCGCACCAGCCCCTCGCCGAGCCGCTCCGGCGGAAACGCCACGTCCTCGCTCACCTTGCCCCCGCGCGCCGCCGTGACCACGCCGTTGAAGCCGTCCCGCCAGCGCCACAGCGCCGCCGCCTCAGCCCCATCCGCGAACTGCTCGATCGCCGGCGCACCGCCCGCGCGGGCTGCCGCATCGCCGCCCGCATCCCCGCCCGGGCCAGCGCCAGCGCCTGCGCCGAGCACCTCGAGCAGCGAGTCCCTGTCGCGCTCCACGTCTGACCGCGAGCCGTCGAGCTCGATCAGCAGCGCGAAGCCCGCCTGCGCCGGAAGCTCGCCCGGGTAGCCGCCGGCCACGAGCGCCAGCGTGGCGCCGTCGATGAACTCCATCGCCGCCGGCTCGATCCCCGCCGCCAGCACGTCCTGCATCGCCTGGCAGCCCGCCGCCGTGTCGTTCGCCGCCGCGTCCGCGCCCTCGCCCGACGGCGCCAGCAGCGCGACCAGCGCGAGGCGCGCCTGCGGCGCCGGGCGCAGCCGCAGTCGCACCGCCGTGATCACACCCAGCGTCCCCTCCGAGCCGATCAACAGGCTCCTCAGGTCATAGCCCGCCACGTCCTTGCGCGCCCAGCCGCCGATCTGCACGAGCTCGCCCGGCGCCAGCACCGCCTCCACGCCCGCCACCCACGAGCCCGTCACGCCGTACTTCAGCGCGTGCGGGCCGCCCGCGTTGGTCGCCACGTTGCCGCCGATCTGCGACTGCTCCGCCGCGCCCGGGTCGGGGCCGAAGAACAGCCCGTTCTCGCGCGCCAGTCGCTGCACCTCGCTCGTGCGCACGCCCGCCTCCGGCAGCATCCGCCACAGCGCCGGCTCGAGCTCGCGCACCGCGCGCAGGCGCTCCAGCGAGAGCACCACGCCGCCCGCGCTCGGCACCGCGCCGCCGAGCAGGCCCGTGCCTCCGCCGCGCGGGACGATCGGCACGTCGTGCGCGTAGCACCAGCGCCACCACCTCGGCCACCTCGCTGCGGCGCTGCCCGGCAGCGCCACCACGTCCGCGCGCCCCTGCAGGCCGCGGCGGCGCGCCATGTCGTTGTTGTACGGCGAGCTCGCCGGCGCCTCGAGCACGTGCTCCGCCCCGATCAACCGGCGCAACTCGGCATGAGGCGAGCCCTCGGGCGTCATCTGCACAACACCTGCGCATCACACCACACCGCGCACGGGCAGTTCCGTGCAGCGCTCAGCAAACCTGCGCACACGCCGAGACCCCCTCATCGAGCCGGGGCAATGCCGGCCAATCAATCCGGGGGTAGTAGATGTTCAAGCGAAGCGTTCCGCTCGCAGCACTCGTGTCCTT
This sequence comes from uncultured Solirubrobacteraceae bacterium, assembly GCA_963743745.1. Classification (GTDB taxonomy): domain Bacteria; phylum Actinomycetota; class Thermoleophilia; order Solirubrobacterales; family Solirubrobacteraceae; genus Palsa-744. Next base: position 317,082 of record CAVUQW010000002.1, read on the forward strand.
TTCGATGCTGCTCCTCACCGCGCCGGCGTCGGCGCAGCCGTTCATCGAAGCCGCCCCCGCGCAGCTCGAATACGGCGCCGTCGATCTGCACTTCGGCGGCAATCCGCAGCAGAACGTGAAGTTCACGAACAACACCTCCGGGACGCTGCTCGTCACGGCCGCCGAGCTCTCCGGCGCCGACCCATCGGGTTTTCAGATCGTCAACGACGGCTGCACCGGCAACTTCGTCGGCGCCGGTGAAAACTGCTCGCTCGAAGTCGTCTTCACGCCCGGCGCACGCGGCGCCTACGCCGCGACGCTCGCGCTCCTCACGCTCGACGAATCGGCCGGGGAAGTGTCCGCCGAAGTGCCGATCTCCGCGAGCGCCGCGACCGGCACACCGTCGCCGAGCCCGAGCCAGCTCACCTTCTCGCCGATCCCCTACAACCCGCCCGAATCCTTCGAAGGCGAAAACAACGAGAGCCAATCGCTCGACATCCAGAACAGCTCCGACTTCGGCACGCAGCTGCAATCGGTCTCGATCACCGGCCCCGACGCCGCCGACTTCGCCGTCGAATGGGGCAACTGCGAAAACGATCAGATGGGGCCGAGCAACAGCTGCGGCATGGGCATCCGCTTCCGCCCGAGCGCCACCGGCGCGCGCACGGCCTCGCTCGTCGTGCAGAGCGACTCCGCCGACGGGCCGATCGTCGTCCCGCTGTCGGGCGAAGGCCTGCACGGCCCGCAGATGACGCTCGACACGACCCAGGCGCTGCTCGGCAACGTCGCGCTCGGACACTCCGCGCAGCACACCTTCACCGTGACCAACACCGGCGACTACCTGCTCTACATCCAGCGCTCGTTCCTCGTCACCGGCACGCCGCTGATGTTCCCCGTTCGCGCCGACTCCTGCAGCGGGCGGATCCTCTCCCCGAGCGAATCGTGCGCCGTGACCGTCGGCTTCCAGCCGACGACGCTCGGTGAGAAGAGCGCCGCGATGCTGTTCATCACGAACACCCCCGCGATCAACGTCGCCGGGATCGACGGCATCGGAATCCAGGGCGCCGACGAAGCCGACCCATCGCTGTCGATGCCGCCCCTGAGCACGCCCGCGCCCGCAACGCCCGCACCGGCGCCCGCCCCCGTGTCCGCCGCGGTTACCGCGGGAGCGGCGCAGGCACCGACGCTGCCGTCCCCGCTCACGGCCGCGACGCGCGCCGCGCCTCTACAAGCTGCTCGGCCGCGCCACGCTCGACCCCGGCGCAGACGTGCAGTGCCCGGCGAGCGCGCTCGACTGCGAAACGCTGAGCTTCCTCGTACCGGCAGGCACCGCGCGCGATTCCGGCAGCGGCTTCGGCGAGGCCGCAGCCGTGCTCGGCTCGGCGACGAGCAAGCTCCGCGGCGGCCAGGGCATGCACGTGCGGATCCCGCTCACGCGCCACGCCGTCGCACGGCTGAAGCGGCGCGGGCGCCTGCAGGTGCGCGTCGGCGTCGTCGTGCTCGCCGACGGCGCGATCGTCGCTCAGCACAGCTGGACGATGAAGCTCGCCGCCGCCGGCGCCGTCTCGCTGCTCTGAGGCCGGCCCGCCCAAGCGGGCGTCCACCCGGGCGTCCGTGCGGAGGCCCGCCTGCGGGCGCGCACGCCGGGATGCGGTGAGCGCGCCGGTAGCATTCGTGCATGGCGGTTAGTGCCAAGCCCCCCTCCCAGGAGGCCGCGGCCGAGTTCAAGACGCTCTCGGGCGAGCCCGTGCGCGAGCTCTACACGGACGCCGACCTGCCCCCGGGCATCGGCTCCGAGCAGGACCCGATCGGGCGCCCCGGCGCCTACCCGTTCACGCGCGGGATCTACGAGTCGATGTATCGCGGGCGGCTGTGGACGATGCGCCAGTTCGCCGGCTTCGGCACCGAGCGAGGAGACCAACGAGCGCTTCCACTACCTGCTCGACGCACGGCCAGACGGGGCTCTCGACGGCGTTCGACATGCCCTCGCTGATGGGCCACGACTCCGACCACGCCGCGCTCGCTCGGCGAGGTCGGCCGCGAGGGCGTCGCGGTCGACACGCTCGACGACATGCAGACGCTGTTCGGCGGGCATCGACCTCGGCGAGGTGTCGCGTGTCGATGACGATCAACGCGCCCGCCGCGATCATGCTCGCCTTCTACGTGGCCGCCGCCGAGGCCGGCACGAGCGCCGCCGGTCCCGTCTCCCCGGAGCGGCTGTCGGGCACGATCCAGGCCGACATCCTCAAGGAGTACATCGCGCAGAAGGAGTGGTGCTTCCCGATCGACCCCGCGATGCGGCTGTGCGGCGACATGATCGAGTGGTGCACGCGGCAGATGCCGCGCTGGCACCCGATCTCGATCTCCGGCTACCACATCCGCGAGGCCGGCTCGACCGCGCAGCAGGAGCTCGCGTTCACGCTCGAAGGACGGTCTCACCTACGTCGAGCAGGCCGTCGCAGCGGGGCCTCGACGTCGACGAGTTCGCGCCGCGGCTGTCGTTCTTCTTCAACGCGCAGATCGACTTCTTCGAGGAGATCGCCAAGTACCGCGCCGCGCGGCGCATCTGGGCGCGCGAGCTGCGCGAGACCTTCGGCGCGAAGAACGAGCGCTCGTGGCTGATGCGCTTTCACACGCAGACCGCCGGCGTCTCGCTGACCGCGCAGCAGCCGCTCAACAACATCGTGCGCACCGCGATCGAGGCGCTCGCGGGCGTGCTCGGCGGCACGCAGTCGCTGCACACCAACTCCTACGACGAGGCGCTCGCGCTGCCGACCGAGGAGGCCGTCACGGTCGCGCTGCGCACGCAGCAGGTGATCGCGCACGAGACCGGCGTCGCCGCCACGGCCGACCCGCTCGGCGGCTCCTACTTCGTCGAGGCGCTGACCGACGAGATGGAGCAGCGCGCCTATGAGTACTTCGCCAAGATCGACGAGCTCGGCGGGATGGTCGAGGCGGTCAAGCGCAACTACCCGCAGCGCGAGATCGCCGACGCCGCGTTCGACGCTGCAGCAGCGAGATCGACGCCGGCGAGCGCGTCGTGGTCGGCGTCAACCGCTACGTGGTCGAGGACGAGGAGCCGATCCCGACGCTGCGCGATCGATCCCGGCGCTCGAGCGCAAGCAGCTCGACCGCCTGCAGAGCCGCGCGCGCGCGGCGCGACGGCGCCGCCGTCGAGGCGCACGCTCGCGGCGCTGCGCGAGGACGCGGCGCACGCCGAGCGCAACCTGATGGAGCCGCTGCTCGACTGCGCCCGCGCGCACGCCTCCGAGGGCGAGATCGTCGAGTCGCTGCAGCAGGTCTTCGGCGATTACACGCGAGACGCCCGTGTTCTGAGCGTGTTCGAAGCTTCGCGAGGCACAGCAAGCTGCGCAAGGACTCGTCGCTCGGCGGGCTGGTCGGCGCAATCGGCTCAGCACCGTCGACGCTCGCGCTGCGGCTCACGGCGGATCAACGCCGAGGAGGCCGCCTTCGCGCGCCGGCGGCGGCGCGCTGCATGCCAGCACAGTTGAACGCGCTCGGCGATGCTGCCGCGGCACCACGTCTGGCGGTCGCGCCCGCTGCCCGACTCCTACGACGCCTACGCGCGCACGCAGATCAGCCTCGCTCGGAGTCGCCCGCCGCCGCGCTCTCCGCGTCAGCGTGAGCGGATCGAGCAGCGGATCGCACACCGGACGCCTGCGCGCCTACTCCCAGGGCGACGGCGCCAGCTTCGTGCTCGACGCATCCGTTCACCGCAGGCGAGACGGTCACCGTACGCGGACAGCTGCGCAGCGGCTCGAGCACGCATCCGTTCGCCTTCCACTTCGTCGTCGCCACGCAGGACATGCTGCCCTATCCAAGCCCTCGCCAAGCCGTCGGGCAGGGACTACAACGAGAAGCAGCACTTCCACTCCGCGCCCAGCCTCGAACCGCCGGGCTGGCGTGACCACGCGCACGCCGGGGCAGAGCCGCCGGGCGACATCTTCACCGCGCCCTACTCACGGGCCGGGGCCGCCAGCGGACCGATGATCTTCGACGAAGCCGGCAACCTCGTCTGGTTCCACCCGCTGCCGAAGAACGCTCGGCGGCGACCAACCTGCAGGTGCAGCAGCTCGGCGGCCAGCCGGTGCTGACCTGGTGGCAGGGCTACATCCCGCCGCAGGGCTTCGGCCAGGGCGAAGAGATGATCTGCCGACCGCTCCTACCAGCAGATCGGCCGCGTGCACGCCGGCAACGGCTACAAGGCCGACCTGCACGACTTCACATCACGCCGCAGGGCACGGCGCTGCTGACGGTGTTCAACCCGATCGACTGCAACCTCTCGGTCGTCGGCGGGCCGAGCGGCGGCGCGGTGACCGACAGCGTGTTCCAGGAAATCGACCTGCGCGACGGGGCTCGTGCGGCGCGAGTGGCACAGCCTCGACCACGTCGCCGCTGGGCGACTCCTACAGCCTCGCCCGACGCACGCGAGCACAGACGTGGCCGTTCGACTACTTCCACATCAACTCGATCGACCAGCGCGCCGACGGCGACGACGCTGATCCGGCGCGCAACACGTGGGCGATGTACGAGCTGAACACGACCAGCGGGCGCGTGGCGAGCACGATCGGCGGCCACCACCGCGACGTCAAGCTCGGCTCGGGCCGCGACACGCGCCTACCAGCACGACGCGACCGTGCAGCCCGACGGCACGATCAGCGTGTTCGACAACGGCGCGGTGCCGAAGGTCCACCCGCAGTCGCGGGCGCTCGTGCTCGCGCTCGACCCGCAGCGACTCGCACCGACACGCTGTCGCGCCAGTACGAGCACAGCCGCGGCGACTGTCGTCCGACAGCCAGGGCAACATCCAGACAGCTGGCCGGCGGCGACGTGTTCGTCGGATGGGGCTCGGAGCCGTACTTCTCGGAGTTCAGCGCGGGCGGGCAGCTGCTGTACGACGCGCACTGGCACGGCTCCTACCAGTCCTATCGCGCCTACCGCTTCCCCTGGACGGGCACGCCCGCCGCGCGCGCCCGCGATCGCGGCGATCGCCGCGAGCTCGAGCGGCCGCGTGACGGTGTACGCGAGCTGGAACGGGGCCACGCGTGTCGCCGACCTGGCGCGTGCTCGCGGGCGGCTCGCCCACCCAGCTGACGCCCGTCGCCGAGCGCGCCCACGAGCGGCTTCGAGACGTCGATCGCCACGCCGGGCCCGCGCCTACGTCGCCGTGCAGGCGCTCGAACGCCGCCGGCGCGGTGCTCGGGACCTCGCGCGACGATTCGCGATTGAGCGAGCCTTGCCCAAGCTTTGATACTCTGGTTTGGCTCGAGTCAACTAGAGTCTTTGGAGGCCGTGGACGTCAAGTCGAGGTCGTTTCAACCGAGCCGGGGAAGCAGGAAGCACGGCGGCGCCGGCCAGCAACGGCACGCCTACCGCCCAAGCCGGCAAGTCGGGAAGGATCGGTCGTGACGGGCGGGCGGGAGCCGGGCGCGACGCGGACTGAGGCAGGCACAAGCGATGACCTCCGGGCGGACGGCGTCGGCGTCGGCAGGCGAGGCCGGGGGGTCCGGCCGCTACCGGCGCCTGCCGACCGGCGCGCATGGGCTGGACCCCGAGGAGGTGCGCCGCGACCAGCGCGAACGGCTTGCGACGGCGCTGATCGAGCTGATCGCCCAGCGCGGCTATCAGGCGGTGCGGATCCTCGACCTGACCAAGCTCGCGCGGGTCTCACGCCCGACGTTCTACAGCCTGTATGCCGACAAGGAAGAGCTGTTCTTGGCCGCCTACGACGAGATCGCCAAGCGCACGGCGAGCACGGTCATGGCTGTCTACCAGACGCAGGGCTCACCGGGAGAGCGCCTGCGCAGCGCGATGCGCGCCTTCGCCGAGCTGGCTGCGGCCGAGCCGGAGGCTGTGTCGCTGATGGTGCTCGGCGCCTTCGGTGCGGGACCGAAGGCGCTCGAGCGCCGCAATCGCACGACTGCGAGCACTCGAGCAGAGCATCGCCGCCGCCCGCGCAGCGGGCGCCCCAAAAGCTCGCGGCAAGAGTCCCCGCGATGCCGACCTGACCGTGAAGGTGATCCGATCGGCGGCATTCGCGAGGTGACGGCCGCGCGCCTGCGCCGGGCCAGGCCGACGACGCTGCCCGGGCTCGCGGACGAGCTCGCCGCGTGGGCCGAGTCATATCCCGCCAGCCCCCAGCCGGCCTCGGCCTCCCGGCCGCCGCCGCGCGCGCGAGGAAAGCCGAGGGAGATGAGGAAAGCGACCCCCGGGCCGCGCTGATGCGCCTCCGAGCGCGCGCGCCAAGCGGAGGGGCGTCTGCCGAGCGGGCGCCACGATCTGCCGCGCGCAGTTCATCGTCAAAAACCAGCGCGAGCGGATCGTCGACGCGACCGCCACGATCGTCGCCGAGAAGGGCCTCGCGGGGCTGACGATCCCAGAGATCGCCAGGCGCGCGAACGTCTCCCATCAGACCTTCTACGAGATGTACCCGACCAAGGACGACGCGTTCCTCGGCGCGCAAAAGGTCGGCCTGCACCAGGCGCTCGGGCATCGCGGTGCAGGCATACGAAGCGCAGGGCGATGACTGGCCGATGGGGGTCTCGGCCGGAATCCGGGCGCTGCTCGACTACCTCGCCTCCGAGCCCGCGCACGCCCACCTGACGGTCGTCGACACGTTCGCGGCCAGCCCGCTGGCGACCGAAATCCGCGACACCGGGCTGCACGCGTTCGCCGCCTACCTGCAACCCGGCTACCACTATGCTCCGGCGCGCTCGAGTCCCCGGTATCGCGCCCGAGGCCATCGCCGGAGGCATCTGGCAGGTGCTGCACAACCACATCGAGCACGAGCACGTGCAGAACATCGACCGGCCTCGCTCCCCAACTCGTGTACGTCACGCTCGCGCCCGTTCATCGGGCCCGAGCTGGCCGCCGAGACGGCGCGCAGACCGGCGGCCTCGGCGGGCTAGGCGCGCCTGAGCTCGGCCTCTCCCCGGCTGATAGCTTCCAGACCCAACCAGCCGAGCAAGGGGGAGCGATGAGCGAGCAGAGCATCGAGTTCGTCAAGGGTGTCTACGAGGCGTTCGCGCGAGGCGATGTGCCGGCCGTGCTCGGCGCATTCGCCGAGGACATCGAGTGGTACGAGGCCGAGGGCATGCCATACGGGGGGCTGCACCGCGGCGGCGAGGCCGTCGCACAGAAGGTGTTCGGCCCGATCGCCGAGGACGTCGACGGCTTCGCGGTGGTACCCGAGGAGTACATGGGATCCGGGACAACCGTCGCCGCGGTCGTCCGCTACACGGGGACCGGCAAAGCGACCGGGAAGGCGCTGGACCTGCCCGTCGTCCACGTCTGGGATATCCGTGACGACAAGCTCGCGCGCTTCCGGCAGTTCATCGACACGGTGAAGTTCGCCGAGGTCGTCCCTGCTTCGGTCGCCGTCTGACGGCCGCGGCTGCCGGCCATCGGCTGCCGGCGATCGACGCCGGCTGCCGCCGGACAGCCTGTCAGTCGTCGCTCAGGGCAGCCACGCCGAGCGCAACCGCCGATGCGGCAGTGCCGGTGACGAGCACGCTCGTCAGCTTCGGCAGGTATCCACGACGTCCACCGGCGATCCCCGCCAGCACGTCCGCCGCGTCACACGCGAGCCCGGCGGTCAGCCACTGCTTGCGCGCATCGCCCTCGGTGCCGATCGCGCCCCAGGCGAGCGCGACGTCGCGCGCGCCGAACAGACGGGCCAGGTAGGGCGACTGCGGATTCGCCGCGGCGTCCAGCCCGAACAGCCTGCCGGCCAATCGTGGGGTGCTCCAGGAGGCGACCCCGACGACCAGTCTCAGGCCGGCCAGCAGGCCGACGGCGCGTTCTTTGTCCACGTCGCCGACACTACCGCAACGGCTCGGCGCCGACTACTCCCCCGTCGTCGCCGCGAGCGGTCCGGCCTCGGCGGCAAGCTCGAGCACGGGCCCGAAGGAGACTTCCATCCGCGCGCCACCGCCGTCGGCGTTCGCTGCTCGGGCGAATCCGCCGTGTGCCTCGGCGGCCTGGCGCACGATCGCGAGGCCGAGCCCGGAGCCGGGCAGCTTGCGCGCGCTCTCGGAGCGGTAGAAGCGCTCGAACACCTTGCCGAGCTCGTGCTCGCCGAAGCCCGGACCGTGGTCGCGCACGACCAGCACGCCGTCGCGCAGCGAGACCTCGACGACACCGCCGGGCGGGCTCCACTTGCGCGCGTTGTCGAGCAGGTTGGAGATGGCGCGGTTGATGCGATCGGCTTCGCCGCGCACGACGGTCGGCTGCAGGTCGAGCTCGAAGCACAGCTCGCCGCGACGGCGGGTGCGCGCGACGGCCTCGTCGGCGAGCTCGTCCAGGCGCACCTCGCCGCGCTCAGACGGCGAGCGCGAGCCGCGCGCGAGCTCGACGACGTCGCCGACGAGCGTCGTCAGCTCGTCGAGCTCGTCGATGATGTCGGCGCGCAGGCGCTGCTGCTCGGCGGGCGCCAGGCGGTGGGCGTCCTCGAGCGTCTGGATGTTTGCGCGCAGCGAGGCGATCGGCGTGCGCAGCTCGTGGCTTGCGTCGGCGATCAGCTGACGCTGGGCGAGCAGCGAGCGCTCGAGCGCATCCAGCGTCGTGTTGAAGCTCGTGGCCAGCCGCTCGAGCTCCTCGCCGCCGCTCACGTCGAGGCGCTCTGAGAGGTCGAGCTCGCCGGCGAGCGACTCCGTGCGGCGCGTGAAGCGCGCGATCGGCGCGAGCGCGGTGCGCGCCACGAGCGCACCGAGCACGGCGCCGAGCGCGATCCCGGCGATGCCGACGATCAGCAGGATCAGCAGGATCCGGTGCAGATCGTGGTCGACCTCCGAGAGCGGGCGGGCGATCATCACCGCGCCGCCGGCCGTGGCCGTCGCGCCGGCCGTACCGGTGGCCGCGCCCTGTCCCCCGCTCGCGGCGGGCGTACCGAGCGTGAGCACGCGCAGGTGGGTGCCCTTGACGGTGCGGTCGCTCAGCGCGCTGCCGTGCCCCGAGGCGGCGATCTGCCGATCGCGCGCGCTGGGCGGGATCTTCGGCGTCGAGCCCTGGCCGCCGGGCGCGTCGACGACGCCCTTGGCGCTGAGGAACTGCACGTAGCCGGCGGCGCCGCCGAAGCGTCCGGGCTGGACGAAGTTGGGCAGCGGCCCGTGCTCGTCCAAGCGTGCACGCAGCGCTTTCGCACCGATCACGGCGGCGGGAGGTCGATCGTCGGATGCCCCACCGCGATCGCCCGGCGGCGGCGCGCTGACAAACTGCTGCGCTCGCTGCGTGAGCGACTGGTCGATCTGCCCGCGCAGGTCGGAGCGGACGGCGAGGTAGATGCCGATGGCCGCGGCGAGCACGGCGAGCGCGACGGCCACGCCGCCGACGGCGGCGATGCGCAGGCGTAGGCTCACGGCCCGCGCAGGCCGTAGCCGACGCCGCCGGCGCTCTGCACGTGGTGGTCGCCGTGGGCAAGGCCGCGGCTCAACGCACCGCGCGGGTCGGGATCATGGCCGCCGAGAATCCTCATGGCCTGATTGTGCCTCACCGGACAAGCCGCCGGCGGGGACTCCTACGTTGTTCCTACGGATGCCTTAGGCGGCTCTTGTACGCCGGCTCGATCCTCGCCTCGTGGCCGACGGCATCCGCGATCAACGCCCGCTGCTCATCATCGCGCTCGGCGTGCTCTGCGTCGCGGCGGTGATCGTCGCCTATACGAGCGTCGGTGTGGCTTCGCAGAGCTCGGCGCAGAGCACCAGAACCGCCACCGTCCAGAAGGGCGTCGTTCAGTCGACCGTCTCGGGCAGCGGCAACATCCAGGCCGCCAGCCAGCTCGACCTCGGCTTCAAGACGAGCGGAACGGTCACGCACATCCACGTGAGCCAAGGCGAGCAGGTGACAAAGGGTCAGCTGCTGGCGACGCTCGACCCGCAGAGCGCCGAAGTGACGCTCGAACAGGCCAAGGCAAGCCTGCAATCCGCCGAAGCCAATCTCGCTTCAGAGGAAGAAAACGAAGGAGAAACCTCCTCGGGTCAGGGCTCCGCGGGCGCGAGCACGACAGCTCAAGCGACGACCGCCTCCAGCAACATCGCGTACGCCGCCGCTGCCACACCGTCACCCACGACGAGCGCTCCGGCCACGACACCGAGCGCGACCACCACCACGCCGACAACCACGACGCCGAGCACGACGACCACGCCAACGAGCACCACCCCGACCACGACCGGCAAGTCGCCGACCAAGACGACGACGCAGAAGCGCGAAACCACGGCGCCGAAAGCGAGTGAATCTCCCTCCGGCGGCTCGAGCGAAAGCTCGAGCTCGCCCTCGTCGGGCTCGACGATCAGCACGGCCACGCGCGAAGCGAACCTGGCATCGGCGAAAGCGGCGGTCAGGAGCGACAAGCTGACGGTGAAAAGCGACGAACAGGCCGTCGAGAACACCAAGCTCTATGCGCCGGAGGACGGCACGATCGTCACGCTCTCCGGCGAAGTCGGCGAAACCGTCTCGGCAACGGGCACGACGAAGGCATCCAGCACCAGCAGCTCCTCGAGCAGCAGCTCCTCGGCAGCCCCCACCGGCGGCGGTTCCTCGCCGAGCAGCTCGGCGGAATCGTCAAGCAGCTCCTCGAGCTCGTCCTTCGCGGTGATCAGCAACCTCAGCTCGATGCAGCTCGTCGTGCCGCTGAGCGAGTCGGAAATCGGCAACGTGAAGGTCGGGCAGACCGCCACGGTGACGATCGAAGCGCTCAGCAGCCGCAAGGTCGCTGCCCACGTGCTCAGCGTCGACCAGCTGTCCACGAGCAACAGCGGGGTCGTCAGCTACGACGTCACCTTCCAGCTCGACCAGACTGAATCCGGCTTGAAAGCCGGCATGAGCGCATCTGCCGAAGTCGTCGTCAAGCAGGCCGAAGGCGTGAACGTCCCGACAACCGCCATCTCCGGCGGCAGCGTCACCGTCGTGCGCTCGGGCAAGCACGTGACTCAGGCGGTCACGACGGGGCTCGCCGGCGACAGCTCGACGATCATCCTCAGCGGCCTGAAGGCCGGGGAAGAGATCGTCCTACCCACAGCCAGCACGACGGGCTCGTCCAGCTCGCCAACCGGCTCCAGGCTCAGCGGGGCAGGCGGCGGCCTGCGCGGGGGCAGCCTTGGTGGTGGCGCCCTGTCCGGTGGCGGCGCATTCCCCGGCGGAGGCCCGCCCGGATGAGAGCTCCGTGGCAATCCGACACGCGTCGCGGGTCCTCGCCACGGCCTGCGCGCGAGCGACCGCTGATCGAGCGCCGTGGCCGCCGCTCCGCGCCGCCGGGCCGCTCCGCGCGCCCGCGACCGCCCGCGATCCTCGTACGCGACGTCGTCAAGACGTATCGAGCTCGGGCAGATCAGGGTGCGCGCGCTGCGCAAGGTCTCGCTGCGAATCGAGCGCGGCGACTTCGTCGCGATCATGGGCAGCTCGGGCAGCGGCAAGAGCACGCTGATGAACATCCTCGGCTGCCTGGACGTGCCCACCGGCGGGAGCTACAGGATCGACGGGGTGGACGTGCGCAGCCTCGACGAGGACGACCTCTCAGACCTGCGCAGCCGCAAGATCGGCTTCGTCTTTCAGAGCTTCAACCTCGTTGCGCGCACGAGCGCGCTCGCCAACGTCGAACTGCCGCTCGCCTACGCCGGAGTCGACCGCCGGGCGCGCCGGCAGCGTGCAGAGGAGGCGCTCGCCGCGGTCGGCATGGGCAACCGCATGCACCACCAGTCCTCCGAGCTCTCCGGCGGCCAGCAGCAACGCGTCGCGGTCGCCCGCGCGATCGTCACCAACCCGACGCTGATCCTCGCCGACGAGCCGACGGGCAACCTCGATTCGCATTCCACCGAGGACGTGCTGGCGATCTTCGCCCGCCTGAACGCCGAAGGACGGACCGTCGTGCTGATCACACACGAGCCCGACGTCGCCGAGCAGGCCAAGCGGGTGATCAGCCTGAGCGACGGCAAGGTGATCGAGGATCGCCGCGTTACCGGCGTGCATGAGGCACCGCCTGTGCTGCATCGTCAGAAGTCGGCCCACCACGCGGATGCCGGCGCGGCGGAGCTCGAGTCGTGATCGGCGTCGAGACGCTGCGGATCGCCTGGGGCGGGATCGCCGCCAACAAGCTGCGCTCCGGCCTGACGATCCTCGGCATGACGATCGGCGTGGCCTCGGTGATCGTGCTGATCGCCGTCGGCAACGGCTCCTCGCAGGCGATCAAGTCGCAGATCCAGAGCCTCGGCACGAACGTGCTGCTCGTGATGAGCGGCCGCGGGCTGGGTGGGGCGCGCTCGAGCGGATCGTCCACCGTCTCGCTGACCGAGAAGGACGCCGAAGCGCTGCAGGACCCCGGCAAGGCTCCCGACGTCAAGAGCGCCTCGCCGGTCGTCAGCGCCACGAGCGTGAAACTGGTCTTCGACAGCACCAGCTACGAACCCTCGACGTTCACCGGCACGACGCCCTCCTACCTGACGGCGCACAGCTACAAGCTCGCAGAAGGCAAGTCGTTCACGAGCGCCGACGTCAGCAAGCACAGGCGCGTCGCGGTGATCGGCCAGACCGTCGCCGAAGAGCTGTTCGCCGGTCAGAGCGCGGTCGGGCAGAACATGAAGGCCAATGGCTCGAACTTCGAAGTGGTCGGCGTGCTGGCCTCGAAGGGCTCAAACGGCGCGAGCAACCAGGACGACGTGGTGATGGCGCCGATCTCCACCGTGCAGGACTCGCTGAGCGGCTACGGCTCGATCTCCTCGATCACCGTCGAGGCCAAGTCCGAATCGGCATTGAACGCCGCCGAAGGAGAGGTCAAGCAGATCATCGAGGAACGCCACAAGATCAAGAACACCGAAGAACCGGGGTTTCAAGTGCTCAACCAGGGCTCATTGCTGTCGACCTCGAGCTCCAGCAGCAGCGTGTTCACCACGCTGCTCGGCGAGGTCGCCGCGATCTCGCTGCTCGTCGGCGGAATCGGCGTGATGAACATCATGCTCGTGAGCGTCACCGAGCGAACGCGCGAGATCGGCATCCGCAAGGCGATCGGCGCCCGGCGCTCGGACATCCTCACGCAGTTCCTCACCGAGGCGGTCCTCGTCTCGCTGATCGGCGGCCTGACGGGCGTCGCAGTCGGCGTGCTCGGCAGCCAGTTCACGATCGCCGGGGTCCATCCCCAGATCGCGACGTATTCGATCTTCCTCGCCTTCGGCGCAGCTGCGCTTTCCGGGCTGTTCTTCGGCACCTATCCCGCCGCACGGGCCGCCTCTCTCAGACCGATCGAAGCGCTGCGCTTTGAGTGAGCCACCTCCCCCCAACAAGGAGTCGACGATGTCAAGCCAGGAGTCCACCGCGCCCGAGACGACCGAGCTCGAGTACGAGCCCGGCGTCGACTACGAGCCCGCGAGGAGGAGGCCGAGTGGCTGGAGGACGAGTCCGAGCTTCCGCGCCGACCACGCCGGCGCCTGCTGGCGCCGGTTCCTCTGGCGCTGCTCGCCGTGCTGCTGATCGCCTGCGGCTTCATCGGCGGCGTGCTCGTGCAGAAGGGACAGGGCGGGACGGCTGCGCTCGGCCGGCGGCGCGAGCGGCTTCCCCTCGGGGCTCGCCGCTTTGAAAGGCGCGCTCCCCGGCGCCGGCGCCGCGGGCGGGGAAAGCTCAGCCGCAGGCTCGGCGGCGAAACGCGGGGCGGGTGCCTTCCCCGGCCTCGGCGGAGCCGGCGGCGGCGTCACCACCGGTGAAGTCGCCTACGTGCGTGGCAACACGCTCTACGTGACCGACAGCCAGGGCAACACGGTCAAGGTCAGCGCCGCCGCAGGATCGAAAGTGACGAAGACCGTCAGCACGAAGGCAAGCAGCATCCACCCGGGCGCAACCGTCGTCGTGCTGGGCAGCAAAGCCAAGAACGGCAGCATCAGCGCAAGTTCGATCAGCGTCAGCTCCGCCGCCTCGGGCGGCGCTACATCCGCAGGCGGCCTGAGCTCTTCCAGCGCCGGCGCAGGCAGCGGCAGCACACCCACGCTGTTCGGTCCCGGCTAGCAGAAGCCAACAACAACGAACAAGGAAGCCATAAATGCCCCCAAGCCCAAGTCCCGTCCCTCAACCGACCAGACGCAGACGCGTCCGGGCGCTTCTCGCGCTGGGCGTCCTTGGCGCCTGCATGGCGCTGGCGGCGTGTGGAAGCTCGGGCAGCGGCTCAAGCTCCGCCGGCAAGAGCTCCAGCACCTCCGCGAGCAAAGCGGGCGCGCCGAATGCGAGCCGGTTCACGGCGCTCAGCTCGTGCTTGAAGAAAGAGGGCATCAAGCTGCCCTCGGCGCCGTCGGGCGCGACCCCTCAGCCCGGCGGACCGGGCGCTGGCGCGCCAGCGGGCGGAGCCCGCGGCCTCCAGCTGCCCAAAGGGGTCACTCGAGCCCAGTTTCAGGCCGCGCTGAAGAAGTGTGGCGCCGGCAGCTTCCCGCGGGGCAGAGGCGGCGGCCTCAACAGCGCCTCGGCGCGGGCCGGCCTCGCCAAGTACGCGGCGTGCTTGCGTCAGAACGGCGTCAACGTGCCGGCGCCCAACACCAGCGGTAAAGGCCCCGTGTTCGACACGAAAGGCATCGACACGTCCAGCAGCAAGTTCAAGGTCGCTCAAAGCAAGTGTCAGAGCGACCTCAAAGGTGCCTTCCCGGGTGGTGGCGGGGCACCGCCTACCGGCGCACCGAACGGCGCTCCGCCCGCCGGCGCCGGCGCTCCGCCGAACGGCGAAGGCGCCCCGCCCGCCGGCGAAGGCTCCGCCGGATAGCACTCGCCGTATGTCGCCTCAGCTTGCTGGCGGGAGATCGCCGTAACCCGAGCGGATCACGGCTCGCGCAGCACGTAGCCGACGCCGCGCACCGTGTGGATCAGCTCGCGCGCGCCGATCTCCTGCAGCTTGCGCCGCAGGTAGCCGATGTAGACGCGCAGGGCATTTGAGGCGGCGCCGAAGTCATAGCCCCACACGCGGTCGTAGATCACGCTGTGCGACAGCACTTGGCGCGGGTTGCGCAGGAACAGCTCGAGCAGTTGGTACTCGGTGCGCGTGAGCTCGGCGACCTGGCCGTCGACGGCGGCGCCGTGACGGGCGCGGTCGAGCTTGACCTCGGCGAACGAGAGCTCGTCGGGGTCGCCGTCGGGGCCAGAGCGGCGCAGCAGCGCGCGCAGGCGCGCCTTCAGCTCGTCGTTGTCGAACGGCTTGACCAGGTAGTCGTCGGCGCCGGCGTCGAGGCCGGCGACGCGGTCGGAGACCTCCACGCGGGCGGTCAGCATCAGGATCGGCACGCGGTTGCCGAGCCGGCGCAGGCGCTCGCAGACTTCTAGCCCGTCGATCTCGGGCATGCCGACGTCGAGCACGACGGCGTCGGGGACGGATTGCACGACGGCCTCGATCGCCTCGGCGCCGCCCTCGGCGGTCTGCACCTCATAGCCGCCGAGCGTGAGCACGCGCCGCAGCGCGTCACGCACGGCGCGATCGTCGTCGACCACGAGAACCCTCATCCGTCGATTGTCGCGCATCGTCCGCACGTAGCGGCAAAAAGCAGGTGTCTCCTACGATCTTCTTAGGGGTATCTAGAGAGAACCGGCCGTATGCCGGCCGCCCTTTCCAAGGAGACGACGATAAGCGCATCAGCCCCCACCTCCGGCAAGCGCGCCCCGCGCCGGCCCGAGCCGCTCCCGGCCCCGGACGAGCTGCGGCTGCGCAAGCTGACCTTGCACGGCCATCGCCTCGCCTACCGCCAGGCCGGCAGCGGCCCGGTGCTCGTGCTGATCCACGGGATCACGTCGAGCTCGGCCACGTGGGAGCGCGTGATGCCCTACCTGGCGCGCCACTACACCGTGATCGCGCCCGACCTGATCGGACACGGCTCCTCGGAGGCGCCCCGCGGCGACTACTCGCTGGGTGCCCATGCGAGCAACATCCGCGACCTGCTGCTCGTGCTCGGCCACGAGCGCGCGAGCGTCGTCGGGCACTCGCTCGGCGGGGGCATCGCGATGCAGTTCGCCTACCAGTTCCCCGAGCGCTGCGAACGGCTGGCGCTGATCGACTCGGGCGGCCTCGGGCGGGAGGTCAACGTGCTGCTGCGCGCGGCAACGCTGCCGGGCGCGGAGTTCGTGCTGCCGCTGCTGGCGGCGACCCGCCTGCTCGACGCGGGGCGCCTCGTGGGCGGCGTGCTCGGCCGGCTCGGGCTGCGGGCGCGTACGGACGTTCAGGAGATCGCGCACGGGCACGCGACGCTGTCCGACGCATCGGCGCGGGCGGCCTTCGTGCACACGCTGCGCGCCGTCGTCGAGCCGGGCGGCCAGCGCGTCGAGGCCGCCAACCGCCTGTACCTCTCCGCGCACATCCCGTTCCTGCTCGTGTGGGGAGCGCACGACTCGATCATCCCGGCCGCGCACGGCGAGGCGACCCACGCGCAAGTCCCGGGCAGCCGGCTGGAGCTGTTCGCCGACTCGGGGCACTTCCCGCAACTGGACGAGCCGCAGCGCCTGATCGACGTGCTGGTCGACTTCGTCGAGTCGACCGAGCCGGCGACGCTCGACGCCGAACGCTGGCGCGAGCTGCTCGACCCGCACTAGCTGCTCCGCGGTAGCCGGACGGCGCGGCTCAGGCGGGGCGCACGTCGAGCACGACCTTGCCCGTCGCGCGGCGCTCGTCGATCGCGTGCAGCGCTTCGGCGGCCTGATCGAGCGCAAAGCGCGCGCCGACGATCGGGCGCACGAAGCCGTCGTCGATCATCTTCCCGATCGCCGCGCCGATCTCGCGGTTGATCTCGGGCTTGCCCATCACATAGGCGCCCCAGCCGGCGCCGATCACCTCTGTGTTGCCGAGCAGCAGCCGGTTCACCTTGACCTCGGGGATCGAGCCGCCGGTGAAGCCGACGACGACGAGCCGCCCGCCCTCGCGCAGCGAGCGCAGGCTATCGGTGAAGCGATCGCCGCCGACGGGGTCGAGCACCATCTCGACGCCGCCGCCTGAGAGCTCCTTGACCTCGTCCTTCCAGCCTTCGTGCAGCAGCACGACCTGGTCGGCGCCGGCGTCCTTCGCGACGGCCGCCTTCTCGTCGGTCGAGACGAGCGCGATCGTGTTCGCGCCGAGCGCCTTGGCGACCTGCAGCACGGCGGTGCCGACACCGCCGGCGGCGCCATGCACGAGCACGGTCTCGCCGGCCTTCAGCCGCCCGCGCGTGAGCAGGCAGAAGTAGGCGGTGTGGTAGTTGAGGATCAGGCTTGCCCCCTGCGCGAAGTCGAGCGCGTCGGGCAGCGGGAAGGCGAAGTACTCCGGAGCGACCGCCGTCTCGGCGAAGCCGCCGAGCGCGCAGAAGGCGGCGACGCGATCGCCGGCCTTGACCTGCGCGCCGTCGGGAGCGCTGCGCACGATGCCGGCGACCTCGCTGCCGGGCACGAATGGCAGCGGCGGTTTGACCTGGTACATCCCGCGCGTCTGCAGCACCTCCGGGAAGGACACGCCGGCGGCGTGGACCTCAACGACGACGCCCGCGCCGGGGGTGAGCATGTGCGAAGGCTCGGGCTCGTCGAGCTCGACCAGCCGCAACGCCGTGTCCGGGCCCGTTTCCTCGACGATCTGGATCGCGCGCATGCGCCGAGCATTATGTCCGAAACGGCTGCGGCGCAGGCGTCAAGCCCGTGGAGATCACGACACGAGCCGCTGCGCGGATGACGCGAGCCGCGGCCGATCAGGCGCGCGCGCGCGCGCCGGCGAAGCGGGCGAGCTGCCCGAGCGTGACGACGGTCGGTGGCTCGATCACGCGGTGGGAGCCGTCGTCGAGCACGACGACACCGCCGTGTGGAAGCTGAGCGGCGGCCCGCCGTGGACCGGCAAGCAGTGCCGCCTTTGCCCGGATCTCGGCCTCGAGCGCGCTCGGCGCGAGCGCCGTCGCCTGCACGATCCCCGTGAACGCGGGCGCGCCGGTGGAGGGGTCGAGCAGGTGGTGCGCCGGGCGCCCGTCGCCGGCCAGCCAACTGCGCCGCGTGATCCCGCTCGTGGCGACGCAGCCGTCGATCAGCTCGAAGGTGTGCAGCGCGCGGCCGCTGAGCGGGCATTCGACGTGGATCTCCCTGGCGAGATGGGCGGCCCCGCCGACGGCCAGGTCGCCGGAGCAGTCGACTGCGAAGGCGGCGTGCCCGGCGAGCCGCTCGGCCAGCACGTCGGCGAAGATTCCCTTGGCGAGGCCGCCGCCGTCGATCCGCACACCCGGCGGGCGGCGCACGATGCCGGCCGCCGCGTCGCCTCCTACCTCGCGCCAGCGCTCCCGGCGCCCACCGGCGGCGGCCGGACGCGCGGCTCTGCGCGGCGGGGCGAGCGCGAGGGCCAGCGCGGGCGAAAGCGGCTCGCCGAGATCCTCGCCGTAGCCGGCGATCTCGATCTCCTCGGCGAGCGTCGCATCGACGAGCCCGCCCGAGAGCTCCCCCGCGCTGCGCACTGCTGCGGCGAGCCGCACGAGCAGCTCGCTCGCCGGCACCTCCGCGCGCGGGTCCTCGTTGAGCAGCGAGAGCTCGCTGTCGGGCTCGAAGCGCGTGAAGCGCTCGTGCCACGCGAGCAACGAACGGCGCGCCGCCGTCGCGGCTTGCCGCGCCGAGCGCGGACCGTGGTCGCCGCTGACGAGCACCGAGCAGGTGCCGCCGAAGCACTCGAAGCGCTCGAGCTGCTCGCCCGTTTCGAGCAGCTCGCTCACGACTGGGAGGTCGTCATCGGGCTGGTCGATTCGCTCGACTGCGATTCTTCGCCGCTCGATTCGCTCGACCCCGATTCGCTGCCGCTGGATTCGGTCGCGCTGGATTCGGCTTCGCTGCTCGTTTCGCTCGTGCCCGCTTCGCTGCCGCTCGATTCCGAGCCGCTCGAGCCTGCTTCGGAGCTGCTTGCTTCGCCGGCCGACGATTCTTCGGCTGCCGCTTTTTCGGCGGCAGCTTTCCTGGCGGCGGCTTTTTCGCCGCTCGACTGCGTCGTGGTCGTAGATGTGGAGCCGCCGGACGTCGTCGTCGTGCGGGCCTTGGAGGAGGCCGACAGCGCCGGGTCGTGGCCGGAGGCGAGCTGGACGTAGACGACGAGGAACAATGCGATGAACAGCGCTGCGGCGCCGGCTGCGACGGCGCGCCTGACCTTCCGAGCGCGCCTGAGCAGCTCGGCGCGGCGGCCGGCGGCGAGCGCCCTTGCCTCGCGCGGGCTCATCGCGCCGCCCCGGTCGGGCCGGCGGCACCGAAGCTGCCCTGAGGGGCCGAGTGAGCGGGTGCGGCGGCGGATCGGGCATGTGAAGCTTTCAGGCCGCGGGCCGCGAGCAGCGCGAGCGCGGGGAGCACGACGATCGCGATCATCGCGAGGAACCAGGCCTGGCCGGCGTCGGTCCCCTCGCCGAGCGAGTGCGCGAGGCCGAGCACCCACGCGAGCGCGGTGAAGCGGTGCAGCACACGCCAGCGCTGCACGCCGATCCTGGCGCGGGCGTAGTAGGAGAGGCCGAGCGCGAGCAGCATCCAGAAGCCGACGATCCCGACGCTGGTCCACAGCGTCTGGTAGCCGCTGAGGAACGGCACCGTCAATTCGGCGGCGCTGGGGTGGAGGAAACCGTCGCCGAGCAGCGTCAGCACGTGCACCAGCAGTGCCGCGATCGTCGCCAGCGAAAGCGCCTCGTGGGTCACGCGCAGGTCGGCGATGCGCCCCTTGAGCAGGCGCATGCTGCTGGCCAGGCCGACGCAGACCGAGGCGCTCGACAGCAGCAGCGCCGCGCTGCCGGCTGCACGGCTTGCCAGCCAGTAGAGGTGTGGGGCGACGGCGGTTGCCGATACACCGGTCAGTTGTGCGCTCATGGGCGGCAGTATCGAGCGCGACTGTTAGCCCTTCCTGTGCAGAACCTCAGAGCTTTCTTACGCTCGCCGATCCGCTCCGCGACTTCGGGCGGCGTCCCGGGTTTACCCCTTTGCTCGCGCGTCGTGCGGGCAGGCTGATTCCAAGAACTGGATTGGGGAGGACGGCATGCACGTTGTGAGCAAGGCGCGCTTCGGATTGGCGATCGCTGCATTGGCGGCGACACTGGCGCTGTGCACGGCGAGCGGCGCGGTCGCGTCGGTCACCGTGAGCCAGTCGGGCTGGGCGTGGGGCAACCCCTCGCCGCAGGGCAACACGCTGAACGCGATCTCGTTCGCCGGACCGCTCGGATATGCGGTCGGCGGCAACGGCACGGCGCTGAAGACGCTCGACGGCGGCGCGACGTGGTCGGGCCTCGCGACGGGCACCTCGAGCGAACTCACGCGCCTGCAGATCGTCGACGCGAGCACGGTCGTCGTGGGCAGCGCCAACGGCTGCGTGCTGCGCATCTCCACGAACGGCGGCACCGTGTTCACGAAGATCTTCACGGTCGCCGAAGCGGGCTGCCACGACCAGGTGCAGGCCTTCAGCTTCGTCTCCGCCCAGGTCGGGTTCCTGCTGCTGCGCAGCGGCTCGGTGCTGATGACCCAAGACGGCGGGAGCACCTTCTCGCGCGAGACGGGCATCCCCGGCACGCCGGCCTCCAGCGGCGGGGGCGGCAACGCAGGCATCGACATCCACTTCGTGAGCCCGACGAGCGGCATCGTGATCGCGGGGCCGCCGAACGGCGGGCAGGGCACGGAGTTCAAGACCGCCGACGGCGGCGTCTCCTGGACGCCCGTCGCGTTGCCCTCGGCGAACATCACGGCGCTGCACTTCGTCGACCCGACGCACGCCTTCGCGATCGGCCCGAAGACGCTTCTGAGCAGCACCGACGGCGGCGCGACGTGGACGACCGACGCGATCGGCGCGGCCAACAACTTCACCGCGATCGACTGCGCCGACGCGATGACCTGCGTGCTGAACGTGGCCGGCGGCGATCACCTCGTACGCACGACCGACGGCGGCGCGACCGCTTCGACGATCACGCCTTCGAGCGCGCCGATCTTCGGCGCCGCCTACTCCTCGCCGACGCGCGTCGTCGGCGTCGGCGTCGGCGGCACGACTGTGGTCTCGGGCGACGGCGGGGCGACGTTCGCGAGCGCCAGCCACGATGTCGGCGGGCAGTACTCGCGGCTGCGCAGCGGCCCCGCCGGGCTCGTCTACGCGGCTGGGGCAAACGGCACGCTCGCGCTGTCCAAGGACGGCGGCGCCACGTGGAGCACGCTCGCCACGCAGACCTCGGCGAGGCTTCGCGACGCGTCGTTCGCCTCGGCGAGCATCGGCTACGCGCTCGACGAAACGGGCGGGCTGCAGCTGACGAACAACGGCGGCGCGAGCTGGCGCACGCTCGACCCGGGCACGAGCAGGCCCGCCAACTCGGTTGCGGCGGTCGCCGGCAACTCGGTGCTGCTCGTCGGCCCCGTCGGCATCTACCGCTCGGTCGCCGGCGGGCGCTTCAACCCGGTCGGCGGTCGCGTCGTGTCGAAGGCGCGCGTGTCCGAAGTCGACATCGCCGGCTCGGCGACGTTCGCCTACGGCCTGCGCTCGCTGATCCGCTCCACCAACGGCGGCGGCAGCTGGAGCGCCGTCAAGCTTCCGCTGACGAACAAGAAGGGCAAGTCGCGGATCGCGATCGAGGACGTCTCGTTCGTGAACGCGAGCAGCGGCATGCTGCTCGACACGGCCGGGCGGCTGTGGCGCACGTCAAACGGCGGGCGCAACTGGTCCGAGCAGCTCGCCACCGGCACGAGCGACGCGACGAGCGTGGCCTTCTCGGACTCGCTGCACGCGTTCCTCACGGTCAGCTCGTTCGGCTCGGACACGCGCGACGCCTACGTGCTGCACACCGCCGACGGCGGCGCGACGTGGCACCCGCAGCTGATCGCCGCCGGCGCGATCCCCTCGACGGGGCTCGTCGCCGAAGGCGCGAGCAACGCCTTCGCGCTCGTCAACGGCGCGACCGAATCCGGCAGCGGCGACGAACGGCTGCTGTTCTTCACGAACACCGGCGGCGACGCGGGCGCGGCCTCGTCGCTGACGATCGCGACCAAGAGCACGCATCTGCGCAAGCGCAAGCTCAGGCGCGCGCACGACGCGATCAGGATCGACGGCGTGCTCAAGGGCGCGCAGGGCGGCGAGCAGATCGTCGTCTCCCGGCGCAGCCTCAAGGGCGGTTTCTGGCAGCACCAGACGGCCACGGCCGGCGCCAACGGCGGCAGCTTCACGACGACCTGGCACACGACCGGCTCGTCGGTCTTCGTGGCTCAGTGGGCGGGCGACAGCGGACGGGCGAGCCTCGGCTCGCGCGTGCTGCGCGTGACCGTGCGCTGATCCCGCGGCCTCGACTCCGGCGCGGGCTCACGCCTCCACCGCGCCGGGGTCGAGCAGTCGGGCCGCTCCGGCCGGCGCGGCGTGGCGCGGTCGACACGGCGTGTGCCGTCGCCGCGCGCGGGTCAGACGGCGCGCGTGTCGGCGTACACCCACGCCGCGGCGCCCGTCGCGGCGGCGACGAGCAGCACGGCCGGCCATGCGCCGATCGGGCGTGCGAGCACGTGCGAGAGGACGAACGCGGCGAGCCCGACGCACGCGAGCGCGAACGCCGTGCGCTGGCCGCCCAGCCGCGTCCACGCGCGCACGCACCACAGCCCGCCGGCGAGCAGCACGACGCCGCCGAGCGGGCGCGAACCGCTGCCGACGGCGACTGCGTAGCCGGCGATCAGCGTCCCGGCGGCCACCGGCGCCGTGGGCGTCGAGCGGCTGGCGATGAACTCGGGCGTGCTCACGCGCGCAGCGTAGCGCGGCTCAGGCGTCGCTCGACGCAGCCCACAGGTTGATGCCGGCGTCGAGGGCGTGACGGTCGATCTCGGCGAGCTCGTCCTCGTCGAACTCCAGACGCTGCAGCGCCGCGACGTTCTGCTCGAGCTGTGCGACGCTGCTGGCGCCGAGCAGCGCCGAGGTGACGCGCTCGTCGCGCAGCGCCCAGGAGATCGCCAGCTGCGCGAGCGTCTGCCCACGGCGCTCGGCGATCTCGTTGAGCGCGCCGACACGCTGGAGGACCTCGTCGGTGATCATCTCGGCCGAGAAGTAGTTGCCTCGCCGAACGCGCGAATCGTCTTGCACTCCATGCAGGTACTTGTCGGTCAAGAGGCCCTGCGCGAGCGGCGAGAAGACGATCGCGCCGGCGCCCTCGCGCTCGAGCACGTCGAGCAGCCCGCGCTCGATCCAGCGGTTGAGCATCGAGTAGGACGGCTGGTGGATCAGCAGCGGCGTGCCCAGCTCGCGCAGCAGCTTCGCCGCCTGCTCGGTGCGCTCGGGGCCGTAGGAGGAGACGCCGGCATAGCGCGCCTTGCCCGCGCGCACGGCCGCGTCGAGCGCGCCCATCGTCTCCTCCAGCGGCGTCTGCGGGTCGAAGCGGTGCGAGTAGAAGATGTCGACGTACTCGAGGCCCATCCGCGACAGGCTCTGGTCGAGGCTGCCGAGCAGGTACTTGCGCGAGCCCCACTCGCCGTAGGGGCCCGGCCACATGTCGTAGCCGGCCTTCGTCGAGATCACCAGCTCGTCGCGGTAGGGACGCAGGTCCTCGGCGAACACGCGCCCGAAGTTCAGCTCGGCGCTGCCGTAGGGCGGGCCGTAGTTGTTGGCCAGGTCGAAGTGCGTGATGCCGAGGTCGAACGCGCGGCGAGGATCGCGCGGCTGTCGCGCAGCGGGCGGTCGTCGCCGAAGTTCTGCCACAGCCCGAGCGAGATCGCCGGCAGCTGCAACCCGCTGCGACCGCTGCGGCGGTAGGGCATCGCCTCGTAGCGGTCCTCGGCGGCGAGGTAGCGGGTCGGGCCGAGCTCGGCGTTGTAGGGCACGTCTATGAGTATTCCACCGGGACTTCGCCCGGAAACACGAGCGCCGAGGCCCTCTGGGCGGCCTGGTCGCGCGGCGCGCCCGAACGCACCCCGACTGAGCGCTCAGCGATCGCTCTCCAGGCGGTGCAGCGCCGCCTGGTCGATGCTCGCGCCGCGATCCGGAGCGGCGACGTCGCCGGGCAGCTCGACGTGCAGCGCCGTCGCGCCGTCGAGCCAGGCAGTCGCCGCCAGCAGCGTGTAGCTGAGCACGTGCCCGCCGCGCTCGCGCGCGTCGTCGATGAAGTGCAGGTGCGCGCCGACCATCTCGATGCCGTCGAGCGCGTCGGGGAAGCAGAAGCCGATCATCGTGCCCGAGGCCTCCCCCAGCACGGTGACCCGCTGCTGCTCGATCGCCTCGGCCAGCGGCCGGTAGGGCGGCTGCTGGCGCGGGACCGAGCGCACGTGCAGATCGGCGAAGCGCCCCTCGATGCGGACGGCCGTCGGCCGCGTGGCCGCCGTGACGCGCTCGCCGAGCTGCGCTTCGAGCTCGGACTCGCCGAACGGGCCGCGCAACTGCGATCGGCTCGCCGGCCGTGAACGGAACGACGACGGCATACGGCGACTTGGCCGACAGCGCCGGGCGCTCGAGCGTGCAGTCCAGGCGCGCCTTCCAGGCCTGGCCGTCGAGCACGATCAGCTCGCCGTCGAGCCCGTCGAGCGTGCCGAGCCCGAGGTCGCCGTGCTCGAGGATCTCGCCGAGCGTCACGTCGCCGTCGTAGTCGCCCGCGAGCAGCGCCTGCACGGTCGAGGTCTGAAACAGCTCGTGCGCCGGGCGCTCGGCGTGCAGCTCGCGGTGGCGCAGCAGCTCGAGCTCGAGCGCGCCGAGGAACTGCAGCTCGCTCACGGCTTGCGCGCGCGGAAGCGGAAGGAGGTCTCGCTCCTGGCGATCTCCTGCTCGGCCAGGCCGGCCGCCTGCAGGCGCGCTCCGAGCCCATCGGGCGCGACCGGGACGAGCGTGTCGCCGACGTGCAGCAGGCGGAAGAAGCGACTCGTGCCGATGCTGTCGGTGCCGGCGAGCACGCCGCCCGGGCGCAGCACGCGCGCGGCCTCGCCGAGCAGCAGGTCCTGCGCGGCGGGCGAGGGCAGGTGGTGCAGCATCGTGAAGCACACGACCGCCGAGAAGCGGCCGTCCTCGAACGGCATCGCGGTCGCGTCGCCCTGCACGACCCCCACGCGCCCGGGCAGCTCGCGGCGCAGGCGCTCGCAGTAGCCGGGGTCGAGCTCGAGCACGGTCAGCTCGCCCGGACGCTCGGCGAGCACCTTCGTCGTGGCGCCGAAGCCGGGGCCGATCTCGAGCACGTCCTCGCCCAGATCGAGCCGCGACAGACCCCAGGGCAGCAGCTCGCGCTCGACGGTGCGCCCCCACCATCGCGACGAGCAGATCACACCGTGCAGCCGGTTCATCTCACGGGACTGTAGCCACGGCTGCCTGCTCGCGCGCGGCGCGCGCATTGTCCTCGCGCAGCTTGATCGCGACGGCGCCGAGCACGATCAGGCCGCCGAGCACGGTCGACACGTTCGGCCCTTCAGACGTGCCGAGCCAGCCCCAGACGGCTCCGAGCACGGACTCGAGCAGCAGGATCAGGCCCATCGCGGCGGCCGGGATCAGGCGCGCTCCCATCGTGAAGAAGACGAGGCCGAAGCCCTGCTGGCCGAGGCCGAGCAGAGCGAGCCAGCCGATGTCAGAGCCGTGCAGCTGACCGGCGTGCACGAACGGCAGCACGAACACGATCAGCATCAGCTGCGCGAGCGCCGTCGCCGGGGTCATCGAAACGGCGCGGTGGCGGCGCGCGACGACGATCACGACGGCGAAGGAGAGCGGCGAGAGGAAGGCCATCAGCTCGCCCAGCGCGCTGCCTCCGTGCGGGACGCCGACCATCACGGCGATCCCGGCTACGGCGAGCAGCATCGCTCCCCACGTGCGCGCCGACAGCGGCTCGTGCAGCGTCCAGAACGCGAACAGGCCGGCGAGGATCGGCGTGATCGCCTGGATCACGAGCACGTGCGCGACGCTCGTGTGGTTGAGCGCGACGATGAACGTCGCCGACGCCGCCGCGATCCCGCCCGCCACGAGCAGACCCGCCGTGTTCGCCACCGAGCGCACCGCCTCGCGCAGCCCCGTCCCTTCGCCGAAGCGGACGAACGCGAGCACCGCGACGAACGCGAACATCGCACGGCCCACGATCTGGTCGGCCGCGCCGGCCGACACCTGCCGCTGCAGGATGCCGCCGGTCGACCAGGCGAGCGCCGCCGCCAGCGCGAAGGCCTGCCCGCGGCGGTGCTCTGCGTGCCCGCCCGCGTGTGCTTCTGCCCCCGCCATCGCACGCAAGCTACCGGCAGGCGACACCGGCGCGGCCTCGGGTGGTGCGCCGCGCGTGCCGCGATCCCCGGCGCGTTCTCTCTATTTATTAATAAGAAGAGAGATCAGCGCGGCGAGGTCAGACCGGCTGAACTGGCGAGCACGGAGCGCGACGCCTCAGTCGAGATCGCGCAGGTGCGCGTGCTCGCGCGGAGCTGCGTGCGGAGTCTCCGCGCCGGCCGCCTCGCGCCTGGCCTGCAGGTCGAAGTACAGCAGCGCCAGCGTGAGCGCCGAGAACGAGGCGACAAGCGTCTCGACCGTCGTGCCCACCGCCACCGAGCCCGCGCCCGCGCTGCTGCCGAGCGGGATCGCGCGGGCCCCGACCAGCGCCGCCGCGTTCAGCGCGCCCGTCACCAGCAGCAGCCCGAACACGTGCCAGCCGTGATCCGTCGTCAACCTCCTGCTGCTGCGCAGCGCGTCGAGCCAGCCTTCGCCCTCGAGCGCAGCCGCCTGCGCCACGACCGCCCAGCGCACCGCCAGCAGGATGCCCGGCACGACCAGCGCGACGAAGCCGAGTGAGATGCCGAAGCCCGAGGCGATCTCGGCCGCCGCCACGACCGGCAGAACCATCACGCCGCGCAAGGCCACCTCCGCCAAGCGCGGCCGCCGCCCCTCGGCGATCGTCACGACTGCGTGCATGTGCAGAGCCGAGATCAGCGGTGTGATCAGTGCCCACCTGATCAGCTGCAGCAACACCGAAACGCCCTCGTTCACGTGCCCGTGATGCAGCGGCCCGTAGCCCGTCGCTGCGAGCACGATCAGCTCGAACGGCACCATCACCGCCGCAGCCAGGATCGCGAACAGCAGCGGATAGCGTCCGTACAGCACGCCCGCCGCGCGGACTATCTGCCCGATCGATCTCGGCTTGCTCGTGTCGAGCCGGTACGTCACCGCGCAAGCCAAGCACATCGGGGCCCGCACGGACCCGCGCGCGTCACGGCTTGGCTTTGATCTCCAGCGGTTCTTCGCCTGTCACCGTCAGCGTCGCCGCGAGGCCGGTCTGTTCGGAGCTTTTTTCGAGCCCCGCGAGGACCGAGGAGGCCAGCGTGTCTTTCAGTCCGCCTTCGAGCTGTTCGGGGTTCTGGCGCCCGGCTTTCTGCGTGTAGGCATCGGTGAGCTGGGAGGTCATGATGTCGATCGGCTTGACCGTCCCGATCGCCGAGCCTTCGAGCGTCACCACTTCTTTGCCGCCCGGCGCCGAGCTCGCGCATTCGAACGTCGCCAACGCTCCTTCGCGGGCGAGGTCGAGCCCGACGAGCGGTTTGCTGCCCGAGCGGATGAAGCCGAGTCGCCCTTCGAGCTGGTTCGTGACGATCTGCCCCGACGCGGCCGCCGCGCTCTGGCAGGGCGAATGCGTGGCCGGCCGTTCGCAGCCGCTGAGCGTCAGCGTGACCGTCTCGGTTTTGGCGCCCGTGTATTCGCCCGTCGCCGTGCCCGCGGAACACGCGATCTTCTTCGCGCCCGTCGTTTCGAGTGTGACCGCGCCGAGCTGCCCGGTGAATTTCCTCGACGCTCCTGGCCCGGCAAGCCAGTTGAAGTTGCCCGTGCCGTGCCTTTCGGTCAGGCATTTCGAGCCCTGGTATTCGCCTGTCAGTTTGGCGACTTTGACGCAGCGGCCGAGCGCCGGCAGCGCCGGTCCGGCGGTGTATTCGGCGACCGCCGGCAGGCCCACGTTGCCCTGATCGTCGACCGCGCGGATCGCCACGTAGCGCTGGGTGTCCGCCGGCAGCGCGAAGGACTGCGGCGTCCCCGCCGCCGACGGCGCCGGCGCTCCGGGCACCGGCGTCGCCGCGGCGAAGTTCTGCGGCGTGATCGGGCTGGCCGAGGTGACCACTTCGTAGCTGCTCGCCGTCCCGCACATCAGGTCGTCGCCCGGCGCCGTCCACGTCAGCGTGCCTTCGGCGACCGACGCCTGCAGCGGCACGCCCGGCGTGACCGCGTCGCGCGTGTAGTCGCCCGAGTTGGCGATGTCGTGATGGAAGTTCGGCCATGAGCTCGGCGAGCAGGCCGCGGCCGGCGTCGTGTAGACCGACACCGTGCCTTCGCGCGTGATCGAGACGACGTCCTTCTTGGCCGTCGCGGCCGTGTCGATCGTGCCGAGCGAGCCGAGCGTCGGCGTCGCGACCGACCAGCCGCCCGTCAGCTTCGGCCATGCCGAGCTGGCTGCAGCGCCCGCGCTGTCGTAGGCCTGCAGGTCCTGCGATGCCGTGCCCGCCAGGACCTCCTGCTTGGGCGCTTCGCCGGTCACGTCGCCGATCGTCTCGCCCGTGATGAACGAGAGGTCGTTGTCCACGGCCGGGAAGCCCGGCGAGAACTGACCGCTGTTCGCGTTCCAGCCCGCGATGAAGTCCTGGCCGCCCTTCTGGTAGTCCGGCGCGACCACGTCGAGCGCGCGCACGAGGCCCGCCGCCGGGGCGAAGATGCTCGTGCTCGTGCCGTCGAGCGTGCCGAACGCCGGCTCGCCGACCGTCGGGAAGGCCGGCGTGTCGGCTTTGCTCGCGCTCGCGCTCGCATCGGTCTGCAGCGCGTTGTCCTTGCCGCCCGTCGAGCCGTAGCAGGAGCTGCCGTCGGGGTTGAACACGTACCCCGGGCCGGCGTCCGGAGTGACCCCGATCTTCAGGCCTTCGCCGCCTTCGGCGCAGAGCACGGGAGCGACGACCGGCGAGCCGTTGATGCCCTCGCCGACGTCCGGCAAGAGGCCCGCGTCGATGATCCCGACCTTCGACGGCCAGCCTTCGCGGAAGGCCGTCGAGGTGCATTTGGCGCCTTCGCACTTGATCCCGCCGGTCGCGCACGAGGACGGAGTCCGAGGAGCAGCCGCTCGCCTTGATCGCGTACACGCGCCCGTTGGCGAACGTCAACAGCCCGGACGCGCCGACGACGCCGAGCGAGGCCGTGTTCACGCCGCTGGCGTTGAGTTCGCCTTCGTTGCCCTGGCCGGCGAGGTACTCCTCGTTCGTGCCGACGATGATGCTCGGCGGTTTGCCCGGGCCGTCGAGCTGCGCCACGGCCGGCGTGTCGACGATCTTGCCCTGGTCTTCGTCTTTGTTCTGGTCCGCCGGCACGTTGCCGTTGAACGCCGGCTGGTTGCTCGTCGGGTCGACCGAGGCGAGCTTGTCCGGGTCCTCGACGAGCACGGGGAAGCCTTTGACCGCTTCGCCACCGGGATGCCATGCGTACACGTGGCGGTCCTCGCCCGCCGCGATGATGTCGAGCCCTTTGCCTTTTTCTCCTTCGAGGTCGGCGAGCACCGGCGAGGTCACGAAGCCGCCCTCGGTGCGCTCGCGCACGCCGGCGCGCTGCGCCTCCCACGCCGGGTCGCCGGCCAGCGGCGCGCCCGAGTAGGCCGGGTTCGAGGTCTCGTGGAAGATCCGTTCGCCCTTCGCGTTCCAGGCGTAGACGTTGCCCTGCACGTCGTCGGCGACGACCGCCAGCTCGCCGTCGCCCGTGAGGTCTCCGACCGCCGGCGCCTCGATCACCGGGTCGTAGTGCGCCGTAGTCAGCCCACCGCCGCTGAACGCGTGCTCGCCGCCGTGCAGCGGCAGCGGTTCGGTGTGCACCGGCCAGCCGGGGAGGTCTTTCAGCGTGCCGCCCGCCGGGCTGTACTGGTAGGCGTGGATCCAGCCGTCGGAGTTGGCCACGATCAGCTGGTTGGAGTCGCTGCCGGCGAGGTCGGCGAGCACCGGGCTGGCGTCGCCGTCGCCTTTCATCTCCAGCGGGAAGCCCTTGAGCATGTCCGCGTCGCGGTGCAGGAACAGCTGGCGGCGGTCCTGGCCGGTCATCGCCGGGCCGGGCGCGCCGGGGGCCGTCGCCACGACGACGCGCACCGTGAAGGCGTAGGGCAGCGTGTTGGGACGGCCGTTGGAGCTCTGCGCGCTGCCGCCGTTCTCGTTGCCCGTGAACGACGTCGGCGCGCCTTGCGGGAACAGCGCCGCGAGCGTCGCCGTGCTGACGTTCGCCAGCAGCCCCGAGAACGATTTGCCGTGCACCGTGCTGCCGTCGCAGTAGGTCGACGGCACGCTCGCGAAGTCTCCGCTCGCGGCGCTCGGCGCGTTGTTCGGCTGTGCCCCCGGGGCGACTTCCACGCGGCAGGTGTATTTGCCGCGCGCGCTGACGTAGCCGTTGAGCGCGAACGATTCCTGCCCTGGGTCCATTTGCTCGAACCATTCGGGCGAGGTGATGTCGGCATGGGGCGGGATCCAGCCCTGCGCGGCCGCTTCCACCGCCTTGAACGCGTCCAGGCGGCCGTAGCCGAAGAACTCGTCCCAGCCCTTGCGCGACGGGTAGCGGGAGGTGTCGGGCAGCGGGCCGATCACGCCGCCGTTCTCGTCGGCGGCGAAGGTCGTGTTGAGGTTCGGGTCGGTGCACGTCGGCGCCATGCCCACGCTGCACGCCGTTTCCGGCGCCGCCGCCGTGTTGACGTCGTCGGCCTGCCCGCCTTCGCCGCGATCGGCGGCCGTCCTGCCGGCGCTCGGCGCGTTCGAGCCGAGCGTCGAGGAGCCGTTGACCGGCGTGCCTTCGATGTTGCCCGAGGCCATCAGCTGGCGCACCTCGTCGGCCGTGATCGGGCACGGCGAGCCGTCGACGCGCGTGCAGCCCGCCGCCGCTTTCAGCTTCGCTGACGAGCTGCTCGAGCATTCGCCGTACAGGCTCGCGCCGCACGCGTTCAGCGCGGCGCTGTAGATCAGCCCGACGACGCCCGAGCTCTTGCCGGTCGCCTCCGAGGAGCACGACGTGGCCGGCACCGAGACGTCGATCGCGCGTGCCGAAGTTCGTGCAGCCGTCGAGCTGCAGGTAGGAGGGCGGCGTGTTCGTCACGGGGACGCCGTCGAGGCTCGCCGGCCCTTCGATCGCGTTGACCACGATCGTGTGCGGCAGCGCGCCGGGCTGGTTGTGGTGCTCGGCCGCCTCGTCCGCCGCCGAGGCGATCACGGCGACGCCGTGGTTGTAGGCGTAGTCGATCGCTTCGCGCGCGAACACCGGGTCGTTGAGGCTGCCGAGGGCCTCCTGCACGACGTCGACGCCGCGGTCGGTCGCGTAGATCGTCGCCTCGCCGAAGCGGTTGGCCTCGGCGACGAACGACTCGCCGACGCGCAGCGGCAGCACCTCGCAGTTCGGGCACGTGCCGATCTCGCCGGCGCTGTTGTTCGCTTCGGCGGTGGAGTCCTCGTCCTCGCCGGTGCCGTGGCCGTACTGCACCTCGTCGTAGGCGTCGTTGTTGTTGTCGACGAAGTTCCAGCCGGCGATGTCGTCGGCGTAGCCGTTGTCGTCGTGGTCGACGCCGTCGGAGAAGGCGATGATCAGATCCTCCGGCGTGAGCATGCCGGTCGGGCCGTTGCGGCATTCGCGCGTCGTCGGCGGGTTGGCGCAGTGCGGATAGCTTTCGACGACGTGCGCCACGCGCGAGTCGCAGGCGTAGTCGAGCACGTTGAACACGCCCTGTTCGAGCACGTCGTAGGGGATCGGGCCGCTGCCGCCCGGCGCGCCTCCGGGCATGCCGCCGTCGGCGTCGTAGTCGCCGCCGCTCGCCGCGCGCGCCGTCGCGCAGTCGACGTGGGTGGAGGGGTCGAACGTCGTGGCGAGGTCGACTTTCGGCGCCGGCAGCTCGCCGACGTTGAGCATCACCTTGGCGCGCAGCTGGGACATGTCGCCGGCGTTGTTCCACTCGATGCCCGAGTCGAGCTCGCCGATCGAGACGTCCGGGCGCCCGACGCTGACCTCGAAGGCCGTGTGGAGCGGCGTGCCGGCGGCGATGCACGAGCCGGTTCCCGCCGGCATCGTCGCGTGCGCGTCGACCAGGCTCATCCCCGTGACGCCGCACAGCTCGTCCTTCTGCGAGTTGTTTTTCTGCACGTGACCGCTTCCACCGGATTCGGCACTCGGCGACTTCGGGGTCGCGGCGAACTTCCACGCCAGCCCGCCGATGTTGCTCGGCAGCTGCCCCGGCGCGAGCTTCCAGCTCGCCGGGTCGCCGGCACTGCCGCTGCCCACGTAGGGGAACGAGGCCAGCGCCGAGCCGGCGCCGAGCACGAGCACGGCCGCGATCAGGGCGGCGGCAAGCACTACGCGCCGCGTCGTGCCGGCGACGAACCGTGCGCTCCATGCGCCGCGTAGCCGGGGGTGAGCGCCCACACGCCCACCCCCCGCTGCCTTCGGTCCCGCCTCCGAAGCGTTCCCGCGCCCTGCCCGCCTGCCCAACCCTCGACCCTCTCCGCTCATCCCCATCCCCGTCCCTGCTCGTCCCGTCCCGCCAGATCCCCGGTTGACACGGTGTAGGTTTACAGTGCGTAGCCTTTACTGCCCGTAACCTACGGGTTGTAAACTCAGAAATCTGAGCACTCGCGACGCCACAGATTCCCCGGCTCTCGTAAGCGGCTACCGGCACGGTCGGGTGCCGCGGCAGGTGCGCGAGCAGCAACTGCTCGACGTGGCCGAGGAGCAATTCGCGCTGCACGGCTACGGCGGCGCGTCGATCGATGCGATCGCGCGGATCGCGGGCGTGTCACGGCCGATCGTCTACGACCACTTCGGCGACAAGGAGGGCGTCTACCTGGCCTGCCTGCGGCGCGCGCGCGGCGAGCTCGAGCAGATGATCCTCGCCGCGGTAGCCGAGGCGAGCACGGCGCGCGAGATGGTCGAGCGCGGCACTGACGCCTACTTCGAGTTCGTCGAGCGCCGCGGTCAGCGCTGGGCGGTGCTGTTCGGCGGCGTCGAGCTCGCCGGTGGCGCCGCCAAGGAGATCGCCGAGCTGCGCTTCGCCACCGTCGCGCGCATCCGCGACCTGATCGCGGCGATCGCACCGGACGCGGACGCCGTGACGGTCGACGCCTACGCGCATGCGATCTCGGGCTCCTCCGAGCAGGTCGCCAAGTGGTGGCGGGCCAACCCCGAGCTCACCCGCGCGCAGGTCGTCGATCTGCAGGTGTCCTTCGCCTGGAACGGGCTCAGCCACCTGCTGCCCGAGGAGCACCGCTAGCGCGGCCGGGGACCGCGCGCGCTCGCGGCTGAGCGCGGCGCGGACTCAGCGCGTACGGCTCAGCGCGGCAGCGTTTTCGTCAGTTCGACGACCTGCTGGAAGGTGGGCCGGTTCTGGAACGGGAACGGCGGCACCGAGATCCCGCTGGCGCTGACGAAGCGGTTCATGTCGAAGCAGCTCGCCTGCGGGTCTTCGGCGCATTCGCCGTGGCCGTAGATCTGCTGCGGGGTGACCGAGAGCGCTTCGGTGAGCGACTGCTGCAGCGCCTGGCGACAGGCCTGCAGCGAGCCGCCGCCGCAGTAGAGCTGCGAGTAGGGGCCTTTCGGCGTGGCGCCTTCGCCGTTCGCGGCGAGCAGGTCGCGCAGGTCCTTGCTGACGTAGCCGTACCAGCCGTCGGCGAAGTCGGGCGCCGTCGGTTCGCCGCCCGGGTTGGGCTGGCCGAATTCGAGCATCCCGCGCAGTTCGCCGAACGCCGGGTCGCCGAGCGCCGGGTGGAACTCGGCTTCGAGCAGTTTCGGCCACCACGCGTCCATCAGCGTGATCGCTTCGTTGTGCTGGTAGCTGCCCGGTTCGGAGATGCTCGTGTTGCTCAGGTCGCGGCGGTGGCCACCGTCGGCGTACCAGCTGTCGAGCTCTGCGATCGCGCTCTGCAGCTGCGGGTCGCTCGGGCTGCCGAGCACCTGCTTGAGGATCGGCCACAGCTGCACGCTGCGGATGTCCTGCGTGGCGGCCTCGTCCATCGCGCTGACGAGCTGCGCCGGTTCCATCTTTTTCCCGCCGGCGAGATCTTCTTCGATGAAGTTGCGGATCAGCTGCATGCGGTAGATCGAGCCGAACGCGTACTTGTCGTCGGCCGCGGCGAAGCGCGGCGCCTGCTTGTTGTTCCACGAGACGAGGAAGGTCGGGTCGATCGCGTTGGGGTGCGCCGCGAAGGGAATCCGTTCGCTCGTGTGCAGTTTCGGGTCATAGCCCTGCCAGTCGTATTCGCCCGTGCCGAGGATCGGGAAGTCAGGCGAGGTCTTGGCCGCGCGCTGCGGGTACCAGCCCGACAGGTAGTAGGCGATGTGGTTGGCGTCGACGTAGGACCAGTTGAAGCCGAAGTTGACGTCGGAGGCGGCGAGCTGGAACTGCTGCGGGCTCGTGACGAAGCCGGGTTCGTTGAACTCGGAGAAGCCGATCGCCGAGTCGGCCTCGTGGAAGTAGGTGGTGCGCGCACTGGCGAAGGCGACGTCCTGGCCTTTGACCTTGCCGCGCGCGTAGACGATTCCGTGCACCGTGCGGTACACGGTCAGCGTTTCGCTGCCCGGCGGCGTCTGGTCTGACGCGTTCGGCGTCCACGCGTTCGTCCGTTCGAGCTTTTCCATCGGCAGGCATTCGCCCTTGTAGAGGTAGTGGAATTCGTCCTGGCAGAGCACCTCGGCGAACGTGTCGACGTTGTCGGCCGTCGCCGTCGTCGCGCTCCACGCGTAGTCGCGCCCGTGACCGAGCTCGACGTACAGGTTCACGCCCGGGAAGGAGGCGCCGCGCGCGTCGATGCCGGGGCCGTGCAGGTCCTCCTCCATCAGGATCTGCGGGTTGTAGTAGCCGACCTGCGGGCCCATCACGGCGATCGCGTGGCCGTTGGTCGAGTGCTTGGCGTTGACGAGCTCCCAGTTGGACATCAGCGCCGGGCCGGCCAGCGCGTCGTGCAGCAGCTTGGAGCCGAGCGAGCCGTCGGACGGGATCGCCACCGGGTCGGGCGTGTCGGTGCGCTGGGTGTCGGCGGCGCCGGCAGTCGCGGCTGGCGCTCCCGAGCCGTCCTGCACGAAGCTGACCGAGCCCGGGTCGGGCATCGCCAGCCCGGCTTTCGCGAACGGCGAGCCGGTCTCGTAGGGAAATGCTTTTTTGACGGTGACCGGCGCCTCGGGGTCGTTCTGCTCGCGGAAGCCCTTCCACGCCTTGCGCCCGGCGCTCTTGCCGAACTTGGCTTCGAAGGCCTCGAGCGTGAGTGCCGAGCGGACCTCGGCGCCGCCGCCCTTGCCGAAGATGCCGCCGATCAGCGAGGCCTCGGCGATCACGTCGGTCGGCTTCCATTCTTCGGGCAGCT
Organism: uncultured Solirubrobacteraceae bacterium; assembly: GCA_963743745.1. Taxonomy (GTDB): domain Bacteria; phylum Actinomycetota; class Thermoleophilia; order Solirubrobacterales; family Solirubrobacteraceae; genus Palsa-744. The sequence continues at coordinate 352,275 of CAVUQW010000002.1, forward strand.
TGCCCAGCGCGGCGTACTCGGCGGGCAGCTTGTTCGGGTCGATCCGCGCTTCGGCGATGTAGGCGTTGATGCCGGCGCAGAATTCGTTGACGTCTTCGACGACCTGGGTACCCTTGGCGCCGTACAGCACGGGCGCGTTGTCGAGCTGGGACTGCAGGTCGGCTTCGGTGTAGGGCGCGATCGTCCACTGCACCTGGTCCATCGCGCGGTTGCCGGCCGAGCCGCCGACGAACGAGGACAGTTCGGCTTTGGCGGTGTGGCGCAGCACGTCCATCAGGAACAGGCGGTCCTGGGCGCCGGCGTAGCCCGCGCCGAACATCACGCCGGCGCGCGTGGAGCCGTAGACGTGCGGCACGCCGTAGCCGCTGTCGCGCTCGATCGTCACGTCGGTGCGCGGGCTGACGCTCGAGGCGAGGTCGCCTTCCTTGACGCCGAACGTGGCGTCCTTGAAGTAGTCGTCGATCTGCGCGTGGGTCAGCGTCGGCGAGCCGTGCAGCAGGTTGGCGTACAGCGGCAGCTGGTCGGTGTAGTGCGGCGGATATTTTTTGGTGAGCTGGAATTCGGCGAGCTGCTGCGCGTTGTCGAGCCCGTTCTCACCGGAGGGCAGCACGTTGCGAAAGCCGCCGGCGTCGTTGGTGGCGTAGGGCTGCACCGGCGCCGCCGCCGTCGCGACGCCCGCCGTCAGCGCGCTCGACCCGACCGCCAGCGCGATCACCGACAACGCCGCCCGCCGGCCTGCCATCCAACGACTCCCGCCCTTGCCCATGTGTGCGTCTCCCACGCTCGATGTCCTTCTGAGCCGCGCTTCCCCTCGCCGGCCCGCCGGCACGCCGTCCTCGTTACCCAGACCTACACGTTGTAAACCCCGGGAGTCCCCAAGGCGGCGCCAGCCTGCTCGCGCAGCAGCAGGCCGAAGGCCGGCGCTTCCGTTTAGCGTCGTCCACTGACGGGTAGAACCGCAGCCTCGTCGCCGACTGAAAGGCTGGGTCATGGGCTGGGGCATACGCGTGTCGCGCATTGGCAGCGTGTCGAGCATCGGCAGTCACCGCCGTCCGATCGGCAGTCACGGTCGCCCGGCCCTTGCCGCTCTCTGCGGCACCGCGCTGATGGCGCTCGGTCTGGGCGCCGCGGCTCCTGCCGCAGCGCAGCGTCCGGTCCACCGCGGCGCGCGGCGCCGCACGAGCGTGCATACGGCGGCCGTCCATGCGGTGCTCCGCGTCGGCACCTACGAAGGCATCGCCGGCGAATACGAATCGATCCAGGCGGCGGTCGACGCAGCCAAACCTGGTGACTGGATCTTGATCGGCCCCGGCGACTACAAGGAGACGAGCAGCCGCATCGCCCCCGGCGCCGAGGGGGACGACCGGGCGGGAGCCTCGGTCCTGATCACGACGCCGAAGCTCCACGTGCGTGGCATGAACCGCAACACGGTGATGCTCGACGGCACGAAACCCGGCTCGCCGGAATGCAGCTCGGCCGAAGCCGACCAGACCTTCGGCCCGACGGAATCCGACGGCAGTCATCTGGGCAACAACGGGATCGTCGTCTACAAGGCGAACGGCGTGAAGCTGCAGAACTTCTCGACCTGCAACTTCCTCGGCCAGGATGCGGGCGGGGACTCGATCTGGTTCGACGGCGGGGGCGCATCGGACAAACAGGAGCTGGGCTCCTGGTTCGGCTCCTACCTGAGCTCGACCTCGACATTCTGGGGCGGCACGGAAAAGCCCTCCGATGAGTACGGGCTGTATGCATCGAACACCCACGGCCACGGGGAGTTCGTGCACACCTACGCCAACAACATGTCCGATTCGGGCTACTACTTCGGCGCCTGCCCGGACTGCAACTCGACGATCAACGACGGTCACGCCGAGAACAACGACCTCGGCTACTCGGGCTCGAACTCGGGCGGCCGCGTGACGATCGTGCACACCGAATTCGACAACAACGAGGAGGGAGTGGCGACGCAGAGCCAGAACAACGACGACGCCCCCTCGCCGCAGGACGGCATCTGCCCCGAAGGCAAGACCAACAGGAAACGGCCGGCGAGCGCGCAGCGGACGAACGTCTGCTGGGTGATGATCCACAACAGGGTCATCGCCAACAACAACGGAGCGACGCCGACATCCGACGGCGCCCCAGGGCTCGTCGGCGCCGGCATGACGATCGCCGGCGGCCGCCACGACATCGTCGCCGACAACCTCTTCGCCGAAAACGACGCCTGGGGCATCGTGCTGCTGCCCTACCCGGCCACCGAAGCGCCGCCGCCGCAGATCCCCGAATCGGACCGCTGCAAGGGCGGCGTCGGATCGGGCAGCGGCGAAACCTACGTCTGCTACTACGACGACTTCGCCAACGAGATCATGGGCAACACGTTCTCGCACAACGGCGGCTACGGCAACCCGACCAACGGCGACATCGGCGAAGTCTCCAACGCAGAGAGCGACGGCAACTGCTGGCACGGCAACGTCGAGGCCGGCGGTGGGGAACCGAGCAGCTATCCGCCGGCGATCCAGACCACGCACGGGACCTGCGGACAGCCCAACTCGGGCGAACCGGCGACGAGCGTGCTCTCGGCTCAGGCGACGTGCGACTCCCAGCTGGTGGCGCCCTGCCCACCGGTGCCCGGTGAGGATTACCCGCGCTCGAGCGAAGTCGAGTTGACGGCGCTGCCGCAGGAGCGCTCGATGCCGAACCCGTGCATCGGCGTACCCGCCAACCCGTGGTGCACGAGCGCGACCGCCGACAGGCGCGCCCGTCGCTGAGACCGGCGCGCCGGGTCACTGCGCGCCGCCGGGGCTCTTTGCAACTTCCCTCCGGAGGTGTACGCTGATCGGCGTTTGAAGTGCTTTCCGTGAAGCATGCGGAAGCGACCGCCGACTCCGGGGCGGACGGGACAGAGTCTTGGCGGATTAGGAGGGGTCGTGATGGAGAGAGGACGATCGAGCCGGGGGGCGCTCGCGCGCTCCTGCGCTCGTCGCGCAGCTGATGCATCGACGCGGAGCCTCGCGCTGGTGGTGCTCGCGGCGCTGTTCGCGCTCTTCGCAGCGCTGTTCGCGGCCGGTGCGGGCGCGGCCGAATGCGGGGGCTTCGAGAACCCGTGCTCGAACGAAACCGCGCAGCAGTTCGGCTACGGCAGCGTGCAGCGGCAGGACACGCCGAACGATCCGAGCTACGACCAGGCCGAGCCGGACACGCAGCAGCCCGAAGCCAATCGCTCCTCCAACTTCTACGCCGAGCGCTTCGACCTGTTCGGCTTCCCCTCCGAATTGACGCCGAGCGCGATCTACAAAGTCGGGCCGCACGCCGGCAAACCGATGGTCGCGGGCTTCAACGCCGCGGGTGCGTGGAAGGCCGAGCGCGGCCGCGCAGACGCCGTGATCGCGATCCTCGACGACGGCTTCGACTGGAGCGAGCGCGGGCTGCGCGACCAGATTCACCTGAACACCGGCGAGCTCCCCTACCCGGAGCACGCGAACGGATCCTCTTGCGGCGCCTATGACTGCGACGGCAACGGCGTCGTCAACGTCGACGACTACGCGGCCGATCCGCGCGTGAGCCTCTCCTACACCGGGCGCACCGGCCCGTCCGGGCTGATCACCGCACAGGACCTGCTTCACGCCTTCGGCGATTGCACAGTCTCCGCCGGTGAGCTGGAAGCGTGCGGAGAACACCACGACAACGACGGCAACGGCTACGCGAACGACATCGCCGGCTGGAACTTCTTCGACAACACCAACGACCCGACCGACACCTCCAGCTACTTCGCCGCGCACCACCACGGCACCGGTCGCGCGGTCGACGCGGTCGAGCAGGGCAACGACGGGCAGGGGTCGATCGGTGTCTGCCCGCACTGCCAGGTGATGCCCGTGCGCACGTGGGACACGTTCGTCTCAGACGCCAACGACTTCGCGCTCGGCATCACCTACGCGACCGACAACGGCGCGAAGGTGATCGAGGGAGCGAACGGCAGCCTCTATCACTCGGCGTTCGCCGAGGCGGCATCGCAGTACGCCTACGACCACGGCGTCGTGCAGACCTTCTCCGGCGACGACCTGAACACGGGCGATCACAACTACCCGGCCAACTACGGCCACGCGATGCTGATCCAGGGCACGGTGCCCGACAGCGTCGGGCTGGGCGAAGAATCGAGCCAGTGGCTGCAGGGCCAGAAACTCTGCGGGCTGTCCGGCCAACCGGTGTGTCTCGGTTCCAACGTGCCGGTGGGGACGTTCTTCCGCGGCGCCAACACGACGCAGTACGGCGGCAAGAGCTCGATCGCGATGGAGGGCCCGACCGGCTCGGTCAACACGAGCAAGGCCTCGGGCGCGGCCGGGCTCGTCGTCAGCGCCGGCCTCGACCACGGCATCGCGCTGCGCCCCGACGAGACGCGCGAGCTGCTCGAGCAGACCGCCGAGCGCGTGCTCACTCCCAACACCGAAGGCGCGGGCGTGCCCGACCCGGGCGCCGACCCGTCGCTGCCCAGCGACGAGCAGTGGTCGCCGCACTTCGGCTGGGGCCGCGTCGACCTCGGCGCGGCCGTCGGAGCGGTCGCCGCTCAGAACATCCCGCCGGAGGCAGCGATCGACTCGCCCGATTGGTACGCGCCGCTGACCGGCTCGAGCGCCGAGATCGAAGGGCTCGCGCGGGCTCGCTTCACGACCGGCAACCAGCTGCACTGGAAGCTCATGTGGGGCGCCGGCGAGACGCCGTCGAGCTGGACGACCGTGCACGAAGGAGACTCGAGCTCCTCGGTCACCGACTTCGGCTCGATCGATCTGAACGCAGTCCGCAGCGCGCTGGCCAGCTACGTCGTGCCTCCCGATGCGGGCGGGCCGACCTTCGCTGCCGGCACCGCCAACCCGTTCGAAAAGCAGTTCACCGTCCAGCTGGAGGTCAGCGGGCCGGGAGTCGCCATGACCGGCATCGACCGCCGCGTGTTCACGGCCTTCACCGACCCGACGCTCAAGCCCGGCTACCCGAAGCGACTCGGATCGGGCGGGGAGGCGCCGACGCGTTACGCCGATCTGAACGGCGACAACGTGCAGGAGCTGATCGTCCCCACGGAGGACGGGAAGGTGCATGCCTACGAGCCCAACGGCAGCGAGCTGAAGGGCTGGCCGGTGCAGACCGAAGTTCAGCAGTCGGCGCTCGGTCACGCCGGCGCGCCGGCGCTGGCGGCGCTCGGCCTGCCGCACGAGCCCCCTCGCGGACCGGTGATCGCCGACCTCGCGGGCAACGGCAGCGTCGACGTGATCACAGCCGCCGGCACGCACGTTTATGCCTGGCACGCAAACGGCAAGCCGGTGGCGCACTTCCCGGTGTCCTCGAACCCGGCGTTCTGCGCGCCGGCGCTGGAGAACGACAACAGCCATCCCAAGTGCGGCTTCCTGGCGACGCCGGCGATCGCGCACCTCGAAGGCTTCACGAAGAAGCCGGACATCGTCGAGCCGAGCCTCGACGGGCATCTCTACGCATGGAAGACCAACGGCGCCCCCGTCAAAGGCTTCCCGGTGGCGCTCGTCGATCCCGTCGAAGCGGCCGCCGGCAAAGCGATGGTCGCCGAGTCGATCAACGAGCCGGCGATCGGCGATCTCACCGGCTCCGGCCACGACGACGTGGTGGTGGCCAGCAACGAGGTCTACGGCGCGGTCAGCAACAGCGGTGACGTCAGCTTCGCCGGCGTCACCTCGGCGGCGGCGGGCACCAGCGGGCGCCTGTATGCGGTCGACGGGGCGGGCGGCAAACTGCTGCCCGGCTGGCCGGTGGCGATGCCGGGCATCATCCAGGACACGCTGCCGTTCATCGGCCCCGGCCAGGATGCCGCGATCGCCAAGATCGGCGGGCAGACCGTGATCGTGGCCTCTGCCACCGGCGGCTCGCTCGAGGAGCTGAGCCCGGCGGGCGCGGTCGTGCGCACGATCCAGCAGGTCGGCTCGGAGGCGTTCGGCGCGGCGTCCAACGCGACCGACCGATCGGGCGCGATCAACCTGTTCGAGTCGGCCTCGGTCGGCGATCTGCTCGGCACCGGCACGCCGGACATCGTCAAGTACGAGCTGTCGCTGAGCCAGGCGGCGAACCTGCTGCTGGTCGGGCAGAACTTCCCCTACAACCATCTGATCGGCGCCTTCGACGGGACGACCGGGGTGACGCTGCCGGCCTTCCCGACAGTGACCGACGACTACCAGCTGCTGTCGGCGAACAACGTCGCGAAAGTCGATCCGGCGCTGCCTACCAATCAGGTCGTGGGCGGCACAGGGCTCGGGCTGCTGCACGCCTACGACGGCGCGACCGGCAAAGACGTGCCCGGCTTCCCCAAGCAGACGGGCGGCTGGCTGTACGCCCCGCCCTCCCTGGCAGAAGACGGACGCATGGCGGACATGACGCGCGAGGGGTATCTGTTCGAGTGGCAGACCGAAGCGCCGGCCTGCCAGCCGCAGTGGCCGAGCTTCCGCCACGACCAGCAGGGCAGCGGCAACTACGACCACGACGGCACGCCGCCCAACGCGCCTGCCAACGTGAGCCTGACGGCGCTCGGCGGCGGCAAATACCGGCTGGCCTTCACCGCTCCCGGCGACGACGGCTCATGCGGCACGCCGGCGTCCTATCTCACACGCGTGAACGGAAAACCGGCGTCGCTGGGGCTCGGCGCGCCGGCTGCCGGCGGCAGCGCGTTCAGCGCCGAAGTGACGCTCCCGGCGGCCACGCGCACGGTGTCGGTCCAGGCGGTCGACGAGGCGGGCAACCTCGGGCCGAAGACGACGGTGCGCGTGCGCTGAAGACGCCTACCTATTCGAATAGACTCGGGCCGCGTGGCGGGACCGACTTTCGATCCGGACAAGTTCAAGGCGACCACGCGGGAGCAGTGGCAGGAGGCGGCCGCGGCCTGGGACCGCTGGGGCCGGACGCTGGAGGATTGGCTGGGCCCGGCGACCGAGGCGATGCTCGACGCCGCCGGCGTCGGACCCGGCGCGGGCGTACTCGACGTGGCGGCCGGCGCCGGAGGTCAGACGCTGGCCGCGGCGCGCCGCGTGGGGCCGGAAGGGCATGTGCTGGCCACCGACATCTCGCCGGCCATCCTCGAGTACGCCGCGGCCGCCGCGCGTACTGCCGGCCTGGCCAACGTGCAGACGCGGGAGCTGGACGGCGAGAGTCTGGCCGGCGTCGAGGACGCGTCGTTCGACGCGGTCATCTCGCGCGTCGGGCTGATCTACTTCCCCGACCGGCAGGGCGCGCTGGCCGAGATCCGGCGCGTGCTGCGCCCCGGCGGGCGGGTCGCCGCGGTCGTCTACTCGACCCCCGATAGCAACCGCTTCTTCTCGGTGCCGGTTGGGATCATCCGCCGGCGCGCCGATCTGGGGCCGCCGCTGCCCGGCCAGCCGGGACCGTTCAGCCTGGGCGGCGAGGGCGTGCTCGCCGACGCCTACGAGCAGGCCGGCTTTCGCGACGTCGAGATCCAGGCCGTGCGCTCGCCGCTGCGCATGGCTTCGGCCGCCGAGTGCCTGCGCTTCGAGCGCGAGTCCTTCGGCGCCCTTCACCAGATGCTGGCGGGGCTAGACGAGGCCGCTCGCGAGCAGGCATGGCGGGAGGTCGGAGAGGCGCTCGGCGAGTTCGAGAACGCCGACGGCTTCAGCGGGCCGTGCGAGCTGCTGGTGGGCGCGGCGACGCGGTAGGGAGCGTCGGGACGGGAGCGTCAGGACGGCTCGGGCGGCTCCGTGCTGTCGCCGTCGTCGAGCAGGCGACATTGCATCCAGGCGACGTCGTGCCAGGCCCCGAGCTTGTAGCCGATCCGCCGGTAGGTGCCGACCGGCTCGAAGCCGAGCGCCTCGTGCAGCCCGACGCTGGCATCGTTGGGCAGCGTCATGCCGGCGATCGCGATGCGAAAGCCGCGCTCGCGCAGGCGCGCCAGGAGCGCCTCGTACAGCGCCCTGCCCCCGCCGCCGCGACGGCGGCCGGTCTCGAGGTAGACGCTCACTTCGCACGCCCAGCGGTAGGCCGGGCGCGCGTGGAAGCGCCCGGCGTAGGCGTAGCCGACGACGCGGCCCTCGTGCTCGAGCACGAGCCAGGCATAGCTCTTCGAGGCGGTCTCGATTCGCGCGGCGAACTCGCCGTCCGAGGGTGGCTCGGTCTCGAACGTGATCGCCGTGCCGGTCACGTACGGGGCGTAGATCGCCGCGCAGGCCGCGGCGTCGGCGGCGCGCGCGTCGCGCACCACCGCTTCGCCCGCCTGTCCACGCACCGGTGAAGTCACGCCGCCCTATTCGCCGGCCGACTCGAGCCGGGCCTGCGTGTTGAGGTCGAGCTGTCCGTCGAAATAGCGCGCGAGCACGACGTGGAAGACAGAGTCCTCGGAGCAGACGCGGGCGAACAGCGTCATCGACGAGCGCAGCTTGCTCGCGTCGGTCATGCCGAATACGTCCTGCGCGCTCGTCGGCGGCAGCTCGGCGAGGATCCGCGTGCACTCGATCAGCCGCACGCCGAGCACCGGGTGCTCGAGGTAGGCGCGCGCCTCGGCGAGCGAGGAGATCGCGTAGGTCTGCGACATCGGGCTGCGGCCGAGCCCGTGAAGCTGCGGGAAGACGAACCACATCCAGTGGCCCCGCTTGCGGCCGGCGCGCAGCTCGAGCACGGCGCGCTCGTACGTCCCCGACTCGGCCTGGGCGGTCTCGAAGCGACTCAGCGAAAAGGGATCGCTCACGCTCGAAACGTTACGCAACCCGGAGCGGGGTAGACTCGAAACCATGCCCCTCACGGTCGCTGCGGCGCTGGAGGTTGGATGAAGTTCACGCTCACAGCGGTGCTCGCCGCGGTGGCCGCGCTGGTGATCGCCAACATGATCGGCACGGCCGTGGCGGAAGCGCCCACGACGACGACCTTGCGCACGGTCAGCGTCGAGGGCATCGGCTCGCAGCCGATCGCGCAGAACGCCGATGCGGCGACAGCGACCGGCGTCTACCGCCAAGCAATGGCGGCGGCCGTGACCGACGGCCAGGCGAAGGCCGAATTCCTCACCGGCAGGGTCGGCGCCACGCTCGGCGCGGCGCAGACGATCACCGAGGACGGCGGCGGGATCGAGTGCAACTCCGGCGCAGGCGAAGAAGAAGGGTGGGAGCCCTACCAGGGCGAACAGCCCGACTTCGGCAGCGCGCGCAACGCGGGACAGGTCCTTTCCTCCTCAGCGCCGACCCACGCGGCCGCCTCGCCAGAATCCAGCACCCCGGTGGTCAAGCGCACTTCATCGAAACGGCACAAGAAGCACAAGCGCCCGGTCGCGAAGAAGGCGACGGCGGCGGGTTGCAAGCTGACGGCGCAGGTCTCGCTCGCCTACATCATGGGCTGAGGCCGCGGCCGCTAGGGAGCGGGCGTGATCGGCAGCAGCACGTTCGATGGGTGCTGTGCGTCGTGCAGCACGGTCAGCGTGCCGCCCAGCTCCTGGCCGAGGCTCGGCAACGGCGTCAGCGTCGTGAAAGTATTGGCTGTGCCGATCGTCAGCCTCAGCCTGTTGCCGGGCTTGACGATCGCCGAGGTCGGGTAGATCTCGACGTTGTATTCGGTGGCTTCGTTCGGCGTGACGGCGTGCTGGCTTTCCTTCGTGAACGGATGCCAGGGGCGGATCATCACTCCTTTGGGCCCGTACGTCGAAAGCGCCGGATCGACCTCGCGCTGGCTGGCGAGCAGGTAGCCGGCGGTGATCTGGTTGGAGGCGCCCGACGGTTCGACTTCGCTCAGCACGGCGATCAGCGTTGCGTCGGTCGTGCTCAGGTTCGCCCACAGGTTCGCGGTGATCAGGCCGGTGATCTTCGTGGCCGCCTGCATCGGCGCGGTCGTGTAGGTCAGCGAGGTCGCCTCGTAGGTCTGGTTGTTGGTGTCGCAGAACGGGTTGGACGCGGCGCCGGCCGTCCATTGCGCGGTCATCCGCGAGCACGGGCTCGAGGCGGGCAGCAGCGGCTCGGTGTCGCCGGCTTGAGCGGCCGGCGGCGTCGCGTTCGCGAGCGAGCCGTCGTGCAGCGAGACCGGCGATGAGCCGGACGCGGCGCCGTTCAGGTACATCCGCTGGTATTTGGTTTTGGGCAGCGGGAAGTGTTTGAAGTGTTCCCAGCGTTCGCCGTTGATCGAATACAGGTTCACCTTGGGCGTTTCCTGCACGCCGTTGGCTTCTTTCAGGAGCCAATGGCCGAACCACTCCTGCTTCAGGTTCGGGTCTTCGAGCGCCGGACCTTCGGTCACGTGATAGTGCGGCGACATGATCAGCACGCGGTCGCGCGAGTGCTTCAGCGTTTCCCACAAGAGCGGCTCGCCGCGCTGGAACAGATCCCACCAGCCGCCCTGGATCACGACGGGCACGGTGATCTGCGAGGCGCGCACCACCGGTGAGCGCAGCCGGTAGAAGGGCCCGTCGTAAGCCGCTTCTTCGCCGAGCGTCGCACCGAGCAGCTTGCCGACGCTGAATTCTGCGTTGCCGAAGAGGTGTTCGATGTAGACCGTCGCCGCTTCCTGCGGGTCGGCGCTGAGCGAGGAAGGCGGCATGTCGGAGAGGCCGGTCACGAGGCCGAGCCACAGCGGCATGAAGCCCGAGTCAAGAGCCCCGCCCTGGAAGGTCACGTCGCGGTAGGCGTCGGCCATCGGGATGTCCGCCCATACGGCCCGCACGGCGCGCGGCTTGCCTTCGGCGATGCGCGCGACGTCGGCCTCTGCGATCAGCAGCGAGGTGATGCCCATGTAGGACTCGCCGGTCGTCGCGACGCCCTTGTTCGACCACGCCTGTGCCTGGATCCAGTCGAGCACCTCCTTGTAGTCGTCCTGCGTGCGCTGGCCCCACGATTCCCACTTGCCGCCGCTCGCGCCGGTGCCGCGGTCGTCGAGCACCATCACGGCAAGGCCTTTTTCAGTCAACCCGGGGTCTGCGCTCGAGATCCCCTGCGAGCCGCTGCAGTCCTGCCCGGTCGGGTTGGCGGCGTCCTTGTTGTAACCCGTCGCCGTCAGCACCGTCGGATAGCGGCCGCTGCTCGCCGGTAGGTAGATGTTGGCTCGCAGCACCGTGCCGTCGCTCATCGTGATCGGCACGTTGCACATGCTCACGGTGGCTTGCGCGTCGGCGCACGCGAACGCCGCGAGCAGCAGCGCAAACCCGACTGCCGCACGCGCCGTCCGCGTCACCCGCCTGCTCACCCGCTCCCTCTCCCGCACGTCGGCTTCCTACCCCGCGAGACGCTAATTGAAACAAGCCGTCTCTCGCGGTCAGCAGGCGAGCATGGCCGGCCGCGCGATCGACGACGCGACCGGCAAGCAGCTCTACCTCTGAATCACCGCTCCCCGCATCGCAGCACGACGGCGGCGGCGAGTACCCGCAATTGACCCGGCCAGTCGTTCGGTCACGAGCTGGCAACAGCTGAGTCACCAACTCGCAACAGCTGGATTACACGGCGACAACCAGCGCACCAGGCGTTCGGGCAAGGCTTTGGGTGATCCCGGCGGGATGCGACGGCGGGCCGTGCAATCAGAACTACTCAAGGAGGACGCATGCGATACAAGCGCGCCGTTTCGGCGCTTCTGGTGGCGATAGCAGTCTTGGCGGTGAGCGCGATACCCGCTTCGAGCTCAACTGCGCGCCGGCCGGGGGCGATGACGCCGAGTGCCCTCGCCAGGAGCAGCGAACCATCGACGACCACGCCGATCAAGCATGTCGTCGTGATCTTCCAGGAGAACGTCTCCTTCGATCACTACTTCGGCACCTACCCGCACGCGGCCAACAGCGACGGCCAGCCGTTCAAAGCGGCCAAGAGCACACCGGCCGTCGACGGCCTGACCCCGGCGACCGACCCGTCGCTGCCGCCGAGCCTGCAGCACAGCACGAACCTGCTGTTCAGCAATCCGAACGCCTCGCAGCCGGTGCGGCTCGACAGCAGCCCGACCGGCCTCCCGGGCAACGCCGGTGGCCAGCTGACGTGCGACCAGGACCACAACTACTCAGACGAGCAGCAGTCCTTCGACGGTGGCGCGATGGACCGCTTCGTGCAGAGCGTCGGCACGGGCGGCGGCAACACTCCGTTCGGAGCGCCGTGCAACGCGAACACGGTGATGGACTACTACGACGGCAACTCAGTCACGGCACTGTGGAACTACGCGCAGCACTACTCGATGAGCGACAACTCCTACGGCACGACGTTCGGGCCTTCGGCGCCGGGCGCGATCAACCTCGTCTCCGGCGACACCGGCGAAGTCGACACCGAACACCTCGCCAACAAACCGTCGATCGCGACGTCGACCGCACCGAACGCCGACCTCACGGCCGACGGCAAAGGCGGCTACTCGCTGACAAGCGACGCGCAGCCGTACTGGGATGACTGCTCGACGCGCGACGCCGTCGCGCTGAAGGGCACGAACATCGGCGACGAGCTGAACGCCGCCGGCCTCTCGTGGGGTTGGTTCGAGGGTGGCCTGCGGCCGAGCACCACCTACCAGGAAGCGCTCGCGGCGACCGGCAAAACGGGCCAGCCGACGCGTACGTTCGAACCGGACGAGTTCTCCTCGTACTTCTCGAACGCCGCCAACCGGCCGGCGCACTCGAGCAACCAGAACCTGTGCAGCTCGGTGCACCCGATCGGCGTCGCGCTCGGCGGCACCGGCCAGTGGGGCTACAAGGACGACTACATCCCCCACCACGAGCCGTTCCAGTACTACGCCTCGACGGCCAACCCGCACCACCTGACGATCCCGAGCTCGGGCGGACAGGACACGCTCGCCGGACTGGAATCGATCGGCAAGGACACGCAGTCCTTCCTCGGCGGCGTGCCGCAGTTCAACACGCCCAACCACAACTACGACACGAGCGACTTCAGCCAGCTCGTCGAAGCGATCAACCGGCGCGAACTGCCGGCGAGCGCGCTTCCGGCGGTCAGCTTCCTGAAGGCGCCCGGCTACGAGGACGGCCACGCCGCGTACTCCGAGCCGGCCGACGAGCAGCAGTTCATCGCCAACGAGATCAATGTCCTGATGCGCTCGCCGGATTGGAAGAACACTGTCGTGATGGTCAACTACGACGACTCCGACGGTTGGTATGACCACGTCTACAGCGGCGTCACCAACCCGTCGCTGTCGCCGGCCGACAACCTCACCAACACGCACCTCAACGTGGCCGGCGAAGGCACCTCGGGTCAGTGCGGCGGCAACCCGCAGGGCACCGGCGAAACGCCGACGCCGCTCGCCGGCGAGCAGGGTCGTTGCGGCTTCGGCCCGCGCCTGCCGATGATCGTGATCTCGCCGTACGCGAAGAAAAACGCCGTCGATCACAACGTCTCAGACCAGTCCTCGATGATCAACTTCATCGAGTACAACTGGGGCGTCCCGGGCATCGCCGGGTCATTCGACCAGGCGCTCGCCGGCAAGGACGCGAGCGAGTCGATCCCGTTCGACCTCGCCGGGATGTTCGAATTCGAAGGCAAGAAGGACGGCAAGCTGTTCCTCAGCCCGACGACGGGGCAGAAGCTGAAGTAGCGAACGCTCCAGCGCAAAGCGCGAGCGAGGCGCAAGCGCGAGGGAGGTCACGTTCAGGCCCGCGGCTCGATCGAGTCGCGGGCCTGATGCTTTCGCGAGCGCTAGGCGAGGCGCTTGTAAACGGTCACGACGGCGGCGCCGCCGAGGCCGATGTTGTGCTGCAGCGCCACCTCGGCGCCCTCCACCTGTCTGGCATCGGCGGTCCCGCGCAACTGCCAGGTGAGCTCGCTGCACTGCGCCAGGCCCGTCGCACCGAGCGGGTGCCCCTTGGAGATCAGACCGCCGGAGGGATTGACGACAGGCCCATCGCCGCCGTAGGTCGTGGCCTGCGCCTCGACGAGCTTGTGCCCCTCCCCCTCGCCGGCGAGCCCGAGCGCCTCGTAGGTCAACAGCTCGTTGGCCGAGAAGCAGTCGTGCAGCTCGATCACGTCGACCTCGCCGATCGCCGTCTGCGCCTCCTCGAGCGCCTGCTCGGCGGCGGTGCGGCTCATGTCGGCGCCGACGACGGCGATCGCCGACTTCGCCTCGAACGTGCTCGTGAGATCGGTGACCATCGACTGCCCGACGATCTCGATCGCCTGCTGGGAGAGATCGTGCTCTTCGACGAAGCGCTCGGAGGCCACCAGCGCGGCGGCGCTTCCGTCGGAGGTCGGCGAGCACTGCAGCTTGGTCAGCGGCGCGTAGATCTCCTTGGCCTCTTTGATGTCCTCGAGTGAGTACTCGTCCTGGAACTGGGCGTAGGGGTTGTTGACCGAGTGCTTGTGGTTCTTCCAGCCGATCCAGGCGTAGTGCTCGGGGGCCGAGCCGTAGCGCTCCATGTGCTCGCGCCCGGCGGCGCCGAACATCTGCGGCGCGGGCGGCGCGTTCTCCCACTCGCGCAACTCGAGCAGCGCGCCGACGTGGCGGTCCATCGGGTTCGTGCGATCGGTGAACTTCACGCCCAGCGAACCGAGCTCCATCTTCTCGAAGCCGAGCGCGAGCGCGCAGTCGGCGAGGCCTCCCTTGACGGCCTGGCGCGCGAGATACAGCGCGCTCGAGCCGGTCGAGCAGTTGTTGTTGACGTTGACGACGGGGATACCCGTGAGACCGAGCCCGTAGACCGCGCGCTGCCCGGCGGTCGAGTCGCCGTAGCAGTAGCCGACGTAGGCCTGCTCGACCTGCTCGTAGGAGATGCCGGCGTCGGCGAGCGCCTTGCCACCGGCCTCCTGCGCCCAGACCGGATAGTCGCCCTCCTTCGTCCCGGGCTTCTCGAACTTCGTCATGCCGACGCCGATCACGAACGTGCGAGCCATCTTCGTCTCCATTCTCGTCTGCTCCGGTTCAGGCCGGCGGACCGGACCCGATCGGGGCTTTTCGGGGTGCGCGCGGCGGAGCCTATTCGAAACTTGGCCAGGCAGCCAGTCGGTCCGCTAGCGCTTGACCTTGAGCTTGCGCGTGGCCGTGCGCTGCAGGCCGCGCGCGTCGGTCGCGACGACCTGCACGGTGAGGCTGAGCGAGCGTCGCTTACCCAGCCGGGAGGGCGTTGGGCGCAGGACGAGCTTGCGCTTGGCCTTCACGTTCCTCAAAGTCTTGCTGGCGACGATCAGATCGCCGACGGCCGCGATGCGCCCGCCGCGAGCGCGGCCGAGCAGGTTGCCGAGCACTGTCGCGGGTTCGCTCGTGGCGACCTCGACCGTCACGCCGCGCTTGAGCAGAGCTTTGAAGCGCACGCTGGGGGGAAGCTTCAACGTGATCGCGGGACCGGTCGCGGGCACGAGCGGGGCGATCAGAGAGAGCCGTTTCGCGTTCGGGTCGATCACGGAGACCGTGCGCGTCGCGGAGCTCGTATTACCGGCGCGGTCGGTGGCGCTCACCGTGACCGTGAACGTGCCGGCCGCGGCGTAGGCATGGCTCGCGCTTTCGCCCTCGGCGTCCGTGCCGTCGCCGAAGCTCCAGTGCACGCCGCGCATGCCCATCGTGTCGCTCGCGTGCGCGGAGAACGTGGCGGCCGCCCCCAGCACCGCCGCCGTGGGAACGCTCACGCCGGTGAGCGCAGGTGGCGCGCCGCTGTCGAGGCCGCCCGCGAAGACTTCGTCCGGGACGCCGTCGACCTTCCAGGACGCAAGCAGGTCATCCCCCGGCGTGACCGCGAAGCCGGCGAAGCCTGCGCCGGCGGCCGCGACCGGTAGCGGCGTGCCGAAGCTGCCGCCGGATGGCCGCACCGCGACGTCGATGCCTGCGTTCGCCGGCTTGAGCAGCTCGGCGAAGGCCGTGCCGTCCGGGGCGACCGAGAGGTTCGCGCTCAGGTAGGAGCCGGCCGGGACCACGTCCTGCGGAGCTCCGAAGCTGCCTCCTGGCGGCCGGACCGCATACTGGATCGTGCTGCCGGCGATGCTGAACTGGGTCGTGACGACGATCGCATTGCCGGCCGCGTCGACTCCGAGGACCCCGCCCGAAAGCGTCGAGCCCACTTTCACCGGGGTGAAGGAGCCCCCGCTGGGCTGCACGTAGGCGTCGAGGCCTTCGCTCGTGCTCGCCAGCACGATCACCGTCCCGTCCGAGGTGACGACGAGGTTTTCGAAGAAGCCGGCTGCGCTCGCCGTGGGCGCTTCGATCAGCGTCTGCGGGGTCAGCGCCCCTTTCGATCCCGCGGGCCGCACCGCGACCTCGACGAAGCGTTTCCCGCCGGCTTCGTAGCTCCAGGCGATCGCGAGCGTCCCGTCCGCGCCGTAGCGAACCTCGGGCGCGAGAAAGGGAAATTCGAGCGAGGAGCCGAGCAGCGTCGCGGACCCCGGGAACGCCGAGAGCGACGCAGTTTCCGTGAACATCACGCGGTATTTGCCGGCGCTTTCTTCGACGTCGCAGGCGACGCCGAGTTCGCCGTGCGGCCCGACGCTCGAGCTCGTGAACCGCGAGCAGGGGCTTTCCTTCGTGGGCCCGATCAGGGCGCTCGGCGTCTGCAGAGCGAACTGCCCGTGCTTCCCGCTGGTCGCGATGCCCCAGCTCACGAACGCTTTTCCTTCCGGGTCGAACGAGACGTCGCGGGGCATCTCGAAGTTGGGTTCGCCCGTCAGCGATTGGACCGGGCCGAACGCAGCGCCCGGCGCCCGCGTGCGCAGCCCGAGCACCTGCTGCGGTTCGATCTCCCGGTAGAAAACGAGTTGTTCGCCGAGCGGCGAGACCCACGGCTTCGTTTCGTCGATCCGCGGGGCCTGCGCCAGCAGCTCAGGATCGACGGGGGCGAAGGCCGCGCGTGCGGGGGCGGCGATCAGGCACGCCAGCGCGATCGCGCAGAGCGCCACGGGTGACCCCGATCGCCATGAACGTGCCCGCATCGAGGCCTGATCCTAAACCGTCGATAAAGGGGCTGCACGCTCGTGCCGGCACTGGTGCGCCGCGCCTGGCCGTCTGTTGGAGGTCGCAGTACGCTGGGCCCGTGCGATCGGCATGGCCGGAGGTCTCCTACGAGCGCTGGAGCGAGACGTGCGACACGCTGCACGCACACACGCAGGTGCTCGGCAAACTCGCCGCCGCCGCCGCGCCGCCGGAGCCGCAGCTGCAGCACGCGGCGCTGCGGCTGAGCGCCCGCGGCTGGGAAACGGCGCCGCTGCCCGCGCCCGATGGCTCGGGGACGTTTGTCACGGCGCTCGACCTGCACGCGCACGAGGCCGTCGTCGAACGAAGCAGCGGCGCCGAGACAAGGCGCGTGCCGCTGACGCCCGATCGGCCCGTCGCGGAGGTCACGCGCGCGGTGCTCGGCGCCGTGCGCGAGCTCGCCGGCGAGCTGCAGCTCGCGCTGGTGCCGCAGGAGGTCCCTTGGAGCGTGGCGCTCGACGAGGACTACGAGCACGCGCGCTACGACGCCGCGCAGGTCGAGCAGTACTTCGCCGCCGCGACGCAGGCGGCGCTCGTGCTCGGCGCGTTCCGCGCCCCTTATCGCGGGCGCTCGACTCCCGTGAACGCCTGGTGGGGCTCGTTCGACCTCGCGGTCAACCTGTTCTCGGGCCGCCCTGCCGACCCACCCTCGGATGACTTCATCATGCGCAACGCGATGGACGCGCAGGAGATCGCCCTCGGCTGGTGGCCCGGCGACCAGCGCTACGGGCGCGCCGCCTTCTACGCCTACGCGCACCCGGCGCCGTCCGACTTCGCCGAGCGCGAGCTCGAGCCTGCGGCGGCGCGCTGGGAGGCCGAGCTCGGCGAGTACGTGCTCGACTGGGACGACGTGCGCGCGGCCGATGATCCACACGCCTTCGCGCTGCAGTTTGCGCATTCGGCCTACCGACACGCCTGCTCGGTGTGCGGCTGGGACCCGGCGCTCGCAAGCAGCGGCGAGGGCGTGCCGCCGCCGCTCCGCTGAGCGGCGCGCCCGCGGCCAGGGCCGGACGCCCGCGGCGAAGCCGCTCGGCCGCGCGCGAGGCCCGCAGATGGGCACTAGCCGGGCGCTGTTAGGTTGAGAGCGAACCCGAAACTGGCCGTCCAGGCCCTTCGTCAGGAGACCGCATGCCCGCAACGCCAGCCCTGAGCGCGCCCTCGGCGGGCGCCCCGTTCGAGCAGACCACGATCGAGCGCCGCGAGCCTGCGGCCCGACGACGTCCTCATCGACATCGCCTACGCCGGCATCTGCCACTCCGACATCCACCAGGTCCGCGACGAGTGGGGCGACGCGCATCTTCCCGATGGTCCCCGGCCACGAGATCGCCGGCGTCGTCGCCGAGGTCGGCTCCGAGGTCACCAGCTTCGCGGTCGGCGACCGCGTCGGCGTCGGCTGCATCGTCGACTCCTGCCGCGAGTGCGAGTACTGCCTGGCCGGCGAGGAGCAGTTCTGCGTCAAGGGCAACGTCGCGACCTACAACGGCACGCGACTACGACGGCGAGGTCGACCTACGGCGGCTACAGCCGCGCAGATCGTCGTCGACGAGCACTTCGTCCTGCAGCATCCCCGACGGCATCGAGCTCGACGTCGCCGCGCCGCTGCTGTGCGCCGGGATCACGATCTACTCGCCGCTGAAGCACTGGGGCGCCGGCCCGGGCACGAAGGTCGCGATCGTCGGCATGGGCGGCCTCGGCCACATCGGCGTGCAAGATCGCCGCCGCGCTGGGCGCCGAGGTCACCGTGCTCAGCCAGACGCTGTGCAAGCAGGAGGACGGCCTGCGGCTTCGGCGCCGACGCACTACTACGCGACCAGCGACCGGCGAGACGTTCAAGGAGCTGCGCGAGCAGCTTCGACCTGATCCTCAACACCGTCTCGGCCAACCTCGACGCTCGACGCGCTACCTGCGCGCTGCTGCGCGTCGACGGCGACGATGGTCAACGTCGGCGTGCCCGCCGAGCCGGACACGGTCCACGCGTTCTCGCTGATCGGCGGCCGCCGCAGCCTCGCCGGCTCGACGATCGGCGGCATCCGCGAGACCCAGGAGATGCTCGACTTCTGCGCCGAGCACGGCATCGGCGCCGAGATCGAGACTGATCACGGCCGACGAGGTCGACGAGCGCCTACGACCGGGTCGTCGACAGCGACGTGCGCTACCGCTTCGTGATCGACACGTCGACGATCGCCTGAGCGTCGGCGCGGGCTCCGAGGGAGGCAGCCGGCGAGCGTCAGGTCAGTCGGCCGAGGAGAACTCGGTCACGCCGTACACCGGATTGCTCACGCGCAGCGGCGTCCCGATGCCGCCGCTGGCAGGAGTCGTGTGCACGATGAAAGCCTCGTGGCGCCCGTGGTCGATGATCGCGGCCACCACGCCCTCGCCGCGCGGCTCGCGCTTGCCCACCTCGATCTCCTGGTCAGAGCCGTCCAAGCGGCAGCGGAGCTTGTGGATACGACGAAGCCGCGCGGGGCAACCCGCCAGATCGCTGGAGAGCTCGCGCAGATCGCCGTAGGCCTCCTCGGCGAGCGGTTCTCCGCGCTTGAGGCCGCCGACGAAGAAGGCGGTCATCGCCGGCGCTGCTTGGCAGGCTGCGTCGGATAGCGCTTGCGCTCTTCCGGAGTCATCTTCCGGATCTTCAGCGAGCCATCCTTTACCTGCCGCTGGATTTCCTCCAGCTTCGCGCGGCGGCGCTCCGCAGCACGGTCTGCCTGAGTTGGCACACATTCAGGTTAGCGCGATATGCGTCCTCTATGTGACACTTGCCGCGACCGCGCGCGGTATGCTCGCCGCCACCCATGTGGGGGTGCTTCGGTCGGACCGGCCGCTGGCGTCTCCAGGAAAGGGGGATCCCGATGATCCCCGTCACCGGCGCAGGGACCTCGCTCGCCGAGCCTGCCGCCTCCGACTCGCCCGAGCCTCGAGCAGGGACAGCGCAGCAGACCCCACGGGATCGCCCCAGCAGGCAGACGCGCGAGATCCTCGCCCGCTACGCCAAAGCCCACGACGGCCTGGCCACGCTTGGCATCGCGACGTCGGTCCTCCCCTACGTCGCACTGTCCGTAGCGATGTACTTCGCCCTCGGCGTGTCCGTATTGCTCACGCTCGCCATCGCCGTGCCGACGGCCGCGTTCCTCGTGCGCACCTTCATCGTCTTCCACGACTGCTCGCACGGCTCGTTTCTCACGTCCAAGCGCGCCAACGCATGGCTCGGGATGTTCACGGGTGTGCTGCTGTTCATGCCGTTCGTGCGCTGGAAGCACGACCACGCCGTCCACCACGCCACCTCCGGCGACCTCGAGCGTCGCGGCGTCGGCGACGTCCATACGCTCACGACGAGCGAATACGACGCGCTCTCGCCGCGGGCACGCCTGGCCTACCGTCTGATGCGCAACCCGCTCGTGATGTTCGGGATCGGGCCGATCGTCGCGATGGTGATCGGTCCGCGGATCGTCGCCCGTGGCGCGCGCCCGCGCATGCGCAACAGCGTGATCGTCACCAACGTGGCGCTGGCGGCGCTGATCGGCGGCCTGTGCCTGCTGATCGGCTGGCGCGACTACCTGCTCGTCGTCGGCGTGCCCGCGCTGCTCGCCGGCTCGGCCGGGATCTGGCTGTTCTACGTCCAGCATCAATTCGAGGACGCCTACTGGGAGAGCGGTGCCGACTGGAGCTATGACGAGGCTGCGCTGCGCGGCAGCTCCTACCTGAAGCTGCCGCGAGTGCTTCAGTTCGCCAGCGGCAACATCGGCTTCCACCACGTGCACCACCTGAGTGCGCGGATCCCGAACTACCACCTCCAGCGTGCACACGAAGAGAATCCTATGTTCCACACGGTGCCGACGCTGACGTTGTGGGACGGCATGCGCGCCGTGCGCTTGAAGCTCTGGGACGAGGAGCAGAAGCGACTCGTCTCCTTCGCGCAGGCGCGCAGGGCACACGCCGGCTGAGCTCCCGGACGACCGAGGCTCAGTCGCCGCGGCGCCGCGGCGACGGGCGCGCGGAGCGCGCGGGTCGCGACTGCGTGCTCGGTGTCTCACGGGAGCCATCCTGCAGCGGCTCGAGCACGAAGATCTCGACGGCGATGTCCTCGTCGAGATGGTTGGCGCTGGTGAAAGCCCTGACCGTTCGCCCGCTGATCTGCTCGACGGCGGCAACGGCATCGCGCTCCATCATCTCCTGGTAGGCGCGCCGTGTCCTCAGCACGACCTCGCGCGTCCCGTTGCGGACCAGGTTCTGCTCGCCCTTGCTCAGCACGCCCTGCAGCACGCAGACGATCAGATCGTCTCCGAGCGTCGTCCATGCACGTGTTGCACCGTGTCCGGTCTCGGCGGCCAGCAGCCTGACGATCTCATCGGAGATCTTCGCCGTCACACGCTCGCGCGGCGCGTCCCCATCGTTGGTGCCGGACATCGCCAGCCCTCTCTGCCGCTCTGGAAGGACGCAGGCGTCGTGCGTAGGAGGAGTCGGCAGGACCGGTACGAACGACGGCGCTCGCAGGCACACTATCGGGTCTGGAACGTCGCGCAGAACCGCGCGCCTGGGACTGCACGAAGCCGCTGCACCTCGCGACCGGCGTGTCCGGCTCTGCTACGTTGCTTGCAGCGGTCGACAACTGTCGGCCGCGAGGCAGCTCGCTTGAGTCCCGCGCGATGGCGGTTCGGGTCAGCATCAGCCTCCCGAATCGACGCGGCGCTCACGAGCCGCCAAAGGAGTCAGATGTCTATGCAGTCCTTCGCCGAGCTCGGCGTGTCCAGCGCGGTCGTACGACGCGCTCGTCGCGCCGCGGCATGACAGCAGCCGTTCCCCGTCCAGAGCCTCGTGATCGGCGACGTGCTCGCCGGCCGCGACGTGCTCGTGAAGTCGCCCGACCGGCTCGGGTAAGACGCTCGCGTTCGGGATCCCGATCGTCGAGCGCCTGAACGCCGACGGTCCCCGCCCGGCCGCGCTCGTGCTGGCGCCGACGCGCGAGCTTGCAAGCCAGATCGTCGAGGAGATCCGCGACATCGCCCACGCCCGTGCGCTGCGGTCACCGCCGTCTACGGCGGCGTCGGGCTCACCAAGCAGGCGGCGGCGGCCGCGAAGTCGCACATCGTCGTCGCGACGCCGGGCCGGCTCGAGGATCTGCTCGAGCGCGGCGCCTTCAAGCTCGACGCGATCCGCGTGCTCGTGCTCGACGAGGCCGACCGGATGCTCGACATGGGCTTCCGCCCCGCCGTCGACCGGATCGTCGAGCGCGTGTCCGCGCGAGCGCCAGACGCTGTTCTTCTCGGCGACGCTCGACGGTGCCGTCGGCAGGTCGCCGCGAAGTACACGCACGACGCGATCGTCACACGAGCACGGTCCGTCGGGACGCGCGCGACGACCGACGTCGAGCATCGCTTCGTCACGATCGGCGGGCGAAGACCGCGTCGGGGCGCTCGTCGGCGAGCTCTGCCAGGAGCGCGACCTCGCGCTCGTGTTCGTTCGCACCAAGCGCGGCGCCGACCGCCTCGTCAAGCGTCTGGCCGGCAGCGGCGTCGAGAGCCGCCGCCGATCCACGGCAACCGGTCGCAGCAACAACGCGAGCAGGCGCTCGCACAGTTCCGCTCCGGCCACGTCGACACGCTCGTCGCGACCGATGTCGCCGCTCGCGGCATCGACGTGCAGGGCATCTCGCACGTGATCAACTTCGACCCGCCGGGCGACCACGACGTCTACGTGCACCGCATCGGGCGCACCGGCCGCGCCGGGCGCCAGGGCGTCGGGATCACGCTCGTATCGCCGCAGGACCGCAACGAGGCGCGTCAGATCGCCGACCGGCTGCGGATCGAGCACGGCCTCGGCGGGGGCGCCGCGCACAATGGCGCCGGCCGCAACGGCCCGGCGCGCAACGGCACGAGCCGCAACGGCCGCCGGCGCGACTCCGGCAGGCCCCGCAAGGGCCGCCCGGCGCGCGTCTGAGGCACCGCGGGGGTGCGCCGCGTGACTCGTTCACGCGGCGCGCTTCTCGAAGGTCAGCCGGTAGTGATCGAGCAGCTCGCGCTCGAAGCAGATCTTGTTGGCGCTGACGCCCGAGGCGAAGGCGAGACGGAAGTCGGCGCTCGTCAGCCAGCGGGGCACGAGCCGCAGCTTCAGCAGTGACTTGCGCAGGCTGCGCTTGCCGATGCGCGCGTTCCACTGCGTGATCGTCTCGATGTAATCGACGCGCCCGCTCTCACTCGAGACGAGTCCGAAGTGCGGCTCGGCGCAGCGGATCACCTGCTCCTGCCCGAACGGCAGCCACGAGCCGGGAAACTGTCGCGCAAGCAGCGCCAGGTACCAGGCGTCGGTGTGCGCCGGCGGCAGCGAGTCGAGCGCCGCGACCGCGTCCGTGGCCGGGATCATGTTGCGCCCGTAGACCATCGTCTGCAGGTACATGCGCCCGGCGTCTCCCAGCAAGCTCGCCATTCGCCGAAAGAAGGACTCATAGACCTCCTCCTGTCGCCCAGCGCGATAGTCCTCGGGTGAGCAGAAGTGCTCGAGGGCGCCGAGGCTCGCGACGGCGTCGAACGTGCCGAAGCGATCGCGCTCGAGCGTGCGGCCGTCGAGCAGGTGCACGTCGAGGCCGTGGCGCAGGCATGCGGCGAGCTGCGCCGAGGAGAGCGTCACGCCGACCCCGCCGCCGCCGCGACGGCGGATGAAGTCCAGCAGCGCGCCCCAGCCGCAGCCGACGTCGAGCACCCGCCTGCCGGGCGCGATGCCGATCTGCTCGGCCACGTACTCGTGCTTGCGCCGCTGCGCCTGCTCGAGCGTCAGGGAGAAGTCGCCGTCGTACTTGGCGCCGCTGAAGTCGGCCAGCTCGCCCATGCTCAGGCGGAACACACGGTCGGTCAGCGAGTAGGTGAAGTCGATGTCCCCGCGGTCGGCCAACGTGCTCGTTCTATCCGATCACGCCGACGGTGGCGGGTTCGGCGTGTCCGACTTCGGGATTCCCTCGTCCATCCCCTTGACACGCTCGATCTGGGCATTCACCTCTCCGCCGAAGAACAGGGCGACGTTGGTGAGCCACAGCCAGACCAGCAGGATGATCGCGGCCGCGAACGATCCGTAGGTGACGTTGAAGCTCTTGAAGTTCGCGAGGTAGGTGGAGAACGCAGCGGACGCCGCGAGCCACACGCTGACGCCGACGACCGCTCCGGGCGTGATCCAGCGAAATGCGCGATGGTGGACGTCCGGCGTCACGTAGTAGATCAACGAGAACACCAGCAGCGCGCTGGCGAACGCCCCGGGCCAGCGCGCGAGGCGCCAGACCGACGCGGCGCCGCCGCCGAGCGCTTCGTCGGCGATCCCTCCGCCGGCGAACATCAGCAGCAGCGTCGCGATCACGAGCGCCAGCAGCACGAACGTCGAGGCGATGTCGGTCAGCTTGCGGCGCACGAAGCTGCGGCTGGAGCGCGATCCGAAGACGACGTTCAGCGCTCGACGCGCCGCCTCCAGGTAGCCGGTCGCCCCGTAAAGGGCCGTGACGATCGCGACCGCCAGACCTATCGCAGCCGTGCCCTTGCTCTTCAGCGCGGCGCGCACCGCGGTATCCAGCGGCGCCAGGGTCGTCGCCGGCACGACACCGCGAAGGTGATCGACGATCGCGTTGTAGGTGCTGGGGTACTCGCCGAGGATGCCCAGCAGCGAGACGGCGAGCAGCAACGTCGGGAACAGCGACATCAGCGCGTAGTAGGTGAGCGCCGCCGCGTGATGCGTGCCCTGGTCCTCGTAGAAGGCCAGCACCGAGCGCTTCGCGATGCGCCCCATGTGCTGCACCGCGCAACGGTACCGCTTGATCGGGCGGCCTCACATCGCGGCCGCTCCTATCTCGGCACTATCGAGGTCGCGCCAAAGCGTCTGTCCGTGCTCGCGCCCGCGTTCGCGCAGGAGATCCGCGTCCTCAGCTCGGCAGGGCGGGCCGCGCCGCACGGGCCGCCGGTGTTAGCCTCGTCGAGTTCAGCGCGAGCGGGGCGTGTTGTTCGCGCATCGACTAGTTGGAGGGGACTACTCATGATGAAGACGGCAAAGCGCACGCTGGGTTTGCTGGCGGTTGCGCTCCTGGGGACGGCATTTCTGGCGACGGCCGCCCAGGCGAAAACGATCAAAGTCGTCGCCAACGGCACGACCGAAGCGATCCAGACGGCGATCGACGCCGCCGGCCCGTACGACACGGTGATGGTGCCGCCGGGCACGTACTCCGGTCCGACGGTGAAAGTCGAAAAGAGCAACCTCACGCTGAAGGGCAGCAGGGCCGCGATCATCGACGCGACGGGCAACACCTACGGCGTCACGGTCGGTACGAAACTGACCTTCGACGAAGGCCCGACGTGCCCGGCACTCAGCGTCAGCAACTTCCGCATCATCGGCCTGACCGTCGAGAACGCCGATGACACGGGGATCTTCCTGTTCGGCGTCGACGGCTTTCACGTGACCGGCGGGAGCTACGTGAACAACGACGAGTACGGCATCTTCCCGCGCTGCTCGCACAACGGGCTGGTCAACATGAACTCTGGCGGCGGTGGCGACGACGCGACGATCTACGTCGGCGTCAACGACGGGGTCACGGTCGAAAGGAACAACCTCAAGAACGGCGAGTTGGGCATCGAGCTCGAGAGCACCGACAACACGATCGTGCGCTCGAACACGCTCAAGGAAAACACGACCGGCATCTTCGTGATCGTGCTGCCGGGCCTGCCGAAATCCTCGACCGAGAACGCGGTGATCGAGGAAAACAAAGTGATCAGCAACAACCGGCCGAACCCGTTCCCGCCGCTTTGCAACGAAGGCGAACCCGAAAACCCGCCTGGCTGCACTGAAGAATTCACCGACGACCTGCAGCTGCTGCCATCGGGCACGGGCATCCTCAACGTCGGCGGCCACAACATCACGATCCGCAACAACACGGTCAAGAGCAACGACACGGTGGGCGTGGGAGTCGTCGAAAACCCGTTTGGGTTCGGCTCGTCCAACAACACGAGCATCACCGGCAACACGATCAAGAAAAACGGCGAAAGCCCTGACCCGCGCACCAAAGGGTCGGGCGACATCGTCTACCTGGACGACCCCGGAAACGGAAGCTGCATCTCGGGGAACACCTACGGCACGGGGTTCTTCCCGCTCGGCGAACCGCCGGCCTGCAGCTGAGCGCAGTCTGAAACCACCGGGAGGAGGTCTGCGCGCTCGGCGCGGGCCTCCTCGCGGGCCTCAGGACTCGGGGGGCGCCTGGGCGATCGCCAGATCGGGCTCGCCGGCGTCCGGCTCGGGGGATTCGGCGCCCATCGGGTTCGGCCCGTCGGCGAGCCAGTCTGACGAGCCGTTGGCCGCCGCAAGCTTGCGCGCATCCTTCCTCGCCTGCTTGTCGAGGCGTTTCTCGCGCAACTTGGTTTCGCGCATCAGCTTCGCCATCGTCGTCTTCTTCTTGCCGCTTGAGGCCATGTCTGTCCGTCCTCTCGTGGAGTTCCGACGCGTCATTGCCGGCGTCATCGGGAGTGAGCGACCCGCAGCCGGATCGTCCGTCGATCCACTTGACGGGCGCCGGCTGCCTACGGCTCCAGAGTCGAGAGCCGTGAGGTTGAACGGGTGATGCGAGTACTGCGTCGGCCGAGCCGATGCCCGACCGACGGCGATTCGAATCCGGCCGACGCCCGCTGATCGCTGGTGCGACGCGGGCGCTTGCCGGAAATGCTAAATCGGCTGGATGTTGACGGCCTTGGGGCCCTTGTCGCCGGCCTCAGCCTCGTAGGAGACCTTGGCACCCTCGGCGAGTGAGCGATAGCCCTCGCCGATGATCGCCGAGTGGTGGGCGAATAGGTCCTTGGACTGGTCGTCGGGCGTGATGAACCCGAAGCCCTTGTCGTCACTGAACCACTTAACTGTTCCTGTAGCCATTGTTTCCTCCGGCGTCATAGTGCTGCGAACGCGGAGATTGCTGAGCAAAGGCTACGAGCGCTGGCACTGCTTTATGGGCAAATGCCCAACTTGAGCCGCCAACGGTAGCAGCAACCGCTACAAGCGGCTCGTCACCGCGCCAGCGGCTCAGCGGGAAAGCGCACGCCGAAGCGCTCGATCAGATCGGGAACGCTCGCGAGGTCCATCTCCAGCGCGAAGCGCCCGCAGATCTGGCCGAACGCGGCCGGATCGGCCTCGGCAGCACCGACCAGATCGGCGAGCTCGGCGAAGAAGCGCTCAAAGCCGGCGGGGGCGATGATCTCGAGGATCCGGCACGGATCGTCTCCGGCGTTCCAGAAGGTGTGCCACTCGCCGCGGGGCTTGAGCACGAGATCGCCCGGCCCGGCCTCCAGCACGTCGTCTCCGAGCAGCGCTCCCATGCGGCCCTCGAGCACGTAGCTGTACTCGTCCTCGCGCGTGTGTCTGTGCAGCGGTGCGGCGAGCGCGCGGGCCGACATCGGGTGTTCGACGAGCGAGAAGCCGCCGTCGCTCACAGGCCCGTCGAGCATGAAGCGCACGCCGATGCTGCCGAGGAAGCCGGCCTTGCCGTCGGTCGGTCCGACGACCCGGGTCGTGCTGCCGTGCATCGCTCCTCCATTTCGTCAGACAGTAGTGTCGCGTGAACCATACACAAACGCCGCGGTCCGTGGCAAACTTGATCGAACACGCATGACCGATCAACCTCGCCCTTACCGCATGAAGCGCCGCGCGGAGTCCCAGCAGGCGACCCGCCGGCGCATCACCGAAAGCGCCGTTGCGCTTCACGGCACGATCGGCCCCGCGCGAACGACGATGAGCGCCGTCGCGGCGCATGCCGGCGTGCGGCGCTCGACGCTCTACCGGCACTTCCCCGACGAGTCGGCGCTGTTCGACGCGTGCACGGCCCATTGGGCGATCGACAACCAGCCGCCCGACCTGCAGGCGTGGGCGGCGATCGCCGATGCAGACGAGCGGCTGTCGGTCGCGCTCGGCGAGCTGTATGCGTACTTCGGGCGAACCGAGCGGATGCTCGAGAACCTGACCCGCGACGAGGCGACCGTGCCGATCGTCGCCGAGCGTTTCGCGGCGTTCCACCTCTACTTCGATGCCGCCGGCGAGACCCTCCTAGCCGGGCGAAGGCTGCGCGGAGCGGCCAAGCGCCGGACGCAGGCGGCGATCGGACACGCGATCGCGTTCTCCACGTGGAAGTCGCTCGTGCGCGAGCAGGGGCTCGCCGACGGTGACGCCGTGGCGCTGATGTGCTCGCTCGTCGCCGCGGCCTGAGTGAGCCGACGATCGCCCAGCCGTCTGCGGCAACGGCGGCCGTGTCAGGCGACGGTCGTGCCGGCCGCCAGCCGCGCAGCCGATTCGGGGTCGTGCGAAGGCAGGTAGACCGTCGGGTGCTGCGCGCAGTGCTCGAGGATCGTCTCGAGCGTCGCGACATGGACCTTGGGGTCCGGCCCTACGGCATCGGCCCGGCGCGCGTGCAGCTGCTCGAGCGTGTCGGTCGCGTCACCGGCGAGCATCACGTGCCGTCCGTCGTCATCGACGCAGATCACGGAGATGTGCCCGGGGGTGTGGCCGGGCGTCGCCACGGCGACGATCCGCCCGTCGTCGCTGAGCGCACGGCTCTTGGCGAAGGCGCCGAACGGCCCGCCGTCAAGTGCGATCGGCTGCGGAGCGAAGCCAGGCGGCAAGGGCTGGCGCAGCATGCGGCGCATCACGGCCGGGAAGGGCGTGCGCAGGAACGCGAGCTCGGCATCTTGGATCGAGACGGGGGCGCGCACGTGGACGAGGCCGTCGACGTGATCGCCGTGGTGGTGGGTGAGCACGACCTCGGCGACGTCGTCGAGCGATAGTCCGGCCGCGGCCATCGCCCCGGGCAGCTCCTGCTCGGGCGCCACGTCGAAGCGGGCGAACGGGATGTTCTTCACCGCGGCCGTCTCGCCGGTGTCGACCAACAGCAGCCTGTCGCCGTGCTCGACGACCCAGCAGTGGATCGGCACCGGGTCCGACCAGGGACCGGGCAGGAACAGGTCGAGTTGCCGGCGCGCGCCGAAGCTCGGGAAGAGGAAGGAACGCTTGAGGCGGACCGAGCCGGTGGATATCGCGTGGATGCGCATCTGGGCGGCGACTCTATTCGGCCATCGGCGATGATGCACGGGTCCGTTAAGAGAACGTCACCGGGAGGGAACATGTCCGCGCAGGAGCAGGGAGCAGTGAACGACGATCTCGCCCAAGCGCCGAGCTGGCCGGCCGAGCTCGGCGAGGTGTTCGAGCGCGAGCTCACGTGCGAGTACGCGAGCCTCACGCGATCGGGCTCGCCCGTGACGTTGCCGAGCACGCCGTACGTCGGCAACGGCACGCTCGACGTCTCGACGGGCCTCACCTACCCGGCCAAAGCCGAACGGGCTCGGCGCAACCCGAAGGTGGCGCTGCTGTTCGCCGACCCGATCGGCGCCGGGACCGGGCGAGCTGCCGGTGGTCCTCGTGCAGGGCCACGCGGCCGTGCGCGACGCCGACCTGCAGGCCAACACGGACCGCTACGCGCGCGTGACGATGGCCAAGCTGCCGGAAGCGACCAAAGGCCAGCCGAAGTTCCTGCTCAGGCGGATGAGGTTCTACTACGCGCGGATCTGGATCGAGATCGCGCCGCAGCGCATCACCTGGTGGAGCGACCGCACGCTCGCGAGCGCTGCGCAGACGTGGCAGGCGCCGGCGGGCACGGCCCTGCCGGAGTCCGACCCGGCGCCGAGCGGCAGTGCTCCATCGCCCTGGCTGACCCCTCCGAGCGACTGGCGCCCGATCGCGGCGCGCGCGCTGCGCGAGCTCCCGCTCGCCGACCTCACCTACGTGGACGCTGGCGGCTACCCGGTGTGCCTGCCGGTCGAGGCCGGCGAGCTGGCCGGGGATCACGTGCCGTTGAGCATCGGCTCCGGCGCGCCGGAGCTGCGCGCGGGCGCCGGCCTGCCTGACGGTGCACGGGCACGACGAGCGCTTCACGACGCAGGAGAACCACACGCTGATCGGCTCGCTCGAGCTCGGCGAGAACGGTGCGCGGCTGAATGTCGAGCGTGCCCTGGCCGACTGGAGCTTGACGGGCAACCGCTTGCAGAGCTCGCTCGGATTCCTGCGCAAGGGACGCACGCTGTCCCCGCGCCTGAAGGGCGAGGCTGCACGTCGGGGCCAGCCGGTTCCCGAGGTGCGCCTGCCCTGAGTCGGGCGCCCGGTGCGTCAGAAGGCGCCGACCCAGGGTGGGGCCGTCCGGGCTGTGAGTCGCCGCTAGGATCGGGCCGTGCTCCCGGTCGAGATCGTCCCCGGCCTGCTGCGCTGGACGGCGCCCCACCCGGACTGGCGCGCGGATGCGGCCCGCGGCAGCTCGAGCGACTGGGAGCGGGACGTCGGCTCGGTGCTCTACGAAGCTTCGGACGCGGCCCCGTCGGACACGGTCGTGCTGATCGACCCACTGCTGCCGAGCGACGATCGCGCGGGCTTCCTCGACTGGCTGGACGAGCGCGTCGCTTCTCGCGCGGTCAGCATCCTCACGACGATCCGCTGGCACCGCCGCGATCGCGACGAGCTCGCCGAGCGCTACGCGGCGAACACGTCGCGCGCGTGGAACTTCGTGCCTCCTGGGGTCAAGCCCGAGCCGCTGCGGGGCGCCGGCGAGACGATGTACTGGCTGGCCGACGTGGCGACGCTCGTCCCGGGCGACCGCCTGCTCGGCGCGCCGGGCGGCGGGCTGCGCGTGTGCCCGCAGAGCTGGCTCTCGCAGGTCCACGTCAACCGCCCGGGGCTCGTCGAGCTGCTGCGCGGGCTCGTCGAGCTGCCGATCGAGCGCGTGCTCGTCTCCCACGGCGAGCCCGTGCTGCACGACGGGCGCGCGGCGCTCGTGCACGCGCTGGGCGAGGCCAAAGCCGAAGAGGGCTCCGACTAGCCGAGCTCGGGCGGAACCCCGCTCAGCCCGAGCGCACCGGCGGCGACGCGCGCGGCGAGCAGCTCGTCGTGCGGCGCCTGCCCGACGAGCTCGATCACGGCGCCCTCGAGCGCGCCGAGGTAGGCGAGCGCGACGGCCCTGGCGGGCGGCCCCGGCGGGATCGTCCCGGCCCGGCGACCGGCGCCGATCAGCCGCGCGCAGCGCTTGACGAGGCTCTCCGACACTCGCTCGAGGTGGCGCCCGACGGCGTGATCCTGGCCGCTGAACTCGAGCCGCAGCGCCATCGCCACGCGGGCGACGTCCCGCCGGCAGAAGACGGCGTGGCCGCGCGCGAGGAGGATCAGCGCGGCGACCGGATCGGGCTCCCGCTCGACGCGGCGACCGACCTCCTCCCGCCAGGTCTCGTCGACCCAGTCGATGACTGCGAGCGCGAGCTCCTGCTTGTCCTTGAACTGGTGGTAGAGCGCGCCGCGCGTGTAGCCGGCGTCGGCGGCCACGCGCTCGAGCACGAGGTTGCCGTAGCCGTAGCGCGAGAGGCCGCGGGCGGCGGATTCGAGCAGCGCCGCGCGTGTGCGTGCGCTGCGGTCGGCTTGGGTCGGGCGGGGCGGCCCGCGCCGAGCGCCCGCCGCGGACCGACTCGCCGCCGTCTACCTTACGTACATTCATGTATGTATGTTATCGTGTGAGACTCGCGAAAGCTCCCCCGGCCGATCGGAGGTTGTCATGAGGATCTGAACGGCGAGCACGAAGCTCGTCCCTGGCGCATCCGCGAGATCGCCCGCGACTTCACGCTGGAGGATGCCTGGGCGCTCCCGGCGTACGGCCGCGCCGAGGACTTCGACGCGCTGCTCGAGCTGATGGCCTCGGGCGACCCCGAGCGAGGGGTCCTCGCTGGCGACGCGCCTGCTCTGGCAGCTGCGCTGGCTGCTCGGCAGGGTGTTCGGCCTGGACGAGCCGGCCGAGACGCTGCCGATCCCGGGGACGCAGATCACCTCGTTGAGCGAGCGGCTGCCCGAGGATCTGCGCGGCACGGTCGCCGGGATGGAGTTCGAGCGCCTGCCGTTCACGCCGGTCTATCGCACCGACCGCGAGTTCGCGGCGGAGATCTCCAACAAGACGGTGCACGGCGTGATGCACCTGGCGTGGGTCGAGCTCGGCGACGGCAGCTTCCAGGGCCAGATGGCGGTCTACGTCAAGCCGCGCGGCGCGCTCGGCAAGGCGTACATGGCGCTGATCAAGCCGTTCCGCCACGCGATCGTCTACCCCGCGCTGATGCGCCAGATCGAGCGAAACTGGAACACGAGACGCGGCGAGAGCAGGCGGCGAGCGGCGAAGCGCGGGTCGCCGCTCAGTAAGTCCGGCGTCGGGCTCGCTCGTCGAGCTCGGCCGCGGTGGTGACACGCTCGGCCTGCAGCAGCCGATCGGCACGGCGCCTGGCCCCGCCACCGACGAAGCGGCCGAAGCCATGCCGGTGCGCAGCGACCAGGCCGTAGAGCGCGGCCGTCGGCGCCGGCAGGCGCCGGGCCAGCCGACCGAGCGCCCGCGTCGCGCGGCAGCACGCCGAGCACTTCGGCCGCGGCGACCCCGCCGGACTCGCGGGTGCCGTCGTCACGGACTACATGAGCGGCGTCGAGGCGCTCGCTCGGGCTGAGGTCGGCGAGCAGCTGCGAGCCGAGCGGCGACTGGATCGGCACCGCGACGAGGGCGCGCCCAGGGTCGCGGCCGAGCGCCCAGGCCATCGCCCAGCGGCAGAAGCCGCAGTCGGCGTCGTACAGGACGATCACGAGTCGACCGTCGTGGTCGGGTGGCACACGAGCACACCGTAGACTCCGCGCATGGCTGAGCCAGGCGGGACGGTGCTGGTCACGGGGGGCACGGGGTTCCTCGGCGGATGGTGCGCTGCGGAGCTCGTGCGGCGCGGCTACGAGGTGCGCACGACGGTCCGGGATCTGCGGGCGGGCCGATGACGTGCGACGCGTCGTTCGCGGCGGCCGGCGTCGAGCGCCGGCGAGCGGCTGTCGTTCGCGGCGGCCGACCTCGGCGAGGACGACGGCTGGGAGCGACGCCGTGGCGGGGTGCGACTACGTGCTGCACGTCGCCTCGCCGTTCCCGCCGGCGCAGCCGAAGGACCCGGACGAGCTGATCGTGCCGGCGCGCGACGGCGCGCTGCGGGTGCTGCGGCGCGAGCCTCGACGCGGGCGTGCAAGCGCGTCGTGATGACGTCGTCGGTCGCGGCGGTTCGCCACGGGCGCGCACCGTCGCGCGGACGCGCCGTACAACGAGGCGCGACTGGACCGACGGCGACGACGCGCGGCGCACGCCGTACGTTCGCTCGAAGACGATCGCCGAGCGCGCCGCCTGGGAGCTCGTGCGCGCGCGCGGCGCGGAGAGCCGGCTGGCGGTGGTCAACCCGGGCGCGATCATCGGCCCGGTGCTCAGCGACGACCGCTCGTTCTCGCTGCAGGTGATCGAACGGCTGCTCAACGGCATGCCGGCGATGCCCCGGCTCGGCTTCGTGCTGGTCGACGTGCGCGACGTCGCCGACCTGCACATCCGCGCGATGACGGCGCCGGCGGCCGGCGGCGAGCGCTTCCTCGCGGTCGACCGCTTCCTGTGGATGGCGGACGTCGCGCGGATCCTGCGCGAGCGCCTCGGTGCCGACGCGCGGCAAGGTCCCGACCCGCGTCGCGCCCGAACCTGCTGATCCGCGCGATGGGCCTGTTCGACCCGAGCGTCCGCACGATCGTCAGCGACCTCGGCGAGTCGACCGGCCTACACGGCGGAGAAGGCGAAGACGACGCTCGGCTGGGAGCCCCGCCCGATCGAGGACTCGATCGCGGACACGGCGCAGAGCCTGATCGAGCGCGGGCTAGTCGGGGCGGCTCGCGCTAGCCCGGGCTGAGCGCGTTCACGCGCTCGCGGTCAGCCGCTCGAATGACTCGCGAGATGACTCGCGGACAGCCCCGGCAGGTCGGCTGGTCGTCCTGGCGATCCAGCGCTCGAAGGCGATCTTGAAGACGGCGATGCCGGCCTCGGCGGCGAGGCTCGCGGCGGGGTCTTCGACGCCTCGCGCGCGCAGGGCGTCGGTGAGCGCGGAGGCGAGCGTGGCGAGCTTGATCAGCTCGCGCTCCTGCAGCTCGGGGCTGGCGTCGATGATCGCCTGACGCTGTTTGGGGAAGCTCGCGGCCCTCCTGGATCAGCGCACCGGCGGCCTCGAGCCCTGCGGCCGCCGCGTCGATCGGCGTCAGCGACTCGGGCGCCTCGGCGACCGTGCTGACGATCAGCTCCTGCGCAGCGCGCCGGCGCCGGCGAACAGGACCTCGCGCTTGTCGGCGAAGTGCCGGAAGAAGGTTCGCTCGGTGAGCCCCGCGCGCTCGGCGATCTCGGCGACCGTGGTCTGCTCGAAGCCGCGCTCGCCGTAGAGCTCGAAGGCCGCCTCCGTCAACCGGCCGCGTGCGTCTGGCTGCCAACGTCCCATGCGCCCGATCGTATCCGACATCGGTCGTGACGACAGTCACTGACTTCATCCGTGCTACGGTGATGGCAGCGACTGTCATCATCTATTAATATTCAAAGATTTGGAGGATCTTCAATGCGTTTCTTCGTCACGGGCGCGTCGGGTTGGATCGGTTCCGCTGTAGTGCCCGAGCTGATCGGCGCCGGTCATCAGGTGACCGGGCTTGCTCGCTCGGATGCCTCGGCCGACGCGCTCGAGGCCGCGGGAGCCAAGGTGCAGCGCGGCACGCTCGACGATCTCGACACGCTGCGCGACGCGGCCGCCGCCTCGGACGGCGTGATCCACCTCGCCTTCAAGCACGAGCTCGCCTTCTCGGGCGACTTCGACGCCGCCGCCGACGCCGATCGCCAGGCGGTCGAGACGTTCGGCGAGGCGCTGGCCGGTTCCGATCGGCCGCTCGTGATCGCGTCCGGCATGCTCGGGCTCGCGCCCGGGCGGGTGGTCAGCGAGCAGGACGGGCATGGTCCGGACGCGGCCATCGCCGGCTTCGGCGGCGGCCCGCAGACGCGCTGGGAAACCTCGGAGCTGGCGCTCTCGCTGGCCGAGCGCGGAGTGCGCTCGTCGATCGTGCGACTGCCGCCGACCAACCACGGCGACGGCGACAACGGCTTCATGGCGACGATCGTCGCGATCGCCCGCGAGAAGGGCGTGTCGGGCTACATCGGCGACGGAGCCAACCGCTGGCCGGCCGTGCACCGGCTGGACTCCGCGCGGCTGTTCCGCCTCGCCGCGGAGAAAGCGCCGGCGGGGTCGACGCTGCACGCGTCCGCCGAGGAGGGAGTGCCGATCCGCGACGTCGCCGAGGTGATCGGCCGCCACCTCGACGTGCCGGTGGTGTCGATCTCTGCTGAGGATGCCGGCGAGCACTTCACCTGGCTGGCCGGATTCGTCGGGCTGGACAGCCCGGCCTCGAGCACGCAGACGCAGGAGCTGCTCGGGTGGCGCCCGACCAGTCCCGGGCTGATCGCCGACCTCGAGCAGGGGCACTACTTCGGTTGAGCGCTGTCAGCCGGCACGGGGTCGCCGGCCCGGATCCGGGTAAGAACGAGCCAGCGCTACCCCTCGGTGAGGATCAGCATCGTCTCCGGGCGGCGGTTCGATCACACGGCGTGCAGTTGAACCTTGGGATCGGCCTGCTGGGCCGCGAGCAGAGCGGCTGTAAAGGCAGCGACGAGAAGGTCGCCCAGCTGTTCGCGCGTGAGGTCACGGTGCTCGACCCAGTCGAGAATCGCAGCGTCGATGTAGCCGAGCCAGCCCTGGAGCGCCGTGCGCAGCGCAGGGGGAGGGTTGCGTTCGTCGGTGAGGCGGCCGACGATGTTCTGGAGCGTGGCGGCGCGAAAGCCTTGGACGACCTCGCGGGCCTCGGGAAGGGCAGTCGCGCTCTGCAGGAGCTTCGCCCAGGTCTCGGCGTTGCGCTCGATCCAGACGAGGTAACGGTCGAGGCTTTCGGAGAGCTGGTCGATCGGCGTGCCCTGTCCGCTGGGTTCGGTGATGCGTTGCAGCTCGTCGCGCGTGCTCTTGGACTGCAGCCTTGAACAGCTCGATCTTGTTGGGGAAGTAGTGGTAGAGCAGCGCCTTGGAGACGCCGGCCGCGTGGGCGATCTGACGCATGGAGATTTCCTCGAACGCGTACCGGGCGAAGAGTGCGCTGCCGGCATCGATCAGCTGGCGACGACGCTCGTCGACCTGGAGTCGGGTGAACGCGGGCTCGGCCATCGTCCAAGTCTACTTGACCGGCGGTCAGCAAGCTGTTAGCGTTGTAGACCGTCGGTCAACAAAGTCACTTCCGCCAAGGAGAGATCTCATGCCTCCCACGACGCAATCAACTCACTCTTCGGTCGCCCGACATGGTGTACGCGTGCTCGCTGCCGGCCTGTGCCTCGCCGCCGCTGTCGCGATCTGGGCACTGATCGCGGGGCGTTTCGACGAAACGAGCCTTCGCGTCCTGCTGACCGGCCTGGCGGCGGCGCTGTGCACGCTCGGCGCGCTCGCGGGCGCTACGACACTCCGGCTCGAGAACCGCGCCAGGCTGGTCGGCGGGGTGACGATGGGTCTCTCTCAACTCGCGCTCGTGCTCGCCCTTGCGCTGATCTGGATCCCCGAGGCGACCGACGGCGAAACCCTCCTACGAGCGCTCGGAATCTCGAGCGCTCTGATGCTCGCCGGCGCGCACGCTTCACTGCTCCTTTCGAGGTCGAGCGGCCTCGATACCCGCGCCGTCCGTCGACTGCGCCAGGGGGCGATCTTCTGCGCGACCTCCGCTGCGCTGCTCGTCAGCGGCGTGTTTGCGGCGGCCGACGGTCCCGTCGCGTCTGGCGTCTGGCGTCTTCTCGGAGTGCTCGTGGTCCTCGCTGTGCTCAACACCGTCCTGGTCCCGCTCGCCCGGAAGATCGCGCGCGACAGCCGGCGCCGCAGGGGCAAGCCTGCAGGGTCCGTCGCGCGGCCGTGCGTCTAGTTGGCTAGCGCGAGACGTACTCGTGTATCGGAAACTCAGCTATTTCGGGCTGGACCGAGACGCCGGTCGCGCCGACTGCAGGCCCGATTCGCTCGCCCGCGAAGGCATCGAACTGAGCACGCGACTCCCAAATGTCGATTACGCGCCAGAACGGGCGCGCGCGAACGCATGCGCTCGCTCAGTGGGGAATAATCACCCGGTGCTCGCTTGGGGAACGGGGGGATAAGCACGATGATCGGCCGCCGCTGGGTGGCGCGAGGCGCGGTGGCCACGTGCACGCTCGCTGCGGGGTTGGGCGTCGGCATCGCGATTGCCGGCTCCGGCGGGCTCGATCCCTCGTTTGGAACCGCGGGGACGACGGTGCTCGACCGCCGTGTGTCGACCTACCCGACTCCGACGAGACCCGCGGCCGGCGGGAAGACCATCGTCGTCACCACCGCGGAAGGCGTGATCACGGTCTCCAGACTGCTGGCCGACGGATCGCCGGACCCGACCTTCGACGGCGATGGCAAGGCCACGATCGAATCGGCAGGCTTTCCCAGCGCGCACGCGCTTGCGATTCAGCCCGACGGCAAGATCCTGCTGATCGGCTTCACGAACATGCCGGGCCCTTCCGAGGACGCCACCGTATGGCGCCTGAACGCCAACGGCGGCTCCGGTGCGCCCAACGGGGCGCTCGACTCCACGTTCGGCACTGGCGGCACGGTCCAGCTCGCCCCGTTCACGAACACCGTCGGACTCACCATCGCGGTCCAGCCGGACGGGAAGATCGTCGCCGCCGGGCGCGGGTTCAACACGACCGGTCCGAATGTGATCGCCGTGTGGCGGCTGACCGAAGGCGGCACGCTCGATCCGACCTTCGACACCGACGGCGTGGCCGGGATAAGCGACGGCAAAGAAGACTCCGCCAGCTCGATCGCGCTGGCGCCTGACGGCAAGATCCTGATCGCAGGGACGACCGAACTGTCGTCGGCTCCACTTGACGCCGTCGTCTGGCGGCTCAAGGCCAACGGCGGGGCCGGAGGCCTCAACGAAGCGCTCGACCCGACCTTCGACACAGACGGCCAGGCTGATTTCGACGGCGGCGGCAATGATCAAGCCGAAGATGTCGCGCTCCAGCCCGACGGCAAGATCCTGCTCGCCGGCACCTCCGTCACGGCGGGCAAAGCGAAGGCGACGGTGTGGCGGGTGAAGCCCAACGGCGGCTCGGGCGTCACCAACAACGCGCTCGATCCGACGTTCGACGGCGGCGGCGTCGCCTTGATCGACGACGGCGGCGGCTCGGCCTCCGGCAGCGCCCTGGCACTGCAGCCCGACGGCAAGATCCTCCTCGCGGGAAGCGCGCAGGTCGGCGCCAACCCGAGCACCGCGATGCTGTGGCGCCTGCGTGCAGACGGAGGCACGGGCGCGGTCAACGGGGCGCTCGATCCCTCGTTCGGCACAGGCGGCGCGACGGCGGTCAACACGGGGTCCAGCGCCGGAGCCGGCGGTCTCGCGCTGCAGCCCGATCGCCGCATCGTCGTTGCCGGGGGGAACTTCAACGTCTTCAACGGGAGCCTGCTCGTCTTCCGGGCGCTTGGCGATCCGTTCGCCGCGAACGTCACGAAGGCCGGCACCGGGTCGGGCTCGGTGCAGTCATCGCCACAGGGCATCGACTGCGGCGCGTCGTGCTCTGGACCATTCGACGACGGCTCCCAGGTCGTACTGACCGCCGCGGCTGCGACCGGGTCGGCGTTCGCCGGCTGGTCGGGTGCCGGATGCACCGGGACGGGCACTTGCACGCTCACCATGAGCGCCGACCAGACCGTCACGGCGACGTTCAATGCTCTGCCAACGGTCGCGCCGCCGACGCCGACGGCGGGTGCGACGAAGCCGACGATCTCGGCCGTGAGCGAGAGCAATTCGATCTTCAAGGTCGGCAGAGCTTCGACGCCGCTGACGGGGCAAGCCTCTGCCAAGCGCCACAGGCAGGGAACCGTCTTCGCGTTCCGCCTCGATCAGGCGGCGACCGTGAAGATCGCGATACAGATGACGGCGCCCGGCCGCCGCGTCGGGCGCAGTTGCCGCGCGAACAGTCGCAGGCTGCGTCACAAGCCCCGCTGCACCCGGACGATCACGATCGCAACGCTGGTGCGCTCGGCGCACGCGGGGCTAAACAAGGTGCCGTTCAGTGGGCGCATCAGCGGGAAGGCGCTCGCGCCTGGTAGCTATCGGGCCGCGTTCACCGCCGTCGACAGCGCTGGCGCCTCGCCAAGCAGGACGCTGAGCTTCACGATCGTCCGTCGCTAGCCCGCGCACCGGGGAGGTCGGTCTGCCGGTCTGCGGGGACCTCTACGGGAGCGACGGGACTCGAACCCGCGACCTCTGCCGTGACAGGGCAGCGCTCTAACCAACTGAGCTACGCCCCCGCGATGTGGGGCGCGCAGCACCATCGGCGCCGCGCACCGCTCCAGTATGCCAAGGCTGCGCCGCGACCGAGGACCGGCCGCCGCAACGCCCCGACACCTGCCACCGGTCCGGCCGAAACTGGCTAGCCGGCCAGCCCATCGGCTACGCTCCCCGCATGGCGCTCGTCGGCCCACCCCCGATGCTCGAGGTCAACCCGTTCAAGGTGATGATCGAAGACCTGCGCAGCGAGCGCTCGGGCGTGCCGTTCCCGCCGGGCGAGACGAGCTTCTCGCTGCCGCGCACGCGCCGCTTCGCCAACGAACCGCTGGAGATGCTGCTCGAGTACTACGCGCGCTACGGCCCGGTCTTCACGCTGCGCCTGTTCCACTCGAACGTCGTGTTCATGCTCGGGCCCGGAGGCCAATCACTACATGCTCGTCTCGAACGCGTCCAACTTCACCTGGCGCGACGGTCACTTCCGCGACCTGATCGGGCTGATGGGCGACGGCCTGCTGACGATCGACGGCGACTTCCACCGCCAGTCGCGGCGGATCATGCTGCCCGTCTTCCACCGCGACCACGTCGCGGCCTCGCTCGACGCGATCCTCGGCGAGACCGAGCGCGCGCTGGACAAGATCGAGCCGGGCACGCGGATCGACCTGTACGCGTGGACGCGGCGCCTGGCGATGCGCGTGGCCATGCGCGCGCTGTTCGGCGTCGACCCCGACGGCAAGCGCGCCCGCGCGATCGACGCCGCCGGCCTGTTCGAGGAGGCGCTCGCCTTCTACTCCTCCGACTACCTGCTGCGCGTCTTTCGCACGCGCCGCTCGCCGTGGGGGCGGATGCAGCAGGCCGCGCGCGAGCTCGACACGCTGATCTACTCCGAGATCGCCGAGCGGCGCGCCAGCGGCGCTCGCGGCGAGGACATCCTCAGCCTGCTGCTCGACGCCTCCGACGAGGACGGCAACCAGCTCTCAGAGCTGCAGATCCGCGACGAGGTGATGACGCTGCTGTTCGCCGGGCACGACACGACGACGTCGACCGTCTCGTTCATGTTCTACGAGCTCGCCCGCAACCCGCACGTCGCCGAGCGCCTGCTCGCCGAGCAGGCCGCGCTCCTCGCGCACCGCCCCGACGGCACCGCAGCGCCGACCGCCGCGCAGCTCACCTCCGGCGAGCTCGCCCAGCTCGAGATGGTGCTCGACGAGACGCTGCGCAAGTACCCGCCGGCCTGGGTCGGGCCGCGCCGCGCCGTCGAGTCCTTCGAGCTCGGCGGTCACACGATCCCGGCGCGCGCCTTCGTCAACTACTGCTCGTGGGCCAGCCACCACCTGCCCGACGTGTTCGACTCGCCCGAGCAGTTCCGTCCCGAGCGCTTCACGCCGGAGGCCAAGGCGGCCATGCCCAAGGGCGCCTACGTCCCGTTCGGCGGCGGCTCGCGCACGTGCATCGGCATGCGCTTCGGCCAGCTCGAGGTGCGCACGATCGCCACGCTGCTGCTCTCGCGCTTCAGCTTCTCGCTGCCTGAGGACTTCGCGCTGAAGATCCGCCAGATGCCGACGATCAGCCCCGACGGCGGGCTGCCGATGTACGTGCACGCGCGCGCGAGCGCCTCCGCAGCGGCCGAGCCCGCCGCGCCCGCGGCAGCCTGAGCTACCGAAGCGTCGCTTCGACTCCGAGCAGGTACCCGGCCGCCCCGCCGGGGCCCGTCGCGCGGCTCGCCGAGACGCCCGTCACATACACGCGCGGGTCCGAGAACAGCGTCAGCTTGATCGCTTCGAGCAACAGCCCGCGCGGGTGCACGACGAGCTTGCCGCCGTCGGCTTCGGCCACGGCATCGACCGACGCGCCGACGCCGAACAGCCCGCCCGATGCGCGCACTTCGACCTTGCCGCCGCTGCTGCCGAGCAGCTGCACGCCGATCCCCGGCGGCAGCGCCGCCGCGACGTCGGCCGTGCCGAGGTGCGCCGTGGCGCTCATGCGGCTGCCGCGCTTGCGAAAGCGCACGTCGCGCAGCGCGAGCGGCCCCTCGTGGGCGCTGTCCACGTTCACTTCGAGACGGTCCGTGCCGCTCGCTTCTCCCAGCAGCTTGCTCGTCTGCGCCGGGCTCACGCGCAGGCGCGTGGCCTTCACCTCGACCGAGTCGGCGTGCTTCCACAGCAGCTCGACCGCCGGCCAGGCGCTGACGTGGACGCTGTCGACGCTGCCGTACCTGCCGATCCGATCCGAGATCCTGCTTGCGGCGATCTTCGGCAGGAACACCTGCGCGAGAACGAGCAGCACGACGAGCACGCCGGCGGTCCACAGCGCGACGCGCTACCGCTTTGCTGCCACCGCCGCCGCGCCGCATCTCCACAAGCTTGCCAGGAGACGCGGCGCGGGGCGCAGGGCCGGACGAGCCGCCGGGCTAGACGATCCCGTTGGCTTTGAGGAACTGCGCGGCCACGCTCGTGGCCGACTGCTTTTCGATCGTCACTGCCTTGTTCATCTGCTGGATCGCCGGAATCGTCAGCAGCGCCGAGACCTTGTTGATCGTCGCTTCGAACTCAGGGCCCTCTTCGCTGAGCACGCTCTGCTTGACGATCGGCGCCACGTTCTGGAAGCCGAACACGTTCTTCGGGTCTTCGAGCACCTTGAACTTGCCGCCGAGCAGCTGCCCGTCGGTCGTGAACACGTCCTGCACGTCGACCTGTTTGCTTTCGAGCGCCTTGTAGGAGAGTTCGATCGCGATCGGCTTGAACGTCGGGTTCAGGCCGTATTCCTGTTCGAGGCCCATCACACCCTGAAAGCGCGTCGCGAATTCAGGCGCCCCGCCGAGCGTCACCTTGCTGCCGAGCGGCTTCAGGTCGGCGACGCTCTTCAGCTTGTGTTCACTCGCGTACGCCGGCAGCGTCGCCAGCGCGTCGGAGTCGTAGAACGGCGTGTACTCGAGCATCGTCGCGCCCTTCGTCTCGGCGAACGCCTTCGCCTGCGTATACGCTTCGATCGCGGTTTTCGGCAGCTTCGTCTGTTCGGCCACCGCCGAGAGGAACATGCCCGTGTACTCCGGGTACATCTGGATCTGCCCCGAGGTGAACGCCTTGTAGATGATCTCCGAGGAGCCGATGTTCGGCTTCAGATTGACCTTGTAGCCCTTCGCCTTCAGCGCCTGCGCGTAGAGCTCGCCGAGGATGTTCTCCTCGGGGAAGTTCTTGTCGCCGATCGTCACCGCCGGCTTGCCCGCACCCGGACCGCCCGACGCCGTCGAGGCTGTGCTCGACGAAGTGCTCGAGCTGCTCGATGACGAGCTGCTCCCGCACGCCGCCAAGCCGAGCACCACCGCGCCGACGCTCAGCAGCGCGACGATCCCACGCCCGATCTCCCTGAAACTGCGCGAACGGCTATCTGGCATCAGCCGACTCCTCATGTACCGCCTCCTGGCTTGTTTTCGTTGACACTTTTTCCATTAATTATTAATAGATAAGAATAAAAAGGTGAAGCCGCCGCCGACTAGGTGAGACCCGGAGCCGGCGCGCCCATCCCGACCTCGACGTCGCGTTCGACGCGCACGCCGCGCGGGGTCAGGCCCCGCTGCAGCAGCGCCAACAGGCCCTCGACGACGAGCGCCAGCGCCGCGACGCAGATCGCCGCGCCGAGCACGCCCGAGAGGTGGTAGCTCGTCTCGTTGGCGATGATGTCGCCGAGTGTGCCGCTGAAGCCCGCCAGCGCGGCGATCGTCGTCGTCGAGATCACGAACACCGCCGCCGTGCGGATGCCGGCGAAGATCAACGGCACCGCCAGCGGCAGCTCGACGCGCCGAGGATCTCCCACTCCGTCATGCCCATCCCGCGCGCCGCGTCGACCAGGTCGCGGTCGACGCCGTCGACGCCGACGTAGGCGTTCGTGATGATCGGCGGCACCGCGAGGATCACGAGCGCGAGCTCGACCACCGTCAGGCCGAGGCCGAGGAAGGCGACGCCGATCGCCAGCACCGCCAGGCTCGGCAGCGCGCGGCCGATGTTGCCGAGGTTGATCGCGACGAACGAGCCGCGGTGGATGTGCCCGAGCCACACCCCGACCGGCAGCGCGATCACGATCGAGATGGCCACGCCGATCGCGCCGATCTTGAGCGTCTCGAGCGTCAGGTGCGACGAGGCTCGGCAGCCCCGGCTGCCCGTCGATCGCGCCGTTGTCGGCGATGAATTCGAAGGCTTCGACGAACTGGTGCATCGCCTAGGTCGCCCTCGCCCGCGTCCACGGCGTCAGCACGCGCTGCAGCAGCACGAGCAGCCCGTCGGCGACGAGCGCCAGCGCCACCGCCAGCCCGCCCGCGACGATCAGCTCGGTCTTGAACAGGTCCTCGCCGAGCGCCGTGAGGATCGGCACGCCGAGGCCCTTGTCGTCGATCGTGTACACGATCGTCGCCAGCGCGATGATCGTCACGATCGCGATCCGCAGCCCGGCGATGATCGCCGGCAGCGCCAGCGGCAGCTCGACCCGCAACAGCGTCTGCCCGCGCGTCATGCCCATCCCGCGGCCGCGTCGAGCACCTCGTCCGGCACCTCGCGCAGCCCCGTGAGGATGTTGCGGAAGAGGATCAGCAGCGTGTAGGAGACGAGCGCGATCTCGGCCGTCGTAGATGTTCGCGCCGAGCCCGGCGCCACGAGCAGCTCGAACAGCGCCAGCGACGGGATCGTGTAGAGGATCGTCGTGACCAGCAGCGTCGGGCGCTCGAGCCAGCCGTAGCGGTACGCGACCAGCGCCAGCGCGATCGAGATCACGAAGCCGATGCCGACCGCGATCAGCCGTCAGCACGACGTGCTGGCGCAGCGCCGGCCACAGCACGCTGCCCCAGTTGTGGCTGACCCAGTCGCCAGCAGAACGAAGCGGTTTGCGACGCACGCACTGCGAGCTGTGCGACGCCGAAGTTCGGGATCACCGGGCCCGTCGCGCGGCGAGCGCGTCGGTCATAGCCGCCGTCCTCGCTCCGACGAGCAGCTCGCTCGATCAGCGCCAGCGTCGACGAGGCCCGTGCACCTCGTCCTCGCCGTCGACGACCGCCAGCGGCTCGCCGCCGGCCGCGAGGATCATCGACAGCGCGTCGCGCACGCTCGTCTGCGCCGGCGCACGCAGCGCCCGCCGGCTGCAGCGCCGTTCGGGCTCGGCCAGCTCGAGCTCGGCGAGCGTCGTCAGCGCCGAGGCGCTTGAGGCCGCGGTCGGCGCCGACGAACTCGGCGACGAAGTCGTCGGCCGGGTGCGTGAGGATCTCGCGCGGCGTGTCGTACTGCGCCAGGTGACCGCCCTCGCGCAGGATCGCGATGCGGTCGCCCATCTTGATCGCCTCGTCGATGTCGTGCGTGACGAACACGACCGTCTTGCGGACCTTCGCCTGCAGGCGCGAGGAACTCGTCCTGCAGGCGCGCGCGGTTGATCGGGTCGATCGCGCCGAACGGCTCGTCCATCAGCATCAGCGGCGGGTCGGCGGCGAGCGCGCGCGCGACGCCGACGCGCTGGCGCTGCCCGCCGGAGAGCTGCGCCGGGTAGCGCGCCCGACATCTCCTCGGGGTCGAGGCCGATCAGCTCGAGCAGCTCCTGCACGCGCGCCGCCGATGCGCTCGCTTGGCCCAGCCGAGCAGCCCGGGCACGGTCGCGATGTTCTCGGCGACCGTCTGGTGCGGGAACAGGCCGATCTGCTGGATCACGTAGCCGAT
Source organism: uncultured Solirubrobacteraceae bacterium (assembly GCA_963743745.1). Lineage (GTDB taxonomy): Bacteria > Actinomycetota > Thermoleophilia > Solirubrobacterales > Solirubrobacteraceae > Palsa-744. The sequence continues at coordinate 397,028 of CAVUQW010000002.1, forward strand.
CTCGCGGCGCAGCTCGCGTCGCGTCGCGCTCGCAGCACGCTGCGCCCGCCGAGCAGGATGTCGCCGCCGGTCAGATCGGGATCATCCGGTTGATCAGGCGCATCGCGGTCGTCTTGCCCGAGCCCGACGGGCCGACGAGCACGCAGACCTCGCCGGCCGGCACCGTCGAAGCGAAAGGTCGGCGATCGCGGGCTCGCGCTGCCCGGGGTAGCGCTTGCTGACGTTGCGCAGCTCGAGCTCGGCCGCCCGCGACTCCTGCTCGGCTGCCTTCGCGAACGCTGATGACCCCTCGTTATGGGCGGTGTCTGCGGTCTTCAAGGAGAGTTACCCGGCCGGGTGCGGCCATCCTAACCCACCCGTACAAGTGGTTCCCCTCTGCTCTACCCATTCGGCGTGCGCTCACGCAACGCCCGCCGCCGGCCCGTGCCGAGGATCGCGGGTCGCTAGCCTAGGCTTCCCCGGAACGGGGGCGCGTAGCTCAGTTGGCCAGAGCACCTCGTTTACACCGAGGGGGTCGCCCGTTCGAGTCGGGCCGCGCCCATCGCATGAGTGAAGAGACTCCCATACGGATCGCCGTGATCGGCTCGGGACCGGCGGGCTTCTACGCCGCCGGGCACCTGCTGAAGGGCGGCGAGGAGGCGATCGAGGTCGACATGCTCGAGCGCCTGCCCACGCCGTGGGGGCTCGTGCGCTCGGGCGTCGCGCCCGACCACCCGAAGATCAAGTCCGTCACGCGCGTGTACGAGAAGACCGCCGCGCACCCGCGCTTTCGCTACTTCGGCAACGTCACCTTCGGCGAGCACGTCTCGCGCGAGGACCTGCTCGAGCACTACCACGCGATCGTGTACGCCACGGGCTCGCCGCTCGACCGCCCGCTCGGGATCCCCGGCGAAGACCTGCCCGGCTCGCACGCGGCGACCGAGTTCGTCGGCTGGTACAACGGCCACCCCGACCACACCGGCCTCGAGGTCGACCTCGTCTCGGCCGAGCGCGCCGTCGTCATCGGAAATGGAAACGTCGCGATCGACGTCGCGCGGATGCTCGTGCTCACTCCCGAGGAGCTCGCGCCGACCGACACGGCCGACCATGCCCTGGAGGTGCTCGCGCGCAGCCGCGTGCAGGAGGTGCTCGTCGTCGGCCGCCGCGGACCGGCGCAGGCGGCCTTCACCAACCCCGAGCTGCTCGAGCTCGGCGAGCTGACCGACGCCGACGTCGTCGTCGACGCCGGCGAACTCGAGCGCGCGCTGACCGTGCACGACGCAGCGGCTGAGCAGGACATCACCTCGCGTCGCAACGTCGAGATCCTGCGCGAGTACGCCCAGCGCACGCCGACGCCCGGGCGCAAGCGGGTCGTGCTGCGCTTCCTGCTCTCCCCCGCCGAGCTGATCGCCGGCGAGGACGGCGCGTTGGCCGCCGTCGAGCTCGTGCGCAACGAGCTCGTCGCCGACGAGAGCGGCGCGCTGCGCGCGCGGGCCACCGACGAGCGCGAGACGATCCCCGCCGGGCTCGTGTTCCGCGCGATCGGCTACCGCGGCATCCCGCTGCCCGGCGTGCCCTTCGACGAGCGCCGCGGCGTGATCCCCAACGAGGGTGGTCGCATCGTGCACGCCGACACCGGCGAGCGCCAGGCCGGCGAGTACGTCGTCGGCTGGATCAAGCGCGGCCCGTCCGGCGTGATCGGCACGAACAAGAAGGACGCCCAGGAGACCGTCGACGCGATCCTCGCCGACCTCGGCGCAGGCGCAAGTGCCGGAGCCGAGGCGAGCGCAGGAGCCGACGCGAGTGCAAGCGCGTCGTCGAACGGCTCGTTCGGCGCGCTGCACCCGTCGGCGCCAGACGCAGAGGCGCTCGAGCGGCTGCTGCGCGAGCGCCAGCCGGATGTCGTCACGTACGAGGGCTGGAGCGAGATCGACCGCCACGAGCGCGCGCTCGGCGAGCAGTCGGGGCGACCCCGCGTGAAGCTCACGAGCATCGAGGAGATGCTGCGCGTGGCCGCCTCCGAAGAGCCGTAGACAAGGCGCAGTCGGGTCGAGGCGCGGAGGCAGGTGTCAAGCGCCGCGCCGGTCGCGCCGATAGACGACATGTGACCACGCACGTTCCTGCTGTCATCCGCTGCCGGCGCCTGGCTGCCGCGATCTTGTGCGCGCTCGGCCTCGTCGGCGCCGCGACCGCGGCATCCCCCTCACCGGCCGCGGCCGCGATCTCGCTGCCGCCGGGTGGCGTCACGGAGCTGTCCGCGAGCGAAGGCGTCACGGTGCTGGGTGATGCGCCGCTTGGTGAAGGAGGCGTGCCGCTCAGCGCGCTGGAAGTCCCCGTGCTCGTCGGCTTCTACGCCAAACGACCGGGGATCTCGGACTTGGCCGGCTTGAGCGCACTGGGCGGCGCCGAAGGAGTGGAACAGGCGTTGACGCTCGCGATCGACCAGCTCACCGACGACGGGTTGCCGGTCGAAGAACTCGTCGGTCCGTGGGAACTTGCGCTCGACCTCGAAGAACAGCTCGAAGCGGCGTATGAAGAATCGGAAGCGGCCGAACAGCCCGGGGCGCCGGAAACGCTCGAAGAACTGGTCGAACAAGAACTCGGCCGCAAGCCGGCCGAACTGATCGACGAAGGCACGTCGCTCGGGCTCGGCGAACTGCTCAGCGCGTGGCTGGGCGAAGCGGCCGATCCGGCGGCCCTGACAGGAGCGCTGTTCGCGGCGGTCGACCCGACCGAAGTCGAAGGCCTCGCGGAAGCTGAGCTCGGCGGCCAACCGTTTACGCTCGCCGACGTCGCCGAAACGGCGGCCGCGGTCGAACTGACGGCGGCCGAACTCGCGCAGGCGCTCGGCCAGACCACGAGCGAACTGCCCGCAGGGGCACGCGCGCTGCTGGCCCCGCTGAGCGACGGGCGCTGGCTGGGCGTGTTCGTCGGCGGCAAAGGGCTTTCGTTCGGCGCCTTCGGGCCACCGCCGACGCACGAAGAACCGGTCGAAGAACCCGAAGAAGAAGCCGAAGAAAAAGGCGTCGAAGAAGAAGGCGGAGGGCTTGAAGAAGGCGAACACGGCGGTGGCACGCCGGCGCCCAGCGAACCAGGCACCCCTGGCGGCGGCACGCCGGCGCCCAGCGCCGCTCCGGGCCCGCTCGCCACAGCGGCTTCGAGCACTCCGGCGACCGTTCCGACGAGCCCCGCGCCCGTGGCGCCGGCGACGCTCGCGCGCGTGAAGATCCTCAAGAGCCGGGTCAAGGGCGCGACGGTCAGGCTCGTGCTGGCAGTGCCCTCGGCGGGCACGCTCGTGCTGCGCGGCAAAGGCCTGCGCACGGTCAGACACACGAGCACCGGTGCGCGGCAGATCACGATCGAACTGCGCGCGACGAGCGCCGTGGCCGCCTCCGTGCGCAGCCACCGCCGCGTGAAGGTCAAGCTGCAAGCGTCGTTTACGCCGAGCGTCGGGGCCGTCTCCTCGGCGGCGGCGACCGTCGTGCTCGGGTAGGGCGCACCGACGCGCTCAGCAGCCGCGGCACGGCCCGCGCAATCGGCCGACCGCGCGCGTCAGCCCTTCCCGGGCGTGGCGGGAATGTGCCAGACTGATCGCCGCTGGGCCCCGTTAGCTCATCTGGTAGAGCGCCGGACTTTTAATCCGGTGGGGCGGGTTCGAGTCCCGCACGGGGCACCATAGTTGCCAAGTGGGAACCGTGGCCCCCGAGAGATCGGGGCTGCGTCGCGTTGGCCTCGTCTGGCAAAGCTCTCTCCTCCCTGCCGGCCCCCAGCGAAACTCAGAAATCAGGGCGGGCTGTACGGCGCCTTCGCCACGTCGTGCAAAATGGCGGAACGTTCCTCGACCAATTGCGCATTCCTTGCGATCCCGCTTCCGCCCAGTCTCGAAATTCCCACGACCCGCCTGTGTAATGGGAGCCCGTAGCTCATGATCTCGCCAGGGACGGCAGCGCCTCTTCTCGATCGAGAGACGATGGCCGCCTACGGGAGCAGCTGCGTGCTCAAGGAATCCCCGTCGATGACTGGCGCGTGCCGGGGGCCACCGATGAGCAGATGGATGTAGCGCTGGCGCCCCTCGGTCTGAAGCTCCCGATCGAGGGGCGCGTATGGTGGGGTTGGCACGACGGTGCCCGACGCAAGGACGGGAAAGGCTGTATGGCCCTCGGCATAACTGCCTTTCGCTGGAGCGAGGCCGTCGCGCAGTACCGGCAGTCCAGGGGCATTGCCGAGCGGGTCGCTGCCGACGAGCGCGAGTCGCCGCTCAATGACGCCGGATTGGGCGTGGAATCCAACATGGTTCCCGATCGAGGGACCGGGCCAGCCGATCGTGATCGACTGCGGCGTCGCCGGCGATCAGCCGACGCCGGTACGGATGATCGATTGGCAGAACGTCGAGGGCTTCTTCAAGCCGCGAGCTCTCTCGCTTGGACAGCGAATTGCATGGTGGATCGCTGCCCTCGAGGACGGGGCGTGGCGATGGCACCCTGATCGCCAAGCGTGGGAGATTCGTGAAGAGCTCTACGATCCGGACGCGCGTCAGAGCGGGTTGATGTAGCGCTCAGACGAGCCGTGGCTGCGTTCGGGGTATAGCGTTGAGCAGTGGACAACGACGGGGAACGGCAGGCGACATCGGGGCAGCGGGTGCGGAGGATCCGGCGCTCGGCTACGTCTCGCTCGAGCAGATGCTCTCTGACCTGCTGGAGCGGATCCGCTCCAGCCTCGATGCGGACACGGCAGCGGTGCTGCTGCTCGACGCCGATCGCGGCGTGCTCGTGGCGCGCGCGGCGCGGGGCCTTGAGGAGGAGGTGCGCCAGGGCGTGCAGGTGCCGCTCGCGCGCGGCTTCGCCGGGCGCGTGGCGGCGCAGGCACGGCCGATCGTGATCGATGACCTCAGCCACGCGGAAGTGGTCAACCCGATCCTGCGCCAGCGCGGGATCCGCTCGCTGCTGGGCGTGCCGGTGCAGGTCGACGGGCGCGTGATCGCCGTGATGCACGTCGGCACGCTCCAGCGCCGCGAGTTCGGCGAGCAGGAGATCTCGGTGATGCAGCGCGCGGCGGACCGCGCGGCGGTGGCGATCGACACGGCCCAGCTCTCCGAGCAGCGCGCGGTCACGGAGATCATGCAGCGCACGCTGCTGCCGTACGCGCTGCCCGAAGTTCCGGGCGTGCGCTTCAGCGCCAAGTACCTGCCGGCCGGCTCGGGCGTGAAGATCGGCGGCGACTGGTACGACGTGCTGGAGCTCGCCAACGGGCGGCTGGCGTTCGTGATCGGCGACGTCGTCGGGCGCGGCGTGCTCGCGGCGGCGGTGATGTCGGAGATCCGCACGGCCCTGCGCGCCTACCTCAACGAGGGCCACGAGCTCAGCCACGTGATGGCGCTGCTCAACGACCTGCTCGTCTCGATGGGACGCAACCGCAGCGCGACGGCGACGATCTTCGAGTTCGACCCCGAGCGCGGCGAGCTCGAGGCGGTCAGCGCCGGGCACCTGCCGGCGCTGCTGATCACACCGGACGGCGAGGCTGGCTTCCTCGAACAGCAACAAGGCCTGCCGCTGGGGATCGGCCTAGGCCAGGAGTACATCCCGCAGATCTACTCGTTCCCGGTCGGCAGCGCCTTGCTGCTCTACACGGACGGGCTGATCGAGCGTCGCGGCGAGTCGATCGAGGAGGGGCTCACGCGGCTGCGTACGGCCGCCGAGAGTCCGGGCACGGCCGAGGATGAGTCGCTCGCGGACCGCGTCTACCACGGTCTGCTCGACGAGACGACGCTCGAGGACGACGTCGCGCTGCTGGCGATCGAGTCGCTGCCGCTGGAGCGCAAGATGCAGCTGACGCTCGAGGCGAACACGAGCGAGCTCGCCGGGCTGCGGCGCGCGCTCGGCCGCTGGCTTGCCTGTCAGGGGGTGCGGGAGGAAGATCTGTTCGGTATGACGCTGGCCGCTTCGGAGGCGGCGGGAAATGCGATCGAGCACGCCTACGGCGCACATGCGGCAACGTTCACCGTCATCTGCGAACGCGACGATACGGAGGTGCGCGTGATCGTCCGCGACGAAGGCAGCTGGCGCGAGTCGCGGCCCCTGGGGCGCGGTCGCGGACTCGGCATCATGCAAGCGCTCGTCGACTCGGCCGAGGTCGAGCGCGGCGAGCGCGGCACGACGGTCACGCTGCGCAAGCGACTGCCGGGGGGAGCCAGGTGAGCCGGCTCGAGTTCGAGCGCGTGGACGGCGTGCCCGTCGCGCGCCCGAGCGAAGACATCGACGCGGCCAACGCGCGCGTCCTGCGAGACGAACTGGCGGCTTGCCTGCAGGGCGCCGACACGCTCGTGCTCGATCTCAGCGCGACGCGCTACGTCGACAGCGCCGGCATCGACATGCTGTTCCGCCTCAACGAGCTGCTGCGCCAGCGCCGGGTGACGCTGCTGCTCGTGATCCCGCAGAGCTCGCAGCTCACGCGCCTGGCGCAGATCGTGGCGCTGCCGAGCGCGGTGGAGATCCACGAGACGGTCGAGCAGGCGCTCGGCGCCGTCTCGCCCCAGAGCGGCACGTAGGCCTGCACCGTCTGCGCCACTCGGATTCGGCGCGGCGCCGGTAGGCTGCAACGCATGGCGGGGGCCCGATACGACGTCAACGGCCGCACGGTGTTCATCACGGGCGCGGCGCGCGGGATCGGCAAGGCGACGGCGCAGCGGCTGCACCGCAAAGGCGCCAACGTGGCGCTGGTCGGCCTCGAGCCGGAGCTGCTCGAGCAGAACGCGGCGCAGCTGGGCGAGCGGGCGATCGCGATCGAGGCCGACGTGACCGACCTCGGCGCGCTCGAGCGCGCGGTCGAGGGCACGGTGGCGCGCTTCGGCGGCATCGACGTGGCGATCGCAAACGCCGGAATCGCCTTCACGGGGCCGCTGATGGCGGCGCCTGTCGCGCGCGTGGAGCGCACGCTCGAGGTCAACCTGCTCGGCGTGTGGCGCACCGATCGTGCGGTGATCGAGGAGCTGACCAAGCGCGGCGGCTACCTGCTGAACATCTCCTCGCTGACGGCGATCCTGCGCCCACCGATGATCGCGGCCTACGCCACGGCGAAGGCGGGCGTGGAGGCGCTGTCGGACGCGTTGCGCGTGGAGAGCGCGCCGAGCGGCGTGGCCGTCGGCTGCGCCTACTTCGGCTTCATGGACACGGACCTGGTCAAAGCGGCCTACGCCGAGCCGTCGGCGGAAGCGATGAATGCTCGCACGCCGAGCTTCATCCGCAACCCGGCGCCGCTGTCGAAGGCGATCGACGCGATCGAGCGCGGCGTCGAACGGCGTCGCCGCGCGAGTGTGGGCGCCGCGCTGGCTCGGGCCGATGCTCGTCGCGCGGGGCCTGTTGCAGCCGCTGATCGAACGCGGCGGGCGCGCCCAGGAAGCAGAGCTCGTCGAGGCGATGCGGATCGCGGCCGACTCGAACGAGGCGGCCGGCCAGGACGAGCTGCTCGGCGTCGCCGGCAAGGCGCTCGACCGGTAGCCCCGGCCGAGCGTCCCGCCGGCTGCAGACGCTCTAGCCCTCGGACTCGGGCTCGCCGTCGGCGAGGATCCGGTAGAGGTCGCGCCGGGCCGTGCTGAGCACCTCGCGCGCCTGGCCGAGCTGCGCTTGGCCGCCGCTGTGCATGACCTGGGCGAAGGCGATCGCGACCTCGCGCATCAGCCTGCCGAGCTGGTGGGCCTCATCTGAGACGTCACCGCTCATCTGCTCCCAGGGCGCGGGCTTGTCGCTGCCGCGCTCCTGCACGTAGGTCTGCCCGGCGTCGGTCAGCGCGAACAGCTTGCGCCCGTCGCTCTCCTGCGAGCGGATCAGGCCCTCGTCCTCGAGCTGCTGCAGCGCCGGGTAGACCGAGCCCGGGCTCGGGCGCCAGACGCCGTCCGAGCGCTGCTCGACCTCCTGCATGATCTGGTAGCCGTTGCGCGGCTCCTCGGCGAGCAGCAGCAGCGCGGCCGTGCGGATGTCGCCGCGACGCGCCTTGCGCCCGCGTCCGCGCCCGCCGCCGGGGCCGAAGCCACCGAAGCCCTCGGGGCCGCCGGGACCGAAGCCCCTGCGGTGACGGCCGCGTCCGGGTCCGCGATGTCCGCCGCCGCGATGAGCCATCGCCACCCGCAGTAGCCCGATGTCGCGGTAGTCACCGCCGTGTTCGCCCGCGTGGCCGTGAGGCCCCTCGCCGGCTGTGTGAGTTGAATCGCTACACATATGATTCTTCCTATCGTGAGATATCAAAGTACAGTCACGATATATCGTTATCCATCTTAAATCAAGTCCCCCCCGCCTGCGACGGGTTGCCTGGCGCCGTGGGTGCTCAGTGGCGGAAGTGGCGGACGCCCGTGGCGACCATCGCGATGCCCGCCTCGTCGGCCGCCGCGATCACGTCGTCATCACGCACCGAGCCGGCCGGCTGGATCACCGCGCTGACGCCCGCCTCGATCGCCAGCTGCGGACCGTCGGCGAACGGGAAGAAGGCGTCCGACGCGAGCGCCGAGCCGGCCAGCAGCTGCCGGCTGGAAGCCCTGCGCCTTCTCGACGGCGATGCGCACGGCGTCGACCCTGCTCATCTGCCCCGCGCCGATGCCGATCGTCGCGCTCGCCGGCGCCGCGTCCGCGCCCGTTGCCTGATCGCCGTCGCTCGCCGCGATCACGATCGCGTTGGAGCGCACGTGGCGGCAGACCCTCCACGCGAACAGCATCGCCTGCCACTCGCGCTCGCTCGGCTGGCGCTCGCTCAACACGCGCATCTGCTCGCGCGTCTCGCCGACGACGTCGCGTGTCTGCACCAGCTGGCCGCCGATCACAGGCTTTGCTTCGACCTCGCGCGAGGGAGCCGGCCAATGCGCGAGCTCGAGCAGGCGCACGTTCTTCTTCTCGCCGAGCAGCTCGAGCGCGTCCTCGTCGAAGCCGGGGGCGAGCAGCACCTCGATGAACTGCTGCGAGAGCTGCTCCGCGCAGGCCCGGTCGACCCGCCGGTTGAGCGCGATCACGCCGCCGTAGGCGCTCTGCGGATCGCATGCGAAGGCGCGTTCGTAGGCGAGCTGGGCGCCCGCCCCGACGGCGCAGCCGCACGGGTTGTTGTGCTTGACGATCGCGCACGCCGCGCCGTCGAAGTCCTCGACCAGCTCGCGCGCCGAGCTGAGGTCGAGCAGGTTGTTGAACGAGAGCTCCTTGCCGTGCAGCTGGCGCACGCCGTCGAGCAGGTGCGTCGGCGAGCCGACGCGCGCGTAGAACGCCGCCGCCTGGTGTGGGTTCTCGCCGTAGCGCAGGTCGGCGACCTTCTCGTAGGAGTCGTTCCACGTCGGCGGGAAGCCCTCGTAGGCGCGCGTGGCGAACCACGAGGCGATCGCCGCGTCGTAGCGCGCCGTGCATGCGAACGCCTTCGCCTGCAGCCGCCGGCGCGTGTCGAGCGCAAGGCGCCCGTCGGACGCGCGCAGCTCCTCGAGCACGCCCTCGTAGTCGGCCGGGTCCACGACGACTGCCGCGAACGCGGCGTTCTTCGCCGTCGCGCGGATCATCGTCGGGCCGCCGATGTCGATGTTCTCGACGATCTCCGCGTCGCTCGCGTCGCCGCGTGCGACGGTCTGCTCGAACGGGTACAGGTTCACGCACACGAGGTCGACCTGCTCGATCTCGTGCTCCGCCGCCGCCGCCAGGTGGCCCTCGTTGTCGCGCAGCGCCAGGAGGCCCGCATACAGGCGCGGATGAAGCGTCTTCACGCGCCCGTCCATCATCTCCGGGAAGCCCGTGAAGTCCTCGATCTCGCGCGCCTGGATGCCCGCGCCGAGCAGCTCGCGCGCCGTCCCACCGGTCGAGACGATCTCCACGCCGAGCTCCTCCAGTCCCCGTGCGAAGTCGACGATGCCGGCCTTGTCGGAGACCGACAGCAGCGCGCGGCGCACGCGAACCTTGCCGGGCGCGGCGCGCTCGATTCCCGACTCGCGACCGGTGATCGACTGGCGTGCGGAGGCCATCTTCAGAGCCTATCCCTCGCTTGGGTCGTCCGCGCCCGCCGCCGCCTGCGCCCTCAGCGGCCTGCGCGGATCGGCCGGGTCGATCGCGAGCTCGCCGCGCGCGAACAGGCGCACCGCCTCGGGCAGCAGCGCGTGCTCGAGCGGACGCAGCGCGTCCAGCACCTGCTCCTCGCTGCGCGCCCCCGGCAGATCGACGGCGCGCTGCAGGATCACCGGCCCCGTGTCGACGCCCTCGTCGACGAAGTGCACGGTCACGCCGAACACCTGCACGCCGTAGGCGAGCGCTTGGCCGATCGCGTTCAGTCCGGGGAAGGCCGGCAGCAGCGAGGGGTGCACGTTGATCACAGCGCCCGGGAAGCGGCCGAGGAAGTCGCCGCTCAGCAGCTCCATGTAGCCCGCGAGCACGAGCAGGCGCGCGCCGCGGTCGCTCAGCCAGTCGGCCAGCGCCTCGTCGCGCGCCGCGCGATCGTCGTAGTCGGCCCGCGCGAACACGGCCGCCGGCACGCCGCGCCGCTCCGCACGCTCCAGCGCCTTCGCGCCGGCGACGCTCGAGGCCACCGCGACGACCTGCGCCTCGTGCCCGTGCACCGTGTCGAGCAGCGCCTGCAGGTTCGTGCCCGTGCCCGACACGAGCACTGCGATCGGTAGCGGCTCGGGCACGCCGCGCACGATATCGGCGGCCCCGCCGGGCAGCCGGGCGCAACGTGCTGATTCTGACTACTCGAACACTGTGACCAACCTCACAGAGGAACCCCCGGCAGGCGCTTGAATGACGTGGAGAGGTTGGAGAGCGGTGCCCGCCCGCAAACGAAGGACACTCCAATGCTCACAGCCATCCTCATCACCGCGATCGTCGTCGCCGCCCTCGGGTCCGCGCTGCGCTCTGGCCGCGGTGAGAGCGCGATCCTGCGCCGCCCCTACGCCAATCGCTACAACGACGCTCCCGCCGCCCGCCGCGATCACCTCGGCTAGCGAGGACCCGCGCCTCGGCCGGCGCGCGCCCCCGGCGCGTCGGCCGGCGCGTGGTTCTACGCTCGGCTAGATTTCGCGCTCGACAGATCCTCCCGTCCCCGGGGGGATCGCTGCGAAGGGGGCTTCGATGCGCACCCAGCTTGGCCGAGCACTCGTCCTCGCCGTCTTGGCGCTGGTGGTCGCGGCCACCGCCGCGCTGGCGGCCGGACCGAAGAAGGGCGCGACCTACTCCGGCACGACCGTCCAGGGCAAGGCGACGATCACGCTGAAGGTCTCGGCGAACGGCAAGTCCGTCACCGTGAGCGTGCCGTCGGCGCCGCTCTACTGCCAGGGCGGCGGAGGCCCCGAGCGCCAGATCACCAAGCCCGCGGCGATCGCCAAGGACGGCAGCTTCAAGGGCGCGATCACCTACGAATTCATCCCCAACCACTCGAAGCCGACCAAGCTCTACTTCAGCGGGAAGTTCTCGGGCAAGTCCGTCACGGGCCATGCCCGCTCGGAATTCGGGCTGATCAGCCCCGAAGCGCACAAGAACCTGCTGCAGTGCGACGGCAGCACGAGCTTCTCGGCCAAGACCAAGTAGCGCAGCGCCGGCAGCGGGAGTCGCCCGCAGCGGGCGGCTCCCGGCGCGGGCTGGCTAGGCCTTCACGAGCGGGAGGATCTGGTCGTCCTCCAGCGAGTACTTGCCCGCCGCGTCTTCGCTGCCGCTCAGCGGGTACTCGCCGCTGAAGCACGCGTCGCAGTGCGTGGCGCGTTCGCCGCGCACCGCCTCGTACACGCCCTGCAGCGAGAGGTAGTGCAGCGAGTCGCAGCCGAGCTCGGCGGCGACCTCCTCGGTGGTGCGCCCGTGCGCGATCATCTCCTCGCGCGTGGACATGTCGATGCCGTAGTGGCATGGGTGCTTGATCGGCGGCGCCGAGATGCGCATGTGCACCTCCGCAGCGCCCGCGTCCTTCAGCATCTGCACGATCTGCCGCGTCGTGTTGCCGCGCACGATCGAGTCGTCGACGACGACCAGGCGCTTGCCCTCGATCACCTCCGGCAGCGGGTTGAACTTCAGCCGCAGGCCGTGCTTGCGCAGCTCCTGGCCGGGCTGGATGAACGTGCGCGCGACGTAGCGGTTCTTGACGAAGCCGTCGTCCTGCGGCAGGCCGGCTGCGCGCGCCAGCCCGCGCGCCGCGGGGTTGCCCGAGTCGGGCACCGCGATCACGAGGTCCGCCTCGACCGGCGCCTCCTTCCAGAGGATCTCGCCCATGCGCCCGCGCGCGACCTGCAGCACCTGGTCGCTCATGCGCGAGTCCGGGCGCGCGAAGTAGATGTACTCGAACACGCAGAACGCGCGCCGCCCGCCCGGCGCGACCATGCGGCTCTGCAGGCCCTCCTCGCCGAGCGTGACCATCTCGCCGGGCTCGACGTCGCGCAGCAGCTTCGCGCCGATGATGTCGAACGCGCACGACTCGCTCGCCACGCAGTAGCGCGGCTCGCCGTCGGACTCGGCCGTGCCGTCGTCCGGGAGCGCGCCGATCGACAGCGGGCGCAGCCCGTGCGGGTCGCGGAAGGCGACCACGCGGTCCTTCGTCATCACGACCGTCGAGAAGGCGCCCTGCAGGCGCGGCATCACCTCCGCGATCGCGTCCTCCACGCGCTCGGCCGGGTGCGTCGCGATCAGCGCCGCGATGATCTCCGAGTCAGAGGTCGAGCTGAACGTGACGCCCGCCTCGAGCATCTCGTTGTGCAGCTGCACCGCGTTGATCAGGTTGCCGTTGTGCGCCAGCGCCAGCTCGCGGCGCGAGCCGTTCGTGCCCTCCGAGCGCTGCACCGGCTGCGAGTTCTCCCACGCGTTGGAGCCCGTCGTCGAGTAGCGCACGTGGCCGATCGCCAGCTCGCCGGCCAGCGTGCGCAGGTCGTTCTCTGAGAACACCTGGTTGACGAGCCCCAGCTCGCGGCGCGTGATGATGTGCCCGTCGCGGTCGGCCGCGGCGATCCCCGCCGACTCCTGGCCGCGGTGCTGCAGGGCGTACAGCGCGAAGTACGACAGACGCGACACCTCGTGACCGGGCGCGTACAAGCCGAACACTCCGCACTCATCGCGCGGTCCCTCACGCATCACGTTCACAAGCTAGCAGCCGTCATCCGAACAGCTCCGCGAGCTTGCCGTGCGCGCGCGCGAGATCCTCGAGCGAGGCGAGGATCGCGCCTTCGCCGGCCGCCTCGATCGCCAGCGAATCGCCGCCGACCGTTCCCAGCCTGCGCACGGCGCACGAGCGTCGCCAGCTCCTCGAGCGCAGCCCGCCTCGCCGCTGACGAGGAAGCCGCCCGGGCCCTCGCCGAACAGCGTCGTCTCGGCGTCGTCCTCCGCACCGAGCGCCGCGGCGACGTCCGCGTCGAGCGCGATCTCCGCGCCGAGCCCGCCGGCCAGGCAGCACTCGGCGAGCGCCACCGCCAGCCCGCCCTCGGCGATGTCGTGCGCGCTCGACAGCGCGCCCGCGCGCACCGCCTCGCGCACGGCCGCCTGCGCCGCGCGCACCGCCTCGATCTCGAACTCGGGCAGCCCGTCCGGCAGCGCCTGCGCCGCGCAGCTTGGCCAGCTCGCTCGCCGCGAGCGACGGCGCGAACGGGCCGACCAGCGCGACCTCGTCGCCCGCGCGCGCGAAGCCGAGGCGACCGGCGCGGCGCGCGTCGGGCAGCAGACCGACCATGCCGATCACCGGCGTCGGGTAGATCGGGCCCGTCGCGCCCTCGTTGTAGAGCGAGACGTTGCCGCCCACGATCGGAGCCTGCGAGCGCCCGGCACGCCTCGCCCAGGCCGCGCACCGCTTCGCTCAGCTGCCACGCGATGTGCGGCTTCTCGGGGTTGCCGAAGTTGAGGTTGTTCGTCGTGCCCAGCGGCTCGGCGCCGACGCACGCCAGGTTGGCCGCGCACTCGAGCACGCTCTCGATCGCGCCGCGGTAGGGGTCGGCCGCCACGCGCCGGCCGTTGCAGTCGATGCTGACCGCCAGCGCGCGCTGCACGCCCTGCTCGTCGGCCGGCAGCGCGAGCACCGCCGCGTCGGCCTGCTCCGGCCGGCGCACCGTGCGCGACTGCACGATCGCGTCGTACTGCTCGAACAGCGGACGGCGCGAGGCGATGTTGGGCGAGCCCAGCAGCGCCAGCAGCGTCTGCTCGATCGTCGCGTCCGCGAGCAGCGACGCCGACGGCGCAGGCGCTGCATAGACCGGCTGGGACGGCTTCTGCGGCTGCAGGTCATACAGCGGGCAGTCGTCCACGAGCGCGCGCACCGGCATGTCGCCGACCAGCTCGCCGCCCGCCGTCACGTGCACGCGGCCGCTGTCCGTGACCGTGCCGATCGCCGCGCCCTCGACCTCCCACTTCTCGCACAGCGCGAGCACCGCCTGCGAGCTTGTCCGGCTCGACCACGCACAGCATCCGCTCCTGGGACTCCGAGACCATCACCTCGAACGGCTCCATGTCGGCCTCGCGCAGCGGCACGCGCTCGACGTCGATCTCGATCCCCACCTCGCCCTTCGAGGCCATCTCCGCCGCCGAGCTCGTCAGCCCCGCCGCGCCGAGGTCCTGCAGCGAGACGAGCAGCCCGCGCTGCAAGAGCTCGAGCGAGCACTCGAGCAGCTTCTTCTCCTCGAACGGGTCGCCCACCTGCACCGTCGGGCGCTTGGCCGAGTCCCCGCCCGCGCCCGTGTCCTCGGCGTCCAGCTCCGCCGAGGCGAGCACCGAGGCGCCGCCGATCCCGTCGCGCCCCGTCGAGGCGCCGAACAGCACGAGCACGTTGCCCGTCCCCGCCGCCGCGCTGCGCACGAGCTCATCGCGCTCGGCCAGCCCGAGCGCCATCGCGTTGACCAGGCAGTTGTGCTCGTACGGCCCCTCGAAGTAGACCTCGCCGCCGACCGTCGGCACGCCGATCGAGTTGCCGTAGTGGCCGATCCCCGCGACCGCGCCGTCGAGCAGGTAGCGCGTGCGCGTGCCCCCCTCGCCCTCCGGCTCGCCGAAGCGCAGCGAGTCGAGCACCGCGATCGGCCGCGCGCCGATCGCGAAGATGTCGCGCAGGATCCCGCCGACGCCCGTCGCCGCCCCCTGGAACGGCTCGACCGCGCTCGGGTGGTTGTGCGACTCGACCTTGAACGCGCACGCGAGGCCGCCGCCGACGTCGACCGCGCCGGCGTTCTCGCCCGGGCCCATCACCACTGCCGGGCCCTCCGTCGGCAGCGTGCGCAGGAGCTTCTTCGAGTGCTTGTACGCGCAGTGCTCGCTCCACAACAGCGAGTACATCGCCAGCTCGACCTGGTTCGGCGGCCCGCCCTGCTTCTCGCAGACCAGCTCGTACTCCTCCCGCGTCAGCCCGAGCGCGAGCGCGTCGTCGACGGTCGGCAGCGAGGCCACCGCCATCACGCCTCGACCGTCATCTTGATCGAATCAAAAATCTTCAGCCCGTCCGTCGAGCCACCCGTCAGGGCATCCACGGCGTGCTCCGGGTGCGGCATCAAGCCGAACACGTTGCCCGCCTCGTTGCACACGCCCGCGATGTCGTGCAGCGAGCCGTTGAAGTTCTCGCCCGGCGCGTAGCGCAGCACGATCTGCCCCGAGTCGTCCATGCTCGCCAGCGTTCGCTCGTCGGCGTAGTAGCGCCCCCACGCGTGCTTCGCCGGGATGCTCAGGCGCTCGCCCAGCGCGCACGCCCGCGTGAATGTGCCGCCGCTGCTCAGCACCTCCAGCTCGACCTGCCTGAACGTGAAGCGCAGGTTCCTGTTCGGCAACAGCGCCCCCGGCAGCAGGCGCGCCTCGCAGAGCACCTGGAAGCCGTTGCAGATGCCCAGCACCGGGCCACCTTCGCGGGCGAACTCGATCACCGACTCCATCGCCGGCGCGAAGCGCGCGATCGCCCCCGCGCGCAGGTAGTCGCCGTAGGAGAAGCCGCCCGGGACGATGATCGCGTCGGCGCCCTTCAGGTCGCGCTCGCCGTGCCAGATCAGCTCAGCCTCGCCCACGCGCCGCGCAGCCTTCCAGCGCGTCGACCTCGTCGCAGCTTCCCGGGAATTGCAGGACGCCGAACTTCACAGTGCGTCAGGCGCCGCCGTCGAGCAGCTGCACCTCGTAGTCCTCGACCAGCGGGTTCGCCAACAGCTTCTCGCACATCGGCTGAAGCTGCCCCGCGTCCTCGACGTCGAGCTCGACCAGGCGGCCGACGTGGACGTTGGTCGCGCCCGCGAAGCCCAGCGCCGGCAGCGCGCGCTCGACCGCCACGCCCTGCGGATCGAGGATGCCCTGCTTCGGGCGGATCAAGACGCGCGCCCTCACGCGCTACCGTCGGCCGCCGTCTCACCCGGCGCGCCCTCGGCCTCCGCGCCCGCGCGCTTCAGCCACGCATCGAACGGCTCGCCCGTGATCAGCTCGTACGCCTCCACGTAGCGCGCGCGTGTGCCGGCCACGACGTCATCGGGGATCTCCGGCGCCGGCGGCTTCTTGTCCCAGCCGCTCTGCGACGCCCAGTCGCGCACGTACTGCTTGTCGAAGCTCGGCTGACCGTGACCGACCTCGTACCCCTCTGCCGGCCAGTAGCGCGAGGAGTCCGGCGTCAGCACCTCGTCGCCCAGCACCAGCTCGCCGTTCTCGTCGAGGCCGAACTCGAACTTCGTGTCCGCCAGGATCACGCCGCGCGCGCGGGCGTGCTCGGCGGCGAACGCGTACAGCGCCACCGAGACGATGCGCACCTGCTCCATCAGCGAGATGTCCCCCACCAGTTCCGCAGCGCCCTCGAAGTCGATCGCCTCGTCGTGGCCCTCCTCCGCCTTCGTGCTCGGCGTGAAGATCGGCTGCGGCAGCTGCTCGGACTCCTGCAGCCCCGCCGGCAGCGGAATGCCCGAGACCGTGCCCGTCGCCTGGTAGTCCTTCCAGCCCGAGCCCGTGATGTAGCCGCGCACGATGCACTCGACCGGCAGCATCGAGAGGCGCCGCACGACCAGCGCCCGCCCGCGCGCCTCCTGCGGCACGGCCTCCGTCGCCGAGATCATGTGGTTCGCGACGATCTGCCTCGTCTTCTGAAACCAGAACACCGACAGCCCCGTCAGCACCTTGCCCTTGTCCGTGATCGGCGTCGGGTGGACCGCGTCATACGTCGAGATGCGATCGCTCGCGACCATCAACAGCGGCGCCGGCTCGAGCTCCGAGGCGTGCGCCAGGTCGTACATCTCGCGCACCTTGCCGCTGGCGATTAGGGGCAGGTCGGCGAGCGGCGTCGTCACTTGTCGCGATGCTACCAGCGACTCCGGTGGGGCCGCCGCCTCTGCTTACGCGGCCCCCGGGGGAGGGGCGGATGGCTTGTGTGCGAAATACGAGCATTGATAGCCATTGCATATACGACGTACATACCATCGCTATCGCAACCCGAAATTCGAGCCCCGCCCACCCGTCCCTGTGCGCGCCGTCTTCGCTCGCTCGATCTAGTCGCGCCCTGCGAGCGCGCCGTCGAGCCGCCCGACGATCTCCTCGGCGTAACGCACGTAGTGGGCGTAGTCGAAGATCTCATCGAGGTCGAGGCCGAGCGGGCGCACGCGCGCGTCCTCGGCGAGCAGCTCGCGCAGCGGGATGCCCTCGTCCCAGGCGCGCTGGGCCAGCTCCTGCGTGACGCGGTAGGCGTCGTCGCGCGACATGCCCGTCGAGACGAGCGCGAGCAGCACGCGCTGGGAGAACAGCGCCCCGTGCGTCAGCTCGAGGTTCTCGCGCATGCGCTCGGCATCGACCGTCATCCCTTCGACGAGTGCCGTCGTGCGGTGCTGCAGGTAGTCGAGCAGGATCGTCGAGTCCGGCAGGATCACGCGCTCGACCGAGGAGTGGCTGATGTCTCGCTCATGCCACAGCGCGACGTCCTCGAGCCCGGCCTGCGCGTTGGCGCGCAGGACGCGCGCGAGACCCGAGATCTGCTCGGCCTTGATCGGGTTGCGCTTGTGCGGCATCGCCGAGGAGCCCTTCTGGCCCTGCGCGGAACGGCTCCTGCACCTCCCTCACCTCGGTGCGCTGCAGATGGCGGATCTCCGTCGCCAGGCGCTCCATCCCGGCGCCGGCCAGCGCGATCGCCGAGAGCAGCTGCGCGTGGCGGTCGCGCGCGACGACCTGCGTCGAGACGTCCTCGCGCTCGAGGCCGAGCCGCGCCAGCACGCGCGCCTCGAACTCGGGGCTGGTCGCGGCGTACGTGCCGACCGCGCCCGAGACCGCGCCGACCGCGACCTGCTCGAAGGCGCGCTGCAGGCGCAGCGCGTTGCGCTGGGCCTCGAAGGCGAAGCCGGCCAGCTTCACGCCGAACGTCGTCGGCTCGGCGTGCACGCCGTGCGTGCGCCCCACGCACAGCGTCTGGGAGTGCTCGCGCGCACGGGCGTGCAGCGCCGCCACGAGGCCGTATGCGCCCGGCACGATCACCTCGCCGACCGCCTGCAGCTGCAACGCGAGCGCCGTGTCGAGCACGTCCGAGGAGGTCAGGCCGTAGTGGATCCAGCGGCCCGCCTCGCCCGCCGAGGAGCCGAGCACGTCGACGAACGCCGCCACGTCGTGGTCGGTCGTGCGCTCGCGCTCGTTGACCGCCTGCACCGTGAAGCTCGCGCCGCGGATCGCCTCGAGCTCTGCGCCGCTCGGGCCCTCGCCGTCGCCGAGCAGCTCGGGAAGCTCCTCGCAGGCGGCGAGCTCGACGCGGCGCCAGCTCTCCATCCGCGCCTCGTCCGTCCACAGGCGGCCGAGCTCCTCGCGCGTGTAGCGGGGGATCATCGGGCGGGCCTCGCGCCCGGCGTCACGCGCCGAGGATCTGCGCGGCCAGGACGGCCGCGTTGCGCGCGTTGTCCAGGCCGACGCACGCGACCGGCACGCCCGGCGGCATCTGCACGATCGAGAGGATCGCGTCCAGCCCGCCCGCCGCCGTCAGCCGTCCCGACAGCGGGACCCCGATCACCGGCAGGTCGGTGTGCGCCGCGACCGCGCCCGGCAGCGCCGCCGAGATGCCGGCGCCGGCGATGATCACGCGCAGGCCACGCATGTGCGCATTCTTGGCGTAGTCGGCCACGACATCCGGTTCGCGGTGGGCCGACATCACGCGGATCTCGTGCAGGATGCCGCGCTCTTCGAGCTCCTTGGCGGCCTTCTCCATCGACTCCATGTCGCTCTTGGAGCCCATCAGGATGCCGACGCGCGGCGCGTCGACGTCGATGTCGTCGAGCTGGGCCTGCACTTCGGCCTCCTGCATCGGCTCGGGCGCCAGCGACAGGCCGGGCGAGCCCGCCTCGCCCTCGGCGCGGGCCTGCTCGGCTGGGTCGGATTGCTCTCGATCGCTCATCTGAGCCGCAGCATACGACGAGCTACGGGTGTTTCACTCGCTCGCCCGCTCGTATGCGACGAAGCGGAGCCTCACAGCGAGTTGATGAACTCCTCGATTCCGATCGCCGCGAGCGTCTCGTAGCGTCCCGTGCCGCGCGAGCCGAGCTCGAGCGAGACGCGCGCCATCGTCGCCTCGTCCGGCGCCTCGACGACCGAGATGAAGTCGACGTGCCCGAGCGTCGCCCACTGCGCCTTGACGCTTGCGCCGAGCTGCTCGACCTCCTTGTTCACCTCGCGGATTCGCTCTGGGTTGTTCTTGACCGTCTGCACTCCCTCGGGGGTCAGGGTCGAGAGCATGATGTAGGTGGGCATGAGACTCCTCCGATGGTCGACTCGTTGACGGTGGCGCGCGCCGCGCACTCCACTTCTACCCGATCGAGGCCGCTTCGCGCAGGTTCGCCCGCGCAGCCGAGCGTGAGCCCCCCGGCTAGCTGGTAGATCCCCCGAGGGTCTGGACCTGAATCGCCGTGATCCGTGCAAACGAGACCTTGATGCCACTGGTCCCGAAGTCATCGCATTCGAGCGTGATGCTCGAGCTGAGCGGGGTGACGAGAACGCCCAAGAGCGACACCGACCCGTACCCACCGTTGGCGGAGATTTCCGTAGCCGCCTCATCGCCGGCGATGTAGCAGTGAACGACCACGCCTTCGGTTGCGTTGGTGTCTTCGAGCAGCGCCTTGGCCGTCACGATGTAGTTGCCGGGGGGAACGTTGGACAGCGTCGCGACGGCGTGCTTGCTGAGCGGCAGTTCGAACGGGCCGTCGCTGAACGCGACGAGGCCCGCGCTGGCGCCGTCTTTGCCGTTCGCGCCGTCTTTGCCGTTGCTGCCGTCTTTGCCGTTGGCGCCGTTTCGGCCGTTCGCGCCGTTTCGGCCTTTCGCGCCGGGGCTGCCCGGCACGCCTCGCGTGTTCCACGAGATCTTCCGCTCGTTCCTGCGGCAGCTCGTCCGCGCGTTGACGAAGCGCGCGGTCCCGCTCTTCTTCTTGACACATGCGTACAGCGTCGAGGCGCCGGCCTGCGGAGCCAGCGCGAGGGCGCCCAGCAGCAGCGTCGAGCTGACGGCAAGCGCGGTGATCGTGGGACGGACGGACCTGATCGGCATGGCTCTCTCTCCTCGGTGAGTGCTTGTCTTGCGCTCGCGGCGCACCGGGAGACTACGTCGGCGCGGCCGCTGAGCAGGGCCGTCGTCCTGCTTGACCCGGCGTCCGAGCCGGAAACATCGAGCGTAGAGTCGCGGCATGCACACATTCAGACGGCACCTCACGTACGCAAACGTCACGGCCACGCTGGCGCTCGTCTTCGCGATGAGCGGAGGCGCGCTGGCCGCGAATCACTATCTGATCCACTCGACCAAGCAGATCAGCCCGAAGGTGTTGAAGAAGCTCAAGGGCGCCACTGGCCGAACCGGCGCTACGGGGCGAGAAGGCATCGCGGGCAGGAACGGGAGCAACGGTGCCAACGGCACGAACGGCGAACGCGGTCCCAGCGCCGCCTTCAGCGTTCAAGCGAATCTGGGGATCGTGGAATTCCCGTCGACTCCAGAAACGATGGTGACCGTGGCTTCGCTCGGTCTGCCTGCGGGTAGCTTCAGCATCCAGGCAAAAGTGGCCGCCAACAACAACACGGGCACGGCACTCGTGAATTGCGAACTGCTCGCTGGCGGCGCCGTGATCGACGCGGGCGAGAACCTCACGCTCGCCGCGGCCGCTCCGGGCGATCGTGGCTACTTCGCGCTGGCCAACTCAGCCATGTTGACGAGCCCCGGCGACGCGCAGATCACATGCAAATCCTCCACGACGCAAGGCAACTTCCTGGATTGGTCGATCACGGCCGTCCAGGTCGCGAGCATCGGGTAGCAGGCCTCCGGCGACTTCAGACGGCGGCCGTCTCGGCGGCCGCCGTCGTCGTCTCGAGCGACAGCTCGCCGTTTTCGGCCTCGACCGTCACCTCGTCCCCTTCGCGCAGCTTCCCTTCGAGCAGCGCGAGCGCGAGCCGGTCGGTCAGCTGCTTCTGGATCACGCGCCGCAGCGGCCGCGCGCCGTAGGTGGGGTCGTAGCCCATGTCGCCGAGCAGCTGCTTGGCCTCGTCGGTGAGCGTGACATGCACGCCGCGCTCGGCGACGCGCTCGATCACGCGGTCGACCTGCAGCTCGACGATCTCTGAGATCTGCTCGCGCGTGAGCGCCTTGAAGCGCACGATGTCGTCGAGCCGGTTGACGAACTCGGGCTTGAAGTAGTCGAGCAGTTCTGAGCGCACGCGCGCGTCGGCTGCGGCCGCGGCGTGCGGATCGGCGCTCGGCGTCCGCGTCGGGCACGTCGGCGGCGACGGGGATGTTGGAGGTCATGATCAGCACGGTGTTCTTGAAGTCGACGGTGCGTCCCTGGCCGTCGGTCAGGCGCCCGTCGTCCATCACCTGCAGGAGCGTGTTGAAGACGTCGGCGTGGGCCTTCTCGATCTCGTCGAGCAGCACGACGGCGTAGGGACGGCGGCGCACGGCCTCGGTCAGCTGGCCGCCCTCTTCGTAGCCGACGTAGCCGGGCGGCGCGCCGACGAGCCGCGAGACGGAGTGTTTCTCCATGTACTCGGACATGTCGATGCGGATCATCGCCTCCTGGGAGTCGAACATGAACTCGGCGAGGGCACGGGCGAGCTCGGTCTTGCCGACGCCGGTGGGGCCGAGGAAGAGGAAGGAGCCGATCGGGCGATCGGGGTCCTGCAGCCCGGCGCGCGAGCGGCGCAGCGCGGTGGCGACTGCCTCGATCGCGACGTCCTGTCCGACGACGCGCTCGTGCAGGCGCTCCTCCATGTGCACGAGCTTCTCCGTTTCGCCCTCCATCAGCCGGCTGACGGGGATGCCGGTCCAGCGGGCGACGACCTCGGCGATGTCGTCGGCGTCGACCTCCTCTTTGAGGAACACCGGCGCCTGACCGTCGCCGCGCTCGCGCTCGGCCGATTCGTATTCGGCGACCTTGCGTTCGAGCTCGGGGATCTCGCCGTAGCGCAGCTCGGCGGCGCGCTGCAGGTCGGCTTCGCGTTCGGCGCGCTCCATCTCCACGCGCGCGGCGTCGAGCTGTTCCTTGGTCTCGGAGATGCCGGCGATCGCCTGCTTCTCCTGCTCCCACTGGGCGCGTCATCTCGCCCGAGCGCGTCTCGAGCTCGGCGAGCTCGGACTCGATCGCCTCGCGGCGCGCCTTGGCGGCGTCGTCCTTCTCCTTGCGCAGCGACTCGAGCTCGATCTTCAGCTGCATCACGCGCCGTTTGACCTCGTCGATCTCGGTCGGCAGCGAGTCGATCTCGATGCGGATCTTCGAGGCGGCCTCGTCGACGAGGTCGATCGCCTTGTCGGGCAGGAAGCGGTCGGCGATGTAGCGGTTGGAGAGCGTGGCGGCGGCGATCAGCGCGGAGTCCTGGATCGAGCACGTCGTGGTGCACCTCGTAGCGCTCCTTCAGCCCGCGCAGGATCGCGATCGTGTCCTGCCACGGTCGGCTCGCCGACGGTCACCGGCTGGAAGCGGCGCTCGAGCGCGGCGTCCTTCTCGATGTACTTGGTGTACTCGTCGAGCGTGGTCGCGCCGACGGCGCGCAGCTCGCCGCGGGCGAGCATCGGCTTGAGCAGGTTGGAGGCGTCGACGGAGCCCTGGGCGGCGCCGGCGCCGACGATCGTGTGCAGCTCGTCGAGGAACAGGATGATCGTGCCCTGGGCGTCGGAGACCTCTTTGAGCACGCCCTTGAGGCGTTCCTCGAACTCGCCGCGGTAGGCGGCGCCGGCGATCAGCGCGCCCATGTCGAGCGCGATCACGCGCCGGTCGCGCAGCGACTCGGGCACGTCCTTGGAGACGATCCGCTGGGCGAGGCCCTCGACGATCGCGGTCTTGCCGACGCCGGGCTCGCCGATCAGCACGGGGTTGTTCTTGGTGCGCCGCGAGAGCACCTGGATCACGCGGCGGATCTCCTCGTCGCGCCCGATCACGGGGTCGAGCTTGCCCTGCTCGGCGATCTCGGTGAGGTCGCGCCCGAAGCGCTCCAGCGGGCTCTGCTCCTCCTCGGGAGCCTGCGCGGCGGGGTTAGCTGGGTTGGCTGCCATCGGACCTCCTCTGGGTGGGACCGTGCGGCGGAGCCGGTCGCTCCTCCGTTGGGCGGGAACGGCGAGCGCACATCGGCCGCGCGCACGAGTCTGTGCCGCGCGCGGTAGGGGACGAGCTCGGCGCGGAAGGAGCGGCGCACCTGCTCGAGCTCTTCGGCGAGCTCGACCTCGGCGTGCAGCGCCTGCACCTCGAGCTCCTCGATCCGCGCGTTGCATCTGCTCGAGCTGCGGACTCGAGCGTCGAGCACGCGCTCGACGCCGGCGAGGTTGAGCCCGAGGTCGCCGGTCATCTCCTGGATGCGCCGCAGCCGCTCGACGTCCTCCTGCGAGTACAGGCGCGTGCCCTTGGGCGAGCGCTTGGGCTCGATCAGCCCGCGCGCCTCGTACATGCGCAGCGTCTGCGGGTGCATCTCGGCGAGCTCGGCGGCGACCGAGATCATGAACACGCCGCGGCCGGCTCGTCGGACACGCGCGGATCTGCGTCACGCCGCGCGTCGCATCGGCTCGAGCGTGGGCTGGCGACGTCACGAGGCCATCGCCGGCCTCCTTCGCCTCGTCGGCCGAGCCGCCGGCGCCGCCGGTGCTGCCGGCGAACAGCCCGGCGCGCGGGTCTGGCCGTTGAAGGCCTTGGACATGGCGTCGACGGCGTCCTGCTGCTCCGTGCTCAGTCCTTGGGCACGTCGATCACGAAGCGGTAGTGCAGATCGCCGCCTGCGGCGGCGAGCCGCTGTTGAGCTTGGGCGGGCCCTCGCCACGCAGGCGCTGGACGGTGCCGTGCGCCGTGCCGGGTTTGACGCGCAGCGTCTTGGAGCCGTCGAGCGTCGGCACCTGCACCTCGGCGCCGCGCGAGCGCCTCGGGGATCGGTCAGCGGCACCTCGACCTCGAAGTTGCTCGCCCTTGCGCTTGAACACGGGCGAGGGCGAGACGTGCGTGATCAGGTAGAGGTCGCCGGGCGGGCCGCCGCGGCGGCCGGGCTCGCCCTTGCCGGCGAGACGGATGCGACTGCCGTCGCGCACGCCGGCGGGGATGTTCACGCGCAGGCGCTTGACCGTGCGCACGGCGCCGGAGCCGTGGCAGGTCGGGCAGGGGTCCTCGATGATCGTGCCGGAGCCGCCGCAGCGCGAGCAGGGCTGGGAGATCGAGAACATGCCCTGGCCCTGGTGTCTCGATCGCCGCGGCCTTCGCAGCGCGGGCAGACGGTCGGCGTCGTGCCGGGCTTGGCGCCGGTGCCGTGGCAGGTGTCGCAGGTGGCCTGCATCGGCACCTGCAGCGGGACCTGCGCGCCGCGCGACGGCCTGGTCGAAGGTGATCGAGACCTGCGCCTCGAGGTCGGCGCCGCGTTCGGGACGCGCGCGCTGGCGCCCGCCGCGGGCACCCGCGCTCCGCGCGCCCCCGCCGGCGCCACCGAACAGGTTGGAGAGGATGTCGCCCATCGAGGAGGCGTCGAAGTCGAAGTTGCCGAAGCCGCCGAAGCCGCCGCCGGGGCCGGCGCCGGTCGCGAAGGGTCCGGAGCCGGAGTCGTACTGCTTGCGCTTCTCGGGGTCGCCGAGCACGTCGTGGGCCTGGGAGATCTCCTTGAAGCGCGCCTCGGCGTCCTTGTCGTCGGGGTTGCGGTCGGGGTGGTACTTGCGCGCGAGCTTGCGGTAGGCCTTCTTGATCTCCTCGGGCGTCGCCTTCTTGTCGACCCCGAGCGTCTTGTAGTAGTCGGGACGCGTCGCCATCTATGCGCCTCTCCTAGGCGGCCACGACCACGCGCGCGGGGCGGATGACGCTCTCGCCGAGCCGGTAGCCGGGCTGGTAGACCTCGACGACGGTGCCGCTCGCGGCGCCGCCCTCGGGCGGCTGGGGCACGGTGGCCATCGCCTCGTGCAGCGAGGGATCGAACGTCTCGCCGGCGGGTGAGAAGGACTCGACGCCGACGCGGGCGAGCGCGGCGGTCAGCTCGGAGCGCACGAGGCGCACGCCGCCGAGCAGCGGGTCGTCGTTCTCGCCGGCTGCGAGCGCGATCTCGCAGCGCGCGGTCGAGGTTGTCGAGCGCGGGCAAGCAGCTCCTTGGCGAGCTTGGCGACGCCGCGCTCCTGCGCGAGCGCGGACTCGCGCGCGACGCGCTTGCGGTAGTTCTCGAAGTCGGCCTGCGTGCGCTGCGCGAGCGCGAGGTACTCGTCGCGCTTGGCGGCGAGCGTGCCGAGCTCGTCGAGGTCGCCCTCGACAGCTCGGCCTCGGGCGCCGCCGGCCGCGCGTCGCGGCTCAGGCGTCGCCGTACGGCGCTGCAGCGTGCCGTCTCGGCGCGCCGGAGGACTCGGCGTCCTGCCGCGGCGTCGGCCGTTGCCGCTCTGACCGGGATCGTCTGCTTGGACTCGCTCATGCTGCGCTCCTACGCCTTCGGCTCGTCGACGACCTCGGCGTCGACGACGTCCTCCTCGTCGGAGGAGGAGCCGTCGCCGGAGGGCCCTGAGCCGTTGCCGTTGCCGCGGCCGCAGCGGACTCCTGGGCGCGCTGGTACATCGCCTCGGAGATCGGCGTGGAAGGCGGTCTGCAGCGCCTCGGTCTTGGCGTTGATCGCAGCGGGGTCCTCGGCCTCGAGCGACTCGCGGACCTCCTTGATGGCCTCCTCGATCCGCTGCTTTGGAGTCGGCGTCGACCTGGTCGCCCAGCTCGCCGAGCTGTTTCTCGGCCTGGTAGGCGGCGTTCTCGCCGTTGTTGCGGGCCTCGGCGAGCTCGCGTGCGCGGCGCGTCCTCCTCGGCGTGGGACTCGGCGTCGGAGACCATGTTCTTGATCTCCTCGTCGGAGAGCCCGGAGCCGGCCTTGATCTCGATCTTCTGCTCCTTGCCGGTGCCGAGATCCTTGGCGGAGACGTTGAGGATGCCGTTGGCGTCGATGTCGAAGGCGACCTCGATCTGCGGGATGCCGCGCGGCGCCGGCGGGATGCCGGTGAGCTGGAACTTGCCGAGCGACTTGTTGTACTGGGCCATCTCGCGCTCGCCCTGCAGCACGTGGATCTCGACCGAGGGCTGGTTGTCCTCGGCGGTCGAGAAGACCTCGCCCTTGCGGGTGGGGATCGTCGTGTTGCGCTCGATCAGCTTGGTCATGACGCCGCCCTTGGTCTCGATGCCGAGGGTCAGCGGGGTGACGTCGAGCAGCAGCACGTCCTTGACGTCGCCGGCGAGCACGCCGGCCTGGATCGCTGCGCCGACGGCGACGACCTCGTCGGGGTTGACGCCGCGGTGGGGCTCCTTCTTGGTGAGCTCCTTGACCTTCTCCTGGACGGCGGGCATGCGCGTCATGCCGCCGACGAGCACGACGTGTTCGATCTCCTTGACGCCCTTGTCTTTGGCGTCGTCGATCGCCTGGCGCACGGGGGCGACGACGCGGTCGAGCAGAGCGGAGGTCAGCTCGGCCGAGCTTGGCGCGCGTGAGGCGCGTGTCGAGGTGCTTGGGCCCGGAGGCGTCGGCGGTGATGAAGGGCAGGTTGATCTGCGTCTCCTGCGTGGTGGAGAGCTCGATCTTGGCCTTCTCGGCGGCCTCGTAGAGACGCTGCAGCGCCATCGGGTCGGCGCTCAGGTCGATGCCCTGGGACTTCTTGAACTCGGAGACGAGCCAGTCGACGATCGCCTTGTCGAAGTTGTCGCCGCCGAGGTGGTTGTCGCCGGCGGTGGACTTGACCTCGAACACGCCGTCGCCGATCTCGAGCACGGACACGTCGAAGGTGCCGCCGCCGAGGTCGAAGACGAGGATCGTCTGGTCTGACTCCTTGTCGAGCCCGTAGGCCAGCGAGGCGGCGGTGGGCTCGTTGATGATGCGCTTGACGTCGAGGCCGGCGATCTTGCCGGCGTCCTTGGTCGCCTGGCGCTGGTCGTCGTTGAAGTAGGCGGGGACGGTGATCGACGGCGCGAGTCGACGGACTCGCCCAGATAGGCTTCGGCGTCGGTCTTCAGCTTCTGCAGGATCATCGCGGAGATCTCGGGCGGGGAGAACTGCTCGGCCGTCCTGGCCTTCCACGCGCGCGTCGCCGTTGGGGCCGGAGACGACCTTGTAGGGGACGATCGACTCCTCCTCCTTGCACTTCGGCCTCCTTGCGGCCCATGAAGCGCTTGATCGAGAAGACGGTGTTCTGCGGGTTGGTGACTGCCTGGCGCTTGGCGACCGTGCCGACGAGGCGCTCGCCGGAACTCGTGAACGCGACGACGGAGGGGGTCGTGCGACCGCCCTCGGAGTTCTCGATCACGGTCGGCTCGCCGCCCTCGAGCACGGCCATGCACGAGTTCGTCGTGCCGAGGTCGATGCCTATGGTCTTGGCCATGTGGGATTGCTCCTTCGAGTCTGCGGAATAAATCTGAGTCGTATTGTGACAGATTTTTTATAGGGATTCAACCCAATAATCGCCCGTGCCGGCTGCGCGATCGGGCACCACACGAAGCCCGCGCGGGTCGCTCGGCGCCCGGAAATACGGGCTTCCATACGCGTGACAAGCGCCCGCGCAAGCGCTACCTTGAGCATGTGGACTCGGTGACCGCCCGCGCGGCTGCACTGGCACCATCGCTGCCGATCAAGCCGCGCCTGCGGGGCGTCTCGCACCAGTACGCGTTCTTCGTCTCGCTGGCCTGCGGCGTGGGGCTGATCCTGGCGGCCTCGGACGGGCGTGCGCGGCTGGCGGCGAGCATCTACGCGGCGGCGGTCTCGGCGCTGCTCGGGCACGAGCGCGCTGTATCACCGCGTCACGTGGCGGCCGAAGGCGCGCGCTGGATGCGCCGCCTCGATCACTCGATGATCTTCGTGCTGATCGCGGGCACGTACACGCCGGTGGCGCTGCTCGCGCTGAAGGGCTCGCTGGCGAGCACGATCCTGGTCGTGCTGTGGGCGGGGGCGCTGGGCGGGGTGATCTTCAAGCTCGCCTGGATCGACGCGCCGAAGTGGCTGTTCGCGATCGTCTACGTGCTGCTCGGCCTCGTCACGGCGGCGGTCTTCGGCGAGCTGCCGGCGGCGATCGGCTGGCTCGGCGCGATCGGCATCGCGCTCGGCGGGCTGCTGTACCTGACGGGCGCGGTGATCTACGCGAGCGAGCGGCCGAACCCGTGGCCGAAGGTGTTCGGCTACCACGAGATCTTCCACGCGCTCGTGCTGGCGGCGGCGGGGCTGCACTACGCGGTGATCGCGTTCGCCGTGCTGCCACACGGCTGAGGGGCGCTAGACGAACAGCGCGCCGGCTCGGGCACATGCGCGCGAGCGCGCAGTCCTCGCATTCGGGCGAGCGCGCGTGGCAGGTGCGCCGGCCGTGGCGCAGCAGGTTGACGTGCAGCTCGAGCTCCTGGCCGGGCGGCGTGAGCGCGAGCATCTGGTCGTGCATGCGCTCGAAGGGGGCGCCGTCCTGCAGCAGGTGCAGGCGCGCGCCGACGCGCGAGACGTGCGTGTCGACGGGCACGTCGCGCAGGCCGTAGGCGAACAGCAGCACGCAGGCGGCCGTCTTGCGCCCGACGCCGGGCAGCGCAGTGAGGTAGTCGCGCGCCTCGGGCAGCGGCACGTGCGGCAGCCAGTCGAGCGAGAGCTCGTGCCCGGGGTCCCGCGGGTCCTCGGCGATCGCGCGCAGGATCGCCTGGATGCGCACGGACTTGACCTTGGAGATGCCGCCGGGGCGGATCGCCTCCTCGACCTCGGCGACGGGCGCGTCGCGCACGGACTCCCACGAGGGGAAGCGCGTGCGCAGGCGCAGGAAGGCGACGTCGCGGTTGCGGTCGTTGGTCGACTGGGAAAGAACTGTCAGCACGAGCTCGGCGATCGGGTGGCCGTGCGGCGCCATCAGCGGGACGCCGTAGATCTCGCGCAGGCGGTCGCGCACGCGCAGCACGCGGGCCCGCGGCGGCGGCTTCCACGCGCCGGCGGTGCGCGTGCGCTTGGCGGGTGCGGAGCGGGCGGCTGCGCCGGACACGCGCCCACCGTATCCGCCGCGACGACGCGCGTATATCCTCGCGCGGTGCCCGAGGTGAGCGATCACAACGGCGAGATCGATGCGCCATCCGGGGCACAGGTGCGCTTGCCGGTGTTCTGGCGCAGCGCCTCACCGGAGCGCAGCGTCAACGGAGCCTCGCCGCGGCCTCGGCACAGGAGAGGGACGCGGCGGTGCCGCTGTACCTGCACGGGGTGCCGGACAGCTCTGACGAGTGGCTCGACTTCCTGCCGCGCAGCGGCGGGT
Source organism: uncultured Solirubrobacteraceae bacterium (assembly GCA_963743745.1). Lineage (GTDB taxonomy): Bacteria > Actinomycetota > Thermoleophilia > Solirubrobacterales > Solirubrobacteraceae > Palsa-744. The sequence goes on from CAVUQW010000002.1 coordinate 426,599, forward strand.
TGGCTCCGGACCTGCCCGGCTTCGGGCGCTCGGGCAAGCCGGGCTCGCTGAGCTTCACGATCGAGGAGTACGCGGACTTCCTCGAATCGTTCCTGGAGCTGGTCGGCGTCGAGCGCGTGCAGCTGGTCGTGCACGACTGGGGAGCGGTCGGTCTGGCCTTCGCACAGCGCCACCCGGAGCGGGTCGAGCGGTTGGTCGTGATCAACTCGGTCCCGTTCCTGCCGGGCTACCGCTGGCATCGCACGGCGCGCATGTGGCGCACGCCGCTGCTGGGCGAGCTGTCGATGGGCTCGATCAACCGTCGCGTGCTGCGCTTGATCTCGCGCGAGTCCAACGCGACGCCGGGACCGATGCCGGACAGCTGGATCGACAGCGTGCTGGCGCACTTCGACCAGGGCACGCAGCGCGCGATCCTGCGCCTGTATCGCAGCTCGCCGCCGGAGCGTCTGGCGGCGGCGGGGCAGCAGCTGGGAGAGCTCGGCGTTCCGTCGCTGGTCGTGTGGGGGATGCGCGACCCGTACATCCCGGCACGCTTCGGCAAGGCCTACGCGGACGTGCTCGGGGCGGAGCTGCTCGAGCTGCCCGACGCCGGCCACTGGCCGTGGATCGACCGCCCGGACGTGATCGAGCGCGTGGTCGAGTTCCTGGGCGGCGCATCGGGGTGAGCTCGCCGGCGCCGCCGTCGCTCGCACAGCCGAGCGCAGCGCCGGCGGCGGAGCAGGCGCGCACGGAGCGGCCGGCGTGGCGGCGCTGGGCGAGGCCCGTGTCGACGCTGCCGGCGTGGACGCTGACGGCGGCCCTGGGCGCTGCTGTACCTGCTGGCGGCGCCGGCGAGCAGCGACCTGGCGGCGGCGGGCTACCGCAGCGACCTGTTCTCGCGCGTGGGCTTCACGTTGTGGGACAACGGCTGGTACGGCGGCCATCACCTGCCGGCGTACTCGCTGCTGGCGCCGCCGCTCGGCGCGCTGCTCGGGCCGGCGCTGCTCGGCGCGCTGGCGATGACGGTCGCGGCGGGCCTGTTCGCGGTGCTCGTGCGCGGTGGCTTCACGCCGCGCGCCGAGCGCGTGGCGGCGATCTGGTTCGCGTTCGGCGCCGGCGTGGAGCTGTTCACCAACCGGGTCCCGTTCGAGCTGGGCGTGCTGGTCGCGATCGCGGCGCTCGTGGCGGCGCGCGCTGCGCGTGTGTCGGCGCGACGGCGGCGGCGACGCGTGGAGCTCGCGTGCGTCGCGCTGGCACTGGCGTTTGCATGCCCGCTGGCGAGCCCGGTGGCGGGCGCGTTCCTCGCGCTCGCGGCGCTCGCGTGGGCGCTCGGCGGGCGGCTCGGGCAGGCCCGCTTCGCCGACGAGCACGAACCGCCGCCGGGCAACCGCCCAGGCAGCGTGCGGCGGGCGCTGCTGCCGGCGGCGCTGCTGTGCGCGGCGCTCGTGCCGATCGCGCTGCTTGCGATCGCCTTCCCGGAAGGCGGCACGGAGCCGTTCGTCGGGTCGGCCTTCTACCCGGCGCTGGCGGCGACGCTGGCGCTGGCGCTGGCGATCCCGCGGCGACGGCGGGCGCTGCGGGCGGGCACGTTGCTCTACGCGCTGGCGCTCGTCGCGTGCTTCGTCGTGGCGACGCCGGTCGGCGGGAACGTCGACCGGCTGGGGGCGCTGCTGGCGGGCCCGCTGCTGGCGTGCGCGCTGATCGCGCAGCCGCCGGGCACATACGTCGAGCGCAGGCACAGGACGGCCGGCTGGCGGACGTGGCTGCCGCGCGGCTGGCGCGCCCCGGCGCTGCTCGCGCTGGCGCCGCTGCTGCTGTATTGGCAGGTGCGCGCGCCGATCGCCGACTACGCCTCGGCGGCCGGCGAACGGTCGACGTCGGCCTCCTACTACGGGCCGCTGCTGGGCGAGCTGAAGCGCCTGGGGCTCGGCTACTCGGGACGCCCGGCGCGCGTCGAGGCGCTGCCGAGCCGCAACCACGGCGAGGCGCGCTGGCTCGCGGCGCAGGTGCCGCTGGCGCGCGGCTGGGAGCGCCAGCTCGAGCGCCACTACGACGGCGTCTTCTACGGGAGCGCGGGCTCGCTCGACGCGGCGAGCTACGAGCGCTGGCTGAGGCGCAACGCGATCGCTTACGTCGCGCTCCCGGACGCGCCGCTCGACTACTCGGCGCGCGCCGAGGCGCGCCTGGTGCGGGCCGGCCAGAGCTACCTGCACGAGCTGTGGCGCTCGCGTCACTGGCGGCTGTTCGCGGTGCTGCCGGCGCCGCCGCTCGCGCAGCCGCCGAGCACGCTGCTGCGCCTCGGCCGTGACTCGTTCGCGCTGCGCACGCCGAGCGCGGGAACGTTCGTCGTGCGCGTGCGCTTCACGCCCTACTGGACGCTGCTCGCCGGGCGCGGCTGCGTGCAGCGCGGCCCGGAAGGCTGGACGAAGGTGCGGGCACGCGGGCCGGGCACGCTTCGCGTCGGCATCGGCTTCTCGCTCGTGCGCGTGTTCGATCGCGGGGCGCGCTGCCGCTGACCCTCGCCGTCGCCGGTCGTCTAGGCTTCACATCGATGGTCGCTCGCGCCCGCCTGCTGCAGGCGCGCGTCCTGCCCCAAGGCTGGCTCGATGCGCTCCGGCAGATCTCGCTCTTCGCCGCCGCGTACTTCGCCTACCGGCTCGTGCGCGGTCTCGTCGAGGGCGACGCCAACGCGGCCTTCGCGCATGCGCGCGACTTGATCTCGATCGAGAGCAGCCTGCACGTGTTCGTCGAGCCGAGCGTGCAGGCGTGGGCGTCGGGCAGCCACGTGGTGATGGTCTGCGCGAGCTGGCTGTACGTCAACGCGCAGACGACGATCACGCTGAGCGCGCTGGCATACCTGTACCTGCGCCACAACAAGTCGTTCTACTTCGTGCGCAACATGTTCATGATCGCGATGGGCATCGCGCTGATCGGCTACATCGTGTTCCCGACGGCGCCGCCGCGCTTCATGCCGGAGTGGGGCTTCATCGACAGCGTCTCGGACATCACGGGCGTGAAGGTCTCGCACACGAGCGCGACGGCGACGGCGCTGTTCAACCCGTATGCGGCGGTGCCCTCGATGCACGTCGCCTTCGCGCTGATGATCGGCTGGCCGCTGTCGCGCCTGTGCAGGCGCAGGGTCGTGCGGGCGATCTGGCTGCTCTACCCGTTCCTGATGACGTTCGTGATCGTGGTCACGGCCAACCACTTCATCGTCGACGCGCTGCTCGGCGCGCTGACGGCAGGATCGGCCGCCTACGGCGCGCGCTGGCTGGCCCGGGCGCGCCCGGGCGTGTGGCGCTTCTCGTCGGTTCCCTCGGCAGTCTCCTCACCGCAGGTGCGGGCGAGCGGCTGAGCGCGAACGGCACGCGACGGCAGATGGCCCCGAGACAGCACAGCTCGCCACGGCGCGCGCGGCGCGCCGGCTCCCGCGCCGGGCGCAAGCCGCGCGGCACGCGCGCGCCGATCGGCTCTGGCGAGCGGCGCGAGCTGGTGCGCAACCGGTTGATCGAGTCGCGCCTGACGCCGAACGCGATCTCGCTGACGGGGCTCGCGCTCAACCTCGTGGCGGCGGTGCTGGTGTGGGAAAGGCTGTTCTTCCTCGGCGGCGTGGCGTTCATCGTCGGCTCGATCATGGACACGCTCGACGGGCGCTACTCGCGCATGTCGGGCAAGGGGACGCCGTTCGGCGCATTCCTGGACTCGACGCTCGACCGCATCGAGGAGGGGATCGTGCTGACGTCGGTCGCGGGCTACTTCGCGCTGACGGGCAAGCAGGTCGCGGCGGCGGCGGTCGTCGTCGCGGTACTGGCGTCGCTGATGGTCAGCTACACCCGCGCGCGCGCCGAGGCGCTCGGCGTGGAGTGCAAGGTGGGCATCGCGACGCGGCCGGTGCGCGTGGTGATCCTCTCGATCGGGCTGATCTTCGCGCGCGGGGCCTCGCTGGGCGACTTCCAGCTGCTGGAGCCGGCGGTCTACGTGCTGGCGGTGCTCAGCCTGGTGACGGTCGGGCAGCGCATCTGGCACGTGCGCCGCGAGCTCGTCGGTGTGACCTAGCGCGGCAGGCGGGGTAGTCTCCGCGAAGCTCAAAAAGCACCCCGAACCGCGCCTCGGCCCTGAGCGCCGAGCCCTCACAAAGGAATCTCTCTCGTGATCAAGCAGTCCAACGGGCGCGCCTCAAGCAACGGCGCAGCCTCCCGCAACGGCGCAGCGAGCAACGGCGCCGCGCGCTACCAATCTGAGAAGGTCCGCGTCGCGATCGTCGGCGTCGGCAACTGCGCCTCGGCATTCGTGCAGGGCGTCAACTACTACCGCGACGCCGACCCCGACCAGCGGGTCCCCGGCCTGATGCACGTCGATCTCGGCGGCTACCACGTGCGCGACATCGAATTCACGGCGGCCTTCGACATCGACTCGAAGAAGGTCGGCAAGGACCTCGGCGAAGCGATCTGGGCGGGCCAGAACAACACGATGAAGTTCGCCAAGGTGCCGAAGAAGCTCGGCGTCCCGGTCTACCGCGGGATGACGCACGACGGCCTCGGCAAGTACCTCAAGGAGAAGATCGTCAAGGCGCCGGGTGAGACGGCGGACATCGTGCAGATCCTCAAGGACACACACACGGATGTGGTCGTCTCCTACCTGCCGGTGGGCTCGGAGCAGGCGACCAAGTGGTACGTCGAGCAGGTGCTCGAGGCGGGCTGCGGCTTCGTCAACTGCATCCCGGTGTTCATCGCACGTGAGCCCTACTGGGACAAGCGCTTCAAGGCGGCCAAGCTGCCGATCGTCGGCGACGACATCAAGTCGCAGGTCGGCGCGACGATCGTGCACCGCACGATCTCCTTGTCGCGGATGGTCGCAGCGCGCATCGGTAGGAACCCTAGCCGCGTTCCAATAGCGAGACGCACTCGATGTGATGCGTCTGCGGAAACATGTCGACAGGCGTGACCCTGCGCAGCGCCCAGCCGGCCTCGACGAGTTCGGCTGCGTTGGGGGCGAGCGTGGTGGGGTTGCACGAGACGTAGACGATCCGCTTGGGGGAGGCGTCGATGATGCGGTGCACGACTTTCTTCGACAGTCCCGCGCGGGGCGGGTCGACGACGAGCACGTCTGGTCGCCCGGCGCGCTGGAGCAGCTCGGGCAGCGCCAGGCGCACGTCGCCGGCGAAGAAGTTGGCCTTGGTGATCTCGTTGGCGCGGGCGCCGGCGATCGCGTCGGCGACGGCCTCTTCGATCAGCTCGATGCCCCACAGCTCACCGGCGCGCGGGGCGAGCGTGAGCGCGATCGAGCCGATCCCGCTGTACAGGTCGTACACGCGCTCCCAACCCTCGAGCGCGGCGAACTCGACGACGAGCCCGTACAGGCGCTCGGCCATCTCGGTGTTGGTCTGGAAGAAGGCCTCGGCCGAGATCTGCAGCTCGAGCTCGCCGAGACGCTCGGGCAGCTTGGCCTCGCCCCAGACGAGCTCGGTCTCGCCGCCGGCGGTCGTCTCGGCGAGGCTGCCCGAGCGCGACCAGAGCACGCCGGAGAGGCTGTCGCCGAGTCCCTCGTGAAGCGCGGCGGCGAGCGAGCCTGCCTCGAGCTCGCCTTCGCTGGTCACGACGCGGACCTGCAGCTGGCCGCTGTGGCGGCCTTCGCGCACGACGAGGTTGCGCAGGCGGGCGCGACCGTCGGCGGCCGGTCCGATGCGCTCCTCGCGGCGGTGCCCGCCGCGGCGCCCGGCCGGGCCTGCGCCGGAGCGCCGGCCGCGATCCCACGCTGTCAGCCCCTCGGCGCGGCACCAATCGAGCGCGAGCTTGCGCGCGAGGTTGCCGCGCTCGGAGGCGAGCAGGCAGTCGTCCATCGCCAGCACCCTGTTGGCGCCGGCGGGCGCGTGGAAGCCGCACACGAGCCCCTCCCCGGCCGAGCCGTCCTCGGGCGCGTCTTCGCCGAAGGAGTACTCGAGCTTGTTGCGGTAGCGCCACTGCTCGACGGCCGGGACGATCTCGTCCAGCTCGAAGCCCTCGAGATGGCCGATCCGCGTGAGCGCCTCGCCGACCTGCTCGTGCTTGATCTGCAGCTGGCGCTCGTAGGGGAGCACCTGCCACGGCACGCCGGGATGCTTGGCCAGCGGCGCGATCCGCTCGGGGCTCGGCTCGAGCACCTCGAGCGTGCGCGCGTGCGCGTAGCTGCGCTTGCGCTTGTGCACGACCGCGCGCACGCGATCGCCGGGCACGGCGTCGGCGACGAACACCACGTAGCCGCCGTCGCCGATCCGCGCGATTCCCTCACCACCGAACGCGAGCGACTCGATGCTCAGCTCGAGCTCGTCGCCCCGCTGCGGACGCACGAACTCCTCGGCGGTGTTCTCATTTTTATTAATCGATTGAGAGAGATCGGGCAGAGCGCTCATGGTCTTGCGCCGATCAGCATCTCGAGCAGCGCCTTCTGTGCGTGACGGCGGTTCTCGGCCTGGTCCCAGATGCGCTGCCGCGCGCCGTAGAGAACCTCAGCGGTGATCTCCTCGCCGGCGTGCGCCGGGAGGTCGTGCAGGGCGAAGGCGCCGGGCGCGGCGGCGTCGAGCAGCGCGTCGTCGACGCGGTAGCCGGCGAGCGCCTCGCGGCGGTGCTCGGCGGTCTGCTCGTCGCCCATGCTGACCCACACGTCGGTGTAGACGGCGCACGCGCCGGCGACCGCGTCGCGCGGGTCCTCCAGCAGCGTGAGCGTGCCGGTCGCGTCGTCGGGCAGCGCGAGGTCCTGCTCGAGCGTGTAGCCGGACGGCGAGGCGACCGCCACGTCGAGCCCGGCGAGCGTGCCGAGGATCGCAAGCGAGCGCGCGACGTTGTTGCCGTCGCCGACGTAGGCCAGGCGCAGGCCCTGGAGCGAGTCGTGCGCCTCGCGCAGCGTCGAGCAGATCGGCGAGCGCCTGGCACGGGTGGTGCTCGGCCGTGAGCATGTTGATCACCGGGATCGTGGCGTGCTCGGCGAGCTCCTCGAGCAGCTCGTGCGGCCCCGTGCGCACGCCGACGGCGGCGACGTGGCGCGAGAGCACGAGCGCCGTGTCGCGCACCGGCTCGCCGCGCGAGAGCTGCAGCTCGTCGGCGCGCAGCACGACGGGGTGGCCGCCGAGCTCGTGCACGCCGACGTCGAACGACAGCCGCGTGCGCGTCGAGGGCTTCTGGAAGACGAGCGCCACGCTGGCGCCCTCGAGCGCGCGCGAGCCGAGCGGGTCGGCCTTCAGCTCGAGCGCGCGGTTCAGCAGCGCGTCGAGCTCGCCCGCCGAGAGCTCGGCGCCTGTGAGGAAGTGCTGCGGCATGGACGAGCCAGTCTAGGCTAGGGTGCGCAGGCCAGATGGGCAGACGCCTAGCGATCGCGGCCGTATGCGCCGCGCTTGCCCTGCTCACCGGCTGTGGCTCCTCGAGCAGCTCGTCATCCGGCAGCTCATCCTCGCCGGCCACCACGTCGAGCACGCCTACGCAGAGCACGACCAGCAAGGGCGGTCTGAAAGTGACGACGACGCCCAAGTTCGCGCCGGCGACGGGGCCGGTGCGCAGCGGCACGGTGCGGATCGCCTACCGCAACATCGCGATCGCCCCGGACACGGTCAGGGTGAAGGTCGGCAGCACGATCGAGTGGACCAACTTCGACGAAGTCGCGCACAACGTCACGAGCGAGGGTGGGCCACAGAAGTTCGCCTCCAAGGACTTCACGCAGGGCGGCACGTTCAAGATCAAGGCGCTCAAGCCGGGCGTGATCAACTACGAGTGCACGATCCACCCGGCGTCGATGAACGGCACGATCGAAGTCGTCAGCTGAGCGCGGCAGGGCTAGCCGAAGTCGGGCAGGCCCTGCTCGGGCGTCGAGGCAGTGGCGTAGGTGCGGCGCGGGATGCGCCCGGCGCCGCGCGCCAGGTGGCCGGCCTCGACGGCGGCGCGCATCGCGCGCGCCATGCGCACGGGGTCCTCTGCGCGGGAGATCGCCGAGGCGGCCATCACCGCGTCGCAGCCGAGCTCCATCGCGAGCGCCGCGTCCGAGGCCGTGCCGACGCCGGCGTCGAGCACGACCGGAACCTCGACGGCTTCGCGGATCAGCGTCAGGTTGTAGGGGTTGCGGATGCCCATGCCGCTGCCGATCGGCGACCCGAGCGGCATCACGGCGGCGCAGCCCACGTCGACCAGCCGCCGCGCGAGCACGGGGTCGTCGGTCGTGTACGGGAGCACGACGAAGCCCTCGTCGACGAGCTGCTCGGCGGCGCGCAAGAGCTCGGGCGCGTCGGGCAGCAGCGTGTCCTCGTCGCCGATCACCTCGAGCTTGATCCAGTCCGTCTCAAACGCCTCGCGCGCGAGGCGCGCCGTGAGCACGGCGTCGCGCGCCGTGTAGCAGCCGGCCGTGTTCGGCAGCAGCTCGACGCCCGCCTCCGCGAGCACGTCGATCAGCGAGCCGCGCGAAGCCGGGTCGACGCGCCGCAGCGCCACCGTGACGAGCTCCGAGCCGCTCGCCGCGATCGCCTCGGCCATGATCGCCAGCGAGGGGAAGCCGCCCGTGCCGAGCAACAGGCGCGAGCGCAGCGTGCGCCCCGCGATCGTCAGCTCCTTCGATGCCGTGTCGATCGCCTCGTGCATGCCGCGCATCATCCTCCCTGCATCGCCGTCAGCACCTCGACGCGCGCGTGCTCGGCAAGCGCGAACGAGTCGCCACTGCGCGCGCGGCACGACCTCGCCGTCGACGGCGACCGCGACGCCGCGCGCCTGCGGCGAGAGCTCCAGCCGCGCGAGCGCCGCCGCGACGGTCTCGCCGGGCGACACGTCGGACTCCTCGCCGTTGAGCCTGATCACGCGTGCACCGCCTCGGCGTGGCTCGGCTGCTCAGCGGGGATGCCCGCGAAACGCCGCGGGTCGCATGCGTCGAGCAGCGCGTGCTCGCCCGCGTCGATCTGCTCGCCGCAGAGCAGCTTCGCGCCGAGCTCGCGCCGTCAGCGGCGCCAGCAGGATGCCGTTGCGGTGATGGCCCGTCGCCAGCATCAGCCCTCGGGCGAGCCGGCGCCGATCGCGGGGGCGTTGTCGGGCGTGCCCGGGCGCAGCCCCACGCACAGCTCCTCGATCTTCAGCTCGCTGACGCCCGGCACGACCTCGTGCGCCTCGCGCAGCAGCTCGTACACGCCGCCGACGTCGGGCTCGACGTCGAAGCCGCGCTCCTCGACGGTCGCGCCGAGCACGTAGCGCCCGTCGGCGCGCGGCACGACGTAGCCGCCCTCGAAGCGGATCACCCTGCTCAAGCAGCCCCGCGCCGGCCGGATCGCGCAGGCGCAGCAGCTGGCCGCGCACCGGGCGCACCGGAACGGCGGCGCCCGGGCGAGCGCCGTCGAGCTCGGCGCCGGCGATCTGCGCGCTCCACGCTCCCGCCGCGAGCACGACCTGGCCGGCGGCGAGCGCTCGCCATCGGCCAGCGTGACCCCGGTGACGCGCCCGGCGTCGCGACTCGACCCGCTCGACGTGCGCGTGCTCGCGCAGCTCGACGCCTGCCGGCTTCGCACGCCGCGCGCAGCGCCGCGAGCACGGCCCGCGGATCGACCGAGTGGTCCTCCGGCGCTTCCAGCGCGAGGCGCGTGCTCGGCGCGAGCGCCGGCTCGCGCTCGCGCGCCTCGCTGCCGCGCAGCCTGCTCGTCGCTCAGGCCGAGCCCGTCGCGGAAGGCGATCTGGCGCTCGAGCTCGCGCGCCTCGTCCTCGTCGCGCGCCAGCACCAGCGTGCCCGTTCGCAGCAGCCCGACGTCGATCTCCGCGGCCGCCTGCAGCTGCTCGGCGAAGGACGGCCACAGCTCGGCCGAGCGCAGGCCGAGCTCGAGCACGCGCCGCCCCGCCTCGCCGAACTCGACCTCGGCCACCGGCGCGAGCATCCCGGCTGCGACCTGCGAGGTGCCGCCGCCGAGCGTGTCGCGCTCGAGCACGGTCACCGACATCCCGCGCTCGCACGCGCGCCACGCCAGCGACAGCCCGATCACGCCGCCGCCGATCACCAGCACGTCGCGCGAGCGGCTGATGATGTGGCCGATACGTTGATGCTAGCCCTGCGAGACTGCAGCTGCGAGATGCACGCCACAGACATCGGCTCCGAGCGCCGCGCAGCGGCTGGCCGCCGCGCGGCTCTATCTCGTGTGCGACGCGAACCCCGGCGGGCGCGCGCTGCCCGAGGTGATCCGCCCGGCGATCGCCGGCGGCGTCGACGTCGTGCAGCTGCGCGACAAGGAGCTCGGCGACGACGAGCTCGTCGCCGTGGCCAACGCCGCGCATGCCCTGTGCGAGCGCCTCGGCGCGCTGCTGATCGTCAACGACCGGCCGCTCGTCGCGCGCGAGTCCGGCGCCGACGGGCTGCACGTCGGACAGGACGACATGCCCGTCGCCGAGGCGCGCGCGATCGTCGGCGCCGGACCTCTTGATCGGCCTGTCCACGCACGCGCCCGGCGAGATCGACGCCGCCGCGCCGGCGGCCGACGACGGCACGCCGCTGGTCGACTACATCGGCGTCGGCCCCGTGCACGAGACGCCGACCAAGCCCGGCCGACCTGCCGTCGGGCACGAGCTCGTGCGCTACGCCGCCGCGCACGCCGCCGTGCCGTTCTTCGCGATCGGCGGCCTCGACTCCGCGAACCTCGACGAGGTGCTCGACGCCGGCGCCACGCGCATCGTCGTGCTGCGCGCGATCGCCGACGCCGAGGACCCGCAGGCGGCCGCCGAAGCGCTGCGCGCGCAGCTCGACGAGCGCTCCTAGGGCAGCGCGTGTCGAGCCCCCGCGAGAGCGAGAAGCGCCCGCGCGTGCCGCGCGGGCGAACGCGACGAGCTCGCCCGCGCCGCGCTCAGCCCGCTCGGCGAGCACGAGTGGCCGACGTCGCTGCGGATCGCGATCGGCGTCTGCCTCTTGCTCGCCGTCGGCGTGATCGCGGGCGCCGCCAGCGTCCACGACCTCAGCAGGCACGGCGGCTCGCTGCCCGGCGCGGCGCTGCTCGCCGTCGTGCTCGTGCTGCTCGCGCAGGGCATGTACAGGCGCCGCTACTGGGCCGTGCTCGGCTTCGAGGCGCTGCTCGCCTTCCAGATCATCGTCACCTCGCTGGCGCTCGTCGTCGCCTCGACGCTGCTCGCCGCGCGCGATCTGCCTGCTCAGCGTGCTGCTCGGCGGCTGGCTGTTCTGGAAGCTGATCCGCGTGATGGGACGCATCCAGGCCGGGGAGCGCGAGACGCTTCGATAGGCTCAGGCCGGATGGCTGAGAACACCTACGACTGCATCGTCATCGGCTCCGGGCCGGGCGGCTACGTGGCCGCGATCCGCGCCGCGCAGCTCGGCAAAAAGACGGCCGTCGTCGAGCGCGACAAGCTCGGCGGGCGCTGCCTGAACTACGCCTGCATCCCCGCCAAGGCCGTGCTGCGCTCGGCCGACCTGCTCAGCGAGATCCGCGAGGCCGGCGAGTACGGGCTGAAGGTCTCAGACGTCGAGCGTCGACTTCGCCGGCGTGCAGGCGCGGCGCGAGAAAGTCGTCAACACGCTGACCTCCGGCGTCGGCGGCCTGTTCAAGAAAGACAAGATCGACGTGATCGAGGGCGACGCCGCGCTGAACGCCGACGGGCACGTCGTCGTCGGCGAGAACGTCTACGCCGCCGCCACCGTGATCCTCGCCACCGGCTCCGTCCCGCGCTCGCTCCCGGGCGTCGAGTTCGGCGGGCGCATCATCGGCACCGAGCAGGCGTGGGCGCTCAGCGAGCTGCCCGCGCGCCTCGCCGTCGTCGGCGCCGGCGCCTCGGGCGCCGAGATCGCCTCCGGCTACGCGCGCCTCGGCTCGCGAGGTGCGGCTGATGGAGGCGCTCGACCGCGTGCTGCCGACCGAGGACGTCGACGTCTCGCGCCGCGTCGAGCGCGGCTTCAAGCGCCAGGGCGTCAACGTCCACACCGGCGACCCGATCGCCGACGTCAAGAGCGGCGAGAGCAGCGTCACGTTCACGCACGGCGAGGATGCAGGGCTCGAGGTCGACTACCTCGTGATCGCCGCCGGCCGCGGCGCCGACGTCGACGGGCTCGGCCTGGCCGAGGCCGGCGTCGAGCTCGACGAGCGCGGCCTCGTGCAAGGTCGACGGCGCGATGCGCACGAGCCGCGCCGGCGATCTACGCGATCGGCGACCTCGTCCCGGGCCCGGCGCTCGCGCACAAGGCGTCCGACGAGGGCATCATCGCCGCCGAGGACTCGGCCGGTCTCGACACCCACCCGATCGCCTACGAGGACATCCCGCGGGCGACCTTCTGCACGCCCAACGTCGGCTCCTTCGGGCTGACCGAGGAGCAGGCTCGCGAGCAGGGCTACGACGTGGTCGTCGGCAAAGTGCAATACGGCGCCGTCGGCGGCGGCATCGTCTACGGCGACACCGGCGGCATGATCAAGCTCGTCGGCGAGTCCAAGTACGGCGAGCTGCTCGGCGGGCACATCGTCGGCACGCGCGCCACCGAGCTGATCCAGGAGCTCGTCAACGTGCGCCTGCTCGAGGGCGGCTACGCCGAGGTCGGGCGCATCATCCACGGCCACCCGACGCTGTCCGAGGCCGTGATGGAAGCCGGACGCGCAGCCGACGGCTGGCTGATCCACGGCTGAGCCGTGAGCGTCGACGCCGCCTTCTACTTCGACCTCGCCAGCCCGCTCGCCTACCTGGCCGCCGAGCGCGTCCTGCACGCGCTGCCCGGCCCCGCCGAGTGGCGCCCGGTGCTCGCAAGCGAGCTGCCCGCGAGGCGAGCGCTCGGCGACCTGGCGCTGCGAGAGCGAGCGCGAGGCGTTCCGCGAGGACGTCGCCCGCCGCGCCGCAGCAGCTCGGCCTGCAGCCGCTGCGCTGGCCCGAGCCGTTCCCGTTCGACAGCGCGCTCGCGATGCGCGCCGCGACCTACGCCAAGTCGATCGGGCGCACCGTGCCCTTCGCCCAGGCCGCCTTCCGCCAGGCCTTCGCCGGCGGGCGCGACCTGGCCGAGCTCGACAACGTGCTGATCGCGGCCGCCGCCTGCGAGATGCACCCGGCCGCCGTGACGCGCGGCGTCGAGCTCGGCTCGGTCGCCGCGCAGCTCGCCGCCGCCACGAGCGAAGCGGCCGATCTTGGAATCATCGAGATCCCCGCGATCGTCGTCGCCGGGGACGTGTTCGAAGGGGAGCGCGCCGTCGAGCAGGCCGCTGCCCGCATGCTCGAGCTCGTCGGCGCCGCGCCGTGAAGGCCAAGGCCGCCTACCGGCTGATCGTCACGCGCGGCGGGCGCACGCCGGCGCTGCTCGCCGACGCCGAGCGCGTCGACCACATCGAGCTCGTCGAGATCGACGACGGCGAAGTCGCGCTGTTCTGGGACCTCCCGCCGCAGGCCGCCTCGCGGATGGCGCGCGAGCTGCGCGAGGACCTCGCCCAGCTCGAGGCGCCGGAGTTTCTCGCGCGCTGGAGTACCGTGGATTGATGGGAAGCGCGCAGGAGCCGATCGGAGACTCGCCCGAGTCGCCCCGCGGCCTGCCCGAGCCATCCGTCGCGCGCGAGTGGCTGCAGACGATGACGCTGATCCGCCGCTTCGAGGAGCGCGCCGGCGAGATGTACGCGCGCGCCAAGGTCGGCGGCTTCCTGCACCTCTCGATCGGCGAGGAGGCGACGATCGTCGGCTCCGCGCGCGCCCTGCGCGACCGCGACTACCTGATCTCGACCTACCGCTCCCACGGGCACGCGCTCGTGCGCGGGACGCCGCCCGAGAACGTGATGGCCGAGCTGTTCGGGCGCGTCGACGGCTGCTCCGGCGGGCGCGGCGGCTCGATGCACATGTTCGACGCCGCCCGGCGCTTCATGGGCGGCTACGGGATCGTCGGCGGCAACCTGCCGATCGCCGCCGGGCTCGCGCTCGCCTCCGACTACGAGGGCACCGACGACGTCACGCTGTGCACGTTCGGCGACGGCGCCTCCAACCAGGGCACCTTCGGCGAGACGCTCAACATCGCCGCGCTGTGGAAGCTGCCCGTCGTGTTCATGGTCACCAACAACCAGTTCGGCATGGGCACCTCCTTGAGCCGCCACTCGGCCGTGACCGACCTGCAGCGCAAGGGCGAGAGCCTCGGCGTGCCCGGCATGCGCTGCGACGGGATGGACGTGCTCGACACCTACGCCGTGCTCTGCGAGGCGATCGCGCGCGTGCGCGAGGAGCGCCGCCCGCTGCTCGTCGAGGCCGTCACCTACCGCTTCCGCGGCCACTCGATGGCCGACCCCGAGCAGTACCGCTCCAAGGAGGAGGTCGCCCACTGGCGCGAGCGCGACCCGATCCCCGCCTTCGGCGAGCGGCTCGTGCGCGAGGGCGTGATCGACGAGGACGAGCTGAAGCGGATCGACGAGCAGGCGGTCGCGCGCGTCGACGCCGCCGTCGAGTTCGCCGAGGCCTCGCCCTTCCCCGCGCCCGAGACGCTGTACGACGACGTCTACGTGCTCAGCGACGCCTCGCGCGGCTGGTACTCCGTGCGCACGACCGAGCCCGAGGATGCCGCCCCCGACGCTGCGCCCTCCGACGAGTTCTCCCAGGCCCACGGCAACGACGAGATCCCGCAGCAGATGTCAGACGCGCTCGCGCACGGCGAGGACCGCGCCTGATGGCCGAGCTGCGCTACCGCGAGGCGCTCGGCGCCGCGCTGCGCGAGGAGCTGCGCCGCGACGAGCGCGTCTTCCTGATGGGCGAGGACATCGGCGTGTTCGGCGGCGCCTTCAAGGTCACCGACGGGCTGCTCGAGGAGTTCGGCGAGAAGCGCGTGCGCGACACGCCGATCTCCGAGAACACGATCGTCGGCGTCGGCGTCGGCGCCGCCATGGCCGGCCTGCGCCCCGTCGTCGAGCTGATGACGATCAACTTCGCGCTGCTCGCGTTCGACCAGATCGTCAACCACGCCGCGCACATCCACTACATGTTCGGCGGCCAGGCGCCGCGTGCCGCTCGTCGTGCGCATGCCCCAGGGCGCCGGGCACCAGCTCGGGCCCACCCACTCGCACTGCTTCGAGGCGCTGTTCCTGCACATCCCCGGCCTGCTCGTCGCCGTGCCGTCGACCGCCGCCGACGCCAAGGGCCTGTTGAAGAGCGCGATCCGCGACGAGAACCCCGTGATCTTCATCGAGCACGAGTCGCTCTACGGCGTGCGCGGCGAGGTGCCCGACGGCGAGGACGAGCTCGTCGGCTTCGGCAAGGCGCGGATCGCGCGCGAGGGCTCCGACGTGACGATCGTCGGCGTCTCGCGCATGGCGCTGACCGCCGAGCGCGCCGCCGCCACGCTCGCCGAGCAGCACGGCGTCAGCGCCGAGGTGATCGACCCGCGCACGCTGCGCCCGCTCGACCTCGACACGATCCTCGCCTCCGTGCACAAGACCAACCGCTGCGTGATCGTCGAGGAGGGCTGGCCGCACGGCGGCGTCGGCGCCAACCTCGCCGCGCTGATCTCCGAGCAGGCCTTCGACGACCTCGACGCGCCCGTGCGCCGCGTCTCCGGCGCCGACGTGCCGATGCCCTACTCCAAGCCGCTCGAGGACATCGCCTACCCGCACGAGCCGCAGATCGTCAGCGCCGTGCTCGACACGCTCGGCATCGCCCCGCCCGGCGCTACCACGAATGCTACGGGGGCGAGGAGCTGATGGCAGAGATCGTGATGCCGCGCCTGTCCGACACGATGGAGGAGGGCACGATCCTGCGCTGGCTCAAGCCGGACGGCGAGCACGTCGCCCGCGGCGAGGAGCTCGTCGAGATCGAGACCGACAAGGCCGCCATGGTCTACGAGTCAGACCAGGACGGCACGCTGCAGCTCCTGGCCGCCGAAGGCGACACGCTGCCCGTCGGGCAGGTCATCGCGCGCGTCGGCGAGGCGGGCGCCTCCGCCAACGGCGCCGCCCGCGAGCAGTCCGAGGAGAAGCTCGTCGAATCCGTCGTCGAGACCGGGGCACCGACGACGCAGCCGTCGGTCGGGGGCGCCGACGGAGCCCTGTCACGCATGGCGCACCGCCCGGCGCCCCGGGCGGAGCGCCTGAAGGCCTCTCCGCTGGCCCGGCGCGTCGCGCAGGAGCAGGGCGTCGATCTCGCCTCGCTCAGCGGCAGCGGTCCCGGCGGGCGCATCGTCAAGGCCGACGTCGAAGCGGCCGCCGGCGCCGCTCCCGGTCCCGCCGCCGAGTCCGCAACGCAAGCCTCAGCCGCCACCGGCAGTCGCCCACGAGCGGCGCGCGCGCGGACGTGAGCACGGCCAAGGGCCAGACGACTACGCAGGAGCTCTCGCGCATGCAGCAGACGATCGCCCGGCGGATGGCCGAGTCGAAGGCCACGATCCCCGACTTCACGCTGCAGAGCGACGTCGACATGGAGGCCTGCGTCGCGCTGCGCGCCGAGCTCAAGCGGATCTCCTCGCACGACGCGCCCACCTACAACGACATGGTCGTCAAGGCCGCCGCGCTCGCCCTGCGCGAGCACCCGCGCGCCAACGGCAGCTACAGGGACGGCACGCTTCAGCTGCACTCGCGCGTCAACGTCGGCGTCGCCGTGGCCGCGCAGGACGCGCTCGTCGTGCCCACCGTGTTCGACGCCGACTCCAAGGCGCTCGGCGAGATCGCCCGCGAGGCACGTGCGCTCGCCGGGCGCGTGCGCGATGGCACCGTCACGCCGCCCGAGCTCGGCGGCGGCACCTTCACCGTGTCCAACCTCGGCATGTACGGCATCAAGAGCTTCAACGCCATCATCAACCCGCCGCAGGCCGCGATCCTCTCCGTCGGCTCCGTCGAGGCCCGCGCCGTCGTGCGCGAGGGGCAGCTCGTCGCGCGGCACACGATGACGCTGTCGCTCGTCTGCGACCACCGCATCCTCTACGGCGCCGACGCCGCAGAGTTCCTCGCGCGGATTCGCGAGCTGCTGCAGACGCCCGCGTCGCTGACGCTGTGAGCCCCGCCGCCCACCAGGCCGTCGAGCTCGCCTGCGCGCTGCCTGACGGGTACTCGCTGCGCCCGATGCACGAGTCCGATCTGCACGAGCTGCACGCCCGCATCGAGCGCAACCGCGACGAGCTCCGCAAGTGGCTGCGATGGACGCAGGAGCCGAGCCTCGAGAGCACCCGCGGACACCTCGCGCGCGGACTCGCCGCAGAACGCGACGGCCACGGCCTGCGACGTGCGCTCGTGCTCGACCGCGCCATCGTCGGCGACGTCGGGCTGGACGTCGATCGCGAGAACAACGCCGGCGGGATCGGCTACTGGCTCGACCGCGATCACCGAGGGCGCGGCCTGGTCAGCGCAGCCGTGGGCGCGCTCGTGCGCCACGGCTTCACATCGCTCGCGCTGCGCCGTATCGAAATCCGCACCGACGTGAAGAACCGTGCGAGTCGCGCCGTCGCCGAGCGGCTCGGCTTCGAGCTCGAGGGCGTGCTGCGCCAGTCCTACCGCGTCAGCGAGCAGCACTACAGCGACGACGCCGTCTACTCGATGCTCGCGACCGACCCCGCGCGGCAAGCGCTCGTCGAGCGCGCCTCAAGCCTGTAGCGGGTCCTCCCAGCGCAGGCCCGGAAAGCGCGAGAAGTCGTTGTCGTGCGAGCAGAGCGTCGCGCCGTGC
Organism: uncultured Solirubrobacteraceae bacterium; assembly: GCA_963743745.1. Lineage (GTDB taxonomy): Bacteria > Actinomycetota > Thermoleophilia > Solirubrobacterales > Solirubrobacteraceae > Palsa-744. Next base: position 444,160 of record CAVUQW010000002.1, read on the forward strand.
TCGATCGCCAGCGCCGCCAGGTGGGCGTCGCTCGTCAGGTTGCCGCCCGTGCCGAGCGGCGTGAGTAGATCGCGTAGTACGGCGGCGTGGCGAGACGTCGGGTGGATGACTGTTGCGACCGGCTGGGCGAGCCACGAGTCGACGACGTCGAGTGCCTGCTCGACGCTCCACGGGTAGCCGAACCTTTGGCGGCTCGTCGTGAGCCGAATGAACCCAATCAGGGCGACCCACGCCAAAGCCACCGTCTCCGTGCCCGACAACGCACCCTCGAGCCACGCTTTCGCAGGCTCGTGCTGCGGCGCCGACGCGTCGTACGCGTAGACGAACAGGTTGACGTCCGGAAGCTTCACTTGCCCATGTCGAGCTTGCGCAGGATCTCTTCGTCCTCCATTTCGCCCGCGACTTGGAGTGCCTTGTCGATGTTGAAGCGTGCGCCCATTGGCGTGGCCTTGATGCGGAAGCGTTTTTGAGGCGTCGCCTCGCCCGCAAGTCCTGCCCGCACCGCGTCGTTCAGAGCAGCCTTGAACGAGACGCCCCGCTCGTGCATGGTCGCTTTCAATTTCGCCTCCACGTCTGGGTCGAGCGTGACGGTCGTGCGCATTGGCGCATCATAACATCATGGTTGCTGCTGTCATGATGCCTGCTGGCTGCGGCGCTAGTCTGAGAGAGCGAATGCGCAAGACGGTCCCGCCCTCCGACGAGCTCTGGGTGTGCCACCTGGGCCATGTCCCCTACTCCGACGGGGTCGCCATCCAGGAGACAGTCCGCGCTCGCCGCCAGGCCGGTGAGCTGCCCGACACGCTGCTGTTGCTCGAGCACCCGCCCGTCTACACGCGCGGGCGGCGGGCCGGCGCCGAGGACTTGCCCTTCCCCGAGAGCTTCTACCGCGCCAAAGGGATCGATGTCGCCGACACCGACCGCGGCGGCAAGCTCACCTACCACGGGCCCGGCCAGCTCGTCGGCTATCCGATCATGGGCATCGACGACATCGGGCGCTACCTGCGCACGATGGAAGGCGCCATCGTCGACGCCGTCGCCCAGCACGGCATCCGCGCACGATCGCGCCACGACGAGGGCATCGACTACACCGGCGTGTGGGTCGACGATCGCAAGATCGCCTCGATCGGCGTGCACGTCTCGCGCGGCGTCACCACGCACGGCTTTGCCGTCAACGTCGAGAACGAGCTCGAGCCGTTCTCCTGGGTCGTTGCCTGCGGGCTGCCCGACGTGCAGATGACCTCGATCGCGCACGAGCTCGGCGCCGCCCGCGCGCCCGGTCTCGCCTGCTTTCGCAAGGAGATGGCCTACCGCTTCTGCGAGGCCCACGGAAGGCGCCAGCGGCTCGTCTCCGCAGCGCGCCTCGGCATCGCGCCGCTTCCGGCCATCTGCGCAGCCCCGACAGGGGCGGAGCCCATCAAATCGATCGCCTCCGCACAGCTTCAGGCGGTGGGAGCATGAGTGCCACCCGATCCCGCGCCAACCCCGGCGGCGCCGACGTGCTCAAGGTGCTCGGCTCCGACGTGCGCCCGCTGCGCGAGCGCAAGCCGCCCTGGTTCAAGGTGCCCGCCCCCGGCGGGCAGCGCTACCGCGAGCTGACCGAGCTGATTCGCGACGAGAACCTGCACACCGTCTGCCAGGAGGCCGCCTGCCCCAACGTCGGCGAGTGCTGGGAGCGCGGCACCGCCACCTTCATGATCCTCGGCGACACCTGCACGCGCCGCTGCGGCTTCTGCAACGTCAAGACCGGCAAGCCCACCTGGAACGACCCGCTCGAGCCCGCCCGCGTCGCGCGCTCGATCGCCCGCATGGGACTGCGCCACGCCGTGATCACCTCCGTCGACCGCGACGACCTGCCCGACAAGGGCGCCTCCGCCTTCGTCGGCGTGATCCGCCAGGTGCGCCGCCAGGCCCCCCACTGCCAGGTCGAGGTGCTCACGCCAGACTTCCAGGGACACGAGATGCCGCTCGCCAAGGTCATCGCCGAGCGCCCCGACGTGTTCAACCACAACGTCGAGGTCGTGCCGCGCCTCTATCCCATCGCCAGGCGCGGCTCCGAGTTCCAGCGCTCCTGCCGCGTGCTGCGGATGGCCGGCGAGATGGGCGAAGGCGAGGTCGTCACCAAGTCCGGCTTGATGGTCGGGCTCGGCGAGACCCACGACGAGATGGTCGAGACCTTCGCCGCGCTGCGTGAGAACGGTGTTCGCGTGCTCACCGTCGGGCAGTACCTGCGCCCCTCCGAGCGCCACCTGCCGATCGTGCGCTACTGGCACCCCGACGAGTTCAAGGCCCTCGAGGACGCCGCCTACGAGCTCGGCTTCGACCACGTCGCCGCCGGCCCCCTCGTGCGCTCCTCCTACCACGCCGACCAGCACGTGCCGCAGGCGCGCGACGGCGTCGGGCCGCTGGCCGCCCAGGCGTAGGCGTTCGTTCCGCTGCTCTCGGCGCCTGGGCGCAGGCCGTCCGGGACAATGTGACCGCCATCCGGGCTCCAAGGCCGGGTCGGGCTCTGCTCCTGGATACAACTCAAAACGCTCCGCCCGCCCCGGCAGTCACCACGGCCGGCCTTCCGGGCCGGCCTGAATGTTCCCCATCAAAGACAACATCCCGCTCGAGCGGTTTCCGATCGTCACGGTCGTGCTCGTGCTCGTCAACGTGCTCGCCTACCTGCTCTCGATCCGCCACGGCGGGAGCTTCTTCGGCGGTCCCTCCGACAACGTGACCGTGCACTACGGCGCGATCCCCTACGAGCTGACCCACCCCGGCAAGCACTGCGACGTCGTCACCGCGCAGAGCGCCGAAGGGGCTGTGCGCACCGTCGCCTGCCAGGGCATGCACGGCGTGAGCGGCCGCCCGCCCGGCCAGCCCGCCACGTGGGAGACCGCCTTCACCTCGATGTTCCTGCACGGCAGCTTCCTGCACATCTTCGGCAACATGCTGTTCCTGGTGATCTTCGGGCCCAACGTCGAGGACGCCACCGGACGCCCGCGCTACCTCGCCTTCTATCTGCTCGGCGGTCTCGTCGCGCTCGGCGCGCAGGTGCTCGTCAGCCCCGACTCGACCGCCCCCACGCTCGGAGCCTCCGGCGCGATCGCCGCTGTGCTCGGCGGCTACCTGCTGCTCTATCCCCGTGCCCGCGTGATCACGCTGATCTTCATCGTCTTCTTCGCCACGATCGTCGAGCTGCCCGCCGTGCTGCTGCTCGGGTTCTGGTTCATCGAGCAGCTCTGGTTCGGCGCCGCCGGCCTCGCCAGCCCGCTCGGCGGCGGACAGGGCGTCGCCTACTTCGCGCACATCGGCGGCTTCGTCTTCGGCCTGGCGCTGATCCGCGTCTTCGCCCGCCGCGACCGCAGCTCGGCCAAACGACCGCCGCCGCGGCCGGTGTACTGAGCCAGATGCGACGCATCCTCGTGCTCGGCGCCGTGCTCGTGTTCATCGCCGGCTTCGCCTTCCTCACCGTCGCCGCCGCGATCGAACAGGGCTTCACGATCGCCAGCCTGATCTCCATCCTGATCCTCGTGCTGCTCGCCGTCGGGATCGTCGGCGCGCTGCGCAATCCTCCCCGCTGAGCATCGTGAGCCCGCCCTTCATGACCTTCGAGGAAAGCCTGCGGCGGCGCGAACTCGCGCGCAGGCGCCGCCGGCGCCGCAGAGCGATCGGCCTCGGCGCCTTCGCCCTGCTCGCCGCACTCGCGATCGCGCTCGTCGTCGTGCTCTCCAAATCCGGCGGTGGTGATCGCCACGCCACCACTGGCGCCGCCGGCCAGCAAGCCCAAGCACCCCAAGCCCGTCGTCAAGCCGACGCTCTCCGCCATCGGCCTGCCGCTCGGCAAGCCCGCCCTGTCCTTGCGCGGACTCGGCCTGCCGCAAGAGGACTCCGTGCACATCGCCTTCCACCACCCGCCGCGCGCCGGGATCCTGTTTGACCTATCGAGCGGCCAGGTGCTGTGGCAGCGAAACCCCGACACGCGCCTGCGCATCGCCAGCCTGACCAAGATGATGACCGCCCTGCTGACCGTCGAAGCCGAACCGCCCAGCGCGCGTGTGCTCGTGACCAAGGCCGCCGTCAACTCCGCCGGCTCCAAGGTCGGCGTGCTGCCGCTCGGCAAGCACGTGCGGCTGGAGACGATGCTCTACGGACTGTTGCTGCCTTCCGGCAACGACGCCGCCATCGCGCTCGCCCAGCACGTCGCCGGCAGCATCACCGGCTTCGTCAAGCGCATGAACGAGCGCGCCGCGCAGCTCGGCATGGGCTGCACGCGCTACTCCTCTCCCTCCGGCTACGTCGACGCCGCCAACTTCTCCTGCGCCGCCGATCTCGCCGTGCTCGCCCGCGTCGACGAGCAGCAGCCGCGGCTCGCGCGGATCGTGCGCACCCTCAGCAAGCAGCTGCCGCTTCCGATCAAGGGCGGCAAGGTCTACCTCTACAACAACAACCCCCTGCTGATCTACCACTACCCCGGCGCCACCGGGCTGAAGACCGGCTTCACCGACGCCGCCGGGCGCTGCCTCGTCGCCACCGCCGAACGCGGCGGCGTGCGCCTCGGCGTCGTCGTCTTGCACTCGCGCAACCCCGGTGTGCAAGCCAAACAGCTGCTCGACCGCGCCTTCCAGGGCGTTTACCATCAGGCACCCGTCGTCGAGCCGCCGATGCCCGCAGGAGCGTGAGCCAGATGAGCAAGTCCGGCGAGTTGAAGGTCATCGCCACCGCCGCCAACCAGGCCGAGGGCGAGCTGATCGTCGCGCGCCTGGCGCAGGCCGGCATCAGCGCGATCGAACAGCGAGCCAGCGGCAACCCGGAATTCGGCGGGGGCGGCGCGCGCTACATGTACGTGCAGCACGCCGATGTCGAGCGGGCACGTGCCGTGCTCGATGTCGAGGAGCCTCCGTTCTCCGATGAGGAGCTCGCGCGGCTGAGCGAAGAGGCTGCGCGGGAAGCGCGCGAGTAACGCGAGGCGAATCGCCGGGCCGACTCGCGCCAAGGCCGCTGGGTGACACGCTCGATTGGGGCGTGGGCCTGGAGTCGCGGTCCCTATTTCAAGGTTGCGATAGCAAAGGTATATACGCGTATATGCCATGGCTATCAATCCGCGCGGGGGAGACCCCGAGACGCTCGCACCGCCTGAACCTCGCACGCCCGGGCCCCGAGGAGTACCGTTCTTGCTCTAGATTGACTGGTCAGTCAGCCAAAGGAGAACGCCGTGGATCTCGACGACACACAAGACCAGGCCGCGTACCGCGCCCAGGTGCGCGCCTGGCTCGATGAGCACAAGTCCGAAGCGCCGATCATCAGCGGCCCGGACGCGATCCAGGACGAGTCGGAGATAATCGCCGCCCGCCGCACGTGGCAGGGAAAGCTCGCCGAGGGTGGCCTCGCCGGCGTGACCTGGCCGAAGGAGTTCGGCGGTCAGGGTCTCGGCCCGATCGAGCAGGTCATCTGCAACCAGGAGATCGCCAAGACCAAAGTGCCGGGCATCCTCGACGCGATCGGCGTCGGCATGCTCGGCCCGACGATCATCGCGCACGGAACCGACGAGCAGAAGTCGCGCTACCTCGGCCCGATGCTGCACGGCGACGAGGTCTGGTGCCAGCTGTTCTCCGAGCCCGCAGCCGGCTCGGACCTGGCAGCCGTGCAGGCGCGTGCGCGCCTGCAGGAGGACGGCAGCTGGAAGCTCTCCGGGCAGAAGGTGTGGACGACCAACGCGCAGTTCGCCTCCTACGGCCTGCTGCTCGCGCGCACCGACGCCGACGTGCCCAAGCACAAGGGCCTGACGATGTTCATCGTGCCGATCGACGCACAGGGCGTGACCGTCCGCGGGCTGCGCCAGATCTCCGGCGAGGCCGAGTTCAACGAGGTCTTCTTCGACGACGTCGCGATCGACGCCGACGCCGTCGTCGGCGGCGTCGGCAACGGCTGGGGCACGGCGCTGACCACGCTGATGTTCGAGCGCGTCACGATCGGGCTCGGCAGCGAGGGCATGGGCTACAACTCCAACCGCTTCGCGCAGGCGATCGCCGCCGACGCGGACGCGCGCCGCGACCCCGAGGTGCGCCACACGCTCGGCGAGATCGCAAGCGAACTGCTCGCCGTGCGCTTCACCGGCTACCGCACGCTCTCGGCGCTGCAGAAAGGGCAGGTGCCCGGCCCCGAGTCCGGCCTCGCCAAGATCACGATCGTCAGCGGCGCGATCAAGGCCGGCGACCTGATCGCCGACGTGCTCGGCCCCGACGCGCTCGCCGAGGACGACGAGTGGGCGTACATGATCTCCTTCCTGCCCGGCCTGAAGTCGGCCGGCGGCACCGAAGAGATCCTGCGCAACACGATCGGCGAGCGTGTGCTCGGCCTGCCCCCTGCGCCGCGTCTGGACAAGGGCATCCCCTTCTCCGAGCTGCGCTCCAAGGAAACGGCGGCGGCATGACCCACCAGTCGAACACGAGCAAAGGAGCGTCGGCGTGAACCTGTCCCTCTCAGACGAGCAGGTGTTCCTGCGCGAGGCCGCGCGCGGAGCGCTGTCGCGCTTCAAGACCTTCGAGGCCGTGCGCGAGGCGCTCGACGGCAAGAGCGATGCGCTCCCCGACCTGTGGCCGACCGCCAAGGAGGCCGGCTGGCCCGGCCTGTTGATCGACGAGCAGCACGGCGGCGCCGGGCTCGACGCGTTCGACGCGATGCTCGTGCTCGGCGAGTGCGGGCGCGTGATCGCACCGATCGGGCTGCTCGGGCACTTGCCCGCGAGCTCGATCCTCAACGACTCGCCCGCCGGCGCCTCGCTGCTCGACGACCTCGCCACCGGCGAGCGCCGCGCGGCCTACCTCCCCGTCAGCCCGCCCGACGACCTGTCCGGCACGTGGACCGTCGACCCGCGCAGCGGCCTGCAACGTCCCGCAGCGCCGACGGCCAGCTCCAACGGCGACGGCGCGCGCGTCAGCGGAACGCTCTCGTTCGTGCCCGATGCGCCCGGCGCCGACGTGCTCGTGGGCGTCGCGCTGCTCGATGGCAAGCCCGTCGGCGTGGCGATCGAGGGCGACGCTTCCGGCGTCAGCGTCGAGTCGACCACTCGCTATGACGCGAGCCGCTCGCTCGGGCACGTGACGCTCGAGAATGCCCCGGCGCTCGTGCTCGACGCGCCCGCCGAGTCGCTCGCATCGGCGTGGTACCTCGCCCAGTCGCTGATCGCCGCCGAGTCGCTCGGCAGCGTCGAAACGGCACTCGACGTGTCCGTCGAATACGCCAAGGAGCGGCACACGTTCGGCCGCGCGATCGGCTCCTACCAGGCCGTCAAGCACTCGCTCACCGAGGTCCTGCGCCAGCTCGACAACGGCCGCTCGCTGCTCTACTACGCCGGCTGGGCACGCGACGGCGCGCCCGGCGAGTTCCCGCTCGCAGCAAGCGCCGCGCGCTCCGTCGCCGGCCGCGCGCTCGACACGGCCTCGCGCACGATGATCTCCGTGCACGGCGGCACCGGCGCCACCTGGGAGCACGACGCCCCGCTGTACTTCCGCCGCGCCCAGCTCTCACGACGGCTGCTCGGCGGGACCAACGGCGCGACCGACCGCGTCGCCGGCGAGCTGCTGGCGCAGGCCGACGCGGCTTAGCGTCGCGGGCAAGCAGCGGGACTCGGTTCTGCCCGCCGCCACGGCAGTCGCACAGCCGGCCCGGATGGCCGGCCCGGTAACTGTCGTGGCGGCCGGAGCGTCCACAAGTTGTAGCGAGGAGCGGAGGCCGGCTCGACGAGGAGCCAGGATGGCGTTTACCGGGGAATGCTCGCCGCCCGGGCCTTCGCCAGCGCCGCCACGACCGGCGCCCCATACGCCGCGTGCACGGCTTCGACGAGCCGCGAATCGACCCCGCAGTTGATGCAGAACCCATGCTGGGACCAGCCGATCGCGCGCGCCAGCACCTGATCGGCATACGTCACGCCGGTCGCATCGTGCCCGTAGTAGGAGTAGGCGGCGCTCCAGGCGCCGGCGTCGAGTGAGTAGCTCGCGCCGTCGGCTGAGAGCAGGTGCGCGGCGGCCATGATCGCGTCGAAGTCGTCGTAGATCGAGGGATGCCTGGCCGTGCGGTGGTCGTAGCTCGACGGGCGCCGGCCGTAGCGGAACGAGTCGCTGACCAAGCGCCACGTCGGCACCGGCCGGTTGGTCACGTTGAACTGCATCGGCCCGCCGCAGCACCCGGCGAAGTTCAGCCCCGTGTAGATGCCCGGCGCCGTCGAGAAGGCCGACTCCTGGCGATGGATCGAGGCGATCAGCAGCCAGTTGACGCCGAACGTGCGCTGCGCGACGGAGTAGATCGGGTAGAAGCCTTCCATCCAGCGCGTCGCGATGTGCGTCTGCGTCTGATCGACGAAGCGAGCCGCGTCGAGCTGCTGCTGGCGAGCCGTCGGGCGCGCGACGATGTGCCCCGCCGAGTGCCCGCGGCGAGCCGCCTTTCCACGGCGCGCCGCGTGGCGGGAGGATGCGCCGACCTTGGCCAGCACGCTCGCCGACGCCGCCGGGCCGGGCGCGGGAGTCGTTGCCACCACCGGCACCGCCGGCGGCGCGCTCGCCTGCTCGCTCGATCCCGATCCACCACCGAGCAGCAGCGCCGCTGCCAGTACGCCGAGGCCGAGCAGCGCAAGCGCGCCCGCGAGCAGCCAGGGTCCGAGCTCTCGCTGCGGCGAGGGAACGTTCCCATCGCCGGCGTGGCGCTCAGGGGCAGACAAGGCTCAGGTCGCGGCGCACGCCCGTCAGGAGTAGAAGTGCGCCTGCGCAGACGTCCCGTCGAGCTGACACGCGTCCATTGTTCCATCTGCATCTCCCTCACACGCGACAATCGTGCGGCGTGCGTGTTCCAGCTCCCATGCGAAAGCTCGCACCGATCCCCGTCGCCACCGCGCTCGCGACACTGCTCGCCCTGGCCGCGCTCGCGACCGCGGCCGCCGGCGCCGCGCCGGCATCGGCTGCGCCGGCGCCCTCGCCGCAGCCCCTCTCCCCCGCCCAGCAGCACTACCTCGCGCTCGCACAGCAAGGCGTGGCCGGCGCCAAAGCCCGCTGGGCCGACCACCGCCTCGGCTGGTACGACTCGCGCCTGGGCGACCACGACCGCTATCCGCTGGCGACGATCTGGGACATCGTGCCGCTGTTCGAGTCGCTCGACGCGATCGCGATCGCGCAGCCGACGCCGGCCAACCGCGGCGCGGTCACCAAGTTCGCCAAGGGCGCGGAGCGCTACCTCAACCGCGGGCTGCGCCCGCTGCCGGGCTACTCGCCGTATCCGGGAGACCGCACGGCGGGCACGGAGACTTGGTTCGACGACAACGGCTGGTGGGGCATCGCCTTCGTCAACGCCTACCGTGCCACGGGATCCACGCGCTGGCTGAACGACGCCGCGCGGGCGCTGAAGTACGTCGCGGCGGCCGGCTGGGACGCGCGGGCGGGCGGCCTCTGGTGGAACACGACCCACCCGTACAAGGCCGGCGCGGCGCTCGCCTCGGACACGCTGCTCGCGACGCTGCTCTACCAGCAGACCAGGTCGAGCTTCGCGCTCGGCCAGGCACGCCGGTTCCTCGCGTGGGGAAACACGAGCGGCTTCAGCGAAGCGGACGGCCTGTACAGGGGCAGCAGCCTGAACCCGACGCCGATCGACTACGCCGAGGGACCGCTGATCTACGCGCAGGCCGTGCTCTGCGAACTGACCGGCACGGCGGCCGACTGCCGGCGATCGGACGAACAGAAGCAGAACTCGCTCGAGCGCTTCGGCTACCTGCTCGACTTCTCACCGCAGTACGACGCGATCTACCTGCAGTGGCTGCTCGCGCTGTACGCGCTGCACCACGATCGCACGCTGTACGCGATCGCCGCCGACAACGCACGCAACGTCGAAGCGCGCGCCCGCAACGGCGAAGGGCTTTACCTGCTCTCGTGGAACGGCGAAACGATCGAGCCGCAGAACGCGCGGCCGGGGATGCTGCAGACGCACGCCGCCACGACCAGCCTGTTCGCGTGGCTGGCCGTGTATCCGCCGCCCGCCTGAGCGCACGCGTGGCGACGCGCGGGGCCGACGCCGCCCGGCCGGCGGCCGGCCCTAGACCCCCAGCACCCGTTTGGCGACCCGATCGAAGACGTGATCGGGCAGCAGTCCCCGCGCGATGATCATCGCGCGCGCATCGCGCCCGACGACGTAGCGCGACTTCATCCGCCGCGCGCTCAGCGCGCGTTCGATCGTCTGCGCGACCTGCTCGGCGGGCACGCCGCGCTTGGCGGTGTCCTGCAGCGCCTTGTCCATCGCGGCGGGCACGTTCCCGTACTCCTTCTGCAGCTGAGGCGGCACGATCACCTGATCGCCGGTCTCGCGCGCCTTGTCCCAGATCGGCGTGGCGACGGAGCCGGGCTCGACGAGCGCGACCTGCACGCCCGAGCTCGCCAGCTCGACGCGCAGCGCGTCGCCGAGCGCCTCGATCGCGTGCTTGGAGGCGGCGTAGGGAGCGGTGAAGGCCATCGCCACGCGACCGCCGACGGAGGACATGAACACGATCCGCCCGTGCGCGGCGCGCAGCGCCGGCAGCATCGCCTGCGTCACGGCGACCTGCCCGAGCACGTTGACGTCGAACTGCTTGCGCAGGTCGTCGGGGTGCAGCAGCTCGAGCGGGCCGCCGTAGCCGATGCCGGCGTTGTTGACGAGCGCGTCGAGGCGGCCCGGCGAGGACTCGCCACCGCCGGCGAGCTCGCTGACGCGCCCGGCCACCTGGCGGATCTGCTCGAAGTCGGTCACGTCGAGCGTGACCGGCTCGATCCGCCCGGACGAGGACTTCGCGGTCAGCCGTGCTCCGTCCGCCTCGCTGCGCACTCCGGCGAGCACGGTCCAGCCGGCCCCGGCGAGCCGCAGCGCGGTCGCCTCGCCGATCCCGGTCGAGGCCCCAGTGATCAACACGCTCGGCATCGCTGAAAGCTATCTCACCGCGCCGTTAGCCACGACTTAGGATCTGCTTGGATGGTTTCACGCGTGCACGCGGGCAAGAACGGCAGTCGCCGCAGGACGGCCCGGATCGTCCTCGCGCTCGCCGCGCTGGCGACGCTCACGGCGGCGCTCGCGCTGACAGGGTGCGGCGCGGGCCTGCCGCATGCCGGCGAGGAGGCCAGCGCAGACGTCGACGCGGCGACGCCGGGATCGTGCGGCGCAAGCGTGCTCGGCGCGCTCGGCCACGTGGCCATGCGCGTCTACGGCGAGGGCATCGACAGCGAACGGACGGCGAGCGCGGCGCACATGATCGAGGGCTCGGCCGCACTTCGCAGCAGCGGTCGAAGCCGGCGACGCAGGCGCGGCGCGGTCGGCGGCAAAGGCGTTGATCGCCACGGGACACCTGACCAATCTGCGCGTCGTGCGCGGCGGCAAGCTGCTCGTCGAACTCGGCGGCCCGGCGCTGGCGCCGCTGCAGCGGCACGCTGCTGGGAGTGGACAAGCGCCCGATCGCCGACTACGTCACGAGCGTGTGGGCGGCGGGCGGCATCGTCGCCGAGACGAACGGGATCGCTGAGGCGACGACCGTGATCCGCTCGGCGCGCACGGCAAGCGACACGCGCACGGTCGCGGGCTCGTTCCCGCTGCCGGCCGGCCAGCTGCCGCCCCAGGGCACGCTGACCAACGACGGCGTCGCCTACCAGTTCACCTCCTACGCGGCCAAGGCCTACCCGGACGGCGCTCCGCTGCGGGTCTACCTGCTGCGCTCGATCGAATCGCTGAACCCGCTGTGCGGCTCGAGCGACGAAGACACGGTCGTCAACACGATCAGCCGCATCGCCCAGCTGATCTACGAGGGCGAGGCCGGCCGGCGCACGGGCGAGCAGATCCGCCGCGTGCAGGAGAACCCGGCGCTGCTGCATGCCGTCGCGCGGCGCGATCCGAAGGCCACGCGCAGCGCGATCGAAGCATCTGCTGCACCAGCACATCGTGCGCCTGCGCGTGAGCGCCCGCGGGCGGCTGCTCGCGGACGTCGGCGGCCCCTACGTGCTGGCCCCGGTGACGGCGCCGCTGCGCCTGAGCCGGGCGCACGATCGGCAGCTTCACGCTCTCGATCCAGGACGACGAGGGCTACAAGCGCCTGGCCAACCGGCTGGCCGGCCTCGACGTGTTGATGTACATGGGCGACAAGCTCGTCAAGAGCACCGTCGGCTATCGGCCCGGCCCGGTCCCGGCGAGCGGCGCGGTCACCCTGCGCGGACGCAGCTACCGCGCCTACACGTTTCGGGCCGAGGCGTTCCCGTCGGGCCCGCTGCGGATCACGGTGCTGATCCCGACGCCCTACTCCTGAGCCGTGACGGCGCCGGCCGCGTACGGGCACGGCGCCGAGCGCTTCTCCTGCAGCGCGGCGAGCAGCTCGTCGAAGGCGTCGCGAATTTCTCGACGCCCTCGCGCTCGAGCGTGTCGGTGACGTCCTTGTAGTCGACGCCGGCGGCAGCGAGGTCGTCGAACAGCTTGCGCGCCTGCACGAGCTCGGACTCCAGGCGCGCGCGCGGCTCGCCGTGGTCCTGGAAGTCGCGGATCGTCTCCTCGGGCATCGTGTTGACGGTGTCGGGCCCGATCAGCTCCTCGACGTACATCGTGTCGCGGTAGTCGGGGTTCTTGACCGACGTCGACGCCCACAGCACGCGCTGGGGCGTGGCACCCTTGGACTCGAGGTACTCCCAGCGCGGTCCGGCGAATATCTCCTTGTAGCGCTGGTAGGCGAGCTTGGCGTTGGCGACGGCGAGCTTGCCCTTGAGCTCGTCGTGGGCGCCGAGCTCGTCGAGCCGTTTGTCGGCCTCGGTGTCGATCCGCGAGACGAAGAAGCTCGCGACCGACGCGACCTTGGTCGGGTCGCCACCCTCGGCGACGAGCCGCTCGAGCCCGCGGACGTATGACTCGGCGACCTCTTCGTAGCGGCGCAGCGAGAAGATCAGCGTGACGTTGATCGAGTGGCCCTTGGAGATCACGTCCTCGATCGCGGCGAGCCCGGGCTTGGTGGCGGGGATCTTGACCATCAGGTTCGGCCGCTCGACGGCGTCGTGCAGGCGGATCGCTTCGCGGAAGGTCGCGAGCGTGTCGTAGGCGAGGCCGGGGTCGACCTCCAGCGAGACGTAGCCGTCGCGACCGCCGCCGCCATCCCAGATCGGGCGAAACAAGTCGCAGGCATCCTTGATGTCCTGCTCGGCGAGCGTCCAGAAGACGTCCTTGATCGGCATCGTCCTCGTCCAGCTCGCGCAGCTGATCGTCGTAGGCGTCGCCCGAGGCCATCGCCTTCTGGAAGATCGACGGGTTGGAGGTCGCGCCGACGACCGAGTAGTCGTCGATCAGGCTCTGCAGGTGCCCGTCGCGCGTCGACTCGCGAGAGAGGTTGTCGACCCAGACGCTCTGGCCGAGGGCGGAGAGAAGTCTCAGTGGCGGAATCTGCTCGGAGGACATGGGAAGTCTGTCTCCTTTTTATCTTTAATATTTGACATTAATAAAAATCAATTGCCGCGCTCGAGCAGAGCCTTCGCGCGGGCGGCGATGTTCTCGACGGTGAACCCGAGCTCCTCCAGCACGGTCGTACCCGGCGCGGATGCGCCGAAGCGGTCGATGCCGAGCACGTCGCCGTCGAGGCCGACCCACTTGCCCCAGCTGATGCTCGCGCCCGGCTCGACAGCCAGGCGGGCGCGCACGGCGGGCGGCAGCACCTCGTCGCGGTACTGCTCGCTCTGGGCTTCGAACAGCTCCATGCACGGCATCGAGACGACGCGGACCTTGACGCCGTCCTGCGCGAGCGCCTGCGCGGCGTGCAGCGTGGTCGGCACCTCTGCGCCGGTGGAGATCAGGATCAGCTCGGGCTGCTCGTCCTCGGCCGAGTCCCACAGCACGTAGCCGCCGCGCGCGACGCCGTCGGCGCTCGCGACCTCGCTGCGGTCGAGCGTGGGGATGTTCTGGCGGGAGAGCAAGCAGCGCTACGGGGCCGTCCTCGCGCTCGAGCGCGAGCCGCCACGCCACGGCCGTCTCGTTGGCGTCGCCCGGGCGGATCACCCACAGCTCGGGGATCGCGCGCAGCGAGGCGTAGTGCTCGATCGGCTGGTGCGTCGGGCCGTCCTCGCCGAGGCCGACGGAGTCGTGCGTCCACACCCACACGACGGGCAGCCCCATCAGCGCCGACAGCCTGACGCTGCCGCGCATGTAGTCGGAGAACATCAGGAAGGTCGAGCCGTACGGCTTGACGATGCCGCCGTGCGCGGCGGCGCCGTTGACGATCGCGCCCATCCCGTGCTCGCGGATGCCGAACGGCACGTTGCGCCCGGCGTGCACGCGCGGAGAACTCGCCGCCGCCGTCGAACACGGTCTTGGTCGACTCGACCAGGTCGGCGGCGCCGCCGATCATCGTCGGGCCGAACTCGGCGAAGGCGGCCATCGTCTTCTGCCCGGCCGAGCGCGAGGCGATCTCCTCGCCGGCCTCGAACGTCGGCAGCGCCTCGCGCCAGCCGTCGCGCAGCTTGCCCTTCCAGGCGAGGTCCCAGTCGGCGGCCATCTCGGGGAAGGCCTCGCGCCACGGGTCCATGCGCTGCCCTGCCACTCGCGCTGCGCGGTCGCGCCGCGCTCGCGCAGCGACATGTGCTCGTACACGCGCTCGTCGACCCAGAACTTCTTGTCGGGGTCGAAGCCCATCACTTCCTTGGTCGCGCGCACCTCGTCTTCGCCGAGCGCCGCGCCGTGCGACTTGGCCGTGTCGATCGCGTTCGGCGCCGGGTAGGCGATGTGCGAGCGGATCGGGATGAACGACGGGCGCTCCTCTTCCTCGCGCGCCGCCTGAATCGCGTGCGTCAGCTCGTCGACGTCCTCGGAGTCCTCGACGCTCTGCACGTGCCAGCCCTCGGCGGCGAAGCGCGCGAGGTGGTTCTCGGCGTCGAAGGAGATCGCGGTCGTGCCGTCGATCGTGATGCGGTTGTCGTCGTAGCAGAGCGATCAGCTTGCCGAGGCCGAAGTGCCCGGCGATCGACGCCGCCTCCTGGCTGATCCCCTCCATCAGGTCGCCGTCGGAGCAGATCGCGTACGTGTGGTGGTCGACGATCTCGTGCCCGGGGCGGTTGAAGCGCTCGGCGAGGAAGCGCTCGGCGATCGCCATGCCGACGGCGTTGCCGACGCCCTGCCCGAGCGGCCCGGTCGTCACCTCGATGCCCGGCGTGTGTCCGCGCTCGGGGTGCCCGGGCGTGCGCGAGCCCCACTGGCGGAACTGCTCGAGGTCCTCGAGCGAGAGCTCGTAGCCGCACAGGTGCAGCAGCGAGTACTGCA
Source organism: uncultured Solirubrobacteraceae bacterium (assembly GCA_963743745.1). GTDB lineage: Bacteria > Actinomycetota > Thermoleophilia > Solirubrobacterales > Solirubrobacteraceae > Palsa-744. The sequence goes on from CAVUQW010000002.1 coordinate 459,424, forward strand.
GCACGCAGGCGTGGCCGGAGCTGAGCACGAAGCGGTCGCGGTCGGGCCACTCGGTGTCCTGCGGGTTGGCCTGCAGGAAGCGCTCGAACAGCGTGTAGCCGAGCGGCGCGAGCGCCATCGCCGTGCCCGGATGGCCGGCGTTGGCCTTCTGCACCGAGTCCATCGCCAGGCCGCGGATCGTGTCGATCGACAGCTCGCGGATCTCGCGCTCGTCCATTAAGAGCGATCCTAGCGAGCATCGGCCGCTAGCATCTGCGGACCATGGATGAGCAGTTCTGCGATGTCGGCGACGACATAAACCTCTGCTACGAGACGTTCGGCGAGCGCTCCGATCCGCCGGCGCTCTTGATCATGGGCCTCGGCACGCAGATGGTCGCCTGGCACGAGGACTTCTGCCGGGCGCTGGCGGAGCGCGGCTTCTACGTGGTGCGCTTCGACAACCGCGACATCGGCCACTCGACGCACCTCGACGGCGTGCCGCCGCCGAGCATCCGCCAACTGCTGACGCGCTCGAAGGCGGCTGCTCGCTACAAGCTCTCGGACATGGCCGAGGACGCGGCGGGCCTGCTGCGCGAGCTCGACCTCTCCCCGGCGCACGTGATCGGCGCCTCGATGGGCGGGATGATCGCGCAGACGCTCGCCGCGCGACACCCCAAGCGCGTGCGCTCGCTGGTCTCGATCATGTCGAACACGGGCGCCCTGCTCAGCGGCCAGCCGGCGCTCAAGCTCTACCCGTTCTTCCTGCGCCGCCCGGTGGGCGGTCGCGATGCCTACATCGCTCACTTCGAGCGGCTGTTCGCGGCGATCGGCTCGCGCGGGATGCCAGGCCGGCCGATCTCCGATCGGCCCGAGGAAATCCGCGAGCTGGCGAAGCTGAGCTGGGAGCGCGACCACGATCCTGCCGGCCCGGGCCGGCAGCTGGCGGCGATCATCGCCTCGGGCGATCGCACGTCCGAGCTGCGCCGGATCGACGCGCCGACGCTCGTCGTGCACGGCACGGCCGACCCGCTCGTGCGGCCCTCGGGTGGACGCGCGACGGCGCGCGCGATCAAGGGCGCGAAGCTGATGAAGGTGCCCGGCATGGGGCACGACCTGCCGCGCGCGATCTGGGACGAGCTGATCGACGCGATCGCCGAGAACGCAGCGAGGGCGGGTGGCCCCCCGGACCGCCACCCGCCCCTGCATGCCTCCCGGGCTCCCCTCTCGGGGCTGACCGGGTAGGCGCCCCCTCGGCGTCCCTCAATCGCCGTGGGGTCGCCGGCGATGCGCCGGCAGTCCCGCCATCGAATGTGCGCGCCCCGTCGAGCACCACGAGCCCGACTGCGCCCGGACACGCACGAGCCAGTGCAAGTCGTGCCGGCAGTGTGAGCGGCGGTAGGGCCAGCGACCGTGCAGCGCGCGCAGCATCCGCTGCTCCTGGCAACCGGACAGCCTCACGGCCGTTCTCCCTCTCCCCGGTGCTGCCGCCTACCTGAAACAAGACCCACTGAAGGCCCCTTGTCTTCTAACCCTCACACCACCCGACCGCAATGTCTCCGAGTGGGCGGAACCGCTGCTCCCGCTGTCCCATATAAATCATGTTTTACGCAGAATGTCAACACACAACCCGATGTATCGAACGGGCCTGTGCGACGGGATGCGCGCGGGCGCTCGCGCGGGCGGCGAGAGCGAGGAGGCAGTGCGCCCGGCGGGAATCGAACCCGCGGCCTGCGGCTTGAAAGACCGCTGCTCTTTGGCTCCCCGAAGAGAACCGTTGACCACTGAGCTACGGGCGCGTGCTGGGTATGTCTTCGCGGCTTCGTGCTGCCGCGACGCATAATCTAAGCACGCTTGGCTCGCATGTACGAGCGCGGGAGGAGCGTGAGAGAGCTCGTGCGCGCCGGGCGCCTCAGAGCTCGGAGACGAAGCGCACGATCTCGGGCACGACAGCGGCCTCGTCCTCGCGGTGCGGCCAGTGCCCGGCACGCTCGACGATCAGCGCACGGCTCGGCGCGGGGAACAGCTCGGCGGAGGCTTGGTAGAGCTCGGCGGGGACGAGGTCGGCGGTGCCGCCGACGGCGAGGTTGGGCACGGCAGGCGGGCGCTCGAGCAGCTTGGAGCCGCCGAGCGGCAGCGCGCGGTAGTAGTCGATCGCGCCCTTCAGCGCGGCGGGCTCGGAGAGGGCGCGCTTGACCTCGCGCGAGGCTCTGCTCGCGCGCGGGCCCCGACCAGTTGGGCGCCCAGCGCGTGTACAGCCGCTCGAGGTAGGCGAAGTCGCCACGGCGCGTGCTCGCCTCCGCCCACGGCAGCTTCAGCGCGAGGAAGTGGCGCGCGCGATACAGCGACGCAGGGCTGCGCTGGAGCAGGCTCGGGTGCGGGATCGCGATCGTGACGAGCGCGCGCACGCGTTCGGGCGCGAGCGTGGCGACGACGAAGGACATCAGCGCGCCCCAGTCGTGACCGACGAACACGGCCTGCTGTGCGCCGATCGCGTCGAGCAGCGCGAGGCCGTCGCGACCGATCGTCTCGAAGTCGTACGGGCGCCCGGGCACGATCGTCGCGGGGTGGTATCCGCGCAGCCACGGCACGGTGACGCGCCAGCCGGCCTCGACGAGCGCGTCCTGCAGCGCCGCGTAGGAGTGCGGCGTGTCGGGGAAGCCGTGCACGAGCACGATGTCGGGCCCCTCGCCCTGCTGGGAGACGACGAAAGGCTGTCCGGCGCTTTCGATCGTCTGGAACTCCATGGCGGCAGTCTATGGGCGCACGTCGTCGGCGAGCAGCTCAGTGATCAGTCGAGCGGGACGAGGCCGCGCTCGGGATCGAGCCGGCGCGTCGAGGCGACGGTGTGGAACAGCGCGTCGGCGGGCTCGGCGAGCAGCGGGAACAGGCCGGCGAGGAACTCGCGCGTGTAGGGCTCTGAGAAGTGACTCTGCAGCGCCTCGTCGTCGGCCCACTCCTCGACGATCACGTAGCGGTCGTCCTGCTCGAGGTCGGCGTAGACGCGGTAGCCGTGACAGCCGGCCTCCTCGCGCGAGCGCCTGCACATCGCGGTGCTGACCTCGACGAAGCGCTCGCGGTTCTCGGGGGCGATGCGCACGCGGCCGGTGACGACGATCATGCGCGGATCCTATTGGCAGGCGTGATCCCGGCGGCGCGAGCGGGGGCTAGGCTTCGCGGATCGAGCGCCGCGAGCTGACATTCCCGTCGGGCGATTCGCATTGCGCGGCCTGGCTGTACGAGCCGACCGGCGAGCCGGGCTGCTGCGTGGTGATGGCGCACGGCTTCTCGCTGACCCGCCACGACGGCCTGCCCGCCTACGCCGAGCGCCTGGCGGCTGCGGGGGCGGCGGTGCTCGTGTTCGACCACCGCTACCTCGGCGACTCGGGCGGCGAGCCGCGCCAGCGCTTTCGCAAGCGCGCCCAGCGCGAGGACTGGCGCGCGGCGGTGCGCTTCGCGCGCGGGCTCGAGCACGTCGATCCGCGGCGGATCGTGCTGTGGGGCTTCTCCTTCAGCGGCGGGCACGTGGTCGAGACGGCGCTCGAGGACTCGCGCATCGCGGCGGTGCTCGCACTGTGCCCGATGGTCGACGGCCTCGCCCGCGCGCTGTCCACGCCGCCGGCGCTGTCGGCGTGGCTCGTGCCGCGCGCGCTGGCCGACCAGCTCGGGCGCCACAACCTCGTGCCGGTCACGGCGCAGCCGGGCGGGCACGCGGCGATGACGCTGCCGGGCGAGGCCGACGGCTTCTCACGCGAGCGTGCCCGAGGGCTCGCCGTGGCGCAACGAGATCTCGCCGGCCGTCTTCCTGACGGTCTCGCTGCACCGCCCGGTCGCCCGCGCGCGGCGCCTGGCCATGCCGCTGTGGGTGGGGCTCGGCGAAGCGCGACGTGAGCGTCTCGCCCAAGGCTGTCGAGCGGCTCGCCGAGCGTGCGCCGAGCGGCGAGCTGCACCGCTACCCCTACGACCACTTCGGCGCGTTCCTCGACGACGGTCCGGGGCTCGTGTCGGCGGACCAGGTCGACTTCCTGCGCCGCAACTCGCTGCTCGACGGCTGAGCCGGATGGACGGCGCGCAGGAGCTGCAGACCGAGCGACTGCGGATGCGCCGCTGGCGCTCGGGCGACCGCGAGCCGTTCGCGGCGATCAATGCGGACGAGCAGGTGATGGAGCTGATGCCGGGCACGCTCACGCGCGCCGAGAGCGACCGCTACATCGACAGCATCGAGGCGCACTTCGACGAGCACGGCTATGGGCTGTGGGCGCTGCAGCTGCGCGACGGCGGCGAGCTGATCGGGCTGACCGGCCTGAACACGGTCGCGTTCGCGGCGCACTTCACGCCGGCCGTCGAGATCGGCTGGCGCCTGGCGCGCTCGGCGTGGGGAAACGGCTACGCCGGCGAGGCGGCGCGTGCGGCGCTGCGCTTCGGCTTCGAGCAGGCCGAGCTGCCGCAGATCGTCTCGATGACGACGGAGCTCAACTTCCGCTCGCAGGCGGTGATGGAGCGGATCGGCATGAGCCGCGACCCGTCCGACGACTTCGTGCACCCGCTCGCGCGCCCTGAGCGCCTGCGCCGTCACGTGCTCTACCGCCTGAGCGCCAAGGCCTGGCGCGCGAACCGGGACACTGCCGCCGGGGACGAGCCCGAGGCGAGCGCCGCTTGACGGCGCTCGTCTGGTTTCGCCGCGACCTGCGCGTGCACGATCACCCGGCGCTGCGCAGCGGCGCTGGAGCAGGAGGAGCGTGTCGTGCCGGTCTTCTGCCTCGACGAGGCCTGCTGCACGGCCGCCACGCATCGGGCCCGCGCACGCAGTTCCTGCTCGAGTGCCTCGCCGACCTCGACGGCGCGCTGCGCGAGCGCGGCAGCGGGCTGGTGCTGCGCCAGGGCCCGCCCGAGCGCGAGCTGGCCGAGCTCGCGCGCGAGGACGAACGCGCGGACGCTTCACGTTCTCGAGCGACGTGACGCCGTTCGCGCGAGCGCGCGGCGAGCGGGTGCGACGCGCGCTGGAGGGCAGCGGCGTCGAGCTGCACGCGACATCCGGGCTCGGCGCGATCGACGAGCTCGGCGCGACCGCGCACGCAGGCGGGCAAGCCGTACACGATCTTCACGCCGTTTCACCGCACGCTGGCTGAGGCGCCGCGGCGCGAGGTGCTCGGCGCTCCGCGCAAGCTGCCGGCGCTGCCGTCGCGGCTTGGCCAAGGGACGGCTGCCCGTCGCTGCGCGCGCTCGGGCTCGAGCAGGAGGTCAGCGAGTCCGCCGCGCGGCGGCGAGCGCGCGGCGCGCGAGCGGCTCGTCGCGCTTTCTCGCGGACGACGTGCGCGGCTACGCGGCAGGGGCGCGACGCGCTCGGCGAGGACATCGACCTCGCGCCTCTCGCCGTACCTGCACTTCGGCTGCGTCTCGCCGCGCGAGATCGAGCAGCGGCTGCCCGGCGGCGCGGGCGCCGAGGCGTTTCGCCGACAGCTCTGCTGGCGCGACTTCCACCATCACGTGCTGCTGCACTTCCCGCGCAACGCCCGCTCGGAGTTCCAGGAGCGCTATCGCGGCAAGCTCGATCGCTGGAGCCGCGCGAGCGGCCGCTTCGAGCGCTGGTGCGAGGGGCAGACGGGCTATCCGCTCGTCGACGCCGGCATGCGCCAGCTGCGCCGGGAGGGCTGGATGCACAACCGCGCGCGCCTGGTCGTCGGCTCGTTCCTGACGAAGGACCTCGGCATCGACTGGCGCTGGGGCGAGCGCTGGTTCATGCGCCTGCTGGTCGACGGCGACGAGGCCAACAACAACGGCAACTGGCAGTGGATCGCCTCGGTCGGCACCGACCCGGCGCCGGCCTTCCGCCGGATCTACAACCCGGCGCGCCAGCATGGAGCGCTACGACCCCGACGGGCGCTACGTGCGCCGCTACGTACCCGAGCTGGCGACGTCCCGGACGAGTACCTGCGCGAGCCGTGGACGATGCCCGACGAGGTCCAGCGCGCGGCCGGCTGCGTGATCGGCGAGGACTACCCGCGCCCGATCGTCGATCACGCCCAGGCGCGGCGCGAAGCGCTCGAGCGCTACCGCGTGTAGCTCGCTCGAGCCGGCGCCGTTTCCGTCGTCGCGGCGTGGGTAGCCGATAGAGGTGAGCGAGTTCGGCTACACGATGATGTGCGAGCAGTCGCGCGCCGACCAGCTCGTCGCCGACGTGTGCGCGCGGCCGAGCAGGCGGGCTTCGACTTCTCGGTCATTTCCGACCACTACCAGCCGTGGCTGGAGTCCCAGGGCCACTCGCCGTACGCCTGGGCCGTCTCGGCGCGGCGGCGCAGGCGACGGAGCGAATCCCGCTGATGACCTACGTGACGTGCCCGATCCTGCGCTACCACCCGGCGGTGGTCGCGCAGAAGGCGGCGACCGTGCAGATCCTCTCCGGAAACCGCTTCAGCAGGCACTCGTATACCAGGGTATACTGAGCCCATGGCGAAGGTCATGGTGTCCATGCCCGACGACCTCCTGAGCGAGGTCGATGCCGAGGCGAGTCGTCTCGGCACGTCCCGTAGCGCCGTCCTGCGGCAATTTGCCGACACGGCTCTACGCGGCCGCCGCACGGACCGCGCGGCGGCCATGGAGTCGCTCTTACGGCACACGACACGACATGGCGGTGCGTCCGCCAAGCGCGTGAAAGCCACGCGGCCAGCGTGAGCACGCTGCTGTTGGACGCGAGCGTCATCCTGGCGGCGTTCGATTCCGACGACGAGTTGCACGCACCCTCTCAGAGACTTCTCACCGATCCCGACGTCACGCTCGCGACACTCGACCTTGCCCGCTACGAGGTCGCGAATGTGGCAGTGCGTGCGTGGCGCGGGCCCGAGCACGTCGCACCGTTGCTGGAAGCAATCGACCGAATCTCGGCCGACGGCGGGGTGATCCCTTCGACGACCACGCTGCTCGGACGCGCCGCCAAGGTTGCCGAGGAGCACGCGATCTCCGTATACGACGCAGCGTATGTGGCGGCTGCTGACCAAGCCGGCGGCGAGCTCGTCAGCTGCGACGCCCGCGACCTGGTCGGCAAGGGGCTCGCGCGCAGCCCCGGCGCAATGCTGGGCAATTAGCGAGGCCCAGCCCACCTACCGCGATCGCTCGTCGGCTCCGCCAGCGTGAGGAGCCGCACAAATGCCAACGTGGGCTGGCTCTCCTACGGCTTCAGCTGAGCTTCTCCCCATGCCACGGTCGTGGTTGAGGAGTTGAAAGTTCCTTCGATAAAGACCCGCAATTCGAGGGTGTTGCGGGCGTGCAGTGGAACGTTGAGCGAGACGGTTGCACCGGCCTGGAGTTTCGCTTGACGCTCCATTCGATTGTTCACGAGTATCTGCCAGTGAGCTTGGGCTTCGTAGGAGTCCGTTTCTATGAAGCCGAAAGTACAAACCAGCGAACGATATTTTCCTTTGAGTTCGTACGTAGTCGCACGACATGCAAATGGTTCGCCTTTGCATGCTTGGGCGACCGATTCGTGTTCGGGTTTTTCATAAAACACGCTGTTCGACATTTCCCGCCCCCCAAGCTGTATCTCACCTGGTTGTGGCTGGTCCCCTCCCGTCTCGCCCCTTTCGGCCAGAGTGCTGAGAAAGATTGGCTTCGTTGGAGCCGGCGGGGGCTTGGACGTCTGGCTGCTCGCAGAAGACGTTTTGGTGACTGACGATGGCCCACCGGATGACGACGGTGACCCACCGGATGATGAGCTACTGCTCGAGGCGAGGAGTGTTGCAGCGCCAATGATCAAAGCACCGACGACGGCACCTATAAGCCCACTGAGTAGCTGGTGGCCATGGATAAATTGACGCAAAGGAACGCCCGTTCTACTAGATACGAATATGCGGTACTGTACTAGAGAGGGAGAGGTTCAGAGCAGCAGGGACGTACCCGCGCTGACTCACTCCGAGCGCGACGCCCCGCGCAACTCGCCCAGCCCGTCGGTGATCGTGCGCACCGGCGCGTAGCCGAGCTGCTCGCGGGCCTTGTCGATCCTGATCGTGCACTCCTGCGAGGAGACCCAGTAGGCAAAGCGCGTGAGCGGCGGCGGGTGATCGCCCGGCAGCACGCGTGCGACGCCCTCGCCGACGCTCATCAGAGCCCACGCCACCGGCAGCGGGATGCTGCGCGTGGGCGCGGCGACGCTCTGCGTGGCGAGCAGCTCGCCGACGAACTCGCGGAACACGACCGGCTCGCCGTCGGTGACGAAGTACACGTTGCCCGGGTGCCCGCGCTGCGCGCCGAGCATCAGCCCCTCGACGGTGTTGTCGATGTGCGTCGTCGAGGTCAGGTGATTGCCGCCCCCGATCCAAGCGAAGCGTCCGCTGCGCACGAGCTCGACCATCCGCGGCAGCAGCGTCGTGTCGCCCTCGCCCCAGACGAAGCGGGGACGCACGACGACGGTCTCCAGGCGCTCGCCGTTCGCCGCGATCACAGCCTGCTCCGCGCGGGCCTTCGTCGCGCTGTAGAGCGCACGGGAGCCGGGCTGCAGCGGCGCGGTCTCGTCGACCTGCACGACCGGCCTGCCGGCGAACAGGACGGCCTCGGTACTGACGTGCACGAGCCGGCGCACGCCCGCCTCGGCGCACGCCGCGAGCACGTTCTCCGTGCCTTGCACGTTGCCGCGCTCGAACTCCTCGCGCGAGCCCGAGTCGCCGAGCGTCGCAGCGGCGTGGAAGGCGAGCTCGCAGCCATCGGCGCCGGCGCGCAGCGCGGCGCGGTCGGCCAGCTCCCCGGCCACCGGCTCGGCGCCGAGCGAGCGCACGCGCTCGGCCGAGGCATCGGAGCGCGCGAGCGCGCGCACGTCGTGACCCTCTGCTCGCAGCCGCTCGATCAGGCGACCGCCGACGAAGCCCGACCCGCCGGTTACGAACACGGAGCTCATCTAGGCGTATCCTAGGGTGCGCAAGCACCCGCGCCAGCGGCACGAGGAGGAGAGGTATATGGAGGGGGCTGTCACACAGATGGGGAACGCGGCGCGCCCGCCGGCGGCCGATGCGAGCACGGTGGCCGAGGCGTTTCGCATCACCGCGGCCGAACGCGCCGACGAGGTCGCGATCCGCACGAAGGAAGACGCCTTCACGATCACGTGGGGCGAGCTGCGCGAGCGCGTCGACGCGCTCGCCGGTGGACTGGCCGAGCTCGGCGTCGGTCGCGGCGACACGGTCGCGCTGATGCTCTCCAACCGGCCCGAGTTCCACCTCTGCGACCTCGCCGCGATGATGCTCGGAGCGACGCCGTTCTCGATCTACAACACGTACTCGCCCGAGCAGATCCGCTACCTGCTGGGCGACGCCGAGGCGAAGGTGCTGATCTGCGAGCAGCAGTACCTGCCGCAGGTGCTCGAGGCGCGCGAGGGCGTGCCCGGCCTCGAGCACGTGATCGTGATCGACGGCGAGGCGCCCCAGGGCACGGTCGCGCTGAGCGACGTCGAGGGCTCGAACCCGGACTTCGACGTCGATGCGTCGGTCGCGCAGCTGCAGGGCTCGGACGTGCTGACGCTGATCTACACCTCGGGCACGACCGGCCCGCCGAAGGGCGTGCAGCTGATCCACCGCAACCTGCTCGCCGCCGTCGAGGGACTCGACGCGCTGATCGAGTTCCCCGAGAACGGGCGCGTGATCTCGTGGCTGCCGGCGGCGCACGTGGCCGAGCGCAACGCCCACCACTACCTGCCGATCGTGTTCGGCCTGCAGATCACCTGCTGCGAGGACCCGCGCCAGGTGCTCTCCTACCTGCCCGAGGTCAAACCGAGCTGGTTCTTCGCCGTGCCGCGCATCTGGGAGAAGCTGAAGGCGGGCCTGGAGACGATGCTCGCCGCGCAGCCCGAGGAGCAGCGCGAGAAGGTGCAGGCCGCGATCGAGGCGAGCCTGCGCAAGGTGCGCCTGGAGCAGGCCGGCGAGCCGGTGCCCGACGAGCTCGCCGAGCAGGTCGCCAAGGCCGACGCCGAGATCTTCGCCGGGCTGCGCACGATGCTCGGGCTCGACGAGGTCGAGGCGATCAACGTCGGCGCCGCGCCGACGCCCGTCGAAGTGCTCGAGTTCTTCCACGCGATCGGCCTGCCGCTGGCCGAGCTGTGGGGGATGAGCGAGACCTGCGGCGCGGGCTCGGTCAACCCGACGCAGAAGATCAAGATCGGCACGGTCGGCCCGGCCGCGCCGGGAGTCGAGCTGAAGCTCGACGAGGACGGCGAGGTGCTGATCAAGTCCGACGTGGTGATGCTCGGCTACCGCAACCTGCCGGAGAAGACCGCGCGAGGCGTTCACCGAGGACGGCTTCCTGCGCACCGGCGACATCGGCGAGTTCGACGAGGACGGCTACCTGAAGATCGTCGACCGCAAGAAGGAGCTGATCATCAGCGCCGGCGGCAAGAACATGTCGCCGGCGAACATCGAGGCGACGCTGAAGACGGCCTCGCCGCTGATCGGTCAGGCCTGCTGCATCGGCGACATGCGCCCCTACAACACGGCACTGATCGTGCTCGACCCGGACTTCGCGCCGATGTGGGCGCAGTCGCAGGGGATCGAGCAGACGCACGCTCGAGCAGCTCGCGCACGACGAGCGGTGCGCGCAGCCGTGCAGGCCGGGATCGACACGGCCAACGAGAAGCTCGCGAAAGTGGAACAGGTGAAGAAGTTCACGATCGTCGAGGGCGACTGGCTGCCCTCGGGCGACGAGCTGACGCCGACGATGAAGCTCAAGCGCAAGCCGATCGCCGAGAAGTACGCGGGCGCGATCGACGCGATGTACGGCTGAGCGGCTAGCCGGCGGCCTGCAGCCGCTCGAGCATCACGGGGTCGTGCGCGCAGAACAGCTCGACCTGGCCGGCCTCGCGCAGCGCGAGCTCGCGCAGGCGCTCGCTGTTCTGCCGGCGCGCGCCGTTGTCGACCGAGTTGAGGTTCTGAAAGCCCTTCAGCACGGGCGGGCAGCTCGGCGGCGTCTGCATCTCGCCGCGGTGGAAGAAGGCGTCGCCGCAGTGCAACAGCCAGCCCTCGCCCTGCTTGACGGCCACGCCGGTGTGTCCGCGCGTGTGGCCGAACAGCGGCACGAGCACGATCTCGGGCTCGACGCCGGGCAGCACGCGCACGCTCTGAAAGCCGAACCAGTCATCGCCTTCGGCGCCGTGCTCGACCCATTTCGGCCCGTGCGCCCAGTGCACCGCTACGTAGCGCTCGCGTTCGCGCCAGTTCGGGTTCATCGCGGCCTGCAGCTCGCGGCCGATCACGTGAACCTGCGCGTCGGGGAAGTCGGGCAGGCCGCCGGCGTGGTCGACGTCGAGGTGGGTGGCGACGATGTGGCGCACGTCCTCGGGCGAGTGCCCGAGCGCCCGCACCTGTTCGATCGCGGTTTCCGCCTCGCGCGCCTGCGGGCGAAACAACGTGTCGAAGATCATGCCGAGCTGACGCGTGTTGCGCATGTCGTCGAGGCCGAAGCCGGTGTCGATCAGGACCAGCCCGTCGCTGCCCTCGACGAGCAGGCAGTGGCAGATGATCCGCGCCTTGCCCAGCGCGCTGCCCTCGCCGCTGATCAGCCGCCCGCCATGCGGGCACATCGTGCCGCAGGCGAGGTGATGGACCTTGTGCGCGGGGCTCACGCCGCAGAGCCTACGCCCAATCGGCCCTACTCGAAGCTCACCTCATAGCCGGCGCCCTCCATCGCGCGGCGCAGCTGCTCGGTGTGCTCGGGCCCGCGCGTCTCGAGCGTCAGCTCGACGCCCGTCTCGCGCACGTGCAGCGAGATCGCCTCGCGCACGTGCTCGAGGCTGACGAGGTTGACGCGCTGAGCCGCGATCAGGTTGAGCAGCTCGGCGAGCGCCCCCGGCCGGTCGGGCACGCGCGTGAACACGCGCACACGCCTGCCGGCCGCCGTTTCGTGGCGGCGCAGCAGCGAGGCGAGCAGCCCGTTGTCGACGTTGCCGCCGGAGACGATCGCGACGGTCGTGCCCGCGATCGGCGCCAGCCGGCCGCTCAGCACCGCCGCGACGGAGACGGCGCCGGCGCCCTCGGCGACGAGCTTGACGCGTTCGGCGAGCAGCACCATCGCGTCGGCGATCTGCTCCTCGCTGACCGTCTCGACCGAGTGCAAGAGCTCGCGCAGCAGCGGCAGCGTCAACTTGCCGGGTCGCTTCAGCGCGATCCCGTCGGCGATCGTCGCGGCGGCCGGCACCTCGGGCACGCCCGCGTCGGCCGACGCGTCGCGCAGCGCCTGCGGCAGCGTCGCGCACGCGCTCGCCTGCACGCCGATCAGCTCGACCTCGGGGCGCTCGCGGCGCAGCGCGATGCCGATCCCGCTCGCCAGGCCGCCGCCGCCGACCGGCACGACGACGCGCGCGAGGTCGGGCAGCTGGCGCAGCAGCTCCAAGCCGAGCGTGCCCTGCCCGGCGATCACGTCGAGGTCGTCGAACGGGTGGATCAACGCCGCGCCCGTCTCCGCGGCGCGCGCCGCGGCGAGCTCGACGGCCTCCTCGACCGATCCGCCGCTGAGGCGTACGCTGGCGCCGAGGCGCTCGACCGCGGCGACCTTCGAGACGGGCGCGTCGCGCGGCATGAACACCTCGCAGCCGACGCCCGCGATCCGCGCCGCCTGGGCGACGGCGCGCGCGTGGTTGCCGGCGCTCGCCGCGATCAGGCCGCCGTTCGCACCGGCGCCGAGCGCGGCCAGCTTGGACAGCGCGCCGCGCAGCTTGAACGAGCCCGAGACCTGCAGCGACTCGGCCTTCAGCACGACCGGGCCGCCGGCGAGCTCGCTCAGGTCGGCGCTTGCGATCGCGGGCGTCTGCACGGCGCCGCGCGCGATCGCGCGCTGCGCCGCGTCGAGGTCCACGCGCGCGCTCAACTCGGCGAAGCCGTGGCCGTCCCCGCCCGCGTCCTCCCTGTCCCAGACCGCCTGCACGGCCCCCACGCTACAGCGGCGTCGTGTAGGCGCCGCTGAGCCCGCCGTCGACGAGGAACGTCGAGGCGGTGACGAAGCTCGACTCGTCGCTGGCGAGGAACAGCGCGCCGTTGGCGATCTCCTCGGCGCGCGCGAAGCGCCCCATCGGCACGTGCACGAGCCGCCGCGCCGCCTGCTCGGGGTCCTTGGCGAGAGCTCGCGCAGCAGCGGCGTGTCGACCGGGCCCGGGCAGAGCGCGTTGACGCGCACGCCGCGGCGCGCGAACTCGACGCCGAGCTCGCGCGACAGCGCGAGCACGCCGCCCTTGGAGGCGGTGTAGGAGATCTGCGAGGTCGCCGCGCCCATCACCGCGACGAACGAGGCGGTGTTGATGACCGAGCCGCCGCCCGCCGTCGAGCAGGTGCGGGATGCCGTGCTTGCAGCAGAGGAAGACGCTGCGCAGGTTGACGTCCTGCACGCGCTGCCAGGCCTCGAGCGTCGTGTCGAGCACCGAGGCGTCGTCGGTCGGCGAGATGCCGGCGTTGTTGAACAGCACGTCGATGCGGCCGAACTGCTCGCGCACGCGCGCGTACATCTCGATGCACCGCTCCTCGTCGGTGACGTCGACGCGCAGCGACGAGGTCGCCGGGCGCGCCGTCGCGCAGGTCGACGCCGACGACGGTCGCGCCCTCGCGCGCGAACAGCTGCGGCCGTCGCGGCGCCGATCCCGCCGCGCGGCGCCGGTGATCACGCAGACCTTGCCCTCGAGCGCTCATGCGCTCACCCCGTCGCGTAGTAGATCGGTCTTGACCTCGGTGTAGGCGTCGAGCGCGTGCGGCCCGAGCTCGCGGCCGTAGCCCGACTGCTTGAAGCCGCCGAACGGCGTCGTCACGCGCACCGAGCGTGTTCGAGTTGATCGAGAGCACGCCGGTCTCGATCGCGCGCGCGACGCGCAGCGCGCGCGCGCCGTCGCGCGTCCAGACCGAGCCCGAGAGCCCGTAGATCGTGTCGTTGGCGAGCGCGCACCGCCTCGGCCTCGTCGCGGAACGGGATCACGGCGGCGACCGGCCCGAAGATCTCCTCGCGCGCGACGCGCGCGCCGGGGTCGACCGGGCACAGCACGGTCGGCGCGAACCAGAAGCCCGGCCCGTCGGGCGCCGCTGCCGCGGATCGCGACCGGCTCGCCGCCGTCGAGGAACGACGCGACGGTCTCGCGCTGGGCGGCCGAGATCAGCGGCCCCATCTGCGGTCGCCTCGTCGAGCGGGTCGCCGACGCGCGATCTCGCGCGACGGCCTCGCCGAGCAGCTCCATGAACGCGATCGACAGCGCCGCTCGCTCCACGAGGATCCGCGAGCGCGCGCAGCAGTCCTGGCCGGCGTTGCCGAACACCGCCCCCGGCGCCGCCGCGGCGGCGGCCTCGAGGTCGGCGTCGGCGAAGACGACGTTGGCCGACTTGCCGCCCAGCTCGAGCGTCACGCGCTTGATCGTCTGCGCCGCGCCGGCGGCGATCGAGCGCCCGACCTCGGTCGAGCCGGTGAAGGCGATCTTGGCGACGTCGGGGTGCTCGACGAGCCGCGCGCCGCAGACGCTGCCCGGGCCGACGACGACGTTGACCACGCCCTCGGGCAGCCCGCCTCGAGCGCGATCTCGGCGAAGCGCAGCGCGGTCAGCGGCGTCAGCTCGGCCGGCTTGAGCACGACCGTGTTGCCCGCCGCGAGCGCCGGCGCGAGCTTCCACGAGGCGATCGTCAGCGGGAAGTTCCACGGCGCGATCAGCGCCGACGACGCCGAGCGGCTCGCGGACCGTGAACGCCTGCCCGCCGGCGACCGGGATCGTGTCGCCGAGCAGCCGCTCGGGCGCGCCGGCGTAGTAGCGGAAGGTGTCGACGACCATCGCCATCTCGCCGCGCGCGTCGCCGATCGGCTTGCCGGCGTTGCGCGCCTCGAGCAGGGCGAGCTCCTCGAGCTGCGCCGCCAGCGCGTCGGCGAGTCGCGCAGCAGCCCGCGCGCGTCGCCGGGCGCGAGCGCGCGCCACGCCGGCAACGCCGCCTTGGCGCGCGCGACCGCCGCGTCGACCTCCCCGGCCCGCGCGCGGGATCTCCGCGAGCACCTCCTCGGTGGCGGGCTCGATGACCGACAGCGTGTCGCTCATCGCCTGCTCGCTACGGCGCTTGTGCCGGGCGCGGCGCCGCCGAGCTCGGCATCGATCTCGGCGATCGTGTGACGCGGGCCGGTGAACGTGCGTTCGCGCTGACGCAGCCACCAGATGCCGACGATCAGCGATCACGCCCGCCCGTCACGATCGGCGCGTAGTTGACCAGGCTCCAGTCGAAGTCCTTGCGCCACGGCACGCCGCCCGGCGAGAACGGCAGGATGAAGATGATCGCGATCAGCCCGACCCAGATCGTCGCGATCAGGTTCATCCACTTGTACTTGCTTGCCGAGCGTCCACGGCCCGGGCTCGAACTCGTCGCCCATCCGCCAGCGCAGGTAGATCGGGATCACGTAGGCGATGTAGAGGCCGATCACGGCGATCGAGACGACCGCGAAGAAGGCGACCGGTCGATCGCCGTCCTTGTTGCCGGGAAGTAGCGCCGGGCACGTGATGATCAGCCGCGCGAGCACCGCCATGAAGATCGACCGCGTTGGTCGGCACGCGTTCGACGTTGACCTTGCTCCAGATGCGCCAGCCCGGGATCGCGCCGTCGCGGCTGAACGCGTAACATCATGCGCGACGCGCTGGTCAGGCACGCCATGCCGCAGAACAGCTGCCCGACGGTCGAGATGATGAGCACGAACTTCGACCCAGGCCGTGCTCAGCGCGCGTCTCGAGGATCGCGATCGCGACGTACGACCGCCGGCCGCCTGCTTGTTGACTTCGCCGACGTGCGGTCGCGGCGAACGTGATCGCCAGCAGCAGGATCCAGCCGATGATCGCCGAGTAGAAGATCGACCGCCAGACGCCCTTGGCGGCCGACGTCGGCGGCGCCGTGCGTCTCCTCGGAGATGTGCGCGGAGGCGTCGAAGCCGGTGATCGTGTACTGCGTCAGCAGGAAGCCGAGCGGCAGCACGTAGAACCAGTACATGCTGGATGCCGAAGCCGGAGTTGTTGAAGCGCTCGGTGAAGACGAAGTCGAGGCTCTGGTGATGGCCCGGCACGACGATCAGCACGATCGAGGATCACCGCGCACGCCGACGACGTGCCACCAGACCGAGACGCCGTTGAACAGCGCGACGAGGTGGCTGCCGGCAGATGTTGATCGACCGCGTGGAGCGCGAGGATGATCAGCGAACAGGACGAACGTGCCGTGCAGGAACGTCGTGCGGCGTCGGCCGAGGCGCCGTTGAACGAAGTCGACGTTGTAGAGGCCGAGCAGTCGTGTTGAGGAACATCGCGGCGCCGTAGTCGACCGACGCGATGACCGCGATCAGCCCGATCAGGTTGAACCAGCCGGTGAACCAGCCCCAGCCGGCGCCGCCGAGCTTCGACGCCCACCAGTAGATGCCGCCCGCGGTCGGGTAGGCCGAGACGAGCTCGGACATGCAGAAGCCGATGATCAGGATCAGGATCGAGATCACCGGCCAGCCGATCGAGATCGCGACCGGGCCGCCGTTGTTCCACGCCTGGCCGTAGGTCGTGAAGCAGCCGGCCAGGATCGAGATGATCGTGAACGAGATCGCGAAGTTCTGAGAAGCCGCTCCAGCCGCGCTTCAGCTCCTGCTTGTAGCCGAGCTCGGCGAGGCGTTGTCTCGTCCAGCGCGGTACAGGCGTCGTCGGCTGCTGCATCGCGCGTCCGATCATGCGATAGGCTCCTCTCGACGGCAGTGCGCATGGCCAACCCGTAAAGGTGCTGACGCAGTCCGTGCCTCTACGATCGCGCGACGCTACTGCCGGACGAGTCGGAGGTCCAGCGCGTCGATCGAGCCCACGTCGCCGCCGATCAGCCGCCGGGCAGCAGCCCGGCGAGGACGTGCTCGGTGCCGTGCAGGTGCTCGGTCATCGCGCCTGCCGCGCGCGCGGCGTCGCGCTCGCGCACGGCGGCGACGAGCCGGCGGTGCTGCTCGTTGGAGGAGCGCGAGCACCTCGGGCGGGTGGGCGATGTGGGCGATCAGGTCGGTCATCGCGCCCTGCGCCTCGGTCATCGCGCGCGACCAGCCGCGGCGCTGCCGGTCGCTCTCGGCCAGCGCCGACGTGGAAGCGCACGTCGGCCTGGCGGTAGGCCGGCGAAGTCGTCGAGCGTCGTCCATCGCGCTCGGCGACGAGCTCGTCGAGCGCGCTCCAGCGCCGCCGGCTCGGCGCGCTCGGCGGCGAGCACGGCGACGCCGACCTCGACGCGCCAGGCGCTCGTCGCAGGTCTCGCGCCAGCTGCGCGAGCACGCTCGTCCGAGGGCGGCTCGGCCGGCGGCAGCGGGTCGGCGACGAACGTCCCGCCGCCGCGCCCGCGCGTCGCGCGCAGGTGGCCGCTCTGCGCCAGCGCGGTCAGCGCCTGGCGCAGCGTCGAGCGCGCGATCCCGAGCCGCGCGCACAGCTCGCGCTCGGCCGGCAGCCGCGCGCCGGGCGGCAGCAGCCCGAGCTTGATCGCGGTGCCGAGCCGGTCGACGGTCTCCTCGAAGGCGGTCTGCGAGCGGACCGGGCGCGAAGACCGTCTCCCGGACAGGACGCTCGGCTCGATCGCGCCAGTCGGGCTCGACCGCTCCAGCCGCCGGCTCACAGCCGCTCGAAGCCGCGGACGCGCTCCCAGTCGGTGACGGCGGCGTCGAAGGCCGCGAGCTCGACGTCGGCGGCGTTGAGGTAGTGCGTCGACGACCTCGTCGCCGAACGCCGCGCGCGCGACGCGCGCTGCCGCGCGAACAGGTCGCGCGCCTCGCGCAGCGTCGTCGGCACGCGCGGCTTGCTCGGCCGCGTCGTAGGCGTTGCCCTCGAACGCCGGCTCGAGCTCGAGCCCGTGCTCGACGCCGTGCAGCCCGGCGGCGATCAGCGCGCGAGCGCCAGGTACGGGTTGCAGGTCGGCGCCGCCGACGCGGCTCTCGAAGCGCAGCGACGGCGCCGTGGCCGACGACGCGCAGCGCGCACGTGCGGTTGTCGTGGCCCCACGCGACCGTCGTCGGCGCGAACGAGCCGGCGGCGAAGCGCTTGTAGGAGTTGATGTTCGGCGCCAGCAGCAGCGTCAGCTCGCGCAGCGTCGCGAGCTGGCCGGCGAGGAACGCGTCGAACAGCGCGCTCGTCGCGGCGAACAGCGGCGCCGTCGGCGTCGGCGCAGCGAGAGGTGGATGTGGCACGAGTTGCCCTCGCGCTCGTCGAACTTGGCCATGAAGGTGATCGCCATGCCCTCCTGGGCGGCGATCTCCTTGGCGCCGTTCTTGTAGATCGCGTGCTCGTCGGCGGTGCGCAGCGCGTCGGCGTAGCGGAAGTTGATCTCGTGCTGGCCGAAGTTGCACTCGCCCTTGGAGTCCTCGACGACCATGCCCGGCCGCCGTCCATCGCGTTGCGGATCCGGCGGATCAGCGGCTCGACGCGCGCGGTGCCGAGCAGCGAGTAGTCGACGTTGTAGAGGTTGGCCGGGCTCGAGGTCGCGGTAGCCGCTTGTCCCACGCCTCCTCGTAGCTGTCGCGGAAGACGATGAACTCGAGCTCGGTGCCGGCGTTCGCGCGTCCAGCCGCGCTCGGCGAGCCGCGCGAGCTGGCGCGCGCAGGATCTGGCGCGGCGAGGCGACCACGTCGCTGCCGTCCTGCCAGGCGACGTCGGCCAGGCACATCGCGGTGCCCTCCTGCCACGGCACGCGGCGCAGCGTGTCGAGGTCGGGCGCATCACGAAGTCGCCGTAGCCGCGCTCCCACGAGCGACATCGCGTAGCCGTCGACGGTGTTCATCTCGACGTCGACGGCGAGCAGGTAGTTGCAGCCCTCGGCGCCGTGCTCGGCGACCTCGTCGAGGAAGTGGCGCGCGGTGCAGGCGCTTGCCCTGCAGGCGCCCCTGCATGTCGGTCAGCGCGAGCAGGACGGTGTCGATCTCGCCCGCGTCGACCTCCGCCCGCAGCTCTCGAGCGTCATCGGTCCGTCCCGCGAACGGTACCGTCTGCGTCACGGCGCTGAAGGTATAGGTCGCGAGCCTTATGCGTCAGAGTCGACCGCGCGATGGCCCGAGCTCGACGCGCATGCTCGCGACGCCTCGAGGCCGAGCTCGGCGCCGCTCGCAGGGCGAGCCGCGCGCGCTCGACGGCGGCATCACCAACCGCAACTACCGCGTGCGCGCTCGGCGGCGCGGACTACGTCGCTGCGGCTGCCCGGGCAAGGACACCGAGCTGCTCGGGATCGACCGCGCGGCCGAGCGCGCTCGCGACGAGCGCGGCGGCGCGCGCTGGGCATCGCGCCCGGCGGTCGCTGCGTTCGCCGAGCGGACGTGCCTGGTCACGCGCGTTCGTCGCCGGCGCGCGCGCTCGACGCCGGAGGCGCGCTGCGAGCCGCGCCGAGCGCAGGTCGCGCGCGCGCTGCGCGCGTTCCACGACTCGCGCCGTGCGCTGCCGGCGCGCTTCTGCGGTTCCGCGATCTGCTCGACGACTACGCCGCGCGTCGCCGAGCGCGCGGCGCGCGCTGCCCGACGGCTACGACGCGGCGCCGCGACGCTGGCCGACGCGGATCGTCGCGGCGCTGCCGCCCGACCGAGCCGCGTCCCCTGCCACAACGACCTGCTGGCCGGGCAACCTGATCCTGCGCCGACGGCGAGCGCGTGCTGCTCGTCGACTGGGAGTACGCCGGGATGGGCGACCGCTACTTCGACCTCGGCAACCTGGCGGTCAACAACGAGCTTCGACCGAGGCGACCGACGAGCGCGCTGCTGGCGCGCCTACTTCGGCGAGCCGCCGCACCGACGCGCGGCTGCGCCGCGCTGCGGCTGATGCGCGTCGATCTCCGACGCCCGCGAGGCGCTGTGGGGCGTCGTGCAGGGCGCTGATCTCGACGCTCGACTTCGACTTCGCCGGCTACGCCGACGAGCACTTCGAGCGGCTGCGGGCGAGCCGCCGCCGACCCCCGACTTCGAGGAGCTGGCTGCGCGATGCCGCGACCGCGTGAGCTGCCCGGACCGCGCCCGCGTCGTGATCGTCGGCGGCGGCGTCGGCGGCACGTCGATCGCCTACCACCTGGCGCAGCTCGGCGAGCGCGACGTCGTGCTGCTCGACCGCAACGAGCTGACGAGCGGCTCGACGTTCCACTCGGCCGGGCTCGTCGGGCAGCTGCGCGGCGAGCGTCTCGCTGACGCGGATGATGATGGACTCGGTCGAGCTCTACCGCACGCTCGACTGCGGCTGGGTCGAGTGCGGCGGGATCCGCCTGGCGTGCACGCCCGAGCGCGAGCAGGAGGTGCATCCGCCAGGTCGCCTGGGCGCAGACCTTCGGGCTGCCGCTCGAGCTGATCTCGCGCCGAGGAGGCGCGGGAGCTGTTCCCGCTGATGGTCACCGACGGCGTGCGCTGCGCGTCCTACCTGCCGACCGACGGCTACCTCGACCCGTCGCAGCTGACCTACGCGCTGGCCGAGGGCGCGCGCGAGGGCGGCGTGCAGATCTTCACGCACACGCGCGTGACCGGGATCGACGTCGCGCGACGGCCGCGTGCGCGGCGTGCAGACCGAGTGGGGGCCGATCGAGGCCGAGGTCGTCGTCAACGCCGGCGGCATGTTCGCGGCGCGAGATCGGGCGCATGGCCGGCGTGCGCGTCCCGATCATCCCGTTCGCGCACGAGTACCTGGTCACGCAGCCGTTCCGCGAGCGCGCGCCGGGCGAGCACCTGCCGACGCTGCGCGACCCCGACCTGCTCGATCTACTTCCGCGAGGAGGGCGGCGGGCCTGGTGATGGGCGGCTACGAGCGCCACAGCGCGCCGTGGTCGCTGGACGAGCGACCTGCTCGACGCGATCCCGCCGGACTTCAACGGCCGCCTGCTCGAGGAGGACTGGCCGCGCTTCGAGGAGATCGCCGAGAACTCGCGCAGGCGCGTGCCGGCGATGGAGGACGTCACGGTCACGCAAGCTGATCAACGGCCCCGAGGCGTTCACGCCCGACAACGAGTTCTGCCTCGGCGAGACCGAGGTCGCGCGGCTTCTTCGTCGCCGCCGGCTTCTGCGCGCACGGGCTGGCGGGCGCCGGCGGCATCGGCAAGGTGATGGCCGAGTGGATCGTCGCCGGCGAGCCGCGAGCTCGACCTCTGGGAGATGGACATCCGCCGCTTCGGCGCCGCACTACCGCTCGCCGACGCTACACGCTGAAGCGCACGCAAGGAGGTCTACGAGACCTACTACGACATCCGCTACCCCGGCCACGAGCGCCAGGCCGGCCGGCCGCTGCGGCGTCTCGAGCGCCTACGCGCTGGCACGCCGAGCACGGCGCGGCGTTCGGCGAGAAGTCCGGCTGGGAGCGGGTCAACTGGTACGAGTCCAACGCCGCGGCCGGCGACGAGTCGCTGCGCCCGCGCGGCTGGGCGGGGATGCACTGGTCGCCGGCGATCGGCGCCGAGCACCGCGCCACGCGCGAGCGCGGCCGGGCTGTTCGACGAGTCCTCGTTCGCCAAGCTCGAGGTCGTCGGGCCCGGGCGCCGCCGCGTTGCTCGAGCGGCTGTGCGACAACCGCGTCGCGCGCGACGTCGGCGCAGATCACCTACACGCAGATGCTCAACCGCCGCGGCGGGATCGAGTGCGACTTCACGGTCACGCGCGTGGCGCGAGGAGCTGTTCCCGATCGTCACCGGCACCGCGTTCGGCAACCACGACCTGACCTGGATCCGCCGCCACGCTGCCGCGACGACGGCTCGGTGCGCGCTGACCGACGTGACCTCGCGCTGGGCGTGCTTCGCGCTGTGGGGCCCGCGCGCCCGCGACGTCCTCGCGCCGCTGACGCCCGACCCGCTCGACTTCGGCTACATGCACATGCGCGAGCTCGACCGTCGGCGACGTGCCGGTGCGCGCGCTGCGCGTGACGTTCGTCGGCGAGCTCGGCTGGGAGCTCTACTGCCCGACCGAGTACGGCGCCGGGCTGTGGCGGACGCTGTGGGAGGCGGGCGAGCCGCACGGGCTGGTCGCCGGCGGCTACCGCGCGATCGACTCGCTGCGCCTGGAGAAGGGCTACCGCGTGTGGGCGCGCCGACATCACGCCCGACGAGACGCCGCTACGAGGCCGGCCTCGGCTTCTGCGTCGCGCGACGACAAGGAGCTTCATCGGCGCGCGACGCGCTCGCGCGACGCGAGCCGCGCCGCGCCGGCGCGCTGCGCTGCATCGTGCTCGACGACCCGCGCTCGGTCGCGCTCGGCAACGAGCCGGTGCGCGTCGGCGGCGAGATCGTCGGCCGCGTGACGAGCGGCGGCTACGGCTACACGGTCGAGCGCTCGATCGCCTACGCCTACCTGCCGGCCGAGCTCGACGTCGGCACGGCGGTCGAGATCGACATCTTCGGCGAGTGGGTCGCGGGCGAGGTCGCGCGCGAGCCGCTGTTCGACCCGAAGGGCGAGCGCGTCAAGGGCGCGAACGCGTGAGCGGCGCGAGCGAGCCGGCGCGATGAGCGCGTTCGTCACGGCCGGGGCAGGCTTCCTGCTGGCCGTGCTGTGGTTCGACCTGATGTTCGACGTGCAGGTGCTCGGGCAGCAAGATCGCGAGCTGCCGGAGCAGCGCCTGTCCTCGATCGCGGCCTACTACGCGCGCGTGACGACGGCGGCGCGACCGATGAACCGGCTGATCGCGACGGTGATGCTGGCGACGATCGCGGCCGTCGTCGTCGAGATCGCAGACGGCGACGTTCCGAGCGCCGGCGGCATGGGTGTCGCTCGCGCTCGCCGTCGCGCCGATCGCGCTGGTGGCCGCTCGCACGGTGCCGAACGCGGTGCGGCTCGGTGCCCGCGACGACGACGCGCTGGAGCGCCAGAGCGCGCTTGCCCGGTCGATCTTTCGCGAGCACGTGCTCTGCTTTGCCTCGATCGGCGCGCTGGTCGCGCTCCAGCTCGCCGTCGCCTGAGCCCGCCAAGCGATGCGCGGTACCTTTCGTTTCGATGGTTAGCGCCGCTCACGCAGACGGGAACGGTTCCGCTCGGTCCCGCGCGATCTCGATCGCGGTCGTCGGCGCGCGGCTTCGGCGGCGTCGGCGCCGTCACGATGCTGCGCCGCGCGGGCTATCGACGACGTGACCGTGTTCGAGCGCGGCGAGCGCGTCGGCGGCGTGTGGCATCACAACACCTATCCCGGCGCGGCGTGCGACGTCCCCTCGCACCTGTACGAGTTCGCCTTCGCACCGAACGCCTCACTGGTCGCGCCGCTACGCGCCGCAGGCCGAGATCCAGGCCTACCTCGAGGACGTCGCGCGCCGCAACGGGGTGCTCGAGCAGATCCGCACGAACACCGAGGTGACGCAGCGCGCGCTGGGACGAGCAGCGCGGCAAGTGGGTGCTGCAGACCAGCGCCGGGACGCACGAGGCCGACGTGCTGATCACCGCCTGCGGCCAGCTGTCGGTCCCGAAGGTGCCGCTCGCTCCCCGGGCTCGACAGCTTCGCCGGCCCGGCCTTCCACACGGCGCGCTGGCGCCACGACGTCGAGCTGGCCGGCAAGCGCGTGGCGGTCGTCGGCACGGGCTGCAGCGCGATCCAGGCCGTGCCGGCGATCCAGCCGCTGGTCGAGCACGCTCGACGTCTACCAGCGCTCGCCCGGCTGGACGTTCCCGAAGATGGACTTCGCCTACTCGCCAGCGCACGCAGCGCCTGTTCGAGCGCTTCCCGGCGCTGCAGCGCCTGGATCGCATGGCCGTGTTCGCCTTCATGGAGGTCGGCGCGGCGGCGATGACCAGCCAACGCTGGCTGCTGGCGCCGTTTCGCGCGGTCGGCCGCCGGCAGATCGAGCAAGGCGATCGACGACCCCGAGCTGCGCGCGAAGGTGACGCCGCAGCGACGAGGTCGGCTGCAAGCGACTGATGCTCACCGACGAGTGGTACCCGACGCTGACCAAGGCCGAACGTCGAGCTGTCACCGAGCGGATCGCGGCGGTCACGCCGACCGGCCTGCGCACTCGCCGACGGCAGCGAGCGCCCCGCCGACGTGCTCGTGCTGGCGACCGGCTTTCAGTCGCACGCGCTTCGTCGCGCCGATGGAGATCGTCGGCGCCGGCGGGCGCACGCTCGCCGAGGAGTGGGCGGAGGTCGCGCAGCGCGTACCTCGGCATGAGCGTGCCCGGTTTCCCGAACATGTTCCTGCTGTACGGGCCGAACACCAACGGCGGCACGGGCTCGGTCATCTACACGATCGAGGCGGGCGTCGACCACGTGATCGCGGCGCTCGGCGAGCTCGAGCGCGCCGGCGCGCGACGCGATCGAGGTGCGACGCGAGACGGCCGAGGCGTTCAACCGGCGAGCTGCGCGCGACGCTCGCCGAGACCGTCTGGCACACGGGCTGCACGAGCTGGTACGTCGACGAGAACGGCAACGACCCCAGCCAGTGGCCGTGGCTGTGGAGCACGTACCGGCGCCGGACCGCGCAGATCGAGCCGGGCACGTACGCGCTGAGCTGACGCACCGACGCGACTCGATGCACGGCCGGGAGCGGCGGGCGCGGGGCGGGTCGAAAAGCGCTCAGCCCTTGGCCGGCAGGGCGCGCGCGAACAGCACGCCCCGCCGCACCCAGGGGACCAGCCGGCGCTTGCTCCGAACGCCCTCGCCGTCGACGCGGATCCACCCGCTCATCTCGCGCCCGCGCATCACCATCGCGCTTGCGTGAGGGCTGGACAGCAGCCGCTCGCCGCTCGGCGGGATCGACGCGCACGAGCAGCCCGCCCTGGCCGGAGGCGGCGACGGCCATGTTGCCGCCGAGCAGGAACGCGAGGCCGCCGAACATCGACATCTCGGTGACGCCTTCCTCGTCCGCGAGCAGCTCGCGGATGCGGTTGGCGAGATCCTCGTCGTAGGCCATCGCGTTCTGCCTCGGGCGCCGCGCCTACATCGACACCTCGATCGTCTCGTACACGTCGACGCTGCCGCCGCCGTCGAACACGGGACAACCCTCGGCCAGCGCGCTCGCGGCGTCGAGGCTGTCGGCCTGAATCACGGTGTAGCCGGTCAGCTTCGAGGCGACCTCGCCACCGGCTCCGCCGCCGCTGACGGAGGTCGAGCCGGCGAACGGGTTACCCGGGTCGACGATCGCGGCGCCGAGCTTGCCGAACCACGCGCCCCACGCCTGCATCGCGGCCTGGCGCTGCTCGTCGGTGTCGGCCATCATGCCGCCTTGATACGCAAATAGATACTTACCCATTTCACCTGTCTCCTGTTCTTATTTATATTAATTATTAATAGATAAAACTAATCGGAATCGAACACGCGCCGGGCGAGGTTGTCGAGGCACGCGTTCCATCCTTCGCCGTGGCCTTCGCGCGACTGCTGCGAGGGCAGGCCGCTGTGTTCGAGCACGACCGTCGTGCGCTCGCCGTCGCCGTGGAAGTCGATCGCGACGAGGCTGACGTGGCCCGGATGCGGTCCGCCCTCGTCCTGCCAGCACCACGTGAACACGAGCCGGCTCGGGCGCGTGACCTCGCGGTACTCGCCGGCGACAACGTGCAGCTCGCCGTCGTCGCCGAGCATGCGCAGCGTGTAGCGCCCGCCGACGCGCAGGTCGACATCGCAGCCGGGCGAGCTCCACGCCGGCGCCGCCGCCCACCAGCGCTCGAGCACGACCGGGTTGGTCCACGCGTCGAACACCTCCTCCGGCGTCGCCGCGAACGTCCGCTCCATGCGGAAGGCGGCGACCTCGCTCGCGCTCACGCCGAGCCTCCGGCCGCCGTGCCCGCGCCGGTGGCGTCCTCGCGGTTCTCGGCGATGAACTGCTCGACGACGTCGAACTTGCGCTGCCACATCCGCTGCAGCTGGGAGATCCAGTCGGCCGCGTCGTCGAACGGCTGCTCGGCCAGGCGCAGGCGGTGCGTGCGCCCGTCGATCACGCGCACGATCGCGCCCGCTTCCTCGAGCACGCGCAGGTGCCGGCTGATCGCCGGCTTCGACACGGCGAAGTCGCGTGTCGCTTCGCCCACCGTCATGCCGGCCCCCGCCGCAGCTTCGGAATCCGCGTCCTCGCGTGCCGCCAGGCGTTCGACGATGCCGCGGCGTATCGGGTGCGCGCAGGCCGCGAACGCGCGGTCGAGCGTTGCTTGGTTAGCCATGTGGTTAACTATATACGACCGAGCACGAACCGCTCGATCGCGAGCGCGAAGCCCTCGTGCTCGTTGGACTCGGTCACCTTGCTCGCCGCGCGTTTGACCTGCTCGCCGGCGTTGCCCATCGCGATGCTCAGGCCGGCGCCGTCGAACATCAGCATGTCGTTGGGCTGGTCGCCGAGCGTCGCGATCCGCTCGAGCGGTATCTCGAAGGTGCGCGAGAGGTGGTGCAGCACGGCGCCCTTGTTCGCCTCCGGATGGGTCACGTCCAGGTAGTACGGCTGCGAGCGCGCCGCCGAGACGTGCTCGCCGAACTTCGCGCGCGCGTCCGCCTCGGCCTCGGCCACGGCGTCGAGATCGTCGCTGACGCCGACGATCTTCGCGATCCGCTCGGTGATGCCCTCGAAGCTCTTGACGACCGTCGGCTCGAAGCGAACCGTGTCGGCCTCTTTGCGCACATGCGGCGACATGCTCGTCGCGCAGCAGCCAGTCCGAGCCGCGGTACAGCCAGACGTCGAGCCCGTGACCGCCGATCAGCTCGACGATCTGCGCGACGAGCCGGGAGTCGATCGAGCGTTCCTCGATCACCGACATGTCGGGGCGCGCGAACAGGCCGCCGTTGAACGCCGCCAGCGGCAGCTCGAGCGCCAACGGCTCGACGAGCATCTCCATCCCGCGCGGCGGGCGCCCGCTCGTGACGGCGAACTTCACGCCGGCCTCTTGGAGCGAGCGCACGGCCGCGATCGCGCGATCGGTCAGCCGCTTGTCGTCGGTCACCAGCGTGCCGTCGACGTCCGCCAGCACGAGCTCGATCCGCGGCTTGCCCGCCACCTGCTCGCTCACCGGCCCGCGCGCCTCACGCGAAGCGCTTGACGAACGCGAGCGCGGTGTCGGCGACCTCGCGCCAGCCGCTGTCGATCGTCAGCGCGTGCCCGCGGTCCGGCATCTCGACGATCTCGGTGACGCCCTCGTTGCGCTTCTGCTTCTTGTAGGAGGCGTTGGCGATCGCCCACGGGACCGTGTTGTCCTTCTCGCCGGAGATGATCAGCAGCGGCCCGCGCTCGGGGTTCTTGCTGTTGACCTTCGCCTCGGTCCACGGGTTGAGGTTGGCCGTCGCCGCCTGGAACAGCGGCAGCGCCGGCGGCCGGCACGGCGTAGGTCGTCGTACAGCTCCTTGGCCTCGTCCTCGCTGACGGCGTTGGCGAAGCCGAAGCGGAACTGCTCGTAGGTGAGCGGCACCGCGCGGTTGCGGTTGGCCGGGTTGCCGAGCACCGGGCTGGCCGACTTCAGCGCCGAGATCGGCAGCGGCAGCACGCCGCGAAACGGCGCCGGGTCGATCGCCACCGACGCCGCCGAGAGCCCGCGCCCGGCGACGATCTGCGTCAGCAGCCCGCCGAAGGAGTGCCCGATGACGGCCGGCTTCTTGGCGAGCCGCTCGATCACCTCGGCGAAGTGGTCGGCGACCTGGCCGACCGTCTTGTGGGCGAAGACCTCCGGGTTGGCGTTGGCCTCGCTCGACCGTCTGCGGGTCGTCCGGCCAGCCCGGCGTGAGCGGCGCGTAGCCGGCCTGCTCGAAGACCGCCGCCCAGCGGTCCCAGCTGCTCGGCAGCAGCCACAGGCCGTGGATGAAGACGACCGGCGTCTTGCCCGGTCGCGTTGGCTTGCTCGATCTGCTCCGACTCGTACTTGGAGATCGACATCTTCGTCCTTTGTGTTCGATTGCGGCCCCGCCTGATCGACCGACGATCCGCGACGCATCATCCCACGCCAGCTGAGCCTCACGGGCGCTCGCCGATCGTCACGCGCCCGAGCCCGATCACCTCGATCTCCTGCTGCGGCGCGCAGACGGCGATCTGCTCGGCCTCCTCGCGTAGCGTGCGCCGCAGCGCGAGGAAGGCCACGCCGCCGACGAGCGCCGGAACCCACAGCGCGATCGCGCGGTAGGCGAGCACGGCGCCGGTCGCAGAGGTCAGCGACACGCCGTACAGCGCGAGCGTGCCGACGAGGCCGGCGTCGACGCCGCCGATCCCCCCGGGCACCGGGATCAGGCCGCCGAGCTCGCCGATCAGGTAGGCGATCCAGAGGATCGCCAGCGGCGGCGCGGGCCGAGCGAGTGGAAGGTGGCCCACACGATCATCACGTCGAACGCGAGGTAGGCGATCAGGCCGAGGATCAGCACGACGTTGCCCTCGCGCAGCAGCGCGAGCGCCTCGCTGACGCCGTCGCCGATCGCGCCGAGCGTCTTCACGACGAGCAGCTCGCGCTTGGAGGGCTCGCCGTCGCGGCGCCTGTCCATGCGCTCGCTGAGCCGCTTGGCGATGCGCCCGGCGAAGATCGCCAGCGCGATCGCGCGCGCCGCGATCGCGGCCGGCAGCAGCGTCAGCAGCAGGTTGCCCTCGCCGCCGATCGCGCCCAAGCCGAGCGCGACGCCGAGCACGATCACGCCGAGCACGTTGGGCAGGCTCGTCAGCAGGAAGAAGGCGACCGTCCGCTTGGCGATCTCCTCGCCGCCCATACCCCCGCGTTTGAGCGCCCAGGCGCCGAGCGCGAGGCCGCCGGCGCCGCCCGTCGGGATCAGCGCGTTGGCGCCGAGCTCGGACATGCCGATCTGAAAGCTCACCCGCCAGGACATCATGCGGCAGAAGACCATGCGAAAGACGGCCACGTAGCCGAACCCCGAGAGGAGCTTCAGCGCGACGCCGAGCACGAGCCAGCCGGGGCTGGCGTGGGCGAGCCGGCTGCGCAGCTCGCCCAGACCGGGCAGCAACGTGACGGCGGCCACGACGGCGAGCACCAGCGCGAGCAGGAACAGCAGGCGCGTACGCACCTTGTGGGCGCTGAGCTGCGCGGGACCTTCGAGGTCGTCGCGGGCGACGCGCGGCGGATCGTGCAGCTGCGAGGCCATCAACGCATTGTGGCCGCTCGCCGGGCCGCTCCCGGAGTTGGGAACATGCGCGCGCGATCCGCCTACTCGCCCGCCGAGGTGCCGCGAGTGCGCGCCTGCAGCGGAAGGAGCGCACGGCGGAAAACCGAAAGCCTCTTGGTGAGCCAGCTTCCGGAAGGGATTGCGCTCGAGCGCAATCGCGACCTCGCAGGACGTGCGCCCGGCCCCTGGGTCCGGCGCGGCTTGCTCTGCGGCATCGCAGCGCTGCCGCTGCTCGCCCTGCTCGGCGTGTTCGGCCAGCACCCCTCAACGAGCACCGCCGTATCGCCGGCGGCGAGCCTCAGCGTCACGGCGCCGACCCGGCTGCGCAGCGGCCTGGTCTTCCAGGTGCGCGTGGAAGTGCTCGCCCGCCGCGAGATCAAGCAGCTGCAGCTCGACTTCGCCGAAGGCTGGTGGGAATCGATGAGCGTCAACTCGATCGTCCCCGAACCGAGCAGCGAGACCTCGCACAACGGCCAGGTGAAGTTCTCCTACGGCGAGTTGCCCGCCGGCAAAGCGCTGGTCTTCTGGATCTACTTCCAGGCCAACCCGACCAACGTCGGCAAGCGCAACGAGGACGTCGCGCTGCTGGACGGCGCGCAGCAGCTGGCGCGCGTGCACCGATCGCTGACGATCTTCCCATGAGCAGGAGCTGAGCATGGACCTCGTGATCCGCGCCACAGTCGTGTTCTTCTTCGTCTTCCTCGTGACGCGGGTCGTGGGCCGGCGAGAGCTGAGCCAGCTCGAGCCGTTCGACCTGATCCTGCTCGTCGTCGTCGGCGATCTGGTGCAGCAGGGCGTGACCCAGAGCGACGAGTCCGTCACGGGCGCGCTGATCGTGATCGCCACGATCGCGCTGCTCTCGGTCGCCGTGAGCTGGGTCTCGTTCCGCTCGCGCCGAGCCCGCATGATCACCGAGGGAGAGCCGATCGTCCTTGTCCAGGACGGCCGCCCGATCGAGCGCAACATGCGCCGCGAGCGGATCACGCTCGAAGACATCCAGGAGGAGGCGCGCCAGGCGCAGATCGCCTCGGTGTCCGACCTGCGCTGGGCGATCCTCGAGGACGGCGGGCGGATCAGCTGCATCCCGCGCTGAGCCGGGCGCTGCCCAGGCTCGCCAGCGGCGGGCGCTCCTCGAGCGCCACCTGGCGCGACTCCATCGCGGGACCGCCGTCGAGGGCTGGCAGCGCGATCGAACCGCACGCGTGCGCATCGGCGAAGTCCTGTCCGAGGAAGCGGGTCTGCGCGGCGAGCAGCACGGCGTAGGCCATCGCAGAGAGCTCGCGCAGCGACTGGTGGCGGTTCTGGCGCACACCGAGGTCTACCTGCGCGAGGCCGTCGAGCCCGGCGATCCTCCAGGCGTCGATCAGCATCGCGATCTCCACGCCGTAGCCGACGCTGAAGGGGAGCTGCTCGAGCAGCTCGCGGCGCCCGGCCGTCTCGCCGGCCAGCGGCTGGCCGAACACCGCCAGCTCGGGCGCGTGCAGGTTCAGCAGCGGTCGCGCCATCAGCTCGGTCACGCGCCCGCCGCCGTGCGGCTCGAGACCCCCGGCGGCGCGGAACGGGCGGCGGAAGGAGCCCTTGACCAGCTGCACGTCCGGCTCGCACACGAGCGGTCCGAGCAGGCCGAGCAGGAAGTGCTCGGCGAAGTCCTCGGTGTCGGTGTCGGCGAAGGCCACGATGTCGCTGCGCACGGCCCGCAGGGCACGCCACATCGCGTCGCCCTTGCCGCGCGCCGGGCCGAGCTCGGGCGAGAGCTCGTCCTCCTGCGCGACATCGAGGCCGGCGCGCTCGGCGATCGCGGCGCTGCCGTCGCGCGAGCCGGCGTCGACGACGAGCACCTCGTCGAGCAGTCCCGCATCGCGCAGGTGCGCCGCGTGCGCGGCAACGGCTGCGATCGTGCCGGCCACTTCGCGCGCCGGCAGCACGAGCGCGATCGAGCTGCGCTTCTGCTCGAGCAGCCGGGCAAGCGGGAACTGCTCGGCGCGATAGGAGCGCGTGGCGCGCCAGTTCGCGCGCGCCAGGTCCTGGGCGAGACCGCGCGGGGCGCGACCGCCGGTGCGCGCCGAGGTGCCGACGCGGACCTGTGCGCTGCGGTGGATCGCGACGCCGCGCGCGAGCAGCTCGCGCTCGAGCGCCTCGTCCTCGAGCGCAGCCCTCACCGGCAGCCCGCCGCAGCGGCGATACGTCGCCGCCGTGATCGCCATCGAGGCGCCGCTGAACTGATGGTGATCGCATGCGGCCTCCGCGTGCCCTGTGGCTGAGCGCGCGGCGCGCAACCGCTCGACGCGTCGCTGCTCGCGCTCGCCGACGGCGTGCCGGGAGAGCCTGAGCGCCTCGTCGGCGAGCAGCTCGATGCGCCCGCCGATCGCGTGCGCGCCGCGCCCTGCCAGCTCGAGCTGGCAGGCCAGCCAGTCCTCGGCGACGACGCTGTCGGCGTCGGTGCTCGCGATCAGCCCGCCGGCGCGGCCGACTTGCAGCAGCCGCTCGCAGGCGAGGTCCATGCCCATGCCGGCGTGCACGCCCGACACCGCGCGACTGCGCCAGCTCGACGGCGTGCAGGCGCAGCGCGGGGTCGGCGGCCGCGAACTCCCGCACGCGCTCGGGCGTCTCGTCGCGGCAGCCGTCGAGCACGACGATCAGCTCGTAGCGCTCGCGCGCGACGCCGCGCTGGCCGGCGAGCGCCTGCAGGCAGCGCTCGATGCGCTCTGCCTCGTCGCGCGCAGGGACGACGACGACCGCGCGCAGCGACGGCGGCGGCGGCGGCGGCAGGGCGCGTCGAGGGCGAGGCGCTCACGCGATCGCCGCCCCGGCGCTGATCAGCTCACGCCCGCGCTCGTAGTCCTCGTCTCGCTCGTGCGTGAGCACGCCGACGAGCGCCCCCTCACGCGAGTACCAGACGGTGAATGCGCCGTCGTCGTGCTGCTCGAAGCGGGCGTCGTCGTGGCCGTCGCCCCAGGCCGCGTACTTCAGCGTGTGCTCGCCGATCGTCGACCAGAATCCAGGCACGCTGTCCCACTCGGTGGTCTCCCCGGCGAGCACGCTGCCGGCGACCTCGCCCTGGCCGAGCGCATCGCCCCAGTGTTCGACGCGCAGGTGGCGCCCGGCGCAGGCGTTGTACGCGTACGCCACGTCGCCGACCGCGAAGACGGCGCATTGCGCCTCGCCGGTGCTCGACGCCTGGTCGGCGCGCATCGACCCGTCAACGACGACCGCCCCCGCGTGCAGCGGCAGGCCGACTGCCCGCGCGAGCTCGCCGCGCGGTGAGACGCCCATCCCGAGCACGATCGATGCGGCTTCGATCCGCCGCCCGTCGACGAGCTCGACCGTGCGGCCCTCGCGTACGGCGCTCACCTCGGCGCCGGCGATCAGCTCGACACCGAGCTCGGCGAGCCAGCCCGCGATCCGCTCGCCGGCCTGCTCGCCCGAGGCGCTCCTGCTGCGGGCGCGGTTCCTGCCCGATCATCTTCACGCGCGCGCCGACGAGCGCCAGCGAAGCGGCGATCTCGCAGCCGATGAAGCCGGTGCCGATCACGACGAGCGGCTTGGCCGAAGCACGCTGCCCGTTCGTTCGGCGCTCGGCGATCGCGCGCGCCCGCTCGGCGAGCTCGACGCTGTCGGGAACGGTCCGCATCGTCATCACGGCGTCGTCGTCGAGGCCGGGGATGTCCGGACGCAGCGGCTCGGAGCCGGTCGCGAGCACGATCGCGTCGGCGCGCAGCTCGGTTGCGTGCTCGCCGCTGCCGACGTCGCCGGCGAGCTCGAGCGCGCCCCGCCGGGGGTCGATCGCGCTTACGCGCCGGCTCAGGCACAGCCGCACGTCGTGCTCGTCGAACCACTCGCGCTGCTCGATCGGCAGCTCGCGCGCGTCGAGCTCGCCGCGCAGGAACTCCTTGGTCAGCGGCGGGCGACGGTGGGGGAGCAGCGGCTCGGCTCCGATCAGCGTCAGCTCGCCGCGGCCGCCGCGCTCGCGGTACGCGCGCGCGGTGGCGAGACCGGCCGGACCTGCGCCGACGATCGCGATGCGCTCAGCGGGCATGACCGTCGAAGCGATCCAGGCGGTATCCCGGACGGCGCGCGTCGAGCGAGTGCCAGCGGGCGAATCTGCGCTCGAGCAGATCGTGCACGTCGTCGCCGAGCAGCGGCTCCTCGGCGCCCGTGCCGCGCCAGCTGACTGCGAGGACGGTGGCGCCGGAGCGCAGTCGCGCCTGCAGCCACTCGAGCGCGCTCGCCAGCGCGGGCTCGTCGAGGTAGTAGAGGACCTCCGAGCAGACGACCAGGTCCCACTCGCCGGCCGGCACCTGCTCGGGGAAGCTCGCCTGCACGATCTCGACGTTGCCCCCCTCGACCAGGTGCTCGCGCGCAAGCGCCACGGCGCGTGCGGAGAAGTCGATCGCCACGAGCCGCTCGCAGCGCTCGGCGAGCAGCGCCGAGAACACGCCGATCGAGCAGCCCACCTCCAGCGCCCTGTCCCATCGGCGCGCCGGAAGGGCGCCGAGCGTGGCGGCGTACTTCTCGCGCTCGTAGGCGCTGTCGCGGTAGTTCCACGGGTCGGCGCTCGCCTCGTAATGGCGCTCGAAGCGCTCTGCGTCGACCCGCGGCGGACCCACGACGCTCACCGCGCGCGCCCGGCGAGCAGCGCCGCGCCGAGCTCCACCAGCTTGGGGTCGAGGCGATGCTGCAGCAGGAACAGGTCGAGGTCGCGGCGCGCGCGGTCGAGGTCGCTGCCGCCGATCAGCGCGCGCGAGCCGCACACGCGCGCCGCCTCGGCGGCGATCAGGCGCGCCGCGTCGGACAGGGCGAGCCGACATTCGGCTGCGAGCGCTCGCGGATCTGTCCCCTGCGGGCGGGTGGCGGCCGCGCTCTCGCCGTTCCCGGCGCTCGCCGAGTCCACGAGGGCATCGTCGCCTGCATGCCCCGCGCCGGCCGGCTCGGCCCCGTCGAGCGCGCCGACGGCGTAGTCGAGCCAGCGGTCGATCGAGGACCGCGCGACGCGCATGCGCCCGATCGCGTGAAGCCTGAGCTCGTCCGCGAGGTCGCGCTCGCCGACGAGCGCGACGGTGGCGGCGAGGATGCCGTCGGCGATCCCCGCCCAGGTGGCAGCCGTGCGCACGGCGTCGCGCGAGAACCAGGGCTCGCGCACGATCTCCTCGGGGGCGCCGAGCAGCGCGAGCACGGGAGCCTGGTCGAACTCGACGCGATGGCTCTCGGAGGCGCGCAGGCCGGAGGCCCGGTACCAGTCGCGATCGATTGTCAGCCCGCGCGTCGCGTCGACATAGGCGATCCGCTTCGCGTCGTGCTCGTCGCGCGCGACGATCAGCGCGCGCTGCACCCCGCCGGCGCCGGAGCAGAAGGTCTTGACCCCGGTGAGCGCAAGGCCGCCGCCGGCGCCCTCGACCACGCGCGCGGGCGGTCCCTCGCCGGGCGCGGGGTCGGCGCCCCACACGCCCAGCAGCAGCTCGCCACGTGCGATCCGCGCGAGCTCCTCGCCGCGCAGCGGCTCCTGGCCCAGCAGCGCGAGCCGCTCGGCTCCGTTGAAGTGGCCGTCGAGGATGCGCGCGGTCGACGCATCGGCGGCAGCGAGCGCGCGAACCAGAGCGGCCTCGGCCGTGAGGTCGCAGGTGGTTCGGTCGCCGGCCAGCTGCACGACGCCGGCTGCCCTCAGCAGGTCGAAGTTCTCCTCGGGAAAGCGCGGGTGCGCGTCGAGCTCGCCGGCCTGCAGGGCGATCTGCGCGAGGGCCGGGGCGAGCGCGTCCGCGGCGGGCGCGGCGGAGGCGGGAGCGGCGCCTGGGCGTGCCCTGAGGCTCGGAACGCTCACAGCGCACCGAGCGGCTGCGGCGCGGCGCGCCCGCTCGAGCTCGCCCGCACCGGCGCGCTCAGCGCGCTGCTGTCGCTCCTCCTCGGCACGGCCGCGGCAGGCGCCAGACCACGAGCACGCGCCGCGGCGGTCAGCGGCGCCAGCAGCGCGACCGTGTTCTCGCAGCCGCTGCGCATCGCGCCGGGACCGAGTCCGTCGTGCATCAGCACGACGGCGCCTGGCGCGAGCTGCCTGCGGGCGCGCGCGAGCATCGC
The DNA here is from genome assembly GCA_963743745.1 of uncultured Solirubrobacteraceae bacterium. Lineage (GTDB taxonomy): Bacteria > Actinomycetota > Thermoleophilia > Solirubrobacterales > Solirubrobacteraceae > Palsa-744. The sequence goes on from CAVUQW010000002.1 coordinate 494,431, forward strand.
GAGCGCTGGATCGCCGCGCCAGTCGTGGGTGTCGATCGTCCAGTGCACGAGCGTGAGGCCGTGGCGCGCGGCGACGCGATGGCTGTCCGGCGTGGCGATCCCCCAGGGAGTCCGCCAGCGTGCCGGGCGGACGCCGACCTGGGCGAGCGCGTCGAGCGCCGCGCGCGCGTCGAGCTCGATCTCCTCCTCGGTGAGCCGGCTGTGGCGAAGGTGGCGGTGCCCATGCAGCTGAACCTCGTGGCCGGCATCGACCGCGGCGCGCACGACGGCGGGGCGTCGCTTCGACCCGCTCGCCCAGCACGAAGAACGTCGCCTGGACGTGACACAGCTCGAGCTCCTCGAGCACGCGCGGCGTCCAGCGCTCGTCGGGACCATCGTCGAAGGTGAGGCCGACAGGGGATCGTGCGAAGGGCACGCTCGTTTTTCTACCCTGGCGCCGAGCCGGCCAATCGATCGAGGCTCGGGTGGGAGCCCAGACGGCGGCCCAGGCAGGTGCCGGCTCAGCGCGGCGGGCGGCGTGCCCGTGTCCCGCTATTAGTAGGCCGGTGCCACGACTTCGCCGATCGGACTGTGCCACCCCTGGCATCTCCCGGCGCGGACGCGGGCGCGGCCACGAGTACCTCGATCCCGACGGCGAGCGGATCGACGATCCGGAGGTGCTCGGCACGGATCCACGCGCTGGCGATCCCGCCGGCGTGGCGCGACGTGTGGATCTGCATGGACCCCCGTGGCCACCTCCAGGCGACCGGCTTCGACGCGGCGGGGCGCAAGCAGTACCTCTACCACGAGCGCTGGCGCGCCCATCGAGACCGCCAGAAGTTCGATTCGATGATCGCCTTCGGTCATGCGCTGCGTAAGCTGCGCGCGCGGGTCGAGCGCGACCTGCGCCTCCCGCGCGGCGAGCAGGCGCGATCTGCCGATCGGCGGCTCTCGCGCGAGCGCGTGCTCGCGTGCGCGGTGCGCCTGCTCGACGTCGGCTTCTTTCGCATCGGCTCGGAGGACTACGCCGAGCGCAACGAATCGTTCGGCCTGACGACGATGCTGCGCAAGCACGTGACGGTCGAAGGCCGAGCAGCTCGTGTTCGACTTCCCGGCGAAGTCCGGCCAGCGCCGCGTTCAGGCGATCGCCGACGGTGACGCGCTCGAGCTCGTGCGCGAGCTGAAGCGCCGCCGCAGCGGCTCACAGCTGTTGGCCTACCGCGAGGACGGGAATTGGCGCGAGCTGGATGCGGAGGAGGTCAACGACTACATCAAGCGCCACAGCGGCAGCTTCACGGCCAAGGACTTCCGCACGTGGAACGCGACCGTGCTCGCGGCCGTCGCGCTGGCGGCCCCGGACGCCGCCGCGCAAACCCGCGCGGCGCGCGAGCGCCGAATCGGAGCGGCGATCAAGACGGTCGCGGCCTACCTCGGCAACACGCCGGCCGTGTGCCGAGCCTCCTACGTGGACCCCCGCGTGCTCGATCGCTATCGCGACGGGGAGACGATCGCCCCCGCGCTGGAGGAGCTCTCGGGGGACGGGCCCGACCTGGGGGACACGCGCGTGCGCAGGAAGGTCGAGACCGCCGTGCTGGACCTGCTCGATCACGCGCCCAGCTAGCGTGGGAGTCATGCAGACGCCCGACTTGCTCGTGCTCGGTGGCGGCGGCACGCTCGGCGAGGCGTGGATGAGCGCCGTGCTGGCCGGCCTGGAGGGCCACGGCCCGTTCGACGCACACGCGTGTCGCGGCTACCTCGGCACGTCGGCCGGTTCGATCGTGGCGGCGTCGCTGGTCGCGGGCCTCGATCCGTCCGCGCGGCTCGGGCAGTGGGCTGCGCCAGGTGCTCGCGACCGTGCGCTGCCCGACTCCAACGGGTCCTCGATCGCGCGCCGGGCGCTCTCGGCGGCAGGCGAGCTGGCGAGCGTGGCGGGCGCTCCGCTGGCCTCGCTCGCGCTCGTCTCGAGCGCGCCGGGAGGGGCCGTGCTGCGACGCACGCTGCTCGGTCGGATTCCGGCCGGCCGCCGCTCGCTGGCGCAGCTCGGGCGCATGGTCGAGCGGGCCGGCGTCAGCTGGGACGGACGCCTGCGCATCGCCGCCGTGGATCTCGCGAGCGGCAGGCGCGTGGTGTTCGGCTCCGTGCGCGCGCCCGATGTCTCGGTGGCGCAGGCCGTGCAGGCCTCGTGTGCGATCCCGGGGGTGTTCCGGCCGCTGGAAGCGGGCGGCCGCCGCTACGTCGACGGCGGGGCGTGGAGCCCGACGAACATGGATGCCGTGGAGGTGAGCCGCGGCGATCGCGTGCTCTGCCTGAACCCGACCGGCTCGCTGCGCCCGAGCGCCGGCGCGCCGGCTGGAGCGTTCGGTCCGCTCTCGCGCGGGATCGCGGCGAGCGAGGGACTAGCGCTTCGCAGGCGCGGAGCGCGTGTGCGCACGATCAACCCGGACGCCGCCAGCGCGGCCGCGATGGGCACGAACCTGATGGACATCCGTCGGCGCGAGCAGGTGATCGAGGCGGGCATCGCCCAGGGCCGAGCCGCAGCGATCTCGGCAGCCGGAGGAGACTTCTCCGCGGCGTAGAACCCAGGGGAATGTTGGCGCTGCTGCTCGCGATCGCTCTCGTCGTGTCGACGGCCCTCGCGCTTTTGCTGGCGGGCGTGGTCGCGGCGATCGTCACCGGCATCGGCCTGCTCAACCTGTTCGCGCTTGTGATCGGCCTGCGCTCACAGCGTGATCGCCCGGGACCGAGCACGCCCGAGCGCTGGCGGCCCAAGTCGTTCCGTCGCCCCCCGGCGCCGCCTCTGGAACCTGAGGCCGAGGAGCACCTGCACTCGCGCTCGCTGACCGTGCACCGCCGCTGAGCCGGGCTTCCGCGCCGCCGGGCGTTCGGCCGAGGTCACACGGCCGCGAGCGTTCGGCGCGTCACTGCTCGACGAGCACGAACACGTCGGCATAGTCGCCGAGCAGCGTCGAGGGGTCCTCGCGGCCTTCGCCGCGCAACGTGGCGGCGAGCTCGCGGAACCAGTCGAGCGTGCGCCCAGGCGGGGCCGTGCGCCAGAGCACGACTGCCTGCTCGTCGCCCTCGTTCCACATCTGATGAGCCGTGCCACGCGGGATCTCGAGCACCTCGCCGCCGGCGATCGTGCGCCGCTCGCCTCCGACGAGCGCGTGCATCTCGCCGGCACGGACCTCGAAGCGCTCGTCCTGGGCGGGATGAAGGTGCGTGGGCGGCGGCGAGGAGCCGCCGGCGTAGGTCGCCTCGAGCACCAGCGCTTGCTCGTCGTGAGAGAGCACGCGCAGCGTGGTTCCGGGTCCGAGCGCGAGCTGCTCGCTCATCTGGCTCAGACTAGCCGAAGCCGATCCGGCTAGGTTGCCGACGCCGCCGGCGACGATGCTCCACTCCGATGCCCGCCCCGCACCCCACCGACTACGTCTTCGCCTACGGCTCGCTCGTGCGCGATCTCGCCGGCGGCGAGGAGCTCGCGCTGCGCGGGGCGTATCTTCGCGACCACCGCCGGGCCTGGAACGTGGCGATGGACAACTCGGTCTCGCTTCCCGGCTACAAGTACTACCTCGACGCACGGGACTCCTCGCGTCCGGATGTATTCGTGACGTTCCTCAACCTCATGGCGGCGCCGGGAGGCCGCGTCAACGGCATGCTCGTCCCCGTCAGCGCGGAGGAGCTGCTTGAGCTCGACCGTCGCGAGCGCAACTACACGCGCCGCGAGGTCACGACGTCGATCGAGCCTGCCGCCGGGGGGCGCGTGTGGAGCTACTTCGGCAAGCCCGAAGCGTGTCAGCGCTTCGCCGCCGGCCTGCGCGCCGCGCGCGCGGTTGTCGACGAGTCCTACCTCGAGCGTGTGCGCGCCGGCTTCGAGGCGCTGGGAGACGACGCGCTTGCGGAGTTCGAGCAGAGCACCAACCCGCACGGCTGCCGCACGCTGAAGCTGCTGCGCATCGATCTCGGCTGACTGCGCCCACCGCAACGGCTGGGCGTGAGACGGACCGGGCACGAAGGCAACGCCCCGTGCCCGGCCATCTCACCGACTGAGCTGTATAGCGATCAGGTCAGCTCACCACTTGACCGGGCGTCACCGGCTGGAGTCTCGGCGCGAGCACGAGCGAAGGCGGCGCCGCGACGAAATCGCTCGCGGGCAGCTCTTCGGTGAGCGGAGCCTGCTCCTCGAGCGGTCCGGGCTCGTCGGTGAACGGCAGCAGCTCGCTCAGCCCGGCCTGTTCGAAGGCGCGCTGAACGATTCGCGGACCGCGGATCAGTGCGAAGTCGTAGCCACGCCGCAGACACAGCCCACAGCGGAATGCGACCACGGCGACGCCTATCCCTTCGATGTAGGTCAGCTCGCGCAAGTCGAGCGTGATGCCTGTCACGCCGTCGTCGCACAGCCGTTCGATCTCCATTTCGAGCTGGCGTACCGACCCACGGTCGAGCGAGCCGGTGAGTACCAGCGTGTGCGTCCGGCGAGCCACGCTCGTCGGGGTGAATTCGACCTCACGCAGCGGTGCCGGGGGGTCTCGTTCGTTGTTGAAGGCAGTTTGCGCCTGATCGGCGACGCTGTCCCGTGCGTCGTCGCTCCTTGTAATGACGCCTACAGCCATCCTCATGTGATGGCGCTCCATCCAGTCCAGCTCCCTTCCAGAAGCCTCGAGTTGATTACTGACGCGCCGGATCGGTCGATGCGGCGCGGAGTGGAGTGACTGGAAGGGGCTAGTCCGGGCGCTCTGGGATCAGCACGAAGCAGCCCGCGAGCCACGGCTCGAAGGCGCGCCCGAAGCGCCGCAGGGCGCGGGGGGCTCCAAGCAGCAGGAGCCCGGCAAGAGTGATGAAGATCGACACGCCGGCGCCGGAGCCGGCAGGGCCGCCGGCGCCTGTGGCGGCGCCAGACGAGCCGCCGGGCGCGGAGCCGGGTGCAGAGGTCAGCGGGGGGCCGCCGGGCTCCGAACCGTCATGGTCGTCGCCGGGCGGCGAATTCGCGGTGGCGGCGGCAGCCAGCGAGGACACTGCGGTGATCGCGGCGCTCGTCGGTGAAGAGCTGACTTCGCGTGGGGCGCCCAGCCAGCCGGCGGTGCAGTTGTCGGTCATTTTCCCGCCCAGTGCCGAGAGCTCGCACCTGAAGCGACCGGCCTGGCTGGCGGCGCTGCGCGTGGGGATCGCCTTGGCCGAGCCTTCAGCTTGGCCCGAGGATTCGACTATTTGCGCCGTGATCGAGCCAGCGGTCGCCGGCGGACCGCTCGGAACCTGTTCCTCGGGCGCTGCGGCACGCACGGAGGGGTCAGTTGGATCGGCAGCCGACAGGAGCGTCGAGGAATGGGCCGGCGAACCGCCGCTCGCCCCTTCTTCGGTGGTTTCTTTGCTCAGCACCGGTTCTTCGGCCGCAGTGCCCGGTGCTTTTTCAGAGTTTTCGAGCGGCAACGTCGCGACCGGCGTTTCCTGCACGGCTTCGGTCGGCGGGGCCGGGACTTCTTCGACGGTTTCGCTCGGTGGCGCCGGTGCTTCCCCCGGCGTTTCGACGACCGTTTCACCGACTGTTTCGCCAGTCGTTTCGCCGCCGGACGTTTCCGGAGCGACTTCCGGTTCTCCGCCGGTGCCCTGCGGCGTTTCGCCTTCCCAGCCGCCTTCGCCTGCGGGCTGCTGCGGTTCCTGCGCTCCGCCGGTCCCGGTTTCCTGGCCTTCAGGCGCTCCGCCGCCGGCGGCCGGTACATCCGCCTGCGCAGCAGCGGCGAGCAGCAGCACGGCGAAAATCGACAAGACGAACGCTCTCAGACAAAGGCGACCGTTGGTTCGGGAGATCTGGAGCATCCGTCCTCGTTGCATGTGTTATGTCAAACAATAAAGAACGGGCAGCCCGATAGCTAGGGATCCTCCCGCAAAGACGCAGCCCGGGACCGTAGCCTGGCCGATCGCGCCTGCGCCGTGGGCTGCGGAGCTGCGGAGCGGGCTAGCCGAGCGTGTCGGTCAGGTCGGCGATCGAGTCGACGATCTTCGACGCTCGGTAGGGAAAGCGCTCAGCATCCTCACGCGCGGTCACGCCGGTCAACACGAGGATCGTTTCCATGCCGGCCTCCAGGCCGGAGACGACGTCGGTGTCCATCCGGTCGCCGATCATCGCCGCCGTCTCGGAGTGCGCGTCGATCGCATTCAGCGCGGAGCGCATCATCAGCGGGTTGGGCTTGCCGACGAAGTAGGGGTCGACGCCGGTTGCGCGGCTGATCAGGGCCGCCACGGAGCCTGTCGCGGGCAGCGGGCCGGCGACGCTCGGACCGGTCGGGTCGGGGTTCGTCGCGATGAATCTCGCGCCGGAGGCGATCAACCTGATGGCGCGCGTGATCCGCTCGAAGGAGTAGGTGCGCGTCTCGCCGAGTACGACGTAGTCAGGCTCGCGGTCGGTGAGCGTGTAGCCGGCGTTGTGCAGGGCAGTCGTCACACCCGACTCGCCGATCACGAACGCCGAGCCACCGGGCCGCTGGTCCTCGAGCAGCCGCGCGGTGGCGAGCGCGGAGGTCCAGATCGCCTCCTCGGGCACCTCCAAGCCGCTTGCGGCGAGCCGCGCGACGAGATCGCGCGGCGTGTAGATCGAGTTGTTGGTCAGGACGAGGAACGGCCGGCCGAGCTCGCGCAGGCGCGAGAGGAAGCGATCGGCGCCGGGGATCGCCTGCTCCTCACGGACGAGCACGCCGTCCATGTCCATCAGCCAGGAGCGGATCTCTCGTTTGTGCGACTGCTCCAAGCATCCAAGGATGACGCACGAGCGCGGCGCAGGCGACTCAGCGCGACTGCGGCAGCTTGCGCGCGCCCCGATTGAGCACGGGCGCCGAGGGCGGCGGCACGACCGGGCCGATGTCGCCGTCGGGCGCCTCGTCGAGGTCGACGATCACGGGGGCGTGGTCGCTCGGGCCCTTGCCCTTTCGCGCCTGACGGTCGACCCAGGCGGCCTTGACCCGATCGGTGACGGCGGCGGCGGCGAGGATCAAGTCGATCCGCATGCCGAGGTCCTGGTGGAACATCCCGGCGCGGTAGTCCCAGTAGGTGAACACACGCTCCTCAGGCCAGCGATCGCGGATCACATCGTGCAGCCCAAGCGCCTGCAGCTCGGCGAGCGCGGTGCGCTCGGGCGCGGTGACGTGCGTGTGGCCCACGTAGGCCTGCGGGTCGAACACGTCGGCGTCGGTTGGGGCGATGTTCATGTCGCCGCAGACCAGCGCGTGCTGCGGATCGGTGGCGACGAGCTCACGCAGCGCGGACAGCCAGGCGAGCTTGTAGCGGTAGTGCTCGGAGTCCTGCTCGCGCCCGTTCGGCACGTAGACGGAGTGCACGCGGACACCGCCGCAGCGCGCCGAGACGGCGCGCGCCTCGGGCTGGGGGAACCCGGGCCCGTCGGGCAGGCCGCGCACGACGTCCTCCAGGCCGACCCGCGAGAGGATGGCCACACCGTTCCACTGCACCTCGCCGCTCAGCGCGAGCGCGTAGCCGCGCTGCTCGAGCTCCTCGCCGAGCAGCGCTTGGAAGGCGTCGTCGGCGAGCTTGGTCTCCTGCAGGCAGAGGACGTCGGGCCGGCGCTGATCGAGCCAGGGCAGCAGGCGCGGCAAGCGCTGCTTGACCGAGTTGACGTTCCACGTCGCGATCCGCACGGGCCTAAGTTAGCCGTGAAGGCGCCGAGACGGAGACGAGCACGTCGTGGTGCGTGGCCGTGGTTCGGCGCACGGAGCGCCCGGGCCGACAGGCGATGCCCACGCGCAAGCGATCCGAGGACCGGTTGGTACGATCGCAACGATGTCGGCTGGTCCCTCCGAGCAGCTGGGTCACGTTCGGGACCAGCGGATTGCGTGGGTCACGGGCCTGATCTCACCGGGCGTCCTGATGGACGAGCAGCCGCTTGCTCCGAGCTCGGAGGAGCTCGTGCTGCGCGACCGCTCGGCGGTCGCCGATGTGCTCAACCGGGTCGACGACAGACTGCTCGTGGTCGTCGGACCGTGCAGCGTTCACGACCCCGAGGCTGCGCTCGACTACGCGCACCGCCTCAGCGCGACGGCGCGCGAGCTGAAAGACGAGCTGCTCGTGGTGATGCGCGTGTACTTCGAGAAGCCGCGGACGACGACGGGCTGGAAGGGTCTGATCAACGATCCACACCTCGACGACACGGGCGACGTCAACGAGGGACTGCGGCTCGCGCGCAAGCTGCTGCTCCAGGTGCTCGAGCTGGACCTGCCGGTCGGCTGCGAGTTCCTCGACCCGATCACGCCGCAGTACATCGCCGACACCGTCAGCTGGGGGGCGATCGGCGCGCGCACGACCGAGAGCCAGATCCACCGCCAGCTCGCCTCGGGCCTGTCGATGCCGGTCGGCTTCAAGAACCGCACCGACGGGAACGTCGCGGTGGCGGTCGACGCGGTTCGCGCGGCGGCTGTCCCGCATACGTTCGCCGGGATCGATATCGCCGGCACGCCGGCCGTGCTGAACACGCGCGGAAACCCCGATTGCCACGTGATCCTGCGCGGCGGTCGGGACGCCCCCAACTACGGGGCCGACGGGGTGGCGGACGCGCTCGCGCGCCTACGGGCGGTCGGGCTGCCCGAGCGCGTCGTGATCGACGCCTCGCACGACAACAGCGGCAAGGACCACGATCGCCAGCCGGCCGTGGTCGAGGACATCGCTGCGCAGCTTGCCGCCGGCCAGCACGCGGTCGTAGGCGTGATGCTCGAGTCGTTCATCGTCGCCGGTCGCCAAGAGCTGAAGGACGGCGTGACGCCGACCTACGGGCAGTCGATCACGGACGCCTGCATGGCGTGGGAGACGACCGTCGAGACTTTGCACAAGCTCGCCAGGGCCGTCCGCGAGCGCCGTGTGGCGCGCGCGGTCTAGCGCCTGTGTGAGCGTTTCGCGGCTTTGCGCACCCGCTGCTTGGCCTTGACGGCCGCCGCCTTCGCCTTGGCCGCGGAGAGAGCTGTGACGTAGGCCGACTTCAAGTTGGCCATCGTCTCGTGCGAGGTCTGACCGACGCCGGGGAGGTCTTGCGAGTTGGTCGCGCCGGTGGGAAGGATCCCGATCTCCAGGTGGGGCGCCGAGGAGATGCCGACGGAGCCGCATCCGACGTCGGCGATCGGCTGGCCCGCGCTGACGTGCGTGCCGACGGCGACGAGCGCGGGTGAGGCGTGTCCGTAGTAGATGTAGCGGCCCGTATCGGGGCCGCTGTCGACGAGCAGCACGGGCGCGGAGCCGCCGAAGCCGTCGAGCCCCTCGCGCACGATCGTGCCGCTGGCGACGGCGAGCTCGACGAGCTTGGCGCCGCACTGGTTGGCGGTGCCGCCGAGATCGACGCCCTGGTCGAGCGACCACCAGCTCGTGGCGCCGACGCGCGCGAGCGGGTAGAGCGGGAACACCCAGCCGCGCGGGCTCACGGGGTAGGGGCTGGTGCTGAAGGCGGGAGCCGGAGGCGCGACGGCCCCGCTAGACGGCGTCGTTCCGCCGGCCGGCGCGGTCGGCACGGGAACGGGCGCCGCGATCGACGGCGGTTCGACACCCCCGGTGGCGTCGCCGAGCGTGCCCTGCGCGGTGCCAAGCAGGCCAAGCAGAACCAGCATGAGCGTGACCGCATACCCCGTCGGGCGTCGATGCTTGCGCATTTGCCTCTCTCTTCGTCGGCCGACGGGGTTAGCTGACGGGCTAGCGACTTGCGCCTCCCGCGGATTACCGCGGAACTCGCCCCAACAACTCGGTTCCCCCGCTCCCAGGACCGGCCCGGGATTGGGCGAGGCGCAGCTTAGCGAAAGGCTCGGAGCTGTGTGCGGGGCGGGATGACTCGTGCAGTTCGCCTGTCGTGGCGCTCAGCGATCGGCGGATCGCCTCTCGAGGAGAACGCGAACGCCTCGGGCTGCTCGCTCAGGCCCTACAGCTTGGGCGACTCCTACTCCACGATGCTCGTGCGGAGGTCACCGAGCGCGCGACAAGATGCAGCGTACGAAACCGGCAAGATCCAGCCACATCCCGGGCGCCAAAATGCCCACGCCGCTGTGCGGTCCAGCGCGTCTCGACCCAACCAAAAGTCTAGTACCGAGCGCTTTAGTCATTTGCGAAGCTGTTGTGATGACGATGCCTGCAGGCGAGCACCGAATAGTCACCATCAACGGCGACCAACGAGGGTAAGCATGTCGAGTCGAGGGCCAAAAATCGCGCCGCTGTCGATCCGCAGTACCGCTCGCGGCGGAGTGCGCACCCTCGCGCTGACGGGCGAGCTCGATCTCGACTCGGCAAGCAAGCTCGAGGAGGCGGTTCGAGAGGTTTGTGCCTCCGGCGCCGAGCTTGTGATCGACCTGCGCGACGTGACGTTCATGGACTCCACCGGGCTTCGGGCGCTGATCGTCGCCGGCACGCTGTGCGAGGAGCAGGGGCACGAATTGAGGATCGTCCCCGGGGAAGACATTCAGCGCATCCTCGAGATGACCGGCCTCGATCGGGTGTTTGCGTTCACGTCGCGGTGACGCCGGCTCAGGTCGGGGTGCTCTCGACAAAGTCGAAGGTCGTCTTGGCAATGCTCGCTGCGCCCTAGGTGCAGTAGTAGGGTCGCCCCATGACCGACCAGACCGCTGTCTGCCGCGCGGAGGAGTGGCGAGCCAGGGGCAGCCGCTTCTTGTGGGGCCCGGCGGAGGAAGACGCCGCGCCGGTAGAGGTCTTCCATGTGGAGCTCGGGGACCCGGATGCTCCCGTCCTGGCGCTCGTCCACGGCTTTCCAACGTCGAGCATCGACTGGTTCGAGGTGTCCGTGCAGCTGAGCACGCGCTACCGGGTCTGCATGCTCGACTTCCCCGGCTATGGGTTCTCCGACAAGCCTCGCGGGTGGGGTTACAGCCTGCGGCGCGACGCCGAGCTGCTGGACCACTACCTCGCGGAGGTCGTGGGCGCCGAGTCCGCCGTCATGGTGGCCCATGACCGAGGGGACAGCGTCGCGCTGATCCACTCCGCGCACGCGGCGGAGCAGCGGGTCCGCGTGACGCTCGAGCATCTGGTGCTGTCGAACGGCAACATCTTTCTGCCGCTCTCGAACCTGACAGACGCTCAGCGGCTCATGCTCCACGACCCGCAGGTGCTCCAACAGCTGACGCCGGAGCTGTTCGCGGCAGGCATGGGCGCGCTGATGTTCTCGCCACCCCGGGGTCCCGACGACCCCGAGGTGCAGGCCCTCGCCGAGACATTTGCCCACGACGACGGCGTCGGCGTGTTGCACGAGACGATCCAGTACCTCCGTGAGCGCTCGGTCGACGAGCAGAAATGGCTGCGGGCGCTCGCAGCCACGCCACTCGCCACTACCTTGATCTGGGGTGTGTACGACACGGTCTCGCCGATCCGAGTCGCCAGCCACGTCTGGCATGAGCACCTCATGTTCAAGCCGGGCCACAACGCGCTTTATCTGATCCCCGGTGCCAATCACTATCTGCAGAACGACCGACCCGAGGCATTCGTCGAGGTCATCCTCCACGCACTGGACTCCGCTGCCGCCGCCGCGCCGGGTGCTCTGAACGAAGCGGTCGACGCTCCGATCCTGGTCGACCGATCGCACACCGAGCTGCCCGACGCCGCGCAGCTCGTCGAGCAGCAGGCATCCCCGGCTGGTCAGGGATCCTAGGTCGGCTCGCCCGGCCGCCTTCCGACACCGGCCTCGAGCGCGGGAGCAGCGCCCGTGGCTAGCGCGCCGAACAGTTCAGTGGAGCCAACCGGGATCGAACCGGTGACCTCCTGCTTGCAAAGCAGGCGCTCTCCCAGCTGAGCTATGGCCCCAGTGCTCCGAGTTTAGGCGACGCGCTGCGCCAAGGAAAGGCGCGCAAGTGTCGGCAATGAGCTACTTGTCGAAGTCGAAGTCGCGCGGCGGGCGCTGCTCGAACCACAATCGGTCCTGCTCAGGAGTGTCGCGAAGGAAGTCAGGCGTCTCCTCCAGCACGTCCTCGTCAGGCTCCTCCGCCGCGACCTCACGTGCGGCCGTATCCGCCGGTATCTCCCATTCGAGCGACTCGCCCGCGTCAGCAGCCGCGGAGGTCGCGTCTTCGGCGGGTGCGTGCTCCACGTCCTCGCCCAGCACGCTGCTCATATCCAACTCGGCCGTCTCGCCTGCTCCGGGACCGCCTGTCGGCTCGGCCTGATCGGCGGCTCTGACGGGCTGTGCCGACTCGACGCCCGGTGGCACATTGCCAATCGGCATCGGCTCGGGCTGTGTGTCTCCGGGCCGGTCGACGAGTGGCGCGCCGGACACGGAGGGTGGGTCGGCGGCGTCCGGCGCGGTTCCCGCGCCCTCAGCCGGGGCCTGGCCGTCGATCGTGTCCAGCGCCTCTCGCTGCTCGCGGGCGACCTCGCCCGGATCGGCGCCTCGCCGGCGCTTCAGCTCCAGGTGCTCGCGGATGGCGTCATCGAGCAATCCCATTCGCCTCAACACCATACCTAGCCTGGCCGCTGCCTAACCCGACGCCCGCTGCGGGCTAAACTTGCGTGAGCTCGCGCCCCGAGGCGCGCGCAAGGGGCTATAGCTCAGTTGGGAGAGCGCCTGGATCGCACCCAGGAGGTCGCCGGTTCGAGTCCGGCTAGCTCCATCCTAAGGTCCCTGCACCTGTGCAGGTTCTCGAGCGCGGCGTAGAACCGGCGTCCTAGGCGAGCGAGTCGATCCAGCGCTCGAGGCGGCACGCCTCCCTGCTCATCAGCTCCGGCTTCCGCGACGCGCTGCTCGCCGCCAGCATCTTTCTGCTCGCCGCATCTGTCATCGCCCTGCGCGCAACCAACACGCGCGGGGCGGAGCCGGCGGGCACCCTCGAGGCGGTCGCCGAGCCGGCCCCGTCCTAACCGACCGTCAATCCGTACGCGCCTGCTCTTCCCAACCGGAGGCGCGCGACAGCCCCGGGGCAGGCCTCGCCGGCGGGCCGCTGTCTCGCAGCCCGATCCAGTCGTAGAAGCGCCGCAGCGGTTTCGGCGCCCACCAGTTCCACGAGCCGAGCAGCTCCATCAGCGAGGGAACGAGCAGGGCGCGAACGATCGAGGCGTCGATCAGCACCGCCAGGGCAGTGCCGAGACCAAGCTCCTTGATGAACACGAGCTTGGAGGTAGCGAACGCCCCGATCGCGACGGAGAACAGCAAAGCCGCGGCGGTGACGATGCGTCCGGTCCGCTCGAGGCCGATGGCCACCGCCGCGGAGTCAGACGCGCCGGCGTCGCGCGCCTCCTTGATCCGGGAGAGCAGGAAGACGCCGTAGTCAGTAGCCAAGCCGAAGCCGATCGCGGCAAGGAAGATCGGCTGCGTTGCGTCCAGCGCCCCCTCGCTCGTGAAGGACAAGAGGCCCTGGAGGTTGCCCTCCTGGAAGATCAGGACGAGGATCCCAAGCACGGCGCTCAAGCTCAGCGCGTTCATCAGAACGGCCTTGAGCGGCAGCACCACGGACCCGGTGAACAGGAAGAGGACGATCACCGTCGCGGCGATGATCAACGAAAGCACGATGGGCAGGTACGCGCCGAGGCTGTGCTCGAGGTCGAGGAAGGCCGCTGTCTGGCCCGCCACGCCGACGTACACGGGCGCCTGGATCGCGCGGATGTCGCGCACCAGCCGCTTGGTTGCATCGCTCAGCGGTCGCTGGACCGGCGAGACGGCCAGCAGCGCGTTGTGCGGGCCCGCGGCCTGGGCCGGCGCGATCGCCGATACCCCCGGCAGCTGATCGATCTGCGCCGTCAATGCCTTGACGCGCGAAGATCCGGCGGGGGCTCCTACGACGACCTGCAGCGGCGAGGTCCTGTTCGGCGGGAATTCACGAGCCAGCGCTTCGTCGACCTGCCGGGCGCTTGCGCTGGTGGGCAACGCGCTCGCGGTGACGCTGATGAACTTGATGCCCGTGAACGGAAGCCCGAGCGCGATCAGCAGGATCGTGCTGATCACTGCGACGCGCCGGGGGCGCGTCGTGACGAATCGCGCCAGTCGGTACCAGGCCCCGCTCTGGGCGGGCCGCGCGTCGCGGTCGGCGGCGCGCTGCAGTCTCTTCGGCGCCAGCGCGTTGATACGCGGACCGAGCAACGCCAGCAGCGCGGGGAGCACGACGAGCGCCAACGCTGCCGCGACGAGGGCGACAACCGCGCCGGCGATCCCCATCGAGTACAAGAACCGCTGGGGGAAGATCGCCAGCGACGCGACTGCAGCGGCTACCGTCAACGAGCTGAACAGGATCGTGCGTCCGGCTGTTTGCAGCGTGCGCTGCAGCGCCTGCAGCCCGTAGCCCGAGCTAGCTGCCTCCTCGCGATAGCGAGAGACCATGAAGAGGCTGTAGTCGATTGCCAGTCCGAGGCCCAGACCCGTCACGAAATTGAGGGCGAACACCGAAAGGTCGGTGAAGTTCGCGACGACGCGCAGGGCGAGGAAGCTCATGACGATCGCCACACCGCCGATCAGCGGCGGGATCAGGGACGCGACGAGCGAGCGGAAGAACAACAGCGAGAGCAAGAAGATGAAGGGGAATGCGAGCAGCTCGGCGTGCGCCAGATCCTGCCCCACCTGGGTGTTCGCCTGGGCGCTTGCGATCTCTTCGCCGCCGAGTCGCACGTCGTGCTGTCCGGCGAAGCGCTGTTCGATGCGCTGGGCGGCGTTCTTGAGCTGCAGGTCCGATCGCGGCTTGAAGTAGACGACCACGTATGTGGAGCGGCGATCGCGCGAGACCATCCCGGAATCGTGGGTCTCGTAGAAGCTGGCGACATTCGCCACGTCGGGCTCGGCACGGAGCTGGCCGACGATCTGCTCCACACGGCGCTCGACCGCGGGGCTACCAACGTCGCCCGCGCTCACGATCGCCACGATCCCCGGGTCGATCTTGCGACCGGCAGCGGCTTCGAACCGCCGTTCGGCCTGCACCGATTGGGTCGCCGGGTCGGTGGCACCGTAGGGGCTCATGCGCTTTTCGACGCCGCCGCCGAACACGACGGCGATCGCCGCACCGATCACCGCTACGAGCAGCACGCGGCGGCGATTGGCGTGCGCGAACGTGGCGAGCTTCTCGAACATCGCTATGCCCTCGCTTTCTGTGCCGCGAGGCGGCCCTCGCCCGGGTCGCCGGCGGGGAGGACGGTCTCCATCAGGCCGGTGATCACGTCGTACACGTGCCCCGACACGGTGACTCGCGGCGAGATCGAAGGTGCGGAGCGAAGGCGCGCGACGTCTCGCGCGACGCTCGCCGCGGGGTCGAGGATGGCGTGCTCGCGCAGTGTCGACTCTTCGACGCCGATCCGCTCGGCGTAGCCGCGGCGGAACGTCTCGTCGGCGAGCGCGCCCGTTCCGCACTGGGTGTGATGGATCACGGCCGCCTCGAACAATGGTCCGTCGGGCAGCACGTTCTCGGCGATCTGGGAGATGAATGCGACATCGTTGATCACCTCCCTGGTGACGCGGCCGCCGACGTTGCGAGCGACGATCGCGTCGCCGAGGTCGAGGCCGAGGAAGTGCGCCGGGTCGACGCGGGGATCGAGGCAGGTGATCACGAACAGGCGCAGCTGGGGAAAGACGACGGCGCCCTCGTGGCCGCCCGCGGCGGCGAACGTGCGATTGCGCTCGAGCGCGGGCTCGATGTTGGCCGTGGTCATGGTTCAGCTCCTTCCGTCGTGGACCGTTCGATGCTCGACAGCGAGGATGTGGATGACCAGGGTGAGTTCACATCACCCCGACCGAACTCACCCCGGGGTGAGGACCGCTACGCGGTTAGAGCAGTCCCAGCTCGCGCGCGCGGGCGACGGCGTCGCGCCTGTTCGGCACGCTTAGCTTGCGGTAGATGCTCTTGGTGTGCGTCTTGACCGTGTCCCGTGAGATGCCAAGCTCGCCGCCGATCTCCCTGGCCGAGAGGCCGCTGGGAAGGAGAAGCAGCACCGCCTGCTCGCGCGGGGTCAGCTCGTCGGTCACGACCGAGCGCGTCGCCGACTCGCGCAGCACGAGCCGGAGCCTGCGTTCCGCTTGGGCAACCAGTCGCGGCACGAGCGTGCCGGGGTCGGGCGCGCTCGTGAGCAGCGCGCGCGCCTCGAGCACAAGCTCGCGCGCCGCGCCGCGCTCACCGATCTCGGAGTGCAGCTCGGCGAGCGTGACAAGGACGTAGGCGAGCTCGACGCGCCCCACGCCGCGTCGCGCGAGCGCGGCCGCTCTCTCCAGCTCAGAGCGGGCCTCGCTCAGACGCCGATCGTGATGCAGCAGTCGCCCACGGGCGGCGTGCGCCAAGCTGCACTGCCAGTACTCCTGCAGACCACGCGCGCGGACCAGCTCGAATCCGGCATCGACGTGGGCTGCGCATGCGCGCCAGTCTCCGCCGTCCGCCCCGATCAGCGCAAGCTGACCTCGCACGAACACCGAGAGCATCGCGATCCGGTCGCCGTTGAGCGCGAGGGCGGCATCGAGCAGCTCTATGGCCTGCGCTTCGTCGAGCCAGTGCGCCGCCGCGCCGAGGTTGGACGCCGCGAGCGAGTGCCAGAAGGAGCTCCCGTCCAGCGGCGCGAGTCGCCCTGCCACCTGCTGGCTTCTGCGCATGTCGCCGAGCTGCTCCAACGCAGTCGCGCGGAGAGCGATCGCCTGCTCCCCCAGCCACGCGTCGCTGCTTGGGTCGTACCTGGGCGCCTGCTCGGCGAGGTCGAGCCACCGGAGGATCTCGTCCCGGTTTCCGACCACTGATGCGGTTCTCGCTTGGGCGAGGCACAGTCGACCGTCACGCAGAATGTGGTCTCGAGGCAGCGCCTCGAGCCAGCGGGCGACCGTTGCTCGCTGGCCCACGTTGGTGAACGGCAGCCAGTGAGTCGAGATCAGCTCCGACACCTCGTCGAGGTCGCCTGCCGCCGTCAAGTGCCCGATTGCGTCGGACACGAGCCCGGCGTCGAGGAACCAGCGACCGGCTCGCCGGTGCAGCTCTGCCGCAGACCCCGGTTGCCGTCGCTCGAGCTCGTGACGCAGCAGCTCGCCGAACAGGTGGTGATAGCGATACCAGTCGTGACTCGTATCGAGGGGAATCACGAAGTAGTTCGAGCGCTCGATCCGGTCCAGCATCGCCCTACCGTCCTGGGCGCCGGTGACGGCATCGCACAGCGGCGCGCAAAACCTGTCGAGGACACAGGTTTGAAGCAGGAAGGCGACCTGCTCGTTGGGCTGCTCGGCCAATACCTCGGCGCCGAGATAGTCAACCACCCGTCGGTCGCTTCCCGCGAACGACTTGATGAACGTGCTCACATCATCGCGCCCGCGCACCGACAGCACGGCCAGATAGAGCCCCGCCGCCCACCCCTCCGTGCGCTCGTGCAGAAGCCCGACCATCTCGGCGGGCAGCGCGAGGTCATGGACGTCGTTGAGCAGCGACTCGGCTTCTGCGCGCGAGAAGCGCAGACTGGCAGCGTCGATCTCGTTGAGCTGCCCTCGTGCGCGCAAGGTCCCGATCCTCAGCGGAGGCTCCACTCGTGATGCGATCACGACGCGAAGCGTGTGAGGCAGATGTTCGAGCAGAGACGCCATGCCTTCATGGATCCGCTCGTCATGGATCGCGTGATAGTCGTCGAGCACGAGAGCCGACCGTCCCGCGACGCCGACGAGCTCGTTGATCAGCTCGGTGCGGGCACCGTCGACAAGTGCGGCACCGGGCGCGCGCAGCTTCGCGAGCGCGGCCTCACCGAACCCCGGCAGAAGCGAGCGAAGCGCCTCGACGACGTAGATCCAGAATCGTGCGGGATCGTTGTCGTCGGCGTCCAAGGACAGCCAAGCCACCGGCAGCTCCTCCCGCGCCGAGGCCAGCCATTGTGCAACGAGCATCGTCTTCCCACTCCCCGCCGGGCCAGATACCAGCGTGAGTGGGAACGACAGGCCCTCCGAAAACGTCTCGACCAGCGTCTCGCGGCTGACGAGACGGGGACAGCCCGGAGCTTCGAGCTTCGTCTTGAGCAGCGGAGCGAGCGTTTCGGTTCCAGTGACCCCGGAACTGGACTGCATGTAGCTGAGCCTAGCCGTGCCTCGGCGGCCGGCACAATTCGGCGGGAAGGCAGGGTCGGCCTCGAGCGGCCGGCGCGGCTGCGCCGCCCTACCGGCAGCACCAGCCGCACCCGCCACGCGCGTCTCTCGCAGGGCGCCTACGCCGCCGCCTCCGGCGCGATGTTCTGGTTCAAACGGAACACGTTCGTCGGGTCGTACTCACGCTTGAGCGCCAGCAGCCGGGCGTACGTCTCCTCGCCGTAAGACGATCGTGCCGCGTCGGCGTCGCCGAGGAAGTTGACGTACGCCCGCCCCGTCGACGCATCCGCCGCCGCGTCGATCACCGCGCGCGCCCACTGTGTGTGCGCCGCCGCTTCGCTGTCCTCGTGCCAGCCCGTGACGGCGTTCAGCACGAAGGGCATCGAGCGCTCCGAGAACGCCGTCTCGCCCTCGCCCACGCGCGCCAACGCACCACCCATCTGGTGCACGTGGATCTCGCATTGGGCGCCCGGCGCGCCCTCGTGCAGCCGGCACAGCCGCTCGATCAGCTCGTCGTCGAGGCGCGCGAGGTTCGTCGCCTTGAAGTACGCGTGGATCCCCTTCGGCCAGAGCGGGTCGATCAGCGTCTGCATCGCCGTATACGGCATCGGCCCGAGCAGGTCGGCGACCGGCTCTGCCGCTTCGCGGAAGGCACGGAAGTGCGGCTCGGCCTGCTCGAGCGGCCCCGCCGAGACGGCGATCAGCGCGATCACCTTCTTGCCGTGCCACTCCTCCGGCACGACCGGCAGCGGGGGCGCCGTCGTCAGGTTGAGCGCCGCCGTGATTTCGTCTGGCACGCCCGGAGCCCACTCGCGGAACAGGCGCAGCAGCTCGGCGTCGTGCTCGGCCGCGAAGAAGATCAGCCCCGCGTAGACCGTCGGGCCGACCGGCTGCAGCGAGAACTCGAACTGTGTCACCACGCCGAAGTTGCCGCCGCCGCCGCGCAGGCCCCAGAGCAGGTCTGCGTTCTCCGTCTCACTCGCGTGCACGAGGGCTCCGTCGGCCGTGACCACGTCCGCCCCCACGAGCGTGTCGCAGGCCAGCCCGTGCTTGCGCATCAGCCAGCCGATGCCCCCGCCGAGCGTGAAGCCAGCCACTCCCGTCGTCGAGACCAGTCCGCCCGTCGTCGCCAGCCCATGCGCCTGGGTCTCGTGGTCGACGTCGCCCCACACGGCGCCCGGACCGACGTACGCGCGCCGCGCGCCTGGGTCCACGCGGACCGAGCGCATCGCCGAGAGGTCGATCACGATCCCGTCGTCGCAGCTCGAGAACCCCGCGATGCTGTGACCGCCGCCGCGCACCGCGATCGCGAGGTCGTTGCTGCGCGCGAAGCCCACCGCCGCGATCACGTCCGCCGCGCCGCTCGCGCCGACGATCACCGCCGGGCGGCGGTCGTCGAACGCGCCGTTCCAGATCCGGCACGCCTCGGCATAGCCGTCGTCGTCCGCTCGCAGCACGCTGCCGTGAATCGCCTCGCGCAGCTCCTGCACCGTCGCCTCCCCGAGCACCGGGGCCAATGTTGAACTCATGACTGCCTCCGTTTTCTTGTCGCTGTAGAGGCAGTCCTACCTCCGGCCCCTTTGCGCGCCCTTTGCCGATCCTTGGCGAGGCTTTGCACCACCCGCTCCTCCATCGCCGTCACCCCGGCCTGCAAGTCGCCCGCGAGGTAATGCTCGCGGGCCTGATCGAACAGCATCCGAGCGCGGTCGGCGTCGCCACGCAGCCGAGCGACCTCACCGAGCGTCGCGACCGTCACCGCGATCCAGCCCTGGCGCTCGGTCTCGCTGACGACGGCCAGCGCTTCCCGCAGCGCCGACTCGGCTTCGTCGAGGCGCTCGCACACGATCGCCAGGTCCGCCGTGCGCCAGAGCGAGCTGACCAGACCCCAGCGGTCTCCCGCTCGGCGGAACAGCTGCCGGGCCTCGGCGAGCGGCTGCTCGGCGCGCGCGTAGTCGCCGCTGACCGTCTCCACCAGGCCGACCGCGAGCAGCGCCATCCCAACGCCGCGCCGGTCGCGCATCGTCCGTCGCAGGTTCAATGCCTGCTCCAGGCAAGCGCGCGCCCGATCGGGTGAACCCTCGGCGAGCTCGAGATAGGCCCGCCGGATCAGCACGTCGGCTTGACCCCGAGCGTCCTCCGCTCGTGCGAAGCGCTCCCCCGCCTCATCGAGCAGCTCGCGCGCCCGTCCCCACTGCTCGCGCACGCGCGCGATCGTGGCCTGGTTGGCGAGCACGTAGCTGATCGCCGTGTCGCACGAGATCTCGACGAACGGCTGCAGCGTCTCCTCGAAGACGATCCTCAGGCCTGGCTGTCCCGACGGGTCGCTCGAGCGCATCTCGGCGATGTTCAGCAGCGAGAGGATCTTCTCGGCAGAGCCTGCCAGCAGCCGAAACGACGCGGCGCTCTCGATCAGCAGCTCCTCCCCGCCGGCGAGATCGCCGATCAGCCAGCGCGTCACGCCGAGCGAGTAGACCGAGACCGCCTGCGCCGCGGCGAGCCCTTCCTTCGCCGCCAGCTCCCGCGCCTCTCCCAGCAAGTGCAGCGCGCCCGACGCATCGTCGCAGGCGACAGCGAACTCGCCGAGGCGCTGCAGCGCGCACCATTGGGCCTGCGCTTCGCCCAGCTCGCCCGCGATCTCGTAGCTCTCCTGCGCGTGCGTCGCGCCGCATCCGAGATCGCCCGCTCGGTAGTCGATCGACGACATCGCGAGCAGGCCCTGCGCCCGCAGCGCGCCCCGCTCGGGGGCCGCCGCAAGGCTCTCGGCCAGTCGCCCGTGCCCCTCTTGCAGCTCGATCCTGCGCAGCCAGAACGATGTCAGCGCGACGCAGTAGCGCAGCGCCTGCTGTGGGTCCAGCGCAAGCAGGGCTCCGTGCGCCGCTCGCAGATTCGCCGCCTCTCGGTCCAGTCCCGGCGAGTCGCCTTCGTGCTCGGCCTTCGCCAGCGCCCAGCGCGCGAGTCGCGCCGCGAGCGAGGCCCGTTCTCCCGTCGTCTCGAGCTGCTCGAATGCGTACAGCCGCACGGTCTGAAGCAGCCGATAGCGACGGGCGCGCCCGAGGTGCTCGGCGATCACGAGCGACTTCTCCACGAGCCGCGCGAGGACGTCAGCGACGGCGTCCGCCTCCAGGCCGTCCCCGGCGCAGACCGCCTCGGCCGACGGCGAGGTCGAAGCCCCCGGCGAAGATCGCGAGGCGGTGCAGCAGCAGCCGCTCGTCGTCCTCCAGCAACTCGTGGCTCCACTGCAGCGTCGCCGCCAGCGTCTGCTGGCGGGTCGGCCCGACGCGGCTGCCGCTGCGCAGCAGCTTGAAGCTGTCGTCCAGGCGCTCGGCGAGCGTCGCCGTGCCGAGCGCGCCGATCCGCGCCGCCGCGAGCTCGAGCGCCAGCGGCAAGCCGTCCAGGCGGAAGCAGATCCGTGCGATGTCCGCCGCGTTCTCCTCGTCGACTTCGAAATCCGGCACGGCCGCGCGCGCCCGATCGCTCAGCAACTGCACGGCCTCGTAGCGCAGCAGCTCCTCCGGTGCCAGTCGCTGCTCCGGATCGGGGATCGCCATCGACGGGACGCGAAACACGAGCTCTCCCGCCACGCGCAGCGGCTCGCGGCTGGTCGCGACGATCGTCAGCTCCGGCGCCACGCGGAGCAGCGCGTCGACCAGCTCTGCCGTCGCCAGCAGCACGTGCTCGCAGTTGTCGAGGACGAGCAGCAACGAGCGCTGGGCCAGGAACTCGGCGATCCCCTCCAGCGGCGGTACGACCCGGCAGGCTGCGGACGTCGAGCGCCGCCGCGACAGCCGCCGCGACGAGCTGACCGTCGCCGACCGGGGCGAGCTCGACGAAGGCACCGCCCTGGGCGTAAGAGCCCTCGACCTCGCGAGCGAGCTCGAGCGCCAGCCGTGTCTTGCCGGCTCCCCCCGCGCCGGCCAGCGTGAGCAGGCGCGTTCGCCTGACCAGCGCCAGCAGCTCGCGCAGCTCGTGATCGCGCCCGACGAACGAGCTCGCCTGCGGCGGCAGGCCCGACGGCTGCCCACCCTCCGCCGCGCCGCGCCGCGCCTGCGCCTCGAGCTCGGCGCGCAACTGCTCGATCTGATCGCGTCGCTCACGAGCCCAGTCCTCGTAGCGATTCTCCGGCAGCAGCTCGCCTCCGTAGAGCGACAGCGCCGCGCGGTGAGCACCGGGCGATCCCGCGCGGCGGGCCTGCTCCCCCGCGCGCTCGAAGTCGTCCACGTCGACGCTCGCCCGCAGCGTCAGCAGCTCCTCGCGCAACTCGATCGCCTCAGCTCCCAGAGCGCGCCGCGCGACGTGCACCACCTGGTGCAGGTTGTTCGCCGCCGCCGCCGGGTCGAGCTCCGGCCAGAGCGCGTCCATCAGCTGCTCGCGATGCAGGCGATGGGCCGGCGCCAGCGCGAGCAGCTTGACCAGCTCGCGTCCCTTTCGCAGGCGCCAGACCGACGGGTCGACCGGCTCGCCGGCGCGTGTCGCCGCGAACCCACCGAGGAGCTTTATCGAGACATCGCCCGCCTGGTGCAGACGATCATCGGGTATGGGCTGCAAGCGTCGACCCCCGGATCTTCTGTCCGCGCATGATGGCACCCGCGAGCCGCACAGTGCGCGAAGCCGAACAGGGCCAACCCTACTGTGTCGCCCGCCCGGCGCGACCTACTTCCCAGGTGGACAAAGCGCGTGCTAAGGGCGCGCGAAGGCCTGGCTGCAACGGTGCGCCGAGTCAATCGAGCGAACCCGGATCAGGAGCCCCACGATGGCCCGAACGCTGCACCAAGCGCTGGCGCGCCAGCGCGAAGACGAGCTGTTGCGTCAGGCCGCGCAAGAGCGCCTCGGCCGATCGGAGCGCGATCGGCCGGGCCGGGCCGTCCTCGGTCGACTGCTCAGGCCGGCTGCCCGATGCGCTCGCGTGAGCGCGAGAAGACCAGCACGCCGTCGTCCACGGCGCCGCCGAACATCTGCAGATCCTGCGCGTAGCTCATCCTGATCTGCCACGGTCCTGAGGTGCCCTGGCGCGGGAAGCGGTGGACGGCACGCTGCACGTAGCCTGCGCCGAAGTCGAGGAAAGGCCGCGTCGGCATCGACTCGTCCGCGTTCACTGGGAGGCAGCTGTCGTAGCCCCTGCGGTCCATCTGCGCTATCAACCTGCACGCGTATTCGCAGACGAGGTCAAGCTTCAGCGTCCACGACGAGTTCGTGTAGCCGAACACGAAGATGAAGTTCGGCACGTCGCTGAGCATCGCGCTCTTGTAGACGATCTTCTCCGGCAAAACGACCGGCTCTCCATCTACGACGAGCTCGATGTCGCCGAGCGCGACCAGGTCGAGGCCGGTCGCGGCGATGATGATGTCCGCCTCGAGCTCCTCGCCCGAGGCTAGGCGGATGCCGCGCTCGGTGAACGTCTCGATCCGATCCGTCACGACCGAGGCGGTCCCTGCGGAGATCGCCTCGAACAGGTCCCCGTCGGGCACCGCGCACAGGCGCTGCTGCCACGGGTTGTACGAGGGCGTGAAATGTGTGTCGATGTCATACCCCGGCGGCAGCCTGCGCTCGAGGCCCTTGCGCAGCAGCCGCTTCACCAGCTGCGGCCTGCTCTGGCTCAAGCCGTAGATCGTCTTCTGCAGCCAGATGTTCTTGCGCCGCGTGATCGCGTACGCCTTCTCCGCCGGCAGCACGCGCCCCAGCAGGTTCGCCAGCGGGTCCTTTTCCGGCACCGAGATCACGTACGACGGCGAGCGCTGCAGCATCGTCACGTGCGCTGCCTTCTCGGCCATCGCCGGTACGAGCGTGACCGCCGTCGCGCCGCTGCCGATCACGACGACCCGCTTACCCTCGTAGTCGAGATCCTCCGGCCAATGCTGCGGGTGCACGATCGGCCCGGCGAAGCGCTCGGCGCCCTCGAACGACGGCAGGTAGCCCTGCTGGTAGCGGAAGTAGCCGCTCGCGCAGAACAGCCACGAGCACGTCAGACGCACCTGCTCGCCCGTGTCCACGCGCTGTGCGTAGACCGTCCAGCGTGCCTGCTCGCTCGAGAACTCCGCGCGCGTGACGCGATGAGCGAAGCGGATGTGCGGCTCGATTCCATTATCGGTCGCCGTGTCGCGGATGTAGTCCAGGATCGCCGGCCCATCCGCGATCGACTTCTCGTTGACCCACGGCTTGAAGGCGTAGCCGTAGGTGTGCAGGTCCGAGTCCGAGCGGATCCCCGGGTAGCGGAACAGGTCCCAAGTGCCGCCGATCGCGTCGCGGCTGTCGAGGATCGCGTAGCTCTTGCCAGGCAGCGCGCGCTGCAGGTGGTAGGCGGCGCCGATGCCCGACAGGCCGGCACCGACGATCAGCACGTCGAGATGCTCGGTCGCCTGCGCAGGACGCTCCACCGGCTCGGTGACGCTGGCCATCGTCTCTCCCTTGCTCGGAAACTCGCTTCTCGGTTGTCTGGACCTCGATCATATTGGCTGCGCAGCCAAACGCATCCGAGCCGGCTCACCGCACGAGCTCACCGAACTACGACAACCCCGTCCGCCGGGGTTCATCGAGCTCCCGGCACCTACTACCGTTGTCGCGTGGCCACGGCTTCGTCGACCAAGCCCTCCAGCGAGGACGCTCCCGCGATCGAGGTGCACGGCCTCGTCAAGCGCTTCGGCGACGTGTGCGCGCTCGACGGCGTCGACCTGACCGCCGCCCAGGCCAGGTGCTCGGCCTGCTCGGGCCCAACGGCGCCGGCAAGACGACGCTCGTGCGCGTGCTCACCACGCTGCTCAAGCCCGACTCCGGGCAGCGCCAGCGTGCTCGGGCTCGACGTGCAGCACGACGCCGCCGAGCTGCGCGAGCGGATCGGGCTCGCCGGCCAGTACGCGGCGGTCGACGAGAACCTCACCGGGCTCGAGAACCTGACGATGGTCGGCCGCCTGTACGGCGCCCACCGCGCGCGAGGCCAAGGCGCGCGGGCGCGAGCTGCTCGAGCGCTTCGACCTGATCGACGCCGCCGACCGCCCGACGAAGACCTACTCCGGCGGCATGCGCCGCCGGCTCGACCTCGCCGCCGCGCTCGTCGCCAAGCCGCCCGTGCTGTTCCTCGACGAGCCGACGACCGGGCTCGATCCGCGCAGCCGGCTCGAGCCTGTGGGACGTGATCGAGGAGCTCGTCGCCGAGGGCACGACCGTGCTGCTGACGACGCAGTACCTCGACGAGGCCGACCGGCTCGCCGACACGATCGCGGTGATCGACCACGGCCGCGCTGATCGCCGAGGGCACCTCCGACGAGCTGAAGGACCGCGCTCGGCGGCGAGCGCCTCGAGGTGCGCCTCGACGACGACGCCGATCCGCAGATCGCCGTGCGGGCGCTCGGCGCGATGTCCGACGAGCCGCCCGCCGTCGAGGGCAGCCTCGTCAAGGTGAGCGTGCGCACGCGCCGCGGCGCGATCGTCGAGGCCGTGCGCCGGCTCAGCGACGCGGGCGTCGGCGTCGACGACCTCGCGCTGCGCCGGCCGACGCTCGACGACGTGTTCCTCTCGCTGACCGGCCACGCCGCCGAGACCGAGGACGGCGACGACGCGGACCGCGAGCACGCGACGGAGCAGGCGGCCGCATGAGGCGCCTCGTCACCGACACGCTGGTCATCGCCGAGCGCAACCTCGTGCGCCTGCCGCGCGCGCCCGAACTGCTGATCGGCTTCACGATCCAGCCGATCATGTTCGTGCTGCTGTTCCGCTACGTGTTCGGCGGCGCGATCCGCACGCCCGGCTACGACTACGTCGACTTCCTGATCCCCGGGATCATCGTCCAGAACATCGCCTTCGGCGGCTTCGTGACCGCGCTCGGGCTCAACGAGGACGTCAGCAAGGGCCTGATCGACCGCTTCCGCTCGCTGCCGATGGCGCGCGCCGCGGTGCTCGGCGGGCGCACGCTCGCCGACGTCGTCACCAACGCGCTGTCGATCACGATCCTGCTCGTCACCGGCGTGATCATCGGCTTCTCGTTCCACACGAGCTTCGCTGCGACGTCGTCGCCGGCATCGGCCTGCTGCTGCTGTTCGGCTACGCGTTCTCGTGGGTCTTCGCGCTTCTCGGGCTGCTCGTCTCCTCGCCCGAGGCGGCCAACTCGGTCGGCTTCATCGCGGTCTTCCCGCTGACGTTCATCTCCTCGGCGTTCGTGCCGGTCGCCTCGATGCCCGACGGGCTGCGCCAGTTCGCCGAAGTCAACCCGTTCACGATCGTCGTCGACGCGATGCGCCAGCTGTGGCTCGGCGCGCCCGCCGGCAACAACGTCTGGGGCGCCGTCGTGTGGTCGCTTCGTGATCGTCGGCGTGTTCGCGCCGCTGGCCGTCGCGCGCTACCGCCGCGTCGGGCGCTGAGCGGTGCCCGAGCCAACGCCCCACCGCGTCGTCGTCGTCGGCGGCGGCTTCGCCGGACTGCAGGCCGCGCTGAAGCTCGCCAAGGCGCGCAAGCAGGTCGAGGTGACGATCGTCGACCGGCGCAACTTCCACCTGTTCCAGCCGCTCGCCTACCAGGTCGCGACGGGCGCGCTTTCGCCGAGTGAGATCTGCTACCCGCTGCGCACGATCTTCCGCGGGCGCGAGAACGTCGACGTGCTGCTCGCCGAGGCCACCGGCTTCGAGCTCGACGCGCGCCGCGTGCGGCTGCGCTCGGTCGAGCAGGGCATGCCGGCGCCCGAGTTCGTCGAGTACGACAGCCTGCTCGTCGCCGGCGGCTCGCGCTACTCCTACTTCGGCCACGACGACTGGCACGCGTTCGCGCCCGAGCTGAAGTCGCTCGAGGGCGCGCTCGACATCCGCAGCCGGATCCTCACCGCGCTCGAGGCCGCCGAGTGGGAGGACGACGCCGAGCGCCGCCGCGCCTGGCTGACGTTCGTCGTCGTCGGCGCCGGTCCGACCGGCGTCGAGATGGCCGGGCAGATCGCCGAGATCGCGCGCGACTGCAGCCCCGAATTCCACCGCGCGCAGACGGCCACGGCGCGCGTGCTGCTCGTCGAGGCCGCCGAGCGCGTGCTGACCGGCTTTCCCGCCCTCGCTCTCCGCGCGCGCCGCAGCGCGCGCTGCGAGAAGCTCGGGCGTGACGCCGCTGCTCGGCCACTCCGTGACCGGCGTCGAGCGCGACGCCGTGACGACGACCACCCCCGACGGCGCGCACGAGCGCTTCGGCGCGCGCACCGTCGTGTGGGCCGCCGGCGTGACCTCCTCCGAGCTCGCCCGCGAGCTGGCCGAGGCGAGCGGCGCCGAGCTCGACCGCGCCGGGCGCCTGATCGTCGAAGAGGACCTCTCGCTGCCCGGCCAGCTCGAGGTGCAGGCGCTCGGCGACATGGTCGCCGTGCGGCGCGCCGACGGCGTCGAGACGCTACCCGGGCTCGCCCCGGTGGCGATGCAGCAGGGCCGCCACGCCGCGGCCAACGTGCGCGCGCGGCTGCGCGGCGTCCAGCCGAAGCCGTTTCACTACACCGACAAGGGCAACCTCGCGACGATCGGGCGCGCCAAGGCGGTCGCCGACGTCAAGGGCATTCACCTCAGCGGCGCCGTCGCCTGGGTCACGTGGCTGGCCGTGCACCTGTGGTACCTGATCGGCTTCCAGAACCGCCTGCTCGTGCTCACGCGCTGGGCCTTCAGCTTCGTCACGCACGGGCGCGGCGCACGGCTGATCGGCGCCGCCGGCGACCAGCGGCCCGAGCGTCGCTGAAGCGCCGCCCGGCGGCTGCCCGCTCAGCTGATCTGCGCGACGATCGCCGCCGAGTCCATCTCATCCCACGCCTGCACGATCTCACCGCCGCGCGACACGCAGGATCGCCGTCGAGCTGAAGCTCACCTCGCGCCCCGACGGCGCGCAGCCGAGGAACTCGCCGACGTGGCGCCCGCTCCAGCGCTGGTGCGCCGCCACCAGGTCCTCCTCGGCCAGCAGCAGCAGGATCTCGTGGCGCAGCGGCTCGAACGCGGCGAGGAAGTAGGCGACCACCTCGCGCTGGCCCTGCGCCCCGCGCTTGACGCCGTTGTGGACGAAGCCCTTCGACAGCATTCGCTCGCACGCGTAGGAGTCGCGGCCGTTGATCGCCTCGCCGTAGAAGCTGCGCACGATCTCCTTGTTCTGCTCCGGCGACATGCAGCCACCCTATGGGGTCGTCTTCAATTAATTAAATTAATAAAAATAGATCACGCCGCGGCGCCCGCCTCTGCCGCCGCCGGGCGCAGCATCCCGGTGTCGCGCGACAGCCGGCGCGCCAGAGCCACCGGGAGCAGGCTGACGAGGATCACGAAGAACACGACGACGTTGACCTGCGGCAGCTGCTGGCCGAGGCGGATGTTGCCGAAGATCCAGATCGGCAGCGTGTTCTGCGCGCCCGCCGTGAACGTCGTCACGACGATCTCGTCGAACGACAGCGCGAACGCGAGCAGGCCGCCGGCGACGAGCGCCGTCGCGATCATCGGCAGCGTGACGAAGCGGAACGTCTGCCAGCCGTCGGCGCCGAGGTCCATCGAGGCCTCGACCAGCGAGGACTGCGTGCGGCGCAGGCGCGCGAGCACGTTGTTGTAGACCGTCACGATGCAGAACGTCGCGTGGCCGACGATGATCGTCGTCAGCGAGAAGCCGATGCCGCTGAAGGTGATGAACGAGTTCAGCGCCATCCCGGTGATGATCCCCGGCAGCGCGATCGGCAGCACGAGCAGGAACGAGATCGCTTCGCGCCCGAAGAAGCGGAAGCGGTGCACCGCGAACGCCGCCATCGAGCCGAGCAGCAGCGCGATCGCCGTCGAGATCAGCCCCGCGCGGATCGACAGCCACAAGGCGTGGCGCATTTCTGCGTTGTGCCAGGTCGAGGAGAACCACTTCGTCGAGAGGCCGTGCAGCGGCCAGCTCTGCACGTTCGACGGGTTGAACGCGTAGACCACGATCAGCGCGATCGGCACGAACAGGAACAGCAGGATCAGCACCGTCCACAGCGCGAACGCGATCCGGCTCAGTTTGCTCGTGCCGATCACAGCGCCTCGAACGCGCCCAGCCGCCGCGCGATCAGCAGGTAGACGCCCATCACGATCAGCGGCACCGTCGCGAAGGCGGCCGCGAACGGCACGTTGCTGGCGACGCCGACGTTCTGGTAGACGACGTTGCCGATGAAGTCCGAGCCCGCGCCGCCGACGAGCGTCGGCGTGATGTAGTCGCCGAGCGTCAGCGAGAAGGTGAAGATCGAGCCCGCCGCGATCCCCGGCAGGATCAGCGGGAACAGGACCGAGCGGAACGTGCGCCAGCCGCGCGCGCCGAGGTCCGCCGAGGCCTCGATGTAGGAGTCCGGCACGCGTTCGATCGCCGACCAGATCGGCAGGATCATGAACGGCAGCCAGATGTAGCTGAACACGATCCACATCGCCCAGTTGGAGTAGCCGATGTTCAGCGAGCCGAGGCCGAGCTGGTCGAGCGCCCAGTTGAGCACGCCGTCCTTGGCCAGGATCAGCCGCCACACGTACACGCGCACGAGGTAGCTCGACCACAGCGGGATCAGCACCGCCACGAACAGCGCGCCCTGCAGGCGCTTGGACGCGATCCGCACCGCGAAGAAGGCGAACGGCAGCGCGAGGATCGCGTCGGTCACCGTGACCGCCGCCGCGATCCCGATCGTGCGCAGCGCGATCGTGCGGTACGTGCCGACTTTGAACAGCGTTTCGAAGTTCTGCAGCGTCCAGTTGTGGACGAGGTTGCCCGTGAACGAGTCGACGCTCCACAGCGAGGAGACGAACAGCACGACGAGCGCCGCCAGGTAGATCAAGACGAACCACGCCAGCGGCCCCGACAGCAACAGGCCGCCGCGCAGCCACGGCCGGCGGAACAGCGCCGCCGACACGCGGGTGCGGGCAGGGGTGCTTCGCTGCGGGGCGAAGCCGGTCGCGCTCACCGGCTTCGCCGCCGCTCGGGCGCTAGCCCGTTACTTCTGTCCACTTCTGCTGCCACTTCGTGTAGTCCATGCAGTCGCTCTGGCCGTTGCCGCATTCGGCGATCGGCGTCCGCCAGAACTTGATGCTGTCGAAGTAGCTCGACGGCGCGTTCGCGTGGTAGACGCCGCACGAGCCCTTTTCGATCTTTTCCATTTCGCCGCAGGCCTTCGTGTTGACCGGCGTCTCGCCGTAGGTGGTCGCCTGCTCGGCCTGCACCTTCGGGCTCGACACCCAGTTGACCCACTCGTAGGCGCAGTTCGGGTGTTTGGCGTGCGCCGAGAGCATCCACGTGTCCGCCCAGCCCGTCGCGCCCTCCTTCGGGATGATCTGTTCGACCGGCTCCTTGTCTTTCTTCAGCTGGCTGTACTGGTAGGGCCAGGCCGCGCCGATCACGGCGTCGCCGTTCTTGAACAGTTCGATCTCATCCGAGGCCAGCGCCCAGTACTTCTTGATCAGCGGCTTCTGCTTTTTCAGCAGTTCGCCGGCCGCGTTGAGCTGGGCTTCGGTCAGCTCGTAGGGGTTCGAGATGCCGAGGCTCGGCTGCGTCTTCGACAGGTACAGCGCCGCGTCGGCGATCTGGATCGGGTTGGCGGGTACAGAGATCTCGCCCTTGTATTCGGGGCCGTAGATCGCCGACCAGCTCGTCGGCGCCGGCGAGACCGACTTGGTGTTGTACAGCAGCGTGTTCGGGCCCCACTGCAGCGAGATGCCGTAGTGCTTGCCGTCGACCGTGTTGTGCGGCGGCGACTGCAGCTGCGGGATGAAGTTCTTCCATTCCGGCACGAGCTCCACGTTCATCGGCTGCACCTCGCCGCCGCGGATCAGGCGCAGGCTGGCGTCGCCCGAGGCCGAGACCATGTCGTACTGGCTGCCGCCGCCCTGGCGCATCAGCGTGACCATTTCGTCGGAGGAGCCGGCGTACTTGGCGTGGACCTTGCAGCCCGTCTTCGCTTCGTAGGGCTTGACCCACTTCGATTCGGCGTAGCCTTCCCAGGCGACGAGGTTGAGCTGACCCTCGGTCTTGCCGATCTTGCTCGGCAGGTTGGACGCCGAGGTGCTGCTGCTCGACGAGCTGCCGCACGCGCTCGCGCCGACCATCATCGCGAGCAGCACCGCGCCCAGCGCCCAGTCGATCTTTGCCAGTCTCATCGGGTTCTCTCCTCCTGTTTGGTTGTGTCGAGCAGCGCGGCATCCTGCGTCCGGTATGCCAGCCGCACGCGGCGGCCGCGCATCGCCAGCGCCTGCGCCGCCGATGTGTCGAAGTTCTGCTCGAGCGCGACGATGCTCTCGCCGTCGTCGAGCTCGACGTCATAGCGGGTGACCGAACCGAGGTAGGCGACCTCGCGCACCGCTCCCTCGAGCACGCCCGGCGAGCCCTGCGGAGCCTGCTCGCCGTCGCTCAGCAGGCGCATCTTCTCCGGGCGCATCGTGTACGTCAGGCCGTCGCGCACGATCACGTTCGAGGTGCCGACGAAGCTCGCCACGAACTCGTTGGCCGGGCGCTCGTAGACGTCGCCCGGCGTGCCGACCTGCTCGATCCGCCCGTCCGAGAAGACCGCGATCCGGTCGCTCATCGTCAATGCCTCGTCCTGGTCGTGCGTGACGTAGACGAACGTGATCCGCTCCGAGAGCTCGCGCTGGATCGACTTCAGCTCGAACTGCATCTGCTGGCGCAGCTTCAGGTCCAGCGCGCCGAGCGGCTCGTCGAGCAGCAGCACGCGCGGGCGGTTGACGAGCGCGCGCGCCAGCGCCACGCGCTGGCGCTGCCCGCCCGAGAGCTGGATCGGACGGCGTCCGCCGACGTCGGGCAGGCGCACCATCTCCAGCGCCTCCGCGGCGCGCTTGCGCCGCTCCTGCCGGCCCACGCCGGTCACGCGCAGGCCGTAGGCGACGTTCTCGGCCACGCTCATGTGCGGGAACAGCGCGTAGTCCTGGAAGACCGTGTTCAGCGGGCGCTCGTACGGCGGGCTGCGCGTGACGTCGACGCCGTGCAGCTCGACCGTGCCCGCGTCGGCCAGCTCGAAGCCGGCGATCACGCGCAGCGTCGTCGTCTTGCCCGAGCCCGAAGGACCGAGCATCGTGAAGAACTCGCCGGGCAGCACGTCGAGCGTGAGATCCTCGACGGCGACCACGTCGCCGTACGTCTTGCGCACGTTCGTGAGACGCACCGCCGGCACGGTCGAGGGTGCGCCGGGCGGCATCGGACCCGGGCTCGGCACATCGATCGTCGCGCCCCCACCCGCCATGTGGGCGAGTCTATTACTGGCGCGGGTATGGCAGCGGCGTGAGGATGCCGTCGAGGCGCTCGCGCAACGGCTCGAAGCGCGGCGGCAGCGAGAGGCGCTCGCCGAGGTGCGCCGCGTCCTCGTCGACGGCGAAGCCGGGGCCGATCGTGGCGATCTCGAACAGCACGCCGCTCGGCTCGCGGAAGTAGATCGAGCGGAAGTAGAAGCGGTCGATCACCTCGGTCACGTGGCCGCCGCCCTCTTTCACGCGCGCGCGCCAGGCCTCCTCGTCCTCGGGCTCGGAGGCGTAGGCGACGTGGTGCACCGAGCCGGCGCCCTGCACCGGCGTGACGCCCTGCGGCGGCTGGTCGTAGACGTAGAAGCCGTGGCGCTGCTCGCCGCGCACCTCCCAGCGCGAGTCGCCCTCGCCCTCGAAGCCGAGCGTGTCGCGCAGGAGGGCCGCGCTGGCGGCGGGGTCCGCACTGTAGGCGCGCGCGCCGTCGAAGCCCTGCAGCGCGTGCTCGGCCGGGATGCCCGGCGCCGTGGCGTGCAGCGGGGGGTCGTCGCTGGCCGAGACGGCGAACTCGTGCTCGAGTCCCTCGGGGTCGGAGAAGACGAGGCTCGCCGCGCCGCGCACCTGCTCGGTCGAGCGCTCGCTGCTCACGCCGGCGTCGGTGAGGCGCGCCTCCCAGAAGTCGAGCGCCTCGGGCGAGGCCACGCGCCAGACGATCCGGTGGACCATCCCCGCGCCCGGCGCGCCGCGCGCCGCGCCGGGGTACTCGAAGAACGTCAGGTCCATCCCCGGCGAGCCGTCGTCGTCGCCGTAGAACAGGTGGTAGACGGTCGGGTCGTCCTGGTTGACGCTCTTCTTGACCATCCGCAGGCCGAGCAGGCCCGTGTAGAACTCGACGTTGCCGACCGCGTCGCCGGTGATCGCCGTGATGTGGTGGATTCCCTCGAGCTTCACCGCAGAACTGACATTATCGCCAGCGTGCAAGAAGGGTCGCTGATAGCCCGCTTCGGGCGGGCCCGCCGCGACCCGGCGCTGGCCGTGCTCGAAGGCTTCCACCCGCTCAAGCACGCGCTGCGCTTCGGGGCGAGCGTGGTCGAGGTGGTGTGCCGGGACGTCGGGACGCTCGACGAGCTCGCCGCGCGGCTCGCGCCCGACCAGGCGGCGCGGATGCACGAGCTCGCGCGGGCTGTGCCGGGGGAGGTGTTCGAGCAGCTTGCGCCGCTGCCGCCGACGACCGGGGTGATTTCGCTTGCCGAGCGGCCTGCCGTTGACGCGGTCGCCGTGCTCGCTAGCGAGCGCCCAGGACCCGTCGTGCTGCTCGAGGACCCGCGGGATCTGGGGAACATGGGGGCTTGCGTGCGGGTTGCTGCTGCTGCCGACGTTGCCGGGGTGCTCACGACCGGGAGCCACGATCCTTGGGCGCCTGATGCGTTGCGGGGGGCGGCGGGGTTGCACTACGCGTTGCCCGTCGCGCGGCTGGAGCGGTTGGACGAGCTCGGCGCGGGCGGGGCGGGACGCCGGCGGCGGGCGCTTCCAGGGCCGCGCGGCGCCCGCTGCTCGCGCTCGATCCCGACGGGGAGCCGCTAGTTCCGACGGAGCTGCCCGCGAGCGCTGTGCTCGCGTTTGGGACCGAGCGGTATGGGCTTGAGCGAGGAGCTGTTGGCGCGGGCCGATGCGCGGGTCAGCATCCCGATGCGCCCCGGCGTGTCGAGCCTCAATTTGGCGACCTCGGTTGCGGCTGTGCTCTTTGCTTGGCGGTTGAACGGGGTGTAGCATTGGTCACGAGGGCCGACGGGTGAACAGCGCAAGCGATCGTGATGCCGATATCCGGGCTCGGATCCAGGAGCACTGGGAGGCTTCCGAGCGTGGGGACGCTGACGTCGAGCACGCGATCTACGCTGCCGACGCGATTCTCGACTACCCGCAGTCCGGCGAGCGATTCAGAGGCCGGTCACGGATCCAAGCGCAACGCGGGAGACACCCGGCCGAGCGGCACTTCACCGTTCGCCGGATCCTGGGCGGCGGCGAGCTTTGGGTGAGCGAGTGCGTGATTACGTACGACGGCGTGCCCACGTACTCGGTCAGTGTGATGCAGTTCGCCGACGGGCTCGTGGCGCACGAGACGCAGTACTTCGCCGATCCGTTCGAGGCAGCTGCTGGGCGGGCTGCGCTGGCTGAGGCGATTCCGGAACTCCCTGCGCCGTCCGACCTCCTCAAGCTCAGAACTAGCTCGCCCGCTGACATTCATCACCATCGTGGCGTGCTCGATCTCTTGTAGGCCGATCCGCAACACGAAACTGTAGAGAATGATTCCCTTGTCACGATTCGCCACAAAGGCACTCAGATCCGGGGGCACCTCAATGACCCGGGCCAGCGTCGCGATATCGCCCGCGGCGGCCGCCTCTGTT
Organism: uncultured Solirubrobacteraceae bacterium; assembly: GCA_963743745.1. Lineage (GTDB taxonomy): Bacteria > Actinomycetota > Thermoleophilia > Solirubrobacterales > Solirubrobacteraceae > Palsa-744. Next base: position 528,969 of record CAVUQW010000002.1, read on the forward strand.
AGTTCATTGACCAAGCTACCAGTCCGGGGTAATCGATGGGATCCTGGCGCCATACCGCGATTAGGTGCGCGGCTAGGGAATCCTGCCCGCAAGCATCCGCGCAAAGTCCTCACGCAGTTCGTCGGATCATCTCGTCATAGGTGACTCCGTAATCGAGACGCACACCGTGTGTCGCTCGGCGCGTACGAGGTTACAGACAGGCGTCGTGCTCACGGGGAGTCGAAAGCGCGTGTCCTGTATCTCGAAGGCATTCCGTCGGGCGAGGGTCGGCAGATCCTCGCGAAAGTAGCTTCGAGCTCGGTCTAGTTGCGCATCGGCGAAGTCCTCTGGCATCAGACGCGTTAGTGCAATCTGCAGGAATCGTAGCTCCTCGTAGGGCGCACTGGGAAAGCAGTTCGTATCGCGTGCTGGCAGGCTTCAACTTCTGAGATGTCTGAGCGTCGATCTCATTTACGGCAGACTAACGATACTCGCCACGCAGACTGCCACGTTTATGCGCGGATAAGGTCATCTCGGCCAGCGCTTGCTGAATAGCCTCTCGTTGAGTGGCCGCCGAGCTTGATCGCATAAGATTGTCTGCGTTGAGCTGGATACGACTTCACCGTACGATGGATGCGTCTTGAAGGTCGACCGATCGACAGATCCAAGGGGCTGGTCATCGCTTCGAACACTCTGGGGTGTCGAAACGTGACCGACCTCGATTCGCGGCCCGGTCGAGATGAGGGCTCGCCTGTAGACTTACGACCGGCGGTTGCCAATGACCACAATGGATCAGTCAGACTCTAGCGGTAGCTCAAGGAGACATCTGCAACGTCGTGAGCTTACCTCGAGATGCTCAGCGGCGCGAGGCCTCGGCGAGCTTCTCTAGGGCGTTGGGCCGTAGCCAGAGCGGTCATGATTCGAGTCGCGCAACGACCGGAGCTTAAGGGTCGCACGATCTGCCGTTACGCCGGCAGCAAGAAGGCCGACACCGGTCGAGCGGCGGTGCTCGCCTTTATCCTCCATCGTGAAAAGTTGGCTGCGAATCCGTGCCGTCGGCAGCACGCCAGCGCGGCCGATGACGCCGTCGTCGACGTCCTCTGAAGGGCGCTCCGCGGCGTCCGTAGAGAAGCGAGTTCGGACTTGCGTCGCTTACCAAGCGGAACGTCTGCGCGATATATCCGTAGTCTACAGCGGCCGTTTACTGCCGTCGCGACAGCGGCGTAATCAACCCGGCCTTGTCGTTGACCCCCGACGGACCAAACAGTGAGAAGTGAACGGGGCGCCCAGCGGCGGCTCCACGCATGAAATCATGTGCTATCTCAAGCCAGTTCGACGCGGGACCGATATTGGGGAGAGGATTATCAGGACTGGGGGTCGCCATGAGTTGAGTCCTTTCGCACTGGCACGTTATGTCGGCGCGACGTTCCGAAGCGAAGTGGGATTTGCGCTGCCAGGGAACTCTTCATCCTTGGACCACGCCGACAATCGTGCCTGCACCCCCAACGATCGACGCTATCTTGAGGATCGCAGTGGGGTCCGGGACCACTATGTCGGCCGCGATAGCGAGCCCGCCCCCGAGTGCGATAAATGCCCGCCCTGCGAGCTTGAGCACACGCCACTTTCGACCGGGCTGCTCGGGTCGACTCTAGCTCCGCCTGGCGATTGGTTTCGGATGACAGACGATGACCTCCCGTGCCCGTTCGAGGTCGGCTATCGCTCCCAGCGAGCGATACGCTCAATCAAGATCGAGGCCGCCAACCGCCGGTCGCCAGCGAGCCGCCTCAGTGAGGACCTCATGCTCCGCGTCCAACTGATCAGCGAGGCTCGGGGCCTGGTCGCCGGTACTTAGCGCGTCTCTGCTGCGCTGTCCCACAACTCATCGTCGTTTGCGAGTGCCGCCAAGGGCTTCGCTGGGACCCTTCTCTCCACGGACTTGATCTGCTGCCTGGTCATCGCCGAAAGCGAGAACGTCGGCGATGCGACTAGGGTCGGTCGACCCGCGCTGGCCTTCGGACCAAGGACTCAGTAGCAATGTCGAGCGTTTTGCTTCGGTAGCGCCATCCAGTGATGTTAGTCGTTTAGGAACTCGTCTACCATACGGAACGATCTCGGCGTTCCTCTCACCGCCACGAGGGGTATCGCGTGGGCCCATACGGCAGCTGCTCCCAGCATCCCTGCCGTACTCGGCCTCTAGCCGATCACGTGCGTCCTACGAGCGATCCGGGACCGCCTACGCCGGGTGAGCCTCAGCCCACTTCACGATCTCGCGCGAGTCAAACACCGCGCTCCCGTCGTCCAGCTCCAGCACCGGCACCCACCGTTTCCCGGTCAGCTCCTGCGCGCGCTTGCGCCCAGCCGTGTTGTTGAGCGCGGCCCCCAGCGGCGCGAAACCGTAGGACTTGATCACCTCAGGCTCGTGCCCAGCGTCCTTCAGCGCGTGGTACGCGTTGGCGCACGGATGCCCGCCTGGGCGCGGCGTCGGGAAGGTTCCCCAGCAGACGTAGAGCTTCACGAGACGGTCAGCGTACCTTCCATGCCGGCCGCGCGGTGGCCGGGGACGGTGCAGTAGAAGTTGTACGTGCCCGGCTTGAGCGTGACCGTGAGCGTCTTCGAGCCGCCGGTGAAGACGGGCGTCTGACCGGCGACGGTGCTGCCCTGCGCGATCGCCACGTCGTGTTCGACGGGCGAGGCGTTGGAGAAGTCGATCGTCACCTTGCCGGCCTTGGCACTGAGCGACTTGGTCGTGTACGCGAGCTGCCCGGCCGGGTTGGCGGCGAGCTTGAGCGTCGTCGCGGCCGCGGCTGGCGAGGAGGGCGGCGCGGGCGTGCCCGTGGTGGCCTTCGGAGTTTCCTTCTTCGCAGGCGCCTTCTTCGCGGGGGTCGTCTTCGCCGGCGTGGATGTGGTCGGCGTCGAGGTGGCCGGCGTCGATTCCGTCGGGGCCGTCGATCCGCCCGTCGCTGCCGCCGGGACCTTGTTGGCGGATTCGGGCAGCAGCCGTGTCGGGTGTGTTCGCGCCGAACGGTTCCTGCGAGGCCTTGGCGCTCTCGGCACCGGCCTTTGCCTCGCCGCCGGAGGTGATCACGGCGGTGCTGGCGGCCGCGATCACGAGCAGCGCGGTGATCGCCGAGACGACGCGCTGGCCGCCGAGATCGCCCGGGAATTTCGGGTTGCGCATCCCCATCGCGAGCGAGACGAACAGCGCCCACGCCACGAGCAGCCCGCCGGCGATGAAGAAGGGGGCTTTGCTCTTCTCGGCGGCCAGGATCGGCGCCAGATGTACCGCGAGCGTGTGCACGGCCCGCGAGCCTAGCCGATGCGCCCCCGGATATGCTGCCCGGCGGGATGGTCGAGAGCGTGCGCACACCGGACGATGCCCTGACGGGTCTGCCGGACTATCCGTTCGAGCAGCGGTACCGCGAAGTCGACGGCCTGCGCCTGGCGCACATCGACGAGGGCGACGGCGCGCCGGTGATCTTCATGCACGGCGAGCCGACCTGGTCGTTCCTGTGGCGCAAGGTGATCCCGCCGGTGCGCGACGCCGGCTTTCGCTGCATCGCGCCTGACCTCGCCGGCTTCGGCGGCTCGGACAAGCCGACCGACATCGACTGGTACTCCTACGACCGCCACACGGAGCTGGCGGCGAGCCTGCTCGAGGATCTCGACCTGCGCGGCGCGACGATCGTCGTGCACGACTGGGGCGGGCCGATCGGGCTGCGCCTGGCCGTCGAGCACCCCGAGCGGATCGAGCGGATCGTGATCCTCGACACCGGGCCTGTTCACCGGCCACCAGCGGATGACCGACGCGTGGACGGCCTTCCGCGACTTCGTCGAGCGCACCGAGGATCTGCCGATCGGCTTCCTCGTGCGCGGCGCCTGCAAGCACGACCCGGGCGACGAGGTGATCGCCGCCTACGACGCGCCCTATCCCGGACGCCGCGTCGAAGGCCGGCGCGCGCGCCTTCCCGCTGCTGATCCCGCGTGCGCCCGACGAGCCGGGCGCGCGCGGCCGGCCAGCGCGTGCAGGACTCCCTGCGCGAGGACAAGCGGCCGAAGCTCGTGCTGTGGGCCGACTCCGACCCGATCCTGCCGCCGAACATCGGCGAGCGCTTCGCCGAGGCCGTCGGCGCCCCCGCCCCGCGCCCGATCGAGGACGCGAGCCACTTCCTGCAGGAGGACCAGGGGCCGTTGATCGGCTCGCTGATCGCCGACTGGCTAACTGCCGGCTGAGCTGGGTATCTGCGGCGTCTCCTCGCCGGACTCGAGCCCGGGCTCGGAGCGCGAGGCGCGCAGCTCGTAGCTCTTGCGCGCCATCGAGTCGGCGTCGGCGAGCACGCGGTCGGCCTTCATCGCGCGCGCCATGCCCTCGGACAGGCGGCGAGGGAGCACGGCACCGAGCACGTTCGTGCGCTTGCCCGACTTCGGCACCCACACTTCGACGGTGCCGTGCTGCAGCGCCTCGACGATCGCGTCGGCGACTTCGCTCGGCTCGAGGTTGGAGAAGCCGCGCGCCTGCCCGAGCCCGCCGCCGAGCTCGGTGTTGACGACGTAGGGCATCACGTAGCTGAGGTCGACGTGCGCGTCCATCAGGCGCAGCTCGCCGCGCACGGCCTCGCTCAGCCCGACGACGGCGTGCTTGGTGGCCGAGTAGGTGGCGCCGCCGGGGGCGCCGAACTTGCCGGCCTGCGAGGAGATGTTGACGATGTGGCCGCGGTCGCGCGGCGATCATCCGCTCGAGCGCGATCTTCATGCCGAGGATCACGCCGTGCAGGTTGATGTCGATCTGGCGCTGGGCCGTGAGGTCGTCCTCGTCGATGAAGCGTCCGATCTGCATGATCCCGGCGTTGTTGATCAGCACGTCGAGCGGGCCGAGCTGGCGCTCGGTCTCGTCGAGGAAGGCCGTGAAGGACTCGCGGTCGGTCACGTCGAGCGCCAGCGCGACGGCGCTCGGTCCGAGCTCGTCGGCGGTCGCGCGCGCGGCGGCGAGGTCGACGTCGCCGATCGCGACCTTCATGCCCTGGCCGAGCAGCGCCTTCGCGGTGGCACGGCCGATCCCGCGCGCGCCCCCGGTGATCGCGGCGGTCTGTCCGGCGAGGATGCGGGGCTGCTTGGCCATGGTCTTCCTCCTGGTCTGCTGGTCGGGCGGGGGCGGGAGACGAAAGCTAGCGCGCCGGCGCCGCAGCTGCTGGCCGCCTGGCCAGTTTTGGGCCGCGGGCGACGCCGGGTAGTAGGGTTGACACATGGCCAGCTTCGAGTTCGAGGGTCAGCGAATCGCGTACACCGAATACGGCGGCGGCCCGGCGGCGATCACCGAGTCGGGCGCGCGCGGGCGCACGGCGCGCAGCGCGCCGGCCAACGGGCGCCCGCTGATCCTCGTGCACGGCCTGCTGCTCTCCCAGCAGATGCACAAGCCGCTGGCGGAAGACCTCGCGGCGCGCGGCAACCGCGTGATCACGGTCGACCTGCTCGGCCACGGCGAATCGGACCGCCCGCGCGACATGTGGCGCTACTCGATGCGCTTCTTCGGCGACCAGCTGGTGGCGCTGATGGACCACCTGCAGATCGAGGAAGCGGTCGTGATGGGCACCTCGCTCGGCGCGAACACGGCGCTGAACGTCGCGCTGACGGCCCCGGAGCGCCTGCGCGGCATGGTGATCGAGATGCCGGTGCTCGACAACGCGCTGCTGTGGAGCGCGCTCGCGTTCACGCCGCTGCTGGCGGCGCTGACGTTCGGCGAACGCGGGATGAAGCTCGTCGGGCGCGGCGCGCGCGCGGTGCCGCGACGGCTCCTGCCGCACTACGGCAACGTGATGCTCGACCTCGTGCGCCAGGAACCAGGGCCGAGCGCAGCGGTGCTGCAGGGCCTGTTCTTCGGGCGCATCGCGCCGCACCGCAACGACCGCCGCAAGTTCGAGACGCCGGCGCTGATCCTCGGCCACCGCCGCGATCCGGTGCACCCGTTCTCCGACGCCGGCATGCTCGCCGAGGAGCTGCCCAACGGCCGCCTGCTGGAAGCCGACTCGTTCGTCGAGCTGCGCACCGCAGCCCGAGCGGCTGACGAACGAGATCGCCGACTTCCTCGACGACGTGTGGGCCGAGCCGCGCAGCGGCCGGGCCAAAGCCAAACGCCCTGCGGCAGCGAAAGCCGCCAAACGCGCGCCCCGCGCGGCGGCGAGCAAAGCCCGCAGCGCAAGCAAACCTGCCTCGCGCAAAACAGCGCCGCGCAAAGCGGCCAAAGCCCCGGCCAAACGCACCGCGGCGAAGTCGGCCCGCGCGGCAGCGCGTTAGCCGACCGCCCGGCTATTTCGTCTTCTTAATCGGAAATAGTTCGAGCTCGTTGACGCTCACGCGTCCGGGCGCCTCGGGCGTGCCGACGGCCGAGGCAGGCGCCTGGCTGATCCACAGCACGACGAAGCGGTGGGCCTGCTTGGCGGCGGCCTGGGTGGCGGCCGGGGCCTTCGGGCCGCCGAGCTTGATCCGGGCGTGCTTCTTGTTGGTCTGCAGCGCCGGGCGTGAGCGCGACCCAGGCGGGGTCGGTGATCGACGTCGGCGGCGCCTGGCCGTCGGCGCCGTAGACCTGCACGGTCATGCCTGGCGTGGTCGTCCTCAGGCCGACGGCGGCGAGCTTGCGCGGCGTGTTCAGGTCGATCACGAGCCCCTCGGCCATTTTCGGCGCGACGGACGGTTCGACGAGCGCGGTCCAGCCGGTCGAGGCGTCGCCGTCGATCGCGAGGCTGGGGTCGCCGAAGTTGGCGGCGGCGTAGTTGTAGGGGTTGTACGTGGCGGCGGCGTTGGTGTCGAGCAGCAGCGCTTCGGTGCTCGGCGCTTCGCCGACGGGCGTGTTCGGGTTGGCTTTCTGTTTTTTCGTCGTCGGGGAGATGCCGCCGGCGCCGATCGTCGGCGTGACGACGGGCGGCGTCACCCTGGGCGTTGACGTGGGCAGCGGGATTTTCGGCGGCGTGACCGGTTTGATCGTCGTCGGCACGCCGATTTTGGGCAGCGGCGTGGTGGCCGTGGCGGTCGGCGGCAGCGGCGTGGTCGCCGGGGGCGTGGTGGCGGCGGGCACCTGCGCGACGGTCGTGACGGCGGGGGCGGCCTTGCCGCCGCCGTTGCTGAGCGCGGCGTACGCGGCGCCGGCGGCGCCGAGCACGAGCACGGCGAGCGTCGTGAGGATCACCGCGGCCGAGCGCCAGGTGGGCGTGCGCGCGCGCAGGCTGTCGGGGGCGCCGGTGCCGCACTGCAGGCACCAGTCCTGTCCGTCGAGCAGCGCGGCGCCGCAGTTGCTGCACTGGCGCGCGGGCGCGTGCGCCTCGGGCGGCGCGGCCTGCTCGGGGCGGCTGGGTGCGCCGGCCGGTGGCTGCTGCGCGGTGGGCGCAGCCGGTGGGTCTGCGAGCGCCGTTGACACGGGATCGATTCTAGTGGGCGGACCCGGCGCCGGGCGCAGGCGGCCCGCCGGGGACGATCTCGCGCCCGGTCGGGCGGTGGCGGGCGTCGAGCTCGAGCTGCCAGTAGTAGCGCGTGAAGTAGCTGCCGTCGCGGAACTCGCCGACGTGCGGCTCGACGGTCTCGCCGCAGGCCATCGCGACGATCAGCTCGGGGTAGGTGCGCCCGGGCAGGGCGGCGTAGACGGGCGCCGGGAAGGCGCCGCCGAAGCGGGTGTTGACGTCGGTGATGGCGACGCCGATCTCGGGGTCGCGGAACACCTGGACGGTGGCCGGGCCGGTCACGCGCAGCGCCTCGACGGTGCGCCGGCCGAGCTCGATCAGCTCGTCGTCGTGCACGACGGCGCCCTTGATCGACTCGCCGCCGCGCGACTCGAGCATCGTGCGCGGGATCGCGTTGAGGCAGCGGCCGTTGCAGGTCGCCGAGGCAGTCGATCGACAGCTCGGGACCGCCCATCGCGCGCTGCACCATCACGGGCTCGGGCGCGGGCAGCTCGATCTGTCGGCCGGGATCGGCGGGCGCTGCTGCACGTAGTCGACGAAGAAGCGCGCCTGCGCAGGGTCGTGGGCGAGGTGGATCGAGCGCGCGCCGGAGCCCTGGCGCGGCTTGACCATCACGGGGTATTCGAGCTGCTCGAGCGCGTCGTCGTCGTCGGGCAGCACGGTCGGCGGCGAGGGCAGCCCGAGGCGCTGCAGCAGCAGGTGGGCCTCGTACTTGTCGTAGGTGGCGCGGGCGACCTCGGCGCCGGGCACGAGGGCGGGCAGCCGTCGCTCTTCGCGGGCGCGCGCGAGCAGCTCGATGTCGAGGTCGGTCAGCGGCAGCACGGCGCCGACTTCGTGCTGTTCGCACAGCTCGCGCAGCGCGGGCACGTAGTCGGGGTCGTCGATCCGCGGCACGGCGGCGCGCGTGTGCGCGGCGTACTGCGCGGGCGCGAGCGGCGCGGGGTCGGCGACGACGGTGTGCGTGAGCTGGGCGAAGCAGGAGACGATGTCGTAGCGCTTGCCGGCGCCGGTGAGCATCACGGCGGGCCTCATGTGCCGCCCTCCTGCGGGCCGCCGTCCCAGCCGCCGGTCTCGCCCTTGTACAGGCCGCCGCCGCCGAGCACGAGCGCGGGCGTGCGCGCGAGGATCTGCAGGTCGAGCAGCAGCGAGCGGTGCTCGACGTAGTAGAGGTCGAGCTCGATCCGCTCGGACCAGGGCAGCGAGGCGCGGCCGTTGATCTGCGCCCAGCCGGTGATGCCGGGCTTGACGGACAGGCGCCCGCGCTGGCGCGCGGTGTACTGGGCGACCTGGACGGGCAGCGTCGGCCGCGGGCCGATGAGCGACATCTCGCCGCGCAGCACGTTGAGCAGGTTGGGCAGCTCGTCGAGCGAGGTGCGCCGCAGCAGCGCGCCGACGCGCGTGATGCGCGAGTCGTTGGCGTTGACGGCGAGCCCGGCGCCGATGTGCTCGGCGCCGTCGACCATCGTGCGCAGCTTGAGCATGTCGAAGGGCTCGCCGTGCAGGCCGACGCGGCGCTGGCGGTAGATCGCGGGGCCGCGCGACTCGAGCTGGATCGCGATCACGGCGGCGAGCAGCAGCGGAGCGGTGAGCAGCGAGCGCGGCGGCGGAGAGGACGATGTCGAGCAGGCGGCGGATGATGGCGGAGAGCGGGTCGCTCATCGCGTGCCCTCGGCGGCGTCCCACCAGGCGGGCGTCCCGTGCCGCAGCCAGTCCCACAGGCCGGCGGCGGGCGAGGCGGTGGTCAGCACGTAGTAGCGGGCGATCAGCAGCGGCGCGCGCGGCAGCACGCCGGCGAGCGCGGCGACGGCGAGGAGCAGGCCAGCTGCAGGCGAGCGTGACGTCGTAGGGCAGGCCGGCGCCGCGGCGACGAGCGCGACGTTGGCGGCGAGCGCGAGCAGGTGCAGGCCGGGCGTCGAGTAGCGCAGCAGGCGGTGGGAGAAGATCATCAGCGCGTAGCCGGGCGGGTAGCCGCGCGGGGAGAGCATGCCGCCGCGCAGGACGATCGGCCAGGTGTGGCTCATCATGCGCCGCTTGCGGGCGAACTCGCCGACCAGCGACGGCACCATCTTCTCGCTTGCGCGGGCGCTGGGCTCGTAGACGGCGCGCAGGCCGCGCTTGACCATGTTGAAGGGGAGCGACAGGTCGTGGCCCATGACGGGTCGACGACGATGTAGGCGTCGCGGCGGGTCGCGTAGATCGCGCCGTTGCCGGCGGTGATCGAGGAGAGGCGCGACTCGAGCGCGCGCACGGCCAGCTCGTAGCGCCAGTAGACGCCCTCCTGGTTGGAGGCGTCGCGCCCGACGGCGTCCTGCACGAAGCGAACCTGCCCGCAGACGTAGCCGACGCGCGGGTCGGCGAAGGCGCCGACGAGCCGGCGCAGCGCGTCGGGCTCCCAGGCGGAGTTGGCGTCGGAGAAGGCGACGATCTCGCCGGCGGCGTCGGCGACGGCGGCGTCCTGCGCGCGGATCTTGCCGCCGCGCGGCAGCTCGAGCACGAGGTCGGCGCCGGCGGCGCGGGCACGCTCGGCGGTGGCGTCGCTGCAGCCGTCGCAGGCGACGATCAGCTGCAGCCGCTCGCGCGGGTAGTCGAGCGCGAGCGCGTTGGCGACCTTGGCGGCGATCACCTGCTGCTCGTCGTGGGCGGCGACGATCAGCGAGACGGACGGGAGGACCTCTTGATCGGCTCCGCCCCTGTCGGGGCTCCGCAGATTGCCGGCTGGCTGCACGGGTCGGGCGCTTGGGCGCAGCCGGGCGATGGCGGCGAGCGCCAGGGCGTAGCCGAGCTGGGTCCAGACGATCAGCGCGGCGCACAGCCAGAAGAGGACTTCGAGCACGGTCACGCGAGGATTCTCGCGGACGAGCGCGGTGACACGTAGGGCGGAGGTCAGGCGAGCCGGTGAGATGCGCCCGTGCGCGGGTAGTCTCGGGGCATGAGCTATACGAAGATGAACCTCACTGAGACTGCAGACAGCGCGCCGAAGTTCGGCTTCGAGGAGATGGGCGAGGCGCACTTCCCGCGCGAAGAACTGGATGCGAAGCAGACGGGCCTCTCCTACCAGGTGCTGAGGCCGGGCAAGCGCCAGCTGTTCGGCCACCGCCACGACAAGGCGGAGGAGGTCTACGTGGTGCTGACGGGCAGCGGGCGGATGCGCCTGGACGACGAGATCATCGACGTGGCGGCGCTCGACGCGATCCGCGTGGAGCCGCAGGTGACGCGCGCGTTCGAGGCCGGCCCGGACGGACTGCAGTGGCTGGCGTTCGGCGCGCACTTCGACAAGGACGGCGAAGTGGACCGGGAGTTCTGGCAGGACTGACGCTCAACGACAGGAGCTGCTCGTACAGCGCGAGCGTGCGCAGGGCGATCTCGTCCCAGCCGTACTCGCCGGCGGCGAGCTCGCGCGAGCGCGGCGGCGAGCGCGGCGAGCTTGGCGGGATCGCCGAGCAGCTCGTTCAGCGCCTGGGCGAGCGCGGCGGGGTCGCCGGGCGGCACGGCGCGCGCGGCGCCGGCGGCGGCGATCTCGCCGAAGCCGCCGACGTCGGAGAGCAGCAGCGGCTTGCCGAAGGCGAGCGCGGTGAAGAGCACGCCGGACTGCTCGATCTCGCGGTAGGGCAGCACGACGAGGTCGGCGCGGCGGAAGTAGGGCGGCAGCTGCTGGTCGGTGATGAAGCGCGGCACGAAGCGCACGTTGGCCGGCGCGGAGGCGCGCAGCGCGGAGATGTCCATCCGCGGCATGCCGACGATCCACAGCTCGGCGTCGTCGACCTCGCGCCAGGCGTCGAGCAGCACGTCGAGGCCCTTGTAGGGGCGCAGGAGGCCGAAGAACAGCACGACCTGCTTGTCGGTGTCGAACGGCGGCGGCCCCTCGGGCGCGTCGGCGAGGTGCGCGAAGACGCCGTGCGGGATCACGTGCACGCGCTCGCCGTCGACGCCGAGCTCGTCGATCAGCCGCGAGCGCCCGTGCGCGGAGTGGACGACGATCGCGTCGAAGCGCTCGTACAGCCGCCGCTGCGCCTCGCGCTGCCCGGGGCGCGGTTCGCGCGGCAGCACGTCGTGGGCGGTCAGCACGAGCGGCTTGCCGCGCGGCAGCAGGCGCCCGTCGAGCTGCTGCACGGACAGCCACTGGAAGTGCACGACGTCGGCTGCGCGGGCGGCGCGCCGGTAGCGCAGCATGTCGGGCACGTGCTCGGCGAGCTTCAGCGCGCGGCGGGCACGCTGGGCGCCGGCGCCGCTGCCCGGCAGGAGCGCGCCGGCGCGGTAGAAGTGCTCGATCCGCCGGTAGCCGCTGGGCGGCGGCACCGGGCCGTAGGCGAAGCGGCTCGTGTACAGCGAGACATCCGCGCCCGCCGCCCCAAGCGCGCTGCACAGCGCGTGGTCGTACGGCGGCGTGTAGGCGGAGGGGTCGACGACGTGGACGTGCATGGCCCGCAGACAATAAGCTGATTTGGTGATCGAGATCGACAAGTACCGGATCCACGTAGAAGGAGGACCACCTTCGAACTACGGTGCTTACTCGCCGGACGTGCTCGGTTGCGTCGCGACGGGCAACACGATCGAGGAGTGCGTCGCCGAAATCCGCTCGGCTTTGGCGTCTCACTTCGAGAGCATGCTGGCGGATGGCGAAGAGATCCCGGAGCCGTCTGGACCCGGGGTCTACGTCAGATACGACCGAGTCGCGTAGCGCACGCGCAGTAGGGTCCGCCCGATGGCGGACGTCGAGGTCTCCTACTGCGTGGTCAACACCTCGCAGCGCGAGCTGCTGCTGCGCGGGCTGGATGCGATCGCGCGCGAGCGCGAGGGGCTGCCGTTCGCGAGCGAGGTGCTCGTGCTCGACAACGGCTCGCGCGACGGCTCGGCCGAGGCGGCGCAGGCGCACGCGACGGTCGACGAGACGATCGCGCTGGGCGAGCGGCGCGGCAAGGGGCTGAACGACTCGGAGCTCTTGCGGCGCGCCCGCGGGCGCTACGCGCTGCTGTTGAACGAGGACTCGGAGCTGCAGCCGGGGGCGACGCAGGCGCTGCGGCGCGCGCTCGAGCAGCGCCCCGACGCGGCGCTGGCGGGCGCGCGGCTGCTGCGACCGGACGGCGCCGAGCAGCCCTCGGCGTGGCGCTTCCCGAGCGTGGCGACGGCGCTTGCGGGAGCGCTGCTGCTGCACCGCCTGTTCACGGTGCAGAGCCGCAGCTCGCAGACGCGCGTGGTCGACTGGTGCCAGTCGGCCGCGCTGCTCGTGCGACGCGCGGCGGCCGAGCAGGTCGGCTACCTCGACCCCGACTTCTTCGTTTACTCCGACGAGGTCGACTTCGCCCGCCGCCTGCGCGACGCCGGCTGGCGCAGCCTGTACGTGCCGCAGGCGGCGGCGATCCACCACGAGCAGCTCTCGACCGACGCCGTGCCCGAGCGGCGGATCGTCGAAATGGCGCGCAACCGCGACCTGTACATGCGCAAGCACCACTCGGCCGCGCCGGCGCGCGCGGTGCGCTGGCTGACGGCGTGGCCGTATGCGCTGCGCGCGCTCGCCGCGACGCTGCTGCCGGGCCACTCGCCGCGGCGCTACTGGCGGCACGTGACGGCCACGCTGCATCCCGAGCGCGGCGAGGGGCTGCGCGAGGCGGCCGCGCGCTACAACGCCGAAGCGTGAGCGCTCAGCGCAGGCCGAGCTCGTCGAGCAGCGCTTGCACGACGCGCGCGTCGAGCTGGGAGCCGGCCACGCGGCGCAGCTCGGCCGCTCGCCTCCGCCGGCGTGCGCGCCGCTCGGTAGGGGCGGTCGGTGACGATCGCCTCGTATGTGTCGCACGCGGCGATGATGCGCGCCGCCAGCGGGACCTGCTCGCCGCGCAGGCCGTCGGGATAGCCCTGGCCGTCCCAGCGCTCGTGGCTCGCGCGCACGGCCGGCGCGAGGTGGGCGAACGCCGGGATGCTCGCGACGAGCGAGCCGCCGGCCGCCGCATGGCCGCGCATCTTCACCCACTCCTGCTCGTCCAGCGGACCCGGCTTGAGCAGGATCTCGCTCGGCACGGCGACCTTGCCGACGTCGTGCAGCAGCGCCGCGTAGCGGACGTCGCCGGCGCGCGCCGGGCTCAGGCCGAGGCGCAGGGCGACGCGTTCGGTCAGGTCGGCGACCTGCTGCTCGTGCGAGGCCGTGTAGTCGTCCTTCGCCTCGACCGTGCTCATCAGCGCCGTCAGCGTCGTCGTGAACGTCTGCTCGAGGTCGGCCACGAGCATCGCGCGGTGGATCGAGGAGCCGAGGCTCGCGGCGATCGCCTCGACGAGCACCGCGTCGGCCTCGCTCAGGCCGCCGCGCTCGGGCGACTCGATGTTGAGCACGCCCCACACCGCGCCGTCGACCAGCAGCGGCACGCTCAGCTCGGCGCGCGGGTCCGTCTTGGGGTCGCGCTCGATGTAGTCCGGGTCCTCGCGCGTGTCCGGCACGAGCGCGCTCGTGCCGCTGCGCGCGACGCGGCCGTTGACGCCGTGATGGACCGACTGCTCGAGCAGCAGGAACTCCGTCATCACCTCCGCCAGCGCGCCGCTGCCGGCGATCAGCCTGAGCGTCTCATCCTCGTCTAGCCGCTGGATCGCGGCGAGGTAGAAGGCGAACGTCTCGTGCAGCTCGTCGACGACCAGCTGCATCATCTCCTCGATGTCGTTCGTCGTCGCCAGGCGCCCCGTCAGGCGCGCGCCGAGCTGCAGCTGCGCGCGCAGGTAGGCGACCTCGCCGGCCGACGCCATGCCCGACGCGCGCGCGTCGGCGCGGTGTCGGCGCAGCGCCTCCTCGCGGCGGCGGCGCTCGCGCAACGTCGCCGGCTTGCGCTCGGCCGTCGTCGGTGTTCGCTGTTTCGGCGCCGGTTTCCGCTTGGCGACGACGATCTCGGGCATGTTGACTGGCTAATCGGTCTGCGCGGACGAACACTTGACACCCGCTCGACCGCACTAGACGCCTGACCCGCCCCGCGCAACGCTCGGATGTATGTAGCCGAAGCGTGAGCGCCCCGCCTACGCCGTCAGGCCCGCCGCCTGACGGGCGTCGCCCGGCTCGCTGAACATCTGCACACGCACCGCCAGGCCGTGACGCATCGTGAACACGAAGTAGCGGCGCTGGTCGACGCTCGCGCCGCTGCCGGCGCCGGTTGCCCGCTCGTGGATCGCCGCGAACACCGCCTCCCCCGCTCCCGCGCACACCTCCTCGACCTCGAAACGCCATCCCTGCCAGGAGTCGGCCCAGGCGAGCACGAACTCCGTGACCTCGGGTCCCCTGTACACCTGTTTCTCAGCCCAACCGCTCACGCCCGCCATGTCCCACTCGATCGACGGGTGCCAAAAGTGCTGACCCGCGACGGGATCGCCGGCCGCGCTCGCCACGAGGCCCTCGCGCACTCGCTGCACATCGTCTTCGGACATCGCCGCGAAGTATCGCGTCAGATGTCTTTCAACGGGTCCTCCGCGTATTCCTCGATCTCGCCGTGCCCGGCGCGGAACGCCGCCACGCGACGCCGCCCGTCGGCGATCAGCGCGCGCGCCTGGGTGCGCTCCTCGTGGCCGAAGAAGCGCGTCAGCAGCAGCAGCGCCGGGATCAGCGCCAGCCAGAGGATGCGCAGCGCGATGCCGGCGAAGCCGCTCGTCGGCAAGAGCAGCTCGCCCGACACCGCCACGCCCGCCAGGATCAGCGTCAGCTGGAGCAGGCGCCGCCACTGGAAGCCGACCGCGAACAGCCTGCGCGTGAGCAGGTGCATCACGAGCAGCATCGCCACGTAGGAGCCGCACAGCGCGATGCCCGCGCCCGCGATCCCCAGGTTCAGGCCGCCGCGCGGGACGAGCACGAGCAGCAGCACGACGTTGACCGCCAGGCCCGCCGCCGCCGCCGGCAGGTTGCGGGAGGTCGCGCGGGCGCGGCCCGTGATCACGATCATCACCTGGTAGAGCCCGTACAGCGTCCACGCCAGCGCCAGCCACGGCAGCGCCGAGTGCGCGCCGAAGTACTGCGGCGCCGCCAGCAGGCGCACGATCCAGCGCCCGAGCAGCGCCACCGCCGCCACGATCACGCCCGTCGCGAGCACGAAGTACGTCGTCACGAGCGCATACAGCCGCGACGCCTCGGCGTCGCTCTGGATCGAGTACGCCAGCGGCGGCCACGCGTACTGGAAGCCGCGCACCATCACGAACACGACCGTCGCGAACTGCAGCGCCACCGAGTACTCGCCCGCCGCCGCGTGCGAGTAGTCGCGGAACAGGTAGAAGCGGTCGGCCACCTGCAGCGCGTAGACGCTCGCGTCGGCCGGCACCGTCGGCAGGCCGAAGCGCATCATCGCGCGCAGGTCCGCCCAGTGCACGCGCAGGCTGAAGCGCCGTCGCAGCACCCACCACAGCCCGAGCACGACGAGCGCCGACGCGCCGAAGTTGCCGAGCAGGAGGCCGCGCGCGCCCTCGCCCGCGATCACCACCAGCGAGACCGTGAAGATCACCGTCAGGGCCACGTTCGCGCCCGACGCGAACACGTAGGCGCGCGCGCGTTCGTCCACGCGCAGCTGCGCGTAGGCCATCTCGAGGTTCGTGAACGCCCACAGCCCGAGCACCGCGCAGTCGAGCAGCAGCGGGTCGTGGTAGCCGAGGATCAGGCGCGACAGCGGACCCGCGAAGACGAGCGCCGGAATTGCCGCCACGGTCGTCGTCCACGCGACCGTCGCCGTCGCAGTGCGCGCGATGCGATCGCGACGCGGTCCATCTTCATCATCAAAATAAAAACGGATGAACGCCTCGCCGACGCCGACGCGCAGGAAGATGCTCGCGAGGATCACCGCCGTCAGCAGCGAGTTCGCCGCGCCGTAACCCGCCGGCGAGACGTGGCGCGTGTACAGCGGGATCGTGACCAGCGCGATGCCCTTCGCCACGATGTCGCCGAACTGGTAGGCAGCGCCCGTCGCCACCAGCCGCTTCAGATAGCCGAGCACCGCTGAGAACCTACTCGGCCACCCAGCGTGCGTTACTCACCCAAAACTGCGGGGGGCAGCTCCGTGAGGCCTGGTCAGGGTCTGTCGTGACTCGCAGGCCCTGATGGCCTCGTGGAAATTCGGTCCGGCTCAGCCGTGGTGGTGGCGATGCCCCAGCGAGACGACGACCGACACGGGCGCCAAGTAGGCGAGGTAGGCGTGCGAGCGGGGGCTAACGCCGATGACGTTGCCGCGTCGCACCCGTCGCGACCGCGAGTAGTGGATCCTGCCTACGCGACAGTGCGCAGCTCGAATCCGCCGCTCCACCGTCAAGAGTCGCATCTGCCGGTTGGTCGTCGGGACCACACACGGAGGCGGGGGCGGAGGGGGAGGCGGAGGGGGAGGCGGAGAGCCGACGGTGAACGAGATCGGTTGCGGACCAGCGATGGCTGGAATCGATGAGTCAGACGCCGCGAGCCACAGACACAGTAGGTAATTGCCGGCTGTTGGCTCCGAGAAGGTTCGCTGCACCTGATAGGCGCCGTTTGCTTCGCTGCCGTCGATCAGTGAACTGCCCGCGTCGGCGTCGGCGTCCGGCGCGCACGCCCCCCCTCCCGCCGGTCGCACTGTCGCGAATACCTCCTCCGGGGCTTCGCTCGTGCCGAGCACCGTCAGCGTCGCATTTTCGCCGGGCCTGGGAACGGGCGGGCTGATCGTCGCCGAGATCGTTCCCCCAGGCGAGCGGAAGTCGATCACCTCAGAGATCGGCGTGCTCACGGTGTTCTGGTCAGCCGCGATCCACACGCAAAACAGTTCGGGCCCCACGCTCCGCCAGCTGTATACCCGGCTGAGAGAGAACGAGCCGTTAACTTCCGCCCCCCAAGCGAGCCGTTCGAAGTAAGGATCTCCTACGATCGTGCCCGTGTCGCTCTGCGCCGTGGGCGCGCACGGCGCCCCACCGACTGCTCGTGAGTCAATGAAGACTTGCTCGGGAGCCGCAGTTGCGCCACTCAAAGTAAAGATGCGGGGTAGATTCGCAGCGGGGTCGCTCTGGCCGGCAGTGTTCGTGACGCTGAGCGATGCGCTGTCGGCTAGGGCCGATGCCGCGGCCGTCAAGACAACCGCCATGACCAAGCATGTGCAGTACACCCCCCTCACGCGGCCGCCCCCTCTGCGCTATGCGAGCGACTAGTTTCCGACGTTCCTAGCGTCACCATGCGTTCCCCTTGTTCCGCCCAACCGAAGCGTCGCGGTAAATGAGACCCGCGTGCCGACCTTAGCTGAAGCGTCTTTCGCGTGCTGTCACGGCCGATGCCTGCCGCGCTCGTGCGATGCGAGCGCGAGCGCCGATCCCGAGCAGCGTCCACGTGAGCGGGTCCTCGAGGAAGTCGGCGTACGCGAACGTGTGCAGCACGAGCGCCGCGAAGCACGCCGCGATCGCGACGCGCGGCGGCGAGCGCCCCGCGCCGCGGAACAGCACGACGAAGGCCACCACGAGCAGCGCCACGTACAGCGCCAGCCCGACGATCCCCTGCTCCGCCGCGACCGTGATCGGGATCGTGTGCGACGCCGACGTCGCGTTCTCCACGCTCGCCTTCGAATGGCTCTCGTACTGCTTCTGGAACGAGCCCGAGCCATAGCCCTGAAGCGGGCGTTCCGCGAACAGTTCCAGGCCGCCTTCGACCAGCTTCGCCCGCCCCGTCGTCGCGTTGTTCGCCGAGCCGCCGTTGCCCTTCAGGCCCAGGTGCCAGCTCGCCGGCGCCGCCAGCGCGATCGCCAGCGCCAGCACGACCAGCCCGCCGGCTACGTACAGCGTCCAGCGCACCGACCAGCGGTAGGCCGCGAGCACCGCCAGGCCGAGCAGCAGCGCCGCGATGCTCGACTGCGAGAAGCTCGTCACGAGCCCCGCCAGCAGCCACACCAGCACCGCCGCCGCCCAGAGCACGCCGCGCATGTTGCGCCACCACAGCACCACCGTCGTCACCGCGATCATCACCAGCGCGAGAAAGCGCCCGTAGATGTTCGGGTCGAAGAACAGCGAGTTCACACGGAAGTAGTTGTCGAACTGGTTCGCCGCCACGACCTTCGGGTTGAGGAACAGTTCCTTGCGCGCGTACTCGACGAAGCCGATGCCCGCGAAGATCACCGCCAGCGCGACCGCGATGCCCAGGCATCGCAGCAACAGCTCGCGCCGCCAGTCGACGTCGCGCAGCAGCACGAACAGCAGCGCGAACGGCACGTAGAAGAACGCCAGGTTCTCCGCCGCCTTGCCGCCGTCCGAGGAGTACAGCGCCTGCATCCCGTACAGCACCAGCGACGCCAGCAGCAGCCATTCCAGCGTGTTCGGTCCGCGCTCCTCGCGCCTGAGCAGCCGCGGCAGCAGGTGCGCGAGCACCCCCGCGCCGACGACCAGGTAGAGCGGGATCAGCAGGTTGACCGTGCGCCCTTCCGCCGAGATCGGCAGGCGAAACGGCAGCGCCAGCACCGCGAGCAGCGGGAACGCGTCCGGATTGGCGCGCATCAGCACGACCAGCCCCGCGATCACGACCGCCGCGCCGAGCACTGCCGCCACGACGATGCCCACGCTCAGCGAAGTCGCCGTCATGCCCGGCAGTTGCAGCGCCACCGTCATGGCCGCACCAGCGTGAAGCTGCGCGGCGAGAGCACCGAGCGAGCCTGTTTACGCAGCGTCACGCGCACGCGGTATTCGCCCGCCGGCGCCGGCCGCCCCGCGATCCTCGGCTGCAGCGCCCGACGGCCGTTCGGACCCGGCACGAGCGCGTAGCCGTGCGCCGTGCCCAGCCTGCCCGTCCAGCGCAGCGAGAGCTGTTTGTACGCTTCCACCGGGTGGTCGTGCAAGAGCCGCGCCACCTCCGCGCCGGCCGAGTCGACGATCGACACCGTGACCTCGTCCGCCCGCGCCAGGCGGAAGGAGATCCGCTCCTGTTTGATCTTGCCCACCGGCGTCGGCGAGAAGCGCGTCGTCAGCTTGAACACCTGCACCGCCGTCGGCGTGTGCTTGAGGCGCTGCGTCAAGAAGAACGCGACGAAGCACGCGACCACCAGCAGCGCGAACACCGCGCGGGCGGGATCCGTGACCCGCCGGCTCTGACTGGTCAATCGCCCCCGGCCGATCCTGTATCCCCGAGCGCGAAGCGCTCGACCGTGTCCGAGCGCAGCCCCAGCCGCAGCGTCTCCAGCGAGAGCACGTCGTCGGCCGCGATGTTGCCCAGGTTGCACTCCGTGCCGAAGCGCTTGAGCAGCCAGACCTGCTGCGGGCGCAGCGGCGCCTCGAACAGCAGCTTGTCCGGCTCGATCGCATGGGCGATCTCGTCGATCAGACCCGTGCGCGGCTCGCCGTCGGCACGGTAGATGCCGGCCGTGCCCGACTCACGCGCCTCCGTGATCACCTTCCACGCGCCCGCCTGCAGGTCGCGCTCGATCTGTTCGACCCACACGTACGGCGCCATGATGAAGTCCGCGTCCTTGTTGCCGACCTCCGCGAACACGACGAACTCGCTCGACAGCCGTTCGATCAGCGCGCGCTTGTAGTCCGGCTCGAGCGCGACCGTACCGTCGGAGATCTCCACGTGGCGCAGGCCCAGCTCGCGCAGCCACGCGATCAGCCCGTCCACGCGCCCCTGGCGGATCGCGATCTCCGTCAGCGTGCCGCCGAGCACGACCGGGATCTCGTGCGCCGCGTAGCGCTCGAGCTTCGGCTTCAGGTTGGCGCTGACCAGCGCCGTGCCCCAGCCGAGCTTGACGATGTCCACGCACGCGCCCGCCACCTCGAGCAGGCCGTCCACCTCGGCGATCGACAGCCCGCGATCGATCACGTGCGTCAGCCCCCGCTCGCGCGGCTTGACCGAGCGCTCCGGGATGTCGAGGAAGCCGGCTATGGGACGTCAAGCCTTGTCGAGGCCGACGATCACGACGACGCTCGCCGAGCCCGCCATCGACGCCACCGTGCCTTCGATCGGCTGCGCCTGCGTCACGCCGAGCGAACGCGCCACGCGCTGCGCGTCCCCGCGGTGGCCGCTCGCGTACTCGACCACCGTCGTCTGGTTGGCGCCCGGCGGCTGGCCTGTCGCGCCGCCGCTTTCGCGTACCCGTGCTGCTGCAGTTCTTCGGAGACGTGGTGCGCAAGCCCCGTCGTCGTCGTGCCGTTGAGCACGACCACGTTCAGCTGCGCCGGGCTCGTCGCTCGACGCCGCGCCCGCGCCCGACGAGGACGACTTGGTCGTCGTCGTGCCCTGCGCGCTCGTGTGCGTCGCCGTGCTCGTCGCACCGCCCGACGTTTCGCTCGAGGACGAGCTGCCGCCCTTGCCGCCGCCCAACGACAGCACGACCACGACGATCACCGCCACCGCCACGACCAGCGCGCCGACGACCAGCGCCGTCGCCCGCGACGGACCGCGGCGCTCCGTGCGATAGCGCCTGACCGGCGGCTCCCCCGCTGCCCTGCGCTGCGCCGCGGCGCTGCGTTGCGATGTCGCTGCGCCGGCGCCGGCGCCGGCACCGCTGGGCGCACCTGCGCCTGCCGCCGCAGCCGTACGAGCACCCGTGCCGGACGCCGTGCGGCTCGCCACCACGCCCTGCGCTGCCGCCTGTGCGCTCGCTGCCGCGGCGCGCTGCGGCGCGCTGGCCGGCGCCGGAGGGGCCGGCGGACGCGCAGGCGGGCTCGGCGCGCGCGGACTCGCACCGGCCGACGTCCTCGCCGCCGTCGCGGCGGCCGCTGCCGTCGCCGGTGCCGGCGTTCGCGGATCGCTCGTCTGCGACGGCGCAGCGCCTTGCGCCGTCGCGCTCGCTCCTGCGGGGGTGGCCGCTGCTCCCGCCGGCGTGGCCGGTGCGGCACTCGCTCCAGCCGGCGCCGCCGGTGCGGCAGTCGCGCCCTGCGTCGAGTTCTGCTGTGTGCCGGCAGGAGCCGCGCTCGGGGAGGCCGTCTGCGGGGTGGGGGCAGCGCCCGGTGTGCCCGGCCCGGCCGGTGCCGTGCCTGCAGTCGCAGGCGTCGAGCCGGGCGAAGCCGCTGCCGCTGCCGCTGCGCCGGCAGCCGTCGCCGCGCCTGCCGAGCCTGGCGGCGCCTGCGGAGCCGCCGGGAGGCCCGGCTGTGACGTCCCCGGCGCGGCCTGCGCGCCTGTAGGCGCTGGGACCGCCTGGCCCGGGACCGTCTTCTGGGCCGGAGCCGTCTGACCGGGCGCGGCCTGCGCCCGCGAGCGGATTCGTCCCCGCAGCCGCCACCGTCGTCACGCCGGCCGCAGCCGGGCGCGCGTTGAGCGGCGTCGTGCGCGGGACCGGTCGTACGGCCTGTGTCGCCGCCGCCGGCTGCTGCGCGCGTGCGGCCGCCTCCGCGCTGACACGCTGCTCGAGGTCCGCCGCGCGCTCCGGTGCCCGACCCGCCCACTCGCGCAGGCGCCTGATCTCGCGGGCCTGGGAGAACACGAGCAGCGAGAGGACCGCGATGCCCAGCAGCGCCACGAACGCCACGATCGCGCCGACTTCGGTGAATGCGTTCGAGAGCGAAAGCGAAAGCGCGAGCGGCGTGGCCATCATGAATCCGGAGAGTGTATGAGGGCCGCAGGCGCCTCGTGCACGTCCTCACGCGCCTGATCGGCCACCGGCTGGCGCGGCGCCGGGCGTGCCGCCTGGGCCTCCACGTGCAGCGCCGAGAGCTCCGAGACCTTCGCCGCAAGGCCCGCCGCATCGCCCTCGAGCACGAGCAAGCCGATCTCGCCGAAGATCGACTCGACCGCGTCCGCGCCGAGCGGCTCGCGCTCGGCCAGCAGGATCTTCTCGGCGCTCGTCTCGCGCGCGCGCTCGTAGCTGTTGAACAGCTCCTCGTGCAGCTTCTCCCCCGGTCGGCGCCCGACGACCTCGATCTCGATGTCGCGATCCGGGTCGAGGCCCGACAGCTCGATCATCGCCCGCGCCAGGTCGAGCACGCGCACGGGTTCGCCCATGTCGAGCACGAACACCTCGGCGCACCGCTCTGCGCGCCGCCGCTCGGCCTGGCCGGCGCGCCCGTTCTCGGAGGCGCCGGAAGGCGCCTGTCGCCGCTCGACCGCCAGCGATCCGCTGCGGATGATCAGCTGGACCGCCTCCGGGATCGTCATGAAGTAGCGCGTCATCCGCTCGTCGGTGACCGTCACCGGGCCGCCGCGCTCGATCTGACGGCGGAAGATCGGCACGACGCTGCCCGAGGAGCCGAGCACGTTGCCGAAGCGCACCGCCGCATAGCGCGTCTCGGGGAAGCGGGCCGTCGGAGGCTCGAGCGCGAACTCGGCCAGCGCCTTCGAAGCGCCCATCACGGTCGCCGGCGCCACCGCCTTGTCGGTCGAGACGAGCACGAAGCGCTGCGCCTTGGCCTCGCCCGCCACGTGCGCCACGACGCGCGTGGCGATCGCGTTGTTGCGGATCGCCTCGACCGGGTTCGCCTCCATCAGCCCGACGTGCTTGTAGGCAGCCGCGTGGAAGACGACCGTCGGGCGGTGCTCGGCGAACACCTCGCGCATGCGCTCCTCCTCCTTGCAGTCGGCCAGCACCGCCGAGAGCATCGAGGGCGAGACGTGGCGCTCGTCCTCGAGCTCGCGCTGGATCGAGAAGAGGTTGTCCTCGGCGTGGTCGAGCAGCACGATCCGATGGGGCTCCACGCGCGCGATCTGCCGGCACAGCTCCGAGCCGATCGAGCCGCCGGCGCCGGTAACGAGCACGACCTCGCCCGCGAGATAGGCGCCGACCTTCTCCAGCTCCATCTGCACCGGCTCGCGCCCGAGCACGTCCTCCACGCGCACCTCGCGCATCTGCCGGGCCAGCGCCCCGCGCGTCTGCAAGAGCTCGAACACGGTCGGCAGCGTGCGCACCGGGATGCCGCGCTCGCGGCACTCGCGCACGATCCGCGCGCGCGTCGAGCCCGGCGCCGAGGGGATCGCGATGATCACTTCGTCCGGCTCTGAGTCCTCGAGTATCCGCGGCAGGTCCTCCTTCGTGTTGCCGCGCACGCGCACGCCGTCGATCCGCAGCCGCCGCTTGCCCGGGTCGTCGTCGACGAAGCCGACCGGCGTCAGGCCGAGGCCGCGATTGCGCACGATCTCACGCAGCACCAGCCGGCCGCCGTCGCCCGCGCCCGCGATCAGCACGCTGCGCTGACCCTTGCGCCCGCCGCGGAACGCCGCCAGCGGGCGGCGCTCGTACACGCTGCGCGCGAGCGCCCGCACGCCCACGAGGAAGACCAGCGCGAGCAGCGCGAACAGGATGATCACGCCGTTGGGCAGCGCCACCGCCACCGTGCTGCGGTAGTGGTGCACCGGGCGAAACACCTCGACCCCGACGACCGCCAGCAGCACGATCGCCGCGACTGCCCGCGCGACCGCCTCGTAGTCGCGCTGCCCCGAGTAGCGCCAGCGGCGCTGGTAGACGCGCGCCAGCACGAGCACCGGCAGGCTGCCCGCGAGCACCCACCAGATCGTGCGCTCCCGCAGGTGCGCGTAGTAACCCGTCGGGCCGTGCTCGAAGCGCAGCTGGAACGCTAGGTAGTACGCGAGCGCGACCAGTGCCCCATCCACCGCAAGTTGGGGCAGGAAGTGACGGTGCAGGGGAAGGAAGGTCGCCGAGCGGATACGTCGGCGCATTCGCTGGATTGTAAGCGCCCCTTGGGCTGCTACGCGCCTTGATCCCCCGCGTGCAAGGGCCTCGTCAGCAGCTCGACGAGCACGCGCGGATCGCGTCGCACGCGCACATCTGCGCTCGCACGCTCGCGCTTGCCCGGCTGCAGGTCCTCCGCGGCCGCCAGTCTGTGCATCCGTCCTTCTGCGATCAGGCGCTCGTCGACCGCCCCCGGCCGCCCCTCGAAAGTCGTGTACACCGGCACGCCCAGCGCCACCGCCTCGCGGTTCATCGTGCCGCCCGCCGAGATCACGAGGTCCGCGTACGCGATCAGCGACTGCGCGTCGATCGCGCGCTCCGGCACGACGAAGCCCGGGACGTCGCGCAGCTCGGCGCGCTGCGCAGCCACGCGCGGGAGCACCACCGGCTGCACGCCTTCGCGCGCCGCCGCCTCGCGCAGGCGCTCGAGCACGCTCGCGAACAGGTCGTTCTCGAAGCGGTGGTACAGCGAGACCTCCGGCGGCGTGCGCACGACCACGATCGGGCGCTCCGCATCGAGCGAGAGCTCCTCGAGCACCGTTGCGTCCGGCGCGAAGTCGGCCAGGTAGTACTCCTCCTTCAGCCCCTCATACGCCGCGATCTTGCCGCGCGCGCCGTAGCGGTAGAGGCGCTCCGGCGGGATCGCCTGCGGCACCACCACCGTACGCGCCAGACGGCAGTTGACGTTGTGCTGGACCGTCGCCCACTCGTAGTCGAACATCGTCGAGCTCGGCACGCGCAGAGCGCGGCCGCGACCGACACGTCGTTCGAGCCGTGGCCGAGCGCGATGTCGAAGCCGCGCCCGCCCGCCGCGCGTGCGTCAGCGCGAGCCCAACGCACGAGCGCAGCCGAGCGCGACGCCAGTCCCAGCGCCTTCGCCCCCAGCCGCTCGCCGCGGTGGCGGCCGATCGCCGTGTGCTCGATGCCGAAGCGCTCGCACAGCGCCAGCGTCTGTGCGAAGTCCCGCGCCGTCACCCGCACCTCGTGCCCATCCGCCCGCAGCAGCTCGATCACCGGCCGCATCACCAGCACGTGCGGGCTGTTCGTCAGGTCGATCCAAATACGCACGCCGCCACGGTATTCGGGACGGCTCTGGAACGGGGGGCGGGATGTGGGGGGCGGGGATGTGTTGTGCGGTTTACGGCCAGCGATAGCAATGGCATATACGCCACCCCACGCGGGCAACCCAGCCCGCCTGACTCCCCCCTGGGAGTGGAGCTACGCGTGGGTCGGAGCACAGCCGGCCCGGATGGCCGGCCTTCTAACCGCCGTGGCGGCCGGAACGGTCACAAATTGAATCCAGAAGTGGAGGCCGGCCCGGCCAGGAGGCCGAATGCCGTTTACAGAAGCGGAGGTCGGCTCGGCCAGGAGGCTGGATGCCGTTTACATCACCCCGTCAGCCATGGAGCGCCGGCGTATAAGCAACCCCGACGATCGCCCCCTCCGGCGACTGCAGCCTCGCCACCGTCTGCCCCCAAGGCTCCTCCCGCGCCGCATGCAGTAGCTCGAAGCCCGCCTGCTCCAGCTCCTGCGCAGCCGCGCCCACCGCCGTCGCGTCCGCCACGTCGAACTCGATGCTCACCTGCGGAACCGGCCGCTCGCTCGGCCACTGCGTGGTCCCGAAGCACGCCTCCGCTGCCTGGGACAGCGGCCACACCCCGAAGTGCTTGCAGCCCTCGATCCGTTCGCTGTGGACGTACTCCCCGCCGACGTCGCTCGCGAGCGGCAACCCGAGCGCGTCGATGTACAGCTTGCGGCTGGCCGGCGGGTCTGGCGCGATCACCGCAATCGTCGAAAGGAACTCGATCTCCATGCGACTCCTCCTCGTGCGCTGTGTGCGCTCAACATCCAAGCAGAGCGCGTTTCGGGCCCCGCCCGCAGCGGAGCAACCCAACCCCCCGGTATCGTCCCCCGCAGTGCTTCTCGCCTCGATCTCCGAATCGATCGTCAACGAAACGTCCCATTTCGTCCGCACTGCGGGCCTTCCCGGGATCTTCGTGCTGATGGCCGCCAGCTCCGCATGCATCCCGATCCCCTCCGAGGTCGTGATGCTGTTCGCCGGCTTCGTCGTCGCCGACAAGACCGGCAGCGGCTCCGAGCACCATCTGACGATGGTCGGGATCGTCCTCGCCGGGCTGATCGGCACGCTCGTCGGCTCGTGGGCCGCCTACGCCGTCGGGCGTGGCGGGCGCCTCGAGCTGATCGAACGCCACGGCGACAAGGTCCATATGGGGCCCGCGCAGATCCAGCGGGCAGATCGATGGTTCCAGCGCCACGGACAGCAGATCGTCCTCTATGGCCGCGTGATCCCCGTGATCCGCGCCTTCGTCTCGCTGCCCGCCGGGATCGCGAAGATGCCGGTCGGGCGCTTCACCGTGCTGACCGTGATCGGATCGGTCCCCTGGGTGCTCGGCTTCGCGCTCGCCGGGCACGCGCTCGGCGGGGACTGGAAGAGCGTGCGCAACGGCCTCGAGTACGTCGACTACGTGCTGCTCGCCGCGATCGTGCTCGGCTTCGTCTACTGGCGCGTGCGCCGCAAGAATGCCCGCGACGCACGCCAAGCCCGCGCCGAGCAAGCCGCGCTCGCCGAGCCCGCCGAGCCGGCCGCCCGCGTCGGCACCCCGGCCGACTGACGCGCAGCACCGTGGCAAGCAGCGTGCGCGCTCCGATCAAGCTGCGCCATGCGCTCGCGCTCGGCCTCGCGCAGGGGCCGACCGAGCTGTTGCCCGTCTCCTCCTCCGCGCACACCACGCTGATCCCGCTGCTGCTCGACTGGCCCAACGAAGAGCTCGACGGCGAGCTGCGCAAGTCCTTCGAGCTCGCGCTGCACGCCGGCGCCGGTCTCGCGCTCGCGCTCGACATGCGCGCCGAGCTGATCCCGGCCGTGCGGCGACTCGACCGCCGCCGCATCAGCGTCGTCGCGCTGTCGCTCGCGCCCGCCGCGCTCGCCGGGCTCGCCCTGCGGCCCTTGATCGAGCGGCGCCTCGGCGGCCCGCGCTCGATCGCCGCCGGGCTCGCGCTCGGCGGGCTGGCCATGGCCGTCGCCGAGCGCCGAGCGCCCGCCGGGCGACGCGCAGACGACGATGCCCGCCCCGCCGACGGGCTCGCGCTCGGGCTGGCCCAGGCCGTGGCGCTGGCGCCCGGCGTCTCCCGCTACGGCGCGACGCTGGTCGTCGCCCGCGCGCGCGCCTTCTCGCCCGAGGCCGCCCAGACGCTCTCCTGGCATGCCGCCCTGCCCGTCGTGCTCGGCGCCAGCGCGCTCGAGGGCGCCCGCCTCCTACGCCGTGGCACCCCCGACGGCACGCTCGCCCCGCTCGCCGCCGGCGCCGCCGGCGCATTCGCCTCGACGCTGCTCAGCGCTCGCCTGCTGCGACGCCCCGAGCGGGCGCTGCGCTCGCTGCTTCCATGGGCGCTCTACCGCGTCGCGCTCGCCGCGCTCGTGCTCGCGCGCAGCCTCCGCCCACGCACCGCCCAAGCCATCATCCAATCCATAAAAATCAGGCACGCCCGACGAGCGATGACCGCGCGCATGCGCGCGCGCAGCCCGTTGCGCGCACAATAGGGGCCGTGACCGTCCTCGGGACACTGCTCGGCGGCCGCTACCGACTCGACGCGCAGATCGGGCGCGGGGGCATGTCCACCGTCTATCGCGCCTTCGACACCGTGCTCGAGCGGGCCGTCGCGATCAAGTTGATGCACCGCGAGATCGCCGCCGACTCAGATCAGCTCGAGCGCTTCCGCCGCGAGGCGCGCTCCGTCGCCCGTCTCAACCACCCGCACATCGTCACCGTGATCGACGCCGGCGAGGAGCCCTCCGAGGACGGCGACGGCGGCACTCCGTACATCGTGCTCGAGTACGTCGAGGGCGAGACGCTCAAGCAGCTGATCCGCCGCGAAGGGTCGCTCGAGGTCACCGAGGCGATCGCCTACGCGATCGAGATCGCGCGCGCGCTCGGCGCCGCCCACGAAAGCCTGATCGTGCACCGCGACGTCAAGCCGCAGAACGTCCTCATCAGCGAGGAAGGCGGCGCCAAGATCACCGACTTCGGCATCGCCCGCACGCTCACCGAGGAAGGCCTGACCGTCGCCGGGCGCGTGCTCGGCACGACCGACTACGTCTCCCCCGAGCAGGCCCTCGGCCATGCGGTCACCGGGCAGTCCGACCTCTACTCGCTCGGCGTCGTGCTGTACGAGATGCTCACCGGACAGGTCCCCTTCAGCGGCGAGACCCCCGTCGCCGTCGCCATGCGCCACGTGCGCGAGCAGGTGCCCGACGTGCAGCAGCTGCGCCCCGAGGTCTCCGCCGCCACCGCCTCCGTCGTCGACCGCGCCGTCGCCAAGGACCTCGACTACCGCTACCAAGACGCCCAGCACATGATCGCCGACCTCGAGGAGGTGCTCGCCGTCGAGGCCTCCCGCTCCGGGCAGGCCACCGGCGAGGTCACGAGCGTGCTGCGCACCCTGCCCGGCGAGACGCGCCGGCGACTGCCCTGGCGTATGCAGCACCCGGCGCGCTGGGTCGCCTCGCTCGCGCTGCTCGCCGCGATCGTCGCCATCGCACTCGTCGCCGCCGCCCAGCAGGCGCACAAAGGAACCGGCGTCGCCTCCGAAGTGCATTCCGGCGGCGGGCTGCAGGCCGTGCCGCTCAGCCAGACTGCCGCCCACGACTACAACCCCTTCGGCACCGGCCCCGAAAACCACAACCGCGTGCAGAACGTCGTCGACTCAGACCCCAACACCACCTGGAGCACCGCCCACTACTACGAACGCACGCTGAAGAAGGCAGGCGGCACCGGCCTCGGCGTCTACCTCGACGCCTCCCCCCGCGTCGCCGCCCGCGCTGTCGAGATCCAGACCCCCACCCCCGGCTTCGACGTGCAGATCTACGGCGCCGACGAGGTCGACTCCTCCTACCCCTACGGCGACTCCACCCCGCTCACCGCCCGCGGCTGGAACGGTCCGCTCGCCTCAGCCGCAAACGTCCACGACCGCCAGCGAATCCGCCTGACCGGCCCCGGCTCCTCCACCGCCTACCGCTACTACCTCGTCTGGCTCACAACCCTGCCCCCCGGCGCCGAATCCGCGTCGATCTCTGAACTGACCTTGTTCAAGTAGCCGGCCAGGGCGCCTGCACAGCCGGCCCGGATGGCCGGCCCGGTAACTGCCGTGGCGACCGGAGCGGTCACAAGTTGAATCGAGAAGCGGAGGTCGGCTCGGCCTGAAGGCCGGACGCCGTTCTCACCTGCGCGGACAAGCGCCCAGCGCGGTCCCCTCTAAAACGCGTGACTCCCCTGCGCCGCGTGCCGCTCGATCCCCAGCCGGCAGAGTCGATCGACCAGCTCGGGATACGCCACCCCACTCGCCTCCATCAACTTCGCATACACGCTCGTCGGCGTGAACCCGGGCATCGTGTTCAGCTCGTTCAGCAGCACCTGCTCGCCGTCGACGAAGAAGTCCACGCGCGCCAGCCCGTCGCAGCCCGCCCGCGCGAACGCCTCGAGCGCCAGCTCGCGCACCCGCGCCGCCGTCCGATCGGAGATGCGCGCCGGGATCAGCAGCTCCATCCCGCCCGCCTCGTACTTCGCCTCGAAGTCGTAGAACTCGCTCTCGAAGCTGACCTCGCCTGGGAGCGAGGCCTGCATACGACCCGTCGCCGAGGAGCCCAGCACCGCGCACTCCACCTCGATGCCGCTCGCCGCCGCCTCCACGATCACGCGCGCGTCGTAGGAGAAAGCCGACTCGATCGCCGCCACCAGCTCCTCCTCCGCAGTGACCTTGACGATGCCCACCGACGAGCCGAGGTGCGACGGCTTGACGAACACCGGCAACCCGAGGGCCATCACCTGCTCCAGCAGCGCCTGGCGTCCCGCCCCGGACAGCCGTGCCTCGCCCACGTCCACGTAGTCCACCTGGGGCACCGACCCCGCCGCCGCCATCAGCTCCTTGAACAGCACCTTGTCCATGCACAGCGCCGAAGACGCAACGCCCGCGCCGACATAGGCCACATCGAGCATCTCGAGCAGGCCCTGCACCGTGCCGTCCTCGCCGAAGCGCCCGTGCAGCACCGGGAAGGCCACGTCCACGCCGAGCAGCCCCGCGCCCGGCGTGACGCTCAGCGCCTCGCCCGCGCCCTCGCGCCGCCACGCGCCGTCGCGGCCGATCTGCACCTGCACGACCTCGTGACCCGCCGCCAGCAGCCCCTCGCGCACAGCCGCGCCCGAGGACAGCGACACCTCGTGCTCGGATGAGCGCCCGCCCGAGAGCACGGCCACCTTCAATGCTCCGCCTCGATCGTCTCCGCGCGCAGTGCTCTCCACGTCCGCCGTCGCCATCAGCCGCCCGCCGCCGGGGGGGTCGGCGTGGTCGTCGTCGAGGTCGTTGTCGTCGGTGTCGTCGTCGTCGGTGTGGTCGGGGTCGTCGACGTTTCCAGCACGCCCACCGTCAGCGTAACCGTCGAGCCCTTACGCGCCGTCGTGCCCGCTGAAGGACTCTGTTTGAGCACCACCCCCACCTTGCTCTGTTCGCTCACTGGCGCGTTCACCACACGCGGCGCGAAGCCCGCGCCGCCGAGCGCCGCCGAGGCCTGCGTCTCGCTCTCGCCGAGCACTTTCGGCACGGCCACTTCGTTGGAGGCCTTCGCCACCGTCAGGTCCACCTTCGAGCCCGTTTCAACCGAGGACCCTGCCTTCGGCGACTGCGCGAGCACGCTGCCCGCCGCCGCCCCTGCCGAGACCTGTTCTGTGATCGTGCCCACCGCCAGGCCCACCGCGCTCAGCGCCGCTTCCGCGCCGCTGCGCGAGTCGCCCGAGAGGTCCGGCACCTTGACCTGCGCCGGGCCGCTCGAGACGAGCACCGTCACCGGGCTGCCCACCTGAAGCTCCGTGCCCGCCGGCGGTTCCGTGCCGATCACCTTCCCCTTCGCCACCTTCGAGCTCGGCTCGTCCTGGCGGGTGGGCTTGAAGCCCGCCGCGCGCAGGCGCGCCATCGCCTGTGTCGCCGTCAGCCCTTCGACGCTCTGCAGCGCCGCGCTGCCCGGACCGCTCGAGACGACGATGCTCACACGAGATCCCTTTTCCACGCGACGGCCGGCGACCGGCGACTGGCTGATCACGCGACCGTCCGCCACCGTCGCGCTCGAGGCCAGCGACGGCGCCACGCCGAGGCCTTGCGCACGCAGGCGCGCCGAGGCCGCCTGTTCGGTTTCGCCCGTCACGTTCGCCACGTTCACGTGGCCCGCCGAGGAGGACAGCAGCAGCACCGCCGCCACGATCCCGCCGACCACGAGCGCCACGAGCAGGCCCCAGAGCAGAACCCGGCTGATGCCCGGGCCCTCGCCCGGCTCGCCGCCGTTCTCCTCATAGGCCTCCTCCGCAAGCAGCATCGACCCCGTCGGGTGCGCGCCGTCCGGTGCGCGGTGCTGGGTCGGCGGCATCACCGGCGGGCCCATCGGCGCCGCCGCCGTGGCCGCCGTCGCAGCCGTCGACCAGTTGCTGCCCTCGCGCACCGCGCCCGCCGCGAGTGCAGCCGCCGCGCCCGCCGCCGTCGGCAAGGCCTGGCGCTCGCGCTGCAGCGCCGCGATGAACTCGTCCGCGTCCGCGTAGCGCTGCGCCGGGTCCTTCGCCAGCGCGCGCAGCACGATCGCATCCAGCGCCGGCGGGATCGTCGGGTTGACCTCGCTCGGCGGGCGCGGCTGGGCCGAGACCTGCTGGTAGGCGATCGCCACCGCCGTCTCGCCGTCGAACGGCACCTGTCCCGTCAACAGCTCGTACAGGATCACCCCGACCGAGTACAGATCGGAGGCGCCCGTCACCGGATGCCCCTGCGCCTGCTCAGGCGAGAGGTACTGCGCCGTGCCCATGATCGAGCCCGTCAGCGTCATGTCCGAGGCGCCCGCCCGCGCGATGCCGAAGTCCGTGACGCGCGCACGGCCCTCTTCGTCGAGGATCACGTTGTGCGGCTTCAGGTCGCGGTGCACCACGCCGCGCCTGTGCGCGTAACGCGCGCCGCGCAGGATCTGCACGACGACATCGATCGCCAGCGCCGGGTCGAGCGCGCCCTGTTCGCGCACGATCGTCTTCAGCGAGCGGCCCGGCACGTACTCCATCGCGATGTAGTACGTCCCTTCCCACTCCCCGCGGTCGAAGATGCCGACGATGTTCTGGTGCGAGAGGGCCGCCGCGCTCGAGGCCTCGCGACGGAAGCGCTCGACGAACTCCTGGTCCTCCGCGAAGTGGTGGTGCAAGAGCTTCACCGCCACCTGCCTGCCCAGCAGCTGGTCCTCGGCCAGGTACACATCCGCCATCCCGCCCGATCCGACGCGCGAGATCACCTTGTATCGCCCGTCGATGATCGTGTTCGGCTCAACCATTTGGCGCCCCCCCGGACGTCGTATTCGTCGCTCGCCGCTCAATCATGCAGCAGCCTTTCGATGACTTGCCGCGCAATCGGCGCCGCGAACGCGGCGCCCTGTCCCGGTACGCCCTTCAGCGTCACCGCGATCGCCACCTTCGGGTTCGACGCCGGCGCGAACGCGATGAACCAGACGTTGTTGATCGCCGTGCCGATCTGCGTCTCCGCCGTGCCCGTCTTGCCGGCCACCTGCACACCCGGGATCTGAGCCGGCGTGCCCGTGCCTTCGTTGACCACCGCTTCCATCATCTGCCTGACCGCGTCCGCTGTCGAGGGCTTCATCACGACCGACTGCACGTGCGGGGAGATGCGCTGCACCGTGCGCCCGTCCGGATCGACGATCCGCGATGTCATGTGCGGGCGCATCAGACGCCCGCCGTTGGCCACCGTCGCCGCGACCTCCGCCATCTGCAGCGGCGTGACGCCGAGTTTGTCCTGGCCGATGCCCATGCGCCCGACGTCGACCTGCGAGCTCGTCGGCGCCACGATCCGCCCGTGGCTGTACTCGCCGCTCGAGGACATCTCCGTCGCCGGGTAGTCCAGCTGCGGCTTGGAGTCGAAGCCGAAGCGGCGCATGTACTCGGCCATCGTGCGCTTGCCGACGCGTTCGGCCACCTGCGCCCACACCGTGTTGACCGATTTCGCCAGCGCCTGCGTCAGCGTGATCTGGCCGAAGCTCTCGTTTTCGTCGTTCTGCAGCGGCACGCCCGAGACACGCACGTCGTTGCGCCCGTCGACCGTCGATTCGCGCGTGAACTTGCCCGAGTCGATCGCCGCCGTCGCCGTCACCACCTTGAACGTCGAGCCCGGCGCGTAGCCGAACTGCGTCGCGCGGTCCACCAGCGGCTTGCCCGACGCCGTCTTCGCCAGCCGTTCGTAGTTGCGCGTCGAGCGCAGCACGTTCGGGTTGTAGCCCGGCGAGGAGGCCATCACCTTGACCGCGCCGCTGCGCGGTTCCAGCGCGACGACCGCGCCTTCGCGCCCTTCCAGCGCCGAGTTCGCCACCTGCTGGGCGCCCGGGTCGAGCGTCGTGTACACGTCGTTGCCCTGTTTGCGCTTGCCCTGCAGCTGGTCGAGGATCGACTGCAGGTTCGTGCCCGACTGACCGCTCAGCTCCGAGTTGCGGTAGCTCTCCAGCCCCGTGCGCCCGAGATCGATGTAGTAGTAGCCGATCGCGTGCGCGAACTCTTCGCCCGTCGGGTACGTACGTGTGTAGATCGCTTCCGACTGGCGACTCGCCGCCGAGCGCACGCTGCGCGCCAGCACCTTGCCGTTCGACGCCAGGATCTCGCCGCGGTCGATCCGCTGCTGCTCGAGCAGCGAGCGCGCGTTCAGCGGGTTGTCGCGCAGCGAGCCCGCTTCGAAGATCGTCCAGCGCGAGGTGAACGCGAGCAGCAGCGCGAACATCGCGATCACGAGCCCGAACAGGCGGACGATCGGCTGGTTCATCGCGCGAACCTCGCGCTGGCGTCGGCGTAAGCATGGCCATCGCTCATTCCAGCTGTCCGAGTTCCAGGCTGCGGACCAGCGAAGCCGCGTTCGCTTCCGAGCGCAGCGAGTGGTCGAGCAGCTTGTGCCTGCGCTTTGCTGCGAGCGTCGACGCGCTCACGCCCGAGACGTAGTCGCTGCTGTACAGCGCCAGGTTTCCCGGCAGCCGGTAGGGCACGCCGCGGAACACCGTCACCAGCCCGCGGTCGTTCGTGCCGATGAAGTACACCGACTGAAGCGCGATGTAAGCGCCCGCTCCGATCAGCGCGAGCACCGCCAGCACGATCAACGCCGCGCCCGTGCGCCGCAGGCCTCGCCGCTTGCGCTTGGCGTCTTGTCCACCGCGCGACGGCGCGCGCGGGCGGCGACGGACCACCGGCGCCTCCTGCGCCGGCTCGGCTGCCGGCGCGATCGTGGCCGCACGAGCCCGCAGCGGCAGCACCGCCGGCTGCACCAGCCGCGGCCACCGACGCCGGCGGCACCGAGGCCGACGGCGCGACCTGTACGACGCTCGATTCCTCCGTCAGCGGCGCCGTGCCGTCGCCGAGCTCCTCCAGGCGCAGCAGCACGACCGTGATGTTGTCGCGCCCGCCCGCCTCGTTGGCTGCCGCGATCAGCGCCTCTCCCGCCTCGCGCAGGCTCGCGTGCGCGCAGCAGCAGCTCGGCCAGGCGATCCTCCGCAAGCATCGTCGTCAGGCCGTCGCTGCAAAGCAGGTAGACGTCTCCGTCGCGCGCCGAGTAGGACCGTGTGTCGACCTCGACCGCTCCCTCCGGGCCGAGCGCGCGCGTGATCACCGAGCGCTGTGGATGCTCGAGCGCTTCCTCCGGCGTCAGGCGTCCCTGCCGCAGCAACTCGTCCACCAGCGAGTGGTCCTCGGTGAGCCGCTCCAGCACGCCGTCGCGCAGCCGGTAGGCACGGCTGTCGCCTACGTGCGCGATCGAGATCTCGCGCTCGCCCACGTAGACCGCCGTCAACGTCGTGCCCATCCCCGCCTGCTCGGCGTTGCTGTGCGAGAGCTCGTGGATGTGCGCGTTGGCTCGCTGCGTCAGCTCGGCCAGCGCCGCCTCCGGCGCTGCTGCATCCTGCAGCCCGTCCTGGAAGGACTCGATCGCGATCCGCGAGGCGACCTCGCCCGCCTGCGCGCCGCCCATCCCATCGGCGACCACGAACAGCGGCGCGCGCGCGAGGTGCGAGTCCTCGTTGGCTCGGCGCTGGCGGCCCGTGTCCGTCCCCGCGTACTGCTCCGCCACACGCAGCAAGTCAGCCGACCTCGAACGTGAATTCGCTGTCGCCGATGCGCACGCGATCGCCCGGGTGAAGCGGTCGCGGCGACTGCAGCACCTCCTCGTTGAGGTACGTGCCGTTGGTCGAGCCCAGATCCTCGACCACGACCGAGTTGCCCTGCTCGAAGATGCGCGCGTGGCGCGAGGACGCAAACGGGTCCTCCAGGCGAATCTCCGCGCGGTCTCCGCGCCCGAGCACGAGGTCGCCGTCGATGTCGTAGATCATTCCCGGCTCGTGCCCCGGGGCGCGCTCCACGACGAGCTGCGGCGAGCTGTGCGCCACGTCCGCGCTGCCCACGGACGTCGCCGAGTACAGCCCCGTCGCGTCCGCCGGGATCGGCGGCAGCGCATCTCCCCGCTGCGCGATCACCGCCACGTCGCCGCGTCGCAGGTCGCGTCGCGCGCTGCGCGCCACCCACAGCACGAACAGATAGAGCACGGCGAGGAAGCCGAACTTCAGAGCGACCGAAACCGGTGCGAGCGTC
Source organism: uncultured Solirubrobacteraceae bacterium (assembly GCA_963743745.1). Taxonomy (GTDB): domain Bacteria; phylum Actinomycetota; class Thermoleophilia; order Solirubrobacterales; family Solirubrobacteraceae; genus Palsa-744. The sequence continues at coordinate 564,618 of CAVUQW010000002.1, forward strand.
GTCATCCGGCCGCTGCCGTCATCCAAGCTCGAACACGATCTCGGTCGAGCCGAGCTCGACGCGGTCGCCCGCCTGCAGCGGCTCGACGCCCCGGAGCGTGCGGCCGTTCAGGCGCACGCCGTTGGTCGAGCCCAGGTCCGCCACCGTCCAGCCCTCCGCGCCCGGTCGGATCTCGGCGTGCCTGCGCGAGATCCCCGCGTCCTCGAGCACGACGTCGCAGTCGCGGCTGCGGCCGATCGTCGCGCCCCGCGCCGGCAGCGGCAGCCTGCGCCCGCCCACGGCGAGCAGGGCCCGCGCCGGGCGCCGGGCCTGCGCCTCCTCGACCTCTCCGCGCACGCGCGCTGAGCTGCTGTAGATCATCGTCTCGCCGTGCTTGCGCCGGCTCAGGCTCGGCCGCCCTCGCGTGCTCGGGCTGCTCACTCTTGAGCGCCCGGGCGGACCAACTGCGCCTGGATCCCGAATTCGCCAAGCGCCAAGCGCTCGTCCGTGTGGAACTCGATCACCGGGCTCGCCGCCAGGATCAGCTGCTCGCGGCGCGCGTGCTCGAGCAGGTAGCCGCACAGCTCGTCGATCACCTCGTGCTCGAAGCCCTCGTAGCGGGAGCGGTCCTCGGGCGACAGCCACACCGCGTATTCGTGTGGCGCATACACGCGCGAGACCGACATCGTGCGGTTCTCGTCCATCTCCCGCGCGAGCTTGCGCGCCAGTTCCATCGGCCGCACCTCCGAGCGAAACAGGCGTCCGAAGGTGCCCTCGACAAGGTTGGCGATCGTTGTCTCGACGCTCTTGAGGACGTTCATCGCTGGACGGGTGCTTTCATCGCTTGACGGCCCGGCACTCCGAGCGTAATCGAGCAACCGGAGATCAGGGCGCACGGCCCGCGAGGGGCCTGTTCGAGCCGTGGGGTCATGCTACGTCAGACGGGGCCGCGCAGAGCGCGGGACGCCACGGCGAGCGCCGCCCCGAGCACGGCGCCGACGATCGCGCCGCGGGGCATCGCATGCGGCGACTGCCCCGCCAGACCGGCGTCGAGCGCCGGCGCCGCGGCCGCCAGCGCGGCGGCCCATGCGACCGCCGCCACCACGTCGAGCGCCGCATTGCGCCCGCGTACGAGCAGCGGCAAGAGCACCGCGCCGCCCGCCCACAGAGCCGCGCCGAACAGCAACCCCGTGCTGAGCAGGGGGCCGATCACGTGTACAGCCGTACTGCTCAGCGATCCCTCCCAGACCGTCCGCGCCGGGGCGCCCGGCGCCGGCCCGAGCCACAGATGGCGCGCCAGCAGCGGCTCTGCGAGTGAAAGCCACCAGTACCCGAGCGCCCCGAGCGCCGCGCGCATACGCCAGCGTGGCGCCTGCCCAGCGATTGCCGGAAACGCGCCCGCCAGGCCGATCACACCGAGCGCCGGCGCCAGCGCACATGCCAGCCAGCCTCCCGTCCCCGCGCGATCGCGGCGACCGATCGGCGCCAGGCCGACCGGCAGCAGGGCCACGAGCACGAGCAGCCCCGCGCCGGGCCGTCCAGCCGCCGCCTGCCACACCGCGAGCGCAACCGCCGCCACGAGCCAGACCGCGCGCGGCAAGCCGCGGCGCGCAGTTCGCTGCGCCGGCTCGCCGCCGGCCTGCGCGATCGCGCGCAGCTCCTGCAGGTGCGCATCGCGCTCGTCAGACCCGGCGGGCGAGCTGAGCGATCGGCACCGGGCCGATGCGGTCGAGCTTTCTCGTCCTCCCGTAGTTGAACGTCTGCTCGTGCGCCGCGCCCGCGAGCTCGGTTGCATGCCCCTCGTCGCGCGCTTCGGGAGCGTCCACTGGTGCCGAACCGCGGCGCCCTCGCCCGCGGGCAGGCAGGCGCGGACCGTCCTCGAGCGCCCGCTCGAGCGCCTCGCGCAGCTGATCGAGCGAGCCGCGGGCGCCCGGCGAGCGCACGAGCGCTCGGTCGATCGTGCGCGCCAGCTCGTGCGGCACGTTGCGGCGCACCCGCGCCAGCGGACGCACGGGGCGCCCGATCCGCCTGACCGTCTCCGCCGGCGTCGCGCCGCGCACCGGGTTCACGCCGCTCAGCGCCTCGTACAGGACGAGCGCCAGCGAGTACAGGTCCGCAGCCTCCGAGGCGTCGCGTCCCTCGCTCTGCTCCGGCGCCATGTAGGCGAGCGTGCCCAGCACGTCGCCCGTGCGCGTCAGCGCGTCCGAGCCGCTCAGCGTGGCGCCGCCGAAGTCCGTCAGCTTCGCCACCCCGCCGAACGCCTCCGAGATCGGCGCCGGCACGTCGGCCGCGCCGTGCGGGACGAGCACGTTCTGCGGCTTGACGTCGCGGTGGATCACGCCGCGCTCATGCGCATGCTCGAGCGCGCTGCAAAGCGCCACGCCGATCTGCAGCACCTGCGAGTCGGCCAGCTCGTCCGCGGCGATCAACTGCGCCAGCGTGTCGCCGTCGACGAGCTCTGAGATCAGGTAGAAGGCATCCTCGGCCGGGCAGGCTTCGTACAGCGCGACGATCGCCGGGTGCGCCAGACGCGCGCTCGCCAGCGCCTCGCGCGTGGCGCGCTCGCCATCCTCGCCCGGCGCCAGCGGGATGCGCTTGACCGCGACTTCTCGGCGGAGCACCTGATCGTGCGCTCGCCAGACCACGCCGAAGCCGCCCGCGCCGAGCCGCTCGCGCAGCCGATACCGGCCCAGCACGAGCGCATCCGCGCGCGGCTCGCCCCAGGCGTCGCGTGCGCGCGGGCGTCGAGGATGGGCGAGGGTCGGCGACTCCACCGGCTCCTGCGTTCGCCGTCCGCAGCTCCGCTCCCTGCTCGCGACCGCAGGAGAAGGTACGTTGAGGGAGAAGTTGCAGGATGGCCCCTGAGAGGGCCGGCGGTCATACTGGCCGTTTCGTAATCCCTGCAAGGAGCAGCTTTTGTCGTTCTTCGACGACGACGAGGAGACAGCGCAGCGCCCAGCCGGCCGTGCGCCCCGCGCGCCACAGCGCCCGAGCCCACGCCGCCCCGAGCGCGCGGCGGGCGCGCTGCCGCTCGATCAGCACACGCTGATGGTCCGCCGCCGCATCGCCGCCGCCGTCGGCGTCGTGCTGCTGATCATCATCATCCTCGTCATCAACGGCTGCCTCAAAGGCCAGAAGACCGACGCGCTGAAGAGCTACAACCACGAAGTCAGCCTGCTCGCGCAGGAATTCGACGAACACGTCTCGCGCCCACTCTTCTCGGTCCTGTCCGGAGCCGGCGGCAAGTCGGCGCTCAACGTCGAGGTGCAGGTCGACCAACTGCGCGAGCAGGCGCGGGAACTGGCCAAACGCGTCAAGGGCCTGAGCGCGCCCGGCGGGCTGGCCGACGCTCAGCGAGACCTGCTGCTTGCCTTCGACCTGCGCACCGAAGCACTGACCAAGGTGGCCGCGCTGACGCCGACCGCGCTCGGCGGGCAGGGCAAGCAGGCGATCGCGCAGATCGCCGGCGACATGGAGATCTTCCTGGCCTCCGACGTGCTCTACTCCCAGCGCGTCGCGCCACTGATCCAACAGGAGCTGAAGGAAGGCGGAGTCGAAGGGCTGACCACCGCGCCCTCGCGCTCGCTGCCCAACATCGGCTGGCTCGAACCGACGACCGTCGAAAGCCGCATCACCGGCAAATCGGCGGGCGGCACCAAGGAAGCCGAAGCCAGCTCCGGCACGCACGGCAGCTCGCTCACCGGCGTGAGCGTCGGCGCCAACACGCTCGCGAGCGAACCGACGCTCAACCACGTCAGTGGCGGCAGCAACCCGACGTTCACCGTCAACGTCGAAAACGGCGGAGAAAGCGCCGAGACGAACGTCAAGGTCAACGTCACCGTGACCGCCGGCGGCAAGCAGTTCAAGGCCTCTCACGCGATCGAAAAGGTCGAACCCGGCAAGACTGTCAGCGTCGACATCCCCGTCAACGGCGTCCCCCTCGGCGAGGCCGCCAAGGTCGAAACCGAAGTCGAAAAGGTCCCCGGCGAGACCAACACCGAAAACAACAAGGGCACCTTCCTCGCCGTCTTCGCCAAATAGCGTTGGGCGGGGCGCTTGGCCCACGAGGCCCCTCCAGGGCGCGAGCACAGCCGGCCCGGACGGCCGGCCTTTCTAACTGCCGTGGCGACCGGAGCGGTCTCGTCAACCAAGGAGCGGAGGTCGGCTCGGCCCAGAGGCTGGATGCCGGTTACGACGCCTTGTCCAGCAGCTAACTTGTGCCAATGCCACTCCCTCTCGCCACGCTAACCGACACCAAGGGCATCATCGCCCTGGCCGCCGCGGCAGTAGCCGTGATCGCCCTGCTCTGCTGCCTGGCCCTGATGCTCAGCCTGCGCCGCCTGCGTCGCGCGCAGCGGCTCGTGCTCGGCGAGCAGGGGCAAGAGGACGTCGTGGCGCACGCGGCGCGCCTGCACGAGGCGTTCGAGGCGCTGCGCGCCTACGTCGACGACGTGGCCGTACGGCTCGACGCGCGACTCGGAGGCGTGGAGAGCACGCTGCGCCGCACGATCGCGCACCGCTCGCTGGTCCGCTACGACGCCTACAACGAGCTGTCCGGGCACCAGTCGGTCTCGATCGCGCTGCTCGACGACGAACGCTCGGGAGTCGTGCTCACCTCGATCCATCACCGCGATCAGGCGCGCGTATACGCCAAGCAGGTCACTGCCGGCCAGGGCGAACTCGAGCTTTCGCCGGAGGAGGCCGAAGCGGTACGTGTCGCGCTCGACGGCGGCTCGAATGGGGCGCCGGGCGATGAGCGCCCCGCCTGAGCCACGCTCCGGCCGCGCGCGCGTCGGCTACCTGGGCCCCGAGGGCACGTTCAGCGAGGAGGCACTGCTGGCGAGCGCTGCGCCGGACATGATCGAGCCGGTTGGGCTCGCGAGCATCTATGACACCGTCGCCGCATTGCGCCGTGGCGAGGTTGACTGGTCGCTTGTTCCGATCGAGAACTCGCTCGAGGGCTCGATCAACGTCACGCTCGACCTGCTCGCCGGCGAGGCGAGCGACGTCACGATCGTCGGCGAGGTGCTGCTGCGCGTGAGCCATTCGCTGATCGCCGCCGGAGCGACCGAGCTGGCCCAGATCGACACCGTGCTCACCCACCCCCAGGTGCCGGGCCAGTGCACGAGGTTCCTGCACGAGGAGCTCGGGCACGCGCAGGTGCTGCCCGCGAGCTCCACCGCCGAGGCCGTGCGCACCGTGGTCGCCGAGCGGCGCCCTGGGATGGCCGCGCTGGGCACGCCGCTGGCAGCGCAGGTCTACGGCGGCACGATCATTCGCGAAGGCGTCGAGGACCGCAGCGACAACGAAACGCGCTTTGCCTGGCTCGCCCGTGGTACGGGCGAGCAGGGGGCGCTGCCGCCGCTGCGGGCCGGCGAGGTGGGGCGCGCCAAGTGGAAGACCTCGCTCGTCTTCTGGGGGCTCGGCGCCAAACGCTCCGGCTGGCTGCTGCGCTGCCTGAGCACTTTCGCGCGGAGAGACATCAACCTGACCAAGATCGAGTCGCGCCCGCGACGCGAGCAGCTCGGCGACTACATGTTCTTCGTCGACCTCGAGGGACGGATCGCCGAGAAGCATGTCGCGCAGGCGATCGACGGCCTGTCCGAGCTCTGCGAAGTCGTCCACGTGCTTGGCTCCTACCCCGCCGCCGCGCGTCCGCAGCGAACCTCCGGCTGAGCGCGATCCCGCTCCAGCGCGGATTGCGGCCACATACGAGCGAAGCCCCGCTAGACTGCCGGGCTGACCATGGAGTGCACTGCCCCACCAGAGCCGGTGGGGTCCGTGTCGCCTTCCGAGCACCAGCGGCACGGACCTGGGACATCGCCGCCCACTGCGGCGATGGGTGGTCGGGTGCTCGTTCTGAACGCCACGTTTGAGCCGATCAACGTGTGCACGGTGCGTCGCGCCGTCGTGCTGCTGCTCAAGGAGAAGGCCGAGCTGCTCGAGCGCGGCATCTGGGAGCTGCACTCCGAGAGCTCGACGCTCGCGCGCCCCGTCGTGATCCGACTGGTCAGCTACGTCAACGTGCCGCGCGACGCGCACCGGCGCAAGATCACCCGCCGCGCCGTGTTCGCCCGCGACAGCTGGACCTGCCAGTACTGCGGCTCGCGCTCCAACCTCACCGTCGACCACGTGATCCCGCGCTCCAAGGGCGGCTCCTCCAACTGGGAGAACATCGTCGCCTCCTGTGCCCCCTGCAACCGGCGCAAGGGCGACCGCCTGCCGCGCCAGGCCGGCATGCACCCGCGTCACGCGCCGCGCACGCCCCGCGCAGAGATCTTCATCCACGTCGCCAGCCCGACGATTCCGGCGGCGTGGCTTCAGTATTTGCCCCAGGCGGCTTGAGGCGCGCCGGCTGCTGGGCGGCTGAGAAAGACGAAGGGCGCCTTCGACGAGGCGCCCTTCGCTCACTGCTCTGACTGGAAAACCGAGACGGACGGTGCTTCAGCCGGAGGGACCAGGACCGGCAGTCGTCTCGGGGTGTCCCGGGTTGGTTTCCGCTAAGCGGACCAGCCTTTCCGACCTAGCGGCCGGTCACCTCCAGGGTCCCGCAAGAACTGTCAGACGTACGGACCACCTCCTTTCTCTGGTCCGCTCAGATTAGCGAACGGACGTGACGTGCGGGAGGGGGCGGAGCTATTCGATTACGACGCCGAACTCTTGCGTATAGAGGCCGCCTTCGACCCCTTCGGCGAGCTCCTGCGGGACGGCCGGCTCGACGTCGATGCCGGTGTCGCGGTATTTGGCTTCGAGGATGTTCGCGAGGTGCTCGGGGGAGGCGATCCAAGCCTTGACGATCGTTTCGGGCGTCGACAGCGAGAGCGTCCCCCAGGCGAGGTTCTCACCGACGACGTAGCCGACTTCCGAGTTGGGGAAGTAGCCGGTGTCGCGTACGCGGTCGACCGGCGTCACGCCAGAGGGCGAGACGTGCTCGAAGTAGTTGACCGCCAGCATTTCCCGACCGTGGCTTTCGGCGGCGGCTTCCAGCGCCCGATTGGTCACCAGCGGCTCCTCGCCGTGCTGCGCACGCTCGGTGTTGATCAGGCACAGGACGGCGGCGCGCACGAGCGGGAGGTTCGCCGTGGTCGGCGTCAGGGCGGTGTTCTGGCAGGGGGTCGCGAGCACCTGGGCGATCGACGCCGCCTGCAGCGCCGCAGCCCGGCTCGAGCCGCTCGTCCTCTCGGCGCCCGAGACCGAGCGCAGCCTGCGTGAGCGCAGCTCGTGCGTGTTCACGCGCTTGGCGCTCGCGCGGCAGTGCGTCCCTCGTCCAACGCCGGCGCCCGCGTGCGAGCAACGCCTGGCGTGCGAGCGAAGCTTGTGCGGCTTCGTGCCCCCGCTCGAGGCGGCACTCGCCACCGGTCCGGCGAAGCGCGCGGGCGCGCTCTGGGCGGCGTCAGCCGACGGCGACGACGCCGCGCAGAGGAGCATCGCAACGGCAGCCACCAGGGCAGTTCGCAGACGGGTCACCCTCAGGCTGTCGGCGCAAGGCCCGCCCGCACTGAGGCTTCAACGGAGAATCTGGACGGTTTGAGAGAGTCGACTCAGGCGGGGTCTGGCGGCAGGTCGGCAGCCGGCGCCGCGCCGTTCGTTGCCTGCGGCGCGTCCGCCGGCAGCTCGCCCGCCACATCCTCGCCGGCGTCCACGACCAGCGCGACCGCGCTCACGAGGTCCTCGTCCTTGAGGTTCATCACGCGCACGCCCGTCGCCGATCGGCCCTGCTGGGAGATGCCCCCGGCGGCCGTGCGCTGGACCATGCCGCCGACGCTGATGAACACGAGCTCCTGGTGCTCGCGCACGACCAGCGCGCCCGCGAGGCCGCCCTTGCGCTCGGTCAGGCCGATCGTCTTGACGCCTTTGGCGCCGCGGTTGGTCTTGCGGTACTGGGCGATCTGGGAGCGCTTGCCGTAGCCGTTTTCGGTCACCACGAGCAGGTCCATGTCATCGCGCGCGACGTCCATCGCGATCACCTGGCCCTTCTTGCCGACGTCCATGCCGCGCACGCCGGTCGTGTCGCGGCCCATCGCGCGCGCATCGGACTCGGCGAAGCGCACCGTCAGGCCGGCCTTGGAGACCATGATGATCTCGTCGTTCGGATCGACCGCGCGCACGGCCAAGAGCTCGTCGTCGTCGCGGATCTTGATCGCGATGATGCCGTCGGCTTTGATCGGCGTGTTGTAGGCGAGGAACTCCGTCTTCTTGACGGTTCCCGACTTCGTCGCGAACACGAGGTACTTCGTCTCGGTGAAGTCGCGCGTGGAGACGACCGCCTGGATCCGCTCGCCTTCGCTCAAGGGCAGGATGTTGACCAGCGCGCGGCCCTTGGCCGTGCGCGAGGCCTCCGGCAGCTCGTAGACCTTCGAGCGGTAGACCTTGCCGCGGTTGGAGAAGAACAGCAGGTAGTCGTGCGAGGAGCACACGAACAGGTGCTCGATGAAGTCGCCGTCCTTCATGTCCATCCCCGTCACGCCGCGCCCGCCGCGCTGCTGCTGGCGGTAGGTCGCGAGCGGCAGCGACTTGATGTAGCCCGTCTGCGTGATCGTGATCACCATCTGCTGGTCGGCGATCAGGTCCTCGATGTCGATCTCGTCCTCGGAGTGGCTGATCTCCGTGCGCCGCTCGTCGCCGAAGCGCTCGGCGATCTCCGAGAGCTCCTCCTTGATCACGGCGAGCACGCGTGTCTCGTCGCCGAGGATCGCGCGCAGCTCTGCGATCCGCTCGGTCACGTCGGCGTGCTCCTGTTTGATCGAGTCCGCCTCGAGCGCCGTCAGCTGTGACAGGCGCAGGTCGAGGATCGCCGTCGCCTGGATCGGGCTGAGCTCGAACTGCTCGACCAGCTGCTCGCGCGCCGCGTCGCGGTCGCGCGAGGCGCGAATCAGTTCGATGATCGCGTCGAGGCTGTCGAGCGCGATCAAGAGGCCCTCGAGGATGTGCGCGCGGGCCTCCTTTTCGGAGAGCTCGTGCTTGGTGCGCCTGACGATCACCTCGCGCTGGTGGGCGACGTAGTTGTGGATCACGGCCTGTAGCGGGAGCGTGCGCGGCACGTTGTCCACGAGCGCGACCATGTTCACGCCGAACGTCGTCTGCATCGAGGTGTGCTTGTAGAGCTTGTTCAGCGCGACCTTGGGGATCACGTCGCGCTTGAGCTCGATCACCAAGCGCATGCCGCGCTTGTCGGACTCGTCGCGCAGATCGGAGACCTCCGAGATCCGTTTCTCGTGGACGAGGTCGGCGATCTTCGCGATCAGCCCACCGTCGCCGCCCTTCTTGACCATGAACGGCAGCTCGGTGACGACGATCGCCTCCTTGCCCTGCTTGAGCGGCTCGATGTGCGCGCGCGCCTGGATGCGCACGCGCCCACGGCCCGTCTCATAGGCGTCTTTGATGCCCGCGTGGCCGAGGATGATGCCGCCCGTCGGGAAGTCCGGGCCCTTGATGTGACGCATCAGCCCCGCCGTGTCGATGTCCTGGTCATCGATGTAGGCGATCGTCGCGGCGATCACCTCGCGCAGGTTGTGCGGCGGGATGTTCGTCGCCATGCCGACCGCGATGCCCGAGGAGCCGTTGACGAGCAGGTTCGGGAAGCGCGCCGGCAGCACCAGCGGTTCGCGTCGCGAGCCGTCGTAGTTCGGCGCGAAGTCGACCGTGTCCATGTCGAGGTCGCGCAGCATCTCCGTCGCGATCCGCGCGAGGCGCGCCTCGGTGTACCGCATCGCGGCGGCCGGGTCGTCGTCGACCGAGCCGAAGTTGCCCTGGCCGTCGACCAGTTCGTTGCGCATCGAGAAGTCCTGCGCCATGCGCACGAGCGCGTCGTAGATCGCCGAGTCGCCGTGCGGGTGATAGTTGCCCATCACCTCACCGACGATCTTGGCGCACTTGGCGTAGGAGCGCGTCGGCCCGAGGCCGAGCTCGTTCATCGCGTAGAGCACACGCCGGTGCACCGGCTTCAGCCCGTCGCGCACGTCCGGCAGCGCGCGGCCGACGATCACCGACATCGCGTAGTCGAGATACGCCGTGCGCATCTCCTCCTCGAGCGCGCGCGGTTCTACGTTCCCGCCGCCGATCACATCAGTGGCTGCCATGTGTCACCTCCCTAGACATCGAGGTTTGCGACCGCCCTCGCGTTGTCCTCGATGAACGCCCTGCGCGGCTCGACCTGGTCGCCCATCAGCATCGAGAAGATGCGGTCGGCGGCAAAGGCGTCCTCGAGCGTGACCTGCGCGAGCGTGCGCGTCGCCGGGGCCATCGTCGTTTCGCCGAGCTGTTCGGCGTTCATCTCGCCGAGTCCCTTGAAGCGCTGCAGTTTGATGCCCTTCTGCGCGACCGTCATCACGGCTCCGTGCAGCGTCTCGAACGACGGCGCCGTCTCGACGGCGTCGCCGAGGCGCACCTCGAAGGCCGGGGTCCCGGCCAGCTCGATCAGCTGTGCGTGCACGCGCGAGAGCTGGCGGTACTCCTGGGAGTCGAACATCGAGCGCTTGATCCGGTGGGTCAGCGCGAAGCCCGTCTTCGCCTCGACGGCCTTTACGCGGATCTCCAGCTCGTCGTGGCCGACGAGCTCGGTCGCGTGCGTCTCGCCGGCGACATCCGCGCGCTGCAGCAGCTCGATCGCAGCGTCCGCCGTGCTCACCTGCTCGCCGAGCAACGAGGACTCTTCGAGGAACTGCACGACGCCGTGACCGTACTGGCCGCGCAGCGACAGCGACCAGCCTTCGTACTGCTTGAGCAGGCGCGAGAAGCGCTGCCAGCGGGCCTCGGTCAGCTTGAACTGCGTGCCGTGGCGGTCGAAGACGTCGATCTTCTCCCACTTGTCGGCGAGCAGGATCTCCTCGAGCTCTGAGTCCTTCTCGATGTAGCGCTCGCGCGAGCCCTGCTTGAGCTTGTACAGCGGGGGCTTGGCGATGTACACGTAGCCCGCCTCGATCAGCTCCTGCATCTCGCGAAACAGCAGCGTCAGGACGAGCGTGCGGATGTGCGCGCCGTCGACGTCGGCGTCAGTCATCAGCACGACCTTGTGGTAGCGCGCGTTCTCGATGTTGAACTCGTCGCGCACGCCCGTGCCGATCGCCGTGATCAGCGCCTGGATCTCCGTGTTCTGCAGCACCTTGTCGATCCGCGACTTCTCGACGTTGAGGATCTTTCCGCGCAGCGGCAGCACGGCTTGCGTGTTGCGGTCGCGCCCCTGCTTGGCCGAGCCGCCGGCGGAGTCGCCCTCGACTACGAACAGCTCAGCGAGCGAGGGGTCCTTGACCGAGCAGTCGGCGAGCTTGCCCGGCAGCGTCGAGTTCTCCAGGGCCGACTTGCGCCGCGTCAGATCGCGTGCCTTGCGCGCGGCCTCGCGCGCGCGCTGCGCCTGCACCGACTTCATGATCACCGCTTTGGCCTCGCTCGGGTTCTCCTCGAGGAACTCGCCCAGGCCCGAGTTGACGATCGACTCGACGAAGCCGGCCATGCCGGGGTTGCCGAGCTTGGTCTTCGTCTGGCCCTCGAACTGCGGGTCGCGAAGCTTCACCGAGATCACAGCCGTCAATCCCTCGCGCACGTCCTCGCCCGAGAGGTTGTCCTCTTTCTCCTTCAGCAGGCCGTGGTCGCGCGCATACTTGTTCAGCGTGCGCGTCAGCGCCGAGCGAAAGCCCGACATGTGCGAGCCGCCCTCGCGCGTGTTGATGTTGTTGGCGAACGAGTGAACCGAGTCCTGGTAGGAGGAGTTCCACTGCATCGCGATCTCGGCCGCGCCCTCATCGCTCTCACCCGCGAAGAAGATCACCTTGCGATGGACCGTTTCCTTGTTCTCGTTCAGATAGGAGACGAAGTCCTCGATGCCGCCCTCGTAGCGGAACGTGGCCGAGTGGCCTTCGGCGCGCTCGTCGACGATCGAGATCTCCAGGCCGCGCGTGAGGAAGGCTGTCTCGCGCAGGCGCTCCTCGAGCGTGAGGAAGTCGAGGTCGAGCGTCTCGAACACTTCGGCGTCGGGCAGGAACGTGATGATCGTGCCCGTTTCGGCGTCGGGTGCGAGCTCCTCGCCCTCGACCAGCTCGCTCAGCGGCGCCCCACGCGAGTACTCCTGCGTGTAGACGTGCCCGTCGCGGCGCACTTCGACCTTGAGCTGCTCCGACAGCGCGTTGACGACCGAGACGCCGACGCCGTGCAGGCCGCCGGAGACCTTGTAGCCGCCGCCCTCGCCGAACTTGCCGCCGGAGTGCAGCACGGTCAGCACGACCTGCACTGCCGGCAGGCCCTCCTTCTCCATCATCGCCACGGGGATCCCGCGGCCGTTGTCGGTGACCGTGACGGAGTTGTCGGGGTGAACGGTGACCGACACCTTCGTGCAGAAGCCGGCCAGCGCCTCGTCGACCGAGTTGTCCACCACCTCGTAGACGAGGTGGTGGAGCCCCATCGCGCCGGTTGATCCGATGTACATCCCGGGCCGCTTGCGCACCGCCTCGAGACCTTCGAGAACCGTGATGTCCTGTGCGTCGTAGCTGGAGGAGCCACCCGTCATCGACGGGTCGTTGACGCCGCCCTTCTTTGCGCTCCCGTCAGAGCTGTTGCTGCTCGCGGCCAATGGCCCTCCGATACGTGAGAACGCCCCGGATTCCGTCGCGCTTCCAAGCACGATCCGGGGCGGCTTTCCTGTGTACATGATATTAGCACGTGGCGGGGTCGGGGCGACCTGTGCCGAGTGCTTAAACCCCTGCAAATTGCAGGTAAATCCGGGCTAAGCGCAGTCTCGATCGACGGCCCTCGCGCCGCGGCGGCGCTCAGCCCGTGCGGCAGCGCAGCTCGCGGATCGCCTCGCCACCCAGCGCGGCGTTCAGGCGAGGGATCAGATCGCCCTGCATCAGGGTCAGCTCCTGCGCCCAGACGGAGGCCTCGCAGGTGATCGTGAGCACGCCGTCGCGCTCGCTCGTGGGGTGGGCGGCGGCGGCGATCGTGGCGCCGGCCACGCGCTCCCACACCTCGTGCACGCGCGCCAGCGTCGTTGCGGGAGCGAGCGTGGCCGTGAGCCCGTCGAGCGCCGCGGCGAGCGAGCGCGGCGCCGCTTTCCTCACGCCGCCTGCGCCTCCTGCAGGATCGCCCCGGGCGAGACGCGCAGGCGCGTCACGGCACCGTCGCCGGCACCCGGAACGTGCCCGAGGTCGGTCGTGGCGATCACGGACTGCCCGCCAGAGGAGAGCTCGGCCGCGAGCAGCTCGCGGCGCTCTGCGTCGAGCTCGCTCATCACGTCGTCGAGCAGCATCAGCGGCGTGCGTGAGCGCTGCTCGGCGAGCACCGTGCGCTCGGCGAGCAGCAGCGCGAGCAGGGCCAGCCGCTGCTCACCTTGGGAGCCGTAGGAGCGCAGCTCGCGCCCGTCGCGCTGAAAGGCGAGCTCGTCGCGGTGGGGGCCGTGCCCGGTGAAGCCGCGTTCCAAGTCGGAGGGCAGGCGCGCCTGGAGCTCGGCCACGAGCTCCTCCACGCTCTGCGCCCGCGAGCGCGGGCGGTACTCGACGCTCGCCTCGCCCGAGAGCCCGAGCTGCCTGGCGCGCGTGGCGAAGTGGCCCGAGAGCAACTCGACCGCGGCGGTGCGGTGCTCGCGCACGAGCAACCCCACGGCAGCCAGCTCCCGGTCCCACGCCCCGAGCGTCGACTGCGACGCGCGCCCCGAGCGGATCCGCGCGAGCAGCGCGTTGCGCTGTGCGAGCACGCGCGAGTACTCGCGGCGGTCGCCGTCACGGGTCGGCCAGAGGGCGCAGACGAGTGCGTCGAGGTGGGCGCGGCGGACCGCCGGCGGACCCTTCAGCAGCTCGAGCCGGTCGGGCTCGAACACGCTCAAGAGCGGGCGGAAGTCGACATCGAGCAGACGCTCGACCGGGGCGCCGTCGGCCGTCATCCGCTTGACCGCCCGGGCGCCGTCCGGACCGGGCCCGTAGCCGACGCTCAGCTCGTGCTGCTGGGGACCCTCGCTGCAGTGAACGACCACCCGCGCGGCCTGGGCCTCGAAGCGCACCAGCTCGCGCTCGTTGCGCGTGCGCGGCGAGCGCCCGGTGCAGCCGAAGTACAGCGCCTCGAGCAGGTTCGACTTGCCGGCCCCGTTGGGACCGTGCACGACGGTCAGCCCCGGTCCGAGGCTCGCCTCCGCGCGGGCGTAGGTGCGGAAGTCGCGCATCTGCACGCTGAGCACCCGCACGTCGGATGCCTCCGCCATCGCCGCACCTTCAGACGTTCAGACGAATAGGCATGATCAGGTACACGAAGTCGCCGGAGTCGGGTGATTCGATCAGCCCCGGCCGCAAGGGACTGATCAGCTTCAGCACGAGCTCGTCGGACTCGATGCTCTCCAGGCCGTCGCGCAGGAACTCGGGGTTGAAGCCGATCTCGAAGGGCTCGCCGTGGAACGGCACGGGCACGGCCTCGCTGGCCTCGCCCACGTCGGGGGTCTGCGCGGAGACGGTCAGCGTGCCCTCGCTGAAGCTGAGGCGCAGCGGCGCGTTCTTCAGCGCGAGCAGGCTGATCCGGCGCACGACGTCGGTCAGCTCGCCGCTCGCCAGGCGCAGCTCGTGCTCGACGGACTCGGGCAGCAGCTGGCGGTAGTTCGGGAACTGGCCGTCGATCAGACGCGAGGAGAGGACGATCGCGCCGAGCTCGAAGACGACCTGGTTCTGCCCGACGCTGACGGCGAGCGCCTCGCCGGGGGCCTGCTGTGCGATCCGCGTCAGCTCCTGCAACGCCCGGGCAGGGACGTTCGCCTCGAGGCTGCCCTGCAGCGGTGTCTCCAGAGCCGTCTCCTTCACGCTCAGCCGGTAGGAGTCGGTGGCGACCATGCGCAGCTCCTGCCCGGAGGCCGACATCAGGATCCCGGTCAGCACGGGGCGGGTCTCGTCGCGCGAGGCCGACTTGGCTACGCGCGTGACTGTCTCCACGAAGGCGTCCAGCGGGAGCGCGATGCGTGTGTCGGGCGAGGGCTCGGGCAACGTCGGGAAGTCCTCGGCGCGAAGCGTGCGCAGGTGGAAGGTCGCGGGGCCGGAGATCAACTCGACATCCTGCTCGGCGCTGCGCAGCTCGAGCGTCAACTGATCGGCGGGGAGCGCGCGAACGACGTCGAGCAGCAGGCGCGCTGGGAGCACGACGTTGCCGGGGCGCTCCACGTCTGCCTTCAGCGGGACACGCAGGCCGATCTCCATGTCGGTGGCGCGCAGCTCGGCGGCGGAGTCCTCGACCGAGATCATCACACCGGACAAGGCCTGCACGGCGCTGCGCGTCGATGCGACCCGCGTGACGGTCTGCAGTTGGTTCAACAGCTCTGAGGAGGAAAGGGAAAGCTTCATGACGGCGTTCTAGATCTCAGTAGTCAATAGGGGTTGTGGAGAGTGTTAGGAGGCGCGTGATCGCCCGTGCCGTGGGCGAGAGCGGCTGTGCTGAAGCTGTTGATAGCGCAGAGCAGTCTCTCAGGCGAAGCGGTCGCCCGGCGGCCCGGCGGATCATGACTGGCGT
Source organism: uncultured Solirubrobacteraceae bacterium (assembly GCA_963743745.1). Classification (GTDB taxonomy): domain Bacteria; phylum Actinomycetota; class Thermoleophilia; order Solirubrobacterales; family Solirubrobacteraceae; genus Palsa-744. Next base: position 580,065 of record CAVUQW010000002.1, read on the forward strand.
GGAGCGAGCATCGCGCGGAGCTTCTCCACAGCCTCGCGCACGGCTGCGTCGTCGTCGATCCGTGCGCTGGCGCGGCGGCACGCATACATCACGGTCGTGTGGTCGCGGCCACCGAAGTGCCTGCCGATCGCCGGCAGCGACTCGTCGGTCAGCTCGCGGGCGAGGTACATGGCGAGCTGGCGTGGCCAGGCGATCCGGGCGCTGCGGCTGCTCGACAGCAGCTCTTGTGCGGAGACGCCGAAGTGGGTGCCGACGACGGCTTGGATCTCGCCGATCGAACCAGCCGCGCCGGCCGCGTGGCCGGCCGGGCGCGGATAGAGCTTGTCGAGCACCTCGACGGCGAGATCGCCCGTGAGTGGCCGGCCGGTCAGCGAGCTGAAGGCGACGACGCGGATCAGCGCTCCCTCGAGCGCGCGCACGTTGCTCTCGATCCGCTCGGCGATCACGTGGAGCGCTTGCTCGTCAGCGAGCCGAACGCCGTCGTGCTGGGCGCGCTTGCGCAGGATCGTCAGGCGCGTGGCGAGGTCGGGCGGCCCGATGTCGGCGACCAGCCCCGCGGCGAAGCGCTCACGCAGCCGGTCTTCGAGGGCTTGCAGGTCGTGCGGCGGGCGGTCGGAGCTGAGCACGATCTGGCGCCCGGCGTCGTGCAGGGCGTTGAACGTGTGGAACAGCTCCTCCTCGGTCTTGGTCTTGCGCTCGAGGAACTGCACGTCGTCGAGCAGCAGCACGTCGATGTCGCGGAAGCGCGACTTGAACTCCTCCGTCCTGCGCCCACTGAGCGATTCGATGAACTCGTTGGTGAAGGCCTCGCCGGTCGTGCAGCGCACGACGAGGGTCGGGTTGTAGGAGAGCAGCAGCTTGGCGATCGAGCTGAGCAGGTGCGTCTTGCCGACTCCTGGAGGCCCGCAGATGAACAGCGGGTTGTAGGCGTGCGCGGGCATCTCGGCGACGGTCAACGCAGCCGCGTGCGCGAGCCTGTTGCTGTCGCCGATCACGAACTGCTCGAAGGTGAGCTTGGGGTTGGCGAGCGGCCCGGGGCGCGACTCGCGCTCGCGCGCAGGTGGTTGCGGACGCTCGCGAACCGGGCGCGATGAACCGGTTGCGGGCTGCTCGACGCCGGTCTCGCGTTCGCTGCTGTCGACGAGTTCGACGACGATTCCCTCGCCGAGCACCTCGACGGCGCACGACTCGAGCACGCGGCCGAAGCGGTCGCGAATCCACGAGCAGGCGCCGGCGGGCGCTTCGAGCATCAACCGGCGCTCGTCGAGCTCGCGCGGACGCAGCGGCGCCAGCCAGATCCGGTAGGCGCTGTCGTCGACTGCGAGCGCGAGCGCAGCCTGCATCCGTGACCATATGTGCTCGAGCTCGGCGCTCACGGCAGCGTTGATCCGCCTATCTCCCAAAGCAAAAGTTGACGACTATTCGAAGAGGGGCCGCAGCGGCCCCGGTCAGCGGGCGACTATAACCGACGCCTCTCAGCGGACGGACCGCGTGATCGCAACTGCCGGGAAAATTAGGCGGCGCCCGGTCCGCTCCCGTCGAGCGCGCGCGGTGCCTATACTTGACGGCCGACGCAGAGGCGTGTCCGCGCCCGCGGACCCGCGCCGCGGCAGGATCTTGCCGGGCATCCGTCGAATACACGATGAAGCGCACCTACCAGCCAAAGAAGCGCAAGCGTGCCCGTGCCCACGGGTTCCGCTCCCGCATGAGCTCGCGGGCTGGTCGGCTGACGCTCAAGCGCCGCCGCGACAAGGGGCGGAAGCGACTCTCAACCTGAGCGTGAGGGTTAGGCGATGAAGCCGCGCGTGTCGAGTCGCGGTCGCCTGTCGCGCAGTGCCGAGTTCGAGCGCGTCTATCGCCAGGGCCGCTCGACGGCCAACCGCCACCTCGTGCTGTACGCGTTCCCGAACGCCACGACCGAGCGCCCGCGCTTGGGGCTTTCGGTCTCGCGCAAGGTCGGCGGCGCGGTCGAGCGCAACCGCGTCAAGCGTCTGCTGCGCGAGGCGTTCGCGCGCAACGAGGAGGGCCTGCGCGCGGGGCAGGACCTCGTCGTGGTCGCTCGGCCGTCGGCAGCCGAGCTGGTCGAGCGCGACGGGCTGCAAGGGATCGACGAGGCGCTGAGCGAGCTGATCGCGAAGGCCGGGATTCGCGAGGGCAGCGAGGCAGACCAGTCCGGCGAGGCAGGCCGGTCCGACGAAGCGGGACAGCCCGACGAGGCCGAGCAGCGCGAGGACGAAGGCCGGGCGGGATGAGCGAAGCACCGCACGAGCACGCCGAGCACGCTGCTCCCAGCCGCGTGGCCGGCGCCTTGCGCGCCGTGGCTACCACGCCGATCGTGATCTACCAGCGCTTCGTCTCGCCGGCGATCCCGCGCCGCTGCAAGTACGAGCCGACGTGCTCGCGCTATGCGGTCGACGCGATCAGGGAGTACGGCATACTTAGAGGCGCGGTGCTCGCTGCGTGGCGGTTGCTCAGGTGCAACCCCTGGAGCTACGGCGGATACGATCCGGTGGAGGCCCAGCGGGTGTTCGGGGTCGGACACCGCAGCGGCGCCTGAGAGCCCTTCGCGCGCATGCCCATCTTCGCCAACGTCATCGAGGACGCGTTCTCGCCGCTGATCAGCGCGTTCGAGTCGATCATGGTGTTCATCCACGAGCACCTCGTGGGCGGCAGCTGGGGCCTCGCGATCATCGGCCTGACGGTGCTGATCCGCGCGGTGCTCGTCCCGCTGACCTACAGGCAGCTGAAGGGGATGCAGGAGATGCAGCGGCTCTCTCCCCAGATCGCGGCGCTGAAAGAGAAGTACAAGGAGGACAAACAGCGCCAGCAGCAGGAGATCATGGCGTTCTACCGGGAGAACAAAATCAACCCGCTGGCGTCGTGCCTGCCGCTGCTCTTGCAGCTGCCGGTGTTCGTCTCGCTGTTCTACATGCTGCGCACGGACCTGAAGCTCGACATCTGCGGCGCGCAGCTGCGCGAACACTTCTCGCAGGTGCTCGGCAAGACGATCACGCACAACAGCGAAATCCCCTCGGGCGCGATCACGCATGCCGGCCAGCACATCAAGGGCCTCTCGGAAATCAGCTGCAACGCGGTTGCGCCACACTCGGCGAAGTTCCTGTTCCTGCCGGACATCACCGAAAAGGCGACGGGGGCGGCGCTGGTCGTGCTGATCGTTCTGTACGTCGGCTCGCAGGTCTTCTCGACGCTCGTCGCAACGGCCTCGGCGGATCCCAACCAGCGTCGCCTGATGCTGCTGCTGCCGGTCGTGTTCGTGGTGATCCTCTACCGCTACCCGGCCGGCCTGTTGGTCTACTGGATCACGACGAACGTGTGGACGATCGGCCAGCAGTACCTGATCAAACGACATATGGGACCGCCGCCGGCGCCGGTCGAGGAGGATGGCTCGAAGAACGGCAAGTCGACGCGAACGCTGAAGCCGGCGCTGGCCGGTGTGGGCGCGGGCGACGGCGACTCGGGCGCTTCGACGAGCAGTCCCGGCCTGTTCGGCCGACTCGCCGGCGCGGGCGCCGCGCGCCCGCAGCCTGAGGCCAAAGCGAAACCGTCGGCCCCACCTCCGCGCTCGCCGCGCAGCAAGAAGAAGAAACGTTCGGGTAGGCGCAGATGAGCGAGCCGGGGCGCGAGTCGTCGAGCGAGGAGGAGCTCGAGCCGGCCGAGCTGCTCGAAGAGCTGCTCGAGGAAGTCACGGCCGGCCTCGGCCTGGACGCCGAGATCGAGGTCGAGCAGGCCGAGGGTGTGCTGCGCGGGCGTTTGGTCGGTGACGAGGTGGGCCTGTTCATCGGCCGGCGCGGGCAGACGATCGACGCTGTGCAGCACCTGGCGCAGCGGATCGTGTTCCCCGAGGGCCCGTCGCAGACGCGCGTGGAGATCGACGCGGACGGCTATCGCGAGCGCCGTGCCGAGCTGCTGCGCTCAGACGCCGACGACGCGGCCGAGGAAGCGCTGCGCGACGGCGCGCCGGTCGAGCTCGAGCCGATGCCGCCGGCGGAGCGGCGGATCGTGCACGAATACCTGCGCGAGCGCGGCGGCGTCGAGACGCACAGCGAGGGTGAGGAGCCGAACCGGTTCCTCGTCGTCTCGCCCGTGGATGACTGAGCCCGCGTCGGGGCGTTTCACGGGAAACACTCCGCCGTGGAGCGCCGCGCTGACGGGCTACGAGCTGAACGAGACGCAACTGGCGACGCTCGGGCGGGTGCTGGCGGTGCTGGCGAACGACGAGCACGCGCCGACGACGGTGCGCGCGCCGCGCGAGGCCTCGGAGCGACACCTGGCCGACTCGTTGGCCGGTCTCGATATCGATTTAATAAATAAAGATGGCCGCGATTTGGCGGATCTGGGCGCCGGTGCGGGGTTCCCGGGCGTGGCGCTGGCCGTCGCGCTCCCGGGCGCCCATGTGCGGCTCGTGGAGAGCCAGCGTCGCAAGTGCGAGTTCCTGCAGCGGATGCTGGCCGCGGCGGGGATCGAGAACGCGAGCGTCGTCTGCGCGCGGGCCGAGGAGTGGAGCGAGGGGCTGGCGGGCAACGACGTCGTGCTGGCGCGTGCGCTGGCGGCGCAGCCTGTCGTGCTCGAGTACGCGGCGCCGCTGCTGCGCCTGGGCGGAGCGCTCGTCGACTGGCGCGGTCGCCGCGACGCGGAGGAGGAGCAGGCGGCGGCGAGGGCGGCACGCGAGCTCGGCATGGAGCTGCGCGAGATCCGTCGTGTGCGGCCATTTGCGGGCGCCACCGATCGCCACCTGCACGTATGGGTCAAGACGGGGGAGACGCCCGAGCGGTTCCCGCGACGGGCGGGGATCGCGCGAAAGCGGCCGCTGGGCCGTACCAACAGGCTCTGACCGCGAACGTCGCTAGCTTGCAGGCGATGGCCACGATCTACGCGATCGCCAACCAGAAGGGTGGCGTGGGGAAGACGACGACGGCGCTCAACGTGAGCGCGTGCATCGCCGAGGCCGGCTACAGCACGCTGCTCGTCGACGTCGACCCGCAGGCGAACGCGACGGTCGGCCTGGGCGTGGCACGTACGCAGTCGCCGGGGCTGTACGAGGTGCTGACGGGCGAGGCGAGCGCCGAGCAGGCGCTGACCGACTCGAGCGTCCCCGGGCTGAAGCTGCTGCCGGCGGGCGCCGGGCTGGCGGGGGCCAACGTCGAGCTGCCGCGGATCGAGGGCTTCGAGCAGCGCCTGCGCGAGCGCCTGGAGCCGCTGCGCGAGCGCTTTCGCTACATCCTGCTCGACTGCCCGCCGTCGCTCGGGCCGCTGACGGTGAGCGCGCTGGTGGCGGCCGATCGGGTGATCGTGCCCGTGCAGACCGAGTACTTCGCGCTCGAGGGCCTGGCCGGGCTGCTCGAGACGCTCGCGCTCGTACGGCAGAACCTCAACCCGAGGTTGACGGTTGCGGGGATGCTGCTGACGATGCACGACAGTCGCACGCGCCTCGGCCGCGACGTCGAGCGCGAGGTGCGCGAGCACTTCCCGGAGCTCGTCTTCTCGACCGTGATCCCGCGCAACGTGCGCGTCGGCGAGGCGCCGAGCTACGGGCTGCCGGTGACCCACCACGACCCGCACAGCGCGGGCGCAGAGGCATATTTCGAGCTGGCAAAGGAGGTGGCTGCACGTGGCTAGGCCAAAACCTGGGATGGGCAGGGGGCTGGAGGCGATCCTCTCGGTCTCCTCGGCCCCGACGGAGGCGAGCGAGAGCGAGCAGCAGCTGCGCGAGCTGGCGGTCGAGCAGATCGCGCCGAGCCCGACGCAGCCGCGGCGGCGCTTCGACGAGGACGCGCTGCAGGCGCTGGCCGACTCGCTCGGCGAGCGCGGCGTGCTGCAGCCGGTGCTCGTGCGCCCGAAGCCGGGCGGGACGTACGAGATCGTCGCCGGCGAGCGGCGCTGGCGCGCGGCGCAGATCGCCGGGCTGGAGACGATCCCGGCGCTCGTGCGCGAGCGCGACGACGCCGAATCGATCGAGCTCGCGCTGATCGAGAACATGGCGCGCGAGGACCTCAGCCCGATCGAGGAGGCGCGCGCCTGCGCAGCGCTCGTCGAGGAGCTCGAGCCTGACACGCGAGGAGGTCGGCCGCCGCGTCGGTCGCAGCCGCGTGGCCGTGAGCAACCTGATCCGCCTGCTCGACCTGCCCGAGGAGGCGATCGAGCTCGTGCAGGCCGGGACGCTCAGCGAGGGCCACGGGCGGGCGCTGCTGCTCGCCGAGGACCACGGCGTGCGCGCGAGCCTTGCACGCACTGCCGCACAAGAGGGCTGGTCCGTGCGCACGGTCGAAGCGCGGGCCCGCACCCAGAACGCCGCATCCGGCGGCAAGCCGCCGGATGCCCGGCGCAAGCGGATGACGGCCGGCGTGCACCCCGACCAGCTGCAGGCCGCGCAGGAGATCTCCGATGCGCTCGGCGCCGCGCTCGGCGCCGAGGTCAGCGTGCGCCCGGCGCGCGACGGCGGCTACCGTGCCGAGCTGTCCTTCGCCACGCCGCAGGAGGCGATCGAGCTGGCTCGGCGGCTGCGCCCGCGGGCGATCCCAGGGCTGCTCGAACATTCCAGATAGCCGAATTGCGGTTCGCGGCAGAAGGAGTGAGCGGCGGGCCTCGTTGCGACGACGCCGGCTTGGCGGGCACCGATAAGATGGACGATCTCGGGCGATTAGCTCAGTCGGTTAGAGCGCTTCTCTGATAAGGAAGAGGTCCCTGGTTCGAATCCAGGATCGCCCACTCGCTGGGGCGCGATGCCTGACCAGCGAGGCTCGCGGCTTTCCGACCGCGTCTGAACAGGGCCGCGCGAGCGATCGCGACCATGCGTTGCTATAGGGTCGCCGGATCGCACGCCTCGCACGGATGGCCACTCTGATCGCAGTGATCGCGTCCGTCGGCGCCTGGGCGGAGTCGGCCGGCGCCGCCGCTCGCACGGTCCGAATCGCCGTCGAGGGCCCGATGACCGGGGAGCAAGCGTCCGACCGGCGTGGACATGCTGCGCGGCGCGCAGCTCGCGGCGGCGCAGCGCAACGCCCACGGCGGTGTCCTGGGGCGGCGCGTGCAGCTCGTGGCGGGCGATGACCGGGCCGACCCGGCGACGGCGCGAGAGTCGCCAGGCGATCGGTCGCAAGCGGCGTCGAGCGCGGTGATCGGCCCGTTCGAACTCGTCCGTGCGGCGCTGCAGACCCTGCCGATCTACCGCGCAGCGGGGCTGCCGATCCTGCGCCTGACCTCGGCCACGGCGACAGAGGGCTTCGGCGTGACGACTCAGCCGATGGTGGCGCAGATCGCTCGCGGTCGAGCAGGCCGAGCTCACCTCCGTCGCTCCATGCACGCAGCGTCGCGGTGCTCTACGACTCGTCCACGTACACGGCCGCGATCGCATCCCAGCTGGCGGCGTCGCTGAAAGCGGCCGGTGTCGCCGTGCCGGTGGACGCCGTGCTGGACCCGACGGCCGGTGACGCGCAGGTCGCCCAGCTTCGGCGGGCAACCGCCGCCGCCCGACCGGAGCGTCACGTGACCTCGCGATGTACGGCCCGCAGGCGGGGGCGATCGCGTCGCGACTGGCGGCCACGCCGCACGCTTACGGACGCTGCTGCGTCGACCTCGCCGCCCAAGGCCCGAGCTTCGTCGCGGCCGCCGGCGCGGCGGCCGGTGGCTGCCTGAGCAGCGGAGTCACCCAGCGACGAGCAGCTGCCGGGTGGCAAGTCCTACACCCGTGCCGTACCTGCCGGCGCTTTCACAGCAGCCCCGGAACGTGGGGAGCGTTCACGCTACGACTCGCTCGACATGCTCGCGACCGCGGTGAGGCGCAGCCGGCGATGGACGGGTCCCAAGCTGCGGAGCGCGCTGCAGCGCACGCGCGGCTTCCGCGGCGTGACAGGGGAGACAACGGTGCTGCCGATGAGCGGCAACCGCGCCGATCCGCCGGTGGTCATTCTCGACGTCAGCCCCGCCGGGCGCTACGTGGTCGACCCCGCGTGGGCCAGCTTCGCGGGCTACTTGTACCATCCCTCGACGCCGGTTGGGCGCGGCACCGCCGGCCGCGCCTCAGGTGCCGCCCGCGCTGTGCAGCGAGCCGCGCTCAGAGCCCGCTCAGGAACTCGAGCAGCGCCGCGTTGACCTCCTCCGGCGCCTGCTGCTGCACCCAATGCCCGGCGCCCGGCGACGACGATCTCCGCGCGCAGGTCGCTGACCCAGCCGTGCATCGCCTCGGCCGGCATGAAGCGGCGCACCGGATCGAGCTCGCCCGTGAGGAACATCGCCGGCTGCTCGACGCGCCGCTCCGCGACCGGCTCGGTCAGCTCCCAGTTGCGGTCCATGTTGCGATACCAGTTCAGCCCGCCCGTGAAGCCCGTCCGCTCGAACGCCTCGACGTACACCGCCAGCTCCTGCTCGGACAGCCACGGCGGCAGGCGCGGCTCGCTGCCGTCCTCCAGCGCCCAGTCGGCCGTCCACTGCCGGCTCGTCGTGAGCGTGCGACGCACGTCGCGCGCAAGCGCCTCGTCGGCCACGCCCGGCTGCTGGAACCAGACGATGTAGAAGTCCTCGCCGAGGTGCCGGCGCATGATCGGGATCGGCGCCGCCGGCGCGCGCGGCACGAAGGGCACGCTGAGGCCGGCGACCGCGCGCACGCGCTCGGGCGCGAGCACCGCGAGCTGCCAGACCACGTGCGCTCCCCAGTCGTGGCCGACGAAGATCGCCTGCTGCTGACCGAGCTCGTCGAGCAGCCCGGTCATGTCGGCGCACAACGTCGCCACGTCGTAGGCCTCGACCGCCTGCGGCGCCGAGCTCCTGCCGAAGCCGCGCATGTCGGGCGCGAGCACGCGATAGCCGGCCGCTGTCAGCGCAGGCACCTGCCGGCGCCAGGAGTAGGCGAGCTCGGGGAATCCGTGGCAGAGCACGACGAGCGGACCCTCGCCCTCGTCGATCACGCTCAGCTCGATCCCGTTCGCCTGCACCATGCGCGCCGTCATCGAGGCGAACGATAGGGGTCGGCCGGCGACCCGTGCCTGCGCCTGCACCGCACTTCCGCAGACCCTGGGGAGCGACTACTGTCAATGGCGCCATGTCCGCCCGAGCCGAGCCAGCCGTCGCGGTCGTCTCCGAGCAACCGCCGAGCACCCCGCGGCGTCCGGCGATCCTCGTCGTCGACGACGAGCCGGCCGTGCTGGCGGCCGTCGCCCGCGACCTGCGCCGGGGCTTCGGCGAGCGCTTTCGCGTTCTGCGCGCCGGTTCGGGCGCCGACGCGCTGGAGATCCTGCGCGAGTCGCGCGCCCGCGGCGACCAGGTGGCGATGCTGATCGCCGACCAGCGCATGCCCGGGATGCCCGGCACGGAATATCTCGTGGAGGCGCGCAAGGTCGTCCCCGACGCCAAGCGCGTGCTGCTGACCGCTTACGCCGACACCGAGGCGGCGATCGCCGCGATCAACGACGTCGCGCTCGACTACTACCTGCTCAAGCCGTGGGACCCTCCCGAGGAACAGCTGTTCCCGGTGGTCGAGGATCTGCTGACGACGTGGGAGTCCGGCGCCGCGCTCGAGGCCGGCGGCGTTCGCATCATCGGCCACCGCTTCTCCAAGGAGTCACACGACCTGCGCGACTTCCTCGTGCGCAACCGCGTGCCCGCGCGCTGGCTCGACGTCGAACGCGACGGCGAGGCGCGCGAGCTGCTGCAGGTGGCCGACCTCGACGCCGAGCGGCTGCCGGTGGTGCTGCTCGAGGATGGCTCCGTGCTCGAGCGCCCGAGCGTGCTCGAGCTGGCCGAGCGCCTCGGCGTCGCCGGCACCCCCGCGCAGGAGCACTACGACCTGGTCGTCGTCGGCGGCGGGCCCGCCGGCCTCGCCGCCGCCGTCTACGGCGCCTCGGAGGGGCTGAGGACGATCATGGTCGAGCGCGAGGCGCCCGGCGGGCAGGCCGGCCAGTCGAGCCGGATCGAGAACTACCTCGGCTTCCCCGCCGGGCTCAGCGGCTCGGACCTCGCCCGCCGCGCCACCGACCAGGCGCGCCGCCTCGGCGCCGAGCTGCTGACCGTGCAGGAGGCCGTCGCCCTGCGCGTCGAGGGATCGGCGCGGCTGGTCGAGCTGAGCGGCGGCGAGGTGCTCAGCGCCAGCTGCGTGCTCGTCGCCTCGGGCGTCTCCTATCGCCAGCTCGACACGCCCGGCTTCCCCGAGCTGACCGGCGCCGGGGTCTACTACGGCGCGGCGATGACCGAGGCGCGCGCCTGCGCCGACCAGCACATCGTCGTGATCGGCGGCGCCAACTCGGCCGGCCAGGCGGCCGTCTACTTCAGCGGCTACGCAGCGACGGTGACGATGCTCGTGCGCGGTCCCTCGCTCGAGGCATCGATGTCGCACTACCTGATCGAGCAGATCGCCGAGCTCGACAACGTCGACGTGCGCACCGGCACGAGCGCCACCGCCGCCGAGCAGCGCGACGGGCACCTCAGCCAAGTGCGCATCGCCGGGCCGGGCGGCGAGGAGACGCTCGCCGCCGACGCCTGCTTCGTGTTCATCGGCGCCTCGCCGCGCACCGACTGGCTCGAGGGCGTGCTCGCGCGCGACGAGCGCGGCTTCATCCTCGCCGGGCGCGACGTCCAAGCCGCCGGCTGGCCGCTGGAGCGCGAGCCGTTCGTGCTCGAGACGACCGTGCCCGGCGTGTTCGTCGCCGGCGACGTCCGTGCCCGCTCGATCAAGCGCGTCGCAAGCGCCGTCGGCGAGGGCTCGATGGCCGTTTCGCTGATCCACGAGTACCTGCTCGAGGCATGAGCGAGCCCGCCGCAGACGATCCAGGAGCCGAGGCGATCGGATCGGCCGTCGACGCCGAACGCCAGGCCGTCGCGGCCGCCGACGCGCCCGGCGGCGAGACGGCCGAGCCCCCGGTCACGCTGCAGGAGCTGCGCACGGTCGACCTGTTCGAAGAACTCGACGACGAGCAGCTGACCAAGTGGATCGGAGTCGCGCGCACCTATCGCGTCGCCGCCGGCGGGATCATCGCCGAGCAGGGGGAGGAGAACCGCGGCATGCAGCTGCTGCTGCGCGGCGATGCGCAGGCGTCGATCGTCGACGGCTCGAGCAGCGAGCCCGTCGGGCGCCACAAGGCGCCGACTTGGATGGGCGCGATCGCGACGCTCACCGGGGGCTCGCTCGGCGTGCGCATGCGCGCCGAGACCGACTGTCGCATGGCGCTGATTCCAGCAGAGGACTTCCGCCGCCTGGCCTTCGAGCAGCCGGCCATCCACCGCCGCGTGATGCAGCAGGTGGCGCCCGTGATGAGCCGGATCACTAGCAGCGAGCAGAGCCGCGAGCGCCTGACCTCGCTGGGGACGATGGCCGCCGGGCTCGCGCACGAGCTGAACAACCCCGCCGCCGCAGCACGGCGCGCGGCGCAGCAGATGTCCGAAGCGCTCGACGTGATCAGCTCGACGATCGCGCGTTTCGTCGAGTCGGGGATGGAGCGCGAGCAGGTCGTCGAGCTCGTCACGCTGCAGCAGCAGGCGGTCGCGCACTCCGCCTCGTGCACCGCACTGGACGCGCTCGACGCGGCCGACGCCGAAGACGAGCTGCTCGAGCGGCTTGAAGCGCTCGGCGTGCACGAGCCGTGGCGGCTGGCCGAGCCGCTGGCCGTCGCCGGCGTCGACCAGGCGTGGCTCGATCGCGTCGCCGAGCTCGCCGGAGGAGCGACAGATGCGGCGCTTCAATGGGTCGCCGCCTCGCTCGTCGCCGGGCGCCTCGCCGCCGAGCTCGAGGAGTCGACCGAGCGCATGTCGAGCCTCGTCGGCGCCGTCAAGTCCTACGCCTACATGGACCGCGGCGACCTCGTCGAGGTCGACCTGCACGAGGGGCTGGAGACGACGCTCGCCGTGCTCGGCTACAAGCTCAAGCACACCGAGATAGAGGTCGTCCGCGAGTACGACCGCACGCTGCCGAAGCTGACCGTGCGCGGCTCCGAGCTCAACCAGGTGTGGACCAACCTGCTCGACAACGCAATCGACGCGCTCGGGCAGCGCGGCACGATCACGATCGCCACGCACGCCGACGGGGAATGCGCGGTGATCGAGATCTCAGACGACGGCGCCGGCGTACCCGAGGACGTGCTGCCGCGGATCTTCGACCCGTTCTTCACGACCAAGGACGTCGGCTACGGCACCGGCCTCGGCCTCGCCACCGCGCGGCGGATCGTCGTCGATCGCCACGACGGCTCGCTCACGCTCGATTCCCAACCTGGCCGCACGACGTTCCGTGTGCGGCTGCCCTTCGCCCAATCCGGAAAGTGAGGACTCGATGCCGAACTGCACGCACCTCGACCAGATCCTGATCACCGAGCTGCCCGAGTCGGTCGAGGGCTGCGAGGACTGCCTGCGCACGGGCGACCCGTGGCTGCACCTGCGCATCTGCCTGGAGTGCGGCCACGTCGGCTGCTGTGACGACTCGCCCAACCGGCACGCCAGCGCGCATGCGCGCTCCAGCGGCCACCCGATCATCCGCTCGATCGAGCCGCGCGAAGACTGGTCGTGGTGCTTCCTCGACGAGCTGATGATGCGCATACCCGAGGTTCACGGCGAACCGCGCATCCCGCCTTCGCCGCTCGGCGGCTGATGCAATGACCGAAAGTTAGTTCGCGTCGCCAAGGAGCTTGGCGACAACGGTCACGACGTGGATCGCCGCTTCGACTTCGCGATTACCTACGACCGCGATCTCGCCGTATCGGCTGCACGCGCGCCGATGAGTCGCGTCGCCGGCGTCTGAGCAGCGGCCCCGCCCGGTTTCGCCCCCGAGGGCTGCGGTGTCGAGCGGCCCCGCTTCGCGCGTGACTGCGACCCGGACGAGCCGGTGGGCGCACTTGCAAGCAGATGCGGTGCGACCGTCGGCCACGGCCGGCCCGGCCGGGCCAGATAGAAGCCTTGCGCCAGCGGCACGCCGAGCTCCACCAGCGCGTGCAGCTCGGCCGCCGTCTCCATCCCCTCGGCCACGAGCAGGCCGCCGACGCGCGAGGCGTAGTCCGACAGCGCGCCGACCAGCGCCGCCCGCTCGCGATCGACGTCGACCCCCGTCACGAGCGAACGATCGAGCTTCAGGTAGCGCGGCTGCACGGCCATGATCTGGCCGAGCCCGGAATAGCCGGCGCCCATGTCGTCGACGGCCATCTGCGCCCCGCGGCGACGCAGCGGCGCGATCACGCGGCGCAGCTGCTCGCCGTTGTGCACGAGCGTGTCCTCGGTTATCTCGATGATCAGGCCCGACAGGTCGGGCAGTCGCTCGAGCATGCGCAACGTGCCGCGGTCGATCAGCACCGGCGCCGACAGGTTCACCGAGAGGGCCACCCCTCGTGGCCTGCGGCAGTAGAGCTCGAGCGCCTCGCGCAGGCAGGCCCGTTCGAGCGCCTCGCGCTCGCCGAGCTCGTCGGCCAGCGAGAACCATTGCAGCGGACTGCCCGAGCCGTCCGCGCCGAAGCGCGCCAGCGCCTCGTAAGCGTGAACCACGCCGCTGCGGACGTCGACGATCGGCTGCACGACCATCGAGATGCCGTCGCCGTCGATCACGCGCCGCAGCGCTCCGCGCGCGCTTTCGCGACCGTGCCCGCTCAGCGAGCCGCCGGAGTAGACCGAGAGCCGGCGCCCGCCCGGGGCCCGCTTGGCGACGCGCAGCGCGATGTCGGCCGCGCGCAGCAGCGCGTCGGAGTCGCCGCCGTCGTGCGGTGCCTGCGCGAGCCCTACGCACGTCGAGATCCCGCGCCCTTGCTCGTCCCCGCGAGGGAGCTCGTCCAGCAGGCGTTCGGCGAAGGCGCTCGCGCCCCCGCCCGGCAGCACGATCGCGAACTCGTCTCCGCCGAGCCGGCCGGCGAGGGCGCCCGCCGGTGCCTGCGCTTGCAGGATCGCGGCGAATGCGCGCAGCATCTCATCGCCTCGCGCGTGGCCCGCGGTCTTGTTGATCGCACCAAAGCCGTCGAGGTCGAAAAGCAGCAGCGCCAGCGGCGTTCGCTCCTCGGCCGCCGTGCTCGCCCGATCGAGCGCCGCGCGGAACGCCGTGCGCGAAAGCAGCCCGGTCAGCCCATCGTGGTCGGCGTCCCAGCGCGCCTGGAACAGCAGGTGGTTGAGCTCGACCGTGAGACGCCCGATCGTCAGCAGCAGCGCGACCGCCGCGACGCAAAGCCCGGCGTGTTCGAGGCTCAGCCGGCCTTCGATCGCCACCGGCATGACGAGTGCGCAGAGCACGATCGCGCGCCCGATCCAGTGCACGCGTCCGCCGCGGGCCATCACCCCGCTGGCGACCGCCGCGAGCCACAGAATGCTCAGCACGGTCACGCTCTGCCCGCCGAACCCGACGATCAGGATCGCAGCGGCCCCCGCAAGCGACTCCTCGAGCTTCAGCCACACGATCCGCTTGGCCCACAGGTGCACGACCGCGGTCGCAACGATCGTGGCGAAGCCGGCCACGCCGAGCCAGGGGTGCTCGATCAGCCGCGGCTCGAGGGCGATCAGCGCGACGCCTGCGATGCCGATCCCCGCGCGCGCCCACGCCGCCGTCTGACGTGCGCGCCGCACATGGCCGTCGTTTTCGATCGGGACCATGCGCCTGGACTCGGTAACCGGCCACGGGCGCTTGAACAGCGGCCCCGTCAGCGGACCGCTTGCCTTCGGGTTCGGATATTCGGACCGGCGCGCCTAGGCTCCGGCGCAGCGGGTGCGCGAGCTGGCTATTCGTAGCTGAACTGGTCGCCCGGAGGAATCTTTTTGCTTCTCAATTTGCCGACCGCGGCGACCACTTCGATGACACCCGCTGTTTTCGCGGGCGGCGTGACGAACGTGCAGCTCGAGCTCGAGCTGCACAGCACCGACCCAGCTGACGCTTTGCCGAAGAAGAAGCTGGTCGCGCCGGATCCCGGCGCGAAGCCGCTGCCGCTCACGGTCACGCTCGTGCCGCCCGCCAGCGGCCCGGCGCTGGGGCTGATGCTTGCGATCGTCGGCAGTTCGTATTTGAACACGTCGTAGAGGTTCACCGCGCTCGTGCCGCTCGCCGTCGTCACGGTTATGTCGGTTGGGCCCGCAGTGCCCGCCGGGGCAACCGCGGTGATCGACGTCGGCGAGTTGACCGTGAAGCTGCTCGCCGGCAGCGTGCCGTAGCTCACGCTGGTGGCGCCGGTGAAGTAGCTGCCGGTGATCGTCGAGCTCGTGCCGCCGGCGGCCGGGCCTTTGTTCGGTTTCACTTTCGTGACCGTCGGCGCCGGGATGTAGGTGAACCTGTCCGCTGCGCTGATCCCGCTCGTGTCGCTCGGCGTCGTGACGGTGATGTCGACGGTGCCCTCCCCGCCCGGCGAGGTCGCGGTGATCGACGTGGGCGAGTTGACCGTGAAGGCACTCGCAGCGCTCGAGCCGAAGTGCACGCTCGTCGCTTCGGAGAAGTTCAGCCCCGTGATCGTCACGCTCGTGCCGCCCTGATGCGGGCCCGAGGCGGGGCTGACGCCGGTGACGGTCGCCACCGGCGCCCCCAACGAGAGGCTGTGCCAGCCGCCGCCGGCGATCTTCACGACGCCGCCGAGACCCGCGATCGCGACCGCTACGGGGCTGTTCAGGTTCGAGCCGTTGCCGAGCTGCCCATCCGGGTTGTAGCCCCACGCCTCCACGCTGCCGCCGCTCAGCAGCGCCAGGTTGTGGCGCGCGCCTGCCGCGATCGCGGTGACGCCACCGAGGCCGCCGACGGCGGTGGGCATGTTGCTCGCGGCGCCCTGGCTTCCGTTGCCGAGCTGCCCGTTGGCATTGGCGCCCCAGGCCATCACTTCGCCATCGCCGAGCAGGGCGAGACTGTGTTCGGCGCCCGCCGCCACGGCGCTCGCCCCACTCAGCGCCTGCACCGCGCCTGGCACGTCGCTGTTTTCCGGTTCTTCTTCTTCTTCCAGGAATTCTTCTTCATCTTCTTTGACGACTTTGAATTTGGACGGCATCCCGAGCTGGCGTGCGAGGTTGCTCCCCCACGACATGACCGTTCCGTCGGACAGCAGCGCCAGCCCGTGTTCGCCACCGGCCGCGATCGCGGTCACGCCGCTCAGCCCTTTGACGAGGACCGGCGTGGTGCTTTTGATCTTTTTGCCGTTGCCGAGCTGTCCTTCGTCACCGGCGCCCCAGGCCATCACCGTGCCGTTGCTCAACCGTGCCAGGTTGAAGTTGCCACCGGCCGCGATCGCGGTCACGCCGCTGAGCCCTTTGACGGCCACGGGGACGGTGCTTTTCAGCGCTTTGGTGCCGCCGCCGAGCTGTCCTTCTTCGTTGCCGCCCCATGCCATCACCGTGCCGTTGGCCAGCAGCGCCGTGCTGTGTTCTTTGCCGGCCGCGACCGCCACGACGTTGCTCAGCCCCGACACGGGCGCCGGCACTTTGCCGTTGGTCGTCGTGCCGTTGCCGAGCTGGCCCGCGCGGTTGTTGCCCCAAGACCTGACCGTGCCGTTGACCAGCAGGGCGAGGCTGTGTTCGTTGCCGGCCGCGATCGCCGTCACTTCGTTGAGACCGGGGATCGCGCCGGGAACGCGGCTGATCGCCGTCGTGCCGTTGCCGAGCTGGCCGGAGCCGTTGTAGCCCCACGCGGCCGCGCCGTATGAGGAAGCCGCCGCCGCTGCGCCCGGGAGCAGCGCGCAGGCGGACGCGAGCGCCGCCGTGAACAACCCCAACAGTGGCCAGGCGCGTAGACGCACGCACTGCCTGATGGCGCGCGGAGCAACCAGCGGATCTCCCTCCATCTCCCCCTCCTTGCCCCCCGGCGCTGTCGTGACAGCTCATTCCCTGGTGCGCCGCGAACGCTGGTCGGGCATCGTACATGCTGCGTACAGTGCAGTCCACCGTGGCTTGAGTCGGGCGCTACTTGCTGTTCCTAAGTCCGGCCGTGCGCCTCGACGGCCGCTGCGTAGAGAACGGCGTGCGTTCGTGCCAGCTGCCCGACCGCCTCCTCGGGTGGCAGCAGCTCGGGGTGGTGCAGCGGGCGCGAGCGAAAGCCCGGCGCGCCGTCGAGGCCGACGAAGGCCATCGCCAGCGGCGCGAGCTCACCGAAGAACGCGAAGTCGTCCGAGCCGCACGAGCGCCAGGCCGGGGCGATGCCGAGCCCGGCCTGCGCCAGCAGCTCGCGCCCGCAGGCGACGATCCGCGGGTCGTTCTCGAGCGCAGGCTCGCCCGCGATCAGCTCGACCGTGGCGCGGCACCCGTGCGCATCGGCGACGCCGCGCACGACCTCCTCGACCAGCTGGCGCAGCTGCGCGCGCTCCTGCGGGCGGTGCGCGCGCAGCGACGCGCGGGCACGCGCGCGGTCTGGGATCACGTTCTCCGTGCGGCCGCCCTCGAGCACGCCGACGTTGATCAGCGCAGGGCCGAGCGGGTCGACGCGCCGCCCGGCCTGCGCGTGGAGAGTGACCACGATCTGCGCGATCGCGAGGATCGGGTCGCGGCCGCGGTGTGGGTAGGCGCCGTGCGTGGCCTCGCCCTCGACCGTGATCTCGACCGAGTCGCTCGCAGCGTTGACCGCGCCGGCGTCGAGCGCGACGCTGCCCCACGGCAGCTCGGGATGGATGTGCGCCGCGAGCACCGCCGCCGGAGCTGCGCTCGCCAGCTCGTGCGAGGCCAGCGCGCGCGCGCCCGACGGGTAGGCCTCCTCGCTCGGCTGGAACACGGCCAGCAGCGCCACCGGCAGCTCACCCACCGTGGCCGCCGCTCGCGTGAGCGCGACGAGCGCCGCCATGTGCACATCGTGCCCGCACGCGTGCATCGTCTCTCCGGTTGCGCTGAACGGCGCGTTCGTGCGCTCGGCGATCGGCAGGCCGTCGAGCTCTGCGCGGATCGCGATCGGGGCGCCCTGCTCTGGGCCGACCCGTGCCAACAGCCCCGTCCCGGCCGCGCTCTGCGCCGACACCGGGAGCTGCTCGCGCACGATCTCCGCCGTGCGCCGCTCCTCGTGCGCGAGCTCGGGCGCGGCGTGCAGTCGCCGGCGCAGCTCGACCGCGCCGGCGAGCTCCGGCTCGAGCGCCGCGAGCAGCCGCGCGAGCAGCTCTTCAGTAGATCCGGCCATAACGGGCGCAGAGCTCCGCCTGATCGACGCCCTCGGCCGCCTCGACCTCGCTGCGCTTGACGGCCACGTAGGCGTCGTACATCAGCGGTGTCATCCAAGCGCGCGCCTGCTGATCCTCGGCGAGCGCCGCAAGCGACCCGGCGAGCGAGTCGGGCAGCGCGCCGACGCCGTATCGCTCTGCCTCGGCGGCGCTCAACTGCGCCGGGTCGCAGTCGAGGACCGGCGCCGGCTCGAGCCCGTCGCGCACGCCCTGCAGGCCGGCACGGAGCAACGCTCCGAGCGCGAGGTAGGGGTTGGCCGCAGCGTCGGCCGCCCGGTACTCCAGGCGCAGCTGGCGCTCCGGCTCGCCGGCGCCCGCCACGAGCGGCGGGATGCGCAGCAGCGTTTCGCGGTTCTGGCGCCCGAGGCAGGCGGCGCCCGCCCCCCAGTGGTGCGGCGCGAGCCGCCCCGCCGAGACCGGGCTCGGGGCGCTCAGCGCGGTGAGCGCTCGCGCGTGGCGTATGACTCCTGCCGCGAAGGTCGCGCCGAGCTCGCTCAGCGCGCCCGGCCGGGATGGCTCGTACAGCACCGCTCGCCCGTCGGCGTCGAGCAGGCTGAGGTGGATGTGCACGCCGTTGCCCGCCTGCGCGGGATCGAGCAGCGGCGTGAACGTCGCGCGGCGCCCTTCGCGGCGCGCCACCTCGCGCACGACCTCGCGCAGCACGAGCGCCCGGTCGGCGCGCCGCGACCCCCTCGGCCGCCGCGACCGGTATCTCGAACTGGTGCGAGGCGTACTCGGGCATGAACCGCTCGGGCTCCGCCCCCGCCTGTCTCAGCGCCCGCATCGCGCCCGCCGGGAAGCGCCCCGCCCGCCGCTGCGCCTCGAGCGAGAACGGCAGCGCCGGCGGCTGCTCGTCGAGCAGCTGGAACTCGTGCTCGAAGCTCGCCAGCACGCGCAGACCGAGCTCGGCCTGCAGCTGCTCGACGGCTTCGCGCAGGAAAGTCCGCGGGCAGCACTCCCACGGCCGCCCGTCGATCTCGGCGATGTCGCAGATGACGAACTCGAGCGGATCGACCTCCGCGCTGCCTTCGACCCGCGTGCGCGTGTCCAGGTCAGGCAGCAGGCGCAGGTCGCCGGTCGAGCCGAACGGGTTGGGCTCGGCGAGCGTGCCGATCGGCGTGAGCGCGTGGTTGGCCGGCACCCAGCCGACGCCCGCCTGCGGATCCTCGAGCGCCGCCGCCGGCAGCGATCGCCCGCGCACGATCGCCCCGAGGTCGCAGCAGACGAGCGCGACGAGGCCGTCGTCGCCCGAGTCGCTGTCGCTCATGCGCCCGGCGCGGCGGTCAGCGTGCCGTTGTCCCAAGCGCTCTCCTGCAGGCCGCCGGAGTCGGCCGCCGCGCGCACCGCGGGGGCGTCCTCGCGGGCGACCACGGCGATCAACCCGCCGGGCGCCATCTCGGGGCGGGCGAGCGCACGCGCCAGACGATCGCGCGGCTGCACGTGCACGCCGCCGACCCCCAGCGCCGGGTAGGTGTCGGCCACGCCGTAGAGCTCGCCCCCGGGGCCGCCGACGCGGCCGAAGACGCACACGAAGTGGCCGACGTCCCAGTCCGGCGGAGGACCTTCGTCGACGCCGTCGAGCAGCAGGCCGAGCAGCTGCGACGCGCTCGGCGCCGAGCCCCACAGGTGGCGCGTGGCGACGTTGGCGATCAGCGTGGCCGGGCGGGCGAGCGCCGCGACCGCGTCGAACAGACCGGCGAGCGCCGCGCCCGACCAGGGGCCGGCGAAGGGGAGCGCGCACAGGCGCTCGTCCGACAGCTCTTGCACTGCCCGCAGCACGCCGGCGCAGTTCGTGCCCGACACGGAGGAGTCGTCGAGCATCGGTGGCGTGATGCGGTAGTCGCGCCGGCCGTGCTCGCCGGCCGGGAGCGCGCTCGTGTCGGGCACGCGCGAGACGAAGCTGCCGGCAGCGACCGCGACGGCGTCCTGGTCGAGCGGTTCGCCGCCGCGCTCGGAGAGGCCCGCCGCATTGAGCGCGAGCGAGCCGCAGAAGGCCCCGCAGAGATCGTCGCGCTGGGGCAGCTCGCGCGCGTGTACGTCGAGCAGCGTGCGCGCGCCCGGCAGCAGCGTCAGCTCGAGCTTGCTCGCGATCGTGTCCACGAGCGCAATCTACTGCGCCGAAGGGGTACCGCCGACCGCGTCGCCGAGCCACTGCCGCCGCTTGCGCACGCGCTCCCAGCGCGCCTGCGACGCGTTCATCTTGCGACTGTCCGGCCGGTAGCGTCTGCGCGCCCACGGCGAGGTCGGCGAGGCCAGGCGGATCGCACCGACGAGCGAGAAGAACGGGAGGAAGATGCCGACCAGCCCGAGCAGCGGCTTGCCCTTGAAGATCGCGAGCGCGGCGAGCACGATGTCGATCAGGATTGCCACGACGAGCGAGCTGATCGACCCTTCCTGGTTGCTCAGGTCGAACGGCGCGAGCCCGAGCACGACCATCCCGCCGAGCAGCGTCGCGACGACGACCGCGTCGAGCGAGCTGCGGCCCTCCTGCGACCAGTAGACGTCTTCGAGGTGGATCCACAGGGCGAACTCGTCGAGCGTCAGACCCGCGCCGATCCCGAACAGCGCCGCGAGCACCTCCGACCACGGGCTCTGCGGGGCGAGCGCGAAGTTGAGAAAGCCGCTGCTCATCATCAGGCAGATCCCCCACACGAGGTGGTGCAGGTGCAGCCCGCCCTTCGTCTCGACGCTGCCCGGCCACCACGCGAATTTGGGGCTGCGAATCATCCGCGCGCTGGTGCGGATGAAGAGGAAGGCGAGCAGGAAGGCGCCGAGCAGGACGAAGCCCGAGCGCTGCCCGCGATCGTCGAGGAAGTGCTGGGAGATTTCGAAGTTCAGTTCCATCTGCAGTAGTCGCGGACACTAGCGCCGCGACGGTCTGGGGCGCATCGAACGGGACGCGTCGCGATCCCTGTCGGCGCCCGGCGCGATCGCTTAAGCGCATCGCGGCAACAGTCGCTCGTCGGGCGCTAGACGGCCGCGCTAAGGGATCGGCGGTTCGCTGCCGATGATTGGCTCGTGATCGCTCTTGCCCGTACCTCCAAAGCCGCCGCGTCCCGTCAGTCCACCGAGTCCAGACACAGCATGCGCCGGCTCCCCGTCCGCGCCGCGCTCGCGCTAGCAGGGACGCTGATCGCACTGCTGCTGACGGCTGTGCCGGCAGGCGCGATCGTCGCCAAAGTCGGCTCCTCAGAAGTCGGGCTGCAGCCGCGTAACACCGAATTCTTCCTCGACGGCAACGGCGAACTCGGGGCGGCCTTCGCCAACCCGAACGGCAACCCGGTCGTTCACGGCAACGCCACCTACAACGTCTATCTGGGACCCGACCAACGCGTACCACGGCGACTGGCAGGAAGTGATCAACGAATATCTGCAGAACGTAGGCAACGCACAGCGGCGCGCTCACGAGCGTGTTCTCGGTTTACGAGCAGTACACGGACAGGAGCAACACCCCTGCGGATTACAAAACGGTCTACAAGGGCGCCTACACGGACACCGACACGTATCCGTCGTCGGGCTGCACCGATCCCCGCCCCTTCCAGACCGAAGATCAGATCGTGATCAAAAAACAGCACAAAGTCGTGTGCATCACCGACGCGCAGATCCGGGAAGAGCTCAACAAATTCATCGCCCAGCATCTTCTGCCGAAGGGCATGGGAACGATCTACGACGTGCTCACGCCTCCGGGCGTGACGGTCTGCCTCGACGCGGGCGGCCCCACCGGGCACTGCTCGGACTACGCAGGACTGGAAGGCAGCACGAGCTATGAAAACAGCTTCTGCAGCTACCACGGCGACATCAACCCCGGCGGCTCGGCCACGGGCGACGCCAACACGGTGCTCTACGCGACGGTGCCCTGGACGGCGGGAGGCCTCGGCAACCCGCACCTGCTCCCCGCCGACCAGCGTGCAGCCTACGACTGTCAGGACGGCGGCTTTGACCCCTCCAGCAAACCGATCGAGGAACCGGAGTCGGAACGGCACTCACAGGAGCCGAACCAGCCTGGCCGAATGCCCGGGCAATGACGGTGGCTGCGACAAGGGCCTCGCCGACCTGATCGTCAACCAGCTCGCGGTCGAGCAGCAGAACATCGTCACCAACCCGCTGCTCAACGCCTGGCAGGACCCGGCGAACAACGAGGCCACCGACGAGTGCCGCAACTTCTTCGCCCCGGTCATCGGCGGGACGGTGGAAGCCAACGAAGACTCACACGCCGGCACGCTCTACAACCAGCAGCTCGGGAGCGGCAACTACTACCTGAACACGGCCTTCGACCTGGCCGCCTTCACCTTCTCCTACCCCGGCGTCCCCTGTGTCCCAGGGACGCTGATGGAGCCCCACTTCACCGCGCCCAACCCGGTCAACGCGGGCGAACTCGTCGGCTTCGACGGCATGGAGTCGGCGATCACGCAGAACGCCGGCACCAAGTATTCCGCTTCAGGCGAACCGAGCCCGACCTACGCGACGTACACGTGGGACTTCGGCGACGGCACGCCGACGGTAACCGGCTTCGCACCGGGCGCGCCGTCGGGTAACTCGCCGCAGGACTCCCCCTGTGAAGCGCCGTGGGCGCCCCCCTGCGCGGCCTCCACCTTCCACAGCTACCAGTACGGCGGCACGTACGTCGTGACGCTGACCGTCAAAGACGTCGGTGGCAACATCGCGTCGATCACCCGGGAAGTGAAGGTCGACGGACCCGCGCCGCCCGCCCCGCCCGCTCCGGGCCCGAGCCCCACACCGGGCGGCAGCGGCTCCGGTACCGGCTCAGGCAGCGGCTCCTCGAGCTCGAACGGCAGCGGCAGCGGCACCGGCACCGGCTCAGGCGTGCCCCAGCCGAAAGTCGTGGCCACGCAGGCGGCGACCTCGCACAGCCTCGCCTCGGTCCTGCGCAGCGGCCTCGTCGTGCGCTACTCGGTCAGCTCCCAGGTCGCGGGTCGCTTCGAGGTGCTGCTGGCAAGCTCGGTGGCCAAGAAGATCGGCCTCAAGGGCCCCGCCGCGACCGGTCTCGCCGCGGGCACGCCGCCGCAGATCGTGATCGCCAAAGCGATCCTCGTGACCACCCGGGGCGGCCACAGCAGCTACAAGATCAAGTTCAGCAAGTCCACTGCGGCGAAGCTGCGCAAGCTGCACAAGGTCTCGCTGATGGTGCGCATGGTCGTGCACAACCCGAGCAGCCCCGTGCCGACGACCGTGCTGAGCACGGTCAACCTGTCGCGCTGAGACGGCGGGCATCCCCGCCGCCGCGCGACGCCCGGTGCGTCAGTGTTCGGGCGGTTCGCCGCGCTTGGCTTTCGCCTTCGTGCTGAACACGTAGCGCCAAAGCAGGTAGAGGACGACATAGCCGGCCACGATCGAGATCGCCGAGACGACTGCGATCGCCGTCCCGGTGCTGCCCGATTCGACCGCCGCTTCGCCGTCGAGCGCGAGCGGGATCAGCGCGAGCATCGCCGCCGCGGCATCAAAGCCCCGGCCAGTGACGGGTCACGTAGCCGGAGTTGTCGACCGGTTTGACCTGCCAGCGCGACGCGTAGACGCCACTGCGCCCGGCCGTGTTGTACATCACGCCGTCCACGTACATGTAGACGTGCCCAGCGGCCGCCTCGATCGTGATGTAGCGCCCCGGCCCCGGAGCACCCCACTTCTCCAGTTCGCCCGAGGTCTGCGGCGCGCTCAGCAGGCCACCGGCGGCGAGCGCGTAGCTGACCGAGCCCGAGCAGTCATAGGCGTTGTCCACGAACGAGGCGTGGCCACCGCCGAACACGTACGGGAAGTCGGCGATCGCGTTGGCCCCTGCGATCACGCGCTGGACCGCTTCCGGGACGTTCGGCGGGATCGCGATCGTGCCGTTACCACCGACCGAGTTGCCGCCGGCGACGGGCTTCAGCGCCTGCTGCTGCGCACGCTTGGCAGTGCGTTCGACGGCCTGCATCTGGGCGAGCTCCTGCTTGACTTCCGCATCCGACGGCGCCCCGGCGGCGACGATCTCTTGACTCGCCTTCGACGGCGTCTTGGCGGCCTTGTGCTGCACGCCGGCGGGGGCCGGGAAGCTGTTGGCTTCCTCCGGGTCGGCGACCTCGGAGACGTTGGTGCGCGGCGCCGGTGACCGCGCCCGCGCCTGTAGCCGAACGCGCCGGCGGGGAGGCCGCAGAGGAACCCGTTGCCGAGGCGCTTCCGGTGGCGTGCGCAGCGCCCGCTCCGCTCCCGGCGCCGGTGGCATGAGCGCTAGCGCTCGTCTGCTTGGCGGCGGCTGGCCGATCGACGGCACTGCTCTCGCGCGCGTGCGATCCGCCGCTCAGCGCGAGCACGAGGCCGAGCGCGATCAGCGCGACCGCCACGGCAGCGGCGATCAGCGACCAGCGCGACAGCGCGCTGCCCAGCGGGCGAGCGGCCCCAGCTTGGCTCGAGTCCGTCACGTCAGCAAGGCTAGCGGCCTGGCTGGCGCCGCGCGCCTGCTCGGAGGCGCAGCGCCGTCACACGTCCAGCTACCCTTTCAGGCGCATTGGCTGAGGACGCCCGTGCAGCGACCGCCACTAGGCAGGCGGCGTGCAGCGCAGCTCGGCTAACCTGCTCCGAATGCCCGACGAGGCCTCCGCCGTAGACATCCACGCCCGCGACATCGGCTCATCTACCCGGCACCGGCCACATGTGCGGCTGATGCACGGCCTGCGCAGGCCCGCCAACTGGCTGCAGCTCGTGCGCTTCGGGCTGGTCGGCGGCGCCGGCTTCGTCGTCAATGTGGCCGTATACGCGCTGCTCGTCCACGCCGCCGGCTTCGAGTACCGCATCGCCTCGGTCGCCGCCTGGCTGGTGGCGGTGCTCAACAACTTCGTGCTCAACAGGCACTGGACGTTCGACGCGCGCGAGGGCCGCGCGCATCATCAGGCCGCGCGCTTCCTGTTCGTGAGCCTCATCGCCGAGGTCGTCAGCCTGCTGCTGCTGACGCTGTTCGTCGAGGCGGCCAACCTGCCGAAGGTCCCCGCACAGGCGCTCGCCGTGGCCGCGTCGATGCCGTTCAACTTCATCGGCAACAAGCTCTGGACGTTTCGCTCAGAGGCCGACGCCGACCTCGCCGCGGGGACCTGAGTCAGGCCCTCAGCGCCGTCTGGCGGGGCTTCGCGGGTACCTATACTCTGGCCTTTCCCCCTCTCGGAGGACTTCAGCGTGCAGGAGATGGTCATCTACGGCGTCAGCTTCGACATGGTCGGTAAGCAGCCGATCGTGCTTCTGAAGACCGTCGAGGGCAACAAGTTCCTGCCGATCTGGATCGGCCATCCCGAGGCGGCCTCGATCCTGATGAAGCTGCAGGGCGCCGGCACGCCGCGACCGATGACCCACGACCTGCTGAGTGAGATCCTCGGCGAGCTCGAGGTCAAATGCACCTCCGTGTCGGTCACCGAGCTGCGCGAGAACACGTTCTTCGCTTCGATCACGCTCCAGGTCGGCGGCCGCGAGCTCGAGATCGATTCCCGCCCAAGCGACGCCATCGCCCTCGCCGTCCGCTGCGGCGCCCCGATCTTCGCCGCCGAGGACGTGATCGCCGAGTCCGCCATCGAGTTCGAGCACGACGTCGAGGAGTCCGAGGACGTCGTCGAGAAGTTCAAGGAGTTCCTCGACGAGGTCTAGTCCGGAGGACTTCGCAGCGGGCGACTCCTAGCGCGTAAAGGCGCTCTCCAGCACCCGCGCGATCAGCTCGTCGAACCCAACCCCCGCGGCATCCGCAGCCTGCGGCAACAAGCTCGTCTCGGTCATCCCCGGCACGACGTTCGCCTCCAGCACCCAAAGCTCCCCGCTCTGCTCGTCGAGCAGCAGGTCCACGCGCGCCACTCCGTGGCAGCCGAGCAGCCGGTAGACCGACAGCGCGAGCTCCTGCGCGCGCGCAGTCTGCTCGTCGGAGAGCTCCGCCGGACACACGAACGTCGTCATTCCGATCTCGTATCTCGATTCATAATCAAAGAAGTCCTCCTCGCGCGGGACCGCCTCGACCACGGGCAGGGGCAGCGGACCCTCGGGGCCGTCCAACACGGAGACCGCCAGGTCGCGTCCCTTCACGTAGCGCTCGATCAGGATCTTGCTCCCGTAGGAGAAGGCGCCCACCAGCGCCCCAGGCAGCTCCTCGCTGGAGCGCGCGAACTTGACCCCCAGCGCCGATCCCTGGCTGATCGGCTTGACGACGAGCGGGAAGCCGAGCGAGCGCTCGACGCTCGGCAATGCCTGTGCCGCGCCGAGCTGCTTGATCCACGACTCCTTGAGCGAGTGGAAGTCCGGCGTCGGGATCCCCGCACCGCGCATCAGGTGCTTGGCCAGCGCCTTGTCGGTGCAGCACATGCACGCCGCCGGGCCCGACCCCGTGTAGGGAAGGCCGATCGCCTCGAGCAGCGCCTGCAGCGTGCCGTCCTCGCCGTCCGGACCGTGCAGCGCGACGAGCGCCGCGTCCGGAGCCGCGCTCAGCAACTGCTCGACGAAGCCCTCGTCGACGTCGATCGCGATCACCTCGTGTCCGAGCCGCGTGAGCGCTTCCTGTGCGTGCGCACCCGAGCGCAGCGAGACGTTTCGCTCCAGCGAGCGCCCGCCCTTGAGCACCGCCACCCGCTTCGCGGCGCTCATCGATCCTGCAGGCGGCGCGCCGATCCGTCCTGCTCGCGCCGCGGGAAGGCGACGACGTCGGCCAGCGGCGCCTTGCTCTGCGGGTCCGCCTTCGCGCGATCGCTCGCGGTCGACTCGGTCCGAGGCCGGGGCGTCCTGCGCGGGGGCGCCTGCCCGTGCGCCGCCGGTCAGCGAGCCGTACAGGCCGAGCTGCTGGCGCACGACCTTGCCGATCCGCCGGATGCCCTCGCGAATGTCCGCCGCCTCGACGCCTGCGAAGTTCAGCCGCATCGAGGACGAGCCGCGCCGGCCGTCCATGTACGCGGCGCGTCCCGGCACGAACGCCACGCCCTCGCTCTTGCGCGCCTGCGCCAGCAGGTCGGTCGTGTCGATCCGCTCGTCCAGCGTCGCCCACACGAACAGGCCGCCCTGCGGCTGCGTCCAGCTCGCCCCCTCGCCGAAGTGCTCATCCAGCGCTTCGAGCATCGTGTCGCGGCGGCTGCGGTAGAGGTCTTTCAGCTGCTCCAGGTAGCCCAGCCAGCGCGGTTCGCCGCCTGCGTCGCGCTCCTTGAAGTACTCCGCCACGAACAGCTGCGTGACGGGCGACGAGCACAGATCAGAGCCCTGTTTGCCGAGGTTCAGCTTCTCGAGCACCGGTCGCGGCGCGACCGACCAGCCGAGCCGCAGGCCCGGCGAGAGGATCTTCGAGAACGTGCCCAGGTAGATCACCAGGTCCGCCGCCCCGCCGCCCGCGCCGAGCTGCGCGTCGAGCGAGTGCAGCGTCGGCAGCGGCTCGCCCTCGTAGCGCAAGAGGCCGTACGGGTTGTCCTCGAGGATCAGCAGCTCGCGCTCGTGCGCCACCTCGACCAGGCGCCGGCGCCGCGGCAGCGACATCGTCACGCCGCCCGGGTTCTGGAAGTTGGGGATCGTGTAGATGAACTTCGGCCGCCTGCCTTCCGCCTGCAGGCGGTCGAGCACGCTCTCGAGCTCGTCGATCGGCATCCCGTCGGCGTCCATCTCGATCTGCTCGACCTGTGCCTCGTAGGCGCTGAACGTCGGCACCGCGCCCGGGTACGTCGGCGCCTCCGCCACGATCACGTCGCCCGGGTCTATCAGCGTCTTGCAGACGAGGTCGATCACCTGCTGGCCGCCCGTCGTGACGATCACCTCGCCCGGGTCGATCGGCGTGCCCTCGGCCGCCATCACCTGCGCGATGCACTCGACCGTGCTCGCCATTCCCTCCGTCGGGCCGTACTGCAGCGCGCGCGCCGTCGCCGTCGCTGCCACCTGCGCCATCAGCTTCGCGTACAGCTCCGGCGCGAACGTCTTCGTGTCCGGCAGCCCGCCCGCCAGCGAGATCACGTCCGAGCGCTCCGTCAGCGCCATCATCTCGCGCATCGCCGAGCTTTTCATCCCGCGCGTGCGCGTCGCGAACAGCGACTCGTAGCGCGCCAGCTCGTGCGCCGTCGGCCGGGCTCCGCGCCCGCCACCCGCTCCGCTGATCGATCGGTCCATGTGCTGTCGTTCCTATTCGCCGCTGCCCGCTGTGGACCTCGCGGCTCGCGTGCTGATCGGCGCGAGCGTCGTCTATCGTCCTGACCTTCGCGCCCCGGGCCAGAGGAGCACGGTAGCGCACCCCCGCACGCCCGAACGCATGAACGGCATCTTCTTCTACATAGGCCTCGGCGCCGGCCTCGCCGCAGCCTGCGGGCTGCGGCCGTTCCTGCCCGTGCTGCTCGCCGGCGCGCTCGCCTCCGGCAAGGCGCTCGGCGTGAGCTTCGCGCTACGACCCGTTCAAGTTCCTGGCAGACGACTGGTGGCTGCTCGTCGTCGTCGCTCGCGCTCGTGCTCGCCTACGCGCTGCAGCTGTTCGGCGGCCTCTCCGCGCTGCTCGACCCGGGCGGCGAGCGCGAGCGCCCCGAGCCGCTCGCCGCAGCCCTCGCCGGCCTCGCCTACGGCGCCGGCGCCGTGCTGTTCGCCGGCACGCTCGCCGCGCACCACGACGCCTGGTGGCCAGGCCTCATCGGCGGCCTCGCCGTCGTCTGGCTCGAGCCAGAGCGCTGTGCTGCCGATGTTCGCCCGCGCCCGTGAGCGCCTGGCCGACGGCACCGCCAAACAGGCGCTCACCGTCTACCTCGACGCCGCCTCGCTGCTGCTGGCCGTGCTCGTCGCGCTGCTGCACCCGCTCGGCTATGTCGCGCTCGCCGCGCTCGCTTGGCTGCTGTTGCGCTCGCGCGCCAGGGCCGAGGAGAAGTACGCCGGGCTGCGCATCCTGCGGCGCTGATCGCGAGCGCTGCCGGCCGGATGCCCACGAAGCCCTCCAAGCCGCCCAAGCTCGTGCTCTGCGTGATCGACGCGATGGCGCCCGAGATGCTCGAGCGCGCCGTCGCCGCCGGGGTCGCGCCCGTGCTCGGCACGCTGATCGAGCGCGGCCGCTACATCCCCGACTGCGTCGCCGCCTTCCCCTCCGTCACGCCCGTCTGCGCCGCTTCGATCGTCACCGGGCTCGCGCAGGACGAGCACCGCGTGCCCGGGATGAACTGGTACCTGCGCGAGGAGCAGCGCTACGTCGAATACGGCTCGAGCTTTCGCTCGGCGCAGCGCTTCGGCATCGGCCGCCAGCTGACCGACACCGTCTACAACATGAACCGCGCGCACCTCTCGTCAGAGACGCCGACCGTGTTCGAGACGCTCGACGACGCCGACGTGCGCACGGCCGGCACGACCTACCTGATGTACCGCGGCCGACACCGCCACGAGCCCCAGCGCGACACCGCGCTGACGCGCGTCGCCTCGACGCTCATGCGCCACTCCGTGATGGGGCCGCGCGAGCTGTTCTACGCCGACATCTTCGCCTCGCGCCGCACCGGCTGCCGCTCCGGCCTCGGCATGCCCGGCGTGCGCGACCGGCACTCCGGATGTGTCTCCAGCTACATGGTCGAGCGTGACCTGTTCGACTTCCTGCTGCTCTCGCTGCCCGACAACGACTGGCGCTCGCACAAGGACGGCGTCGACGCGCAGATGCAGTCGCTCGCGCAGGCCGACCTGCAGCTCGCGCGCGTCTGCGAGGCCGCCGGCGGGATCGACGAGTTCCTCTCCGAGCACGCCGTGATCGCGATGGCCGATCACTCGCAGGCGCCCGTCACCGACACGATCGCCCTGCAAGACGAGCTGGCCGACCTCGGCGTACTCCAGCCCCCGCGCGGCGCCGATTCCGAAGACGCACACATCGCCGTCTGCCCCTCTCAGCGCGCCGCCATGGTCTACGCCCTGCACGAGCCCGAGCGCGACGCCATGCGCGCATCCGTCGTCGCCCGCGCGCTCGCCGTCGAGGGCGTCGAGCACGTCATCTGGCTCGCGCGCGACGCGCACGAACGGCCGAGCGAGGGGGTCATCGCCAGCCGCGAGCACGGCGAGCTGCGCTTCAGTCCCGGCCGCGAGCTCGAGGATCCGCGCGGCGAGCGCTGGAGCATCGACGGTCCACTCGCCGTGATCGACGGCAGCGTGCGCGACGGCCGCCTGCTGACGCCCGAATTCCCCGACGTGCTCGCGCGCGCCTGGTCGGCGCTCACGTGCCCCAGCTCCGGCGAGGTGCTGCTGTCGGCCGCCCCCGGCTACGAGTTCCTCGACTGGGGCCGCCAGGCGCACGTCGGCGGCGGCAGCCACGGCTCGCTGCACGCCTCAGACTCGCTCGGCGCGCTGATCACCTGCGGCGTCGAGCTGCCCGCCGAGGAGCCGCGGCAGTGGGCGATCCGCGACATCGCGCCGATCGTGCTCGCGCACTTCGGGCTCGGCCCGGGGGGTCACGGTGCGGAGCCCGGCAAAGCTGCGTGACGGCTGCGCGCCGCCCGTTACGCTCGCCTGATGCGACGCCTGCTGACCGCGCTCGCCCTGACGCTCGCGCTCGCGCTGCCCGCGACGGCGCACGCCGACGCGAGGCCTGCTCGGCAGCGTGCCGCAGCCGGCGCAGCTCGCCGGTGCGCCCGGCTCAGCCCCGGTGCCCGCTCAGGAAGCCGTCACACAAGCGGCGGGCAGCGGCGGCACGGCGCCGGTCGGCGATAGCGCCGGTGTGAGTGCGAAGGGCGCTGCGACGAGCACGTCCACGACCGCCACCAATTCGTCCTCGGGCTCCGCGACGACGCAGACCGACGCCAACGCACCGGTCCCCGTGCCGCCGTCCGACTCGCCTCCGCCCGGACGCCGGCTGTCGGCCAACCAGGTGCTCGCGATCGCGCAGCGGTTGGAGAGCGTGAAGAAGGCGCGCGCCGAATACCCGGGCTCCTACGGCGGGGCGTATTTGAAAGCGCCGCTGCACTGGCAGGTCAGCTACTTCTCCAAGAACGGCAAGAGCGAGATCGCGCAGGTCGCGATCGACGACGTCTCCGGACGCGTGCTCGAACAGTGGACCGGCTTCCAGGTCGCGTGGACGATGGCGCGCGGCTACAAGGGCGCGTTCGGCCGCCACGTCAACGCGCTGTACATCTGGCTGCCGCTGTGCCTGCTGTTCTTCGCGCCGTTCTTCGACTTCCGCCGGCCGCTTCGGCTGCTGCACCTCGACCTGCTCGTGCTGCTCGTCGTTCTCGGTCTCGCTGGCCTTCTTCAACCACGCGCAGATCTACAAATCGGTGCCGCTCGTCTACCCGCCGCTGCGTCTACCTGCTGCGTGCGGATGCTCGCGCTCTCGCGCCGGCGGGCGACGGCGCGAGCGCCGGCCCGCTGCGCCTGCTCGTCCCGCGCCCTGGCTGGCGCTCGGCGTCGTCTTCCTGATCGGCTTTCGCATCGCGCTGAACGTGACCGACTCCAACGTGATCGACGTCGGCTACGCCGGCGTGATCGGCGCCGAGCAGGTCGTCCACGGCAAGCGGCTCTACGGCCACTGGCCGAACGACAACGAACACGGCGACACCTACGGCCCGGTCAACTACGAGGCCTACGTCCCGTTCCAGCAGCTGTTCGGCTGGAGCGGCAAGTGGGACGACCTGCCGGCCGCGCACGCGGCGGCGATCTTCTTCGACCTGCTCGCGATCGGCCTGCTGTTCCTGATCGGCCGGCGCGTGCGCGGCCCGAGCCTCGGCGTCGCGCTCGCCTACGCCTGGGCCGCCTACCCGTTCACGCTGTTCGCGCTCGAGAGCAACTCCAACGACACGCTCGTCGCCGTGCTCGTGCTCGCGGCCGTACTCGCCGCGACGTACCGCTCGAAGCTCGCGCCGGCCGCGCGCGGCGCCTTCGCCGTGCTCGCCGGGCTGACCAAGTTCGCGCCGCTTGCGCTCGCGCCGCTGCTCGCGACGGATGGTCTGTGGCAGAGCGCCGCCGCGCGCTCGGGCGCCGGCGGCGATCGCTCCTCCGCCCGTCGCTGCGCGAGCGATTGCGCGATCCCGTGACGTTCGTGCTCGCGTTCCTCGCCGTCGGCGCGCTCGCGAGCATCCCTGCGCTGAGCCACGACTCGCTGCACACGATCTACGAGCGCACCTTCGCCTACCAGTCCGACCGCGCCTCGCCGTTCTCGGTGTGGGGGCTGTACGGCGGCCTTGGCGGCTGGGAGGCGGCCGTGCAGATCGGCGCCGTAGTGCTCGCCGTCGTGCTCGCCCTGATCCCGCGCCGCGCCGACGTCGTCGGCCTGGCGGCGGCCTGCGCGGTCGTGATCATCGCGCTGCAGCTCGGGATCGAACACTGGTTCTACCTGTACATCCCGTGGTTCTTCCCGCTCGTGCTGATCGCGCTGCTCGGGCGCTACGAGGGAACGGCCAGGACGCGGTGGAGGAACACGGCATCCAGCCTTCTGGCCGAGCCGGCCTCCACTTCTGGATTCCATTCTGTGACCGTTCCGGCCGCCACGGCAGTCACCGAGGCCGGCCATCCGGGCCGGCTGTAGCGGGCGGCCTGGGCATCAGCACCTGCTCGATCGAGTCGGCCCGCAGTCGCTGTGAGCAGCTGACGAGCGCGCCCATCAGCCACGGGTCCTCCTCGGAGGTCTCGAAGCGCACGGGCATCTGCGTCAAGAGCGACTCGATCGCCTGCTCGCGCTTGACGCCGATCACGCCACCGCGCGGCCCGGTCATGCCGACATCGGTGATGTAGGCCGTGCCCTGCGGCAGCACGCGCGCGTCGGCCGTCGGCACGTGCGTGTGCGTGCCGACGACGGCCGTCACGCGGCCGTCGAGGTGCCAGCCCATCGCGACCTTCTCGGAGGTCGCCTCGGCGTGCATGTCGACGAGCACGTGGTCGACCTCGCCGAGCTCGCCGAGCGCGACCTCGACCTCGGTGAAGGCCGAGCGCCCGGCGCGCAGGTAGAGGTTGCCGCTGAGGTTGACCACGCCGAGGCGCAGCCCGTCGCGCTCGACCACGCACGTGCCGTGCCCGGGCTGGCTGCGCAGGAAGTTCGCGGGGCGCACGATCCGCGGCTGCGAGTCCAGATACGGGTAGATGTCCTTGCGGCGATAGGTGTGGTTGCCGAGCGTGATCGCGTCGACGCCCTTGGCGAGCAGCTCGTCGGCGATCTTCGGCGTGATCCCGACGCCGCCGGCGACGTTCTCGGCGTTGACGACGACGAACGTCGGCGCGTAGCGCTCGCGCAGCTGGGGTAGGCAGTCCAGCAGGGTGCGACGACCGAGCCCGCCGACGACGTCTCCGACGAACAGGATCCGCGCGGCTGCCGCCTGGGGCTCAGCCATACTCCGGCGATGATGGGAGGCATGTGAGCGAAGGCCCTGAGAAGGGTCCGGAGGCGCAGCCTCCGACGGGCGAGGAGAAACGGCTCGTCGACGACTCGCGCGCGCCCGCGGCCCACGACGAGCCGGCGCGCGCGGTCATTCCGCGCTGGATCCAGTTGGCCGTCTTGCCGGTCGCGCTGCTCGCGGTGTGGGCCTTGGCCAACGTCGCTGGGCAGGTGCTCGTGCTGTTCATCGTGGCAGGGCTCATCGCGCTGATCCTCAACCCGGCGGTCGCCTTCCTGCAGCGCCGCCGGCTCCCGCGAGGACTGGCCGTGCTCGCGGTCTACGTCGGATTCTTCCTCGCCCTGGGCGGGATCGGCTTCCTCGTGGCCAACCCTATCTCCAACCAGGTGCAGAAGTTCGCCAACAACCTGCCGCACCTGGTCAACGAAGCCAACGAAAACATCGCCTCGCTGCAGGAAGAACTGAACGAACACGGGATTCACCTCCAACTGGTCAAGCAGGGCAAAACGGCGCTGCAGACGATCCAGGACAAAGTCGCCAAGAGCGCGAGCAAACTCGCCTCCTCGGGCGCCGGCCTGCTCACCGAAGCGGCGGGCGCGATCTTCGACCTCGTGCTGATCTTCGTGCTGTCGGTGTACATGCTCTTGTACGGCGAGCAGATCGGCAGGCTCGCGCAGACGGCTGATGCCCGACGGCGACGGCACCGATGCCGACGACTACCCGCACCTCGTGCAGCGCGCCGTCTCACGCTACGTCGGCGGGCAGCTGCTGTTCAGCTTGATCATGGGCGCCTCGACGGGCGTGTCGCTGTGCGATCTTCGGCACCGTCGGGCTGTTCCCGGACGGCGGCAAGTACGCGATCGCGTTCGCCGTGTTCTACGGCGTGATGGAGCTCGTCCCGTATATCGGGCCGATCCTCGGCGCGACGCCGCCGGTGGTCGTGGCGCTGTTCACCCACCCGATCTCGGCCGTCTGGCTGGTGATCCTGTTCATCGCGCTGCAGCAGCTCGAGGGGCATGTGGTGGCGCCGCAGGTGTTCGGGCACACGCTGCGGATCAACCCGATCCTCGTGATCTTCGCCCTGCTTCTGGGGCTGCACGTCGACGGAATCGTCGGGGCGCTGATCGCGCTGCCGACGCTCTCGGTTCTGCGCGAGACGGTGGTCTACCTGAGCAGGCACGTAACGCTCGAATCCTGGGATCGCTCGCGCGAGAGCCTGCTCTAGCGCCGTGAGCGGAGCGCCGGCAGAGCAGGCAGTCGAGCCGCTCCTGCGCGTAGAGGGTCTGGGCAAGCGCTTCGGCGAGCGCGTGGCGCTGGACGGGGTGAGCTTCGAGCTCGACGCGGGCGAGCTGGTCGCCGTGGTCGGCCCCAACGGAGCCGGCAAGACGACGCTGCTGTCGATCCTCGCCGGCGTGCAGAGCGCGAGCGCGGGCACCGTGGGCGGGCGCGCCACACGCGGCCGTGCGCGCGAGATCGGCTGGGCGCCGCAGCAGGCAGCCGTCTACGGGCGGCTCACGGTGCGCGAGAACCTGCGCCTGTTCGCGCGCCTGGAGCGAGTCTCCGACGCGGACGCCGCCGTCGCGCGGATGCTCGAGCAGACGGGGCTTGCGCCGCGCGCCGAGGATCGCGTCGAAGACCTCTCCGGCGGCAACCGCCAGCGTGTCAACGTCGCGCTCGCGCTGCTCGCCGATCCGCTGGTGCTCGCGCTCGACGAGCCGACCTCCGCGCTCGATCCGGCTCAACGGGCGCGGCTGTGGGACTTCGTCGGCTCGCTCGCGGCGCGCGGGAGGGGCGTGCTGTTCTCGACGCACCATCTCGGCGAGGTGCGGCGGTATGCGACGCGGGCGATCGTGCTCGTCGAGGGGGAGATGCTGTTCGACGGGGCGCCGGGGGAGCTGCTCGGGGCCGTTGATGGGGAGGACGATGCTGAGGGCGCTTTCCTTGGCTTCCTGCAACAACGGGGGCTTTTGTGACCGGCATCCTGCCTACTAGTCGAGCCGGCCTCCGCTCCTTGTCACAACTTGAGAACGCTCCGGCCGCCACGACCGTTACATGGGCGGCCATCCGGGCCGCCTTGCTGCCTTGGCCCCGCCTCTCGCGTGTCGATGGTCTTGGGGGGTTGCGATGAAGGCGCTGCTCGTCAAGGACCTGCTGATCCTGCGGCGCTCGCGTCTGCTGGTGGGGGTGCTGGTGATCTACCCGATCGCGATCGCGCTGCTGATCGGGCTGGCGATCTCGCGCTCGCCGGGAAAGCCGAAGGTGGCGATCGTGGATCAGACGCCGCCGGGGCAGACGGTCAAGGTCGGCAGCGAGCGGGTGCCGGTGAGCGAGTATGCCGAACAGCTCTTCTCGCAAGTGCAGCCACAGCGCACGGCGACGCGCGCGCAGGCGGTGCAGAAGATCAAGTCGGGCGAAGTGCTGGCGGCGGTCGTGATCCCGCCGAACATCGCCGCTCGGCTCGGCTCGGGGCTGAGGCAGGGACAGCTGGAAGTGCTCTACAACGGCAACGCCCTGGAGCAGTCGCTCGTGCAGGCGCAGATCGAATCGGCGCTGGCGCAGGCGAACATCGGCTTCTCCGAACAGATCCAGCGCGCGGCGTCGCAGGCGATCGGGGCACTCTTGAGCGGGCGCAACCTGGGCGTGCTGGGGGCGCCGGGCCTGATCGGCCTCGGCCAGATCCCGGCCAAGCTGCACGGTGTGATTGCGCGGTTGCCCCCGGGCTCCGATCGTGCGGCGCTCGAACAGATCTCGGCCTTCGCGAGCTTTGCGGCGAAGAACCTCGACCTGGCCAAGAACGTGCTCTCGACGATCGGCCAGCCGATCCAGGTGAAGACGACGCTGATCAGCGGCCGGCGCACGCCGCTGAATACGTTCGCGGTGGTCGTGGCGGTGAGCATCTCGCTGATGTTCGTGTGCGTGCTGCTGGCATCGGGCGGCGTGGCGCTGGAGCGCGAAGAGCACACGCTGGCGCGCCTCGCGCGCGGCCTCGTCTCACGCGGCGAGCTGCTGGCCGAGAAGGCGCTCTTGGCGGCGGCCTGCTCGGCGGCGCTCGCCTTTGCGATGCTCGCCGGGATCAGCGCATTCGTGGAGCTCGACTGGGGGCGTGTGGGGCAGTGGCTTGCGGCCCTGGCGCTCGGCGGGGCGGCGTTCGCGGCGCTCGGCGTGGCGATCGGAGCGCTCGCGCGCGAGGTGCGGGCGGCATCGCTGTTGGCGTTCCTGCTGTCGCTGCCGCTCGCGTTCCTCGCGCTCGTGCCGAGCGGCGCGGTCGGCGCGGGACTGAACGACGCGATCGAAGCGATCTCGTTCGTGTTCCCCTACAAGGCTTCGCTGCAGGCCCTGGACGCGGCCGTGAACGGGGCTTCGCCGTCGCTGCCGGGGCCACTCGCGCACCTGGCCGTGCTGGCGGTCGTGTTCGGCGCGCTGGCGCGCGTCGGGCTGCGTCGCGTGGATTGAGCGCGCCGCCGCGCGGCGCAGGCGCGTGCACCGAGGCCCGAAATCTCTAACCTGGGAAGACGATGGCCTTCCCTGAGACGCGTATGCGCAGGCTGCGCGCATCGGCTTCGCTGCGCGGGCTCGTGCGCGAGACGGAGTTGAGCGCGGAGCGCTTCGTGCTGCCGCTGTTCGTCTCGGAGACGGCCAGCGGCCGCGAGCCGATCGCGACGATGCCGGGCGTCGAGCGCCTGTCGGTGGCAGCTGCCGTCGAGGAGGCGCACGCGGCGGCCGGGCTGGGGATCGCGGCGGTGATGCTGTTCGGCATCCCGGCGCAGAAGGACGAGCACGGCTCGGGCGCGTGGGAGGAGGAGGGCGTCGTGCAGCTGGCGACAGCGGCGATCAAGCGCGCGCACCCCGACCTCCTGGTGATCACGGACGTGTGCCTGTGCGAGTACACAGAGCACGGCCACTGCGGCGTGCTGCGCGAGGACGGATCGGTCGACAACGACGCGAGCGTGGAGCTGTTGGCGCGCACTGCGGTCAGCCAGGCGCGCGCGGGCGCGGACCTGGTGGCGCCGTCGGACATGATGGATGGGCGCGTGCGCGAGATCCGCTCGGAGCTGGACGGCGAGGGGCTCTCGGACACGCCGATCCTGGCGTACTCGGCGAAGTTCGCGTCGGCCTTCTACGGCCCGTTCCGCGACGCGGCCGGCTCGACGCCGGCGTTCGGCGACAGGCGCGGCTACCAGATGGACCCGGCCAACGGCGAGGAGGCGGTGCGCGAGGCGCTCTTGGACGTGCAGGAGGGGGCGGACATGGTGATGGTCAAGCCGGCGCTGGCCTACGGCGACGTGATCGCGTCGGTCAAGCAGGCCACGCGTTTGCCGGTGGCGGCGTACAACGTCAGCGGCGAGTATGCGATGGTCAAGGCGGCGGCTGCGGCGGGCTACATCGACGAGCGCGCGACGGTGCTCGAGATCCTCACGTCGCTGCGCCGCGCGGGTGCGGAGACGGTCATCACCTACCACGCAAAGGACGCCGCCGAATGGCTGCAGGAGGCGACATGACCGAGCCGGACGCGACGATCGCAGAGCAGGTGCCGAGCGAGGAGCCGCTGGCGGCCGTGGCGGACGACACGCGCGCGAGCACGGCGACGCCGAAGCTGCGCAGCCGCAAGGACGGCGCGGCGATCCCGCTGGACGACGTCGACCGCAAGCTGCTCAACCTGATGCAGGGAAGCTTCCCGATCGCGCCGCGTCCGTACGAGCACGTGGCGTCGTTGGCGGAGGTTCCGGAAGCGCTGGTGATGGAGCGCGTGCAGCGCCTGCTGGACAAGCGCATCATCCGCCAGGTCACGCCGATCTTCGACACGCGCGCGCTCGGCTACTCCTCGATGCTGGTCGCGGCGAAGGTCGACCCCGAGCACCCGCACCGCGCGGCGGGGATCATCAACGAGCACCCGGGCGTGTCGCACAACTACCTGCGCAACCACGACTTCAACCTGTGGTTCACGATCGCCACGGAGCCGGACTCGAAGCTCGGGCTGCAAGGCACGCTCGAGGTGCTGGCGCGCGAGGCGGGAGCCGAGTCGGTGCGCCAGCTGCCGACGCTGAAGCTGTTCAAGATCCGCATGGACCTCGAAATGGAGGGCGACACGCAGGCGCTGGCGAGCGCGGTCGAGGCGAAAGAGCCGATCGAGCTCGACCCGCAGCCCTACGACGAGCGCGACATCGCGGTGATCCGCGCGCTGCAGGGCGACATGCCGGTGATCGCAGAGCCCTACGCTCCGGCGGCGGAGGAGCTGGGCATGACCCAGCAGGCGTTCCTCGACCACCTGGCCGGGATGCAGGAGCGAGGCATCCTGCGCCGCGTGGCGGCGATCCTCTACCACCGCCGCGCCGGCTTCTCGGCCAACGGCATGGGCGTGTGGCAGGTGCCCGACGAGCAGATCCCGGAGATCGGCCGGCGCATGGCGGCGGTGCGCGGCATCAGCCACTGCTACCAGCGCCCGACCTACGAGGACTGGCCGTACTCGGTCTTCACGATGGCTCACGGGCGCTCGAAGGAGGAGTGCGACGCGGTGCTCGACGCGATCGCCGAGCAGACAGGCATCCACGAGCGCGCGACCCTCTACTCGTCGACGGAGTTCAAGAAGATCCGCCTGCTGTACTTCACGGACGAGTTCAAGGAGTGGGAGAGGAAGTATGGATAGGAGCGCCCTGTCGGGCGCTCTGATCGTGCTCGCGTAGCTCGATGGCCTCGCTCAAGGACACTCGCTCGGCGGAGGCGTACCGTCGCGCCCTGGAGCTGCTGCCGGGCGGCGTCAACTCGCCGGTGCGCGCGATGCGCTCGATCGGTCGCGACCCGCTGTTCATCGCTCGCGGCGAAGGCGCGGAGCTGATCGACGTCGACGGCAACCGCTTCACCGACTACGTCTGCTCGTGGGGGCCGCTGATCCACGGCCACGCCCACCCGGCCGTGCTCGAGGCGATCGCGGAAGCGGCGGCGAAGGGGACGAGCTTCGGCGCGCCGACGACCGGCGAGACGGCGCTGGCGGCGGAGGTGGCCGCACGGATGGAGAGCGTGGAGATGCTGCGGATGACCTCGTCGGGCACGGAGGCGTCGATGACGGCGATCCGCCTGGCGCGAGCGGCGACGGGCCGCGAGCAGGTGCTGAAGTTCGCGGGCGCCTACCACGGGCACGTCGACGGGCTGCTCGCGCAGGCGGGCTCGGGACTGGCGACTCAGGCGCTGCCGGCGAGCCCGGGGGTGCCGGCGAGCGCGGCGGCGGGCACGGTGCTCGTGCCGTGGAACGACGCCGAGGCGCTGCTCGAGGCGAGCGAGCGGCACGAGCTGGCGGCGATCCTGGCGGAGCCGCTGCCGGCGAACATGGGACTGGTCCCGCCGCGCGAGGGTTTTCTCGAACTGCTGCGCGAGCGGGCCGACGCGACGGGCGCGCTGCTCGTGCTCGACGAGGTGATCTCCGGCTTTCGCGTGGCACGCGGCGGCGCGCAGGAGCGCAGCGGCGTGCGCGCCGACCTGACGATCATCGGCAAGGTGATCGGCGGCGGACTGCCGGCGGCGGCGCTCGGCGGCAGGGCCGAGCTGATGCGCATGCTCGCGCCGTCGGGGGACGTCTACCAGGCGGGCACGCTGTCGGGCAACCCGCTCGCGGTGGCGGCCGGCCTGGCCACGCTCGAGCTGCTCGACGAAGCGGCCTACGCGCGTCTCTCGGCGAGCACGGAGCGGCTCGCGGCCGGCCTGCGCGAGGCGGCGCAGGACTTCCCGGTGACGGTCGTCTCGGTCCCGGGACTGC
Source organism: uncultured Solirubrobacteraceae bacterium (assembly GCA_963743745.1). Classification (GTDB taxonomy): domain Bacteria; phylum Actinomycetota; class Thermoleophilia; order Solirubrobacterales; family Solirubrobacteraceae; genus Palsa-744. Next base: position 620,144 of record CAVUQW010000002.1, read on the forward strand.
TGACGGTCTTCTTCGCCGAGCGCGAGCCGGCGAACTTCGCCGACGTCCAGGCGTGCGACCTCGACGGATATGCGCACTGGTGTCGCGAGCTGCTCTCGCGCGGGGTCTATCCGCCGCCGTCGCAGTTCGAGGCGTGGTTTCCCTCGCTGGCACACTCGCCGGAGCAGATCGACCGCACGATCGAAGCGGCGGCGGCGGCTTTCACGGCGGTACGGGAGACGAAGGGGGCGCACGCTTGAGGCCACATTCCGCGCGGTTTTGGAGACCACCTTGCTAGCCGGTGCGCCGGCGGTGCTCGAACGCCTGCGCGCGCTGCTGCACGAGGAGGGCGGGCTGATCGCGACGCTCGTCGGCGCCGGATCAGACGGCGAGGGCGGCGGGCTCGACGGCGCCGACGGGGCCGACGGCGCCGGCGGCGAGCACGGCGAGAGCCCGGCGCGGATCGCGGCGAGCGGGCCACGCACGGAGCGCCAGGCCGAGCAGTACGAGCTGCTCGTCGAGGCGATCTACGAGGGTTACCTGCTGCACTACGGCGCGCCGCGCGTGGTGCGCGCGGCAGACGCCGACCTGCGCGTGCTCGCGGGAGACAGGCTGTACGCGATCGGCCTGGCGCGCCTGGTCGAGCTCGGCGACACGCGCGCGGTGGCCGAGCTGGCGGACACGATCACGCTGAGCGCGCTCGCCCAGGGCGCCGGCGACACGGCGCTGGCGGACGCCGTGTGGGCGGCCGGGGCACGGGCGGTGGGCTGGGGCTCGAGCGCGGTTCACGCCCGCGCGAAGGATCTGGTCGCCGACGGATCGGCGGAGGCATTCGAGGCGATGCGCACAAGCGCGCTGGGTACTGCGGCCACGCCCTGAATCTCGCCTCGATATTGTTCGCGGTCGGTGTCCGACAAGCACGCAAAGCACAAGTCCAAATACACCGCCGACCGTTTGATCCCGGGCGCCTTCGAGGGCGAGACGGTGACGCGCAGGCGTTTCATGACGGGCACGGCGCACACGGCGGGCGCGATCGCTGCCGGTGCGTTCGCGCTGCCGGCGCTCGGCTTCGCGCTGGGGCCGATCTTCAAGAGCACGCCGCACCACTGGGAGACGGTCGGCAAGGAGTCGGACTTCAACGAAGACAACTACGTGCCGGTCACGTTCACGCTGACGGCGGGGATCGGCGAGGCGGGCAAGACGACGGCGTACGTGCGCAAGTTCAACCCGAAGATCGACACGGACGCGAGCGACAAGGACTCGACGTACATCGCGATCTCGAGCCGCTGCGCGCACCTGGGCTGCCCGGTTCGCTGGGTCGACGCGGCGGAGCGCTTCATCTGCCCGTGCCACGGCGGCGTGTACGACCTGCTGGGCAAGCGCGTCGGCGGACCGCCGGTGCGCCCGCTCGACCGCTTCTACACGCGCGTGGAGGGTGAATTCGTGCAGGTCGGGCCGCGCTTCAGCGTCAACAGCGAGCTCAAACGCTTCTCGCCGCGCGACCCGGGCGAGCCGCTGGACGGCATCGGCCAGTACCTCTACCCCTCGCGCCCGAGCGCGCAGAAGCTGTAGGCGGAGCGAGAACGTGCCAAAGCTCCCCAAGCTCCCCGCCCCTCCTCTTCCGGCAGCGCTGCAGGCGCCGCCGCCACGGCCGGGCGAGGGCAACGGCAAGGGCGGCCCGCTGGAGGACGCCAAGGAGGCGGGGATCAGCGTCGTCGACTGGGTCGACGAGCGCACCTCGCTGAGCGGCGCCGGGCGCTGGCTGTTGTTCCGCAAGGTGCCGAAGGGCACCAACTGGTTCTACACGCTCGGCTCGGCGACGATGTTCGCCTTCCTCTCCCAGGCCGTGACTGGCGTGTTCCTGGCGATGTACTACCGCCCGGACCCGGCAGGCGGCGCGTATGAATCGATCCGCCACGTGACCAACGAAGTGTTCCTCGGCCAGTTCGTGCGCGGCATGCACAAGTGGGGCTCGAGCGTGATGGTGATCCTGATCTTCCTGCACATGGGCCGCACGTTCTTCTTCGGCGCCTACAAGTACCCGCGCGAGCTGAACTGGGTGATCGGCGTGGTGCTGCTGATCCTGACGATGGTGATGTCGTTCACCGGCTACCTGCTGCCGTTCGACCAGCGCGCCTACTGGGCGACGATCGTCGGCGTGAACATCAACGGCACCGGCCCGCTGATCGGTCCATACCTGAGCGACTTCCTGCGCGGCGGCGGCGAATTCGGGGCGACGACGCTGTCGCGCTTCTATGCGATCCACATGCTGCTGATACCGGGGCTGCTCGCTGCGCTGATCGGCGTCCACCTGTACCTCGTGGCCAAGCTCGGCACGACGGCGCCGCCGTGGTCGAAAGCCGAGGAGCGCCACGAGCTGCTCGAGGCTGAGGTCTAAGTCAGATGAACCAGCGCGAGAAGGAGGAGTACCTCCGCGAGTACGCGATCCTGAAGTCGAAAGGCAAGCCGTTCTTCCCCTACGCGGTGGCCAAGGACGGCGCGATGGCGTGCGTGGTGATGATCGTGATCATCTCGATGTCGCTCGTGCTCGGCGCGGAGCTCGGCTCGAAGGCGAACCCGACGACGACGACGTACGTGCCGCGTCCGGAGTGGTACTTCTTCTTCCTCTTCGAGGTCCTGCGCGTGATCAAGCCGCCGAGCCTCGTGCCGCTGGCGACGATCGGCGTGCCGACGATCGGCATGATCCTGCTGTTCCTGCTGCCGTTCTACGACCGCAGCCCCGAGCGCCGTCCCGAGCGCCGCCCGATCGCGACGATCACGGGCATCGTGGTGATCGGCGCGATGGCCTTCCTCACCTACTCGGGCGCCAACGCGGGCTCGCCGACGGCGATCGAAATGAAGACGCCGCAGGCAGTGCTCAACGCGGGCGGCAAGACGCTGGCGGAATACGAAGCCGGCAAGAAGGTGGTCGCGCAGTCGGGCTGCCTTGCCTGTCACAAGATCGGCGACAACGGCAACGACGGCCCTGGTCCGCAGCTGACGAACATCGGCTCGCGCCTGCCGCGACAGGGGATCGCACGCACGCTCGTGAACCCGACGGCGCCGATGCCGTCGTTCAAGAACCTGCCGCCGAAGAAGTTCAACGCGGTCGTCGCCTTCCTCGCGCAGCTGAAGCAGTAGCTTCCTGAGATGGGCTCCGGTCCCCCCACGGGCTCCGCGTCGGGTCGTCTGGAGGCCGAGCAGGTGCGCTCGATGTTCGACGGCATCGCCGGCGTCTATGACCTGCTGAACACTGCGATGACGGCCGGGCTGCACCACCGCTGGCGCGCGCGCGCGGCCGACCTGGCGCGCGTGGGGCCAGGCGACCGCGTGCTCGACGTGGCCACGGGCACGGGCGACCTGGCACTCGAGCTCGCCGGGCGGGTCGGCCCGGGAGGCGAGGTGATCGGCAGCGACTTCGCCGAGGGCATGCTCGAACGGGCGCGCGAGAAGGCGGCGACGCGCGCTGAGGGCGGGGACGGCGTGCGCCCTCGCTTCGAATGGGGCGACGCGCTCGAGCTGCAGTACGCGAAGCGACTCGTTCGACGCGGCGACGGTCGGCTTCGGCGCGCGCAACTTCGCCGACCTCGCGCGCGGTCTGGCCGAGATGCGCCGCGTGGTGCGCCCGGGCGGGCGCGTGGTCGTGCTCGAGATCACGACGCCGGTGAGGCCTCCGCTGTCGACCTTCTACGCCTTGTGGTTCGATCGCCTGGTGCCGCTGCTCGGGACGCGCCGCGCAGGCCGCGGCGGGCTTCCTGGCGGGGTTGCGCGCCGGCTCACATGCGACCAACGGCAACGGTCACGGGCCAGGCAAGATCGCGGCGGCGTACACGTACCTGCCGAACTCGGTCAAGCGCTTCCCGGCGCCGGCGCGCGCTGGCGGCCGAGCTCGACCGCGCGGGGCTGCAGGAGATCTCCTACGTGCTGCTGGCGGGCGGGATCGTCGCGATCCACGCGGGCACGGTGCCGCCTGGCGCGATCGCGGGCGGTGGCGACCGGTGAGCGCGCTCGACGGCGCGCGGGCGACGAGCGCCGAGGAAGGCGTGGAGGGCGTCGACGCGATCATGCGCCGCGGGGGCGAGGAGCTGCGCGAGCGCATGGACCGCGCCGAGCGCCACCTCGAGCTGGTCACGGCGCGGGCCGGAGAGCCGCTCGCGACACACGCCAATGCGACGGTGCGGGCGGGCGGCAAGCGCCTGCGCCCGCTGCTGGTCGTGCTCGCAGCCGAATCGGCAGGCGGACCGCCGGCGACGGTGGGAGGCGAGGAGTGCCTCGAGCGCGCGGCGGTGGCGGTCGAGCTGGTGCACTCGGCGACGCTCGTGCACGACGACCTGATCGACGGCGCGCAGCTGCGCCGCGGTCATCCGACGGTCGCGGCCGAGGCCGGGCGTGAGGTCGCGGTGGCGACGGGCGATTTGCTGTTCTCACTCGCCTTCGCCGAGCTGGCTCGCAACGAGAGCGCGATCCAGCTGCGCGCGCTCTCGGACGCGAGCTCGGCGCTTGCGGCCGGCGAGCTGCTCCAGCGCGAGGACGCCTATGCGGCGCACGTGCCGGTCGAGCGCTACCTGCGCCGCTGCGAGCTGAAGACGGCGGCGCTGTTCGAGGCGGCCTGCCGCCTCGGGGCGCTGACGGCGGCGCAGGGCTCGAGCGAGCTGGCCGACGCGCTCGGCGCGTTCGCCCGGCGGATCGGCCTGGCCTTCCAGATGCTCGACGACGTGCTCGACGTCTCGGGCCCGGTCGAGCGCACCGGCAAGGCGCGCGGCACGGATCTGCTCGACGGCACGGTCACGCTGCCGTTCATCCTCGCGCGCGAGCGCGACGCCGGAGCTCGCGTGCTTGGACCTCGCAGCCCTGAGCGGTCCGCAGCAGGCCGAGGAGCTGTGCGAGCGGATCGCCGCCACGGGCGCACTGGACGAGGCGCGCGAGCGGGCGCTCGGCGTGGTCGCCGAGGCCAAGGCCGAGCTGCCGGCGATCTTGCCTGACGGACGGGCGGGGCTGCTGGATCTGGTCGCGGACGCCGTGGTCGAGCGCTACAGGTAGCACGCTGCCGAGGTGGGGCAGGTCGCATGCGCTCGGGCTGTGGCGCAACCGGTAAACGGCATCCGGCCTCTTAGTCGAGCCGGCCTCCGCTCCTCGCTACAACTTGTGAACGCTCCGGTCGCCACGACCGTCACTTGGGCGGCCATCCGGGCCGCCTGGCTCTCGCGCCGAAGGCTGTCTCGCGGCCGTCCGGGCCGGCTAAGGCGCTGCTTGCGCCGAGGCGCTTAGAAGTCCGACGGGGTGATCAGGTCGGCGTCCAGCGCCCGCACGAAGAAGTCGACTTCCTCGGACATGTTGGCGTGCGTCATGCGGCGGAGGTCGCCGAGCAGTGCGCCGGCGGCGCGGTCGAGCTCGTCGTCGAGCAGCTCGACGGCGGCCTGCTCGAAGACGCCCTCGCGGCGGGACTCGCACTCGGGGCAGCGCAGCACGATGCGCCAGTGGCGGACGCCTTCCTCGCACCAGTCGAGCGGGTAGACGAGCTCGCCGCCGCAGTTGAAGCAGACGTGCAGCTGGTCCGGCGTGCAAGGCGCGGCGGCGTTCCCCGAGCGCTCCTGACCCTTGGCTGCGGTCTTCGCCGCGGCCTGCGGGGGCTTCGGTGCGCGGGGGTGGATATCGGGGCTTTCTGGGGTCTGCATGCCTGCTCAGGGGGTTCATCGACGGCAGGCAGCGACGGCTTTAGCGCATTGCACCCGCAGCCGGTCCTCCGTGCAACGGTGCCCGAGAGCGGTCGGCCACGCGCACGGGCGGCAAGGACTCGGTGGTAGCTTGGGGTTGCCTATGGCCACCGCCATCCGCCCGATCGGCCACGAGGAGCGCCTCAGCCTCGTGGAGCATCTCGACGAGCTGCGCACGCGCCTGATCATCAGCGGGATCGTGCTGGCGGTCGTGTTCGGCGTCTGCCTGTGGCAGAACCACGAACTGCTGCACGTCCTCAACAAGCCGCTGCAGACGCAGACGAAGAAGCAGGTCGCCAAGGGCCAGGGCACGGTCGGCCAGGCGGTGCTCGCGCAGCAGGGCGTGCTCAAGCTCTCGGGCGACACGCGCGCGGCGCTGGAAGCGCTCGAGCGTCCCGGCAGCGGCCTTTCGCCGGCGGCGCGCGCGCAGCTGCCGGCGCTGATCGCGGCGATGAAGGCCGACGTCGCGAAGATCCCGAAGAAGCCGATCGGCGACAACCCGGTCACGCTCGGCGTGGGCGAGCCGTTCACGACGACGATCACGGTGTCGCTGCTGTTCGCGCTCGTGATCTCGCTGCCGTTGATCCTCTACGAGGTGTACGGCTTCGTCGTACCCGCGCTCAGCCCCGATGAGAAACGCGCGGCGAAACCGCTGCTGATGGCGGTGCCGTTCCTGTTCGCGGCCGGCGTGCTGTTCGGCTACTTCGTCGTGCTTCCGGCGGCGGTGCGCTTCTTCGTCAACTTCAACGCGAGCGAGTTCAACGTGCTCGTGCAGGCGAGCCAGTTCTACAAATTCGCCGCCACGGTGCTGCTGGCGATGGGCCTCGTGTTCCAGGTGCCCGTCGTGATCCTCGGCGTCACGCGAATCGGCCTGGTGACGGTCGAGCAGCTGCGCAAGAGCCGCCGCTACGCGATCGTCGCCTGCGCGGCGGTCGCTGCGTTCCTGCCGGGCGACGCGATCACGCTGGTGCTCGAGACGGTCCCGCTGTACGTGCTGTATGAGGCGAGTATCCTGGTGGCCGCGCTTGTCGGACGGAGAGCCGCCCGGCGCGATCAGGGTGCCGGGGGTTCTACGGGGAGTCCGGCGCCGCATCCGGAAGAGACAGCGGAGCAAAGCGTGCAGCAGATCATCGACCACGTCGATCCAGACCACACGAGCTGATGCTCTTCGACCTCAGAGGCAAGCACCGCCGTCGCGCGGTCAAGGTGATCTACGTCGGCCTGGCGCTGCTGGTCGGCGGCGGGCTGATCCTGTTCGGAGTCGGCGCGGGGTCGGGCGGCGGCGGTCTGCTCAACGCGGCGACCGAAAACGAAGGCTCCGGCGGCGCGAGCTTCTCCAACCAGATCAAGAAGTACGACAAGCAGGTCAAAAAGCAGCCGACCAACGTCGCCGCCTGGGAAAAACTGACGGCCGCGCAGCTGCACGAAGCGGGCGGCGAAGCGTACGTCAACGCGCAGACCGGGGCGCCGACGGCGAAGGGCAAGGAACTGTTCTCACAGGCCTCCCGCTCGTGGGAAAGCTATCTCGCGCTGAATCCGCCCAAGCCGAGCCTGGAACTGGCCAAGCTGATGCTGCGCGTGTACGGCGCCGAAGGGCTCAACCAGCCGAGCGTCCGCCGTGCAGGTGCTGCAGATCGTCGTTGCGGCCGAACCGAAGAACGCCTCCTACTACGCGGCGCTCGCCGAGTACGCCTACAAAGCCAAGAACACGCGGGTCGGCGACCTGGCCACGACCAAGGCCGTCGCGCTCGCGCCCGCCGCCGAACGCGACCGCGTGAAGAAAGAACTCGAATCGGTCAAGAAGGGCCCCGAAGGCGAAGTCCTCACGACGACGACCAACGGCACGGTCTACACGGGCAAAACCAACGGGCAAGGCGGCTTCCAGGGAACCGCGGTCAAAACGACGACGGCGCAGCCGAAGACTCCGACCGGCACGACGACGGGCAAGACCAAATAGCCGCCCTCGGCTAGAATCGCTGCCTGAGCCGGCCAGTGCCGGCGCCCTTCCGGGCCGTTAGCTCAACCGGCAGAGCAGGGGCCTCTTAAGCCCAAGGTTGCAGGTTCGATTCCTGCACGGCCCACTTTTCCACGCGCGCGTCGAGCTCAACGCTCGGCGACGACGCGCACCGTTCGCAGCAGCCGGTCGCTCGCCCCGCGCACGCTGCCGCCCTGCTCGAGCGTGCTCTGGATGTAGGCCAGCGTCTCGGCGGTCAGGCGCTCGCCGGGCAGTACGTTGGGGATGCCCGGCGGGTAGGTCGCAAGCGACTCGGCGGCGATCCGCCCGGCGGCCTGCCCGGCCGGCACGACCTCCTGCTTGCCGAGGAACGCCTCACGTGGAGTCATCGCGAGCTCACCCCAGGGCGGCGGCGCTGCGAAGCTGGCGCTCTCGCCCGTCGGGTCGAGCCCCACCCGCTCGACGGCATCGCGCAGCGCCTGCACGAGCCGCGCGGCCTCGGGCATCGCACGCTCGCCCATGCCGAACACGGCGACGATCACGTTCTGGGCGTACAGCTCGAGGTTGATGTCTCCCAGCTCGCGCAGCAGCGGCGCCATTTCGTAGCCGTTGGCCGCGATCCCGCGCACGTCGATCGCGACGCGCAGGGGGTCGTAGGCGAACACGCCCGAGCGCCCGCATAAGCGCTCGTCGAGCACGTCGAGCCCCTCGATCTCCCTGATCTGCTCGCGCGTCTGCACGAGCCCGCGCATCGTTTCGTCGAGCAGCTCCCGCCCGTGCACGGCGGCCTGGCGCCTGGCACCGTCGAGCGACGCCGTCAGCAGCGCGCTCGGGCTCGTCGACTCCGTCAGCGTCACGGCCCGGTCGACCGCGTCGGCGCCGATCCGCCCGCCGGCGCCGAGGTGGAGCATGGCCGACTGCGTCAGGCTGCCGACGATCTTGTGCGTGCTCGAGATCACCAGGTCGGCGCCGAGCGACAGCGCGTGCGCAGGCAGCTGCTCGTGGAAGGCCAGGTGCGCGCCCCAGGCCTCGTCGACGATCAACGGCACGCCGCGCCCATGGGCCACGCCGGTGAGCGCCGCCACGTCGGCGACAGCACCGAAGTAGGTCGGCGAGACGATCCACGCGGCCACCGCTCCCGGCGTCCGCGCCAGTGCGTCGTCGAGCGTCTGCGGCGAGAGGCAATGGGCGATGCCCAGCTCCGGGTCGACCTCGGCCGCGGCGAACGTCGGTCGCAGGCCAGAGAGCACCAATGCGTCGATCGCGCTCGAGTGGGCGTTTCGCTGAACGACGATCTCGTCTCCATAGTGAGCAAGCGCGAGCCCGGCCGAGAGGTTGCCCTGCGAAGCGCCGTTGACGAGGAACCAGGCGCGCGTCGCTCCCCAGGCCTCGGCCGCCAGCTCCTGCGCGAGCTCGAACGGCGTCGGCACGGGACCGACGTCGATCCCGTGCGTGAGCGCCGGGATGTCCAGGCTCAACGCCCGCTCGCCGATCGCGTGCGCGAGGCCGGGGTCGGCGCCGGGGCCACCCTTGTGGCCGGGCACGTGCAGGCGCGCCGGGTCGCGCTCGGCGTAATCGAGCAGTGCGTCCAGATAAGGAGTCTGTTCTTGGCGTGAGCTCATGCCTTGCAGGCTAGAGCCCCGCCGTGGTCTTGCCGGTCTGGGGGCAGGCCGGTCGCGCTAGACGCTCGTCGGGTCCGCCGCGCCCCTGCCCTGGCCGAGCAGTGTTTCGCGCCCGGCGTCCGTCCAGATCGTCTGCTCGCGGCCCGGGCCGACGCCGATCAGCGTGACCGGCGCCCCCGTGTGCTCGGCGACGTAGTCGAGATATTCGCGCGCGCCCTCGGGTAGATCTGAGAGCGTGCGGCACTCGCCGAGGTCCTCGCTCCAGCCGCGCAGCTCCGTCAGCTCGGCCGTCGAGTGGTGGAGCACCGTCTGGTGGTAGGGGAAGTCCTCGAACACGGCGTCTTCGGCGCCGCGGTAGCTCGTGCAGATCTGGATCCGGTCGAGTCCCGAGAGCACGTCGAGCTTGGTCACGACGAGCCCCGTGAGCGTGTTCAGCCGCGCCGCGTAGCGCAGCGCGACGAGGTCGAGCCAGCCGGTGCGCCGGGGTCTGCCGGTCGTCGTGCCGAACTCGCCGCCGCGCGAGCGGATCAGCTCGCCCATCTCGTCGTGCAGCTCGCTCGGGAACGGCCCTGCGCCGACACGCGTCGTGTACGCCTTGGAGATCCCCCACACTTCGTCGATGTCCTTCGGGCCGACGCCCGTGCCCACACAGGCCGCGCCGGACAGCGGGTTGGAGGAGGTGACGAATGGATAGGTGCCGTGGTCGATGTCGAGCATCGCCCCCTGCGCGCCCTCGAAGATCACCTTCTGCCCGTCGTCGAGCAGATCCCACATCAGCTTCGAGGTGTCCGCGATGTGCTGCTCCAGGCGGTGACCGAACGTCAGGTATTCCTCGGTCATCGTGTGCAGGTCCAGCGACGGGTCCTTCTCGAACGGTCGCAGCGACAGGCGCTTGGGCTCCATCGCGGCGACGATCTTCTTCTTCAGGATCTTCTCGTCGAGCAGGTCCTGCAGGCGGATCCCCAGTCGCGCCGCCTTGTCCGCGTAGCACGGGCCGATTCCGCGACGTGTGGTGCCGATCTGCAGGCTGCCCAGCTTCGCCTCGCCGGCATGGTCGAGCAGCAGGTGGTAGGGCATGATCAGATGGGCGTTGGCTGAGATGCGCAGGCCGCCGACGTCCACGCGCCGCGCGCGCAGCGCGTCGAGCTCGCCGATCAGCACCTTCGGATCGATCACGACGCCGTTTCCGATCACGCAGCACTTGCCCGGATAGAGAATCCCCGAGGGAATCAGGTGCAGCTTCCACTCCTCGCCGTCGCGCACGATCGTGTGCCCGGCGTTGTTGCCGCCCTGGAAGCGCACGACCGCGTCCGCCTGCTCGGCGAGCAGGTCGGTGATCTTTCCCTTCCCCTCATCGCCCCACTGGGCGCCGACGATCACGATTCCGGGCATGTCAGGTGCAGTCTACGTAGGGGAGGGCCTCGTCCAAGCCCGCGGTCGCGGCGAGGAAGCCGAAGCTTCAGGCCAGGCGGGCCTGCACGGTCGTGTCGGCCTCGCCCGCGCCGCCGTCACGCGCCCCTGCGAAGCGCACCCTTGGCTCGGCGGGCTCCTCCGTGCGCGCGGCAGGCGCTCTGCGCTTGAGCCGGTCGTCCTCGCCGAACAGCGGCAGCCCGTCGCCGCAGATCGCGACCAGCCGCGAGACGGTGCGCTCGCCGAGCTGCTCGATCAGCTCGTCGTAGCGGAGGTTGGTCGTCACGATCATCGCCCGCTCGTCCTCGTAGCGGCTGTTGACGATCGAGTAGAGCTGCTCGAGCACCCACTCGGTCGTGTTCTCCGCCCCGAGGTCGTCGATGTGCAGCAGGTCGACCGCGGCGAGCTGCTCGAGGAAGCCGATCATCCCCGCCTCGGTCTCGATGGCCGCGCGGATCAGGTTGAGCAGACGCGGCAGCGAGTAGATCGCCACCGAGTGCCCGGCGTCGATCGCCGCCTTGGAGACGATCATCGCGAGCGTCGTCTTGCCCGTGCCGACGTCGCCCATCAGCCACAGCCCTCGTCCCGCGTCGAGGTTCGCGTCGATGTCGCGCACGTAGCGGCGTACCTCCTGCACCACGTCCGGGGCGACGCGCGCGATTTCCGGCACCGGCGGGCGCTCGAAGGAGACGCCGCGATAGTGCCTCGGCATGCGGCCCTCCAGGCCCGCCATCCGCCGCTTGGCGATGCGCCCGGCGCGACAGCGGCAGTCGCTCGCCGTGTTCGTCTGCTCGTCGATCACGAAGCCGCTGCCGTCGCACAGCCCGTAGGGGCACGGCCCGTCCGCCGCCAAGCTCGCGCGTGTCTCTATGCCGGATAGCTCACTCACGGCGCGTAGCGCTCACCGGCGTAGTTGTTGAACTTCGGGTACTCCTTCTGGAAGGTCAGCGTGACTTTGCCGACGGCCCCGTTTCGATGCTTGGCGATGATCAGGTCGGCCTCGCCCTCACGTTCTGAGTCCTCGTTGTAGTACTCGTCGCGGTAGATGAACATCACGAGGTCGGAGTCCTGCTCGAGGTTGCCCGACTCGCGCAGGTCGGAGAGCTGCGGCTTCTTGTCCGGGCGCGTCTCCACCGCGCGGCTCAGCTGCGAGAGCGCGATCACCGGAACGCCCAGCTCGCGCGCGAGGATCTTCAGCCCGCGGCTCAGCTCGCCGACCGCTGTCACGCGGCTGTCGTAGCGGCTGTCCGTGCGCATCAGCTGCAGGTAGTCGATGATGATCAGCCCGAGGCCGCCCTCGCACTGGCTGTGCAGCCGGCGCGCCTTGGCGCGGATCTCGAGCATGCCGACGTCGCTCGAGTCATCCACCCACAGCGGCGCCGCCGCGAGCACCTGCGAGGCCTTGAGGATCTTCGGCCAGCGCTGCTCGGCGACGCGTCCCTTGCGCAGCTCCTCGCCCTTGATGCGCGCCTGCGAGGCGACGAAGCGCTGCGCCAGCTCGGCCTCCGCCATCTCCAGCGAGAACAGCGCGACCGGCTTGTTGTGTTCGACCGCCGCGTTCTCGGCGATGTTGCAGACGAGCGCGCTCTTGCCCATCGCCGGGCGCGCAGCGATGATGATCAGGTTGCCCGGCTGAAAGCCGCCCGTGATCTCGTCGAGATCCTTGAAGCCCGACGGCGTGCCCGTCAGCGAAGTGCCTTCGATCGACAGCCGGTGGAGCTTGTCGAGCTCCTCGTGCAGCACCTCCTCGATCGCCCTGAAGTCCTGCTGGCGGTCGTCGCGCGCGACCTCGAGCATCGCCTTCTCCGCCTGCTCGACCAGCTCGCGCGGCGGCGCCTGGTGTCCGGCCACGCTCTCCTGGATCTCATACGAGGCCTTCAGCAGCCGCCGCAGCAGCGCGTTCTCGCGCACGATCTGCGCGTAGCGGCGCGCGTGACCGGCCGACGGCACGACTCCGGTGAGCTCGTCGACGGCCGCCGCGCCGCCGATCTCCTCGAGCTTGCCCGACTGGCGCAGGCGGTCGATCACAGTCAGCGTGTCGACCGGCTCGCTCTCGTTGTAGAGCGCCAGCATCGCGTCGTAGATCGCGCCGTGGCGCTCGCGATAGAAGTCGTCCGCGCGCAGTCCCTCCTCGATCACCAGCGCGTACAGCGAGCGGTCCGACAGCAGGATCGCCCCGAGCACCGACTGCTCGGCCTCGAGGTTGTGCGGCGGCGTGAGGCCCGCACGCGAGGCGCCGTTCGTGCCGTTGGTTGTCGCAACCGCGCTCATGGGTTGGGCGAGTCTAGGGTGGGGCCGGCGGCCGCCTGGGAGGACTCCCCGCTCCTACGGATGTTTTTGTTGCGCACGAACAGATGTTCGCACGGGCGGCGGCGGGCCAGCCGCCGCGCGCAGGCGCCGCCGCCGCGCTACTTCTTCGCGACGACCATCGTCTTGATGGTCGCGGGGACGCCGTCGACGACCTCGACGACGACCATGTAGGTGCCGACGTTCTTGATCGGCTCCGGCAGGTGCACGTTGCGTTTGTCGATCTTCAGACCACGCGCTTCCTTGATCGCGTTGGCGATGTCCTGGGCCGTGACCGAGCCGAACAGGCGACCGTCGGCTCCCGCCTGCTGAGGGATCGTCAGCACCGTGCGGTTGAGCAGGTTGACGTTCTCCTCGGCTTTCTCGATCGCGTTTCGCTCGGCGCGCTCGGCGGCCTCCTGTCGCTGGCGAATCGCTTCGACCGCGCCCTTCGTCGCCGGCTGGGCCAGCTTGCGCGGCATCAGGTAGTTGCGCAGATATCCCTTGGAGACGTCTACGACGTTGCCCTGCTCGCCGAGCGTCTCGACGTCCTGCAGAAGGATGGCGTCCGGCATCGTGCTCCTAGCGGTCGCGGTCGCCGCGGTCGCGCCGCGGACTGTCCTCGCGCCCGCCCTCGTTGACGTAGGGCAGCAGCGCGAGCTCTCGCGCGCGCTTGACGGCGCGCGCGATCTGCACCTGGTGGCGCCGGCAGGAGCCCGTGATCCGGCGCGAGCGGATCTTGCCCTTCTCCGAGATGAACTTGCGCAGCGAGGCGACGTCCTTGTAGTCGACCTGCTCGACCTTGTCGCGGCAGTGCTGGCAGGACTTGCGCCGCCCGCTTCCGATCCCGCCCTTCTTGTCGCGCCGGCGAACCGGCTTGCCGCGTCCGCGTGCCTTGGCCATCAGCGGAGCCCGCCGCCGAAGCGGCTGCAGTAGGTGGGCGTGGGAACGGGTGAATGCACAAGAACCTCTCTGTAACTGGTGATGCTCAGAACGGGATGTCGTCGTCGCCGGTACTGCCGGCGGGCGCAGTCTGGAAGTCGCCTTCATCGATCGGCACCTCGCCCCCCGAGGGAGCTCCGCCCGACTGACGCGCTCCGATCGGTCCGCCTCCGCCGGAGGCGTCTTCACGCGAGCCCAGGAACTGCACCGAATCGGCAATGATATCGGTTGCCTGGCGCTTTGTGCCGTCCTGCGCTTCCCACTCGCGCCACTCCAGGCGTCCGTCGATCGCGACGGGCCGTCCCTTGGACAGGTAGCGCGCCGCATTCTCGCCCTGCGCGCCCCACACGGTGACGTCGAAGTAGTTCGGCTTGTCGACCCATTCGCCGGATGCGCCGTCCTTGCGCCGCGTGTTGCAGGCGATGCGTAGCTTGCAGACCGACGTGCCGCTCGGCAGCGAGCGCAGCTCCGGATCGGCGGTCAGGTTTCCGGTCATCACGACCCTGTTGATGTTGGTGGCGGCCACGGCTCCTCTTCCTTTCGGCTTGTAGCTTGCCTTCTCTCAGGCTGCTCGACTCTCAAATCACGAACGGACGAGTCTAGACCGGCCTGCGGGTGCGAACCTCGCGCGCCGCGCGTCGAGCCCGCTAATTGCGGTCGTCCGCGGCGCCGGCCGGGGCACGGCGCGCGCGCGGGGAGGTGCCGAACACCTCATCCCAATAAGGCGCCGATATGCCGAAGCCACGCGTGTCGTCCTGGAAATGGTGGCGCATGTGCCGTTCGCGCAGCATCCGCCCGAGCGGTCCCCGTGCGCGGAAGTGGTGCAGGTAGTAGTGCATCATGTCGTACACCAAGTAGCCGACGAAGAAGCCGGCGCCGATTCCGGGAGCGTAGTCCTCGCCGAAGGCCAGGTAGAGCAGGCCGAACACCGCCGCGCCCAACGGCACGCTCACGGCCGGCGGCATCACCAGGCGCATCGGGTCGTTCGGGTGGTCGTGGTGGACGCCGTGGATGATCCAGTGCATGCGCGCGCCGAGGCCCGCCTCCGGCTCGAAGTGGAAGACGATCCGGTGCAGCCAGTACTCGAACAGCGTCCACAGGGCGTAGCCGCCGATCAACAGCGCCAGCGAGACGAGCACATTGACGCTGGCAAGGCTCCAGCCCTCGAGGTAGGCGATCCCGGGGACGAAGATCAGCACCGGCACGATCGGGTGCACACGCGAGAGCGCATCGAGCACACGCGACTCGAACATCGGCGGCGACGCGCGGAGCACGTCGGTGCGGCTGCCCGCACCCTCGCCCATGTCTTCAGCCCAGCCCATGCCCTCGATCTTATTACGCCCGCGACGAGGGCGTAGACGCTTGGCGTCCGGCTTGCATTCCGCTCGAGCCGCGTCGTTGCGCCCGGCGGTGCAGCGAGCTCAGCTCGGCTCGCCGACGGCGACCTCGGCCGCCGGCTCGGCGTCGGCTGGAGCCTGGGGCGCGGCCTCGGTGGGCTCGGCCGCGACAGGCGCCTCAGCCGGGGCAGCCGTCTCTGTCGGGACAGGCGCCTCAGCCGGGGCAGCCGTCTCTGTCGGCGCGGCCTCGGCTGCTGCCGGGGCCGGCTCGCCCTCAGCGGACTCGCTGCGCGGCGTCGCCGCCGGGGCGGCGCTCATGTCCGGGGCGCTCGGAACGCCCGGCGCCAGCTTGATGATGCGAAAGCGCAGCACCTCGTCGGCCAGGCGCAGCGTGCGATCCAGGCTGCTGAGCAACTCGGTATCGGCCACGTGGAACTGCATCAGGTGGTAGCGCGCACTGGCCCTGCGCTCGATCGGGTAGGTCAGCGCCCGCTCGCCCCACTCGTCATGACGCAGCAACTCGCCCTGTGCCGAGATCGAGGAGCGCGTGTCGGTGACGAGCTTCGCGCGCGTGGCATCGTCGGCCTGGGGGTCGAGCAGCAGCACTAGGTCGTATGTAGGTGCGGGCAATGTCATGCGAGAACAGGCGCGCCGCCGTATCGCACGGCACGCCGAGCAGCAAGATTAGCGGGTCCGGCCCTTCGCGCGGATGTCCGCCAGCTGCTCGTCGATCCAGTCGCCTGGGTCGCGCGAGGTCACGATCTGCACGAGTCCCCGAGCGCGCCGCTGCTTCTCCTGCGGAGCCATCGTCAGCGCGGCGTGGATCGAGTCGGCCAGCTCCTGGATGTCGAACGGGTTGACCGACAGCGCGAACTCGCCGAGCTCCTCGTGCGCGCCGGTGTTCTCGGAGAGGATCGAGACGCCCTCGCGCTCGTTGACGATCGGACCCTCCTTGGCGACCAGGTTCATGCCGTCGAACATCGCATTGACGAGCAGCACGTCGTAGTGCTTGTAGGAGGCCATCGCCTCCTCGAGATCGTCTCTCAGCTTCAGCTGGATCGGCATCCAGTCGGGTGTGCCGTGGCGGTGGTTGACGACTGCCACGATCGCCTCGATCGCCTCGAGGTACTCGGCGTACTGCGGCACGTCGGTACGCGAGGGCATCATCTGCGCGACGAACGTCACGCGCTCTGAGAACTCGGGGTGCTGCTCGAGGAACAGGTCGAACGCCGAGAAGCCACGCAGCACGTTCTTGGAGAGGTCGGCACGGTCGACGCGCAGGATCAGGAAGTCGCGCCGCCGCCGCAGGAGCTCCTGCTCGAACTGCTCCACCCGGGCGCGCTGGGCGATGCGACGCGTGGCCTCATGGTCGATCGGCAACGGATAGGCACGGACCCAAACCTCGCGCTCGCCGCCCGGCGCGATCACGATGCCGCGCTCGAAGTCCACCTCCAGCCCCATCAGATCGCGGCAGCACTGCAGGAAGTTGCGCCGGTAGGAGCGCGTGTGGAAGCCGATGATGTCGTTCGCGAGCAGCCCCAGGAAGATCTCCTCGCGGATCCGCGTCGGCAGCACCCGCCAGGAATCCGACTGTGTCCACGGGATGTGCACGAAGTGGTGAAGGAAGGCGTCCGGGCGGGCGCGACGGACGAGCCCCGGCAGCGTGTAGAGGTGGTAGTCGTGGATCATCACGACCGGTTCCTCGGTCCCCTCGAGCTCCTCGACGACGGCCTGCGCGAGGTCGTCGTTGACGGCGTTGTAGCCGAACTCGAACGCCTCGATCTCCTCGCGACGGATGTCCGGCGCGTTCGACAGGTCCCACAGATAGTGCTGGATGAACCACAGCATCGGGTTGGCCACGACGTTGTAGAAGCGGTCGTAGGCGTCCGGGTCTGAGACGACCAGACGCACGCGGAAGTCGACGTCGCCGGTCGGCGAGCGGACCGGGAAGGAGCGACCGCCGTGTTCCTCGGAGGCCTTCGCGTCGTACTCGCTCATCGCCGAGGCGATCCAGATCGCTTCGCGATGGGTCGCCAGTCCGGTCAGCGCCGTGACCACGCCGCCCGAGCCGCGCTGCGTGTCGCCGTCGGCGTCGAAGGTGACCGGGCCGCGGTTGCTCACGAGCAGCAGCGGCACGTCAGGTGTCATGCTCGCGCCTCCATCCGCTCGGCGCCGTGATCGGATTGCTCGACATCCGTGCTCGCGTGACCGCGGCTTCGTCGCTCTGCTCGCGCCTCGATCCGGTCGGCGCTCTGATCGGAACGCTCGACATCCGTGCTCACTACTTCGACTGCTTGAGCTCGGTGAAGATCTTCAGGTAGTCGCGCAGGTAGCGCGGCGTGAGGAAGTGCGTGCGCACGTGCTCCTTGCCGCGCCTGCCGAGGAACTTGCCGAGCGCCGGGTCCTTCGAGCACCTCGAGCGAGCGCTCGGCGCACTCCTCGACGCTCGAGACGAGGAAGCCCGTGACGCCGTCCTCGATCTGCAGCGGTATGCCGCCGACGTTGCCGCCGATGAACGGGCGCGCCTTCCAGATCGCCTCCGAGACGGTCAGCCCGAAGCCCTCGCGCGTGGACTTCTGGATCAGTACGTCGGAGTGCGACTGGAACGCGTTGACCTCGATCGCGCCGACGTTGTTGAAGTTGTTGAGGATGTGTATGTCTGGGTCGCCGTCGGCGTGCGCGATCGTGGCGTTGAAGAAGTCCCAGCCCTCCGGGTCGTCGCTGGCCATCGAGCCGACCAGCGCGAGCTGCACGTCGGGCATCGACTCCTTGACGATCGCGGTAGGCGTCGATCACGCCCAGCGGGTCCTTCCACGGATCGAAGCGGGAGACCTGGCACATCAGCGGACGGTCGACGTCGATCCCGAACTGGCCGCAGACGAACGCCCCGTCCTCGGGCGACAGCGCCATGTTCTTCGGCGTCAGCGGGTCGATCGCCGGCGGCACGACGTTGACGTGCCCGTTCATCCCCGGCGGCACGTACTCCTGCATGTGGAAGAGCGTCTGCGGATAGTCCTTGATGTAGGGCAGCAGCTGGGCGATCGTGTCGGGGTTCGGCGTCGACACGTCGATGTGGCAGCGCCACACCCATCCCTTGGCCTTCTCCGGCACCAGGCCGAACAGGGCGGCCGGCTGAGGGTCGTGCACGAGGCACACATCCCAACCGCCCGAGAGCTCGCGTGCGTTCATCTCGTTGTACTGGCGCCACGTCGCCCATCTGCTCCTCGTCGAGATCCTGCGGCGCGCCCTGCAGCGCGTTGTGCATCAGCTTGGTCGCGTTGAAGAACTCCTCGCGCCCGTAGATCACCTGCCACTCGCAGTCCAGGCCGACGTCGCGCATCAGCGGCACCAGCGTGTAGAGGATCTCCGAGACGCCGCCGCCGAACGCGGTGGCCGAGATGTGCACGACGCGATCGCCCTGCAGCGGCTCCGGCCAGCTCGCGGATTTCAGCGATCAGCTCGCGTCCGCAGATATGCGTGTAATCGGCGAGCGTCTTGTTGCCAACGGCGACGGGCTGCAGCACGCGGCCGCACGATACCTAAAGGCGTGGCGCTTCTCTCGGCCTGGTGGACAAGCCGTCAGGGCGCGCGGAGGACCGCTGTCGGAACTATGGTCTAGAGATGCTCAACGGGCGGCTCTATCGGGCGGCGTTCCTGCCGTTCCTCATCGCCCTCGCCGTGGCCGCATTCTCGCTCACCGGACGCCCCGGCGCCGATGCGCTCCTCGCTGGCCCCCGATGCCTTCGAAGGCCAGCGCGCCTTCGCCGAACTGAGCAGCCTCGCCGCCGAGTTCCCGCATCGCCGCCCCGGCAGCGCAGGCGACCAGGCGCTTGCCGGACAGATCGCGCAGAGCCTGCGCGCGCTCGGCGGTGCTGCCGCCGGCGGCTTCACGGTGCACATCGCGACGCTTTCAGGGACAGACGATCGACGGCGAGCAGGAACTGGAGTCCGTGATCGCCGAGCGCCCAGGCTCGACCGCGCAGAAGCCGATCGTGATCGTGGCCCACCGCGACGCCGCGGGCGCCGGCGCCCGCGCCGAGCTATCCGGTACCGCCGCGCTGCTCGAGCTCGCGCGCGTGTTCGCCGCGCGCGAGACCCAGCGCACGATCGTGCTCGTCTCGACCAGCGGCGGCAGCGGCGGCGACGCGGGCGCCGTCGAATTCGCCGACGCCCACGCCGGCCCGTTCGACGCGGCGATCGTGATCGGCGACCTCGCAGGCTCGGCGCGGCGCAAGCCGTTCGTCGTGCCTTACTCCGACGCCTCCGGCTCGGCGCCGGCGAAGCTGCAGCGCACCGTCCAGGACGCGATCACCAGAGAGGCCGGCGTCGACCCCGGCGCGCCCAGCGGATTCGGCCAGCTCGCGAACCTCGCCTTCCCGTTGACGGTGGGCGAACAGGGTCCGCTGAACGCCGCCGGGATCCCCTCTGTGCTCGTGCAGGTCAGCGGCGAAAGCGGACCGTCGGCCGCCGACCGGGTGAGCGCCGCGAGCCTGCAGGGATTCGGCCGCGCCGTGCTCAGCGCGGTCGACGCGCTCGACGCCGGCCCCGACGTTCCGCAGACGATGCAGGGCGGCGCTGCTCGTGCAGCGCAAGACGATCCCGGCGTGGGCCCTGCGACTGGTGATCGGCACGCTGTTGCTGCCGCCGCTGATCCTCGCCGCCGACGGGCTCGCGCGCGCCCGCCGCCGCCGGCTCGCGGTGGCGCGCTGGTCGCTGTGGACGCTGCTGTGCGCCGCGCCGTTCGCGATCGCCGCGCTGTTCGCCGTGCTGCTCGGCACGCTGGGCATCGTCAGCGCCGCTCCGTCCTCGCCGATCCCGCCAAGGGCGCTGTCGTTCGACGCCTCGGCGGCGGCGTCCGTGTTCGCCGTGCTGCTCGTGCTCGGGCTCGCCTGGCTTCTGTGGCCGATGGCGCTGCGGCGGCTCGGCGTGCGCTCCCGGCCGGAGTCCGATGCGGCCGGCGTCGGCATGCTGCTCGTGATGCTCGCGCTCGGCGTGATCGTGTGGCTGGCCGACCCGATCGCCGCGCTGCTGCTGCTGCCGGCGATGCACGCTTGGCTGTTGATCGTCTCGCCCGAGCTTCGCCCGCGCCCGGCGGCAGGGCTCGGGCTCGTGCTGCTCGGCGCGATCCCGCTCGTGCTGCTGATGTCCTTCTACGCCGACCACCTCGGGCTCGGCCCAGGCCGCGTGGCGTGGATGGGCGTGCTGCTGCTCGCCGGTGGGCACATCGGCCTGCCGGCCGCATTGCTCTGGAGCATCGGGTTCGGGTGCGCCGCGGCGACGGTCATGCTGTCGTTGACCAGCGGACCGCCGCTTGCCGGTGGCGGGGATGAGCCCTACGAGGAGATCACGATTCGCGGGCCGATGTCCTACGCCGGGCCCGGTTCCCTCGGTGGCACCGAGTCGGCTCTGCGACGATAGGTCTCCATAACTGGGCGCGAGAATGCCTGAGATCCAACTGACACCAGTCTCGCGGAGCGGCCCGCGCTTCTCCTCCAATCGCCGTCCCCGCCGCTCGCAGCGCGCGATGCGCGCGCTCGCCGTGCTGCTGATCCTCGGCGGTGCGGTCGCGCTGATCGACGCGGGCGTGACGCTCGTCTGGCAGGAGCCGTTCTCGGCGCTGTACGCCAAACTGCGCCAGGACAACCTCAGCGGCGCCCTGGCGAAGGTCGAACATGCCGCGCCCACGGCCGAAGAAAAGCGCCAGCTCGTCGATCTCGGCGACGTGCGCTACCGCGTCGCCTATCTCGCCGGCCGGCTCGAGGGCCACGCAAAGGACGGCAGCCCGGTCGGGCGCATCGAGATCCCGCGGATCGGGGCGAGCTTCGTCGTTGTCAAGGGCACCGACACCTCCGACCTGGAGAGCGGACCTGGGATCTACTCGGAAACCGTCTTCCCCGGGATGGCCGGCACGACGGCGATCGCCGGACACCGCACGACCTACCTTGCGCCGTTCCGCCACGTCGACCTGCTGCGGCGGGGCAACAAGATCAAGCTGCGCATGCCCTACGCACAGTTCACCTACACCGTGATCGACAAACGGGTCGTCGCCCCCACCGACGTCAATGCTGCCGTCGGCAACGTCGGCTACTCGCGCCTGGTCCTGTCCGCCTGCACCCCTCTGTTCAGCGCGGCCAAAAGGCTCCTGATCTACGCCCGGCTCGTGCGCACGGTGCCGGTCGGCGCCGGGCGCGTGCCGCTCGCGCAGCGTCCGCCCGGGCGCCGGAAGCCTTGACCGGCGATCAGCTCGAACAGCCGGCCTCGGCCAGGCGTGCGGACGCCAGCGCCCCGCGCCTCACTGCCAGGCGTGCTCGAACCCGTGCAGCCGCACCTCACGTCCATCCCCGGCGACTAGCGAGACCCCCGCCGGCCCGGCGAGCACCTCGCCGACCCACGTGACGCCCACGCCGCCGAGCTGTGCGAGGTCCGACTCGACCGACTCGCGCAGCTGCGGCGCCACGCAGAAGCACAGCTCGTAGTCTTCCCCGCCGCCAGCCGCCAGCTCAGGCCCCTCTGAGCCGATTGCCGCGAGCGCGCAGACCTCGCTCACGCCGTCGGCGAGCGGCAGCTCGGCGAGCTGCACGCGCAGGCACACGCCGCTCGCGCGGCCCAGGTGTGCGGCGTCGGTGGCGAGCCCGTCCGAGAGGTCGATCATCGCGCTCGCGCCCACCTTGGCGAGCGCGCGGCCCTCGTTCAGTCGCGGCCACGGCTCGCGCGCGCGTGCCATTACGGCCGCGCCCGCATCGCCGGCCGCGTCGAGCGCACCGTGCGGCGCCTCGCGCAGCGCCAACGCCGCCGCGGCTGCGCCGAGCGTGCCGGTCACGCCGATGAGGTCGCCCTCGCGAGCACCGTCGCGCCCCACCAGGTCCTGCTCGCGCTCGGCCCACCCGACGACCGTCACAGAGACGCTCAGCGCCGGTGCCGCGACGACATCGCCGCCGGCGATCTGCGTGCCCGTCTGCCGAGCGAGCGACGCCGCGCTGCGCACGAGCGCGAGCGCATCGTGTTCGCTGAGCCCGCGCGGCAGCGCGAGCGCGAGATACGCCTCGCCCGTTTCGGCCCCCATCGCTGCGAGGTCCGAAAGGGCCGAGGCCAACGCGCGGTGGCCGACCTCGGCGGCGCTCGCCTGCCCGGGTCCCAGGCGGAAGTGAGTCCCCTCGACCATCGTGTCGAGCGAGACCACCGCGAAGGGTCGTGCGCGCACGACAGCGGCGTCGTCGCCCGGGCCGCGCACGACGGCCCCTGCCGTCCCGAGCCCGGTGCTGAGCTCGGCCTCGATCGCTTCGATCAGCGCGCGCTCAGCGATTGCGGCGCTCAGCGGTGGCGGTACACGATCCGCGCGCGATCCAGGTCGTACGGGGAAAGCTCGCAGCGCACGCGATCGCCGGGCAGGATGCGGATGCGGAAGCGCCGCATCTTTCCCGCGACGTGTCCGAGCACTACGTGGTCGTTGTCGAGCTTGACGCGGAACATCGCGTTCGGCAGGGCCTCGATGACCTCGCCCTCGAATTCGACCTTGTCCTCCTTTGCCACTTCCGGGAATCCCCCATCTGGGCGCCGCACGCCGGCGTGCACCCGTCAATCTGGACGTTACTGCGGTTCAAACTACCAGCGCTGGGATGAAAAGTCCGACTTCGCGGCGCTAGTGGCCGGGTCCGGCCCCGCCGGTGGCGCCGACCGACGGTTCTTCGTGCGCCGGCGGAGAGGGGGCAGGCGCGCCCGTTCCGCCTTTGCCCGGCCCATGCGTTTGCGGTCCGCTCGTTTTGTGCTTGCTCGGTTCTTCGCCTGCTTCTTCGGAGGAGGAGCGCGACTGCCCCGTGGTTGCGAATTTGCCATAGAACGGGCTGTAGGACAGCGATTCCTTGGCTGGCTGGAACTGCTCGCAGGTCTTGCCTTCGACTACTTGGGACATGTATGCGTGCCAGATTTCCGCCGGCAGGTACCCACCCTGCTGCGGCTCGCCGTGGACGTCGGTCATCGAGACGCGTTTGGTCGGATAGCCCATCCACACGGCCGTCGCGTAGTTGGGCGTGTAGCCGTCGAGCCAGGCGTCGACCAGTTCGCTCGTCGTCCCCGTCTTGGCCGCGGTCGGGCAGGTGATCGCCGAACGCCCGGCCGTGCCGCTTTCGACGTTCTCTTTGAGGATCTGCGTCTCCTCGGCGGTCACGCCTTCGCTGAGCACTTTCACGCGGTGCGGCTTGCCCCAGTTGTTGTCGACGTGACCGTCCGGGAAGACCACTTTGGTGATCGCGATCGGAGTGTTGCGGTAGCCGCCGTCGGCCAGCGTCGCGTAGACGTTGGCCATCTCGAGCGGCGTGACGCCGAGCGTGAGGCCGCCGAGCGCCTCCGCGGCGTAGCTCTTGAGCGGGCTGACGACGCCCATCTTGCGCGCCATTTCGGTGACCGTCGACTCGCCGAGGTCGGCCGCCAGCTGCGCATAGACCGTGTTGTCCGATTTGAGCGTCGCCTGGACGAGGTCGATCGAGCCGTTCTGCTCGCCGCCGAACGTTTTCACTTCGTAGGTCGGATAGCCGGGCAGCCAGCCCGGCGAGAGCGTGTGCGAGTCGTAGAAGGTGCTGTTCGGGTCCACCCCGCGCGAAAGCGCGTCGGCGAGCACGATCGCCTTGAACGTCGAGCCCGGCTGGCGGTGCCCCTGTGCGGCCAGGTTGTACTGCGACTGCTCGTAGCTCTGGGACTCGGCCATCGCCTCGATGTCGCCGTTGGCAGGGTCGATCGTGACGATCGCCGCTGCCGGGTCTTCGGGCTCGTTGAGCACTTCCGCGATCGCCTTGCGCGCCTCGCTCTGCATGTGCAGATCGATCGTCGTGTGCACCTTCAACCCGCCCTGCGCAACCGTCTGCGCGCCGTAGCGTTCGACGAGCTTCTGGCGCACGTATTCGAAGAAGAAGTCCTCCTTGCGCTCGGAGTAGAAGTAGCCGCGCTTGACTTCCAGCGGCGCTGCCTTGGCCGCGTCCGCCTGCGCCGCGCTCACGTAATGCAGTTCGGCCATCTTCGAGAGGACCTCGTTGCGCCGGCGCTTGGCTTCGGCGCCGTCGCGGAACGGGTTGTACTGCGACGGCGCCTGCGGCAGGCCGGCCAGCAACGCCGACTGCTGCAGGTTGAGCTGGGCCGCGGGCTTGTCGAAGAAGATCCGCGACGCCGCCTGTACGCCGAGCGCGGTCTGGCCACCGAGCGTGCCGTAGGGGACGCTGTTGAGATAGCTCGTGAGGATCGAGCGCTTGTCATGTTTCTTCTCGTAGTCGATCGCGAGCTTGGCCTCGATGATCTTCTGTTTGAGCGTGTGCTGGTCGCCACCGAGATAGAGGTTGCGGATCAGCTGCATCGTGATCGTCGAGCCGCCCTGCAGCGCCTTGCCGTGGGTTACGTCCTTGACGGCCGCGCGGAAGATGCCCGTCAGGTCGATCCCGTTGTTCTTGTAGAAGCGCTGGTCCTCGATCGCGACCGTCGCGTTGCGCAGGTTCGCTGGGATCTGACTCCACGTGATCGGCGTGCGCAGCTCGTCGGCCTGGATGAAGCCGAGCCGCGTGCCGTCGGCCGCGTACACCTGCGAGGAGCCACCGCCGATGATCGGATGCAGCGAGCCGATCGCCGGGGCCGACTGAGCGACGTTCAGCACGTATGCCACGGCCGCGACCACGCCGATGATCAGCGCCGTCACGGCGACGATGCCGCCGATCAGCAGAAACCGCGTGGGGCCGGCGCGGTTGTGCCTGCGCCGGCGCTGTCGTGCCTGTCGAGACATGCTCCGACCTTCGAGATTACCCGCCCGATTGTGATTTCCTGCCAGTTGCACCGCCCTGTCCCCGCCGGGCGGAGCCATCGCCAATGACCTCAGACACAGCCGAGCTTGCGATCGCCGACCCCGCACGCGAGCTGCCCGGCCGCCACGGAGCGCCTGACCCTGCGCACGCGGCCGCCGGTCGAGCATCCGCGCGACGCCTGCGCCCGCGCGCGCTCGTCCGTGCCAGCGCCCGGCTCCAAGCGGCCGCGACGGCGCTCGGGCCCGCGCGGGTCGCGGCCGTGCGCGACAGCTGGCGCGCGCTGTGGAGCTCGCGCCTGTTGATCTGGGCGGTCGGTGCCGTGACGCTGCTCACGTACGGCTTCGGCCCCGTTCGCCATGCCTTCAACCCGCCCGGCCTGACGCGCGGCTTCGGCTGGCTCGGCGATCTCCTGGCCGCGCCCGCCGCACGCTGGGACTCCTCGTGGTACCTCGTGATCGCGCACTACGGCTACCGCCCCGATCTCGGTGCGTTCACGTCCTCGCGCGACGCCTTCTTCCCGCTCTACCCGCTCGGGCTCTCCGGGCTCGGCCGGCTGGGCCTGCCGCTGATCGCCGCCGGCGTGCTGATCTCGCTGCTCGCGCTCGCGCTCGCGCTGTACGGGATCCACCGCTTGACGACGCTCGAGCTGGCCGCGCTCGCTCGTCGACGCCCTACTGCATCTGTGTCCGTCTCGGCCGAGACGCGCGACAAGGACACCGCGCGCCTGGCGGTGATGGTGACGGCGTTCGCGCCGATGGCCTTCTTCCTCTCGGCCGTCTACTCCGAGGCGCTCTACCTGGCGCTGTCCGTCGGCCTGTTCTACGCCGCGCGGCGAGGCCGCTTCGCGCTCGTCGGCGTGCTCGCCGCGCTCGCCGGTGCGACGCGCAGCACGGGCATCGTGCTGCTGCTGCCTGCGCTGATCCTCTACCTGTACGGCCCGCGCGAGGATCGCGCCCCCGACCATCCACGCGCGCGTGGTCTCAAGCCCCGTTATCGCGTGCGCACGGACGCGCTGTGGCTGGCGCTCGCGCCGGTCGGCCTGCTGCTCTACATGGCCTACCTCGGTCTCGCCGGCGGCGACGCGCTCGCCCCGTTTCACGCACAGGACGTATGGGGACGGCATTTCGCCGGTCCTTACCTCGGCGTGTGGGATGGGCTGCAGGCTGCGTTCGAGGGCGCCCGGCAGCTGCTCTCGATGCAGCAGGCGCACGCCTACTTCGCGACCGGTGGGGAAAGCCCGTTCGTTGCCGCCGAGCACAACCTGCTGCTGCTCGCGTTCCTGGCGGCGGCGCTCGTGGCGACGGCCGGCGTGCTGCGCAGGCTGCCCGCGGCCTACGGCGTCTATGTGATCGCCGCGCTCGCGCTGCCGCTCTCCTACCCCGTGACGGCGCAGCCGCTGATGTCGCTGCCGCGCTTCCTGCTCGTGCTGTTCCCGCTGAACATCTGGTTCGCCCAGTGGCTCGCCGCGCGCCCGCGCCTGCGAGGGCCGGCGCTCGCATGCTCGGGCCTGCTGCTGGCGTTCTTCCTCGCGCAGTTCGCGACCTGGCACTGGGTGGCCTAGTGGACGCCGCTCCGCAACGCACGCCGCCGCTGCTCGCCGAGGACGAGCCCCCGGCGAGCCCCGATTCGGAGCGCGGAAGGCGCCCGTCCTCGGTCGCTGAATGGTCGCCGTGGTTCGCGCCGCTGGCGCTGTTCGCCGGGCTCGTGGTGGCCACCGTCGGCTCGCTGCTGATCGACATCCCGGCGGCCGCGCTCGGTGTCGACGTCAACGCCAAACACCTGCCGCCGGGTCTCGTGATCGCCGGCACGGCCGTGCAGGACGCCGGCTTCATCGCCGTCGCGATCTTCTTCGCGCAGATCGGTGGCCGCGCGGTGGCCGCCGCGATGTTCGGCCTGCGTCCGACGCGCTTCTGGCGTGCCTTCAGACTCGCCTTCCTGACGCTGGCCGGCTTCCTGCTGTTCAGCCTGATCTGGACCGCGCTGTTCCAGACCGAAGAAGAGGATCTCCTGGAAAAGCTCGGCACCAACAAAGGCGCCGTGCTGCTCGTGCTGAGTGCCGCCCTGACGTGCGTGGTCGCGCCGCTCTGCGAGGAGTTCCTGTTCCGCGGCTTCATCTTCACCGCGCTGCGCAACTGGCGTGGAGTGTGGCCGGCGGCCGTGATCACGGGCCTTCTGTTCGGGGGGGTCCACGTCGGCTCGGCGCCGGCACTCGATCTCGTGCCGCTCGCCGTGCTCGGCTTCGGGCTGTGCCTGCTCTACCGCGCGACCGGCTCGCTCTATCCCTGCATCGCGGCGCACTGCGTGAACAACTCGCTGGCTTTCGGCAGCCTCGAGAACTGGGGCTGGCAGATTCTGCTGCTGACGGCGAGCTCGCTGCTCGTGCTCGCGTCGATCGCACTGGCGCTGACGCGGGCCGGCGTCACCGCGCGCGTTCCCGCGCCGTCCGGATGAGGACCCGACGGCTCGCGGCGTGCGCACACGCGCGCAGCGCCGGCTCCGCCGCCCGCGAAACGTCGCTGCCGGCGGATAGCATCCGCGCGATGAGGACACTCCGCTTCGCCCTGATCTCGGCGGCGCTCGCCGCCGTCTTGGCCGTGCCGTCGCTCGCCGCCGGCGCCGCTACCCCCACTGCGCCCGGTGCCGGCACCGCCGAGCACCACCCCCGCGCCGCCGCCCCCTCCGCCACCGGCGCCGGTGGCGGGAAAGATCCAGCTCGTGGTCCAGCGCGCCTTCGGCAAGCCGCCGTTCATCGTCGCCGGCTCGCGCTTGGTGGTGCGCGGGATCGTGATCCCCTACGTAGCCGAACAGAAGGTGAAGGTGAGCTTCTACAAGGACGGGCGCAAGGTGGATGTGAAAACGGTCAGCGTGCTGCCGCTCGGTAACGGCGCAGGCCAGTTCCACATCGGCTACGCGAGCTCGAGCGAAGGCCTCGTGAAAGTTGCGGCCGTTCACTACGCCACGCCTCAGCAGGCGGCCTTCGCGGGGCGCTCGGAAAACGTTCGCTTTGCCTCCCCCGATCTGTCGGCCGGCGACCGCGGGCCCTCGGTGCGCCTGCTGCAGTCGGAGCTGAACGCGATGCATTTCGTCGTGCCGCTCAACGGCGTGTTCGACGAAGGGACCGGCCGCGCCGTGATCGCCTACCGCAAGATGACCGGCCTCGCGCGGGTGCCGAGCACGAACCTGACGGTGTTCGAGAAGCTGCAGGCGGGCGCAGGCGCCTTCCACGTGCGCTATCCGCATGACGGCCGGCATGTCGAGGGCGACCTCACGCGCCAGGTGCTGGCCGAGATCGAACCGGGCGGCCGCGTCCGCGCGCTGTACACGATGAGCTCGGGCAAGCCCTCGACGCCGACCGTGATCGGGCGCTTCCGCGTGTACAACAGGACGCCGGGCACGAACTCCGAGGGCATGGTCGACTCCAGCTACTTCATCCGCGGCTACGCGATCCACGGCTACGCCGAAGTGCCGACCTACGCGGCCAGCCACGGCTGCCTGCGGGTGCCGATCCCGAACGCCTCGGCGATCTACAGCTGGGTCCAGTACGGCACGCCGGTGGACGTGTACAACGAGGGCGGCGGCGGCAGCCACGAGGTCAAAGGCAACGCCGGGCCCTAGCACTGACCCCCGCGCCGGCGGGCTCTGAAACGCCCGCCTACAGTCGCACGCGGATCATCCGCGCGAGGAAGCTCAGACCGAAGCCGTAGATCGCCAATGTCAGCGCAAGCAGCACGCCGCGCTTCAGCCATTCGCTGCTCGAGCCGTCGATCAGCCCGGAGAACGGCGAGGTGACCGCTTCGGCGACTTCGTCGATCACGCGGCGCGGCGAACCCTTGCGCGCCTGCCCGTTCGTACTTGTCTTCTTCGCCGCAGCAGCCGCTTCGGCGGTCGTTTCGCCTTCCTGCGGGGGAGCAATTTCGCCGTTCAGCATGCGCTGCTGGTGCGCCGAGGCGTTCGAGGTCCGGCTGACCACGAACAGCACGAAGGAGACGCCGACGATCAGGCACAGCAGAATCGAGGCCAGGCGCAGGAAACCGGCTATCGCGGAGGGCACATTGCAGCTATCGGCCGCAGGGCAGCGCTAGATTAGTCTTGTTCGTGAGCGACCTGGCCGAATATCCCAAGAGCGACGGGACGGCCCGCGAGCGACTGATCGCCGAGTTGCGCGAGCACGCGCTGGTGATCGGCGAGGTGACGCTGACCAGCGGAGCCACGGCGCAGTACTACGTCGACGCCAAGCGCGCGATCCTGCGGCCCGCCGGTTTCGCCGCGCTCGCCTCGCTGCTCGCGGCGCAGGTCGCCGAGTGGCGGGGCACGGCGGTCGGCGGGATGACGATGGGCGCCGACCCGGTCGCCTGCGCGGCGCTCGCCGGGGGCGCGCGCGCGAAGGCCTTCTTCGTGCGCAAGGAGGCCAAGTCGCACGGTCTGCAGCGGCGCATCGAGGGTCCGTTGCTCGACGGCAGCGACCGCTGCGTGGTGGTCGAGGACGTCGTCACGACCGGCGGCTCGACGCTCGCCGCGATCGAGGCTCTGCACGAGGCGGGTCTTCAGATCTGCGGCGTGGTCAGCGTGCTCGACCGGTTGGCCGGGGGCGCCGCGGCGATCGAGCGGGCCGCCGGAGCTCCATACCTGGCGCTGAGCACGATCGACGAGGTCTACCCGGAGCGCCCCGATCGCACTGAGGTCGCGGGCGGATGATGGCGGGCGCCGCGACGGGCGGCCAGACGACCGTCAGGGCGGCCACGGCGCAGGACGCGGGCCTGCTGCTGGAGCTGTTCGGCGCGCTGGCCGACTACGAGCAGTTGCGCGACGAGCTGCACGCGTCCGAGGCGCAGATCGTCGATGCCCTGTTCGGCGAGCGACCGGCCGCGCAGGCCCTGATCGCCGAACGAGACTCCCAGCCGGCCGGCTACGCGCTGTTCTTCCCGACCTTCTCGAGCTTCATGGCGACGCGCGGCATCTGGCTGGAGGATCTGTTCGTGCTCCCCGAGCAGCGCGGCGCCGGTGTCGGGCGCGCGCTGCTGGCAGCCGTCGCTGCGTGCGTCCCCGAGGCCGGCGGGCGCCTGGAGTGGGCCGCCCTGGACTGGAACGAGCTCGCGCTCGGCTTCTACCGTGGCATCGGCGCCCGCCTGATGGACGAGTGGACCTCCCTGCGGCTCGACGGCCAAGCGCTCGCACGGCTCGCCGCTGAGGCCGGGTAGCCTTCGAGCGGACATCAGCCGGCGTCGCGCCCTCGTAGTCCAATGGATAAGACGACCGCCTCCTAAGCGGTAGATCCAGGTTCGACTCCTGGCGGGGGCATCTAGAGAAGCCCTGCCTTTGGACCTGGAGGGCACCATCGACGCGGAGCACGGCTCACCCCAGGTTCCGCCCGTGCGGCTAGCTAAAGCGGTGGCACCTGGTTGTTGACCTGCGGTCCGTGATAGAGGCGCCGCTGGTCTTTGCACGCGGCCGGGAAGAAGAACTGAACGCTGTCACTACGCACGCCGTTGTAGCTCGCATAGAGGGTCGCGCGTCCAACGGTACCGACGGCGCAGTTCTCGTCGGTGCTGCTCGTGACCCGGAACTTGATCTTCATGATGTTTCCGGGGTAGCCCCACATCATCGCGTAGTGGGAGTGGTAAACGAGGTGGTGCGCCACTGACATGATGATCACACCCGCGCGATCCTGTTGACACATGATCCCCGAGACCGTGTTGGCTTCGAGGTTGATGTTTCCGTGGCCCTTGGCGAAGCTGGTTTCCCCCGTGTAGGAACCTGTGTGGAACCCCCACGGCGGGATCCCGTAGACGGTCGGCACCTGAGAGCACGACGTAGCTCCGCTGGCCGAGCCGACCATGCCCAATGCCAGCAACGCCGTCAGCGCGAGTCCGACTCGCAAGTTGGTTCGCAGCCCGCGCATCGAGACGAAACTACAGGGTCTCCGGCTGATTACCAATGCCGGCGCAGCATCCTCAGCGCGCCCGCGCCCGAGCCCACCCCGCCTCGCCCACCCCGCTCCATCCGCGCCTGATCTCGACGGCGAGCTCCTCGAGCAGCTCCCCCGGCGGCGCGAGCTCGGCCTCGCCCAGTGAGCGGACGGGCTCGATTCCACGCACTGACCCAGTCAGGAACGCCTCCCCGGCCGCGAGCAGGCGCTGCACGTCGAGATGCTCCTCGCGCACCTCGATACCCAGCGAGCCGGCCGTCTCGATCGCGCGGGCACGCGTGACGCCCGGCAGGATGCGCCCGTCGGCAGCCGGGGTTACCAGCATGCCGTCCTCGATCGCGAACACGTTGGCGCGCGAGGCCTCGAGCACCTCCTCGCCGCTGTCGAGCACCAGGGGCAGGGCCCCCTTTGCTTCGCCGGCCTCCGTCCACGCAAGCCGGTCGCGATCGGCCCACTTGTGCTCGCCCAAGCCGCCCGGGATGACCAGCGGGCGCAGCGCCGTCGCCCGCTCCCACGAGGGGAAGAGGTCTTCACGGTCCACCTTGGCCACCACCGCCGCCGCGCCGAGCGTGCCGTCGTCGCGCGGGGCGACCGTCAGGCGCAAGCGGCCTACCGGCAGCGGCGCGGAGCGCTCCAGCGCGAGCTCACGCGTCCGCGGCGGCAGCTCGGCCCCGAACAGCGCGCGTAAGCTCGCGCTCAATCGCCTCAGGTGAGGATCGAGCTCGACCGGCGAGCCATCGAGCACCAGCACCGTCTCGAAGACTCCAATCGCTCGATCCGGCCGGCGGCGACTTGACACGGGCCCATTGTGGCATCGTGCGTGCGGCGTGAAGACGCTGCTGATCGACAACTACGACTCGTTCACCTACAACCTCTTCCAGTTGCTCGCCGAGGCCAACGGGGACGAGCCGATCGTCGTGCGCAACGACGCCGCCGGCTGGGCCGAGCTCTCCCGGCTGGAGTTCGACAACATCGTCATCTCCCCCGGTCCGGGGAGCCCCGAGTACGAGGTCGACTTCGGCGTCTGCGCCGAGGCGATCCGCGAGTCCCCGGTGCCGCTGCTCGGCGTGTGTCTCGGCCACCAGGGCCTCAGCTGGATCCACGGCGCCGAGGTGCTCTCGGCGCCCGAGGTGATGCACGGGCGCATCAGCGCGGTGCTGCATCAGGACTCGCCCCTGTTCGCGGGCATCCCGCGCGAGTTCCAGGCGGTGCGCTACCACTCGCTGTGCGTCGCGCAGCCGCTGCCCGACGAGCTCGAGCCGATCGCCTGGACGAGCGACGGCGTGCTGATGGCCGTCGCGCACAAGGTGCGCCCGCAGTGGGGCGTCCAGTTCCACCCCGAGTCGATCTGCACCGAGCACGGGCGCAAGCTGCTCGCCAACTTCCGCGACCTCACGCGCGAGTTCCTGGCGCGCTCGGGCCGGGCGCCCACCACCGCATCGCCCGCGCCCGCCGAGCCCCAGCCGTCAGTCGCCGGTCGCGCGGGGCTCGTGCTCAAGGTCGAGCGGCTGGACACGCTGTACGACACCGAACGGGCCTTCGTCAATCTCCACGGCACCAGCGAGACGGCTTTCTGGCTCGACAGCAGCAAGGTCGACGAGCGCGCCCGCTTCTCGTTCATGGGCGCCACCGGTGGTCCGCTCTCGGCCGAGATCCACTACGACGTCGGCAGCGGCGAGCTGCGGATCGAACGAGCCGGCGGTGAGATCGAGCTGCTGCAGGAGTCGATCTTCGATTACCTCAGCCGCGAGATGCGACGCCTCCGCCACCTCTCGCACGAGCTTCCCTTCGACTTCAACTGCGGCTTCGTCGGCTACTTCGGCTACGAGCTGAAGGCCGACTGCGAAGGCAACGACGCGCACTCCTCCTCGCTGCCCGATGCGTCCTTCGTGTTCGCCGACCGGCTGATCGCGTTCGACCATCTGGAGCGATGCACCTACGTGCTCTGCCTCGCCGAGCCCGCCGGCGCCGAGCAGGCCGATCGCTGGATCGCCGAGACCAGCCGGCGGCTGGCTTCGCCGGCGCCGATCGAGGGCCTCGAGTGGGACGGCGAGGAGCCGGAGCAGCCCGTCGCACCTCGGCTGAGCCGCTCGCACGAGCAGTACCTGCAGGACATCGCCACGTGCAAGCAGCGGCTGATCGAAGGCGAGACGTATGAGATCTGCCTGACCAACAAGATCACGGCCGCCGTGAGCGTCGACCCGCTCGCGCTCTACCGCACGCTGCGCCGGATAAACCCGGCGCCGTTCTCGGCCTACCTGCGCTTCGGCTCCAGCGCGATCGTCAGCTCCTCGCCCGAGCGCTTCCTCAGGGTCGGACGCGACGGCTGGGTCGAGGCGAAGCCGATCAAGGGCACCTCCCCGCGCGGGCAGACACCCGTCGAGGACGTGCGCCTGGCCGAGCAGCTGCGCCTCGACGAGAAGAGCCGCGCCGAGAACCTGATGATCGCCGACCTGCTGCGCAACGACCTCGGCGTCGTCTGCGAGGTCGGCACCGTGCACGTGCCGGAGCTGATGCACGTCGAGACCTATGAGACCGTGCACCAGCTCGTCTCGACCGTGCGCGGCCTGCTGCGCGACGACGTCGCGCCGCCCGACTGCATCCGCGCATGCTTCCCCGGCGGCTCGATGACCGGCGCGCCGAAGAAGCGCACGATGGAGATCATCGACGAGCTCGAGGGCGCGGCGCGCGGCGTGTACTCCGGCGCGATCGGCTACCTAGGGCTGAGCGGCGGCTGCGATCTGAGCATCGTGATCCGCACGATCGTCGTCGAGGGCGAGCGCGCGAGCCTCGGCGTCGGTGGCGCGATCGTGATGCAGTCCGACGCCGAGGAGGAGTATCAGGAGACCTTGCTGAAGGCGCGAGCGCCACTCGCCGCGATCGACCCGCGCGTCGATCCACGGCAGGTGTTCGAGACCGGGGCCGCAGCCGAGCGCGTCCGGGGAGCCCCACTCGCCGCCTCCTAGCACTCGGCTCGTTTTCCCGTTTTTGCAGGCGGATCTGATCTCGGATGACTGTTGAGCGGCAGAGGGTCAACTGCTAGTTTCAAGCGAATGTCGAAGCTGAGCCGCGCGGTGGTGCGCATACCGCTGGCGCTGCTCCTGGCGATCGCCGTCACGGTGGCGCTCGGTGGCTGCGGCAGCTCATCGGGCGGGTCGACTCAGCCCGTCGAAGTTGGCACCGGAGCCGCCGAAGCCAACGAAGAAGTCCCTGCCGAAAAGAGCGAAGAAGCGGCCGAAACGGAAAAAAACCGCGAACTGCTCTCCGAGCTCGAAGCCAAGCGACGCGAAGAAGCCGCCGAAGAACAAGCCAAGAAGACCGAAAAGGCGGCGCTCGCGAAGGCCAAGAAGCAGGAAGAAAAGGCCGAAAAGCAAGCCAAGAAGCACGAAGCGGAAGCCGAAGCCAAGCTGAAGCAGCGTGAAGCGGCCGCCAAGGCAAGAGAAGCCAAGGAAGCCAAGGAACGCGAAGAAGCCAAGAAGAGGGAAGCCCAGCAGAAGCAGGAAGCCGAACGCAAGAAGACCGAAGCCGAACATGCCGCGACGACGCAGGCAGCGCCGCAGCAGCAGGTGACGACGGCTCCGAGCGAAACGGGATGACGATGTGGCAGTGGCTCACACAAGCATTTGACAGGGCGCGGTTGCGACAGTCTCGCCGGCTGCCGTTGCTCGTGCTCGTCCTTTCTTCGACCGCCCTGCTCGCCGGCTGCGGCGAAGGCTCGGGC
Source organism: uncultured Solirubrobacteraceae bacterium (assembly GCA_963743745.1). Taxonomy (GTDB): domain Bacteria; phylum Actinomycetota; class Thermoleophilia; order Solirubrobacterales; family Solirubrobacteraceae; genus Palsa-744. Next base: position 654,814 of record CAVUQW010000002.1, read on the forward strand.
GAAGGCGGCAACGGTGGCAACGGTGGCGGCGAAGCCGGCGAAGAAGCGATCGTCCAGCGCCAGGAAGCCACGGAAGCGGCTGCGAGCGCCAAGCTGCGCGCCAAGGAAGTCCTCGCCCTCAAGCGCGAAGAAGCTGAAGTGGCGGCCAAGCGAAAGAAGCTCGAAGCCCAGCTTGCCAAGCAGGCCTCCGAACAGCCTTCGAGCAAACCGCGCGCGCACAAGAAGAAGCGTCACGCCGCGACGCACAAGGCCAAAGCGCACGCGAAGAAACCGAGCAAACAGAAGAAGCAGGGGAGCACCGGAGGCGAATCGGCCGGCGAAAAAGCCGCGCGCGAACAGCTGGCCGCCGAAGAAGCAAAGGAAGCCGCTTCGTTCAAGCGCCGCGCAAAGAGCGAATCCAAAGAATAGGATCTGCGCGATGGTTCGCCGACTCCACGCGTCGTTGCTGCCCGCGCTCGCCGCTGCTGTGCTGCTGGCGGGTTGCGGCAGCTCGAGCTCGTCGAGCAGCTCCTCCGGCTCGAGCGCCGCGACGCCCTCGACGTCCGCGACGGGCCAGACCGGCTCGAGCTCGACGGCGACGACGACCACGAGCCCGACTCCCACGAGCACCTCGTCCAAACTGCCTGGCGGCGCGGCCGCCGTCGCCTCGTGCCGTCACGGCGTTCAGTCGCTGCCGCACCTGCAGCAGAGCACCAAGGAAAAGCTCGAAGAGATCTGCCAGAAGGCCGCCAGCGGCGACGTCAACGCCAAGCGCAAAGCCGCCCAGGAAGCGTGCCGGGAACTGGTCAACGCCTCGCCGTTGCCCGCCGGAGAAGCCAGGGACCGCGCGCTGGCCGCCTGCAAGAACGCCGGCGGAGCCAAATAGCGCCGAGCTAGCCGCCCGCCGCGTCCTGCGCCGCCGCGTCCTCGTCCTCTGCGGCGTAGAGCGACTCGGCCGCCAGCTGCTTGCCGCTGACGCCGAACAGCTTGATCTCGAGCAGGTCGTGGCGGTAGTCGTCTGGGGCGATCAGCGTGAAGCGCTCGCTGCGCAGCTCGCATTGGTCGACAGCCAGCCCCGCCAGCTCCGCCGTCGCGATGCGTCCGTTCGAGACCAGCGGATGGCCCCACACGAGCGTCATCGCCGCCACCGCGCCTGACTCGCCGCGCCACGAGCCGACCACCTCGTCGCATAGATCCATCTGCCAGTCCGGATTGCGCTCGGCTGTCTCTTCCGTGAAATCAATAAATGAGAAGAAGTCACTCGGCTCGCCGCCCTGCTCCGGCGCCAGGTAGCGGACGTAGCCGAACAGCTCGTAGCCGTTGCTCGTCGGCGCCGTTGCCGGCACGTAGGTGCGCCCGTGCCACGTGCGGTCCGGGTACCAGACGATCTCGCCCGGCTCGCCCAGCTGCTCATCGCCGGAGTCGATCTGCTCGAGGGCGCCGAGCAGCTCCTGCTCCAGGCGCCGCGCCCAGCGGCCGTGGGGCAGCTCCTCCTGCGGCGGCTCAGCCGCGAAGCGTGGGACGAAGCGCTCCTCAGGTGGCACGAGCGAGAGCCTAGCCTCAAGCGTCGCGCAGCAGCGCCGCCGCGTGCTCGGGGGCGACGATGTTGAGGTTCACGTCCGTCGAGAGCTCGAGGCCGGCCAGGTGCGTCAGCCGCGGCAGCACGTCGATCCGCCAGCAGAAGTGCTCGGCGCCGCGCGGCGCCGTGCGCACCCACATGTTCAGCGGCGGGCTTGCGCCGAGGTGGCGCGCCAGGCGCCGCAGGCCGTCGTGCAGCAGCGCCGCGCCCGTCGGTCCGTCCTGCTCGAAGCGCGGCACCGGGCGCCGCGGGGCCAGCATCAGCTGAAACGGCAGGCGCGAGGCGTACGGCGCCATCAGCACCGCCTCCTCGTCGATCGCGATCACTCGCTCGCGCAGGCGCACCTCCTCGGCGACGACGTCGCCCAGCAGGCTCTGGCCCATCGTGCGTGTCGCGTACGCGCTCGCGCGCTCGCGCTCGCGCGCGACCGCCGCCGGCACGAAGTCCAGCCCGTAGAGCTGCGAGTGCGTGTGCGGCAGCGACGCCCCCGCCTGGCGGCGCTCGTTGACGATCAGCTGCACGTACGCGCACTCCTCGTGGAAGCGCATCCGCTCACGCCACACCTCCATCGCCGCCGCCACCTGCTCGACCGGCAGCTCCGCCAGCGAGAGCACCGGCTGCGGGCCGTTGACGATCACCTCGTGCGCGCCCGTCGCCGGCAGCGAGGAGAACAGCTCCGTCAGGGCTTCGCCGCGGGCGCCCTCGCGCGGCTCCGAGCCGCTGGCGGCCGCCGAGCCTGCCACGCCACCCGGGACCACGTCCGGCGTCTCCGCGCCCTGCGCAGGGCCGTCCGCCGGCCGGCGCCAACGCCGGGTACAGGTTCGGCACGACCCGCACCGTCCACCCCGGCGAGTCGGGAACACCGCCACCCGGCCGGACCGCGTACAGCTCGGGCGGCGTGCGGTCCTCGTTGCCCTCCGCGAACGGGTCGCGCTCGGGGTCGATCGGCTCCGGTGCGCGCTCGGCCTCGGTCAGCGTCGGCGCCCCGCCCGGCCGTCGCGAGCGCTCGCCCGCGACGATCGTCCTGTGCCCGCTGAGCGGGTCGATGCGGATTTCAGGCATGCGCCTGCGCGCGCGTCCTGCCGCCGCCTCGCTCACGCATGGCCGGACCCCAGCGCGTAGCGCCTGACGTCGGCTTCGAGCTTGGCCTGGCTCGGGTAGGGGCCCTGGCGGATGTACTGGCCGCCGGCCGCGTTGAAGAAGACCGTCACCGGCGTGAACGTCGAGTCCGTGATCGCGCTGCCCGCTGCGCCGCTGTGGTCGTAGTAGCTCGGGTAGCTGACCGGGAAGCTGCGCAGGAACGCCTGCGCCGCGCCGCGGCTCGTGTCGCCCGAGTCGATGCCGACGAACGCCACCTCGCGCCCCAGCGCGACCGATGCGCGCTGGAAGGCGCCGAACTCGGCCCGGCACGGCACGCACCACGACGCCCACTTGTTGATGACCAGCGGATGACCGCGCAGCGCCTTCAGTCGCGCGCGCAGCGCCGGCAGGCCACCCGGGAGCAGCTCGCTCGCCTGCGCGTGCAGCGCCGCCAGCGGCCCCGGCGAGCCCGCCAGCCGGGCGCGCATCTGCGCGAGCGTCAGCCTCGAGCGGGCGCGACCGGCGCCGGCGAGGATCCGGCCAGCTGGACGAGACCCACGACGAGCAGCGCCACGAGGGCCAGCGTCGCTGCCGCCGATCCACAAGCGCCTCGGCGTCATCGCGCGTAAGCGTGGCAGATCGTCTCGCCTGCCATCGCCCCGTCGGGAGTCGCGCGGCGCCGCCTCATGCTTTCCGCGACGTGCTATATCTTGGAGGCACGTCAGAAGCCGGGTAGCGCAAGGCACCCGGCAGAAGGCGTCAGTCGACGCCAGTCTTTCGAGCCGCGTCGAAGCCACTTTCTGCGCCGGCTCCGTCTCGAAGTCCAGAGCCTCTCAATGGCCGAGCCCACCTCAGCGGCCCTCGCGGCCGCGCCCATTCCGAGTTCCGCCGAAATCTCGCGAGCGGAGAAGTTCGTGCGCGAGCGCTTCCTGCACGACGGCGAGGACGCCGCCGTCGCGCTCGCCCCCGGCTCGCCGCGCCGGCGCGCGCTCGACCAGGCGCTCGCCGAGCTCGCCGCCAGCCCCAAGCCCAAGCACCCGTCGACCGCCTGGCGCCGGGAGTTCTCGCTGCTGCTCGGGCTCGAGCGCGTGCTCTCCGACGACGAGCCCAAGCTCGCCGACGGGACCGTCCTCTCCGCCCACCAGGTCGACGCGCTGTCGGGCACGCTCACCGCGCTGCTCGCCGAGGCGCAGGCACGCGAGCAACGGCAACGGGCGCGCCGCCGCATCGGCCTCGCCCGAGCTGCTCGCCTCGGCCGAGATCTTCGGGCTCGACGACGCTCCCGCCGCCGATCGGGGCGGCCCGAGCGATTCGCGCCGCGAGGACGCGCGCGGCGAGGAGCGACGAGGAGCCCGACGACGCCGACGAGGACGAGGACGAGGACGACCGACGACGACGAGCTCGACGACGACGACGAGCTCGGGCCGGTGCAGCGCGCCGCGCCCGACGAGGACGAGGACGACGACGACGGACGACGACGAGGACGAGATCGTCGAGGATGTCGAGGAGGACGCGACGAGCGAGCCCGAGCGCCGAGGCCGAGTCCGACGAGGAGCCGCGCGACTGGGTCGAGGAGGGCGAGGAGGAAGAGGAGTCGCTCGCCGACCAGCCCGAGGACCCCAACGCCGCCAAGCGCTTCTGGTTCGAGCACGCGACCGGCGCCGGCAAGACGGTCGCCGCGCTCGGCTTCGTCGAGGCCTCGCAGACCGGCGGCGTGCTGATCCTCACGCACCGGCGCAACCTCGTCGACCAGTTCAACGGCGAGCTGCGCGACCGCGGCTACTCCAAGCGCATCTCCAGACCGCTGCTGAAGGGCGAGGACTCCGTCCAACGGCCCCGTGACCGTCGAGACCTACCAGTGGTTCGTGCGCAACGCCGGCAAGATCTCGAGCGCCTACACGATCGTGATCTGCGACGAGGCGCACACCGCGCTCGGCGAGAAGACGAGCGGCGGCGATCCGCGAGTGGACCGGGCCGATCTTCATCGGCATGACCGCCACCGGCGCGCTGATCGCCCGCCACGTGACCGACCTGTTCCCGACGCAGACCTCGCGCTTCGACCTCGCCCAGGCCGCTCGCCGCGGCGTGATCGCGCCGCTGCGCTGCGTGCGCATCTCACCCGGCGTCGGCGTGCGCACGATCGCCAAGGTGCCGCTGCGCCGCGGCGAGGTCGACACCGAGTTCGACCAGGACGAGCTCGCCAAACTGCTCGACCAGCAGCCGTTCAACCTGGCCGTCGCCGAACCTCTACAAGACGCGCTTCAACGGCGTGCCCGGCGTCGTCTACGCGGCCGGCGTGCGCCACGCCTACAACCTCGCCGAGGCCTTCCGCGCCGAGGGGATCAAGGCCCAGGGCGTCTCCGGCGAGACGCCCAAGCGCGAGCTCGCCGAGATCCTCGCGCGCTACGAGCGCGGCGACATCGACGTGCTGATCAACGCGCAGCTGCTCGCCGAGGGCTGGAACAGCCCGCGCGCGACCGTCTGCGTGCACCTCGCCCCGACCGCCTCCAAGCGCATCTACCAGCAGCGCGTCGGGCGCGTCACGCGCCGGCACCCCGGCAAGGAGGCAGGCCTCGTCGTCGACTTCGTGCACCCCGCCACCAAGCACGACGACCCCGTCGTCACGCTGCACTCGCTGCTCGACCGCGACGTCTACCGCGGCGGCGCGATCGTCGTCGGCCCGGTCCGCCGCGGGCGCGGGCGGCGGATGCGCGTCGAGCGCCGCGTGCTGCCCGTGTGCGCCGAGGAGGAGCGGCGCTTCGCCGTCTTCGAGCGCGAGCTGTGGCGGATCGCCGTCGAGCACCTCGACTACGGCGAGCAGCACGTGTGGGCCGCGCTCGCCGGCGCGCGCGTCGCCCCCAACGGCTGGCGCCGGGCGCGCGCGATGCTGCACTTCGACCGCACCGGCGAGCTCAAGAGCCGCTTCCTGATCACCGCCGTGCAGCGCAACAAGAACCCGCAGCTGCGCCTGCGCGCGCTGGCCGACATCCCCGCGCTGCGCGACGCCGACGCGTTCGACACGGCGATCGACATCATCGGCGGCTGGCCGCGCGACGAGCGCCGCGAGGCGACCAAGATCATGCTGCGCGCGCTCGTCGAGCGGCGCATCGGCCGCCGCGACCAGGCCAACGCCTGGATCTGGCGCCTGGCCGAGTACACGCGCGACGTGCACGAGGAGTACGCCGTGCAGCGCTGGCCCGAGACCAAGCGCCTGCTCGGCCTGCTCGTCAACTCCGCCGGCGGCGCCCACGCGCGCAACGCGCGGCGGCTGATCCACGCCGCGCGCAAGCAGGACCGCCGCCTCGCCGCCGCGCTGCTCGCCGCCGCGCTCGCGCACACGCCCGAGGCCGAGGAGGCGCTGCGCGGCGCGCGCACGCGGATGGCGCGCAAGCCCCCCGCGCTCGCCCGCGAGCTGCTGCGCAACTTCCCCAAGCGCCGCGCGCGCAACTCGCGCCGGCGGCGCAAGGGAGGGGCCTCCGGCAACGCACGCGCGGCGCCAACGGCAACCGGGCCGCCAATGCAGCAACCGCGGCCAACCGCGGCGAGCGGGCCGCGAACGCGAACGGCGCCGCCGGCGACACGCGCGAGCGCGAGACCTCCGGCGGCGCAGGCACCGGCTAGCCGCCGAGCCCCAGGTGCACCTCGCCGGCGTCGAGCGCCGTGCGCCCGCCGCCTGCGACCTCCACGATCAGCCGCCCGGCGCCGTCGACCCCCTCGGCGCGTCCCTCTCCTCCGCTCCAGGCGATCTTGCGCCCGCGCAGCGCGTCGCGCGCGCGCCACGCATCGAGCGTCTGCTCGGCCGGTTCGGCCAGCCGACGCTGCAGCGCCGCGAGCAGCTCCCGCAGCGCCGGCTCCACCTCCCGCGGCTCGCGACCGAGCGTCGCCGCCGTCGCGTGCAGCTCGACCGGCAAGTCCTCGACGCGCACGGCCACGTTCAGGCCGATGCCGAGCACCGCCCAGCCCTGCTGCGGCCTGCCTTCGGCGAGGATGCCTGCGACCTTCGCCAGCGAGCCTCCCTCGCCGTCGTCCCGCTCGCGCACGAACACGACGTCGTTCGGCCACTTGATGCGAGCGTCCTCGCCGGCCACGTCGCAGACGGCGAGCGCCGCGATCAACGGCAACAGCGTCGGAGAGCGATCGGACGTCGGCCAGCGCAGCAGCAGCGACATCAGCAGCGCGCTGTGAGCCGGCGCCGACCAGCGCCGGCCCTGGCGCCCGCGCCCGGCAGTCTGCTCGGCGGCCGTCACGAGCGTCCCGTGCGGCGCGCCGGCCAGCGCGAGCTCGCGCGCGCGGTCGTTCGTCGAGTCCGTGCTGCGCAGGTGGATGCGTGGCCGGCCGAGGGCCTGCGCGCCGCCGGCCGCCGCCGCGTCGTGCCCGCTCATCGCGCTGGGCGGGCGGCGGCGTCCGCGACGAGCGCCGCGAGCACGCCGTCGACGTCGTGCTCGCCGGCCTCGACATCGACTACGACGCCGTGCTCGCGCAGCGTCTCGCTCGTGATCGGACCGATCGAGACGACGCGCGTGGACGGCGAGAGCTCGCCGATCGCGCCGAGCAGGTTGCGCACGGTCGAGGACGACGTGAACGTCACGTAGTCGGCCGCCCCGACCGCGGCCACCGTCTCGGCGGCGAGCGGCTCGGCGAGCGACTCGTACAGCTCGAGCACGTCGACCTGCACACCGCGCTCGCGCAGCGCCTGCGGCAGCACCTCGCGCCCGCCGCGCGCCCGCGCGATCAGCGCGCGCGTCGCCGGCACGTCGGCGAGCGCCTCGACCAGCCCCTCGCCGACGGAGCGCTCGGCGGTCACGTCGGCCACGATCCCGTGTGCTTGCAGCTCGCGGTCGGTGCCGGGACCGATCGAGGCGATCCGCGCGCCCGCGAGCGCGCGCGCGTCGCGGCCGCCCGCGGCGAGCCGCTCGAACAGCGCGCTCACCGCGTTCTGGCTCGTCACGCAGATCAGGTCGTAAGGGGCCGGGTCCAGCGCCGGGCCGGCGATCGGCTCGATCCGGATCGCCGGCGCCTGGACGACCTCCGCGCCCAGCTCACGCAGGCTCTGCGCTAGGCCGCTTGCCTGCGCGCGCGCCCGAGTGACGACGACCGTCAAGCCGGCCAGCGGCCGCGCGGCGACCCACGCGAGCTCGTCGGCCAGCTCGGCCACCGGGCCGACGACGGTGATCGACGGGGAGCCGACCTGCTCGTCTGAGACCCGCTCGGCGATCGTCTGCAGCGTGCCGCGCACGGTGCGCTGCGTCGGCAGCGTGCCCGCCTCGACGACGGCCGCCGGCTCGTGCGGCGCGCGGCCCGCCTCGATCAGCGCGGCGGAGATCTGCGCGAGGCGCCCGACGCCCATGTAGAAGACGAGCGTCCCCGGAAACGAAGCGAGCGCCGCCCAGTCGAGCTCGCTCTCGTCGCCCGTGCGCCCGGTCACGAACGCGCACGCGCGCGCGAGGCCGCGGTGTGTGACGGGGATCCCGGCGTAGGCCAGCGCGGCCACGCCCGCCGTCACGCCGGGCACGATCTCGAAGGGGATGCCGGCGGCGCGCAGCGCGAGCGCCTCCTCGCCGCCGCGGCCGAACACGAACGGGTCGCCGCCCTTCAGGCGCACGATCGTGCCACCCGCCTGGGCACGCGCGACCATCAGCGCCTCGGTCTGCTCTTGCGGCACCGACGCGCCGCCGCCCTCCTTGCCGACATACAGCAGCTCAGCGTCCGGACGGGCGCCCTCGAGCGCCGCCGACGGGATCAGCCGGTCGTAGAGGATCGTGTCGGCTGTCGCGATCAGCTCGAGCGCGCGTGCCGTGAGCAGGCCCGGGTCGCCCGGGCCGGCGCCGACCAGGTAGACGCGGCCATTCATTTGCCAACCGGCCAATGCACGACGTGGAGCTCTGGCATCGGGAAGTGCTTCGGATTCCCCGTCGCCAGTTGCGCATCGACACCTACGGCTGCCGCCGCGATAAGGCAATCGGCCTGTTGGAGCGTCACTCCGCGGCGCGCGTAGTCCCTGCGCCAGCGTCCCGCACGCTCGCCCTCGACGCGACCGAGGGGCGCCAACTGCAGGCCGCCCAGGAAGCGCTCAACGATTTGCTCCTCCTCGTGGCGCGCACCGCGCATGATCTCCTCGACATTGACAGCGCATATCCACGGCACGTGCTCAGCGCTACGAAGGTCGCGGAGACGCTCGGCCGCAGACAGGCCTCGCAGCGCATCGATCAAGACGGTCGTATCGAGCAGCAGCGGCAACGATCAACCGACGCGGGCCGGATCGCCCGAACGCTGCGCGGTCACCCAGCCGGCCGGATCGTCGTCCCACTCGTGCCCATGTCCCGACAGTGCACCCAAGCTCGACTCGATGTCGTCCCACCGGCGCTCGTCTTCGAGCGCACGGCGGACTGTCTCACCAATGAAGGCGCTCCTCCGGCGTTGACCCACGCGAAGATCCAACTGCTGCACAAGGTCGTCGTCCAAGCTTATGTGCAAACGCATGGCCACAACATAGCACACGACTCTCTATGCGATTTGGGTGGCGCTTCTCAGCATCTCTGCGGCGCCGACCGAGCGCAGCCGCTCTGCCAGCTCGTGCGCGAGCGCCTCGGGGTGGGCGGCGGCGCCCATCAGCTCGTCCCCGATCCAGTGCGATCCGTCGGGCAGGCCGATCCACGCCCGCAGCAGCATTCGCTCACTCGCGACGACGGCGTGCGCGCCGAGCGGCGTGTCGCAGCTCGCGCCGAGCTCGTGCGCGAGCGCGCGCTCGGCGGTCAGGCAGGCGAGCGCGCGCGCGTCGCCGATCGGCGCCAGCGCCCGGCGCGTGGCGATGTCTCCGGCGCGGGCCTCGATCGCCAGCGTGCCCTGTCCCGGCGCCGGCACGAAGCGCTCGGGATCGAGCACCGCGCCGACCGCACGCTCGTTCTGAAGCCGCTGCAGCCCGGCGCGGGCGAGCACGATCGCGTCGAGACGCTCGGCCGGGTCGGCGAGCTTGCGCAGGCGCGTGTCGATGTTGCCGTGCATCGCGACCACGTCGAGGTCCTCGCGCGCGGCGCGCAGCTGCGCCATCCGCCGCACGCTGCTCGTGCCGACGCGCGCGCTCGGCGTGAGCGCGTCGAGCCCGGCGGCGCCGCACAGCACGTCCTCGGGCGCCGCCCGTGCCGGTGCGGCCACCAGCTCGAGGCCGTCGGGCAGCTCTCCCGGAACGTCCTTGGCCGAGTGCACGGCCGCGTCGATCTCGCCGCTCAGCAGCGCTCGCTCCAACTCGCTGACCCAGCGCGACTTGTCCTCGCCGGGCGGCGGCTCGCCGACCGGCCCGTCGCCTGCGAGCTCGCCGGCCGCGTCGTCGACGCCGGCAGACTCGCGGTCGCCGCGCGTCACGATCGGGACGAGCTCCACGGTGACGCTCGGCCCGTCGGCTCCGGCGCGCGCCCCGAGCAGCCGCGCGACTAGCTCCGCCTGTGCCAGCGCCAGCGCGCTGCCACGGGTGCCGAGGCGCATCAGCCCTCGCGGCGGCGGCGTGTCCGCTTGGGCATGCCCTCTTGCGCACGCGCCGGCAGGTCGTGCACCTCTGCCAGCTCGTTCGGAGCCTGCTGCGGCGAGGACTCGTCCTCGCGCAGGCCGAACAGCTCGCGCACCAGCTCGAGGCTGGCGTGCCCGCGCTGCTCGGAGAGGCTGCGCAGGCGGATCGTCGGCTCGTGCAGCAGGCGGCTCATCACGGCGCGCGCGACCGCCTCGATGCGCGCGAGATCGCGCGGCGAGGCCGACTCCCAGCGGCCGGCGTTCTCGGCGAGCACCTGCTCGACGAGCTCGTCGCCGTGCTCGCGCAGGGCGCTCACCGTCGGCAGCGTGTCGAGCTGGCCGAGCCAGCGGGCGAAGCGGTGGATCTCCTCCTCGACGATCTCCTCGGCGCGGGGTAGCTCGCCCTCGCGCGTGGAGATGTTGCGCGCGACGACGGCCTGCAGGTCGTCGATGTCGTACAGGCTGACGCCCGCGAGCTCCGCGCAGGCCGCCTCGACGTCGCGCGGCACGGCGATGTCGATCAACAGCAGCGGGCGCCCTTGACGCTCGAGCATCACGATCTCCAGCTCGTCGCGGCCGACGATCGGGTGCGGCGAGGAGGTCGAGCAGAGCGCGATGTCGGCCGCCAGCAGCTGCTCGGGCAGATCGTCGAGCCCGACGACGCTCCCGCCGAAGCGCTGCGCCAGGCTGAGCGCGCGGTCGGCGTGCCGGTTGGCGACGAAGATCGTGCCCGCACCCTGCTCGTTCAACGCACGCGCCGTCAGCTCGCTCGTCTCGCCGGCGCCGAGCACTACGACGTGACGGTGCTCGAGGCCGCCGAGCACGCTCAGCGCGAGGTCGACGGCGACCGACGGGATGCTCACGCGGGCGGCGCCGATCTCGGTCTCCGTGCGCACGCGCTTGCCGGCCGTCAGCGCCGCGGCGAACAGCCGGTTGGAGAGCGGGCCGGTGCAGCCTGCGCGCATCGCCGTTTCGTAGGCGCGCTTGACCTGGCCCTGGATCTCGGCCTCGCCGACGATCATCGACTCGAGGCCGGCCGTGACCCGGTAGAGCTGGCGCGCGGCATCGCAGTTGCGGGGCGAGTAGATCGCGTCGGAGAGCTCGGTCGGACGGATCGAGGCACGCCCGGCGAGCAGGCCGAGCACGTCAGACTCGGCGCGCACGGGGTCGCCGACGACGAGGTATACCTCGGTGCGGTTGCACGTCGAGATCACGACCGCCTCGCGCACCTCCGGCGTCGCCGTCGCCTGGCGCTCGAACTCGATCGCCTCGGGCTCGGTGAACGCGAGGCGCTCGCGCAGCGCCACCGGCGCCGTCTTGTGCGAGATGCCGAGCGCGAGCAGCTCGCCGCTCATACCAGCGTCGACTCCCGCTGCGAGGGGTCCGCGGATGCGCCGCCGGACTGAACGCCGCCGGCCGACCCTGGCTGCGTCGCGTCGCCGGGCCGCCTCCCGTCGCCCTGCGCGTCCTGCTCGCGCTGCAGCAGCTCGCCGAGGTCGCGCTCGAGCCGGCTCTGGCGGATCGCCATGATCGCGACGTAGACGAGCACCAGCGCGAACAGCACGACGTAGGCGCCGGCGACGTACTTGCCGGCCTCGTGCAGCGGCAGCGCAGGCAGCTCGGCGAGCAGCGCCGGCATCAGCGGAGTCGCTCCGGCGGGCGTGTAGCTCGGCGAGCCGGCGGTCATCGCGGTGGCGTGCAGGCTCGGCGCAGCGCTGCGCCCGCGCGGCGGCGGTGTGGCGCTCGTCGGCGTGCCCGCGCGCCGCTCGGCCAGGCGGCGCAGCGCGCGCAGCTGCGCGCGCGTGTGCTTGACCGTGAGCTCGTATTTGCACAGCGTCGTGAACAGCAGCACCATGCCCACGAGCGAGACGACGAACGTGAGCGACATCTGCCAGGGCAGGTTCGAGGTGGCGCCGAGCACGCGCGGGTGCAGGAACTGCGTCGAGGCGCGCACGGCGATGAAGTTGAGCGGCACGAACGCGCCCGCCGTGACGGCGAACACCGATGCGTAGCGCGACTGGCGCTCGGGGTCCTCGATCGCGAAGCGCAGCGGCTGGTAGGTCGCGTACAGCAGGAACACGATCAGGAAGGAGACGAGCGTCGGCTCGTCCCACTCCCACCAGTGCCCCCACGAGCCCTTCGCCCAGATCGAACCGGTGATCAGCGTGGCCACGCCGAAGATCAGGCTCATGTGGATCGCGACGTAGGAGCGGAAGTCCCACTTCTGCTCGCGCGTGCGGAGGTGCTGGATCGCGAAGATGCCGCCGGCGACGAAGCCGCACAGCGACACGATCGCCAACGGCACGTGCACGTAGAAGATCTTCTGCAGGAAGCCCTGGTCGGCTTCGAGCGGCACCCAGAAGAAGACGAGCCCGAGCGCGACCGCCATCACGGCGACCGTGGAGATGCTCAGAGCGCGCAGGCCCTTTCCGTACATCCTTTTTTAATCCTCCAAGAGGAAATCGAACAGCGCGTAGGCGATCAGCCCGAACACCAGATCATAGAGCCCGAGCGTCAACAGCCAGCGCCCGGAGGGGCCCGTGGCATGGCCCAGCGCGAGCAGCGGCGAGCTGGCGCGCGCGCCGCCGATCACGATCGGCACGAGCAGCGGCAGCGCCAAGAGCGGCCCGAGCAGATCGCGCGCGCGGGTGCGAACGGCGAGCGCGGCCACGAGCGTGCCGATCGCCGCGATGCCGATGTCGGCGAGCGCGAGCACGCCGATCAGCTCGGGCAGCGCGTGCCCGAGCGGCGGCGAGAGCAGCAGCAGGCCGAAGGCGGGCACGGCGACGAGCTCGAGCACGACGAGGTAGGCGAGCAGCGCGAGCGCCTTGGCGAACAGCATCGCGCTGCGATCGACGGGAGCGAGCAGGAAGCCGTCGAAGCCGCCCTGGTCGGCATCGGCGACGAACAGGCGGTTGATGCCGAGCATCGCCGCGAACAGCAGCGTGACCCAGAGGATGCCCGCCGCGAGGTCGCCGTCGACCGAGTTGCGGTTGAGCGCGAAGTGGAACACGACGAACGTGGTCACGGCGAACAGCGACATGCCCGGCACGGACTCGAGCGTGCGCAGCTCGACGAGCAGCTCCTTGCGCAGCAGCGCGCGCACGACCGAAAGCGTGCCGGCGGGCCGTGCGCGGCGCTGCTGGGCGGCCGGCCCCGCAGCGCCCGGCGGTGTCTCGAGATCGCCGGCCTCCGGCGTGACCGCCGGCTGTGCGTCGGGGACGGCCGTGCTCACCGGTACAGCCCCGCGATCTGCTCGGCGTCGACCGCGCGCGCGTCCGACAGCAGCGCCTGCTCGCCCGCGCGCAGTCCGAGCACGACGTCGGCCTCGGCCAGCCCGCCTCCGGGGTCGTGGCTGCAGATCACGCGCGTGCGCCCCGAGGCGGACCCGATCAGCGGATCGACCAGCTCGACCGCGGCGGGGTCGAGGTTCGAGCGCGGCTCGTCGAGCAGCAGCAGCTCGGGGTCGTGCAGCACAGCGCGCGCGACGGCCACGCGCTGGACCATCCCGCGCGAGAGCGTGCGCAGCGGCTCGTCTGCGCGGTGGCTCATCTGCACGGCGTCGAGCAGCTCCTCGACGCGCGTCGCCGCGACGTCGTGCAGCCGTGCGTGGAAGCTCAGGTTCTCGCGCGCCGTCAGCTCGCGGTAGAGCAGCGGCTCGTGCCCGAGCAGCCCGATCCGGCCGCGCACGGCCCAGGCGTCGTCTGGCAGTCGCGAGCCGAGCACGCGACACCTCGCCGGCATGCGGGCGCAGCAGCGTCGCGAGGATCCGCAGCAGCGTCGTCTTGCCGGCGCCGTTCGGGCCGAACACGACGAGCGTCTGGCCGCACCGCAGCGACAGCGACACGCCGCTCAGCGCCTCGCGTTCGCCGTAGTGACGAGCGAGGCCGTCGACCTCGACCGCAGGCACGGTCAGGCTCTCGACACCTGCGCCGATAGCTCGGCCTGCGACGATCGCTCGCCCTGCGCCCGCGCGATCAGCTCGCGCACGGCCTGCTCGCCCGCGCCGCCCGGACCGGCGTCGCCGCGCAGCAGGGCGACCGGGTCGGGCTCGCCGTTGACGATCCCCTCGAAGAACTCCTTGCGGTCCTGGTAGGTCGGCAGCGTGCCCTTGGCCCAGCCGCGCACCTCGTTCAGCAGCACGGCAAGGCGCGCGTAGGGCTCGCCGAACTGCCCTTCGATCTCGCGCTTCATGCGCTTGGCCAGCGCCGGCGAGGCGCCGGCCGTGGAGATCGCGATCGCCAGCGGACCGGTGCGCACGATCGCGGGCAGGATGAAGTTGCACAGCGGCGGCACGTCGACGACGTTGACGAGCATCGCGCGCCGCTCGGCGTCGTCGTACACGGCGATGTTCACGTCGGTGTCGTTCGTTGCGGCGATCACCATGAACACGCCCTCGAGGTCGCCGATGCCGGCGTAGGAGCGCTGCTCCCAGCGGATCGACCCCTCCCGCGCATAGTCCTGCAGCGCCTGCTCGGCCTCGGGCGCGATCAGCGTCACCTCGCCGTCGCACGCGAGCAGACCCTCGACCTTCTCGAGGCCGATCTCACCGCCGCCGACGACCACGCAGCGCCGCCCGCTCAGCTTCAGGCAGGCGATGTAGAAGGGGGTGTCGAGCATCCCCTGCACGCAGCTCTGGTCGCAGATCCCCTTGCGCAGCTGACAGACGCACTCCTTACCTGCATAGGCCTGGGCGGGCATGGTTCAGAGGGTAGTGGAGCGGATCGGTCCGTATCCGGAGGAGGATGCGGGCTTCGGAACTCGGTTATCGATAGCCATGGTATGAACGGAGATGGCGCATCAGCGCTCGCGTATATACAACTGCTATCGCCGCGCCGAAAACGAATCGCTCAGCGCGGCAGCCCGCGCCCGAACGCGCGCGCCCCGATCCGCCCGAGCGCGAGCGCCCCGTTGCGCCAAGCGTGCTCACGATCGGCCTCGCGCCCGGAGCGCATCTTCGCGACGGCCCGCGCGGCGTGCGTGGTGCAGCTCGTCATACGGCCCCCACCAGAGTCCCCGCGCGGCGGGCGGATCCCACGTGATCAGCTTCTCCTGTGCGCACGCGCGCAGCCCGGCCTCGCCGAGCGTGCGCCCGAGGCCGCCGCCGGCGGCGGCTCCCCACGGGCCGCGTGAGACGGTCGGGGCGGGCAGGTGGTCGTTGCACCAGACCATTCCGGCGTGCAGCTCGCGCGCGATGCGCAGCGCCTGGTAGCGATCGGCGCTCCACACCGAGGCTCCGAGCGCGTAGTCGGTGTCGTTGGCCAGCGCGATCGCCTCGATCGACGGAGTCGACGGCCATCACGGCGAGCACGGGTCCCTCGAGTGGCTCGCGCATCAGCGCCATCTCGTGCGTAACGCCGGTGATCACGGCGGGCGCGTAGAAGGAGCCCGCCTCGCAGCCGGCCGGGCTGACCGGGCCGCCGCAGTGCAGCGTCGGCACCCTGCGCGAGTGCGTCATCGACGAGCGCCTGCACGTGCGCGAGGCGGCGCGGCGAGGCGAGCGGGCCGACGTCGATGCGCGGATCGCTCGGGTCGCCCACGCGCAGCGCGCGCGCCGCGGCGACGAGGCCCTCGACGAAGCGCTCGTGCAGCTCGCGCGCGACGTATACGCGCTCGACGGCTCCGCGCGCCTGCCCGGCGCCGGCGCAGCCGGCCCACAGCGCCCCGGCGATCGCCTGCGGCAGGCGAGCGTCGGCGAGCACGAGCATCGCGTCCTTGCCGCCCAGCTCGACCGTCACCTCCTTCTCGCGCGCGACGCCCTCGCCGGCCACCACCCGCCCGACGGCGGGTGAGCCGGTGAAGAGGATCTTCTCGACCGGCGATTTGGCCAGCGCGATGCCGACGTCGGCGCCACCGTGGGCGATCCGCACGAGCCCCTCGGGCAGTCCGGCGCGGGCGAGCACGCGCCCGATCCGCTCCCCGGCCAGCGCGGCGCGCGCGGCGGGCTTGAAGGCGACGCCGTTGCCGGCCAGCAGCGCGCCGGCGATCTGACCGAGCGGCTGGGCGAACGGCGCCGAGCCGGCGCCGATCACGCCGACGACGCCGAACGGCTCGTAGGCGACGCGGGCGCGCTTGGCGATCGCCATCCCGCGGCTGATCCCCACGCGTCGCCCGCCGAGCACCTCGGCGCCGTCGTCGGCGATCCAGATCAGCGCGTCGATCGCCGGCAGCAGCTCCAGCGCGGCGATCTCGGCCGCAGGGCGTCCCTGCTCGCGCGCGAGCGCCTGCGCGAGCTCGTCGAAGTCGTCGATCACGGCCTGCGCCATACGGCGCATGTAGCGGGCTCGGTCCTGCACGCGCAAGAGCGCCCACAGCGGCTGCACCTTGGCCACGTCGGCGACCAGCGCCGGGATGCTCGCGGCGGCCGTTGCGGTCACGCTGCCGAGCTGCGAGCCGGTAGCGGGGTCGCGGGCCTGCAGCACTCGCTCGCTGCCGGTCTCGCCGACGATTGCGCTCATCGGCCGATTATCCCGGTTCGACCCCGCGCGCCGCGCGAATCTCGCGCAGGCGCCGCGCGAGCTCGGCCTCGGCCTCGTCGGGCTCGTAGAAACGTCTGCCCTGGACGCCGTCGGGCAGCAGAGGCTGCGAGGATAGGTGGCCAGGGTGGTTGTGAGGGTTGTCGTAGTCCTGCTTGTCCATACCCGGCCGGGGCCCCGAGCGGAGCCAGGCCGGCGCGGCCTGCGCGCCGTGCTCACGCACGTGGCTGCGCGCTGCGGCGAGTGCCCTGCCCGCGGCGTTCGACTTCGGTGCGAGCGCCAGGTAGATCGCGGCCTGCGCCAGCGCGTAGGTCGCCTCGGGCAGGCCGACGTGCTCGACGGCGGCTGCAGCCGCCGTGGCCACGGACAGCGCCTGCGGGTCGGCGTTGCCGATGTCCTCGGAGGCGAGGATCACCATCCGCCGCACGATGAAGCGCGGGTCCTCGCCGCCCTCGAGCATCACGGCGAGGTAGTACAGCGAGGCGTCGGGGTCCGAGCCGCGCGTCGCCTTGATCCAGGCGGAGGCGTAGTCGTAGTGGCGATCGCCCCCTTTGTCGTAGAGCACGGCGCGCCGCTGCAGCGCGTCCTCGACGCGGGCGAGCGTTACGCGCCCGCCGCCCGGCTCGCCGGCCTGCTCCGCAGCCTCGGCGACCGTCTCGGTGGCGAGCTCGAGCGCGTTGAGCGCCGTGCGCGCGTCGCCTTCGCTGCGCGCGGCGAGGAACTCGATCGCGTCCTCGTCGACGTTGGCCTCGGCCGCGCGGCGCAGCAGCGTGGCGACCTCCTCGGCGCTGAGCGCCTGCAGCGCATACACGCGCACGCGCGAGAGCAGCGCGCCGTTGACCTCGAACGCGGGGTTCTCGGTGGTGGCGCCGATCAGCGTCAGCAGGCCCTCCTCGACGGCCGGCAGCAGGGCGTCCTGCTGGGCCTTGTTGAAGCGATGGATCTCGTCGAGGAACAGCACAGTGCGCCCGCTCGCGGCGTCGCCGGGGGCCAGCGAGCGGCGGTGCTCGGCGCGCTCGATCACGGCGCGCACCTCGGCGCGCCCGGCCTGCACGGCGCTCAGCTCCTCGAAGGCCGCCTGCGAGTGCTCGGCGACCATCCGCGCGAGCGTCGTCTTGCCCGATCCGGGGGGGCCGTAGAGCACCATCGAGTGCGGCCGGCCCTGCTCGATCGCCGTGCGCAGCGCCGAGCCCTCGGCGAGCAGGTGCGTCTGGCCGACGAACTCGGCCAGCGCGCGCGGGCGCATGCGCACCGCCAGCGGGCGCCCGGCGTCGCTGCTCGGCTCGTCGAACAGGGTGTCCGCCATCGCCTGAGTATCGCGCGCGCCGGGGCGATCCCGAATAACAACAGGACAAAGCGGGCAAGGGGGAAAGCGGCCCATCGCGCCGAGGACTCGAGCGGGCGCGGCGCCGGGCGGAGAGGGAAAGCCTGGCGATTGGACACGTGTGATGCGATTGCAGCAGGAGGTTGGCCAGGCGTGGGTGTCGAACCTGTACATCCGATGTTTATCTGGAGCCCAGTGGTGCGTGTAGAAAGGAGCGGTTGCTGATGGGCGCGGGCGCCGCCGAAATCTTCCCTGGCACGGGAGCGGGCTTCGACATGGCCGAGGCCGGCGAGGAGATCGCCGCCCGCTCGCCGCTGCAGCTGTTCTGGCGGCGCCTGCGCAAGGATCGCGTAGCGCTCGTCTCACTCGGGTTCGTCGTTTTCCTCGTGATCGTCGCGCTCGCGGCGCCGCTGATCGTGAAAATTCTCGGTCTGCCGAGTCCCTACACGCAGAACCTCAACCTGACCGACGAATTCGGCAGCCCGCTGGGGCCGAGCGGCGCCCACCCGTTCGGCGTCGACCAACTCGGCCACGACGTGATGTCGCGCGTGATCTACGGCACGCGCGTGTCGCTCGAGGTGGGCATCGTCGGCACCTCGATCGCCACGGTGATCGGGGTCACGTTCGGCCTCGTCGCGGGCTACTACCGCGGCTGGGTGGACACGCTGCTTTCGCGCACCGTCGACGTCGTGCTGTCGATCCCCGTGTTGCTGCTGGGCCTGGGGATCGGCGCCGCCTGCGCCGTGCGCGGCTGCATCGGCGGCGCGATCTCGCCGGGGACGAGCGTGATCATCTTCCTGATCGCGCTGGTCAACTGGACGTACATCTTCCGCATCGTGCGCGGGCTCGTGCTGTCACTGCGCGAGCGCGAGTTCGTCGACGCGGCGCGGGCGCTGGGCGCATCGGACGCGAGGATCATGTTCCGCGAGATCCTGCCGAACCTCGTCGCGCCGGTGATCGTCTATGCGACGCTGCTGATACCGCTGAACATCCTGCTCGAGGCCTCGCTCTCGTTCCTCGGAGTCGGCGTGCGCCCGCCGACGGCCAGCTGGGGGCAGATGATCGCCGCGGCCACGCCGATCTTCAACACGGCCTGGTGGTACATGACCTTTCCGGGCCTCGCGCTGCTGTTTACGGTGCTGGCATTCAACTTGCTGGGCGACGGTCTGCGCGACGCGCTCAACCCACGAACGGCTCGGTGATCCGCCGGTGCCGCGAACAACGACAAAAGGAGGCGTCCGTATGCGGTCGCTAAGAACGATGGTGGCGGCGGGGGTGACCGCGGTGCTGGTGCTCGCGCTCGCCGCATGCGGCTCGAGTAGCAGCAGCAGCAGCTCGAGCAGCAGCACGAGCTCCAACGGCACGGTCCCCGCCGGAGTGCAGACGCCGACGACGGAGTCGCTGACAGGCGGCAAAAAGGGCGGCACGCTGAACGTCGAGCAGAACGAGGACTACGAACACCTCGACCCGGGGCAGTCGTACTTCTCGCTCGACTACGACATCACCAACGCGACGCAGCGATCGCTCTACAGCTACAAGCCGAACACGTTCTCGGTGGCCACGCCGGACATGGCCGAAGGCGAGGCGAAAATCTCCGACGACAACAAGCTGATCACGATCAACATCCGCAAGGGCGTGCACTTCAGCCCGCCGGTCAACCGCGAAGTCACGGCCGCCGACGAGGTCTACGCGCTCGACCGGGTCGCCAACCCGAACGTCGCCAACCCCTACTACGAAGGCTATTTGAGCTCGATCGAAGGGATGAAGACGGCCAAGGGCGGACCGGTGCCGGGCATCAAAGCAACCGGCAAGTACACGCTGCAGATCAAACTGACCGAACCGCAGGCGGGGATCGTGGTCGCCTCGATGGTGCTGCCCTACACGGCGCCCGTGCCGGAAGAGTACGCGAAGAAGTTCGACGCGAAGAAACCGAGCGAATACGTCAACTACATGGTCGCGACGGGTCCGTACATGCTGAAGGCCGACTCCTCGGGCAAGATCCTCGGCACCGGCTACCAGCCGGGCAAATCGGCGACGCTCGTGCGCAACCCCAACTGGAGCGCGAGCACCGACTACCGTCCGGCCTATCTCGACCAGATCAACGTCTCGATCGGCGGCGACCCCGAGGTGATCGGCCGCCAGGTGCTCGAAGGCAGCCACATGGTGCAGACCGACACGCCGGCCTCGCCGATTCTCAAGCTGGCATTCCAGCAGCACAAGAGCCAGCTGCAGATCTCACCGGGATCGGGCTCGCGCTACATCGCGATCAACAACAGCTACGGGCCCTTCAAGAACGTCAACCTGCGCAAGGCCTACTGGGCGGCGACGGATCGTGAAGCGCTCGACAAGCTGCGCGGCGGGAAACTGGTCACGGACATCCAGACCCACTACCTCTGGATCGGCATCCCGGGCTTCGAAGAAGCCGGCGGCTACCCGGGTCCGAAGGTGGACTACAACGAACACCCGCAGGGTGACATGGCGGTGGCCGAAAAGTACATGAAGCTGGCGGGCTATCCGAGCGGCAAATACACGGGCTCGGAAACGCTGCAGGTCGTCGGCGACTCCTCGCCTCCGGCCAACAACGTCGCGGAAGCCGCCAACCAGACGCTCAAGAACCTCGGCTTCAAAACGAAGCTGAACCTCGTCGAGCACACGGTCATGTACTCGAAGTACTGCGGCGTCGTCTCGGAAAAGATCGACGTCTGCCCGAACGTGGGCTGGGTGGCCGACTTCGGCGACCCGCAGGCGGTGCTGGACGTGCCGTTCAACGGCAACCTGATCGCCAAGAACGGGACCAACTCCAACTGGGGCCTGGTCAACCACCCGAAGATCAACGCCGCGATGGAAGCGGCGTCGAAGGTCGTCGGCGAAAAGGCCCGCGGCGAAGCATGGGCGAAGATCGACCGCGAACTGGTCGAAGAAGCTGTCGTCGTCCCATACGAATGGGGCAAGCAGCCGAACATCGAGTCCAAAGACGTGGCAGGGGTCGGGCAGCTCTGGAACACGGGCACCTGGGACCTCTCGTTCACATCGCTGAAGTAATCGACGCAACAGCAGCCGGGGAGGCGGGTCGGCCCGCCTCCCCGGCGTAGCTGCGTATCGACGTAGCCACAGCGCTGACCGATTCTTGCCGCACAGAACTGGAGCCCGGGCAATGCCAATCGAGGATCAATGACCCGCTACATCATCCGCAGGCTCTTGTGGGGCCTCGTGCTGCTGGTCATCGTCGTCGCGTTGCTGTTCGTGATGTTCCGCGTGCTGCCGACGGCCGACCCGGCGAAGCTCCGGGCGGGCCGCCTGCAGAGCCCGAAGATCATCGCCGAGATCCGCCATACCTACGGGCTCGACAAATCGCTGCCTGCGCAGTTCTGGCTGTACCTGAAGGACTTGTTCCTGCACTTCAACCTCGGCTTCAGCTACTACAGCGGCGCGCCGGTCAAGGAACTGATCTTCAGCCGCGTGTCGGCGACCCTGTCGCTGGTCATCGGCGGGGCGATCGTCTGGGTCGTGACGGGCGTCGGCGTAGGGATCGTGTCCGCCAGGCGCGCCGGCTCGCGCCTGGATCGCGCGAGCATGGGCACCGCGCTCGTGCTCGTCTCGGCGCCCGAATACTGGCTCGGCCTGATCGTGCTGTACCTGTTCGCGTCGGACATCGGGCAGGTGCGCATCTTCCCCGGCGCGGGCAGCTACGTCGGGCTGACGAGCGATCCGATCAAATGGTTCGAGTCGCTGATCCTCCCGTGGCTGGTAGTCGCGGCCGGCACGGCGGCGATCTACGCACGGCTGATCCGCGGCAGCCTGATCGAGACGATGGGCGAGGACTACATCCGCACGGCGCGCGCGAAGGGCCTGTCGGAGCGCCGCGTGGTGCTGCGCCACGGGCTGCGTTCGGCGATCAATCCGATCGTGACGATCCTCGGGCTGGACATCGGCGTGCTGCTGGGCAGCTCGGTGCTCGTGGAAACCGTCTTCAACATCCCCGGGATCGGCCGGCTCAACTACATCGCGATCACCCACGCGGACTTCCCGATCGTCGAGGGCACGGTACTGCTGGCGGCGCTGTTCATCATCGTCGCGAACATCCTCGTGGACATCGCCTACGCGTTTCTGGACCCCAGGGTGCGGTACTCGTGAGCGCGCAAGAGCCGCTGCTGCGCGTGGAGGACCTGCACGTCGAGTTCCCGACGGAAGACGGCGTGGTGCACGCGGTCGACGGGATCTCCTACGAGGTCGCGCGTGGGCAGACGCTCGGGATCGTCGGCGAGTCGGGCTCGGGCAAGACGGTGTCCTCGCTGACGACGCTCGGGCTGACGCGTACGCAGGGCGCGCGCGTGTCGGGGCGGATCCTGTTCGAGGGTAAAGACCTCGTGGCGCTGCCCGACGCCGAGCTGCGCGCGATCAGGGGCAACGAGATCGCGATGGTCTTCCAGGACCCGCTGTCCTCGCTGCACCCGTTCTTCAAGGTCGGCTCGCAGCTGATCGAGGCGGTGCGCGCGCACCAGGACGTGTCGAAGGCGGCGGCGCGGGCGCGCGCGATCGAGCTGCTCGGGCTGGTCGGCATCCCGGACCCGGACAAGCGCGTGGACCACTACCCGCACGAGTTCTCGGGCGGCATGCGCCAGCGCGCGATGATCGCGATGGCGCTCGCGAACGAGCCGAAGCTGCTGATCGCCGATGAGCCGACGACGGCGCTCGACGTGACCGTGCAGGCGCAGATCCTCGCGCTGCTGGAACGGCTGCAGCGCGAGCTCGGCATGGCGATCGTGATCATCACGCACGACCTCGGCGTGGTCGCCGAGATGGCCAACGACATCGCCGTGATGTACGCGGGGCGGATCGTCGAGACGGCGTCGGCCGAGCTGATGTTCGCGGGCCCCGAGCACCCGTACACGTGGGGGCTTTTGAAGTCGATCCCGCGGCTGAAAGGTAGCCGTGACGAAGCGCTGACGCCGATCCTGGGGACGCCGCCAAGCCTGATCAGGCGCCCGTCGGGGTGCCACTTCCACCCGCGCTGTCCCTACGCCCAGCCGGATCACGCGCGGATCGATCCGCAGTTGCAGCCGGTTGCGGGCGAGACCGAGCACCACGTCGCGTGCCTGCTCGAGTCAGAGCTGCGCAGGCGGCTGTGGGCAGAGCTGCGGCAGGGCTCGACGCCCGAGCAGGCGCGCGAGGCGCTCGGCCTGCCGCCGCCGCCGGAGCAGTTCGAGCGCGTCGTCTCGGTCGCGGCGGGCGCCGCCGAGGGCTCGGGCGGGACGGTCGGCCCCGCTCCGGAGATCGGGCTGTGAGCGCGATCGAGCCGATCTCGCAGGCGACGCCGCAACAGCAGGGCGCGGAGCCGCTCGTGCAGGTGCGTGGGTTGGTCAAGCACTTCCCGCTGACACGCGGGATCCTGCTCCAGCGCAAAGTCGGCGCCGTGCAGGCGGTCGACGGGGTGGACTTCGATGTGATGCGCGGCGAGACGCTCGGGATCGTCGGCGAGACGGGCTGCGGCAAGAGCACGACGGCACGCCTGATAATGCGCCTGCTCGACCCCACGGCGGGGGAAATTCGCTTCGACGGTCAGGACATCACGAAGCTGAAGGGATCGGCGCTGAAGGCGACTCGCCGCGAGATGCAGATGATCTTCCAGGACCCGTACTCGTCGCTGAACCCGCGCAAAACGGTCGGCGCGACGATCGCCCAGCCGTTTGCGATCCACGGCCTGCTGAGGGACAAGGGCGAGCGCAAGCGGGCCGTGCAGGAGCTGCTGGAGACGGTCGGCCTGAGCCCGGAGCACTACAACCGCTACCCGCACGAGTTCTCAGGCGGGCAGCGTCAGCGGATCGGCGTGGCGCGGGCGCTGGCGCTGAAACCGAAGCTGCTGATCGCCGACGAGCCGGTCTCGGCGCTCGACGTGTCGATCCAGGCGCAGGTGCTGAACCTGCTGCGCGAGATGCAGCGCGAGCTCGGCCTGACGCTCGTGTTCATCGCGCACGACCTGTCGGTGGTGCGCCACATGTGCGACCGCGTGGCGGTCATGTACCTGGGGCGGATCGTCGAGATCGGCCCGGGCGACGCGCTGTACGACTACCCCCGCCACCCCTACACGGGCGCGCTGCTCTCAGCCGTACCGATCGCCGATCCGACGCTGCGCGCCGACGACAGGCGCCTGCTCACGGGCGACGTGCCGAGCCCGGCGAACCCGCCGAAAGCGTGCCGCTTCCACACGCGCTGTCCGAAGGCGCAGGAGCTGTGCTCGCAGGAGGACCCGCCGCTGGAGGACAAGGGGACACCCTCTGGGGCGCAGGCGGGAACGGAAGCGGCCTGCCACTTCCCGCTGAGCCGCGAGGAGGTGGCGGAGATCGGCGTACGATCTGTGCGATGAGCGCGAGTCCTCCGGCAGCGGCGCGATGAGTGCGCCGCCGGCAGCGAAGGAGGCCGAGGAGCTGCTCTCGCGCCTGATCGGATTCGACACGGTCAACCCGCCGGGCAACGAGCGCCCGGCGCAGGAGTACCTCGCCGAGCACCTGAGCGCGGCGGGCTTCCAGTGCGAGCTGCTCGGCGCCGAGCCGGGGCGGCCGAACCTGATCGCGCGGCTGCGCGCGGACGGCGCGACGCCGGCGGACGAGCCGTCGAGCGACGGCCCGACGCTCTGCTACCTCGGCCACGTCGACACGGTTCTGGCGAACGCGGATGAGTGGACGCACGACCCGTGGTCCGGCGAGGTGATCGACGGCTTCCTCTGGGGCCGCGGCGCGCTCGACATGAAGTCCCAGGTGGCCGCCGAGATCGCGGCGGCGGCCTCGCTGGCGCGCTCGGGCTGGCGCCCGGCGCGGGGCGAGCTGCTGATCGCGGCGGTCGTCGACGAGGAGACGGGCGGCTCGCTGGGGGCCGAATGGATCACCAAGACGCACCCCGAGAAGGTGCGCTGCGACCTGCTCGTCAACGAGGGCGGGGGAGAGTTCTTCGAATACGACGGCCGGCGCTTCTACGGCGTGTGCTGCGCCGAGAAGGGCGTGTTCCGCTTCAAGGTCACGACGGACGGCGTGGCCGGGCACGCGTCGATGCCCGGGATGGGCGAGAACGCGCTGCTGAAGATGGCGCCGGTGCTCGAGCGTTTGGCGGCGCGCCAACCGGCGTACACGCCGACGGAGGAGCCGGTCGCCTTCCTGCGCGGGATCGGCGAGGACCCCGACGACGCGAGCGGCTCGATCGAGCGCCTGCGCGCCGCCGAGCCGATGCTGGCGACGATGTTCGAGCCGATGCTCGGCGTGACGTTCACACCGACGCGCATCTCGGCGTCGGAGAAGATCAACGTGATCCCGAGCCGGGCTGAGCTGAAGGTCGACTGCCGTGTCCCGCCCGGTCTCGGCGAGGAGGCCGTCAGGCGCGGCATCGCCGAAGTCCTCGGCGAGCAGGGCTTCGGTATCGAGTTCACCGAGCAGGTCGTCGGCAACCGTTCGCCGATCGACTCCGATTTGATGCAAATCGATTACGAGATGGATCGCCGAGCGCGATGCCGGCGCGACGGTCGTGCCGGTGATCCTGCCCGGCTTCACCGACTCGCGCCACTTTCGCGAGGCGTTCCCGGAGTGCGTGGCGTATGGCTTCTTCCCGCAGCGACATCAGTCGATGCTCGAAGCCGCACCGCTCGTGCACGGCGCGGATGAGCGGATCGACGTGCGCGACCTGCACTTCGCAACCGAGTTCTTCACCGATCTCGCCACACGCACCCTCGGCTAGAGAACCTGGTGGCGAGGTCTGCGCAGGCGTGCGCAGGTTTCACCGGAAAAATCGTCTCGTCACGGGCAAGTTGTCTCTAGAAATCGGATATTTGATTAGCCATACTTGACGGATGCCAAGGATGGTGGAAGGAGTCGCAGGAGCGATCGCCCGGGTTGAAGCGGGGGTACGCGGTGTCATCGAGTCGCCTCCGCGACACCTCGAAGCGGCGCTGACGAACTACGCGAACACGACGCATCAGCTGGTTCCCTCGGCGGCGTATCGCGCGCCGGCCGCGACGGCGGCGGCCGCGGCGCCGCACACCTCGATCGTGCAGCAAATCCAGACGCAGGCGTACAACTGGTCGCCGGTCCTGATGATCCTGTTCTTCGCGGCGCTGCTGTACGTGATGTGGCGCACGCTGAAGGTGATGCCGCGGGTCAAGCCGCAGCAGATCAAGCCGTCCTCGGACCAGTCGGTCACGTTCGCCGACATCGCGGGCGTCGACGAGGCCAAGGCCGAGCTCGAGGAGATCGTCGAGTTCCTGCGCGATCCCAAGCCCTTCCATGCACGTGGAGCGAAGGTGCCGAAGGGGGTGCTGCTGCACGGGCCGCCGGGCACCGGCAAGACGCTGCTGGCCAAGGCAGTGGCGCACGAATCGGGAGCGCAGTTCTTCGCGCAGTCGGCGGCCTCGTTCGTGGAGATGTTCGCGGGCCTCGGCGCCGCCCGCATCCGTCGCCTGTTCGCGATCGCGCGCAAGCACGAACCGGCGATCATCTTCATCGACGAGCTCGACGCGGTCGGGGGACGACGCGGAGCCGACATCTCGGGGGAGAAGGACCAGACGTTGAATCAGCTGCTGGTCGAGATGGACGGCTTCGCGTCGAGTGGCCGTGTGGTCGTGATCGCGGCGTCGAACCTGCTGGAGAAGCTCGACCCGGCGCTGCTGCGCCCGGGCCGCTTCGACCGCCAGGTGTTCGTCGTGCCGCCGGACGTGCGCGGGCGCGAAGGCGTGCTCGCCGTGCACACGCGCGACAAGCCGATGGAAGGCGTCGATCTGGGACTGATCGCGCAGCAGACGAGCGGCCTGACGGGAGCCGACCTCGCGAACATCTGCAACGAGGCAGCGATCTTCGCCACGCGCCGGCGCGCGCCGCAAGCTGTCGATGCGCGACTTCGACTCGGCGATCGAGCGCGTGATCGCCGGCGTGCAGTCGCGCCGCGTGCTCAACGACCACGAGAAGCACGTGGTCGCGTTCCACGAGGCCGGTCATGCGCTGTGCGGCGAGCTGTTGCCGTCGGTCGATCGCGTGCACCGCATCTCGATCGTGCCGCGCGGCCAGGCGCTCGGCTACACGCTGAACCTGCCTGCCGAGGATCGTTATCTGAAGACGCGCGAGGAGCTGCTCGACTACATGACCGTGCTGCTCGGCGGCCGCGTGGCCGAGCAGGTCGTGTTCGGCGCGATCACGACCGGGGCCTCGGACGATCTCAAGCGCGTGGCCGCGATCTCACACCAGATGGTGCACGACTTCGCGATGGGCACGGCCGGGCTCGGTCGCTCGCCTGACGGTGACGTGCAGCTGTCGGAGACGACGCTGCGGATCCGCGACGAGGAGCGCCAGGATCTGATCGAGGAGGCGCGGCGCGCGGCGCAGCGGCTGATCGTCGCTCACCGCCGCCAGCTCGACGCGCTCGCGCACGAGCTGCTCGAGCGCGAGGTGCTCGAACGCGACGGCGATCGACCGGATCATGGACGGCACGCCGCGGATGGAGCGCGCGCCCGGGGTCGGCCTGCGCGTGGTCGCCGCCGCGAGTGCGGCCGACGTGGCCGGGGGCAAGTAGGCGCCAAGTCGAGGCGAACGCGCTCGCGCCGCAATAGACTGCGGGGCGTGTTCACCCGGATCGACCACGTCGGCGTCGCCGTCGAGCAGCTCGACGAGGCGCTCGAGCTCTACCGCGACAGCTTTCAGCTCGAGCTGGCCCACCGCGAGGTCGTCGAGGAGCAGGGCGTCGAGGCTGTGCTGCTCGGACGTCGGCGAGAACCACGTCGAGCTGCTCGCGCCGCTCGGCCCGGACACGCCGGTGGGCAAGTTCCTCGCCAAGAACGGCCCCGGGCTTCACCACGTCGCCTACCAGGTCGACGACATCGACTCGACGCTGGGCGCGCTCAAGCAGGCCGGACTGAGGCTGATCGACGAGCAGCCGCGCACGGGCATCCGCGGATCGCGCGTGGCCTTCATGCATCCGCGCTCGACGGCCGGCGTGCTGACCGAGATCGTGCAACCCGCGGAGGCTCACTGATGGCCTCGGGCAAGCAGCAGATCAGCATCGGCTTCCAGGGCGGGCAGGTGCTCTCGCTGCGCGTCAGCGACGACAAGCTCAAGGCGCTGCACAAGGCGCTCGGCGAGGTCGGCTGGCACGAGCTCGAGACCGACGAGGGTCCCGTGCGGCTCGACCTCGGGCAGGTCGTCTACGTGCGGTCTGAGAGCAGGACCTGCGCGTCGGCTTCGGTGCGTAGCAGTGTCCGTTGACGAGCGCGTCCTGCGCGCCGCTCGGACGTGGGGGCACACGCCCGAGCGCGAGCGGGCGGTGGCCGCGTTCTCGCGGTTGGGCGAGCACGCGGCCGTGTGGCTCGCGATCGGGCTGGCCGGGGGCGCGATCGACGCGCGCCGGCGCGAGCGCTGGGGGAAGGCGACGGCGACGGTCGGCGCCACGTACGCGCTGAACACGGCGCTCAAGCTGCTCGTGCGCCGCCGCCGGCCCGAGCTGAAGGGTCTGCCGCCGTTGACCGACACACCCACGGGGCTCAGCTTCCCGAGCGCGCACGCCTCGACGTCGTTCGCCGGCGCGCTCGCCTACAGCAGGCTCGGACTGCCCGCGCCGCCGCTCTACGCGCTCGCCGCAGGGTTGGCCGTCTCGCGGCTGTATCTCGGCGTGCACTACCCCTCCGACGTGCTCGCCGGCGCGCTGCTCGGCACCGGCGTGGCGACGGCACGGGGCGCAGGCGGCATCCAGGCGAGCCCCTCGCTGAACGGCTCCGGACCGGTCGCGTCGAGCCCCAACGGGCACGGCCCGGTGCGCCAGGCCTGGGCTGCCGGCGGCGCGTCATGAGCACGCGCATCGGCATCGTCGGCATGCCCAACGCCGGCAAGTCCTCGCTGTTCAACGCGCTCACCAAAGCCGGCGCCGAGGCGGCCAACTACCCGTTCACGACGATCGAGCCGAACGTCGCCGTCGTGCCCGTGCGCGACGAGCGCCTGGAGCTGATCGCGCAGACCGTCGGCGCCTCGGAGATCGTCTGGGACACGATCGACTTTCACGACATCGCCGGGCTCGTCGCCGGCGCACACGAGGGCGAGGGGCTCGGCAACCGCTTTCTCGCCAACATCCGCGAGACCGACGCGATCGTCCATGTCGTGCGCGCCCACGGCGATCAGAACGTCGTGCACCCCGAGGGCAGCGTCGATGCGCTGCGCGACATCGAGACGATCGAGACCGAGCTCGTGCTCGCCGACCTCGAGCAGGCCGAGCGGCGCCTGGAGCGCCTGACGAGGCAGGCGCGCAGCGGCGAGCGCGCGCTCGTCGCCGAGGAGGCGTGGCTGAAGCAAGTCGTCGGCGAGCTTCAGGCCGGACGTCCAGCACGGGGCGTGGCCGTGCCCGCAGACGCACCCAACGCGGCGCGTGACCTCGGCTCGCTGACTGCCAAGCCCGTGCTGTTCGTGGCCAACGTCGACGAGGGCTCAGAGGTTGTCCCCGCCGAGATCGCCGCGCACGCCGACGCGCAGGGCGCCCGCGCCGTCGCCGTCTCCTCGCGGATCGAGTCCGAGCTGGCCGAGCTCGAGGACGACGACGCCGCCGCGATGCGCGCCGAGCTCGGCGTCAGCGAGTCCGGCCTGCAGCTCGTCGTGCGCGAGGCCTTCGCGTTGCTGCGCCTGATCGCCTTCTTCACCGCCGGTGAGGCCAAGCCGGCGCAGTCCTGGCATCTGCGCGACGGGCTCACCGCGTGGCATGCCGCCGGCGAGATCCACACCGACATCCAGAAGGGATTCGTGCGCGCCGAGGTGATCGGCTGGCGCGAGCTCGTCGACGCAGGCGGCTACGCCGGGGCGCGCGAGCGCGGCACGCTGCGCCTCGAGGGGCGCGACTACAAGATGCTCGACGGGGACGTGATCTCCGTCAAGTTCACTCCGTAGCGAGCTTCTCCAGTCGCTCGGCCAGGCGCCGCATGCCCATCTGACGTGCGCAGGCCGCGCCGGCGGCGAAGTCCGTCACCGCGTCAAGCGGGCGCTCGAGCTCGATCTGCTGCAGCGTCGCGATCTGCTTGAAGTCGAGCAGCAGCTGCTCGTTCTCGCGCAGCGTCGCCGCGACGCGCGGGCGCAGGGCGCCCGGCTCGCGCGCCACGCGGTTCTCGAGCGCACGCGCCGCCTCCAGCACGCGCTCCAGCGTGCCGTGCTCGCGCAACAGCTCCGCCGCTCCCTTCGCACCGACGCCCGGCGCTCCCGGCAGCCCGTCCGACGGGTCGCCGCGCAAAGCGATCAGGTCGGGCACCTGCTGCGGCTCGATGCCGTAGCGCTCGCGCACCTGCGCCGGTCCCAGCTCGGCCGATTTGCCCCCCTTGAGCAGCTCGAGCACGGCCACGCGCTCGCTCACCGCCCCGTACATGTCGCGGTCGCCGCTCATCAACAGCGCCCGCCCGCCCGCCGCCTGCTCCGCCAGCGCGTAGGAGAACATCACGTCGTCCGCCTCGAGCGTCTCGCTCGTCGCGTACGTCCAGCCGAGGCTCTGCAGGAGCTGCGGCGCGCGCTCCCACTGCCAGCGAAGCTCCGCCGGCATCGGATCGCGATGGGCGTGGTAGCCCGGGTAGAGCGCCACGCGGTACTTCGCCTCCTCCGCCCCCATGCAGGCAACCACGCAACGCGGTCCTTGCGCCGATAGGCGCCCATCCAAAACGTTCAAGAGCGCATTGACCGTGCCGAGCAGCGCGTTCACCGGATGGCCCTCGCCGTCGGCGATCGATTTCGGCAGGGCGAAGTACGAGCGGTACAGCAGCCACGGGACGTCGGCGGCGAGCAGCGGCGCGGGGGCGGCCATCGGCGCAGCCTAGCCCGCGCTCACCGTCGACCGCGCGCACGCCGCGACCTCCTCGTCCTCGCCCATCGTCCTGATACCCGCAGCAGCGACGCAGAGCGCGCCTCGCCGCCGCCGCCGTACCCCGTCGCCGCCGCGAGCGCCGCCTTGCCGGGGGGAGCGAAGGCGTTCGGGCGCACCAGCTGCGGCCGCGCCGCCCGCGCACGTGCCGGCTCCTGCTCGGCCCGCGATTCGATGCCGAGTGGCTCCGCTGTTGCAGTTGCAGGGGCTTTCAGGAACTCGACTCGCCCGCCCGCACCCGCTTCGGCGAATGCGCGCTGCGCGGGACCCGAGTCCGCTACCAGGCTCATGCGACAGCCGCGACGCGCGCACCAGCCGCAGCGGTGAACGATCACCGCCACGCCCACCGAGTCGATCTCGCTGAGCGCGCGCACGTCGAGCGTCAGCGACAACACGCCTGCCTCGCACAGGCGTTCGATCTCCGTTTCCAGGACCGGTGCCGAGACGCGATCCAGTTCGCCGGCCAGCACCAGAGTGTGGCCCTTCATCTCCAGCTCCTTTCGAGCTTCCTCCGATTCGCGCACGCGCGATCAACCGCGCCGCGCCCACGAGCCCGACCGTTCGATCGGACTCCGTTCAGCCGCTCTGCTGAGCTAGCCGGGGCGCTCGGGAATCAGTGCAAGCGGCGACAGGCGCCACGACTCACCGAGGAGTCGCAGCACGCGGCGCACGCGCGGAGCCGCCAGCAGGAGCAGTCCCGCCAGCGTGAGGAAGATCGGGATCGACGCGCCCGCGACAGCGCCCGTCGCCGGCGAGGCGCCGGCTGGCGACGGCGCCGGGGAAGGCTGCCGGCCGGCACCGCCGGGCGATGCCGTGCCCGGGGAGGTCAGTGCGGTTCGCTCGCTCGCCGGAAGTCCGTACGCAGACGTCGCGCCCTTCGCAACGGCGGCCCAGCTCGCCGCCCTCCTGAGAGCGCCGACAGCCGAGCTCGTCGACCCGCGACGACGGGCGCGCCCGTCACGCCGAGGATGCTGTTCGCCGTGGCCGCATACGCCTGCACCGCGCTCGATGCCTGCCCGGCCCCCTGTGGCGCAGCGTTCGACGAAGCCTCCGCACCGCCGCCGCGCGCCGCACCGCCGGCAGGCTCGGTGCGATCGGCTGGGACGGCGCCGAAGGCACCGGCGGCAGAGCCGGCGTGAGCACCGGGCTCGGGGATTGCTCTCCTGACGCCGGCGGCGCCAGGAGCGGCGGCAGCGTCGGGAGCACGGGCAGCGTCTCGATCGGGGGCAGCGTCAGCAGCGAGGCCAGTTCCGGCAGAACCGCCAGTTCCGGGAGCGAGGGAAGCGTGAGTGCCCGAGCCAGCGGCGTCAGCAGCGGCGCGATCGTCGCCGGGGGCGTCTCGACCAGTTGCGTCACCGTCGCGCCGACCTCGCCGAGCGCGCGCGAGGCTCCGAGCAGACCGGGCGCGAGCACGAGGTCCTGCACCGTGTGAGCCGGCGTTCCAGCCGTCGCGCCGTCCGCGAGTCGCGACGGGAGCGGCTGGTGCTCGCCGCCGCGACGTGCCGGGAGCAGGCCGGTCTCGTGCAATGCGCCGCTCGTGGCCTGGTTGGCGGTGAGCGCGACACCCTGCACGACGCCGTCGACCGAGCCGGCCGGGCGCTGGGGCGACGCGGTCGACGTCAGTGCGCCGGCGCCAGCTCCGCCGCCGATCGCGCGCGGCGGCGTCGAGCCGGGCGCGTGGGAGCCATCGCCAAGGGGCGGCGCGCTCTCGGGCTGATCGGCCGGGGCGCCCGCCGGAGCCTGATCGAGGTGCGGACTCGCGCCGGTGAGCTCGCTCCCCAGCGTGCTCGCCGAGCTCGTCGCGGACGAGCTCGTCGTGTGCTCGATCGTCCGATCGACCGGCGCAGGTCTCGGCGCGACGTCGCCCGCCTGTTGCGCCGCGGCCGGCGACGGAGCGAGCGCCGCCGGCGCGGAGGCGGCTTGGGTGACGGCCGGAGCTGCCGCCTGCTCGACGGTGCTCAGCACGCCCGTGAGCGAGCCGGCCGCGCTCGCCGGAGCGGCGAGCGCGAGGAGGGCGATCGGCGTCACGAGAAAGGCCGGCAGCGGCACCGTTCTGCCGCCGCGCTTGCAGCCGTGCGCCGGGCGCCCCGTGGCGCGGCGCGATGCCGTGGGTTGCTGAGTTTTGTCGAGCATCGACGGTCCTTGATGACCTTTTCCCCGACACGCCCGAAAGTACGCCTCCGCGGGCAAAGAAAAGGCGAGACCGCGCAGCTCGGCCGCGGGCTGCCGGGACGTTCGGGACGCGACTGCGCTGCGTCAGCTCGGCGCCACGGTGCCGCCGCGCGTGTCCACTGACGTCTGCGATGCGGCATCGGAGCCGCTCGAGCCCGACGCCGACGCTGCTTCGGCGGACGCCGCCGAGGGTGCGCCGCCGCTCTCGCTCGCCGAAGCTCCGCCCGGCGCGGCGGCCGGCGCAGGTGCCGCCAACGGTGAGTAGCCGCTGCGGTCGGGCTCGGGCTTGGTGCTCTGCCCTTCGCGCGTGCTGAAGTACGCCCACGTGCTGTACAGGCCGAGGCGCGCCGCAAGTTCGTTGCCGCTGATCGCCGTGCGCCCGGCCGAGCCGAGCACGTACGCCGAGACGATCCGCGGCGAGTAACCGCGCTTGAGCACTTCGATGCCCTTGAAGCTGCCGCGCACGAAGCCGCGCAGCTTGGCCGCCGCCGAGGCGAAGCCGAGCGCCGTCTTCCAGGTGTGCTGGTCGCCGCGCTCGTACTGGTCGACCACGCCGCGCAGCCACGGCTGCGGTTCGCTTCCGGGGAATGCGTTCTCGACGTTCTCCGTGCGCCCGCCCGAGCTGGCGAAGAAGTACGTGATCGCCGGGCGCCCGGCGTAGGTGACGATCTGGCCCGCCGTGGCGGCGACCGCCGCATCGGTCTGCGGCGTCTGCGCCGCCACGCCGCGATAGACCTGCGAGCGCGTGTCCGCGTAGACGTCGAACTTCGAGCCGCCCGCGTGCGCCGTGAGCGCGTAGGTGCGGCTCGCCACGGCCTGCGCCTCGAGCGCCGCCAGCGGCCAGCTCGGGGAGACCTCGGCCGAGACGACCCCGCGCACGTAGGTCTCGAGCGCCACCTTGTGCACCTTGCCGCCCATCATCACGCGCACCTGCGCGTTCGCAGGAGCCGTGCCGATCGACGTGCCCGTGTAGTAGTGGGCGAGGATCGCCGTGTAGCTGAAGCCGTGTTCTGCGTAGCCGAGCGCGCCCTCCTGGCTCATGCCCACGCCGTGCCCGAAGCCGCCGCCCGAGATCACCAGCGTGGCCGTGCTCGGAGCGGCGAGCGAGCTCGCCGCTGCGGCCGTCCCGGCACAGGCCAGCAGCGTCGCGAGCATCGCGACGAGCAGCGCCAAGCGGCGGCGGGTGCGGTGGTAGGTTGAATCCATGGTGAGCATCCGTGCTCCGTTCGTTCCCTCCTCGGCGGCTGCTCGGGGATACGGGCGTGCGGCCGCCGACACACCTTCGATCGGAGCGAGCAGAGCGACGCCTGAGCGCCGTCTCCCGTCGAGGACTATTCGTCCATTTCCTGCAAGGTTTGCTGCGCCGTGGACGCGGAAAGGCGAGTGGCGATGAGCGCGAGCGCCTCGGCCGAGCGCCAGCGGGCCGCGGTGCTCGAGGGCGTCCCGGCGCAGCTGTTCATCGGCGGGAAGTGGCGCGACGCCGGCGGCGGCGGCACGCTTGCCGTCGAGGACCCCGCCACCGGCGAGTCGCTCGTCGAGGTCGCCGACGGGCAGGCCGAGGACGCCAAGGCGGCGCTCGGCGCGGCTGCCGACGCGCAGGGCGAGTGGGCGCAGCACGCGCCGCGCGAGCGCGGCGAGATCCTGCGCCGGGCCTTCGAGGCGATCGTGCAGCGGACCGACGAGCTCGCGCTGCTGATGACGCTCGAGATGGGCAAGTCGCTGGCCGAGTCGCGCGCCGAGATCTCCTACGCCGCCGAGTTCTTCCGCTGGTTCTCCGAGGAGGCCGTGCGCATACACGGCCGCTACATGGTCAACACGACCGGCAAGGGACGGATCCTCACGATGCGCCAGCCCGTCGGGCCGTGCGTGTTCGTCACGCCGTGGAACTTCCCGACGGCGATGGGCACGCGCAAGATCGCCCCCGCCATTGCCGCCGGCTGCACGATGGTCGTCAAGCCCGCCCAGCAGACGCCGCTGTCGATGCTCGCGCTCGCGCAGATCCTCGAGCAGGCCGGGCTGCCGGGCGGCGTGCTCAACGTGATCACCGCCAAGCGCTCAGGCGAGGTGATCGAACCGCTGTTGAAGGATCCGCGCACGCGCAAGCTCTCCTTCACCGGCTCGACCGAGGTCGGGCGCAAGCTGATCGAACAGTCAGCCGAGCAGATCCTGCGCGTCTCGATGGAGCTCGGCGGCAACGCCCCCTTCCTCGTGTTCGAGGACGCCGATCTCGACGCCGCCGTCGAGGGAGCAATGCTCGCGAAGATGCGCAACGTCGGCGAGGCCTGCACCGCCGCCAACCGCTTCCACGTGCACGAGTCGCTGGCCGAGGAGTTCGCCAAGCGCATGGCCGAGCGAATGGGCGCGCTGAAGGTCGGACCCGGCACGGACCCCGACACCGACGTCGGGCCGCTGATCGACGCCGACCAGCGCGAGAAGGTCGCCGAGCTCGTCGACGACGCCTCAGAGCGCGGCGCCCGTTTGCTGCTCGGCGGCGAGCGCGTCGGCGAGCGCGGCTACTTCTACGCGCCGACCGTGCTCGCCGAGGTGCCCGACGACGCACGCCTGCTCGCCGAGGAGATCTTCGGTCCCGTCGCCCCGATCGCCGCCTTCTCCTCCGACGAGCAGGCGATCGAGGCCGCCAACCGCACCGAGTACGGGCTCGTCGCCTACGTCTACACGCGCGACCTCGACCGTGCCTTCCGCGTCTGCGAGGCGATCGAGACCGGAATGGTCGGGCTCAACCAGGGGGTCGTGTCCAACCCGGCCGCGCCCTTCGGTGGGGTCAAGCAGTCCGGCTTCGGGCGCGAGGGCGGGTTCGAGGGGATCTCCGAGTACCTCGAGACGAAGTACGTGGCGCTCGCGAGCAGCGGCTAGAGCTAGACCACGCTCAGCGCGAGACGACGCCGTTCGCGAACAACGCGCGCGCGAGCGCCTGCACCGCGGGCGTCTTCTCGACGGCCTCGTCGAGGCGACGTTTGCGCGCGTACTCGTAGACGTAGGACTCGGCCGTGAGGATGATCGCCAGGACGGCCGTCTCGTCCACTTCGACCTCGACGCCGGCCTGGCCGGCGAGCACCGTGACGCTTTTGATCGTGTGCATCCAGTCGGAGATCGCGCGGCTGCGCGCCTCCTGCGCTCGGCGCCCGGCGCAGTGCACCTCGACGACCGTCGTGATCGCCACCTCCGGGTGGTCGGCCATCCAGCGCATGTACGCGGCGATGCCGACGTCGAGCTTGGCCTCCCAGTCGGCGACCTCGGCGGCAGCGGCCAGCGACGCCGCGATGCGCACGTCGGTCATCTGCCTGTAGGTCTCCAGGAAGCACTGTTCCTTGTCGGCGAAGTGCTTGTAGAAGACCGAGCGCGACGTGCGCGCGTAGCGCACCACGTCGGCGATCGTCGTCTCGGCGTAGCCCTGGTCGCTGACGCAGCGACCCATCGCCCGCAGCAGGCGCTCGCGCTGGCGTGCCGCGACCTCGTCCGGATCGAGCGTGTGGCGCCCCGCCGGGATCAGAAGTTCGTCGCTGATCTTGACAGAGTCCATCGCTTGAGTATAGGGTACGCCCGCGTACTCGGAGGGGTACGGGCGGGTACTTTCACCCGCCCTCAATAACGGATGTAGGGGGACGAGATGTCATTGCTGCGCAAGCTTCTTGCCTTGTCGGCTGTCGTGTGCGGATTGCTGCTCGCACCGGCTGTCGCGAGCGCCACGATCACCGAAGTCTTCGGGACGAGCGTGAAATGCACGACCCAGGTCTCCGGCGCCACCGCCGGCCAGCGCTGGTGCCCCAACTCCGGGGCCGCGACGGTGCCGGTCTGGGACGGCACACCGATCGACGTGTCCGTCGCCTTCCCGGTGGCTTCCGGCGAAGACAAAAACTACCCCGTGGTCGGCATCTACCACGGCTGGGGCAGCACGAAGATCCTCCCCTCGAGCGCAGCCGCGCAGCGCTGGCTGACCAAAGGCTATGCCGTCTTCTCGATCACCGACCGCGGCTGGGGTTCCTCCTGCGGCGGCGCCTCCACGAAACTCAAGGCGCCTCCCTGCGAACTCGGCTACATCCACCTGATGAGCAGGGCATATGAAGTGCGCGACGTGCAGACCCTGCTCGGCAAACTCGCGGACGAAGGCGTGATCAACCCGCAGGCGATCGGCGCCACCGGCGGCAGCTACGGCGGCGGCATGTCGCTGCAGCTCGGCTCGCTGAAGGATCGCGTCGAACTGCCCAACCACGAACTGATCCCGTGGGAAAGCCCGCTCGGCAAACCGATGAAAATCGCCGCCACGGCGCCGGAATACCCATGGACGGACCTCGCGCAGGCGCTGCAGCCCAACGGCAGCAACCTCGACTACGTGTCCAACTCCACCTACAGCGGCCCGATGGGTGACCACCGCTTCGGCATCGAAAAGAACAACTGGAACGGCTCGCTGTTCCTCGCCGGCTCGCTGTTGGGCTATCTCTCGCCGGAATCGAACAACGACCCCGAAGCGAACATCCGGGCGTGGCACAGCTTCAACCTCACCGGCGGCCCGTATGACGGTAAACCGTTCGCCGTGCAGCAGGAAGTGCAGCTGCCCTACCACAGCCCGTACTACACCGACCTGTCTGAGGCGCCGTCGCCGGCGCTGATGGAGAACGGCTGGAACGACGACCTGTTCCCAGTCGACGAAACGGTCAAGTACTACAACAAGGTCCGCGCTGCCTACCCGAACCAGGCGATGCAGCTGTTCTACCTGGACCTCGGGCACAACCCGCGCTCGGCGAGCACGGTGTCGACGAGCGACGTCGGCAAGCTGCAGGCGGCGCAGAACACGTGGTTCGGCTACTACCTCAAAGGCGAAGGCTCAGAACCGGCCGAAGCAAAAGGCGGCGTGAGGACGATCACGACCTCGCGGCCGTGCCCGCTCACTGGAGGCGGATCGGGCGTGGAACACGCCGCGCCCAACTGGGCCAGCCTGGCGCCGGGCGAGGTCCGCTTCTCCAGCGCCGCCGAACAGACGATCTTGGCTCCGGGCACGAACCCGGCCACGACGTTTACGTCCGGGGACGCTTGCACCACGCAGAACGCCGCCACGAACGCCTCGGCGGCGACGTACAAACTGGCCGAAGCACCCGCCGGTGGCTTCACGATCGACGGCGCGTCGACCGTGATCGCCGAATTCTCGACGCCCGGGCCGAACGATCAGGTGATCGCGCGCCTGTACGACGAAAACGTCACGGCCAAAACCGAGCAGCTGATCGGTCGCCAGACCTATCGGCCGCTGAACGTCGGCGAAGGCTTCACCAAGCAGACCTTCCAGCTGCACCCGAACGCATGGCAGGTCCCAGCGGGGCACGCCGTGAAGCTCGAGCTGCTGGTCAAAGACTCGACCTACGCCCTCAACAACACCTCGCCGAAATCGGTTCAGGTGAGGAACCTGGAACTGCGGTTGCCGGTGACCGACGCCCCCGGCTCCGCCGAAGGCCTCGTCCAGGCGCCGCTGGCCCACTACCTGCCGCCGGGCTACACGCTCGCGCGCAACGTGATCCCGGCTGCGCCGGGCGCACCGAGCGTGACGAGCGGGTCTAACCCCAGCGCCAACGGTCAGTTCACGCTGAGCTGGGTACCGACCCAGCCGGCCGTAGCGCCGAGCTACACGCTTGAACACAAGAACGCCAGCGGCGGCTGGAGCGTCGTCGAAGCCGGACTGACGAGCCCCACATACACGTTCGGCTCGGGCAACCCGGAGGGCGAAGGCACGTGGACGTATCGCGTGACCGAGTCCAACGAAAGCGGCGCAAGCGAACCGTCGGTCTCTTCTGAAGTCAAGGTCGACAAGACCGCCCCGAACGCCCCCTCGGCCAACGCCGACCGCGCGCCGGACTACGCCGGCGGCGGCGGTTGGTACACCGACACGGTCACCGTGTCCTTCACCGACAACGGCGACCCGCTGCTCTCCGACGGCAGCGCCGGATCGGGAGTCGATCTCGGCACGCTGTCGAGCCCGCAGACGTTCACCACCGACGGCTCGCACGAAGCGTCAGGGACCGTCGCCGACAACGTCGGCAACGTCTCCGGGCCCGGGAACGCTGAGCGTGCAGGTGGACGCCTCGGCGCCCACCGTCGAAGCCAGCTGCCCGGCCCCGGTGAAAATCGGCGCTAAAGGCGTGAACGCGACGGTCACCGCCTCCGACGGTCAGTCGGGGCTGGCCAAAGACCCGAGCGGCAGCTACCCGATCAACACGAGCACGGGCGGCGTGAAGACGGTGAAAGTCACCGCGATCGACAACGTCGGGCACGAAACAGAAGCCTCCTGCTCGACGCTCGTGGGCTACTCCCAGGTGATCAGCACCAACCTCAAAGGCAACCTGACGATCAAAGCCGGCCAGGCGATCGAGCTGACCAAAACCGCCAAAGTGAGCGGCAATGTCGTGGTCAAGCCCGGCGGCGCCCTGGACGTCGAGGGAGCGACGATCTCCGGAACGCTCAGCAGCAAAGAAGCGACGCTGCTGCGCATCTGCGCCGCCAAAGCCGCCAAAGTGACGGCGGTCAACAGCAGCGGCTCGGTCGTGATCGGCGAAGGCGACGAAGAATGCGCGCCGAGCAAATTCGGCGGAGTGGTCACGATCAAAGGCAACAAAGCGGGCGTGCTGATCGACGAAAACGACTTCAGCGCCTCGCTGAAAGTGATCGGCAACGAAGGCGGCACGACGGTGATCAACAACAAAGTCGCCGGCGAACTGATCGTCAAAGCCAACACCGGGACGGTCGTCGACACGCCCAACGAAGTGGAAGGTAAATCGAAAATCCAGTAGGGGGATGTCGGGAAGGGAGCGGCGCGCCTGCATGCGCGTCCGTTCCCTGTAGCGATGCCGCGCCAACCAGGTCCAAACGGGGGAGAGACGCATGCTGAGCCAGACGGTCGTACGTGCCCGCAGGTCGTCGGATCGAGCAGCACAGGGAGCGAATCAGCGCCCTGGCTTGGACTGCGCAAATGTGGAAGAGAGTCGCCCTGGCGATCGCCGCGACCGCGTGTGCGTCGCTGTGCATGCTCGGCTGGACGAGCGGCGCCGGCGCATACACCGCCTCGTTGACACGGACGACGGGCGGCATCGCCAACATCGAAGCCTCGACGCTCGGCGGCGGCGGATTCGGCTCGGGCTACGCGCAGGCGCAGGACGGCATCTGCACGCTCGCCGAAGAATATTTGACGACCAGCGGAGAACGGGCGGCGTTCTTCGGGCCGAGCGCGGCGAACGCCGATCTGTACTGGGCATCGCTGATCCAGGACAAAACGGTCGAGAACCTGCTCGCGCTGCCGTATCCGAAAGGCCCCTCGGCGCAGGCCAAGGAACTCGCCGCGGGCTTCGCCGCGGGCTATGACAAGTACCTGTCGGACATCGGCGGCCCGAGCGGGATCACCGATCCACGCTGCGCCGGTGCGGCATGGGTGCGGCCGATCAAGTCGATCGACGTGTGGCGACTGATGTACAAGCTCGACCTCAAAGCGGGCGCCGCGCCGCGCGCCGCGCTGATCGCCACAGCGTCACCCCCCGCGGGCCAGCCGCTGGCGCGGGTCAACCAAGCCGCGAGCACCGCACAAGGTGTCTCGGAAACCGAAGAAGCGCTCGGCCAGGAGATCTCGCTGCCGGGCTCGAACGGCCTCGGCATCGGCGGCGAAGACGCCGCCAACGGCGGTGGCCTCGTGATCTCGAACCCGCACTTCCCATGGGTTGGCGGAGAACGCTTCTGGGAGTCACACATCGATGTCCCAGGGGTCTACGACGTGATCGGCGCGAGCCTCTGGGGCTCGCCGGTCATCACGATCGGCCACAGCCAGCACGTCGCCTGGACGCACACCGTGTCCACCAACATCACAACGACCAACTGGACCCTCAAACTCGTCCCGGGCCACACCACGCAATATCTCGTCGACGGCAAAGCCGTGCCGATGACCTTCCAGGACGTGACGGTGCAGGTGCTCGAAGGCGGGAAACTGGTTCCCAAATCCCACCGCTTCTACTACAGCAAATACGGCCCGATCCTCTCGAGCCCCGCCTGGACCACCTCCACTGCGACGGCCTTCGACGACGGCAACGCCACGAACCTGCGAGCCGGCGATCAGTGGCTGAAGATCGGCCAGGCGACGAGCTCCCAGCAACTCGTCAAATCCGAGGAAGAAATCCAAGGGGTGCCTTGGGTCAACACGATCGGCTCCGACGACAAAGGCAGCGCGTTCTACACCGAGATCGCCGTCACCCCGAACCTGCCGAACAGCTATCTGAACGGCGCGTGCAACCTGAGCCCGACGAAATCGACGGCGGGTCCGTTCGACGGCTCGAAGTCCGAATGCGAACTCGGATCCGATCCCGACTCGGTCACGCCGGGGATCTTCGGCGCTTCCAACGAGCCGAAGCTGATCCGCAAAGACTACGCCGAGAACTCCAACAACTCGTTCTGGCTGGCGAACGCCAACCAGCTGCTGACCGGATTCTCTGCGGCCCTCGGCAACGAAAACGCCAACCCCGGCATGCGCTCGCAGACCGGCATCGACATGGTCAACCAGCGTATGGGCACGTTCAACGCGGGGGTGCCGACGGACGGCCTCGGCGCGACGCCAGGGTTCACCGTGCAGAAGCTGCAGGAATCGTGGACGTCATACAGGGCGATGCCGGCTGAGCGGGCGCTTGGAGGCCTGCGTGAAATCTGCGAAAACGCGGTCAAAAACTCGGGCGGAGTGATCAACAAAGTGAACGTCAGCGCCGCCTGCCCGATCCTCAACGCCTACGACTCGACGGCCAAGCTCAACAGCCCGGGCGGCTGGCTGTTCAACCGCTGGTGGGCAAGCGCGCCGACGACCAACGCCGCCTTCTGGGTCAACCCGTGGACGGCGAGCAACATCGTCTACACGCCGAACACGCTGAACACGACGCTCGCGGCGAGCCAGAACGCGCTCGCAACGGCGGTCACCGACCTGGAAACGCGCGGGATTCCGCTGAATGCCAGCTTCGGGCAGGTTCAGTACACGCAGCGCGCCACGAAAATCCCGATCCCAGGCTGCAGCGACGGCAGCATGTGCTTCGCGGTGATCAACTCCAGCTACGACAGCGGCACGGCCAAAACGGCGGCTGTCAACGGCTCGAGCTCGAGCATCGTGATGTTCACGGAACTCGATCCTGTCAACGGGCCACTGACGAAAGGCCTGCTGACGTACTCGCAGTCGGAGGACGTCACCTCGCCGTTCTACGAAGACCAAACGCGGAGGTTCTCCAAAGACGAATGGATCACCTTGCCTTGGACGGCGAGTCAGGTCAGCGCGGATGCGATCTCACCGCAGCAGGTGCTCAGCACCGAACCGGGCGCGCCGACTCTCAGCGCTGGGACGACGCCGAACGCCAACGGGCTGTTCACGCTCTCCTGGACCGGACCGGACCCGGCCGGCTACGGCATCGTCTACACGCTGCAACATCGCAACGCGGCCGGCGAATGGACCAACGTGGCGACTGGCCTGGGAGCCAGGAGCTACCAGTTCACCGGTGCCGGCGAGGGAGAGGGCACCTGGACCTACCGTGTCCAGGGCTCCGCCCCGGGGCTCGAACTGACGACCGAATGGTCGGCAGCCTCCGAACCGGTCAAGGTCGACAAGACCGCCCCGGGCGCCCCCTCGGCCAACGCCGACCGCGCGCCGGACTACGCCGGCGGCGGCGGTTGGTACGCCAACACGGTCACCGTGTCCTTCTCAGACAACGGCGACCCGCTGCTCTCCGACGGCAGCTCCGGATCGGGAGTCGATCTCGGCACGCTGTCGGGCCCGCAGACGTTCACCACCGACGGCTCGCACGAAGCGTCAGGGACCGTCGCCGACAAAGTCGGCAACGTCTCGGGCCCGGGAACGCTGAGCGTGCAGGTGGACGCCTCGGCGCCCACCGTCGAAGCCAGCTGCCCGGCCCCGGTGAAAATCGGCGCTAAAGGCGTGAACGCGACGGTCACCGCCTCCGACGGTCAGTCGGGGCTGGCCAAAGACCCGAGCGGCAGCTACCCGATCAACACGAGCACGGGCGGCGTGAAGACGGTGAAAGTCACCGCGATCGACAACGTCGGGCACGAAACAGAAGCCTCCTGCTCGACGCTCGTGGGCTACTCCCAGGTGATCAGCACCAACCTCAAAGGCAACCTGACGATCAAAGCCGGCCAGGCGATCGAGCTGACCAAAACCGCCAAAGTGAGCGGCAATGTCGTGGTCAAGCCCGGCGGCGCCCTGGACGTCGAGGGAGCGACGATCTCCGGAACGCTCAGCAGCAAAGAAGCGACGCTGCTGCGCATCTGCGCCGCCAAAGCCGCCAAAGTGACGGCGGTCAACAGCAGCGGCTCGGTCGTGATCGGCGAAGGCGACGAAGAATGCGCGCCGAGCAAATTCGGCGGAGTGGTCACGATCAAAGGCAACAAAGCGGGCGTGCTGATCGACGAAAACGAGTTCAGCGCCTCGCTGAAAGTGATCGGCAACGAAGGCGGCACGACGGTGATCAACAACAAAGTCGCCGGCGAACTGATCGTCAAAGCCAACACCGGGACGGTCGTCGACACGCCCAACGAAGTGGAAGGTAAATCGAAAATCCAGTAGGGGGATGTCGTAGCGACACCGCACAACCACGCAGAGAGATGAAGGAGAAAGAGATGATTGGAAAGATTCCGAGCAGG
This sequence comes from uncultured Solirubrobacteraceae bacterium, assembly GCA_963743745.1. Taxonomy (GTDB): domain Bacteria; phylum Actinomycetota; class Thermoleophilia; order Solirubrobacterales; family Solirubrobacteraceae; genus Palsa-744. The sequence goes on from CAVUQW010000002.1 coordinate 698,453, forward strand.
GTCGCGAAGCTGACCATGGCAGCGTTTGCCTTGGCGGCGGTCTTCGCAGCGTCGAGTGCGGCAGCTGCGACGGAAGTGATCTACAGCGACCTGCCCACGCCGATACCGGGCAACGTCGTCTCGTTGGGCTTCGAGGCCACACAGACGTCATCGTTCGGCGGGCAGGTCGAATTCGGCGCCGCGGCCCGCAACAACCCAACGGTCGGCGTGATCATGAGCAGCTGGGCCTGCCAGAGTGGCACGTGGAACGAAAAAAACTGCGAAACCACTCCAGGCGCGAAGTTCGAATGGCCGATTACGTTCAGCGTCAACGCAGTCGGTCCGGGCAACTCGGTGGGCGCGCTGCTGGGCAGCGGCTCGAAGGTGTTCAAGATCGCCTACCGGCCGTCCTACAGTCCCAAATGCTTCTCTACGAGCGTTGGCACCTGGTACCACAAAGGCGAATGCTCCAACGGCAAGGCCGTCAAATTGTCGTTGCCGCTGAAGATCGCCAACCTGCCGTCGAAGGCGATCGTCACGATCTCCTACAACACGAGCGACTACGGCGCCACGCCGCAGCGCCCGCAGCCGTGCAACTCCGAACCGCAGGGCTGCCCCTATGACGGGCTCAACGTCGGCCTCCAGGATGGCTTTGCCAACCCGGCCGGCACGCCGCCCACGGTGGGCGCGTTCCCGGCCGCGGACATTGCCTACGTCAATGGCGCACCCGAAGAAGAATGGACCGGCTTCCAGCCGCTGTTCGAAGTGAGGGCTCACTAGCGCGCAGCCGGCGCACAGGCAGAGCAGCGCACGAGGGGCCTCGCCGACCGGCGGGGCCCCTCTTCGCGCCGCACCTACGGGGGCGCCGCACCTACGGGTCGCGCCGCAGGGTGGCTCGCGCAGCGTTCGGCTCGCGCGGCCGGCGGCCCTCGCGGGCCTGCCCGAGACAACCCCGCCCGCAGCGCATGGCCCGGCGCGCGAGTCGTCTGTAGCCTTCGCGCTCGATGGACTTGGGGAGACACTGAGATGACGAGCGTGCGCGACGCGTCCTTCGAGTTGTTCCGCGAGCACGGGATGACGACGATCTTCGGCAATCCCGGCTCGACCGAGCTGCCGATGCTCGGTCCGTTTCCCGAGGACTTCCGTTACGTGCTCGGCCTGCAGGAGGCCGTCGCCGTCGGTATGGCCGACGGCTTCGCGCAGGCAAGCGGCAAGGTGACCCACGTCAACCTGCACACGGCGCCCGGGGTCGGAAACGGCGTCGGCGCGATCTTCAACGCGCGCGCCAACAAGGCGCCGCTGCTCGTGACCGCAGGCCAGCAGGTCCGCTCGCTGATCACGATGCAGGCCAACCTGACCAACCGTGACGCCGTCGAGGTGCCCAAGCCCTACGTCAAGTACAGCCACGAGCCGCCGCGCGCCGCCGACGTCCCGTTCGCGCTGGCGCAGGCGATCCACCACGCCTCGCTGGCACCGACCGGCCCGGCCTTCGTGTCGATCCCGATGGACGACTGGCAGCGCGAGATCGAGCCCGTCGACTACGTCACGCAGATCGCGCGAAACGTGGGCGGGCGCGCGCAGCCCGATCCGCGCGCAGATCGCCGAGCTGGCCGCCCGTCTGCGCGCCGCCGCTCGCCCCGTGCTCGTGGCCGGCCCCGACATCGACGCCTCCGAGGGCGGCTGGGAGGCCGCGATCGAGCTCGCCGAGTCACAGCGCCTGCCCGTGTGGGCCTCGCCGCCGACCGGCGGCGGGCGGATCGGCTTTCCCGAGAACCACCCCGCCTTTCAGGGAATGCTGCCGCCGGCCGTCGGCCCGCTCGCGCAGGCGCTCGAGGGCTATGACCTCGTGCTCGTCTTCGGCTCCTCCGTGTTCCCGTACTACCCGAACATCCCCGGCGACTTCCTCCCCGCCGGCGCCCGGCTCGTCGCGATCACGAGCGACGCCGACGAGGCGGCGCGCGCGCCGATGGGCGAGGCGATCGTCGCCGACGTCGGGCTCACCCTGCGCGCGCTCGCCGACGAGCTGAGCGAGCCGGCCGCCGGCCGCGAGCAGCCGCCGGCGCGCGTCGAGCTCGAGCCGTTCCCGCCCGGCGAGCAGCCCTCCGGCGGCGAAGTCCACAAAGTGCTCGCCGAGCTGTTCCCCGAGGACGGGATCGTCGTGCTCGAGTCGCCCTCGAGCACCGCCGCGCTGCGCAACCAGCTGCGCCTGTCGCGGCCCGGCTCCTACTACTTCAGCGCCGGCGGCGGGCTCGGCTTCGGACTGTCCGCGGCGCTCGGCGTGCAGCTCGCCGAGCCCGAGCGCCAGGTCGTCTGCGTGCTCGGCGAGGGCTCTGCGCAGTACGCGATCACGGCCTTCTGGACGGCCGCCGCGTACTCGATCCCCGTCAAGTTCCTGATCCTGCGCAACCACGAGTACTCGATCCTCAAGTGGTTCGGCGCGCTCGAGAGCATCACCGGCGCGCCCGGCCTCGACCTGCCGCAGCTCGACGTCGCCGCGACCGCGCAGAGCTATGGCGTGCCCGGCGTCAGCGTCGGCGGGCTCGACGAGCTGCACGGCGCGCTCGACGACGCGCTTTCACAGCGACGGCCCGCGGCTCGTGCAGGTCGACGTCGCTCCTGGGATGGCGCTCGCTTGACGGCGCGCGCGCCGCTGCTCTCCCCCGACACGCGGCGCATCGGCCGTCCGCCCGGTCCCGCCTTCCCCGACCGCGCGCCCGACTCGCTCGCCGCCGGCACGCCGACGGCGCTGCGCGACGGGCTGAGCGCGCTGCTCGGGCGCGAGCGCGTGCTGCACCGCGCGATCGATCTCGTCGCCTACGCCTCCGACGCCAGTCCCTATCGCCTGCTGCCCGCCGTCGTCGTGATGGCGCACGACGCCGAGGACGTCGGCAAGACGATCGCCTACGCGCGCGAGCACGGCCTGCCGGTCAACTTCCGCGGTGGCGGCACGAGCCTCAACGGCCAGGCGCAGACCGACGGGATCATGATCGACGTGCGCCGCTGGTTCTCGCGCGTGCGGATCGAAGACGGCGGCGCCCGCGCACGGCTCGGGCCGGGCACGCTGCTCGGTTTGGCCAACCGGCTGCTCGCGCGCCACGGCTACAAGCTCGGCCCGGATCCGGCGAGCAAAGACATCGCGACGATCGGCGGCGTGATCGCCAACAACTCCGGCGGCATGCGCTGCGGCGTGCAGTGGGACTCCTACTCGACCGTCGAGTCGCTGACGCTCGTGCTCGCCTCCGGCACCGTGATCGACACCGCCGCGCCCGACGCCGAGCAGCGCTTCGCCGCCGCCGAGCCCGAGCTCGCGCGCGGCCTGCTCGAGCTGCGCGCCGAGCTGCTCGCCGACGAGGCGCTCGCCGAGCGCGTGCGGCGCAAGTACGAGATCAAGAACGTCACCGGCTACCGCCTGTGCGCGCTGCTCGACGGCGAGACGCCGCTTGAGATCTTCCGCCGGCTCGTCGTCGGCTCGGAGGGGACGCTCGCGTTCATCGCCGAGGCCGTGCTGCGCACGCGCCCCGAGCCCGCCCGCACGACGCTCGCCTGGGTGCACTTCGCCGACATCGACGCCGCCGCGGCGGCCGTGCCCGCGCTCGTCGCCGCCGGTGCGCGGGCGACCGAGCTGATGGTCGCCCCCGCGCTGATCGCCGCCGCCTGGAACCTCGACGGCTGCCCCGAGCACTGGCGCGAGCTGGCGCCCGAGTCGGCCGCGCTGATCGTCGAGTTCGGCGGCGCCGACGAGAGCGAGCTGGCCGCCGGCGAGGCCGCCGCCGTGCGCGTGCTCGACGGCCATCAGCCGATCCTGCCGGTGCGCTTCAGCAGCTCAGCCGAGGAGATCGAGCTGGCCTGGCGCGTGCGCGAGGGCCTGTTCGGGCTCGTCGGGCGGCTGCGCCTGCCGGGCACGGCGCTGATCATCGAGGACGTCTGCGTGCGCCCCGAGCGGATCGCCGAGTGCGCGCGCGACCTGCAGGCGCTGCTCGGCAAGCACGGCTTCCTCGTCGGCGTCGCCGGCCACGCCTCCGCCGGCAACCTGCACTTCCAGCTGACCCCCGATTTCTCCAAGCCCGAGGACCTCGAGCGCTACGAGGCGTTCATGGGCGAGCTCGTCGAGCTGATCGTCGACAAGTACGACGGCTCGCTGAAGGCCGAGCACGGCACCGGCGTGAACATGGCCCCCTACGTCGAGCGCGAGTGGGGAGCGAAGGCGACCGAGATGATGTGGCGGATCAAGCAGCTCGCCGATCCGCACGGAGTGCTCAATCCCGGCGTGGTGCTCAATCGCGATCCTCATATTCATCTCAAGAATCTGAAGACCCAACCGCCGATCGAGGAGAGCGCCGCCCATTGCGTCGAGTGCGGCTTCTGCGAGCCGGTCTGCCCGAGCCGCAACGTGACGACGACGCCGCGCCAGCGGATCGTGATCCGCCGCGAGATGGCACGCCAGCAGGAGGGCTCGCCGGTGTACGAGGCGCTGCTCGCCGACTACGAGTACGACGCGCTGCAGACGTGCGCCGCCGACGGCAGTTGCAAGCAGGTGTGCCCCGTGGCGATCGACACGGGCGCGCTCGTGAAGGAGTTCCGCCGCCGCGAGCGCACGCCGCGCGAGGAATCCGTGGCGCTCGCGCTGGCCAAGCGCTACGCGGGCGTCGAGCGCGCCGCGCGCGCCGGTCTGTCAGGAGCCCGCCTCGCCTCCTCGGCGCTCGGCGAGCGCACCGCCGCGAAGCTGCCCGAGCTGCTGCGCCGGCGGGTCAGCGCCGAGCTCGTGCCGACGCTGCCCGCGAGCACGCCCGCGCCCGCCCCGGCCGCGCTGCCGAGCACTGTGCGCGAGGGCGCCGCCGCCGTCTACCTGCCCGCCTGCATCAACCGCATCTTCGGCTCCGGTGCCGGCGGGGACGGGAGCGGGCCGTCGCTGCCGCAGGCGCTCGTCGAGCGTCTCCGCGCGCGCCGGCCTGCCGTTGTGGATCCCGCCCGACGCCGCCGGGCACTGCTGCGCGACGCCGTGGAGCTCGAAGGGCTACCGCCGCGGGCAGGATCACATGGCGGCCAAGACCGCCGCCGCGCTGCTGGCGCTGGAGCGAGCGGTGGCCGGCTGCCCGTCGTGATCGACGCGAGCTCGTGCGCGCAGGGCCTGATCGAGGAGCTCGCGCCGCGCTTGGACGAGGCCGAGCGCGAGCGCTTCGCCCAGATCGAGGTGCTCGACTCGATCGCCTGGTGCCACGACCGGCTGCTTGCCCGCCTGCACGTGACGCGCAAGGTGGCGAGCGCCGCCGTGCATCCGACGTGCGCCGTCTCACAGCTCGGCCTCACCGGCAAGCTCGAGGCGCTCGCCGGGGCGATCGCCGAGCGCGTGCTCGTGCCCGCCGCGACGAGCTGCTGCGGCATGGCCGGCGACCGCGGCCTCTTGCACCCCGAGCTGCCCGCCTCCGGCACGCGCGACCTCGCCGCCGAGCTGGCCGGCGAGCCGTGCCAGGAGCACCTGTGCAGCAACCGCACGTGCGAGATCGCTTTGGAGCAGGCGACGGGCGCCCCCTATGCCTCGTTCGTGCTGCTGCTCGAGCGGCTCACGCGGCAGACCGCGTGATCGGCCGCCCGACCGCGTGCATATGTAGAGTGCCCACCTCGATGCGTCTCCGACCCCCACTCCGCGGGCTCACGGCCGCCGGCGCACTGACCCTGCTGATCGCGCTGCTGGCAGGCTGCGGGGGCGGCTCGTCGTCCTCCTCGTCGTCGTCCTCGGGCAACGGCGTGGCCGAAAAATCGCCGGCCGACATCCTCGCCGCCACGAAAGTCGCCGCTGACGCGGCCAAGACCGTGCACGTCTCCGGCTCGATCGTCTCGAGCGGCTCGCCGATCACGCTCGACATGAACCTGCTCGCCGGCAAGGGCGGCCGCGGGCAGCTCTCAGAGAGCGGGCTGGCCTTCGAACTGATCCAGGTCGGCAAGACGGTCTACATCAAAGGCAGCCCTGCCTTCTACAAAAAGATCGGCGGCACCGCGGCCGCGCAGCTGTTGCAGGGCAAGTGGCTGAAGGCGCCCGCCAGCAACTCCGACTTCGCCTCGCTCAGCCAGCTGACCGACCTGCGCCAGCTGGTCGACCAGACGCTCGAAAATCACGGATCGTCGCTGACCAAGATCGGCACCTCGACGATCGCCGGGCAGAAGGTCGTCGGCATCACCGACAAGACCAAGGGCGGCACGCTGTACATCGCCGCGACCGGTCAGCCCTACCCGGTGCAGATCGTCAAGAGCGGCTCGAGCGGCGGCAAGATCACTTTCGACCGCTGGAACAGCTCAGTCACGCTCGCGGCGCCGGCCAACGCGATCGACGTGGCCCAGCTGCAGCACGCCGGGCAGTAGCCGGATCTCCGGCTCCCAGGCCTAGATCATTCGTCCACCTCCTCGGAGGCGCTTCAAGCGCGCCGCGGGCTTGGCCGACCGCGAGATTGCACAGCTTGTGACTGTTCCCGATTGGCCGATGCACCCCCGTGAGCGGAGTTACCCAAGTCAGTTTCCGACGGCCCGCCCAGCGCGGGACGTCATCCGCTCGCCTCGATGGCGCGCCCGATCCGCGCAAGCAGAGCCGGCGGCGCGGTCGTGGCGGCGCCGGTTTGTCCGGGGGCCGGCGGGGTAAGCTCGATCGGGTGGGGCGCCAGACCGCAGACCCGGGGAGTGGGCCGATGCTGCCCGACGACGGGCCGCAGCGCAGCGCAGGCGGACTCGTCTGGGTGCCGCTCGCGCTCGTCGCAGTAGGGGCCGTCGTGGGCGCCGTGCTCGCGGGCTCCTGGGCGGTCCGGATCGTCTGCCTTGCGGTGCTGGCCGTATCGGCGATCGTGCTCGGCTGGCGCTTCGGCGAGAGCCGGCGCACGGCGCTCGAGGAGGAGATCCACGGGCGCTCGCACGAGCTCAGGCGCGCCCTGTCGGAGCTCGAGATCGCGCAGACAGAGACCGTTCGCCGCCTTTCGATGGCCGTCGAGTTCCGCGACGAGGACACCGGTGCGCACATCGAGCGCATCGGGCGCCTCTCGACGCTGCTGGCCGAGCAGATCGGCATGGAACCCGAGTTCTGCGAGCAGCTCAGCCACGCCGCGCCGCTGCACGACGTCGGCAAGGTCGCGATCCCCGACGCGATCCTGCTCAAGCCCGGGCCGCTGACGCCGGAGGAGCGTGCGATCGTCGAGACGCACGCCGAGGAGGGGCACCGCCTGCTGCGCGGGTCGTCCTCTTCGATCCTCGAGATGGCGACGATCATTGCGCTGAGCCACCAGGAGAAGTGGGACGGCACGGGCTACCCGCGCGGCTTGACCGGCGAGGCGATCCCGATCGAGGGACGCATCGTCGCGATCGCCGACGTGTTCGACGCGCTCACGAGCGACCGCGTCTACCGCAAGGCCTTCCCGGTCGAGGAGGCCGTGCAGATGATGCGCGAGCAGCGCGGCCGCCACTTCGACCCGGTGCTGCTCGACGCGTTCATGGAAGTGCTCGAGAGCTCCGGTCCGGACGCGCGCGAGAAGCAGCGCACCGATCCGACCGAACTGGCCGAGAGCACGCTCGAGATCTACGGCACCGCGCTCGAGCGCGGCGACGCCGAGACGGCCGAGGGTGCGATCGCGCAGGCGATCGAGGACGGCATCCCCGCGACGACGCTGCACGGCGAGGTGATCGCGCCGGCGCTCGCACGCATCCGCGAGCTGCACGGCGCCGGCGAGATCGACTCAGACCGCGAACGCCTGGCGAAGGGCATCACCCGCCGCGTGCTCGCCACGCTCTACCGCTACATGGTCGGCAACGCCGAGCCCACGCGCGAGCGCGTGCTGCTGGCCGGCATGGAGGGCGACGAGCACGCGCTCGAGCTGCAGATGATGCACGACCAGATCGCGGCCGCGGGCTATGACACGGTGTTCGACACAGACCTCTCGATCGAGCGCCTGCGGTCCACCGTTGCAACCCAATCGCCCGCGGTGATCCTGCTGGGCGCGACCGACGGCGAGGACTCGCAGGCGATCGCCGATGCCGTCGAGCAGCTGCACGCGGCCCACCCGGGCATCCCGATCGTGCTCGGCGGAGCGGCCGTCGGCGGTGCTCTGCCGGTCTCGCGCAACGGCATGCGCGTGCTCGAGCGCATCGACGAGGCTGTCGAAGCGGTCGAGGAACAGCTCGCCCAGCGCCCCCAAGCAGCGTCGCTGTAGATTACGCGCCGTGGAGCGCGCGATCGTCACCGGCGGAGCCGGATTCATCGGCTCGCACGTGGTCGACGCGCTGCTCGCGGAGGGCTACGCCGTGACCGTCGTCGACGACCTCTCCGCCGGCGACCGCCGTCGCGTGGCCGAGCAGGCCGAGCTGCACGTGCTCGACATCGTCGACTTGCAGGGACTTTCGGCGCTCGCCGAGGAGGTCAAGCCGAGCGCGATCTTCCACCTCGCTGCGCAGGCAAGCGTCGTCGTCTCCGTGCAGAACCCCGGTCGCGACTGCGAGGTCAACGTGCAGGGGACGCTCAACGTCGTCGAGGTCGCCGGCCGCCACGGCGCGCCCGTCGTGTTCACCTCGACCGGCGGCGCGCTGTACGGCGACGACGCGCCCAGACCGACGCCCGAGGACCGGATCCCGGCGCCGCTCTCCCCCTACGGCGCCTCCAAGTGGGCCGGCGAGGCATACGTGAAGACGTGGTCGCTGGCGTCCGGCATCCCGCACGCCGTCTGTCGCCTCGGCAACGTCTACGGGCCTCGCCAGAACCCGCACGGCGAGGCCGGCGTCGTGGCGATCTTCTCCGACCACCTGTACACCGGCAAGGCGCCCAAGCTGTTCGGCCACGGCAAGCCGACGCGCGACTACGTGTACGTCAGCGATGTCGTCAAAGCGCTGCTCGCCGCCTCGGGCAAGTCGGGCACGTACAACATCGCCACTTCGGTCGAGACCGACGTCGCGACGATCTGGCACGAGCTGCAGCAGGCCGCCGAGCGCACCCAGGCGCCAGGCGCCTTCGAGAGCCCCGGCTCGCTGGAGCCCGAATTGGCCGACTTGCGACCAGGCGAGCTGCAGCACAGCCGGCTTGACATCTCACTCGCCGAACGCGAGTTCGGCTGGCGCCCGGAGGTCCCGATCGCCGAGGGACTGGCGCGCACCTACGCTGCGATGACAGAGGACTTGCAGAAGCAGGAATAGCCAAATGTGCCGTTCCTGACGCGGCGCGCTCTTGCTTGGCGCGGCCTTGTCGAGATTAAGCGCATGAGGCTTTCCCACATCCTGGCGACGCCGCTCGCCGCCGCTGTCGCGCCCTTGCTGCTTGCCGCGTCCGCCCACGCCGCCGGCTCTCCGGGCGGCGCGCAGTCGCCTTCGGCGCCGCTGTCCGGCGGCAGCGAGTACGGCCTCGCGAGCAGCACCTCCGTGCAGCATCCCGTCGTCTCGCGCCTGAGCGTTCCGAGCACGTCCGTGCCCGGGCGCCCACCGCGCGTGACGCTGCGGATCGACGAGCCTCACGTGGGCACCGTCAACACGACCGTCGCCGTCAACAACCTGACCACGCGCAAGCAGGCGATCGTCGTGCGGATGGGCTGGGTCCACACGGGGCGTACGCTGAGCGTGGCCTGGCCGCACGGTGCGACGCTCGCCCCCGGCAGCTACCACGTGAGCGTCAGCGCGCACGACCATCACGCCAACAGCCTCACGCGCACCGCGCACAGCTCGGGCGTGGCGACCCTGACCGTCGAAGCGCCCGCGCCCGCGCCGGCCACGGCGCCTGTGCCGGCAGCTCCCGTGCTCGAAGCCGGCGTGCCCACGCCGGCGCAGACCGTCGCCGACGGAGCCGTCTTCCCCGTCGCCGGCGCCCACAGCTTCGGCGACGCCGAAAACCGCTATGGCGCTCCGCGCAGCGGCCACATCCACGAAGGTCAGGACATACTCACCGCCGAAGGGACTCCCGATGTCGCCCCGCTGGCCGGCACCATCACCTGGACCGCCTACCAGGCCTCTGGGGCCGGCTACTACGCCGTCGAGCACTCAGCGATCGGCTTCGACCTGATGTTCGCCCACTGCAAGGCGGGGACACTCGCCGTCAGCACCGGGCAGGCCGTCTCACCCGGTTCGCCGATCTGCCAGGCCGGACAGTCCGGCGACGCGAGCGCACCGCACCTGCACTTCGAGATGTGGGTCGGCGGCTGGCAGGTCAAAGGCGGGCACTCGATCGATCCGCTGCCCTACCTCGAAGCTTGGGAACACGGGGCTTAGGAGCCGATAGGATCGGGGCCGCACGATCCCCAGCGTGGGCGGCGCCGAGGCGTCGACGCGGCGCGACGATCGATCAGCGGCGAGATAGCTCAGTTGGTAGAGCACACGACTGAAAATCGTGGTGTCCCCGGTTCGAATCCGGGTCTCGCCATCGAAGCCGCTGGAGAGGACGCTTGATAGCTTCAAGCGTTACATGTAACCTCCTTGAATGCCGTCAACACGTGACCGAGTGCGTCAGCACCGTGAACGCCTGCGCAATCAAGGGCTGCGCCCCCTCCAGATCTGGGTGCCTGACGTTCGAGCCCCCGAGTTCATTGCCGAGGCGCACCGCCAATCGATCGCAATCGCGACGAGCGAACGCGAGGTGGACGACCAAGCCTTCGTCGACGCGATCTCCTCCACCTGGGACGCCGAGGACGACCAAGCCCCCGCCGATCGGTGACGCGCGGCGAGATCTACACCGCCGCAGCGCGAGGACCGTACACCGGCAAGCCCCGTCCCGTCGTCATCCTTCAGGACGACCGCTTCGACGCCACCGCCTCGATCACCGTCTGCCCCTTCACCACGAACCCAATCGAGGCTCCGCTCGTCAGGCTCGCGATTGACCCCTCCGAGGCGAACGGCCTCGACCAACCGAGCCGGCTGATGGTTGACAAGGTCACAACTGTGCCACGGTCCAGCCTCGGGAATCGCCTAGGCAAGCTTCGCGACGACGAGCTCATAGCGCTGAACCGGTCACTCATCGTGTTCCTCGGCCTCGCCTCCGCGCCGCAGACCTGAGCCTCGTACTGGGTTCGGGCACTCGTCAGTCAGGGCCACGAGCTGTTTGCGTCTCCGACGTTCTCACCGAAGTCCTGGGAGGCTGGTGGGTGGCTACGCTTTAGAACGTTGCTGATCTGAACTTGTTTTCGCTGCGTCGGGGCGCGAGTATCTCGCCCTGCAAATGGGGGAGCAGACGTCGGCCAGAGAAGCAGCGTGTCGTCGAGTCTCGACGGCCGCCTCACGCGCGACTTCGTCGAACCCCGGGACGTCTCTGGCGTGCATCGTGGGTGGTGATGCCGTGGGCGCCGAGCTTGTCGATTGAAACCTCGGTCGCGAGCAGTTCCGCGACCGTATCGGGCATGCCAGAGGTCTATCGAACGCGCATGTCGTACCGCTTCGCAGGTCCGTTGAGTTGACGCTCTGTGAGGCTTCTGAAATTCGTGGTCCCGGTTCGAATCCGGGTCTCGCCATAGCTCGAAGTGTCTGCTGACGAAGCTAGACCAGCCGCGCGCCGGGCTTCGCCGCAATCGCCCGCGGCGTGGGCCTCCACGCAAGCAGGACCGTCTCGCGCGCACCAGCCGGGTAGGTCCTGCCCACCCGCTGCACGATCCGCACGACGCGCAGCGTCCACGTCCTGCGCGCGCCCGGGGATCGCTTCGGCGTCGTCGCCGGGAAGACGCGGACGAGCTTGCCGTTCCGCGACAGTGGGCGCCCGCGGACCATCGCGACGACGATCTGTCGCGCGCGGCAGTGGCTGGCGGCGATCCGGCGGCGCGCGGTTCTCGCGAGCAGCCCGCGGACGTTGACTATCCGGCAGCGCACTACCGGTTTTGGCGCGGCTGGCCGGACCGTGGTGCTCACCGCCGTCGCGGCCGTCGTCGCTGCCGCCGTCGATGCTGTGCCAGCGGCCGCCGCGGCCGGCGGCGGCAGCGCGATCCTGTGGATCTGTCCCGTCGCGTTCGTCACGTAATACAGCGCCGTCTGACCCTGCTGGGTCAGGAAGGTCATGTCAGTGATCAAGCCGCTCGTCTGCGCGAAGGGGGCGCCGTATTCGACGGCGCCCGCTCTCGTCATCAAGAAGATCTTCCCGCAGCCACCGTCGGCGAAGAGGTAGCCGCCGTCGTAGGCCGGCGCCCAGATGCCGTTCGGGATGAACGCGCCCGCCGTGATGAAGCTGCAGCCGCTGCTGTGGTTGTAGACCGTCAAGGGGTCGGTGAAGCCGACCGGCGTCGGCGGGCAGACCGTCGAGGATCCCGTGTCGCAGAAACCCTCACGGCTGTCCCAGCCGTAGTTCAGGCCGCTACCGCCCGCGTCGACCTCCTCCCAGGTGCTCTGACCGACGTCGTTGATGTAGAAGCGCGTGGCGCTCGTGTTGGGGTCGAAGGCGAAGCGGAACGGGTTGCGCAGGCCGTAGTCGTAGATCTGCGTGCACTTCGCCGTGGTCGGCGCCGAGATGCCGGCGGTCGCGCACGAGATCGCTTCCGGGGCGCCGACGAGCGGGTTGTCCGGCGGCACGCCGCCGCTTGTCGTGATCCGCAGGATCTTGCCGTTCAGCAGGCTCAGGTCCTGCGCCGCCGAGGGGCCCGATCCGCGCGGGTTGGTGCCGCCGTCGCCGACGGTGACGTAGAGGTCGCCGTCGTTACCGATGTGCAGGTCGCCGCCGTTGTGGTTGCCGGCCGGGATGTTCATGTTGTCGAGCAGCACGACCTCAGACGCCGGTTCGATCGTGTCGCCGGTCATCGTGAAGCGGCTGACGCGGTTGAAGCGCCCATTGCTGCTCGCGCAGTTGCCGGCGTTGCGCGTGTAGTAGAGGTACACGAAGCCGTTGCTCGCGAAGCCCGGATCGACGGCCGCGCCGAGCAGGCCCTCCTCGCTGTCCGTGCATACGTTCAGCGTCAGCGCATCGCTGCTCAGCAGCGTGCCGTCGGATTGGAGAACGCGAACGGCGCCCCCCTTCTCCAACACCAAAGCCCGGCCGCTGTCGAGGATCGGCGTGATCGCAGTCGGTGAGCTCAACGGGTTCGACACCGCCGCAGGCAGCGTCGTGTCGGTGAGTCCCGCCGGGGCGGCGCTCGCCGATTGCGCCAAGCCGACAAGCGCGAGGGCAACGAACATCAATGCGGCCAAGCTCAGAGCGAGAGGTCGGCACCCGCTGTTCCTTCGTATCACCGGTGTGAGGGTAGACGCCGGCACGTCGAAGCGCCGCGGGCAAAGGACGAACGACCGACTCCCCTTGCTCGAAGGCACACCAGCCGAGGAGGAGACATGCGGCATGAATCGGCGGCTATTCCGTCGGCGGCCTAATACGCTACGTCGCGATGGCTGCACACAAGACGACACGTAACCTCGCATGCGCTGCGTCGGCTGTCTTGGCCGTGTCGCTGACGGGTCTGCTCGCCGGCTGCGGCTCGAGTTCAACCGCGAGCACCACGAAGACGCCCCCCGCGCCGGCAGGCCTCAGCATCACGGGCCCCGGCCTGCAGGTCAGCCGGCCGTCCTCACAGCTCGGTCAGCCGGCCTGGCGACCTGAATACGCTCATCTCACGCAGCGCCTGAAGCTGATCGGGATCCCCGCCGGCGGCAAGGAAAAGTTCCACATCCACGCGCTGCTGCGGATCTACGTCAACGGCCTGCTCAGACCGCTGCCGGCGGACATCGGCATCGACTCCGCGAAGGGAATCGAGTCGAGCATGCACACTCACGACGGCTCGGGGATCATCCACATGGAGGCGCCGCATCCATACCCCTACACCCTCGGGGACTTCTTCTCGGTGTGGGGCGTGAAGCTCGGACCTGCACAGGTCGGCGGTCTGAAGGGCTACGGCGGCAACCGCCTGCACTTCTACCTCAACGGCAAAGCCGCTGAGCAACCCCGCCGCGCACGTGCTGCACAAAGACGACAGTGTCGTGATCGGCTATGGCCCACCCAACGGCTATCCGCACAACCCGAGCAAGTTCCTGCTCAGCGAGGTCGACAAAGGCGAAGGCGGCCTTGGCTGCGGCGCCACCAAGAAGGGTCAGAAGTCCAAAAGCTGCCTCGCGCCCAAGGCGCCCAGCGCCAAGTCGAAGACCAGTACCAGCTGATCACGCTGGTTCGCCGCCGCCGGTAGAGCCCAAGCAACGCCGCGGCCTCTTTCACCGTGGGTGCCCGCAGTTCGCCAATGCGCGCTTACCGGCAGCCAGGCGCTGCTGCTCGAGCGTGGCGTGCTGCGCCTCGGCTCGCGCGATCAGCCTGTCGAGATCGGCCGACGCGAGCTCCGGATAGTCGCTCTCGACCTGCTCGAGCGCCTGCCACAGGCTGAGCTTCCCGAGGACGCCGAGCGTGAGGCTCTCCAGCGCCATTAACGCATGACGTCGCCGAGCGACGTCCCCTCGTGCCGGTCGCGGATCTGCTCGGCGAGATTGCTGCCCAGCCTGGCTCTTGCCAAGTGGTCATTCAGGTAAACGTCCATCGCCCTGTCAGCCATTGCCGATCTCCTTGGTGTCGCGAAGGTCACCACAAGGAGCGCTCGGGTGCGAGGGGATCCCGATCGTGCCGCACGCGGTTCCGAGGAAGAGCTACCCCGATCCAAGCTCTCGAACACCGGCGTGTCGAGACATTCGGGAGGAGCGGTGATGGCGTTTGCGGCGGACCGCAATCCGCTCGTCGTGCCGACAGCTCGATCAAGACGCGCGAACGGCCTGCGATGACGCCTAGATTGGCGGCGCGAAGGTGGTGCTCCTCCTCGACCGGAGCACCACCTTGCCACCTCTCTGAGCACTTATTGGAGCTCAGCCCTCATGTTGCGCAGCCGCAGCCGGCGCAATGGCGTCGATGTTTGCTGCAGCATTTTTTACCTGAGGCTGGATCAAGGCGTTCATCGAGTGACTCACACTCGCGACTGCGGCCGCGATCTGATCGGGTTGAGCGTCCGGCAGCGCGCCGGACACGGCCTGTTCGACGGCCATAGGCACTGCGGCCCGCGTCGTATCCGCGAGTTGCTTGACCTGACTCTTGGCCGCGGCCGCTGTCGCCTCCACTTTTTGCGCGTTCAGTGCCGACATCAGCCGTGCTTGTGCGCTGGCAAGGAAGGCGGGACCAGCCGAGCCAACAATCAGAGCCAGTGGAACCAGCTTGAGCAGGTTGTATTCCCTGGTTGTCTGTACCCCACCGCCGTTGCCGCCCGCCGCCAGCTGTTCGACCACCGGCGGAAAGAAATAGGTCGCCGCGACGGCCGCGATCGCCCCGAGGATCAGACTCGCCGGGAACCCGAGATCGATCAGGCTTGCATTTAGGCGGCGCGGTATCTCGATCGTGCCGGTGTTGTCGGCGCGCTTGAGTAGCAGCTCCGCGCCGAGACCCCCGATGGCCCCGAGCCCTGCGGTGATCAGAAACATGTAGACATAGTCGGAAGTATGCCCCAGGTGAATCACGATACGCCCCCATATGTTCGAATTAATCCTCCCAATTGCGAGTCTACGTAACCGAAGCGTGCGATAGTCGCCTGGCTCTATGAGCCCGCATCGAGTCCGCTTCCCCTTGCATGCGCAAAATGCCGGCGCCCTCTAAGGCCTCCCATTTGTCGAGCGCAGTGCGTCTCGAAGCCGGCGCCACGATTCGACTCCCCAGAAACTCACACGAGCAGCCGGATCTGCCGATACGTACGCAGACATGGCAGCGCATTCCCCAGACGCTCCGTCCGGCGATCGCCGGACGGACGATCTCGCTCGCAAGCTTCCGCCCGAGCCAGGAGCGCGTGCGCTCGTCGAGCTGCTGCCCGCGATCGTGTACGTCGCCGACACGGGCGTCGACGGCCGCTGGCACTACATCAGCAGGGGCGCCGAGGCGATCCTCGGCTTCTCGCCCGAGGAGTGGCTGAGCGACGGCGGCCTGTGGGCGCGCCAGGTGCACCCCGAGGATCGCGAGCTCGTGTTCACGCGCGAGGAGGCGCTGGAGGAGCCGGGCACCGCCGACGAATACCGGATGCTCCACCGCGACGGGCGGATCGTGTGGGTACGCGACGAAGCCGTGCTGCTCGCCGACGAGCAGGGCCGCACGCGCTGGCACGGCGTGATGCTGGACATAACCGACCGCAAGCTCGCCGAGCGCGAGCTCGAGCGCCGCGCGGCCCAGCAGGCCGCCGTGGCGAGGCTGGGAGAGCGCGCGCTCGAGGGCGCCGAGGTGGCTCAGCTGATGCACCATGCGCTCGGCGAGGCTGCGCGCATCCTCGGTGTCGAGAAGGGCGCCGTGCTCGAGCGCTCGCCCGACGGGGCGACGCTCACCCTGCGCGCCGGGCTCGGTCTGCCGCCGGCGCCCGAGCACTCGGCGCTCCGGCTCGAGCAGCTCCCCGGCGGGATCGCGCGTCAGATCGAGAGCCGTGAGGGCAGCTGGGGGGTGCTGTGGCTGGCAACTCCCGCCGAGGGGCGCTGGGCGACCGCCGACGCCGACTTCGTCCAGGCGATGGCGAACATCCTCGCCGACGCGATCCAGCAGCGCGGGACCGAAGACCACATCCGCTACCAGGCGCTGCACGATCCGCTGACCGATCTGCCCAACCGCGTGCTGTTCCTCGATCGCCTCGGCGCACGCGCTGGAGCGGCCGGGAGCGCAGATCGCCGTGGCGTTGCTCGACATCGACAACTTCAAGCTCGTCAACGACAGCCTCGGCCACAGCGCCGGCGACGAACTGCTGCGCAAGGTCGCCCCGCGCCTGACCGATGCGCTGCGTCCCGGCGACACGATCGGCAGGCTCGGCGGCGACGAGTTCGTCGTGCTGCTGCGAGGAGGTGCCCGACGAGCACGCCGCCGCGCGGATCGCCGAGCGGCTCGTCGCCGCCTTCGAGGTTCCCTTCGAGCTAGCCGCCGGCGAGCACTTCGCCAAGGCGAGCCTCGGCATCGCCCTGGCCGGGGGCGAGGACGAGCAGCAGCCGCCCGCGCTGATCCGCGACGCCGACGCCGCGATGTACCAAGCCAAGGCGCGCGGCCGGGCGCGCTTCGAGGTGTTCGACGGGGCGATGCGTGCGCGCACCGTCAAGCGCCTGTCGGTCGAGAACGACCTGCGCCGCGCGCTCGAGCGCGAGGAGCTGCGTGTCGTCTACCAGCCGATCGTCTCGCTGGAGGACGGCTCGCCGGTCGCCGTCGAGGCGCTGCTGCGCTGGCAGCATCCCGCGCGCGGACTGCTCGCGCCGGGCGAGTTCATCCCGGTCGCCGAGGAGAGCGGCTTGATCGAGTCGATCGGGCGCTGGGTGCTCGACACGGCCTGCGCCCAGGCCGCAGCGTGGCACGCTGCGCGCCCTGGCGTGCCGGCGCTGGGGATCGCCGTCAACCTCTCCGCCAGGCAGTTCGCCCAGCGTGAGCTCGAGCAGACCGTGCTGCACGCGCTTGGCAGCTCCGGCATCGAGCCGTCGAGCCTGTGCCTGGAGATCACCGAGTCCGTGCTGCTCGACGAGCCCGAGCGCGTG
The DNA here is from genome assembly GCA_963743745.1 of uncultured Solirubrobacteraceae bacterium. Lineage (GTDB taxonomy): Bacteria > Actinomycetota > Thermoleophilia > Solirubrobacterales > Solirubrobacteraceae > Palsa-744. Next base: position 715,856 of record CAVUQW010000002.1, read on the forward strand.
CGCGAGACGATCGACCGCATCGCGCGCCACGGCGTGCGGTTCGCGCTTGACGACTTCGGCACGGGCTACTCCTCGCTGGCCTACCTCGGGCGACTGCCGATCGACGCGCTGAAGGTCGACCGCTCGTTCGTCGACACGCTCGGCGCAAGCAAGCGCTCGACCGCGATCACGACGGCGATCGTGCGCATGGCCCAGGCGCTGTCGATCGAGGTGATCGCCGAGGGCGTCGAGACGAAGACGCAGCTGAAGCTCGTGCGCGACCTCGGCTGCGAGCTGGCGCAGGGCTTCTACCTGCACCGCCCGCTGCAGGCGCAGCAGATCTCCGAGCTGCTGAGCCGTCCGCGCGCGCCGCGCGCGACAAAGACGCCACCGGCGCACACGCGGCGCGTCGCTAGACTCGCGCTCGATGGCCCAGTCCGACGATGAGCTGTTCGGCGCCGAGCACGTCCGCGTCTATCGCGAGACCGACGGGGAGCACGGCTACCACTGGCGCGGGACGACGATCCTCCTGCTCACGACGCGCGGGCGCAAGTCCGGCGAGGAGCGCACGACGCCGCTGATCCAACGCACCGACGGCGAGCGCTGGGTGATCGTCGCCTCCAAGGGTGGGACGCCCGAGCACCCGAGCTGGTACGAGAACCTGCTGGCCGATCCGCAGGCCACGATCCAGGTCAAGGGCGAGACGATCGGAGTCACCGCGAGCACGGCCGAGGGCGAGGAGCGCTCACGCCTGTGGTCGCTGATGACCGAGGTGTGGCCGGCCTACGACGACTACCAGACGAAAACCGACCGCGAGATCCCGGTCGTCGTGCTCACCCGCCGCGAGTAGTCCGCGGCGTCACTGCACCCAGGCGGCGAGCAGCGGGTCGTCCTCGACGGCCGCCCGCATCTGCTCGAGCGCCGGCCCGCGCAGGTCGCGCTTGGTGCGCGCGTAGACCTCCGGCGGCAGCTTGGCCAGGCGCTCGGCGAGGTGCAGCGAGCGCGACAGCACGTCGTCTGCGTCGAGCACCTCGTCGAACACGCCCAGGCGCTCGCATTCGCGCGCGTCGGTCAGCTCGCTGCCGAGCGCGAGCAGCCGCGCCGCCTGCGGCGAGAGCTCGGCGCGCACGACCCCGATCGCGGCCTGCGGGTAGGGCACGCCGACCTGCACCTCCGTCAGCCCGTAGCGCCCGGCGGCTGAGGCGACGCGGATGTCGGCGCACAGCGCGAGCACCATCCCGCCGGCGATCGCGTGGCCCGTGATCGCGCCGACGACGGGGAACGCAAGCTCGTAGCCGCCGAGCGCCATTGCGTTGATCAGCGTGACCATCTCGCGCTGCTCCGCCGGGCCGTACCCGGGAACCGCCTTCAGGTCGGCGCCCGCTGAGAAGCACCCCGGCCGCCCGGCCAGCACGAGCGCGCGCGGGCCTTCGCCGGCCACGTGCGCCACGGCCGCGACGATCTCGCGCAACAGTCCCAGGTCCATCGCGTTGGCCGGTGGGCGATCGATCTTCAGCACGAGGATGCCCTCGTCGTGCTCGTCGATGCTCACGTGCTCCATCGTCGCAGCCTATTTGACGGCGTCTATTCTCGGACGATGCGCGATTACACCGTGGTCGACGTCTTCGGCGCCGCCCCCTACACGGGCAACCCGGTCGCCGTCGTGCTCGACGGCGAGGGCCTCACGACCGAGCAGATGCAGCGCTTCGCGGCGTGGACGAACCTCTCGGAGACGACGTTCGTGCTGGCGCCGACCGTGCCCGAGGCCGACTACCGCGTGCGGATCTTCACGCCCGTGCTCGAGCTGCCGTTCGCCGGGCACCCGACGCTCGGCACGTGCCACGCGTGGCTTCGGGATCAGGCGGAGCAGTCGCAGGAGCAGCCGTCCGACGTCGTGCAGGAGTGCGACGCCGGGCTCGTGCGTCTGCGCGTGCAGTCCGGGCGGATCGCCTTCGCCGCCCCGCCGCTGCTGCGCGAAGGGCCGGTGCAGGATGAGCCGCTGCTCGAGCACATCGCCGAGGTGCTGAGGATCGAGCGCGCGGCGATCGTCGACGCCGAGTGGGCCGACAACGGCCCCGGCTGGGCGGCCGTGATGCTCGAGGACGCGCAGGCCGTGCTGGCGATGCGCCCGGGCTTCGTCGATCTCGACCTGGGGGTCGTCGGCGCCTACCCGCCGGGCTCGCCCGAGGCCTTCGAGGTCAGGGCCTTCTTCCCCAAGGACGGCACGACCGTCGAGGACCCCGTCACGGGCAGCCTCAACGCGGCGATCGCGCCGTGGCTGTTGCGCAGCGGTCGCGCGCAGGCGCCGTACGTCGTCAGTCAGGGAACCGTGCTCGGCCGCAGCGGGCGGGTGCACGTCGAGCGGACGACGACGGCACCGTGTGGGTCGGCGGCGCCACGCGTCACGTGCGTCGTCGGGCAGGTCGACCTCTGAGCGGCGCGCCGGGCGGCGCTCGAGCGGCGCCGGGACGGTCTCAGCTCGCCGGCTTGTCGACGGCCGCGCCGGCCAGCTTGCGCAGCAGCGCGTGCAGCGTCTTTCGCTCCTCGGCCGTGAGCGCGCCGAAGAACTCGCGCTGCAGCCCGGCCGCGAGCGAGCGGATGCGCTTGAGCGTCTGCTTGCCCTGCTCGGTGAGGAAGACCTGGCGTGCGCGCCGGTCGGCTGGGTCGGGACGGCGTTCGGCCAGGCCGCGCGCTTCGAGCTCGTCGATCACGGCGACCATCGAGCTCGGGTCGATCGCCGTCTTCTCGTGCAGCTGGTGCTGGCTCATCCCCGGGTGCGCCGCGAGCATCGTCATCACGCCGAAATGCCGCGGGTGCAGCCCCTCCGGCTCGAGCGCCTTGTGAAAGCGCCGGCGCGAGGCCTCGCCGAGCCGCGCCATCAGGTAGCCCGGGAACTCCCCGAGCTCGCCAGGTATCGGCCCTCCATCCCACATGCGACGCATTCTACGCGATCCATATTATTTGTGATAAAAATTATTTCGATACGAACGAGCAACGGGAAGGGTCTTGCGACGCAGCGGCGTCGCCCCGCCCGCACGACGGCGTCACCGACGACGCCCCGCCGGCGATGAGTTTCGTCCCGGTGCCCCGTCTGAGGGGTGGCAGCACAAGCCGACCGAAGGAGGCAACGCATGGCATCGCTGACACGCTGGGTTCTGGCTCACAAGCGCATCGTCGTCGCCTTCTGGGTGGTGCTGACGCTCGTCGGCATCGCCTCCGCCGGCTCCTCCACGAAAGCGCTCAAGCAGAAATTCTCGGTCCCCGGCAAGGAAGGCTGGGTCACCAACGAGCAGATCGCTCGCGACTTCCACGGCACCGGCGGCAACACCTCGCCGCTGCTCCCCGTCGTCACGCTGCCCGCCGGCAAGACCGTCGCTTCGCCCGGCGTCAAGCAGGAACTCGCCGCGCTCGAAGCGCGCGTCGCAACGGTCGCTGCCCGGCGCGCGGATCGCCGGCTACGCCGCGACCGGCAGCGACACGTTCGTCTCCAAGGATCGGCGCACGACGTTCATGCTCGCCTACCCGCCGCCCGATCCCAAAGAATCGTTCGGCAACAATCCCGACGCGGCCAAGCACGCGACGGCCGCGCTGAAAGGCGCGACGGTCGCCGGCGCGCCCGTGCACGTGACCGGCTACGACGCGCTGTCCGCGCAGAGCGGCGGCGGCGGCGGGCCCGGCGTGCTGCTCGAGGCGCTGCTCGGCGGCTTCGGCGCGCTGCTCGTGCTCGCCTTCGTGTTCGGCTCGTTCCTCGCGATCGTGCCGATCTTGATGGCGATCGTCTCGATCATGACCACGTTCCTGCGTCGTCTGGGGGCTGACGACGATCACCGAAGTCTCGCCGATCGTGCAGTTCCTGATCGCGCTGATCGGGCTCGGCGTGTCGATCGACTACGCGCTGCTCGTCGTCGTGCGCTGGCGCGAGGAGCGCGCCCACGGCCTGCAGCGGCGACGAGGCGATCCAGCGCGCGATGGAGACCGCCGGGCGTGCCGTCGTCTTCAGCGGCACGACCGTCGCGATCGGCCTGCTCGCGCTCGTCGCGCTGCCGCTGCCGTTCCTGCGCTCGGTCGGCTACGGCGGCATGCTGATCCCGCTGATCAGCGTGCTCGTCGCCGATCACGCTGCTGCCCGTCGTGCTCTCCAAGCTCGGCCCGAAGCTCGACTGGCCGCACTTGCGCAGCGACGACAACGCGAGCCGCGCCTGGACGCGCTGGGCGAACATGATCGTGCGCCGGCGCTGGATCGCCGCGGCCGCGGCCGCGCTCGTGCTCGCGGCGCTCGTGCTCGCCGCCTCGAACCTCCAGCTCGGCCTGTCCAACCCCAACACGGTCGCCAAGCAGGGCGACGCCAAGCAGGGTCTCGTCGCGCTCGAGCGCTCCGGCGTCGGCTCGGGCGCGCTGCTGCCGAACGAGGTGCTCGTCGAAGGCACGAACTCGCCCCAAGCGGTCGCCGCGCAAACTCGCCGCGATCCCGAGCATCCACGGCGCCGTCGCGCCGGCGCTCCCCGCGTGGCGGCACGACGGGGCCGCCGTGGTCGACGCCCTGGCGATCCCCGACAACTCGACGGCGAGCGGCCGCGACACGCTCGACGCGGTCCGTGCATCGGTCGCGCGCCGACGGTCCCGATGTGCGCCTGGGTGGGCTGTCCGCGCAGAACCACGACTTCATCGAAGCCGTCTACGGCAACTTCCCGCTGATGATCGCGCTGATCGCGCTGATCACGTTCATCCTGCTCGCGCGCGCCTTCCGCTCGCTGCTGCTGCCGCTGAAGGCGGTCGTGCTCAACGTGATCAGCGTCGGCGCCGCGTGGGGCGTGCTCGAACCTCGTGTGGCAGAGCGGGCACGGCTCGCGACGTGATCTGGGGCATCGCCGCCACCGGGCTCGATCACGGCGTGGATCCCGCTGATGGTGTTCGCCTTCCTGTTCGGCCTGTCGATGGACTACGAGGTGTTCATCCTCGCCCGCATGCGCGAGGAGTACGACGCGACCGGCTCGACCGACACGGCCGTCGTGCGCGGGATCGGGCGCACCGGGCGGCTCGTGACGAGCGCCGCGCTGATCCTGTTCCTCGCGTTCGTCTCGCTCGCCTCCGGTCCCGAAACGGAAGTCAAAGTGCTCGCGACCGGCCTCGCGGCGGGGATCCTGCTCGACGCGACCGTGATCCGCGCGCTGCTCGTGCCCGCCGTCGTCTCGCTGTTCGGGCGCTGGAACTGGTGGCTGCCGAAGCTGCCCGCGCGCCTCTTGCGCGTCGAGCCCTCGCTGCCGCCACGTGCAGCGCGCGGGGAGGTGGGCGGATGAGCGGGCCCGCAATCGAGGTCGAGCAGCTCGTACGCGAGTTCAAGAAGGGACCGCGCGCGGTCGACGGCATCGACCTGGCCGTGCAGCCGGGCGAGATCTACGGCTTCCTCGGGCCCAACGGCGCGGGCAAGTCGACGACCGTGCTGATGCTGACGACGCTGCTGCCGCCGACCAGCGGATGCGCGCGCGTCGGCGGCTACGACATCGTCAAGGACGGCGCGCACGTGCGCGCGTCGATCGGCGCCGCGCTGCAGGAGGCCGCGCTCGACGCGATCCTCACCGGGCGCGAGCACCTGCAAGCTGCAGGCCACGCTGCAGGGCATGCCCAAGGCCGAGCGCGCGCAGCGCGGCGCAGGAGCTGCTCGAGCGCGTCGGCTTGACCGAGGCGGCCGACCGCCGCGTCGGCGGCTACTCGGGCGGGATGAAGCGGCGCCTGGACCTCGCGCTCGCGCTCGTCCACAGCCCGCGCATCCTGTTCCTCGACGAGCCGACGACCGGCCTCGACCTGCAGAGCCGCACCGCGCTGTGGGAGGAGGTATCGCGCCTGGCGCGCGAGGAGGGCATGACGGTCTTCCTCACGACCCAGTACCTCGAGGAGGCCGACGCGCTGGCCGACCGCGTCGGCATCATCGACCACGGCCACATCGTCGCCGAGGGCACGCCGACGCAGCTGAAGGCCGAGATCGGCAGCCCGACCGTCGAGGTCGTCCCCGCCGACCCGACGGCCGGCGACACGCTCGCCGAGCGCCTCGCGGGCTTCGGCAAGCTCGCGCGCAACGGCAACGGCGCGTCACCGTGCAGCTCCCCGGCGGCGAGGCCCAGCTCGCCGAGATCGTGCGCGCGCTCGACCAGGCGCAGCTGAAGGTCGCCTCGCTGCAGCTGCACCAGCCCTCGCTCGACGACGTCTTCCTCGCCAAGACCGGACGCAAGCTCGAGGGCGCCGGCGAGGAAGCGGATGAGCAGCGCTAGCGGGCAGCCCGCGTTCGCCGGTGCCGGCGGCGGCTCGCTCGCGGCGGCACCTGCGCTGCGCTCGCCGAGCCTGCTCGAGCAGGTCGGCGCGATCGCGCGGCGCTCGGTCGTGCGCACGTTCCGCCAGCGCGCGCTGCTCGTCTTCCCGCTGCTGTTCCCGCTGATCCTGTTCGCGATCAACGGCTCCGCGCTGAGCGCGGCGCGCAAGATCCCGGGCTTCCCCGACGTCAGCTACCGCGACTTCGCGCTCGCCGTGCCGTTCCTGCAGGGCGCGCTGTTCGTCGCGATCACCGCCGGCACCGACCTCGCGCGCGACATCGAGTCCGGCTTCTTCAACCGGCTCGCGCTGACGCCGCTGCGCGGCTCGGCGCTGCTCGCCGGGCAGCTCGGCGGCGCGGTCGTCGTCGCCTGCGTGCAGTCGCTCGTCTACCTGCTCGTCGGCATCGCCAGCGGCGTCGGCATCGCCAGCGGCTTCGGCGGCGCGCTCGTGCTGCTCGCGCTGTCGATCCTGATCGCGTTCGGCTTCGCCGGGCTCGGCTCGCTGCTGGCGCTGCGCTTCGGCACCGGCGAGGCCGTCCAGGGCTTCTTCCCGCTCTTGTTCGTGACCGTCTTCCTCAGCTCCTCGAGCCTGCCGCGCAACCTGATCAAGACCGAGCTGGTTCCACGAGGTCGCCACGTACAACCCGGTCTCGTATCTGATCGAGGGCATCCGCAGCCTGATCATCACCGGCTGGGACGGCGAGGCGCTCGCGCTCGGCTTCGGCTTCGCGCTGGCGCTCAGCGTGATCACGCTGAGCTTCGCCGGAGCCGCGATGAAGAACAGGCTGGTGCGCACGTGAGGCGCTTCATCTACGTCGCGCGCGGCGTCGCCTGGCGCTCGGTCCACAACACGCTCGTCAACCCGGCGATCCTGGTGCCGTCGCTGATCTTCCCGCTGTTCTTCCTCGCCGCGTTCGCCGGCGGACTGTCGAAGGTCGCCGACGTGCCGAACTTCCACTACGCGCCCGGCTACACGGCCTTCCAGTTCGTCTTCGTGTTCCTGCAGTCGGCCGCCTTCGGCGGCGTCTTCACGGGCTTTGCGATCGCGCGCGACTTCGACTCGGGCTTCGCCCGGCGGCTGCTGCTGACGGCGCCGCGGCGCAGCGGCATCATCGCCGGCTACGCGGTCGGCGCGCTCGTGCGCTGGCTGCTCACGGCCACCGTGGTCACCGTCGCCGCGCTGATCGCCGGGATGAACGTCGTCGGCAACGGCGGCGAACTCGTCGGCCTCGTCGGGCTCGGCGTCGGCATGAACCTCGTCGCCGCGCTGTGGGCGTGCGGCGTGGCGATGTTCCTGCGCACCGAACAGGCCGGCGCGCTGATCCAGATGCCCGTGTTCGTCGTGCTGTTCCTCGCGCCCGTGTACGTGCCGCTGAACCTGCTCAGCGGCTGGATCCACGCCGTCGCCCGGATCAACCCGGCCACGGCCGCGCTCGAGGCCGCGCGCGGGCTGCTCGCCGGCTCGCCGGTGAAGGTCGCGCTCGCCTTCGCGCTGCTCGCGGGTGCGGCGCTGATCACCGCCGCGTGGGCGCGGCGGGGGTTCGCTTCGGCCGAGCGCGCCGGCTGACTCAGCCGGGCTGGTCGTGCGCTCGGCTGAGGCCGGGGGCGGCGACGTTGAATATCCGCAGGTCGCCCCGAGCAGCCGATCGCGCGGATCGCCACGATGCGTAGGATGGGTCGATGCGCTGTGTGCCCGAGCAACTCGACTGCCGGCCCGCGTAGGCGTGCGACGCGTCCGGCCGTGGGCGGCCGTCACCGCGCTGGCGATCGCAGTCCTGGTCGGCACACCGGCTCAGGCCGGCATCGACGCGTGGACCACCGGGGAGGAGCCCGGAGGGGAGATCTCCAGCCTCGCGCTTGACGGCGCGACGGCGCTCGGCGGCAACGACTCGGGTCTGTACCGCTCGTCCGACGGCGGCGCGTCTTGGACGCGTGTCGGCGCGTTCGACTACCGGAACGTCACGGCTGTCGCGATCGACCCCGCGGCCGGCGAGCCGCTGTACGCCGCGACCACAACCGGGATGTTCCGTTCACTCGACCAGGGGACGAGCTGGGCCTCGATCACCGGTGCAGTCAGCGGGAACGTGAGCTTCACCGGCGTGGCGGTCGATTCCGGTGCTCCCGGCACCGCCCTGTTCCTGGTCGGGGCCAAGGCCTACCGGAGCACCACCGGCGGCGCGGGGATATGGACCAACGTGAGCGCTGGCCTTCCGGCGGGCGGGCTCACCGGTGTGCTCATCGACCCGCAGACACACACCGCCTGGGGCTGGGCCTACGAAGGCGGCGTGTTCGTGTTGCCCGGCGGCGCCACGACCTGGTCGGCGGCCAACAGCGGCCTGCCGAGCACCAACGTTCAGGCCGTTGCGCTCGATTCGTCGGGCACGCGGCGCGTGATCGCCGCCACGACCTCGGGGATGGCGTCGCTGCCGGCCGCCGGCGGCCCGTCGTGGAGCGCACTGAACACGGGACTCCCGGGACTCCCGCCGTATCCGATCGCGCTCGGCTACGACGCCGACGGCAACAGCTACGTGACCCTGCTGGACGGCACCCTCTGGCGACTCGCTCCTAGCGCGACGACGTGGGCCCCGCTTCCGGCCGCGGGCTTGCCCGCCGGGTCCGGCGCCACTCTCGTCGGCGACCAGTCCGTGGGTGGCCGCGTCGTCGCGCTGACGGCGGCCGCCCAGTTCGAGCCCAACGCGGGGCTCGGGCCGCTGTGGCGCTCGACAGACTCGGGCACGACGTTCGCGCCCAGCGCGGGCGGAATCGATGCCGTGTCGGTTGCGGCACTCGCGCCCGATTCCCAGGTCGCGGGCCGGATCCTGGTGGCGACCGGGAGCGATGCAGTCCAGCGCTCACAGGACAGCGGTGCGACGTGGACCCCCGGAGCGACCGGCCTGCCGGATCCTGGGGTCAACCAGATCGCCGCCGACGGCGCGCAGGCCGGCGTGTTCTACGCAGGGACCCAAAGCAGCGGCGTCTATCGCTCGACCGACGCCGGCGTCACCTGGGCAGCGGTCGGCAGCACCGACCCCTCGAGCCCGTTCCGGCTCGTCACGGTCCCGGGCCGGGCTGGCGTGGTCTACGCATCGTCGGGCGCGACCGTATACAAGAGCACCGACAGCGGTGACACGTGGGCCCCGCTGCCCGGTCTTCCCGGGGGCGCGTTCTCCGTCGCTGCCATCGCCCCGGATCCCGCAGACCCAGATGCCGTGTACGTCGGGGACGACAAGGGGGTTGCGCGTCTTGCAGCTGGAGCGTCGACGTGGACACCGCTCTCGGCCGGTCTCGAAGGTCTCACCGTGACCGCCGTGGCCGTCGATCCGCGGACGCCGACGACGCTGCTCGCCGGCACGTTCGGCGGCGGGATCTATCGCTCGACCGACGCCGGCGCGACGTGGCACCCGTCCAGCGGTGGGGAGCCCGACAGCTTCATCAATGCTGTCGCAATGGATCCGCAACTCGCAGGGACGGCCTACGCCGCATCGGCGAGCGGCGTGGCCATGTCGACCGACGGCGGCGCGACCTGGGCGCCACTCACCGGGGGTGTCTCGCTGCCCCCCGTCTCCACGCTCGCGTTCTCCGCCGACGGCCGCACGCTGTATGCGGGTACGAACGCGATCGGGGTCCTCGCGCGCACGCGCTCGCTGCCGGCGTCGCCGCCCGCCGCGACCGGCCGCGCGCCGGTTTCGTCCGGCGCCCCGACGATCAGCGGCCCAGCCAAGCGCAACGCGACGCTGACGGCGTCACTCGGCGTCTGGAGCGGCGAACCGGCCCCCATGCTCGCGCCCGCCTGGCGGCGCTGTGACGCGCATGGCGCCAACTGCGCGCCGATCGCAGGTGCAACGGCGTCCCGCTATCGCGCCACGCTCGCAGACGTCGGCCGCACGCTCCAGGTCGCGGTGACGGCGACCAACGCGCTGGGCACCGCCACCGCGGCGTCCGCGATGACCGCACGCATCAGCTCTGCGCCGGTCATCACCCGCGGACCGCGGCTCTCGGGCGCCGCCCGCAGCGGCCGCAAGCTGAAGGTCCGCGCCGCGACCGCCACGGCCTATCCGTCCGCCCACTCGAGCTACCGCTGGCAGCGCTGCCCGGCCCACCGCGGCAAGTGCAAGACGCTCAGGCACGCCACGAAGTCGACATACCGGGTGCGCGGCGGCGACGCCGGGCACCGGCTGCGTGTGATTGCGGTGGTGCGTAACTCGCTCGGCAGCGCCACCCAGGCCTCGCCGCGAAGCGCCGTCGTTCGCTGACCCGGTTCACGCCCAGATGGCGCCGGTCGCGGAAACAAATTGGCTGTGCGGCCAAACGGCGGCGCGGCTAGGATCGGAGCGTGCGCCGACTGCTCGCTCTGACGACCGCGCTGATGTTCCTGGAGCTGGTGTTCTTCACCGTGCTCTCGCCGCTGCTGCCGGAGTTGAAACACGATCTGGCGCTGTCGACGTCGCAGGCGGGCGTGCTCGTGGCGATGTACGCGGTCGGCTGTGCGGTGGGCGCGATCCCGGCGCTGATGATCGTCGTGCGCCTCGGCGTGCGCATGACCGCGATCGTCAGCCTGGCGACGTTCGCCGCGATGAGCGTCGTGTTCGGTCTCGCCCACAGCTACGACGCGTTGCTTGCGGCGCGCTTTGCGCAGGGCCTGGCCGGCGCGGCGTGCTGGACGGCGGCGATGCTGTGGCTGCTCGAGGTGGCGCCGCTCGATCGTCGCGGCGAACTGCTCGGCTTCGCCTTCGGCGTCAGCGAGGCCGGCGCGATCGCCGGCCCCGCCGCAGGCGGCGTCGCGGCGGCCGCCGGGCGCGGCGCGACGTTCGCGGCGATCGCTGCGCTGTGCGCCGTGCTCGCGCTGATCACGACGCGCTTCTCCGGGCCGCCGGCGCCGGTGCAGAAGCGCCTCGGCCTGGGCGGCGCGCTGGCGGATGCGAACGTGCGCAAGGTCATGTGGATCACGCTGCTGCCGGCGATCATGCTCGCCGCGATCAGCGTGCTCGCGCCGCTGCAGCAGCACCGCCTGGGCGGCGGCTCGGGCGAGATCGCGCTGACGTTCGCGGCGGCGGCGGTCCTCGGCATCGCGATCCGCCCGTTCTACGGACGCTGGTCCGATCGCCAGGGCCCGCTGCGGCCGGTGCGGATCGGGCTGCTCGCGTGCGCCCCCGTGATCGTCGCGCTGCCGTGGATGCAGACGCGCTTCGGCACGGCCGCGCTGATCGCGCTGGCGCTGATCCTGATCGGCGTGCTGTGGGCGCCGGTGATGGTGATGCTGTCCGATGCGTGCGCCGCGGCCGGGCTGGGGCAGCTGATGGTCGTGGCGATGATGGACCTGACCTGGCCGCCGGGGAACATCGTCGGCTCGGCCGGCGGCGGCGCGCTGGCCGAGGTCGCCGGGCAACGCGTCACCTATGCCGTGATGGCGGGGATGCTGCTGGCGGGGTGGGCCGCGTTGTCGGGCAGGCGTGCGCCTGTGTCGGCACCTGCGTCGGCCGAGGCGGTAGTGGCGGACGGGCTGTCCGTCTCGGGCAGTTGAGCGGACAGCGGCGCGTGCCTCCGTACTTCGAGGACCTGCAGGTCGGTCGGCTCGAACGCGGCGCGCCCGCGGTGACGCTGACCGGCGGGATGGCGGCCGTGCACCGGGCGATCGTCGGCGACCGCCTCGCGCTGGCGCTCGACGCGACGCTCGCCCGCGCCGTGCTCGACGCACCTGCAGTGCTCGCGCACCCGGCGCTCGTCTGGGACGTCGCGATCGGTCAGTCGACGCTGCTGACCGGGCGCGTGATTGCCAACCTCTTCTACCGCGGCCTCGTGTTGCAGCGAACGCCCGTGATCGGCGACACGCTCTCCACGAGCACCGAGGTCGTCGCGCTGCGCCAGACGACGCCGCGCCCCGGACGCCCGGCGAGCGGCCTCGCGGCGCTGCGCGTGCGCACGAGCGATCAGGCCGGGCGAGCCGTGCTCGACTTCTGGCGCTGCGCGATGCTGCCGCTTCGCGATCCGGCGGCACGAACCGGGCACGACGATCCCTTTGAGCAGATCCCGCAGGAGCTCGACGCGACGGCGCTGCGCGAGGCCAGTGCGGGCTGGCGACTCGACGCGTTCGTCGACTCGCGCGGTGGCGAGCGCGAGCGCCTCTCGCGCTCCGCGCCCGGCACGCGCTGGACGATCGACGGCGGCGACGTGGTCAGCGCCGCGCCCGAGCTCGCGCGACTCACCCTCAACGTGGCCGCCGTGCACCACGACCGTCACTCTCACCGCGACGGTCGCCGGCTCGTCTACGGCGGCCACACGATCGGTCTCGCCGCCGCGCAGGCCTCGCGCCTGCTGCCGGAGATCGTGACGATCGCCGGCTGGCACTCCTGTGAGCACCTGGCGCCGGTGCACGAGGGCGACACGCTCTACAGCGAGCTCGAGCTCGAGCGCTGCGAGCCCCTCGCCCAGGGTGGCGCGCTCGCCCACCTGCGCTCGCGCGTCGTCGCGATCGGCGAGGGAGGCGAGGGAGGCGGGAAGGGCGACGGCGCCGGGAAAGTCAACGAGGTCGATGAGATGGCGGGCGAGGACGGCGGCAGGCCGGTGCTCGACTGGCGCTTCGTCGCTGTCGTGGCCTAGCTGCGCGACGGCGATCGGACGCGCCGGCGCCGGCGCCCGGACCAGAGGAGGAGTCCGGGCGCCGGCTTGCGGCGTGGTGTTGAACGGTGGCTCCTAGCCCTTGGCCCAGAAGCGCATGTCGGGCAGGTCCGAGGAGTAGTAGCTCGTCACGTTCTTGCCGAGCACGGCCACCAGTTCGGTGTCGTAAGCCCAGACTCGCGGCGAGTTTTCGATGTACAGTTCGTCGGCCTTGTTGAGCAGTTCCTGACGCTTCGGTTCCTGCGTCACGTACGGGATTTCTTTCATGATCTTGTCCGCCGCGGGAACGCAGGTGTTGGTGTCGTTGAACTGGTTGTTCGGCGGGCACTGCAGGTCATATGCCCAGTGGTAGTCGGGCGCTACGACCTGAGGACCGTCGAGGAACACCGTCGCGCCATCGTGGTTGGTGTAGACGACTTCCAGGAAGGCCGACGGCGAGACGACCTGGACCTTCGCGTTGACGCCCAGCGGCTGCCACGCACCGGCCGCTGCCGTCGCGATTTCCTTGCCGATGTTGTCGCCCTGACCGACGTAGATCGTGAAGCTGACGGGTGTCTTGATCCCCGACTTCGCCAGCAGTTCTTTGGCCTTGGTGACGTTCGTTTCGCGCGGCGCGCCGACCTTCGGGTCATACCAGGAGTACGACGGCATCCACTCGCCGTAGTACAGCTTGCCGTAGCCGTAGCCGACCTTCTGCAGGACCGCTTCATACGGGAACGCGTACGTCAGCGCTTGACGGAAGTCCTGGTTCTTGAAGAACGGGTCTTTGTCGTTGAGCCACGGCTTGCGCGCGTTCTGGGGGAAGTTCAACGTCTCCGCCTGGCGAGACTTGAACGAGCCGACGATGCAGCAGTTGTTGCCGACGAGGCTGTGCGCCGCCTGGTTGGTGAGCCCCAGCGTGATGTCCGCCGAGCCCGACTGGGCGTCGAGCAGCAGCGTTTCGTTGTCGGGGATCATGTTGAGGATGATCTTCTTCGTCTTCGGCGCTTCGAAGAAGTTCGGGTTCGCTTCGAGCACCATCTGGTGATTCGGCTGGTAGCTCTTGAGCAGGTACGGCCCGTAGCCGGCGGAGTGGCTGGCGAGCCATTCGTTGGGCTTTTCCTTCTCCTGTCCGCCGTGTTCTTCGACCAGCTTCGGGTCGTAGATCGCGCCGGCGGTCGGCGTCGAGAGCACCTGCAGCTGGTTTGGCGCGGGACGCTTGTATTTGATCACGACTGTGAGCGGTCCCTGTTCGGAGATCGAGGTGATCAACGGTGGCGTGTAGTCGGTTTCCTCGAGCACCGAGTAGCCGCCTACGCCGGCCTTGATCACGCGGTTCAGCGACCACACGACCGCTTTCGCGTCGACGGGGTCGCCGTTCGGGAACTTCAGTCCCGGACGCAGGTGGAAGGTCAGCGTCTTGTTGCCGTCGCTGAACGCATAGGACTGCGCTAGGTACGGCTTGACCGCACTGACGCCGAGGTTCTGCTGCTCGGTGCCTTCGACTTTGCCCGGTTCGTGGTCGACCTGCGTGAGCGTCGAGTACATCGCTCCGTCGAAGCCCGGGTCCTGGTCGTTGGTCGTGAAGTTGGGGTCGAGCGTGGCGATCGGCACGGCGTTGTTGACGATCAGCGTCGAGTTCGGGTTGCTCGCCGCTTTGCTGAGCCCGCCCGAGCTCGAGGAGCCGGAGCTCGAGGAGCTCGAACTGGAGCTCGAGCCGCACGCTGCGAGCAGGAGCACGGCGGCGAGCGCCGCCGCGGCGGCGAGGCCGAGGCGCCTTGCTCGGACGAGGAGCCTGCTGGTGGATTTCATCGTGCCTCCGTCGGTAGTGCGGATCATCCGGCCTCCATCGCTAGTGCGGTTCATCGGGGGACGCCTCCGTCGCTGGTTCCCGTCTGGCCGAACCTACTCGACTGTCGGGTCTCCGGGCAACGCTCGTTTGCTCCTCGAGCCGAGCTCGAAGCGCGCCGCGAACTGCCCACCCCCAGTCTCGACAGCCAAGGCGCGATGTGAGTTGTTTGATGACGATCAGTCGATATGCAACCTATCTCGCGTGCGCAGCAGCGTCAAGGACTCCCGCTCCAACTCCTCCGCGGGGGCCTTCGACACTTGTCGAAAGCCCTTGGCCGGCAGTCGCTTGACAATGCATGGGCATAGGGCTACGTTCCAAACCGACTGATCGATATGTCAACTTTTCGACCGCTTCGGCCCCTTGGCCTCGGGTCTTCCGGCGTTTCGCTCGGGGGCAGATCGCTCGCCGACGTGTCGCCCGGGAGTCGATCGCCGCGCCGCCCATCAGCCGATCCCGAGGATCTTGCGCGCCTGTGCCGGCGTCGCGACCGGTCTGCCGACCGCCTCGCAGAGAGTCCTCGCGCGCGTGACGAGCTGGGCGTTGGACTCGGCGTACTCGCCCGGAGCTACGTAGACGACGTCCTCGAGGCCCGTGCGGATGTGCCCCCCGAGCGCGAGCGTGACGGCCATCATCGGGAAGTTGTGGCGCCCGATCGCCGTGACCATCCACGGCAGGCCGTCGGGCACCAGGCGCGCGAACAGCTGGATCGACTCGACGCTCGGCGGCGCGCCGCCGATCACGCCGAGCACCATGTGCAGGAAGCCGGGAGCGCCACGCGCGGTGCTTGCCAGCCGCGCGGCCGTGACGGCCATGCCCATGTCGAAGCACTCGTACTCGGGGACGATGCCGCGGTCGGCCATCTCCTCGGCGAGCTCCTCGATCAGCGACTTGGGGTTCATGAAGACGACGTCGTCGGGCCCGAAGTTGATGCTGCCGCAGTTGAGCGACGCGAGCTCGGGGTCGGCCTGCAAAGAGCGCCGTCGCTCCTCGGCGGCGGAGCCGAGCTTGCCGCCCGTGGTGAAGTTGATCACCACGTCCTCGGTCTGCTCGCGCACGCCTTGCTTGATCGCGAGATAGTCCTCGGGTGCCTGCGTCATCTCACCGTCGCTCGTACGCGCGTGGATGTGCACGATGCTCGCCCCGGCGCGCGCTGCGGCGACGGCCTGCTCGATCACCTGATCGCGCGTCGCGGGCTGGTTAGGGTTGCCGGTGACGATGCCTCCCGCAACCGCACATGTGAGCATCGCCGGGTCGCTCATGAAGAAGGCCAGTCTTGCACTGCGTGACGAACCAAAGCCGACTCCCCTTGCTCCAGTCGCAGACGATCTGCCGTGCCGCTACGCCGGTAATATACCGAACGCAGGACTTGCAGATCGAACGGGAGGACGGATCTAGCGCATGAGCTCCGGGCCGCTGATTCTCGGCGCTGGCGACGCCCCCGCGCTGCGTCCGCAGGGGCCGGTCGAGCCTTCCGGCGCCGGCGTCGCCGAGCGCGCCAGGCGCGCCTCGCGTGCGATCCTCGCCGACCGTCGCATCGCCGTGCCGCTCGGCGTGATCGTGCTGCTCGTGCTGTTCGCGATCTTCGCCCCGATCCTGTGGAAGTACGGCCCCGACACACAGGACCTGATCAACTCGCTGAAGAGCCCTTCGACGACGCACCCGATGGGCACCGACCAGCTCGGGCGCGACGTGTTCGCCCGCTTCGCCGACGGCGCGCGCATCTCGCTGCTCGTGGCGAGCATCGTGACCGTCGCCGGGGCGCTGATCGGCGGGTTGATCGGGCTGCTCGCGGGCACGGTCGGCGGCGTCTCAGACGGCGTCGCGATGCGTGCGATGGACGCGATCCTCGCCTTCCCGCCGCTGATTCTCGCGATGGCCGTGACCGTCGGTCTCGGAATCGGCCTGAATACGGCGGCGATCGGCGTCGCGCTCGTCTCGGTGCCGTGGTACGCGCGCCTCTTGCGCAGCGAGGCGCTGCGGATCCGCTCGCTGCCGTTCATCGAAGCGTCATATGCGATCGGCATGACGCGTGCGCGCGTGATCCGCCGGCACGTGATCCCGCACATGCTGCCGGTGCTGTTCATCCAGATGGCCGCCGCCTTCGGCTACGCCGTGCTCGGCTCGGCCTCGCTCAGCTTCGTCGGGCTGGGCGCGCAGGTGCCGACGCCCGAGTGGGGGGCGATGATCACCGAAGGGCTGTCCTACTCGCTGACCGGGCAGTGGTGGATCAGCATCTTCCCGGGCGTCGGCCTGCTGGTCACGGTCACCGCCGCGAGCATGCTCTCCGACCGCATGCGCGACCTGCTCGACCCGCGCGGCGAGTACGCGAGGCTGTAGGCGAGTGGGCGCCGTCATCGCCAAACGGGTGCTCGGCTCCTTCGGCGCGATCATCGGCGCGACGATCCTCGCGTTCATCATCATGCGCGCGCTACCGGGCAACCCGGCGCGGCTGATCGTCGGCCCGCTCGCCACGCCGCAGGCGGTCGCCTCGGTGCACCGCGAGATCGGATTGGACAAGCCGATCTTCACCCAGTACTGGCTCTACATCTCGCACTTCTTCGAGGGCAACTGGGGCTACTCCTACGCCGACGGCAAGTCGGTCAGCGCGCTGATCGGCGAACGGCTCGGCGCGACGATCGAGCTGGCGCTGTTCTCGTTCGGGATCACGATGATCTGCGCCGTCCTCGCTGCGCTGCTCGTCACCTACCGCCGCCGACCCGTCGCCGACCGGATCCTGCGCGGCGTCGCCTACCTCGGCTTCGGCACGCCGCCGTTCTTCATCGCGCTGATCCTGCTGATCGTATTCTTCCGCTCCTTCCACGGCCTGCCGGGGCCCGAGGGGCGGCTGGGGCTGCAGGCGACCACGCCGCCGGCCGTCACGCACCTGTACACGATCGACGCGCTGATCGCCGGGAAATTCGGCACGTTCTGGTCATCGATCGAGCACCTGATCCTGCCGAGCGTCGCGCTCGGGCTGTCCTCGTTCTCGTTCATCGTCAGGCTGCTTCGCGCCAACCTGCTCGAGGTCTCGCGCGAGCCGTTCATCACGGTCGCGCGCGGCAAGGGCCTGCGTCGCTGGACCGCCTTCCGCCGCCACGCGCTGCCCAACGCGTTCCTGCCGACACTGACCGCCGGCGGGCTCGTGCTCGGCGAATTCCTCGCCGGCAGCGTGCTGATCGAACGGGTCTTCAACTGGCCCGGGATCGGCTCGCTCGTGTTCGACGCGATCGTCAAGCAGGACTACGCGATCGTGCAGACGTTCATCCTGCTGAGCGCGGTCATGTTCGTGCTCGTCAACCTGATCGTCGACCTGCTCTACGCCGTGATCGATCCGCGCGTGCGCATCCCGGCGGTGGCGACGGCATGAGCGAGCATGGCGCCCGCGAGGGCGGCGTCGGCGAGCCCGGCGTGAGACGCGACCAGACGGGCGCGTCCGTCGTCGGCGAGCCGGCGCTGTCGGTGCGCAACCTGAGCACGGTCTTCGAGGACGGCAAGCGCACGGTGCACGCGGTGCGCGACGTCAGCTTCGACATGCGCCCGACAGAGCGCCTCGGCGTGGTCGGCGAGTCGGGCTCGGGCAAGTCGGCGCTCGCGCTCTCGATCCTCGGCCTGATCGAGCCGCCGGGGCGCGTGCTCGGCGGGGAGATCCGCCTCGGCGGCCGCGACATCTCGAAACTTTCCGACCGCCAGCTGAGCGCGGTCAGGGGCAAGGACATCGCGCTCGTGCTGCAGGACCCGATGAGCGCGCTCGATCCGGTCAAGACGATCGGCTCGCAGGTGATCGAGGCGATCGCGGCGCACAACCCCGAGCTGCGCCGCGCGGCGGCGCGCAAGCGCGCGGCGGAGCTGCTCGGAGAAGTGGACATCCCGCAGGCCGAGCGGCGCCTCGACGACTACCCGCACCAGTACTCGGGCGGGATGCGCCAGCGCGTGGCGATCGCGATGGCGATCGCCAACAACCCGAGCGTGCTGATCGCCGACGAGCCGACGACGGCGCTCGACGTGACGACGCAGTCGCAGGTGCTCGCGCTGCTGGACCGTCTCGTCGAGCAGCACCGCACGGCGGTGATCCTGATCACGCACAACCTCGGGATCGTGTCGGACTTCTGCGACTCGATCGCCGTGATGTACGCGGGGCGCTTCGTCGAGACCTCGGGTGTCGACCACATCTTCGAAAGCCCGACCCACCCCTACAGCGAGGCGCTCTTGAAGTGCGTGCCCAATCCCGAGCGGCTCGCCGAGGGTCCGCTGCCGGCGATCACCGGCTTCCCGCCGGACCTGGCGCAGCTGCCCGTCGGCTGCTCCTTTCAGCCGCGCTGCCCCGTCGGGCACGAGATCCCCGAGTGCCAGCGCCAAGCGCCGCAGCCGCACACGGTCGAGGGCCCGGCGGGCCCGGCGAGCGTCGAGTGTCATTTCGCCGAGCAGCGCATCAGCGAGGTGAAAGTGTGAGCGCGCCGAGCGGGGCGACGCCACCCGCTGCGAGCACGACGCCGGGCGCGCTCGCGGGCGCCGGAGACACGGGCGCGCCCGTGCTCGAGGCCGACGGCCTGTCCAAGGCATTCGAGATCCGCAGCGAGGAGCGCTTCGGTCGCAAGGTGCCGGTGACCGTGCTCGACGACATCTCGCTGGCCGTGCGCCGCGGCGAGAGCTTCGGTCTCGTCGGCGAGTCGGGCTGCGGCAAGTCGACGCTCGCACGCTGCCTGCTGCGGCTGCTCGAGCCGACCTCCGGTCGCGTGCTGTTCGAGGGCCAGGACCTCGCCGAGCTCGATCGCGAGGAGCTGCGCGCGATGCGCCGGCGCATGCAGTTCGTCTTCCAGGACCCCTTCGCCTCGCTCGACCCGCGCATGACGGCCGGCGCGCTCGTCGAAGAGCCGCTGCTCGTGCACGGGATCGGCGACCGCGACGAGCGCCGTGCGGCGGTGCTCGAGATGCTCGCCGACGTCGGCCTGACGGCCGAGCAGGCCGAACGACGCCCGCACGCCTTCTCCGGCGGCCAGCGCCAGCGCATCGGCATCGCGCGCGCCTTCGTGCTGCGCCCGGACGTCGTGATCCTCGACGAGCCGATCTCCGCACTCGACGTCTCGGTGCAGGCGCAGGTGCTCAACCTGCTGCGGCGCCTGCAGACGCAGCTCGGCCTGACCTACGTGTTCATCTCGCACGACCTCGCCGTGGCCGAGTACTTCTGCGACCGCGTCGCCGTGCTCTACCTCGGCCAGGTGATGGAGCTCGCCGACCGCGAGGTGCTGTTTCGCAAACCGCTCCATCCCTACTCCGTGTCGCTGCTCTCGGCCGTGCCCGTGCCTCAGGCCGGCGGGCGCAGCCGCCGCGCCAAGCGCGCGCAGCCGATCGGCGAAATCAGCTCTGTCGTGGACCGGCCGAAGGGGTGCCCGTTCGAGCCGCGCTGCCCTGTCGGGCGCGGGCGGGACATCTGCAAGGGGGAGCGCCCGCCGCTGGTCGAGCATGCGACGCGGCACTGGGCGGCTTGTCATTTTCCTGGGGAGATGGGGGTGGGTCCGGCCGGCAGCGGCACATCACAGCGGCCGGGCGGGGTGCAATTATGAGGAGTGGATGTTGCGCTTTGTCAGCAGAAGAAGTATCGCGACCTCGCGGGGCCGCCGGCTAGCCTCTGTGCGCGAGCTTGTTTCTACGCGCGGCGGCGGGCGGGCAATCACACGAAGCGACTGGCTGCTCCTGTTCGTCGCCTTCGAGGGCGCGCCCGACGGGCTCGATCCCGTCCGCATCCAGGAGGGGCTGTTCCTGTTCTCGCGGTGTCCCGATTCACCGCCTGGGTCGCAGTATGCATTCGAGCCCGGTATCTACGGCCCGATCAGTGACGAGCTCGACTCAGATCTAGATCGTCTCGCCGACGACGGATGGATCGAGCTCGTGCCAGTGAGGGGCGCGCACTGGTCTCTGCACAAGCCCACCGATGCGGCATTCGACCGCGCAAGGCGGATCCTGAGGCAAACAGACGATGAAGGCCTGCTGGACGCGATACGGAAGTTGTTCGAGCTCAAGCAGTACGTATCAAACGTGGGCTTCGGCGATCTGCTCGAGCGTGTGCACAACGAGCACCCCGACTTCACCACCAACTCCGTCTTCCACACAGCGGTCTGACGGCGCTCCCGAGCGGTGACGCTGATCGCCGCGCTTCGCTGTCGCGAGGGCGTCGTGCTCTGCTCCGACAGCCAGCAGTCCAGGGGCGTTCCTGGAAGGCGACTCGCCCGACCCGCGCGGAAGGTCTACGAGCCTCGTCGTGGGTTCCTGATCGCCGCCGCCGGCGCGCAGGATGTGGCTCAGGAGTTCGCCCTCCGGCTCCAGCGCGCGCCTGGCATATCGCCAAATGTCGATCGCCTGCAATTGAAGTCCAGTCTCCAAGAGCTGTTGAGCTCGCTCCGCGACGATCCGAGCATCGAAGGGCGCAGCGACCACGTCGAGTTCCTGCTCGCCTGGTGGTCGCAGCCGGAGCGCAAGCCGGTCGCGTTGCATCTGCTGAGCGGTGGCGCGGGCGAATGGGTGGACGGGTGGGCCTTCGCCGGCATGCTGAGAGACGCACAAGGTTCCGCCAGGAGCTCGACGGGGCATGGACGCTGCGCTTCGGGCCGCTGCCGGCGGCGGACGTCGCACAGGCCTTGTCGGCCTTTGTCTACTAGCGTCGGTTCTGTGCAACGAGGTTCTCGGCGGCTGGTCGGCATCTGCATCGCGTTTGGGCTGCTCGCACTCTGGCTCTTGCCCGCCGCCGCGGCCGCGAGTACGAGAACGCCAGCGCTTCGTGTCCACGCCGCTCGCGCGCCGGAGTCCGAATGCCGTCGGGGGTCCGGCGTGGCGCAACGTGAGTGCCCGAAGCTGAGGGCGAGTCCGCACTTGATCTCGCTGGTCGCGGGCACCCCGATCTCGCCCGTGCTCGTCGGCAACAAGTACGCGATCGAAGGCGGCCGGTGGTCGGCGCTGCGCCCGCTGCACCTGTCCTTCGAATGGCTCGACGCGCGTGGACGGCGCCTCTCGCGCGCGGTCAGCTTCGTCGTGACGCCGGCGCTGGCGGGCCAACTCGTGGCGGCCCGGATCTGCGCGAGCACCCGGGTCGCTGCCAACTGCCTCAAGCTCAAGCTTCCCGCTCCGGTTCGGACGGTCGCCCAGTACCTGCAGTCCGGCTGCGGCGCGCACCGTCCCGCTCCGCCCGCGTATGACCCCAACTTCGTCCTGCTCTCGGCGCCACAGGTCGCCCACGGATGGAACCCGTGCCGCGTCGACGCCTGGGCGATCGACACGTATGGCGAGCCGCCGCTCCTCACAGCCCGCACGAGCTGGGAAGCGCTGATCGCCCAAGCGCTCGCGCAGGCCTCGACGGCCACCGGCATCTCCTTCGCCCGCTCGCTCGACTTCGTCGCGCCGCCGGCGACCACTCCGAGCAATCCGCCCGGCGTGACGTTGGCGATCGGCTTCGGGCCGCAGGCGCCCGGGATCGCCGGCATCGGCGGGCCCACGGTCGGCGCCGGGCCCTTCTCGATCGACGGAAGCGTGGAGCTCGACTCGCAGAAAACATGGCAGGCGCCCGAGGCGCTGACCGTGCTGCTGCACGAGATCGGACACGCCCTCGGGCTCGGCCACCCGCTGCCGCCGCCTGCCCCGGCCCTGCAGAACGAGATCATGGACAGCGGCAACTACCAGTTCACGACCTACCAGGCCGGCGACCTGTGCGGGCTGTTCGAGGTCACCTGGCAGCAGCCCTGCGCCGGGGCGGCGGCGGTGACGCCGGGGCAGGGAGACGGGAGCACCCCGATCGCAGACTCCAGCCGGCCGGTTCCCTGACGCGCAGCAGCCCCGCCGATGAGATCGGCGGCTCGGTTTCGTCGTTAGGAGCAGACCACTTCAGAACGGAGGCCAGCAGCATGGACTGGAAGCTCGAATTGATCGTCGTCCCCGCATCGGACGTCGACCGCACGAAGGCGTTCTACCTCGAGCAGGCCGGCTTCGAGCTGCTCGTCGACCATCGCGCCGGCGAGGACTTTCGCGTCGTGCAGATGACGCCGCCCGGATCGGCCTGCGCGATCGCCGTGATGAAGCAGCCCGAGCGCGCCGGCAGCCTGCTCGGCCTGCATCTGATCGTGCCCGACATCGACGCTGCGCGCGCCGAGCTCGCCGGGCGCGACGTCGAGGTCAGCGAGGTGTTCCACTTCGGTGAGCGCGGGCAGCAGCCCGGGCACGATCCCGAACGGCGCGACTACAACTCGTTCATCAGCTTCAGCGACCCCGATGGGAACGGGTGGCTGGTGCAGGAGGTCAAGCGCGCTTAGCTCATGCCGAGCGTGGAGCGCTGGGCCACAACCGCGTCCCCGGCTCGGTCAGCTCGATGACACGATCGCCGTCTTGGCCGTGTGCGGCGCGCGCGTTCGCGGCCGCCTCACCGCCGGCTGCCGGGCTGTCCTGCGCCGACGCCGCCAGCTCCGCCCGCCGCGTCCGCGTCGCCTGCCCGTCGAGTGTCCCGTCCTGCCCGGTCACGACGCCGTATACCTCACGCGCGCGCTCTGCGCTGACCCACCCGTCGGCCACGTCGTGCAGCACGCGCTCCACGTCGCGCTCGTGCGGCGGTCCGTAACCGCCACCGCCGGAGGAGATCGAGATGATCGTCTCGCCCGGCTCGAGCACCACGCGCGCCCAGGCCTCGAGCTCGACGACCTCGCCGTCTGACTTGCGCATCGCCGGCCGGCACAGCGCGCCCGACTGGCCGCCGCGCAC
The DNA here is from genome assembly GCA_963743745.1 of uncultured Solirubrobacteraceae bacterium. Classification (GTDB taxonomy): domain Bacteria; phylum Actinomycetota; class Thermoleophilia; order Solirubrobacterales; family Solirubrobacteraceae; genus Palsa-744. Next base: position 739,322 of record CAVUQW010000002.1, read on the forward strand.
GCCGAGCGCCGGGTTGACCGTGCCGTCGGCCGCGTAGAGCACCTCGAGCGCCGTGTCGACCGGGCCGTACTCGATGTACAGCGAAGGCGCCCCGCGGAAGCGCCCGGCGCCCTCCGTGTCGGGCACGATCCGGTCGGCCCACACGCGGATCGGCCGCAGCAGCTCGAGCACCTCGGTCGAGTCGCGCATCATCGAGCCGCCGTCGCTCGTCTCGCCGTTGGTCATCCAGCCGTCGCCGTGCGGGTGTCCCGCGCCGCCGGAGTTGCCGAGGATCATCATGTCCACGAACGGCGCGTCGCCGTGCCGCGGGTCGAGGCCCGACAGGCTCGCAACCGCCGGCGGACACTCCGGTCCGGCCGAGGCCATGCCCAGGCCGTCCGCGAACTCGGCGAGCGTGCGCTGGACGATCCCCGCGAGTCGCTCTGCGAGCCCGGTCGTCGCCAGCGAGCAGCTCGCTGGATGCACGGGGATGCCGACGCAGCAGTTCTCGCGCAGGAGGATCTTCACCGCGCGCCGAAGCTGCCGGCGTTGCGCGGGACGACTCGCCGATGCTGTTGAAGACGCCGATCAGCGCCGAGGTGGCGCGACGTCGATTCGGTCAGGTTCAGGCCGCACGGCAGGCAGTCGAGGTTGTCGCGCAGGTCGACCTCGATCTCGCCCGCCTGCGGGTCGACGGAGACCGTGACCTTCATCTCGACGCCGTTCTCGACGCCGGGCAGCGGCACGGCGTCGTGCACGTCGTAGCCCGTGCGTCTGCCTGCCGGCAGCTCGCGGATCGCGCGCGCGCATCCGCTGCTCGCTGTAGTCGAACCAGTCGGCGACGTAGCGGTCGAACACATCCCAGCCGACCTCGTCGCCGACCTTCGATCAGCTCACGCTCGCCGACGCGCGCGGCGCCGATCATGCCGAGGTAGTCGCCGTACCAGTCCTCGGGCACGCGGATCCGCGACATGCACATCCGGATGATGTCCTCGACGTCCTCGTAGCCCTCCTGGACCTTCACGCACGGGAAGATCAGCGCGCCCTCCTCGTAGACGTCGCGCGGCGTCGCCATCAGCGTCGTCGGCTCGGAGTTGCCGATGTCGGCCATGTGCGCCTTGACGACGGCCGTCGCGCGCTGTCGTCCCTCGTCGTCGAGCACCGGCACGACGATGCAGTGATCGCCGGCGTGCGAGTTGCCGTGGTAGGGCGAGTTGTGGATGAACGCGTCGCCGCGACGCGGTCGCGGGTGGAACTCGCGCAGCCAGCGGCTGATCAGGTCGGGACCGCAGATCACGTGGATCGGCAGCGTCTCGGCCATCACGAGCATCTCGTGGTTGGCCGTGACGATGCAGCAGGAGAAGTCGCGCGCCGTGTTCAGCAAGCTCGAGCGCGCCGTGCGGAACAGCGTGTTGGTCATCTTGCGCACGACGCCTTCGATGCGGTTGGTCATCACCGCCAGCGTCGACCACGTCGCGCGGCTGGGAGCCCTCGCCCATCAGCCGCCCGCCTTCGTCGTCTGCTCGGCGGCCGGGCTCGCCGACTCGAGTCCACCCGGCGCGATCGCCAGGCTGCCGCTCGCCGTGCGTTCCGCGCTCGCGCCCGGGTCGAGCACGATCGTCGTGAACGACGACTCGACGATCGCCGGTCCCGCGAACTGCGCTCCCGGCGACATCGCCTCGAGTCGCAGGATCGCCGCGTTGACCGCGCCGATGCCGCTGAAGTAGACGCTGCGCATGCCAGAGCTCGAGTGCCCCTGGGCGAGCGCCACCGCGTCCTCCACGCCGCCCTGCAGCGGGCAGTTCACGCGCGCGCGCAGGTTGACGACCTCGACCACCGCGCGCTCGTCGCGCACCGCGAAGACCTCCTCGTGGATCGAGTGGAAGTCCTCCACCAGGAACGCGACGTCCTGCGCCGAGCGCCAGTCGTCCCTCGCGCAGCCGCACGTCGAGCTCCCACACCTGATGGCGGTAGCGCGCCTCGGCGACGAACTCGATCTGCGCCTGCCTGCGCCGCGCCGTTGCGCTCGGCGAACTGCTCGCAGCGCTCGCGCAGCCCGTCGAGCACGGCCTGCGCCCCGTCGTGGTCGAAAACGTCTGAGCCCGTGAACAGCGCCGCCGCGTACTCGGCTCGTGAGATCCGACATCAGCGCCCCGCGCGCGCTCAGCACGGCGCCCGCCTGCGGGATCACCACGCGCCGCGAGCCGAGCCGGCGCGCGATCGCGACCGCGTTGAGCCCCGCCGCGCCGCCGCCGCCGACGAGCACGGCCGTGCGCGGGTCGACGCCCTGGTTGACCGTGATCTCCTCGATCGCCTGCACCATCCGCTCGGTCGCCACCGCCATGATCGCCGCCGCCGCCTCGTCGACGTCGAGGCCGAGCGGCTCGGCGACGTGCTCGGCGATCGCCGCTCGCGAGCCGGCCGCGTCGAGCGCCATCTCGCCGCCGAGGAAGTAGTCTGGGTCGATGTAGCCGAGCACGACGCAGGCGTCGGTGACCGTCGGCTGCGTGCCGCCGCGCCCGTAGCAGACCGGACCCGGATCGGCGCCCGCGCTCTGCGGGCCCGACGTGCAGCAGGCCGCCGGCGTCGATCCACGCGATCGAGCCGCCGCCCGCGCCGACGCTGCGCACGTCGACCGACGGGAACCCGGTGATGTGCCCCTCGTAGCTCGAGGCCCAGCCAGGTCTCGCGCGTGACCGGGATCCGCCCGCGGCGCACGAGCGCTCACGTCGTAGCTCGTGCCGCCCGTGTCGGCGACGATCGCGTTCTCGCTCGACCCGTCGAGCGCCGCGTAGTGGCGTCCGGCGATCGGCGCCATCGCCGGCCCGGAGTTGATCGAGTGGATCGGCGCCGCGCGCCATGTCCGCCGCGTCGACGACGCCGCCGCTCGAGGTGACCATCAGCAGGCGCCCGCCGAAGCCCTCCTCGCGCAGGCGTCGCTCGAGGCTCTCGAGGTAGCTCGTCATCAGCGGCTTCAGCGACGCGTCGATCGCCGTCGAGGACGCGCGGCGGTACTCGCGCAGCGTCGGGTTCAGCGCGTGCGAGAGCGTGTACGGCACGCCCGGCAGGTGCTCGCTCGAGCAGCTCGCCGAGGCGCAGCTCGTGCGCCGGGTTGGCGATCGACCACAGCAGGCACACGGCGACCGACTCGACGCCGTCCGCGGCCAGCCGGCCGATCGTCGCGACCGCAGCGGGCCTCGTCGAGCGGCTGCACGACCTCGCCCTGGCTGCCGATCCGCTCGGCGATCTCGAAGTGTCAGCGCGCGCGGGACGTACGGGTCGGGGTAGCCGTAGCTCCAGTTGAACGGTTCCGTGCGCCCGCCCTCGCGCAGCAGCAGCATGTCCGGGTGCCCGCGCGTGCAGAGCAGCGCCGTGCGCGCCGTCGTCTCCGTCAGGATCGCGTTGATCGCGCGCGTCGTTCCGTGGATGAACAGCTCCACCGAGCCGAGGAAGTCGGCCGGCTCGCGGCCCGCGTCGGCCGCCGCCAGGGCGATCGCGTCGAGGATCCCGTCCGCTGGTTCGTGCGGCGTCGTCGAGGCCTTGTACAGGCGCACGTCCTCGCCCGCTTCGACCACCAGGTCCGTGAACGTGCCGCCCGTGTCAGCTGCCAGCCGCATGCCCGCCATCGCTCCACGCCGCTTGTCCAGATCGATCCCGCCCCGATATCCGTCGTTCGATATTTCGGAGCATGGACGGATAAACCGTACCAGCGCCGCCCGCAGCGCGCCAACTCGGGCGAGCCTGTCTCCGACATCCGCCCGCTGCCCGCGGGTTGCTCATGGGGGCTTTCGCCGGGCGCGAGCCGCTCAGCGCGCCGAGGCCTTCGCCTTCGCCGCCGCCCCGCCCGTCGCCGGCACCTCGCCGAACAGCGTGCGGATCACCTCCTCGCGGATGCGCGCGCTGTCGAGCGCCGCCTCCGAGGTCAGCGCCTGCAACGTCAGGCCGTTGAGGATCGCGTCCAGCCTCCACGCCCACGGGATCGCGCCGTTCTCCTCCGGCGGCACGAGTCCCTCGAGCGCTTTGTCGAGCAGCTCGTACCACGGGATCAGCCGCGACTCGATCGTGTGGCGCAGGCCCGCCAGTCGCACCGCCTCGCCGTAGGCGTTGATCCACACTCGCCACGTCTCGTCGACCTCCTGGCCCTCTTCCAGGGAGCTGTCGAGCAGGGCCACGAGCCGTTGCCGGCCCGGCGGCACATCCTCGATCGCCGCGCGCATGCGCGCCTGCGCTCGCTCGGAGACGAACACCAGCGCCTGCTGGAGCAAGTCCTGGCGGTTGGCGAAGTAGTGGTTGAGCATGCCCGTGCTCACGCCCGCCTCCTCGGCGACCATCCGCATCGTCGTGCCGGCGAAGCCCTCGCGTGAGATCACCGTCGCTGCCGCGCGGCAGATCTGCTCTCGTCGTATCGGCCCCATCCCGAGCTTTGGCAAAGCGTCCCCTTCTCGTCGGTTCCCTGCCAGGTTCGCCCTCGCCGGACCCGAGTCGATCTGGTCCGCACCAGTCCGCGACAGCCCGCGGCACCGTGATCCTACCTGCTGAGCAGGGCGTCCTATTCGTGTCTTTCAACTCGCTTGCGAACGCCTGCGCACGTGCATATAGTCGCATATCGAGTGATCGATTTGCAAAACCGGGGGCCGAGCAAAGGAAGCCAGAGATGAGCATCGAGCGTCTGACCACAAATCCCGCCGCAGGCTTCGCCGACGCGGTCACGACATCTGGCGCGGGGCGCACGATCTACGTCTCCGGCAACGTCGGCTTCGGCTCCGAGGGCAAGGTCGTCGAGGGCGGCATGGGCGCCGAGGCCGAGGCCACCTTCGACAACATCGAGCGCGTGCTGCAGCAGGCCGGCGCCGACTTCTCGCAGATCGTCAAGATCAACGCGTTCATCACCGACCTCGACGAATACGGCGACTACGCAGCCGTGCGCGAGCGGCGCTTCGGCGACAAACTGCCCGCCAGCGCGACCGTGCAGGTCGCCGGACTGCTGGTCGGCGCGCACATCGAGATCGACGCCGTCGCCTTCGTAGCCGAGGACTGAAAGGCGTCGCTGCGCGGCGGCCCGGATGCTCGAACGTTCTCGGCCGGTGGTGCGGGCGATTACTAAACCGATCAATCGATATAAAAATAATATAGCCTATAGTCCCGGCTTCGTCCGGCCCGTGATCGCTCGAACCGAGGTGGGGATGCGCCGCGCAATCGACACTGAGACAGCTTTGAGGCCGGCGCGTTGAGCAAGTCCGCGGCACGGATCACCTGTGACATCGGCGGGACCTTCACCGACGTCGTCGTCAGCGACGAGGGCGGTGAGATGACGATCGCCAAGGCGCTGACGCAGCCCACGCGCCTGTTCGACGGGCTGCGCGCCGCCCTGCAGCGCGCGGCCGAGGAGCTCTCCGAACCGCTCGCCGAGCTGCTCGCCCGCGCGTCGCTGTTCATCTTCTCGACCACGCAGGCGACCAACGCGATCCTCGAGGGCACGACCGCGCGCACCGCCTTCCTCTGCACCGAGGGCTTCCCCGACATCCTCGTGCGCCGCGAGGGCGGCTCGCTGCGCCCCTACGACTACAGCCGTCCGTTTCCCGAGCCCTACGTGCCGCGCCGCCTGACGCTCGAGATCCCAGAGCGGATCGACGCCGACGGCGAGATCGTCGCGGCGCTCGACGAGGCCGCGGCCGTCGCTCAGCTTTCGCGCGCGCGGGAACTCGATGCGCAGGCCGTGTCGGTGTGCCTGCTGTGGTCGACCGCCAACCCCGCGCACGAGCTCGCGCTCGGCGAGCTGATCGCACGCGAGCTGCCCGGCGTGCCGTACTCGCTCTCGCACCAGATCAACCCGATCGTGCGCGAGTACCGCCGCGCCTCGGGCACCGCGATCGACGCCTCGCTGAAGCCGCTGATGCAGCGCCACCTGCCCGAGATCGCAAGCGGGCTGCAGCAGGAGGGCTTCGCCGGCGAGCTGCTCGCCGCGAGCTCCGCCGGCGGCGTCGTGCCCATGGGCGAGCTGATCGACAGCCCTTTGTGGTCGGTGCGCTCCGGCCCCTCGCTCGCGCCCGTCGCCGCGCGCACCGTCGCCGCCGCCGAGACGGGCTCGGGCGATGTGATCGTGTGCGACACCGGCGGCACCAGCTTCGATGTCTCGCTCGTGCGCGCCGGCGACCTCGTGTTCACCAGCGAGACCTGGCTCGGCGAGCCGTTCGCCGGGCACCTGACCGGCCTCTCCTCCGTCGACGTGCGCTCGATCGGCGCCGGCGGCGGCTCGATCGCGTGGGTCGACCCGGGTGGCCTGTTGCGCGTCGGCCCAGAGAGCGCGCGCGCCGACCCCGGCCCCGCCTGCTACGGGCTCGGCGGCACGCGTCCGACCGTCACCGACGCCGCGCTCGTGCTCGGCTACATCGACCCCGACCGCTTCCTCGGCGGCAAGATGACGCTCGACTCCGCTGCCGCCGAGACCGCGCTGCGCGAGCTGTCGGCCGCGCTCGGCGTGCAGACGCGCGAGGCGGCTCACGCCGTGCTGGCGATCGCCAACGAGCGGATGATCGCCGCGATCGGCGAGCTGACCGTCAACGAGGGCGTCGACCCGCGCGACTCGACGCTCGTCGCCGGCGGCGGCGCAGCCGGGCTGACGATCGCCGCGATCGCGCGTGAGCTGGGCTGCCGCGAAGTGCTGATCCCGCGCGCCGCCGGCGTGCTCTCCGCCTTCGGCGGACAGCACTCGGACATCGTGCGCGAGATGACCGCGCCGCACGTGACCAACACGCTCGACTTCGACTACGACGGCGTGCGCGCCACGCTCGACGGACTGCGCGAGCGGATGGCCGCCTTCGAGTCAGAGCTCCCGGCCGGGCTCGCCGGAGGGGTGCAGCGGCGCTACTTCGTCGAGGCCCGCTACGCCTACCAGGTGTGGGACCTGTCGATCCCGCTCGACGGTGACGGGGTCGAGGACGAGGCCGCGCTGGCCCGCCTGATCGAGAGCTTCCACGACGCGCACGAGCGGGTCTTCGCCGTGCGCGAGCCCGGGCAGAAGATCGAGCTGAGCCAGTGGAAGGGGCGCGTGATCGCCGAGACCGTGAAGCCGCCGCTGGCCGGCGAGCGCGAGCATGCGCCAGGCGAAGCGTCCTCGCGCGTGGCCTACTTCCCGGAGACGGGCGAGGTCGAGTCGCCGGTGCACGAGGGCGGCGCAGCTCGCCGCGGGCGAGGACATCGCAGGGCCCGCGCTGATGTCGAGCCCGAGACGACGATCGTCGTCTACCCCGGCTGGAGCGCCCACGTCAGCGAGCTCGGCAACTACAGACTGGAGCTCGACGATGCCTGAGCCGATCCCGCGCGAGCTCGACCCGACGTTGATGGCCGTGCTCGCGCACCGCTTCGAAGCGATCGTGCGCGAGATGACCAACACGCTGTTCCGCACCGGGCGCTCGTCGATCATCAACATGGCACGCGACTTCTCCTGTTCGATCATCACCGCCGAGGACGAGCTGTTTGCGGCCGCCGAGGGCCTGCAGGTGCACGTGCTCGGCGCCGGCCTGCAGACGCGCTCGATGCGCGAGCTGCACCCCGACCTGCGCGAGGGCGACGCCTACCTGCACAACGACCCGATCCTCGGCAACACGCACACGGCCGATCACACGATCCTCGTACCCGTGTTCGTCGACGGCGAGCACCTGTTCACGGCCTCCGCCAAGGCGCATCAGGCCGACTGCGGCAACGCCGAACCCTCGACGTACGTGACCTACGTCGAGGACGTCTACGCCGAGGGCGGGCTCGTGTTCCCGTGCGTGAAGGTGCAGCAGGACTACGAGGACATCGACGACATCATCCGCATGTGCCGCCGGCGCATCCGCGTGCCCGACGTGTGGTACGGCGACTTCCTCGCCGCCGTCGGCTCGGCGCGGATCGGCGAGCGGCGCGTCAAGCAGGTTGTCGAGCGCTACGGCGTGCAGACGATCAAGGCGTTCGTCAAGGAGTGGCTCGACTACTCAGAGCGCGTGATGGACAAGGCGATCCGCAAGCTGCCCGCCCAGCGCCTGCGAGCCAGCGGCAAGCACGACCCGATCCCGGGCCTGCCCGACGGCGTCGAGGTCAACGTGACCGTCGACGTCGAGCCCGAGCGCGGCCGCGTCGTCTTCGACCTACGCGAGAACCCCGACTGCATCCCCTTCGGCTTGAACGTTTCGGAGTACTGCGCGCGCGGCGGCTGCACGATCGCGCTGCTCAACTGCCTGCAGGACGACGTGCCGCGCAACGCCGGCTCCTTTCGCCGCGTCGAGGTGCTGCTGCGTGAGGGCTCGATCGCCGGCGGCCTGGTCGAGCCCTACTCGGCCTCGGTCTCGACGACGAACGTGCTCAACCGGATCATCAACGCCGCGCAGAGCGCCTTCTGCCAGCTCGGCGAAGGCGAGGGCCTGGCCGAGGGGGCCGGCGCGATGGGCGTCGGCTTCGCCGTCTTCTCCGGCACCTATCCGGACGGGTGGGGGCCCAATCCCGGCGAGCCGTACGTGTCGGAGTTCGTGATCGGCAACAACGGCGGCCCGGCCTCGCCGCACTGCGACGGCTGGATCACCTACGCGATGCCCGACTGCTCGAAGACGATCTACATCGACAGCGTCGAGATGCTCGAGCGCACCTACCCGCTGCAGTTCCGCTCGCTGCGGCTGCTCGCCGACTCCGGCGGCGCCGGGCGCCTGCGCGGAGGCCCCGCCTCGGAGGTGATCTACGGCCCGCGCTCCACGCCGATGCGCGTCTTCTACATGGCCGACTACGCGCGCCACCCGGCCAACGGCGTGCGTGGCGGGCTGCCCGGCACGGCCGCCTCGGCGCACGAGATCGCAGCCGACGGCTCCGAGCGGCAGGTCGAGGCGATCGGCGACTCGCTGCTGCAGCCCGGAGAGTGGATCCGCGGCGTCGAGGCCGGCGGCGGCGGCTACGGCGACCCGCTGGCGCGCGAGCCCGAGGCCGTGCTGAGCGACGTGCTCGAGCGCTGGGTCACGCCGCGGGCCGCGCGCGAGGTGTACGGGGTCGCGCTCGCCGAGCACGGTGGCGAGGGCGGGGGCGTCTCGAGCTACACGATCGACCCGCCCGCCACCGAGGCGCTGCGCGCGCAACTGCGCGAGCGACGCGAGGCCGCCGGGGGCGGCTGATCCGCACGTGCGCCTACGCGCCTTGCAACACGCCCGACGCCCCGTTATGCTGGTAAACCAACCAGTCGATATGCAAAAACGTCGGCTGACCAACTGGCAACCCACCAGCCGGCCCGTCAAGGGAGCGACGGTCCGGTCCACCAACAGAGCGAGGTCGATGTGTCCGAGGGCGAGCTGACGGCGATCGAGCAGGCTTATCTGGCGCGAACCGAGGGCTCGGCGCGGCTGATGCAGCGCGCCGGCGCCTCGATGCCCTCAGGGATCACACGCACGCTCGCGTGGTTCGCTCCGTATCCGGTCGTGTTCGAGCGCGGCAGCGGCGCCAGTGTGTTCGACGTCGACGGCAACCGCTGTCTCGACATGTTCAGCAACGGGCTCAGCCTGATGCACGGACACGCCTACGGCCCGATCGAGCAGGCGCTGCGCGCGGCGCTCTCGCGCGGGACCGCATGGCCGGGCGCCTCCGACGCGCAGGTCGAGTTCGCCGAGCTCCTGTGCGCGCGCATCCCCGGCGCCGAGCAGGTGCGCTTCACGAACACCGGCACCGAGGCCACGATGCTCGCCGTCAAACTCGCCCGTTACGTCAGCGGTCGTCCGGTCGTGATCAAGGCCTGGGATGCCTACCACGGCTCCTACGACGATCTCGAGGTCGGGCTGCAGGGACAGGACGAGGACCCCGGCCGCGTCGCGCTCGCGACGTTCGGCGAGATCGACAGCTACGCCGCGGCGCTCGAGCGCAACGCCGGCAGGGTCGCCGCGATCATCGTCGAGCCCGTCCAGTACACCGGCGTCGTCACCCCGCCGCCCGAGGGCTTCCTCACCGAGCTGCGCGAGCTGTGCCGTCGCGAGGGCGTGCTCTACGTGCTCGACGACTGCCTCATGTCGCGGCTGGCCGAGGGTGGCTCGAGCGAGCGCTTCGGCGTCGCCGCGCCCGACATCACGTGTCTCGGCAAGTGGGTCGGCGGCGGCCTGCCCGTCGGCGCGATCACCGCGAGCCGCGAGCTGATGGCTCCGTTCGACCTCGCCGACCGAGGCTCGCTCTACCACGGCGGCTCCTTCAACGGCAATCTGCTCGGCTCCGTCGCCGGCGAGATCGCCGTGCGCGACCTGACCGCCGGCGAGATCGTGCGCATCGACGCACAGGCGGGAGCATTGCGCGCCGGGCTCGAGCAATCGGCGCGGGAGCTGGGCGTGCCGATCCGCACTCAGGGCGTCGGCTCCGCCTTCGGCCTCTACGTGCTCGACCGGCCCGACGGCGAGATCGACTGGCAGGCCACGCACCTGCTGCACCTCGCCGCCGTCAACCACGGGGTCTACTACGGCACCGGCGGCGAGTTCGGCATCTGCACCGCCTTCGGCGACGAGGACGTCGAGGAGGCCAGCGCCGGGCTGAGCGGCGCGCTGGCCGATCTTGCTCGTGAGAGCGTGGTGGTCGGCGCGGTCTGAGGCGCGGCCGCTCGGGGCCTTCAGACGCGCACGACGGGCACTGCCTCCGCGAAGTCCGAGAAGTCGGCGTCCTGGGTCCAGACCTCGGCATCGTTGACGAGCGCAGTGGCGGCTATCCAGGTGTCGTGCACGCGAGGCTTACGACCTTCGCCGAGTACGTTTGCCGCGAGTCGGGCATACGCCGACGCGGTGCGCTCGTCGATCGGCAGTGCGCCGGAGAGCGACCGCACCTCTGTCAACGTCTGAAGTCGCCGGCCGCGGGTAACGGCGTCGCGCGCCATCAGCACGCCGACTTCGAGCTCGGCGATCGAGACAACCGATACGGCGACGTGATCCGGCAGTGGCCGGTTCAACGGACGGGCCTGCTCGCGCGCGATCAGCACCGACGTGTCGAGGACTGCCCGGCTCACTCGGCCTCGACGGTCTGCTGGCGAAGCACTGCGAGATCGTCGAGCAGGCCCGCATCGGCCGGCGCCTCGTGCAGCACACGTTCCATCGCCGGGCCGGAGGCCCAGGTAGCGCGCTCGAGCGGACCGAGCTGCGCGACAGGGCGGCGGCTGACGGTCACGTGCATTCGCTCGCCGGCCTCGGCACGACGCAGGATGCTCGCCGTGTGATTGCGCAGATCGCGTGCAGATACGTCTTCCATGCACACATCGTAGCATCAGTGCTACATGGATGGCCATGGAGGACGGTCGTCATCGACTGGTGTGGTTGGCGGTGTCTGGCATCACTCAAACAGCGACTTGGCGCGCTCGTCGCGCATGAACCCGAGCGACTCCTCGGTGGGCGCGGGCGTCTTGTACTCCAGTCCGACGGCGCCCTCGTAGCGGGACGCCTGCAGCGCGTCGAGCAAGTCCCAGATCGGCAGTTCCCCGGTACCGGGCGCCCCGCGCCCCGGATGGTCTGAGACCTGCACGTGCCCGATCCACCCGCGGTGGCGCTCGATCGCGCGAGCGGGGTTATCCCCGGCGCGGGCCACGTGGTAGATGTCGAGCAGCAGGCCGAGCTGCTCGGCATGCTCCGGCCCAGCCGCCTCGATCAGCTCGACGGCGGCGTCCGGCGTGGGCGCGAGGAAGCCGGGGTTCTCGATCGCGTTGATTGGCTCGAGCAGGATGCGCAGGCCGCGCGCGCCGGCCACCGGGGCGAACGCCCGAAGCGCCGCGACGACGGCATCGCGCTGACGCGATTCGGGCACGCCCGGCAACGCTCGCCCGACCAGCAGGTTGAGGTTGGGGGCTCCGATCGCGACGGCGAGCTCGACGGCCTCGGCGAATGCTGCCTCGGCCTCGCCCCGCCGCGACTCGTCGTTGACGAAGCCGCGCTCGCCGGCGGCGGTGTCGCCTGCCGGGCAGTTGAGCAAGGCGACGGCGAAGCCGGGATCGGCGCGGCGCTGCTCGGCAACGGCAGTGCTCAAGCCGGCCCGGTCGCCGCGATCCTCCGGCCACGCGCTTTCGATCGCGTCAAAGCCGGCGTCCCGCGCCGCCCCCACCCGCTCGAGGTAGGGCCGCTCGGTGAACAGCCACGAGATGTGAGCGGACCAGCGAACTAGAAAGCTCAGCTCGCCGGCACGAACGCGATCGCTTCGATCTCGACGCGCGCGTCGGCGACGAGCCCGGCGACCTCGACTGTGGCGCTGCTCGGGGGGAAGCCGGCGAAGGCCTTGCCGCGGGCGATGTCGTAGTCGGGATAGAACTCGGTGCCGGTGACGAAGCCGGTGATCTTGACGACGTCCTCCATACGCGCGCCTGCCTTCTCGACGGCCTGGCGCACGCGGGCGAAGCACTGGTCGGCCTCGGCGGCGAACGTGTCGTTGACCATCGTGCCGTCGTCGAGCGCACCGATCTGCCCGGAGATGTAGATCCAGCGCCCTGGCCCGTCGAAGCTGATCGACTCGCAGAAGCTCGTTCCGTAGGGGCTGTCAACTCGCTGCTTTTCCATTTCCTCTCCCTTTCGCGTGGCACGTGATGCTCGGTTGTGGTGGTTGGTCCGTTCTAGGCCTGCTCGGTCAGTCGGGCGACGTCACGCATCGCGGCGAGCAGCCCGGCGCGCGCCTGCTCGAGCGCCTCGCCGGCGACGACGCTCGAAAGTGCGATCTCGCCGCCCGGGCCCATGAAGACGCCGCGGGTGAGCGCGGCGAGGTGCAGCAGCTGCGTGCCCTCGCCGGCCATGAAGTTGCCGGAGTGGCGCTCGAGCGAGTCGGTTGGGTAGATGCCGAGCACGGAGCCTTCGCCGACCGTCGTCAGCGGCAACCCAAGCTCGCTGGCGCCCTGCTCGAGCTCGGCGCGCAGCCAGGTGGTGCGCTCGTCCATCGCGGCGATCGTCTCGGCGGTGAGGTGCTCGAGGCTGACCCGGCCGGTCACGCTCGAGAGCAGGTTGCCGTTGAACGAGCCGCCGTGGTAGAGCGGCTGCTCGCGGTGCGGGTCGAGCACGTCCATAACCTCGCTGCGCCCGCCGGCGACGCCCATCGGCAGCCCGCCGCCGATGAACTTGCCGAGGAAGGTGAGGTCCGGTGTCAGTCCGTACTTCTCGGCCGAGCCGCCGTAGGCGAGGCGCAGCATCAGGCAGTCGTCGAGCACGAACAGCGCGCCGGCGCGCTGCGCGGCGTCCTGCACACGGCGCAGGAAGCCCGGCGGGGCGGTCGTCACGAGGCCGCTGAACAGGAGCGGCTCGAGTACGACGGCGGCGATCTGCTCGCCGTGCAGCTCGAGCTTGCGTTCGAAGGCCTCGGCGTCGCCGAACGGCGCGAGGTAGACGCGCCCGGGCTCCTCGGGACGGTCGTACAGCCCGACCTCGAGATCGTCAAAGGAGCCGTGGAAGCCGTCGATCGACTTGAGCACGGCCGGCCGCCCGGTGAAGGCGCGCGCGATTTTCATCGCGAGCATGCCCGACTCGGTGCCGGAGTTGGTGAAGCGGACGCGCTCGAACGCCTCGATCCGCTCGCACAGCAGCCGGGCGAACTCGATCTGCTCCTCGGAGGGGACGAGCCAGCCGGAGCCGCGCCCGGCGGCGGCGCGCAACGCCTCTACGACCGGCGGAAAGGCGTGGCCGTGGATCAGGCTGAGCCCGTTGTTGGCGAGATCGACGTAACGGTTGTCGTCGAGGTCGATCAGGTAAGGACCCTCGCCGCGCTTGCCGACGAGCGGATACGGGCGGTGGTATCCCCAGCCCCGGGTCAGGCCGCGCACCATGTAGCGACGGGCGCGCGCCATCGCCTCGGCCGAGCGTGGCGTGCGGGTGCGGTAGACCTCCTCCAGCTGGGCTCGCGCGTCGGGCTTGAGGATCAAGTCGGTCACGGCCTCAGATTACTACCCTGTTCGATATGCCGTCCGAGCGACCGATAAAAGAACCATCCGAGTAAATTGGCCGATTCGTCCATGCGCGCTTGCGATACAACTACCCGAGTGCCGGGGGCCGTCCAGCCGATCGCAAGAAATCTTCGTCGTTGGAGGACGACGCGGGAGATGACGCTCTCGGCCCTGGCCGAGCAGGCCGGCGTGGCCAAGTCGACTGTGTCGCTGATCGAGCGCGGTCAGGGCAATCCGTCGATCGACACGGTCTGGGCGCTCGCCTCGGCGCTCGGCGTTCCCTTCACGAGCCTGTTCCACGACGAGCCGCCCGCCGACGACGTGTCGGTCGTGCGCGAGGACGACGGCTCGGTGATCGCGATCGAAGACGCCGGCCTCGAGGCCGAGGGCCTGGTCGCGCGCCACATGCTCACGCGCTCGGGCGGCGCGCTGATCGAGATCTACACGCTCGTGTTCGACGAAGGCGCCGTACGGCACGCGAGCGGACACGTCAGTGGGCTGTTCGAGCACGTCACGGTCGCGATCGGGAGCATCGAGATCAGCAGCGACTCGTTCACGGAGATCCTCAACGAAGGCGACCTGATCAGCTTCCGCGCCGACCGGCCGCACACCTATCGCGTGCTCAAGGGTCCGGTGCGGCTGGTCTCGGTTCACGAATACCCGCAGCGCTCGGAAGCCTGAGCGGCAGGCGCTCAGTAGGAGCGCGGCAGGCCGAGCACGTGCTGGCCGACGAAGGCCTGCACGAGGTTGTTGGAGACCGGCGCCGTCGTGTACAGGCGCGTCTCGCGGAACTTGCGCTCGATGTCGTACTCCTGCGCGAAGCCGAAGCCGCCGTGCGTGTCGAGCGCGCGCGTTGGCGGCCTCCCACGACGCCTCGGAGGCGAGGTACTTCGCCATGTTCGCCTCGGCGCCGCCGGGCGTCGCCGGCGTCGTACAGCCAGGCGGCCTTGCCAGCGCATGAGGTCGGCGGCCTCGATCGCCATGTGCGCGCGCGCGATCGGGAACTGCACGCCCTGGTTGGCGCCGATCGGCCGACCGAAGACGTACGCGCTCGCTCGCGTAGGCGACGGCGCGGTCGACGAAGAAGCGACCGTCGCCGATGCACTCGGCGGCGATCAGGATGCGCTCGGCGTTCATCCCGTCGAGGATGTAGCGAAAGCCCTCGCCCTCCTCGCCGATCAGCGCGTCGGCGGGCAGCTCGAGGTCCGTCGAAGAAGACCTCGGTCGTGGAGTGGTTGATCATCGTCTTGATCGGCTTGATCTGAAGCGAGGCGCCGCGGTCGCGCATGTCGACGAGGAACACCGAGAGACCGTCGGTGCGCCTTCTCGCACCTCCGTCGAGCGGGCGTCGTGCGCGCGAGCAGCACCATCAGGTCGGAGTGCTCGCGCGCGCGAGGTCCAGATCTTCTGGCCGTTGACGACGCCAGCCCTCGGCCGTGCGCTCGGCGCGCGGTCTTGATCTGCGTCGTGTCCGAGCCGGCGTCGGGCTCGGTCACGCGCGAACGCCTGCAGGCGCAGCTCGCCGGCGGCGATGCGCGGCAGGTAGCGCCGCTTCTGCTCGTCGGAGCCGTGGCGCAGCAGCGTGCCCATCATGTACATCTGCGCGTGGCAGGCGCCGGCGTTGCCGCCGGACGCGCAGATCTCCTCGAGGATCACGCAGGCCGCGGCCAGCGGCAGGCCGGAGCCGCCGTAGTGCTCGGGGATCAGCGCGGCGAGCCAGCCGTCCTCGGTCAGCGCGGCGACGAACTCGCTCGGGTAGCGGTCGGGCTCCAGCCCGCGCCAGTAGGCGTCGCCGAAGCGCGCGCAGAGCGCGCGCACGGCCTCGCGGATCGGCGCGAGATCGGGCGACTCGGTGAAGTCCATGCTCAGAGCAGTCTGTCGCAGCGCGGACTCAGGCGGACAGCCGCTCGAGCTCGTCGGCGATCTTGAACAGGTCGGCCACGGCGCCGTAGTGGGCGAAGTCGAAGATGCGTGCACCGGGATCGGAGTTGACGGCGACGATCGTGCGCGAACGCGACATCCCGGCCAGGTGCTGGGCGGCGCCGGAGATGCCGAGCGCGAGGTAGACGCGCGGGGCGACGGTCTTGCCCGACTGGCCGACCTTGCGCGTGCGCGAGGCCCAGCCCGCCTCGACGAGCGGACCCGATACGGAGACCGTCGCGCCGATCGCCTCGGCCAGCCGTTCGAGCCGGGGCAGGCTCTCGGCGGAGCCGATCCCTCGGCCGAGCGCGAGCAGGAAGTCGGCCTTGGCGATGTCGCGCTGCTCGCTCGGCGCCTCGCGCAGCTCGACGCGCTCGCTGCGCGCGGCGCTCGCGAGGTCGACCTCGACGCGCTCGACCTCGACGCCCGCTTCGGTCGCCTCCGCCGGCGCGGGCGCGAACGCGCCGGGGCGCAGCAGCAGGATCACGGTCTCCTTGTTCGGGAAGTCGAGCTCGGCGATCAGCTCCTCGCCGTAAGCCGGGCGCTGCGCCAGCGCGCCCTGCTCGCGCCACGAGACGGACGTCACGTCGCCGGCGAATCCGTGCTCGCCGCGAGCGGCGACGGCCGCGGCGTAGCCGAGCGAGTCGATCGTGTGCCCGGCCAGCACGAGCGACGGGCGGCGCCGCTCGATCAGCGCCTCGACGGCGGCCTGCGTGACGTGCGCCTCGAAGTGCGCTTGCGGCGTCGGCACGACGAGCACCCGCTGCACTCCCTCCTGCGCGACCGCATCGGCCTGCGTCGCGGCGTCGGGCCCGATCAGGGCGACGACCACCGCACCGGCGCCCTGCTCGCAGAGAGCGCGCGCGGCGCCGATCAGCTCGAAGCCGACCGGGCGAAGCTCCCCGCGACGCGCCTCTGCGAGCACCATGACCTCCCTCATCAGAGCCGCCCCCGCTCCCCCGACGCAGCTCGGCGCCGACGTGTCCGGCTCACGCGCGCATCGCCTCCCCGACGATCGCGGCGATCCGCGCGGCGATCTCGGCGGGCGGTCCCTCGAGCAGCGTCGCGCCGCCACCGCGCGGACGCGGCGTGAGCCGCACGGTGCGCGAGCCGGCGCTCGCCGCCACCAAGCCGGCGTCGAGGCCGACGTCGGCGAGCCCGAGCACCGCGACGGTCGCCGCGCGTGCCTGCTTGACCGCGCGCAGGTTGGGACGGCGCGGCGCGTTGATCCCGGTCTGCACGGTGAGCAGCGCGGGCAGCGCGACGCTCAGCAGCTCGACCGCGCCGCCCTCGAGCTGACGCGCCACGATCAGCCGCTCGCCGTCGCGCTCGATCTGCTCGACGACGGCGACGTGGGCGAGCTCGAGCAGCCCCGCCAGCGCCACCCCGGTCGCGGCGCTGGCCGCGTCGGAGGACTGTGCGCCGCAGAGGATCAGGTCGGGGCGCTCGGCGCTCGCCACGGCCGCGAGGACGCGCGCGATCGCCAGCGCGTCGGCACCGGCGAGCGCCCCGTCCCACACGCGCACCGCGCGGTCGGCGCCCATCGCGAGCCCCGCGCGCAGCGACTGCTCGGCGCGCTCGTCGCCGACGCTCACGACGACCGTCTCTCCCTCGCTGCCTTCGCGCAGCGCGAGCGCGGCCTCGAGCGAGAAGGCGTCCCACTCGTTCGGCGCCCACTCAAGCGCGTCGGCGGCGAGCTCGACGGCGCCGTTGCCCGCGCGCGCCGCGCCTGCGTCGAAGTCCTCGCGCAGGCTCGCGACCTGCTTGACGGGGACGAGGATCTTCACGAGGCGCAGCTCACGCCGGGCCGAGCAGCGCGCCGGTCGAGTCGTAGGAGTGAAAGCCCTTGCGCACCGTCTCGCGCACCTCCCACTTCGCGCGCGTGCCCTCCGGGATGTAGGCGATCTCGCCCGCGCGCACGTTGACCGGCTCGCCGCCCTCTGGCGTGATCGTCACGTCCCCCTCGATCAGCGTGATCGTCTCGCCGGGGCTCGACAGCATGAACACGCCCGGCGTGCAGTGCCACACGCCGTTGTAGAGCTTGCCGTCGTCGGTGCGCCAGAGGATCGCCATCGTCGACTCCGGTTCGCCCGAGATGATGTCCTCGGCCGGGATCGGCGCCGGCTCGACGGGTGCGTCGCGGACTGAGTACTTCGTGATCTCGGTGACAACCTGCGGCATCTCTACGCTCCTCGTTTCGTTGCTGGTATTTGCGCCTTCGCCTCAATCGCCCGTCGTGACGGTCGCGACCGGCGATCGGGCGATATCGACCTCGGGCAGCTCGCGCAGGTAGGGCAACGCGACCGCCGGGTCCGGCGAGTCGATCTCACGTGCGAGGCGATGACCTTCGAAGATGCTGTCGGCAGGCATCCGCGGCGCGAGGCAGTCGCCGACGCGATAGACGGCCTCGATTCCCTCCTGCTCCAGACGCGCGGGGTCCGCGGTGAGCTCCCGGTAGACGCCGTCGACCGATTCGCGCTGTGTCACGAGCACGACCGCGTCGGCGTCCCAGGTCGCATCGCCTCCCCAAACGCTCGCCCCGCGCATCGCGCCGGGCGCGATCTGGGCGAGCGTGTGTTGCAAGACGATCTCCGCGCCGCGCTCGCGCAGGCTCACGTTGACCGGACCGAACTCCCCGGTGAAGGCCATGAAGGGGGCGACGTTCGGCTGCGGCGTGACGAACGTGACGCGCTTGCCCGCGTTCAGCAGCAGTTCCGCGACGCCGACCGCCGCGAAGTAGCCGTCGGTGTCGTACACGAGCACGTGCTCGCCGTCGATCTGGCCCTCCGCCGCGGAGATCTGCTCGGGCGTGTAAGAGCAGTCGAGCTCGGCGCCGGGGATCGTCTGCTGCGTGGTGCCGTTGAGGCCGTCGGAGCGCCAACGGGCGCCGGTGGCGATGACGACGATCTCGGCGCCGTACTCGAAGATCGCATCGGCGTCGAGTTGCGTCCTCAGGATCAGCTCGACGTTCTTCAGCTTCTGCAGCTGGATCTGGCGGTAGGTGATCACGCGGCCCCACTCGCCGAGGTTGGGATAGGCGCTGATTTCGCGCATGCTCCCCCCGAGCGACTCGTGCTCGTCGAGCAGGTGCACCGCGTTCATGCCGCGCTTGCCGAGCACCATCGCGCACTCCATGCCGGCCGGACCGGCGCCGAGCACGAGCACGGTCTTCTCGGCGTTCGCCGCCTTCGTGAAGCGCTCCGGGTGCCAGCCGCGGCGGAACTCCTCGCCGAGCGTCGCGTTCTGCGTGCAGATGATCGGCAACGCCTGCCAGAAGCGCGAGGCGCAGACGTTGCAGCCGATGCACTCGCGGATGTCCTCGTAGCGACCCTCTTCGATCTTCTTCGGGATGAACGGGTCGGCGATCGAGGGACGCGCCGCGGCGATGATGTCGATCACCCCGGAGCGGACCGCCTCCGCCATCGTGTCGGGATTCGTGAAGCGACCGACCGCAGCGATCGGCTTCTCGGTCGCGGGGCGCACGGCCTCGTAGTAGGAGCGGTAGTTGAACTCGCCCGCCACGCGCGAGGGGACGACGTTCTTCTCGGGCCAGTCTGCCGAGCTCCAGCCGCCGACCTGCAAGTCCCAGAAGTCGACGAGATGATCCGCGAGCTGGATGAACTGAAACGCCTCCTCGCCGGCGCGGATTCCCAGCGGGCTGTCGTTGAGCGTGTCGATGCACAGCCGCGCCGTGATCGCGCAGTCCTCGCCGACCGCCTCGCGCACGAGCTCGATCGTCTCCAGCCAGAAGCGGGCGCGGTTCTCGAGCGTTCCGCCGTACTCGTCGGTGCGCTTGTTCAGCTTGCCCATCAGGAAGTGACCCGTGATCGCGCCGCCCTCCGAGCCGTGCACGTTGACGATGTCGAAGCCGACGTCGCGGCCGCGCTTTGCCGCCGCGACGTAGTAGCCCTGGATCTCGCGGATGCCGGCCTTGTCGAGCTCGTAGCAGGCAGCCGATGCGAGCGCCTCGTCTGAGACCTGGCTCGCCGAGGGTGCCGGCATGCGTGACTCCTTGTTGCCTGAGACATAGCCGCCGTGCCACAGCTCCAGGCCCGCGAGTGCGCCGTGGTCGTGCGCGAGGTCGACCATCCCTTTGAGGTTGCGCGCGTCCTCGTCGTCCCACATCCGCGCAGAGATCACGGGGCGCGCGTCGCTGGAGGGGTGCACCGAGCAGAACTCGGTGTTGACGGCGGCCCAGCCGCCCTCGGCCTTCATCCCGCGGATGCCCGCCTGCGAGCCGGGCACGTCATCGCCGAAGCTCGTGCAGTGCGGGCTCTGGTAGAAGCGGTTGCGCAGCGTCTTCGGGCCGATCGCCACCGGCTCGAAGAGGATGTCGTGGCGAGGGTCTCGAACCATCAGCAGCGCTGTTCCTACCGTTCAGCCTGTCCCATATCGATCAGTCGATATAGCGTACAGATCACGCTGGCTCCTCGCTTCGGGCGTGGTTGGCGTCGCGCGGCTCCTCGCGTTCGGCGCGCAGCTCGGCCGCCAGCGCCCGGTCGCGGCGCTCGCGCAGGGCGGTCAACTGGCCGGGGTCGTGCGGAACGTGTGGCGCGAAGCCGCTGCCCGACCTGGCGTCGGAGAGCACGGGGAAGAGGTTCGCGGCGATCGCGTCGAACGTGGCGGCGCCGCCGAGGCCGACCGTCTCGAACGGTCCCGTCAGTCGCCAGCGCCGGGCGAGCCCGTCGCGCATCACCTCGTCGATCGTCTCCGGCGTGGCGACGCCGTGCTCGACGAGCCACAGCGACTCGCGCAGCACGGCCAGCTGCAGCCGGTTCCACAAGAGGCCGTCGACCTCGCGCTCGAGCACGACCGGCCGCTTGCCGATCGCGCGCAGCAGCGCCTCGACCCGCTCGCGCAGCGCGAGCGGGGTGCGCTCGCCGGCGACGACCTCGACGAGCGGCATCAACAGCGGCGGGTTCCAGTAGTGCGTGCCGACGATCCGCTCGGCAACCCCGGCCGCCTCGCCGAGCGCGCCGAGCGAGATCGAGGAGGTGTTGCTCGCGACGATCGCGTCGGGGTGGCGCGCGGCCAGCGGGCCGAGCACGCCGGCCTTCAGTGCCAGCTCCTCGGGCAGCGACTCGACGATCAGCTCGGGCTCGTCGCGTGCGGCCGCGTCGTCGAACTCCTCGGTGCCCCAACTCATCGACCCGCGCGCGCGAGCGACGGTCGGCTCGTCGGCGAGGCCGTGTTGCAGCGCGAGCGCCAGCGCCTGCTCCACACGCCGCTCGGCACGCGCACGGTCTCGCGCGATCCACTGCACCCAGCAGCCGGCTAGTGCGTACTCGCAGCCGATCTGCGCGCCCATCAGGCCGGCGCCGACGATCGCCACGCGCGCGTTCGGGCTCGTGCCCCCGTTCATTGGCGTGAGGTTGACGGATACTGACGCGAGATGTCCCCGTCGCCGCCGACAGCGCCGATCACGCGCCTGACGATCTCGTGTCCCGACCAACCGGGCATCGTCGCGGCGACCTCGCGCTTCCTCACGGACGCGGGGGCGAACATCGTCCACTCCGACCAGCACACGACCGACCCGCGCGGCGGCACGTTCTTCATGCGCATGGAGTTCGATCTAGCGTTGACGCCGGAGCAGCGGGCCGAGCTGGAGACGCGCTTCGCGCGTGACGTGGGCGAGCCACTGGCGATGCAGTGGCGCATGTGGGACGCGAGCGAGCCCAAGCGCGTGGCGATCCTCGTCTCGCGCCAGGACCACTGCCTGCTCGACCTGCTGTGGCGCTGGCGGCGCGGGCAGTTGCAGATGGACGTGCGGCTGGTCGCGTCCAACCACGCCGAGCTGCGCGGCGACGTCGAGTCCTTCGGCCTGCCCTACGCGCACGTGCCGGTCGAGCCCGAGCGCAAGGACGAGGCCGAGCGGCGCCTGCTCGAGCTGCTGCTCGCCGAGCGCGTCGACCTCGTGATCCTCGCGCGCTACATGCAGATCCTCAGCCCCGACTTCCTAGGGCGCCTGACCGTCGACGGCGCGCCGGTGCCGCTGATCAACATCCACCACTCCTTCCTGCCGGCCTTCGCCGGCGCGGCGCCCTACGTGCAGGCCAAGGAGCGCGGCGTGAAGCTGATCGGCGCCACCGCGCACTACGTCACGGAGGGCCTCGACGAGGGGCCGATCGTCGAGCAGGACACGGTGCGCGTCTCCCACCGCGACGACGTGCCCGCGCTGATGCGCCTCGGCGCCGACATCGAGCGCACCGTGCTCGCGCGTGCCGTGCAGTGGCACTGCGAAGACCGCGTGCTGCGCGCGGGCGAGACGACGGTGGTCTTCTGAGCGGCAGCCCGCATTTCCGGTTTGCTACGATGTAGCCTAATGGCGACGGAGGTACCACAGCGCGAGCTTCGCAACAACACAGCAGACCTGTTGCGTCGTGTCGAGGCGGGTGAGCAGCTGCGGATCACCGTTCACGGCCATCCCGTCGCAGAGCTGGTCCCGATCGACCGCGCCCAGCAGTTCGTGCCTTTCGACGAGCTCGTGAAAGGGCTCCGTGGCGCGATGCTCCCGGACGATCGCCTCGAGCACGAGCTGCGCGAGGTCGACGAGCCCCCACGCGACCCGTTCGCGTGAAGCGTGCCCTACTGGACACGTCGTTCGTCATCTCGCTAGCACGAGGAGAAGAGCTGGCGCTCGACGATCCACCGCAGGAGGCCGCGATCTCGGCTGTGACGCTCTGCGGCCTGCACCACGGAGTGCTGGTAGCCACCGATGAGCAGCGTCCCGGCCGGCTCGCCACGCTGATCTTCGCGGAGCGCCGATTCGCGGCACTCCCCGTCGACACGCGCATTGCGCCGCACTATGGCCGGCTGCTCGCGGACGTCCGCCGCCGTCGGGGCAAGAAGCTCCAAACGGCCGACGCGCTGATCGCCGCAACCGCAGCCGCTCACGGGTTGCCGCTGATAACGCGCGACCGCGACTTCGCGAAGCTCGACAGCATCGACGCGATCATCGTCTGACTCGGATCCAAAGCGGTACGGGGCTACGAAGTCCCGAGCACCATCAGCGTCTTCGTCCCGGTCACGCGCCCGGAACGCCGCAGCAGGTCGATCACGCGCTTGAGGTCCTCGACGTCGCGCACGCGGATCCAGGCGAGCGCGTCGGGGTCGCCGGCGGTCGTGAAGATCGTCTGCACCTCGGGTATGCCGGCGGCGATCCCGGCGATCTCGATCGACCGGCAGGTTGCCGGCGAAGCGCAGCTCGGTGAAGGCCTGCAGCGGGCGGCCGAGCAGGGCGTGGTCGACCTGCACCGTGTAGCCCGTGATCACGCGCTCGCGCTCGAGGCGATCGACGCGGCGCTTGACGGCAGGCGCCGACAGCGACGACCCGCTCGGCCACGTCGGCGAGGGTGCGACGCGCGTCCTGGCGCAGCAGCTCGATGATCTCCAGGTCCGTCTCGTCGAGCTCCGGTGCGTTCTCAGCCACGCAGGAATCTTATCTATTTATATATAGAAAGAGAGAAAACCTGCGTCTAGAGCGCACTTGACGGGGATTTCAGTGTGCCACAGCGGGTAATCGTCTGAGATGGAGGCAATGCCGAGAGGCGTCCCCGTGTTGGCGAGCGAGCCAGAGGCGGCCGAGCCGGTGCAGACCGGGCAGCTCGACGTGCTCGACGCCGTCCAGCAGCGCGTGCTGTGGCTGGCGACGGCATCGTCCACCACGCCAACCAGGTGCGCGAGACCGCCGTCGGGCGTGAAGGTCGGCGGCCACCAGGCCTCGCTCGGCGTCGATGGTCTCGATCATGACCGCGCTGTACTTCGAGCACCTGCGCGCGCCCGACCGCGTCTCGGTCAAGCCGCACGCCTCGCCGGTCCTGCACGCGATCAACTACCTGCTCGGCCGGCTCGACCCGCGCGTACCTGACCGCGCTGCGCGAGTTCGGCGGCCTGCAGAGCTACCCGAGCCGCACGAAGGACCCCGACCCCGTCGACTTCTCGACCGGCTCGGTCGGCATCGGCGCCACCGCGACGATCTGGAGCGCGCTCGCCCACCGCTACGTCGCCGGCCACTTCGACGTCCCGCGCGGCGGGCGCCAGATCGCGCTGTCGGCGACGCCGAGCTCGACGAGGGCGCGATCTGGGAGGCGATCGTCGACCCGATGGTCGCGCGCGCTCGGCGAGGTGCTGTGGGTCGTCGACCTCAACCGCCAGTCGCTCGACCGCGTCGTCCCCGACATCGCCGCCGGGCGCGCTCGGCGGCGATGTTCGAGGCCGCCGGCTGGCAGACGATGACGGTCAAGTACGGCCGCCGCCTGCGCGAGCTGTTCGCGCGCCGACGGCGGCGAGGCGCTGCGCGCGCGGATCGACGCGATGCCCAACGAGGAGTACCAGCGGCTGCTGCGCGCGCCCGCCGCGCGAGCTGCGCGAGCGCCTGCCCGGCGAGCGGGCGCGGGCGCGCGCGAGCTCGAGCGCGCTGCTCGCCGACCTCGACGACGACGAGCTGCGGCGCCGCGTTCCGCGACCTCGGCGGCCACGACCTCGCCGACCTGCTCGACGCCTTCCGCGCAGGCCGACGCGGTCACGCGACCGCCCGTCCGTCGTCTTCGCCTACACGATCAAGGCCTGGGGCGCTGCCGACCGAGGGCCACCCGGCCAACCACTCGGCGCTGCTCACCGACGAGCAGTGGCGACGAGCTCGCCGGCGAGCTCGGCGCCGACGCCGCGCGACCCGTGGGCGCGCTTCGCCGCGGGCTCGCCCGAGGCGCGGCTGTGCGCGCGCGGCGGCCGCGCGCCTGCGCGCGCGAGCCGGTCGCGCCGCACGCGCCGCCGCCGGTGCCCGCCGACGCTCGGCCGCGCGCACACGCGGCGACGGCCTCGACCCAGCAGGCGCTTCGGGCGCTTCTTCGTCGACCTCGCCCACGCGGCGCCCGAGGTCGCCGCGCACGTCGTCACGGTCAGCCCCGACGTCGCCTCGTCGACCAACCTCGGCGGCTGGATCAACCGCGTCGGCATCTGGAACGTCGGCGACCGGATCGACTGGTTCGCCGACGACACCGACACGCTCGTGCGCTGGCGCGAGTCACGAGCACGGCCAGCACATCGAGCTCGGGATCGCCGAGGTCAACCTCGTCGGCCTGCTCGGCGAGCTCGGCGCGACCTGGTCGCGCGACGGCCAGCCGCTGCTGCCGATCGGCACGATCTACGACCCGTTCGTCAACCGCGCGCTCGAGCCGTGGTCGTTCGGCATCTACGCCGGCGGCCAGTCGATCCTCGTCGGCACGCCGTCGCGGCGTCACGCTCGCGCCCGAGGGCGGCGCGCACCAGTCGATCATCACGCCGTCGGTCGGCATCGAGCAGCCGCGGCTGCGTCGCCTGGGAGCCGGCCTTCGGCCAGGACCTCGAGTGGACGCTCCTGCACGCGCTCGGCGCGGCTCGGCCGCGCCGGACGGCAGCTCGGCCTACTTCCGCCTCTCGCACGCGGCCGATCGACCAGGCGCTCGCGGCGCGTGCCCGAGGACGCCGCCGCGCGCGAGCAGCGCCGCGCGCGAGGTGCTCGCCGGCGGCTACCGGCTGCGCGCGCGCCGACGGCCGCCCGCGGTCGACGCTCGTCGGCGATGGGCGCGCTCGTGCCCGAGGCGCTCGCCGCCGCCGACGAGCTCGAGCGCGGCGGGCGATCGCGGTCGACGTCGTCTGCCTCACCTCCGCCGACCTGGTCTTCCGCGCGCTCCAGGCCCGCAGCGGCCTCGCCGACGGCGACGACGCCGTCCTCGACGAGCTCTTCCCGGCCGAGCGCGCCGCGCCGATCGTCACCGTGCTCGACGGCCACCCGCACACGCTCTCCTTCCTCGGCGGCGTCAACGGCGCGCCGATCGCCTGCCTCGGCGTGCAGCGACTTCGGCCAGTCCGGCGACGTCGCGGACCTCTACCGCCACTTCGGCATCGACGCCGAGACGATCGTCGGCGCCGCGCTCGACCTGATCGCTGAATCGACGAGGAGCCGATGACACCGATGACCGACATCGCGATGCCGCGCCTGTCCGACTCGATGGAGGAGGGCACGATCCTGCGCTGGCTGATCGCCGACGGCGAGCATGTCGCGCGCGGGCAGGAGCTCGTCGAGATCGAGACCGACAAGGCGACGATGACCTACGAGTCCGACGCGACGGCGTCCTGCAGATCCTCGTCGCCGAGGGCGAGACGCGTCGCCGTCGGCGCGCCGATCGCGCGGCGTCGGGGCGCGAGCGCCGGACGCGCCGTCGATCCCAGAGCCAGGCGAGGCCGCGGGCCCGGAGGCCTCGATCGCAGGTTCCGATAGCCACCGTATATACGCAGAGCCGCAGCCTGCCGCAACCGGCGCGGCCGGCACCATCGAGCCGGCACCCGGGCAGCGTGCTCGCGACGCCGCTTGCCCGCCGCGCCGCGCGCGTGCACGAGATCGATCTGGCCGGGATCGCGGGCAGCGGTCCGCGCGGGCGCGTGCTCCGCGCCGACGTGCTCCGCGCCGCCGGGGTC
Source organism: uncultured Solirubrobacteraceae bacterium (assembly GCA_963743745.1). Lineage (GTDB taxonomy): Bacteria > Actinomycetota > Thermoleophilia > Solirubrobacterales > Solirubrobacteraceae > Palsa-744. Next base: position 765,564 of record CAVUQW010000002.1, read on the forward strand.
GCCGCGCCGGCGCGCGAGCGCAGCGTCGCAGCGCCGACCACCGCCGCCACGAGCGCAGAGCGCCCCGCCGAGGCCGGGCCGGCCGCCGGCGCGGGGACGATGCAGGGACGGCGAAGGGCGCCACGCGCCGCGTCGAGCCGACGCGCACGCAGCAGGCTGATCGCGCGCCGGATGGCCGAGGCGAAGGCGACGATCCCCGAGTTCCAGGTGCAGACCGAGGCCGCGATGGACGCGGCGATCGCCTTGCGCGCCGAGCTGAAGGGGGTCGCTCGAAGGCGAGGCGCCGTCGCTCAACGACCTCGTCGTGAAGGCCTGCGCGCTCGCCCTGCGCGGCCACCCGCGCGCCAACGGCTCCTACCTCGACGGCGGCTTCGAGCTGCACGAGCGCGTCAACGTCGGCGTCGCCGTCGCCGCCGAGGACGCGCTCGTCGTGCCCGTCGTGCACGACGCCGACCGCAAGTCGCTCGGGCAGATCGCGCGCGAGACGCGCCGGCTGGCCGAGCGGGTGCGGCTCGGCCAGATCACCCCGCCCGAGCTCTCCGGCGCGCACGTTCACGGTCTCCAACCTCGGCATGTACGGGATGACCGCGATCACGCCGGTGATCAACCCGCCGCAGGCCGCGATCCTCGGCGTCGGCGCGATCCGCGAGACGCTCGCGCGGGTCGACGGCGAGATCGTCGAGCGGCAGCTGATGACGCTGACGCTGAGCTGCGACCACCGCATCCTCTACGGCGCCGACGCCGCGCTGTTCCTGGCCGAGGTCAAGGGCCTGCTCGAAGCGCCGCTGCAGCTCGCGCTGTAGAGCGCCGGCGCGAGCGCCGGCTGGCAGACTGAGGGTCGATGCCGCTGCCGCCGGGTCTCTACTTCAGCCACCCCTCCTCGCTGCAGCACGACCCGCGCGAGCTGATGCCCGGGCACCCCGACGTCCCCGAGCGGCTCGTCGCGATCGAAGCGCTGCTCGCCGCCGAGAACTGGCTCGGCTGGGAGCGACGATCCTCGCCGGCGATGAGCGAGCGCGAGCTCGAGCTGATCCACGACCCCGAGCACGTCGCGCGGATCAGGGGCTTGGCCGAGGCGGGTGGGGGCGCGGCCGACCTCGACACGGTCGTCGGCACCGATTCCTACGAGTCCGCGCTGCACGCGGTGGGTGGCGCGTGCGAGCTCGTCACGGCCCTGCTCGGCAACGAAGCGCCACGCGGCTGCTCGGTGGCGCGCCCGCCGGGCCATCACGCCGAAGCCGACCGCGCGATGGGCTTCTGCCTGTTCAACACCGTGGCGATAGCCGCCGAGTTCGCGATCCGCCGGCTCGATCTGGAGCGCGTGCTCGTGCTCGACTGGGACGTGCACCACGGCAACGGCACGGCCGAGGCGTTCCGCGAACGCCCCGATGTGCTCTACGCGAGCCTGCACCAGGGCAACTTCTATCCCGGCACAGGGCCGCTGCACGACGCCGGCTCCGGCGAGGGCGAGGGCTTCACGCTCAACCTGCCCGTGCCGGCGGGCGCCGGCGAGGAGCTGTGGCTGTCGCTGCTCGCGCGCGTCGTCGTGCCGGCGGCGCGGGCGTTCGCGCCGCAGCTCGTGCTGATCTCGGGCGGCTACGACGCACACCGCGCCGACCCGCTCGGCGAATGCAGCCTCGAGACGGGATCGTTCGGCGAGATGGCGCGGCACGTGCGCGACCTCGCCGGCGCGTGCGGCGCTCCCGTCGGCGTTGTGCTCGAGGGCGGCTACGAACCGCATGCGCTCGCGCAGTCGCTGCGCGAGACGATGCTCGCGCTGAGCGACGATCGCCCGCCACGCTCGCTCGCCGGCGAGGACGCGTTGACGGCGCGCGCGCTCGCGCACGTCGGCCGCTACTGGTCGCTCTGAGCGCTCGCGCCGGCGGCCGGGCTGCCGGGCGACGCGCGCGCTCGACGCGCGTAGGATGGGCGTAGTGCCCGACGAGCAGTCATCGAAGCCGAGCGCCGAGGGCGCGAGCGAGGGCGCCAGCCGCGCCGACGCCCACCCGCCGATGCCGCGCGACAAGCGCGGCTGGCAGGTCTCGCCGGCGCCCGACGGGCGCGGGATGCCCGAGCAGACGCCGAGCGGCCCGCCCGTCCACCGCCGCCCGACGTTCCTCTGGTTCGTGCTCGTGCTCGTGGCGATCAACTGGCTGACGCTGCTGCTGTTCCAGCCGAAAACGGGCGAACAGCGTGTGACGGTGCCGTTCAACCCTTACTTCCTGACCCAGGTCCAGGGCGGCGAGGTCAAATCGATCTCGACCAAGGGCGACACGATCCAGGGCACGTTCAGGGCGAAGCTGCGCTACCCGCCGAGCGACAAGAAGGCCACCCCGACGAAGCAGTTCGCGACCGAGATCCCGACTTTCTGGAACGACGAACAGCTGACCAAGCTGCTCAAAGAAAAGAACGTCGAGATCAACGCCAAGCCGACCACCGAAAGCAAATCGCTGCTCGCCGAGCTGCTGCTCGGCTTCGGCCCGACGCTCCTGATCGTCGGGCTGTTCGTGCTGCTCGCGCGGCGCGCCGCCAAAGCCGGCGGCGCGATGGGCGCGCTCGGCAACTTCGGCCGATCGCAGGCGCGCCAGGTCGACCCAGAGAAGATCCGCGTGACCTTCGACGACGTCGCCGGAATCGACGAGGCCAAGGCCGAGCTGTCGGAGATCGTCGACTTCCTGCGCAGCCCGGAGAAGTACGGGCGCCTCGGCGGGCGCATGCCCCACGGCGTGCTGCTGTCGGGAGCGCCCGGGAACGGGCAAGACGCTGCTCGCGCGCGCCGTCGCCGGCGAGGCGCATGCCGCGTTCTTCTCGATCTCCGCCTCGGAGTTCATCGAGGCGATCGTCGGCGTCGGCGCCTCGCGCGTGCGCGACCTGTTCGCCAAGGCCAAGGAGGCCGAGCCGTCGATCGTCTTCATCGACGAGCTCGATGCGATCGGGCGCTCGCGCCAGGGCTCGGTGTCGGTCACCGGCGCCAACGACGAGCGCGAGCAGACGCTCGACCAGATCCTCACCGAAATGGACGGCTTCGAGAGCTCCGAGGCGGTCGTCGTGCTGGCCGCGACCAACCGCCCCGACGTGCTCGACTCGGCGCTGCTGCGCCCCGGGCGCTTCGACCGCCGCGTCGCCGTGCAGGCGCCCGACCGCAAGGGACGCAAGGAAATCCTCGAAGTCCACACGCGCTCGATCCCGCTCGCCGACGAGCGTCGATCTCGACGCGCGTCGCGGCGAGCACGCCGGGGATGGTCGGCGCCGATCTCGCCAACCTCGCCAACGAGGCCGCGCTGCTGGCCGCACGCCGCGGCCACGAGAAGGTCGAGATGAGCGACTTCACCGACTCGCTCGAGAAGATCATGCTCGGCTCGCCGCGCGGCATCCTGCTCTCGCCGGCCGACCGCGAGCGCACGGCCTACCACGAGTCCGGCCACGCGCTCGTCGGCATGCTCACGCCGGGCGCCGATCCGGTGCGCAAGATCTCGATCATCCCGCGCGGTATGGCGCTGGGCGTGACGCTCTCCACGCCCGACGCCGATCGCGTGTCCTACTCGCGCGAAGACCTCGAAGCGAAGATCCGCGTGGCGCTCGGCGGGCGCGTCGCCGAGGAGGTCGTGTACGGCATCGATCACCTCCGGCGCCGAGTCCGACATCCAGCAGCTGACGGCGATCGCGCGCCAGATGGTCGGCCGCTGGGGGATGAGCGACGCCGTCGGGCCGATCGCGGTGCTCCCCTCAGACGGCCAGGGTCCGCTGCTGCCCGGAGCGAGCGAGACCTCGCAGGAGACCCAGCGGTTGGTCGACGAGGAGGTCCGCCGCTTCGTCGATGCCGGCCACGTCGAGGTCACGCGCCTGCTCGTCAGATCATCGCGAGCAGCTCGAGAGCCTCGCCCAGGCGCTGCTCAAGGCCGAGACGCTCGATGCGCTCGAAGCGTACGCCGCGGCCGGTGTGCCGGCCAGCGCTGCCGAGCAGCCGAGCGAAGAGCCGGCCGTGGCGCTGCACCCGCGCACGAGCGCCTAGCTCACGCGCGAAGCGTACGCGCCGTCCGCGCTTCGCCTCCCAGCAGCAGCTCGACGCCGAGCGTGCAGACGCCGAGGCTGACGAAGGCGGCCGCGACGATCGCCGCCGCAACTTCCGGCGAGAGGATGCCCTCGGCGAGCCCGAGCGAGGCCGTCGCGGCCGGCACGCCGAGCTGCGCGCAGGCCGCCAGCCCCGCACCCGGGCTGACCCGCGCCAGCGCCGCCGCCGCCAGGTGCACCGCGACGTTCAGCACGACCAGCGCACCGGCCAGCGCGATCATCGCCGGGTGGCGAACGAGGCCGTCGAGGTCGAGCTGCGCGCCGAGCGTGACGAAGTACAGCGGGATGAAGAAGCCGTCGGCGACGCCGCGGATCTGCGTCGAGAGCCGTTTGGGACCGCCGAGCAGCGCCACCGCCACGCCCGCGCCGAAGCCCGCGACGAGCACGCTCGTGCCGCTCTTTTCGGCGAGCCACGCCAGCAGGAAGAGGACGAGCAGCGACAGGCGCAGGTCCAGGGCCCAGCGACGCGACTTCGACAGCGCGCGCACGCGATCGACCCATGGCTGTCGTGCCAGCATCCGCGCGCCGGCGAACAGGGCCGCTGCGGCGAGTGCGACGAGCGCGGCGCCGAGCAGCGCGTGCCCGGCACGGCTCGGCTGCAGCACGATCGGCACCGAGACGATCGTCACGACGTCGGCGATCGTCACCCAGGCGATCACGGCGAGCACGTCGCGCCCGCCCGCCCGCGCCTCCTCGAGAGCCGGCAGCAGCACGGCCGCCGAGCCGGATGCGAGCACGACCGCGTAGATCGCCGCGTGCGCCGTGCCGGCGAGCGCCGCCGCCGCGATCCCGGCCGGCACGGCGAGCACGCCGACGATCGCCGCAAGCAGCGCGCCGCGGCGCAGCGAGGAGAACAGCCGCCGCTCGCGCAGCGGCAGGTGCATGCCGACGGTCAGCATCAGCATCGCGAAGCCGACGCTCGCGAGGAATGCCGTGATCCGGTCCGACGGATGGACCGCGCCGAAGCCCGTCCTGCCGACGAGCGCGCCCGCCGCCAGCTCGCCGATCGCCAGCGGCACGAACAGCCGCGGAGTGAGCGCGAGCAGCGGGCCGCCGAGCCCGGCGAGCACGATCACGAGGAGGTCTCCGAAGCTCACGCTGCCGTGAGCCTACGGCGTGGGATCATGCACCGGTGGCCGAGCCGCAGCGCCTCAGCGAGAAGCAGTACGAGAAGGAGCTCCTGCGGCTGCAGACCGAGCTCGTCTTCATGCAGGAGTGGATCGTCGCCGAGGGGCGCCGCCTGGTCGTGCTGTTCGAGGGCCGCGACACGGCCGGCAAGGGCGGCGTGATCAAGCGCATCACGACGTACCTGAACCCGCGCACCTGCCGCATCGCGGCCGTGCCGACGCCAAGCGAGCGCGAGCGCACGCAGTGGTACCTCCAGCGTTACGTCTCCTACCTGCCGGCTGCCGGAGAGATCGTGCTGTTCGACCGCAGCTGGTACAACCGCGCCGGCGTCGAGCACGTGATGGGCTATTGCACGCAGGAGCAGTACGAGGAGTTCCTGCGCTTCTGCCCATCCTTCGAGCAGTCGCTGCAGAACGAAGGGATCATCCTCGTCAAGTACTGGCTGTCGGTGTCCGACGAGGAGCAGGAGCGCCGCTTCGAGAAACGGCTGTCCGACCCGCGCAAGCGCTGGAAGTTCAGCCCCACCGACGTGCAGGCGCGCGCCCGCTGGGTCGACTACGCCGAGGCCAAGGACCGCATGTTCGCGCGCACCGACACCGAGCTGAGCCCGTGGCACGTGGTCGAGGCCGACGACAAGCGCACAGCGCGGCTGAACCTGATCAGCCACCTGCTGTCGGTCATCCCCTACGAGCACGTACAGCAGGGCAAGCGCGTCAAGCTGCCGCCGCGCCAGCGGCGCAAGTACAAGCGCCCGCCGAAGCGCACCGAGCGCCTCGTGCCGACGCGCTACCTCGTCGACTGACCGCCCCAGGCCGGCCCGATAGGCTTGCGCGGATGCCTCCGGCACCAGCCTTCGCGCGGAAGCTCAACGAGCAGGTCGCCAACGAGTTCGCCGCCCACCAGCAGTACGTGGCGTGCGCCGTCTACTACGACGCCGAGGCGCTGCCGCAGCTCGCGCGCTTCTTCTACCGCCAGGCGCTCGAGGAGCGCGGGCACGCGATGATGATGGTGCAGTTCCTGCTCGACACCGGCGCCGAGGTGACGACCCCGGGAGTCGCCGCGCCGCACTCCCGCTTCGCCAACGTCGCCGAGCCGATCGCCCTCGCGCTCGCACAGGAGCAGCGCGTCTCCGAGCAGATCAACCAGCTCGCCGCGACCGCGCGCGAGGCCGGCGACTACTCCTCGGAGCAGTTCATGCAGTGGTTCATCAAGGAGCAGGTAGAGGAGGTCGCGACGATGGGCGACCTGCTGCGCGTGGCCGAGCGCGCCGGCGAGGACGCCTCCGCGATCGAGGAATACCTCGCGCGCGAGGTGCCCGGCGGCGAGGGTGCGGACCCGACCGCGCCGCGCCCCGCCGGCGAATGACGCCGGCTAGAGGTGCAGCACGACGCCCTCGGCGGCGACGCTGACCGCCGAGGAGCGCCCGCCGAGCCGCGCCGCGAGCTTGTCGAGTTCGTCGTCGGTGCGGTCGAGGCGATGGTGGAACAGCGCCACCGCGCCCGCGCCGGCGCGCTCGCCGAGCGCCACCGCGTAGTCCGCCGCAGCATGCCCGAAGTGGGCTTCGGCCGCCAGCTCCTCGGGCAACAGCTGCGCGTCGTGCACGAGCAGATCCGCGTCGCGCGCGAGCTCGAGCGCGGCCGGGTGGTACTCGCCGAGGCCATCCTCGCCCGGGCCGAGCGCGGTCGGGTTGTGGTCGGGCATGTACGCGATCGTCGCGCCACCTGCGCTCACCCGATAGCCGTACGTGCGCCCGCCCTTGTGCGGGATCGCGCGCGCGAGCACGCTGAAGCCCTCGACCTCGAGCTCGCCCTCTGCCAGCGTCGAGAAGCTCCACTTGCCGCACATCTGCAGCGGGCCGATCGGGAAGTACGGCGGCGACATCAAGCCGCCGAGCGCGCTCGCCGCGTCGGCGCCGTCTTCCTGCTCGGGCAGCAGCACGTCGACACGCGTGCCGTCGCGCGCGTCGGCCGAGAAGAACGGCAGCCCGACGACGTGGTCCCAGTGCAGGTGCGTGAGCAGCAGCGCGCCCGCGTAGGGCGCGCCATCCAGCAGCGGCAGCGCCTGCAGCAGTCCCGTGCCGGCGTCGAGGAACAGCGTCGGCGTGCTCGCCCCGTCGTGGCTGAGCGCGAGGCACGACGTGTGCCCTCCGTAGCGGACGAAGTCCTTGCCGGCCGCGGGCAGCGAGCCACGCACGCCACAGAAGTGGACCTGCAAGTCAGCTCAACTCCGGCCGTGCCCGCCGGGCGCGCGCGTGGAAGATGATCGAACGCCGGCGGCGCATCTCGTTCATTATCTGTCAAGCGTACGGCGCTGTCCAGGCGATCCGGGTTTCGCCGGGCCTGGCAATGCCGACCGGCGCGCGTTCAGACTCCGACGAGCTTGTTCATGTCGTAGTCGAAGCCCGCACGACGGAGGTGCAGCAGCAGCTTCGGCTGCCACGTGCCGGCGAGGTCGAGGCGGACATGCGAGACGCCCTCGAGTTCGTACGGCAGTTCGACGCCGTCCTCGTAGAGCACGCACACGCGACCCGGGCTGAGCGCGGCCACGAGGAAGCCCATCTGGAAGACGACCTCCTGGTGAGCGCGCGTGGAGAAGAACGGCTCGCTGTCTGACTCCAGGCGGGGTCCGCCGACGTCGTCGGCCGTGAGCAGCACGACGGCGTAGCGCGACGTCGTCGCCGGCTCCTCGAGCGCGTCGCTGAGCCGGCCGCGCTCGCCCGAGCGTCGGTTGATGATTCTGATCTCGTGCTCGCCGGCCTGTTCGAGCAGGTGCTCGACGGCTTGCTTCCAGCGTTCGTCGCGCCCGTGCGCGAGCAGCACTTGGCGCGTGCGCGCCGGCGCCGCCGCGCCGTTCGGGTCGCGCTCGGCGGGCGTCGTGCCGTTGGCGTGATGCGCCAACTGCGAGCCGACTTGCTGCGCGGGCGTCAGCTCCGCACCGATTCCCGGGCCGCGCTCGGCCGCCGCTTCGTCCCCGGAGGGCTCGGCGAAGGAGCTGCCGCTCGGCGTCCTCCGCGGCTCGGGCGGCTCGAGCTCGGCCGCGCGTGCAGGCCGCTCGGCCGGCTCGCGCTCGGCCGCCCCGGCCGGGTCCGAGACCGTCGCCGCGGCATCCTGCGCGTCTGTGGCGACGCCGGCCTGCGCAGGCTGCTCGGCCACCCCGTTCGAGCTGACCTGCCCGTAGTCGATCGTGCCTGCATCGAGCACCGGCGACTCGTCAGTCGCGCCCGCACCCGCGCTCGCCGCGCTGTCCGTCGGCTGCGGCTCGCCCGGCGCCAGCTCCGCAGCGCCGGGGGCCTGCCGAGCGCCGGTGAACGCCAGCTCGCCCTGGAGCATCGTCAGCAGGTCGATCGCCTCCTCCACGCACTTCAGGTCGGCCGCGTACTGCTCCTGCCAGCGCCGCGGGTGCTCGGGGCAGGTGACGACGTCGACGAAGTCGCGCGCCTCACGGGGGCCGCCGTACATGTGCTCGAGCGCCTGCACGGTCGGATCGATCCACTGCTTGCGCGCCGACTTCCAGCTCTCGTAGTCGCTGAAGTCGCCGACGAGGCTCGCGCGCTGCACGAGCGCCTGGCCCTGTTTGATGCACTGCCCGAGCAGCTCGTGGCCGATCGGCACGGAGACCTGCAGCGCGGGCGTCGGCATTACATCAGCCCCAGGTGCGCGGCGATCCGGCGGCGCTCGAAGCCGGCGAACGCGCACGGCCGGAACGAGCGGGCGTCGGCGGTCGGCCTGAACGAGCGAACCGGGTTCGGCGCGGGCAGGTCGTTGCGGAAGGCCACGGCGCCGATCAGGCCGCGCGTCCTCGCGCGAGCGAGGATCGCGCTCGCGACGAGGTGCTCGTCGATCACGTACTGGGAGTCGAGCACCAGCTCTCGGATCAGTTGTGCTCGATTCATGGGCAATCTGCGCCCCTATCGGCCGCCGGAGCCCGCGCGTTCGCCTGCGCGGCGCTCTTAGACGAGGATATGAACGGCGGCGCCGGCTACTTGCGCTTGGCCTGGTGCTCGATGACCTTGCCGAACGCCTCTTCGAGCTGGGTCGTCATGCGCAGCTTGAACAGCGCCAGCAGCGCCTCGGAGGCGAGCGGGCGCAGCGCGTCGACGCTCTCGATCAGCTCGTCCCAGCCCTCCTCGGGCTGGCCGGCCTGATCGAACGGCTCCCACAGCTCGCGCAGGAACAGCTTCGTGAAGGCGCGCGCGATCGAGTCGGCGTCGCGGCTGACGCGCTCGATCAGCGAGAGCGCCGCGTGCAGCGGGATGCCGAGCGCGATCACCTGCTCGGCCGCGCGCAGCAGCGCCGGGCTGGGCGCTTCGAAGCGCCCGTCGCCGAGCGGCACGAGCAGCTTCAGCTTGCGCACGCGCTCGACGTCCTTCTCGCTCAGCTCGCCGAAGCGCTTGTCCAGTTCCTCGGCCGTGATCACTTCGGGCTGCTCGGCCTCGAACGGCGTCGTCACGGCGCGGCGCAGGCCGAGCAGCCGCGCGGCCAGGCCGTCGGAGCCGCTCAGCAGGCGCTCGATCGCGGCGAGGTTGAAGCCGTCGGCCTGCAGGTCGAGGATCAGCCGCAGCCGCGCCACGTGCTCGGCGTTGTAGTAGCCCACGCGCGCCCGCACCTCCGGCGGCGGCAGCAGGCCGCGGGTGTGGTGGTTGCGGATGTTGCGCACCGACATCCCGACCTCGGCCGCGAGCTGCTCGATCGTCAGGTCGTCGAGGCCGAGAGGGCTCGCTTGCGCGTCGGGCCTAGGCGCCGTGACGCGGGTGGCCTCGCGCCGGCGCTCGCCGTTGTCGCGCGGGCGCGCCCGCGCGTGGCTCGGTGCGCTTTGGCGCGATTTTCGACGGCGTGCGCTTCGTCTGTGCCATACTCACGTAACGGTACCATGTTTCATGTAACCTCATTCGAGGTAATGTTTACTAGATGCAAGATGCTCGACTAGCTTCCGCCCACCGGTGGCAACCGGAAGCCGACCTTGCGCGCGGGTGGTCCTCGTGGCTGAACGAGGCGCGGTCCCGCAGGTCTCCGCGGCGCCGCCGGCGGGTGCTCGGGTTGATCCGCTCGTTCACCTCGCCGCTGCTGCCCGACGACTACCTCGAGCTGGTCAACCCGCTGTGGTCCACGCGCGAGCTGCGTGGGCGGATCGAGCGGATCGAGCGCGAGACCGCGGACGCCGTCACGGTGCTGATCAAGCCCGGATGGGAGTGGCCGGGCCATCGCCCGGGCCAGTACCTGCGCCTGGGCATCGAGGTCGACGGCATCCACCACTGGCGCGCGTACTCGCTGACCTCCGACCCGCGGCGCGCCGACGGCTGCATCTCGATCACGCCGAAGCTCGTCGAGAGCGGCAAGGTCTCGCCGTTCCTGTTCGGGCGCGTGCGTCCGGGGGCGATCGTGCGCCTGGGCGGCGTCGAAGGCACGTTCGTGCTGCCCGACCCGCTGCCGCGACGACTGCTGTTCATCAGCGCCGGCAGCGGCATCACGCCGATCATGAGCATGCTGCGCGAGCCTTGCCGGCGACGGGGAGCTGGACGACGTCGTCCACGTGCACAGCGCGCGCACCGCCGAGGGCGTGATCTTCGGCGCGAGCTGCGCGAGCTGGACGCGCGTCACCCCGGCTACCGGCTGCACGAGCGGCTCACCGGCGAGCAGGGTCGCATGAGCGCCGAGCAGCTCGACGAGCTGTGCCCCGACTGGCGCGAGCGCGAGACGTTCCTGTGCGGGCCCGCCGGCCTGCTCGAGGCGATGGGCGAGCGCTGGCAGCGCGACGGCGATCCCGCGCGGCTGCACATCGAGCACTTCCAGCCCGACGCGCACGTCGGCGACGGCGAGCGCGGCAGCGGCGGCACGATCAGCTTCTGCTCGAGCGGGATCGAGGCCGTCAGCGACGGCGAGCAGCCGATCCTCGTCGCCGGCGAGAGCGCCGGCGCCACGCTGCCGTTCGGCTGTCGCATGGGCATCTGCCACAGGTGCGTCGGAAAGCTCTGCGCCGGCCAGGTGCGCGACCTGCGCACCGGCCGCGTGCACGGCCAGCCCGGCGAAATGCTGCGCACCTGCATCAACGCGCCCGAGGGCGCCGTCGAGATCGCCCTCTGAGCAGCAGCTCGCAAAATCGATCCTCCCAATCCTAACTAATAGAAAAAGGAAAACGCCAATGTCCGCAAGCCTGACCGAGCCTCCCCCGAACACCGATGCACCGCCGACCGCCGAGGAGAACCCGCTCGCGCGCCTCTCACCCGAGCAGATCGAGCAGCTCGGCCGCGAGTTCGACGCGATCCACGACGAGGTCTACGCCGACCTCGGCGATCGCGACTCGCGCTACATCCGCAGCACGATCAAGCTGCACCGCCAGCTCGTGCTCGCCGCGCGCGCGCTGCTGCTCGGCTCGCAGCGCAGGCCGCTGTGGCTCGCCGGCACCGCCGCGCTGTCGCTGGCGAAGATCCTCGAGAACATGGAGATCGGCCACAACGTCATGCACGGGCAGTGGGACTGGATGAACGACCCCGACATCAACTCGCAGAACTGGGATTGGGACACGGCCTCGCCCGCCGACGCCTGGCGGCACTCGCACAACTACGAGCACCACACGTTCACGAACATCCGCGGCAAGGACCGCGACCTCGGCTACGAGATCATGCGCATCGACCCGCACCAGAAATGGCACCCCGTCTACCTCGCGCAGCCGCTCTACAACCTCCTGCTGATGGGCTTCTTCGAGTGGGGCGTCGCCGTGCACGACCTCAACTGCGACGCGATCCACTCCGGCGAGAAGTCAAAGGAGCAGGTCGTCGAGGAGCTGAAGGCGATCGGCGTGAAGGCGCGCGAGCAGATCGTCAAGGACTACGTCGCCTTCCCCGCGCTCAGCGCGCTCGGCGGGTTCGTCTCGAGCCGCGGATCGCTTGCGTCGGGCAAGCGCTCCTTCAAGTCGACGCTGAGCGCCAACTTCACCGCGAACATCGTGCGCAACGTGTGGTCCTACTCGATCATCTTCTGCGGCCACTTCCCCGACCAGACCTACACGTTCAGCCAGGAGGAGGTAGCCGATGAGACGCGCGGCGGCTTGTACGTGCGCCAGCTGCTCGGCGCCGCCAACATCGACGGCGGCCCGCTCTTTCACCTGCTCGCCGGCAACCTCAGCTTCCAGGTCGAGCATCACCTCTATCCCGACATGCCCTCCACGCGCTACGCCGAGATCGCGCCGCGCGTGCGCGACATCTGCCGCCGCTACGGACTGCCCTACAACACCGGGCCGCTGCACAAGCAGCTCGGCACCGTCCACCGCACGATCCTGCGCCTGGCCTTCCCCGGTGGGCGCGTGCGCCCGAAGCCCGGACCGTACTCGCCGTCCTGAGCCGTTAAGCCTCCCCGCCGCCGCTCCCGTCAGCGTCGCCACCAGCGAGCGCGGGCCGCCGTGGTCGCGGTGCTCGCACAGGTAGATGCCCTGCCACGTGCCGAGCGCCAGGCGCCCGCCGGCCACCGGGATCGTCAGCGACGGGCCGAGCAGCGATGACTTGACGTGCGCCGGCATGTCGTCCGGCGCCCTCCAGCGTGTGCGTCCAGTAAGGCGCGTGCTCCGGGACGGCGCTGTCGAAGAACGACTCGAAGTCCGCGCGCACGTCGGGGCTCGCGTTCTCGTTCAGCGTCAGCGACGCCGACGTGTGGCGGATGAACAGGTGCAGCAGCCCGACCTCGACCTCGGCGATCCGCGGGACCGCCGCCAGCACCTCGCGCGTGATCAGGTGAAAGCCGCGCCGGCGCGGATCCAGCCGTATCTCGCCCTGAGCCCACATCGGGCCAACCGTAGCGCCGGTAGCATCGTCTGCCTCGTGCCGCGCCTGCCCTACTACGACCCCGCCGACGGTCCCGACGCGATCGCCGAGCAGCTCGAGCGCATGCCGCTCGGCCTGTTTCGCATGGTCGCGCACGCGCAGAGCGCCTTCGAGCCGTGGCTGCGATACAGCGCTGCCCTGCTGCGCCGGCTGGAGCTCGATCCACTCGCGCGCGAGCTCGCCATCCTGCAGGTGGCCCACCTCGTCGACTCGCCCTATGAGTGGTCGCAGCACGTCGCCATCGCCAAGGCCGTCGGCGCGAGCGACGCGCAGATCCTCGCGATCGAGACCGATCGCGACGCCGAGGACACGAGCCTCACCGACCAGCAGAAGCTGTTGCTGCGTTTCTCGCGCGAGGTGATCCGCGACGGCGCCGCCTCCGAGTCCTCCGTCGCCGAGCTCTCCGAGGCGATCGGCCCGCGTCAGGTCGTCGAGCTGCTGCTCGTGCTCGGCAACTACATGGCGATCGCACGGCTGATCGCGAGCACCGGTCTGCGAGCCCGAGGAGCCGATCGTCGCCGGCAGCTCGCCCAACGGCCTGGCCGAGTGATGCAGCAGCTCACCTACACGGCACCCGACCGGCTCGAGTGGCGCGAAGCCGACGAGCCGCGCCTGGACTCCGACCGCGCCGCGCTCGTGCGCCCGCTGGCCGTGGCCACGTGCGACCTCGACGCGCTGATCCTCGCCGGCGAGTCGCCGTTCCCGGCGCCGTTCCCGATCGGGCACGAGTGCGTCGCCGAGGTGATCGACGCCGGCGAGGATGCAGGCTCGCTCGCGCCGGGCAGCTCGTCAGCGTCCCCTTTCAGATCTCCTGCGGCGAGTGCGCGCCGTGCCTGCGCGGGCGCACCGGCAACTGCGCGAGCGTCGACTTCATGTCCACGTACGGCTTCGGCCCCGCCGTCGCGCGCTGGGGCGGGTTCCTCTCCGACGCCGTGCTCGTGCCATACGCCGAGCACATGCTCGTGCCGCTGCCCGACGGGCTCGCGCCGGCTGCCGTCGCGAGCGCCTCGGACAACATCTCAGACGCCTGGCGCGCCGTCGCGCCGGCGCTCGCCGAGGAGCCCGGCGCCGCCGTGCTCGTCGTCGGCGGCGCCAGCTCCGGCTCGATCGGGCTGTACGCCGCCGCGATCGCGCTCGCGCTCGGCGCCGCGTCCGTGACCTACGTCGACGCCGACGACGCCAGGCGCGCCCTCGCAGAGTCGCTCGGCGCCGAGACGCTCGCGCTGGCCGACGCGCCGCAGCGGCTCGGTCCATTCCCGATCACCGTCGACGCGTGCGCCGACGCCCGACGGCCTCGCGCTCGCGCTGCGCTCGACCGCGCCCGACGGGATCTGCACGAGCACGGCGATCTACTTCGGCGAGCAGCCGGCTTTGCCGCTGCTCGAGATGTACACGAAGTGCGTCACGTTCAAGACCGGCCGCGCGCACGCGCGCCCGGCGATGCCGCACGTGCTCGCGCTTGCCGCCTCCGGCGAGCTGCAGCCCGAGCGCGTGACCACGCGTACCGTCGGTTGGGGCGATGCCGCCGAGGCGTTGCTCGAGCGCGACTGGACCAAGCTCGTGATCGAGCGCTGAGCATGAGCGGGGTGAGCATCGAGCGAGCTCGTGCTCGCAGACGAGCCCGAGCGATGGGCTGCACTCGGCTTTGCCGTCGAGGGCGACGCCGTCCAGCTCGGCGCCGTGCGGCTGCGACTGGCCGGCGAGAACGCAGGGCGCGGCATCGTCGGTTGGACGTTGCGTGAGCTCGCCTCGACCGATCTCGACGGCATGCCGACGACGCGCGCCGACGGCAGCGAGTCCGCCGGCGCCTCGGCCGAGCACCCCAACGGGGTCGTCGCGATCGACCACGTCGTGGCGATGACGCCCGCGCTCGACCGCACCGTGCAGGCGCTGCGGGATGCCGGGCTCGATCTGCGGCGGATCCGCGAGCAGCCGACCCCCGCAGGGGCGCCGCGCCAGGCATTCTTCCGGCTCGGCGCAGAGATCCTCGAGGTCGTGCAGGAACCAGAGGACGTGATCGCAGCGCGTGGCGATGGCGGCGCCGACCGGTCGGCGCGATTGTGGGGACTTGCATTCGTCGCCCCCGATCTCGATCGCACCGTCGCTGCGCTCGGCGAGCACGCAGGCGAGGCGCGCGAGGCAGTGCAGCCGGGGCGGCGGATCGCCACGGTCAGGCGCTCGGCCGGGCTCGCCGTGCCGGTCGCGTTGATGAGCCCGAAGAGCTAAGCGCCCGCCGGCGGTCGGCGCCGAGGCGTGACGCGCGGGCGTGCTTGCCGTTGCGATGCGCGCCGCCTCCTCGCCACCGAGGAACGGCGCGAGTGCGACGTATGTCGCCGACGGCACGAGCTCGGGCAGCTCGCGAATCTTGCCGGCCAGCGCGTAGTGCAGGCAGAGGTCGAAGATCCCCCCCGCGATCGCCTCGACCGTGATCGCCGCCGGCATGTAGCCGCGGGTCTGCTCGAGCCCCGGGACGAGCATCTGCGCGAACGCGTTCACGCCGTCGTTGGAGCGCTCCGCCGTGTGCCGCGTCGCGATCAGGGCGTCGATCAGGCCGATGTGCGCAAACGACGGCTCGCTCGCTAAGAAGCCGAACAGCGCGTCGATCCCGGCGCGCACGGCCAGGCGCCAGTCGCTCTCGGCCACGTACGCGCGTTCGACCGCCGCCAGGGCCTTGCCGTGGCCGACCTCGTAGGCGACGAGGAACGCGTCCTCCTTGTCGACGAAGTGCTCGTAGAAGGCCACCAGCGAGACCGCCGCCTGTTCGGCGATCCCTTCGACCTTGAGCGCCGCGTAGCCGTCGCGTGCCGTCAGGTTGGTCACGGCGTCGAGGATCCTCGCGCGCTGGTTCTGCACGACGAAGCTCTTCGACACGTTCTGGTCGCCACGCGGCAGGCCGCGGCGTCCCCCGAGCAGCGAGTGGGGCGCGAGCGTGCCCGGCGCACGACCGCCCTGCACCCTGATCGCCGCGCGTCGCCGGTTGGAGAGGGGCAGGGGCTCGTCCAGCAGCGGCGCAGGCGTCGGGTAGTAGGACGTCGCCCATTTCGCCAGATCGGGGACGAGCGCGCGCAGTTCCTCGTCGTCGATCCGGGCGACCCGCCGGTAGAGCACACGGCTCAGCCCTCCCACGAGCGCCTTCAGCGTCACGTCCGAGACGGCGCCACCGCCCGGCGCCAGCTCGAGCCCGTCGCGGATCACGTTCTCGAAGCGCTCGAGCGAGCGCTCGCGCCGCTCGATCCCGGCAGGCCCGACGGCCGCGATCTCGATCAGGCTCAGGCGCAGCGCGCCCGGGTTGGCGAGGGCCGCTTCGAACAGCGCGCCGATCGCCGATTCCACGCGGCCCGGCCAGCCCTCGGCTTCGCGATAGGCGACCTCGACGTGCCGCATGGCCTCGTTGGAGATCAGGTCATACGTGGCCAGCAGGCAATCCTGCTTGTTGGCGAAGTGCTCGTAGAAGGTCTTGCGCGAGACACCCGCCTGCGCGATCACGTCGGCCACGCGCGTGGCGCCGTAGCCGTCCTTGGAGACGCACTCGATCATCGCCAGCGCCAGCCGCAGGCGCTGTCGCCGGCGGGACTGCTCGCGCGCCACCGTCCCCGGGCGCTCGTGCGGGCGCTCGCGCCGGCGCGTATCGCCGCCGGTGTCCGGCCCGGGCGCGTCGGGCACGGCCTTCAGCGCCTGGCGTGCGCGCGCGGGCTCGGCGGGCTCGGCGCCCGGGGCACGCTGAGACGGGTTCGGCTCGGCCGCCATCAATCCGCCATTGCCGACTGATTCGAATCAAGTAAATCGATCATTTGATATGTAAACAGTAGCCTACTTAGCCCTTGACAGGCCCGTGCGCCTGTGCGATGTTGGGATTTCGAGAGTGACCTCCCTCGTCCGGTCACCTTGAATAAGCGCTCGACGCCGCTCCCTCCCTGGCGCGGGCGTATGTGCCGGGGGGCGTCGTGGCCTGGCTCTGGTCACGACGCCCAACGGTCCGCTTGCGTGCGCCGCATAGGTCGTATTTGAGCCGATCCATCGGCGGTGTCTCCAACCCCGCTGCGCACGGCCGCGGACAGGGCGTAGGCTCTGGGGTCAAGAGCCATCAGTTGCCTGATCGAAAGGACGCCGCCCATGAGCTGGGACTTCTCCACCGACCCCGACTTCCAGGAGCAGCTCGACTGGATGGATGAGCTCGTGCGGCGCGAGATCTGGCCGCTCGAGGCGATCTGGCACGAGCTCGGCCTCGACGGTCTGCGGGAGGCGATCGCGCCGCTGCAGGAGCAGGTCAAGGCCCGCGGGCTGTGGGCCGCCCACCTGCCTCCCGAGCTCGGCGGCCAGGGCATGGGCCAGGTGCGCCTGGGGTTGATGCACGAGATCCTCGGCACCTCGCCGATCGCGCCGCTGGCGTTTGGCAACGCCGCCCCCGACTCGGGCAACTCGGAGATCCTCGCGATGGCCGGCACCGACGAGCAGAAGGAGCGCTGGCTGCATCCGCTGCTCGCCGGCGACCTGCGCAGCGCCTTCAGCATGACCGAGCCGCACACGCCCGGCTCCGATCCGACGCAGCTGCAGACGCGCGCCGTCCGCGACGGCGAGGAGTGGGTGATCGACGGCAAGAAGTGGTTCTCCTCGAACGGCTCGATCGCGGACTTCCTGATCGTGATGGCCGTGACGGACCCCGACGCGCGTGGCCCGCAGCGCGCTTCGATGTTCATCGTCCCCGTCGACACGCCCGGCGTCGAGGTCGTGCGCGACGTGCCGACGATGGAGCATCCGTGGGAGTCGTTCGGCGCCTACGGCGGCCATTCCGAAATCCTCTACGAGAACGTCCGCCTGCCGGCCGACGCCCTGCTCGGCGGCGTCGGCGACGGCTTCCTACTCGCCCAGCAGCGGCTCGGCCCCGGGCGCATCCATCACTGCATGCGCTGGCTCGGCGTCGCGCGCAGGGCCTTCGACATGATGTGCGAGCGCGCGACCTACCGCCAGGCGCACGGCTCGCTGCTGGCCGAGAAGCAGACCGTGCAGAACTGGATCGCCGACAGCGCCGCCGAGATGCAGGCGGCGCGGCTGATGACGCTGCACGCCGCATGGGTGATGGACACGCAGGGCGCCAGCGCCGCGCGCGTCGACATCGCGCTGATCAAGTTCTACGGCGCCAAGGTGCTGCACGACGTCGTCGACCGCGCGCTGCAGGCGCACGGCTCGCTCGGCTACTCGACCGACCTGCCGCTCGAGCAGATGTACCGCTTCGCACGCGCCGCGCGCATCTACGACGGCCCCGACGAGGTCCACCGCCAGACCGTCGCCCGCCGCATCCTGCACGGCTACTCCCCGCCGCCGAACGAAGTGCCGAGCGAACATCTCCCCACCCGTCGCGAGCAGTCACGCGAGCGCTTCGCCGACCTGCTCGGCGCGCTCACCGCCAACGACTAACCCGCGGGGACGGCACCGGCTTGGGCCGAAGCGTAGACGGCCCGGATGGCCGTCCTTGTACAGGTCGTGGCGAGCGGAGCGTCCTCAAGTTCAAGCACAGAGCGGAGCTCGGCTCGACTAGAAGGCAGGATGCCGTTTACAGACTGCTAGGTACCCGCGTGACGCGTGGCAGGACAGCTCACCGCTCAGGCTGATTCAAGTTCCACTCGACCCAAGCCAGCCCGGTCCGCCCGTCCGCGCACCGCACCCCGCACATCGACCGGGCGAAGTGCGACACGCGCCCGTCCTCGGCCACGAGCCGAAGCGGCGCATGCGCGAGCGGGCGCAGCTCGAGGTCGAGCTCGACCGGGTCGAGCAGCAGCCGCGCGTCGTCGATCAGGCAATCCGTGCGCAACGTCTCATCAGCCGTCACGCCGGTCAGCTCGACCAGCGGCGAGCCAGGCTGCTGGGCGTAGCCGGCGCCGAGCGTCGGCATTCCCGGGAGGCGCAGCTCGACCGCGTGCAGGTGCGTGCCGTCGTCGAGGTGCCCGGCGCTCCACACCCAGTCCATCGACCACCAGTCGCGCGTGCCCCACGAGTGGTCGCGCTGGCCGACGGCCCCGTCGAGCTCGAGCAGCTCCTCGCCGATGCGGATCGTCCCGGACACGGTGCACGGGATCTCGTAGCGCGTCGTCAGCCGGTAGGCGTAGGGCTCACCGGCCGTCTGCCATGCGAGGTCGAGCTCGAGCCGCTCCGCGCGGCCGGGCTCGTCGCGCAGGAGCGCCGACGGATCGTCGTGAGCCTCGGCGAGCGCCTGCAGCGTCAGCTCGAAGCGCTCGAGCTCCTCGACGCAGCGGTGCTCGGCGTGCAGCGCCTCGGTGTCAAGTGAGAGATCCTCGCCGACCGGCAGAGGTGCGGCGAAGTCGATCGCTGCGACCGTCGCGCGGTCGGGGCCGCAGATGAGCGCCGTGTACCAGCACACGCCGAGGTTCGGGTAGCGCCCGACGCGCACCTACGCGCCGACGCTGCCGTCGGGCGCGATCGCGTCGAAGTACCAGCTCTCGTTCCACAGCGGCTCCGGTCCCGGCTGATGGCGAGCCTCGTCCGCCGCCGCCGGACGCAGTGGCGCCGCCGGTGCGCTGTGCGCGTCCGGCAGCAGCTCCTCTGCTTCGAGCTCGAGCACATGCCGAGCGTGGCGGGCGAGCATCGCCATGAACATGTCGTCGCCGCGCTCCGTTCGCTCGACGAGCATCGGCGCGAGGATCGCCATCAGCACGCCCGCGAACGTGTGCCGGCGGTACTCCTCCCAGCACGTCGCCCACGAGAGCCCCCGGACTCCTTGGGCGAGCAGCGCCTCGTGGTACTCGCCCAGCAGCTCCTGCTCGTGGCGCGCGCGCTCCTCGGGAAGCAGGCCGCCGCCGAGGAAGTAGGCGGCGTCGGCCAGCGCGCCGCCCCAGCCGACCGTCTGCCAATCGACGACCGTCAGCGGCCTGGTCGAGCCGGGCTCGCCGAACAGCAGGTTGTCCAGGCGGAAGTCGCCGTGCACCAAGCCCTGCGGCCCGCGCCGGTCGGCCAGCCAAGCATCGAGGCGCTCGACGAAGCGCTCGCTCAGCGCCGCGTGCTCGGGCGCGACGCGCTCGCCGTAGCGCTCGAGGAAGCCCGGCAAGAGCTGGGCGACGAGCGCCTGGTTGACCGGGCTCGGGCGGTTCAGCCAGTCGCTGCCCGCGAGCGCAGGGTCGCCGAGCACGGGTGCGTGCAGCCGCGCCAGCGCCTGCATCGCCAGGCGGGCTTGCGCCACGCTGCAGCCGGCGATCTGATCGCCCGGCTGCGCGCCCGCGGCATCCTCGAGCAGCAGCGTGAACCAGCCCTCGGACTCATCGAACAGCGCCAGTGCGCAGCTCGGCAGCGGCCCGCCGATGCGTGGCGCCAGCTCGTCGTAGAAGCGCACCTCGCGTGCGTAGATCCCGAGCCCGACGCCGGTTGCCCGGCTGGCCGTGTCGCGCGCGGCGAGCTTCAGCACGATCGTCGCCGGGCCAGGTCCGGCGCCGGGGGCGCCGGCGTAGGAGAGCGTCACGCGATGGCTCTCGCTCATCTGACCCGTACCGATCGGCTCCGTCGAGAAAGCCTCGATCGGACCCGTGGCGAGCGCGGCCTGCAGCCAACTCGCGTCGAGCTCGTCGAGCGTGCGGATGATCCTGCTCGCCTCCCCAGGCATGGCGCTCAGCGTAGTGCGCTTGCGCCGGAGCTCCGGAGCGGCCTTCGCCGGGCACAGGGCGTCGCCGGGCAGAGACGCCGCGGTCGAGCGCTCGGTAGCGTCCGCTTGACCCAAGTCCGAGGAGGATCCGCGGTGACCGTTCTGACGCCGATGCAGGAGCAGCTTTGCGAGGACTCTCGCTGGGACTTCTCCAAGCTGCGCGCGCTGTACATCAACTGCACGCTGAAGCGCTCGCCCGAGGTCTCCAACACGCGAGCCCTGGCCGACCGCTCGATCGCGATCATGGAACGCAACGGCGTCTCCGTCGAGGTCGTGCGCGCGATCGACCACGACATCGCCACCGGCGTGCAGGCGGACATGACCGAGCATGGCTGGGAGCGCGACGGCTGGCCGGAGATCTACGAGCAGGTGCTCGCGGCCGACATCCTCGTCCTGCTCAGCCCGATCTGGCTGGGCGAGAAATCGTCGGTCTGCACGCAGGTCATCGAGCGGCTCTACGGCAACAGTCACCTGCTCAACGAGAGCGGCCAGTACGCCTACTACGGCCGCGTCGGCGGCTGCCTGATCACCGGCAACGAGGATGGCGCCAAGCACTGCGCGATGAACATCCTCTACTCGCTGCAGCACCTCGGCTACACGATCCCCCCGCAGGCGGACTCGGGCTGGCTCGGCGAGGTCGGGCCCGGTCCGAGCTATCTCGACGAGGGCTCGGGCGGCCCCGAGAACGACTTCACCAACCGCAACACGACGTTCATGACGTGGAACCTGCTGCACGTTGCGCGCCTGTTGAAGGAGGCCGGCGGCATCCCGGCCCACGGCAACCAGCGCACCGGCTGGGACGCGGGCTGTCGCTTCGACTACCCGAACCCCGACTATCGGTGAGCCGGGCGGGCGAGGCCGCTCTGGCGTTCGCCCCAAAATGCTCGTGACATCGGCCACGAGCCTCGGTTGGCTGGACTCTTAGCGGATTCTCACATGATCCTCAGTTTCGGGTGATGTCCGCAGGGAACACTGACGGACATGACCACACTAACCCTCATCATCATCGCCAACGTGGCGCTCGACGTCGCGCTGCTCGGCCTGCTGGCCTTCGTCATGGCGCACGCCCGCAAGCTCGAGCCGCACCGCCCCGGCATCACCGGCAACGCTTGGCAGTTGCGACGCCCGCTGCGCCACCATCACGCCCAAGAGCGCACACGCGAGGAGCGCACAGCGCGCCGCCTCGCCCCGGCGCTCGACTGAATCGGCCTTGCCCCGCAGCAGCCGCGCCGGCGATCCGGTGCGGCTGCTCGGCGGCGGCGGGCTCGTGACAGGCGCTCTGCTTCGTGGCGCTCAGCGTTCGCCGGCGCCGCCACGCAGCATCAGCGCGTACCACACCGCAACCACGATCAGCACGCCAAGCGGCAGTGCGAGCGTGAGGATCGATCCGGTCAGGAAGTGGGCCGCTAGCGGGATGGTGCTCGACATTTTGCCCTCCTTAGTGGTCGCCCGCGAGCCTGACGGCCCCGGTTGAGGCCGGGTTGGCCGGCGGCGCGAGCCAGCGATGGACGTAGGCGAAGATCACGATCACGAACGTGATCGACCCGGGAACCCACATTACCCCGGCCGCGAGCTGCTGATCGGTGAGCGCCGAGATCCCGCCCGGTCGGGCGGCCTCGTGGGCGTAGTGTGCATAGAGAGGGTCGGGCGCGAGCGCGAGCACGACGGCGAGGATCCAGCTGACGACCATCGCGCCGACGAGGTAGGCGACGCGCTGTACCGAGGTGAGGGGCGCTCGCAGCGGCGGTGAGTCGATCGCCTGCTTCCAGAACATCATGGCGGTCGCCAGGAACAGCGTGTGCTCGAGCGCGTGCAGCGTCTCCGAGCGTAGCGTCGCGTCGAACAGCGCAGGCACGTGCCACGCGAGCAGCACGACGCTGAACGCCAGGAAGCACGCCGCCGGTGAGCCGAGCGTGCGGCTCGTGCTGCGCAGCCAGCGCGTGCGCTCGCCCTGGGCCAGCCCGCGCGCGAGCCGGCGGCGCAGGTCGAGCGACAGTCCGCGCCACAGCCGGTTCCACGGCTGCGCCAGCACGATCAGCGGTGCCGCCACGACGAGCAGCAGCACGTGCTGGATCATGTGCACCCAGAAGAGCTGCTCTGAGAGTGCGTCGATCGGCGAGGCAAGCGCGATCAGCAGCACGGCGAGCCCACCGTAGAAGCATCCGCGCTGAACCCGGCGCGCGGCCTTCGCGCGCGCCGGCGTGACGGTCCGCCGGTCGCCGATCGCATACAGCACGGCCGTGACCAGCACGAGCACGAGCGGCGGATCCAGCGACCAGTCCCAGAATCCGACCGCGACTGCAGTCGCGGCGGGCATCAGAGCAGGTACAGCACGACATACGCGACCGCGCCGAGCGCGGCCAGGTAGGACCAGTAGAAGACGCACGCGTCGAGGCCCGGGGCGATCAGCCGGTCGGGGTCCTTGATGTCGCCGCCCGTCTCCTCGTCGAGCATGTGACCCGGCACCCGCCGGGCGCGCAGCTCGGTCGCCACCTGCGTCTCCAGCCAGTACATCGTCGCGAGCACGGCGATCGCGTAGAAAGCCGTCCATGCGCAGAACACGCTCGCGTAGCCGCCGTCGGTCGGGCCGAAGTGCTGCACCGTGTACTCGACGCACTGCAGCGCCACGGCCACGAGTCCGAACACGAGCGCGGCGCTCGCCGGCCCGAGCCAGCTGCGCGACTGCACCTTCATCTGACGCCCCGCGACGATCGCCAGGGCGGCGCTGAGCAATACGCACGCGACGATCGCCACGCCGAGCCCCTGATCGGCTTTGACGCGGCTCAGGTGCCACTGGTGGTTCTGGTTGAGCGAGCGCAGGTAGAAGTAGGCGAACACGAACGCGAGGAAGAAGAACGTCGTCGCGCCGGCGAGCAGGCGCCCGGCGATGAACAGCGCGCGCGCGCCTACGTCGGGCGGCTCCGGCGGGATCTCCACGCCGGGCGCGACCGGCGGCACCATCAGCCCGAGCGGTCGCTGTTCGTGCGAGGACTCCATGCTCACGCTCCAGCCGTCGCAGTGCCGGCGCCGCCGACGGCGAGCGGGGTGCCGTAGTCGTAGGGATCGGAGTCGATCACCGGGATCTGCTCGAAGTTGTTGACCGGCACGGGCGTCGGCACCTGCCACTCCAGCGACTTCGAGCGCCACGGGTTGGCGGCCGCCGGCAGGCGCACGATGATCAGCGACCAGACGACGTTCGCGAGGAAGATCAGCATCGAGAAGCCGAGCACGAAGGCCGAGATCGAGACCCACACGTTGAGCCCGTGCAGATTCGGCGCATAGCTCGAGACGCGGCGCGGCATGCCTTTCATGCCGAGCACGAACAGCGGCATGAAGGTCGAGTTGAACGCGACGAACATCAGCCAGAAGTGCCATTTGGCAAGGCGCTCGTTGAAACGCAGACCGGTCATCTTCGGCACCCAGTAGTAGATCGCCGCGAAGAACGTGAAGATCAGCCCGCCCATGATCGTGTAGTGGAAGTGCGCCATCACGAAGAAGCTTCCATGCGTGTCGGTGTCGCTCGGCGTGTCCGATAGGAACACGCCCGAGAGCCCGCCGATCAGGAAGTTGAACGTCCAGCCGAGGCAGAACAGCATCGGCACGCTGAACGAACTTCGCGCTCTCCACAGCGTGCCCATCACGCACAGGAAGATGAAGCCTGTCGGTACCGAGATGATCTCGGTCGAGAGCATGTAGAACGGGCGCAGGTCGGCGTTGATCCCGCTGACGAACAGGTGGTGCTGCCAGACGAAGAAGCTCAGCAGCGCGACGCCGAGCATCCCCGAGACGGCGAGGCGGTAGCCCCACAGCGGCTTTCGCGTGAACACCGGCAGCAGCTCGAGCACGATGCCGAAGCCGGGCAACGCGAGGATGTAGACCTCGGGATGCCCGAAGAACCAGAACAGGTTCTCGAACAGGTACGGGCTGCCACCGGCGCCGGGGACGAAGAAGCGCCGTGTTGATCGTGCGGTCGAGCGCCGCCATCGAGAGCGTCGCGATCAGCATCGGCGCCGAGAGCACCATCAGCACCGAGGTCGCGAGCACCGACCAGACGAAGATCGGCAGGCGCGACCAGGTCAGCCCCGGCGCGCGCAGCGTGATGATCGTCGCGATCATGTTCAGCCCCAGCAGGCACATCGAGATGCCGACGAGCGCGAAGAAGATGATGTAGGAGTCCATTCCCATCACGGCTCTGGTCGTTGAGCGGCTCATAGCCCGTCCAGCCCGTCGGGAAGCCGCCGAAGAAGATCGTCGAGGTCAGGATGAAGCCGGCCGCCATCAGCAGCCAGAAGGTCAGCGCCTCGATCCGCGGGAAGGCCATCCGCCGGGCGCCGATCATGATCGGCACGAAGTAGTTGGCGAACGGGCCGAGCACGCCCGAGGTCATCATTCCCATCATCATCGCGCCGTGCATGCCGACCAGCGAGAGGTACTGGTTGGGTCCGACCGTCGTCGGCGTGTCGTGCAGCAGCTCGGTGCGGATCAGCATCGCGTTGAGGCCGGCGATGAAGAAGAACAGCCCAATGCCGCACGAGGTATTGCGATGCCGACGACCTTGTGGTCGGTGCACAGGCCGAAGTAGCGCCCGATCCCCTCGTCCTCCTTCTCGCGCAGCGACGCCGGCCGGCCGAGCAGCCGCGAGACGGGGTAGTTGGCGAAGCCCAGCCCGATCAGGAAGCCGACGACGCCGAACAGGTAGGCGAGCAGCAGCGCGACGTCGTTCTCGTCGGTCGCAGAGATGAATTCGAAGCTTTTGGTGCGTCGAGACCTGATGGCCGATGAACCAGCCGAGGTAGTAGCCGCCGACGCCGAGCACGACGGCTGTCAGCAGGTTGAAGCCGACCAGTTGCCGCAGCAACGGCTTGCGGACCGGCGCGGGAGGGGTCGGAGAGTCGATCGTCGTGCTCATTCGGCGCGCCTCGTCGGTTCGGGGAGGTAGGTGTGTCTGTATGGCGGCAGCGCCTTCGTCGCGGCCGCGTACTTCGTCTGCTGTTCGGCGATCCACGTGTCGAACGCCGCCTTGGCGACGACGTGGCCGTGGTCGAACATCGCGCCGTGCCAGATGCCGCAGAGCTCGGCGCAGCGGACTTCGAAGGTCTCTTCCTTCGTCGGCTTGACGAACACGACGTTGTCGACGTTCGGGTTGGCGTCCGCCTTGACGCCGAGCTGGTAGGCCCAGAACGAGTGGATCACGTCGAGCGAGGTGACGTGCAGTTCGACCATCTGGTTGACCGGGAGCTCGAGGTGCGGCATCTCGACGCCGCCGTATTCGGGGAAGCGGTAGGTGAACTCCCATTGCTGCGCGATCACCTGCACCTGGAGCTTCTTGCCGTGCGGCACGACGAGCGGGTTCGGACCGCCGCCCGAGCCGGCGCCGTCTTCCTCGAGGCGCACCGTGCCGTAAGCGGCGAGGCTCAGCACGAGGATCGAGGTGATCACGATCCACGCCGTCTGCAGGCGCGCGTCGCCGCGTACCGCCGGGCCTTCGAGCACGCCGCCCTTGGGCTGGCGAAAAGCGATCACCGCGTAGATCAGGTAGATAACGACGAGCAGCAGCACGGGCGTCGCCATCGCCAGCAGGACCGTGTTGTCGGTGACGTGCCCCGACGCCTGCTCGGAGCCGTTGCCTGGCGGCAGGATCGGACCAAGCAGCACGATCACGAGCGGCGTCGCGACCAGCGAGGCGACGATCCAGATCGTCGCGAAGCGGCGTGCGTGATTCGGCTCGGACATCGCTAGACGACGTCCAGGAAGCCGTCCATGTAGCCGAGCGTCTGCATCGGCCCGCCGCCGCCGGTGAGGAAGCCCGCCGCGCACGGCACGAAGCACTGCCAGTGATAACGGCCCTTCTTACCCGTGCGGATCGTGAAGCTGATCGTGCGGTGCGCCTCGGCCATCGTGCACGGCGCGAATTCACACTGGTTCTTCGCTTCTTCCTCGACTCCCGGAAGCGGCACGAGGATCCCCATTTCGGGCACTGCGAAGGTGTGCGACGCTTCTTCGGGGTTGATCGAACCGAGCGTCTTGCCGTCGACCGTCATCGTCGCGCCGACCGTACCTTGAACCTGTGAGAGGAACGGGTTGCGCAGCCCGCTGTCGCCGTCGTACTGCAACACGGTCACGTGCACGAGCGAGTTCGCCGGGACCTTGAAGTCGGTCGTGTGGATCCACTTGCCCTTGCTCTGCACCAGGTAGGAGACCCAGTCGGGATGCGCCGGGCTGTATTTCGGCCCTACCGCGGCGACCGTCTGCAGCGTCAGGTTGGTCGTGACGCCGGCGCTCGTGCTGCTGCTCGCCGCCGCCACCGTGCGCGGGAAGCTCGTCGCCCAGGTGGCGACGTACAGGCCGATCAGCACACCCACCACGACGACGGCGGTGCCGACTCCAAGAACCTTCTTCGCCAACAGGCTCACGTCCCGATCCTCCGCTCACCTATTCCGGGCCCACCCCCCACGGGTCTCCCGGCCTCGCGACCGACTCTATACCTGCGCGCGGTCTGCTGCCCGGACCATTAGGGCATCTTCGATGAGAATCTTCTTAGAGTCCGTTGGCAGGCGCCCGCGACGGAATCGACGCACGCCTTGGAAACGCCCGGCGGACAGGAACGCCTGCTTTTCCGCTTTCCCTTAGGACACACGTCCAGAAATATCGGCTGCCCGAACGGAAAACCCGCTGTCGTCCGAAAGGTACGACATGGATTGCCCGATCGGAACGCAAAGGACGACAGGAAGTCGCCCCCTTCGGGCAGAAAGGCTGGGAGGCAACGCAATGGATGCGCTTCAGGCGGATGGATCGACGATCGAGCGAGAGCTCGGCGGCGTCGGAGTTGGTCTCCTCGTCACCGAGCTGCCTCTGCGCTGCGTGTGGAGCGGGTCGGTCGAAGGCTGCTCGTGTCGCTCGCGCATCGCACGCGAAGTCGTCGCTCAGGCCTGGCAGCGCGAGCTCGACGCCAGCGGCGACAGCGAAGCGCGCTTCTTCCACTTCGTCTGGGGCGGCGGCGTGTGGATGGCCTACGGCTTGGCCGACGGCGAGGTGCGTGGCGTCTACTGCCCCTCCCACAACAGCCAGCGCGCCGAGCGTTCGCGCGCTGCGCTGTGCAGCGCGGGCGACGTCGTGCTCGAGCTTCCGCTGGCCGCCTGAGCGCCGGCTGCAGGCGCCTGGATGCTGCCAGCCGGGGACGGCCGAAGAGCGCAGCCATCATCAGCGATCGGCGGCTCAGCCGATCGCCCCTCCTGATCCTTTCGCCCTTCACATCGCCTCGCGGCGGACGGATACGATCAACGCTTGCCGCCAGATCAGGTGACAGAGACCCGCGAGTGCCGCCCCGCCGCGCGCAGGTTCCCGAGCGCCCGACGCTCGACGGCCTCGAGCAGAAGTGGAGCGAGGCGTGGGAGCGCGACGGGTGCTACCGCTTCGAGCGCGGCGCTGCCGCGCGAGCGCGTCTTCTCGATCGACACGCCGCCGCCGACGGTCAGCGGCTCGCTGCACGTCGGGCACGTCTTCTCATACACGCATACCGACGCCGTCGCCCGCTACCAGCGGATGCGCGGCAAGGCCGTCTTCTACCCGATGGGCTGGGACGACAACGGCCTGCCCACCGAGCGTCGCGTGCAGAACCACTTCGGCGTGCGCTGCGATCCGTCGGTCGCCTACGACCCCGGCTTCGAGCCGCCGAGCGAGCCCTCCGAGAAGGAGCCCGTGTCGATCTCGCGCCCCAACTTCGTCGAGCTGTGCCTGCGCCTGACCGAGACCGACGAGCGCGCCTTCGAGGAGCTGTGGCGCGCGGCTCGGGCTGTCGGTCGACTGGTCGATGACCTACACGACGATCGGCGCGCGCGCCCAGCGCATCTCCCAGCGCGCGTTCCTCGGACTGCTCGCGCGCGGCGAGGCCTACCAGCTGGAGGCGCCGACGCTGTGGGACGTCGACTTCCAGACCGCCGTCGCCCAGGCCGAGCTCGAGGATCGCGAGCGCCCGGGCGCGATGCACCGCGTCCGCTTCCGCCTGGCTTCGGCGCGCGACGGCGAGGAGCCCAGCGAGCGGGCCGACGCGCTGATCGAGACGACGCGCCCGGAGCTGATCCCGGCGTGCGTGGCGCTGCTCGCGCACCCCGACGACGAGCGCCAGCGCGGGCTCGTCGGCAAGCAGGCGGTGACGCCGCTGTTCGGCACGCGCGTGCCCGTCCTCACGCACCCGCTCGTCGATCCCGAGAAGGGCACCGGCCTGGTGATGGTGTGCACGTTCGGCGACCTCACCGACGTCGTCTGGTGGCGCGAGCTCGGTCTGCCCGTGCGCTCGGTGCTGGGCCTGGACGGGCGCTTGGTCGACGTCCCGTGGGGCGCCCCCGGATGGGAGTCCGAGGACGTCGAGCGAGCGCGGCGCGAGTACGAGCAGCTGCAGGGCCGGACGGTCAACCAGGCGCGCAAACGGATCGTCGAGTTGCTGCAAGAGGACGGCGACATGATCGGCGAGCCGACGCAGCTGACGCGCGCCGTGAAGTTCTTCGAGAAGGGCGAGCGACCGGTCGAGATCGTCACCAGCCGGCAGTGGTTCATTCGCACGATGACGCACACCGACGAGCTGATCGAGCGCGGCCGCGAGCTGCACTGGCACCCGCCGTACATGCGCGCGCGCTACGAGGACTGGGTCAACGGCCTGACCGGGGACTGGTGCGTCAGCCGCCAGCGCTTCTTCGGCGTCCCGTTCCCGGTCTGGTACCCGCTCGACGAGCGCGGCGCGGTCCTCTACGACCAGCCGATCGCGGCGAGCGAGGAGCAGCTGCCGGTCGACCCCTCGACAGACGTGCCCGACGGCTACTCGCCCGAGCAGCGCGGTGCGCCGGGCGGCTTCGTCGGCGACCCCGACGTGATGGACACGTGGGCCACGTCGTCGCTGACGCCGCAGATCGCGGCCGGCGCGGGGGAGGACCACGAGCTGTTCGCGAGCGTCTTCCCGATGGACGTGCGCCCGCAGGCACACGACATCATCAGGACCTGGCTGTTCTCGACGATCCTGCGCTCGCAGCTCGACTACGACGAGCTGCCGTGGTCGGACGCGGCGATCTCTGGCTGGGTGCTCGACCCGGACCGCAAGAAGATGTCCAAGTCCAAGGGCAACGTCGTGACGCCGATGCACCTGCTCGAGGAGTACGGCGCCGACGCCGTGCGCTACTGGGCGGCTAGCGGCAGGCCGGGCACCGACACGGCGTTCGATCCGCAGCAGATGAAGGTCGGCAGGCGCCTTGCCGTGAAGCTCTTGAACGCTTCGAAGTTCGCGCTCGCCGACCTGCCGGGGGAGGGCGAGGCGCTGACCAACCCGCTCGACCGCGCGATGATCGCCCGACTCGCCAGCCGTCGTGGCCGACGCGACGAGCAGCTTCGAGCAGTACGACTACGCGCGCGCGCTCGAGCGCGTCGAGGTGTTCTTCTGGTGGTACTGCGACTACTACCTCGAGCTCGTCAAGGGTCGTCGCTACGACGCCGGCTCCTCGCAGGACGCACGCGAGGGGGCTGCCTCGGTCAGCCGCGCGCTGCGCCGCTCGCTGTCGGTCTTCCAGCGCCTGCTCGCGCCGTTTCTGCCGTTCGTCGCCGAGGAGGTGTGGTCGTGGTGGCAGCCCGGCTCGGTGCACCGCGCGAGCTGGCCCAGCGCCGAGGAGCTACTCGACGCGCTCGGTGCTGCGCAGCCAGACGGCGCGTCGCTGGAGGACGAGGCGCTTGGCGTCGCCGCCGACGTGCTCAAGGAAGTGCGCAAGGCCAAGTCCGAGGCGCGCCGGCCGATGCGCGCACCGGTCGCGCGGGTCGTCGTCCACGACAACCCGACTCGGCTCGCCGCGCTGCAGCTGGGGCTCGAGGATCTGAGTGCGGCCGGGTCGATCGAGCTCGTCGAGACTGCCGAGGCCGAGCGAGTTCGCGGTCGAGGTCGAGCTGGCGCAGGAGTTTCCGGATTAGGACTCCGCCTTGAGCGAGCCGGTCGGCCCGTCGCAGAAGCGGGCGGTGCTCGTCCTCGGCGAACCGGAGGGGCTCGCAGCGGCGCTGATCCGCCGCCTGCGCCAGAAGGGCGTGAGTGTCGAGGCTGCAGACTCGCTCAGCGACAGCGAGGCCTCTGCGTTGCTGAAGCAAGGTCGCTGGCGCGCCGTGTGCGTGGTCGCGCGCGACGATGTTCTCGCGCTGCGGCTGACGCTGCTCAGCGCTCATCTCCGGCCTGACCTGCCGCTATGGGTGACGATGTTCGACCGCACGGTCACGCGCGAGCTGCATCACGTCGTGCCCGCGGTGCACGTGCTCTCGCCGGCCGAGCTAGTCGCGGAGGATCTCGCCGAGCGGTGCGTCGCTGCGACCGGCACCGCTGCGGCTGCGGCTCGCAACGGCGTGCGCCTGGTCGACGATGCGCTGCGGCTGCTCGTGCGTGCCGGCGCCGGCCTGCTGCTTGCGCTGCTGCTCGAGGCGGCAATCACCATGATCGCGCTGCACGAGGGCGTGATCGACGCCCTGTACTTCAGCACGCGCTCGGTCGCGACCGTCGCGAGCACGCCCGGCGCCGCCGCGGCTCCGGCCTGGTTCAAGGCGCTCTCGGCGCTCGATACGCTCGCGGCGCTATTGCTCGTCGCGGTCTTCACGGCAGCGCTCGTGCGCCGCTTGAGTCGCCCGCGCCTGACGACGCTGCTCGGCGCGCGCGCCGCCCCCTCGCGCGGCCATGTGCTGCTGATCGGCTTTGGGCAGGTCGGATTCCGCCTGGCGCAGGAGCTGCGTCGGCGCGGCGTCGCGGTGCTCGGCGTGGAGCGCGACACCGACGCGCCGTGCGTGCGCCTCGCGCGGGCGGCCGGAATACCCGTCGTGATCGGTCGCGGCGATGACCGCGAGACGCTCGAGCGCCTCGGCATCCGCCGCTGCGCGGCCGTCGCGGCGGTCACGTCGACCGATCTCGTCAACGTCGCCGTCGGCCTCGCCGCGAGCGACCTCGCGCCGGGCACGCCGCTCGTGCTGCGCCTCGGCGATGGCGAGGTCGCTGCGGAGACCGACTCGCTACTGCATCTCGGCGCGATCTGCGACGCGCACAAGATCGCCGCGGAGACGCTCGTACAGGGGTTGAGCGGCGCGCTGACTCCGCCTCGGAGCCTGGGATGATCCCGCCCATGGACATCCGAAAGCCCCATCTCATCGTGAGCGCTCTGCTCACCACGGCCCTCGCGATCGCGGCCCTCGCCATCTCCGCTTCGGCGGCGACGCCTCTGAAGATCACCAACTGCAACAAGGCGGCGAGCAAGCCGAAGACGCTGACGCTCACCTGCGGCGACGGCAACACCTACTTGAAGGGGCTCAGCTGGTCGAGCTTCGGTGGCGCGACCGCCTCGGGCAGGGGCACGTTCGTGACGAACACCTGCGAACCGAACTGCTCTGAAGGCAGGAACGTGAGCTATCCCGCGACCGTCAGTGCGACGGGCGCGAAAAAATGCAAAGGCGCGAGCGTCTACGCGAAGCTCACGCTGACATACACCGGGGCGAGGAAGCCGCCGCCGAGCGATCCGCGCAAGTGGTTCTTCCGCTGCCCTTCCTGAGTCGGACCGGCTCGAACGCCTGATCTCCCCACCCGGGGGCTCTGCGCGCGCTCAGGCGAGCGGAGCCCGGGCGGGCAGGGCCTCGGCCAGCGGGTTCTCGCCGTCCCACTCGCCCTCGGCGCCGTAGGGCCTGAAGCGGATGAACGCAGAGGCGTGATGGAACGGGCGCTCGGCGTGGGCCTTGACGGCGTCGCGGTGCTCGGCTCCTGAACGACCGCCCGCGTATGCGCGCATCTCGCGTGTCGTGCGCCACAGCGAGAAAGTCGCGACGAGCCCCGGCGGGCGCGCCAGGCCGGTGCCGCGCAGCATCGATGAGTCGCGTACGGCCAGGCGTTCGGCGCCGGCGCTGGCCTTGAGGAAGCGCGGCGCATGCAAGAGCCGCAGCCGGCCGATCGTCAACGCGGCCGCCGGCTCCTCGTCGCTCATCGCCGGCGGCGTGTCGCCGACGAGCCCGTCGCAGCGGCGGGAATGCGCCGAAGATGTGCGTCGGCGCCAGCCGCGTCTGCCAGCCGCCGCGCAGCGCCTGCGCGAGCGGGTGATCGGCGAGGAAGCGCTCGATCGCATCGTCGTCGTCCCAGGCCGCGATCAGCGCGACGCGCCCCGGATCGGGCCTGGGCAAGCTGCTCCGCGCTGAGCGGTGAGGCGGCGGCGAGGGCGGCGTAGCGCAGGCCTGGGACCAGGCCGGACGGCGTCGCTCGGCGCAGCAGACGCAGCCCTGCGAGTTCTGCCTACTTCGGCAGGTGGAACGAGGCGATCATGCCTCAGGAGAGGGTCCGAAGATGCATGTTACCCTTTAGTATACCAAATGGTAACTACGCGTGAGGATCCAATGGCGGTGGAAGCTGAGCGCCGCCGGCCGGCGGCGAGGCAGACCCGCCGCAGGCTGCCGGCGGCCGAGCGGCGAGCACTGATCGAACAGGCCGCTGCGCGGCTGTTCGCCGAGCGCGGATACGAGGCGACGACCGTCGAGGAGATCTGCGCGGCGGCGGGGGTGAGCAAGCCGATGCTCTACCGGCACTTCGACTCCAAGCGCGAGCTGTGCATGAGGTTGCTCGAGCGCCGGCGAGACGAGCTCGCGGCGGCGCCACTGGGCACCTTCCTCGATACCGAGGGGTCCGTGGAGGAGCGGTTGGCGGCGATGATCGATGCATGGTTCTCGCATGTCGCCGAGCACCCGTACAGCTCACGCTTGCTGTTTCAGGACATCACCGGCGATGCGGAGCTGACGGAGCTGCAACGCGAGCTGCGCCGCCGCCAGCGCGCAGCCGACGTCGCGCTGCTGCGCGAGTTCGGGCCACCGCTGGCCGAGGCCGAGCTCGAGCCGCTCGGCGAGATCATCCGCAGCTCGCTCACCGGGCTCGCGCTGTGGTGGCTGGAGCGCCCGGCTGTCCCGCGTGGGGCCGTCGTCTCAGCGATGCTGCGCACGATCGAGGGGATGCTCGCGACTTCCTGACCCGCCGCGAGGCGCTCGGCGCGGCGGCCGAACGGCTCGCGGCGAGGTGCGTGCTTCAGAGATTGACCGAAGCCATCCCGGCCTCGTCGTAGCGCTCGCCGGAGACCGCGGGCAGCTCGGCGTCGATCCGCGCGAGCTCCTCGTCGCTCAGCTCGACCTCGGCGGCCGCGGCATTCTGCTCGAGGTAGGTCCTGCGCTTGGTCCCGGGGATCGGCACGAGGTCATCTCCCTGCGCGAGCACCCACGCGATCGCGAGCTGCGCCGGCGCGATCCCCTTCTGCTCGGCGATCTCCCTGACCTTGGCTGCAAGCTGGAGGTTCGCCTCGAGGTTCTCGCCCGTGAAGCGCGGGCCTTTGCGCCGGAAGTCGCCCTCGTCGAGGTCCTCGGGATTGGTGAAGCGACCCGAGAGGAAGCCGCGGCCGAGCGGCGAGTAGGGGACGAAGCCGATGCCGAGCTCGCGGCAGGTCGGCAGCACCTCGGCCTCGGGGTCGCGCGTCCACAGCGAGTACTCGGTCTGCACCGCGGTGATCGGATGCACCGCTTGCGCGCGGCGGATCGTCGCGGGTGCGGCCTCGGAGAGACCGATGTGCAGGATCTTGCCCTGCGCGACGAGCTCGGCCATCGCGCCGACGGTCTCCTCGATCTCGACCTTCGGGTCGACGCGGTGCTGGTAGTAGAGGTCGATACGGTCCGTTTTGAGTCGCTTCAGCGAGCCCTCGACGGACGTGCGGACGTGCTCGGCCGAGCCGTCGAGCGGGCCGGTGCTCGACATCTCGCCCGGCGTCGCCTCGTCCATCCGCCGCGCGAACTTGGTCGCGATCACGTAGTCGTCGCGGCGTCCCTCGATCGCGCGCCCGACGAGTTCCTCGTTGGTCAGCGGACCGTAGAGCTGCGCCGTGTCGATGAAGTCGATGCCGAGCTCGAGCGCCCGCTGGATCGTGGCGATTGCCTCCGCTTCGTCGGTGCTGCCGTAGAAGGCCGACATCCCCATGCAGCCAAGTCCGATCGCGGAGACCTCGAGGTCCGCCAGTTTGCGCTTGTCCATCTCGTCCAGCCTTTCGTGTTGTGACGTAGTTGGCCTCGCCCAGCCTCTACCCGCGCACGCACGATATGACGGCGCGCGCCGTGCTCCAGTCGATTCGCCGCTTGCGTGGCTCGGCGAGCGCGGTTGGATAGGGTCCGGCGTCGTGGAACGCACGCTGATAGCCGAGCTGCCGCTGAAGATCGACGAGCGCGTCAGGGTGCGTGGCTGGGTCAACGCGCTGCGCGACCAGAAGCGCGTGCAGTTCATCGTGCTGCGCGACGAAACGGGCATGGCCCAGGCGGTGCTGGCGAAGGACGATCGGCCGAGTGAGCTGAACGAGCGGGTCTCGGCGCTCACGCCGGAGTCGGCCGTCACGCTCGTCGGCACGGTGAAGGCGGACGAGCGCGTGAACCTGGGCGGGCTCGAGCTGAAGCTCGAGCAGATCGAGGTCGACTCGCTGGCCGAGCCGGAGGTCCCGATCGCGCCCGATTCGGCGCTCGACAAGCGGATCGACTGGCGCTACCTCGACCTGCGCCGTCCCGACCGCAAGCTGATCTTCGAGGTGCAGACGACGACCGAGCGCGCGATGCGCGAGTTCTGGGCGAAGGAACGACTTCATCGAGCTGCACTCGCCGAAGCTGACCGGCGCAGCCACCGAGTCCGGCGCCGAGCTGTTCAAGCTCGAGTACTTCGAGCGCATGGCGTACGCTCGCGCAGTCGCCGCAGTTCTACAAGCAGATGGCGATGGCGGCCGGCTTCGGCAAGGTCTTCGAGATCGGTCCGGTGTTCCGCGCCAACCCGTCGTTCACCTCGCGCCACGACACGGAGTTCACGAGCGTCGACACCGAGATCTCGTGGATCGACTCGCACGAGGACGTGATGTCGATTTCAGGAGCGCTGGCTCGCGCACACGCTCGCGGTCGTCAAGGACGTGCACGGCGAGCAGATCGCGCAGACATTCGACACGGCGCTCGTCGTGCCCGAGCTGCCGTTCCCGCGGATCACGCTGGAGGACGCCAAGGATCTGCTGCGCGAGGCCGGACACGATGCGCCGCCCGCGGGGCACGACCTCGACCCGCCGAGCGAGCGAGCGCTCTCGGCGCTCGTCAAGGAGCGCCACGGCCACGAGTTCGTGTTCGTGACCGACTACCCGACGTCGGTGCGGCCCTTCTACCACATGCGCTACGAGGATCGTCCGACCGTGACCAAGAGCTTCGACCTGCTGTGGCGCGGCATCGAGCTGACGACCGGGGCGCAGCGCGAGCACCGCCACGACAAGCTGCTCGCGCAGGCCGAGGAGAAGAAAGTCGACACCGAAGCGATCGGCTACTACCTCGACTTCTTCCGCTTCGGTGCGCCGCCTCACGGCGGCTTCGGCTTCGGCCTGACGCGTCTCTTGATGCAGATGCTCGGGCAGGAGAACGTACGCGAGGTGACGTTCTTGTACCGCGGGCCGCACCGGCTCGAGCCCTAGTAGCTCCGCAGCTCCCGAACCAGGATCTCGCGGTAGGAGCGGCACGTCGCGGGCGACCGTCCGCTGGGTGCCCGTATGAGGCTCTAGCAAATAGTTCGGATGGCTGGGTTGAAGCCCCTGCATGCGGGTAAACGAAACGTAATTCGCTGGACAAATGTTCTAGGAGAGTTACGGATGGCTCAGGTCTTCAAGTTGCGCAAAGCTCGTGTCTTCTGCGCGGCCGTCGTCGTGGCGCTCCTGCTCGGAGGCGGGGAGGCCGCGCCCGTGTGGGCGCTGAGCCTGCCGCTGGAAACCCCGACGGTTCCGGTGCCGCCACCTCCCCCGCCCGTCAAAGTGCCGACCGTCCCGGTCAAAGTGCCGACCCTGCCGCCGCCGCCGGTCAAAGTGCCGACCGTGCCGGTGAAAACACCGACCGTCCCGATCACCGTGCCGACGGTCCCTGTGAAAACGCCATCGGTGCCGGTCAAAACGACGACCTCGGCGAAAGCGCCGTCGGTCTCGATCAAAACTCCGACCGTCTCGGTCGAAGCACCTTCGGTGAGCGCCGACACGCCCGTCGGCTCGGTGCGCACGACGACCGGCTCGGCCAATACCCCGGTCGTGTCGGCGACCGGGCTCACGGGCCAGCGCTCACGCCCGAGCGCGTCCAGCGGATCTTCGCGTGGCGCGAGCACGGGCAGCTCGAGCACCGGAGCTGCGGGTCCAGGTTCCGGCAGCGGCACATCGGGCGGAGGCGGAGCGCCGGCATCTTCCTCGCCGCTTGGCACGTACGGCTCGCCGGGCGCCGGCTACGGCGAACTACCGCCAATCGAAGGCGCGCCGGGCAAACGCGCCCGCGCGCGTATCGCCCGCCGCGAACGTCTGCTCAAAGCTACGGTCGCTCGGTTCCGGGGCTGCCTGGTAGCGCTGCCGGCGGGCAATCGCCAGCTGCTCGAGCTGCGCACCGGCTATGGCGACGCGCGGCCGCTGA
Source organism: uncultured Solirubrobacteraceae bacterium (assembly GCA_963743745.1). Lineage (GTDB taxonomy): Bacteria > Actinomycetota > Thermoleophilia > Solirubrobacterales > Solirubrobacteraceae > Palsa-744. The sequence goes on from CAVUQW010000002.1 coordinate 802,697, forward strand.
GCCCGCGCGCGACGGCCGCTCGCCTGCACGTCAGCCCGGCTCAGCTCGCGCAACTGGAAAAGCAGGCCGTGCACGAACTGAGCAGCGCCGCTGCCACGCACAGCTGCGCGAAGACGGGCGAGGTCGTCGCAGCGGCCATGTCGCTGATCGGCGCGGGCCTGGGCGGCCCCGCCGGCACGAGCGGCCGGACGGAGGTGGCCAGCTTCAGCGCCTCGAAGCCGCTCGCATCAACTCCCGGCCCGACGCTCGTCGGTCGGATTCTCGGCACCGACGTACCGCCGGTCGCCAGCGACCTGATCATCGTGCTGCTGCTCGGGATGCTGGTTGGTGGCAGTGTCACGCTGTTGATCGCCGACGCGGCCGGCCGCGGTCCGCGCCACGAGCAATGGCGCAGGAAAGTGATCAACCGCCTGCGTGCGATGCGCTGAGCCTCGCGCGACAACTGTGGCGTCACCTCACCGAGCGGGGAGGGTTAGGGCTAGGCGGGTGGGAAGCGCGCGCTGAGGCTGCGCACGAGCGAGGCGATCGCTTGCGCCGTCAAAGGGCCGGAGGTGTTGAGCTCTGCCGTTGTCTATGCGCTGATCCGACGGGCGCGAGCAGCCCGGGACGGGAGTGTCCTTCGTCAGTCCTGGAAAGCTCGGGCGAGCAGCTCGTAGGAGCGACGCCGCGCCTGATGGTCGTAGAGGATGTTCACGGCGATCACCTCGCCGGCGCCGTATTTGACGGCGACGTCCTCGAGCTCGGTGCGGACGGTCTCGGGCGAGCCGACGACGGTCCGTCGCTGGGCGCGCTGCTGCCCCGAAGCCGTGGTCTTGCCGGCCTCCGCACGGGCCTGCTCCTCGCGCGCGATGAACTCGAGCGCCACCTCGGGCGGCGGCACGGCGATCAGCTCCCCTCGACGCAGCATCGTGAAGGCCATCCGCCCACTGCTGGCCAGCCGCTGCGCCTCGGCGTCGCTCTCGGCGCAGATCGTCCACACGGCGACGGCGGTCCGTGCTTTCAGCTCGTCGGGGTGTTCGTGCTCGGCGAAGCGTTCGCGGTAGAGCGAGGCGATCTCGACACCGGCGGAGTTGATGAAGTCGGCGAAGGCGTATGGCATGCCGAGCTCGGCCGCCCAGATGGCGCTCTGCTGGGAGGAGCCGAGCAGCCAGGGCTCTGGCGTCTCGGGGCGCCCGGGAAGCGTCTTGGCCAGGCGCGCGAAGGGGTGGTCGGCGGGCATGCGGTCGTCGAGGTAGGCGAGCAGCTCGGCGAGCTGCTGAGGGAAGTCGTCAGCCGCGGCCTGACGACGGTCGCGCTGCAGTGCGAAGGTCGTCATCGGGTCGGTGCCGGCGGCGCGGCCGATGCCCAGGTCGATCCGCCCTGGGAACAGCCCGGCGAGCAGGCTGAACGTCTCGGCGACCTTGAACGGGCTGTAGTGCGGGAGCATCACGCCGCCCGAGCCGACGCGAATGCGCGAGGTGGCGCTGGCGATCGGGCCGATCAAGGCCTCGGGGCTGGGGCCGGCGAGCATCGGTCCGCCGTGGTGCTCGGCGACCCAGTAGCGGTGGTAGCCGAGCTCGTCGCAGAGCTGAGCGAGGTCGATCGTGTTGCGCAGCGCCTGCGCGCCGCTCGAGCCCTCGGCGATGGGCGACTGGTCGAGTACGGAGAGCAGGAAGGGCGGCGGCATCGACCCGCTGACCTTCTAGCAGACACCCGGCGGATCGCCTGTCGCGTCCGCACCCCCATCTACCTTCAGGACATGCTCGTCAACGAGCTCACAGACGGCGTCGAGATCGACCAGGTCCTGCTCGTGCGCCAGGCCGAGCGCCGGCAACGCCGCGACGGCGGCGACTACCTGCGCCTGCAGCTGGGCGACCGTACAGGCGCGCTCGCGTGCATGATCTGGGAGGAGCTGGCGGAGGTCGAGGTGCTCGCAAAGGCGGGCACGCCGGTCCACGTGCGCGGTCGCTACAACATCCACCCGCGCTTCGGGCCGCAGATCAACCTGCACGGATTGGAAGCGGCCGATCCGGAGACCTTTTCTCTTGATGATTTGATTGATGGACCGCTTCGTGGGGTGGAGCAGATGGAGCGCGAGATACGCGAGCTGCTGGGCACGGTCCAGGAGCCACACCTGCGCTTGCTGCTGGAACACGTGTTCGGCGAGGACTCGGAGCTGTGGGCCGGCTACAGGGTGGCGCCGGCGGCGAAGTACTACCACCAGGCCTACGAGCACGGCCTCTTGGAGCACTGCCTGGGCGTGGCGCAGGCGGTCAGCGCGATCAGCGCGACGTTCGGCGGGATCGACCGCGACGTGGCGGTCACCGGAGCGCTGCTGCACGACATCGGCAAGCTCGAGGCCTACACGGATGATCCGCAGAACATCGAGCTGACGGATGCGGGCAAGCTGCAGGGCGAGATCGCGCTCGGCTATTACCGGATTCGCCGTGCGATCGAGGACATCGATGGCTTTCCGCGGGAGCTCTCCCAGGCGGTCTGCCACATCATCCTCTCCCACCACGGCTCGCTCGAGCACGGCAGCCCGGTCCTCCCGTGCACGCGCGAGGCGACGCTGGTGCACATGATCGACAACCTCGGCGGACGGCTGGGCAGCTTCGACCGGATCGAGAAGGAGCTCGCGCCGGGCGCCTGCTGGTCGGGCTTCGACCGAGCGATCGGCGGCAGCGCGTTCTTCGCGGAACGGGCGGCGGGAGGGGGCGCTGACGGCGACGCCGAGCGCCCAGTGCGCCATGAGCCGGCCCCCGAGCGGACGCTGCATGGGGCCGAGGCGGCGGAGCGCTCGGCGCCGTCTGCCGAGGTCGGCGCGCAGATCGCGCTGACCGACGAGCCGGCGCGCGAAGCGGCCTGAACCCCCGCTTCGCTCAGGCGCGTCGCACTGCATGAACGACGAGGTCGGCTGGAGCTCCGCGTGCGTGAAACCGCCGCCGCGTCGCGCTGATCGAAGCTGGATCCAGCTCCAGCAGCGTTCGCTCCGATACGAGGATCTCGTCAGGCCGAGCCGACTCGGACAGGCGCGCAGCGATGTTGACGTCGACGCCGAGATAGTCGCGGCCGACCTTGCGAGGTCGCCCGAGATGAATGCCGGTGCGAAGTCGTGGACGGTGCCCCTCGACCTCGACCGCCGCCACGCGAGTGCATGAATCGAACGCCGCCTCGATCGCGCTCGGGGCATCGCGGAATACGGCCATCAGTCCGTCCCCGAGGCGCTTCACGACCTGGCCGCGTCGCGCGAGGATGGGCGGCTCGATCGCTTCGTTGACCTCGCGCAGGAGTCTGACCGCCGCAGCGTCTCCTGCTCGCAGTGCCCACTCGGAGAAGCTCACGAGATCGGTGAAGAGGACGACGACGTCCACTTCGCCTCGACCCCGACCCTGAGCTTCCGCCAGCCTCTGCCAGCTCTGGAGCACCGCGGCCCCGAGCTCTCCGGCAACCCCGGGCTGCGGCGGTCTGAGGGCGGCGAGCTGGCGGAATGCGACATCGACGGGACGACCCCGAGCATTTGCGAGGCCATAGTCGATCTGCTGCTCGCCGAGCGCCCATTCGCGCGTCCTGCGCGCCGCATCCAGTAACTGGGGACTGCGGTTGAGTCGTTGCGCAGCCCCGGTGAGCCGCCTCGTGCGACGGCGATCGGGCCTCTGGCTCACGGCGGCAGCCTAGATCAGTTCTCCCGTTTGCGACAGGATCGAGCGGCGTGGCCGACGTCGAGCCCGCGAACGCGTCTGAAAATCCGCAAATAGCGGTTCGTCCAGTCCCTCGCGCCACAACCGTCTCGCCGCCGGGTTCTAAGGTGTCTCGTTCATGGCAAAGGACACCGAGAAGCTGATCCGCCAGCTGTCGCTGATCTCCTACCTGATGGCCGAGCGCCGGCCGGTCACGGCCCTGGAGATCCGTCGCGACGTCGAGGGTTACAGCGGCATGAACGAAGACGCCTTCGCGCGTCGCTTCTACGCGGACCGCTCGGAGCTCGAATCGCTGCGTATCCAGCTGACGGTCGAGCGCCCGGCTGACGGGGCGGCGGAGCAGGAGAACTACTCGCTGCGCCCGGAGAACTTCCACCTGCCGCCGATCGCGTTCACGGACAAGGAGCTTGCGGCGCTGCAGACGGCGCTGAGCCTGCTGGACGGTGAATTCGCCTACGCCGAGCCCCTGCGTCTGGCGCTGCAGCAGATCACGTGGGGACGACCGAGCCCACTGCGCGCGCCGGAGCAGCGCTCGGTCGCACTCGGCATCACGGCTTCTGCCGGCGGACACGAGCTCTCGGCACGCCTGGCGAAGGTGGAGACGGCGATCTTCCGCAACAAGACGATCCTGTTCGAGTACTACACGATGGAGCGCGACGAGGTCGGCCCGCGCCGCGTGGACCCATATCACCTGCTGTTCCAGGGCGGGCAGTTCTACCTGCTGGGCTACTCGCACGAGCGCAAAGCGATCCGCGTGTTCCGCCTGACGCGGATTCGCGGCAAGGTCTCCTATGCGACGAAGGCCGAGCACGACTTCCGCCGCCCGGCGGACTTCGACCCGCGCGCCTACGCCAACCGCGCGGACTGGCAGCTCGGCGATGAGCAGGGCGTTGCCGAGGTGCTGATCTCGGAGCGCATCGCGTGGCAGGTCGAGCGCCACTTCGGCCGCTACGGCGAGATTCGCGAGGCGGCGGGCATCGCGGGTGCGGCGAAGGGCGACAAGCTCTTCCTCACGAGCTACTCCAATCCGCGTGGGGTCGTCTCGTGGGTGCTCGGGCTGGGCGCGAACGCGACGCTGCAGGGTCCGCCGGAGCTGAGCAAGGAGCTGGCGAAACGGCTGAAACTGCTGAAGGATCGTCATGGGCGCACGCTGCCGGGCGCCGACGCGAAGGCCACGGCGGCCGACGCCACGGTGCCGGCGCGCACGCGCGGGTCGGGCCGGCGCGCGGCGGTCGAGGAGGGCGAGGATGGCCCGGCGCGCCCGGATACGGCGATTCGTCCGGAGCGATTCGCGCGTCTGGTGACGCTGGCGAGCATCCTGATCCAGGCGGGACGGGCGGGAGAGCGCGTCTCGATCGCGGACGTGCGCGAGCGTCTGCAGCTGAGCGAGGAGGAGCTGCACGAGGACGTCAACGTGCTCAACGTCGTCAACTTCGGTGGCGGCTCGTACGTGCTCTACGCCGAGATCGACGAGCAGGCTGGTGAGATCGAGGTCGATCCGGAGCCCTACAGCGACAACTTCGACCGCCCGGCGCGCCTGTTGCCGGTCGAGGCCAAGGCGCTGGTGGCGGCGATCGACCTGATCGGCGAGCACATTCCCGAGGGCTCGCTGGCGAGCGCGCGCGAGAAGATCGTGGCGGCGCTGGGCGAGGACCCGATGGAGCAGGGGCTGCAGGTGGCGAGCGCGGGCGGCGACGATGCGCTGCTGGCGCGCGAGATCTCCGAGGCGATCGTCGCCAACAAGCTCGTGGAGCTCGAGTACTTCAAGGAGAACGAGGACGATCTGGTCAAGCGCACGGTCGAGCCTTACGCGCTGACGAACGGACGCGAGGGCTGGTACGTGGCCTCGTTCGATCCGCAGCGCGACGGCATGCGCCACTTCCGGCTGGACCGGATCAAGCAGGTGACGGTCACCGATCGCACGTTCGAGCCGCGAGCGGAGGTCGACCCGGCGGCGGAGGTCGACGGCTGGCTGCGAACGGGCGAGGTCGAGGCGTCGCGCACGGCGCGCGTGTGGGTGGCGCCCGAGCGGGCGCGGTGGGCGCGTGAGGCGCGCCGCGTGGTGGAGGAGCGCAGCGACGGCGCGGTGGTGGTCGAGCTGAGCTTCGCGGGCGTCGACTGGTTGGTGCGGGAGATCCTCAGAGAAGCTGGCGATGCGGCGGTGCTCGAACCGGCGGACGCGCGCAAGGCGGTGCGCGAGGCGACCCTGCGGGTGACGCGAGGCACAGGCCAAGCCGGTGCGCCGGCGCCCGGCGAGCAGAAAGAAGCTGCAACCCGCATAAAACTTCGCGCAGGGGGGCAAGAGGGCGTACATGAATCGGCGCGAGCAGATCAGGATGACGGCTGCGGAGGTCGCGAACTTCCTGGCCGAAGAGCGCACGGTGACGTGCGCGACTGTCGGTCCACGCGGCTGGCCGCATCTGATGCCGCTGTGGTATGTGCTGCGCGGGCATTCGGCGGGCGAACCGGGCCCGCGCATCTGGTCGTGGACGTATGCGGCATCGCAGAAGGTGCGCAACATCGAACGCGATCCGCGGGTGACGCTGCAAGTGGAGGCGGGCGAGGACTACGCGCAGCTTCGCGGCGTGATGCTCGAGTGCGAGGCGGTGCTCCACCGCGAAGTCGCCGATGTCGTGCGGCTGGGTGCGGAGATCATGATCCGCAACGCCGTCCCGCGCGGCGAGCCGCCGCTGGAGGATCTACCCCCGGAGGCACGCGACGTGGTCGCGGCGCAGGCGGGCAAACGCGTCGGCTTGGAGTTCGTCGAGCGACGCCGCACGAGCTGGGACCACCGCAAGCTCGGCGGCGTGTACTGAGCCTCTGGGCCGAGCGCGCGGCCGGCGCTGGGACGGCGTTCAGGGCGCGCCTGCGCTTGGCGAGGGTGCACACCGCTAGGCTGCTGCGCGAATGAAGCCGCTGAAGGGACTGATCCTGTCGGGGGGAAAGGGCACGCGCCTGCGGCCGATCACGCACACGAGTGCAAAGCAGCTCGTGCCCGTGGCGAACAAGCCCGTGCTGTTCTACGGCATCGAGGCGATGGCGCAGGCGGGCATCGAGGAGATCGGCATCATCGTGGCGCCGGAGACTGGTCCGGAGATCGAACAGGTGGCGGGCGACCGGTGAGCGCTTCGGCGTGCGCATCACCTACATCGTGCAGGACGAGCCGCTCGGCCTGGCGCACGCGGTGTTGACGGCGGAGGCGTTCCTGGGCGACAGCCCGTTTGTGATGTACCTGGGCGACAACCTGCTGCAGGGCGGCATCACCGATCTGGTGTCGGCCTTCCGCGAGCACGAACCGGATGCGCTGATCCTGCTGACGCCGGTCCCGGACCCCGAGAACTACGGCGTTGCGGAGCTCGCGCCGGCTCCGGCGGGTGAGGTGGGCCGCGTGGTGCGGCTGGTCGAGAAGCCCTCGCAGCCGGCGACGGACCTGGCGCTCGTGGGCGTGTACATGTTCACGAGCCAGGTGCACGAGGCGGCGCGCGCGATCGAACCCTCGCCGCGCGGCGAGCTGGAGATCACAGACGCGATCCAGCACCTGGTCGACGGCGGCCTGCGCGTGGAGCCGCACGTCGTGCGCGGGTGGTGGAAGGACACGGGCCGGCTCGAGGACATGCTCGAGGCCAATCGCCTGATCCTCGACAACCTGACCGAGCGGATCGACGGCGAGCTGATCGACTCCCGCGTGGACGGGCGGGTCGTGGTCGAGGCGGGCGCGCGGCTGGAGCGCACGACGGTGCGCGGCCCGGCGATCATCGGCGCAGACGCGCGTCTGACGGACTGCTACGTCGGTCCATACACGGCGATCGGCGAGCGCTGCGAGGTGACGAGCTCCGAGGTCGAGCACTCGATCCTGCTGGCGGGCTGCGTGGTCTCGGACCTGGACGGCCGCATGGAGTCATCGCTGCTGGGTCGCAACGTGACAGTCCGCCGCGGCCAGCGCCAGCCGCGTGCCTATCGCTTCATGGTCGGGGACAACTCCGACATATCCATCCTGTGAGGCTGCTGCTGACAGGCGCGCTCGGGATGCTCGGCCACGACGTGGTGCGCGCGGCCGAGCGCGCGGGTCACGAGCTCGTCGAGGCTGGACCTGCCGGAGCTGGACATCACCGACGAGCCGACGGTCGAGCGCCTGCTTGGAGCGGCTGCTGGCGGAGCCGGGCTCGCTCGACGGCGTGGTCAACTGCGCGGCGTGGACCGACGTGGACGGCGCCGAGAGCAAGCAGGAGCAGGCACGGGCGGTGAACGCGGTCGGAGCGGGGATCCTCGCGCGCGCGGCGGCGCGCGCTGAGCTGCCGCTGCTGCACCTCTCGACCGACTACGTGTTCGACGGCACTGCGCCCCTCGACGACGAGGGCCGGCCGCGCCCGTACGTCGAGTCCGACCCGACCGGTCCACGCTCGGTGTACGGCTCGACCAAGCTCGAAGGCGAGCGCGAGGTGCTGGCGGCCTCGCCGCGAGCACACGGTCGTGCGCACGGCTTGGCTGTACGGGGTGGACGGCAAGAACTTCGTCGAGACGATGCTGCGGCTGGCGGGCGAGCGCGAGGCGGTCCAGGTCGTCACCGACCAGGTCGGCTCGCCGACGTGGTCGGGTCACCTCGCCCCGGCGATCCTCGGCTTGCTCGAGCGCGCGCGTGCGCGGGCTCGTGCACATGACGGGCGCCGGCGAGGTCTCGTGGAACGGCTTCGCCGAGGAGATCTTCCGCCAGGCCGAGGTCGACTGCCGCGTGGAGCCGGCGAGCAGCGAGCAGATGGCCCGCCCGGCCCCGCGCCCGGCATGGTCGGCGCTGGCGTCCGAACGCGACGACGTGCTGGCGATGCCCGACTGGCGCGACGGGCTGGCGGGGTATCTGGCGGCGAGGGCTGGGATGATGAGGCCATGAAACTGCTCGTCTGCGGTGGTGCGGGCTTCATCGGCTCGACCTTCGTGCGCCAGCGTCTGCTGGAGCACGGCGACGAGGTGACGGTGCTCGACAAGCTCACCTATGCCGGGCGCGAGGAGAACTTCCACGACTTCGCAGAGCATCCGGCGTTTCGCTTCGAGCGAGGCGCGATCGAGGATCCGGCGGCCGTGGCGAAGGCGATCGCCGTGGCCGCGCCGGAGGCGATCGTCAACTTCGCGGCCGAGACGCACGTCGACCGCTCGATCGCCGAGCCGGACGCGTTCGTGAAGACGCATGCGCTGGGCACGTATGTGCTGCTCGAGGCGGCGCGCGCTCGCGAGCTGCGCTACGTGCAGGTCTCCACGGACGAGGTGTATGGCTCGATCGAGCAGGGCTCGTTCACGGAGGAGTCGCCGCTGCGACCGTCCTCGCCCTACTCGGCGACGAAGACGGGCGCGGACCTGCTCGTGCTCGGCTACTTCCACACCTATCAGCTGCAAGCTGTGATCTGCGTGGCTCGAACAACTACGGCCCGTATCAGTACCCGGAGAAGCTGATCCCGCTGATGGTGCTCAACGCGCTGCACGGCGACGCGCTGCCGGTGTACGGCGACGGCATGCAGGTGCGCAACTGGATCCACTCGACCGACTTCTCGCGCGCGATCGGGCACGTGCTCGAGCACGGCGTGCCGGGCGAGGTCTACAACGCGGGCGGCCCGGACGAGGAGGCGAACATCGACGTCGTCCGGCGAATCATCGCGGCGACGGGCGCGAGCGAGTCGCAGATCGAGTACGTCGCCGACCGTCCCGGCCACGATCGTCGCTACTCGCTTTCTTCGGAGAAGGTGCGCGCGCTCGGCTGGGCCCCGCAGGTGCGCTTCGCCGAGGGGCTCGAGCAGACGGTGGCGTGGTACCGCGAGAACGCGTGGTGGTGGGAGCCGATCCGCTCGGGCGACTATCGGGCCTACTACGAGCGGCAGTACGGGCGCGCGCTCGCCTGAGCCGTGGCGACCGGCGGGGTCACCGGCGCAGCGAGCGCCGGCGCCTGGCGAGCACTTCGAACGTGCGCAACGTTTTGTCTGTTGAGGCTTTGTCCGTCATACGTGAGAGTGCAGCCATGCCGACCCCACGTGAGCAGTTCGCGGCGAATCTGCGCCGCGCACGCGACAGCTCGGGGCTGTCTCAGGAGGCGCTGGCGGACCAGTGCGACCTGCATCGCACCGAGATCAGCCTGCTCGAGCGCAGCAAGCGATCGCCGCGCCTGGAGACGATCGTGATCCTCGCGAAGGGCCTCGGCCTGAGCTCGCCTGGTCAGTTGATCGACGGCATCAGCTGATCCGCCTCAGCCGAGCGAGGAGATCTTCCACTTGCCGGCTTCCTTGGCGAGCGAGAGGGTGCCCTTGCGCCCCTTGCCGGAGTAGATGCTCTTGACGTGCGCTGTGGCGGTGCTGCCGGAGACCTGCATCGCTTCGACCGTCACTTCGAAGGAGTCGACCTCGGTCAGTTGGCCTTTGATCGCCTTTTCGCAGCCGCCGCTGGCGTCGAGCTTGGTCACGAGGGGCTTGGCGAGGTCGTTCTTGCAGATCTTCTTCTCGTCGCCCGCGGTGACGTCGGTCTGCAGGTTTTTGATCGTTTCGGCGGCTGCCTTGGCTTCGCCCTTCAGGCCAGACGTGGAGACGCTCTTGGCGCAGGCCGAGAGTCCGAGCGCGAGCAGCACCACGCACGGCAGCGCGAGCGCGCGCTTGGGCGAGAGCCCCCGGGGGAGCGCGAAGCGGAGCATGGACAGCGGCATCCGGTCGCAGAGAGTACGCGACGGGCGCGGGCGGCGGTCCCTCCTCGGCACCGCCTGCCCGCGTCGGCCTTCTGCGCCTAGCCCTGCTCGTCGTCCCGCCGGAACCCCAGCCGCGCGGAGATGCGGTCGGCGGTCGAGACGAGGTGCGGACCGAGCGCATCGACGAGCTCGCCGATCGTGATCATCGAGCTCGGCACGGCGATCTCGACGGCGGCGACCACCTGGCGTCCCTCGTTGCGCACGGGGGCGGCGATCGAATAGAGGTCCTTGGCGAGCTCTTCGTCATCGACGGCGAAGTTGGCCTCGCGCACCTCGTCGAGCTCCTCGCGCAGCGCTTTCTTGGAAGTGATCGTGTTCGGCCCGTGCTTGGTCAGCTTGATCTGAGCCAAGAGCTCACGCAGGTCTGACTCGGGGAGGTTGGCCAAGAGCAGCTTGCCCATCGCCGTGCAGTAGGCGGGCAGGCGCGAGCCGGTGCGCACGTCGAGGCCTCCCTGGCCCTGGCCGCGACGGAAGCTGCGGGCGCGGTCGACGTAGAGGATCTCGGGGCCGTCGAGCACGGCGAGGCTGACCGTGTAGGAGGTGCGCTGGCGCAGCTCTTCCAGGTAGGGCTGGGCGTGCTCGCGAAGGCCGGTGGAGTTGAGCGCCGACATGCCGAGGTCGGTGACGCGCAGGCCGAGGCGGTACTTGCGCGAGGCGCCCTGCTCGAGGTAGCCGAGCGCGAGCAGCGTGATCACGTAGCGGTGCGTCGTCGAGCGGCTCATGCCCAGCTCATCGGCGATGTCGGCGATGCCCAGCACCGGGCGCTTGGGCGTGAAGCAGCTGAGGATCGCCAGGCCGCGCTCGAGCGATTGGGAGTAGCGGGGCTCGCGCAGGCTCGGGATCGACCACGCCGGCTCCCGCGAGGTCGAAGATGCTTTTGGAGCTTTTGAACTTGTTCTGGGCATGTGTACTTGTCCCTGTCCGTTGATGGGGGCTAGGGGGCTCTTCCTCGTCCTGGAAAAATCCCTCGGTCGTCAGATGCCGCTAATGGGGAAGCGGGCTAGACGATCATAAACAGTTTGGTTCCAAGGGATGATAGAGCGGACAATGGTCGCTTATTTCGTACGCGAAGGCAAATGCCCTTCCCGATTACGAAGATACGAACAAATGCAACAGTTCGAGCTTGTGCTCAAACGTCGCTCGGCCGGCCCAGGAAATGCTTGCTCAGCATGGTCTGCTGGCCCTGATAATTGGAGCCGACGTCGGTGCCGTAGAGCACATCCGGCTCTTCGGTCATGCGTTCGAACGCGAGCTTGCAGACCGGTTGACCGTGCTCGACCATGAACGAGACATCACGCGCTCGGACCTCGAGCGCGGCGCGGCTGCCACCCGGCTCGCCGGCACGCGAATAGCCGAACCCAGGATCGAAGAAGCCCGCATAGTGCGTGCGCAGCTCGCCGGCCGTCGGGTCGTAGGCGAGCATCTCCGCGGCGTAAGACGGAGGGATGCGGACGCCCTCAGCCGAGAGCAGCAGGTAGAAGACCTCGGGCTCGAGCACGATGCGCTGCTTCGCCTCTGGGTGGACGGGCTCCCAGTAGTCCTGCCAGCGAAGCGCCCCGACCTTCGTCAGATCGATCGGCAGGCTGTTCTTCTTGGCGCGGTAGCCCACCGTGCTGTCCGTGCCGCCCGAGGCGTCCAGGCTGAGGAACAGGCCGTCGCCGAGCGAGAGCGAGGATTGCGCGAGCGCCTGCTCGTCGCGGAACAGCAGCGGCAGCTGCTCGTGCAACGCGAGCAGCTCACCGTCGTTCAAGCGCCCATCGCCGTCGGCGAGGCGTACCTGGTTGAGCGCGAGCCCAGTCTGCACGCGGATCGCGAACGTGCGTGGGACGACCTCGAGGTAGAGCTTCCCGTGGTAGCCGGCCGCGATCTCGTCGAAGCGGTGGTTGCGGTCGGTGAGCACGCGCGTGAACACGTCGAGCCTTCCCGTCGAGCTCTTCGGATTGGCCTTCGCCCGCACGTGCTCGGGCAGGCGCAGCTCCTCGATCAGGGGGACCAGGTAGGGCCGGTCGCGCTCGAGCGTGGCACCGTCGCGAAGGTCGATCTGTTCGAAGGCGAGATCCTCGACCTTCTGCTCGACGGTCGAGTCGCTGTCTGGGAGGAAGCTGCAGCGCAGCGCCCACGCGCGCTCGCCCAGGCGCAGGTCGACGCTCGCGGGCTGCACCGACTCCGGCGGGATGCGCCACGCCCCGGCCACGATCCACTCTCGCGCGATCGCCTCGCGCAGGCGCTGTGCCGGCAGGACGCCGCCATCGGCGCGCTCCGGGGACGCGCTCACGGCGGTGGCACCAACTTGCTCGGGCATCGGCGCGAGAGTCTATGGACGCGCGGGGGCGAACTCATTCGTGCTCGCAGCGAGGAGCTGCGTCGTGCCGCGAGAGCATGCCGACTTCCAAGTAGGAAACGCATCTAGTCAAGCCCAATATATGGAAGTAGCGTGTTCTGCGGAACAGGTTCGGGTCAGAAACATTTTGGTCCAAATTTGATCGGCCACACGACAGAAGGGGGCAAGAGCTTGGGTGCCGTTATCCCTCTCCGACGGCGCTCGAGAAAGAGATCGAGGTGTCACCCCCTCGATACCGGGTCTCCGCGGGCGCCGCAGCTTTCGCCCGGCCGCGGTGTCCGTGAAGGCCCAGTATCCGGACTCCCTTCAGGCCTGCGACTCCAGCAGATCGCAGACTGAGGAAAGCTGCAGGCCGTGCGTCAGGCTGACGAGCGTCTCCAGGCGCGGTGAGCGCTTGTGCCGCTCGAGCAGGCTGATCTCGGTGCGGTGCAGGTCGCACAACTCGGCCAGCGCCTCCTGCGAAAGGCCCAGCCGTGTGCGATGCATTCTCAGGTTGGCGGCGAACCTTGCGTGTACCGCGTCCATCTGGCCAGTCTGATGTAATGCAGACGAAGCATCTACAGACGATTGTCGGCATCCCCACGTCCCATGCTCGTGCGCAGCGCCGCGATGCCGTCGCCAAGCAGGCTCGGCGAGTCCCGCCCCCTAGGGAAGCGGCTGCGCTTGACCCTCGTCGTTCTCGCGACGCTCGCCTTGGTCGTCTCGCGGGTCGACCCCGGTGAGCCGGCCCGGTTCACGTCTGGCCGCGCCATCTTCGGTCGCGGTTGGCGCTGTCGTCATCTCGCCCTCCAGCGGCACGCTCCCATAGCGGCCGGCGCGGCCTTCTAGGACCACGCCATCGGAGGCAGGCTCTCCGGCAGCCGAATCGGGCCGGGCCAAGGCGACGGTCCGCGGCAGCGAATCGAGCACGCGCAGGGCGAGCTTTCGGCGGCCCTCTAAGCTCAGGCCCGAGTAGTCGCGGTCGGGCCCGAGCGCGGCGATCCATGCCCGGTCGTCGCCTTCGATTCTCACGGTTGCCTTGGCGGGTCGCTCGCTTGAGGCCCCCAGGCGCCCCTCGGCGATCTTGAACCAGTGCGCCGTGCACTCCTCTCCCTCGCCGACAACCGCCTCGACGGTGCCGTCCGGAAGATCGTCCTGCTCCTCGAGCAGGGCCGGCAGTTGACGCAGCACGGCGTCCGCGCGCACGTACACGCTGACGGGCGGCGGCGGCCACTCATGGCGCATGCCCCACCGCGCGAGCGCGCCCGCGATCGGCAGCAGCTCGCTGCCGGCCTGCGTCAGCGCGACTTCCACGCGTGGTGGCATTTCGCGGTAGCGCTGGCGCGAGAGCAGTCCGAGCGCGGTCATCTGGCCGAGGTGGTGGTCGAGCACGCCCGAGCTGACGCCCGGCAGCCTGGAGCGCAGCACGCTCAGCCGCAGCGTCTCGTGCGACAGGGCGAGCACGATCAGCAGCGTCCAGCGATCGCCTGTGGCCGTCAGGGCCCGGGCGAGCGGTGTCCATTGTCGATGCCCCCGTACTTGGAGCTTTGCAGAAGACCCGCGCTCCATAACTAGGAGCGTAGTCCTAGTCACGAGACGACCGGTGGCGGCGAAAAGAACAGCCTGGGTTCCGCGATCAAGCCCAGGAAGAGGGCCCTACAAGTCCGTAATTCCGGTAGTCCGATTTCTGAGCGTTGGCTTTGAGCTCGTGTTTCCAGCTTGAGGTGTTTCTGACTTATGCGAAGACGCGGGATCGCGTGGCCCTTCCTGGAGGGTGCTCAGCCCCGCTTCAATGCGCCGGGCGAGCCGGTCGCCGAGCGCGCCGGTCGGCGGCTCAGTGCAGCTCGCGCAGCGTCGGGAACGGCACGACCTCGCGGATCGACTCGGCCCCTGAGAGGATCATCAGCAGCCGGTCGACGCCGATCCCCCCGCCTGACGTCGGCGCCATGCCGTATTCGAGCGCACGCACGTAGCCCTCGTCGTGGGGCTGCGGCTGGTCGCCGTCGTCGCCGGGGCGCTCGCTGCGCTGTTTGACGAAGCGGTCCCACTGGTCGATCGGGTCGTTCAGCTCGGTGTCCCCCGAAAGCACCTCCATGCCGCGGATCACCGTGTCGAAGTGCTCCCCCAGGCGCGAGTCGTCACGGTGGCGCTTGCAGATCGGGAACAGGTCGAGCGGGAAGTCGAACACGTGCGTGGGCTGGATCAGGAAGGGCTCGACGTGCTTGCTGTACACGTCTTCCACGAGCTTCGCCCAGCTCTTCTGCGGATCGACGTCGTCGTCGAGCTGCGCCAAGAGCTGCTCGCGCGTGGCGTCGAGGTAGTCGAGCCCGACGGCCTGTTTGATCGCATCGCGCAGCGTGATCCGCGCCCACGGTTTGGCGAGCTCGATCACGCTCCCGTCGTGCTGCTCGACTTTCGTCGTGCCGAGCGTGCGCAGCGCGACCTGCTCGGTCACCTCTTCGCACCACACGGCGATGTCCATGTAGTCCGCGTAGGTCTGCATGCACTCGAGGATCGTGAATTCGGGGGAGTGACGGTGGGAGATGCCCTCGTTGCGAAACGCGCGGCCGAGGTCGTAGACGTTCTCCAGGCCGCCGACGACGCAGCGATTCATGTACAGCTCGACCGAGATGCGCAGGTGCAGGTCGACGTCGAGCGCGTTGTGATGGGTCGTGAACGGTCGCGAGGAAGCGCCGCCGGCGAGCGTCTGCAGCATCGGCGACTCGACCTGCGTGAAGCCTTTCTCGCGCAGCACCGCATGGATCGCCTCGATCGCCTTCGTACGTTTGAAGAACATCTCGCGCGTGGAGGCGTTGGCGAGCAGGTCGAGCTCGCGGTAGCGATAGCGCGAGCCGACGTCCTCCATCCCGTGGCGGCGGTCCGGCGGCGGTCGCAGCGCCTTGGCCAGCAGCGTGCAGTCGCCCACTCCGAGCGTCAGCTGACCGCGCTGGGTGACGTACACGTCTCCCTCGATGCTGACGATGTCGCCGATGTCGAGACCCGTGACGCGCTCGTATGCCTGCGCGCCGAGCGCTTGCAGGCGCGTCACGACCTGCATCGAGCCCGACTGGTCGCGGATGTCGAAGAACGTCGTCTTCGCGTGACCGCGCCTTGCGATCAGCCGACCGCATAGGCGGTAGCGCAGGCCGGGGTGCGGACCGGCTTTCATCGCGGCCGGGTCGTGCGCCGCGAGCAGGTCGGCGATCCACGTACGCGGGACGTCCGTGCGCAGGTGCGGGTAGGGCTCGACCCCCTCGCTGCGCAGGCGCTCCATCTTCTGGTGGCGTTCGTCGGCGCCGACGGCCTCAGCGGCGGTGTCAGCGGGCTGCTTGGGCGGTGCGACCTCGGCGTCGCCAAGTCTCCTGAAGGCTCATCCGAGGACCCCGCTGCCGACGACGCCGTTTTCGGAGATCCCATCTCCCGCCGTGCGCTCGCGCTCGATCCGCGCGGCGACCTCGCGTACGAGGAAGCTCGCCAGGTGGACCGGGTAGGTGCCACGCGAGAAGCCCGCGTCGAAGCCGAGCTCCTTGGCGAGCTCGCCCGTCACGCGTGAGCCGCCGCAGGCGAGGATCGTCCGCTCGCGCCTGCCCTCGGCTTCGACCATCTCGACGAGCTCGGTCAGGTTGTGGATGTGCAGATCCTGCTGTGTGACCGTCTGCGAGACGAGGATCGCATCGGCGTCGAGCTCGATCGCCTTGGCCACGAGCACGCCGTTTGGCACCTGGCTGCCGAGGTTGTGGGCGTCGAACGCGCGGTAGCCTTCGAGGCCGCGATTGCCGTGAAAGCCCTTGAGGTCGAGCATCGCGTCGATGCCCACGCTGTGCGTGTCCGACCCGGTGCAGGCTCCGACGACGACGATCGGACGGCCCACGTGCGCGGTCGCGAAAACGTCGATCTCGTCTTCTGACATGTACTCGACCTCCAGCTCGCCGCCCTGCTGCGCGATGTAGTCGACCGTCTGCACGACGTGGCCGTAGAGCAGGAAATGCGTGTAGCCGTCGAGCAGGCGCTGGTGGTGCACGACCTCCGGGCGGTCGAGCCCGAGCATCGCCGCCAGCTCGAGCGCGGCCTTGCGCGCGGCCGGCCCGTGCGGCACGGGCAGCGTGAAGCTGAGCTGGACGATGCCGTCGCCGAGGTGGTCCCCGTACGGCCTCACCCGGGTCAGGTCGACCGAAGGGGCGTGGCTAGGCAACGCGCACCGCCCCCATCAGCTCGAGCGCCGGGTTGTAGTAGCGCTCGTCGGTCGCCACGATCCCATCGATCCCGCGACCCTCGTCGATGCGCCTGCGCACGTCGCCGAAGGTGCCGTCTTCGATCGCCCCGAACATGCCGACGGCGGCGATCCGCTCGAGCAGCTCGTGCGCATCGCGCAGCACTTCGTGCGCGCGCGTCGTGATGATCCCACCAGGCTTGAACTGGATCTCCTCGCCGAGGTCATGCGCGTAGTTGAACACGTAGTCGACGCACTCCAGGCCGACCACGCGGTCGTGCAGGTGAGGGGTGAAGACCCCCTCGGTCGGCACGCCGGCCGTCTGGATTCCCTGTCCCGTCGCGATCGTGATCAGGTTGAACAGCGTGTCGCAGGCGTGCGTGCGGAACAGGTTGCCGTCCATGTGCCGGGTGGGCGGCATGTACTTGATCGGGCAGTCCGGGAACAGCTCGCGCGTGAGCTGCGCCTGGGCCCACTCGTAGAGCAGCCCGTTCTTCGTCGGCGGGTCGATCTCGAAGGCGTCGCCGAGCGCGATCTGCTCGTCGGGCATGCCCGAGTCGCGCGCGAGCTGGTGGTTGATGAACTGCGAGGCCGTGACCGAGGGCGCCGCCGCCAGCGCGTCGGCGGTCCGCAGGTAGTTGTCCTCGCCCGTGTTGATGACGATCCCGAAATATCCGGTGATCGTGCGCGAGACGCGCTGGTCGATCATCGTGCGCACGGGGTTGATGTCGCGGTAGAGGATCCCGTAGAGCGCGTCGTTGACCATGTTGTCGAGACCCTCCATCGCGCCGAGCGTCGCGAACTCGGTCATGCACAGCCCCGAGCAGAAGCTCGACAGGCGGATGTAGCGGCCGTGCTGCTCGCACCACTGATCGAGCGCCTCGCGCAGGATGCGGAAGTTCTCCTGTGTGGCGAACGTGCCGCCGAAGCCCTCCGTCGTCGGGCCGTACGGGACGTGTTCGAGCAGGCTCTGGGCCGTCGAGCGCGTCATCGAGACGACGTCGCCGCCGGTTTCGGCGACGGCCAGCGCGTGCACCACGTCGTCGTAGACGTTGCCCGTCGCGCTGAGCACGTAGCGCAGCGGCGGAGGGCCGCTGAGCAGCTCGCGCTGCTCGCGACGCTCGTCCATCCGCCGGCGCACGGCGCCCATGCGCCGCGCGCACTCGCCGTCGATCAGCCGCCGGATCGCCCCCTCCTCGGCGGGCGGCAGGGCGAGCAGGTCGAGCTCGCCCGCACCGACCGCCTCGGCGATCAGCTGCGCGTCGCGCCCGCTCTGGAGCATCGCGTTGCCGAGCCAGTGCGCGATCCCGCGACCGAGCCCGCCGCCGTCGTGGACATGCTCGACGAGCACGTTCGGCAGCGGCACGTCGAGCTCGGTGATCCCATCTACGCCGAGGAAGCGCGCGACCGAGCGCTCGACCGACAGCGTCGTGCGGTCGGCCGTTTCCGCGGCCATGCGATCGGCGATGCCACGCGCTGCCTCGCGGCAGGCCTCGACCAGGCCCGGGTCCAAATCGAGCTTCGACTCCATTGGGGGCGAGCCTAACCAGTGAAGTTCTGCGCTCTCGGCAACCGCGTGTAAGCAACGCGAAACTCCAGCCCACGCGAGCGCGCCGGCGATGGGAATGTCTCTCTTTCACTGTCGGAGACGATCACCGCGATCTGTTTCCGAATTACACCTCCACCGATGGCCCGAGTTTTGGCGGTTTTGCCTGCCCTTGGACGGACACCACGCGTTTCACCTCGCCGCGACGGTTGACTTCTCGGACCCCCTGACTAGCCTCGCCGCACCGTCATGGCCATCGACATCGCACACCTCGACGCCCCGCCGGACCTGCTCTTCGAGACGCCCTCGATCCAGCTCGAGAACCCGCGAGTCACGGACGTCGGCGCACGGGGAGCCGGCCGGCGCGCGGTCCCGGCCACGCGCGAGCTGCTGAAGGGTGCGCCCTACGTCGTCGACTTCTGCGACCCGACGCCGACGACGGCGCTGCACGCCGGCTACCTGCGCAACATCGCGCTCGGACATGCGCTCGCGAGTACGCTCGAAACGGCCGGTGCGCACGTCGCGCGCCAGACGCAGATCGCCGACGCCGGGCGGGACATGGGCGACGCGATGGCCGGCTACCTGCGCTTCGCCGACGAGTCCGACCCGGCCGCGGCCGGCGAAAAGAGCGACCACTTCGTTGGTCGCCTGTACGCACACCAGGTGCAGGACGAGCGGCGCGACGACGGGCTCGTCGACTTACTGCTGGCATTGCTCGCCGCCGGCGACGCGCCGACGCGCGAGCTGTGGCACGCGGTGCGCGACTGGGCCGTCAGCGGCCAGAACGAGACGCTCGCCCGTCTCGGCGTTCGCTTCGAGCGCACGATCTTCGACTCCCAGTACGTACCGCGGATCGAGCCGCTCGTGCGCCTCGCGCTCGCCCAGGGTGTGATCGGCGGAACGCTCGAGGGTCCGCTCGTGTTCGAGACCGACGGCCGCGCGCCCGTGCATCTGCCGCTGATCGGCGTCGACGGTCAGCCGACCAAGGACCTGCGCGCGCTGACGATCTGGCGCTCGCTGATGACCGAGATGACCGACGTCACGCTCGTCCGCCTGACGAGCGAGGAAAGGCGCGACAACCTCGACGAGATCTTGCGCGGCCTGGCACCGAGCGGGAAGGTCTACCCGACGGCGGTGCTGCACGCCGAGGTCGTCACCGAGCAGGACGTCGGCCCGGGCGGTGAGAGCACGCTGCTGATCGACGACCTGCTGGACATGCTGCTCGACCACGAGTCGCTGCAGGCGCTCGCGATCGAGGAGCGCGCCGGCTGCGCCGCGCAGGACCTCGCGGCGATGGCGCTGATCGGCATGTGCCTCGACCACCCGCTGCACGAGTCGCTGACGATCACGCCGGAGCGCGTGCTCGACGAGGACAACGCCGGCTGGACCTTCGCGCGCGCCTGGATGAAGGCGTGGGATCCGCACAACGACGGCGGGCCGCTGCCGCTGGCCGACGACGAGCACTACCGCTCGCTGGTCGCGCAGTCACAGCTTCTGCCGCTCGTCGATCGCGCGGTCAAGGGCCTGGACGTGCTGCGCCTTGTGCGCTTCCTCGCTCGCATCGGCAGGTGGTATCTGGACACGGAAACCGACCCGGCGGTCGGTCGCATCATGCGCTCGCTGCTCTCCAGCGGCCTCAGCGCGCTCGGTCTCGTACGACAGCAGGAGGTGAACGGCTGATGGCCACACTCGACACGACGGTTCGCCACGAGACCTCGATGGCGGACCCCAACGCGCTGGAGAACGACCTGCGCTCCTTCTACCTGACGGGCAGCGAGGAGATGAGCATCTTCGAGGAATGGGAGCACGGGATCGCCAGGGGCGACTCGACGACGCCGTCGATCTGCTCGCCGACATACCGCTGGTGGATCCTCGAGCACCTGCGCAATGCGCTCGACCGCGACCGCAAAAACCTGCTGCTGAGCCTCGGCTCGGGCAACGCCTTCGTCGAGCGCGTGCTCGGGCGCGAAGGCTACCCCGTGCTCGCCGTCGACGCGCTCGAGGAGGCCGTCGAGCTGGCGCGCCAGGCGGGCGTGCCGGCGATCTGCCAGAACCTGTACGAGTGGGATGCGCAGCCTGAGTACTGGGACGTCGTCTACGCCGACGGTCTGCTCGGTCACCTGCACGACGGCGACGACGGTGCGCACCGGGCGTTGAGCCTGTTCCACAGCTGGCTGAAGCCCGAGGGCGGGACGGTCGTGATCTCCAACGACGCGCCGAAAACGGACGAGCCCGTGCAGCAGTCGGCGAACGTGCCCGGCTTCTACTGGCTGTCGGAGGGCTGGATCGCGGGCGAACTGAAGCGGGCGGGCTTCAAGCGCGTCTCGACGGCCACGATCGTCTATCGCCGGCCGCTGAGCGGGCCGCGCAGCCGCGCGATCATCACGGCGCATCGCACCGCATAGGGAGCGTCGGAGATGCCGAGGGGCTCAGGGGTGCAGCGATGCCGATGAGCAAGGACTTCACGCGCCGCCTGCAGCCGGCGCTGGAGGAGATCGCCGAGCACTTCGGCACTCCCTTTCACATCTATGACGAAGCGGGGATCCTCGCGAGCGCCGATCGTCTGGCGGCGGCGTTCGGCGGCCTGCCGTTCCACGAGTACTACGCGGTCAAGGCGCTGCCGAACCTGACGATCACCCGGATGCTGCGCGAGCACGGTCTGGGGATGGAGTGCAGCTCGATCGCCGAGCTCGAGCTCGCGGCAGACAGCTACGCGCGCGGGGAGGAGATCTTCTTCACCTCCAACAACACGACGCGCGAGGAGTTCGCGGCGGCGCTCTCGCTCGGGGCGATCATCAACATCGACGACATCACGCTGATCGACAAGCTGCCGGGCATCCCAGCGGTCTGCTCGTTTCGCTTCAACCCCGGCCCGGAGCGCCTCGGCGACAAGCTGATCGGCTCGCCCGTGGAGGCGAAGTTCGGACTGCGCCGCGACCAGCTCGCGCCCGCGTTCGAGCAGGTCCGCGAGCTTGGCGCAGAACGCTTCGGGCTGCACGCGATGATCGCCTCCAACGTGCTCACCGTGCAGCCGCTGCTCGCGACGGTCGCGATGCTCTTGGCGCTCGAGGACGGCCTGCACCGCGAGCTCGGGATCGAGCTCGAGTTCATCAACGCCGGCGGCGGCCTCGGCATCCCCTATCGCCCGGGCGATCCGTCGCTGGACGTGCACGCGTTCGGGCAAGGCGCAGGTGAGCTGCTTCGCGCGCACCGCGAGCGGACCGGCCGCAGCCCGAAGCTGCTGCTCGAGTCCGGCCGCTACATCACCGGGCCGCACGGCGCACTCGTCACGCGCGTGATCAATCGGATGAGCAAGTGGCGCGACTACGCCGGCGTCGACGCGGGCATCGCGGCGTTGATGCGCCAGGCCTTCTACGCCGACGCCTACCACCACCTGACGCTGCACGGCGACGACGGCCGGCGTCCGAAGCAGACGATCGACGTGGTTGGCTCGCTGTGCGAGAACAACGACAAGTTCGCGATCCAGCGCGAGCTGCCGGAGCTGCACCAGGGTGACCTGCTGCTGATCCACGACACCGGCGCGCACAGCCTGGCGATGGGCTTCAACTACAACGGGCGCCTGCGCCCGCAGGAGCTCCTGCTGCGCGCCGACGGGAGCGTCGAGCTGATCCGCAGGGCCGAGGAGGTGCGGCGCGACTACTTCGCCACGCTGCAGTACGAGCCCGACGTGCTCGTACCGGGCGAGCGCGAGCATCACCCGGGCCTCTCCCCGCCGGTGCCCGTCGAGCAGCCGATCGCCGCCGGGGCGCCGGCGCGGGCGAGCTGAGCATGGCCACGCTCGCGAGCATCGCCGACTTCGGCGGCCTGGAGTCGCTGCGCGAGCAGATCGACCGCCTGTGGGAGCGGCGCTCAGAGCTCGACGACCGCGACCCGCACGTGCAGGCGACCGTGTTGAGCGTGATCGACCTGCTCGACCGCGGCCGCGTGCGCGTCGCCGAGATCGATGCCGGCGGTGAGGTGCAGGTGCACGAGTGGCTCAAGCGCGCGATCGTGCTGCTGTTCCGCGTCTGCCCGATGGAGCACACGGAGGCCGGCCCGATGCTGTTCGCCGACCGGCTGCCGCCGAAGCGGAGCAGTCCCAACGTGCGCGTCGTGCCCGGCGCCTATGCGCGCTTTGGCTCACACCTCGCGTCGGGCTCGATCCTGATGCCGAGCTTCGTCAACGTCGGTGCCTACGTCGGCCACGACACGCTCGTCGACACGTGGGCCACGGTCGGCTCGTGCGCGCAGATCGGCGACCGCGTGCACCTCTCCGGCGGCGTCGGCGTGGGCGGGGTGCTCGAGCCGCTGCAGGCGAGCCCGGTGATCGTCGAGCACGACGCCTTCATCGGCAGTCGCTGCATGTTGATCGAAGGAGCGCGCGTCGGCGAAGGCGCAGTCGTCGGCGCCGGCGTGATCCTCTCGCCGACGATCCCCGTGATCGACGCCGACAGCGGCAAGGAGATCTCGCGCGGGCACATCCCCTCGTGGAGCGTGGCGATCGGCGCCAGTCGCACGCGCTCCTTCCCGGGCGGCGACTTCGGCCTGCCGTGCGTGCTCGTCGTCAAGCGCCTCGACGAGGGCGAGCGCCACGACAAGGTCAAGCTCAACGAGCTCGTGCGCGACCATGGGGTAGCGCTGTAAGCGAGGCCGGCGCGCCGCAGCTCAGCGCCTGGCGCTCAGGCGGCCGATGCGTCTGCGAGCGCGTCGGCGCCGCTGAGCAGCAGCTCGGCCGCGCGCTTGGTGCGCTCGGGCGGGCCGGTCAGCGCGACACGCAGGTAGCCCTCGCCGCCCGGCCCGAGATAGGAGCCGGGAACGACGAGCAGCGAGCGCTCGAGCAGCAGCTCGTATGTGCACTCGTCATCGCCGCCCGGCACGCCGAGCCAGAGGAAGATCCCGGCCGGCGCGCCTGCATCGGCGAAGCCGGCGCGCACGGCAGCGCCGGCGAGCAGCTCGCGCTTGCGCGCGTAGCGCTCGCGCGCCTGCACGACGTGCGCCTCGTCGGCCCACGCCGCGATCGAGGCGCGCTGCACGAACGCCGGCGGCGTCGTGCCGATGTCGCTGCGGTGGCGGCGGATGCGCCCGACGATCTCGGCGTCGCCGGCGACGAAGCCCGAGCGCAGCCCGGCCAGCCCGGAGCGCTTGGAGAGCGAGTTGAAGACGACGACGCCGCTGCGGTCCTGCAGCTGCAGTGCAGACGCCGGCGGCTCCGCGCCGAACCAGAACTCGGAGTACGTCTCGTCGACGGCGAGGATCGCGCTGCGGCTGCGGCAGCGCGCGGCGAGCTCGTCGAGCAGCTCGAGCGATGCGCACGCGCCGGTCGGGTTGTGCGGGGTGACGACCCACACGATCGCCACGCGCCGCCACTCGATCTCCTCCGGGTCGGGCAGCCACCCGCCGCCTGCCGTCAGCGCCTGCACGGCCAGCTTCAGGCCGGCTGCGCGGGCGCTTCGCTCGGGCACGGGGTAGGACGGCGAGGTCACGGCGATCGTGTCCCCTTCGCGCGCGAACAAGCGCGCGAGCACGGCGATCGGCTCCTTCGCGCCGAGCGTCGGCAGGATCTCGCGGTCGGCGTCGAGCAATGCGCCGAAGCGCCGCTCGATCCAGCCGGCGATCGAGGCGCGCAGCTGGGGCAGGCCTTCGGCCGAGGGGTAGTCGCACAGCGGGGTCCTCGCGACGGCGTCGGCCAGCGCGTCGCGCACGAGCTGCGGCGCAGGGTCGGTCGGTTGGCCCATGCTCAGGTCGATCACGTCGATTCCGCGCGCCTGCGCCGCGCGCCGCGCTTCGGCCAGTCGCAGGAAGGGGTAGCCCGGGGCGTGCTCGACGTGCGGGTTCAGTCGCACAGGAACGACCCGAGCATCTCGTAGGCGCGCGTGAGCGCCTCCGCCGAGACGCGCTCGTCGCGGCGATGGGCCAGTGCAGGGTCGCCGGGGCCGAGGTTGACCGCCTCGACGCCGGCGGCCGCGAATTCGGCGACCGGCGTCCACGCCTGCTTCGCCTCCGGCGCGACTCCACTCGTCGCCTGCAGCCGCGCGAACAGCGGGTTGGCGCGCGGCGGCAATGCCCCTTCGGAGTTGGACAGGAGATCGAGCTCGCCGTGCGCCTCGCAGCGGCGTCGCAGCTCGAGCTCGGCCTGCTCGGCGACGAGCCGCGGCGAGTAGCGGAAGTTGACGTTGGCCGTGGCCGTGCCCGGGATCACGTTGCGCGCGAGGCCGGCGTGCAGCGCGGTGGCGGTCGCGACCTGCGCGAACTCGAGCCCTTCGATCGTCTCGCGCTCCGCTCCGCGGCCGTGAAGCTCGCCGATCCCCGCCAGCGCCCGGTCGATCGCGTTGTCGGCGAGCCACGGCCGCGCCGAGTGCCCGGCGCGGCCGGTGAAGGTCCACGTCGCGTCGATGTTGCCGAGGCAGCCGGCCTGCACGACGTTGGCCGTCGGCTCGAGCACGATCGCGAGGTCGGCTTCGCGCAGGCCCTGCGCGCGCTCGAGCAGTGGCCCGAGCGCCGCTTCGGCCGATGGCAGCTCCTCGCGCCCGAACAGCACGTAGCCGACGTCGAACGCGCTCGGCACCTGCGCCAGCGCGAGCTCGAGCATCACCGCCACGCCGCCCTTCATGTCGCTCGCGCCGAGGCCCACGACGCCATCCTCATCGAGCTGGCCGGGCCAGTTCTCCTGCGCCGGCACCGTGTCGAGGTGGCCCGCGAGCAGCACCAGCGGGCGCTCGCCGCGACTCGTGGCGCCGGCCAGCACGCACGTATCGCCGGCGTCGCGCACCGGCACGCCCCCCTCACGCAGCTCTGCCACGACATGCTCGGCGATGTCTCTCTCTGCGCCCGACTCGGAGGCGATGTCGACCAGCTCGAGCGTGCGCTCGAGCAGGCGGGCCGTGAGGGAAGGTGAGGAGATCCGTGTCACTTGGCGTCGATCCGCGCCCGTCACGGGTCTCGTGGCTCGGCGGCGCGATGTCCTGTCCCTAGATCTTCCTACGCCGAGCCGGGCACCGAGCAGGCGCGTCGCTGCGAACGTCCCGACAAGCCGGCGACGACGCCTCGCGCTAGCCTCGACGGGTGCCACTTTCTGACTTCAGCCCACCCGTTCGCGAGTGGTTCGAGAAGGCCTTCGAGGCGCCCACGCCGGCGCAGGAAAAGGCGTGGCCGGCGATCGCGGCGGGCGAGAACGTGCTGCTCTCGGCGCCGACCGGCTCGGGCAAGACGCTGGCCGCCTTCCTCTGGGCGCTCGACCGCCTGGGCGCCGAGCCGAGGCGGGAGAAGCAGGGCACGCGCGTGGTCTACGTCAGCCCGCTGAAGGCGCTGGCGTACGACATCGAGCGCAACCTGCGCACGCCGCTGCGCGGGATCGGCGCCGAGCAGATCACGGTCGCGATCCGCACGGGCGACACGCCGCAGAGGGAGCGCGCGGCGATGGCGCGCAACCCGCCGGACATCCTGATCACGACGCCCGAGTCGCTCTACCTGATCCTCACCTCGCAGGCGCGCTCGATGCTCGACGACGTCGAGGCAGTGATCGTCGATGAGATCCACGCCGTCGCGGCGACCAAGCGCGGCTCGCACCTCGCGCTGACGCTCGAGCGCCTGGAGGCTCACGTGCGCGCGCACCGCGGTCGGAGGTGACCTGCAGCGGATCGGCCTCAGCGCCACGCAGAACCCGCTCGCCGAGATCGGCCGCTTCCTCGTCGGACCGCGCCGCGAGGTGACGATCCTCGACGCCGGCCACTCGCAAGCAGCTCGACCTGCGCATCGAGGTGCCCGTCGAGTCGATGAGCGAACCCGGCCGTGCGACCCCGCCGAACGACCCCGCGCACGACCCGCTCGAGCCCGTCGCCGGAGGCGAGTCGACGCGCAACTCGATCTGGCCGGCGATCTACCCCGAGCTGCTGGCGCAGGTCAAAGCGCACAACTCGACGATCGTGTTCGTCAACAACCGTCGCTCGGCCGAGCGCGTGGCGCTGCGCCTGAACGAGCTCGCCGCCAAGGAGCTCGAGCTCGAACAGGCCAACGACAGTGATGAGAAGAAAGATGACGGACCGATCGTGCCGCTCGAGATCGCGCGCGCGCACCATGGCTCGCTGGCGCGCGAGGAGCGCACCAAGGTCGAGGAGCTGCTCGAAGGCCGGCGAGCTGCCGTGCCTCGTCGCCACGAGCTCGCTCGAGCTCGGCATCGACATGGGCGCCGTCGATCTCGTGTTGCAGATCGAGTCGCCCAAGTCCGTCGCGCGCGGGCTGCAGCGCATCGGCCGCGCCGGGCACAACGTCGGCGACGTCAGCCGCGGGCGAATCTTCCCCAAGTTCCGAGGCGACCTGCTCGAGTGCGCCGTCGTCGCCAGGCGCATGCACGAAGGCCTGATCGAGCCGACAGTCGTCCCGCGCAACGCGCTCGATGTGCTCGCCCAGCAGATCGTCGCGATCGCCGTGGCGGGCGATCCCGCGAAAGCGGGCATTAATAGATCAGGACGACGAAGGCATCGCCGTGCAGGATCTGCACGCGCTCGTGACGAGCAGCTACCCCTATGCCGAGCTGTCGATCGAGCTGCTCGAGAACGTGCTCGACATGCTCGACGGGCGCTACCCCTCGAAAGAGTTCGGCGAGCTGCGCGCGCGGATCGTGTGGGATCGCGTCGCCGGCACGATCCGCCCGCGTAAGGGCTCGCGCCAGCTGGCGATCGCCAACGCCGGCACGATCCCCGACCGCGGGCTCTATTCGGTGACGCTGCCCGACGGGCGGCGCGTTGGCGAGCTCGACGAGGAGATGGTCTACGAGGCGCGCCCCGGGCAGGCCTTCCTGCTCGGCGCCTCGACCTGGCGGATCGAGGAAATCGGACGCGACCGCGTGATCGTCACGCCCGCCCCCGGCGCCCCCGGCGCGGTGCCCTTCTGGAAGGGCGACTCCGTCGGGCGCCCGAAGGAGCTCGGCGAGGCGATCGGCGCCTTCTCGCGCTGGGCCGTCGAGCAGCAGCCGCAGACGCTGCAGGACGACTACGACCTCGACGAGCGCGCCGCGTGCAACCTGCTCGACCTACCTGCGCGAGCAGCAGGACGCCACGCGCGTGCTGCCGAGCGAGCGCACGATCGTGCTCGAGCGCTTCCGCGACGAGATCGGCGACTGGCGCCTGTGCGTGCTCTCGCCCTTCGGCGGTCGCGTGCACGCGGCCTGGGGCCTCGCCATCGCCGCGCGCATCCGCGAGCGCTTCGGCATCGAGGCCGACGCGATCTCCTCCGACGACGGCATCGTGCTGCACCTGCCCGACCTCGACGCCGACGACGCCGAGGCGCTGCCCTCGGCCGCCGAGCTGATCATGCTCGAGCCCGACGAGGTCGAGGCGCAGATCACGGCCGAGCTCGGCGGCTCGGCGCTGTTCGGCGCTCGCTTTCGCGAGAACGCCGCCCGCGCGCTCTTGATCCCGCGCGCGTATCCCGGCAAACGCACGCCGCTGTGGCAGCAGCGGCTGAAGGCGCAGAACCTGCTCGAGGTCGCGCGTCGCTACGCCGACTTCCCGATCGTGCTCGAGACCTACCGCGAGTGCCTGCGCGACGTGCTCGACGTGCCCGGCCTCGAAGGGATCCTGCGCTGCGCTGCACTCGCGCGAGATCTCGCTCGTCGAGGTCGAGACGCAGACGGCCTCGCCGTTTGCCTCCTCGCTGCTGTTCGACTACGTCGCCACGTACATGTACGAGGGCGACACGCCGAGCGCCGAGCGCCGCGCCGCCGCGCTTTCGCTCGACCGCGACCTCCTGCGCGAGCTGCTCGGGCAGGAGGAGCTGCGCGAGCTGATCGACCCCGACGCGCTCGCGCGCGTGGAGGATGACCTGCAGCATCGCTCGGAGATCACGCGCGCGACCGGCCGCGACGGCCTGCACGACGTGCTGCGCCACGTCGGCGATCTCAGCGACGCGGAGGTCGCGGCGCGCGTGTTCGAGGGGATCGACCCCGAGCCGCTGCTCGCCGAGCTGCAGCGCGAACGCCGCGCGATCCGCCTGCGCGTCGGCGGCGAGCCGCGTTGGGTGGCAGCCGACGAGGCCGGGCTCTACCGCGACGCGCTCTCGGCCGCGCCGCCCGGCGGCCTGCCCGAGGCGTTCCTCGCCGACGTGCCCGACGCGCTGCGCGTGCTCGTCGCGCGCTACGCGCGCACGCACGGACCGTTCACGACTGACGAGCTGCGCGAGCGCTACGGCGTCGACGCCGCCGCCGTGCTGCGCGAGCTCGAGCGCGACGGCGACGTCGTGCGCGGCGAGCTGCGCCCCGGTGGCACCGGCCGCGAGTGGTGCGACGTCGAGGTGCTGCGCCGGCTGCGCCGCGCCTCGCTGGCCGCGCTGCGCAAGGAGATCGAGCCGGCCGAGCAGCAGGCGCTCGCCGCCTTCCTGCCCGCCTGGCACGGGATCGATCGCCACCCCAGCGCCGGGGCCGGGATCGACCGGCTGCGCGAGGTGCTCGTGCCGCTGCAGGGCCTCGCGCTGCCCGCCGAGATCTGGGAGCGCGACGTGCTGCCGCGCCGCACCGGCGCCTACTCGCCGTCGTGGCTCGACCAGCTGTGCGCCAGCGGCGAGCTCGTGTGGGTCGGCGCCGGGCCGCTGCATCGCTCCGGGCGCGTCGCGCTGTACTTCCGCGAGGACGCGCCGCTGATCGGCCCGCCCGCGGGCGCCGAGCGCCGCGCCCGGCCGGCGCGGCCGGGCGGCCGGATCCTCGAAAGGGACCGCCGCGCAGGCGGTCGACTCTCCCGAGCACGAGCTGCTGCGCGCACGCCTGGCACAGAGCCCGTGCTTCTTCAGCGACCTGCTCGCCGAGCTCGGGACTTCCGCCGAGTCGCTGCGCGAGACGCTGTGGGACCTGGTCTGGGCCGGCGAGGTGACCAACGACGCGTGGGCGCCGCTGCGCGCTCCGCGCCTCGCGCTCGCACGCGCCCGCCCCGAGCGTCGTGCGTCCGTCCGGCGCTTTGGCTCTCGTCGCACCGGCGCGCAGTCCCAGGTGCAGGGTCGCTGGAGCCTGACCGGTCCGATCTTCGCCGGCGGCGTCGCCGGCCCCGAGCGCCGCCGCGCGCTGGCCGAGCTGCTGCTCGAGCGCTACGGCATCCTCACGCGCGAGCAGGTGCTCGCCGAGGGCATCAAGGGCGGCTTCGCGATGCTCTACGACACGCTCAGCAACCTCGAGACGCTCGGCGTCTGCCGGCGCGGCTACTTCGTCGAGGGCATGGGCGGCGCGCAGTTCGCGCTGCCCGGCGCCGTCGAGCGCCTGCGCGCGGCGCGCTCGAACGGCGCCCGCGAGGAGGCACGGCGCACGCTCGTGCTCGCCGCCGCCGACCCCGCCCAGCCCTACGGCGCCGCGCTCCCGTGGCCGAAGCGCGAGAGTCAGGAACGTCGACCCTCACGCGTGGCCGGCGCCTACGTCGTGCTCGTCGCCGACGCGCCGGTGCTGTACGTCGAGCGCGGCGGGCGCGGGCTGCTCACGCTTGGGCGAGGGCAACGTGGTCGAGGCGGCGCTGCGCGCGCTGGCCGAGGCCGTGCGCGCGGGACGCGTGCCGAAGCTCGCGCTGGAGCGGATCGACGGCGCTTCGGCGATCGCCTCCGAGCTCGCCGGGGCACTGCTCGAGCTCGGCTTCCACTCGGGCCCGCGCCGGCTCACGCTGAGCGCCTGAGAGACGTTTCGAGGACGCGTCGGCGCGGCCCTCGCGCGCCTCTCGCCGTACCGCTCAAATGCACGCCGTTCGAGGCGTCGGTACGGCGCTTGTCGGCAAGAGACATTGCTGGAAGGGCTCGATGTATTCCGGTATAAAGAATGGCAGGACGGCTCAAAGTAGGCTTGCGTTTCTGGGGAACATGATCTATTATCTCGAATCGTGGGGATGAGTGGAACACACAGGGGGCCGACGCCCATGTACCGGAGGCTCCCTCACGGTCCGAATGGGATGTCGCGTGACGACGTAGCTCGCAACCAGCGGGCGCGCATGTACGGCGGCATGATCGAGGCGGTCCACGAGCGTGGCTATCCGCAGACGACCGTCGCCCACGTGATCGCCCTCGCCGGCGTCTCCCGCCGCGCCTTCTACGAGCAGTTCGCCAACAAGGAAGCGTGTTTCCTGGCGACATACGACATCGTCGTCGCGCGGGCGCGCAAGCTCGTGCTCGACGCCTGGACGCGCGAGCGTGGCTGGGCCAACCGCCTGCACATCGCGTGCAAGGCCCTGCTCGACGACGTCGCCGACCAACCGAAGGGGCCGCGTCTGGTGCTGGTCGACTCGCTCGGCATCGGGCCGAAGGCGCGCGAGCGGATGACGCTCGCCTCGACGACGTTCGAGCGCGTCGTGGCGATGGCCTTCCAGGCGGACCCGAACGGCGAAGAGCTCTCGCCGCTGACCGTGCGCGCGATCGTCAGCGGCATCCGCCATGTGGCCTTCACGCGGATGTACGAGCACCGCGAAAAGGAGCTCTACACGCTGGCCGACGAACTGCTCGACTGGATCGAGTCCTACCGCTCGCCGGTGGCCAGGCGCCTGAACGTCTCGGGGCTCGTCCAGCCCGAGCTGCTCGAGCCCCAGCCGGCGGCCTTCCTGGCCAGCGACGATCGCCGCTCGCGCGCGCTCGGCGCGCTCGTCCACCTCACCCTCGACGAGCGCTACTCGGAGCTGAGCGACCCACAGATCGCGCAGTTCGCGGGGATCTCGACGGAGGGCTTCCACAAGCTGTTCGTCGACAAGGAGGCGTGCTTTCTGGCGGTGCTCGACGAGTTCGTCGCCGAAGCGATGGAAGCGGTCAAGCGCTCGATCGAGCCGGCCTCGAGCTGGCCCGAGGCGGTGCACCTCGCGGTCGGTGCACTGGTCGAGTACTTCGCCAGCCACGAGGCGCTCAGCCGCCTCGCGTTCATCGAGATCTTCGACGTCGGCCCAGGCATGATCGGTCGCATGACGCGCTCGATCGAAGACTTCACGAAGCTGCTCGACGAGCTCGGGCCCGAGGCGCGGCGCGGCCCGCTGGTCGCGCGCGAAGCGATCACGGGCGCGATCTGGGGCATCGTCTCGGCCTACTCGGCGCACGATCGCGTGCGCCAGCTGCCCTACCTCGTCGACCAGCTCACGTTCCTCGTGCTCGCTCCCTACATCGGCGCCAAGCCGGCGATGGAGACGATCGAGGCCACGCGCAAGCCGCTTCCGAGCGACTACTGAGCCAACGGCCCGATCTGCAAAGGTGGGCGCGATGAGCGAGCCCACCTCGGCAGCGACTTCGCGCACGCCGCACGGCCGGTCGGGTCCGCGCCGCGTGGGCCACAAGGGAGCCGACCTGATCGAGCCGGGCAACACGCTGGCGAGCTTCGACGCGGCGCTGCATCACGGCGTCGACATGATCGAGCTCGACGTGCTCCCGGAGCGCACCGACGGCAGCGGCGAGCTGCTCGTCGCGCACGACTACGAGGACGCCCGCGCGCGCGAGCCGCTGCGCTTCGATCAGGCGCTCGAGCACCTCGCCGGCGAGCGCTTCGGGGCGCTCGACTTCGACATCGACGTGAAGCTCCCCGGCTACGAGCGTCGCGTGCTCGACGCGCTGCGCAAGTTCGGTCTGACCGAGCGCAGCCTGCTCAGCTGCACCTACCCGCAGGTGCTTGCGCGCATCCGTGCGCAGGAGCCGGCGCTGCGCCTCGGCCTGTCGGTGCCGCGCGTGCGCCGCGACTACACGACCGACATGCTCACGGCGATCCCGGCGCTGGCGATCCTCACGGGCTACCGCGCGATGCTCCCTGCCCGCGCTCGGGCAGGGCTGCGCGAGCGTCGCTACGACGCGATCATGGCCCACTGGCGCGTGGTCACACGCGCCCTCGTGCGCGCCGTGCACGAGGGCGGCGGCGAGCTCTACGTGTGGACTGTCGACGACAGCGCGCGCATCGCCCGGCTGAGCGAGCTCGGCGTCGACGGGATCATCACCAACGACCCACGACTCTTCTGAAGACGGCCGCTGACCGGCGCCTCGCGGCGTCTTCTTGCGCTCTAGCCGATCAGGCAGCTCGCGGCGGAGAAGCCGGCCGGGTCTGAGCCGGCGAGGCTGTCGCGGCCGGCGGTCGTGACACGCGAAACCTGGGCGAGCACGGTCGAGCGGTGGCGCCACTGGAAGCTGACGACGCCGCGCAGCGTGAACGCCGGCTGGCCGGCGACCGGGTTGAGCTGGAAGCTGCGACCGGCCTGGCGCGCGGAGGCGCCCGAGCCGACCGCCGCGTAGCTGGCCGAGGCCTTGCTCAAGTCGGTCCACGTCTTCGTGGTCGTGTTCATGTACTGCAGGCGAAAGCGCATGTACATCGTGTCGTGCGCCTGGTGGTCGCCGGGCATCGAGCCGCGGATGCCGACCGTGTTCGGCTGATCTGGGGCATTGCAGACGTCGATCGTCGACCACAGCAGGCGCGAGCGCAACAGCGAGCTCGTGTCCACGGCTCGCCTGGCGCGCGTGCTGCGGTTGACCGCTGCGGCCGACGTCACCGGCGCTGCCGTGAGCATCAGCGCGCAGGACAGCCCCAGCGCGAGCATCGCCCGCCGACTGCCCGATCCACTCCTGGCTGCCCGCTCCATGTACTGAAGATACCCTCGTGCGGCCCGCAGTTGCGGACCATTTACGACTGATGGACAGGTTCGCGCCCGGCCCACGCCGCCGGGCGCGCGGCGTGTGATATGCCTGCCCGATGGCTGGGATGCGATCAGAGGAGGTGGTGGAGCTTCTCGGAAACGTTCCGGTGTTCTCGACTCTGGTCAAGGACGACCTGGAGCGGATCGCGCAGTTCGCAGTGCCGCGCGAGTTCGAGGCCGGCGAGGTCGTGTTCCGCGAGGGCGATGCCAGCGACACCTGCTACGTCGTGCGCGACGGCAGGGCGCGGGCGATCCGCACCCATCGCGACGGTCGCACGCTGACGCTCGCGACCTTCGGCCCCGGCGACATCTTCGGCGAGCTCGCGCTGTTCGAGGACGAGCGGCGCTCGGCGACGATCGAAGCGATCGAGCAGACGGCCGTAGTCGCCGTGCTCGGTCCCGACATGCGCCGGCTGATGTCCGAACACGCCGAGATCTCCGCGCGCCTTGCGATCGCGCTCGGCAGACGACTGCGCGAGACCAACGAGCGCCTGCAGCGCCAGTCCTTCTCGACCGTGCAGAGCCGGGTGGCCGTCGTGCTCTCGCAGCTGGTCGAGCAGGAGCTCGGCGACGGCCAGCACGCAGACGTGCTCGTCACCGCCACCCAGGCAGACCTCGCGCAGCTGGCCGGCTCCTCGCGCGAGTCCGCCAGCCGCTTCCTCGCCGTGCTCGAGCGCGGCCGGCGTGATCTCCCAGGGCCGGGGGCGCCTCACGGTGCACGACCCGGAGGCGCTCAAGCAGTATGTCTTCTAAGAAGCCACGCGGCAGGCGCCGCAAGAGCGGCCAAGCCGGCTCCGGCAAAGCGGGCTCCGGCAAAACGGGCTCTGAGAAAGCGGGTTCGGGCAAAGGCGGGTCGGGCAAGCGGGGCGGGGGCAGGACGGCCGCGCGCGAGCGCTCGGCCGGTGGCGTGGTCGTGCGCGGCGAGGAGGTCGTCGTGATCGTGCCGACCCGCCGCGCCTCGGACGGCTCGAAGGTCGTCGCGCTGCCGAAGGGGCACATCGATCCGGGCGAGAACGCGCTGCAGGCGGCCACGCGTGAGGTGCGCGAGGAGACGGGCATCGTGGCCGAGCCGGTGACCGAGCTCGGCGAGACGCGCTACTGGTACCGCCGCGACGGACAGACGATCCCCAAGTCGGTGTCGTTCTACCTGTTCGGGTACGTCGAAGGCGATACTGCCGACCACGACGACGAGGTCGAGAAGGCGTGGTGGATCGCGTTGGCCGACGCCCAGCGCGAGCTCAGCCACGCGGCAGAGCGCGAAATGGTGGCAAAGGCCGCCCAGTACTTGGAGGCCGAGGGCAAAGCCCGATAGCCTTGCGCCCCGTGCAGGTGCTCAACTTCTACTCGACGATCTTCGCCGACGAGCTCAAGCGCGGGCGCAAGACGGCGACGATCCGCCTCGGCGACAAGTCGGGCAAGTACCGCAAGAACCAGCTCGTGCTGGTCACGATCGGCTACCAGCACTCGCCGCGCGAGCGGATCTTCGAGGCGGTGATCGACCAGGTCGAGGTGATGAAGCTGGCCGACCTCTCGCCGCGAGACATCAAGCACGACAACCCCGAGTTCCGTCGCCACGACGAGCTGATCAACTTCCTCGAACAGATCTACGGCCGTGAGGTCTCCACGCAGGACACGGTGACCGTCGTGCGCTTCTCGCAGATTCTCGAGAACCCGAGCGGGATGACGGCGGCGATGAAGGGCTTCGGCGGCGCCCAGAACTAGCGCCGGGGAGAGCCGGGGCAGCGCGGGCGACGCTCCCGCGAGGCGTGCGCACGGCCCCCAAAGGCCTCGTCCATCCGTTGGCACTTTCCGTTTCAAGTGCCAACCTGCCCTTGATGGACCCCCAATTGCCCTATATATTGTGAGCAACCGTTGGCACTCTCCGCGGAGAGTGCCAGAGGCGCTCTAGCCTCCGGCACAAGGGCCGGAAACGACGCAGGGCGCCCGAAGCACTCTCTAGATGGAGGTAGCGAATATGAAGCTGAAGCCCCTGGGCGATCGTCTGATCGTGCGGGCAATCGAGGAGGAGCTGACGACCGCGAGCGGTCTCGTGCTCCCCGACACTGCCAAGGAGAAGCCGCAGAAGGGCGAGGTCATCGCCGCAGGCGACGGTCGCCTCGACGACGACGGCAAGCGGATCCCGCTGGACGTGAAGAAGGGCGACGAGGTCCTCTACAGCAAGTACGGCGGGACCGAGATCAAGATCGACGGGGAGGACCTGCTCGTGTTGCGCGAGTCCGACGTCCTTGCCCTGGTCGAGGCATAAGGAGATTTAGATGGCAAGCAAGGAGATCAAGTACAACAGCGAGGCTCGCGCCGCGCTCGAGGCGGGCGTCGACGCGGTCGCCAACGCGGTCAAGGTCACGCTCGGCCCGAAGGGTCGCTACGTCGTGCTCGACAAGAAGTTCGGCGCCCCCACGATCACCAACGACGGCGTCACGATCGCGCGTGAGATCGAGGTCGAGGACGTCTTCCAGAACCAGGGCGCACAGCTCGTGCGCGAGGTCGCCACGGCGACCAACGACGTGGCCGGCGACGGCACGACGACGGCGACGGTGCTCGCCCAGGCGATCGTTCGCCAGGGTCTGAAGAACGTCGCGGCAGGCGCCAACCCGCTCGCGCTCAAGCGCGGGATCGAGAAGGCCGTCGAGGAGGTCGTCAAGAACATCGCCTCGCAGTCCAAGGAGGTCTCCGGCAAGGACCAGATCGCCCGCGTGGCGACGATCTCGGCCGGCGACGAGGAGATCGGCGACGTGATCGCCGACGCGATCGAGAAGGTCGGCAAGGACGGCGTGGTCAACGTCGAGGAGGGCCAGACGTTCGGCATGGACCTCGAGTTCACCGAGGGCATGCAGTTCGACAAGGGCTACATCTCGCCCTACATGGTCACCGACCAGGACCGCATGGAGGCGACGCTGGAGGATCCCTACATCCTGATCGCCAACTCGAAGATCGGCTCGGTGCGCGACGTGCTGCCGGTGCTCGAGCAGGTGATCCAGTCGGGCAAGCCGATCCTGATCATCGCCGAGGACGTCGAGGGTGAGTCGCTCGCGACGCTCGTCGTCAACAAGCTCCGTGGCACGTTCACGGGCGTGGCTGTGAAGGCTCCCGGCTTCGGCGACCGCCGCAAGCGGATGCTCGAGGACATCGCGATCCTCACGAGCGGCGAGGTGATCACCGAGGAGATGGGCCTGAAGCTGGAGAACACCCAGCTCTCCCAGCTCGGCAGGGCCCGTCGCGTGGTCGTCGGCAAGGACACGACGACGATCGTCGACGGCGCAGGTGACGCGACCGCGATCAAGGGCCGCATCAACCAGATCAAAGCCGAAATCGAGAACACCGACTCGGACTTCGACCGCGAGAAGCTGCAGGAGCGCTTGGCAAAGCTCTCCGGCGGCGTCGCCGTGGTGAAGGTCGGCGCGGCCACCGAGACGGAGATGAAGGAGAAGAAGCACCGCGTCGAGGACGCGCTGCAGGCAACTCGCGCGGCGCTCGAGGAGGGCATCGTGCCGGGCGGCGGCGTCGCACTGCTGCAGGCCTCATCGGCCGTCAGCATCAGCGACAACGGCGCATCGGTCGACGGCTCGGACGACGAGCGCACGGGCGCGCGCATCGTGCTCCGCGCGCTCGAGGAGCCGCTGCGTCAGCTGGCCGAGAACGCGGGCCTCGAGGGCTCGGTCGTCGTCAACGACGTGCGCAAGGCCAAGAAAGGCTTTGGCCTGAACGCCTCGACCAACGAGATCGTCGATCTCGTCGCCGAAGGCGTGATCGACCCGGCGATGGTCACGCGCTCTGCTCTGCAGAACGCAGCGTCGATCGCCAAGAACATCCTCACGACCGAGGCGATCGTCGCCGAGCTTCCTGAAAAGGAAGGCGCGGCGGCCGGCGGCGGCGGGATGCCCGACATGTCGGGGATGATGTAGGCAGCAGCGCCTACAGCCCGTCGTCGATGGGCACAGGTGTGGGAAGGCCCGGCTCGTGCAGTCGGGCCTTCCGTCTTTAACGACGTCGACAGGGCATGCACCGAGCCGGCGGGTGGCGCGGCGGTCTACGGATTCGCACGCGCTTGTCGCCTTTGTTTCCGACCGTCAAATGGCCGAACCTGTCTCTCTCTTTTGTGCACCGTCGGCATGCATCGCCGGCTCGAAATCCCTTGCTGCTGGCCGTTTTCCCGTCCCGCCGGGCGGATCGCGTCGGGGCCGGGCCGGCGCGTCCCTTGACTGTCGGGGCGTGAAAAATATGGTGGCGCTCAGGGCACAGATAACCGTCGACGGGGAGCCGCCAGCGGAGTGAGGCGTCACGAGCACCAGTACCTTAATCGGTGAAAGGACCGGTCTTAAACATCGGTGATCCGGGTTCGAGCCCCGGCTGGTGCATGCCGTTTGCAGTCACACATACGACCAGCCGATGACCACGAACCTATTCGACTACTTCGAGGGTGCCGAGACGCGCGAGGACGGGATCGGCGCCGTGGGCGGCGCGCGCGCCGCGCACGGCCGCAGACCCGGACTTCGACCTGCAGCTGTTCCCGCGCGCGCCGCACTGGCAGGAGCGACGCTGAGTCGCTGCGCGCGCTCGCGCGCCTGGAGCAGCGAGCCGTGGGTGCGCTCGCTGACGCGCGAACGGGTCGACAGTCCGCGTCGTGCTCGCCGACGGCTGGATCGAGGCTGACCGGCGCCGCGCTGGAGGCGGGCGGCAGCGCCGAGACGCCACCTCTCGGACATCGCCGACGGCAGGCGCGTCTCGGTCCAGTTCTGGGACGCCAACGCGACCAAGGCGCTGCACGTCGGGCACCTGCGCAACCTCGCGATCGGCAACGCGCTCGCGGCGGCGCTCGCCCAGGCCGGCGCCCAGGTCGAGCGGCGCAGTCGCATCTCCGACATGGGGCGCGCGATGGGCGAGGCGATGGCCGGCGTGCTGCAGAGCGGGCGCCACGCGCCGGGCTGGTCGCCGACGGCGAGAAGAGCAGACCACTTCGTGGGCGAGTGCTACGCGGACTACGTCGCAGTCGGGCGGGGTGCGTCCAGACGACGGAGCAGCGAGCAGGCGGAGGACTCGCTCTCGCGCGAGGTGCACGTTCAGAACGACGCCGCCGACGAACTGATCAAGCGCGTGCTGAGCGGCGATCGCGAGGCGGTCGAGCTGTGGTACAAGACGCGCGCCTGGGTGATCGCCGGACAGCGCAAGACGCTGGCGCGCCTGGGGATCGCCTTCGACCGCGTGTTCTTCGAGTCCGACTTCCTCGCCGAGACGGTCGAGCTCACCGAGACGGGGCTGCGCGACGGCACGCTGCACGCGCCGCGAGGACGGCGTGGTCGTCTACTCGACCGGCTTCGAGGAGCTCGAGGAGCTCGCGCTCGTGCGCGCCGACGGCCTCTCGACCCAGCACATGCGCTCGCTCACCTACGCGATGACGGCGCCCGAACTCGAGGACATGACCTCGATGCAGGTGACCGGCTCGGAGTGGGTCGCGCACGTGACCGAGCATCCGCAAGCTCGCGCACGAGCTGCGCCCCGAGCTCAACGGCGGCTTCCATCCGAGCCGCAGCATCTTCCACGGGATGGTCTTCAGCCAGAAGCGCGCGTTGACCTCGAGCGCCGGCGCGCTGCTGATCGACGAGCTCACCGACTGGCTCGACGCGCAGCATCGACGCCGATCCGGGCCGGCGCGCGGTACGCGCCTCGCACCCGTTCCCCGAACGGATCGCCGCACAGCTCGCGCTCGGCTAGTTCCTGCCGCATCCGGCCGCGCCGGACATGGACTTCGACCCCGGCCGGCTGCTGTCGACGAGGAGAGCCTCGGGTTGGGAGCTCGTCCGCGCCCGGGCGACGCCACAGCGCGAGCGGCGCCCGGCGAGCGGACGCCGACGGAGGACCCCGACTACCGCTTCGCGGTGGTGCAGTCCGAGCTCTACCGTCGCTACCTGCGCCTGGCGGTCGAGCGCCTCGACGTGCGCCCGCTCGCCCACTACCTCAAGCACCTCGCGATCTGGTACCTCGAGCGCGACCGCGGCGAACACGTCGAGCGCGTCGTGCACACGCTGCTCGATCGCAGCGCGCGCGGGCTCGGACTGGAGCCGGCCCGATGAGCACGCTGCTGGTCGACAACTACGACTCCTACACCTACAACGTCTTCCACCTGCTCGCCGCCGTCTCCGGTGAGGAGCCGATCGTGGTGCACAACGACTTGGTCTCCTGGCGCGCGCTCTCGCGCTGGGACTTCGACGCGATCGTGCTCTCGCCCGGCCCCGGCCGTCCCGAGCGCTGGCACGACTTCGGCGTCTGCGCGGACATCCTGCGCTCCTCCGAGACGCCCGTGCTCGGCGTGTGCCTCGGCCACCAGGGGCTGGGGTACGTGCTCGAGCGGCAAGGTCTCGAGCGCGCCGATCGTCATGCACGGGCGCCTCAGCGGCGTCAAGCACTCGGGACAGGGGCTGTTCGCGGGCATCCCCCAGGACTTCTCGGTCGTGCGCTACCACTCGCTCGCCGTCAGCCGGAGCGCTCGGGCCCGAGGGCCGCGTCACCGCCTGGACCGACGACGGCGTGGTGATGGGCATCGAGCACACCGTCGCCCGATGTGGGGCGTGCAGTTCCACCCCGAGTCGATCGCGACTGAGCACGGCCGCAAGCTGTTCGAGAACTTCTACGAGATGGCGCGCGCCACCGCGCGCTGCGCGGCAGGCGCCGAACATGCCGGCACCGTTGCACCGTGCGCGCGACCGCTCGGCAATCGCGCAGGCCTCGCCGCCGTGCACCAGCCGGCGTCGGCTCGGCGGCGGCGCGGCGCCCGCTCACGATGCTGCAGCTGCACGGCGCGCACGATCGAGGGCGAACCCGCCGGCGGAGCAGCTGTTCGAGCGCCTGTTCGGCGATCGCCCAGCACGCGTTCTGGCTCGACAGCGCCGACGCACCCACGACGCTCGCGCGCTCGCTCGTTCCTGGGCACGACGGCCGGCGCCGAGCGCTACGTGCTCGAATACGACGTCGCAGGCGGGGAGGTGACCGTGCACGCGGCGACGGGGTGACGCGATCGAGCAGCGGGTCGATCTTCGAGCTGCTCGACCGCGAGCTGCAGCGCACGCGGGTCGAGCTCGCCCGAGGACCTTCCCAGGCGGCCTCGTGGGCGGCTTCGTCGGCTACCTCGGCTACGAGTGCAAGGCCGACTGCGGGTCTCCCAACGATCCACCGCTCCGATCTTCCCGACGCCGACGCTG
Source organism: uncultured Solirubrobacteraceae bacterium (assembly GCA_963743745.1). Classification (GTDB taxonomy): domain Bacteria; phylum Actinomycetota; class Thermoleophilia; order Solirubrobacterales; family Solirubrobacteraceae; genus Palsa-744. Next base: position 842,991 of record CAVUQW010000002.1, read on the forward strand.
ATGCTCGCCAACCGCATCGTCGCGATCGATCACGTCGCACCGGGCGACGCATCTGCTGCGCCTGCGTCCGAACCGGGGACGGCTGAGGACGCCGACGGTGGCTCGCGCAGAGCCGAGTCAGGCTGGTCCGCGACGTCCTCGCGGCGAGCACAGCGCCCGCGCCACCGGATCCGGGCCGGCGGAGCGCGGCGGCGGAGCCGCGAGCCGGTGCGTTCCGCTGCGGACGCGGACGCGAGCAGTACCTCGCCGACATCGTCCGCTGTCAGGCGGCGCTCGCCGCGGGCGAGTCCTACGAGGTCTGCCTGACCGACCAGATCCACACCGACGCGAGCCCGGATCCGTTCGAGCTCTACCGCATCCTGCGCCGGCGCAACCCGGCGCCGTTCGCGGCCTACCTCAAGCTGGGCGAGCTGACGGTTCTCAGCTCCTCGCCCGAGCGCTTCCTCTCGGTCGATCGCGAGCGCCGCGTGCAGGCGCGACCGATCAAGGGAACGACCGCCGCGTTCGGCACGGATCCGGTGCGCGACGAGGCGCTGCGCCAGAGCTGCTGAACGACGAAAAGACCTTCGCCGAGCACCTGATGATCGTCGACCTGCTGCGCAACGATCTCGGCCGAGTGTGCGAGGTCGACAGCGTGCGCGTGCCGCGAGTTCATGGTCGTCGAGCCCTATGCCACCGTGCACCAGCTGATCTCGACCATCACCGGCGTGCTCGAGCGCTCGCGCACGCCGGTCGAGTGCGTGCGCGCCTGCTTCCCCGGCGGCTCGATGACCGGCGCGCCGAAGCTGCGCACGATGGGGATCATCGACGACATCGAGCGCGAGGCCCGCGGCGTCTACTCGGGCGCGATCGGCTACTTCGGCTCGACGGCAGCGTCGACCTGTCGATCGTGATCCGCACGATCGTGATGCGCCCGGGCGCCACGACGATCGGGGCGGGCGGGGCGATCGTGATGCAGTCCGACGCCGGAGGAGGAGTTCGACGAGATCCTGCTCAAGGCGCGCGCGCCGATGGCGAGCGATCGCGCAGGCCGTCACGGGCGGCGCCTCGCCGGCCGCGTGGTCGGTCGAGCTGGAGCGCGCGACGGTGGGGGCGCGCGCAACATGAGCCGCGCGGCCTCATCGGCTACCGCGCCCGTCGCAATCCGACGCGTCGTCGGAATCGTGGCGGTGCGCGGCGCCCGGCAAGAGGATGCGGCGAGCGTGGCCGCGGCCGTGCGCTGAGCTGCTCCTGGAGCTCGGCGGCGAGCCCGCCGCAGCGAGATGCGATCGGCGAGACCGCGCGGGCGCTGCTCGAGGATGCGAGCGCCGGGGACGTGCTCGTCGCCGAAGCGCCGCGGAAAGATCATCGGCGTGCTCAGCGCGAGCTGGCAGATCGCGCTGCATGTGCCCGGGCCGCTACGGCGCTGATCCAGGATCTCTGGGTGAGCCGCGACTGGCGAGGCAAGTCGGTCGGGCGCTGCGCTGCTCGAGGCGCTCGTGAGCCGTGCGCGGGAGCTGGGAGTGACCCGGCTCGAGGTCGGCCTGCCCAAAGACGGGCTTACGGTCGCCTGGACGCCACCACAGCCTTCTATCGAGCCGGTGGCTTCGAGCCGCTCGGGCCGCGGATGCGCTTGGTGCTCAGGTGAGCACCTCCGCCGATGCGAGCGGCCTCGAGCCCTTCCGCCGCCGCCTCGACGAGCTCGACCAGCAGGTGATCGGCCTGCTCGGTGAGCGGTTCTCGACCTGCCGTCAGATCGCGTTGCACAAGCGCGAGCGCGAGATCCCGATGATGCAGCCTGCGCGTGTCGTCGAGGTCCGCACTCGCTACCTCACGCGCGGGGCCGCCGTCGGGCTTCCGCCGGACTTCACCGCGGCCCTGTTCGAGCTGCTGATCGCCGCGACCTGCCGCATGGAGGACGAGCTGATCGACGCGCCAAGCTCGGCCAACCTGGACGGGGCGGCATGAGCAGGCCCAGGTTCATCACCCTCGGCCCCGCGGGCACCTGCCACGAGAACGCGCTGCTGCACTATCTCGAGTTCCAGGGCATCGAGGACTTCGACCTCCTGCTGGTCGATGACCTGCTCAGCGCGATCGGTCAGGTGCGCGAGCAGCCGAACACGTTCCTCGTCCAGTGCAGCGCACACGTCCAGGTCCACCTCGTCACGGAGCGCTTCCACGAGGACGTCTTCGTGGTCGACACCTTCATCTACCCCACCAAGGAGCTCGGGCTCGTCGTCCGCACCGACGTCGAGCGAGCCCAAGAGCCTCGGCATCGTCGTCGGCCACGCGCGGCTACCTCGATCTCACGCCGTGGGAGACGGTCGTCGACGAGCCGTCCAAGCCCGTGGTCGCGCGGCAACCTGCTCGCCGGGCGCTTACGACGCGGGCCTGACGCACGTGCATCACGCCCACGAACACCCCGACCGCCTGCGCGTCGTCGAGGTACTACGGCGCGGTCGATACGACGTGGGTCGTCTATGGCGGCAGAAGCGCTTTCGCGGACACGTCATCGCGCGGCACAATCCTTGGCTGTTCTGCGGAGAATCGGCGCCCGTCGAGGAGGAGTTCGAGCGCGAACCGGCCGCGGCCGTGCTCGCGAGCGCCCAAGTGCTCGCGCCCACCTAGCTCGCGCGCCGCGCTAAGGTCCGTTTGCAGCGCCGCATACGAGCCCAGGGGAGGCCGGGATGTCGACGATCAGCAGCCGCCGCACCGTCACGCACGAGGTTGTCAACCAGCCGCTGCCGCTGGCCGACTACGACCCGCTCGCGGCCGACCCGGCGCTGTACGAAGCGCTGATCCGCGAAGGCGGGGAGTGGGGCGTGGACCGCGTGCGCGACTTCGGCAACGTCGTCGCCTCGGCGAGGCGCTTGCGCACGCCAAGCGCGCGCAACGCAACGTCCCGCTGCTGCGCACGCACGATCGCTACGGGCATCGCGTCGACGAGATCGAGCTACGACCCTTCGATGCACTGGATGCTGCGCCTCGGCGTCGAGCGCGAGGTCAACTCGCTGCCGTGGCGCGATCCGCGTCCTGGCGCCGCACGTCGTGCGAACGGGCATGTTCCACCTGTTCAACCAGCTCGACACGGGACCGTGCTGCCCGATGTCGATCAACTACGCCGCCGTGCCGACGATGCGCCAGGACGCGGCGCTCGCGCAGCAGTGGGAGCGAAGGCTGACGCTGCCCGACTACGACTCCTTCGCGCAGGCCGGGATGGTGATGACCGAGAAGCAGGGCGGCTCGGACCTGCGCGCGAACTCGACCGTCGCAGAGCCGGCCGGCGACGGCTGGTTCGAGCTGACCGGGCACAAGTGGTTCTGCACGCACCCGGTGTTCGACGTGTTCTTCACGCTCGCGCAAACCGAGGCGGGGATCACGTGCTTCGTCGCCGAGCGCCCGCACGAGGGCTTCCGCATCCAGCGCCTGAAGGACAAGCTCGGCGGTCGCTGCCTGGCCTCCTCGGAGGTCGAGTACGACCACCTGCCGGCGCGCATGCTCGGCGAGGAGGGCCGCGGCACGGCGGTGATGGTCGAGCAGCTGATCTGGACGCGCCTCGACACGCTCACGGGCGTCACCGGGATGATGCGCCGCGTCGTCGCCGAGGCGATCTGGCACGCGCGCCACCGCTCGGCTTTCGGCGCCCTGCTCGCCGTGCAGCCGGCGATGAGCAACGTGCTGGCCGACCTCGCGCTCGAGTCCGAGGCGGCGACGGTCTCGACGATGCGGATCGCGCGGGCCTTCGACTCCGAGCAGCCCGAGGAGTCGGCCTTCCGCCGACTCGCGCTGGCGGTGATGAAGTACTGGGTGTGCAAGCGCGGCGCGCCGCTGGCGGCCGAGGCGCTCGAGTGCCTCGGCGGCAACGGCTACGTCGAGGAGGCGCCGATGGCGCAGCTCTACCGCGACATCCAGATCGGCACCGTGTGGGAGGGCTCGGGCAACGTGATCGCGCTCGACGTCCTGCGCGCGCTCACGCGCGAGCCCGGCGCGGCCGGCGCCTTCCTCTCCGAGTGCGAGCTCGCCGCCGGCGCCGACGCGCGTTTCGACGCTCACCTCGCCGCCACGCGGCAGGGGTTGGCGAGGCTCGCGAGCGAGGATCGCCCGGACGCCGAATGGGGCGCGCGGCGCTTGGTCGAGGACATGGCGCTGGCGCTGCAGGCCAGCCTCTGCTGCGTCACGCTCCGGCCGCCGTCTCGGACGCGTTCTGCGCGGCTCGGCTGGGCGAGCGAGGGCTCGCCTTCGGCGACCTCCCGCGTGGGGTCGACGGTGCCGCGCTCGTCGATCGCGCGCTCGCGCTCTGAGAGCGCGCCGCGACGCGCAGGCCGACGCGCTCTGGACCTCAGCGCTCGGCCGTGCGGTCAAGCGCGCGGGAAACGTGCCAGCGACGGCTCGCGGCCGACGTCATCGTGGCTGCTGCGACACGGTGGCGCCATCGGCCGGGCGGCGTCGTGCGCGGGGCGGCGTGCGCGTCGGCGAGCGCCCGAAGCCGTTCTGGTCGCACGCACGCGCAATGCCACGGACAAACTGAGACCGCCGAGCCACACGAGCGTGAGAATCAGCAGCACGGACATCGCCGTCGAGTTACCCGCGGCCGGGCTAGGTAAACCGGCGATTACGCGATTTATTCGACCGCCTCCACCGAGCGCGGCCCCTCGCCCACGTACTTCGCCGTCGGCCGGATCAGCTTGGCCTCGCGCTTCTGCTCGAGGATGTGCGCCGACCAGCCGGCCACGCGCGCGCACGTGAACATCGGCGTGAACAGCTCCGGCGGGACTTCGGCGAGGTCGAGGATCACGGCCGACCAGAACTCGACGTTGGTCGCCAGCACGCGGTCGGGACGGCGCGCGTGCAGCTCGGCCAGCGCGGCCTTCTCCAGCGCCTCGGCGGCCTCGAAGCGCGGCGAGCCCAGTTCGCTGGCGGTGCGGCGCAGCACCCGCGCGCGCGGGTCTTCGGCGCGGTAGATGCGGTGGCCGAAGCCCATCAGCCGCTCGCCGCGATCGAGCGCGTCGGAGACCCACTTCTCGGCGTCGCCGCTCGCTTCGACTTCCTCGAGCATCTTCAGCACGCGCGAGGGCGCGCCGCCGTGCAGCGGACCCGACAGCGCGCCGACCGCGCGCCGACAGCGCCGCGGCGACGTCGGCGCCGGTCGAGGCGACGACGCGCGCGGTGAACGTCGAGGCGTTCATGCCGTGCTCGGCGGCCGAGACCCAGTAGGCGTCGATCGCCTTGACGTGGTCGGGGTTGGCCTCGCCGCGCCAGCGGATCAGGAAACGCTCGGGGATCGTGCGGCCCTGGTCGATCTCCGACTGCGGCACCGGCGGCTGGCCGGCTTCGCGCGCCGACTGCGCGACGAACGAGAGCGCCATCACCGAGGCGCGCGCGAGGTTGTCGCGGGCCTCCTCGTCGGTGATGTCGATCAGCTGCCCGAAGCCCCACTCGGGCGCGAGCATCGCCAGCGCCGACTGCACGTCGACGCGGTGGTCGCCCGAGCGCACGGTCAGCGCGTGCGGTTCGGCCGGCGGCAGGCCCGGCTTGAAGCGGCCGTCGACGAGCAGGCCCCAGACCTGCTCGTAAGGGACCTGCGCCGACCAGGTCTTCGATGTCGACGCCGCGGTAGCGCAGCGCGCCACCCTCTTTGTCGGGCTCGGCTATCTCGGTCGCAAAGGCGACGACTCCTTCGAGGCCCGACTGGACCTCTGGTGCTGTGACCGCGCTCATGGCACTCGCTTTCTGAGCTTGATGCTTGACGGGGGAGCTGCCTTGTGGGCAGGCCCATATCGTCGCAGGAATGCGCGCAGAGTAGGCTGCCAGCGAACGCAGACGTCGGGCATCCGGCGCCGCAGAGCCAGTCGATCGAGGAGGCGCCGTGACCGACAGCGATCTGATGTTCCGTGGGGCGGGCGAGCTCGCCGGGATGGTGCGCTCGGGCGAGATCTCCTCGCGCGAGCTCGTGCAGACCTCGCTCGAGCGCATCGAGGAGCTCAACCCGATGCTCAACGCGTTCGTGCAGGTCGACGGCGAGGGCGCGCTGGCGGCGGCCGATGCGATCGGCGCCGGCGACGAGCGCCCGTTCGCGGGCGTGCCGATCGCGATCAAGAACAACCGCCCGGTCAAGGGCCTGCGGCTGACCTACGGCTGTCCGTTGATGACCGAGCACGTCGCTCCGCTACGACCACAACATCACGCGCCGCCTGCGCGAGGCGGGCTTCGTGATCGTCGGCACGACGACGCTGCCCGAGTACGGCATCCTGCCGGTCAGCGAGGCGCAGCATCTTCGGCCCGACGCGCAATCCGTGGGACCTGCGAGCGCACGCCCGGCGGCTCCTCGGGCGGCGCCGCGGCGGCCGTCGCCGCCGGCATGGTCCCGGTCGCGCACGGCAACGACGGCGGCGGCTCGATCCGCATCCCGGCCGCCTGCTGTGGCCTCGTCGGGCTCAAGCCCGCGCGCGGGCGCGATCTCGCCGGCGCCCGAGCTCGGCGACTCCTCGCTGGGAATCGACGGCGTGCTCACGCGGACCGTCGCCGACACGGCCGCGATCCTCGACGTGCTCGCCGGCTACGAGCTCGGCGACGCGACCTGGGCGCCGCGCGCCGGCGGAGCCGTTCGCCGTGTCCGCGGCCGCTGACGCCCGGCAAGCTGCGAATCGCGATGACGACGTTCCCGCCGATTCCCGAGGCGCAGCGTCGACCCGCTGGCCGCGCGTGCCGTGGCCGACGCGGCCGAGCTGCTGCGCTCGCTCGGGCACGAGGTCGAGGAGGTCGAGGTTCCCTGGCGCGACGACGCCGTGCGCGAGCTGTTCGGCGTCGTCTTCTCCAGCCACATCGCGCTCTCGATCGCCTACTCCGGGCGCGTCGCCGGCCGCGAGCCGAGCGGCCGAGGACATGGAGGCGATGAGCTGGGCGATCTTCTCGATGGTGCAGAAACTCGGCGCCGTTCGAGTACATGGGCGCGGAGGTCGCGCTGCAGGCGTTCGCGCGGCGGCTCGTCTCCTTCCTCGAGCCCTATGACGCGCTGCTCACGCCCGCGCTGGCCGAACGTCCGCTGCCGCTCGGCACGCTCGACACCGGCGCGCCCGATCCGATGGCGACGTTCACGCGCTCCGGCCTGTTCACGCCGTTCACCCCGGTGTTCAACGCCAGCGGCCAGCCGGGCATCTCGCTGCCGCTGTACGAGGGCGCGGACGGCCTGCCGCTGGCGGTGCAGCTGATCGGGCGGCCGGCCGGCGAGGCGCAGTTGCTTTCGCTCGCCTCGCAGCTCGAAGCCGCGCAGCCCTGGGCTCAGCGTCGGCCGCCGCTCGGTCGTGTCGCGGCGACCGCTTAGCCTCGCTTGGCGGGGCAGCCGGGAGGCCGATCCCCGGGCTGCCGACGTGGACAAGTCCGAGCGGAATGTTTTCGACTACAGAAACGTTCCTTGTCGAATTTCTCATGGGCGCTAGCATCGCGGTCTGTCGGTGGCTGGACCCAGATTGCCGTCGACATGCCGAGGCCATCTCGTGGGGACGATTTGCAGGCTCGCGCGGACACCAGTCGGGCAAGCGGCTGGCGCCCGCGCTAGCCGACGCCGAGCACGGCCGAGATCCGCGCAGGCTTGACGCCGAGCTCCTCGACGTCGGCTGTCCCGCGCGTGGAGACCATCGGCACCTCCATCAGCTCCGCCTCGTCCCAGGTGGCGAACGCGTTCGGCCCGGAGACGCGCTCGAGCAGGCGCAGCGCGCGCGAGACAACAGGTGTCGGCACGTGCACGAGCGGGCGCTTGCGGTTCAGCGAGCGCAGCACGATGCGCACGAGGTCGGTGTGGCTGAGCGTCTCCGGGCCGGCGAGCTCATAGCGCGGGCGCAGCCGCCGCTCGGCACCGGCGCGCCGCTCGGCGGAGGTTCGCACTGCTGCACCGACGCCGCCGCTGTCGCTGAGGCCGTTGCCGCCCGCGCCGTTGCCGGCGTCGTCGACCCCGTCGCGCGGCTGGCGCGCGTGGACGCTCGCCTGAGCCTGCGCTCGCCCGCAGCACCGCGATCACGCAGTCGGCCACGTCCTCCGCCCAGATCGGCTGGTACAGCGCGCGCCCGCGGCCGGAGACGGGCACCACCGGCAGAGCGCCAGGCGTTCGAGCAGCGTCAGCCACGGATCGCCGGGCGCGTAGACGATCGACGGGGCGAACACGATCGACTCGAGCCCAGCCTCGCCGACGGCCTGCTCGGCGAGCGCCTTGGCGCGGAAGAAGCGCGCACGGTGGTGGGTGGAGGCATCGAGCGCCGAGAAGAACACGAAGCGCTCCACACCGGCGCGCTCGGCCGCCTGCACCATGCGCCACGTCGCGATCCCGTTGAGCTCCTCGATCGAGCCACGGCGGCTGGTCGCGGATCGACGCGGCCAGGTGCACGACCGTGCGCACGCCGCGCATCGCGTTGCGAAACGACGGCGGGTCGGTCAGGTCGCCGAGCGCGATCTGCACGCGCACGCGTTGCGCGCCGAGCCGGCGCGGGTCGCGCACGAGGCAGCGCACCTGCTCGCCTTCGGCCACGCAGGCGGCGCAGAAGCGCCGAGCCGACCAGGCCGGTGGCGCCCGTCAGCAGCAGCATCGTCGGCTCCAGTCTCGAACGTCCGTCGGCACCCCCTGATTATCGTCCAAGCGGACGGCTAGACTCGCCGCGGATCTCGGGGGGCCACATTCTGAAAGGCGGGGTACGCATGCGACGTTGCCGGACGACGGTCATTATGGGCGTGCTGGCGCTGGCGCTGGCGCTGGCGGGAGCGGCGAGCGCAGCGACGGTCACGAACATCAACGACAGCGGCCCCGGCTCGCTGCGGCAGGCGATCGCCGACGCTGCCGGCGGTGAAACGATCTCGATCCCCGCCGGCACCTACGCATCTGGCCTCGGTGCTCGTCGTGAACAAGTCGCTCACGCTGACAGGCGCTGGAGCTCGTGCGACGATCCTCGACGGCGGCCACACGACGCAGATCTTTTCGATCACGGCGCCGGCCGCGCAGGCCACGATCACTGGCGTCACGATGCGCAACGGCAAATCCTCGGGCGGCGGCGCGCTGGCGTCTAGCGTCCCGCTCACGCTGACCGACGATGCGCTCCTCGGCAACAGCTCCAGCGGCTCGGGCGGGGCCGCGGCGCTGAATGCAGCGTTCACGATCGAACGTGACCTCTTTGCCGGCAACAGCGCCGCTGCTGGAAATGGCGGCGCCATCTACTTCGGTCCGTCGACGCCAGTCGTCGGCACGATCGCCGACTCGACGCTGACGCAGAACAGCGCGAGCAGCATCGGCGGCGCGATCAACGAGCAGAACACCAGCACCGAGTCGCTGCACCTGCTCAACGACTCGTTCGTCGGCAACACGGCCGGCAGCCAGGGCGGGGCGTTCCGCGCATGGAGCGGCACGCACATCGACTACCGCAACACGCTGTTCGTGCAGAACCAAGCGCCGGCCGGGCCGAACTGCGAATGGGGCGGGGGCGCTGTGGTGATCTCGCTCGGCTACAACGCGCAGGACGTCAACGACCCCGAATGCTTGATGACGCAGCCGACCGACAAAAACACGGTCGTGCCGCAGCTCGGGGTGCTGCAGAACAACAGCGGGCCGACCGACACCCTGCTGCCGGCGCTCGGCAGCCCGCTGATCGACGCCGGCGACCCGGCGAACTGCCCGGGCAGCGATCAGCGCGGCGTGCCGCACCCGCAGGACGGCGGCTGCGACATCGGCGCGGTCGAGCGCACCACGCCCAGCGCGAGCGGACTACAGGCAAGCAACATCACGACGAGCTCGGCCGATCTGAGCGCCGTCGCCGGCACGATCGATCTCGGTGGCAGCGCGTCGTTCGACTACGGCACGACCCCTGCGTATGGCTCCACGGCGGCGCTCGCGCTCTCCGACGGGCTGTTCACGCAGCCCGTCGCCGTCACGATCGGCAGCCTCGCTGCGGGGACGACCTACCACGTGCGCTTCGACGTGACCTCGCCCGATGGATCGGCCAGCACGGTGGACGGCACGTTCACGACGGCCACGCCGGCCGCGCCGCCTCAGCCTGCGCATCCGCTGGTGACGGTCGCCTGCCGCGTGCCGAACCTGCGCCTTCTGTCGCTGACGAAGGCGAAGATCGCTCTGAGAAAAGCGCATTGCGCGCTCGGCGCGGTAAAGCAGCCGAAGCACCTCTCGCGGGCGCGCAGGCGCAAGCTGGTGGTGCTGCTGCAGTCGCCTGCCGCTCGCAGAACGCTCAAACTGGGCACGAAGGTCAAGCTCACGCTCGGGTTCCCGCCGAAGCGCCGCCACAAGCACAAGCGCTGACGCCGAGCGAAGCGCCGTCGGCGGGGATGATTGATCGAGCAATCATCTACGATGAGCCTCGGCCCGGCCGTGCCATACGTAAAATAGGCCGCTCGGCCGGACCCCACTCCGCCGGATCAACCGCAAACCAACCAGGAAAGAAGCGAATGGCCTACGTGATCGCCGAGCCGTGCATCGGCACCAAGGACAACTCCTGTGTCGAGGTGTGCCCCGTCGACTGCATCCACCCGACGCCCGACGAGCCCGGATACGACGCGGCCGAGATGCTCTACATCGACCCTGAGGAGTGCATCGACTGCGACGCCTGCGTCGAGGCCTGCCCGGTGGACGCGTGCTTCGCGGAGGACCAGCTGCCGGACGAGTGGCAGAAGTACACGCAGATCAACTCCGACTACTTCAGCAACGCCAAATAGGACTCGTCGAGGACGTCCAGGACGGGCACGTCCGGGACGGCCGCCGCGATCAGCTCGCGCAGCTGGCGCGAGTCGAAGCGGTGTGACTGCGGCGCCACCGGGTTGACCGTGATCGCCTTCAGCTCGATCGTCCGCACGCACCTCGATCGCGATGCCCTGACGCGCGTACCAGCGCGTGCCGCGGCGTGAGAGGAACACCTTCGTCGGATCGCCCGCGACGATTCGCAGCTCGCGCCCGGCGCGCTCGCTGCGCGCCGCCAGGAGCCCCTCGAGGAAGCGCTCGCCGAGCGCGCCGTCGACCGTCAGCGTGCTCGCCCGCGGATGCTCGCGCAGCAGCGTCGCGATCTCGCGCCGGCTCGGCGTTCAGCACGAGCCGGCGCTCGAGCGACAGACGCTCGCGCTCGCCGGCCTCGCCGCGTCGCCGGCCTGCTCGTCGTCGTCTTCGGCGGCGGCCGGCAACCTGACCAGGTCGACGGCGTCGCTGGTGGCGCGCACGACGTCTTCGATGTCTTCGCCGAGAATCGCGCCGGTCGCCATCACGAGCCCGTCGGCAACCGCCGGCGAGGACGCCGCGCGGCGGTCGATCGCGCCGTCGAGCAGCGCCTGCTCGGCGCCGAGCAGCAGCATCTCCTCGCCGACCGAGCGCAGCTCGGCGGCGGCGCTCGGCCCGGCGACTTCGACCGACGCCGGGCTTTGACATCCGCGCGAGCACGACCTCGCCGAGCGGCGTGCGCACGCCCGTGCGCGACGAGGCGCTCGTGCGCGACGCCGCTGGAGCGCAGCAGCGCGCCGGTCGTCGCCACGAGGTCGCCCGCCTGAAGCTGCACGCGCGGCTTGTCGATGCGCGCGTCGATCACGTCGTGCTCCTCGCCGTCGCGCCCGATCGAGGTCACGCCGATCGGCCGCCCCGCCTTGGCGTGCTCGCGCAGCAGCGCCGCCAGCGTCTCGGTCTTGCCCGTGTTCTTGGCCAGCCCGACGAGCGCGAGCATGCGCGTGCCCGCGACGAGCTCGTGCAGCGGCGCGGCCGGCGCTAGTCATCGGCGTGCTCGAGCGCGCTGCGCGCTAGCCATCCGCGGCGGCGCTCGCGCCCGGTCCGTCGGCCACGCCTGCACCGTGACCGCTGCCGTTGCGCGCCGCCAGCTCGCGCACGATGAAGCTCGCCACGTGGTGCGGGTAGGTGCCCTTGGAGAAGCCCGCGTCGAAGCCGAGCTCCTTGGCCAGCTCGTTCGACACGCGCGGCCCGCCGCACGTGAGGATCATCTGCTTGCGCCGGCCCTCGGCTTCGACGATCTCGACGAGCTCGGTCAGGTTGGCGATGTGCAGGTTCTGCTGGGTCACCGTCTGCGAGACGAGGATCGCGTCGGCGTCGAGGTCGATCGCGCGCGAGACGAGCACGCTGTTGGGCACCTGGCTGCCGAGGTTGTGCGTCTGAAACGCCTTGTAGCCCTCCAGGCCGTGGTGGCCGTGAAAGCCCTTCAGGTTGAGCATCGCGTCGATCCCGACGCTGTGCGTGTCCGTGCCCGTCGCCGCCCCGACGACGACGATCGGCCGGCCGATCTGGTCGGCTGGCGAACTCTTCGATCTCCTCCTCGCTCATGTACTCGATCTCGAAGCCCTCGTGCGAGAGCGAGGCGTAGTCGACCGTCTGGTTTGACTCGCCGAACATCACGAAGTACGTGTAGCCGTCGGTCAGCTCCTGGTAGTGGACGACCTCGGGGTGCTCGAAGCCCATCTTCGCCGCCCACTCCTGCGCCGCCTTGCGCGCCGCCAGGCCATAGGGCACGGGCAGCGTGAAGCTGAACTGCACGATCCCGTCGCCGAGGTGGTCGGCGTAGGGCTTGACCTGCGCGAGGTCGACCTCAGGCAAGGCTCGACGCTCCGCGCATCAGCTCGGTGGCCGGATTGAAGTAGCTCTCGGACACGGCGACGATCCCCTCCGTGCCGCGACCCTCGTCGATCGCGCGCGGCACGTCGCCGAACACGCCCTCGCCGAGCGCCGAGAACAGGCCGTGCTCGGCGATCCGCTGCAGCAGGGCGTGCGCTCCGGCGAGCACCTCCTGCGCGCGCGTCTGGATGATCCCGCCCGGCTTGAACTCGATCTCCTCGCCGAGATCGCGCGCCGCCGTGAACACGTAGTTGACGTTTTCCATGCCGATCACACGGTCGTGCACGTGTGGGGTGAAGATCCCCTCGGTGGGCACGCCGATCGTCTGGATGCCCTGGCCCGTGGCGATCGTCACCAAATTAAAAAGTGAATCCGTTGCGTGCGTGCGGTACAGGTTGCCGTCCATGTGACGCGTCGGCGGCATGTACTTGACCGGGCAGTCCGGGAACAGCTCGCGCGTGAGCTGCGCCTGCGCCCACTCGTACAGCAGGCTGTTGGGGATCGGGTTGTCGATCTCATAGGCGTCGCCGAGCGCGATCTGCGAGTCGGGCACGCCCGAGTCGATCGCGAGCTGGCGGTTGATGAACTGCGAGGCCGTCACCGACGGGGCCGCCTCGATCGCGTCGGCCGTGCGCAGGTAGTTGTCCTCGCCCGTGTTGATGACGACGCCGAAATAGCCGTTGATCATGCGCGAGACGCGCTGGTCGATCAGCCCGCGCACGGGGTTGATGTCGCGGTAGAGGATCCCGTAGAGCGCGTCGTTGACCATGTTGTCGAAGCCCTCGATCGCGCCCATCGCGGCGATCTCGGGCATGCACAGCCCCGAGCAGAAGCTCGACAGGCGCACGTAGCGGCCGTTCTTCTCCGACCACTCGTCGAGCGCCTCGCGCATGATGCGGAAGTTCGCCTGCGTCGCGAACGTGCCGCCGTAGCCCTCCGTCGTCGGGCCGAACGGGACGTAGTCGAGCAGGCTCTGCGCCGTCGAGCGGATCACCGCGACGATGTCGCCGCCGGCCTGCGCCACGGCCAGGCCGTGCACGACGTCCTCGTAGACGTTGCCCGTCGCCGTCAGCACGTAGCGCAGCGGCGGCGGGTGCTCGCCGAGGCGCTCGCGACTCTCGCGCCGCTCGCGCATGCGCTCGGCGATCTCGCCCACGCGCCGCTCGCACTCGCGGCGATCCGCTCGCGGATCGCCTCATCGCGTCGCGCGCGGCAGCGCGCAGCAGCTCGAGGCCGCCGACGTCGACCTGCTCGGCGATCGACTGCGGCGTCGCCTGCGGGTCGGCCAGCAGCGCGTTGCCCAGCCAGTAGGCGATGCCCTTGTCCGAGCTCGCCGCGGTCGCGCACGTGGTCGACGAGCACGTTCGGCAGCGGCGCGTCCAGTTCGTTGACGCCGTCCACGCCGAGCAGGCGCGTGATCGTGCGCTCCACCGAGACCGTCGTCTTGCCGGCGATCTCCTGCGAGACCTGCGCCGCGATCTGGCTCGCCGCCTCGCGGCAGGAGGCGATCACGCCGGGGTCGAGGTCGAGCTTGCCGCGTGGCGCTGCGCCGTTCGCCGCGTTGCCGTTTGCGTGCGGCCCCGTTCGAGCTCATTTCGAGCTCCCTGACGATCGGGAAGGGGATCACCTCGCGCAACGTCTCGCGTTCGGTGAGGATCATGATCAGGCGGTCGACGCCCATGCCGCCGCCGGCCGTCGGCGAGTAGCCGTACTCGATCGCGCGCGCGTACTCCTCGTCGTTCGGGTGCGGCACGTCCTCGTCGTCGATCATCCGCCGCTTGCGCTGGTCGACGAAGCGCTGCCACTGGTCGACCGGGTCGTTCAGCTCGGTGTCGCCCGAGACCATCTCGATGCCGCCGATCACCGCGTCGAAGTGCTCGGCCAGCTCCGGGTGCACCGCGTGGCGCTTGGTGATCGGGAACGGCTCCAGCGGGAAGTCGAACACGTGCGTCGGCTGATTCAACGTCGACTCGATTTTCTCCGAGTAGATGTCGGCCACGACCTCGGCCCACGTCGCCTCTGGGTCGAGCGGCTCGTCGAGCACCTCCGCGAGCTGCTCGCGCGTGGACTCCATGAAGTCCAGGCCGAAGCGCTCCATGATCAACTCGCGCATCGTGATCCGCTTCCACGGCTTGGCCAAGTCGATCTCTTCGCCGTTTCGCTTGATCACCGTGCGCCCGAGCGCCTTCTGCGCGACGTCGCGGAACATTTCTTCGGTCACCGTCGCCACGTCGTTGTAGTCCGAGTAGGCACACATGAACTCGATGATCGTGAACTCCGGCGAGTGCTTGTGCGAGATGCCCTCGTTGCGGAACACCTTGCCCATGTCGTAGACGTTCTCCATGCCGCCCACGATGCAGCGGTTGAGGAACAGCTCCACCGAGATGCGCAGGTACAGGTCGCGGTCGAGCGCGTTGTGATGGGTCGTGAACGGCCGCGACCCGGCGCCCCCCGCCAGCGACTGCAGGGCCGGCGTTTCGATCTCCACGAAGTGGCGCTCGGCCAGCCATTCGCGGATCGCCAGCACGATCTTGTTGCGCGTGATGAACAGGTCGCGGGTCTCCTGGTTGGCGATCAGGTCGAGCTCGCGGTAGCGGTAGCGCGTGCCCGTGTCGCCGAGGCCGTGGTGCTTGTCCGGCGGCGGGCGCAGCGTCTTGGTCAGCAGCGTGCACTCGATCGCCTCGAGCGCGAGCTGGCCGCGCTGGGTCACGTACACGCAGCCCTCGACCGAGACGATGTCGCCGATGTCGAAGTTCAGGATCCGGTCGTAGACCTCCTGCCCGAGCGAGTCGACGCGCACGACGACCTGGATCGACCCCGACAGGTCGCGCAGGTCGAGGAAGGCAGTCTTGCCGTGCCCGCGGCGTGAGATCAGCCGTCCGGCGACGAGGTAGCGCATGTCGGTGTGCGCGCCCTGCTCGAGCGAGTTCGGGTCGTGCGCGCCGAGGATCTCGGCGATGCGCGTGCGCTTGCCCCACAGCGTGACGGCCGGGTAGGGGTCGACCCCTTCGGAGCGCAGCCGCTCCATCTTCTTGCGGCGCTCGTCGATTTCCTGGCGCTCGTCGAGCGCGACCGCGCCGTTTGCGACAGCCCCATTCTCGGCCTGCTCGGCCTCGTCCAAAGCTATTTCCCTCTCCCCCTCATGGTGTCCGGGTGCGGACATGTCAAACGATCCTCTCAAAGCGGTTTCGCTTGTCAAGCGGTTGACGCAGAGATGTCTTCACGGGTCCAGGTCTTTCGACCGGTCCCGCGGGTCCTGCGACCGCCGACTAAGCCATCGGCAGCGACATGCCCGCCGGTTTTCGCTCCTCGGCGGGGGCCGGCGCGCCGTCCGGCGCGGGCGGTGTCGCACCGTTGGCGGGCGTGCCGCCAACCTGCACGAGAGGAAGCACCGGCAAGCTCACCGGCGCCGCCGGCGTCATCGCGATCACGCCGCGCGCGACCTGGCGGATCGCCTGCGCCGCCGGGTCGTCCGGCTGCTCGACGACCAGCGGCACGCCGCTGTCGGCGTGCTCGCGCAGCGGCATCGTCAGCGGCACGCGGCCGAGCAGCGGCACGTCGAGCTCGGTTGCCAGCTCATCGCCGCCGCCCTCGCCGAAGATCGGGAAGCGCTCGCCCGAGGGGGTCGTGAAGCCCGACATGTTCTCGACGACGCCGGCGATCTCGAGGTTGACCTTGTCGGCCATGTGCGCCGAGCGGCGCGCCACCTTCTGCGCCGTCGCCTGCGGCGTCGTGACGATCAAGAAGCGCGCCTGCGGCAGCAGCTGGGCGAGCGTCATCGAGACGTCGCCCGTGCCCGGCGGCAGGTCGACCAGCAGGTAGTCCAGCGCGCCCCAGTCGACGTCCTGCAGGAACTGCGTCAGCGCCTTGTGCAGCATCGGCCCGCGCCACACGACCGCCGCGTCCTCCTCGACGAAGAAGCCGATCGACATGACCTTCACGCCGTGCGCCTCCAGCGGCACGATCTTGCGCTCCGCCGAGACCGGCGGGCGCGTCGCGCCGAGCCCGTACATGCGCGGGATCGAGTAGCCCCACACGTCGGCGTCGAGGATGCCCACGCGCTTGCCTTCGCCCGCCAGCGCCGCCGCCAGGTTGGCCGTCAGCGTCGACTTGCCCACGCCGCCCTTGCCCGAGCCGATGCAGATCACGTTCGCCACCTGCGCCAGCGAGCCTTCCGGCAGGCCGCCGCGCCCGAGCTTCTGCTGCAGCGCCTGCTTCTGCGTGTCCGTGAGCACGTCGAAGTAGACGTTCGTGTGCGTCACGCCCTCAAGCGCCGTGACCGCCTCGGCCACCGCCGTCTGGAAGTGGCCCTTGATCGGGCAGCCCGGCGTCGTCAGTGAGACCGTCACGTCGACCACGCCGTTCGGGCTCGCGTCGATCGAGCGGACCATGTCCAGCTCCACGATCGAGCGGTGGAGCTCGGGGTCGATCACGACCTCCAGGGCCTTGAGGATTTCGTCGCGGGATGGCATTCGCTGGCCATTGTGCCAAACCTGGAGTCGTAGGCCGGACGCCTGTCGGACAACGACTAGCGGGCCGCCCTCAGGCGCTTTGCGAGATCCGCATCGGGTACGAACGTATAGCGACGCCCTTGACGACGCTTTTCGAGGAAGCCCGATCTCCACGAGCGGTAACAGGTCTGCCCGCGCCGTCTCGTGCGTGACCCCGTGGCTTGAAGCATGTGTCTGGAACGTATAGATCGCGTCCGGCACACGCAGGGCGTTTGCGAGCAGCGCGAACTGCCTGTGATTGAACTGGTCTGAGCCCTTGAGTAGGGCTTCAACATCCCTGACGTCCTTGATCCTCTGCCCGAGAAAGTCATGGAGCTGTTCCACGGCTTGCTGGACGACTTCGAGCTGATAGGCGATGAAGTACGTTGCGTCTCGCTCGTCGGTCTCCGTCAGTACGAACGAGCGCGTGTACTTGCTGGGTGCGTGGCGCAGGATGCGGGAGATCGACAAGTACTCGACCAGCCAGTAGCCATGGGTCCGCATGTACCAGTAGAACAGCGCTCGTGCCGTTCTACCGTTGCCGTCTTCGAACGGATGGTCGTAGGCGAGCCAGAAGTGCAGAAGAATGGCGCGAAGGACTGGGTGAATAAACCGGTCTGGCGTTTCGCCTTCGTTCGCGAAGTCGCATAGGGCCTGAAGCCGCGCCGGCAACTGCTCCGCGGGAGGGGGAGCGTGGATGACCGTGCCGTCGAGGCCGTCCACGACGGCGATGCGCTCTTCGTCCGGCCGCTGAAGGCGGCCAGCTGCGTCCGGGTTGTCGAGCGTTCCATCCGTGAGGATGCGTTGAAGCTCTAACACGGTTCCCGGGGTTAGCTCGCTAGGCATCTCATCGCGCATATAAAGCAGCGCTCGATAGTTGTTCAGGATCATCCGCTCGCTACGGTCTTTTGGCTTGCGACCAGTTCGGAGCAGCTCCTTGGCGACCCCGCGAGTGGTGGTTGCTCCCTCGAGCTGGCTGGACCGGATCGCCTCCTCCATCAGGGAGTTCACGAGGTAGTGCTGGCGTGCTTGTGCATCAGCCGTTACAACCTCCGACATCGCGACCTCTCCCGCGCATCGCTGGTCCACATAATGGAGGCGGCGCGCCACGATGTCCGGAACCCCATAGACGAAATGGCTCCCGAGAGGATCCGTGAGCGGGATTGGCCGATGGAAGTTCTGGCGCCCCCACTTGATCAGCAGCCACCACTCTTCAGTCGTTAGGTCACCTGGAGGCTCGAGTTGACGCAGCTTGTCCCAATGGACGTAGTCCCGCCCATCTTCCACGAGGCCAAGCCTGAGCAATTCAGGTAGGCGCTCGGTGCCTTTCTCAAGGACCTTGCCGAGGGTGTCAGAGAGAGTGGGAGCGGGAGCTACATACACGCAGAGCTACTCCAAATTAGGCCAAGTTACGCCAAGAATCTGGAGCTTAGCATATCTCCAAAAAGCTGGACTCATTTGGAGTAATCTGGATATTCATCTAAATCCCTGCAAACTGGCATGAGCCAGATCGAACTCAATTCCAAACCATCTAGACGCCCCGCTCCTTAAATGACTCGCGGGGCGATGGGGACCGCCCCGCGAGTCGAGGGAGGAGAGGGTGCTACTACTGCCGGCGGGATATGAGGCCGACAGACTTTCCCGCTACCGGTCTCTCCGAGCCGGGCGGGGGAAGCTGGTTCTCGCTATACGAGGCTGAGGATGCGCTCCTGAACCTGGCTGGCGAGGTCGCTGCCGTTCTTGGCGACCGAGTCACGACGCTTTTCGAGGTCGCCGACGGTCTTCTCGATCTCACGACGGCGCTGACGCAGTTCGCGCTCGACGCGGACACGCGCTTTGCGCACCTCGCGCTCGAGACGGTTGCGCGCCGTGGCGCCGCGGCGCTCGAAGCGGCGCAGCTGAGCCTGGGCCTTGCTCGTCGACGAGTAGCTCGAGATCGTGTCGTTGACGCCCGAGACGACTTTGTCGCGGGCCGTGAGGGCGACGCCGACGGGGATCAGCAGCGCACGCTCGGCGTAGTCGCCGAACACGCCGACGGTCTCGCTCGCGGCCGTCTGGGCCTGCTTGGCGGCCGACTCGGACTGGTGGATGGCGCGGGTGCGCGCGGCCTTGGCGGTCGTCGCTTTCGACTGCGTCGTCGTGCGGCGAGCGGCTTTACGGGCCGGTTTTTTGGCTTTCGCCGTTTTTGCGCCCGCTTTGGTGCTGCGGGGGGAAGTTGTGGTGGTGGTGGCCATCTGGAGCGGGTCTCCTCTTCTTCCTCGCCCTTGCGAGGAGGTGCGGGTTTGTTCGGTCTCGATACCCGATCTGCTGGAATCGAACACCTGTTTGTAACCCGTCCTTGGAACTTTGTTACAACGAAATCGTACCACGGGCCAAAGACCCCGTGTTGACTGGGTGTTATCGCGACCGAGCTTGTAACAGGAGGAACATGCGTTCGGCCCGGAAAGGCTGGGGATCGGCGCTGTGGAGGCGCTCAGACGACTTCTTCTCGGCGGCGATGTTCGGGTCGTGTTCGCGTGTCGCGGACACGTCTGACGCGCCTCGGCGCGTCGCTGAGCCGCTAAGCGATCGAGCCGCCGTGCGCGACGGCGGTCCGCTGCACCCAGCGCGCCGGATGCTCGAGCTCATCCCCGCTCGGCAGCTGCTCGGGCCCGCTCCATACGCGCGCGAGCGCCTCCCGACCGCCCTCTTGCACGACGGCGTCGCAGAAGCGCCGGCCGACCTCGTACTGGCGCATCTTCATCTCCAGCCCGAGCAGGCGCTCGAGCACGCGCCAGGGCAGCCCGCGCGACTCGCGCCGGCGCGTCATCGCGGCGCGCAGGCGCGGCAGCGAGGGGAGCACCTCGGCGCCGATCGCGTCCATCGTGTGCTCGGCGTGGCCCTCGATCAGCGACATCGCGGCCTGCATTCGTTCGACCAGCGCCCAGCGATCCTCGCCGAGCGTGAGCCGCAAGAGCTCACCGCTGCGCGCGCGCTCGGCGAACTCGCGCAGCTCGGAGGGGTCGGGCAGCTTGATCCGCTCGCGCCAGCCCGCACCGTCGCCGTTGGTCTCGGGCTTGCCGGCGAGCGAGACCTGCAGTCCGTCGATCAGCTCCTTGCAGCATCCCGCCGATGTGCCCGCGCAGCCACGGCGCGGCGGTGAATTGCACGGCGTGGGTGATCTCGTGGATCGCGACCCACAGCACGAGCTCGTCACGGTCGACCGACAGGTTACGCGCCGCGATCGCGAGGTTCGGCGCGAGCAGCAACAGGCGCGGCGTTGTCGTCTCCTCGAGCAGCGCCAGGTCGTACTGGCCGAGCACGCGCTGGGAGAGGACGCCGGTCAGCGCGCCCACCTGCGCTCCCAGCAGAAAGCCCGAAGCGGAGCGCAGCGGACCAGCCAGCGGACCGGTCCCGTCGCCGAGCCGCTCGCTGAGGCCGCCGAGCATCGGTCGCATCGTGTTGAGGTTGGCGGCGATCCACGCCGAGCGGTCGACGGCCTCGATCGGCGGCAGCTCGCTCGGCGTCTGCAGGCCGCTGTACTCGCTCACGCGCCGCGCGAAGTCATACGCGCGCGGCTGCACTGAGGAGGCGCGCACGCCGCCGTGCGGCGGCGAGCCGGCGAGGCGCTCGCCGATCCGCTGCGCTGCGCGCCAATCGATCGGGTCCACCAACAGAGCGTAGCCCCGCCATCTCAGTCGCCCTTAAGTTTGTCCGGGCTGTCTCGCTCGTCCCGGGCGGCCGTGCGCATTGTGGTCTTCCAACCCCCGCACCGCCAGGCGTCCCTGGCCGGCAACCCCGGGCACTCGTATCCTTGGATGGTGTCCGTCTCACGAACCGCACCAGAGCTCGCGGCCGATCCCGGCGCGGCGAGCTTCCTGCGGCGGGCGGAGGTGCGCGATGTGCTCGCCTGGGTGCGCCTGCTGGTCGACCCGCAAGATGCGGCGGCCGTCGTGCGCGCGCTCGCGCGCCCACCGATCGAGCTGCGCCAGACGCACCTTGCGCGCGTGATCCAGGTCGCCAGGCGGCGCAAACTCGATCTCGTCTCCGGCCTGACGGCGGCCAGCGAGTCGCCGCAGGTGCCGCCGGAGGCGCGCGAACGGATCGAGCGCTTCGTCGCGGTGCATCGCAGCGCGGCCGGCGGCCTCGACACGCTCGCTCCGGACGCCTTCATCGCCGAGCTGATCGAGCTGCTCGGGACGCGCGGGCGGGCGTTGCTGACGCCCAGCGAGGCGGCGGCTCGCGATGCGAGCCTGAGCGGACTGCGAGAGCTCACGGTCGAGTTCGTCCGCGGCGATCCGGACGCGACTCCGCGCGAGCTGGCCCGTCACCTGGCCACCGTCGTGCCGCGATCGCGCACGGGCTCGGCCCAGCCGGAGCCCGACCCGCGCGATGACGCAGCGCCGGCTCTCGACGCCGGCGCTGCGGCAGAGGATGCAGCGGCCGCCGAGACGGCAAGTCCCGAGCAGGAGCACCTCCAGGAGAGCTACCAGCGGCTGCGCGAGGAGGTGCTCGAGAGCGTCGGGCGGATCGGCGGGCACCTAGGCGAGCTGCGCCTGGACACCGAACTGGACATCTCCCACGGCGTCGTGCGCTACCTGGAGCTGCTCAAGCTGGCGGCGCTCCTGCAGCGACCCGCCGGGCAGGAGCTGGCGGAGGCGCTGGCCGACGTCAACGCCCGGCTGCTCGCGGCGACGACGCCGGTGCAGCGCGAGATCTTCCAGACCTCGCCGCTCGATCAGGCGCTCACGGCACGCTCGGACGTCGGCGGGCGCGAACAGCACTCGCTCGAGCCCGTTCCTGCCGCGCAAGGGCGTCGGCCTCGCGCTGTCGGCGTCGGACATCGAGACCTACCGCAGCTGTCCGTTGCGCTACAAGTTCGCGCGCGTGCTGCGGATCCCGACCGAGCAGACGCCGCACCAGCGCTTCGGCATCGTCGTGCACCAGGTGCTCGAGCGCTTCCATTGCGACGGCGCGCAGACGCTCGAGCAGATGCACGAGCTGCTCGACGCGGGCTGGCGTCGCGCGGGCTTCGGCGAGAGCGAGTACGAGGGCGAGCTGCTGGCCAAGGCCCGCGCCGCGCTCGATCGCTACCACGCGCGCCTGAGCGGGCAGGACGCCGAACCGGTCTGGTTCGAGCGCAGCTTCTCCTTCCGGCTTGGCCCGCACCACCTGCGCGGGCGCGTCGATCGCGTCGATCGAATCCGCGGCAGCGAGGCGGACGAGGCGCACGCGCGGCCGAGTCGGGCGCCGGCGAGGGCGGCGCGCAGGAGCGTTACGAGCTGATCGACTACAAGACCTCGCGCCCGAAGAGCGCGGAGCAGCTGAAGGACGACGTGCAGCTTTCGCTGTATGCGCTCGCGGCGCGCGAGGACTGGGGTCTCGGCTCCTCGCGCCAGGCCTACTACTACGTGCTCGACGACCTCAAGGTGCCGGTGCCGCGCGGGGCACAGGACGAGGCCTCGGTGAAGCAGCTCGTGATGGAGGTCGGCGAGGGGATCCTCGCGCAGGAGTTCGAGCCGACGCCTTCGCACGCGGCGTGCTCGATCTGCGACTACCGGATCGTCTGTCCGGTGGCGGAGAAGTAGACGGTCCGCTCGCGGCGCACCGCGAAGCGCCGTGCCGCGCCGCGGGCTTCGGCGACCTACGCCTCGCGACCGCGCTGGCGCAGGAAACGCTGGAATTCACGCGCGATCGCGTCGCCGGAGGGGACGTCCTCGGGCGCCACGTCCTCCTCGCCCTCGGCGGCCTGCTCGAGGCGTTCGACGAAAGCCTGGATGTCGGGGTCGCTCTGCACGGCGAGCCCGACCTGGCGCTCGTAGTCGGCGGCGGCGGACTCGAGCTCGGAGACGTCGACGGAGACGCCGATCAGGCCTTCGACGCGCCGCAGGAGCGCGAGCGCGGCCTTCGGGTTGGCGGCGGCGGCGACGTAGTGCGGCACGCCGGCCCACAGGCTCGCCGAGGGCAGCCCGGCCTGGGCGCATGCGGCGTGCAGCACGCCGACGATGCCCGTCGGTCCCTCATAGGTCGAGCCCTGCATGCCAAGGCGCTCCATCAACGCCGGGTCGGTGGCATGGCCGGACATCGACACGGGGCGCGTGTGCGGCACGTCGCCGAGCAGCGCGCCGAGCGAGACGACGACCTGCACGCCGAGCGCCTCGGCGAGCTCGACGATGTGCTGCGTGAAGGAGCGCCAGCGCAGCGAGGGCTCGACGCCCTGCACGAGCACGAGGTCACGCGGCGCGCGCGGCGCGCTCGCCTCGAGCACTTCGACGGCGGGCCAGACGATCTCGCGCTCGTTGCTCGTCGTTGAACTGCACGCTCGGGCGGTTGGTCTGGAAGTCGTAGAACTCCTCGGAGTCGATCCGCGCGAAGCGCCGTGCCTGCAGCGAGGAGGCGAGGAAGGAGACGGCGCTCGAGGCGGCGTCTCCGGCGTCGTTCCAGCCCTGAAACGCGCAAACCATCGCGGGGGCGCGAAGGCCGTCGGGACGGCGATCCCAGATCAGCGGCTGCATCCGAACCACCGTACATGATGAAACGATGAGCTCCGCCACGAGCACACCGTCGTATGAGGGCGCCGCGGACAGCCCCGCCGGGCGTGCGGAGGCGATCCCCGGACCGGCGCTCCGAGCGCGACGCGCGTCAGACGATCGCGACGCTGCGCGACCAGGACGAGCTCGACGGCGTGTTCGCGTGCACGCGCAAGGAACGGCAGATCTCGCGGGCGGGCACGGCCGTACCTGAACGTGGAGCTCGGCGACTCGACGGGCACGATCCTCGCGCGCGTGTTCAACGACGCCGATCTGCTCGCGGGGCGCTTCGAGCGGGGCGAGCTCGTCCACGTGCGCGGGCGCGTCGAGCGCTATCCGCGAGAAGCTGCAGGTCAACATCTCCTCGATCGCGCGCGCCGAGGAGGGCCAGGCCGACCCGGCGGGCTTCCTGCCGACCGCCTACCGCGACCTCGACGAGCTCGAAGGGTTCCTCGAGCATCTCGCGCGCGAGGTCTACGAAGCGCCGCTGAAGCTGCTGCTGGCGAACGTGCTCGCCGACGCCGAGCTGCGCGCGGAGCTGCGCCGCGCGCCGTGCTCGATTCCGGGACAGCGGGCCGGTGGCCACCATGCCTACCTCGGCGGCCTGCTCGAGCACACGGTCGGGGTGGCGACGCTGGCGCACGAGCTGTGCGCGCTTCACCCGCGGCTGGATCGAGACCTGCTGCTGAGCGCGGCGCTCGTGCACGACCTGGGCAAGACGCGCGAGTTCACCTACGGCGCGGAGATCGCGCGCAGCGCGGAGGGACGCATGCTCGGCCATGTCGAGCTGGGCCTGCGCACGTTGGCGCGCCACATGCCGGACTCGCTCCCCGCCGAGCGGCGCCTCGCGCTCGAGCACTGCGTGCTGATGCACCACGGCCCGGACAGCGCGGGCGGGGCGCGCTTCGCCTCGGCCGAGGCGCTTGCCCTGTACCGGCTGAACGCGGTCGACGCGCAGGTCAAGGGCGCCTTCGAGCAAGGCCTTTGAGCCCCGTTTCGTAAGGGTTTCCCCCGGAGCCGGACCGGAGTCAAGGCCGGCAGCTCTGCTGCCGATGTAGTAGCTATGAGCGACGTCGGCACGCCGACGGCCGAGCCGACTGCTGCACGCTCGGCCGAGGCGACGGAGACCAATCCAACCAGCGATACGCCGGTTGCGCAGCCGGGCGGTCCGGAGACGACACCGGAGCAGGAGCCGAAGGGCCCCGGCACCGGTCTGTATCCGCCACGGCGCACGGGGCGCTCGACGCGGATGATCGGCGAAGTGGTCGTCGATCTGGGCTTCGCCGATCGCAAGCAGGTCGACGAGGCGGTCGAGACGGCGCGCAGCCAGGGACGCCCGACGGGCCTCGTGCTGGTCGAGCAGGGCGTGCTGCGCCACGACCAGCTGGCGCGCGTGGTGGCGGAGCGCTTCGGCCTGGACTACGTCGATCTGGCCGTCTACGACCTCGACATGGGCGCTGCGAACCTGCTCAACTCGGAAGCGAGCAAGCGCTACCAGTCGGTGCCGATCGGCTTCGGCGAGGACGGCACGCTGCTGCTGGCGATGGCCGACCCGACGAACGTGCTGACGATCGACGACGTGGCGATGATGACGGGTCGCCGCGTGAAGCCGGTGGCGGCGTCGGTCGAGGACCTCAACCTGCTGCTCGCGCGCCTGGCGCGGATGGACGACTCGATCGAGGACATCGTCGAGGAGGACGTCGATGCCGACGAAGAGCAGGACTTGCAGGTCGACGAGGCCGACCGCGACGCCCCGATCATCAAGCTCGTGCACTCGATCGTGGCGCAGGCCGTCCAGCAGGGCGCCTCGGACATCCACGTCAACCCGGAAGAGGGCGACACGCGCGTGCTGTTCCGCGTCGACGGCGTGCTCGCGCCGGCGGCGACGGTCAAGCGCAAGATGGCGATGGGCGTGGTCTCGCGCATCAAGATCATGGCCGACCTCGACATCTCGGAGAAGCGCATGCCGCAGGACGGACGCTTCGCGCTGACGGTCGACGGCCGCCGCGTGGACATCCGCGTGGTCACGCTGCCGCTGGTCTACGGCGAGGGCGTGGTGCTGCGCATCCTCGACAAGAGCGGTGTGATCCAGGGCCTGGATTCGCTGGGTATGCCGAAGCAGGCGCTCGAGCAGTTCAAATCGGCGATCAAGAAGCCGAACGGTGCGGTGCTCGTGACGGGTCCGACGGGGTCGGGCAAGTCGACGACGCTGTACGCGGCGCTGCACGAGCTGAACGACGGCGAACGCAGCATCCTCACGATCGAGGACCCGGTCGAGCAGCGGATCGCGGGGATCAAGCAGATGCAGATCGCGCCGAAGGCGGGCGTGACGTTCGACGTCGGGCTGCGCTCGATGCTGCGCGCCGACCCGGACGTGATCATGGTCGGAGAGATCCGCGACCGCGAGACGGCGCACATCGCGATCGAGGCTGCGCTGACGGGCCACCTCGTGCTGAGCACGCTGCACACGCGCGATGCGCCGAGCGGTCTGGGCCGCCTGATCGACATGGGCATCGAGCCGTTCCTGGTCTCCTCGGCGGTCGACTGCATCGTCGCCCAGCGACTCGTGCGCCTGCTCTGCAAGCACTGCAAGAAGCCGTTGAAAGTGGCCGACAGCGTGCTCGCCGAACACGGGCTCGCCGGCGCGGAACCGTTCGAGGCGGTCGGCTGCTCGCGCTGTGGCGGCTCGGGCTATCGCGGACGCCTGGGCGTGTACGAGGTGATGAGCGTGTCCGAGCACATCCGCGCGCTGATCCTCGAGCGCGCTTCGGTCGACGTGATGGTGACGGTGGCCGTGCGCGAAGGGATGCGCCGACTGCGCGACGACGGCATGGACAAGGTGCGCGAGGGGCTCACGTCGATCGCCGAGGTCGAACGCATGACCAACAGCCTGCTGTAGCGGCGACGACCCGCACGCTCTGCGGCGAGCCGCGCTAGGCCTTGGGGATCAGCAGCGAGATGCGCAGCGGCCCGGAGGGGAACGCCACGCCTGAGAACGAGTAGGCCTCATAGGACTTTCGGCGGTATTCGACGGTCCCGTGGTCGGGGATGCTGGGCGGCCCGGGCTCGAGCGAGCCCATCACCTGCTTTGAGCCGACGCGCATCAGCACCTCGGCGCCGGTGAACAGCCGCGCCAGGCGCAGATAGCCGGCGTCGTCCTGGATCGCGAAGGAGAAGCGCCCGACGAGCTTGCCGCCGCTGTGCACGGAGCCGTGGACGGGGGCGAGCACGTAGGGTCCGCCGAGGTCGTAGAGAAAGCGCTCGGCGCCACCGGGTTCGACGGCGTAGGCGCGGACGCGCACGACGTGGATGTGCGCGCCGAAGAAGCGCACGATGGCGGCGCGGATGGCAGTCGTGTCGCGCGCGGCGATCGCCCGCTGGAAGCCCTGGTCGGCTTCGATCTGGCGCAGGGTTCCCCGCACGTAGGAGCTGCCGGCCTCCTCGGCATAGATCCGTTCGCCGACGTGCCCGAGCGCTTCCACGCGCGCCTGCGTGAGCGAGTGCGGGCAGGCGATGGCGCTCGAGGGTACGAGCAGCACGATGCGCAGCAGCCCCGACGGATACGCCGTGCCCCCGACCGACGTGAGCCGGTAGCGGCGACCGGCGTAGGTGATCGGCCGATCACGCCGGGCGCGCGCAGCGGGGGGGCCGCCGATCGTCCCGGCGAACCGGCTGGAGGACCGGTACAGGACCAACTGGGCGCCGGTCACCTGGTGCGCGACCTGCATGTAGGCGCGGGCGGACTGCACGGAGAGCACGAAGCTCGCGTCGGTTCCGGGAATCGATCCGCGCACGGGGGCGACGGCGGCGCCGGAGCCGGCACTGGCGAACGGGCGTCCGCCCCTGCTGACGTCGATCCGCGCGATCTGGTTCACGAGCAGGCTGCGCAGCGCGGCGCTCGCCGCGGTGCGATCGTCAGCCGCGATCGCGCTCGCGAGCGCTCGCGAGGCCTTCACCCTCCCGACGGCCTCCCCGGCATTGCTGCCACGCGAGGCGGCGTCGTAGATGCGCGAGGCGACTTCGCCGAGCGGTCGGGCGACGGCCGTGGCGCAGTCGGTCGGCGCCGGAGTTGCGGCGCTGGTCGATGTGAATGCCGGGCGAGGCCCCGAGGAGCCGGTCTTGGAGGAGCTCGACCCGCACGCGGCGAGAAGCGATGCCAGGCAAAGCGTGGCCGCGACGGGGGCGATGCGCGCTGTGCGCCTCATCCCCGGAGCCTAAGGGCGGCGCCGCCTCGACGCGGCGCCGCCCTGTCAGCGGATGCGTTCCGGCTATTTCTTGGCGGCGGCCTTCTTGTTGGCGGCCTTCTTCTTGCCGGTTTTACTCTTCTTGGCCGCCTTCTTGGAAGGCAGCGGCGCCGGGTTGAAGCGGTTGTATTTCGAGTAGAAGTCGGGCTTGCAGCCTTTGGGGCGCCCGAGGTCGTAGGGACCGGAGATCGCCTGGGTGACTTTGCCTTTTTCGAGGTAGGCGTAGACGACGCTCAGCAGGGCGTCGACGCGCGGCTCGGCGCAGAGCTTGGTGCCGATCGCGAACTGCCCGGTCACGTTCTCATAGCCGGCGACGGTCGAGCCGACGCAGTTGGCGGCCCAGCCGGGCAGTTCGCCGGAGCACGAGAAAGTGTCAGCGACCAGTTTTTTTTCGAGGTTTGTCACTTCGGGTGGACTGGAGACACCGGTCACGGGAATCTGCGACTGCACCTGAAAACCGGTGATTGGGCCGTTGCAGTAGAACGTGTACTGAACCTGCTGTTCTTCGCTTCCCGCTTCGGGCGTCCCGGCGGCGAGGCTGCCGAGGCAGTTGTAGTTGTTGGGGTTCGATTCTTCGGCCTGGCTCATTGCGGGACTGGCGAGCGACAGGGCGAGCACGCCCACGATCGCGGCCAGCCAGAGCGTGGCCTTTCGGTGGGCGGTTCGTGATGCGTGCAACAGGTTCTCCGTTCGTTGTCGTGGGACGTGGATCGCTTGGTGTGTCAGTGCAGGAGCTTTTCGAGGCTCTGCTTTGGTGAAGTCGGGTCGAACGCGGTCGCCGGCTTGGCGCCGGCTTTGGCGAAGGGCGAGAGCAGCAGCACCCCGGCGGGCGGCTGCGAGACGAGCGTCGAGCTCGCCGAGCCGGCCGGCAGTTCGGCACCGGCGGGGTCCGCGACGGTGGCGTAGGTGACGGCGATCAGCCCGTGTTCGGAGTACGTCGTGCTCTGGGTGATCGAGGCGATCGTGGCCTTCAGGAAGGCGTCGGCCAGCGCGATCCCGGCGGGCGTTCCGGGCAGGCAGGCGGCGGCCGCCGGACCTTCGGGACAGGCGGGCTGGACGATCGTGTGCAGCACGGGCGGCGTGCCGCCGACGGTGGCGCGGTGTTCGGCGAGCGCAGCGTCGGCGGCGAAGGCGCTCGCGCTGAGCGCGGTCCAGCTCGAGAGGAACGTTCCCTTGGGGATCGCTTCGCCGGTCGTGTAGGGGGCGGCGGTGGGGTTGGCGAGGGCTTCGTTGAAGGAGCTGCCGGAAAGCTCGATCAGCCACACGCTCGTGATCGGTGGCAAGTTGGACGTGCCGCTGTTGGGAGCTTTGCCCTGCGTGCTGGAGGATTTTTTTTGAGATTCGGATGATGGCTGCGTCGCTTCCTGCGCCGGGGCGCTGGTCGCGGCCGCGGGAGTCGAGCTGGCCGCGGGCGTCGCCTGCGGGGTGATCGGGGGCGGCTGCGTGCTCGTGGCGGCCGGTTGTGTCGGCGCAGCCGAGTGCCCACGCGCAGCGATGGCGGCGATCAGCGCGGGCAGCTTCTGGACGATGTTTCCATTACCGGCGAGCGAGGTCGCGGGGGCGGGACCGATCGCGGCGCCGACGGCGACGCCGATCGTGAGCATCGCCACGGCGAGCACGAGGCTGGCGCGCCGCGAGGGCAGCCGCGTGCGCGCACCGGCTCGCGGCGCCAGCTGGTCGCTGCGCTCGGGCCGGCTGGCCGCTCCCGACAGGGGCTGTGGTTGTCGCTCGGAGTTGTCCATTCGATGCTTGCGGTGCGCGGGAATTAGGACCCGGGCCACCGCTTCCCCATAAATCTACTTATCTCGACAATATTTATCAACATTATGCTATCTTCGCGCTCCTCAGTCGTCCAAAACCGTGCCTCGAGCACCAGAAACGGAGCAACTCCTCAATGAATCGATTCCGCCGTCTCTCCCTCGCCTTCGCGGTGGCTGGCGTCGTGGGGGTCGCGGCGCCCGCGGCTGCCTCTGCGCTCTCCACGATCACGATCAGCGGCGCCACGGCCTCCTACCCGTTGGTCTCGCTGCTCGCGCAGAAGTACATAAAGACGCACCCGAAAAAAGTGAAGTTCAAAATCACCCAGGGCGGTGCGCAGATCGGCGTCAACGACGTCGCTGCCGGCCGCGTCTCGATCGGCGACGTCTCACGCGACCCGGTCGCCGCGGACCCGCCGGGGCTGGTCTTCTACCCGATCGCCAAGTACGGCATCTGCGTGATCACGAGCAAGTCCAACCCGCTGGCAAACTTGTCGAGCTCGCAGGTCGTCTCGATCTTCACGGGGAAAACGGTCGCCTGGAGCGCGGTCCCCGGAGCGACGGCGAGCGGCCCGATCGACGTGATCAGCCGCACCTCGGTGGCAGGCGTGCTGACGAACTTCCAGACGCTGTTCCTGGAAGGCAAGAAAGTCTCGACGAAAGCCGCGGAAGAACCTTCTGAGGGTCTGATGCGCGCGAAGGTCGAAAGCGACCCGAACTCGATCGGCTTCGTGTCGAACTACCAGTCGGACAAAGGCACGGTCAACGCGGTCGGCTACAACGGCGTCGCGTGCAACCACGCGAACGTGAAAGCCGGTACGTACTCGGGCACGGCGCGCTTCTACGAGGTGACCAAAGGCAAGGCGACGGGCGCCTCCTCGGCCTTCATCGGCTGGATCGAGCGCTCGTCGGCGGCGGCGAAGATCATCAACACGCAGTGGCTGACGATCTAAGCGGCATGCCGGGGGCCTGAGGGGAACAGGAGAGACAGTTGCTGGAACGCCTCAGGCGTCCATGGCCTGACATCCGCGCCGAGCGCACGCTCGGCGCGGTGTCGTTCATGGTCTGCGCGCTGGTCGTCGCGATGGTCGTGTTCGTCGGCATCAACGCGTGGCCGATCTTCGAACACAACGGCCTCTCGTGGCTCGGCTCGGGCGGCGGCGATTTGGGTCGGCAGCTGGCGGACATGCAGAACACGACGCAGCACCCGCCGCCGTCGGCCTACCACCTGCGCGCGTGGACGCTGATCTACGGCACGCTGCTGAGCACGGCCGTGGCGGTCGTGCTGGCGCTCGCGATCGCGGTCTTCTCCTCGATCTTCATCGTCGAGCTGGCGCCGGCGCGGCTGCGGCGCGTGGCGGTCCCGGTGATCCGCCTGCTGGCGTCGGTGCCGTCGGTGATCTACGGCCTGATCGGGATCCTCGTGCTGGTGCCGTTCGTCGGCAACGACCTGATCTCCACGGCACAGCGCGAATCGGTGCAGAACGTGGTCGAGCTGACGGGCGCGGGGCTGTCGGTGACGGTCCTGATCCTGACGGTGATGATCACGCCGATCATGGTGGCGCTGATCTGCGAGGCGCTCTCCTCGGTGCCGAACTCGTGGCGCGAGGGGGCGATCGCGCTCGGCGTGAACCCGCTGCGGGCGATGCTCGCGGTGACGCTGCGCGCGGCGCGCCCGGCGATCGTGGCCGCGGCCGTGCTCGCCACGGCGCGCGCGCTGGGCGAGGCGATCATGATCTCGATGGTCTCCGGCTCGAAGGCCTTCTCGCCGAAGCCGATCGACGGCCTCGTGTTCTTCTTCGAGCCGCTGCGCACGCTCGCCTCGGGCATCGTCGACTACCACGAAGGGATCGGCGCGCCGGCGCTCGGCTCGGCGCTGTACGCGTGGGCGCTCTTGCTGCTGTTCAGCGCGTTCGTGCTGTCGGTGGCCGGCTATCTCATCAAGCTGCCCTTGCGCAAGTACCAGGTGCGCGGATGAGCGCCGTCGGCGAGTGGCGGCCGACGCTGCCGTCGGGGCCGCCGATGCAGAGCGGGCGCGGCAAGCGCTCCTCGCCGCTCGAATGGCGCTGGCTGGATCGGCTCGCGCTGGGCTTCGCCTGGTGCGCGGGGATCGGCCTGTGCCTGATCGCGGTGGCGATCGTCGGCTACATGGCCTATCGCGGGATCGAGTACCTGCGCCCGCAGTTGCTTCGTCCAGCGCCCGTCGATCAGCACGAGCCAGAGCGGCTCGGGTGGCTTTCGCGACGCGCTGATCGGCACGGGGATCCTCACGCTGATCGGCATCGTGCTGGCGGTGCCGCTGGCCGTGGGCGGCGCGATCTGGATCGCCGAGTACGGTCGCCCGACGTGGCTGGCGCGGATGGTCGAGTCGGCGATCGAGATGGTCGCGGGAACGCCCGACATCGTGATCGCGCTGTTCGGCCTGTCGATCTTCCAGCTCGGCATCTTCGCCCCGTTCTCGTTCAAGGCGGCCGGAGGCGGGGTCTTCGGCAAGTCCTACATCGCGGCCGGCGCGATGATGTCGCTGATCGCGCTGCCGCCGATGTTCACGGCGACGCGCGACGGGCTGCAGGCGGTTCCGGCGCACATGCGCGAGGCGGCCTTCGCGCTTGGCAAGACGCGGATCGCGACGATCCGCCGGGTGCTGCTGCCGAGCGTGCGCTCGAACATCGCGACCGGCGTGACGCTCGGCGTCAGCCGGATCATCGGCGACACGGCGATCATCGTGCTGCTGCTCGGCGACTCGCTGCGGATCGACCCGCAGGGCTCGGTGCCCGGACTCAGCGTGCTGCGCGGAACGGGCTCGACGCTGACGAGCTACGTCTACAACAACTCGCCGGCGGGCGAAGGGGCGGCGCCGCAGAAGGCCTACGCGGCGGCGTTCGTGCTGCTGATCTTCGTGCTCGTGCTCAACCTGATCGTCGATCGCATCGGACGCTCGCAGGCGGACACGACCGGGATGACGGTCGCCGGCGCGGTCGTCTGAGCACTCGCCAGGCGCTTTACAACTCTCGTAAACCCCGCTAACCTGAGCGATTCTATGGAGATTGTGTTGGACAACTTTGGTGGGGAAGGTGCTTCATGACACCCGACGAGATGTTGCTCGAGCGCGCTGAGAAGCGGATGAGCGACAGCGAGGACCCACGCCGCAGCGAGCCCCGCTTCGCCTCGGCCGAGCAGGCCGAGACCCACGCGGCGGCCGCGGAGGCGCTGCAGGCGCGCGCCGAGCCGGCATCCGACGAGGCTTCCCCGCCCGCCGCGGCGGGCGCGTCCGCGGTCCCGCCGGTGCGCACGATCGTGGTCGACCGTGCGCCGCTGCCGGTGCTCCCGCCGCAGGAGCGCGAGGCAGTGCGCGCCGCGCACTCCTCCGGCCCCGAGCGCCTTCGCCTGGAGGACGTGAGCATCGGCTACGGCGCCAAAAAGGCGGTCAAGTCGGTCTCGCTGTCGATCCACAAGGGCGAGGTGCTCGCGCTGATCGGGCCGTCGGGATGCGGCAAGACGACGCTCTTGCGCACGCTCAACCGGCTGACCGAGCTGACGCCGAGCGCGTCGCGCGCCGGCAAGGTGCTGCTCGACGGCGAGGACATCCACGGGATGGCCGACACGCGCCTGCGCTCGCGCGTGGCGATGGTCTTTCAGCAGCCCAACCCGTTCCCGATGTCGATCTTCGACAACGTCGCCTTCGCGCTGCGCGAACAGTCGCGCAAGAAGCCGCGCCGGCGCGAGCTGGAACCGCAGGTCATCGAAGCGCTCAAGCGCGCGGGCCTGTACGAGGAGGTCGGCGATGACCTCGACCGGCCGGCGCTGCGCCTGTCGGGCGGCCAGCAGCAGCGGCTGTGCATCGCCCGCGCGATCGCGCCGCGCCCGGAGGTGCTGCTGATGGACGAGCCGTGCAGCGCGCTGGACCCGATCTCAACGGCGACGATCGAGAAGCTGATCGGCGAGCTGCGCCGCGACCTGGCGGTGGTCGTCGTCACGCACAACCTCGCGCAGGCCCATCGCGTGGCGGACAAGGTGGCGTTCATGTACCTGGGCGACCTCGTCGAGTACGGCTCGACGGCGCAGGTGTTCGACGAACCGCGTGCGACGCGCACGCGCGACTACGTGCGGGGAGCCTTCGGATGAGCTCTCCCGACGGCGGCTCCTGGCCATGCGGCCGGGAGTCCTGAAGCGAGCGCTCGTCGTGGTCGGCTGTGGAGCCCTGACCGTGACGTTCGCTGCCTGCGAGAGCACGGAGAGCGAAAGCGCGAAGATCGAACGCGAAGCCGTGGTCGCGCGCGAACACGAACCGGGCGCGCTGAAGCTCGGCGCGCCGAACCGCTCGGTGCGCGTATCGCACACGACGCTGCTGAGCAGCGGCGGCCGGGGCGCGCTCGCGGTCAGGCTGAGCTCGAGCTCGGCGCGCGCGCAGGCGAACGTGCCGGTGCTGCTCGAAGTCAAGGGCAAGGCAGGCAAGGTGCTCTACTCCAACCAGCCCGGCGGGACGGACCCCAAGCTGCAGCGCATCTCGCTGCTGCGCCCCCATGCCAGCGCGTGGTGGGTCAACGATCAGGTGCTCGTCAACCAGCCGAGCACGGGCGTGAAGGTGCGCGTCGGCACAGGCTCGCGGGCCGCCTCGCACGGTGCCGAAGCGGCGCTCGTGGCGCGGACGACGCAGGTCGCCGGCCGGCCGGGCGCGAGCACGGTGAGCGGGGAGCTGGTCAACGAGGGCTCGCGGGCTCAGCGCCAGGTGCCGGTGTTCGCGGTGGCGCTGCGCGGCGGCAAGGTCGTCGCCGCCGGTCGCGTGCTCGTGGCCAAGCTCGCCGGGCGCCGTGGCGCGTCGGCGCGCTTTCAGATCCCACTCGTCGGCGATGCGAGCAAGGCAAAGATAGAACTGACGGCCGTGCCGGCGGCGTCGTGAGGAGGGATCCGAGATGAGCCTCGTCCCCGTACCGACCGAGCAGACGGGAGCGACGTGCGCGCATTGCGGCGCCGCGCTGGTCGCCGACCAGCGCTATTGCCTGTCCTGCGGCCAGCCGGCCTCGCCGGTGCGCCTGGCGTTCCTCGACGTGCTGCAGAACGACCCGGCAGCGGGTCTTGCCCAGCCGACGCTCGAGATGACCCCGGCCGGCTACGTGCCGCTCGGCGAGGGCCGCGGAGCGAACGGCTGGTTGCGGCGCAACTCGGGGCTGCTGAGCCTGCTCGCCGTGCTCGTGCTCTGCCTGATCGCGGGGCTCTTGATCGGTCACTGGGCCAGCCAGGGCAACAAGACGCCGGCCAAGCAGGTCGTCGAAGTCAAGGGCCTGTCGGGCCTCGCGGCCGCGCCGGCGGCAGCAGCGACGACGACCCCGGCCGCCGGAGCAACGACCGAAACGCCGACGAAGGCGACGGCCAAGGAAGAAGCCGAAGCGAAGAAGGCCGAAGCGAAAGAAACGAAGGCCGAAAAAGCGCCTCCGCCGGCACCGAAAAAAGTGGCGCCGGCGAAGATCAAAAAACTGACCAACTCGAGCGGCGCGCAGCACCAGAAAGAAATCAACGAACTCGGCGCGGCGCCGATCGAAACGGGCTGAGCGGGTCTCGATGAGCTCGCACGACGGCCAGCCGGCGACAGCGCCGGTCTCGGAGGCCGAGACGCAGCGGATTCCCGCCGTGCAGGCGCCGGCGGCGGCGATCGTGCCGGTAGGCGGACTGCCAGGCGCACGCACGGCGCTCGACGGCTCGATGGCCGAGCTGCGCCGCCGGCGCTACGAGCTGGCCGAGCGCGTGTCCGAGCTGACGTGGGACCTCGGCGGCCTGACGTATGAGATGGCGATCCGCGACCACTACCGGCTCGACGTGCTCGCGCGCCGAGCGGCCGAGCTGCAGCAGGCGGATGCCCAGCTCGCCGAGGTGCAGCGCCTGCTCTCGGGCGCCGAGGCGGGTGTGCACGGCCAGTGCCGCTCGTGCGGTGCCGTGCACAGCCGCGGCGCCTCGTTCTGCTGGCACTGCGGCGCGGGCCTGCTCGAGGAGGCCCGCCCGAGCGTGCTCGAGGACGCGGCCGGCGGCACGCCGGCGCCGAGCTGAGCAATCGGTCCACGCGCCGATGCGCCGGGTGCGCGGTCCCATAACGTCCTGCGCGTGAGAATGCTCACTCCGAGGGCGGGCGGCGCGCTGTGCTGCGCCTCGCTGCTCCTGTTCGCTGCGCCGGTCGCCGGGGCCGGCGGATCGACCGCACGGAAGACCGCGCCGGCGACTGGTGTGCACGAGTATGGATGCCCGATCCTGCCCGCGAGCAACGCGCTCAACCGGGACATCTCGAATGCGCCGGTGGACCCGCGCTCGGCGGCGTACGTCGAATCGATCGGCCCGAGCCTGCACCTGCACGCGGACTTCGGCACCAATCCCGGCTACGGCATCCCCTACGTCGTCGTCAAGCGCCGCCAGGCGAAGGTGCCGATTCACTTCAGCGAATACGGGGGCGAATCGGACCCGGGCCCCTACCCGATCCCGGCGAGCGCTCCCGTCGAGGGGGCCGGTGAAGAAGGCGACCGCCACGTGCTGGCGCTGCAGCAGGGCAGCTGCAAGCTGTATGAGCTCTACGCAGCCCGCCGGCTGGGCGGCGGCTGGGAAGCGGGCTCGGGCGCGGTCTTCAACCTGCGCAGCAACGCACTGCGCCCGGAAGGGTGGACCTCGGCCGACGCGGCCGGCCTGCCGATCCTCCCACTGCTCGCGCGCTATCCGGAGGTCCGCGCCGGGCGCATCGACCACGCGCTGCGCGTGACCGTGCCACGCACGCAGGCCGGCTACATCCACCCGGCGACACACCTGGCCTCCTCGAGCACCGATCCGAACCTGCCGCCGATGGGCCTGCGGCTGCGGCTGAAGGCGGGCTTCAGCCTGTCCGGCTACCGCGGGCAGGCGCTCGTGATCCTACGCGCGCTGAAGCGCTACGGCTTGATCGTCGCCGACAATGGATCCTCGTGGTACATCACGGGCGCTCCCGACAGGCGCTGGAACGACGAAGACCTGAACCAGCTGAAGACGGTGCCCGGATCGGCCTTCGAGGCCGTCAGCAGCGGCCCGATCCTGCACAAACGCTGAGCTCGCGCCGAGGCGCGCGCCGGTGCGCTACTTGTGCTCTACAGGCGTGGGCGGCGGAGCCGCCGGAGCCGCCGCGGGCTGGCCGGCGGGAGCCGTCTGCGCGGGCTGGGCCGGCTGCTGCTCGGCGGCCGGCAGCGCGCTGTGCGTGGGCGTCTCGTGCGAGGAGGCCTCGCCGGTGACGGACTGCTTGAACTCGCGCATGCCACTGCCCAGCGAGCGACCGATCTCCGGCAGGCGCTTGGCGCCGAAGACCAAGAGCAGGATCACGACGAGGAATGCGATGTGCAGAGGGTTGTCTAGGCCCATGCGGTTTTCCTAGCTTAGACGATCGGCTGGGCGGTGCCATGCGGCTGGACGGTCGCTTCACGCTAGGAGGCGGGCCGCAGGGCACGGCGGATGAACTGCGCGGCGACGATCAGCAGCAGCACGGCGAAGGAGTCGCGGAGCACGGCGCCGGAGAGGGCGTTGGCCAGCGCGACCCCGCCGGCCGCCCCGGCCAGCGAGAGCATGCCCAGCAGCAGGGCGTCGCTGCGGCACACGTTGCCGTAGCGGTCCTGCGTGTAGGTGCCGACGAGCGCCACGGGGACGATCGCGAGCAGCGAGGTCGCCTCGGCCTGGTGCTGGTTGAGGCCGAGGAAGATCACGAGCCCGGGTACGAACAGCACCCCGCCGCCCACGCCGAGCAGCCCGGCGATCACGCCGCCGGCCAGGCCGATCGCGATCGCGCCGCTCATCGCAGCACGAGCTCGACGGCGCTCGCGACGAGCACGGCGGCGAACATCAGCGAGATCGCGCGGTTGTGCACGCGCTGCTGCAGCCACGTACCGATCAACACGCCGGCGACGGCGGGCACGCCGACGAGCACGGCGTCGAGCACGTGCACGTTGCCGTAAAGCCCCTGCGTGGCGGCGGCGAAGCCGGCGATGAAGACGATCGCGGCGAGCGAGGTGGCGGTCGCAGCACGCTCCTGGTAGCCGAGCCAGAGCACGAGCAGCGGCACGATCACGCTGCCGCCGCCGACGCCGAACAGGCCGCTGAAGAGACCGGCCGCGGTGCCGATCGCGACCAGCTTGAGCGTGCGCTTCGACGAACGCTCTGAGGCGCTCTCAGCAAACACGCTTGCGAGCTGACTGGTCAGCCACGATGCGCGGCATACTAGACCCCGTGTCCACCGCTGCGACGCTTGTGGAGGCGCTCGAGCCGCTCCGCTCCGACCCCGACCACGCCGCGATCCTGCTCGACATCGACGGCACGCTTGCGCCGATCGTGCGCCATGCCGCGGACGCGCACGTGCCGGAGGCGACGCGCACGTTGCTGATCGAGATCGCCAAGCGCTATCGCGTGGTCGGTTGCGTGAGCGGACGCCGCGCGGCCACGGCGCGCCAGATCGTGGCAATCGGAACCCTTGCGTACGTCGGCAACCACGGGGGAGAGCTGCTGCGCCCGGGCGCCACGCGCCCGGAGGTCGATCCCGAGCTGGCCACTTGGACGGCACGCATTCGCGCGTTCGCGGCGCGTGCGCTGACGGCCGAGCACCAGCGACAGCGTGTGCGCGGCGAGGACAAGGACGCGATCGCGGCCTTCCACTGGCGCGGGGCGCCCGACGAGCACGCCGCCGAGGCATCCGTGCGCGAGATCGCGGCTGAGGCCGAGCGAGAGGGCTTCGTCGTTCACTGGGGGCGCAAGGTGCTCGAGGTCCGCCCGCCGGTGGCGCTCGACAAGGGCATCGGCATCGCGCGACTGCTGCGCGGCTCGCCGGCCGAGATGGCGCTGTACGTGGGCGACGACACGACCGATCTCGACGCCTTTCGCGGGCTGCGCGAGCTGGTCCAGTCGGGCGCTCTGCAGTCGGCGCTGTGCGTGGCGGTCGACTCCGACGAAGCCCCTGCCGAGCTGGCGCGCGAGGCCGACCTGACGCTCGAGGGCACGCACGGGGTGCGCGAACTGCTCGAGGCGCTGCTGTAGTAGCAGGGTGCGCTTCGTCGACTTTCTCAGGAGCACCGTGATGCTCAGTGCCGGAGCGGCGACGGCGCTCGCCCTCGTCACCGTCCTGGCTGCCGGCGCGAACTCGGAAAAAGCGCTGCTCCCGGTCGCCGTGGGCTGGTGGATCGTGGCGACGCTGATCGGCCTGCGGCTGGGCAGGCGCGCCGAGACGAACCCGCCGATCGCGCGCCTGCTCGCGAGCGCCAAGGCGAGTACGGCGCTGCCCGAGAACCACCCCAGCGCGATCCTCGTCAACCGGCTGTGGCCGCTCTTGCTGTTCACGCTGATCGCCGGCGGCCTCGCCTTCCTCGCGCCGCAGATCCCGGGCATCGCGGCGGGCTTCGCGATCATCTGGGCGCTCGCTTGGCGCCGCCAGGATGCGGCGGTGGCGGCGATCGAGGAGCGCGACGGTGCGTTCTTCTACGTGCAGCGCACCTCGCCGGTGCGCCCGATGGCGCTCGAGCGCACGCCCGGCTTCAAGGCGCTGCGCCCGGAACGCACGAACGGCGCCGTCACCTGAGATGCGCAGGGCGCACGCGACGGACGTGCTGCTCGTATCGCTCGGCTCGACCGGCGGCCTGCGCAGAGCCGACGACGAGCTGCACGACTCGCTCGAGCGCGTCGGCGCGCGCGTGGCGATCGCCCGGCCCCACCCGCAGGAGCCGCTGCCGACGATGATGCTGACCGACCTCGTGTGGGCGCGCGCCGCGCGCGAGGCGGCGGCGAGCATCATCGCCCAGCAGGAGCTCACCCCGGCGCGCTCGATCGTCTACTCGACGACCACGGCGGCGCTCTTGTGGCAGCGCCCCGGCGCGATCCGCTTCGACGCCACGGCCGCAGGCAATCGCCCAGGGCGCCACGGGCTCTGGCAGCGTCCGCTCGAGCGCGGCGCCTGCGCCAGGCGCCGCTGCTGCTGCCGTGGAGCGAGGGCGCCTTGCGCGAGCTGCCCGACGCGGCGGCGAGCGAGCGCGCGATCGTGCTGCCGGTTCCCGTGGAACCGTCCGGACCGGTGCCGGGTGAGCGCGATGTGGCGGCGATCACCTACGCCGCGAACCCGTCGAAGAAGGGTCTCGACCGCGTGCTCGGCGCATGGCGTGAGCTGCGTGACGGCCGCGCCACGGCCGCCGGCGAGGAGCTGCTCGTGGCGGGCGTCTCGGCCGAGCGTTTGCACAGCGCCGGGCTGCTCTCGCCGCAGGAGCAGGGCGTGCGCGTGCTCGGCTCGCTCGTGCCCGAGGAGTTCCGCGCGCTCCTGCGGCGCGCGCGCGTGTTCGTCTGCGCCCCGCGCCGCGAGGACTACGGCATCGTCCAGCTCGAGGCGCTCGCCGACGGCTGCCAGCTCGTCACGACCGAAGCGCCCGGACCGTATGCGGCGCTGCCGCTCGCCCGCGAGCTCGACCCCAGGCTCGTCGGCGACGATCTCGCCTCCGGCCTACGCGCGGCGCTCGACGAACCGCTGCCGGGCTACGCCGAGCGCGCGCTGGCCGCGCTCGCGCCGTTCAGCCGCGCCGCGGTCGACCGGATCGTCGCCGAGCAGCTACTGCCGCGACTGCTTGCGTAGCCGCTGGAACTCGGCCCAAGTCCGCGTGTTGGCGACGTCGCTCGCGGTCAGCCAAGCTCGCCGCGCCGTGGCCACGCCCCAGCGCATGTTCTGCAGCGTGCGCACGCGATGCGCGTCGGAGTCGATCAGCAGCGTCACGCCGGCGCGCACGGCGGCGCGCGCGTTGACGTCGGAGAGGTCGCGCCGGTCGGGGTTGGCGTTGATCTCGAGCAGCGTGCCCGTGCGCGCGGCGGCGGCGAACACGGCCTCGAGGTCGAGCGCATAGGGCTCGCGCTGGTCGATCTTGCGACCGGTCGGATGCCCGATCGCGTCGACCAGCGGATGCTCGATCGCGGCGACGATGCGCTCGGTCATCGCGCGCTCGTCCATGCCGAACGACTGTGTGCGCGCTGGCGATGATCCAGTCGAGCGAGCCGAGCAGATCGTCGTCGTAGTCGAGCGATCCGTCGGGCAGGATGTTGACCTCGCTGCCCGCGAGCAGCTCGATCCCCTGCACGCGCTCGTTGGCCTCGTGCACGAGCTCGATCTGGCGGCGCAGCTGCTCGGGCGAGACGTCGTTGCCGAAGCCGTGCGTCGCCGAGTGGTCGGTGATCGCGAGGTACTCGTAGCCGAGCTCGCGCGCGGCCAGCGCCATCTCCTCGATCGTGTTGTGCCCGTCGGAGGCGACCGTGTGGCTGTGCAGGTCGCCGCGGATGTCGCCCAGCTCGATCAGCGCGGGCAAGCCGCTGCCGCCGTCCAGGCGCGCCGCCTCCAGCTCGCCGCGGTCCTCGCGCAGCTCGGGCTCGATGTAGGCGAGGCCGAGCAGCTCGTAGACCTCCTGCTCGGTCGCGCACGTGCGCGTGCGCCCGATCGCGTCGTCGAGCAGCCCGTACTCGGACACGTGCAGGCCCCGCCGCACGGCGGCCTCGCGCAGCGCCGCGTTGTGCCTGCCGGAGCCGGTGAAGTGCTGCAGCAGGTTTCCGAGCTGCGCGGGCTTGGCGATGCGCAGGTCGACGCTGAAGCCCGAATGCGTGCGCCCGCGCGCACCGGCCTTGCCGGCGGAGCCGACGCTGGCGATCAGCTCGAGCTTGCCGAGGCTCTTGGCGAGCGTCGTCGGGCGGTTGGTGACGGCGATCAGGTCGACGTCCTTGACGCTGTCGGCCCAGCGGCGCGCCGAGCCGGCGATCTGCACGT
The DNA here is from genome assembly GCA_963743745.1 of uncultured Solirubrobacteraceae bacterium. GTDB lineage: Bacteria > Actinomycetota > Thermoleophilia > Solirubrobacterales > Solirubrobacteraceae > Palsa-744. Next base: position 884,332 of record CAVUQW010000002.1, read on the forward strand.
GCGTGCCCTCGCCGCCCAGCTCGCCCAGTCCCGCCGCGAGCTGTTCGCCGAGCTCGATCGCCTTGGGCAGCAGCAGACGCGGCTCGACCCGCTCGCCGGCACCCTGCTCGAGCGCCTCCAATACGCGTTCCTCGAGCTTCGGGCCGAGCCCGCGCACGGTGCGGATGCGCTGTGCCAGCGCCACCTCGCGCAGCTTCTGAAGCGAATCGACGCCGAGCTCGGAGTGCAGCAGCCGCGCGCGCTTGGCGCCGAGACCAGGCAGGCGCGTGACGGCGACGAGGCCTGCCGGGAACTTCGCGCGCAGCTTCTGGGCGGCCGGAATCTCGCCCTCGTCGAGCAGCGCCTGGATCTTCTCCTGCAGCGTGGCGCCGATCCCCGGCAGCTCGGTGGCGCGTCCCTGGCGGGCAAGTGCTGCGACCGAGACGGAGGACTCGCGCACGCTCTTGGCCGCCGTGCGGTAGGCCAGCACGCGGTGGACGATCGCGCCGTCGAGCTCGTACAGGTCGCCGAGCTCTTCAAGCGCGTCGGCGATCGCGCCGTTCGACAGTTCCGCTGCGGGCACGCCCGTTAGGGTACGCCGACTGATGTCCGGCGAGCCCTGGCTGATACTCCCGACCTACAACGAGGCGGAGAACATCGAGGCGATCGTGCATGCCGCCGGCGAGGTGCTCGCCGCAGCGACCGCCGACGGCTCGCTCGGCGGTGCCTTCCGCATCCTCGTCGTCGACGACGGCTCGCCCGACGGCACCGGCGAGATCGCAGACCGCCTGGCCGCCGAGCATCCCTGGGTGCAGGTGCTGCACCGCGCCGAGAAGAACGGCATCGGCCCGGCCTACCTGGCGGGCTTCCGCCTGGCGCTCGACAGCGGCGCGGGCTACGTGATGGAGATGGACTCCGACTTCTCCCACGACCCGGCCGACCTCGCGCGCCTGCTCGCGGCGGCCGATCGCGACTCGCCGGCGGGCGCCGACCTGGCGCTCGGCTCGCGCTACGTCGACGGCGGCGGCGTCAGCGACTGGGGTTGGCTGCGGCGCTTCATCAGCGAGGGCGGCTCGACCTACTCGCGCTGGGTGCTCGGCCTGCAGGTGCGCGACCTCACGGGAGGCTTCAAGTGCTTTCGCCGGGAGGTGCTCGAAGCGATCCACTTCGACAGCGTGCGTTCGCAGGGCTACGCATTCCAGGTCGAGCTGACCTACCGCGCCGTGCGCGCGGGCTTCCGCGTCGTCGAGGTGCCGATCGTCTTCCGCGACCGCCAGCAGGGGCAGAGCAAGATGTCGTGGCGGATCGCGGCAGAGGCGATGTGGCTCGTGCCCCGGCTTCGCCTCAGATAGCGCTCGTTCTGCGCCGCGGCCCCGAGCACGTGACCGCCGGCGATTTGCACGCCGAGTGAGGAACGTCGTCGGGGCGAGCTTCAGTCGCGCCGGGCGCCGGCCGATGCTGAAGCGATGGATACGTCGGCCTACGCGTTCACGTATGGCGTGCGCCATACGCGTGAGACGCTGCGCGAGTGGCACTTGCACCCGGGCCGGGTGCTCGGCCGCTGGTTCGCCGGCTCCGCGCTCGCCGCGGCCGGGTTGCTGACGGCGGTCTGGGCGATCGCATCCTTGAGCGGGGGGCACGAACAGATCATCGCGCTGCGCCCGCCGTTCGCGGTCGGCAGCCTCGACGACGTCGTCGGGGTCATCGCACGCAACATGCTCGTGCTCACGCTGCATGCGATGGCCTGCGTGGCCGGCTTCATCGCGGGCAGCTCGCTGCCGATGCAGGTGGAGGGGCGCACCGGCGTCTCGCGCTGGGTGCACGAGCACGGCGGTCGCCTGGCGATCGCCTTCGTCGTCGCGGCGACGACCTTCTCGCTGAGCGCGCAGGCCTATCTGCTCGGTCACACGCTCGGCGGCGTCGCGGCCTTCCTGCGCGTCTCGCCCGGCTTGCTGCTGCTCGGCGTGTTGCCGCACGCCGTACCCGAGCTGATCGCCCTGTTCCTGCCGCTCGCCGCGTGGATCATCGCCAGCCGCCGCGGCGAGTGGGAGCAGCTGCTCGCGGCCACGTTCGTCACCGTCGCCTTCGCCGTGCCGATCCTCGTCGTCGCGGCCTTCGTCGAGGTCTACGTATCGCCGCACCTGTTCACGACGCTCACGCACATCCATCCGCCGATCGTGCGCGCCTCCGACGGCTGGATCGTGACGGTTCGCTAGCCGAAATCGCGCCCGGCGACCCTCCCTATACTTTGTATAGTGATGGGAAAGCGATCGAGAAAGGGAGATCCATGGCAGGCACGTTGACCGAAGTGACCGACAACAACTTCCAGGCGGAGGTGCTCGAGTCGGACAAGCCGGTGCTGGTCGACTTCTGGGCTCCCTGGTGCGGGCCGTGCCGCGTCGTGGCCCCCGTGCTCGAGGAGATCGCCGAGGAGCGTCCCGATCTGCGCATCGTCAAGCTCAACACCGACGAGAACCAGCAGACGGCTGCCGCCTTCCAGGTGCTCTCGATTCCGACGATGATCCTCTTCAAGGGCGGCCAGCCCGTCAAGACAGTGGTCGGGGCCTACCCGAAGAAGAAGCTCGAGCAGGAGCTGGAGCCGGCGCTCACCGCGTAGGCAAGTCGCCGTCGGCATTGCGGCGCGCGCGTATCGATCCCGCTAGGGGATCGTGCGCGCGAGGAGCCAGGCGATGAAGTCTCGCTCGCTCGAGACGTTCGCCGCCAGATCCTCGATCGCCCGGGCGGTGCCGTCGAGCCCCTCCGGCGGATGGGCGAAAGGTACGTCGTTGCGCTCGAGGAACTCGCGCATCACGTCGTAGGCCGTGCGCTTGTTCCCGTCCGGCAGCGGCTGGTAGGTCGCGATCCGCGAGCAGTACACGGCGGCCTTCTCGTGCAGCGCCGGGAACGCCTGATACTCGCCGAACCCCGCGAACGGCGCCGCCAAGCAGGCCTCGGCGAGGTTGATCACGTGCGGGATGCACGCGAGCCGCTCCGCCGCGATGCCGCAGTGCACCTCAGCGATCAAGAGGAAGTCTCCGATCTCGATGCGGCGCACCGTGCAATCAAATCACTATGGTGGCATGGTAGCAATATTCAGAACTGAATAGTTATTACTGATTGCTGTCTTGATGTCGAGACTCAAACGACCTTGACACCTAAACTTCGTCTGCTTATGATTTGTCGCCGCGATGGACATGTCGAGTTCTCGCTGAGAGGTTCCGATGCCCAGGACGATGACTTTGCGACTTACCGACGAGCAGGCGGCCACGCTCGATCTCGTCGCGCGCGCAGACGACCGCACCGTCACCGAGGTCGTGCGCACCGCGATCGACGCGCACATCGAGGAGCGCCGTCGCGACAAGGACTTCAAGGAGCGCCTGCGCCGCCGCCACGAGCAGGAGCAGGCCCTCTACGAGCGCCTCTCCGAGCCCGAGTAAGTCCTTCAGGCCTTGCGCAGGCTGATCTGCAGCTCGAGCCCTTCGATCTGCAGCCGGTCTGAGTAGCCCCACTCGGCGGCGGGCACGATCGCGCCGTCCGCCAGGCTCAGCTCGACGGCGAGCGTCTCGCCGGTCACATAGTCGTGGTGGGCCCGTACGGCGTCCAGCAGCGCCGGAGCGCCGTCGAGCGCCAGTTCGATGCGGTCCTCGACCTCGAGACCGGCCGACTTGCGCGCGCTCTGCACGGCGTGCACGATCTCGCGCGCGTGGCCCTCCTCGCGCAGCTCCCCGTCGATCGCCAGGTCGAGCGCGACAGCGTGCGCGCCCTCGCGCTCGACGCTGTAGCCCTCGGGCGCGCGCATCGTCAGGATCACCTCGTCGGCTGACAGCGTGTGCTCGCGTCCGTCGACCGCGATGCCGACGGGCTCGCCCGAGACCTCGCCGTCCTCGCGAAATGCGCCGGCTACTCGTGCCGGGTCGAGTGCCGCGATCGCTTCGGCTGCGAGCGGCATCGATCTTGCCGAAGATCGGGCCGAGCTTGCGGTAGTTGGCCTTGACCTCGTAGCTGCCCAGCTCCTCTGCGGCCGCGACGAAGCGCACACGCTTGATGTTCAGCTCCTCGCGGATCGACCTCGGATAGTCGTTCGATCGCCTCCCGCTCGCGTCCGGCCGCGACGACGACGGCCTCGCCAAGCGGCTGGCGCACCTTGATCTTCGCCTTGCCGCGCGCGCCGAGCCCGAGCCGCACCGTCTCGCGCGCCAGCGCCATCGCTCGCTCGAGCTCCTCGTCGCGCGCAAGGCGCGCGCCCACCGCGCGATCGCCGATCTCGGGGAAGTCGCAAAGGTGCACGCTCTGCATCGTCCCGTCGAGGTTGTCGTAGATCTCATCGGCGATGAACGGGCAGAACGGTGCGAGCAGCTTCGAGACCGTCACCAGGCAGGCGCGCAGCGTCGCGAACGCGGCCGGATCGCCGTCCCAGAAGCGCCTGCGCGAGCGCCGACATACCAGTTGGAGATGTCCTCCACGAGATCCGCGATCGCCCGGCCCGCCGCACGTCGCGTCGTAGGCGTCGAGCCGCTCGGCGACGAGCTCGGCCGTGCCCGCCGTGCGCGACAGCGCCCAGCGGTCGAGCTCGTCGGTCGGCTCCTGCTCCATCCGCGCCGCGCCCAGCCGATCCGCGCTCGCGTGCGCGTAAAGCGTGTAGAAGAAGTACGTGCTCCACAGCTGCTTGAGGAACAGGCGCACGCCCTCGCCGATCGTCTGCGCCGAGAAGCGATATCCGTCCCACGGCTGCTTGGAGGTGAAGAAGTACCAGCGGAAGGCGTCGGCGCCGTAGGTGTCGAGCACCTGCCACGGCTCGACCGCGTTACCTTTGGACTTCGACATCTTCTGCCCATCCTCGTCGAGGATCAGCCCGAGGCAGACGACGTTGCGATAGGGCGGGTCCTCGCCGAGCAGCGTCGCGACCGCCAGCAGCGAGTAGAACCAGCCGCGCGTCTGGTCCTGCGCCTCGCAGATGAAGTCCGCCGGGTAGGCGAGCTCGAAGCGCTCGGCGTGCTCGAACGGGAAGTGGTGCTGCGCGAACGGCATCGCGCCGGAGTCGAACCACACGTCGATCACCTCCGGCACACGCCGCATCGGCCGTTTGCAGTCGAGTTCGCCGTCGGCGTCTTCGTGCGGGCACGCGAACTCGACCTCGTCGACGAACGGGCGGTGGTGATCGGCCAGCCGCTTGCCCGAACGCTCGCTGAGCTCCTCGAAGGAACCGACGACGTGCACATGGCCGCCCTCGCAGCGCCACACCGGCAGCGGCGTGCCCCAGTAGCGCTCGCGTGAGAGCGCCCAATCGATGTTGTTGCCGAGCCAGTCGCCGAAGCGCCCGTGCTTGACGTGTGGCGGGTACCAGCTGACCGTCTCGTTCGCCGCCAAGCAGCTCGTCGCGCAGCTTCGTAGTTGCGATGTACCACGACGGTTTTGCGTAGTAGAGGAGCGGCGTGCCGCAGCGCCAGCAGTGCGGATAGGAGTGCTCGTAGTCCTCCACGCGCAGCAAGCAGGCCACGCGCGTCGAGATCCTCGATCAGCTCCTTCGTCAGCGCCGGGTCCTTGACGAAGCGTCCCGAGTACGGCTCGCCGTCGCGGCTGCGAGGGCGCTCGTCGTAGGTCCCGTCGGGCTTCACCGGGTTGTACAGCGTGCGCGGTTCGTCGCCGCGGAAGATCCCGGCCGCCGCTGCCACGCGGTAGTCGTCTTCGCCGAACGCCGGCGCCAGGTGCACGATGCCCGTGCCGTCCTCGGTCGTGACGAACTCATCGGCGAGGATCGGCAGCGTGCCCGGCTCGCGGTCGCTGGCCGCGAAGATCGGACCCTGATAAGCGCCGTAGCGCGCAACCAGCTCCTCGCCGCTGAAGCGCTCGACCACCTCGGCCTGCTCGCCCAGCACCTGCGCGACCCGATCCGCGACCAATATGACGAAGTCCTCTCCATCCTTCACCCGGGCATACGTGGCACGCGGAGAGACCGCCACCGCGACGTTCCCGGGCAGCGTCCACGGCGTCGTCGTCCACACCAGCAGCCGGTCCTCGCTGCCCTGCGCCTTCAGCCTCAGGTAGATGCTCGGATCGACCACGTCCTTGTACCCCTGGGCCACCTCGTGCGACGAGAGCGTCGTCTCGCAGCGCGGGCAGTAGGGGCTGACCTTGTGCCCCTCGTAGAGCAGCTCGCGCCGGTCGATCTGCGCGAGCGCCCACCAGACCGACTCGATGTAGCTCTCGTCGAGCGTGCGGTAGGCGTCGTCGAGGTCGATCCAGAAGCCGATCCGCTCGGTCAGCCGGTTCCACTCCTGCAGGTAGGTGAACACCGACTCGCGGCAGCGGGCGTTGAACTCGCCGATCCCGTACTCCTCGACTTCGGCCTTCGATTTGATCCCGAGCTCCTGTTCGACGGCGATCTCCACCGGCAGCCCGTGGCAGTCCCAGCCGCCCTTGCGCTCGACCAGGTGGCCGCGCATCGTTTGAAAGCGGGGATAGATGTCCTTGAACACGCGCGAGAGCACGTGGTGGGCGCCCGGCGGGCCGTTCGCCGTCGGCGGACCCTCGTAGAAGTTCCAGCGCGGCGCGCCCGCGCGGATGCGCAGCGACTCGGCGAACACGTCGCGCTCGCGCCAGCGCTCGAGCACCTCGAGCTCGAGCTCGGGCAGCTCGCGGCGCGGGTCGACCTCGCGGCGAGGGATCAGCGGATGTCGGTCGTCCCCCGGCATGAGGCCGCCATTCTAGGTGCGCGCACCCGGCCGATCCGCCGCGCGAGCCGCCGCGAACCATCTCAGCGAACGCGGGGCGCGCGCACGAACAGCCCGGCGAGGCTGCCGCTGCGTGGATCGGCGGCGCCCGCCAGCGGCGCCAGCCCGAGCGCGCGCTCGATGCTGCCGAGCACGCCGTAGTGGTCGATCGGCGTAGCGACGCGCGCGCCGCTACGGACGTCGGGCCCGGCCACGACCGTCGCGATCCGCCCGCCCGCTGCGCCGCCGCAGCAGCCGCGGTCGCTGCTGCCCTCGTCGTAGGTCAGCACGAGCAGGCCGTGGGGGCCGAGCTCGCGCAGCAGCGCCGGGACGGTCCGCGCGAGGAAGCGATCGCTCGCGGCCAAGCCGCAGTCGTGCCCGTCGTCGCACAGGTTCGGCGTGATCCACACGTACGTCGGCAGGCTGCCCGTGCGCAGGTCACGCCCCAGCTGCCCGAAGCCGACGAGCTTCGCGCAGCGCGCCGGCGAGCCGGCCACGTCCGCGTAGTAGGCGAATGGGTTGTGCTTCTTCGCGTAGCCGCCATGTGCGGCGCCGAGGAAGCACGGCGAGGGCACGTCCTCGAGATAGGCCTTCCACGAGATCCGCGCTGCTTCGAGCTGATCGACGATGTTGCGCGCCGAGACGCCGCAGTCGGTGCAGTCCGATTCGATCCCGTGCGTCGAGCCGCTCGTCAGCGCGATGTAGTTCGGCAGCGAGCGGGTGCCCGATCGCGAAGCTCTGCTCGATCGTGCCGTAGCGGCGCGCGAGCGCGTTGAGGTACGGCGCGGCCGTGCTGCCGATCACCGCGCCCCGCTCCTCGTTCTCGAGCACGATCGTGACGACGTGGGAGCTGCTCGAGACGGGCAGCTTCGTGCTCGCGCCGAGCGCCAGCGGTCTGCCGGCGTGAGCCCCGCCGCAGCCGACGAGCGCGCTGAGGAGCGCCAGCGCGACCGTCAGCGCGGGCAGCAATGACCGTGGGGTGGCGTCGGAGCCGATCCAGCATTCTTACGATGGGCTCATGCGGCTGCGCCTCTACCACCACCCCGACGGCACGCGCATCGCCTACCGCGAGCTCGGCGCCGGCCCACCGCTCGCGCTGCTGCACTCGGGCCTGCTCTCGCACATGGAGTGGGAGCCGGCCGTCGGCTCGCTCGCCGATCGCTTCCGCGTCGTGCTGCCCGACCTGCCGCTGCACGGCGACTCCGAGGACCACCCGCGCCACCCGTACACGCTCGACTGGTTCGCCGAGGTGCTCGGCGGCTTCTCGCGCGAGGTGCTCGGGCCGCGGCCGTTGATCGCCGGGCACGACGCCGGCGCCGAGGTGCTGCTTCACGCGGTGCGCACCGGCAGCGTGCGCCCGGCTCGGCTCGTGCTGATGAACAACCGCATGCACGCCCGCCCGGGGCACTCCGGCCTGCGCGCGGCCTGGCGCGTCGGCGCGCGGGCGGCGGCCGTGCCCGGGCTCGACCGCCTGGCCTCGCACGGCGGCGCGCGCCGTGTTCGCGCCCCAGCGCGGGCTGCGCCTGTCGGCGCGTGGGAACCCGGCCGCGGCCGACCTCGTGCGCCACGCCTTCGCCGACGTGCCCGGCAACTCCAACCTCGCCCGCTCGTGGGCCAAGTGCGCGCGCGCGCTGGCCGCGCGGCGAGCAGCGCCACCTGCTCGACCTCTATCCGCGGCTGCAGATGCCCGTGCTGCTGCTGTGGGCCGACAGCGACCCGATGTACCCGCTCGCGATCGCCGAAGAGGCGCTCGCGCTGCTGCCCAACGGGCAGTTGCGCGTGCTCGAGAGCACGGGGTTCCTGATCGCCTACGACGATCCCGTGGGGCTTGGCGCGGGAGCTTTCTGCGTTCTGCGGATAACGGTTTGTGACCGCCATCCGGGCTTCGAGGTCGTGTCGGGCTCCGCTTCGTGCTAGACCGGATACGCTCCGCCCGCCACGACACGTTACGGGGGCCGGCCTTCCGGGCCGGCCTTGGGAAAGCGCCCCGCGTTGACCGGGCGCGATGCAAGGAGAACGCATGGCGGAAAAGCAGTTGTGGGGCGGCGAGACGTCGAAGGCCGTCGAGAACTTCCCGATCTCCGGCGAGAAGGTGCCGCTGCCGGTCGTGCACTGGCTGGCGCGCCTGAAGGGCGCGGCGGCCGCCGTCAACGGCGAGCTCGGCCTGCTGCCCAAGCGAACGGCCGCGAAAATCGAGAAGGCGGCACGCGAGATCGCCGACGGCAAGCACGATTCGCAGTTCCCGATCGACGTGTTCCAGACGGGTTCGGGCACCTCGACGAACACGAACGCCAACGAGGTGATCGCGAAGCTCGCCGGCGACGGCGCGCACGCCAACGATCACGTGAACATGGGGCAGTCCTCCAACGACGTGTTCCCCTCGGCCGTGCACCTGGCGGCGCTCGACGTGGCGCAGAACGAGCTGCTGCCGGCGCTGAAGCAGCTCGAGCGTTCGTTCGCGAAAAAGGCGAAAAGCTTCCACAACGTCGTCAAGTCGGGGCGCACGCACTTGATGGACGCGGTCCCGGTCACGCTCGGCCAGGAGTTCGCCGGCTACGCCGCGCAGATCGCGCTCGCGCAGGAGCGCATCCAGTCGGCGCTCGTGCACGTCGGGCAGATCCCGCTCGGCGGCACGGCGACCGGCACGGGCCTGAACACGCACGCGAGATTCGCCGAGAAGGTGCGCGCGCGGCTGAAGAAGGAATCGGGCCTGAAGCAGATCGCGGCCCCGCTCGACTCGTTCGAGGCGCAGGCCAACCGCGACGCGCTCGTCGAGCTCTCGGGTGCGCTGAAGGTGGTCGCCGTGTCGCTGACCAAGATCGCCGGCGACCTCGCGCTGATGGGCTCCGGTCCGCGCGCGGGCATCGGCGAGATCCTGCTGCCCGAGCTGCAGAAGGGCTCCTCGATCATGCCCGGCAAGGTCAACCCGGTGATCTGCGAGGTCGTGCTGCAGGTCTCGGCGCAGGTGATCGGCAACGACACGGCGATCACCGTCGGCGGCATGCAGGGTCAGTTCGAGCTGAACGTGCGCATCCCGCTGATCGCGCGCAACCTGCTCGAATCGCTGCGCCTGCTGTCGGCGACATCGAGGGTGTTCGCCGAGAAGTGCGTCGACGGCATCGAAGCCAACAAGGCCGGCACGAAGGCCTCTGCCGAAGCGACGCTCGCCGTCGCCACGGCGCTCAACGGGGCGATCGGCTACGACAAGGGCACCGTGATCGTGCAGAAGGCGACCGCCTCCGGGCGCCCGCTGCGCGAGGTGGCGCTCGAGGAGGGCGTCGACGCGAAGCTGTACGACGAGACGATCGACCTGCGCAAGATCGCGCAGGGCAACCGCGGCTGAGGTGCTGAGGCCGGCCCGGATGAGCGCACGCTGCGCAACAGGCACGATCGCAGCTGTGCTCGCCGCGCTCGCGCTGGCGGCGCTCCCCAGCGGCTCGCTCGGAGCCGCGCCCACACCGGCCGCACCGCCCGCCCCCGCCGAACAGCCGGCCGCGGCATGCGGCGCGCGCGCCGCCGAGGTGCTCGCGACGAGCGCGGGCACTGTCGCCGAGCGGATCTACGCGTCCGAGGTGAAGAGCTCGGAGGTGCTCAGCGACAAACACCAGATCGAAAGCGACGGGCCGCTGCTGAGCGCGATGGCCGGCGGAAACAGCGCGGCGATCAAGGCGGCCGTGCACACGCTGGTCTACTCGCACACGCACATCGTGCGCCTGCGCGTGAGCCGCGGCACGACGCTGCTCGCCGACGACGGCGGCCCGTACATCCTCGCGCCGGTCAGCGGCAGGCTGCGCTCGCACGGCAAGGAGGTCGGCCACTTCGTCTTCTCCGTGCAGGACGACCTCGGCTACGTCAAGCTCGAGACGCGCTTCGTCGGCGCGCCGCTCGTGCTGCGCACCGACGCCGGCAACGTGCCGATCGAAGGCTTGGTCAAGCCCGGGCCCGACACGATCCCAGACCGCGGTCCCGTCGCATATCGCGGCACCGAATACGAGGCGTACTCGTTCAAAGCCGACGCCTACCCGAGCGGGCGCCTGCGCATCTCCTTGCTGCTGCCCCTGCCGGGCGGCCTGGCGGCGAAGACGTGCGACGCAGATCGAGGCGGCCGAGTTCGGCCTCGTGGCGCAGCGCATCTCGCGGCGCTTCACGCTCTCCCAGGCGGCGTACCCGCCCTACATCAAACTCGTGCACACGATGACGCACGCGCTCGTGTACGTCCGCTCGGGCTCGCGCACGCTCGCGGGCAGCTCCCACGACACGCCCGCCAAGCTCCCCGACTCGGGGGCCGTGAGCTTTCACGGCGCCGACTACGAAGCGACCTCGTTCACGGCGCCCGCGTCGGGTGGCTCGGTGCGCGTTCACGTGCTCGTCCCGCGCTAGGACGCCGGTTGACATTCCGGGCGTTTGTTAGGACGAGCGCGGTTCGGGTAAACCGAATCTGGTAGCGCCTGCGTGGGGAGAAAGGATGGCGATTTGCTCGGTGAACGCGCGCAGATCCGTGAGCTGTCGCTCGCGCAGGCGATCGTCGACGTCGCGACGCACCATGCGCGCGGGCGCACGGTGACGGCGATCGAGCTGCGTGTGGGACGCGAGCGCCAAGTCGCGCCCGCGGGGCTCGACTTCGCCTTCTGGCTGCTGACGGAGGGCACGCCGCTCGATGGCGCCGAGCTCGAGATCGAGCACGTGTCGGGCGGCGAGCTGGCGGTGGACGCGCTGCGCCTGCACGACGCCCGCTGAGGGACGCAGCGTCAGCCGTCCGGCAGCGCCTTGAACAGGCGCCCGACGACTGCGGCGGCGGGCTTGGCCGACTCGCCGTAGGTGAACAGGCCCTTCTGGTTGATCCCTTCGATCAGCTTCAGCGAAGGCAGCTTGAAGACGATCGAGCCGCCGTAGAACTGCGGCACGAGCGGGTAGTCGCGCAGGTCCCAGACGAGCATCCCGGTGAGCTTCGGATCGGCGGCGTAGACGCCGATGTGGCGCGCGAGCAGGTCCGACTGAAAGCCGTAGCTGCCGGGAGCCCCGGCGGGATTGAGCGTGTTCGATTCGGCGCCGAACTCGCTGACGATCAGCACCTTGCCGGCGAACGTGCGCTCCTGCGCGCGCAGCCGCGCGCGCATCGACGCTTCCTGGCGCGCGGCAGAGTCCTGCGGGTTGTCATACCAACCGGTGTAGTCGGTCTCGGCCACCGCGTCGACGCCGCGATACAGCACGCCCGCGTGCACGGGCGGGTGATCCCCCCAGACGTCGACGGCGACCATCCTCGTCGGATCGCGTTCGTGCAACCAGCGCGTGAGCGTCTGCACGTAGTTGACCTCTGCCGCGTTGCGCCCGTTCCTCGCGACCTCGTCGACGAGGTTCCAGGCGATGATCGAGGGGTGCAGCTGCGCGGCGAGCGCGGCCGTGCGCGCCTGCTGCTCTGCTTCGCGCAGCAGCTTGGGCGTGGTCGAGTACCAGTTGCTCGCGCCTTCGACCGGGCCGATGCCCTGCCACACGAGGATCCCGGCCGCGTCGAGCCGTTCGAGCAGCGCCGGGTCGAGCGGGTGCTGCGAGCGGACCGTGTTCGCGCCGATCGCCTGCAGCTCTGAGACGAGCGTCGCCTGATCGCCGGGCGTGAGCGCGTCGCCGTGGCCCTTGGCGTCCTCCTGGATCGAGGCCCCGTGCAGGCGCAGGCGGCGGCCGTTGAGCAGCAGAGCCCGTCGTGCCAGGTGAGCTGACGCAGGCCGACGCGCGCGGAGTAGCTGCTCTCGGGGACGGTCGCACCGGGCTCGGGGACGGACAGCGACAGCGTGTACAGGCTGGGGTGCCCCGGCGACCACAGCGCCGGGCCGGCGATCTTCATGCTCGTCTGCATCGCGACGCTCTGCCCCTGCGCGACGGTCTGCGCCGGGAACTGGATCGGGATGCTCTGCGTCCCGTCCACTCCCCCGATCAGCGTTCCCTGCGGCGCGATCGCGCGGGTCGGCCCGTTGTTGTGAACGTGCACGCCGACCGTCACCGTGGCCAGCGCTTCGGCGCGGACGTCGCGGGTGTCCGAAGCCAGCGTCGTCTGCACGCTCGCTTCGGACAGCTCGCTTTCGCCGATCGGGCGGATCGTCACCTGTCCGTTGAGCCCGCCCCAGTTGAACCACGTGCGGTGAAAGCCCTGCTTGCTCTGCGCGCCGGGGTTGCGCCAGTCGATCCGCACGACCAGCGTGTGCGTGCCGGCGCTCAGCGGGGCGCGGGCTTCGAACGGAAGGTAGGAGCCGCGGTGGGCGACGATCGCGCGGCCGTCGAGGTAGGCGGTGGCCTTGAAGTTGGCCGAGCCGAAGGAGAAGGCGTAGATGCCGGCGACGGGCGCCGTGACGCTCGTGCGATACCAGGCGACAGAGCCCGAGTAGTTGCGTTGTCCGGCGCGGCCTTTGACGTGGATCGGGTCGACATCGTCGGGCACGCTCACGCTGCGCCCGGCGAAGCCGCCGCGCTGCCAGCCGCGCGCGAGGCCGCGGTCGCGCGGGGTCGAGCGCGAGCGTCCAGCGCGTCAGCGCCGTGCGCCCGCCGGGACCTTCGCCGATCTGCGCTTCGCCGGGCGGAGCCTGCGCGGAGGCGGCTGCCGCGGCGAGCGCGATGCAGGCGACGAGGGCGGCGGCTGCCGCCTTGGCGGGGAGGCGAAGCATGGGCCTATGCCTTCAACAGCGAGTTGTCGCGTTCGGAGCGCCGTGCGGTGATCCGCTCGCGCTCGGCGCCTTCGCCGCCGGCTCCGAGCATCTGCTCGAGCAGCACCCGCGCGCCGGCCTTGGAGAGCGGCTCGTTGAGGTTGCCGCACTTGGGCGACTGCACGCACGAGGGGCAGCCGTCGGCGCACGGGCACTCGGCGATCAGCGCATGCGCGTCGCGGCACAGCTCCTCGAAGCGCTGGAAGGCGGTGCGGGCGATGCCGATGCCGCCGGGATGGCCGTCGTAGACGAAGATCGTCGGCACGCCCGTCTGCGGGTGGAAGTTGGTCGAGAGACCGCCGATGTCCCAACGGTCGCACATCGCGATCAGCGGCAGCACTGCGATCTGCGCGTGCTCGGTCGCGTGCAGCGCGCCGAGCAGCAGCTCGAGCGGGATCGTGCCGGCCGGCGGCGAGTCCTCCTCGGTCGCGAGCGGCGAGCCGCCGGGCAACTCGAACCACAGCGCCTGCGTGTCGAAGCTGACGGGCGGGAGATCGAGCGCGTGCAGCTCGCGGAAGGCGTGGTCTGAGACGCCCTTGCGCTGGTAGGCGAGCACGGTGTCGGTCACGCTGACATGCCCGAAGGAGAGCGTCACGCCGAGCGTCTGGCGCCGGTCGAGCAGGCGGATGATGTCGGTGTCGGTGGCGCGCTTGGGCTGCGTGTACCAGTCGCCGTCGAACGGCGCCACGAGCGCGCGGCGGCGATCGAGGTCGAGCTCGCGCACCTCATAGGAGCGCCCGAGGTGCAGGTAGACGGCGCCCTCGTGCACGGTCGAGTGGGCGCGCGCGGCCTCGGTCGAGCCGAGCAGCTCGCCGCTGGAGACGTCGACGATGTCGTAGCGCTCGGGCGAGGCCGAGCGCAGCGAGACCTCGGCGGCCGGATAGCCGCCGGGACTGCGCGGGACATAGGTGCCGGACGTCGCCTCGCCCAGCTGCGCCGTGGCGGGCGCCGGGCGCTTGCGCAGCTCGCCGGAGGCGACGAGCACCTCGGCGTGGGCCTCCCAGCGCGGCCCGAGGAACTCGCCGTCGTCGTGCGAGAGCGGGCCCTCGTGCGCGGCGCAGAGCAGGTGGGCGCGGTAGATCAGCGGGCTCTCGTGGTCGAGGATCGCGGCCTCGACGGGACGGTCGAGGAACTCGTCGGGGTGGCGGCAGAAGAATTGGTCGAGCGCGTCCTCGCCGGCGAGGAACACGGCCAGCCCGTCGCCGCGGCGCTCGATCGTCGAGCGCCCGGCGCGGCCCCACATCTGCTTCAGCGAGGCGATGGTGCCGGGGAAGGTGACGACGAGCGCGGCGTCGAGCGCGCCGATGTCGATGCCGAGCTCGAGCGCGTCGGTCGTGATCACGGCGCGCAGCTCGCCGCGCATCAGCCGGCCCTCGAGCTCGCGCCGCTGCTGGGGTGTGTAGCCGGCTCGGTAGGGCACGACGAGCTCGGCCAGCTCTGGGTGGGTGCCCTGCAGGTCTTCTTTGACCAGGCGCGCGAGCAGCTCGACGCCCTTGCGCGACTTGATGAAGCAGATCGTGCGCGCGCCCTCGCGCACGAGCCGGGCGAGCAGCTCGGCTGCCTCGCCGATCGCCGAGCGGCGCGCGCCGAGCTCTTCGTCGGTCAGCGGCGGGTTCCACACGGCGATCGTGCGCGACGGCGCCGGCGAGCCGTCGCCGTCGATCAAGCGCACGTCCTCCAGGCCGGTCAGCCGCTCGGCCAGCTCGAGCGGGTTGGCGATCGTGGCGGAGGTCATCAGGAAGACGGGTTCGGTGCCGTAGGCGGCGGCGATCCGGCGCAGCCGGCGCAGCACGCCGCCGACGTGCGAGCCGAACACGCCGCGGTAGACGTGCGCCTCGTCGATCACGACGACTGCGAGGTTGGCGAACAGGTCGGCCCAGGCGCCGTGGTTGGGCAGGATGCCGACGTGCAGCATGTCGGGGTTGGTCAGCACGACGTTGGCCTTCTTGCGGATCTCGGCGCGAGCCTCGCGCGGGGTGTCGCCGTCATAGATCGCCGGGCGCACGCGCTTGGTCAGCCCGAAGCCGTTCAGCGCGCGCGCCTGGTCTTGCGCGAGCGCCTTGGTCGGGTAGAGGTACAGCGCCCGCGCGCGCGTCTGTTCGCAGAGGATGTGCAGCGTGGGCAGGTTGAAGCACATCGACTTGCCCGAGGCGGTGCCGGTCGTGACGATCGTCGGTCCCTCGGTGGCGGCGAGCAGCGCCTCGGACTGGTGGGAGTAGAGCTGTCCGACGCCCATCCGGGCGAGCGCGGCCAGCACGTCGGGGTGAAGCGCGGCGGGGGCGTCGACGAGCGTGGCCTTGCCGGGCCCTTCGTGCGCCTCGCGCACGAGCCGTCCGTCGGCGCGTCCGTCGTCGAGCAGGCCGCTCCACGGCGCGGACTGGCGGTCTTTGGCCATGGCTTGCGATAGTAGAGGCGATGCCAGCGCGCGCGTTCCACCACTCTGCATTCTCGGCAGAGCGGATCGCGGCGGAGCGCGCAGAGCGCGGCCTGGGCGTGTCGGTATGCCTGCCGGCGCGCGAATGCGCGGCCACGGTGGGCGAGATCGTGGAGCGGCTGACGGCGCTGCGCGAGGCGGGCGCGATCGACGCGATCGTCGTCGTCGACGCGGCCTCGCCGGACGGCACGGCGCAGTCGCGCGGGACGCGGGGGCGGAGGTCTGGCAGGAGGCCGAGCTGCTGCCGTCGTTCGGTGCGGTGCAGGGCAAGGGCGATGCGATGTGGCGCGCGCTGTCGCGCCTGGAGACGGAGCTCGTGTGCTTCCTCGACGCCGACACGGAAGGCTTCTCGGCGCACTTCGCGACGGGCCTGTTGGGGCCGCTGGTGTGCGAGCCGGAGGTGTCGTTCGTGAAGGCCTTCTACCGGCGGCCGCTGGACGGGGCGAGCGCGGCCGAGCTCGGCGGCGGGCGAAGGCGGCGGGCGCGTCAACCACCTGATGGCGCGCCCGGCGCTGGCGCTGCTCTATCCGGAGCTCGCCGAGATCCGCCAGCCGCTGGCGGGCGAGGTGGCGGCGCGCAGCGAGCTGCTGCGGCGGCTGCCGTTCGCGACGGGCTACGGCGTGGAGACGGCGATGCTGATCGACGCGTGGCGCGAGGTCGGGCTCGAGGGGATCGCGCAGGTCGACCTCGACGAGCACCGCAACCGCCACCAGCCGCTGTCGGCGCTTGAGCCGATGGCGCTGACGGTGCTGGCGACGGCGCTGAGCCGCGCGCAGCAGGACGGGCGCGCGACGCTGCGGACACCGGCGGACGCGCTCGCCCACGCGCCGCTGGAACGCCCGCCGATCGCAAGCCTCACCGAGGCGAGACGATGACGATGCGCGCGCTGTACGTGGACCTCGACGGCACGCTGCTCGGACGCGGCGCGTCGCTGCTGCACGACGGCGAGGGCGCGGTCACGCTCGACGGCGTGCGCGCGGTGCAGGCGTGCCTGCGCGCGGACGTCGAGGTCGTGCTGATGTCGGGCCGCAGGCGGGCGCAGGTGCTGGAGGACGCGCGCCTGCTCGGCCAGGCGTCGTTCATCTACGAGGCGGGCGCGTGCGTGGTGCTCGACGGCGAGGAGCACTGGCTGACGGGCGACCTGATGCCGGGCGAGCGGACGATCGCCGAGCAGATCGAGGCCTCAGGGGCGCCGGCGATGCTGCTCGAGCACTACGCGGGGCGGCTGGAGTACCACGAGCCGTGGCACGTCGATCGCGAGGTCTCCCACCTGTTCCGCGGGCTGATCGACTCGCTCGAGGCCGACGAGCTGCTGGCTGAGCGCGGTCACGAGAACCTGCGCCTGCTCGACAACGGCGTCGTCAACCGCCGCTCGCCGGCGCTCGCGGATCTAGACCACGTGCGCGGCTACCACCTCGTGCCGAAGAGCGCGTCGAAGGCCTCGGCGGTGGCGTTCCACCGCCAGGCGCGGGGCTATGCGCGCGAGCAGGTCTTCGGCGTGGGCGACTCGCGCGAGGACCTCGCCTGCGCGGAGCACGTGCACGAGTTCTGGATGGTCGCCAACGCGGTCGAGCGCGACCCCTCGCTGCGGGCGGACGTGGCGCGCCACGAGAACGTGCGGATCGCCGAGTCAGGCCACGGCGCTGGGGTCTACGAAGCGGTCGTGAGCACGCTGATGCAGGGCTGAGCTGGCGCTGGCCTGGGGCTGGGGCGTCAGCGCTCGATGATCCCGGCGCGCTTCTCCTCCTCGTAAAGCCGCTCGACGACGAACTCCTTGAGCAGTGTCTGGTAGCCGGTGTTGCGCAACGCCGCCAGTGCCTTCAGGCGTTCGAGCGTGAATCGGTCGAGGCGCAGCGCGATCGACGTCGTCCGGCCCGGTCGCGCGAGGTCCTGCATTCGCAGGACGCGTTCCCGCCGGGCATGTTGCGCGAGGAAGGTGTCGGGCTCGAGCGAGAGCCCGTGGGTGACGTCGATGTCCTTGTTGGCGAGCGGCAAGGTCGTGGTCCGGGGGATGTGGTGGCTGAATTCCGGGTTGCGGTAGCGATGGTATGTACAGCCCTGGGACGGAACGCTCGCGCATGCGTCGCCGAGCGCACGTATACGGCAGCCCGTATATGCAATAGCTATCAATGAATTAATTAATTAGATGACACCCCACGCCCTCGGCTAAAAGACCCCGCCGAGGGCTCAGCCGGCGCCTTTGGCGATCCGCCGCCACAGCCTTCGCCAGAAGCCGGGCTGCGGCCGGCGGCGCCAGCGGGCGGGAGGGGGCACGGTGGCGCGCACGAGCGCGACCCACTCGTCGAGCGGCAGCTCGCCCGCGATCAGGCGGCCGAGCGCGCCCGTGACGGGTGCGCCGACGTTTGCGCGCTGCAGCGCGCGGGCGAGCAGCGGGACGGACTCGAGCGCCTCGACGGCCTGCCCTACGCGCGCCGGGATCTCGGCGGCGGGCACGCCGGCGGCGAGCAGCTCCCCGGCGCGGCGGTTGCGGCTCTCGCGCGCGAGAGCCGTGGCGACGAGGTCGCCGGCGCCGGCCAGCCCGATCATCGACTCAGGCCGCGCGCCGAGCCCCTCGGCGTAGCGCCAGACCTCGGCGAAGATGTGCCCGGCGGCGGCGCCGGCCGCGTTCAGGCCCTGCGCCTCGGTCGCCCCGGCCGCGAGGGCGGCGGCGTTCTTGGCGGCGCCGGCCAGCTCGACGCCGACGGGGTCGTTCGACTGCTCGCAGACGACGCCCGCGCGCGTGAAGACCTGGGCGAGCGCGTGCGCCAGCTCCTCGTCGCTCGACGCCGCGACGAGCCCCGCGCCGGAGTGGACCATCTCCTGCGCGTGCGCCGGGCCGCCGACGCAGGCGACGCGCTCGGGGCCGAACGTGGCGCTGAGCACGACCGTCGGCGGCGTGCCCTCCGGCGGCACGAGGCCCTTGGCGACCGACACGACGGCCGCGCGCCGCCCGAGCCCGGCCGCGCCAAGCGTGGCGATCACCTCGCCGAGGCCGCGCGAGGGCACGGCCAGGAACACGTAGTCGGCGCGCTCGACGCCGGCCGAGGCGGGCTCGATGCGCAGCCCGGCAGGCAGCTCGACGCCGGGCAGGTAGATCTCGTTGCGGCGCTCGGACTCGAGCGTCGCCGCCTGCTCCGCCGTGCGCGTCTGCAGCGTCGTGCGCAGCCCGGCGCGCACGAGCAGCACGGCCAGCGCCGTGCCGAACGAGCCGGCGCCGATGACCGTCGCGCGGCGGGCGCCGGGCGAGGGGAGCGAGCGAGCGCGCGGCCCGCGAGCGGCAGCGCTCGGAGTAGGCTCGGGCTCGGTCATCTGATGAGCGAGCCTAGCGATCGACACGAGCGCGTCACACAGTGGCGCAACTGGACCGGCGATCAGCGCTGCACGCCCGCCGCCCGCGAGCGCCCGCGCTCCAACGAGGAGCTCTCAGCCGCGCTCGTCCGGGCCGGCTCGCGCGGCTCGCGCGTGCGCGCCGTCGGCGCGGGCCACTCCTTCAGCGAGATCGCGTGCAGCGAGGACACGCTGGTCTCGCTGGAGCAGATGAGCGGCGTGCTCGACGTCGACGCTGCGAGCCGGCATGTGCGCGTGCAGGCGGGGATCACGATCAACGCGCTCAGCCGACAGCTCGACGCGCACGGCCTGGCGATGGAGAACCTCGGCGACATCGACGTGCAGAGCATCGCCGGGGCGATCTCGACGGCGACGCACGGCACGGGCGCGCGGCTGCGCAACATCTCCTCGCAGGTGGCAGCGCTGAAGCTCGTGCTCGGCGACGGCTCGATGCTCGAGTGCGACGAGGAGCGCGAGCCCGACGTGTTCCGCGCGGCGCGCGTCGGCCTCGGCGCGCTGGGCGTCGTCGCCGAGGTCACGCTGCGCTGCGTGCCGGCGTTCACGCTGCGCGGGATCGACGAGCCGGCGCCGCTTCAGCAGACGCTCGAGCGCTTCGAGGAGCTGGCGCTCGGCAACGACCACTTCGAGTTCTTCGTCTTCCCCTACGCCGACGTGGCGCTGACGCGCACGAACAACCGCACCGACGACCCGGCCCGCCCGCGCGGGCGGGTTGCGGCCTACGCCAACGACGTGCTGCTGACCAATCACGCGTTCGGCGCCTTCTGCCGCATCGCGCGGCGGATGCCGGGCGCGATCCCGCAGATCAACCGGCTCGTCACGCGCCTGGCCGGGCGCAGCGAGCGTGTCGAACGCTCGGCCTCGATCTTCGCCAGCCCGCGGCTCGTGCGCTTCACCGAGATGGAGTACGCGCTGCCGCGCGAGCGCACGCCCGAGGCGGTGCGGCGCGTGATGGAGATGATCTCCTCGCGCGGCCTGGCCGTGCCTTTCCCGATCGAGGTGCGCACGGCTGCTCCCGACGACGCCTTCCTCTCGACGGCCGCCGGGCGCGACACCGGCTACGTCGCGGTGCACATGTTCGCGGGCATGCAGTGGCGCGACTACTTCGAACGCGTCGAGGCGATCATGGCCGAGCTCGACGGGCGCCCGCACTGGGGCAAGCGCCACTTCCAGACGGCCGCGACGCTGCGCGGGCGCTACCCCGATTGGGATCGCTTCCAGGCGGTGCGCGCGCGCCTGGACCCAGGCGGCATGTTCACCAACGCCTGGACCGACCGCGTGCTTGGGCCGGTGAGCGTGTGAGCACGACCGGCGCGCCGAGCGCAGGAACGGCCGCGAGCGCGGGCGCAGCGGCCCGGCCGCCGACGCCCGAGCAGGCCTACGAGCGCCTCGAGCGTGCCACGGCGGACCTGCAGGCGCCGTTCGCGCTGATCGACCTCGACGCGATGAACGCGAATGCGCGTGATCTCGTGCGCCGCGCCGGCGGCAAGCCGATCCGCCTGGCGAGCAAGTCGCTGCGCTGCCGCGGGCTGCAGGAGCGCGTGCTCGCGGGTGAGGGCTTCCGCGGCACGCTCGCCTACACGCTCCCGGAGGCGCTGTGGCTGGCCGAGCACGGGGCACGCGACATCGTCGTGGCCTACCCGACGGCCGACGAGGCGGCGCTGCGCGAGCTGGCCGAGCATGCGCGTGACCACGGCGCGACGTCCACCGACGGCGCAGGCTCGATCGCGGTGATGGTCGACAGCGCCGAGCAGCTTCCGCTGATCGAGCGCGCCGCGCGCGCGGCCGGCGACGTGCGCGTGCGCGTATGCCTCGACATCGACGCGGGCTGGCGCGCGTTCGGCGGCAGGGTGCGCGTCGGCGTCAAGCGCTCGCCGGCGCACACGCCGCAACAGGCGGCCGAGCTGGCGTCGGCCGTCGTCGCGAGCGACCGCGCGCAGCTGATCGGCGTGATGATGTACGAGGCGCAGATCGCCGGTGTCGGAGACACCCCGCCGGGCAGGCCGCTGCGCGCGCGGGCGATCCGGGCGATGCAGGCGATGTCCACGCGCGAGCTGGCGGCGCGGCGCGGCGCGGTCGTGGAGGCGGTCGAAGCGGTGCTGGCGCGCGCGGGCGAGCCGTCGCTGGAGCTGGTCAACGGCGGCGGCACGGGCAGCCTCGAGCGCACCTCGCGCGAGCGCGCCGTGAGCGAGCTGACGGCTGGCTCGGGCCTGTACGCGCCGGGCCTGTTCGACGCCTACCGCGCTTTCTCGCCGGCGCCGGCGGCGCTGTTCGCGCTGCCCGTCGTGCGCCGCCCCGGGCCAGGCGTCGTGACGGCGCTCGGCGGCGGCTACCTGGCCTCTGGCGCGGGCGACGGCGCTCGTCTGCCGCACCCTTACCTGCCGGCCGGGCTGCGCCTGGACCGCGAGGAGGGCGCCGGGGAGGTGCAGACACCGCTGCTCGGAAAGGCCGCCGACGAGCTCGCGCTGGGGGCCCGCGTGTACCTCCGCCATGCAAAGGCCGGCGAGCTGTGCGAGCGTTTCACGACCATGCACGTACTCGAAGGGGATCGGATAGTCGACGAGCTGCCCACATATCGGGGCGAGGGGGCGTGCTTCCTGTGAGCGCCGAGCCCTACGCGCAGCAGCGCCAGGACGGCGGCCGGCTCGACGATCCGGCGCTCGTCGCGCTCCAGCGCGAGGTCGTCGAGACGCTGGCTCCGCTCGAGCGCACGCCGTGCTCGGAGGGCGAGCGCGAGGCGGCGCAGTGGCTGGCGAGGCGCCTTGGCGCAGTCGAGGGCGTCGAGGTGGAGCTCGAGGACGAGCCGTCGTGGGGGACGTTCCCGCCGACGTCGACCGGGCTCGGCGTGCTCGGCGCGGTTGGCGCGGCGCTCGTGCTGAGCGGCAGGCGCGTGCGCGGCGGGCTGCTCGCGCTGGCGACGTTCGCGGGGATCGTCGACGAGGCGCACAACGGTCCGCGCGTGCTGCGCAGACTCGTGCGTCGGCGCAAGACCACGGTCAACGTGATCGCCCGCGCCGGAGACCCGGACGCGACGACCACGCTCGTGGTGATCGCCCACCACGACGCGCCGCAGACGGGCATGCTGTTCGACCAGACGCTGCAGCGGCGCCTGCACGAACGCGCGCCCGCCCTGCTCGCGCGCTTCAAGACGCCGCTGCCGCAATGGTGGTTCGGGCTGTCGGGGCCGCTGTCGAGCGTGCTCGCCGCGCTCTCGGGCCGGCGCAAGCTCGCGCGGGGAGGGCTCGCGATGGGGGTGCTCGGCACGCTGCTCGTCGCCGACATCTGGCGCAGCGAGACGGTGCCGGGCGCCAACGACAACCTCTCGGGCGTGGCCGGCCTCGTCGGCCTCGCCGAGCTCTTGCGCGAGCAGCCGGTGCCGGGTCTGCGCGTGCTGCTCGTCTCCTGCGGCGCCGAGGAGACGCTGCAGGACGGGATCCGCGCGTTCGTGGCGAGCCATGGCGAAGAGCTCGACCCGGCGCATACGGCGTTCGTCAACCTCGACACGGTCGGCTCGCCGCACCTCGTGCTGCTGGAGGCCGAGGGCCCTGTGCGGATGGAGCACTACACGGCGCCGTGGCTGCGTGAGCTGTTCGCGATCCACGCCGAGCGCCTCGGCACGCCGCTGCTGCGCGGCTTCCGGGCGCGCGCCTCGACGGACAGCGTGATCCCGAGCCGCGCGGGCTACCCGACGGCGACGCTCGTCTCGATCACCGACTGGTTCAGCCCGGCCAACTACCACCTGCCGAGCGACATCCCGGCGAACCTCGACTACGAGACGGTCGCGGCGACGACGCGGCTCGTGTACGAGGTGGCCGGCGCGCTGCCGGCGGCGCTGGCCGAAGCCCGCTAGCTCCGGCGCTCGCCGCGAAGCTGCCTCGACGGCCCTGGAGCGCCGGCGGCGCTCTGCCATCTTGGTGGCATGCCCGAGGGCGACACGATCCACCACGCGGCGCGGCGCATCCGCGCTGTGCTGCTCGACCGCGTGCCCGAGCAGATCCGCACGCCGCAGCGCCGGCACTCGGCGGACGGCTGGCCGGAGCGGCTGGCGGGCCGCGCGGTGCGCTCGGTCGACGCGCACGGCAAGCACCTGTTCCTGCGCTTCGAGGGCGAGTTGACGCTGCACTCGCACCTGCGCATGACCGGCTCGTGGGGGGTTCACCGCGAGGGCGCGCGCTGGAAGCGCGCGCCGCGCCGCGCGTGGCTCGTGCTGCGCTCAGACGGGTGGGACATCGTGCAGTTCGACGGCCCCGTGCTCGAGCTGATGCGCGAGAGCCGCACGCGCTTCGACAGGCGACTGGCGGCGCTCGGGCCGGACGTGATCGGCGAGCGCTTCGACGCCGAGGAGTTCCTGGCGCGCCTGCGCACCCAGGACCCGGCCCGTGCGATCGGCGACGCGCTGCTCGACCAGCGCGTGCTGGCGGGGATCGGCAACGTGTGGAAGTCCGAGTCGTGCTTCGCCGCGGCCGTCAACCCTTGGCGTCCGCTCGGGCGCGTCAGCGACGAGGAGGCGCTGGCGATCGCCGAGTTCGCGCACGAGCGGATGAGCCGCTCGGCCGAGGCCGACGGCTTCAGCGAGCGCCCGCGCGCGGTCTACAAGCGCACCGGGCTGCCGTGCGAGCGCTGCGGCACGCCGATCCGCAGTCATGGGCAGGGCGATGACAACCGCACGACCTACTGGTGCCCGGGGTGCCAGCGCTGAGCCGGTGCGCGTGGCCGGACGCGGCTGGCACGGCGAACGCCGGCGTGCTAAGGGATCGCAACGCGCTGATGCACGTCGCGCCAGCGGCGATCGAAAGTCCACACCAAGTCCGCGTCGATCATCTCGGCGACGACGAGCGCGATCGCGTCGGGCAGGCTGAGGCCTCGGTGCCCGGCCTTCAGGGCTGCGGCGTCGTCCGCTATGGAGGCGCTGACGGGCACCGTCTCGCAACCGTCGGCGAAGTCTCGAGCAGCGGCTAGCGCCTTGCCGCCCACGCGAGCCGGACCGACGAGGATCTCGGCCCTCGTTGTTGCGGCGAGCACGAGTTCGTCGCCAGTCGCGCCGGCAAGGGCGGTGATCGCCGCATCGTGGTGCGCGTCGTCGGCCGAGAGCGCGGCGATCGCGAAGCTCGCGTCGAGAAGGATCAGCCGCGCCACTGGGCGCGAAGCTCGTCGAGATAGTCAGCGGGATAGGTGGAGCTGTCGAGCTTGCCCATCGCCGCGAGCAGGCGAGCTCGTCGCTCGGCGCGCTCTCGTTGATCGGCGGGTGCGCCGAGCAGCTCGTGGCGGACGGCCGTGCGAATCAGCTCGGCCTCACTGGTACCACGCTCCTTCGCCGCTTGCTTGACACCCCGATGAAGCTCGTCGGGGAGGTAGATCGTTGTCTTCTGCACAACCCCGAAGTTACCACACATGACGTATGGCACTTGTTCTCAGACGACCGCGCGCGCAAGGCGTTTGCGGTGCTCAACGCCGGAGGCAGTCCCAGCCTCATACCATCGCCGCATGGCGACACCGACGATCTACGAGTGGGGCGGCGGACGCGACGCGTTCGCACGGTGGCTCAACCGCTTCTATGACTTGGTGGAACGGGAGGCGCCGGAGATCGCGGCGCTGTTCGGAGGCAGCGTCAGCGCCGAGCATCGCGAGCACGTCACAGACTGGTGGGCGGAGGTGATGGGCGGCCCGGCGCGCTACAGCGAGCGCCACGGCGGCTACGAGCAGATGCTCGCGCGCCACCACGACCTCGCGATCACAGCCGAGCAGCGCCTCCAGTTCGTGACCCTGCTGAGCCGCGCCGCCGACGATGCCGGGCTACCGGCGGACCCGGAGTTTCGCGCCGCGATCATGGGCTACGCAGAGTGGGGCACGCGGCTTGCGCTGAACAACTCCCAGCCCGGCGCGCAAACGGTCGCTCACGCGCCGGTTCCTCGTTGGGGCTGGGGAGTGGCGCCCCCGTACTCGCCCGATGCGGACTGACCGGCGGCGCGACATCACTCAGACGATCGCCGCGAGCTCGCGCCCGGCGCTCAGGAGCGACCGATGAGTCCGCCCCTGCAGGATCGTCTGTAGGTCGAGTATGCGCGCATCGAAGGAGTCGAGATCGTCCTCGCCGGTGACGGCGTACGCGGGCACCCCGCCCTGGCGCGCGCGCGTGGCGAGCTCGAAGGCGACGGTGCCGGCGAGCGTGCGCTCGTCGAGGCGCGGCTCGGCGATCACGACGGCCCGGGCCGTCCGCATGCGCGCGTCGAACTCGGGGGCGCGCACGATCGCGATCGCGGCGCTCTCGGACTCGTCGTCGAGCGGAAGCAGGTCGACCTCCCAGTCACCGTCGCGCAGTCCTTCGGCGATCGCGCCGGCCACGCGTCCCGCGTCGAGGCGTCCGCCGAACGGCCGCGCGGCGATCAGGAGCGTTCGCGAGATCACGATCGGGCATCCTTCCAGCAATGGCCGCTGAGAAGGCTGAGCCCGTCGTGATCGACCTCTGCGGCCAGGAGGTGCGCGTCAGCAATCCCGAAAAGCCGTTCTTCCCGGAGCGCGGCCTGACGAAGCTCGACCTCGTCAACTACTACGTCGAGTGCGCGGAGGCGGTCGTGCGCGGACTGCACGACCGCCCGACCGTGATGAAGCGCTGGGTCGACGGCGTGCAGGGCAAGCCGTTCTTCCAGAAGCGCGTGCCCGACAGCGCGCCGGAGTGGCTGCAGACGGCCGTCGTGACGTTCCCCAGCGGCCGTCATGCGCGCGAGCTCGTGCCCAACGACGCGGCGCATCTGGTGTGGGGCGTGAACCTGGGCGTGATCGACTGGAACCCGTGGGCGGTGCGCCGCAGCGATCTCGATCACCCGGACGAGCTGCGCGTCGACCTCGACCCGCAGCCGGACGTGCCGTTCTCGGAGGTGCGCGAGGTCGCGCTGTGCGTGCGTGACGTGCTCGACGAGCACGGCCTGCGCGGCTTCCCCAAGACGTCTGGCTCGCGCGGCATCCACATCTACGTCCGCCTGCGCCCGGAGCACGACTTCCTGCAGGTGCGCACGGCCGCTTTGGCGCTGGCGCGCGAGGTCGAGCGTCGCATGCCCGGGCGCGCGACGAGCCGCTGGTGGAAGGAGGAACGCGAGGGCGTGTTCATCGACTACAACCAGAACGCGCGCGACCGCACGATCGCCTCGGCCTACTCTGTGCGCGCAGTGCCCGACGCGCGCGTGTCCTGTCCGCTGGAGTGGGAGGAGGTGACCGACGTCGAGCCCGATCAGCTGACGCTCGAGACGGTGCCTGCGCGGCTGAAGCAGCGCGGCGATCCTGCGGCGGAGATCGACGAGCACGCGGGGGACCTGGCGTCGCTGCTCGAGCTGGCGGCGCGCGACGAGCGCGAAGGCCTCGGCGACGCGCCGTGGCCGCCGCACTTCGCCAAGCAGAAGGGCGAGCCCAAGCGCGTGCAGCCGAGCCGCGCGCGCAAAGCGAGCAAGGAGAGGCGCATGAGCCTGCCGCTGAAGCCGCCGATCAAGCCGGCGCTGGCGCTCTCGCGCAAGGAGCTGCCGGAGGGCGAGGACTACGTCTACGAGGTCAAGCTCGACGGCTTTCGCTGCCTGGCGTTCGTCGACGGCGAGGAGATCTACCTGCAGTCGCGCAACGGCAAGGAACTGGGGCGTTACTTCCCCGAGCTCGCGCTGCCGGGCACGCTGCCGGCGGGGCGCTACGTGCTCGACGGCGAGATCGTCGTGCGCGACGCGGCCGGCGCGCGAGGACTTCGACGCGCTCGGCCAGCGGATCCACCCGGCGGCCTCGCGGATCGAGCGCCTGGCGGGGGAGACGCCGGCGGTGTACGTCGCCTTCGACCTGCTCGCCCGCGAGGACGAGGCGCTGCTGGAGGCGCACGTTCTCCGAGCGCCGCGCGGCGCTCGAGCAGCTGCTCGCGGCGGCAGCCGTTCGCGTCGGCGCCGGTCGAGCTGATGCAGACGGTCGACACGCCGCAGGAGGCGCAGCAGTGGCTGAAGGACGCCGAGGGCGCGATCGCCAAGCAGCGCTCGGCCACCTACCTGCCGGGCGAGCGCAAGGGGATGGTCAAGGTCAAGCGCGTGCGCACGATCGACACGGTGATCGTCGGCTGGCGCCCGGGCAAGGAGGCGGGCACGGTCGGCGCGCTGATCCTCGGGCTCTACGACGAGAACGACAAGGACGAGCAGGGCAAGCCGCGCCTGCGCGTCGTCGGTCACTGCTCGGGCCTCTCGGCGAAGGAGAAGAAGCGCCTGCCGGGCTTCTTCGCCGAGTACGAGTCGGGCGAGCGGGGCTCGGCCGATCCGAGCCGCTGGAGCGCGGGCAAGGATCTCGAGTGGGTCGGCCTGCGCCCCGAGCTCGTCGTCGAGATCGACTTCGACCACGTCTCTGCGGGGCGCATTCGCCACGGCGCCAAGCTGCGCCGCTGGCGCGAGGACAAGGACCCGAGCGCCTGCACGTTCGACCAGCTCCACTCGTGAGCGACCGCCGATGGCGGTGGTTTAGGATCAGACGATGAGCAGCGACACAGCGACGGTCGCCGAGGAGGAGTACCTGCAGATCCTCTTCTGGCTGCACGAGGCGGGCCTGCCGATGACCGGCGCCAACGTGGCGCGGGCGATGCAGCTCTCGCCGCCGACCGTGCACGAGATGGTCGGGCGCCTGGAGCGCGACGGCTACATCACGCGCGACAAGGACCGCGCGATCGCGTTCACCGACTCGGGCGTCGAGCACGCCGAGCAGATCGTGCGCCGCCACCGCCTGATCGAGCGCTTCCTGACCGACGTTCTCGGCGTGCCCTGGGACGAGGTGCACGAGGAGGCCGAGCGCCTGGAGCACGCGATGTCGCCGGTGCTCGAGGAGCGCATGCTGGCCGCGATCGGCGACGCCAAGACCTGCCCGCACGGACACCCGATCGTCGCCGGCGCGCGCCTGGCCGGCGTGCCGCTGGGCGACGTCGAGCTCGGCGCCAAGGTGCGCATCCTGCGCTTCGAGAACGAGGCCGAGGACCTGCTGCACTACCTCAAGCAGTCCGGCCTGGAGCCAGGTCTCGAGGGCAAGCTCGTCGAGCGCGACGAGGAGCAGGTCGTCGTCGAGACCGCCGACGGCAGCCGCTGCGTCGTCACCCCCAGCGTCGCGGAGACCGTCTCGGTGATCGCCGACCCTTCGCCGCCACAGCGAACGGCGCTCCCCGACCAGTTGGTCCTGGGCCAGCGCTACGGCCGCTGAGGCCCGCCGCCGCCGCTACCGGCCGTTCGGCCCGGACAGCGCGTAGATCGCGCCGTCGCTCGTTTCGCGCACGAGCCGCAACTGGAGCTCGCGCACCAGCGAGGTCTCGGAAGGCAGGTAGTCGCGCCCCAGCCCGCGCACGTAGACGAGCAGGCCGCCACGCGCCGCCAGCGTGCGCCTGAGCTCGGCCAGCTGGGCTGCAAGGCGCGCGTTGAGCTCAAGCGTCGAGAAGTCCTCGACCTCCGGCACGCTCGCCGTCGCGCGGTGGGCGAGCAGGTAGATGGCATCGGGAGCGTTGCTGTAGATCACGGTGCGCGCAGGGAGCGCCCTGACGGCGGCCATCGTCGGGCTCTCGACCCAGCGCGTCTTGGCGTAGCCGGCGGGCACGTCCGAGGCGATTTCGACGCCGCCGCGCGCCAGCGAGCCGACCACGGCCACGGCGACGAGCAGCTTGAGCGCGGGCGTGCGCTCGATCGAGCACGCCAGCGCCATCACGACGGCGACGAAGCACGGCAGCAGCTCCCTCGTGTCGAGGTTGACCTCGGCGTCGAAGAACGTGATCGCGACCTCGAGCACGACGATCTGCACGACGGCGTAGAGCACGAGCAGCAGCGCCGGCGTCGCCGGGCGGCGGCGTAGGACGAGCAACACGGCCACGACGATCGCGAGCGCCGCGAGCAGGGCCAGCGCGGACGGGATGCTCGAGGGCAGGATCCAATCGGCGACCGCGCGCGCCCCGCCGCGAAAGCTCCCTCCGACCAGATGGAAGCCGAGCAGGTGTCCCGTGCCCGTGCCGGAGATGCGCTGATAGGCGAACCACGCGACCAGCGGGATGCTGCCGATCGCCAGGAAGGCGAGTGCCTCGCGGCGGCGGCCGCGCAGCGCGAGCAGGCCCCACACGATCAGGCCGCCGTTGGCGTAGCGCTCGAGCGTCGCCAGCCCGGTGGCGAGCGCGGCGACGATCAGCCACCTGCGCAGGGGTCGTTCTCGCAGCGCGATCACGGCCGCCAGCGCGACGACGATGAAGAACAGCGAGGCCGCGCTCGTCCCAACGTCGCTGACGTGACCCACCAGCGAGCCCGCGACGACCAGCTGCGCGGCGGCGGCCAGCCACGGCTCGGCGGTGGCGAGCAGGACGAACAGGCCGACGACGAGCACCATCAGGGCGAAGAACACGGCGTCCTCGACGCGTGCAGTGCCGAGCGGATCCCCTCCGGCCGCCATCAGCACCGGCCCCAGCGGGGCATAGACGACCAGCGGCGTCGGCTGGGGCGAGAAGTGGCCGGGCAGCGGCGTGCCGATGTCGACGTCGCCGAGCGGGTAGTAGTGGATCGGCACGTCGAGTCCGTGGCCGGCTTCGACGCTGTCGGCCGTGCCCACGTATACCGAGGAGTCTGGACCCGTCGAGACGGCGTCGCGCGTGGCGAACAGCACGCCTGCGCCGGCGAGGAGCGCGACGGCAGCCAGGCACAGCACCCGCCGGCGGCTCAGCCGCCGGCTCACGCCACCGGCCTCGACCCCCGCCCAGCCAGGGGCGCTCAAATCGACGAGCTGGCCGCCGCTAGAGCGAGCGGTACGCCGCGGCAAGTCGCGTGACGCCCTCGTCGATCTCCGGCTCGGTCACCCCGGAGTAGGCGAGCCGCAGCGTGTTCTCGCCGCCCTCGAGCAGGAAGTCGGTGCCCTTGACGAAGGCGACACCGCGCTCGGCGGCGGCCGTGAAGAGGCGAGCGACGTCGGTGCCGGACGGCAGCGTGACCCACATGAAGTAGCCGCCCTCGGGCTGCACGAACTCGGCCTCGGGCAGCTCGCGTCGCGAGCGCTTCGGCGAGCGTCAGGGCGCGCTCGGCCAGCGCCGTGCGTGACGGTCTCGATCGAGCGCTCGATCGCGCCGGAGGCGCAGAACTCGTACACGATCGACTGCGCGACCATGCTCGGCGAGATGTACGTGTTGGTCGCGAGCTTGGCGATCTTGGCGATCAGCTCGGTCGGGCCGACGAGGTAGCCGACGCGGACGCCGGGGCAGACGGTCTTCGAGAAGGAGGAGGCGTAGACGACGCGCTCTCGGGTCGATCGAGAGCATCGTCGGCAGCGACTCGCCGCTGAAGCGCAGCGCGACGTACGGGTCGTCCTCGAACATCGAGGAAGTCGTGCTCGGGCGGCGAGGCCGAGCAGCGTCTCGCGCTTGGCCAGCGACAGCGTGTAGCCGGCCGGGTTCTGGAAGTTGGGGATGATGTGGGCGAGCTTCGGCCGCGCCGGCCGGTCGCGAGCAGGTGCGCGAGCGCGTCGATGTCGATCCCGTCGGGCTGCAGCTCGACCGGGTGCACGTCGGCGCCGCGTGCGCGCAGCGAGAGCAGCGTGCGGTCGTAGGTGGGGCGCTCGACGATGACGTCGTCGCCGGGGCGCGACGAGGCTCTCGAAGAGGAAGGCGTCGGCCTGCATCGAGCCGTTGGTGACGAGCACGCGCTCGGGCTCGACGCCGTGGCGGTCGGCGATCCAGGCGCGCAGGCGGCGGGTAGCCGATCGAGGTGCCGTATGCCGTCGTGCCGGCGGGGTCGCTCTCGAAGGCGCGCACGGCGGCGTCGCGCAGGCCCGGCACGTCGACGATGTCGAGCGACGGCGCACCGCGGGCGAAGGAGATGGCGGGTCCGGTCTGGGTCGGCACGGCCGCGTAGGTTATGCGTCCGAGCAGCTCGTCGTAGTCGTGGGTCAGCTCGCGCGCCGTGCGCTCGAGGCGGTCGCGGAAGCGCAGCAGCTCGGCGGCGCTCGGCGAGCGCTCGGCCGGCGGCGGGGGCCTGCGGCCCTGCGGGGCGGGTGCGGCGGCGTGTGCGCTCGCGGCGAGTGACGCGCCGGTGACGGGGCCGGAGGAGGAGCCGGTTCCGGGATAGGGGCTGGCGGGCGGGCTCGCGTCAGGCGGCCGGTAGCTCGCGCTGCCGAGCTCCTCGACGGCCTCGTCGACCACGCGGCTCGCGCCGGGGCGGTGCGAAAGCCCGGCCGCAGGCGGGGCGGTCTCGGGCGCGGCGGCGGCTGCGGGTGGCGGGGCTGGGGCAGAGGGCGCCGCCGCGGCGGCTGCGGACGGCGCGGAGGCAGCGGAGGACGGCGCGTCTCCAGCTGCGGCGCTGCGACCGATTCCGCTGAGCACGCGCTCGAGCTCGCGCAGCTTGCGCTCGAGCTCGCCCAGCGTGTTCGCGATCTCCTGGTCCACGAGCGCCAAGCGTAGCGGGCGCGCGGAGGGCGAGGTCAGGCGCCGGACGAAGCTGGACGCCGCCCGGCGTGGCTGGGCGTCAGGCGCCGACGGAGGCGCCGCCGAGCACCTCGACGGCGATCTCGGCGACCTCGGTCGGCGTGCGGCCGACGCGCACGCCCTTGGCCTCGAGCGCCTCGGCCTTGGCGGCGGCGGTGCCGGCCGAGCCGGACACGATCGCGCCGGCGTGGCCCATCGTCTTGCCGGCGGGGGCGGTGAAGCCGGCGATGTAGGCGACGACCGGCTTGGTGACGTGCTCGGCGATGTAGCTCGGCGGCCTCCTCCTCGGCCGAGCCGCCGATCTCGCCGCACATCACGATCAGCTCGGTCTCGGCGTCGGCCTCGAACAGGTCGATGATGTCGATGAAGCTCGAGCCCGGGCACCGGGTCGCCGCCGATGCCGACGATCGTGCGAGTTGCCGAAGCCGCGCTGGGCCAGCTCGTTGCCGATCTGGTAGGTCAGCGTGCCCGAGCGCGAGACGACGCCGACGTTGCCCTCGCTTGAAGAACGAGGCCGGGATGATCCCGACGTTGGCCTTGCCGGGCGAGAGGATGCCGGGGCAGTTCGGGCCGATCAGGCGCGTGCCCGGGTGGTCGCGCTTGAGGAGGTTGTAGACGCGCAGCTCGTCGTGGGCGGGGATGCCCTCGGTGATCGCGATGATCAGCTCGATGCCGGCGTCCGCGGCCTCGAGGATCGAGTCGGCGGCGAAGCGCGGCGGCACGAAGATCATCGCCGTGTTCGCGCCGCGTCTCGGCGACGGCGTCGTGGAAGGTGTTGAAGACCGGGATGCCCTCGACGTCCTGGCCGCCCTTGCCGGGCGTCACGCCGGCGACGACGTTCGTGCCGTAGGCGCGGTTGTTGAGCGTGTGGAAGGTGCCCTCGCGGCCGGTGATGCCGGAGACGCAGAGGCGCGTGTCGTCTCGTCGACGAGCACCGACATCAGGCCACGGCTCCCACGCCGTTGCGCCCGGCGGCCAGCTCGACGACCATCTCGGCCGCCTCGTCCATCGTCGTCGCCGGCGTGGACGTTCGGCAGGTCGGCCTCGGCCAGCAGGCGGCGGCCCTCGACGTCGTTGGTGCCGTCGAGGCGCACGACGAACGGCACGGTCGGCTTGATCTCGCCGAACGCCTCGATCAGGCCCTTCGGCGACCTCGTCGCAGCGCGTGATGCCGCCGAAGATGTTGAACAGCACGGCCTTGACCTTCTCGTTGGAGAGGATCACCTCGACCGCCTGCGTGATCGCCTCGGCCTTCGAGCCGCCGCCGGCGTCGAGGAAGTTGGCGGGCGCGCCGCCGGCCTGGGCGACGACGTCGAGCGTCGACATCACGAGCCCGGCGCCGTTGCCGAGGATGCCGATGTCGCCGTCGAGCTTGACGTAGGTCAGGCCGCGCTCCTTGGCCATCTGCTCCTGCGGGTCCTCGTCGCTCGGTGTCGCGCAGCGTCGGCGTTGTCGGGGTGGCGGAAGAGCGCGTTGCCGTCGAGCGTGACCTTCGCGTCGAGCGCCTTGACCTCGCGCTCGGGCGTGACGATCAGCGGGTTGACCTCGACGAGCATCGCCTCCTCCTGCGGCGACGAACGCGTCGTAGAGCGCGCGAGCACGCGCCGACGCCGCGACGACGTCGGCGTCGACGCCCGCCTCGAACGCGAGCCGGCGGCCGTGGAAGTCCTGGAAGCCGAGCAGCGGGTCGACGTGCAGCGGCGCGATCGCTCCGGGTCGTCTGCTCGGCGACCTCCTCGATGTCCATGCCGCCCTCGGTCGAGAGCATCACCAGCGGCGCCTTGGCGGAGCGGTCGAAGACGACCGAGGCGTAGTACTCGGAGGCGATCTCCGACGCGGCCTCGATCCACACCTCGTGGACGGTGAGGCCGCGGATGTCCATGCCGAGGATCGCGCCGGCGTGCTCGCGCGCCTCGGTGCGGTCGTGCGGCGACCTTGATGCCGCCGGCCTTGCCGCGCCCGCCGATCTGCACCTGCGCCTTGACGACGCACGGGTAGCCGATCTCGTCGGCGGCGGCGACCGCCTCGTCGACCGTCGTCGCCGGCTCTGCCGGACGGGACCGGCGATGCCGTGGCGGGCGAAGAGCTGCTTGCCCTGGTACTCGAGGAGATCCATAGCGGCGCGGGACTCTAGCGCAAACGGGGCAGACCGCGCTCGGGAGGCCAAGCGCGGCATCATGCCCGCCCAATGCCACTCCCAAGAACGTCACCTTCGTCACCTTCGACGTCTACGGCACCCTGATCGACTGGGAGACCGGCGATCTGCGACGCGTTCGCGAAGGAGGCCGACGCGCGACGGCTTCACGATCGACCGCGACGAGCTGATCCCGCTCTTCCACGAGATCCAGCAGCGAGATCGAGGGCGGCTCCTACGAGCTCTACGCCGAGGTCCTGCGCCGCACCGCGGTCGAGATCTCCAAGCAGCTCGGCTGGCCGCTCGAGCCGTCGCGCTCGGGCTTCCTGCCCGACTCGGTGCAGCGCTGGCCGCCGTTCAAGGAGACCAACACGCAGCTCGCGAAGCTCGCCAAGAAGTACAAGCTCGGCCTGATCTCGAACATCGACGACAAGCTGCTCGGCCAGACGCGGCGCCACATCCCGCCCGACTTCGACCTCGTCGTCACCGCCCAGCAGGTCCGCTCCTACAAGCCCGACCCGGCGCACTTCACCGAGTGCGCGCGGCGGATCGGCGGCAAGAAGGGCTGGGTCCACGTCGCCTCGAGCTACTACCACGACGTCGAGCCGTGCGTCAAGGCGAAGATCCCGGTGATCTGGGTCAACCGCAACAAGGAGACGCTCGAGTCCGGCGCAGAAGAAGCCGACGCCGAGGTCACGACCCTCCGCGAGGCGGCGAAGCTGCTCGGCGTCGCCTGAGCGGCGCCGAGCGTGCGGGCCGTCGTCGCTGCACGCCGACGTCGTCGTCGTCACGAGCCAGCGTTCTGGCAGACGACGTGCACCGCGCGATGCCGTGCGCTCCGGCGACGGAGGCGTTCGTGATCGACTCGCCGGTGCTCCCCGACGAGCTCGAGCTGCTGCCGGCGCTGCTCGAGCAGGCGCGGCTTCCCGCGTCGCCGGGCTGCTCGCCACGCACGCGCGACTGGGACCACCTGCTCGGCCGCTGCGCCTTTCCCGGACGCGTCGCTCGGCGTGCGCGCGAGACGACGGCCGCGCGCCTGCGCGCCGAGCCCGGCGCGCGCCGCAGCGCGAGCTGCGCGCACTTCGACGAGGAGCTACGATCGAGCGCCCGCGCGCCGCTCTCGCTCGGCGCGGCGCAGGCGCTGCCGTGCCCGGGCAGCTGCGGCGTCGGCGCGAGCCGAGCTCGAGCTGCACCCGGCCGACGGGCCACACCGTCGACGGCATGGCGGTCTGGATCCCGTGGGCCGGCGTGCTCGTCTGCGGCGACTACCTCTCGCCGTCGAGATCCCGGGCTGCGCCCGGCTGAACGTGGCTCCAGACGGCGGCTACCGGCGCAGGACGCGCTCGAGGAATATCTGGCCACGCTGGAGCGGCTGCACGCCGCTCGTCGCGGCGGCGGAGCACGTCGTCCCGGGCCACGGCGCCGGCTCGACCGCGAGGCGGCGCTGCGGGTCCTCGCGAGGACCTCGCCTACCTGCAGGCGCTGCGCGAGCGACGGCGCCGAGGCGGACCGCTGCCCAGCGACGGCCGCCGCACGGTGCAGCGCGAGCTGCACGAGCAGAACATCGCACGCGCGCCGCCTGATCGCGGCGTCGCCGGTCGTCTCAGGCCGTCGCTGCGGCGAGGGCCATCTCAGCCCTCGCTCTCGATCGCGCTCGTGATCGTCGCGATCGGCGCGCCGGCCTGGATCGGCTCGCCCTCGGCGATCGGCAGCTCGGCGATCGTGCCGGCCTTGTGGGCGGTGATCTCGTTCTCCATCTTCATCGCCTCGATGATGCAGATCAGCTGGCCCTCCTCGACGGTCGTCGCCCTGCTCGACGAGCACCTTCCACATGTTGCCCTGCAGCGGCGAGGGCAGCGCGTCGCCGCCTCCGCCACCGCCCGACGCGCGTCCGCGCGCGCCGCGCTTGGGCGCCTTCGCGCGCGGCGCCGCGCCGTTGCGCCTGAGCCACGCCGCCACCGCCGGCGAACGGCGGGCCGATGACCCTGACGTCGAAGCGCTTGCCGGAGACCTCGACGGTGTAGGTCTGCTCGACCGTCTCGCGGCTCCTCGTCGTCCTCGGCGGGCGGCGCGGGCTGCTCGAAGGCGAGCGTCTTCAGCCACTTGCTTGTCCTCGATCAGGTCGCGGCAGGTCTCGCCGCGTTGGCCCACTGCTCGGTCGCCAGGAGCGCCTTGTGGAACGGGATCAGCGTCTTCAGGCCCTCGATCTCGTACTCGCCGCAGCGCGCGCAGCATGCGCTGCGTCGCCTGCTCGCGGTCGGCGTCCCAGACGATCAGCTTGGCCACCATCGGGTCGTACATCGGCGAGATCTTCGCCGCCGGCCCGACGCCCGAGTCGACGCGCACGCCGGGGCCCGCTCGGCTCGCGGTAGCGCGCCGATCTTGCCCGGCGCGGGGGCGAAGTTCTTCGAGGCGTCCTCGGCGTTGATGCGGCACTCGATCGCGTGGCCGCGCAGCACGACGTCGTCCTGGGTGAACGACAGCGGCTCGCCGGCCGCGACGCGGATGCCCTCCTTGACGATGTCGATGCCCGGTCGACCATCTCGGTCACGCAGTGCTCGACCTGGACGCGGGTGTTCATCTCGAGGAAGAAGTACTCGCCGTCCTGTGCGGAGCAGGCCCTCGATCGTGCCGGCGCCGACGTAGTCGACGGCCGTGGCGGCGTCGACGCCGATCTTGCCGATCCGCTCGCGCAGCTGCGGTCGTCGACCCAGCGGGCGCCGGCGACTCCTCGATCAGCTTCTGGTGGCGGCGCTGGATCGAGCAGTCGCGCTCGCCGAGGTGGATCACGTTGCCGTGGCGTGTCGGCCAGCACCTGGACCTCGACGTGGCGCGGGTCGGGCAGGTAGCGCTCGAGGTAGACGGTGGCGTCGGAGAAGAACTTCTCGCCCTCGCGCGCGGCGCCCTCGAACGCGTCCTCGAGCTCGTCCTCGGTCAGCGCGACGCGGAAGCCCTTGCCGCCGCCGCCGCCGGCGGCCTTGACCGCGACCGGGTAGCCGATCTCCTCGGCGATGCTGCAGCGCGTCCTCGACCGTCTCGACCGGCTCGGTCGTGCCGGGCACGATCGGCACGCCGGCCGCCTGCATCAGCTCGCGGGCGCGGGTCTTCGAGCCCATCGCCTCGATCGCGCACGCCGGCGGGCCGATGAAGACGATCGCCGGCGTCCTCGCAGCGCCTGCGCGAAGGCGGCGTTCTCGGCCAGGAAGCCGTAGCCGGGGTGGACCGCCTCGGCGCCCGACGCGCTTCGCCACGTCGAGGATCTTCTCGACGTTCAGGTAGCTCTCGGCGGCCGGGCCCGCGCCGAGCAGGTAGGCCTCGTCGGCGCGCTTGACGTGCAGCGCGTCGCGGTCGAGCTCGGAGTAGACGGCGACGGTGGCGATGCCGAGCTCCTGCAGGGCGCGGATGATGCGGACCGCGATCTCGCCGCGGTTGGCGATCAGGACCTTGGTGAACATCGGCGGCGGAAGCTTAGCGCTCGCAGGATGTCCGGCTGGGCTGAGCAGCGCGACAGCTCTCTGGAGAGAAACAGGTCGAGGGACATCAACGCACGCCGTTCCCAGGCAGGAGCACGAGCCCCAACCGGGGCGGGGTTTAGCCGATTAGCATCGGGGTGGTGGTTGCATCGCCTGTGAACATCGTGGACAAGTCGTTTTGGGAGAACGACTACTACTGGGCCGGCGCACGGCTTCCTTGCCGCGCCGACATGGACTTCGCGTTTGACCGGTCGCTGGCACGAGCGCTCGGCGCATATGCCCGGGCGGAGCCGGGCCAGAGGGTGCTCGAGGTAGGCTGCGCGCCTGCCAAGTGGCTGATCTACTACGCAGAGCGCTTCGGCGCCACGGTGGCGGGAATCGAGTACAGCCACAAGGGGGCCCGGATCTCGCGCGAGAACCTTGCGGCGGCAGACGTTCTTGGAGAGGTTCAGGAGGACGACTTCTTCGAGGTCGAGCCGCGCCAACATGATCTTGTGCTTTCGATTGGCTTCGTCGAGCATTTCGACGATCCGGCCAAGGCGCTCACACGGCACCTCGACTTCGTCGCCCGGGGTGGGCGCCTTGCGGTCGGAGTGCCCAACCTGCGTGGGTTCAACGGTGCGCTACAGAGGCTCGCGGAACCTGGCTACCTGGCTATTCACAACTCCGCCGCGATGCGGCCGGCGCTCTACCGAGAGTTCGCACAAGAGCAGGGTCTGGAACTCCTGCATCTCGGCTACCTTGGCGGGTTTGATCCAGCGATCATCTACCTCAATCGCGGCCATCTGCTCTCCCCGAGAAGGGCGATACCAGGCGCTGTCACCCTCCTCGAGGCTCGGTTTCGCAGGCTTTCGATCGCCGATCGGCTCGAGCACAGGCTGCTGAGCAGCTACTTGCTCGCCGTGTTTCGAGTTCCAGATACGTTTGTCCGGGGCCGGTCATCGGCGTAGAGCGCCAGCGTGGAGTCCACCATTGCCTCGACTTGGAACTGGGCGTGCCAGCGCTCGTGAGCAGCGTGACCCATGCTTATGATCTTCATCCGATCTTGCTCGGCCGAGTCGATCAGCAGAGCAAGCTCGTCCGCGGCGCCTGGTGCGAAGAGGCGGCCATTGACGCCATCGGCAATCGCCTCTGGAACGCCCGAGAGGCGCGAGCCGAAGCTCGGGGTTCCTACGCTCGCTGCCTCGATGATGACGAGCGGCATGCACTCCTCGGCCGTCGAGGGAACTGTCAGTACGTCGAAGGCCGAGTAGTAGTCGCCAAGGCACTCGCGCGGCCCCTCGATTACGAGCCGCCGCTCGATCCCGAGAGCACGCGCACGCGCTGCCAGATCCCCCGGCGGGGGACCGACGACGACGCCGCGGACGGGTCTTCGTGCAGCGGCGAGAGCGTCAAGGAATACGCCGTAGCCCTTCTCTGGGACAGGGCGCGCCGAGACCATGCCTACCAGCAACTCTCCGGCTGGAGCAAGCCTCGCGCGCAGGGCGGATACGGATCGTGGATCGCGCTCCGCGCGAGCCACGCCGTAGTAGATCGTCCGGCCGAGGTGCCGCGGCATTCCGCGCGCCAGGCGCAACCGTTCCGCTACGGCCTCGCTCGGGCAAACAAGCCAATCGGCGCACGACCACACCAGGCGATCGGCTGCTGCCTGGACGAACGGGCGACCATCATGGCTACGAGACCACGGAATCGAGTGGACAGTCATTATCCGGCTGGGGATGCCCGCGAGCCGTGCAGCCGCCGGAGCTATCCGGCAAAGATCGGAGCCGGGGAAGCCGCCGTTGTTCACGTGCAGTACGTCCGGGTCAAACCCCCTGAGCGAACGCATCATCTGATGCATCAGCTTCAGCAGTGCAGCGCCTCGGTCGCTGGCGGTGTGCGCGTCGTGGTAGTCGTCGTTGAAAGCGTGTTGCGTGTGGGCACTTGGCGCCTCTCGCCTGAGCCAGTCGACAAGCTCCGCTTGGGGAGTGAGCGTCAGGACCTCGTGCCCGGCCACGGCGGCCCGCTCAGCCAGGATGGCGAGATAACGCTCTGCTCCGCCGATCGCGCGCGTGTCGGCGATGTATGCAATACGCATCGAGCCTCGCCTCTCAATCATCGAGCGCGTTGGCGTCGTCGTCGACGCTTCCATTCAGCGGGCGTACCACGGTGAATCTCCGGGTCAGCGTAATAATTCCTGCCCGCAACGCCCGCGAGACGCTGCCTAAGGCGCTGGATTCAGTCATTGCACAGACTTACGACGGCTGGGAGGCGATCGTTGCCGACGACGGCTCGACTGATGGGACCGGTGAAGCTCTCGCCGGCTATCACCCGCGAGTAACGGGAGTGCGCAGCGAGCGGAATCTGGGGATCGGTGGCGCTCGCAACCTCGCGCTCACACGCGCCAGAGGTGAGCTCATCGCGCTGCTCGACGCGGACGACGTCTGGCTCCCTACGTATCTCGAGCGTATGGTCGACAGCTACGACGCGGCCGTCTTGAGCGGCGTGCCCGTCGGTGTTGTCTGTTGCGATACGTACGAAGTCGACGGTCGCGGCACACGGGAGCTGACCTTCTTCGAGCGAACTGGGTGGACTAATCCAGTCACGCTCACACCGCAGCTGCGTCACAACATGATCTTCGTCAGCGCCATCGTACCGCGAGCGCTGATCGAGGAGCTCGGCGGCTTTGCCACGGATTGCCTCGGTGCGGAGGATTACGACCTTTGGTTGCGAATCCTCGAGTCCGGACGCACCGTAGTGACGGTTCGTGAGCCGCTCGTCCTGTACAGCAGGGGCGAGACGAGCATCTCCGCGAACCTCGGGCAGATGGCACGAGCCACGCAGACCGTCTACAGGCATGCGCTCGAGCGCGGACGACTGGACGCGAGGCAGCGTGCGATTGTCCACCGTGAGCTGCGCCTGCAGAGACTCATCGTGCTCTGGGATGAGACGGTGCAGTTCCGAGCCGGAACCGGCCGGCTTCCTTTGGTCGTCACGATTCGCGCGACGCTGCTCGGCACCCGCGTAATCCTCGAGCGGCCGAACCGCTGGAGGCGCTGGGCGGGTCATGTGTTCGGGATCCTGCGAACCGCATTCATGCGCAAACGGATCACTCGCGCGTCGCCGGGTTAGGCCTGTTCGCGCGAACCGGCCACGATCAATGCTCCGACGGCGTGCCGTATGTGGCCGTTGCTCCGAGCATGTCCAAGCCGGCTTCTGCCGCTTGCTCCCAGACCTCGGGTCCGAATCGCGATGTCTCCCAGATCTCCCGATTCTGCTCAAGCGTCTCAAGATATTCGAGGTAATGATCTAGATGCGGACCCCGCCGGCCGAAGCTCATGAACATCACCATACGTTCGCGCTGGTCACGCAGACGCAGCGCTTGCGGCAGACGTGTCT
This sequence comes from uncultured Solirubrobacteraceae bacterium, assembly GCA_963743745.1. GTDB lineage: Bacteria > Actinomycetota > Thermoleophilia > Solirubrobacterales > Solirubrobacteraceae > Palsa-744. Next base: position 924,916 of record CAVUQW010000002.1, read on the forward strand.
GCACTGATGGATGCAGGGGAAACTTTGGCGCAAGCCGGAGCCGTACGACCTCGCCTGAATGCACCGTCCGCAGGTCCCAAACGACGAGATCGCCCGGCTCTGCCTCGACAAGGGCGGGGAGCGAGCGGAGCTGTGGGCCCGGGCGGTTCGATCGGGGCCGCACCGCCAAGCCGCCGCTGTGGCTGGTCTGGTCTTGCATGTAGACGCCGCAGCGCAGGATTCGGTACGGGTCGTGCCAGTCGAGCCCGCCGAAGCGCTTCGTGCGATCGACGTTGTCCCGATGCCAAGCTCGCCCCCCGTGCGTGCCGATACGCAGCACACTCTCGCCGAAGTAGGTAGGTCGATCTCCAAGCAACTCGCCGATGACCGCGAGCAGGCGTCGATCGAGAAGTACATGACGCACCTCGGGCAGGCTCAGGACATCGCAGCGTGCATACCGTACCGTTCCTTCTGGTCCGCGATCGTTCATCGCCAGGCCTTGTCGCTCCGCGGTGGCCATCGCTCGAGTCGCGTCCTCGCGAAGCGTCTCGATCTCAGCTGGCTCGAACAGCCTCTTGACGACTGTGTAGCCCCGTGCCCAGAAGAGCTCTCGATCGACTCCGGGTACGAGTCGGCTCGTGCGCTCGCGGCGGTCGGGGTGGTTGAGTGAAGGTCGCTCAAGAGGTTGAGATGCTGGTTGCTGTCCGGACCGAGCAAGCGCAAAGTACATGAACCTGGCTGACGGACATGTCAAGTAATCGGGTGGGGCGCTGATGGCCCGGCACTACGCGGAATCCCGCCGTCGACGGTCGGATTGACTGTCTCCAACTAGATTGCGCGCTCGCTTAGGCGTATGCGATGTGCTGCTCAATCGCAGTGAGAACGCCGTCAACAGCCCCCGTCATCGGTCCGAGGTACTGCTCGACCCAGCCGGCCGGCGGCGATGCTGAAAGCACATCGTGATCACTCAGGAGCGCTGTGAGCTCGGCAGGCGTCGATGCCGTGCGGCCCGCGAGATAGTCATCGGCACTGAACGGCGGGCCCATCCTTTGCTTATTTATCCGGTAATAGATGATCGGCAGCCCAACCGCGACGGCCTCGAGTAGCGAGGTACTGTAGGTCGTCACATAGATGTCGAATTCAGGGAAGAGCCCTACCACGTCACCGGCATTGCGCAGCTTTACCTTGAGCGGTGAGCAGCGTTCCACTATTGCTCGATAGTGCGTCTGCGGATCTGACGGGTGGAGCTTGACGAGGACTTCGTCGGTGACATGCCGTCTCGACGCCGCGATGCCGTCGAGGACCTCTGCAAGGAACCGCTCAGGGTCCGACCGACGACAGTTGAGGTCGATCGGCGAGAAAGTGTGCCCCCGACGAGCACGCGCCGGCGCTCGCTGCGGCGAGCGCTCAATTGCATCCGGCGTTCCATGCGGGGATTGCCGGTCACAACCGCGGGGCTCGGGCGGCGCGAGTAATAGCAGTCGCGCATTGCCGTCGACCACGCAAGTGCAACGTCCGCCGCCATTCCCTCCTGCTGGATCTCGTCGGCCTTGAAGCCGTCGCCGATCACGAAGGTCGGGATGCCTCTTGCCTGTGAGACACGCACCACGAGCCGAGCATGTGGCGGCGAGTCGAATGGGACGAGCACAGCGCGGACGTGATGACGATCTAGCTCGCTGTCGACCTGGCCTACGAGCGACGCCGCGTACTGGCCGTAGCGCTCCAGCATCTCGAACAGCGGCTCGCGCACGAGTGGCCACAGCTCAACCCCCGCTACGCAAAGCGAACTCCCGTCCAGTTCCTCCGCGCGGTCTCTCAGGCGAGACGCAATGTCGGTGTTCGCCCGGCGAGTACGTTCTGGCGCCAGCGGGAGGATCGCCTGGTCCCCGGCCGTGGCGATGGCGAAGCGGTCGTTTGCTCTTGCCGGCCAACACACCAAGCGCCAGCGGCGGGACTGGCGCGCGCCAACGAGTGCGCGCAAAGGCGTGAGTGGGGTTGTACTCGATGACCAGCAGCGCTTGACGACCGCGCAGGCGGAGGTGGCCGTGCACGTTTGCGAGACCGAGCGCGATCGCCCGGGCGGCACGACGACGGCTGGTGCCCGACTGGCCGAGGTAGTCCGGGTCGCGCACGGTGGCGTACTTGTGGCGTAGACAAGCGTTGCGCGAGTGGTTCGAGAAAATCCGCTCAACGACGAGCGACGGCCCGAGGCGCGCGCGCGCTGCGGCGATCGCGGCGTTTGCGGCGAGCGTCTCCACCCCGGCGTAGCGTCCGCCGCCGCCGGGTACGACCGATGTGAGCACGCTGGGTTCGAGGCCGCCATCCAATGCTGCAGTCATCGAGAGCACGGCGCGGGCCGCCGGCATGAGTACCGAGGTCGTGGCCTCAGCGCCGCTGAGGTCGCCCGTTGATATCCCGGCGACGATCGATGGATCCTCGCCGCCGGTCCGGAACCACTCGAAGGCTGCGCGGGCCATCTCGACACTCGTTGCATGTGCAAGCGCGCCGTCCATGTGCTCTTCGGGTTTGATCACCGATAGCCCGCGTGGCGCGTCGGCGGCAACGAGCGTCTCGTCGGTGAGTAGGACATCTGCTCCTGAGAGCGACGTCGGAAAGCAGTTTGCGTGGAAGATTCGGCACACGTTCGCTACGCCTAACCGAGCAGCGCGGCAAGTACGCGATCTTGGGCCGGCTCGTCGAGGCTGCTCGACGAGGGCAGGATGAGCCCTTCGGCGTGCAGCCGCCGTGCAACCGGAACGTGTGCCTTGCTCCTGTGGGCGGAGACGTCTGGCAGCGGAGTGAAGAACGGTCGCGAGTCGATTCCGGCATGGTCGAGCGCACGCGATCGTCCTCACGTGACCGTCCACAGGCAGCGGCGTCGATAAGCACCGACATCAACCAGAAGTTGCTACAGGCCCATGCGGCCTCGCCGGCGAAACGGAGACCCTCGGCGTCCTCGAGAGCACTGGCGTACCGTGCAGCCGCCCTCCTACGACCGGCGACCACTTGCTCGAGCTTCTCGAGTTGGGCCAAGCCGACCGCGGCGTGAAGGTTGGAGAGTGCATAGTTGAATCCGACACCATCGTGGAGGTACTCATGTGAGCCGGGCTCGCGGCTCTGGAAGCTGAGATGGCGGATCTGCTCAAGCCGGCCGGGGTCGCTCGCGAGCACCATCCCCCCTCCGCCGGCCGTGATGATCTTGTTTCCATTGAACGAGAAGCAGCCCACGTCCCCGATCGTGCCGCAACGCCGGCCGCGACAAGTCGAGCCGAGCGCTTGCGCCGCATCCTCGACAATCGCCAGCTCGTGTCTGTGCGCCAGCCCACAGATCGCATCCATGTCAGCCGGATGACCGAAGAGGTGGACGGCGACGAGTGCGCGCGTGCGCTCGCCGATGGCTGCCTCGGCGCTCGCAAGGTCGATCGTGTAGGTGATCGGATCGACGTCGACCATGACGGGCGTAGCGCCCACGTAGCGGACGGCGTTGGCCGTTGCAACGAACGTCAGTGCCGGAACCAGCACCTCGTCCCCGGCCCCAGCCCGAGTGCGACCATCGCGAGGTGGAGAGCAGCAGTCCCGTTTACCGTGGATACCGCATCGGGGAGCTCGTGGATCTCGGCGAACAGCACCTCGAACTCCCGGACGAATCGTCCGCGCGCCGCGAACCAGCCCTCCTCGACGCATTGCGCGAGATATCTCGCCTCGTTGCCGACGATCGACGGCTCAGACAGTGCGATACGGGTGGCCATCTGCATCAGACGGCGTAGACGTCCGCGCGGGTGTGGGGTCGCTGTGCACGCATCCATTCGGCGGTGCGCTCGAGCCCCTCTCGCAGACCGACCGCCGGCGCCCATCCGGTCATCGAATGGAGGTGCGTGGCGTCGGCGATCAGCGCGAGGACCTCGCTGGAGTCAGGCCGCACACGCTGCGGGTCCGTGAGAAGTGAGGCATCCGATCCGACCACATCCAGAATGAGCTCAGCGAGCGCGCCGATCGCTATTCCCTTTCCGTTACCGACATTGAGCGTCGCTCCTACTGCCTCAGTCGTGTTTGCCGCCGCGAGGAAGGCGCTGGTCGTATCCTCGACGAAGGTGAAGTCGCGCACGGGCGTGACCGATCCAATCCGGACGTCACGACCCGTGAGCGCTTGGCTCATGATCGTCGGAATGATCGCGCGAAGGGACTGACGCGGGCCGAACGTGTTAAGGGTCGCACTGTGGTTACCGGTATGCCAAATGAGCACGCATAGCTTTCGGCCAGCTTGTCGGCAGCGAGCTTGCTGGCACTGTAGGGTGACTGCGCCTGGAGCGGGTGGCACTCGTCGATCGGCGCGTAGATGGCGGTGCCGTATGTCTCGCTCGTTGAGGTGTGCACGACGCGCTCGACACCAGTTGCGCGCGATGCCTCGAGCACGTTGAGCGTCCCCATCAAGTTCGTGTCGATGTAACTCTTCGGTGCAACGTACGAGTAGGGAATGCCTATCAACGCGGCTAGATGGAACACGATCTCGCGATCGGCGATGGCCCGAGAAACACTGAAGCTGTCCTGAATCTCACCTGCCACGACGTCGATCGCCTCGCGTACGTCGTGTGGGGTCGAGTCGAGATGACCCCAATCGCCACGCGAGTTGTAGTGCACGAACGCCCGCACATCGGCGTCTTCGTTGACGAGCCGCTCGACGAGATGGCTACCGATGAACCCGCCTGCGCCAGTGACGAGTACACGTCTGCCTGCCAGCGGGGTCATGCGCGGACCGTGAAGTGGGTGGCATGATCGTCGTGCGCGCGATCGTAATCGGCGAGGTGACCTACGTCGAGCCAGTACTCGCGCACTGGAAAGCCGCCGACTCTTGCACCGTCGGCGAGGGCGGCTTCGACCAGATCCGTCATGTCAAAGCGCTCCGACAAGGAAGAGATGAGCGAGATGGCAGCCGGGTCCACTGCGTAGATGCCGGCATTTACGAAGAAGCCGAGGCTCGGCTTCTCGCACAGGGATCGCACGCGGGTTTCATCCAGCTCGAGGACCCCATAAGGCAACTCGAGTGAATAGCGTCGAACTCCCACCGTGACGACGTTCTCTTCCTCGCAGTGGAATCGCATCAGCGATGCGAGCCGTACGTTTGTCAGCAGGTCTGCGTTCATTACGATGAATGGACGATCCAGCTCCAACGCCGCCAAGCGCAGCGCGCCCGCCGAGCCAAGCGGGCGGGTCTCGTGCAGGTACTCGATCTCGACGCCGAAGGCCGATCCATCACCGAAGTGCCGTTCGATTACCTCGGCTCGGTAGTTCACGGCCATGAGCACGCGTGAAAAGCCGGCGTTGCGTACTTGGCCGAGCACTATCTCGAGCAGCGGACGTCCGCCCACGGGCAGCATTGGCTTTGGCGTCTTCTCTGTAAGTGGGCGCAACCTCATGCCGGCTCCACCGGCCATCACCACGACTGGATGATCGTCCGCCGCCGCCACGGTTCCGGCGGCGACCAGATCACGCCGTAGGAGCGCTACGTCGACGACGCGATCGTCTGCGATCAGAGGTATTTGATCGACGCCGTGTTCAGTCATCAGCTCCAGCAGGAACGCATCGGCGGCATCCGCATCGGCCGCGATCGGTTCGTGGTGGGCGATTGAGTCGATTCCGTCGTCCAGCACGGCGCCGGCCATCAGCGCTCGCCTGACATCGCCATCGGTCACGGTCCCGAGCAGCCGGCCTTCGCCGTCGACGACGAGGGCTATTTCGATTGCACCGGCATCGATCCGTTCGATCACGGTGCGCAGCGTCGCGTCCGGTGCGACGAAGATCTGCGCGAGCGTGTCCGGGTCCAGCCGCGTTCTCGAGGACACCGGCTCTAGCCCTTCTCCGTCGCGGGGCAGCCGACGACGGTCTCGCCGGCGGCTACGTCGCTGATGACGACCGCGCCTGCTCCGACGACCGCGTTCTCGCCAACCGTGCGGCGCTGCAGAATTCTCGCGCCGAGACCGATGTGCGCCCCTCTGTGGATCGTCACGGCTCCGCCAAGCACGCATCCACTCGCGAGATGGACGTGATCACCGATCAGGCAATCATGCTCGACGACGGCACTGCTGCTGACGATCACATCGTCGCCGCAGGTGGCCCCCGCGCCGACGACGGCGTGCGCCAGGACGACGTCGGCCGCACCGAGCGTTGCAGTGGGCGCGACATATGCGGAGCCATGGATGACGACTGGCAGTTCGAAGCCGAGTTTCCTGAGGCTTTCGAAGAGCGTGGCTCGTGGACGGTTGTCGGCGGTGCCCCCCACGCCGATGCATGCGGCAACGCCCTGCTCGACCAGGCCGTCCAAGGCGCCGTCGTCGCCGACGATCGGGACACCGTCGACGGCTTGGCCGAGCAGCTCAGGATCAGGATCGGTACATGCGACCGGCTGGAACGGAACTTTGGATGTCTGCAACGCATCGAGGACCGCGCGTGCGTGACCTCCCCCGCCGACCACGACCACCCTCATGAGGCTGCCGCATGTTCGGACGTGTGAGCGAGCTCCAACTGCGACCGCCAAGGTCCGTCGGGCAGGTCGAAGAACCTCTTGCCGCCGGAGACGAACGCCGTATCGCCTAGCGTGGCGAGGATCCGCACTGCGACATCGCCATGGTCATAAGGGTTCTCCAGGCCGTCGAGTGAAGCGCGGAATGCGGGATCGAGCACTCCTCGCAATGCGCCGGCCACTGCCTGTCGCAACGCCGGGCAGCTGACTACGTTCGCGGCCATCAGCCGCCCACGCTGACGCTCGCCGACATTCACGACGGGCACGCGGAACGAAGGCGCCTCGATGATCGCACTTGAGGAGTTGCCCACGACGACGTCGGCGCAACCCAGAAGGCTGAGATAGCGCTGCTGACCGAGCATGGCGAAGACGTGGACATTCGCCCGCGTCGCTCCCCACGAAATCAGTCCCTCCCGCACGATCGCGCTGCCGGGGTCGTCGTTCGGCAGTGTCACTATCACGCATCCGGCGCCCTTGAGAACGTCGTCTAGAGCGTCGGTGACTGCCCGCGTCTGCAGCTCCGCCGCATCGGGATTGCGCGATTCCGGATGGAGCGTCAGGGCCACGAGAGAACTGGGCAGCCCCTCGAGTGCGAGCGCTCTCGCCAGTTCGGCACGGTCCAGGAGCGTGATCCGGTCTATCGACTCGCTCGCGGCGGCGCCGACGACGTGAACCGAGGCTGGGTCCTCGCCGAGCTGGCAGACCCGCTCGGCATATGCGCGCGTCGCCACGAAGTGCAGGCAGGAGAGCTTTGTGATGCAGTGGCGCAGGCAGTCGTCAAGTGACCCCTCGCTCAGCTCTCCTCCGTGGATATGTGCCACGGGTATGCGGAGGCTTGTCGCGGCAAGGGCGCCTGCCATGACCTCGAAGCGGTCCCCGAGTACGAGCAGGACATCGGGCGCACATGCTGTGAGGACGTCGCTGAAGGCGATTGTCGCGCGCCCGATGTTGCGCGCGAAGTCGCCGGCTGCCCGAACGGGCGCGCCGGCGGGTATGCGTGCCGCGATCACGTGGCCGTCGTCCTCGATCTCGGCGAGGGTTTCCCCGTAGACGGGATCCAGGTGCATCGACGCGACCAGGAGCTGCGGCTCGAAGTGGGGATGCTCGCGGAGCGCGAAAAGGGTCGGGCGCAGGAGCCCGTAATCTGCGCGCGACCCGGTGATCACCGCGACCTTCATGAACGCCGCTCGAGATGGGCTTCGGTCAGTAGCTCGTCTTCGGCGAGCGGGCGTGCCAGGCGGGTCCCGACGAGCTCCGTCATGCGGGCGGGGGCGAGCCCGTGGCCGGGGCGCTTGATGGCGAGTGCGGCCTCGGTCAGCGTCTCGCCAGCCGCCAGCGCTCGTGCGGCGACGATGCTTCGTCGTGCAACCGAGCGGGTCGCCAACTCCCCCTGTTGTGCGATCTTGTGCCCATCGCCGAGCATCCCTTCTGTTCGTCGGATGTCCCCTACCAGCGCGCGCAGCTCGTCGGGCTCCAGCGACATCGCGTGGTCCGGCCCCCGCCGTGTGCGATCCAGGGTGAGGTGGCGCTCCACCAAGCAGGCATCGCGAGCGACGGCAGCGAGGCTCACGGCAGGTCCGAGGCAGTGGTCCGAATAACCGACAGGGACGCCGAATGTTTCACGAAGCGTGTCGATCGCACGCAGGTTGGCCTGCTCCGGAGGGGCCGGATAGCTCGAGACGCAATGCAATAGGACGAGTGGTGCGCCGGCAGTCCCGATGACGCGCACGGCCTCGCGAACCTCACATAGCGTTGCCATCCCAGTTGAGAGGATGAGCGGCCGGCCGCGCGCCGCGAGCGCCTGTAGAAACGGTAGGTTTGTCAGCTCGCCGGAGGCCACCTTGAACGCTGGAACCCCGAGGCGCTCGAGCAGGTATGCGCTTGTCATGTCGAATGGAGTCGACAGGAAGATGACTCCTCTTCGATCGCAATGCTCGGCCACAACCCGCAGGTCCTCGACCGAAAGACAAAGTTGCTCGAGCATCTCACGCTGGTCCACCGCCTCGCCGGTCTGATCGCTCTGATACGGCGCTAGCGGGGCGCCATCGGCGGCGAGTCCGGCGGGAACGAAGGTCTGGAACTTGACCGCCTCGGCCCCGGCTGCCGCGGCGGCCTCGACCAGCTCGAGCGCTGTTCGGCGGTCGCCGTCGTGATTGACGCCGACCTCGGCGACGACGAGAGCCGGCTCAAGGCCGCCGACGACCCGTTCACCGATCCTCACCACCCGACTATCAGCTTGCGTACTGAGCATCGACGACAAGGCCTAAGGGCCATGAGCGTGATGTTCCCGCGGCTCAGGCGGTGAGGTAGTTAGCAGCATCGTCCAGCATGGTGACGCAGCTGTTTTGGCGCGTTGCCCGTTGGAGTTCGACCTCGACAATCGGTCGCAAACAAGGCCAATGTTCGTCTGCGCGTGTCTCCCACTAAGCCAAGGGTGAAGAATCCGCTCAACCTTATGATGTGGGGATATGAATCCGGCCAAGCAGGTGTCGAACGTGAACTACTCGCTGGCAAGTCTCCAACCGTCGGGGCTATGAGCCGACACGTCCTCCGTTGTCTGGACGACGGTCGGGCGACCGCTGCGGTGGGGCGTGGAACGGATCAGATTCCCGCGATGTCGGAGTCAGAGACACGTTCGTTGTGCGAACGGGCACATCGCGCGATCCCGGCAGGGTGTCACACTTACTCCAAGGGAGACGATCAGTTTCCGGCGAATGCCCCGCGCTTCATCGTGTCAGGTCGCGGATGCCGGGTGCGGGATCTCGGCGGAGGCGAGTTCATCGACTGGGGGATGGGACTACGCTCGGTCATCCTCGGTCACGCCTACCCGCCTGTTCTCGACGCTGTCACGGCAGAGCTCGCCCGCGGCTCCAACTTCACGCGACCCTCGCCGATCGAGACACTGCTGGCAGAGGATCTGATCGAGCTTATTCCGTGTGCCGAGATGGTCAAGCTGACCAAGAATGGGTCCGACGCCACGACGGCCGCCGTTCGCCTCGCGCGTGCGGCCACCGGCCGCGACGTCGTGATCTTCCCGCGCGAGGATCCGTTCCTCTCCACTGACGACTGGTTCATCGGATCGACGCCCCTGGATGCGGGAGTACCGGAAGCCGTTCGACGCCTATCGGCGACCGTTCCTTATGGAGATCTTCATGCGCTCGAGCGCCTCTTCTCCTTGCACTCCGGTTCGGTGGCAGCGGTCATCATGGAGGCGGCGACCGTTGAGCCTCCGCCGGCGGGCTATCTCGCGGCGGTAAGAGACCTCACGCGACGCGAGGGAGCGGTGCTCGTCTTCGACGAGATGATCACAGGCTTTCGCTGGCATCAAGCCGGAGCTCAAGCACTGTTTGGCGTAACGCCGGACCTGGCGACGTTCGGCAAGGCAATCGCCAACGGGTTCTCGGTCGCCGCGCTCGTCGGTCGACGCGATCTCATGGAGCTGGGAGATCGCCGATCGCGTAGCTCGAACGTCTTTCTGCTGTCGGCCACTCATGGTGGCGAGACGCATGCGATCGCGGCCGCACGTGCCACGATCGCCGTGTTGCGTGAGCTAGACGTCGTTACCCATGTCTGGCGGATCGGCGACCAGCTGCAGGCTGGTTTCGAGGCTGCTGCATGCGAGGCAGGTGTCGCGGACGTCGTCGCATGTCGCGGCTATCCGTGTAGCCCGACGCTGTCGTTCAGCCCCGTGGATGGCGCGAGTCGCGCACAGCTGAGAACGCTGTTCCTGCAGGAGATGGTCGCTCGCGGGTGTCTGATCCCCTACATCGCGCCGAGCTTCAGCCACGGCAGCCGCGAGGTCGAGAGCACCCTTGCCGCAGCTGCCGAGGCGTTCGTGTCTGTGCGCGAGGTGCTCGAAGGCGCCCCGATCGAGTCGCGGCTGCGAGGTCCGGCGGTCAAGGCTGTGTTCACTGAGCCCGACCGCCAGGAGTCCGGCGAATGAGGGTGCTGGTGGTCGGCCTCGGCTCGATGGGCTGCAGGCGCATACGCAACCTGCAGCACATCGGCGGGGTGCAGTTGGCGGCGTTCGAGCCGTCGGACAGGCGCCGGCGTCGCGCTGCAGCAAAGTTCAGAATCACCGTCTTCGATCGGATCGAGCACGGCATGGAATGGGGACCCGACGCCATCGTGATCTCGACTCCGCCGGACCGTCACGCCGAATATGCGCTCATGGCGGCAGGCGCGGGGATCGCTTTCTTCACCGAGGCCAGTGTTGTGACGGATGGGATGGCCGAGGTGCGTGCGGCTGTGAGTGCGGGCGGCTCGCTCGCGGCGCCCTCGTGCACGATGCGCTTCCATCCCGCGGTCGAGCTGTTGCGGAGACGCATCGCCGAAGGCGCCATCGGTCAGCCGCTGACGTTCGTACACCACGTAGGTCAGTACCTGCCGGACTGGCATCCCTGGGAGGACTACAGGACGTTCTACGCGGCCCGTCGCGAAACAGGCGCCGCGCGCGAGATCGTGCCGTTCGAGCTCAACTGGCTCACTTACCTCTTCGGCTCCGTGGTCGAGCTGAACTGCTTTCGGGCCAAGCTCTCGGGGCTCGACGTCGACATAGATGACATCTACTCGACGCTTCTCGGTTTCGATTCGGGCGTGCAAGGGTCAATGGTCGTCGAGGTGATCAGTCGCCCCGGAATTCGCCGTGCGCGGATCGTGGGCGAGGAGGGAACACTCGAATGGAACTGGGCTGAGCGCCACGTCCTCGAGTGGCAAGCGAGGGACGCCAGGTGGATCGAGCACCCAGACCCGGCTCCAGTGCATGGGCCCGGTGGCGCCTGGGTGGCGGAGAACATGTACATCGAGGAGATGCGCGGCTATGTGCTGGCCGTCGAAGACAGCCAGCAGCATTGGCCGCTCACGCTCGAGGAGGATCATGAGCTTCTGAGGACGGTCATCGAGTTGGAGGCCGCCTCGGACGAGTCGCGCCGGAGCCACGCTCCCGCCAAGTCTGGCTGAGCGCGGTGTCCGTCGCGGAGATGCAGCGTAACAGCGGCCGGCACGAGCGCCATCTTGCGGCTGGCGCGCTTGCGCAGCAGGCAACACTCGTATTCGCCACGTTCACGATGCTGGGCGTCGTGACCTTGTTGGGCAGGACATTGACCTTGAGCGAATTTGGGCTCTATGGACTCCTGATCTCGATCCCGACCTACATGCTGATAGTGCAGTCGAGCGTGGAGATCGCAGTGATCAAGGCTCTCGCGCAGACGAACGACCCGGAGGACCGTGACCGTGCCATGACGACCGCGCTCGCGCTCTATAGCTGCTTCGGGCTCATGGCTTCGCTGTTGATCGTGTTTGGGGGCTGGGCGCTGCTCGGCGTGTTCGACGTCTCGCCTCCTCTGCACGCCGACGCGCGTCTCGGGTTGGTGCTACTCGGCCTGATCAATCTCTTCGGTTGGCCCGCGAAGACTGCCCAAGATGTGCTGCGAGGGAGCCAGCGGTTCGTCCCAGCTGCGCTCGCCGAAGCGGTCGCATACCTCGTATTCGGAGCTGCGATGGTGGCAGGCATCCTGCTCGGGGCACCGCTATGGGTCGTGATGGGGCTGGGCGGCTCGCTGCCGCTGATGATCGGCTTGGCAGCGATCGTGATCGTGCATCGACTGCAACTGCCCTTCAAGCTACGATTGTCAACCCTCTCGCTCTCTTACACACGTTCATTCCTGTCGATCTCGAGTTACCTCTTCGTCACCGGAATCGCGGATCTCATCATCTATTCGTTCGACCGCGCCGTGCTGGGCGCGTACCGGCCGGTGGCCACTGTTGGGCTGTACGAGGGACCCGTGCGAGCGCACAATCTCATACGCCAGATTCAGGGCACCCTCGCCCTCAGCGTGATGCCCGCAGCCGCAGCCTTTATCGCCAGCGGAGATCGCCAGCGTCTACGCGACCTGTTCGTGCGGGGTACGCGCTACGTGATGCTGGTCACGGTGCCCCTAACGACGACGTTCATGGTGCTCTCAGCACCCATCCTGCATGCGTGGCTGGGCCGCCGCTTCGAATCGGCGGCGCCGGCGATGACGATCCTGCTCGGCTACTGGCTCGTCGGCGCCGCGTCGTCTGTCGGCGGGCCGATGCTCATCGCCGCCGGTCGCGTCAGGCTGGTCGCCGGCTTCGTCAGCTGTGTGGCTGTCTTCAACTTGGGCCTATCGCTACTGCTCACACCGACGCTTGGATTGAACGGCGTGGTTCTCGGGACGAGCATCCCGAACCTAACCATGACGCCGGTCATCCTCTGGGTCTACTGCCGGACCTTCGATGTCCCTGTACGCACTCTCATGCGGGACGCGCTGCTACCGGCCTATCTGACTGGCGCCATCTTGGCGCTACTCGAGTTTGGCGCAGGCAGGCTCCTGCCAGTCGATGGCCCGATCGTGCTGTTTACGCTTATCTCACTAGTGCTCGGGATCTATACGGTAATTGTCTACTCGCTCGTGCTGCGAGCTGGCGAGAAACTACTGATCCGAACTTTGGCGAGGGGAGCAAGTCGTCGCCTCGTGCCGAGGCCCCCAGCATGCCGGCCCAGCTTAACCCACGACCGGTAGGCGCACACTCGATGGTCAGCAGGATGCAGCTGCCATTGCGCCGTGGCCGCGCTCCAGCAGGAGCTCGGCGAACAGGAAGTCGATCTCCGTGTCGATGTCGATCGCTCGCTCGCGGGGAACAACGAAGAATCGTGTCCGATTGGTCAAGAAGCCTTCGGTCTCCAGAAAGGCGCGTGTCTCGATTGCGTAAATTGGGCCCGGGATGTAGCTCATGGGAAGGTCTTGGCGGCGCAGGAGGTACCGATCCTTGTCAGCAGGCTCCAACGTACCATCGGCCCGGGCGTGCAGCGTCCATTGTGGCGGGTCGTGCGCCTCGCACACGCCCATCACCGCATTGCAGTCGCCGTCACCTAGGAGTGCGGCAGCCTCCCAAATGTCCTCCACGCATCGCAGCGGTGACGTTGGCTCAAGTAGAAAGACGTTCCGCGGCTGTGACCCGTACTCACGCTCATACCATCCAAGTGCATGCTTCACTACGGAAGCTGTCGGAGTATCCGCCATTGCAAGCTCTCCGGGTCGCGGGATCACGCTCGCGCCATGTGTAGTTGCTATCTCGGCAATCTCCTCATCGTCCGTGGAGACGTGAACCTGGCTGAAAATACCCGACGCTATCGCGGAGTCGATGCTGTAAGCGATCAATGGTCTTCCGGCTAGGAGCCTGATGTTCTTGCCCGGTACACCCTCGCTCCCGCCTCTGGCGGGAATGAGGGCCACGCTCACTCCGTCACTGCGCTTCACGCGGATCTCCGATCCGTCCATTCTGAGGACGACTCCGGTCCGACAGCAGCGAGCTGCCCGATGCGGGAAGGTTGAGTCCTATCTGGGCTAGTAGATGCGTGTTACCGCGCGGCCGCAAGAAGTCCCTCGATGGCTTGTCCGGCACCAAACCGTAGACGAATGTCCTCCACACTCGCCAGCGATGGCCGCAACCTGCGCAACGCGATGCCGAAGTCCTCTGCATTGCGATAGCTCTGAACCGGTAGCCCACCGAAGTCCTCGCAAAGGATCGGCTCGCGAACGAGCACCGGTACACCTCGCGCCAATGCCTCAATGATCGTCGTCGGTTGGCCCTCGCAGCCGGTTGAGGGGACGATCAGCATGTCAGCTGCGTCGAGGAAGTCCGGCACGTTCAGGACAGCGCCGAGTAGCTGGACGCGGCCGGTGAGGCCCAATTCGCCGATGCGCTCCCGCACCTGCCTCTCATAGCTAAGGTCCTGAGGCGGAGCGCCAATCGCCAACGTGCTCCAGTGGTCCTCGTTGGCGGCCGCCTCCTCGAGCAACTCGAGGAGGCCCTTCTCCGGAATCATCCTTGCCAGGACCGCAAGGCGAAGTGCGCGGGCCCGAGCGCCTCGTGCCGAGTCGAGTTCAGCGTCGTCGAGGATGTTGTTGATCTTGCGCACCGTGATGCCCGGGAGCGCCCGTTCATACGCGCCGGCCGTATTGGCTCCGATGGCCACGACGCACCCGCGCCGTCTAAGCGTCGCGCGCGCGACCCGACGGGCCGCCGTCTCCTGCTCGTGGGCGAGGTTGACGATTGGACGTGTCTCTCGCATGAGTGCCTGGGCCGCCGCGGCGTAGGCCTGGGTGCGTGGGCTGTTGGCGATGAGGATCGCCGAGGCGGGAGACTCGACGAACAGCCGACGCAACGCGAGGATCGCCGCCGGCGCCTGGCGAGAAGGAGGTGAAACCGACGGAAATTCCGCGTCGCGCACTTCAAAGCCGGCTCGGCGGCTTCGGTGCGCGAGCTCGCTTTGCTCAGGGCATACCATCACGCAGCGTATCGCCGGGTCTTTTAGCGAAGCGGCCGTCGCAAGCTTCAGGGCGAACCGCTGCCCGCCACCGTGGATTCGCGCATCGTCCAAAAACCACAGCTCCGCGGCTGCGCTGGCGCGCAGCTCTCGCACTTGGCCGGGTAACTGCGCTTCGCCTCGAAGCTCTCGGCCGGCCGGCCCCTTTGAGCTTGGGGATCTGGGCCGCCGCGGAATCGACTGCAGCGGGAAGACGATCGGCTGGGAGTGCATCCACAGATCGAATCGGCTCGTCGCAAATGCGTCAAGCGTCGGTGTGCCTGCTCGAATAGCGCGCATCTCAGTACAAGCAGACGGGTTCCTTTTCAGGCCGAAAAAGCTGCCTATCTCGTCGCTCGGCGAAACCAGACAGCTGCCACTTGGAAATCGAAATCGTTTCCCATTCGTGACCGCTTCGCGCTCCCTCGATGCTGGTCGAGGCTGCCCCCACCACAAGGTGGGCACCCGCTGGAGGCTTGTTGGGTTAGCAATCACCACACCCATAGGCACGTTCCCACATCCGCGCCGCCCGCAGATTGGCCTGACTCCTTCAGCCGTAATAGCGTGCGACGACTTGTAGCTGACTGAACAGGTTGTGGGCGATTACGAGGACGACAATCAAGGCGCCAACGGGTGGGCCCCATCGTCGACCCGCGCCGCGCGCGGACAACGCAAGTGCTGCCCCTAGTATTGGGAGCATCGGCAGCAGGTAGCGCGCCTGGGCCCATACGGCTGGGCCTCCTCGTTCACGGTAAGCGCTGCCGCCTATTACCAACAGGGTGCCAAGTGTCATCACCGCATAGACGGCCAACTCGGTCGCGCGACCGCGCAGCCTCGCACGAGCCATCAGGAGTGCGCGGACAAGCAATCCCGCGAGTGCCACGGCAGCGACGAGTGCCACCGTGTAGACCCAGCTCGGGAAAAAAGTGTCAAGCCATCCAAACCGGCCGATGTAGCCGTCGAACCAAAGCTGGCGGGTCGTCGACAGGCTTGCGAACTCGTTGACCGTCCCCGGCAGTCGAGGGAGATAAAACTGCCAGATGAAGTTTGCCTCCCCGAGCGGCGCTCTGAACGCCGTAGCGAGGGGACTGAACACCAGGGATCGGCTGGCAGTTGTGCTGGAAACAAGGAAGATGATGATTGGTATACAGCCGATCGTCGCGGCGACGAATGCGCGGAGGGCTTCGCGGCCGTCGCCTCGAGCGTCACGCCTGGCAATGACGACGAGCGCAGCTAGCGCTCCCATTCCCATCCCGACGAAGCTGAGCTTGGTGGAGAAGCCAACTGCGATCACCACGCCCGTGCCAATTGCTGAGCTCATCGCGAGTCCCCGCCGGAATGCCCGAGCGATGCAGTAGAAAAGTGCCGCCGATGCCGCGAACAGCATCGCATCCGGATTGAGTGCTCCCGACATAAAACCGAGCAGGGGCGAGAGTGGAATGCCCAGTGTCAGCCGGGTAAGCCCAACGAGTGCGGGGCAGCGTCTCCCGAAGGAAGAGGAAGACGAAGAGAGCGGTGACCCCCGCCATCAGCGCGGAGAGGAGCCGCATCAGCTGAAGGCGGTCAAGCAGCGTGCCGCTCGTCCCGAGGGCGTAGGGGATCGACTCCAACGCGTAGTAAAGCGGTGGCTCTGAAGCGGCCGATCCGGCATTCGGACTGCCCTTTTCAGACGTTAGGCTCTCCGCCTTTGACCTTTCGTCGAACTGTCTCTGTTCGGCTAGCGAAAAGATCGCCTTCCTGCTGGGGTCCTGGCGGATCTGCGCATAGCGCAAGAATTCCAGGGCGAAGATCTCTTCCTCGGCATATACACCTTCCTTGCCCGAGGTGGGTTTGGCCCCCGTCTCCGCAAGTTGCTTGACGTAGGCGAAATGGTCGGGTTCGTCTGGAACCTGAAAGGGCGGGGTGATGAACGACCAACTCGCCGCGTTCAAGCACGCAGCTCGCCAGATCCAAGCCGCGACGGGGACCCGTCTGACGGCTAGCCAAGGATTCGGGAATTGCGGTACGCTCATGCGGGCATCGACGATCTGTCTGCGCTGAGCCCTCGCCTGGGCCGATTGCATGCGTCGTCTGAGCTGTCTCGAGCCGACATCTTTGCCCCGTCGAGGTGTCCGCCCCTCGGTGGGCGCCTTCGATACGCGCCTACTCATCGGGCTCTCGAAGGAGAAGCGCAGACGCTAGGGCGGTGGCCGCGAGCGTCAACGTCGCCACCAATGCGGCGATCCAGGTGCCGCTCCACCCTCGGCCTAGGCCCATGTGCCGGGCCACCGTTGCGGCTAACGAAAGCCAGGAAGCGGCCCCGGCCCCAAGGTATTCGATCCTCACCCGACCAGGGAGGGCCGCCCCGCTGCTCGTATGCGCTGCGATGGCTTTCCGGGTGCGTTCTCCGTACGCGATCAGTTCGTCGTGAAGAGGGGTCGTGGCGAAGCACACCGTCACGGTCGAGGTCGTCCGGGTGGCAGCTCCAGCGGTACCGTCACATCCTGGCCGCTCCATGCAGAGCCGCTCCTCCCGTAGGCAACACGCCGGCCACGCGCCAAGACCGTGATACTCACCGGCGGGCCCACAAATGCGGCGAGCGAAATCCTGAGCGCGGTTGTACCGCGCGGCAGCGTCCATTCGGTTGGCAGGCCGCGAGATAACCGACGTCGGAGACGGCGACCACCTGGCTCGCCACAGAGTTCCTTGCGAGGACTCTGGAGACTCCGAAAGCACTATTCCGACGACCGCTGCTGTGATCGCGAGGCCAGCGTAGACGACGGGCCTGGTCCGGTGCATCATGTCTCCGTTTCGCGCTCGCGAAGGTTAGCGTCGTCGCACGCCGCGCTTCGATCGTCCGAAGGCCTCGGTGGGCCGGTGCGAGGCACGGCGGAGGTACTGCTATCGATCGCGACCACCGTGCACCCCCGAATTGCGAATGTAGTGCCGGCCGTGATAACCGAAATACAGATATCTGTCAACCGGCGCCGTGCCGGAGAAATGCTTGGAAGTTCACACGCCGATGCTCGATGGACGGTCGCCAGCCGAAGGATCACCAGCCGCCGCACATTGTCGTTGTGTATGACGCCAGCCGTATAGTTGCGCACGCGGTAGGTCCCATCTCGCCGGGCGTCCGCGTCTCCAACTCGGCAGCTACCTGGAGGCGCGCCGAGGATGCCAGTCAAGCGAGTGACTGTCTGGGACGACGAGGTAGAAACGGTTAGCGCACGTTTATAGAGCTTTGCGGGCATTGCACTGAACACCCGCACCGGGCTCTAGGCGCCCAGGCCTACTGGCAAAAGCGAAGAGGTTGATGCGCTGAACAGCGCGAACGATTCAGCGGCCGGAATTTCTGATGAGTCGCCGGCGGTTGGGCTACCAATGAGACGCGTTCTTCAGGCGCTCCCAGCATGATCTCCCCATCGACCCCAAACATGGCTATCTCGTTATCAGAGAGCAACGCTGCCGACGGCGGCATCGCTGAACATGGCGCGGCGGTGCCTGGGGAAGCTGCGGTCCATCGACTGTCCATGGTCATTCCCTGTCTGAACGAGGCCGAGAACATCGAGCGATGCGTGACGGCGGCGTTTGCGACGATGGAGCGAGCAGATATCAGCGGCGAGGTGATAGTCGCCGACAATGGCTCAGAGGACGGAAGCGCTGAACTCGCCGCGATGGCGGGGGCACGCGTCATTCATGAACCGATGCGCGGATACGGGCGAGCTTACCTGGCGGGCTTTGGTGCGGCACAGGGCACGTACATCGTGATGGCCGATGCCGATCTTACGTACGACTTCAACGAGATCCCGCGCTTCTTGGCCGAGCTCGAGGCGGGCGCGGACATGATCATCGGGGATCGGATGAAGAACATCCATCCGGGCGCGATGCCCTGGCATCACCGCTACATCGGGAACCCGCTCCTCTCGGGCCTGTTGAATCTGCTTTTTCACACCGGTGTAAGCGATGCCCACTGCGGGATGCGAGCGTTCCGCAGGGATCGTCTCGAGCGCCTTGCGCTGCGCGCTACCGGTATGGAGTTCGCCTCGGAGATGGTCATTCGCGCAGCGCAGGAGCGCTTGGACATCCGTCAGCTTCAGATCGAGTACATGCCGCGGGGTGATCGAAGCTGTCGAGCTTCCGGGACGGCTGGCGGCATCTGCGCTTCCTGCTGCTCCACTCGCCGACCCATCTGTTCATCGTGCCCGGTGCGTTGGTGTCGGTTCTTGGCGCTGTCGTTTCGTTCGCCCACCTGAATCTGCTCGAACGCCAGTGGGATCTGCACACGCTGATAGCTGGCTCGCTGCTCCTCGTCGGGGCCCAGATCGTGAGTCTCGGACTCTGCGCACATGCGTATGCCACGTATTTCATGCACAGACGCGACGCGTGGTTCGATCGAGCGCGCGCGCGCTGGCGACTCGAGCACGGTCTGACGCTGGGAGGAGCGATTACGCTGCTCGGGTTCGCGTTGATTGCGATGATCCTGCTCGACTGGGCCGGTAGCGGCTTCGGCAATCTCGCTCAGGAGCGCATCGCCATCATTGCGGCAACGTTCATCGTGCTATCCAGATCGTGTTTTCATCGTTTCTGCTCAGCATTCTCGGCTCGCGTCGAGAGTAATCCTTCGAAGACGCTTGACCTACGCCGCGATCAGCCCCGCGCCGACGGTCTCGTTGGAGTCCTGGTCGATCAGGATGAAGCTGCCCGTGCGGCGGTTGCTCGTGTAGGGGTCGAACGCGAGCGGCACGCTCGTGCGCAGGTGCACGCGGCCGATGTCGTTGAGCGCGAGCTCCTCGGCCGGTTGCGTGCGCTGCAGCGTGTGCACGTCGACGACGTCCTCGATCCGATCGACGATCGCAGTCGCCATGCGCGAAGTCTGCTTGAGCACGTAGCGCCCGCCGGCTTTCAGCGGGCGGTCGGTCATCCAGCACACGTCGGCCTCGAGCTCGCGGCCGACCGTGGCGGCCTCCTCGGGGCGGCAGATCAGCTCGCCGCGCGAGATGTCGAGCTCGTCCTCGAGGCGCAGCGTCAGCGACATCGGCGCCATCGCCTCCTCGAGCTCGCCGTCGTAGGTGTCGATCGCCGCGATCCGCGTGCGCCCGCCTCCGGGCAGCACGGCCACCTCGTCGCCGCGGCGCAGCGCGCCGCTGGCGAGCTGGCCGGCGTAGCCGCGGTAATCCGGGTCGGCCGCGCCGGCGCCCGCCGGAGCGTCGCGGTTGACGCCGGCCGCGATGCCCGCGCCCGGTCGGATCACCCACTGCACCGGGAAGCGCGCCGGGCGGTCGAACGGATGGTCGTAGGCGACCTCCACTCCCTCCAGCAGCTCCAGCAGCGCCGGTCCCTGCGTACCACGTCATCCGCGCCGAGCGCTCGACGACGTTGTCGCCGTCGAGCGCCGAGATCGGCATGTATGTGGTCTCCGGCAGGCGCCTGCCCGTGACCGCGTCGAGGCCCTCGGCGAACGCCGAGAACTCGGCCGTCAGCTCGTCGAAGCGCGCCTGGGAGTGCTCGACGAGATCCATCTTGTTGATCGCCACGACGATGTGCGGGATGCCGAGCAGCGCGCTGATGAACGCGTGGCGCTTGGACTGCTCGGTCACGCCGCGGCGGGCGTCCACCAGCACGACCGCCAGGTCCGCCGTCGAGGCGCCCGTGACCATGTTGCGCGTGTACTGCTGGTGGCCCGGGCAGTCGGCGATGATGAAGCGGCGCTTTGGCGTCGCGAAATAGCGGTAGGCCACGTCGATCGTGATCCCCTGCTCGCGCTCGGCGCGCAGGCCGTCGGTCAACAGCGCCAGGTCGAGCGCCCCCTCGCCGCCGCGGCGCTCGCTCGCCTCCGCCACGTGCTCGAGCTGGTCCTCGAAGACCTGCTTCGAGTCGAACAGCAGACGGCCGATCAGCGTGCTCTTGCCGTCGTCCACCGCGCCCGCCGTGGTGAAGCGCAGCAGGTCGAGCGTCATCGCGCGCCGTCCACGCGGCTACGCGGCAATATCAGCGCGCGGAGCGCGCCCATCAAAAATATCCGGCCTTCTTGCGGTCCTCCATCGCTGCCTCCGACACCCTGTCGTCGGCTCGCGTCTCGCCGCGCTCGGTGATTCGTGTCGCCGCGATCTCGAGCACGACCTGCTCGAGCGAGCTGGCCTTGGAGAGCACGCCGCCCGTGCAGCTCATGTCGCCGACCGTGCGGTAGCGGACCGTCTCCGAGAAGATCTCCTCGCCCTCGATCAGCTCCGTGCCCTCGCGCCAGGCGTAGAGCATCCCGTCGCGCTTGAACACGGGGCGCTCGTGCGAGAAGTAGATCGACGGGACCTCGAGGCCCTCCGAGTCGATGTACTCCCACACGTCGAGCTCCGTCCAGTTGGAGATCGGGAAGACGCGCACGTTCTCGCCCTTCTTGACGCGCCCGTTGTAGAGGTTCCACAGCTCCGGGCGCTGGTTCTTCGGGTCCCACTGGCCGAAGTCGTCGCGGAAGGAGAACACGCGCTCCTTCGCCCGCGCGCGCTCCTCGTCGCGGCGCGCCCCGCCGAAGGCCGCGTCGAAGCCGTGCTCGGCGATCGCGTCGAGCAGCGTCACCGTCTGCAGCTGGTTGCGCGACGCCCGCGGACCCTGCTCCTCGGTCACGCGGCCCTGGTCGATCGACTCCTGCACGCTCGCCACGATCAGCCGCTCGCCGAGCTCCGCCACGCGGCGGTCGCGGAACTCGATCACCTCCGGGAAGTTGTGTCCCGTGTCGACGTGCATCAGCGGGAACGGGAAGGGGGCCGGGCGAAACGCCTTCTCGGCCAGGCGCAGCAGCACGATCGAGTCCTTGCCGCCGCTGAACAGCAGCACCGGGCGCTCGAATTCGGCGGCCACCTCACGCATCACGTGAATCGCCTCCGACTCCAGCGCCCGCAGGTGGCTCAGCTGTGGGCGCGTCGCTACGGCCATCTCAAGCCGAGGGATCTACTACTTCGACGTGGATCCCGCACTCGGTCTTTTCCGTGCCCGCCCAGCGGCCCTCGCGCCCGCTGCCGGGCTGCGTGCACGGGGCGCAGCCGATTGACTCATAGCCCTGGTCGTGGAGCGGGTTGTACGGCAGGTCGCGCTCGTGGATGCGCCGCCACAGGTCCTTGTCGGTCCAGTGCGCCAGCGGGTTGTACTTCCACAGCCCGCGCGTCTGGTCGCGTTCGATCAGCTCCGTGCCCGCGCGCGTCGGGCCCTGCTCGCGGCGAATGCCCGTGATCCAACCCTCCGCGCCGGCCAGCGAGCGCTCGAGCGCCGCGACCTTCGCCACCGAGCAGCAGTGATCGGGGCCGCTCCACGGCTCGCCCTCGCTGCTTGCGTCGAACACCTCGATCTCCACGCCGAAGCGCTGCTCGAAGGCGCGCCACGTCTGCATCGTCTCCTCGAACAGCACGCCCGTGTCGATCGTCAGGATGCGAACCGCCCGCCCCGTGCCCTGGTCGAGGCGCAGGAGCTCGTCGAGCAGCACCGACTCCTCCTTCTGGAAGGAGCACAGAGGACCGCCTTCTCGCCGTGGCGAGCCGCCTCGCGCAACGTGTGCGTGAGGCTCGGCGCCGGGTCGAAGGGGGTGCTGGGAGCCTGTGCCATGCGGCTATCTACTGGAGCCATCTGATCGATCCTCTTGCTCGTGTCTCATCCTGATCTCGTTCCGCGCTCTATACAGCGCACTCGCCCTCGCCGCGAACCACTTCGAAGGGAACATCGCGCTTCCAGTCGATGAACGTGTTCATCGTCTCCAACCCGAAGTCGACCGGCATCGAGAGGTCCTTGACCTGCGCCTCGAGCTCGGCCGTGCCGACCCGCGCCAGGTACTCGTTCCACTCCTCGCCGTCCTCGCGGTCGGCCTCGTAGCGCTTGATCCAGCGTTCGATCGCCTCGGGCACGCGCTTGGAGGGCAGGCGCAGCTTCAGGCGCGTGCCGAACTCGACGTCGCCGCCTTCGAACACGCCGCCGACGAGCGGGATGTAGGCCGGGATCGTGTGCTCGCCGACTTTGATCGATGCGCCCGTGAAGCCGATGCTCGCGACGTGGTGCTGGCCGCAGCCGTTCGGGCAGCCGCTGATCTTGATGTTCAGCTTGCGCGTCAGCTCGTCGGTGATGTTCATCGCTTCGATGCGCTCCTGCACGGCTTCGTTGAGGCCCATCGAGCTGGTGATGCCGAGCTTGCACGAGTCCGTTCCCGGGCACGAGACGACGTCGTTGATTTCACGCGAGCCGGGATCGCCGAGCCCGAGCGCCGACAGCGCCCGCCACACGTCGTACACGCACTCCTCGCGCACCCAGCGCAGCACCAGGTTCTGCTGCACCGTGCTGCGCGCGTAGCCGCCCGCGAAGTCGCGCATGATCTGCGCCAGGCCGCGGAACTGCTCCGGTGAGAGGTCGCCGCGGGTGATCTTCACCTCGACCGTGACGAAGCCCTGCTGCTTCTGCTCGCGCACGTTCGCCGCGCGGAAGCGCTCGAACTCCGACACGTCGCCGTTTGGGCTGCCGTAGCTCTGCGGCGGCGCCGGCGCGCCCTCGCGCTCGTCGTCGACGAACAGCCGGTGCTCGATCGAGAAGTCCCGTTCGGCGACCCAGTCGCCCTTCAGCTCCTGCTCGACCTGGTTGCGCAGCTCGTCGATCCCGTACTTGTCGACGAACACCTTGATCCGCGCGCGAGCGCGGTTCACGCGCAGCCACTCCTGGCGGTCGAAGATACGGAAGACCGCCTCGGCGATCTTCAGGTACTCGCCGTTGTCGAACTCGACGAAGTCGTACAGCGCCGGCGCCTTGCGCGGCATGATCGACGTGCCGCCGCCGACGAGCATCTCCGCGCCGCGCACCTCGCGGCCGTCGATCTGCTTCACGCGGGCGCGGTAGGCGATGTCGTGGATGCCCGAGATCGCGCGGTCGCGCGGCGAGCCGTCGAACGCCGTCTTGATCTTGCGCGGCATCGCCTGCGTCGTCGGGTGGCGCACGAAGTAGCGCACGTACGCCCCGGCGTAGGGGGTCATGTCGAACAGCTCGTCCTTGGCCACGCCCGCCCACGGGTCGCCCGTGACGTTGCGCACCGTGTTGCCGCAGCCCTCGCGGCTGGACAGGCCGGTCTCGCCGAGCTCACGGATCGCCTTCTCGATTTCAGGCAGCGGGATGTGGTGCATCTGGATGTTCTGGCGCGTCGTGATGTGCCCCTTGTTGAGCGGCACGTACTTCTCGACGACGCTCGCGAAGGACTCCATCTGCTCCGGCGTGATGCCGCCGAACGGAAGCTTCACGCGGATCATCTGCACGTCCGGCTGGCGCTGGCCATAGACGCCCTGCTTGAGGCGGAACTTGATGAACTCGTCTTCCTCGGTCTGCCCGTCGAGGAATTTCTTGGCCTCCGTCTTGAAGTCGTCGTACTCCCGCTGCAGGATCGGGATCACGTGCCCCGGCACGTTCTGGAGCACCTCTGGATCCTCCAGCGTGCCACGCTGGGCGGGTACGGAAACTGGCTCCATCTACGAATACCTCCTGATCGGGGTGCTGGCCCGGGGCGCGTTCGACGTTGGCTGAGCGACGAGCATTGAGGCTAAAGCCTAGCGGCTTTTAGGTATTTATTCAGGAGGCTCGCGCTGCCCCGGCGGACGGTCGTTCAGACCCTCAGCCAGGGATCCCCGAGATCCCCCTGCGCCTCTCGCTCGACCCCCTCGAGGATAGCCGCGCGCCGCCAGGGATCCGACGGCTCTGGCACGGGCGCTCGAGCCGGCGCCGTGGCACGCATGAAGCGCTCCAGCGCGGCCACGACCGCCGCCGCCTCCTCGGGTGTGGCCGAGGGGGCGATCAACCTCAGTTGCGGCGCGCGCGCGGGCATCGCTGCATTCTGACGCACGTTCTGGCCGCACGAGCCTGTGAGAGGGCGAGAGGCTTCGAAAGCCAACTGTTCGGAACACCGGTACACTTGCTTCGATGCTCGATCCGATCTCCCACCGCTCCGTTCCCGACGATGTTTTCGACCAGCTTCGCGAGGCGATCATGAGCGGTCGCTATCGCCCCGGCGAGCGGCTTCCCTCTCAGCGTGCGCTCGCGGCCGATCTCGGCGTGAACATGGCTTCCGTCCGTGAGGCGCTCGGTCGGCTGGAGCAGTTGCGGCTGCTCGAGGTCCGCCACGGCAGCTCCACGCGCGTGCTCGACTGGCGACGCTCCGGCGGGTTGGAGTCGCTGGCGCTCGAGCACGGCGCAGGCGAGCCGCTGCTCGGCGATCTGTTCGAGGCGCGTCGCCTGCTGCTCGTCGAGTCCGCGCGCCTCGCCGCGGGCAGGCGCAGCGAGCAGCAGGCAGGCGCCCTGCTCGAGCTCGCCCGGGCTGTCGCCGGCGCCGCCGACAGCCAGACGGCGCTGCTCGCCGACTGGTCGTTCATGTCGGGCCTCGTCGAGGCCGCCGGCAACCTCGTCTTCCAGCTGATCATGAACTCCGTCCGCGAGCTCTACCTGCCACGCGTCGAGGCTTTCGCCGGGCTCGTCTCAGATCCTCAGGAGCTTGCGCCGCTGTACATGCAGGCGGCCGGCGCGGTTGATGCGGGCGATGGCGAGGCCGCTGCAGCGGCCGTCGAGCAGCTGGCCTCTGTCCAAGCGGCCGCGATGTCCGGATCGAGCGAGCGATGAGCGACCGGCTGGACAGCTTCATCGCGGCTGCGCCCTGGCCGCAGCGTCCGGGCTTGCGCCTGCTCCTGGCGCTGGCGCGTCGTCCGCGCGGCGCGAGCCTGCTCAGACGCATGCCGCTGGCGGCGGAGGCCGCTGCCGCGACGCTTGCCCTCGGTCGCTACGACGACCCGGCGCTCGCGGCCACGCTCGGCTGGGACGCCGAGGCCGTCGTCGCCCGCGGACGGCAGCTGCGCCGCGCCGAGGGACGGCCATGAGCCAGACGATCGACGCCGACGTCTGCATCGTCGGAGCCGGCGCCGGCGGGGCCGTCGTGGCCGCCGAGCTGGCCGAGGGCGGCGCGAGCGTGGTCGTGCTCGAGCAGGGCGCGCGTCACGATCCCGATGGCTTCACGGCGCGCCCTCCGGAGATGCTGGCGCGCCTGTATCGCGACGCAGGGCAGACGACGACGATCGGCTCGCCGCCGATCCTGCTTCCGCTGGGCAGGGGGATCGGGGGCACGACGCTCGTCAACTCGGGGACCTGCTTTCGCACGCCGCCGAGCGTGCTCGAGCGCTGGCGCGGCGAGTACGGCCTGGAACTTGACGAGGCGGCGATGGACGCGTGCTTCGAGCGCGTCGAATGCTCGTTGTCCGTCGGCGAGGTGACACCCGAGCTGGCGGGCAACAACGCCGCCGTGGCGCGGCGCGGAGCCGAGCGGCTCGGCTGGTCGCACGGCTACCTGCGGCGCAACGCGCGAGGCTGCGTCGGCTCCGGCGTCTGCGTGTTCGGCTGCCCGACCTCGGCCAAGCAGCACACCGGCATCACCTACGTCCCGCGCGCCGCGCGCGCCGGCGCACGAATCTTCACGGGCGCAGACGTGCGTGAGCTGCTGATCGACGCCGGGCGCGTGCGCGGAGCCGTCGCGCGCCTGGACGACGGCAGCCGCCTGGAGGTCCGCGCCGGCGAGGTCGTGCTCGCATGCGGCACCGTCCACACGCCGCTGCTGCTCGAGCGCAACCGGATCCCCGACGTCTCCGGGCAGCGCGGGCGCAACCTCAGCCTCCATCCGGCGACAGCCGCCTTCGCGCTGATGGACGAGCAGGTCGACATGGCCCACGGGGTTCCGCAGAGCTTCTATGTCGACGAGTTCGCCGGCGAAGGCGTGATGCTCGAGACCGTCGCCGGGCCTCCCGCGTATGCGGCGATGTCGCTGCCGCTGCGCGGCGAGCAGCACGCTCGCGCGATGGCGTCCTATCCGCAGCTGGCCCAGCTCGGGCTGATGGTCAGCGACTCCTCGCGCGGGAGGGTGCAGGCACTCGGCCGGCGTCCCGTCGTGCGCTACGGCCTCGACGACGTCGACCTCGCCCGCATCCGCTCCGGGCTGCAGCGGATCGACGAGCTGTTCCGAGCAGCAGGCGCCCGCGAGGTCTACCTGCCGCTGCCGCCCGGCGTCGCGCCGAGCGTCGCCCGCGCGCGCGATCTGCGCCTGATGGCCTTCCATCCGCTCGGCACCGCCCGCGCCGACGCGCGCCCGACGCACGGCGTCGCCGACGGTGAGCTCGCCGTGCACGGCCTGCGCGGCCTGCACATCGCCGACGGCTCGGTCGTGCCCAGCGCGCTCGGCGTCAACCCGCAGTTGACGATCATGGCGCTCGCCACGCGCCTGGCCTTCCACATGCTCGGCCGCCCCGTGCCCCACGAGAAAACGGCGCAGACGCCTGGCGCCGACTTCGCAACCGCTCCCACCCCGGCATGAAGAGGAGAACCCGATGTCCTTCCTGATCGACCCGCCCTGGCTGTACGCGACCGGCGTCGCCTACGGCCGCCTGATGCCCGAGCCAACGCCGGCCGCGCGCGCCGTGCGCACCGCGACCGCAGGCGCCTTCCTCGCGACGAGCATCTCGCTGTACCTGGACCGCCCGTGGACGCGGCCGATCTGGCGCGCCTGCCGCGCCGATAGCGGGCGCGACTGGATGCTCAACTCGGGTGTCTTCAAGTTCGACCACCGGCGCGCCGGGCCTCGCGCGCACGCTGTCTCGGCGCTGCTGTTCGTGACGTACCCCTGGTGGCTGCTGCTCGGCGAAAAGGTCGGGCGCCGGCGGCGCTAGGGCTCAGCGGCGCAAAGTCCTCTCAGCAAAGCGGACCAGCTCGCTCGCTTGCCGCATCGCCGTCTTGAGCGCCTGTCCGCCGACGTCGAAGAGGCCGTAGTGAGCCTCATCCTTGAGGTTCAGCAATCGGTTGAGCGAGGTGGCCGCCTGCTTGCCGCCCGGTTCGACTTTCTCCAGCAAGCCGACCGCGGCGTGGTGTTCCTGCCCGCGCGACCGCCGCCCGAGGGCGCTGCAGCAGGCGGCGTCGGATGCTGCGATTCCCGCGAGGACCGCGAGGGCCGCGGCCGGGCTGGAGTACTCGATGTCGTCTCCTTCGCCCGCGGCCAGCTCTGCGACCTCGAGGAACTTGGTCGCATGACGCAGCCGGGTGGCGGCCTCGGCCTCCGAGCACTGCTGTGTTCGCGCTGAGGCACGAGGGCTCATGCGCTGACGAAGAGCGCAGCGATCGGGGGCCCGGCGAGCGCGATCGCATCGGCGCGGAGCTCGGCGATGATCGGACGATCCTCGGCGACGAGTCGTTCGACCTCGCTCTCGGGGACTTCGAGGGCTGCCGCGCGGTTACCGGTCCACCGCGAGATCTTCGATTCCAGCGTGCTCAGCTGCTCTCGCCACCGGGGATCCTCCTGGTCCACCTCGTTCGCGCGCACGATGAAAAGGTCGATATCGCTGTGCGCATCTCCGTCGCCGCGCGCGGCCGAGCCGAACAGCGAGGCATGGAGGGGCGGGATCTCCCAGGCTTCGAGCTCCTCCTGGAGTTTGTCGAGGAGTACGACCCTCATCCCAGCGAGCGTGACAACGGCCGGGTAGGCGAGATGCTCGCGGTTGAGCGTGAACAGGAAGGCGCGATTGAGGTCGACTCGATCGACGAGCCCGTGTTCCGTGAGCCGGTTCAACACGCGCAGGACGCCGGCGTGCGAGGTTCGTCCCGTAAGGAGAGCAACCTCCCGGCCCGTCAGGCCCATCGTCGTACCGGCGAGCACCTTCAGGACATCGCCGTCGAGACTGGGGCAGACGGCCTTGTAAGGGTTGGCTACATCCATTGTGGATACTTTACCATCCATATGGCCGATATTGAGGCCATATAGCCAATATCCAGTCCACCGATCGGCTTGACGGCTGACGCCTGCCGATTCCCTCTACAGCGGGATGTTGCCGTGCTTGCGCTTCGGCCCCGGTTCGCGCTTGCTCTGCAACGTGTGCAGCGCCGTGATCAGCTTCGGCCGCGTCTCGTGCGGCACGATCACGTCGTCGATGTAGCCGCGCTCGGCCGCCGTGTAGGGGTTGGCGAAGCGCGCCTTGTAGTCCTCCTTCAGCTTCTCGCGCCGCTGCTCGGGCGTGGGGCTACCCGCTAGGTCGCGGCGGTAGATGATGTTCACCGCGCCTTCCGGCCCCATCACCGCCACCTCCGAGGTCGGCCAGGCGAAGTTGAAGTCGGCGAGCATGTGCTTTGAGGCCATCACGTCGTAGGCGCCGCCGTAGGCCTTGCGCGTGATCACGGTCAGCTTCGGCACGGTCGCCTCGGTGAACGCGTACAGCAGCTTCGCGCCGTGGCGGATGATGCCGCCCCACTCCTGGCTCGTGCCGGGCAGGAAGCCGGGCACGTCGACGAACGTGAGGATCGGGATGTTGAAGGCGTCGCACGTACGCACGAAGCGCGCCGCCTTGGCCGAGGCGTCGATGTCGAGCACGCCCGCCAGCTGCGCCGGCTGGTTGCCGACGATCCCGATCGCGAAGCCGTCTAGGCGCGAGAAGCCGCAGATGATGTTCTTGGCGTGGTGTTCGTGCACCTCGAAGAACTCTTCGTCGTCGACGATCAGCTTGACGACGTTGCGCATGTCATACGGCTTGTTCGGGTTGTCCGGCACCGCCGTGTCGAGCTCCGGGTCCATCCGCTGCGGATCGTCGGTTGGCTGTACGCGCGGCGCCGTCTGCAGGTTGTTCTGCGGCAGGAAGCCGATCAGGTAGCGGCAGTCCTCCAGACAGGCGTCCTCGTCCTCGGAGGCGAAGTGGGCCACGCCCGACTTCGTGTTGTGCGACATCGCCCCGCCGAGCTCCTCGAAGCCGACCTCCTCGCCCGTGACCGTCTTGATCACGTCGGGGCCCGTGATGAACATGTGCGAGGTCTCCTTGACCATGAAGATGAAGTCGGTGATCGCCGGCGAGTAGACAGCGCCGCCGGCGCACGGACCCATGATCAGGCTGATCTGCGGGATCACCCCGGAGCACTTGACGTTGCGCACGAACACGTCGCCGTAGGCGCCCAGCGAGACGACGCCCTCCTGGATGCGCGCGCCGCCGGAGTCGTTGATGCCGATCACAGGGCAGCCGATCTTCGCCGCCAGATCCATGATCTTGCACATCTTTTCGCCCATCACCTCGCCGAGCGAGCCGCCGAACACGGTGAAGTCCTGGCTGAACACGCAGACCGTGCGGCCGTCGATCGTGCCGTGCCCGGTCACCACCGCGTCGCCCCATGGACGGTTCTTCTGCATGTCGAAGTCGTAGGTGCGGTGGCGCACGAACGTGTCGAGCTCCTGGAAGGAGCCCGGGTCGAGCAGCTTCTCCACCCGCTCGCGCGCCGTGTACTTGCCGCGCGCGTGCTGCTTCTCCTCGGCCTCCGGCGCCGAGTGCAGCGCGGCTTCGCGCAGCTCCTGCAGCTGTGCCAGCTTCTCCTCGTAGGTCTCCGGCGCCTTCTGACGCGGCTCCTTGCGGTGGCCGCTGCGCGAGGCCGCCAGCAGGGCGGCGTCGGACTGTCGATCGTGTGAGCTGCTTGACATCGGGCGCAGGATCTTATCCGGCGAGCAACCGCTGCCCGGTCTGCGACGAGCTGCGCAGGTCGCTTCGTTCAGGCGCAGGCGGCTCGTGTCAGGCGCGTGAGAACGGCCTGTGGTGCGCCGCGCCGAGCCTGTCGAGGACTCCGGTCAGCACAGCCGTGACCTGCTCCTCGGCAGCCTCTTCGGCCTGCTCGAGCTCCGCCGCGGTCGCTGTATCGGCATCGGTCGGCTCGATCTGCTCCGAGGTGTACTGGTTCGCCAGAGCGGCTTCGTCCCCGGGGGTGGGCGTCGGCTCCGCGTCGGCGGCCGTGTTCTCTAGCTTCGCTTCGGCGCCGACTGTGGCCTCCGTCTCGGGGTACGCCTCGTCGGACAGGCCAGGCTCGTCCGCGACGAGAGCCGGGTTCGAATGCTCGTCCTCGGCGATCTCAACCGCCTGGAGGTGGGGCTCGTCGGCGCCCGAGCGCGCGGCGCGTCTGCGGCCGAACAGGCGGGCGAAGAAGCCAAGCCGCCGCGCGGGCTCCGGTTCCAGCTCCGGTTGGCCGTGCGCGTCGTTTTCTTCCGCGGGCTCCAGCACGGGATCGCTCTCGCTCTCGTGCGCCTCGAGCGGCGCGCCGGCGGGAACGAGTCCATCGGCTGCCCCGAGCTCCTCCTCGCCGAGCATCTCGGCATCCGTGGCTCCGAGCTCGTCACTCGAGTCCGATTCGACCTCGACTTCCGATTCGACCTCGACCACGGACCCGGCCACGCCCGCTGGCTCCTGAGCCGGCACGATCGCGGCCCCTTCGTCGGGCGCGTATGCCCGATCGGGCTCGGCGCCGGTCTTGGCCTCGCCCAACTCGCGCGTGACGGTCAGCCTGACCTTCGTGCCCCAGCCGGAGGGCTTGATCACGATGCTGCCGCTGGCCTCGGGAGCCTCCCATTCGACCTTCTGCTCCGGCTGCACGCGCGTGATGCGGATCTCGCCGAACTCGCCGAGATGACGCGCGAGGGCCTCTGGATCGCTGATCTCCGCCCACAGCTCCGGCGGAGACTTGACAAGCGTGCGCTGCACCTCCGAGGAGATCATCGACGCTCCCTTTCGAGCGATCGCGCGCGAGTCCTCCTGCTGGGCGAGATGGCGCGCCCGCCGCAAGAGGACTCTCGCGCAGGTCTTACGCGTCTACGCCTAGGACATCTGTCCACGCAACTTTCCCACCGCCGAGGGCGAAGTTCGGGCAAATGGTCGCGTTCTGCCGAATATCGGACGATAGGAGAAGACATGCGCGCCGCACTGCACCTGCCACAGCTGGCCGAGGTTCGCCGCTGGCCGACCTTGGGTACGCGCGCGACCATCGGCATGGCAATCGTGCTGTTCGCGCTCGTGTTCGCCCTGCGCATCAGTGACTCGAACGTCGGCGACGCCGAGGGCGCCCTGTTCATCGTGCCGATCGGTGTGCTCGCGCTGCGCTTCGGCCTGCGCGGCGCCCTCGTCGGGTCGCTGCTCGCGCTGCTGCTCGTGCTGCTGTGGGGCCGGGCGATCGCGGGCGTGCATCTACTCACGACCGGCTACGTCGTGCGCGGCACCACGCTGTTCGTCGTGGCGATCCTGATGGGCACCTTCGTAGAACACAGGCGCAGGCTCGAAGCGGGCATCCTGCGCTACTACGACGCCTCGCTCGATCTGCTCGCGACGGGCAGCGTCCACGGGCGGCTGACACGGGTCAATCCGGCGTGGGAACGGACGCTCGGCCACACGCCCGAGACGATGTACTCCCAGCGCTTCCTCGACTTCGTCCACCCCGAGGACCGTGAGCCGACGGTCGTGCAGATGCGCGGCCTCGCCGCCGGCGGCGAGGCGATCGGCTTTCGCAATCGCTTCCTCGCCGCCGACGGAAGCTACCGCTGGCTCGAGTGGAGCGCGTCGGCGGCGGCCACCGACGGCGTCGTGCACGCCGTCGCACGCGACGTAACCGCACAACACGAAGCCGAACACCAGCTCGCCGGCAGCGCACGGTCTTTGGAACTGATGATCGCCGAGCGCACCCGCGAGCTCGACGAGGCGCGCGCCGAGACGCTGCGCCAGCTGGCGATCGCGGCCGAGTACCGCGACGACGAGACCTACCAGCACACAGAGCGCGTCGGCCATGTCGCCGCCCGCCTGGCGCTCGGACTGGGCCTGCCCGCCGGGCAGGTCACGTTGCTGCGACAGGCCGCCCCGCTGCACGACGTCGGCAAGCTTGCGATCCCGGACTGCATCCTGCTCAAGCCGGGCAGGCTGACCGAGCAGGAGTTCGACGTGATGAAGACGCACGCCGAGCTGGGTGCCCGGCTGCTCTCCAGCGGAAGCTCACCCGTGCTGCAGATGGCGGCCGTGATCGCCGGTACGCACCACGAGCGCTGGGACGGGCGCGGCTACCCGAAGGGACTCTCCGGCGAAGCGATCCCGCTCGTCGGGCGGATCGTGGCCGTGACGGATGTGTTCGATGCGCTGACCCACGATCGCCCGTACAAGCCGGCGTGGAGCGTGGAGCGCGCGATCGCCGAGATCGGCGCCGGCGCCGGCAGCCAGTTCGACCCGCGCGTCGTGACGGCCTTCCTCGCCCTGCGCGACGAACTGACCGCGCTCGGCGACGACGTCGGCGAGGTCTCCGCGGGGGGCGAGCACTCCGTGCTCGGCGGTCTCTCCGTCGTGCAGCTGCCGCGCCGTCACGACACGCTGCTCGAGCACATCGACCGGCACGCGCCTCGCGCCGAAGTCCGCTGATCGCGCCGGAGCGCTACGCCGAGAGCGGCGCGCCGGCGCGCGTCCCGAGCAGCCCGCGGCGGTCGAGCAGCTCGGCGATCTGCACCGCGTTGGTGGCGGCGCCCTTGCGCAGGTTGTCGGCGACGATCCACAGGTCGAGGGCATGCTCGTGCCCGGGGTCGCGGCGGATGCGCCCGACGAACACGTCGTCCTTGCCGGTCGCGTCGATCGCCAGCGGATAGAGCGCTGCTTCGGGATCGTCGAGCACGGTCACGCCCGGCGCGGCTTCCAGCAGCTCGCGCGCTCGCTCCGGCAAGAGCTCGCGTCGGGTCTGCACGTTGACCGCCTCCGAGTGACCGTTGACGACCGGCACGCGCACGCACGTCGCCGAGATCGCGATCTCGCTGTCGCCGAGGATCTTGCGCGTCTCGTTGATCAGCTTGCGCTCCTCGTCGGTGTGGTCCTCGCCCGGCGCGAAGCTGCCCGCGTGGGGGAGGGCGTTGAACGCGATCTGGTGCGCGTAGGACTCCGGTGGCGAGATCTCAGTCTCGTGCAGCAGTGCGTGCGATTGGTCGAGCAGCTCGTCGACCGCACGCTTGCCGGTTCCCGAGACGGCCTGGTAGGTGCTGATCACGAGGCGCTCGATGCCGGCCTCCTCGTGCAGCGGCTTCAACGCCACGACCATCTGCATCGTCGAGCAGTTCGGGTTCGCGACGATCCCGCGGTGTGTCTCCAGCGCGTCCGGATTGACCTCGGCGACGACCAGGGGCACGTCCTCGCTCATGCGCCAGCGCGAGGAGTTGTCGACGACCACCGCTCCCGCCTCGGCGAAGCGCGGCGCCCACTCGCCCGAGGTCGAGCCGCCCGCCGAGAAGATCGCCAGGTCGAAGCCCTCGATCGCCTCCTCGCTCGAGACCCTGCACGACCAGGCCGTTCTCGAGCTCTCGCCCGACCGAGCGCTCGGAGGCGAACGGCACGATCTCCCGCGCCGGGAACCCTCGCTCGCGCAGCAGGCGCAGCATCAGCGTGCCCACCTGCCCCGTGGCCCCGACGACCGCGACTCGATAGCCCTCGCTCATGCGCTCAGCGTACCGAGCGCACCTCGTTTCGCAACCGGTGCGCTGACGTCACGCCGGTCTGCGCCGTCATGAAGTAGATCGTGAGCAGCACGAGCACGTTGGCGACCAGATTGACGCGGAACACCTGACTAGCGAAGCCGCTTTGTACTCGGCGCCGAAGGCGATCAACCCGCCTGGCGCGGCCTGCGTCGGCGGCCGCGACGTCGCGCTCGGCCAGCTCGCGCCAGCCGTCGCTCGCGCGGCGCGAAGAAGGCGCCGCCGAGTGCGCCGAGCACGACGATCACGGTGATGCCCCACTGCACGTAGAAGAAGCTCCAGCTGTGCAGCTTGCTCGCCAGGTAGATGCCCGGCCAGCAGCGCGAGACCCGAGGAACGGCGAGATCACGAACTTGCCGACCGAGTCCTGGATCCGGTGTAGCCCCGGCATCGAGCGCGCCTCGGCTTTGATGCCGACCGCGTACATCACCGGATAGGCGAACGTGACGCCGAAGGCGATCACGATCGCAGCGATGTGCACGGCGAGCGCGAACGTGTAGAACGTGACTGCGACGAGCACGGTGGCAGCCTATTCAACGGGGGAGTCGGCCTGCGTGCGGGCGTCGTCTTCACGCTCACCGCTGAGCTGCGTCAGCCGGCGAAGCAGCGCGCTCATGCCGGAGACCTCGTAGATCTCCCGCTGCCGGCCCGCGCCGCCGCCGTGGCGATAGAGCTCCCTGACGCTCTCGAGCTCGGCCGTGCAGCCCAGGTCTTGGGCGTGCTCGCGCGCTACGTCGAGCGCTTGGCCGAGCAGCTCCCCGACCGACTGCAGCGTGCCGTCCGCGTCGGGCAGGCGCGCGTGCACGCCGTAGCGCGCGGCGCGGAAGATGCCCTCCTCGAGCACCTCGGCCGGGGGGTCGGGCTCGTCGCTCTCCGCCGAGCGCTGCGTCCCGCGCCAGGCAGTGCGCGAGCGCGACCAGCGCGGCCGTGTCCACGACCGAGGTCTGCGTGTCGAGCGCGCGGATCTCGACCGTGCCAAGGCGCGGGTGGGGTCGAAGCTTCCACCAGAACCAGGTGTAGTCGGCTACGTCGGCCGCGCGCACGAGCACGCTCGTAGCCGCGACGAAGTCCTCGAAGTCGCGCATCGCCCGTGGAACGCCCGAGCGTGGCCAGCCCCTGACGGTCACCTCACGCGACGAGGCCAGCCCCGTGTCTCGACCGTGCCTGAACGGCGAGTTTGCGCCGAGCGCCTGCAGCAGCGGCAGGCGACGGCGCAGGCCGTTGAACGAGCGGATCGCCGTTTCCGGATCGGGCATGCCGACGTGGATGTGCAGGCCGCTGACGGCCGTAGCGACGGCGTCGCCGAGCAGCTCGCGGATCCGCTCGTAGCGCTTCTTGTCGGTGATCTCCGCGTCGCCCTCGTGCGCGCTCGGGTGCGTGCCCGCGCCGAGCAGGCCAGCGCCCGTCGCCGTCACCGCACGGCGCAGCGAGGCGAGTGCGCTGGCCGCCTCGCCGACGTGCTCGCAGACCGATGTGATCAGCTCGACCTGCGAGGCGTGCAGCTCGCGTTCGACCGTGCCGTCGATCTCGCCGATCCGCTCGAGCACGGCGTCCGATGCATTGATCTGCTCGCCCGCGATCGGATCGACGAGGAACAGCTCCTCCTCGACGCCCAGCGTGTACGGAGCGCCCGCTCCGTAGCTGTGCTCACCGGCGTCCTCCTCGCGAGAGGAGCTCATGGAGATCCGATCACATGTTTGCTGCTACCCGGCGAAGGCCGTCGGCATGTGCGTGGGCGTCGCGGGCTCAGAACGTCGGCGCGTACTTGCCGAAGACATCCTGCATGGCCGCGCAGACCTCGCCGATCGAGCAGCGGTCCTTCAGCGCCTGGCGGATCGACGGCAGCAGGTTCGCCTCGCCTCGCGCAACCTCGCGCAGCTCCTCCAGGCGCTGCGCGACGAGCGCCTGATCACGCTCGGCCTTGAAGCTGGCCAGACGGTCGAGCTGTTCGCGCTCTGACTCGGGGTCGACGCGCAAGAGGTCGGGCACCTCGATGCCCTCTTCCTCGTACTTGTTGACGCCGACCACGATGTCCTGACCGATCCGATAGCGCTCCTGGTAGCCCCAAGCCGACTCGTCGATCTCGCCCGTGATGAACTCGATCGCGTTGACCGATCCCCCGAGCGCGTCGACCTTGGCGATCAGCTCGGCCGCGCGCGCTTCGATCTCGTCGGTCAGCGACTCGACGAAGTAGGAGCCCGCGAACGGGTCGACCGTGTCGGCTGCGCCCGACTCGTGCGCGAGCACCTGCTGCGTGCGCAGCGCGATTTTGGCCGCACGCTCGGTCGGCAGCGCGAGCGCCTCGTCGAAGCCATTCGTGTGCAGCGACTGCGTGCCGCCGCAGACCGCTGCAAAGCCCTGCAGCGCAACGCGCACGATGTTGTTCTCCGGCTGCTGCGCCGTCAGCGTGACGCCGCCCGTCTGCGTGTGGAAGCGCAGCATCGTCGCCTTCGGGTTCGTCGCGCCGAAGCGGTCTTTCATGATGTGCGCCCACATCCGCCGCGCCGCGCGGAACTTCGCGACCTCCTGGAAGACGTTGTTGTGGCCGTTGAAGAAGAACGCCAGACGCGGTGCGAACTCGTCGACCGACAGCCCGGCGTCGATCGCCGCCTGCACGTAGGCGATCCCCGAGGACAGCGTGAACGCGACCTCCTGCACGGCCGAGCAGCCCTTCTCGCGGAAGTGGTAGCCCGAGATCGAGATCGTGTTCCATCGCGGCACGTTTTCGTGGCAGTACTGGAACAGGTCCGTCGTCAGGCGCATCGTCGGCTGCGGCGGGTAGATGTAGTTGCCCCGGGCGATGTACTCCTTGAGCACGTCGTTCTGCGTCGTGCCGCGCAGCTTCTCGCTCGGCACGCCCTGCTCCTCGCCGACCAGCTCGTACAGCAGCAGTAGGCACGCAGCCGGCGCGTTGATCGTCATCGAGGTCGAGACCTGGTCAAGCGGGATGCCGTCGAACGCCGTGCGCATGTCGTCGATCGTGTCGATCGCCACGCCCGTGCGGCCGACCTCGCCGAGACAGCGCGGGTTGTCGGAGTCGAGGCCCAGCTGCGTGGGGAGGTCGAACGCCATCGACAGCCCGGTCGAGCCCTTCGAGAGCAGATAGCGGTAGCGCTCGTTGGACTCCTTCGCCGAGGCGTACCCCGCGTACTGGCGCATCGTCCACGTCTGCTTGCGGTACATCTCCCGGTGCACGCCGCGCGTGTACGGGAAATCACCCGGCTCGCCGAGGTCGAGCTCGGCGGGGAGGTCGGCTTCGGTGTACAGCTCGCCGATCTCGATGCCCGAGTCGGTGAAGCGGCGTGGGTCGTCGGGGCCGACGATCGGCGCGACTGTCAGGTGCTCCTCGGTTGGGTCGGCGGAGGCCATGTGCAGATGATAAGGACACCCGGGCGCTGCGCGAGCCCTGCGCAAGAGGCGACAGCGACGTTTCACCGTGGAGGGTTGACCTGGGTATCCTCCGGCGCGATGACCACCTCCCTTGTCACCGGCGGCGCCGGGTTTCTCGGCTCGCATCTATGCGATGAGCTGATCGCGCGCGGAAACAGGGTGATCTGCGTGGACAACTTCGAGACGGGCTCGCTCGCGAACATCGCCCACATACGCGATCCAGAGCGGTTCATGCACGTCGGCATCGACATCATCGAGCCGTACTTCATCGACGAGCCGATCGACTTCGTCTATCACCTCGCCTCGCCGGCCTCGCCGATCGACTACCTGCGCCTGCCGCTGCACACGCTCAAGGTCGGCTCCTACGGAACGCATCACACGCTCGGGCTGGCCAAGGCCAAGCGCGCGCGCTTCCTGATCGCCTCGACGAGCGAGGTCTACGGCGACCCGAAGGAGCATCCGCAGGCGGAGACCTACTGGGGCCACGTCAACCCGATCGGTCCGCGTGGCGTCTACGACGAGGCCAAGCGCTACGCCGAGGCGCTGACGATGGCCTACCACCGCCAGCAGGGCGTCGACACGGCGATCGTGCGCATCTTCAACACCTACGGCAGTCGCATGCGCCCGCACGACGGGCGCGCGGTTCCAACGTTCCTGCGCCAGGCGCTCGCGAACAGGCCGATCACGGTGTTCGGCGACGGCAGCCAGACGCGCTCGTTCACCTACGTCGACGATCTGATCCGCGGGATCATCGCGCTCGCCGAGTCCGGCTACCACGACCCCGTGAACGTCGGCAACCCCGACGAGTTCACGCTGCTCGAGCTGGCCGAGATCGTCAAAGAGCTCACCGGCTCGACGTCCGAATTGATCTTCGAGGCGCTTCCCGAGGACGACCCCAAGCAGCGCAAGCCGAACATCGCGCTCGCGCAGGAGCTGCTCGGCTGGTCCCCGGAGGTGTCGCTGCGCGAAGGCCTGCAGCGCACGATCGAGCAGTCCGGCGTCGAGCTCTTGATCGGCGGACAAGGCTGAGCACCGCCACAGGCGCGGTCCAAACGCGCCCGGAGCAAGCCCGCTGGTCCTCGCAACGAGCGTTGCAGGGCCCCCGCGGAATGGGTGCCGAGCCGTCACTCGACCGCTACATCTGCGAGTCTGAAGCGTTGTGAGCAGTGCGATGGGACCTCGTTCCACCCGAACGGCCGCTCCAACGACTCAGCGCAAGCCCTCGACGCCCGCGCCCGCGAGCGGACAGGTGCTCGGGCGCGGCGCCGCCACTACAGGCGCGCCGCCCACGCCGAGGACCGTGCTTTCGGAGACCACGGCGCGCAAGCAGGCGAGCGACCGCGACATGCGCCGCAAGCGTCCACCCGCGCTCTCGCTGCTGCTGCGCATGTCCACCGCGCGCCGCCTGGCGCGCGTGCTCTCGCTGCTCGCACTCGACTTCGTCGCGGTCGCGCTGGCGATCTTCACCGCGCTGATCCTCAAGGCACTCGTGTTCGATCGTGTGCAGTTCCACCCTGCTCTGCACGAAACCGAACGCATCCTCCCGTTCGCCTACCTGCTGACCGCGCTGCTGTTCGCGCGCTCCGGCCTGTACTCCTCACGCGCCCTGCGCCCCGGCCTCTCGCGGATCGTCGGCTCGCTGTTCCAGGTCGCCTTCGTCGCGCTGCTGTTCGCCGTCGTCTCGGGCGAACACTTCTCCAGCTACTACCTGTTCTACGGCTCGCTCGCGTTCGCGCTGCTGTACGTCTCCTCGCTGCGCGCCGGATACGAGTGGCTGACCGGGGTGATCCTGCGCGCCGCCGGCTATCGCCGCCGCGCGGTGCTGGTCGGTCGCGGCAAACACATCGGCGACGTCGCGCACGCGCTCTCCGACGCCCCGCACTCGCCGATCGAGGTCGTCGGCTTCCTCGCCCCCAATGAGCTCCCCGAGAACGGCCTGCGCGCGCTCGGGCGACTGGACGATCTCGAAGCCGTGCTCGCCTCAGAACACGTCGACGAGGTGATCATCGCCGACCCCGATTTCCCCAGGCCGACGCGCTCGAACTGGTCGACCAGTGCAGCCGGCGAGGCGTACGCGTACGCCTCGCGCCTTCGACGATGGAGATCCTGATCCACCGTGCCGAGTTCGTCCCCGGGCAGTCGGTGCCGTTGTTCGAGCTCGGCCCGCCCGTGTTCGAGGGCGTCGACTTCGCGCTGAAGCGGACCTTCGACCTCGTCGGCGCCACGCTGCTGCTGCTGCGTGCTCAGCCCGCTGCTGCTGGCGATCACGATCGCCGTGCGGCTCTCCTCGCGTGGCCCCGTGCTGTACCGCTCGACGCGTGTCGGCATCGGCCAGCGGCCGTTTCCCTGCTTGAAGTTCCGCACGATGCACACCGACGCCGAGGAGCGCCAGGCGGACCTCGAAGAGCTCAACGAGGCCACCGGCGCGCTGTTCAAGATTCGCGACGACCCTCGTCTGACGGCGATCGGCAGCCAGCTGCGGCGCTTCTCGCTGGACGAGCTGCCGCAGCTGATCAACGTGCTGCGCGGCGAGATGTCGCTCGTCGGACCGCGCCCGCTGCCCCAGCGCGACTACGACATGCTCGAGGACTGGCACCGCAAGCGCTACCTCGTGCTCCCCGGCATCACCGGGCTGTGGCAGGTCTCCGGGCGCTCCGAACTCGACTTCGACGACCTCGTGCACCTCGACTTCATCTACCTCGAGCACTGGTCGCTTGCGCTCGACCTGACGATCCTCTTGAAGACGATCCCCGCCGTGATCACGCGGCGCGGGGCCTACTGAGGCTCGACCGCCGCAGTCGGGTGGCGTCGCAGCAGGCGTCCGACCGTGCGCGGCTGCCCCGCCTGGCTGCGCGCGCGCTCGTACACCTGCCAGGTCGCGCGAGCCGCGTCCTGCCACGTCCACGCCGGCGGCCGCGGGGCCGGGCGTGTCGCGGCTTCGGCCGCCGCCGATCAGCGCGGGCAGGTCGCCCGGCGCCACGAACGTGACGCGCCCGTCGAGCACCTCACGAAGCGCCGGCACCTCGCACGCGACGACCGGCGTGGCGCACGCGAGCGCCTCGACCGCCGGCAGGCCGAAGCCCTCGTCCTGCGAGGTCACCACGAGCGCGTGCGCACCCGAGTAGAGCGCCGCCAGGTGCTCGTCGGAGACCTGGCCCGTGAGGATCACGTTGGGCAGCTCGTGCGCCCATGGGCTGGTCGAGCCGACCAGCACGAGCGGCATCTCGCGCGGCGTGGCCGCCAGCTTGGTCACGTGTTTGGCCGGGTCCGGGTGCTGCAGGCCGCCGACCCACAGCAGGTAGCGCTCGGGCAGCGCGAAGCGCTTGCGCACCTCCGCCACCTCGCGTTGCGGGCGCGGGTACATGCAGGCCGCCGGCGCCTCGTGGATCACGTCGATCTGCTCCCGCTCCACGCCCAGCTGCGTGAGCGCGTCCTGGGCGAGCGCCTCCGTCGGCACGATCACGCGCACCGCGCGCTGCACGGCGAGCTGCCTCAGCCGCGGGCGCACGCCGGTCCGCAGCAGCTCGCTGCGGCGCTTCAGCGCCGTCAGGTCGTGCAGCGTGACGACCATCGGGCACGGGCTGTGCAGCAGCGCGCCGTTCATCCACGGCGAGTGGAACACGTCCGCACGCCCCGGGTGGGGAGTCTCGACGATCTCCTCGTCCGCCTGCGCCGTCTCGCGCAGCGCGTCGAGCAGGCAGCGCGTGTAGCGCCCGACGCCGTGCGTGTCCCGAACCGGCCGGCTGTCGAACGCGACGTTCATCTCAGCCGTAGGACCTCATGTCGCGCCTCCCAAGCACGCAGGCAAGATAAACGTATCGCGTAGCTTTGTGCAGGGATGACGGCCAACTTGCGCAGCGGCTACTACGAGGAGCTGTGGGAATCGGTGCCCGACGGCACGCAGCCGCCTGGGCTCGAGCTGCGCCGCTCCTTCCTGCTCGAGCAGCTCGCGCGAGCGGCCGAGCACCGCGCGCGATCGCTCGGCGAAGCGCCGCCCTCGCCCTCGCTGCACGTGCTCGACGTCGGCTGCGGCGAAGCGCAGCTGACCGCCGCGATCGCCGACGCCGGCTATCGGGTGCTCGGCGTCGACGTCGCCGAGGAGCCGCTGCGCCGCGCGCGCTCGAGCCACGCCGAGCTCGAGCTGCGCCGCGTCGAGCCGGACGGCGACTGGCCGCTCGCCGATGCCAGCTTCGACGCCGTCTGGTCGGGGGAGACGATCGAGCACGTAACCGACACGGCGCGCTGGCTCTCCGAGCTGCGGCGCGTTCTGCGCTCCGGCGGCAGCTTGATCCTGAGCACGCCCGCGCACGGACCGTTGACGCGCCTGGGCCTCGCGCTCTCACGGCGGCGCTTCGAGCGCCACTTCGACCCGCGCGCCGACCACCTGCGCTTCTACACGACGCGCACGCTCGCCCGGCTGCTCGAGGACTTCGGCTTCGAGCAGGTCGAGGTGAGCGAAGCCGGTGGCATCCCGGGGGCGCGTCGCACGCTGCTCGCGAGCGCCGTGCGCTCGCGCTTCTAGGGCCTGCCGGCGACCGGTGGCTTGCCCGCCGCGCGCAGCGCCTGCACGTAGTCGTTCTGGATCGCGATCGCTTCCGGATTGCCCTGTGCGATCGCTTCCGGCGAGACCGACTCGGGGTTCAGGTAGATCGCGGCCGCCAGCTCGTGCTCGGCCGCACGCGGGTTCTTCGCCAAGTCGTACTGGCCAAGCGTCAGCCACGTCTGCGGGTTCGACGGCTGCAGGCGCACCGCGCGCTGCAGCGTCGCCCGTGCCTGCGCCGGCATCCCCGTCGCCTGCTGCACGGCCGACAGCGTGAACAG
Source organism: uncultured Solirubrobacteraceae bacterium (assembly GCA_963743745.1). GTDB lineage: Bacteria > Actinomycetota > Thermoleophilia > Solirubrobacterales > Solirubrobacteraceae > Palsa-744. The sequence goes on from CAVUQW010000002.1 coordinate 967,255, forward strand.
CGCCTGCGCCGAGAGGGGGTCGCGCGAGACCGCCGTCTGCGCCGTGGAGAGCGCGCCGCGCGGGTTGCTCGCGAGCTCGGTGAGCGCTTGCTGGGAGGCGGTGGCCGAGCGCTGCGGCTGCCACTGAACCCACGCCGCCAGCAACGCCGCCGACGATCGCCGCCACGGCGACCGTGATGCGCACCGCTCCGAGCGCCCGAACCGAGAGGCGTGCGCGCAACTCCTCCAGCCCGGGCAACCCTGCGCGGGTGGCGCCGGATGCGCTCGGCTCGCCGGCCGCCGCCGCGCCCGGCAAGCCGAGCGCCGCGCTCGAAGCTTTGCCTGCCCCGGGCTCGATCGCGCGCGGCGAGCCCGCCGGGGCGCTCTGCAGAGCGGCCGCGCCGAGCGGACCGCGGCCGGCCAGCCAGCCTGCGCACAGCAGCGCCACGCAGGCGTTGCCCGGCACGTACCAGGTCCAGTCCGCGATCGAGTGGATGCCGAACACGACGACCAGGCAGAGCATGCTCAGCATGCCCACGCGCTCGGGCGTGTACGGCGCCGCCCGCCCAGCCGCGCTCGTCAGCCTCCGCCAGCCCGGCGCGCCGCCGCTGTCGGCGCGATCGAGCCAGGCGCGCAGCGTGCCCCAGCTGCTCCAGCGGCGGTTGAACGGGTGCGTCGCGCGTCCCGCCGCCGCCATCCAGACGAGCAGCAGCGCGAGCGTCAGACCGAGGCCGACCAGGCCGAGATCGGCGAGCGTCTGCACGAGGTAGCCGTGTGCGTGGCGCACGTCGAGCGTCTCCGTGCGGTAGCGCAGGCGCGCCGTTGCGTAGCCTTCCGCGCCCGCCCCGAGCGCCGGATGCGCCTGGTAGACCTTCAGCGCCTCGTTCCAGTAGCGCGCGCGGACGCTGCCCACCGCCGTCAGGCGGCCAGGGCCGTTTGACGGGACCGGTGCGTGCGGGTCGGTGAGCGAGTGCAGCGTGTGCGAGATCGTGCCCGTGAAGCCGCGGTGGCTTGCCGCCAGCGCCCCCGCGCAGGCGAGCACGACGACCGCGAGCAGGCTGAGCAGCATCGTGCCCACGCGCCGGCGGCTGACGATCGAAGGGGCGTTGCGCCCGGTCCAGAAGCCGAACGCCAAGCCGACCATGCTCAGCAGCACGAGCATCGCCACGATCAGCACGCCCAGCTGGTGTCCCGCGCTCGTGCGCTGCGCGAGCGCGACGTTGTCGCTGTTCAACGCGTGTCTGGAGAAGTCCCAGGCGATCACGCCGCCCGCGCAGACGGCGCCGCTGATCAGGATCGCCGCGCCACGCAGGCGCAGCGGCACGATGCAGAACCACAGCCCTAGACCGAGCACGAGCGAGACGAGCGCGCCACGCGAGTAGGCGAGCATCAACGTCAGCAGCATCAAGCCCATCGCCGGGTAGGCCAGCGCGCTGAGCAGCGCGTGCCCGGTTCGCCGCGCGCCGAGCCACATGCAGCCGATCGCCCCCATCGCCGCAGTCAGGCCGATCGCGTTCCAGTAGCTGTAGGGCGCGCGCAGGCGCGCGTACACGTCGCTCGCGTCGAGCGAGGCCGGGAACACCTTCGTCAAGAGCGCGTACACGCAGACGACGCTCGCCGCGAGCACGACGCCGCCGAGGAGCGCCGGCCAGTGCGCCGGGACCGCGCGCGCGAGCGCCACCGCAGCCGCGAACACGCCGCAGTAGGCGAGCATCCGCCCGGCGTCCTTGAAGCTGTCGTCCGGCTGCACCGACCACACGACAGACAGCGCCGTCAGCGCCGCGAACGCGAGCAGCAGCGCTACCGCCCAGCCGCCGTAGGCGCGCTCGCGCGCCGGTCCGAACACGGCCACGGCGGCGACGACCAAGGCCGAGCCGATGCTCAGCACGATCTCCACCATCGTCATGTCGCTCAGGTTCAGCCCGCCGCCCGCCACGAACGCGACGAAGCAGAGGACACCGGCCACCAGCACCGTCGGCCACCACGCCTGCGCACGGGCGCTCAGCGCCCGTTGCCAGTCGCCGCGCGGGCGGACAGGCCGTGCGCCATTCGGGCCTTCGCGCCCTTCGCGCAGGTGTGGCCGAGTCGTTCCGCCGGGCGGCGCACCGGCGCCGGCCGTCGCGCCAGGCGCGGCGGGGGGCTCGATCACCGCCGTCTCGGGCTCAGTCGGCGCGGTAGGCACGGAAACCCTTGAGGATCGCCCGTCCGCCCAGCGCCGCGGCGCAGGCGAGCAGGAAGGCGAGTATCGCCAGCAGCGGGTCCGGCAGCGAGCTGAGCGCCGAGGAGACGCTGGCGTGGACGACACCCGGGCTGACCCGTTGGTTGCCGACCGTAAGAGGCCCCCCTGCCGACTTCGTCGCGCGTGCGACGGCGCGCTGCTCGGGGGCCGTGAGCGGTGTGGCAGGCGTGCCCGGACCGCCTCCCCCGCCGCCGGTCCCACCAGCCGCCGCCAGCTGCGCGCGGCGGATCAGGTTGCCGCAGTCCGAATACTCTTCGACTTCCGTCGGCAGCTCCGCCAGCGCGCGGCGGTAGTCCTTCTGGCTGAAGCCGCTGAGGCTCTGGCCGTGCGTGCAACGTTCGATGATCTTCGCGCCGGTGTCCGCGCTCGCCGCGGTGGCGAGCAGGACGAGCAGCGACAGCGCGAGCGCCAGTGCGGACACGATTCGCATACTTGAGCGAAGCAACGCTACCAACGCCCTCGGGTGAGGTCGAGGCTCGCCAGCGCAGCCGAGAAGCCCTCGGCCCATGCGTCGTAGGAATAGGCGCGCACGTCCTGCGCGCCCTGGGACCCGAGACGGTCGCGCAGCTGCGGGTCCTCGGCCAAGCGCACGATCGCGTGCGCCAGCGCATCGCTGTCGCCCGCCTCGACGACCAGGCCGTTGATCCCGTCGCGCACCAGGCCGCCCGCCGCCGCGCCCACGGCGTCGCTGACGATCACAGGCAGCCCGCGGTTCATCGCCTCGTTGATTACCAGGCCCCACGGCTCGCGAAACGTGCGCGTCGCGATCGAGGGCAGCACGAGCACGTCGCACGCCGCATAGACGTTGCGCAATTCGACAGGGTCCACGGCGCCGAGGCCGAGCATGCCCGCGTCGCCCTCGCGGCGCGGTCCGGCGGGGGCGATCGCGGCGAGGCTCGGCTCGATCCCCGCCAGCACCAGCGCAGCGCGCTGCGGCGCGAGATCCGCGGCGCGCCACGCCTCGGCGAGCACCGCGAGTCCCTTCTCGGGCTGCGGGCGCCCGACGAACAGGAAGCGAGCATCTGCACCGGCCGGCCACGCCGGCTCGCGTGGGGCCTGCACGTCCGGCGAGCTCCAGAAGCCGTTGTCGACCGCCTGCGGCGCAACGTGCACGTTGTGCGCACCGCGCGCTTTCACGTAAGCGCTCACGTGCGGGCCGTACGTGACGACCGCGTCGGCCGAGCGATACAGGCGCCGCAGCGGCAGGTAGGTGAGGGCGTGCGCCACGCTGCGCGGGTGCGCCCACAGCGAGGCCCACAAGATCAGCGGCACGCGCGCGCGCCGCGCGCCGCGCCAGCCGGCCAGCGGCGCCACGCGACCGCCCGTCGGGCAGACGACCGCGCGGTACTCGCCCGAGGCGGCCAGCGCGTACAGCTCGCCCGGCTTCACGTGGCGGTGGGGGAAGGGCATCTCCCCCTCAAACCCGGGACCGCCGTGCTCGGAGCGCCCGCCGAACAGGGCGAGCTCGATCCCCTCGCGCTCGTGCAGGCAGGCGAAGGCGCCCACGCGGTAGGCCGGGGCGTTGCCCGTGACGAACAGGACAGGCTTCGCCGCGGCCGATTGCGTCGAGGCCCGCGTCACCGCAGCGCGTGCTCGTACGCGTCGATCGTCTGCGCGCCGCAGCGCTCCCACGTGAAGTTCGCCGCCACCGTCGCGCGGGCACGCTGGCGCACCTCGTGCAGCCTGTGCGGATCTGACAGCAGCTCGTCGATCCGCTGCGTCAGGCGCTCGATGTCGCCGGGCGGCACGAGCACGAGCCCGTCGCCGGCCGCCGCGATCTCCTCCGGCCCCGGCTCGCCGCGGCAGCCGATCGCCGGCACGCCGCCCGCCATCGCCTCGACGTAGGCCACGCCGAATGCCTCCTCCGTCGAGGGCATCACGAACAGCGTGCAGCTGCGCGCCAGCTCGACCGCCCGCTCGTGCGGGAGCTGTCCGTGGAAGTCGACCCGCTCGGCGACCTCCAGACGCGCCGCCAGGTCCTCCAGCGCCTGGCGCTCCGGACCGGCGCCGACGATCGCGTAGCGCAGCGTCGGGTGGCGCGGGGTGAGCACGGCGAGCGCACGCAGCACGTCGGCGTGGCGCTTGCGCGCCACCAGGTGCCCGACCGTGACGAGTGTCTGCGGCGCGCCGCTGCGCCGCGGCGGACGTGCAGCGGCGGGCAGATCCGTGCCTAGGTGCACCACGCGCGTCTCGTGTGCGCCATGCGCGCGCGCGAGCTCGGCGATGCCCTCGCTGTTGGCAAGCACCAGGCGCGCCTCGGCCAGCGCATCGTGCACGGCCCGCTCGCCGTCGGGCACGCGCCCGGCCGTGTAGAGCACGTCGCCACCGTGCACCGAGACGACCAGTGGAGCGCGAACGGCGCGCAACGCGCGCACGCGGCGCACCGCGTCGCCGGCCGGAACCGCGTTGTGCGCGTGGACGAGGTCGAACGAGAACGACCGGTGCAGGCGCGCCATCGCGAGCCCCAGCGACGGCGCCGCCCAGGCGCCCCATCTCGCGTACGTTCGCTGCCGGTCGGGGGACACGTAGGGCACGTAGGAGACCTGCAGGCCGTCGAGCACCTGCGCACGCGGCTCGCGCGCCAGGCCGCGAGCGCGCTCGCCGCCGCCCTCGGACCCGCCGCGAGCGCCGCGCGCGGCGGCACCAGGCGATGCAGCACGATCACGCGCACCTCGGCGCCCGCGTCGCGCGCCGCCAGCGCCTGGCGATGGGCCCACACGCCCAGCACCGGATCGCGCCGGCTTGGGTAGAACTCGGCGATCACGAGCACGCGCACCGCGCTCACCAGCGCCGGTGCGTCGTGACCGTTTGCTTGGCTTCGCTCGCCTTCACGTAGGGGCGCTCGGCGAGGAACTCGCGCGCCTCCGCCAGCGCCGCCTCGCGCGAGTACGCGTCGGCCGCCGGGGCCGCGCGGTGACCGATCGCCACCGCATCGACCACGCCGCAGCGCCAGCCGTGCTCGCCGGCGAGCGCCGCCCAGTGCGCATCCAGGCCCCAGCCCATGCGCAGCTCCGGAAAGGGCAGCAGCGTCGAGAACGTTCCGCTCGCGAACGCCGTCACCGGTCCGATCTCGACGAAGCGCGTCTCGCGCACGACGCTGCCCGGCTGACGTCGCGTCTGCGGCCAGGCCGCGTGCGAGCGCAGGCGGTGCGCCGGTTGCGCCAGCGCCAGTGAGAAGCGCTCGCAGAGGAACAGGAAGCTGTCGAGGAAGCCGTGCGGCAACTCCACGTCGTCGTCGACGATCAGCAGCCAGTCGTGGCCCTGCGGCGGATGCTCGGCCAGCAGCCGGTTGAGGTTCTCGAACTTGCCCAGTGCGCCCGGAGGCTTGAAGTGCAGCTCGACGTCGTGGCGCGAGCGGCGCAGCTCCGCCTGCGCACGCGCCGCCAGCTTCCGGTGCACCGGGCGCTCGATTCCCAGCACCAGCACGCGGCGGCGGGGCGGGCTGCTCCTAGCCGCGCTCGACAGGCGCAGACGCCGGCCGCTTGCAAGCTCGCGCACGTCGCTCAGCGCGTCGCGAGCTCCGCGCAGCCGTCCGTCGAGGCCGCCGACGGCGCCGCTCGTGCCCGAGAGGAAGTCCTCTCCCGGCTCGATCGCCGGCGCGAGCGCGCCGTTCGCGGAGCTGTCCGCCGCGACGCTCCCCGTCGGTGCCTGCGCGCGCAGCGCTTCGCGCAGCCGTCCCGCGCTGTGCGCGACCATCGCCAGCCCCGCCGGGCAGCCGTAGCGCACCACGTGGCCCGCGCTGCCCAGCAACGTCGAGATCTCGCCCCTCAGCGGCGGTGCCTGCCCGCGCCAGGCGTCGAAGCGCCGTGCCGCGCGGCCGCGCACGTATGCCGCCCGCGAGAGCGCGCGCAGGCGCGCGTCACGACCGGCGCGGCGGTGCTCCACGGCTGCCGCCGCGACGTACAGCGCGCCCCGGCTGTCATCTCCGCCGGAGGCGGACATCAAGCGATCCTGCCACTCCTGCTCATCGCCACCGTGCTCGAGCGACTCCTCGAACGGCCCGATGCGTTCGAGGGCGCTGCGCCTGATCGCCATGTTCGCGCCCCACGCGTAGCGGGTCTGCGTGTCCTCGGGGCCGAGCTCGAGCGTCGTGATCGGCGGACGCTCGCGCCCGCACGTATGCGGCGCCGGTCCTTCCAGTCGCGCCGTGATCGGCCCCGTGAAGACATCCACCTCGGGGTGCTCGCGCGCCGCCTGCAGCAGCGCCGCGAGCCAGCCTTCGAGTGCGCGAATGTCATCGTCGACGAACACCACCAGCTCTCCCTTGCTCGCGCGAACGCCCGTGTTGCGCGCCACGTTCAGGCCGTGGGGAGCGACGTTGGGCTGATACCGCGCGCCGTGTTGCTCGGTCAGCTCGCGTGTCGCCGCCGAGTCTCCCGCGTCGTCCACCACGAGCAGCTCCGCGCCCGCCGCCGCTGCCTGTGGCGCGATCGAGCGGAGCGCCACCTCCAGGTAGCGCGGACGCGCCCGCGTGGGGACCACGATCGAGGCGGATGGTGCGTCGGCGTCGGACGATCTGCTCATCGGTCTGGACAGTCTAGGTTTGCAGCGGGTTTCGCAGTTGCGCCCGGCTCGCCGCGACGCAGCCGCACTAGGCTCCAGCGCAGGTGGTTCTCTTCCTGCACAACCGCTATCGCAGCACCGGCGGCGAGGAGCGCGTCGTCGACGACCTGCTGTGGCTCGTGCGCGAGCGCCTCGGCGAACCCGCCGAGCTGCTCACGCGCTCCTCCGAGGAGCTCGGCCGCGGTCGTGCCGCGCTCGGGCTGCTGCGCGGCGGGCTCGACCCCGGCGAGGTTCGGCGCGCCGTGCGCGAGCGCGGCGCTCGCGTGGTGCACGCGCACAACCTGCAGCCCGCCTTTGGCTGGCGCGCGCTCGCCGCCGCGCGCGCCGCCGGCGCGAGGGTCGTGCTGCACCTGCACCAGTACCGGCTCGTATGCGCGATCGGCGTGTGCTTCACCAAAGGCGAGGAGTGCACCCGCTGCCACGGCTCCAACACGTTGCCCGGCGTGCGCCTGAACTGCCGCGGCAGCCGCCCCGAGGCAGCCGCCTACGCTGCCTCGCTCGCGCTGTGGCAGCGGCGCATGGTGGGCCAGGCCGACGCCATCGTCGTGCCCAGCCAGTTCGCGCGCGAGCGCCTGCGCGAGCTCGGTGCGCCGCTCGACTGGGAGCGCGTGCACGTGCTCGCGCCGCCCGTGCGCGCGCTCGAGGCGCTCGCGCCGCCCGCCACCGGAGTCGCCTCCGAGCTGCCCTCCTACGCGCTCGTCGTCTCGCGCCTGGCGCCGGAGAAGGGCGTCGATGTCGCAATCGACGCCTGCCGTGCCGCCGGCATCACGCTGCTGATCGCCGGCGACGGATCCGAGCGCGGTGCGCTCGAAGCACACGCCGCCGCCGGGCGCGGCGTGGGCGGAGCCACCGTGCGCTTCGCCGGGCATGTCGACGACGCCGAGCTCGCCGAGCTGCGCGCGCGGGCGTCGATCGCGCTCGTGCCGTCGCGCTCGGCCGAGACCTTCGGGCTCGCCGCCGCCGAGGCGATGGCCGCCGGCCTGCCTGTCGTGGCCAGCCGCGTCGGCGCGCTGGCGGAGCTGGTCGAGCGGGACGCGCTCGTACCGCCCGGCGACGCCGCAGCGCTGGCAGGCGCGATCGAGCGGCTCGCCGGCGACCGCGGCGCCGGAGAGCGCGGGCGCGCACGCGCGCGGACCGTGTGCGCTCCAGAGGTCGTTGCGCGCGGGCTCGCCGAGCTCTATCGCCCCGGCGCCTGAGCGAGCGCTGCGCACCGGCGACGGCAGCGCGTAAGCTCCCGCCGTGCCGCAAGACCCCAGCGCGCTGATCACCGGGCTGACCGGACAGGACGGCTCTTTCCTGGCCGAGCTGCTGCTGGCGAAGGGCTACCGCGTGGTCGGGCTCGTGCGCGGCGACGCGGGGGAGCGGGGGCTCGGCTCGGCCGAGCACCTGCGCGGTCAGATCGAGCTGACGAACGCCGACGTGCTCGATCCGCTCGCATTCCGCGAGGCGATCGTGCGCGCCGGCACGAGCGAGATCTACCATCTGGCCGCGCCGTCGTTCGTCCCCGCCTCCTGGGAACGGCCAGGCGAGACGCTTGCCGCGATCGCCGGCTCCACCGCCACGCTGCTCACGGCCGTGCGCGAGTTGGAGCTGACCGCGCGCGTGCTCGTCGCCGCCTCCAGCGAGATCTTCGGAGACGCCGGCGAGAGCCCGCAGAACGAGGACACCCCGTGCCGGCCGCGCTCCCCCTACGCGATCGCCAAGCTCGCCGCGCACCAGCTGCTCGGCCGCCTGCGCGAGCACGACGGGCTGCACGCCAGCTCCGCGATCACCTACAACCACGAGTCCGAGCGCCGGCCCGAGCGCTTCGTCACGCGGCGCATCACGCGTGCCGCCGCCGCTATCTCGCTCGGGCGCCAGGACGAGCTCGAGCTCGGCGCGCTCGACGCAGTGCGCGACTGGTCCTTCGCCGGCGACATCGTGCGCGGCGCCTGGCTGATGCTCCAGCAGGAGCAACCCGGCGACTACGTGCTCGCCAGCGGCGTGGCGCACACCGTCGCGGAGTTCGCCCGTGCCGCCTTCGCCTGCGTCGATCTCGACCCCGAGCGCTACCTGCGTGTGGACGAGGCCCGCGTACGCGCCCCCGAGAGCACGCCGAGCGTCGGCGATCCTCGCCGGGCGCGCGAGCGACTCGGCTGGGTGGCCGAGCTGTCCTTCGAGCAGCTCGTCGAGCGGATGGTGCGCGCCGACCTGCGCGAGCTCGAAGCGGCATCCGGCTAAAGGCCGTGCGCGCTTGGGCCGATCCAGATTCAGTGAGATCGAACCCCTACACTGCCCCCGAGTGAAGACCGTCGGCATCATCGGGCTCGGCTACGTCGGCCTGCCGCTGGCCGTTGCCTTTGCCAAAGAGGGCTGCGACGTGATCGCGGTCGACGTCGATTCGCGCAAGGTCGATGCGATCCAGGCCGGCGAGTCCTATATCGAGGACGTCCCCTCGGAGCTGCTGCGCGAGCTGAACGAGCGGATCCACGCGACCACGCGCTACGCCCGGCTGGCCAAGGCCGATGCGGTGATCATCTGCGTGCCGACACCGCTCACGCGCAACCGCGAGCCCGACCTGGGGCCGTTGATCGACTCCACGCGCGGTCTCGCCGAGGTGCTGCAGGCCGATCAGCTCGTCGTGCTCGAGTCGACCACCTATCCCGGCACCACGCGCGAGCGCGTCGCGCCGCTGCTCGAGGAGTCCGGCCTCGCCGCCGGGCGCGACTTCCATCTCGCCTTCTCGCCCGAGCGCGTCGACCCCGGGCGCACCGACTTCACGCTGCGCAACACGCCGAAGGTGCTCGGCGGCCTGACCGAGGCCTGCCTGCAGCGCGCCGAGGAGCTCTACGGCCTCGTTTGCGAAAACCTCGTGCGCGTGTCGAGCCCCGAGGCGGCCGAGCTGACGAAGCTGCTCGAGAACATCTTCCGCTCCGTCAACATCGCGCTCGTCAACGAGCTGGCGATGCTGACCGACCGCATGGGGATCGACATCTGGGAGGTCGTCGAAGCCGCCTCGACCAAGCCCTATGGCTTCATGCGCTTCGAGCCAGGCCCTGGGATGGGCGGGCACTGCCTGCCCGTCGACCCGTTCTATCTGAGCTGGCGCGCGCGCGAGTTCGACATGGCCACAGAGTTCATCGAGCTCGCCGGCAAGGTCAACCAGCAGATGCCCTACCACTGCGTCGAGAAGGCGCAGCGCGCGCTCAACGACGTCGGCATGTCCGTCAAAGGCGCCCGCGTGTTCGTGCTCGGCGTCAGCTACAAGCCCGGCGTCGGCGACATCCGCGAGTCACCCGCCTTGAAGATCATCGAGCTGCTGCGCAAGCTGGGCGCCGACGTCTGCTACCACGACCCCCACGTCGCGCAGCTGACCGAGTTCGGCCTCGCCAGCCGCCCGCTCGAGCAGGCCGTCGCCGACGCCGATCTGACGCTGATCGTCACCGCCCACCCCGGGATCGACTACGGGCAGCTCGCGCAGCGCTCGCGCCTGCTCGTCGACCTGCGCGGCGTGACGCGCTCGCTCGAGCCCTCCGCCGACGTGATCCGCCTGTGACGTGCTGAGCGCCGACGACCGCGCTCCCGGGCTGCTGCTCGGTGAGGACGTGCAGATCGGCGCCGGCGTCGCCTTCGGCGCCAACGTCGTCGTGCACGCCGGCACCGTGATCGGCGACGGCTGCACGATCGAGGACAACGCCGTGCTCGGCAAGCGCCCGCGCCTGGCCAAGGGCTCCGGTGCGCACGGCGAGGTCGGCGCGCTGGAGCTGGCTGAGCGCGTCACCGTTTGCTGCGGCGCCATCGTTCTCGCCGGCGCGCGCATCGGCGAGGGTGCGATCCTCGGCGACCAGTCCTTCGTGCGCGAGCGCTCCTCGATCGGCGCCGGCTCCGTGATCGGACGCGGTAGCGCTGTCGACAACGATGTGGCCGTCGGCGCGCGCGTGCGCGTGCAGTCAGGCGTCTACCTGACCGCTTACAGCACGATCGAGGACGACGTGTTCGTCGGTCCCGGCGTCGTCACCACCAACGACGACGCCATGGGTCGTCACGCGCGCGATCAGCCGCTGCGCGGCGCCACGCTGAGGCGCGCCTGCCGCATCGGCGGCGGCGCCGTGCTGACCCCCGGCGTGCAGATCGGCGAGGAGGCCTTCGTCGCCGCCGCCGCCCTCGTCACCCACGATGTCCCCGCCCGCGCCGTGGTGATGGGCTCGCCCGCCCGCGTCGTGCGCGACGTGCCCGAGGCAGACCTGCTCGAGCACTGGCTCTAAGCCGAGAAGGCCACCAGGCCTTCGGCGCACCCACAGCCGGCCCGGACGGCCGGCCCGGTAACGGTCGTGGCGGCCGGAGCGTTCTCGGTTTGTGACAAGGAGCGGAGGTCGGCTCGACCTAGAAGGCCGGATGCCGTTTAGACGCCGTGTGGGTAGGGGCTCTCCCCTTCGCGGTTGCGATAGCAAAGGCATATACGGCGGCGTAGATACCATGGCTATCGCTGCCTGGAAAAGCGGAACAAAGCCCCCCCCGCAGGGCTCGACGCTAGGCCGTAGTGCCAATTCCTCGCGCGATCGCCGCCACTACCTCATCAGCCTGCTCGCGCGTCAACACCGGGCTCATCGGAATCGCCAGATGCCGCGCCGCGGCCCGCTCGGTCCCGGGCAGCTCCAGCCCTTCTGCCCAAGACCTCATCGGCGCCTGCCGGTGCACGGGCGTGCGGTAATAGGCCTTGTAGCCGATCCCGGCGGCGCCGAGCGAGGCTTCCAATCGCTGCGGCTCGGGATGGCTGACGACGTACAGGTGCCACGCGGGCTCTGCGCCGGCGACCGGCACGGGCAGCCCGACGAGCTCGCCGAGCCCTGCCTCTTCGTAATGGCGCCCGGCCTCGCGCCTGCCCTCGGCCCACGACTCCAGGTGCGGCAGCTGCACGCGCATGATCGCCGCCTGCAGCTCGTCCAGTCGCGAGTTGTAGCCGAGCTGCTCGTAGTCGACCTTGTCGCGCGAGCCGTGGAAGCGCAGGATCCGCGCCTGCTCTGCGATCTGCGGATCGGAGGTGACGATCATGCCGCCGTCGCCGAAGCAGCCGAGGTTCTTCGAGGGATAGAACGAGAACGTCGCGGCCTGCCCGAGCGCGCCGGGCCGCCCAGCCGTGGAATCAGAGCCGAGCGCCTGCGCGGCGTCCTCGAGCACGGGTACGCCGAGCGCCTCGATCTCGGCCACCGGCGCGACGTTGCCGAACAGGTGCACGACGACGACGGCCTTCGTGCGCGGCGTGAGCGCCGCGCGCACGGTCTCGGCGGTGACGCAGTACGTGTCCGGGTCGATGTCGCAGAACACCGGCCTCGCGCCGGTCGGCGGGATCGCCTCGGCCGAGGCGTAGAACGTGAACGAGGGGACGACGACCTCGTCGCCGGGTCCCACCCCCATCGCCCGTAGCGCGATCGTGATCGCGTCGGTGCCGTTGCCCACGCCCACGCCGTGCGCCGCCCCGCAGTACGCCGCCAGCTCCTGCTCGAACGCCGCAACCTCGGGTCCGAGGATGAAGCGTTCCGAGTCGAGCACGCCGTCGATCGCCGCTCGCAGCTGCTCGCGCAGCGGCTCGAGCGTCGAGGCCGTGTCGAACAGCGCCACCGCCATCGCTCAGGCCGCCATCGCGCTCAGCGCGGCTTGAGCAGCTCGAGGTCCGCGCGCGTCATCAGGCGGATCAGCTCGTCGAACGACGTGGCCGGCTTCCAGCCGAGATCGCGCTCGGCCTTCGCCGGCGAGCCGATCAGGTGGTCGACCTCGGCCGGGCGCACGAACGCCGGGTCGATCGTCACGTACTGCTCGAAGTCGCCCAGTCCGGCCTCGTCGAAGGCGACCTCGCAGCACTCGCGCACCGAGTGCGCCTCGCCCGTCGCGATCACGTAGTCCTCGGGTTTGTCCTGCTGCAGCATCAGCCACATCGCCTCGACGTAGTCCTTCGCGTAGCCCCAGTCGCGTTCGGCGTCGAGATTGCCGAGGCGGATCTCCTTGATCAGGCCGTGCTTGATCGCGGCCGCGTGCCAGGTGATCTTGCGCGTGACGAACTCCAGCCCCCGGCGTGGACTCTCGTGGTTGAAAAGTATCCCCGACGTCGCATGCAGGTCGTAGGACTCGCGGTAGTTGACCGTGATGAAGTGGCCGTACGCCTTCGCCACGCCATAGGGGGAGCGGGGGTAGAACGGCGTCGTCTCGGTCTGCGGGACCTCGAGCACCTTGCCGAACATCTCGCTCGAGGAGGCCTGGTAGAAGCGCGCCTCGGGGCACACTTCGCGCATCGCCTCGAGCATCCGCGTGACGCCGACGCCGGTGAACTCGGCGGTCAGCGTCGGCTGGATCCACGACACGGCGACGAACGACATCGCGGCGAGGTTGTAGATCTCCGACGGGTTCGCGACGCGCGCAGCGCGTCGACGAGCGAGCGCTGGTCGAGCAGGTCGCCCTGGTGCAGCGTGATGCGGTCGCGGATCTGCTCGATCCGGTCGAACTTCTCAGTCGAGGCGCGGCGGACCATGCCGTGCACCTCGTAGCCCTTCTCGAGCAGCAGTTCTGCCAGGTAGGAGCCGTCCTGGCCGGTGATCCCGGTGACGAGTGCTTTGCGTTTGTCGGTCATTGGGCCGTCAGCCTATAGAGCGAGGCCGATACGGCCGCCGCACACGCAACCGCTCAATCCCCGCCGGCGGATGTCGCGATGCGGCGCGCAGCGCGCTCGCCTGCCCTGCGCGCCAGCACGGCTATGCCCTCGGCGGCGTCGATGCGCGCCTCCCAGCCGAGCAGCTCGCGAGCCTTCGCAACCGACGGGCAGCTGCGCGGCAGGTCGGCCTCGCGCGCCGGCAGGCTCTCCAACGACGGGCCCTTGGCGCTTCGCGCACCGGTTGCCTGCGTTCGTTCGGCCCCGGCCTTCCAGGCGATCTGCGCGATCTCCGCCAGCGACAGCTCACGCGTGGCGGCCAGGTTGAAGTCCTCGTTGACAGCCGCCGGCGAGGACAGCGCCGCGACGATCCCGTCGGCGAGGTCATCCACGTGGGTGGGCGTGAGCTTCTGCTCGCCGGGGCCGAAGATCGACAGCGGCCGCTCGCCCGCACCGGCGCGCTCGATCAGCTCACTCAGACTGGCCGCCGGGAGGGCGCTCGCCCGCACGCCCTCGGTCTGCACCTCACCGCTCGAATCAGCCGAAACGGACGCGGGGCCGTAGGAGCCGAAGGGCCGGCAGACCACGTATTGCAAGCCGTGCTCGCGGTGCGCAGCGGCGCACAGGCGCTCGCCGCTCAGCCTCGCGAAACCGGCGGCCGAGCGTGGCGCGAGGCACTCCTCGAGGTGCTCCTCGGGCGTCGGGAACAGCTCGGCGCGTTCGAACACGAGCGGCAGGGAGACATACAGGAATCGTTCGACGCCCCGATCGAGGGCCGCCCGAATCATTGCGCCGTGCAGCGCGGCTTCGTACTCGAGCAGCGTGTGCTGCGAGCTGCCGGGCTCGGCAAACGCGCTGCCGGCGGCGCCATTGCTCGCGGGCGTCCGCGCCGAGGAGCCGTTGGCGGAGGACTCCTCGCCGCGCTCATCGCCTGTGCCGCTCGGCGCGAGGTGGGGGGTGTGCTGCTGAAAGCACGCGAGGTGGATCACGTGCGAGCAACGCTTGGTCGCGGCGCTCGCCTGCGCCGGCACGCGCAGGTCGCCGCGGTGCATCTCGCACCCTTCGCGCATCCACTGCGGCGCGCGGCGCTCGTCGGAGATGCGAACGTCGAAGGCCGGATCGGCCAGCAGGCGCCGGCGACAGCCGCGCCGAGCGAGCCGGCGCCGCCGGTGATCAGCACGCGGCTCACGCGCGCAGCTCGCGTCGGTGGCGCAGGTACTGGGCCGCGAACGCGTGCGACGAAGCGCGGGTTGTAGCGGGCGTAGCGCCGCCACAGCCGTCGTGGCTCGCGCGAGAGGCGGTAGGACCACTCCAGGCCGTTGCGCTGCATCCACGGCGGAGCCTGCTGGATCAGCCCCGCGTGGAAGTCGAACGCTGCGCCCACGCCGACGAGCAGCGGCGGGCGCAGCAGCGAGCGCATCTCGTGCATCCAGCGCTCCTGGCGCGGCTGGCCGGTGCCGACCCACACGACGGCGGCGCCGGAGTCGTTGATCAGCTCGATCTCGCGCTCGTTCTCGGCCGGCGTCAGCGTCCTGAACGGCGGCGAGGAGGCGCCGGCGATCGGCAGGCCCGGGAAGCGCTCGCGCAGGCGCCCGACAAGGAGCTCGCGCGCGTGGTCGTCATGGCGTCCGCCGTACAGGTAGATCGAGAGTGCCCCTTGCGCGCTGCGCGCGCGCAGAAGTGCGCCATCAGGTCAGGGCCGTATACGCGCGTGGCCTGCGGTTGCCCGAGCGCGTGCAGCGCCCAAACGAGCGGCATGCCCGTCGGGCACGACCAGCGTGGCGCCGAGCACGGCCGCGAGCGTCTCAGGCTGCTCCTGGGCGGACATCACGAGGTTCACGGCCGCCGCCGTCAGATAGCCGCGCGCGTCGGCGGCGATCATCGCGTCCATCCAGTCGAGCACGTCGCTCGTAGTCGGAGATCGCCAGCGGGATGCCGAGAACCTCGGCCGTGGGCGGTGGCGCGGGGGGTGACGCTGTGGCTGGTGCGGGGATGGGCGTGAAGATAGCCGCCGGCCGGCGGCGAGCGGCGCAGTCCGGCGCAATCGGAGACGTTCTTCGCGCCGCGCGTGACCGTGCGCGGGCATCGGACAGCTGCTTGAGGTTCGCTCGAGCGATACCCGCGCCGGACGGTCGTCCGGCGCGGGTGCCTGGCTACAGCACTGAGTTGATCTCGACCTTTTCTTCGCTCGTCTGGGTCGTCGTGATCGACTCGCCGGCCTGTTCCGGGGTTCCGTTGTTGATGGTTGCTTTCAGGACTTCGGTGGCACCTTCGACGAAGTGTTCGGGTTTTTGTTTGCCTTTCAGAGCTTTCGCTTTGACGGTCGTCGACAGTTTCATCGAGTTGGACGGCACCGGCGAGATCACCGCCCCCGAAAGCACCAGCGGCAGGCCGGCGCAGGTGAATTCGCCGACAGGTCCCGAGTGGCCCACGGGGAAGACGTCCTGGCCGATCTTGTTCAGGAGCGGTTCGGCGCCGAGTTCTTCCACGCCGAGAACGCCTTCCAGCGCAGAAGTGACCACCGTTCCGGCGGGGGAGCCGGCGCTGGTGCACGCGGTTTCAAAGGCTTTGCAACCCGTGAACGTGATGCTCACACTCCCGATCGCTTTGTTGCCGGTGTATTTGCCCGTACCGGACTGTCCCGTGCAGGTGATGAGGCTGCCCGAAACCGTTTCGAGTTCGGCGAGCGTGCCTTCTTTGATGACCGTCGTGAAGCCTGTTTTTTCCAACGGGTGTGCGCTTCCGAAGGCGGCATACCATTCATATTTGCCGCTCCCGCTGAGCGTCGTGCAGGCGGCATCTTCGTATTTGCCGCCCGTCGTTTTGATGCATCTGCCGAATTCGGGCGGCCCGCTCGGTTCGAGCAAGCTGGAGAACGCGCTGGTCCTCAAGTTCTGCTCGCTGCCCGCGAGCGTTTCCGCCGAGGCGGCTGGCGGCGAGCAGGCGGCGATACTCAGCGATCCGAGCGTAAGCAGGAACCAGTGGCGGGTGTTCCCCATAGCTTCCCTCCAGTGTTCTTCCGGTGACGTTGGCAGAGAGTAAACGATCTGTCCGACGGATTCGGTTCAACTGTATTTCGACTGGTCCGTAGTCTTCGAGCTATGAGCCCTCTGCTCCTGCGTCGTTACCGCGCCGATCGTCTGCTGCACGAAGAATTCGAGCGGTTGCGCGAGCGCGTGATCGCCACGGTCGACGAGCGGCTGCGCCGTTGCTCGGTTGCGCTCGACCGCAGCGACCTCGAGGCGGCCTACGGGCAGGCGTGGCACGGCCTGCACGCGGCCGTGCTCGAGGGGCAGAGCATCGCCAGCCCCGCCGGATGGCTGATCGTCGTCGCCCACCGCCGCGCGCTCGACGAGCACCGCGCACGCAGGGGCGCGGTGCCGATCACCTTTCACGACGGAACCGCGTCCAACGCGTGCCGTGACCTCGCTGAGGAGCTCGACGACCGCACGCGGCTGCGCGCGCTGCTCGAGGCGCTGCGCGCGCGGCTCAGCGAGCGCGAGCAGCAGGCCGCGGCGCTGTGCTACCTGCAGGGACTCTCGCGCGCCGAGGCCGCCGTGTGGATGGGCATCAGCGAGTCGCGCATGCGCAAGCTGATGGATGGTGCCGGCGGCGGTTTACGCGGCGTCGCCGGCAAGGTCGGCGAGTTCGTGCGGGCGATCGCCGGAGGCGAATGGTGCGAGGAGCAGGGCTCGCTGATGCGCGGGCTGGCCTTCGGCATCCTCGATCCGCGACGGCGATCGTCACCGTCTCGCGCTCGACCACAGCGACGCGTGTCCGGCGTGTCGCGCATACGTCCTTTCGCTGCGCGGCCTCGCCGCTGCGCTGCCGCCACTGCCGCGCGCTGCTCCGCCCGATCTTCGCGGCGGCCGGCGAGCCGCCGCCGCAGGGGGCGTGACGACGGGCGCCGGTGGGGCGCGCGCCGGCTGCGAGCGCCGGCAGCGCGCCGCTCGGGCACGGCGCGTTGCCGGCCTCGGGCGCCGCCGGAGCCGGTGCGGCGGGCGGAGGGTGGTGGCTGGCCGGCGGGCTCGGCGCCAAGCTCGCCGCCGGCTGCGTGCTCGCGCTCGGCGTCGGCGCGGGCTGCGTCGCGCTCGACGGGCCGTCCTCGGCCGTCTCGCACGAGGCGCGGCACGCGCATCGTGCACACCACGTCGCGGCCGCGCATAAGAGCGGGGCGAGCGAAGCGCCCGCTACTTCTGCCCGCGCATCGGCCGGCGTGAGCCGACCGCTCGCCGGGTCCGTCGCGAACGCCACCCCGCTCGCCGCGTCCAGCCCGCGCCACCCGCGAGTTCGGACCCGAGCGCAGTGGTGCCCCCGCCGCGGGCGGCCCGCCGGCGGCCGGTGCGGCGCCCACCGCGCGCGCGGCCGCCACGGCGTCAACTCGTCGCGGCGCGTCTCGAGCTCGGCGACGACCGCCGCGCCGGCGCCGGCATCCTCGGCTGAAGCGGCCTCGGCGCCGGCTGCCGCCCAGCGCGAGTTCGTCTCCCGGCTGAGCCGGGCCGGTATCTGGCCGCGCGTCCCGCTCAGCGCTCGCGGGAAGACCTTGGCCAGCTTGCGCAGGGCCAGCGGGTTGCCGCGCGGGCGCAGACGCCCGCGGGCGATCAGCCGCAGCGGGTCGACGCGCTCACCGACGAGGTCGATCCAGTCTTGGTAGGCGAGCTGCAGGCGCACGTCGGGCTTCGGCGCCTCGCCCTCGGCGACCGTGCTCGAGCCGTTGTTGACGGTCAGGTGCCATGTGGGGATGTCGGGGTCGGTGAACTCCCACTGGAAGGTCGTCGGGCGCGAGAGGCCGTGCTCGGGGTTGACCTGGCGGCGGATCGTGTCGAACAGCAGCTCGAGCGTCTCGGGGTCGCGTGTGGACGGACCCTGACGCACGCCGATCACGCCGGCTTTGGCGAGCGCGCGCCCGCGCTGGGAGATCTCGACCGGCGAGAGCCCCTCCGGCAGCAGTTTCGGCCCGGGCAGGCTCTCGAGCGGCATGCCGGCCGAGCGCAGCTTGGTCGTCATCGACGTCAGGCCCTCGACGCCGACCTCGTCGAGCGAGGAGTTGAAGACGGTTACGTAGCGCTCGTCCCAGTTCGGCGGCATCAGCACCTGGGAGGTGTAGCGCGTGACCTCGTGCAGGATGCCGGCGACGGCCTTGGGCACGCGCACGGGGTCTTCGCGCTTGAGGTCCGACAGCAGCTTCACGCCGAAGCCGATGTGGCGCTGCTCGTCGGTCGCGATGTTCTCCATCCCCTCGCGGAAGGCCGGCAGCTGGTCGCGTTCCTCCAGGTAGCTGCAGATGAAGTGCTGGCCGGGCTGGGCGAGCGAGGCCTCGATCACGACGTGGTAGAGCGTCACGGCCGCCGCGAGCTTCGCCGGCGAGCGGTCCTTGCGCAGCTCGTCGGCCATCGTGTCGAGGCGGTCGAAGATCTTGCGGAAGCCCGGCGTGAGCTGCGGCTTGATCGCGTGCAGCCCGCTCGCCATCGAGCCGTCGCCGACGCCGACGACCTCCTGCATGAAGCGCTTGAAGAACACGGCGTGGCGCGCCTCGTCGACCTGCTGGGTCGTGAGGAAGTACTTCTGCTCCTCCAGCGGCGCCGCGTCGATGTAGGGGGAGAGGTTGTCGGCGACCGCGTCCTCGCCCCAGAAGAACAGGCAGTAGTTCCACATCGCCGCCGTGCGCTCGAACTCGGTGAAGTCCTCGCGCCATTGCCTGGCGTCCTCGGTGAAGTCGAGCTCGGTGGCCTTCCAGTTGCCGCGCTCCCAGCGCGCGTACAGGTCGGCGTAGCTGATCGAGTCGGTCGGCAGGCTCGCGATGTTGCCGTCCGCGCTGGCCGCTGCCGTCGATGTGGGGGTGGCGCTTGCCATTGAAGAGGCTCCTGTCAGGGGTTCGTCATCTATTTAATAATTGATAATGAACGCTATCGAAATAGCGATCGCTCTGTCAAGTAGTATGGAGCGATGAGGACAGCGCCTGCCGGCAGCGACACGCGGACCGCAGCCGGCCCTGCAGCGCCCGCGCCGTCATCCGCGAGCGGGCGGCTGACGCGCGAGCAGAGCAAGGCCAACACGCGCGAGCGGCTGCTCGCCGCGGCCCGCACAGCGTTCGCCGAGAGCGGCTTCCATGGTGCCTCGGTCGAGGAGATCGCCACCCGCGCCGGCTTCTCCACGGGCGCGCTGTACTCGAACTTCGACGGCAAGGAGGACCTCTTCCTCGTGCTGATGGAGCGCGAGATCGAGGAGCATTCGCGGGAGATCGCAGAGGCGGTGGCCAAGCGTCCATCCGTCTCCGAGCGGGCCACCGGCGGCGCCCGGCGGTGGATGACGATGATCGAGCGCGAGCCCGAGCTGCTCTTGCTGTTCATGGAGTTCTGGGCCTACGGCGTGCGCGAGCCCGCCGTGCGACCGAAGGTCGCCGAGCGCTTCGCCCAGGTGCGGCGGCTGTTGACGAGGCTGATCGAAGACGGCGCGCGCGAGTTCGAGCTCGAGCTGGCGCTGCCCGCCGAGCAGCTCGCGATCGCCGTCGACGCGCTCGCCGACGGCATCGCCCGCCAGAAGCTGGCCGACCCGAGCGCAGTGCCGGACGATCTGATGGGACGGGTGCTGGCGCTACTCTTCGCCGGTGCGACGCATCCGACGAGCTCGTCGCCTCGCGCCCCGGGGGAACGCTGAGCTGAGACGCTTCGTCTCGTTCCTGGCGGCTCGAGCACTGCTGGTCGGCGCGCTGGCCTTGCTGCTCTGCGCCGTCACCGCCGCCGGCTATGCGGAGACTGCCCACACTCCCCGTCCACGTGTCACGCAGAGTGCGTGCAAGCAGGAATTCGGCTCCTTCACCGCGGGGCGCTGGCCGGCGGGATGCTGGCGACCATATGCACCCACCGCGGCGTTCAACACGCCGATTCCCGCCGGCCCACGGCTCGCACCGGACTCCTCGGCGATCGCCGGCTATCTCGTCTCGCAGCACTGGACCTTCGCCGGCGGCCACCACGGGGACTTCGCGCTCGAAGCGACCGGGAGTCGCCCCGTCTATTGGGCGCGGAGCAGCGATCCGCTCGTCAAGGTGCTCTGCAGTGGCGATGGTTCTTGCCAATCGGGAATGCGCCTGCACATCCCCGCCGGCGCAAAGCCGCAGGCCGAGTCCGACGGCCACATGACCGTGGTCGACCAGGCCGCCCACCGCGAGTACGACTTCTGGCGGGCCGGCACGCCCGAACACGGGCAGATCACGGTCGCGGCCGCGAGCAGCATCCCGCTCGGCGCGGCCTCCGGCACGGGACGCAACGGCAGCGGCGAGGCCGCCCACCTGGGACTGATGGGCGGTCTGCTCCGCGCCTCCGAGCTGAAGGCAGGCGTGATCGAACACGCGCTCGCGATGGCCGTGCCGTGCGAGCAGCCGCAAGACGTATGGCCCGCCCCGGCGCGCGCCCGGGGCGATCAGGGCTGCTCGGGGGGCGGGGCAGGTCCACACCTCGGGAGCCTGATGCAGCTCAACATGAGCAATGCGGAGATCGCCGCATCGGGCGCTCCCGCGTGGCAGCGCACGATCATGCGCGCGATGGCGCGCTACGGCATCTACGTGGTCGACTCGAACAGCCCCAACGACCCCGAGATGAGCCTGATCAAGGAAAACGACCTGTCCTTCACGAGCTTCGGCTACCCGCCGGCGATGGCTGACTTGATCAAGGCGATCGGCGGAGGCAGCTCGCTGGTCGGCGTGCCGATCGACGTGACGAAGCTGCGCGTGATCGCGCCGTGCGTGCCGCAGCGAGCTTGTTGACCCGCGCAGAGACGCGCCGGCCCCGGCCGACGGATCGCTACCCGCCGTCAGCCGGCAGGCAGAGGCACGCGTAGTGCACCGTGAACAGCCTGCCGGCAAGCGCCGGGGCGACGCTGTGCGTCCCCGCCCGCAAGGCCCACTTCGCGCTCGCCCGGACGCGCGCCGAGCGGGTGCTCGCAAAGAAGCGGTGGACGCTCAGCGGCAGCGGATCCTCCAGCTCTTGCGCGACGCGCAGCCCGGCCTGCCCGACGAGCTCGCGCATCGCCGCCCGGTCCAGGCGCTGCAGGTGCCCGACCTCCTCGGCGTGCTCGCGCTTGCTCGCGCGGCGCGCCGAGAGGTTCGCCTCGAGCGGCACCTCGACGACCACTGCGTCGCACGCGCGCGCGACCTCGGCCAGCAGCGCCGCCGGGTCGGGCACGTGCTCGAGCACGTGCGAGAGGATGCCCAGCTCGTAGCTGCCGTCGGGCCGATCCAACCGGCTGCCGTCGTACAGCGCCACCGAGTCGATCTCGCTGCGCCCGGCTGCGATCCGCACGGCGGCCTCGGTGATCTCGACGCCGGCCAGTTCGCCACCGAAGCCGCGCGCGTGAAGCTCGCACAGCAGCGCTCCGTCGCCGCAGCCGACCTCCAGCGTCGTGGCCGGGAGGATGCCGGCGCGCGCGCACAGCTCGGTCACGTGATCGGCCTTGCCGATCGCGCCCAGCGCCCGCCAGCGTGAGTAGCGCTGCGCCTCGGCCGGGTTCTGCGTGTAGGCCTCGTCGTAGAAGCTCACGAGCGCCTGCGCGTCGCGCCGGGCCGGGCCGGGGTCTGTCTGGGCGGCGCTCATCGACGATCGACTACCCGTCCGCGGCGGCCGGGCTCGGCAGCAGGCGGCGCATCCAACGGCGCCCGGCGCAGCAGCGCCATCGCCTCGTGCGGGTTCGTCTCGCCGGTCAGCCACAGCAGCCCCGCGAAGGCCGAGACGCCGGCGAGCGCGCCGAGCGGGATTCGCCAGGCCTCGTCCGCCGAGCCGCCGATCGCCAGCAGCAGGCCGGTCATCGCTGCGCCCGCCAGCAGCGCGCGCAGCAGCGTCCTCGCCGTCGGGCGCAGGTCGAGGTGCAGGATCCGCTGGCAGATGATCAGGTGCGCCGGCGCGTACATCCCGTAAGCGACGTCCGTGCCGATCGCGCCGCCGACCACGCCGATGCGCGGGACGAGCACGATGTCGAGCACGAAGTTGATCGCGACCGTGACGACCGCGATCGGCACGCGCCGCCGTGCCGCGCCGAGGTAGTTGGCGCTGACCGAGACGAGTGGCCCGAAGCCCATCAGGAAGACGCATGGAGCGAGCACGCGCAGGACCGTCGCCGACTCCTTGTAGCCGCCGCCGAGGCCGATTTCGACGAGTAGCGAGGACCACCCGAGCACGAACGCCGTGATCGCCGCCTCGAGGATCAAGAGCAGCCGCAGCGCGGCGACGAATGCGTCGACGTTCGGCTTCTCGCGCGCGTGCCGCGCCAGGCGCGGCGAGACGCCGGCCGCGATCGCCGAGCCCGGATAGGAGAGGAACGAGATCAGGCGCAGCGGCGCGCTGAACACGCCGACGGCGCTCGCGCCGAGGTAGCCGCCGATGATCAGCACGTCGATCTCGTTGAACAGCGTGAAGGCGCCGTCGATGATCAGCAGCACGCCGGCGTAGGAGGCGATTCGCCTCGTGTCCGGGCCGAAGCGGATCGTGCGCGGCAGCGCCTTCGGCCCGAACAGGCGCACGAGCGCGAACAGCGTCATCGCGCCCCCCGCCGCGAAGCCGATGGCGCGGCCGAATGCGGCCCCGCTGACGCCCGCGCCCGCGAGCACGAGGCCGACGGTCGCGGTCGTTTCGACCGCGCTCTCCGCCGTCGCCGTCCACAGCTGGAAGCGCACGCGACCAGCGGCGACGAATGCCGAGGTCATCATCATGATGCTCTGGCCGAACAGGGCGAGCGCGATGCCGCGGATCGGCCACACCAGCGGATCGATCCCGTATGCGTCCGCGATCGGCTCGGACACGACGATCAGCAGCACCGCGATCGCCACGCTGACGAGCAGCTTCAGTCGCAGGGCGTCGGCAAGCACAGACAGCACGCGCCTCTGTTCGCCGCGGTGCTCGGCGACGAAGCGCGCTGCCGAGGTCGAGATGCCGAAGTCCGACGGCATCAGCACGAGGCCGCCGATCCCCAGCGCCAGCGAGAACACGCCGAAGCCGTGCGAGCCGAGCTGTCGCGCGAGGAACAGCGTCAGGCCCGCCGTGAACCCGGCCCCGACGAGCTGAGCCGCGAACGCGAGCGCCGCGTTGCGGCCGATCGTCGCTTCGCCTGAGCCCGCGCTCGCGCCCGTCGGCGATGTGGCTTCGGGCACCTGCGCCGGCGCGGCGTCGGCCTCTACGGGTGGCTCGATCATTGCGGCAGCCTAGACAGTAAGGCTGCGCCGCGAGCCCCGTGTGGGCGATCGAACGGTTGCGCCGAGCGGCGCGACGGGCGAGGCATGCTTCCGTGTCGCGCTCGCGCTAGCCGGGCGTGTACGTCGCATACAGCGACGTCTGCTCGCCGTCGGCGCTCGGCGTCCCGAACGGGTTGCTCGCGCCGGAGGTGTAGGTGTTGGCGTTGTAGTCGCGCGCGCCGGCGACGTTGTCGTAGCGGAAGCCCGCCACGTTGCTGCTCGCGCCCGTGATCGCCCCGATCCAGTAGTTGCCGGCCGCCAGTTTCAGCGGCGCGGCGAAGCTCATGTCATACCAACCGGCGGCGTTCGTGCTTTTGAAGGTCAGCGCTTCGGTGCTCCCCAGCAGCGCCCCCGGCGCGCCGCCGTTGTCGGCGTAGACGAGACCTTTGAGCAACTGCTGCCCCGTGGTCGCCGTCGGCGCCAGGTAGATGCTCAGCTTGCTCAGCGAGCCCGCCGCGCTCAGCGCATAGCGGTTGACCCGCTTGCGATCGGCCAGGAAGCTGTCTGAGGAGCCGCCGACGGTTGTCTTGCCGAACGTGCTCGGCGGCGGCGGGGCGGCCGGGAGCACTTCGGCGGTCGCGCTCGAGCTGGCGGCGGCGCTCGGGCCGCCCGCGTTGGTCGCGACCTCCTGCACCTCCAGCCGGTGTCCGACGTCGCCCGCCACCGGCGTGTAGGTCTGGGCCGTCGCCGCCGCAATCGGCAGGCAGCTCGCGCCGAGCGAGTCGCATTGCAGCCACTGGTAGCCGTAGCTCGTCGGTTCGTTCGTCCACGACCCATGCTGCTCGGTGAGTGGCTTGCCCTGCTGGGGCGTGCCGGTGATCGTCGGCGGCGAGATGCTCGCCGGCGGCGAAGGCGGCGTCGCCGGCGTGTACGTCGCATACAGCGACGTCTGCTCGCCGTCGGCGCTCGGCGTCCCGAACGGGTTGCTCGCGCCGGAGGTGTAGGTGTTGGCGTTGTAGTCGCGCGCGCCGGCGACGTTGTCGTAGCGGAAGCCCGCCACGTTGCTGCTCGCGCCCGTGATCGCCCCGATCCAGTAGTTGCCGGCCGCCAGTTTCAGCGGCGCGGCGAAGCTCATGTCATACCAACCGGCGGCGTTCGTGCTTTTGAAGGTCAGCGCTTCGGTGCTCCCCAGCAGCGCCCCCGGCGCGCCGCCGTTGTCGGCGTAGACGAGACCTTTGAGCAACTGCTGCCCCGTGGTCGCCGTCGGCGCCAGGTAGATGCTCAGCTTGCTCAGCGAGCCCGCCGCGCTCAGCGCATAGCGGTTGACCCGCTTGCGATCGGCCAGGAAGCTGTCTGAGGAGCCGCCGACGGTTGTCTTGCCGAACGTGCTCGGCGGCGGCGACGCCGGCGATCCCGTGCCGCTGAACGACACTTCGTGAAGTCCCGTCGTGTCTTCGCCGTTGATCGCCCACGTGGCGCCGGCGGGGCCCACGGCGGTCGGCGAGAACGCGACCGTCTCGGTGAGCGTTTCGCCGGCTGCGACCGTCGTGCCCTCGGGCAGCGAGGTCGTGGCGGCGAACTCACCGCCGACCGGCGGCTTGGACTTGGTGATCGTCACGGCGGTGCCGCCGATGTTGGTGATTTGGAACGACTTCGTCGCGGACTTGCCGACTTCGACCGTGCCGAATTCGTTCTGTTCGCTTGAGATCTGCAGCGCTCCGGGCGTCGCGGCGCTGCCGGACAGCCCGGCGGCGCCGGGGCCGGCGGTCGTTTCCAAGCCGATTTCGCCCGTGAAGTTGCCCGTTTCGGTGGGGTCGAACGTGACGTTGATCGACGAGCGAGCCGCCGGGCTGGATTTCGCTGCCCACGGCGGGGACGCCGGTCGCGCCGAACGGCGCGCTCGGGAGCTCGACGGCGTTGATCTTCAGCGGTGCGCCGCCGACGTTGCGGAAGGTCGCCGCTCCGGCGAGATGGCCGCCCACGGTCGTGCCGCCGAACGAGACGACGGCCGGTGTCACTTCGAGTTGCGCGCTCGCCGCCTGACCGGTGCCCGAAAGCGCGAACGAGACCGTGCCTTTGTTCGTTTCGGCTGTCAGCGTCGCGCCGATCAGGCCTGTCTGCGTCGGCGTGAACGTGATCGGGACCTGGATCTTCTGCCCGGCGGTGAGCTGCGCGGGCAGCGCCGGGGAGGACGTGCCGACTTTGAACTGAGACGAGCTCGAGCTCAGTCCGGTGAGCGTCAGGGTGTTCGTCGCGGTCAGCGTCAGCGTCTTCTGCGCGCTGCCCGCGATCGTGGTCGTCGGGAAGTTCGTCGCCGAACCGCTCAGCAGGGGCGTCACGGGCGAGCCGAAGCCGAGCACCTTGCCTTCGCGTGTGCCCACGTAGACGCGCCCCGCCCCGACGCCGGGGGTGGCGAACTTGGAGGACGTCCCGACCGGAGCGCTCCAGCGCAGCACGGGCTTGCCTTCGACCGGCAGCGGGTCGTAGGCGCGCAGCTGGGCGCCGGCGCCGGAGCCGTTGGGCGTCCACACGGTCCAGACGAGCGCCGAGCCGGAGTCGGTGCCTTCGGATGTGATCACCGGCGCGCTCGAGCTGAAGCCGAACGCGTCCGAGGACGTCGCCGCCAAGGACAGCGTCGGCTGGCCGGTGCCCGAAAGGCCGTAGCGGTACACGCGCAGGAAGCCAGAGGAGCCGCCGGCGCTGTTGCCGCCCGAGGCGGTCGGGATGTAGACCCAACCGCCGTCGCCCGGCCACACGCCAGGGCGCGACCACACGCCGCCGTAGGGACCGATCCGCTGGATGACCTTGTCGGCGGCGCCGGCGCCCTGCTGGAAGCCGCCGAGTTCGTCGCGGTTGAGCAGATAGACGTAGCCGTCCTTGCCGACGGCCACCGCCAGGTGCGGCACGCCGGCCGTGCCGAAGTACTGGGCGTTGAGCCCCGTGATCCCCCCGGAGGCGAAGTCCGCGTCCCACGTGTCGAGCTGCACGGCGTCGAACGGCGCGAAGAAGTCGACCGCCTTGAGCGAGCCGTCGCCCTGAACGGCCAAGCGCACGATCGACTCGCCGAGGTTCGCCGGCGGGGAACTGCCCGCAGCCGGCGTCGATGGGGCGCCGCCATTGCCCGTGCTCAGCATCAGCGTGCCCGAGCCGTCGGAGGTGAGCCCTGCGCCGGACTGCCAGATCCCGGCGCCGTCGCCGGAGCTCCGGTCGACCCAGCGGGCCTTGACCAGACCGCTCGTCGAGACGCCGAACACCCAGCCCTGCCAGGGCGAGTGATCGCAGTGTGAGCCGAAGGCCGCGTAGACGACCCCGTTCATCAGCAGCAGCCCCGGGCGCTGCAGCTCGGTCGTGGCCGGGAAGGTCTCGCTCGGCTGATTCTGCGCCGAGCCGCTGAGCTGGACCGGGAAGCCCGCCTTCTCGGTGCCGTTGGAGAGGTCGATCGCGTCCATCAGCCAGCGCGCCGCGCCAGAGGTCCCCGATACGTAGGTCTTGTGCGTCATGTAGGCGGTGTTCGTCGCCGGGTCGATCACCGGCGTCGCGGTCACGCCGATGTTGGGCGTGAGATCGCCGCAGCCGATGTCGGCGGCCTTCCAGGGCGTCCCGAGGTTCAGCGGCGCCGCCCAGCGCAGCACGCCCGTCGCGGGGTCGAGCCCGTAGACCTTGTTGTTCTCCGTGGCCACGAGCAGCGTGCCGTTGGCGAGCAGCGGCTGTGCGTAGACCTGGCCTTCGACCGACGTCGACCAGAGCTGACCGAACGTGCCGCCGCTGACGAGCTGCGGCGTGAGCGAGGATTCTTCGGGGTACCAGCCGTCGCGCAGGTCATCGCCGGAGTTGGTGATGCCTTCGGCGAGCGCCTGACCGGCGAGCACGAGCAGCAGGAGCGCGCTCAGCGAGCAGAGCATCGCGAGCAGGCTCGCCCGCCGCCCGGTCAAGGCGTCTGACCGCCGAGGATCCGCTCGGCGGGCGATCGCGTTTTCTATGGCGCCGGCGCATCCCTGCCAGTCCCAGTCCTCTGGTTTCGCTTTCTCCTCGGACCCCCGGGAGCTCGGCGATCCGCCCAAGCTCGCGAGCATACGGCATCCTCCGCACGACTCACGGCGCACGCTTGCCCGACGGGCAGGACGAGCGCTATCGTGCCTCGCCACGCCGGCAGGAGGCCGCGCGTTCGTGACGTCGATTCAGGCAAAGAGGCATAGATGATCACCTGGGAGGGCGCCCGCGCGCCGGCGGCCCGTGCGACCACGCTTGCGTCCGTGCGCGGCCGTCTGTACGTGTTCTCGGCGAGCGCCGCCTATGCGGCGCTGCTCGTCCTGCTGCGTGGGCGACCGAGCCTGAAATCGGACGCCGGTGTGTTCCTCAGCGTCGCCGGCAGCATGCTGCACGGCGACCGGCTGTACGCCGGCGTGCTCGACAACAAGGACCCGCTGTTCTATTACGCGCACGCCGGCGCGCTCGCGGCGTTCGGCTGGACGGGGCCGTTCCTGCTCGACATCCTCTGGCTGGCGATCGCGGCCGCCTCGACGCTGTTGCTGCTGCGGGCGGCCGGGGCGTCCTGGCTGACGGCCGCGGTCGGCTTCGTCGCCTACCCGCTGCTGCTCACCGGGGCCTGGTACCTCTCGGGCTACTCGCTGCTGGCGGCGCTGTCCTTCGTCCCGCTGGTCGGCTTGCTCTGGCTGCGCGGCCGCTTCGTCGCGGCCGGTGCGCTGCTCGCGCTCGGCGTGCTGTTCAAGGTGAACCTCGGCCTCGTGCTCGTGAGCGTGCCGCTGGCCGCGCTGATGCTCGGCCCACGCGAGCTGCGCTCACAGCTCACGCGGGCCGTGGGCGGATTCGCGGCCGTGATCGCGGCCGGCGCGCTGGTGCTCGCCCTGCGCGGGGAGCTGCACGGCTACATCGAGAACTTCAAAGAGAACATCAGCTACTCGAGCAACGTGCTCAGCGCGACGGGCAACGTCACGGGCGTGCCGGGCCACTTCAAGGTCGCGGCGTGGGCCGCGAGCCGTCCTGGCCATTTCGCATTCCTGCCGGTCGGCAAACCGCTGCACCTCCTCGTCGTCGCCGCGGTCTTCCTGCTGGCGGGCTACTCCGCGATCCGCGTGCTGCGCCGGCCGAAGCCGGCGCGCGAGGCGGGGGAATCGACGACCCGGTTCCTCGCCGCCGCGTTCCTCGCGGCGAGCGCGACGACGGCGATCACGCTCGCCTTGACGGCTGCATGGTCGCCACACGATCAGATGCTCGCCTTCCCGGCGCTGATGCTGATCGTGTTCGTCGTAGCCAGGTTGGCCCCGGCCCTCGCGGAGAAGCCCAGACTTATCGCCGCCGGCGCGGTCTGTGCCTCGCGCCGCGCTCGGCATCGTCCTGCTCGGAGGCACGGCCGCGGCGCCATATGCGCGGGCCGGTGGGGTTGCCTACTGGTTCCAGTCGGGCCACAGCGGGACGGCCGAGGAGCTCGAACAGGCGGCGGCGAGCCGCTTTCCCGCGGCCGCCACGATCACGTTCGCGCATCTCGGGCAGAACGACGAAGAAGCGGTCGCGGCGTTCCTCGGCTCGCGCTTCGCGCTCGCCTGCCCGGCGATCGCCCAGTACGTGTTCACGCCGCACCTCGACGGCGTGCTGCGCTGCGTCGAGGGCAAGCGGCCCGATCTCATGCTCGTCACGCAGAAATTCCGCCGGGAACCCCACGCGCCGCAGGAATGGGACCAGTTCGTCGCGAACGGCGCGCGTCTGCTGGCGCGGGACTACGAACGCGTCTCGACCCGCCGCACGCCCAACGGGCTGGCATCTGTCTGGGCGCTCGACCCGGCCGGCACGGCGCCTCGCACCTAGCCGGGAGGCGTGCGCGCGGCGCGGAGCGGGAGGCACCCCCGTCGAGCGTCCCCGGCTGCTCGTAGCATTGGCGCACGAATGGTCCCCGCCGCCTCCTCCGATCGTCAGCCGGGGCGGGTGCGTGTCGTCACGTTCGTCGACTTCCTCAGCTGCTTCGGGGGCGCCGAGCACCTCGCCCTGCTGATCGCGACGAGGCTCGACCCGGATCGATTCGACTCGATCCTCTGCGTCAGCCGCTGGCCGTTGACGGGCCCTTGGAAGGACGACCCGTCCGCCAGCCCGGCGCTCGACATGCTCGAGGCCTCGCCCGCGCGCTTCCTCCCGCTGAAGCGCCGGCGCAAAGTCGACATCGCCGCGCTCGCGCGGCTGGAGCGCTTCCTGCGGCGTGAACGGGTCGACGTGCTGCACTCACACAAGTTCGGCTCGAACGTCTGGGGGACGCTGGTCGGGCGGATCGCACGCGTGCCGGTCGTGCTCGCGCACGAGCACACGTGGTCCTACGAAGGCCAGCCGCTGAGGCGCTTCCTCGACCGCGAGCTGATCGCGCGCGGCGCAACTCGCTTCATCGCGGTCTCGCGTGAGGACCGGCGGCGGATGAGCGAGGTCGAGGGAATCGATCCGGCGCGGACGCTGTTCATCCCCAATGGCGTCCTCTCCTCGCCGGAGCCGACCGGGCGCGACGTGCGTGCGGAGCTCGGCATCCCGGCCACGGCCCCCGTGGTCGGCACGGTCGGCGTGCTGCGCCCGCAGAAGGCCCTTCATGTAATGGTGCGTGCGCTCGCCCGGTTGCGCGGGCGCTGGCCGCAGATCCGGCTGCTGATCGTCGGCGACGGACCCGAGCGGGCAGGACTGCAGGCGCTGGCGACGGAGCTCGGGATACTCGATGCCGTCAGCTTCTTGGGGCACCGCAGCGACGTACCGGATGTGCTGCGTGCGATCGACGTCGCGGTGTCCTGCTCTGACTTCGAGGGGAGCCCGCTCGCGGTGATGGAGTACATGGACGCGGCGCTGCCGATCGTCGCAACGGCCGTCGGCGGCGTACCCGATCTGATCGAGCCCGGCGTCCACGGCCTGCTCGTGCCACGCGGCGACCCCGTTGCGCTGGCCGACGCGATCGCGCAAGCGCTGGCAGAGCCCGAGCGCGCGCGCGAGATGGGCGCTCGCGCGCGCGAGCGCCGCCGCAGCGAGTTCGACATCGACACGCTCGTGCGGCGGCTCGAAGCGCTCTACCTGGAGCTGCTGGCCGAGCGGACGTCTAGTAGGCCGGGGCGCTGAGCTCCGGCAGAGGGCTCTCGGAGCGCGCCGGCTCGGCGTCTTCGTGCCGGGCGACCGCGTATGTCGCCGGCCCGAGGGCGAGCATTACCCACAGGAGCTTGCTGTACATCACCGAGATGAAGAAGTCGGCCACGAGCATGCCGCAAAGGCCCAGGAACATCGACCGTGCGAGCGCCTCCATCGCCCTGTTGCCGCGCCGAGCCCAGGTGCGCGCCGCTCTCAGCATCCAGTTCATGCAGGCGCCGATCACGCCCAAGAACAGCAGCAGCCCGGGGATGCCGGTCTCGGCCAGGATCTGCAGATAGGTGTTGTGTGTGACGAATGGCTGTTGGTTGAAGATCAGGTCGGTTCGCATGATCACGCCGGGACGGAGCGTGTAGTCGGCCGAGGTGTTGGGAAAGTTGCCGACCCCGACGCCGTTGAAGGGGTGGGCCTGCACCATCCGCCAGGCGACCGTCCAGAGGTCGGTCCGTCCCGTGCCGCCCCCGGCCGCGCTGACACGTTCGCGCGCGGGCAACGGAGCGAGCTGCGTGAAATAGAAGACCCCGCCGAGGGCGACCACGGTGAGCATCAGCGTGATCGCCATCCGCCAGCGTCCCGCGAAGATCGTGCCGGCGACCATCAGGGCGCCCAGTGCAACGAGACCGCCGCGCGACAGGCTGAGGAAGACGCCGGCGGCGCACAGCGGCACAGCCAGCGCCGCAGCCATTCGCAGCGCGGGCAGGCGGGTGCGCCCGATCGCGAATCCGGCGCCGAGCGCGAGCCCCACCAGCAGCACCGAGGCGAGTTCGTTGGGATCGCCGATCGTCCCCGTCGCGCGCGCGCTTTCGACGACGATTTCGGGGTTCGGTGGCTGCAGGACGGCAAACGAGGCCGCGACCATCGCGCCGAGGATGATCGCGCCGATGACGATCGTCAGGTCACGCTTCGTGCGCACGGCCGTGTAGCCGATCGGCAGCAGCAGGATGTTCGGCGCATATCGCGTCAGCGCCCCGGTCCCGGCGCTCGGGCTCGGCGCCCACAGCAGCGACAGCGTCGCCCACCCGAAGAACGCGACCAGCATCCACGTCAGCTGCGGGTGGTCGGCGAAGAAGTCGCGTTCGTCGCGCAACGAGCCGATGCTGAAGCGCGCCAGCCAGGCGACGGCCACGAGCAGTCCGGCGGCCTTTGCCGGGCTCAGCGAGCCCGAGGTCGGCAGCGTGTCGACGAAGCTCAGGAAGGCAAGGACCGCGAAGCCGAGCGCGAGGTCCGAGAAGGCGACGTAGGCGAGCACGAGGCCGCCGACTGCGCCCAGAGCGAGCGCCGGCTGCACCGCGGCGAGCACGCCGAGCAGGGCCGCCGCGCCAAGGATGCTCAAAGGGAGCAGCTCGAACGTGCGCGTCCGGCCCTGCATCGCGGAGCTACGCCCCGATTGCCGGAATCTGCTCGCGCAGCTTGTCCCGGCGGCTGGTCTGCGTCGGCGTCGCCGCGTAGTAGCCGCTTCCCTGCGTGAAGTCGTCGCTGACGACGACGAGGCCCGAGGGGCGCACGCCCTGGCGTGAGAGCATTTCGCCGAGGAAGACGAGTTGGTCGGTGCGGCTGTAGCCGAGACGCACCACGATCAGCACGTCGTCCACGTGCTGGCTGAGCGGAAGCGCGTCGCTCACCTCGGTCACCGGCGGCGCGTCGAAGACGATGAAGTCGGCGAGCGCGCGGCCCTGCTCGACGATCTCGTCGCTCGAGGCGAGCAGGCCGTCGGCGAGGTACGGCACCGATTGCTCGACGAGCAGCACTTCGAGGTTCTCGCTCAGCTCCGTGACCGGGACGAGCGCGTCCTTCAGCGAGACCTCGCCCATCAGCACGCCCGCCGTGCCACGTTTGCCGCGTTTCGCTTTGAGGTTGAGGGCGCCGCCGAGCGAGGGGCGTCGCAGGTCGGCCTCGACGAGGATCACGCGGTAGCCGGAGAACGCCAACGTCGCGGCGAGGTTCAGCGCCACCGTCGACTTGCCCTCCGAGCGGGTCGAGCCGGTGATCATGATCGAGCGCGTACCGTCCTCGTGGCCGCGCGCCCCCAGCGCGACGCGGAGCATGCGGTAGCTCTCCTGCGCGGACGGCGAAAGTTCGCCCGGGCGCAGCGGAAGGCGCGACGCCGTGCGGCGTTCGCGTGGGATCCGAGCGAGCACGGGGAGGCGGAAGATCCGTCGGAGGGTCTCCTCACGGCGTACGCGCGGGTCGAGGTTCTCGAGCGCGAACGCGCCGCCGAGGCCGATCACGAGACCGATCATGAAGCCGGCGATCACGCTCAGTTTGGTGCGCGGCCAGCTCGGCGAGCTCGGGAGCTGCGCCAGCGACTCGACCGAGACGGTCGGGTCGGGGCCGGCGCGGAGCGTCTCGCAGCGTCGAGAGCCGTTCCCCCAGCGAGCCCTGGCCCGTGCGCTGCGCCGACGGGAGGGCTTCGACCTGGGCTTTGATCGTGGGGATGATCGCTTCGAGCTGCCGGTGCAGTTGGCGGGTCCGGCTGTTGACGGTCGCCGTCGCGAAGGCGTTCGCGATCGCCTGCGCCCGCGCTGCGGTCGAGGCTGTCGCGGTGATCGCGACGACGTTGCTCTGGGCGACCGGTACGGCCGAGACGCTGCCGAGGATTTCGCGGCCGGTCGTGTTGCCCAGATTGATCGCGGCCAGGGCCGCGACATCGGACGTCGTCACGAGACTCGCAGCCGTCGACACGTCGCCCGTGGGATTGCCCGAGCTCGTGATCAGGCCGAGGCCGATCAGGTTGCTTTCGCCATTCACAGGTGTGATCAGCAGATGCGATTCGGCCTTCCACGACGTCGCCGCCAGCTTGGCGTAGGCGCCGGCCACGAGCGTCACGATCAGCACGCACGCCAAGATCAGGCGCCGGCGATCGCGGATCACCTCGACGTAGTGCCCGAGGCCCTCGCGCGGCCCCTGTGGCGCAAGCCAGTCGGCGGCGCGGGGGTCGTTAGGGCGTGGCATGACTAGCACCGAGCACGAAAAAAGGCATCGTGACAACGGTATCGGCTATCGCGGCGAATTGATGAGGGTCAATTGCGGCTCGTGGGTGCGCGTAGAAGCGCTCTGGACATTTGGCTGACCGATTGGCTATCGACGTCAGGGCCGCGCCTGAGCGGCCGATGAGGTGGGCGAGGGGGACGGACCCCTCTCGAGCCGGGGGTCCTGAATCGCCTCCCGAACTCGGCGGGCCCAGTCGCTGGGGTCCAACGAGGCGGCGCATGGTCGTCCGTCTCGCGATCCACGGACCGGAGGGATTCATGCAGAGCACCAGCAGCGCATCGACGTTCCCGCGCACGGCCCGCAATCGCGTCCGGAGCTCGCTTGCCGCGTCGATCGTGCTCGGCGCATTGATCGCCTGCGCGCTCGTCACACCGGCATTCTCCGAGCCGGCGCCGGGTTGCGACCTGTACGCGTCGAGCAGCGGCAGCGACAGCAACAGCGGCGTGGCATCGAAACCGCTCAAGACCGTCAAGCGGCTGATCGGCGCGCTGGCGCCGGGCCAGACCGGCTGCCTGACTTCCGGACAGACCTTCGCCGGCTTCACTCTTCATGCCGGAGACTCCCACGGCGCCGAAGGCGCGCCGGTGACGATCACCTCCACCGACCCCGCTGCTCCGGCGACGATCAACACGCGCGTCACGACGACCTCGGGCGCCGACTGGTTGACCTTCACCCACCTGATCCTCGTGTCCGACGTGCTCTCGAGCACCGAAGACCCGAGCCCGACGATCAACTCCCGCCACACCTCTTGGACGTATGACGACATCTCGGGAAGCGACACGAACATCTGCGTCTTGCCGAGTCAGCCGACCAGCTACGGCGCGGCCGAATACACGCTGATCGAACACGACCGTGTCCACGACTGCGGGCGACCGGTGACGGCCGCCGAACAGGCTGCCCAGGGCGAAAACGGAAACCTCTACGAAGGTCGCCTGAACGGCTGGCACGCCCACGGCGTGTACGACGAGGGCCTGCACACGACGATCAGGAACAGCTACTTCTACGACAACTCGAGCAAGGGCATCCTGCTGAGGGGCGGCAGCTACGCCGTGGTCGAACACAACATCGTCGATCACAACGGGAGCGGCGTGCTGTTCGGCGACGACGGTCCCAACCACGATGTGGTCGCCTGGAACATCATCACCAACAGCACCAGCCCGTGCGGCAAAGAAACCGGGTGGTGCGACGACTTCGGCGTCTGGAGCTTCTGTGAGGAAAGCTGCTCGGCCGACAGCTTCGTGAACAACGACGTGTTCGGCAATCAGAACGGCAACCTCGCCCCGTCTTACGACCTCTGCTCCTGTATCGAAGTCCGCGAAAACGTCGAACGCGACCCGCTCTACGCGAATGCTTCGGCGCACGACTACACGCTCAGCCCAGGGTCGTCTGCCGTCGGCTATGGCCCCGACACCGCGCAGCCCTCGGGTGAATCGCCGCCCGCGCTGCGGGGATCGGTGGGCGTGTCCGGTGAAGCCGCCCCGCAGGGTTCCGCTCCGGCGCCCCCGTCCGGCACGCCCGGCGACCCAGCCGCCGTGCCCTCGAGAACGGCTGCGGTGAAACAGCTGGGCAGGAGGCATCACAGAAGGGCCAAGCACAGCAAGCGTCACCGGACATCCAGCCGGTCCGGCACGCGCCACAAGGTCTCGTCCAAGCGCTCACACCGAAGGGGATAGCCCCCAAGCGGAGCGTTGAGCAGCCCGCTATTCGAGCACGAGAAAGGTGATCCGCGAATGCTTGCGGACTGCAGGAAAGCGATCGCGCACGCGGTCGTCCAGTGCACCGATGCGGTGCGCCAAGCGACGTTGGCTCGCACTTGGCAGGACGAGGTTCAGCGGCATCAGCGGAATTGTCAGGAACTCCCGCTCATAGTGATGGAAGTTGTCGAAGACCTCGGCGCACATCTCCCAGTCGGCCGTCGTCAGCGGGTGCTCATCCGGCGTGCGCGCGGAGGGCGTCAGCGCCCGCCCGAGCCGCAGGATCGGGTTATGCCACATCGGCTCCATGAACACGGCCCTGCCGCCAGGGCGCAGGATCCGGCGGAGCTCTTCCAGCGCGACGCGCAGGTCGAGGTGATGCAGGATGCTGTCGCCGACGATCAGGTCGAACGAGTCGTCCGCAAAGCCCGTCGCGTGCGCATCGGCGACGAGAAAGTCGCTCTTGTCGGTCAGACCGTCATCGCGGGCGCGCTCGCGAGCCTGTTCGATCTCGCCCTCTGACACGTCGATGCCCGTCACATGCGTCGCGCCGTTCTCGATCAGGTACTTGGTCAGGTAGCCCGGGCCGCAGCCATAGTCCAGCACCACCTTCCCCGCGGGGTCGTAGTACTGAGTGATGTCGCCATTGCGGCGGAACTCGCCGAGCGCTCTCCAGATCCACATGCGGACCGTGTGATACGAGGTCGCACCCTTCTCGTTGTAGAAGGCCTTCTCGCGCTCGGCTCGCGAGCTGATCGAATCGGCCTCTGTCGCGCCGGCACTCGTTCCATGTGGAGCGGACATCGCGAGAGAGCTTAGCTAACGGTCAGTCAGAAAATCCGAGATCTTCGCAAGCGCCGAACCAGCGGCGAGACCTTCAGGCGGAAGCGGCGCTCGTCGTCGTTTCGGTAGACGCCGATCCGCGGCCAGCGCAGCGGTTCCTCGGCGTGCAATCGTCGCGGCAGCGCGGCCGCTGCCGTGTAGCCGCTGCTCGCGGTCGCCGCCACGACGCGTTCGTCGACGTCGCCGTACGGATAGGCGAGCGAGGTGCACGGCCTGCTCATCTCCCGCTCGCAGGCGGCCTTCGAGCGCGTCAGCTCGGACGCGAGCGATGTGTCGTCGATCGTGGTGAGACGCGGGTGCGAGCCCGTGTGTGAGCCGATCTCCCAGCCGTGGTCGGCGAGCGCGCGCAGCTCCTGCCACGACAGCGGCGTCAGCTCGGACTCGTGTGGACCGCCGATCCAGCGATCGATCCCGGGCCAGCGCAGCGGGCCTTCGGCGCCGATCTGATCGGTCGGGACGAAGACCGTCGCCGGCAGCTGCAGGCGATCGAGGATCGGACGCGCAAGTCGATCGACCGAGCGGTAGGCGTCGTCGAACGTCACGCAGAGGACCCGCTCTGCGGGCGGCGCCGTGACCGCTTCGGTGAACGTCGAACCACGGTAGCCGCGGCGGACGAGCGTCGAGAGCTGTCGCTCGAAGAGCTGTGGTGTGGTCGAGAGCGCCGCGTCCCACGTAGGGCTCAACGCGTGGTAGCAGAGGACGATTACGTCTGTCACGTTGCAGAGCCCGGCTCCGGCGGTGTCGGACAGCATAATGAACCCGCGTGAGCGCACTTCCCGCATCGAGCTCGCCCGACGGGCTCCAGGACGAGCGCGTCGATGTCAGCGTGCTCGTGCCCGTGCTCAACGAGGAGCGCCGCATTCGCGAGACGGTCGCCGCGATGCAGGCGCAGCGCTTCGACGGAACGATCGAGCTGCTGTTCGCCGACGGCGGCTCGGACGATCGCACCCGTGAGATCCTGCTCGAGCTGGCCGCGCACGATCCGCGGATCCGTTTGCTCGAGAATCCCCGTAGGCACACCGCGAGCGGACTGAACGTCTGTCTGCGCGAGGCGCGCGGCGAGTTCGTCGCGCGGATGGACGCCCATACCTACTACGGCGACAGTTATCTCGCAGCCGGAGTGCAGCGGCTGCGCCGCGGGGACACCGACTGGGTCAGCGGCCCCGCGATCCCGCGCGAGGTGGGTCCGATCTCGGGCGCAGTCGCGCTCGCGCTGGCGTCGTGGCTCGGCCGCGGCGGCTCGCGCAAGTGGAGCGAGGATCTCGCCGGCGCCGAGGAGCGCGAGCTGGACACGGGCGTGTTCGGCGGCGTGTGGCGCCGCGAGCGCGTGCTCGAGGCGGGCGGATGGGACGAGCGCTGGCCGATCAACCAGGACTCCGAGATGGCCTCGCGCTTCCTCGGGCGCGGCGCGCGACTGGTCTGCCTGCCCGAGATGGCCGGCTACTACGTGCCGCGCGACTCGGTCGAGGGGCTCGCGCGCCAGTACTTCCGCTATGGCTTCTACCGAGCGCGCACCTTTCGGCGCCACCCGCAGAGCATGCGCCGCTCCCATCTGATCGCACCGGCCTTGACGCTCACGCCACTGGCCGCGGTGGTGTTGCCGAAGCACTTGCGTCGGGCGGCGCGCGTCGGGCTGCTCGCATACGCCGGTGCCGTCGTCGTGACCGCCTGCAGCGCGGCGCGCGGCCCGAGGCGCCGCCGGGAGGCGCTTCTCCTACTCGTCGTGCTGCCCGCGATGCACCTCGGCTGGGGATTCGGCACGCTCGCCGGGATGCTCCGCTTCGGGCCGCCGCTAGCGGCGTTCGCGCGCGTTCTCGGCGGCGGGCGCTCGCTCGAGCCGGACTCCAGCGACGAGGTGTACGCCCCGTCGCTGCGAGCCGGATAGAGGCGAACTTGCGGCTCGCCGTCTATACCGATTACGAGTATCGCTCTGACGGGACCCGGCGCTACGGGCAGCGGGCGTTCGTCGTCTTCCTCGAGGCGCTGCGCGAGCGCGTCGAGGAGCTGGTGCTCGTCGGTCGCCTCGACCCCAAGCCGGGGACCTCGCACTACCCGCTGCACGAGGACACACGGCTCGTCGGCCTACCCCACTACGAGAGCCTCGGGCATCCGCTCGCGGTGGCACGCTCGCTGCTCGTCTCGGTCAAGCTCTTCTGGCGTCTGCTCGGCGAGGTCGACACCGTCTGGGTGCTCGGCCCCTATCCCCATTCGGTGCTGCTGGCGCTGCTGACCATCGCGCGCCGTCGCCGGCTCGTGCTGGGAGTCCGCCAGGACATGCCGCTGTATGTCCGCAGCCGCCGCCCCGACCGCCGCTGGATGCACTGGAGCGCGGACCTGCTCGAGGCGATCTGGCGGTTGCTGGCGCGACGCTACCCGGTCGTCGTCGTCGGGCCAGAGCTCGAGCGGAAGTACCGCGAGGGTCACGCGCGCAGCGTGCTCGCGACGGCCGTTTCGCTCGTCTCCGAGACGGACCTCGCCGAAGCCGCAGCTGCAGTCTCCGGCCGCGACTACTCAGGCGAGCTGACGCTGCTGACCGTCGGGCGCCTGGACGCGGAGAAGAATCCGTTGCTGCTGGCCGAGATCGCAGCTCTGCTCGCAGCCGGCCGGCGCCGCTGGCGCCTGCTGGTCTGCGGCGACGGGCCGATGCGCGAGCAGCTGCAGCAGCGGATCGATCAGCTCGGGCTGGAGCGGAACGTCGAGCTGCTCGGCTATGTGCCGATCGACGGAGGCCTGCTCGACCTCTACCGCAAGAGCCACGCGTTCTTGCACGTCTCCTGGACCGAGGGCTTTCCACAGGTGCTCGTCGAGGCCTTTGCCAGCGGGCTGCCCACGGTGGCGACGGCTGTCGGCGGGGTACCTGCGGCTGCCGGCGGAGCCGCGCTCCTGGTCGACCCCGACGACGCGGCCGCCGCGGCGGCCGCCCTCGAACGGATCGCGGCTGAGCCGCAGTTGCGCGACGAGCTGATCGCAGCCGGTCTCGAGCGCGCCCGCGGGGGTACGCTGGAGGCGGCGACCGAGCGGCTCGCGGCGTACCTGGCGAACGCCGGCTGAGCGCCCTCAGGAGCGCGCGGCGCGGACGCGTCGCAGGGCCTGATAGACGGGAGGGCTGATGCGCTTGGCGAGCTTCTTCGCGTTCCACTCGAGCCACAGCCGTCCGCAGGCGAGGCGATCCCCTTCGGCGTACGCCGCGGCCATGCGCGGCGGCGTCGTGGCCCAGATCGTGTAGCGACCGCGCACCTCCAGGCCGCGCCGCATGACGCGCGCGCTGGGCTCTGAGGTGAACAGCAGCTCGTAGCCGGCGGCGGCCGCCGCGGCGATCACGGCGGGGGAGAGAAAACCGCCCGGCACCGAGGCTGTCCGCGGCGTCTCGCCGAGCGCCTCGGCGAGCAGGTCGCGGCTGCGCGTCCACTCCTCGTCGAGCTGCGCTCGCGTGAGACGGCCCATGTACGTCGGGTGCGTGTGCGAATGACTGCCGATCACGTGCCCGCGCGCGCTCAGCTCGCGTAGCTGATCGGCCGTCATGAAGCCCGGCGTGGCGATTCGCGAGGAGGTGACGAAGAACTGCCCGCGCCAGCCGCGCCGCTCCAGCGCCTCGGCCGCGAGCGGCGCCGAGCAGCCGCCGTCGTCGAAGGTCAGCGCGATGGCCGGCGCCGCGCCGGCTTCGGCGCATGCGCCGGCGAGCGTGCCTACCGGCAGCCCCGTAGCCGCCAGCGCGTCGAGGTGAGCTTCGAACGCCTCGGGCTCGAGCTTGTAGCGCGCGGCCAGCGGCCCCGGGAAGCCGGCCCCGTCGCGCTGGTCGCGGGGCGCGATGTCGTGGTACATGAGCGTGCGCATGGGCTTGCGGCGGACCGCCGCCTGAAGCCTAGGGCCTCGAACTCCGGGAACCCGCCAATCGTCCGCGCCGGTTTTGGCGGGCGGGCGGCCGGATAGTCTCCAGGCGAATGCCTGCGCGGGCCTTCTCGATCGTCAAGCTTCGCGACGCCCTGCGTGAGAGCCCGACGGCGCTCCCCGCGGTGGGGGCGCTCGCGCTGTTCGTCTGGTGGGCATCTGACCAGGCCGGCTATCCGGTGACCCACTGGGGCCCGGGTGCATTGATCGTGCTCGCGCTGTTGACGATCGCGCTCTTCACGGTCCCGCTGCGCCTGGCGGACATCTCGCTGCCGCTTCGGGCGGCGCTGATCTGCCTCGGCTTGTACACGGCGCTCAGCTATCTCTCGATCCTCTGGGCCGACGTCCCGGGAGACGCCTGGGAAGGGGCCAACCGCACGCTGCTCTACCTGCTCGTCTTCGCGCTGTTCTCGCTGTGGCCGCGACGCGGCGCCGGCGCAGCGGTCCTGCTCGGTACGTGGACGGTCGCGATGATCGCCCTCGCCGTGTTCGTGCTGCTGCATGTCGACGGTGCGGCGCACCCGGCGCAGCTGTTCGGCGAAGGGCGCTTGAAGTACCCGGCCGGCTACGAAAACGCGAGCGCGGCGACATGGGCGATGGTCGTGTGGCCGGCCCTGCTGCTGGCCGCGTGCGGACAGCTGCCGTGGGCACTGCGCGGGCTGTTGGGCGGCGGGGCAGTGCTGCTCGCCGACCTCGCCCTGCTCAGCCAGAGTCGCGGCTCGCTGTACGCCACGGTAGCCATGCTGATCCTCGTCTTCGCGCTGCTGCCCGGCCGCCTGCGCACGTTCCTCGTGCTCGTGCCGATCGCGATCGGCATCGGCGCCACCACGCCGGCGGTTCTGCGCGTCGGCGATCGGCTGTCGAACGGTGGCGACGTCAAGGGCGCGCTGCACGCGGCGACGGCCGCTGTGCTCGTCGCCGCCGTGGTGGTCGGTTTGGCGGTTGCCTCGGCAGGCGCACTCGAGCGCCGGCGCAGATTCTCGGAGCACACCACCTCAGTGCTGCGCAGGGCGGTCGCGGCGAGCGCGATCGCGGTGCTCGTCGCCCTGATCGCCGGTGGCCTGGTGGCGGCCGGCGATCCGATCGCCCGTGTCGAACACGGCTGGCAGACCTTCAAGGGAGGCTACGCCGCCAATCGCCACGGCGGCAACCGCCTCACCAGCGGGCTCGGGAGCGAACGTTATGACTTCTACCGCGTCGCACTCGACGAATTCAGCGCCCATCCGCTGGTCGGCATCGGGGTCGACAACTTCCAGCAGCAGTACCTCGTGCACGGGCGCAGCGGCGAGACGCCGCACTACCCGCACAGCGTCGAGCTGCGCACCCTGACGGAGACCGGATTGCTCGGGCTCGTTCTCGCCGTGCTCGGGCTCGGCGCCGCGCTGCTGGCGAGCTCGCGGGCATGGCTGTTCGCGGCCGCACGTCGCGCCGACCCCTTGCGGGCGTGGATCGCGATGGCGGCGCTGTCGGGATTCGCCTATTGGCTCGTGCACGGCTCCGTCGATTGGTTCTGGGAGTTCGCCGGGCTCGGTGCACCTGCGTTCGCGTTGCTCGGGCTGTCGTGCTCGCTGGCGCCGGCGCGAGGCTCGCCGAGCGACGCCCCGACCCCCGGTGTCGAGCGCGGCCAAGCGAAGCGTCCGCGCGCCGGTGGCGCTGGAGCTCCTCGCTTCGCAATGCTCGCCGGCCTGCTCGCGATCGCGCTCGTCGCCGGCCTTTCGCTCGCGACGCCATGGCTCTCTGAGCTGCAGGTCGAGAAGGCCGCACAGATCTGGACGACGGCGCCGCGGAAGGCCTACTCGACGCTGCAGGACGCGGCCAGCCTCAACCCTCTGAGCGATCAGCCGTATCTGGTCGCGGGCACGATCGCGCTTCGCTTCGGCGACCTCGCGCGCGCCCGGCAGGACTTCTCCAAGGCGCTCGACCGCACCCCCGGTGACGCATACGCGACGCTCGAGCTGGGGGCGATCGCCTCCGCCGCGGGGCGGCGCGAGGAATCGCTCAGACTGCTCGGCAGGGCCGTGCGCTTGAACCCGCGCGACGAGCTCACGCGCGAAGCGCTGGACGTCGTACGGCGGGGGAAGCGGATCGATCTGGAACAGCTGAACCGCTCGATTCTGCTCAAAGCTGGGCAATTCTCGTGATTGGTTGCAGCGACGGCCAATCAGCAGCAATCCACTCGACACTTCGGGGCGCCTCCGGTAGCGTAAGCAAAGTCACGAGGTCGCCGTGGCTGTCCCGCACTTCACTTCGGCGCGGGTGGCGCGAAGGCGGGTGAGAAGACCAGACAAGAACATGGCACGGAGCGTCCGAGTCAGGCGAGACCGCAGGCAAGGAAGCATGAACAGGCATCGCACGATCATCCTCATAGTCGGCTTGCTCGCCGTGCTCGGCACGGCATCGACCGACGCTGCCTTGGCCAGCTCGCTGCTGAGCGGGTACGGCGGCCCCGGCCAGGGCAACCAGGCGATTCTCGGGTCTGCGCTGCTCAACCGCCCCGGCGGGGGCTCTGGTTCGAGCGGCAGCGGCTCGGGTGACTCGAGCTCGCTCGCGAGCAGCGCCCCCAGCTCGACGACGAGCTCCGAAGCCGCCGCCTCGAACAGGACGGGCTCGAGCACCCAGTCGGGGACGGGCCAGGAGGCGTCGGGGACAGGCGCGAGCGAAGCCCGCAGCGGCTCGCAGGCTCGCCGCTCGGCGGCTCCCTCGGCGAGCGTTCCCAGCATCGCCGACGTCTATGCCGCCGCTGAACGCGGTCGCCAAGTCCCGTCGACGCCGGCGTTCGGGCTGTCCGGGACCGACCTGCTGCTGATCGTGCTCGTGTTGGGCATGCTCGCGCTGATCGGCGTGCTCTGCCGCCGGCTGACGCGCCTGACCCCCGCCGCAGGCTCACGGCCCGCCGGCGACGGCTAAAGGGATGCGACGCATCTACCGACTAACCGCTTAGGACTCATAGCCGATGCCGCGCAACCCCGTGACCCAACAGACGACAACCACGCTCCCGCTCCGCGGGGAGCTCGGACGCGCGGCGCCGCTCCCGCGCTCGCTCCGCGGCGGGACCTTCACAGGCAAGCTGCAGTGGGCGCTCGAGGGCCCCGGCTGGCGCGTGCTGCGCCCGGCCGTCGACCTAGTCCTGCTCTGCGCAGCGGTCGTGGTCGCGCAGGGAGGCATCCACGCGACGCTCTACGTCAGCGCCAATCGGGCACCGATCCTGGCGCTGCCCCCGATCGTGATGCTGCTGTTCTACCTGCGCGGGCTGTATCGCACGCGGCTGCGCGCGCTCGTGCTCGACGGCGTCGTCCCCGTGATCAGCGCTGTCTCGATCGGGGCGATGACCGTCGCCGTGCTCGGCCTGTTCATCAACGGGCAGGCGCCGTCGCAGACCGAGACCGTGCGCGCTTGGCTGTTTGCACTGATCGCCGTTGGCATCGGGCGCATCGCGCTGTCCGGCGCTCAGCGCGTTGCGCGAGCGCGTCGGCTCGTCGGCAAGCCCGTGCTGATCATGGGTGCGGGCGTGGTCGGCGCCCAAGTCGCCCGGCGCCTGGAGGCCCACCCGGAGTACGGACTGGCCCCGGTGGGGTTCCTCGACGAGGACCCTCGCTCGATCGCCGAGGTCGGCGGGCGTGACCTGCCCGTGCTCGGGACCGTCGAGGACCTCGATGCGACGGTGGCATCGACCGGGGTTCGCCAGCTGATCGTGGCCTTCTCCTCGGTCGCCGACGAGCGCGTCAGCCGACTGATCCAGCGCTGCCAGGAACTTGGCATCGAGGTCTCGGTCGTGCCCCGCATGTTCGACACGATCAACAACCGGGTCGGCTATGACACGGTCGGCGGTCTGCCCTTGATGTCGTTCACGAGGGTCGATCCGCGGGGCCTGCAGTTCACGATCAAGCACGCGCTCGATCGTGTGCTCGCGCTCGTCTTCCTGCTGCTGCTGTCGCCGATCATCGTTTCCTCGGCCGTCGCCGTGCGTCTGAGCTCGCGCGGTCCCGTGCTGTTCCGCCAGCGCCGCGTCGGACGCGACGGCAACGCGTTCGACCTCTACAAGTTCCGCTCGATGCGGGTCGAGCCGGGGCGGCCCGACTCCGCGCAGGAGGGGGGCGAACCCGTACCGCTGGAGTTCCTGATCGTCGGCGACATCGCGCCCGGTGGCGTCGAGGGACCCGACCGCCGCACGCTCGTCGGGCGCTTCCTGCGCCGCACCTCGATCGACGAGCTGCCCCAGCTGCTGAACGTCCTGCGCGGAGAGATGAGCCTGATCGGGCCGCGCCCCGAGCGTCCCGAGTTCGTCGAGCTGCTCAACCAGGACATCGTCCGCTACGACGATCGCCACCGTGTCAAGTCGGGCATCACCGGCTGGGCGCAGGTGCACGGACTGCGGGGACAGACCTCGCTGGCCGAGCGAGTCGAGTGGGACAACTACTACATCGCCAACTGGTCGATCGGGCTCGATCTGAAGATCCTGATGCTGACGCTCGTCGCGCTGTTCCGCAACGCCGAGTGAGCAACCGCACGCCTCCCCGCAGGAGGCCCGCACCGCCTCGGATCAGATCCGCTTGGTGGCGGCAGCGGCGACGCCGCTCCAGCGCTGCCAGACCTTCACCTTCAGGCCATGTCCGCCGAGCACCCGTGGCAACGTCAGCGAATAGCGGTTGAAGCGGTCGAGCCCGAACAGCGCGCGAAAGCGCGGCACACCGCGCTGCAGCACTTCCAGCTGCATGTAGTCGCCGACCGGTCCCGAGCCGCTGGCGACGACCTGTCCGCGACGCGAGACCAGCTTCAGCGTCACCGGGCTCGGCCTGCCGAACGGCGAGACGAACAGCCGCGAGACGGTCCCGAACGATCGCTTGTGAGCGCCACGGGCGTCGAGCACGCCGAAGTTCTCGTCGCCGG
The DNA here is from genome assembly GCA_963743745.1 of uncultured Solirubrobacteraceae bacterium. GTDB lineage: Bacteria > Actinomycetota > Thermoleophilia > Solirubrobacterales > Solirubrobacteraceae > Palsa-744. The sequence continues at coordinate 1,012,239 of CAVUQW010000002.1, forward strand.
AGTCGCGCAGCTTGAAGAAGACGGCGGCGGCTACGTAGGAGGTGTGGGCCAGCGAGTGGAACAGATCGCTGAAGTTTTTCGCCTGCGTCTTGGCGGTCACGCAAGCCTGTTCCTGCTGGATACGCTGCGCTGGCCAGCAGCTGCTCCAGCCGAACTCGTCGAGCCACAGCGGCGTCCTGTCGCCGTTGGACAGCTGCACCTGGTGTATTTCGCGCAGCGCCGCGAGCGTCAGCGTGTAGAAGTGCACGGCGAGGCCGTCGTAGTAGCCCTTGATGCCGGCGGCGTACAGCGCGCGCAGGAACACCCCGTTGGAGCCGACGAGCGAGCCTCCGAGCACCTGCACGCTCGGGTCGGCCTGCTTGATCGCCGGATAGGCGGCGCGCAGCAGTTCGGCGTAGTGCTGCGCCTTGTGCGGGCCCGCGAAATAGAGTTCGTTGGCCTGGTCGGGCTCGTTCCAGACTTCGATCCCGGCCAGCCCGGCGCCGTAGCGCTTGGCCAGGAAGGCGACGAACGTCGCGTAGGCCGACGGTTCGGCCGGGGGCCAGGAGTTGGCCTCGCTCGACGCTCCCGGAACGCATTTCGAGAGCAGCGCATCGGGCGCCGAGGAGGCCCAGCAGGGCGTGCCGTCGACGAGCATGATCACGCGCATCCCGCGTGCGCTCGCGGCCGCCACGATGCGATCGGTCAGGGCCAACGCCGACGGCTCGATCTGGCCCGAGGCGTTGGGCTCGAAATCCGACCAGGTCACCTCGATCCGCACGAGCTTCGAGTGAAGCCCACGTGCTTTGGCCAGCTCTTCGTCGACGTGTGAGGGTTGCGGGCCGAAGCCTCCCAGGTTGACGCCGGGCAGGGGACTGGCGCAGGCGAGCGACGCGATCGCTGCGAGTGCGGCGAGGCAGAGCGTGAGGGCGGCCGCCATGTGAGAGCTTCTGCGCAAGCAGGTGACCTTAGTCGATGCTGTTCGCGGCGGTGCCACCAAGCGGCTAGGCTCGGCTGGCAATGTCGCCGACCTGGATCTGGATGCAGATCGCGATCGTCGTGTTCGTGCTGATCGGCATGGTCATCGCGATCACGAAGCTTGCTTGAGCAGCCCCCGCCGCCACCATCGCCGCGGGCGTGTTGGGCTGATGGCGCGGATCGTCACGCGCGGGCGAGGCGGAATCGTCTCCGCGCCGGAGAGGATCGCGGCGGGCACGTCCTCGGCCAGCCAGCCCGCGAGCGCGCCGAAGCCCGCCTGCTCGAGCTCGGCCGCAATGCCCGGCTGGCGGCGCTCCAGGTCGTGCGCGTCCGAGGCGACGTTGTGCACCAGCTCGGCCTCCATCAGCTCGTGCGCGAAGCGGCTGACGGTCCCGCCGAAGCGCCCGACCAGAGATCCCGCAGTGATCGACGTGAGGACCCCGGCGCGCACGAGCGACTCGAGCACTTTGGGATCGCTCGCGAATGCCGGACAGCGCTCGGGGTGTGCAAGCACCACGCCGTAGCCCTCGTCCTGAAGCTCCAGCGCCAGTGAGTCAAGGCCGGCGACGGACGAGCTGAAAGGGCACTCGAGCAGCAGCCACCGCCCGCCTCCCAAGGTCAGCTTCGCGAGTTCCTCGTCACGGAGGTCGACGGCTCGCGTCATCGCGACCTCGGCGCCGGCGACGACGCTCACGCCCAGGCCGGCGGCGTCGAACGCGACGTTCGCCTGCGCCACCAGCCGGGCGATCGTCTCGGCGTCGTTGTCGTAGTGCCAGCTGACGTGCGGCGTGGCGACGATCGTCTCGATCCCGCGCTCGCGTGCGCAGCGTGCGAGCGCGACCGAGTCCTCGACCGTCGCGGCGCCGTCGTCGATGCCGGGGAGGACGTGGCTGTGCAGGTCGATCATCGTCTCCAGACCTTACGCAGATCGGCCACGCGCTCTCTCGCCACCCGGATATGATCCGCGCATCGTTGTGTAGGCGTCTCGATAGGCGAGGAGGCACATGTTCCGGTCGATCGTGGTTGGCACCGATGGGTCTGACACCGCCGCACAGGCGGTGCGCCAGGCGGTCGACTTGGCGGGCGCCGTGGGGGCCAAGCTGGAGCTGGTGAGCGCGTACTCGCCGGTCTCCCAGCAGCGGCTGAGCGAGGAGCGCCGCCAAGCGCCGGAGGATCTGCAGTGGGCGATCAACCCGCGCGAGGACGTCGACGCGACGCTCGAGGCGGCCGCGACGATCGCGCGCGATGCGGGCGTCGAGGTGGAGGTGTACCCGCGCCAGGGGGACCCCGCAGATGCGATCCTCGACGTCGCCGAGGAGCGCGAGGCCGATCTGATAATCGTCGGCAACAAGGGAATGACCGGCGCCAAGCGGTTCCTGCTGGGATCCGTGCCGAACAAGGTCTCCCACCACGCACCCTGTTCGGTGCTGATCATCCGCACCACCTAGGACGCCTCCGACAGCGCGTCGCCGAGCGCGCGCCGCAGTTCGACGTCGAGCACACGATCGAGCGCCTGGTGCGCGCTTGCCTGGGCATTGGCGGAGCGCAGCGTGTGGATGTTGCCGGCGACGAGCTCCAGGCCGATGTTCGGCCATCTGTCGAGGCGGTCGAGGCGGCCTTCGATCTCGAGCTCTTCGTACAGCGGCTCGCCGGAGGAGAACATCAACTCGATCCGCTTGCCCTCGTCGCGCAGGCGGTCGAACGCGAGGTCCAGCCGGTCGCCGCCCCGAGCCTGCCGTGCGGCACCTCGGGCCACTCGTGCCACCGCACGCCGGGCGAACACGCCGGGTGTGCGATACGCAAGTCCGGCCATTCGCTCCATCGGGATTTCTCCGCGCAGCACCTTGCGCCACGCGGACGAGCGCAGAAGCGCTTTCCTGACCTCGCGAGTCACGTCCAGGGTCGGATCCCAGAACAGCGCGCGCGGGTTGAGCAGGTATGCCGCGACAACGCGCTCGTCGGCGAGCGCAGCGTGGAACGCCCAGAAGGCGCCCGAGCACAGGCCGGCGAGCAGGAAGCGCGGGCCGTAGCCGAGCTCAGCCAGCCGGTCGAGCGCGCCGCGGACCTGATCGACGAGCTCTGGGACGTAGAGCCCGGCCATCTCGCCGAACGATCCGCTGTCACCGTCGGCGTCGCCGATTCCCTCCAGATCGAGTCGCACGGTAGGGACGCCGAGCGCCGACCAGCGGCGCGCTGCCTCCACCCACATCCGGTTGGGCCCGATCCGCCTGATCGCGCCCGCGTTGAGCAGCACCGCGCAGGTGTCGCCGAGGGGCTCGCCCAGCGGCACGGAGACCACGCCGAACAGCTCGCCGAAGGGCTGTGCGATCGTGATCGGGGTCTCCCGGATACGCGCGCCGTCGACGTCGAGCTCGATCGAGCTCGACGTGCGGGCCGGGAGCGCCGGGTGCGTCGGCTGGTGCGTTTGCTGCACGGGCGAAGATCGCGCGGCGGGGTCTTGCACCGGCGTCGCGGTTTGCTCGCGCGGGGGGGCCGCCGCCGGCGTGTCGGCGGTCGAGGTGTCCGCCTTCAGCCACTGGGAGACTTCGGCGAACACGGCGAGCGGCGACACGGCGTCGTGCGGGCGGGCCATCATCTCGCCGTAGCCGTGTCCCTCGGACAGCGTCACGCTCGCGCCCGTCGCTTCGAGCCGCTCGCGCAGTCGTTTGTCGACGGCGATCCCGTCCCTGCCGAGCAACAGCGCCCGGCGGGGCATGCCGTCGGGGAAGCTCAGCTTGCTCACGTCGAGCGCTTCCAGCGCCTCGGCCGTCTCGGGCGTCAATACGAACCCGCCGACCCACACCTCGCCCTCGGCCGTCACCGACGGCGTCAGCGCTTCCTCGGGGACCGGTACGAGCTCGGAGTCTTCGAGGCTCGCGAACGTGCGCAACTCGCGCAGCAGGCTGCGCCCGCGCCCTGGTGCAGCCCACAGCACGACATCCTCGATCGCCGTTCCGTGGGAGATCGCGTCGCAGATCAGCAGGCCGCCCAAGCCGATGCCGATCGCAGCCACGCGGGTGCAGCCGCTCATCGAGCGCAACTCCGCCGCGGCGGAGCCGAGTGCATCCACCCATGTCGCGAGCCTCCCCTGATCGTGCGGAGAGCCGCCGCTGTCGCCGGTCCCGGGCAGATCGATGCGCAGGCAGGGAAAGCCTTCGTCGGCGAGTCGCCGCGCCCAGTCGCGGCGGCTGCGGTAGGAGCACGTCTCGTCCCAGCCGAACGGTGGGCAGATCAGCACCGCGGTATCGCCCTGAGCCCCCTGCGTGGGCGCGTGAAAGATGCCGAACACGGGGTCGCTCCCAACGTTCAGATACAGCGGGACGGCGGTCGGGACGCCGCTCATGCCGCACTCTCCCCTACCTGGATGCGCACGCGACCGTCGAGGTTCAGCGCGGTCAGCCCTCCACCGGAGAAGTCGCCGGCGAGCTCGCGCGGACGCAGCAGCACGACTCGCTCGCCCTGCGGCTCGATCGAGAACGCGTCGTCGTCGGTGGCGAAGCCGGTCACGTGGATGCGCACGCCGTAGGCGAAACGACGGCTCCGGAGGCGCACGCGCACGGTGCCGTCGGCGAGCGGCTCGGCCTCTGCGGCAAGGCCGAGACGGTCGGCGCTCTCGGTCGCCACGGGCCGTCCGGCGGGAAAGCGGATGGACTGCGAGACGAGCTCGTTGCCCTGCTCGCCCTCCCGTTCGAGGCTCGCCACCAGCAGGTCGTGCGGAGGCGGACCGAAGCGGTAGGCCCACGAGGCGTCGACGAAGTGACCCAGCAGCTGCTCGACGTCGTAAGCCGCGCCGGAGCGCGCGGACAGCTCGATCGCCTCGGAGGCCTCGTGCACCTGCAGCTCGAGATCGCGGTACAGGCTGACGCGAAGGCGCGCCTGCAGTGGCTCGGGCCGGTCGTTGGCGACGTGCACGCCCACGCCGTTGAGCCCCTCGTCGGTCGTCCACACGGCGACCGGCGCCAGCGCGCGGCGTAGGTGGTGATAGGCGACCTTCGGCTCGCCGCGGTGATCGACTACGCCCCAACCGGCACCGGCCGCGAGGTCGCGCAGCCACAGCACGAGGCCACCGCCGCACGGCGAAGCGGCCCGCCGCCACTCGCCGAACACCTCGGCCATCACCTCGCCGCTGACCGCCCGCGAGAGCTCGAGGTAGCGCTCGTGGTCGACTCGGCGCAACTCGACCGGGTCGAGCTCGAACAGCAGCCGCAGGTAGTGGTCGCGGACGTCCTCGAAGTCCCAGCCGCTGCCGGAGTCTCGCGGAACGCCCTGCTTCCAGCGCGGATGGTGCACGACGAGCTGCCCCGGCGCGTCGGGGAGCATTTCTTCGACCGTCGTCTCGACGGGGACGTTCGAGAAGGCCAGGCACTCGGACGCGAATCGCACCTGCGCGCGACGGGCGTCCTCGAGCGGGCGCAGGTAGCCGCCCACGCCGTAGTAGTTGCTGACGCCGCGGTCGGTCCTGAACGGCAGATCTCCGCCGCACGGCGCCGACGGCACGTAGATCGCGTCGATGCCGCTCTCGCGCACCAGCTCGCGGGAGCAGCTCGCCGAACAGCTCGCCGCGCCCGAGCGACGGGTCGAGCCCGAGCATCGCCACCTGCTGCTCGATCTCGCTGTTGCCGCAGAGCACCGCGAGGCTCGGCCTCCCGGCCAGGTCGGCCAGCGTCTCGCGGAGCTCCAGCGCGACGGTCTCGCGGAAGGCGGGATCGGCGATCGGGTAGTCGAGGTTGGCGAACATGAAGTCCTGCCACACGAGCAGACCCAGCTCGTCGCAGAGGTCGTAGAAGGCCACGCTCTCATATGCGCTCGTGCCGGGGATCCGTAGGAGGTTCATGCCGGCATCGCGCACCTGTTCCAATGCCGCGCGCAGCTGCGCGGGCGCCGGCGCGAGGCCGACGGCGTCGATCGGCGTCCACACGCAACCGCGCGCGAACACGCGCGTGCCGTTGAGATGCAGGTCGAGGCCGTGCTCGAGCACGTCGTGGGCGGGACCGGGCCCCGCGGCGAGCTCGCGAAACCCGACGCGGCCGGCGTCGACGCAGATCTGCTGCTGCTCGCCGATCAGCAGCCGCGCCTGATACGTCGAGGGCTCGCCATGCGTGTGCGGCCACCACAGCGCGACGTCCGGGACCGTCAGCTCGCCGACACAGCGATACGCCCCCGTCGTCCTCAGCGACGGCGAGCCGGGACGCGCCAGCTCTGCGCTCCGCGTGTGAGCTCGAGCTCCACGTTCGGCCGCGGCGCGTCCTCGAGCAGCCGCAGGGATGCCTCGACGGCCAAGCGACCGTCGGTGCGATCGACGCTTGGGCGCAGCGACAGCGCGTCGAGCGACGACCCGCCGGCGGCGCTCCAGCAGAACCTCTCGCCACGGCCCCACGGCAGCCGGACCGGGCGCGAAGCCCGGGGCACGGCCGAGCAGCATCGTGCGAAAGAAGCGTAGGTTGCCGTCGGCGACCAAGCGCGTGCGCCACCGCGCGCGCGGGCGGCGGCGAGCGCGCAGCCGCGGCGCGAGCGCCGCGGCAGCAGATCGTCAGCTCGTTCGACCGCTCGCAGCAGCGAGCCGACGTCGAGCGCGTGCGCGGCGAACATCGAGTCGCTGTCGAGCACGCGCTCGCCGTTCAGGTAGACCTCGGCGACCGTCGCGATCCCCTCGAGCAGCAGGACGACCTGCTCGCCGGGAACGGCCGGCTCGGCATCGAAGCTCGTGCGAAACCACCAGTCCTCGGCGTCGAAGTCGTGGGGCTCCCCCGGGCGCCACGCGCCTGCCTGAGACAGCGCGTCGGCTGCCGTGCCAGGTACCCGTGCCGGCGACCAGGTCGCGGGCTCGGGCGACTCGACGAGCCGCGTCGGCCGGAGTCGCCGCCGCCTCCCAGCCGTGCGTGAGCGCGCGGCGCTCGTATCCCTCGACGCGCGCGCGCGCCGGCGCGGTCCTGATGAACCGGCTCTCAGCGATCGAGCTCATCGAGCCGGGTCATCGCCTCGTCCCACGCTGCGGCCAGCCCGGCGAGCGCCTCCTCTGGCTCGAAGCTGCGGCGCCGCGCGAGACGGAAGGAGAGCGCCTTGCAGCCCTCGACGATCCGTTCCAGCGCGTCCTGGGCGGGCGCCCCGGCCTCGCCGAACAGCCAGTCGACGTGCGAGCGTGTGGCCTCGAAGGCGGAACCCGCCATCCGCACCGTCGCGAACGAATAAGCGTGGTAGTCGCCGGCATCGCCCGCGAGCAGGCGTGGCAGGTCTTCCTGCAGCCGCGCGCCGAAGCGCACGAACGGGTTGCTGCTCGGACGTCGCTGCAGCCGGACGCGGAGCAGTTCCAGTGCGGCGTCGCGCAGCGCGGCGTCGTCGAGCGGCGCGCCGGCGTCGAAGCGAACCAGCTCCGTGTAGGGAGGGAGATCGTCCGGTCTGCGCGTGTCGAGGCGGAAGACGCCGCGGTAGTCCTCGCCGGCGAGCTCGTACAGCCCCGTGGCATGGAAGTAGCGGAGGACCTGGCCGCTCGCGGTCGATCGCCTCCGGGACGATCGAGCTCTTGACGTGTTCGCTGCGGTAGCTCGTCGCGGCCGTGTCCGGCAGGAACCACGAGTCGAGCTCGACCGTGATCGTGCGCCCGCCGGCGATCTGCTCGGCGATCTGGTCGGGCAGATCGCGGTAGGGCTGCATCTCGTGGATGTCGAGCCCGTAGAGCCGCTCGAGATCCTCGGGCGCCGGCTTGAAGAACGTCCACTGGTCGCCCTCGAAGTCGATCTGCACGGTCGCCCCCATCATCGCGAGCGGCTCCAGGCCGCGAGCGTGCAGCAGCTCGATCACGATGTCCGTGTAGCAGTTGATTTCCATGTAGGTTCGCTGCGGCGCATGCAGCAGGTGCGACCGGTAGCTGTCCGGGTCGAGGCCCAGCAGGCTGATCATGCGAGTGCTCGTGGCGCTCACCCCCACAGCTCGCTCCGCGTCTGCCCGGGCCACGCGGCCACCTCCAGGCCGTGAGCGCGGAACAGGGCGAGCGCGATCCGCTCGAGGCCGAAGCCGAGGCAGGCCGTGTGCGCTCCGCTTCCGTCGGCCATCTCGATCCCGTAGGCCGCGGCGAAGTGGTCTTGGTGATAGTTGAACGAGGCGACCGCCGTCGGCTCTGGCCCCGCGATCGGCACCGACACCTCGAACTTCAGCTCCTGCTCGCGCTGGCTCGCCGCGAGCATGCGCCCGCTGCGTCCGAAGAACGGATCGGTCGCGACGTCGAGCTTCGCCTCCAGCCCGATCCCGCGCAGCATCTCGACCGCGCGATTGCGCCACCGCTCGCGCCAGTCGGCGACCTGCTCGGGCTCGCCGATCCGCACGATCTCGCGCTGGTGGAACATCTGCATGCGAGCGGGATCGCCCGAGGGCTCATGACGGAAGACGTAAGCGCTGCCGGCGTCGACCGTGACGCCGCCCGGGGCCAGCCGGCCGCGCGCGGCGATCGCCGGGTACACCGGATAGCAGGCGGCCGGGGTCAGCACGAGATCGGTCATCGACTGGAACTCGCTCCAGTCCTCGTGGCGGCACGCGCGGTCGTACTGCTCCGCCGCCTGCTCTTCGCTGCCGTCGAACGCGAACACGCTGCCCGGCGAGGTGAGGAAAGGATTTCAGGTACCCGACGGTCTCGAGGTCGTGACGAGGAAGCAGCGGCGGGAAGCGAAGCTGCTCGGGATCCTCCGCAGCCCCCCGGCGAGTGACGAGCGCGGCGAGCGCTTCGCGCACGTCCTCGAAGTCGCCGCCGCGTCCGTAGACGCCGGGCACGCCGGTCTCGACCAGCAGTCCCTGCGCGACGAGCTCTGCGGAGAACTCAGCCTGCTCGGCCGTGGCCGGGCGCAGCTCGGCCATCAGACGTCCTTGGCGATCAGCAGCAGGCTCGCGTTCGTCTGATGGATGCGTTCGTTGGCGACCATCAGACAGGCGGACATCGTGTCGCGCAGGTGGCGTCCGACGCTGAACGGCGTGTCGTTCTTGAAGCCCATGATCCCGCAGACGCCCATCGCGCCCTGGCAGACGCGCGGCGCCTGCTCGGAGGCGGCGATCTTCAGGTTGTTGAAGCGCAGCTGGGAGGCCATCGTCGAGAGGCTCTCGCGTTCGGGCTCCGCCGATGCCTCGACGAACCCGCGCAGCCCCGAGCTGACCTCGGCGCGCAGCAGCGAGAGCTCGCTCATCAGGTGCGACAGGCGCACGGCCGTCGGCGGCGGCTGTCCAGGCTTCTGCTTGGCGGCGGCGCGCACGAAGGCGCGGGCGCGATCGAATGCGTCGGTCGCGATGCCCAGCCAGAGGTGCGACCAGAGGATGTGCGAGACGGGCACCATCGACTCGACGGAGACCTTCGGGAATGGCGTCGCAAGCACCTGCTCGGGCAGGAACGTGGCGCGCACGACGTAGCCCGGAGAGCACGTGCCGCGCATTCCGAGGGGATCCCATGTGCCGGTCGGCTCGAGCTCGATCTGCTCGCGGCGGCTGAGCACGAGGACCTGGTCGCTCGGCTCCGCCTCTGGAGTGCGCCGCAGGGTGGTGAGCAGGTCGTCGGCGTGCGCCCCGTAGCTCACCGTCGGTGCTTTCTTCTCGAAGGTGAGGGTGCCGTCGCTCGCCGGCGTGACCGCTGCAACCGAACGTCCCATGTCGCCGCCCGTGCCGATCTCGGACGTCACCGAGGCGACCAGGCGCTGTTCGTCGGCGACGTCGCGCAGGTAGGCCTCGAACCACGGCGCCTGCTCCAGATGGCGCGCGATCGTGACGATCTGGATCTGGTGCATCGCGAAGACCATCGCGCTCGCGCCGCAGCGGCGCCCGAGCGTGAAGCAGGCCGCCGCGATCGCCTCGAAGGACACGCCGCCACCGCCGAGCTCGGCGGGGACGAACGCGGACAGCGCGCCTGCATCGCGCAGCGCCTGGATCGTCTCCTGCGGAAAGCGCGCCTGACGGTCGACGTCGCCGGCATGCACGGCGGCGACGTCGTCGGCGATGCGCTCGATCGCGTCGAGGAAAGCCGTGTCGGGATCGACCGAGACCGTCATGCCGCGGCTTCCACGCGCAGCTCCTCGAGCGCGGCCGCGATCGAGGAGAGGCTCTCGAACACGCTGCGCTTGAGCATGCGGTCGGGGAACTCGACGTCGAAGTGGTCCTCGAGCGCGAGCATCACGTTGACGCTGGCGTGCGAGGTCATGCCGGCCTGGTAGAGGTCGTCGTCCGGCGCGAGCTCCGCGGCGTCGCCGGGAAGCCGGGCGTGGTCTTTGATTATCTGGCGAATCTGATCGATCATGGTCACCCATCGGTGCAAAGGCGCGCCGACTTAAGCGTGTCATGCACAACTTGCCACCACCACGGCTGCGGCGAGCCCGCCCTCGTGAGTCAAGCTCAACGTTAGCTCTGTGATGCCCGCTTCGTCGGCCAGCGAGGCCGCCGGCCCATGCAGCTTCAGCGCGACCGCCCCTGAGGCGTCGCGGATGACCTCGATCGCCGTGAGCGGCAGGCCGACCTCGCCGGGCCGGAGCACCTTCAGGGTCGCCTCCTTGGCGGCGAAGCGAGCGGCGATTCGCTCGGGCTCGGGCCGGCAGTCCTCGCCGGTCGCGCAGTCCTGCAGCTCGCGGGACGTATAGACGCGCGCTAGGTAACGATCGCCATGCGTCTCGATCGCCGCCTTCACCAACTCGACCGATGCCAGGTCGATTCCCACTCGCAACGGCATTATAAGAACTTTCTCAGAAAAGAATCTCGGATGTCCGCAGGTTTGTCGAGTGTCCTCGGCCGTGCGCTAATCTGATGACGCGGGGCGGGGGGCCTCGGTGCGCTTCACCTTAGTGGAACCGATCCGAGAGGTTGAAACGATCGCAGTGCTGGACGACGAGCAGACAGCCCTCAACGAGGAGGTCTGGGCGAAGGGTGAATTCGTCGAGAACTACGCCAGGCGGCAGCTGCGCCCGGTGGAGGAGGTCATGCTCGAGCGCTACCGCGAGGCGCTCGCCGGTCGCGTGCTCGAGCTGGGATCCGGCGCCGGGCGCCTCACCGGTCACCTGATCGAGCTCGGCGGCGACGTCCACGGTCTCGATCTGGCGCCCGCGATGATCGAGTACTGTCGCGAGACCTATCCCGGCGGGACGTTCATCGTCGGCGACCTGCGTGACCTCAGCGGCTTCGAGGATGGCTCGCTCGACGCGGTCGTTGGCACCTTCAACGTGATCGACGTGCTCGGCGACGGCGAGCGTCGTCGGGTGTTCGGGGAAGTCCGCCGCGTGCTCGCGCCAGGCGGCCTGTTCATCGTCTCCTCGCACAATCGTGCCTACGTGCCGCGCACGAGCGTGGCCATGCGCGTGCTGAGCGGCGGTACGAGGCGCCCCTGGCGCAGCGCCAGGGGACTGCCCACGCGGCTGCGCAACCGGCGCAAGTTCCGTCCGCTGGAGCGCGAGGAGCCCGGCTACGCGCTGATCAACGACGAGGCCCACGACTTCGCCGTGCTCCACTACTACATCGCGCGCGATGCCCAGTTTCAGCAGCTCGTCGAGGAGGGCTTCGAGCCGACCGAGTGCCTCGACCTCGACGGCCACACCGTTCCGGAGGGCGCCGCCGCCGCGCACTGCTCGGAGCTGCACTACATCGCGCGCCCGCTCGAGACGTCCGCCTAGCCAGGAAGGTACGTCGCGTACAGCGAGCTCTGCTCACCGTCGGTCGTGATCGCACCGAACGGATTCGACGGGCCGGCCGTGAAGGTGTTGCTGTTGTAGTCGCGCGCGCCGGAGACGTAGTCGTAGCGGAACCCAGCGACGCCGCCGGTGGCGCCCGTGATCGCGCCGATCCAGTAGTTGCCGGCGGCGAGTTTCAGCGGCGAGGAGAACTTGAGGTCGTACCAGCCGGCGGCGCTTTTCGCTTTGAACGTCAGCGTTTCGGTGCTGCCCAGCAGGGTGGCCGGCTTCCCGGAGGAGTCCGAGTAGACGATCCCCTGCACCGCCTGGCTGCCCGATGATGCCGCCGACGTCAGGTAGATGCTCAGCTTGGTCACCGAGGCGCTGCCCGCAAGGGCGTAGCGGTTGACCCGCTTGCGGTTCGCCGAGAACGTGTCCGAGGAGCCGCCGACGCTCGTCTTGCCGAACGTCGCCGTGCTCTGTTCCGCCTGCTGCACGACCGCCGTCGGCGCCGAGCTCGCCGGCGCCGAGCTGCCGGCGGAGTTCGACGCGGTGACGGCAACGCGGATCGTCGCGCTCAGGTCGGCTGCCGAGAGCGTGTACGTCTGTGCGGTCGCGCCGGACACCGCCGAGCAGCTCGCGCCGCTGGAGTTGCAGCGTTGCCACTGGTAGACGTATCGCGCTCGGGTTTTCGCTCCACGAGCCCGAGCTCGCGCTCAGCGTCTGCCCGACCTGGGCGGTGCCGGAGATCGTCGGCGGCGAAGTGTTCACCGGCGGGGCGAGCTGTGGGACGCTCGTGGTGTAGGTCGCGTAGATCGACGCCTGCTCGGAGTCCTTCGTCGCCGTACCGAAGGGGTTCGTCGGTCCGTTGGCGAACGGGTTCGTGTTGTAGGCGCGGCTGTTGGCGACGGTGTCGTAGCGGTAGCCCAGCCCCTCCGTCGTCGTGCCGGTGATGAAGCCGAGCCAGTAGGTGCCCGGCGAGAGCGCGAGCGGCGTCGCGAGCGGGAGTTCGAACCAACCCGACCCGTTGACGGATCCCTGGTAGGTGACTTCGGGCCCGGTCGCGAGCAACGCTCCGGGCGAGCCGCCCGAGTCGGCGTAGATCACCGCGCGCAGCGCCTGGGGACTGGGCGAGTTGATGCCAGGGACCGCATACAGGCTGAGCTTGGTCACCGAGCCGGCACTCGGCATCGTCGCGACGTGCACGACCTTGTAGCCCGAGAAGATGCCGCCGTCGGTCGAGGCCCCGACGGTCGTCTTGCCGAACGTGCTCGTCGGCGGGAGCTGCTGCGTGGAGCAGCCGGGGAGCGCCTTGCACACGTCCAGGCGCCCGCCGCTGATGACCTTGCCGGTCAGCGCAGGCAGCGGGTCGACGTTCGCCGTGATGTCCGCCTTCAGTTCGCTCGCCGACAACGCCGGGTTGGCGGACAGGATCAGCGCCGCGGCACCGGCTACCTGGGGTGAGGCCATCGAGCCGCCCGAGAGGTAGCCGTAGGCGCCTTTGCGCAACGTCGAGTAGATGCTCACGCCGGGCGCCGCGAGGTCGACCGTGTGGGGGCCGTAGTTGGCCCAGCTGGGCAGCTGGTCGTTGTTGTTCGTGGCCGTCACGCAGAGCTCGGTCGGGCGGTCGTAGCCGCACGGGTAGCGCCTGACTTTTTCTTCGTCGTTGTTGTTGCCGGTGTTGCCGGCGGCCGTGACGAACAAGATGTTGTTCGCTCCCAGCGTGTCGATCTCGTTCGACAGGGCCTGTGAATAGGCCGTGCCGACGAAGGTTGCCGAGTCGTTGACGACGCGTACGTTCACGCCCGCCTGCTTGGCCGCGACGAGCCACTGCAACGCTTCGATCAGTCCGCTCGTTTCACCCGAGGCGGAGGAGCTGAGCCACTTCACCGGGAGGATCGTGCTCTGCCAGTTGATCCCCGCGACGCCGGCGCCGTTGTTGCCGACGGCGCCCATGATCCCCGCGACGTGCGTGCCGTGGCCGCCGTAGACCGTGTCGTCGTCCATCGGTTCGCACGTGTGCGTACGGACGTTGTAGCCGTGCGTCGCGCTCGCGCAGCCGCCGATGCCGCCGGGGTTGCTCCAGATGTTGGCGGCGAGGTCGGGGTGGTTGTAATCGACGCCGGTGTCGGTCTCGCCGATCACGATCGAGCGGCTGCCGGTGCTCACTCCCCAGGCCGCCAGCGCGCGGTCGTCGGCGCCGGGCGTCCCTTTCGCTTGCGGCCCGAGCACCTCTTCGGATTCCTGCGTCGGGATCGGCTGTCCGGTGTTGCTGTCGCCCCACTGCAGCGAGAAGGAGGGGTCGTTGGGCACGGCGCTCGCGCTCATCAGGTAGTCCGGCTCGGCGTAGGCGACCGCCCGGTTGCGCCGCAGCCGCCGGATCACTGCTTGCACGTCGCCGGGGCGAACGCGGAGCCTCAGCGGCGAGAGATATTGCGCGCCGGTGGCGACGACTGCGCCCCGAGCCGCGGGCGCGATCGCCGGCCCCAGGCGCGTCGCGCCCTCGCCGCCCGCCGCGTGCTCGATCGTGTAGCGCGCGCCGCTCGACACGCCAGAGCGGAATCCGACGAGCACGACATCAGAGCGGAACGGGTTCGGGGATACCGGGGCGAGCGGGCCGGTAGGGCCGAGCCCAGGGCCCGCGGCGACGATCGTGCCCGTCGCTTCCGCCGACGGTGGCGGCGTTGCGCCGGCCGCCGGTCCCACGACGGCGGCAGCCAGCGCAACCAGCAGCGCCGGCGCGGCGATTCGGCTCTGCTTGCGAAATCCCGACGTGCGTCCGTGCTCGTTGGGGTGGCGCTTCACTGGTTGTCCTCCTCCTCGGCGCAATGCTCGTCACGCATCCCTGGCGCGCAGCTCGATTCTAAACGACTTTAACCTCGCGCGCGAGGATCGACGGATGTTCGAGCGAAGCTAGTTGCTGGACTTCTCCGCGCTACTCGTGCGCCGGAGCAGGTGCACGCGCTTGGGCGACGAGCGCCCGGCTACTGGCCTCGTGGGGAGGATCGTGAGCAGCGCATCGAGCCGCGCCGGCGCGCCGCCCAGCAGTGCCCGTCCGCTCGCGGTGAGCGCGAGCGTGAACGACTTGCCCTGGCCGGCACGCAGCGAATAGACGGCCCGCGCGATCGTCTGCATCTTCGTCGCGGCGGGCTTGCCCGGCGAGTGCGTCACCCGCTTGACCGCGATCGTCAAATTGCCGCTGCACGGTTGAGTGCCGACGCAGCGCAGCCTTAGGGCGACCCTGCCTCGCTGGACCGCCAGCGTCGTGCCGGCGAGCACGACGACGCTCGCGTGGGCGCTGGCGCCCAGCACCGAGGACTGACCGGTGGAGGCAGCCGCCGTTTCCGTTTGGCCCGCGCCGGCGGCGGTGCCGGGTGTGGAGGAGGACGGAGGTGGTTCCGCGCCGGCCGTGTAGGTGAAACGGTCCCCGGCCACGGCTGGGCTCGCGCCGCCGGGGGTCGCGACCGTCACGTCCACCGTCCCCGCCCCTGCGGGGGACCGGGCGGTGATCGAGCTCGGCGAGTCGATCGCGAAGCTGGTGGCATCCGCGGAGCCGAACTTGACCGTGGTGGCTCCGTCGAGGTGCGCCCCCGCGATCGTGACCGACGTGCCGCCGCTCGCCGGGCCGCTGTTCGGGCTCACGCCGGTGACGACGGCCGGTTCGCAGCCCGGCAGGGCCTTGCAGATGTCCAGGCGACCACCGGACGCGACCTTCCCGGAGAGCGAGAACAGGGGGTCGACGTTGTCGAGGATGTCCTGCTTCAGCGCGACCGGAGAAAACGAGGAATCGGCCGAGAGGATCAGGGCCGCGGCGCCCGAGACCTGCGCGGCGGCCATCGAGCCGCCGCTGAGGTAGCCGTATTTCCCTTCGCGCAGCGTCGAGTAGATGCTCACTCCGGGGGCCGCCAGATCGACCGTGCGCGCGCCGAAGTTGGCCCAGCTCGGCAGCAGGTCTTCGTCGTTGCTGGCGGTCACGCAGATCTCGTTGGCGAGGTCGAGCCGGCAGGGATAGCGGCCCGTTTCCGCATCGTTGTCTTCGTCTGTGTTGCCGGCCGCGGTCACGAACAGGATGCCCTCGGCGCCGAGTTCTTCGATTGCCCCGGTCTCTTCTTCGATCTGCTTCGTCGACGGTGTGCCTTCGAACGTCGGTGAGTCGTTGACCACGCGGATGTCGACGCCTTCGCGCGCGGCTTTGGCGAACCATCTGAGCGCTTCGATCAGCCTGGGCACGCCCCTGTCTTCGTCGGCCGCCAGCAGCCACTTCACGGGTAGCACCGTCGCCTGCCAGTTGATCCCGGCGACGCCTGTCGAGTTGTCTCCGACGGCGGCCATGATCCCGGCGACGTGCGTGCCGTGGCCGCCGAACCGGCCTTCGCCGTAGTCGAGCGGTTCGGTGTCCATCGGTTCACAGGTTTTGCTGAGCACGCTGTAGCCGCGCGTACCGGCCGCGCAGCCGGCGATTCCGCCGGGGTTGCTCCAGACGTTGGCGGCGAGGTCGGGCTGTGTGTAGTCGACGCCGGTGTCGGCCTCGCCGATCACGATCGAGCGGCTGCCCGTGGAGACCTGCCACGCCCGCAGGGCGCGATCGTCGTTGCCCGGCGTACCGGCCTTGGCCTGGCCGAATTTCTCGTTGCCTTCGTCGATCGGCACCGGCTGCCCGGTGTTGCTGGCCGCCCACTGCCTGGCGAAGAATTCGTCGTTCGGCGCGATCGCCGCCGAGACGGGCGCGGCGCACAGCGCGAGTACGGACGCGGTCAGCGACGCGGCCAGCAGCACGCGCCGGCGAAAGCGCTCCTCAGCCCAGTGTTGTACGGCGTGGCGAAACACACATTCTCCTCGGACGGCCTCCATGCCCATCGTCCCTCACGCCCCCGCCCGTGCTGGACCCGCAATGTAGAGGAGGATCTCCCCGCGGGCAAGCGCTTTGCTCGCCGGAGAGCGCTAATCCATTCGGCTAACGCGGCCGATAGAGGCTTCTATGATCCCTATGGATGAGGCGCGGGCGATGGTAGGAGCCGAGCACCCGTCGGCCACCGAGCGCTACCTGGAGCAGATCGGAGTCCGGCCGACGCCGCGGGCGACCTGCCCCTTCGACCCGGGCTATGACCCGGTCACCGTGCAGGCCCACATCCGTCAGAGCGCTCATCTGATGGGGACGCTGAAGATCTCGATGGCGTGCTGGATGGTCGCCGATGAAGGTGCCACGCGCAGCAAGATCCAGGCTGCCCGCGAAGCCGGCGTGCCCACGGTCGCCGGCGGCGGCCCGTTCGAGACGGCCGTCGCCCAGCGCGCGCTCCCGGCATATCTCGACCTGTGCGCCGAGGTCGGCCTCTCGCGGATCGAGTGCGGGGAAGGGTTCACCGATCCGTCGCTCGCACCGGCCGAGATCGTCCGCCAAGCGGGCGAGCGCGGGCTGGAGGTCGAGTTCGAGCTCGGCGAGAAGCACGGCGGACGCTTCACCAACGAGCAGACCGAGCAGCTGATCGCGACCGGGACCAGCTGGCTGGAGGCGGGCGCGGTGCGCCTCGTCGTCGAGGCCCGCGAGAGCGCCCAGGACGTCGGCCTGTTCACGGCGCCTGGCGAGTTCGATCCCGCCCAGGCCGAGCGGATCGCCGATGCGTTCGGCCTGGAGACGGTGCTGTTCGAGGCGCCGAACAAGGCGAGCCAGTTCGCGATGATCGACCACTTCGGACCCGGGGTCCAGCTCGGCAACGTTCGCCTCGAGGAGGTGCTGCGCGTCGAGATCTACCGCCGCGGCCTGCACTCGGATGCGTTCGGGCGCGAGAACCTGCGACCCGCCCCTCCGGCCGGCGATCGAGTCTGAGCGGGCGCCGACCGAGATGCCGAACGTAGCGATCGACTGCTTCCACGAGCACCTCGCGCCCCTCGAAGGCGAGGAGGTGATTGTCGCCGTGGACGTGATCCGCGCGACGACCACCGCCGTCACGGCTGCTGCGATCGGCAGGCAGGTCTATCCGGCGGGCTCGATCGAGGCTGCCGTACGCCTCGCCGCCGACCTCGATCGGCCGATTCTCGCGGGCGAGCTCGGCGGCGTTCAGCCCTACGGCTTCGACATGCAGAACAGCCCGACGCAGATGGAGGCGCTCGAGGAGTCCGAGCGGCCGATCATCCTGCTTTCGACCTCCGGCACGCGCTTGATGGCCGAGGCGATGCACCGCGCGCGGACCTTCCCCGGTTGCCTGCGCAACGTGACCGCACTCGCCGCCCACCTGACAGAGCGGGGGTGCGACGTGCGCGTACTCGGGGCAGACAGCAGGGGTGAATTCCGCGAGGAGGATCAGCTTTGCGCGGCCCGTGTCGGCCGCGCGCTCGCGCAGGCCGGCTACACGGTCGCCGACCCGCTGACCGAAGAGGTGATCGCGCGGTGGGGCGAGGCGCCGGTCGAGGCGATCCTCGACGGCGCCAGCGCGAGGTACCTGCGCGACACCGGCCAGCACGAGGATCTCTCGTTCGTGCTCGAGCGGATCGACGATCTCGACGCGGTCTATGCGATCGAGCAGGACGAGGTTCGCCAGATCGCCGTTCGCGCCTAGCGCGCCGGCCGCTGCAGCGCAGCCGCTCAGCTACGTGAGAGCAGCCGCCGGGGCAGCCAGTACAGCGCGAGCCCGGCCCACAGAACGAGGAACGGCAAAGGATCGTCGGCGGCAAACCATGCGTCCTCGCGCACGTGGCGCAGCGAGCGCAGCCACTCGCCAAGCGTGATGTCGCCGCGTCGCCAGTAGGTGAGCGTCGACGCCAGATCCCACGGCTCGACGATCCACCGGCGCCCTTCGGAGAGCGTCGTCGTAGGCACCTCCTGGCCGGTCAGGTCGAGGTACATCGTCCGCAGCACGTCGAGCCCGTTCTCGCCGACGAACAGTCTGAAGGTCCCGCCGATGCGGGGATTGACGTCGAGCAGCTTGTACTGGCCGTCGCGCTGATCGAAGCGGTAGCCGATGTCGAGGATGCCCTTGTAGCCGACGGCCGCCATCAGGCGCACGGTCGCGTCTTCGACGGTCGGGTTCGGCAGGCAGACGCCGAGCGTCGTCGCACCCGTGTACGGCGGCGTCTGCCTGATCTTCTTGCCGGTGAAGCCGACCCGGCACGCCGATTGCCCGTCGAAGTAGCCGTTGAACATCCAGATCGTTTCCGGCTTGCCCGGTACGTATTCCTGGATCATCAGGTTCGGACCCTCCGGCGACTGCATCCGGCGGTAGGCGTCGAGCAGCTGCTCGCGGTCCTCGATGATCGCAACGCGTGGAGCGGTGGGCGGAGCGTCGCCTGCATTGATGCACTTCAAGACGGTCGGAAAGGCGCCCTGCTCGGCGTACTCCAAGAGCTCGGCTTCTGACTCGGGGAACGCCGAGGCCGGCGTCGGAATTCCGTGCCGGATGCAAAGTTCATACATTTCGCGCTTGCTCGAGAGCGCTTGCGCCAAGCCGACCGGCTGCCGGGGGAACAGGAAGTCGGGCTCGAGCGCCTGGGCGTGCTCGTCGACGAACACACTGCCCGCGTCGTCGATCGGAATCAGCAGCGCGCGGCCGACCCTGCTGCTGTGCTCGTGCAGGAACTCGAGGATCTCGGCGGTGCTCGCACCATCCGGGATGCGAGACCAGCCTCGGCTGTAGCGCGACAGGCGAGCCGGCGCCCATCGCTCGCGCGCGATCCGGTGTACCGGGATCCCGAGCCTGCCCGCCGAGCGCGCGATGCCGAGCGCGCCGTGGTGAAAGATGCCACGACTCAGGCCGAAGATGACGATCGGCGTCGCGGTGTTCACCGCGAGTCCAGCCGGTGCGCGGCGTACGCAGCGTATAGGGGTAGTACACGTGTGCGCCGTCGGTGCAGGACGCTAGACTCGACGCGCGACGCTCCGGCGCAGCGAGCTTCGTGCTTAATCCGGCGCAAACCTACCCTACTCGGCGAATGGTGGAATATGGGCAGTCCGGACAGTGACAGTGAACTCGAGCGGCAGGTTGGTGAAACGGCGCCTGCGAGCATCCAGAAAAACGTTAATACGCACTTCGATTCGACCGTAGCATATTGGGACGAGGTCTACAGCGAAGAAGGCGTCCAGGGTCGTATCTACCGTAATCGCCAGGGCGCCGTGCTCTCCTATGTCGACGCCGCCGCCTTGCCCGCCGGCGCACACGTGTTGGAGATCGGCTGTGGCGCCGGTCGCCTGACGATGCAACTCGCCGAGCGCGGGCTGCGGGTCGACGCGATCGATGCAAGCCCCGGGATGGTCGAGGTGACCGGCGAGCGCGCGCGCCGAGCGGGCTTCGCCGAGTCGGTCCACGTTGCGGTCGCCGACGTGCACGCGCTGCCCTTCCCGGACGGGGCCTTCGAGCTCGTCGTCGCGGTCGGCGTGTTGCCTTGGCTGCATACGCCTGCGTCGGCTGTGCTCGAGATGGCACGGGTGCTGGCGCAGGGCGGTCAGCTCGTCGTCACCGCAGACAACGGCGCCCGCCTGACCTCGTTCATCGATCCGCGCGAAATCCTCGCCCGGACCCCTCTGAGCAGGCTCTACCGCAAGCTGCGCAAGCGCCCGGGCGTGGCGAGATCACGCATGGACTTTCCCGCTCGGATCGACCGGCTGCTGTCCGGGGGCGGCGTGCGCACGATCGAGCGCAGGACGGTCGGCTTCGGTCCGATGTCCTTCCTCGGCAGGCCGATGTTCGGCGAGCCTCGGAGCATGCGCATCGACGAGCGCCTGCAGCGACTCGCCGATCGGGGCGTGCCGGTCCTGCGGTGGACGGGCTGGCACTATGTCGTGCGTGCAAGCAAGCCGTAGACGATCGTCGCAACGTTTACCTCGGCGGACGCGAATACGACATCCTTGTGTGACACGGCGATCGGGAAAGTCCGTGGTATCGGTCCGCTTGTCAACTCGGTGCGGCCGTTCACTGTGAACGGATCGAACACACTGGCGTTCACCACCGCGACCGACTCGACGGGTTGCAGGTATTGAGCATCACCCCGGCGACGTCCTCTTCACTGTTTCTTCGGGCCGCCGCCGAAAGGCTTCGCGCTCACCGGTCCCAGTCACGGTGCTTCGCTCTCGCCGGACGAGAAGCAGCTATGTGCGATCCTCAGCGCGAACAAAGTGGTGAGCGTGTATGAAGTCGCCCGTGTCGCCGAGGGCATCGCCCCGAGGAAGACGTACGAGCGCGAGCAGCGCGCAGGCGGGTTGCCTAGCCACGACCACGACCGGGCGCTCCTTGGAGATCGCGCTCGAGCCGCTCGGCGAGGCGATCGACGACGTTGCTCCAGCGTCCTTGTGCGAGCACTTCGGTGTGGCCCGCGCGACCCATCGCCTCGGCCTTGGCTGGGTCGGAGAGCAGCTGGATCAGCGCGCCCGCGAGCGTCTGCGCGTCGCCGATCGGCACGACCCGGCCGGTCTTGCCGTCCTCGATGATCTCCGGGATCGCGCAGCAGTCCGTGCCGACGCACGGCAGGCCGTAGCCCATCGCCTCGCGGAACACGTTGGGACATGGATCGAAGGTCGAGGGCAGCACGAACGCCGAGGCCGAGCGATAGAGCTCGGCGAGTCCCGAACGGTCGACCCATCCGACCCAATCGACACCGGGCGGGAGCGCCTGCGGCGGCTCGCCTCGCGGCCCCGCGACGAGCAGCTCGGCGTCGGGCAGGCGCTCGCGTACCGCCCGCCACGCGTCGAGCAGCACGGCGCCTCCCTTGCGCTCGAAGTCGACGCCGACGAACAGCGCACGGCGGGTCGAGTAGTCCTTCCGGCCCAGCTCCTCGAGCCACTGGTTGGCGCCGGCACCGATCGAGATCACGTGCTCGGGGGAGTCGCCGTAGTCGTCGATCACCGATCGCCGGGCGAACTCGCTGAAGGTGAACACGGCCTCGGCCGAGCGGCAGACGTGCGCCTCGTACTGCATCCACCACGCCGCGCGGCGGGGCGAGAGCGCTGCCCAGGCCGGGTAGTAGCGCTGCGTCAGCGCCATTGTGTTGTCGGTGTAGACGACATACGGCACTCCGCCCCGATTCGAGCCCGGGCCGCAGACGGTCTGCACCTGGACGATCAGCTCAAAGCGCCCGCGGTGGCGATCGAGCGCGCGCTGGACGGCCTCCGTTCGTTTCGTCGCGACAGACTCGTTGAAGCCGGCCGTCGCTTTCCAGCGCTTCTTGTCCGGGTGGAAGGTGCGAGCGAAGTTGACGTAGCGCTGTGCGTCGGAGAGCTCGGGACGGATTACGTCGATCAACTCGAAACGCTCTGCGAGGGCGGCGAAGAACAGCGACCACTGACCTTGCGGCAGCGGCTCGCGCCAATCGCTGACATCCGGCACCGATACGCCCAACACGCGAAGACCGGCAGCAGGTGCCACCGCGCGAAGGCTAACACCTGCATCCGCGCGCCGGCGCCGTCCGCCGGCCTCACGCGCACAGCGCGAGCGTGCGCTCGGCCTGCTCGCACACGTGACGGGCGATCGCCAGCGAAGCCGTCGCGGCCGGCGAGGGCGCGTTGCGCACGTGCAAGGCGCGGGGGCTGGCCGAGAAGGCGAAGTCGTCCAGTAGGCGCCCATCGCGCGCGAGCGCCTGCGCGCGCACCCCGGCGAAGCTGCTGCGAGGCTCGACATCCGCGAGCGTCAGAGCCGGCACGAGTCGCTGCGCGGCTGCGACGAGCGCGCCGCGCGAGGCCGAGCGGCGCAACTCGCCGAGCGCGGCCGGCCAGGTGCGCGCGAGCATCCGCCATGTCCCGGGCCATGCGATCGTGTCCTGGAGATCCGCGCGGCGCAGCTTGCGCAGGTCGTACGCATCGCGTGCGCCCACGACAAGCGCCGTCGGGCCGATTGTCACGTCGCCGTCGAGATGTCTCGTCAGGTGCACGCCGAGGAACGGCAGCGACGGGTCCGGCGTCGGATAGATCAGCGCGCGAACCAGCTCGCGGCGCTCGGGCAGCAGTCGCAGGTAGGCGCCGCGAAAGGGCACGATGCGCGGATCGGCGGGCGCGCCGGCCGCGACCGCCAACCGGTCAGACCACGCTCCGGCGCAGAAGATCGCGCTCTTCGCCTCGGTCTGGCCGCGGGCGTGGGACAGGCGCAACGCGCGGCCTCGCACTTGCACGTCACTCACGCCGCAGCCGAGCGCGACCGATCCACCCGCTCGGGCGACGTCGTCGGCGTAGGAGCGTGCGACGGCGGCGAAGTCGACCACGCCCGTGTCGGGCGAGTGCAGCGCGGTGAGCGCTCGCGCGCTCGGCTCGACCCGCCCCAGCTCTGCGCCGTTCAGCCGCCGCAAGCCGGCCACGCCGTTGGCCAGACCGCGCCGCTCCAGCTCGTCGAGGGCGGCCAGCTGCGAGGCGTCGGTGGCGAGGATCAGCTTGCCGCAACGTCGATGCGCGATCCCGTGCTCTTCGCAGTACGCGTACAACTCGCGCGCACCCTCGACGCACAGCCGCGCCTTCAGCGAGCCGGGGCGGTAGTAGACACCGGCGTGGATCACGCCCGAGCTGTGCCCGGTCTGGTGGCTCGCCAGCCGCTGCTCGCGCTCGAGCAGGCAGAGCGAGGCACGTGGATGGCGGCGTGCCAGCTCGCGCGCGACGGCAAGTCCGACGATGCCGCCACCGACCACGGCCAGGTCACATCTCGCCGGTGGCGGATCGGACACGCTCCACGTCCGCTCTATCGGGGCACGGCGCCGGGGCCGCCCGGCGCCGTCGCGGCGGCCGCGTCGACGAGACCGGCGCCGTACAGCGCTTCGTCGCCGCCGCCACCGAGCTTGCGCGCGGTTGCGCGCAGCCGGGCGACGATCTGCGCCGGCGTGGGGTGGCGCCCGAGCACGCCGCTGGCGATGATCAGCGCGGCCGTGGCGGAGACGTGCGGCGCCGCCATTGAGGTCCCTTCGTAGCCGCCGGGCATGCCGAAACGCCGCGGCGAGGCGCCCGTGAAGGTCACTTGGAAGACGTCGCGCCCGGCCGGGCCTTCGGGGCGGCAGTTCGGGTCGCCGGGAAGGCTGGCGTCGGCACCGCCGCCCGGCGCGACCAGCGTCAGGCCGGAGCCGTCGTTGGAGTAATCGGCCAGGCAGCCGTGTTCGGTCGTGGCGCCAACGGCGACGACGTTCGGCGCGCGCGCGGGATAGGCGACGGCCGTGTGCGCCTCGTTTCCTGCCGCAGCGACGACGAGCACGCCACGGCGGCGCGCGTAGCGCAGCGCTTCGAGCAGCTCCGGGATGTCGGCGGCGGTGACGTTGCTCGAGAACTCGAGGCTGAGGTTGATCACCCGCGCTCCGTGCCTGACCGCATAGCGGACGCCTTCGGCGATCGTCGAAGCTTCGCCTTCGCCCGCGCTGTCGAGCACGCGCACCGGCATGACCCGCGCGGCGAAGGCCAGGCCGGTAAGCCCGTAGCGGTTGTCCGTGGCCTCGGCGATCGTGCCGGCCACGAACGTGCCGTGGCCGTTGCGGTCGTTGGGGAAGCGGTTGTGCGCGATGAAGTCATAGCCGCCCGTGAAGCCGTAGCGGGAGAAGTCGGGGGAGCGCAGGAAGCGCCCGTGCGTGGCATACGCGACACCCGTGTCGAGCACGGCGACGACCACGCCTTTGCCCCCCGGCGCGCCGTCGGCTGCGACGTTCGACCACGCCTGCGGAGCGTTCACGCCGAACGGGCCGGAGAAGTTCCACTGAAGCTGCTGCCAGTCGCCCGGCTGCGTGCCGTTGCCCACGTCGTCGGGGATCAGCCCGGCCGCGTGGGCGCGGTAGTCCGGCACCGCCCAGGTCACGTCGGGACGGCGGCGCAGCGCGTGCAGGGCGGTCCCGAGGCTGACGCCCGGCGCGAGCCGCAAGAGGCGCGTGTGCGGCGCGGTCACGCTCGTGGCGCCGGCGCCGGCTCCGCGCGCGGCGGCCGCGCGGGCGCGCGCCGGCGTCGCCGTCGCGTACTTGACGAGGATCCGGTTCGGCGCGTAGGCGGGCGAGCCGGCGCGCGCCGAGGCGAGCGGCAGCGCGCCGAGGATCGCGCAGCAGGCGATCGCCAGTCGCCGCACGCGAGCGGCGGAGTGAGTGCAGCGCAGTTGCATCCGTGGATTCATCGACCGTTCTCGGATAATGATGATGCGGGCGGTCCCGGCAGGCGGCAGCACTGTCGCAGGAGACCCGGCGAGATAGATGAGCGAACCACCTTTTCCAGACGAGGGCTACTTCATGCGTCTTGCCCTGCGCGAGGCCGAGAAGGCGCGCGAGCACGAGGATGTCCCGATCGGCGCCGTGGTCGTGCGCGACGGAGAGCTGCTCGCCGCGGCGCACAACGAGCGCGAGCTGCGCCAGGACCCGACGGCGCACGCCGAGATCCTCGCGCTGCGCGAGGCGGCGCGCGCGGTCGGTAGCTGGCGCGTGCTGGACGCGACGCTGTACGTCACGCTCGAGCCGTGCGCCATGTGCGCCGGGGCGATCGTGCTCGCGCGCGTCCCGCGAGTCGTCTACGGCGCGACGGATCCGAAGGCCGGCGCCTGCGGCAGCGTGCTCGACGTGCTCGCCGACGCTCGGCTGAACCACCGCCCCGAAGTGCTGTCAGGGCTGCTCGCGCCCGACTGCGGCCAACTGCTGAGCGACTTCTTCGCCTCGCGCCGTCTCTGAGCAGTGCCCCGTCGCCTGCTGCGCGACCTCGCAACTTCGCCGACGCCGCCCCCCGGCGCCTCACGCCGCTCGACTAAGATCACGCGCCTGTCCTCCGCGCGAGGTCGTGGAGGGGTGGCAGAGCGGTTGAATGCGGCGGTCTCGAAAACCGTTTCGGGGGAGATTCCTCCGACGAGGGTTCGAATCCCTCCCCCTCCGTTGCAGAGCAAGAGTTGGCTTGCCGGCGCACAACCGGCGTCACCGAGCGCCGTTGAAGACCCCGCCTCTGAAGCCGCTGATCCGCCAACTGCCAGGGGCCACTGCGACGAGGTCGACACGGACCCCGTTTCCTGCGACGAAGACCGCGTCGCGGTCGCCGCCACCAACAGACAGACGACTAAGCAGTCCGGCCTCGGACAAGTACAGGCGGCCAAACAGTTTCCGCCGCCCCGCGACGGCCAGCGCCTGCGGACAGCCGGTCGGCCCGCCCGCCGGGCCCCGGCTCATTGCCCGCTCCAACTGCGCTCGGGCGGCCGCCGTCATGAGCCTGCAAGCCGGGGTGCCCTCGGAGAAGATCATGCCTCGCGGCAGGATCGCCGAGTTGCTCAGCACGGCGTCGTACAAACGGAGAGTAGGAACGGCAGCGGCGCGCAACTCGCCGGTCTGCCGGCCGCCGATCGCGGGCGACTGGTTCAGCCCAGATCCGCCGCGTAGGCCGGCGACCGGACGCTTTACCGTGATGCTGACTTTCGAGGTTTGGATCACAAGCGGCAACGCGATGGCAACGGCCGCAAGGCACGCCGCGACCAGGTATTTGCCGTCGGCAAGCAGCAGCAACAAGATCAGGACACCCAGCCCGAGCGAGACATAGGCAAACGCTCGGCCCACTTCCGGGTTGATCCCGCCTTTGCTGGAACGGCTCGACAGCGCCTCGACGGTCAGCCCGGCCCCCAAGACCAGCGAGATGATCTTGAGCGCAATCCAGGCGACGATTGCCGTTTCCAGCGGCGAGCGCGCTCGTCCCATCACCGGAGCGTCGCAATGCGTCGTCCCCCGAGCAACTGCACCTTGGTCTAGGGAGCACCACCGACCTCAGGCACGCTCACCCGGCGCAGCCGTCCTGGGTCCGCCTACGGCTGTGGTCGATCTTCGTGACGAGCTCGCTCGCCCCCGCCGGCACCCTCACCTGAAGCCCCCGGGGGGCAAGCTCCCGGGGGCCTCTGGCGGGACCGGCTCGGCGCCGCACTCTCGTGCGAGCGCCTCGCTCGGCCGGTGCACGTGACCATCTGTGGGGATGATTTGTGCAACGAAGGAGGATACCTGTCCTGAGGGCCTAGGACTTAAACCCCTGGACATTGACCCCAACCGTCCGCCATGTTTCTTATGTGCATGAACCGGCGGACCCCTTCCTGGCGGCCCAACTCAAACGACTTCGCGAGGAGCGGGAGATGACGCAAGAAGAGCTTGCGTTCGATGCCGGCATAACCTCCTCGGCTCTGTCGCGCATCGAGCGAGGCCTCAACAGCCCCGGTTGGACCACTGTAAGACGCATCGCGGACGCACTCGAAGTGAGCGTCGCCGACCTGGCGGCCGAAGTGGAAGACCTCGAGGAAGATCTAGAGGGCTGACCGTCCCGGGCGGCGGCGGTCTACTGCGCGCGGTCGAGCCGCATCGAGAGCACGTCGAGGCAGCCTGCGCCGCCGAACGGGTGATGGTCGCAGTCGGATTGCATTTGCAGCATGGCGGCCGTTGCGATGCGCCAGCGCCCGTCGACGCGGCTCAGCTGCCAGTGGCGCACGAGCGTGGGCCTGCCGGGGCCGACCGAGTCCGCCGTGGCGCGGTCGCCGTCCACGCGGATCGCCCGCACCTCGACGCGCCCGCGTGAGAGCAGGCTCTGGGAGGGAACGTATTCGGCGTCTTGAGCGCTGCGCGCGAACAGCCGGCTGACGTGGCTCGCGCAGCTGCCCTCGATGCTCGTCAGCTTCGCCGCGACGATCGGAGTGAAGTCTTCACACAGTGCGCGGGCATCGCGGCGGCGGAGGTCCTGAAAGGGCGCTCGCACGGCCCGCGTGATCGCTGCCTGCTCGTTGGTCGCGCCGTGAACCCCGATCAGCTGGATCACGAGACCGAGCCCAGATAGCCCAACGATCCCCCATATCAGCAAGCGCATCGCTGCGCATCGTTACAGACGCGGACGACCCGACGAGCGAATTAACCAAGTCGGATGATCGGATTAATTAAAGATCAAAAGATGCTCTTGAAGAATTTCACGGCGATGCTTCCGAGGAAGATCACCGACGCAACGCCGAGCACACCGATCGAAACGCCGACCGCGACGACCGCGATGTCGGTCATCAGGTAACCGAGCGCGAGCACGACGAGGCCGATCGACGGCAACGTGTCCAGGCCCGAGAAGGGAGGCGCGAGGAACGCCGTCAGCGAGAGCCCGAGCGCGGCCAGCCCGAACAGGCTTCCGCTCAGGCGGTGACCGAACAGCCAGCGCCCGCGCGGGCGCGAGATGCGCTCGAGCGATCTGATCCGGCGCAGCAGCGCGTCGATGAACTTCTCTTTGCTCTCGCCGCCGATCTGCAGCTTGCGCCAGCGGGCGGGCAGCCAGATCGTGCGACGCCCGACGATCAGCTCGAGCGCGAGCAGCATCGTGATCACCTCGAACACGTGCGTGACGCCGCCCGTCGGCAGCGGCAGCGCCGGCACCGCCATCAGCAGCACGAACACGATCGCGAAGCTGCGCTCGCCGAACACGTCGATCAGGCTGCCGAGCGTCTTCGGCTGATCGCCCCTCAGCCAGCGCTCGAGCTCGTCGCTGACACGCACCGGGACGAGCTTCTGCTCGGTTGCCATGCCCGCATTGTCGCG
Organism: uncultured Solirubrobacteraceae bacterium; assembly: GCA_963743745.1. Classification (GTDB taxonomy): domain Bacteria; phylum Actinomycetota; class Thermoleophilia; order Solirubrobacterales; family Solirubrobacteraceae; genus Palsa-744. The sequence goes on from CAVUQW010000002.1 coordinate 1,040,264, forward strand.
CCCTGCGGCGCGGCGCGGGTCAGGCGGCTTGCCCGAGGGGCACGGCCGAGCGCCTGCGCGCCTCGTCCAGTAGCTCGGCGAGGATCTCGCCGAGCGCGAGCGCCTGCTCGTGCTCGGCCAGCGTGCCGTCGGGCGCGAACGCGTTCTCTGCATCGGGCACCGGCAGTTCGCGATCGATCACGCGCGCGCCGGCGGCGGCCAGCGACTTGCGCAGCTCCGCCTGCGCCCAGACGGCGCCGAACATCCCCGTGCTCGTGCCGATCACGGCGGCCGGTTTGTTGCGCAGCGCCGCCGTCGGCGAACGGGCGCGAGGCCCAGTCGACGGCGTTCTTCAGCTGCGCCCGGGATCGAGTGGTTGTACTCGGGCGTCGCGAACAGCAGCGCATCGGCGCGCTCGAGCTCGGCACGCCAAGCTTCGACAGCCTCGCCGGGGGCGAGCTCGTCGTCCTCGTCGAACGGCGGGATCGCCTTCAGGCCGTCGAACTGGACGAGCTCCGCGTCGGGCGGCAGCAGCTCTGCCGCCGCCCGAAGCAGGCGTCCGTTGTGCGAGTCGCTGCGCAGCGAGCCCGATATGCCCAGGACGCGCATCGCCGTGCTACTCGCCGTCGCGGGCGAGCTCGAGCTCGACCGTCAGCTTGACGTCGTTGGCCAGTGCGAAGCCGCCCTTCGGCAGCGGCGCGTTCCACTCCAGGCCGAACTGCGTGCGGTCGATCGACCGTCTCCAGCGTCACGCCGATCTTGACGGCGCCGCCGAGCGTCTCGTGCGGGTCGGTGATCGTGCCGCGCGCCTCGACCGCGTGCGTCTGGTCCTTGATCGTCAGCTCGCCGTCGATCACGAGCTCATCGCCGTCGCGGCGGATCGCCTTGGAGGCGAAGCGCAGCTCGGGGTAGCGCTCGGTGTCGAAGAAGTCCGGCGAGCCGAGGTGCGCCTGCAGGTTCTCGTCCTTGACGACGATCGAGCCGGCGTCGACCGTGCCGAGCAGCTCGCCCGCGCCGTCCTCGCCGACCGTCAGCGTCGCGTCGATGTTCTCGAAGCGCCCGCGGAAGGTCGCGACGACCATGTGCTTGACGGCGAAGCTCGCCGAGGAATGCGTCGGGTCGAGCTTCCACGCACCGGCGGGAAGCTGCGTCTGGGTGGCTGTTGCTGTGGCTGACATGAGGGCTCCTTGAAGTTTGGATTTGGCGGTTCTGAGGACTCTGCTTGTGATCAAGTGCCTGCGAGTAATTCGGACTGTGGTCCGGATATAGCTATACTAACACAAATGGACCGTAGTCCGGTAATCGCGCCAGGTAGGATTCCTCAGGTGGAGGGCAATGTCGCGCAACGGGGGTTGCCGATGCTCGAGCCTGTCCGGCACGAGCGGGCCGACGCTGCCCGCAACCGCGCCACGATCCTCGCCGCCGCCGAAACGCTCGTCGCCGAGCACGGCGCCCAGTGCGTGACGATGGACCAGGTCGCGCGCGCCGCCGGCGTCGGCAAGGGGACCCTGTTCCGTCACTTCGGCGACCGCTGCGGTCTGATGCGCGCGGCTGCTCGACGAGCGCGAGCGCGGACTGCAGGAGGGCTTCATCCGCGGCCCCGCGCCGCTCGGGCCCGGCGCGCCGCCGCGCGAGCGCCTCGTCGCCTTCGGCGAGCGCATGCTCGAGCACATCGAGATCCAGGGCGATCTGCTCGTCGCCGCCGAGAACGGCGCGCCCGGCGAGCGCCTGCGCCACAGCGTCTACGCCGCCTACCGGGCGCACGTCACCGCGCTGCTCTCAGAGAGCGGCTACGAGGGAGACGTCGACTACCTCGCCGACGTGCTGCTCGGCACGCTCGTCAGCGAACTGGTGCTCTTCCAGCGCCGCGAGCGCGGCATGTCCCAGGCGCAGTTGAAGGACTGCTGGGGCGAGCTCGTGCGTACGATGCTGCCGAACGGCTGAGCAGGCGCCGAGGGCGACCGCTCAGTCGCCGATTTGCAGCACGAGCTTGCCCACGTTGGCGCCCTCGAACAGCTTCAGCAGCGTGTCGTGGAAGTCCTCGACGCCGCCCCGCGCGACGTCCTCGCGCGAGACGATCAGCCCTTCGCGCATCCATCCGGCCAGCTCGGCAATCCCCTCGCCGTAGCGGGCGGCGTAGTCGAACACGACCATCCCGGTCATGCTCGCGCGGAACACGAGCAGCGACATGTAGTTCGACGGCCCGCGCACGGGCTCGGTGTTGTTGTACTGCGAGACGGCGCCGCAGATCACGATCCGCGCGTGGCGTGCCAGGCGGGTGAGCACGGCGTCGAGGATCTCGCCGCCGACGTTGTCGAAGAACACGTCGACGCCCTCCGGCGCGTGCGTGCGCAGCGCCTTGCGCACGTTCTCCGACTTGTAGTCGATCGCCGCGTCGAAGCCGAGCTCGTCGGTCAGCCAGGCGCACTTCTCCTCGCCGCCCGCGATGCCGACTACGCGCGCGCCCTTGAGCTTGCCGATCTGTCCCGCCACGCTGCCGACCGCGCCGGCGGCGCCGGAGACGACGACCGTCTCGCCCTCTTTGACCTTGCCCACGTCGAGCATGCCGAAGTAGGCCGTCAGCCCGGTCATCCCGAGCGCGCCGAGGTATCTCGGCAGCGGCGCCAGCGAGGGGTCGACCTTGATCGCGCCCTTGCCGTCGGACAGCGCGTGCTCCTGCACGCCGAACGTGCCGTAGACGTGCTCGCCGACCGCGAAGGCCGGATGCGCCGAGGCGCTCACGCGCCCCACGCAGCCGGCGCGCATCACCTCGCCGACTTCGACCGGTTCGATGTAGGAGGCGCCGGCGTTCATCCAGCCGCGCATCGCCGGGTCGAGCGAGATGTGCGAGATGTCGACGACGAACTCGCCCTCGCCGGGCGCCGGAACGGGCTCCTGCACGAGGCTCCAGTCAGACGGCTTGGGCAGGCCCGAGGGACGTGCCGCCAGGCGGATCTGACGATTGACCGCGCTTTGCTCCGCTCCCATGCCGCGACTATATGCAGTGCCGCGCCACCCCGGCGTTTCGCATCGGGCATAGTGGGCAGTGATGAGTGTATGAGCGCACCCGCGCAGCAGATCCCAGACCTTTCGATTGCGCCGAACGAGCGGATCCCGCAGCTCGGCTTCGGCGTCTTCCAGGTCCCGCCGAAGGAGACCGAGGTGGCCGTCGCTGAGGCGCTGTCGGCGGGCTACCGCCACATCGACACGGCGGCGGCCTACCGCAACGAGGGGGGCGTCGGCGAAGCGCTGCACGCCGTCGGGCCTCGATCGCGACGAGCTGTTCGTCACGACCAAGTGCTGGAACGACGACCAGGGCTACGAGCAGGCCAAGCGCGCGTGCCGCGCGAGCCTCGAGCGGCTCGAGCTGAGCCACCTCGACCTCTACCTGATCCACTGGCCGGTGCCGGCGCACGATCTCTACGTCGAGACGTGGAAGGCGTTCGTCGAGCTGCAGCAGGAAGGGCTCGTGCGGTCGATCGGCGTGTCCAACTTCGAAGCCGAGCACCTCGAGCGCGTGATCGCCGAGACCGGCGTGACGCCGGCGATCAACCAGGTCGAGCTGCACCCGTACTTCCAGCAGGTCGGTCTGCGCCGCGAGCACGAGCGCCTGGGCATCCTGACCGAGGCGTGGAGCCCGCTCGGCCAGGGCCTCGAGCTCGAGGACCCGGCGATCGTCGAGATCGCCGCAGGCGCACGGGAAGACGCCGGCGCAGGCGATCATCCGCTGGCACCTGCAGATCGGCAACGTCGTGATCCCGAAGTCGGTGACGCCGTCGCGGATCGCGCGAGAACATCGACGTGTTCGACTTCGAGCTGAGCGAGCAGCAGCTCGAGTCGATCGCGGCGCTCGACGCGGGCCGGCGGATCGGCCCCGACCCGAACACCTTCGTACGCCCCTGAGCAGACGATGACCGACGTTGTCGCGGTGCTCGGCGCGGGTGGGACGATGGGCTCGGGCATCGCGCGCAACATCGCGCGCGCCGGCATCGAGCTCGTCGCGTGGAACCGCTCGCGCGCGAAGGCCGAGCCGCTTGCTCGCGAAGGCGCGCAGCTCTGCGACACGCCCGCCGAGGCGGCCGCGTCGGCCGAGCATGATCGTGACGATGCTGAGCGACGCCGACGCCGTGCTCGCCACGATGCAGGGCAGCGACGGGGCGCTCGCGGGCGCACGGCCGAACAGCGTGTGGATCCAGATGTCGACGATCGGCGAGCAGGGCACGGCGCGCTGCGCGGAGCTCGCGCGCGAGCACGGCATCGGCTTCGTCGACGCACCCGTGCTCGGCACCAAGCAGCCGGCGCAGGAAGGCAAGCTGGTCGTGATGGCCTCGGGCCCGCAGTCGCTGCGCGAGCGCGTCGCAGCCGGTGTTCGACGCGGTCGGTCAGCGCACGATGTGGGTCGGCGAAGAGGCCGGCGCGAGCACGCGGCTGAAGCTCGTGACGAATGCCTGGATCGTGTCCGTCGTCGAGGGAGCCGCCGAGACGATCGCGCTCGCCGAGGGCCTCGGGCTCGACGGCTCGCGTTCTTCGACGCGATCGACGGCGGCCCGCTGGACTGCCCTACCTGCGGCTCAAGGGCCAGGCGATGCTCGAGCGCGACTTCGAGCCGACGTTCGCGCTCGAGCTGGCCGAGCAAGGACGCGCGGCTCGCCGTGGAGTCGGCCGAGCGCGCCGGGCTCGACCTGCCGGCGCTGAGGGCGATCAGCGCGCGCATGCTCCAGGCCGTGCCCGAGCACGGCAAGGAGGATCTGAGCGTGACGTTCCTGACCAGCGCGCCGCGCGGCTAGCACCGCCGCTGCTCCTTAGTTGACGCGCCTCCAGGGTGTTTCGGCGCGAGAACGCGACGTTGCCGTCAATCGCTGTCGAGCCCGTGAGGATCGAGGAGCTTCGAGCAGGGTAGTGTGCGTTTGGGTAAGGAAGGGTGTTTAGGTCAGGCCCGGAGTGAGCGGCCGGCCAAAGGCGACGAAGAAAGGGATTTCTCATCGAGGGCTTCAGCTTCAGTCAGGAACGCGAAATCGAGTTGTGCCACGAGCAGCCGCGGCCGAGTCCGCGGCGAGGACGCGGAAGCGCGCCGCTGCGCGGTTCGCTCGCAGGGATCGCACTCGCGCTGGCGATCGCACTGGCAGCGCCTGCGGCTTCCTCGGCCGCCCTGCGTCCACAGGCGACCGACCTGCAGCTGACGCCGGCCGAAGGTTCGCTGGCGGCCTCGTGGGGAGTTTCGCGCACGGCTGGATTGACGGGCTTTCGCATCCGCTGGAAGCAGGCCGGCGGCCGTGGCGGCGGCTACATCGACCTCGCGAAAGGTGCGCGCTCCTACACGATCACGAGGCTGAAGCACGTGCCCTACGAAGTGCTCGTGCGCTCCTACTACCACGAACGGCTGGGGCCGCTGAACGGCTGCCGAAGCGACGCCCCTCGCCGGCGGCGAAGAACCGCCCGAAGAAGAAGCGCCCGAAGAAGAACCGACGGAAGAAGAATCCCCGGAAGAAGAATCCCCGGGAGAAGAAGCGCCGGAAGAAGAACCGGCTGAAGAAGGACCGCAGGGCGCGCTGGTCAGCGCGACGCCGACGGGTCCGCCGACGCCGACGGGCGGCTGGTCGGTGGCCTATGCCGACGGCTTCGGCGCGCCGATCGGCAGTGGCCCGGGCGACGACAACACGTGGTTCCCCAACAACTGCACGCAGACGAGCAACTGCAGCGGCTTCAACTCCGACGAGCTCGAGGTGTTCAACCCGAGTGCGGTCAGCGAGACGGCCGAAGGCCTGAAGCTCAAATGCACGTACACGGCAGCCGCGCAGGAACCGGGCGGGAAGCACTACGTGTGCGGCACGCTGCGCGGGCAGAACGCCTCCGGCTACCGGCCCTTCACGTGGTCGCCGGGCAAAGGACAGACGCTCGTGTTCCAAGCGGTCGCGAAGTTCCCACCGAACACGGGCGACGCCGACCCGGGGTGGTGGACGAACGGGCCGCCCTGGAACGGCACGGAGGTCGACTTCTTCGAGGGCGGCGGAGCGAGCCCCGAACACACGACCGGCTGGAGCACGGACCCGCTCTACACGGCGTGGTTCGCCACGCCGCACCCGTGGGCGACCAAACGAGGATTCTCGGCAGATCCGTCGCTGGCGTTCCACACGTACACGTTCGAGATCAAGCCCAACAACACGTACAGCATCTGGATCGACGGCGAACCGCAGTCGTGGGCAACGAACATCGGCCCAGCCACCCCGGTGCTGACGGAGAAGGCGACGCTGATCCTCAGCTACGCGCTGCGCAAATGCGGATGCAAAACGGGCTTCACCGGTGGCACGCGTGAGTTCGACGTCAAATCGGTGGCGGTGTACGAGGACAAAGCCCACGCCGGCGTAGGCGTCGAAAACGCGGGCGTGGCGCCGGGTACGACGATCGGCTGATCGCGCGAGCTAGCCTCGGCGGCGTGAGGACGACCCTTCACGCCGCCGGAAAGGGCCGACCGCCGCGATGTTCTGCGCGCCGGCGGTGGGCTGCCGGCATCGCGCCCCGGGCGGCCGTGTCGTTGCCGGCGCTGGCGCTCGCCGCGGCGCTGCTCGGCTGCTCCTCGACCGATCGCAAGCAGGGCGCGGCGAGCTGCACACGGCGAGTCTGCACGCGGTCGGCCGCGCGCCCACCGGGCCGGCGATGCCCCAGGGCGGCTGGTCGGTCGCCTACGCCGACGGCTTCGGCGCGCCGATCGGCAAGCGGCCGGGCGAGGACAACACGTGGTTCCCGAACAACTGCGCGCTCGCGAGCAACTGCCCGGGGTTCAACACGGACGAGATGGAGGTGATGAACCCGAGCGCCGTGGCCACTGGGCCGCAGGGTCTGCGGTTGTCGTGCACGCACACGGCGGTCGCGCAGTCGCCGGGCGCCAAGCACTACGTGTGCGGGGTGCTGCGCGGGCAGAACGACGGCGTGCCCGGCTACAGGTTCTTCACGTGGTCGCCGGGCAAAGGACAGACGCTCGTGTTCGAGGCGGTCGCGAAGTTCCCGCCGAACACGGGCGAGGCCGACCCGGGCTGGTGGTCGAACGGTCCGCCGTGGGAAGGCACCGAGGTCGACTTCTTCGAGGGCGGTGGCGCGAGCGAAAAGCACACGACGGGCTGGAGCACGGACGGGATGTACACGGCGTGGTTCGCTCCGCCTTTCCTGACGGCGAACAAATGGGGCTTCGCCGAGGACCCGTCGCTGGCGTTCCACACCTACACGTTCGAGATCGACGCCCGACAACACGTACAGCGTGTGGATCGACGGCGAGCTGCAGCCGTGGGCGACGAACGTCGGGCCGGCGCGGCCGGTCGACTCGGCGCGCACGACGCTGATCCTCAGCTACGCGCTGCGCGAATGCCACTGCACGAGCGGCTTCACCGGCGGCACGCGCGAGTTCGACGTCAAATCGGTCGCCGTCTACGAGGACGGCGCGCATCGCGGCGTGGGCATCGAGAACGGAGGACTCGCACCCGGCACGGCGCTCGGCTGAGCGCTCTCAGCCTTCGCTCATGCCCGCGCCGCATGCGGTGCACGCGGCGCAGCTCCTGCACGGCCTCGTCGACGCCGCCGAGCACGCGCGGCGCGCCGTCGCCGAGCAGCTCGGGCTCGAGTCGCTTGCGCACGAGCTCGCCGGCGACCGCGTCGACGCGCTGCGCGCCGGCGCCCGGGCGCGAGCTGACGACGCGCGCCAGCGCGTCGGCCGCCGAACAGCAGCCCGACGCCGTCGTCGAGCGCCCAGCCGCCGGGCAGCGCGCCGTCGCGCACGGCGCTCGAGCCACACCGGCAGCCGCTCGGGCTCGCCGTCGGCGTGCACGGTCAGCGAGCCCTCGCAGCAGCCCGAGGCCGGCGAGCGGCTCGGGCGGCCCGCTCGAGCGCGTGACGCCGCCCTCGAACCAGCACATCGCGCCCGGCGCTGAGCCCGGCCAGCACGGTCGCCGCGCTGCCAGGCCTCGACGCAGCAGCTGGTCGAGGCCGTGCGCCTGCCAGATCGCGAGCAGGTTGCGCATCGAGCCGCCGCCGACGTAGATGACGTCCTGCTCGAGCAGCGAGTCTCGCGCAGCGGCCGGCGGCTCGTCGCGCAGGCGGAACAGCGAGAGGTGCTCGGGCACGCACGCGCGGTCGGCGAAGCGCGGCGTGGAAGGCGTTGATCTGCGCGGTCGTGTCGCCGGAGGCGGTCGGCAGGAACAGGATGCGCGGCTCCTGCGCGCCGGCGCCAGCGAGAGCACGAAGTCGTCGAGCAGCGGGTTGTCGGGCTCCATCGTGAAGCCGCCCGCCGCCCATCGCGAGGATCGTCGGCGGCGCGGGCTCCGGCGTCGCGCGAGCAGGCCGGCGGTCGCGCGCGCGGCCTGCCGGGCGCGCGGCGCGCGTCGGGAGCGTCCGCGTCTCGCAGCGGCGTCTCGACGACGCCGTCGCCGATCGTGCTCGACGCGGTAGGCGCGGCCGTCGGCGCGCGAGCTGACGACGCGCTCGCAGCGCGGTGCCGACGAAGTGCAGCGCGACGCCGTCCTCGGCGGCGAAGCCGCGGCGCATGCCGTCGCCGACGAAGCGGTGGTACTCGCTCGCGGCGCTGCGGCTCGGCGTCGTAGTGGACGCAGTTGGAGTACGGGCAGCAGGCCGAGGCCGCGCACGCGCCGCGGCGCGCCGTGGAACGCGCTCAGCGCCTCGCTCGAACCAGCACAGCGAGCCGGCCGACGGGCCGCACAGCACGATGCCCGCGCCGCCACGCCCGGCGCAGCGACGTCGTCGAGCCCGTGCGCGCGCCAGGCGCCGAGCATGCTGACGACGTTGCCGCCGCCGACGTAGATCAGGTCCTGCGCGAGCAGGTGCGCTGGCGAGGTCGTCCTCGACGCCGCCGGTGCCCTGGTCGCGCCGGAACAGCGAGACGTGGCTGGCGTCGCAGTGCGGCGGCGAAGCGGCGGTAGAAGCGCACGACGTAGTGGTCGGCGTCGCCGGAGGCCGTCGGCAGGAAGCAGACGCGCGGGCGCTGCGGCGCCGGTCAGCGACAGCACGTAGTCGTCGAGCAGCGAGTTGTCCGGCTCCATCGAGAAGCCGCCGCCGCCGAACGCGACGATCTGGGGTGTTCTTGCCCGCATGGTCATCTCTCCGCGGTCGCTGGTAGCTCGGGTGACTCGCCGTGCGGCGTGGCTCGCGCAGCGTCGCATCAGGATTGCCCGCGCGCGCGGGCCGCTCGGTATGGACCGGCGTCGGAGATCGAGCGTCTGGCGCTCGGACGTCCGGCGGAGTCGACGCGCGAGGGCGGCCAGTGCGGCCTAGAGTGTCGGGCGATGCGCGATGGGGACGCGAACGGGCGACGGCGGGCGCCGGGCAGCGAGGCGGCGATCTCGCTGCGCGGCGTCGTCAAGCGCTTCGGCGCGATCACCGCCGTCGACGGCCTCGACCTGGACGTGCCGAGCGGCGTCTGCTTCGGCCTGCTCGGGCCCAACGGCGCGGGCAAGTCGACGACGATGCGGATGCTGACGGCGCAGGCGCTCGCCGACGAGGGCGCGATCGCGGTGCTCGGCTACGAGCTGCCGCGCGAATCGAAGCAGGCGCGGATGGAGATGGGGGTGGTGCCGCAGCTGGACAACCTCGACGTCGAGCTGACCTGCCGGCAGATCCTGACCGTGTTCGCGCGCCTGTACCGCGTGCCGCGCGCCGAGCGCGACGCCGCCGTGCGAGCGCGCGCTTGGGCATCGCCAACCTCGGCCGCGCGCCGACACGATCGTGCGCGAGCTGTCCGGCGGCATGCGCCGGCGGCTGCTGGTCGCGCGCGGGCTGATCCACGACCCGCGGCTGGTGCTGCTCGACGAGCCGACGGTCGGCCTCGACCCGCAGGTCCGCCAGGAGCTGTGGTCGCTGATCGACGGGCTGCGCGCCAGCGGCGTGACGGTGCTGATGTCGACGCACTACATCGAGGAGGCCGAGCGGCTGGCGGACACCGTCGCGGTGATGTCCGCGGGCCGGATCATCGCCCAGGGCACGCCCGCCGAGCTGGTGCGCGCGCACGCCGGCGCGCGAGGTGCTCGAGGTCTACGGCCCGCCGGAGCGCTGGCCGAGCTCGGCGAGCTCGCCGGCGAGCAGCGGCTGGCACGAGCCGTCGCAGCGGCCCGGCCGTGGCGATCCTGCGCGCGGAGGAGCTCGACGGCGAGGCGCCGGAGGGCGTCCGCCGCCCGGCCAACCTCGAGGACGCGTTCGTCGCGCTGACCGGGCGAGGAGATCGAATGAGCGCGATGACCGAGGCGCCGGAGCGCATGCGCGGAGCTGCCGGCGGCAGCCGCGGCGCGCGCGTGGGCGGCTCGAACCGGCGGCGCTGCCGGCGTGATGAGCCGCGACGTGGTGATCTTCGGCCGCTACTGGAAGTCGACGACGTTCTCCTCGATCGTGCAGCCGACGATCTACCTGCTGGCGTTCGGCCTCGGCTTCGGCACGCTCGTCACACACGTCGGGCACGTCAAGTACGTGCGAGTACGTCGCGACCGGCGTGGTCGCGACCGCGGTGCTGTTCTCGTCCGCCTTCCCGGGCATGTTCAACACGTTCGTCCGCTGGCAGTTCCAGCGCACCTACGACGCGATGCTGGCGGCCCCGGTCGACGTCGAGGAGCTGATCACGGCGGAGATCCTGTGGATCTCGATCCGGGCCGGCGTCTACGGGCTGGCGCCGCTGATCGTCGGGATCGCGTTCGGGCCTGGAGCCGGCATGGGGGATGCTGCTCGTGCCCGCTGATCGGCTTCGTCACCGGCTTCGGCTTCGCCGCGTTCGGCGTCGCGATCGCCGCGGTCGCGAAGACGATCGACAACTTCAACTACGTGACGAGCGCCGTGCTGACGCCGATGTTCCTCGTCGCCGGCACGTTCTTCCCGGTCTCGGCGCTGCCCGCACGGCGTGCGCGCAGGTCGCGCAGTTCAACCCGCTGTACCACTGCGTGCAGCTCGTCCGCGACGCCTCGCTTGGGCGCATCTGCAGCTCGCCGACCTCGGCCACGCCGCCGTGCTGCTCGGCGTTCGCGCTGTTGATGTGGCGCCTGGCGATCTGGCAGCTCGGCAGGCGCCTGATCGACTGACGCCGGCTGCCCGCGGCGCCGGGCGCCGCGTCTTAGGAATCTTTCAGCTACGTCACACGTTGCTCCTACACGCGGCGTGGATGCTGCCGCCATGAGCTATTCACTCCAGACGCGGTTCGGCCGCGCGCACCACCGCGCTCCGTGGCCCCGGCCACCCCGCTTGCGGGCAACTCCGAGCGGCTGCGCGAGCGCGTGGGGGCGCTGAGCAGGCGCCTGCCGCGGCCGGAGCTCGCGCTGCTGCTCGTACTCGCGGCGCGTGCTCAACCTGTGGGCGCTGAGCCGCAACGGCTGGGCCAACGACTACTACAGCGCCGCCGTGCGCTCGATGAGCTCGAGCTGGCACAACTTCCTGTACGACTCGTTCGACCCGAGCGGCGTGATGACGGTCGACAAGCCGCCGCTCGCGCTGTGGGTGCAGGCGCTGTCGGTGCGGGTCTTCGGCTTCCACTCGCTGAGCATGCTCGTGCCGCAGGCGCTGATGGGCGTCGCGACCGTCGTGCTGGTCTACGACCTGACGCGCCGCCTGTTCGGCCGCGCCGGCCGGCTTCGTCGCCGGCCTCGTGCTCGCGGTCACGCCGATCACGGTCGCGATCTCGCGCCACAACAACCCCGACGCGCTGCTCGCGCTGTGCTGCGTCGCGGCGCTGTGGTGCGCCGTGCGCGCGCTCCAGGACGGGCGCACGCGCTGGATCGTGCTCGCCGGCGTCGTGCGTCGGGCTCGGCTTCGAGACGAAGATGGTCGTCGCGCTGCTCGTCGTCCCCGGGATCGTCGCGGCGTGGCTGTGGGTCGCGCCGCGCGGCCGCGCTGCGCGCCGCTGCGCCAGCTGCTCGCCGGCGGCGCCGCGATGGTCGTCGTCGGCGGCGCCTGGCCGCTGCTGATGGCGCTCACGCCCGGCCGGCTCGACCGCCCGTGGATCTCGGGCACGAGCGACAACAGCATCCTGTCGCTGATCTTCGACTACAACGGCCTCGGCCGCGTCGACGGCCAGGCCGGCGGGCCGGCAGATCGCCGGCGGCGGCGGCGGCGGCAGCACGTTCGGCGGCGCCACGGGCCCGCTGCGGCTGCTCAACGTCGGCGCTCGGCGGCCAGGCCGGCTGGCTGCTCGGCTTCGCGCTCGTCGCGGCGTCGGGCTCCTCGTGGCGCACGCGCCTGCGCCGCGCGACGCGCGCACGCGGCTGGCTGCTCGCCGTCGGCGGCGCGTTCGTCGACGACCGCCGTCGCTCTTCAGCTTCGCCCAGGGGATCTTCCATCCCTACTACGTCGTCGCAGCTCGCGCCGTTCACGGCGGCGCTCGTCGGCGCCGGCGTCGGCCCAGCTGCTCGCGCAGCGCGACGCTCGTGCGCGGCTTCGCGGCGCTCGGCGCTCGTCGCGCGGGCGTGGTCGACCGAGCTGGTCGTGCTGCACGCCGTACCCGGCCAGCTCGAGCTGGCTGCCGCGCCGTGCTGCTCGCCGTCTGCGCGGTCGACGGCGGTCGCGCTCGTCGCCTCGGCTCCGCGCCGGCCGCGCGCGGTCGCGCTCGCGGCCGCGCTCGCGGCGCTGCTGCTCGCGCCCGCGAGCTGGGCCGTGGAGACGCTCGGCCACGCGACGAGCGGCACGTTCCCGGCCGGCGGGCCGGCCAGCGCAGACGGCGGGCGGCGGCGTTCGGCGGCCGCGGCGGGCCGCGGCGCGGTCGGCGCGCGCGCGGCGGCCCCGGCGCGGCTGCGGCGCGTCCCGCGGCGGCCGGTCGGCGCCGCCCGGCGCCGCCGGCGGCGACTCCGGCGCCGCGGCGGCCGGCGGCCGCGGGCAGCCGCCGGCGCGCGGCGCGGGCACGGCCTGCCGCCGGGCGCGCGGCGGGCGCCGGCCGCGGCGGCTGGCGCGGCTCGGCGCGGGCGGCTTCGGCGGCGCCGATGGCGGCGTCCGCACGCTCACAGGCGGTCGCCTACGTCAAGCAGCACGGCGGCGGCACGATCGCGCGTCTCCAGCCAGTCCGGCGCGGCGTCGGCGATCATCCAGCGGGCGCGAACGTCGCCGGCATCGGCGGCTTCTCCGGACGCGAGAGCCAGGTCAGCCGACGTGGCTCGCCCACGCGGTGCGCTCGGGCGCGATCCGCTGGGTGCTGGGCGAACAGGCTGGAACGCAGAGCCTCAGGGGCCTGCCGGGCGACACGCGCGCGGGTTCGAAAGCGGCGATCACGGCGGTCGAGAAGGTCTGCAAGAAGGTGACGGTCTCGACGGGCGCGGGCACCGCGAGCGCGGGATCGGCGGGCGCCGGCGCGACGAGCGGCGGGACGGGCACGACTGCGGGCAGCGCCTCGACGTCGCTGTATGACTGCCAGGGCCGGGCAGACGCGCTCGCGAGCGCCTGAGCTTCCTGTGTCGCCCTCACGGTCGGCGTGCCTGTGGTTACGTCGCGCCGGCCTGCGTCACGCCGGCCGCTCGGCGGGGGCCGGCTCGCCTCGGCGCGATCCGGGCTGACGACCCGATCGGCCACGATGCGCGCGCGGGCTCGCGCAGGAAGGACTCTCGGCCGATACGTCCAAATACTGCCGGTGGATCGCAACTTTTGGGGAATATAGGAGTCATAAGGGTCAAGTGCCCTGACTCGACTAGGGAGGTCGGTATGAGGTCGTTCGGTGTCCGCTTTTCGTTTCTAGCGCTGTTGGTGGGCGTAGTTATCGCCTGCGCAGCGCCCGCAGCCGCGCAGGCTGCGGTCGAAATCGAAAAATTCGTCGGGATCAACTGCAAGACGACTGCCGAAAAATGCGGCGAAAAAGTCGTCGGCGCCGACATCTTCGGAGAACCGATCGCGGAAACCGTCGAACCTGACCTGACCGAATCCGAAGCGCAGGGCTACACGCAGGCCGCAGGTCATGTCCCGTTCGGCGTCACTGACTTCACGCTCAAGCACAGCGGAAGCCTCGCGTCGGGCACGGCGGTCCCTTCGGGCGTCGTGACCCACGTCAGGGTCGACGTTGCGCCCGGCCTCGCGACCGCGCCTGCGGCCGTGCCGCAGTGCACGCTCGCTGAATTTGGTGCGGCCGAAGCAGTCCCGGGCACCGGCTTCTATGCCGCTCCCAAATGCAAAGAAGGAACGGGACCGAACAACACGGGGCCGGAAAGCACGGTGATCGGCGAAGAAACGGCAACGGTGTTCGTCGAGCCGCTGGCAGAAAAATCGCTTCCACCAGACGTGACTCTCCGGGGCACTCTTTACAACCTCGTCCAGCCCGAACCGCCGGCGGCACGCGCATCTTTCTTCGGAGCCGCTTTGAAACTGCCGATCGGCCTGACCAAAGGCATCCTCGAAGGCGTCTTCAAAAAAACGAAACCAGAAATCGAAAACGCTCAGTACTACGCACACACACTGGTCGAAGGCAACGTCGAATGGGGTCAGGAAGCAAAGGGCACAAACGTCGGCGACTACCACGACTACTTCGAAGTGAAAGTGTCACCGTCGCTGCCGGTGATCAGGTCGCGCCAGGAGGACTACGGACGTGCCGGAAACGGCGCCTTCATCACGAACGCCACCGCCTGCCCGGGCAACCACACGACGCTGCTGACGCTTGAAGGCGTCGCAATCGGCGAAGCCAAAGAAGTGGAAGAACGGCTCGCGAGCTCCAGCCGGGAAACCGTTAGGAGGCCATACACGACGCTGCTCGGCCTGAACGGCTGCGGCCTCGTGCCGTTCGATCCAACCTTCGGGCTCTCGCCGGGCGCCGGGGAAAGCGGCTTCGACCAGCCTGACGGCATCAGTACCACAGTGGGCATTCCTCGCCACCCGGAAGCCGAAATCGACTCAGCTCAGTTGAAAGTCGCTACCGTCAAGCTGCCTGCGGGCATGACGCTGAACCCGTCAGCGGCCGCAGGGCTGACGGCGTGCACGCCGGCGCAGGCGCGCATCCACAGCGCGACCCCCGGCACCGACTGCCCTGCCAGCTCGGTGCTCGGCACGGTCAGCCTCAACGTGCCGACACTGCCCGACGGCTCGCTGACGGGCAACATCTATCTCGGCACGCCTCCCGACGGGGGCGCGATCACCGATCCTCCGTACATCATCTATCTCGACGCCGAGTCCGCGCGCTACGACGTGTCGGTGCGCCTCAAAGGCGAAACCGAACCGAACCTCACGACCGGCCAGGTGACGACTGTCTTCAGGGAAAACCCCGAACAGCCGTTCACGACGGCGACGCTCAACTTCAAGGGCGGCGCACTCGCCCCGATTGCCAACCCGCTGACGTGTGACGCGGGCGCGGCCGAAGGCAGCTTCCTGCCGTACACCGAAATCGGCGCGAAAACGATCGCCACGCCGTTCGCCTCGACAGGCTGCCCGGCGACGATTCCGTTCGTCCTCAGCCAGACGACGGCCAACCAGACCGGCAACGCAGGCGGCAACACGAGCTACACGTTCAGCTTGACGCGCCCGGAGGGCAACCAGTACCTCTCGCAGGTCAAGACGACGCTGCCGGCCGGCCTCATCGGCCAGATCCCGAAGGCGACGCAGTGCACCGACGCGCAGGCCACGGCCAACGCGTGCCCGGACAGCAGCAAGATCGGAACTGCCTCGGCGATCTCGGGCGCCGGGCCGACGCCGTTCACGTTCGGCGGCGGCTCGGTCTACCTGACCGGGCCTTACAAAGGCGCCCCGTTTGGCCTCTCGATCGTCGTGCCCGCGATCGCCGGGCCGTTCAACCTCGGCCCGGTGACGACCCGTGCGGCGATCACGATCGATCCGTACACGGCGCGCGTGACGACGACGGCCGATCTGCCGACGATCGTCAAGGGCATCCCGATCCGCCTGCGCGGCGTGACAGTCTCGATCAACAAGCAGGGCTTCCTGCTGAACCCGACGAGCTGCGCTGCGATGGCGACCGAATCTACGGTGGTCTCGACGGACGCAGCGACGCAGAAACTGTCGAGCCCATTCCAGGTCGCCAACTGCAACCTGTTGAAATTCAAGCCGGCCTTCAGGGCGGTTACCAGCTCGAGGACCTCGAAAGCGAACGGCGCGAGCCTTGAAACGACGCTCAACGAGGTGCCCGGCAACGCCAATGTCAAGTCGGTCAAGGTGCAGTTGCCGAAGGCGCTTCCGTCGCGTCTGACGACGCTGCAGAAAGCCTGCCCGGCGGCGACGTTCGAAGCCGACTACCACAACTGCCCGCCCGGCTCGTTCGTCGGCGGCGCACGAGCGAACACGCCGACGTTGACGAGCAAACTGAAAGGTCCGGCGATCCTCGTCTCGCACGCGGCCGCCGCGTTCCCCGACCTGGACCTCGTGATGGAAGCCGACGGCGTCCGCTCGATCCTTGTCGGGAACACCGACATCAAAAACGGCATCACCACGACGACGTTCGCCTCGACCCCGGACGTGCCGGTGTCGAGCATCACGGTGAACTTGCCGATCGGCTCGCACAGCGCGCTGACGGCCAACGCGAACCTGTGCAGGAACCCGTTGGTGATGCCGACGACGATGACCGGTCAGAACGGCACGGTCGTCAAACAGAACACCCGCATCAAAGTCAACGGCTGCGGCGTTCGCATCGTCGGCCACAAGGTCGTCGGCAACACGGCGTACGTCACTGTGCAGACCTACGCGGCGGGCCGCATCAGCGGCAGAGGCTCGGGGCTGGCCACGCGGTTCCGCAGGTTCTCCAGGCCGCAGAAAAAGGCGACGATCAAGATCCCGCTCTCGCGTCGCGGCCAGAGCAGGCACCGCCCCTTCAGGGTCAGGGTGCGCGTGGGCTTCGTGCCCAGGGCGAAGGGCGCCGGCGCCTCGGTCGCGTTCGTGACAGTTCGCTTCTAAGCGGGTACGCAATCGCGACAGCAGTCTTCCGGGGGCGGCCGATTGGCCGCCCCCGGTGTTTGCGCGACCGCTTCGCAGGAGCGTGAAGCAAAAGCGCTCGCGGGCTCGCAGATCGCACCCGCCGGTTGTCTCCGGCGGGCGCATGCCCTAGATTCCTGGACATGGACGTTGTGACTGGTACGGATACCGCAACGTCGCCGGGGGTCGAATCTGTTCTTGCCGGCGTGCGCAGATTGACGCTGCTGGCCGACGGCGCGAGTGACATCGACGCCGTCTACCGCGCGCTCGCACGCGAGCTGCTGGCCTCGCCGGGGGCGGAGGAGGTGCACGTGCACCACCTGGCCGAGGGGGAGACGGCCGAGGAGCTGGTGACGGTCTACATGTACGGCGGCGACGGGCGCCTGAGCTACATGCTGCCGCGCGCCGAGCGCCCGCCGGGCATCAGCTGGGTGCTCTACACGGGGCGCAACGTGCTGATCGCCAACCAGCGCAAGCTCGCCGAGAACGTGCCGCGCGTGACCGCTACCGGTCCGGCCAACTGCGCGTTGCTGCTGCCGATGGTCGAGCGCGGCGAGCTCGACGCCGTCGTGATGCTCGTGCGCCGCTCCTCGCCGGCCTTCGACGAGCGCGCCGTCGATCTCGCGCGCACGCTCGTCGACCAGGCGGCTGCCGCGCTCGCGCTCGTGCATGCACGCGCCGAGGCGGGCACGGACGCGGTCGCGGGCTGCATGAACCACCGCGCGATGCGCCGGCGCCTGGAGGAGGAGATCGACCGCGCTTCGCGCGCCGGCAGCCCGCTGTCCTGCATCCTGATCGACCTCGACGACTTCAAGCGCGTCAACGACGACCACGGCCACCAGGCCGGCGACGCGGTGCTGCGCCAGGTCGTGCAGGCGCTCGTCGGCGAGTTCCGGGCCTTCGACCGCGTGGCCCGCTACGGCGGCGATGAGTTCGTCGTGATTCTGCCGAACGCCGATCTGCGCAGCGCCGCGGCCGCGGCCAACCGCGCGCTCGAGCGCATGCGCGCCGTGCCCACGGTCGGCTCGGAGTCAGGCATCTCGGCCTCGATCGGCGTCGCGCAGTGGCGTGCGCCGATGGGCGTCGACGATCTGCTCGAGGCCTGCGATCAGGCCCTGCTGCGCTCCAAGCGCGAGGGCAAGGGGCGCGTCACGCGCGCGTCCGAGCCCGCCGTCTGAGCTCGTCTGCGGGCTGTCGTGACGGGCTGCCGACGGCGCCCGGCCGGCGAGCCCGCGCGCGCGACTCTGCGAGACTGAAGGGCATGCAAGCCGCGAGAGCCAGCACGCCCAGGGAGGTGCGATGACGCAGAACAGCTTTGGCGCCAAGGACAAGCTCGAGGCCGCTGGCAGCAGCTATGAGATCTTCCGCCTCGACGCGCTGCAGGAGCGCTTCGACGTCGCGCGGCTGCCGTTCTCGCTGAAGATCCTGCTCGAGAACCTGCTGCGCACCGAGGGCAACGGCTCGGTCGACCGCCGCCGACATCGAGGCGCTCGCCCGCTGGGACGCCAAGGCGGAGCCGAGCAAGGAGATCGCGTTCACGCCCGGCGCGCGTGCTGATGCAGGACTTCACCGGCGTTCCCGCCGTCGTCGATCTCGCGGCGATGCGCGACGCGATCGCGCGCGATCGGCGGCGACCCGGCGAAGATCAACCCGCTGGTGCCGGCCGAGCTCGTGATCGACCACTCGGTGCAGGTCGACGCGTTCGGCACGCGCGACGCCTTCCGCGTCAACGCCGAGCGCGAGTTCGAGCGCAACGAGGAGCGCTACGCGTTCCTGCGCTGGGGCCAGGAGGCGTTCGACGACTTCGCGGTCGTGCCGCCCGACACCGGCATCGTGCACCAGGTCAACCTCGAGTACCTCGCGCGCGTCGTCTTTCGCCAACGCGACGACGCGGCCAGGCCTACCCCGACACGCTCGTCGGCACCGACTCGCACACGACGATGGTCAACGGGCTCGGCGTGCTCGGCTGGGGCGTCGGCGGGATCGAGGCCGAGGCGGCGATGCTCGGCCAGCCGATGTCGATGCTGATCCCGCAGGTGGTCGGCTTCCGCCTGCACGGCGAGCTGCCCGAGGGCGCGACGGCGACCGACCTCGTGCTGACCGTCACCGAGATGCTGCGCGAGCGCGGCGTCGTCGGCAAGTTCGTCGAGTTCTACGGCGCCGGGCTCGCCGGCCTGCCGCTCGCCGACCGCGCGACGATCGGCAACATGTCGCCCGAGTTCGGCTCGACCTGCGCGATCTTCCCGATCGACGCCGAGACGCTGCGCTACCTGAGCTCTCCGGGCGCCCGCCCGAGCAGATCGAGCTGGTCGAGGCCTACGCCAAGGAGCAGGGCCTGTGGCACGACGAGACCTCGGAGAAGCCGACGTTCTCGCGACGAGATCGAGCTCGACCTCGCGACGGTCGAGCCGAGCCTCGCCGGGCCCAAGCGCCCGCAGGACCGCGTCTCGCTGAGCCAGTCGCAGGCCGTCTTCCAGCAGGCGCTGCGCGACTACGTCCCGAGCGACGGCGACCAGGCCGACGCGCAGGACGAGGCGATCGCCGAGTCATATCCCGGCGTCCGACCCGCCGGCCAACGGCACGCCCGGCCACGTGGCTGCCGCTGCGAGCGTCTCCCAGCCGCAGCTGCCGGAGGGTCGGCGCGGCGACGCTGCCGCACAACGGCACGGCGATCGGCCGTGACGCGTCGACGGCGAGACTTCGAGCTCGACCACGGGCACGTCGTGATCGCGGCGATCACGAGCTGCACGAACACCTCGAACCCGTCGGTGATGGTCGGCGCCGGGATCCTCGCGCGCAACGCGCTCGCGCGCGGGCTGACGAGCAAGCCGTGGGTCAAGACCTCGCTCGCGCCCGGCTCGAAGGTCGTCACCGAGTACCTCGACCGCGCCGGCCTGACCGAGCCGCTCGAGCAGCTCGGCTTCAACCTCGTCGGCTACGGCTGCACGACCTGCATCGGCAACTCCGGGCCGCTTCCGCCGGAGATCTCCGACGCCGTCGCCGAGCACGACCTCGCGGTCGTCTCGGTGCTCTCGGGCAACCGCAACTTCGAGGGGCGGATCAACCCGGACGTGAAGATGAACTACCTCGCCTCGCCGCCGCTGTGCGTCGCCTACGCGCTCGCGGGCACGATGGACATCGACCTCGCTGCACGACCCGCTCGGCCAGGACGGCGACGGCGAGGCCGTCTACCTGCGCGACATCTGGCCGTCCGAGCAGGAGATCGCCCAGACCGTCGGCGAGGCGGTGCAGTCCGACATGTTCCGCAAGAGCTACGGCGAGGTCTTCGACGGCGACGAGCGCTGGAACGGCGCTCGAGGTGCCCGACGGCGACCGCTTCGCACTGGGACGAGCAGTCGACCTACGTGCGCCAGCCGCCCTTCTTCGAGGACATGCCGCGTCGAGCCGCCGGCGGTCCGCGAGCATCGAGCGGCGCGCGCGTGCTCGCGGTGCTCGGCGACACCGTCACGACCGACCACATCTCGCCGGCCGGCTCGATCAAGCGCGACGGCCCGGCCGGCGCGCTACCTGCAGGAGCACGGCGTCGCGCCCGCGCGACTTCAACTCCTACGGCTCGCGCCGCGGCAACCACGAGGTGATGATGCGCGGCACGTTCGCCAACATCCGCCTGCGCAACCAGCTCGCGCCGGGACACCGAGGGCGGCGTCACGCGCCACCTCCCCGACGGCGAGCAGATGTCGATCTACGACGCCGCGATGCGCTACGCCGAGGAGGGCGTGCCGCTCGTCGTGCTCGCCGGCAAGGAGTACGGCTCGGGCTCCTCGCGCGACTGGGCCGCCAAGGGCGACCAAGCTGCTCGGCGTGCGCGCCGTGATCGCGGAGAGCTTCGAGCGCATCCACCGCTCGAACCTCGTCGGCATGGGCGTGCTGCCGCTGCAGTTCGCCGACGGCGAGAGCGCCGCCTCGCTCGGGCTGACCGGCGAGGAGGTCTTCTCGATCGAGGGCATCGCCGACGCAGTCGCCGCCGTCGAAGGCGGCGAGGGCGGCGCTCGAACCGTGCGCGTGCGAGCCGAGCGCGACGGCGCCGAGGCGGTCGAGCTCGACGCGCGCGTGCGCATCGACACGCCGATGGAGGTCGAGTACTTCCGCCACGGCGGCATCCTCCAGTACGTGCTGCGGACGCTGCTCGGCGCGATGAACAACGTCTCCGGAACCGATCTCCGGCGGACTCGCCGCTCGGCGCTCTCGCCGATCCTGCGACAGACCTGCTGCTCGCGCCCGGTCCGTCCGGCTATGAGCAGCTGCCGAGCGCCGTCTGGCGCGAGGCGGCCGGCGGGTTCGCAGAGGTCAGCACCGACGCGATCGGCACTCCGCTCGCGCTGGTCGCGCGGCCAAGGGCGGCGGCGCAAGGCAGCGCGCCGGCAGGGCGCCGGTCGAGCGACGGCCGCGGCGCGCCTGCTCGTGATGGGGCACATCGACGAGATCGGCCTGATCGTCACGCACATCGACGACGACGGCTACCTGTGGTTCGCCGAAGTCGGCGGCTGGGACCCGCAGATCCTCGTCGGCCAGCGCGTCGTGCTCGAGCACGCGCAGGGCGGCTCGATCAGGGGCGTCGTCGGCAAGAAGCCGATCCACCTGCTGCGCGACGAGGAGCGCAAGAAGGTCGCCGAGATCCGCGAGCTGCACATCGACATCGGCGCGGCCGACGGCGAGCAGGCGCGCGAGCACGTGCGTATCGGCGACGTCGCCGTGATCGACGCCGAGCCCGCCGAGCTGCTCGACGGGCGCGCTCGTCTCGCGCGCGCTGGACAACCGCATCGGCTCCTTCGTCGCGCTCGAGGCCGCGCGGCTCGTCGCCGAGGCCGGCGGCTCGGAGTGGGAGCTCGCCGCGGTGGCGGCGACGCAGGAGGAGACGACCTTCGGCGGCTCGCGCACGAGCGCCTTCTCGCTCGAGCCCGACGCGGCGATCGTGCTCGACGTCACCCACGCCACCGACGCCCCGGGCATCGAGGTCAAGGAGATGGGCAAGCACCCGCTCGGCTCCGGGCCCGTGGTCAGTCGCGGATCGACGCTCAACCCGGCGTGTGTTCGAGCTGCTGCACGACACGGCCGAGGCCGAGCAGATCCCGTTCACGATCGAGGCGACCGGCGCGCGCGACCGGCACGGATGCCGACGCCGTGCACCTCAGCCGCGGCGGGCGTGCCGACGGCGACTCGTGTCGATCCCGCTGCGCTACATGCACTCGCCGGTCGAGCTCGTCCAGCTCGAGGACGTCGAGAACGCCGCCAAGCTCGTCGCCGCCTTCGCGCTCGCGCTGAAGGCCGATAGCTCCTTCTCGCGCTGACGGGCCGCCCAGCCGGCGCACCGCGGCACATGGACGCGTTGCGCAGCCGAGCGGCCGAGTCCGTCAGGCGGCTTCGAGTTCGGTCACCGAGGAGACCTTGTATGCCTCGCCCGGACAACCGCCCGTGGCGAGCATCCGCAGTCCCTGCGGGCCCGAAAACACCTTGCGCTTGGTCTCGGCGCCGACGCGCACGAGCGTCTCCGGATCGAGCTCCACGCGCTCGCCTTCGACGTCCATCCAGCCCGAGCCCGAGAGCACCACGAAGACCTCCTCTTGGCCGCTCTCCGCATGGTCGTGTTCCGGGTAGTCCGAATAGTCCGGCGGCAGCTGGATGATCTGCATGCCGAACGCCGTGACTCCGAGCTCGGCGCGGACCTTCACGAACCCGCCGCCGAAGCCGGCCTCCATCTCATTGATGCGCTTCGCTGTGTAATCGCTCATTAGTCGACACTAACCGATCGGCGGGGCCCGTGGGATCTGGACCCGAGCAGGCGCTAGGCGGCAGCGTCATCACGATTCCGAGCTGGCGCGACTGCGCGAGCACGGTGCCGTCGGCCGCCCAGATCACGCCGTCCTCCTCGAAGAAGCCGTCCTGGATGAGCCCCGAGCGAAAGCGAGCGAAGCACAGCTGATCGAGCGGCAGTCCGGACGAGACGTCTCCGTCGTGGGCCCCGCCACCGTGCGCGTGCGCAGGTGGCAGGGGCGTGCGGAAGTGCACCGTCAGGTCGATCGTCGGCGTCGTCGCCCGGTCGGCCAGGCGGATGAACGGCGGCGAGAACAGCGCGTCACTGAAGAACGCGAGCGAGATCGGGTCGATCGTGCGCGGTTCCGCCAGCCCCAGCCATGCGCCGATCTCCATCGGTGCATCCGAGCCACTGAACGGCACGGCGCCGGTCCGGCCCTGTACGACGATGTGGCGCGTGAAAGGCGGCGCTCCGGCGAACAGCGGCACGCCCGGCTGGCGCAGCGGGTCGGCCGGCGCCACGTCGGGCATCGGCAGCTCGAGCACCTCCTGTGCGCTCCACGGCACCGAGAAGGCGGCGAGCGCGAGCGTGATCAGCTTGCCGTTCTGCTCCATCCGCGCCGACAGCGTGCTCAGCGAACGACCGGCGCGCTCGACGGCCACGAGGATCGTGACCGGGCCAGGCTGCGGCGCGCGCGCGTAGTGGATTGTCAGCGAGCGCGGCGCGCGCAGCGGATCGGCCACCGTCTCGATCAGCGCCCGCATCAGCATCGCCGCGATGTAGCCGCCGTGCGGCCCGCGTCCGGCACGCCAGTCGGGCGATATGTCAGCCGCGAACTCGACCTGCGCGAGCCGTTCGCGATTCTCGCTGCGGCGCAGCTCGCGCACCGCCGTGTCGTGGTCGAAGGTGCCCAGCGTCGCGACCGGCACGGGCTGGCCGGTCGCCGATCGGTCAGCCACGAACCAGCCGCTTGTAGGTGATCCGGTGCGGGCGGTCGGCCTCGGCGCCGAGCAGCGCTCGCGGCGGTGCTCCTCGTAGGCCTCGAAGTTGCCCTCGAACCAGGTCGACCTGCGAGTCGCCCTCGAAGGCCAGCACGTGCGTGGCGACGCGGTCGAGGAACCAGCGATCGTGGGAGATCATGACCGCGCAGCCCGGCGAAGGCGAGCAGCGCCTCCTCGAGCGCGCGCAGCGTGTCGACGTCGAGGTCGTTGGTGGGCTCGTCGAGCAGCAGCAGGTTGCCGCCGCTGCGCAGCAGCTTCGCGAGGTGCACGCGGTTGCGCTCGCCGCCGGAGAGCTTGCCGACCTTCGTCTGCTGGTCGGAGCCCTTGAAGTTGAAGCCGGCCGTGTACTGGCGCGAGTTGACCTCGCGGTCGCCGACCTTGATCTGGTCGTAGCCGTCGGAGATCTCCTCCCACACGGTCTTCGCCGGGTCGAGCGCGTCGCGCGACTGGTCGACGTAGGCGAGCTCGACCGTGTCGCCGAGCCGAGCGTGCCGCCGTCGGGCTGCTCCTCGCCGGTGATCATCCGGAACAGCGTCGTCTTGCCGGCGCCGTTGGCGCCGATCACGCCGACGATGCCGGCGCGCGGCAGGTCGAGAACGAGAGGTCCTCGATCAGCAGCCGGTCGCCGAAGCCCTTGCGCAGGTCGCTGGCCTCGATCACGATGTCGCCGAGGCGCGGGCCCGGCCGGGATGTGGATCTGGACCTCGTCGAGCTTCGACGTTGCGCTCCTCGGCGAGCAGCGCCTCGTAGCGCGCCAGGCGCGCCTTGGACTTCGTGCGTCGGCCCTTCGGGTTGGTGCGCACCCATTCGAGCTCGGCGGCGATCGTGCGCTGGCGCGCCCTTCTCCGAGCGCTCTTCCTGCGCCAGGCGCGCCTGCTTCTGCTCGAGCCAGCCCGAGTAGTTGCCCTGGTAGGGGATGCCCTGGCCGCGGTCGAGCTCGAGGATCCAGCCGGCGACGTTGTCGAGGAAGTAGCGGTCGTGGGTGACCGCGACGACCGTGCCCTTGTACTCGGCGAGGTGCTGCTCGAGCCACGCGACCGACTCGGCGTCGAGGTGGTTGGTCGGCTCGTCGAGCAGCAGCAGGTCGGGCGCGCTCAGCAGCAGGCGGCACAGCGCCACGCGGCGGCGCTCGCCGCCGGAGAGCGTGCTCACGTCGGCGTCGGCGGGCGGCAGGCGCAGCGCGTCCATCGCGTGCTCGAGCTGCGTGTCGAGGTTCCACGCGTCGGCGGCGTCGATCTTCGCCTGCAGGCGCCCGAACTCGTCGGCGGTCTCGTCGGAGTAGTTGGCCGCGAGCTCGTTGAAGCGGTCGAGCAGCGCCTTGCGTCTCGGCGACGCCGTCCTCGACGTTGCCGCGCACGTCCTTGGACTCGTCGAGCTGCGGCTCCTGCTCGAGCATCCCGACGCGTCGCCCCGGGCGCGAGCTGCGGCCTCGCCGCGGTACTCCTGGTCGACGCCCGGCCATGATCCGCAGCAGCGTCGACTTGCCGGCGCCGTTGTAGCCGAGCACGCCGATCTTCGCGCCGGGGAAGAACGCCAGCGAGATGTCGTCGAGCACCGTCTTGTCCGGCGGGTGGAGCTTCGAGAGACGGTGCATCGTGAAGATGTATTGGGAGGACATTGGCAGGCAGGATAGGACGGTCGCCGGGCTCGCTAACGTTGTCGGGTCATGCCTACGACCGTCCTCGATCTCGAGCAGCAGCTGCTCCTGCTGGAGCTCGAGGCGCCGTTCGACAAGCGCGACGTGCAGCTCGCGCGCCGGCGGATGGCCAAGCGCTGGCACCCGGACATCGCGCCCGCCGGGCGCCAGTACGAGCACGAGCGCCACCTGAAGGCGATCAACGAGGCCGCCGACCAGCTCGAGCGCCTCGCCGAGGGCTCGCGCGGCGGGAAGGTCTCGCGCAACGCCGTGCGAGCGTCAGCGCCGCCGCCGCCCGGCGCGAGCGCGAGGAGGCGGGCCGGCGCGCCTACGAGGCCGAGCAGCGCGCGCGCGCGCACGCGGCCGAGCAAAGCCAAGCACGACCCGTTCGGCAGCCGCGTGCCCGACCACTCGGTCGTGCACCGCTACGCGCGCTGCCTGTCCTACCCGGAGTGGGGCGTCGGCACGGTCACCGGCATCTACTTCACCGAGGACCCGGACGGCGGCGAGGACGTGCAGCAGTGGGCGCGCGTGCTGTTCAGCCACGGCGTCCGCACGGTGCCCGCCGGCAGCCTGCAGCTTCGTCGACTTCTCGAAGCCCGATCCCGGCCGAGGAGCGCGTCGAGCGCTTCATGATCGCCGCCCAGCACGCGATGGCCGAGGGCGAGTACGAGCTCGCCGCGCAGCGCCTGATCTACGCGCGCGACGCCGAGCCGCGACAACGTCGCCGTGCTGCGGCTGATGACGCTCGCCTTCTGGCAGGCCGGCAACCTCGAGGCGGCCGCCCGCGCGGTGCGCGACTGGGCGCGCGTCGACGGCGACCGCCCCGCCGCGCACCGCTTCGCCGCGCGCATCTACGAGGACATGGGCGCGATCGACCTCGCCGAGGAGGCCGCCGAGCGCGCCGCCGAGCGCGGCCCCAGCGACGCGGGCGCGTGGGAGCGCCTCGGCCGGCTGCGCCTGCGCCTGATGGACCGCGAGGGCGCGCTCGAGGCGCTGCGGCGCGCGATCGCGCTCGGCGCCGGCGAGGAGGTGCGCGAGCTGATCGTCCAGGCGCTCGCGCTCGAGCCGCGCATCGCCGAGGCAGCTAGCGTCGCCTTCCCGCCTGGCGCGGCCTGTGCTCGCGGCACGCTCTGGCCCGCGCTGGGGCCTGCCTCCGCTCGTCCTAGAGGATGTTCACCGCGCGCGAGACGATCAGGCCGATCGTCAGCAGCGAGACGACCGACTGGACGCCCATGATGCACTTCGCCATCGGCGTCAGCGGCATCGTGTCGGTCGGCGAGAACGCGGTGTTGTTCGTCAGCGACACGTACAGGTAGTCGACGAACTTCGGCCGCCAGTCGCGCGGCTCGATCCGGTCGTCGCTCATCTGCGGGAACAGGAAGTCCGGCGGTCCGTCGTGCCCGCCGCGCGCTTGCCGGGGCCGCCGCGGTCCATCTCCCAGTACCACAGCGCGAAGATCAGGAGGTTCGTCAGCCAGATCAGCACGCCGGCGACGATCAGTCCGCGACCGTCGGAGACGTGGTGGTGCAGCAGGTAGTGGGTGAGCGCGCCGAGCGAGAAGATGTTCGCGGCGCTGACGAACGCCGTCAGCGAGAGCGCGATGCGCCGGCGGCGCGGATGCTCGTCCTCGATCACGTTCGGCGTGACGAGGATCAGGCCGAGCAGCAGCACGCCCTCGAGCGAGGGGACGAGCCACGACGGGCCGACCGTCAGGCGCTCGGGCAGCAGCAGCTGCATCCCGATCGCCGCCAGCACCGTCAGCTGCGCCGGCCAGAACGCCTCGCTGTCGGGCGGCGGCGGGTAGGAGCGCCCGGCCGCGGCGGGTTGAGCAGCCACGACCCCAGCGTACGGCGCGCGTCGGCCGTAGCGCTAGCCTTGCGGAGGCATGGGCATCGAGAGTCCCGTCCACCTGCTGTTCATCGCCGTGGTCGCACTCGTCGTGCTCGGCCCCAAGCGCCTGCCGGCGCTCGCGCGCGCGCTCGGGCAAGGGATCCGGGAGTTCCGCCAGTCGCTCGACATCGGCGCCGGTGCCGAGGAGCACAGCCCTCCGCCCGCCGCCAGTGCCGCCTCGGCACCGCACGCATCCTCGGAGACGCCTGCCCCGGCTCCACCTCTCGACGCCTCCGACGTGACGGCCGCTGCGCCGGCTCCCGCCGAGAGCGTGCAGACCCACCCCGCCGACTGACCGAGCTCTCGGCTGGACGCGGTATCGCTGCTTGCGCCCGTCCGCGCTTGCGTCCGTCGGCCGTCGCTTCGCCGGTAGGCTTGCGCGGTCCTCCCCGACCAAGGAGCCAACCGCCGATGAGCACCGATGCCGCCGTCTCCACCGATGCCGTCCTCACCGAGCAGCGCGGCAACGTACTGCTGATCACGATCAACCGTCCCGAGGTGCGCAACGCCGTCAACGGAGCCGTCGCCGAGGGCGTCGCCGGCGCGCTCGATCGACTCGACGGCGAGGATGGACTGTCCGTCGGCGTGCTGACCGGGACGGGCGGCTTCTTCAGCGCCGGCATGGATCTCGGCGCCTTCGTCAAGGGCGAATCGCCCTGGTTCGGCGACCGCGGCTTCGCCGGCATCGCCCAGCGCGCCTCGCAGAAGCCGCTGATCGCCGCGATCGAGGGGTTCGCGCTCGCCGGCGGCATGGAGGTCGCGCTCGCCTGCGACCTGATCGTCGCCGCCAAGGGCGCCAAGATGGGGATCCCCGAGGCCAAACGCTCGCTCGATCGCCGCCGGCGGCGCGCTCTTGCGCCTGCCGCGGCGGATGCCCTACCACGTGGTGATGGAGCTCGCCCTGACCGGCGACCCGATGCCCGCCGAGCGCTTCCACGAGTTCGGTCTCGTCAACCGCCTGGCCGAGCCCGGCACCGCCGTCGACGTCGCGCTCGAGCTGGCCGAGCAGCTCTCCAAGAGCGGCCCGCTCGCGCTGATCGGCTCCAAGCGCATCCTGCAGGAGCAGTTCGACTGGAGCAGCGAGGAGATGTGGCAGAAGCAGGGCGAGATCACCGGGCCCGTGATGACTTCCGAGGATGCCAAGGAGGGGGCCAGCGCCTTCAAGGAGAAGCGCCTCCCGTCTGGAAAGGGCGCTGAGCGCGAGTTAGCGGTCGAGGCGCTTCTTGCGCTTGCGCTGGCGGCGGATCTCGAGGAACCGCTTCCACAGGGCCCACATCAGCGCTGCCCCGGCGTCTTGCGCGGGTACTGCGAGATCGCCTTGTCGAGGTCGATCGCGGTCGTGACGATGCGGCTCTGTTCGGCGAGGTGCGCCGCCGGGTAGCCCTCGCCCGGGCTGGCCCGCTCGGGCCGGCCGATGAAGCCGAAGCGGATCTCGTGGGGCATGATCTGCATCAGCCGCGGGAACATGTGCGCGCGGGCGCCGACGTTGCGCGGCTCCTCCTGCACCCACACGACCTCCTCGAGCTTCGGGTAGCGGCGCATCAGCTCGAGGATCTGAGCCTCGGGGAAGGGGTAGAGCAGCTCGACGCGCGCCACCGCGAGGCCCGGGTGCGAGGCACGGTCGGGGTGGCCGACGAGGTCGTAGTAGATCTTGCCCGTGCACAGCACCAGGCGCGTGACCTGCGCGTCGTCCACGCCGGGCTCGGCCAGCACCGGGTGAAAGCGGGTGCCCTCGGCCATGTCGGCGATCGTGTTCGTCGCCTGCGGCAGGCGCAGCAGCGACTTCGGCGTCATCACGATCAGCGGGCGCTGCTTGGCGATCCGCGCCTGGCGGCGCAGCAGGTGGAAGTACTGGGCCGGCGTCGTCGGGCTCGCCACGCGGATGTTGCCCTCGGCCGCCGAGCGCAGGAAGCGCTCCAGGCGCGCCGAGGAGTGCTCGGGGCCCGAGCCCTCGTAGCCGTGCGGCAGCAGCAGCGTCAGGCGAGAGGTCTGGCCCCACTTGGCCAGGCCCGAGACGATGAACTGGTCGACGATCACCTGCGCCGAGTTGACGAAGTCGCCGAACTGCGCCTCCCACAGCACGAACGTCTCCGGCGCCTCCTGGCTGTAGCCGTACTCGAAGCCCATGCACGCGAGCTCCGACAGCGGGCTGTTGTGCAGCTCGAGCGGCGCCAGCGCCTCGGGCAGGCTCTGGATCGGGCACACCGTCTGCCCCGTCTTCGCGTCGTGCAGGACCATGTGGCGCTGGCTGAACGTGCCGCGCTCGGTGTCCTGCCCGGTCAGGCGGATCGGCGTGCCCTCGGTCAGCAGCGACGCGAACGCCAGCGCCTCGGCGTGCGCCCAGTCGACGTGGCCGTCCTCGCCCAGCGCCTCGCGCCGGCGCTCGAGCTGTTTGACGAGCTTCGGGTGCACCGTGAAGCCCTCGGGCACGCGCAGCAGCTCCTCGCCCAGCTCGCGCAGGCGCTCGGCCGGCACCGCCGTCTCGACCTCCGGGCTCGGCGAGCGGTCGAGCTCGTACTCGCCCGTCGGGTGCTCGCCGTGCTCCTCCGCCGCGGCCGCGATCTTCGCCTTCAGGCGCTGGTGCAGCAGCGTCATTTTGTCCCACACCTCTTGCGCCTGCGCGTCGACCTCCTCCTGGGAGACGACCCCTTCGGCGACCAGGCGGTCGGCCCACAGCTCGGAGACGCGCTTCTTGCCCTTGATCTTCGCGTACATCTCCGGCTGCGTGTAGGCCGGCTCGTCGGACTCGTTGTGGCCGAAGCGGCGGTAGCCGATCAGGTCGATCAGCACGTCGTGACCGAACTCCTGGCGGAAGGCGAAGGCCAGGCGCACCGCGCTCATGCACGCCTGCACGTCGTCGGCGTTGACGTGCACGATCGGCACGTCGAAGCCCTTTGCCAGATCCGAGGCCCAGCGCGTCGAGCGCGCGTCGTCGGGGTCCGTCGTGAAGCCCACCTGGTTGTTCGTGATGATGTGCACCGTGCCGCCGACCTTGTAGCCGTCGAGCGCCTGCAGGTTGAGCGTCTCCGAGACGACGCCCTGCGCCGGGAACGAGGCGTCGCCGTGGATCACGATCGGCACCGCCGCGTCGGTGTCCTGATGCGCGCGCGAGCCCTGGCGCGTGGTCTGCGCCGCGCTCGTCGCGCCCTCGACGACCGGGTAGACGTACTCCAGGTGGCTCGGGTTGGACTCGAGGTTGACGCGGATCGTCTCGCCGTCGCCCAGGTCGTAGGAGCCCTGCGTGCCGTGGTGGTACTTGACGTCGCCCGTGCCGCCCTGCGGGATCGTCGTCACCGCCTCGAGCGTCGAGGCGCCCTCGAACTCGGCGAAGATCGTGTCGTAGGGGCGGCCGAGGTTGTGCGCGAGCACGTTCAGCCGGCCGCGGTGGGCCATCCCGATCACGACCTCCTTGCCGCCGTGCGCCGCCGACAGGTGGATCAGTTCGTCGACCATCGGCACCGTCATGTCCAGGCCCTCGATCGAGAACTGGTGCTGGCCGAGATAGGCCTTGTGCATGAAGCGCTCCAGCGCGTCGACCTTGACCAGGCGGCGCAAGAGCCAGCGCGCTTCGTCGTTGGTCAGCGGCTCGCGGAACGCGCCCGCCTCGATGTGCTCGCGCAGCCACACGCGCTGGCGGTGGGAGGCGATGTGCTCGATCTCATACGCGATCGTGCCGCAGTAGGTCTCGCGCAGGTGCGGCAGCGCGTCCGCCAGCGTCGCTCCCGGCACGTACATGTTCAGCATCTTCGCCGGGATCCGCGCCTGGATCTCCGGCGTCAGGCCGAGCGGCTCCGGGTCCAGGCCCGGGTCGCCCTCGGGCTCTGAGTCGAGCGGGTCCAGGCGCGCCGCCAGGTGTCCATGGCTGCGGTAGCGGCTGACGAGCGTGCTCGCAGCCTGCACCGCTCGCAGCAGCTCGTCGCTCGCGCCGCCCACGCCCGCCGAGGGCGTCACGCTGCGCCTGCGCCGCAGCCGAGGCGGCGGCTGCCGGGGCCGGTGGCGGGGGCGGCGGGCCGAGCTCGACGCCGAGCGAGGCGAACACGCCCTCGTAGAAGCCGCGCTCGCCCTGCAGGTATTCCTCGATCCGCGCCAGGAAGCGCCCGGACTCGGCACCCTGGATGATCCGGTGGTCGTACGTCGAGGTCATCGTCATGACCTTCTCCGCGCCGATCATCTCACCGATGTTGGCCAGGCCCGGCGGGTACGCGATCGAGCCCGTCGCGACGATCGTGCCCTGACCCGTCATCAGCCGCGGCACCGAGGCGATCGTGCCGATGCCGCCCGGGTTGGTCAGCGTCAGGTTGCCGCCCAGCAGGTCGTCGGCCGTCAGCGTGTTCGTGCGCGCCTTCTCGACCAGCGCGTCGTAGGCCGCGACGAAGCGCTCGAACGGCATCCGCCCGGCGTCGCGGATCACCGGCACCATCAGCGTGCGCGAGCCGTCCTTCTTCTCCACGTCCACCGCCAGGCCGAGGTTCACCTGGCCGTCGTGCACGCGGTGGGGCTTGCCGTCGATCTCTTCGAAGTGGTCCGCCATCACCGGCATGTCATCCGCCGCGCGCGCGATCGCGTAGGCGATCAGGTGCGTGAAGGAGACCTTGCGCTCGGCCGCCTTCAGCTCCTTGCGCCGGCCGTCGAGCTGCGTCACCGTCAGCGTGCGGAAGCTCGTCGCCGTCGGGATCGAGCGCGACTGCTCCATGTAGCGGGCGAGCGCCGCCGCGCCGCCGCGCATCGGCTTCGTCTCGGCTTGCGCCGGGGCCGAGGCGGCGCCGTCGCTCGTGCCCTGCGCCGTGCGCGCGGCGCCGTTGCCGCCCGCCGCCGAGAGCACGTCGGACTTGACGATCCGCCCGGCCGGACCGCTGCCCGAGACCTGCGCCAGGTCGACGCCCTCGGCCTGCGCCACGCGCGCCGCGACAGGCGAGATCTTGAGGTCCTCCGGCAGGGCGCTCGGCGCGTTCGAGGCGGGCGCGCTCGATGCCGGCGCCTGTGCTGCGCCGCGCCGCGCCGTCGGCGTTCTGCGGGGCGGGCGCTCCAGCCTGATCGCCCGTTGCGATCCGCGCGATCACCTGCCCGACCGTGACCGTGTCGCCCTCCTGCGCGAGCAGCTCGGCCACCGTGCCGCTCACCGGCGCAGGGAGCTCGACGTCGACCTTGTCGGTGGAGATCTCCACGATCGTGTCGCTCTCCTTGATGAAGTCGCCCACCTTCGCGCGCCATTCGAGGATCGTCCCCTCCGACACCGACTCGCCCGCGGCGGGCGTCACCACGTCGACGAGCGTTCCGCTCGCCGTGCCGGTGTCCGCGCTGGGTTCCTCCGCACGATCGGCTGCCGCCTGCGTGTCAGTCGCAGCGGCGGTGGTCGGAGTGGCCGGTGCCGGCTCCTCGGTGTGGGTGCTCGAGCCGTTGCTCGCGCCGTTCTCGCCGACGCTCGTCGCGGCCGCACCGTTCCGTCAGCCGCTGCGCGTCCGGCGCGGCGTCCCCGCTGCCCACGGCGATCCGCGCGATCACCTGGCCGACCGTGACCGTGTCGCCCTCCTCGACGAGCAGCTCCGTGACGACGCCCGTGGCAGGGGACGGCAGCTCGACATCGACCTTGTCGGTCGAGATCTCGACGATCGTCGCGTCGGCCTTGACCGCGTCGCCGACCTTGACATGCCATTCGAGGATTGTTCCCTCAGTGACCGACTCGCCGGCGGCAGGGGTCACGACGTCGATTATCTGCTCAGCCGTGGTGCCTGTGGCCATCGGTTCACTACTCTAGCGCGGCCCGCCTGCGCTGCTCACGGATGAACTCGAAGCTGCCGAAGAACGGCCCTATGCCGCCCAGCACGGTGACCGCGACGGCCAGCCGGAGAGAGACGATCCGCAGTCGCGCGGCCGTGAGGCAGGCCAGCGACATGAAGATCCACAGCAGGCCGTGCGTGAGCCCGAGCACGAACGTCAGCGGCTGCGGGCTGCCCGCAGCGAAGGCGCAGATCAGCAGCGCCACATAGACGCACGAGTGAAAGAACGACGTCCACTTCAGGCGCTCGAACGTGAGCGGTCCGGCCGCTGCTCGTGGCGGGCGTGCATTCGCCGGAGCCGGTGCTGCGCCGGACTGCGCTGCGCCGGTCACTCGGACAGCCAGCGGGCCATGCGCGGCAGCGCCTCGCCCGCCTCCGGCGGCCACTCGTCGATCTCGGGCGGCCACCAGGCGAACTCGTCGTGCTCGGCGTCGGGTGTCACGGTGTCCTCGGCGCCCTCCGCGAGCCACGCCTGGCCGACGAACATGATCATCTTCTGCGGCAGGCAGATCAGCGCCTCGCCGCGCACGCGCTCGGGCGAGACCGACCACTCCTCGTCGAGCTCGCGCACGAGCGTGTCGGCCGGGCTCTCGCCGAGGTCGACGGCACCGCCGGCGCCGAGCGCCCAGCGCCCGGCCCACGAGGCGACCCACGGCGCGCGTCGGCCAGCCAGCCAGCGTCCGTCGGCCGAGCGCGTGACGCACAGCGCGGCCACGCTGTGCGAGGCGTCGCCCGCGACCAGGCGCAGCGCCCAGCGCAGCGGCTGCAGCTCGATCGCGAGTCCCTGCTCGTCGGCGCGGAAGTCGACCAGTCGCGCCGCCACGCCGTCGTGGCTCGGCGATCCGCGCTCGCGCAGCCCTCGATCGCGTCGTCGGCCGCCTCGCGTGCTCTGTCGAGCGGCTCGTACTCGTCCTCGCGCCAGCGCGCCTTCATCCGCTCGAGCGCCCACGGCCCGCGCGCGAGGATTCGGGCGCTTCGCTGGAGGGGGTGTTCTGTTGCGCGGACATGAGCGGGCTCCGAAAAGGAGAGTCGAGACCCCGGCACAGGCGCGTGACGCGCCCGCTCGGGCGGCCGTAACGCTAGTGAGCATAGACTCGCGCGCGTGAACGACCGTCGCTTCAAGCACTGGGGCTGGGGCTTTCAGGACCAGCAGCCGACCGAGCAGGCGATGCGCCAGACGGCCGAGCTCGCGGCCGAGCACCTGGGGCTGGCGCTCTCCGAGATCGAGGCTCCGGTCGCGCTCGAGCGCCTGCAGCTGCGCGACGCCGCGCGTGCGCCCGCCGGCCGCGCTGGCCGAGATCTGCGCGAGCGACGACCACGCACGCGCGTCGCACGCGCTCGGCAAGTCCTACTTCGACGTCGTCGACGGCTTTCGCGGCCGGTTCGCGCACCCACCCGACTTCGTCGCGCGCCCGCGCGAGGAGGCCGACGTCGAGCGGCTGCTCGAGTGGTGCGCCGGCGAGCGTGTCGCCGCGATCCCCTACGGCGGCGGCACTTCGGTCGTCGGCGGCGTCACGCCCGGGTACCCTCGACGTTCAACGGCGCCGTCATCGATCGACCTGCGCGCGCTCGACCGCGTGCTCGAGGTCGACCCCGTCTCGCGCGCGGCGCGCATCCAGGCGGGCGCCACCGGCCCGGCGCTCGAGACCCAGCTCGGCGAGCACGGCCTCACGCTGCGCCACTTCCCCCAGTCCTTCGAGTACTCCACGCTCGGCGGCTGGATCGCCACGCGCGCCGCCGGGCACTTCGCGACCGTCCGCACCCACATCGAGGACTTCGTCGAGTCCACCCGCGCGATCACGCCGGCCGGCGTGTGGGAGTCGCGCAGGCTGCCCGGCTCGGGCGCCGGCCTCAGCCCCGACCGGATGCTCGCCGGCTCGGAGGGCGACGCTCGGCGTGATCACCGAGGCCTGGGTGCGCGTGCAGCCTCGCCCGTCGCACCGCGCTCGGCCGGCGTGCGCTTCGCAGAGCTTCGCCGACGGCGCCGAGTGCGTGCGCGCGCTCTCCCAGTCCGGTCTCGACCCGGCCAACTGCCGACTGATCGACGCGCGCGAGGCGGCGCATGACGATGGCCGGCGACGGCAGCCACGCGCTGCTCGTGCTCGGCTTCGAGTCGACCGACCACCCCGTCGAGGAGGCGATCGCGCGCGCGCTCGAGATCTGCGCCGAGCACGGCGGCGTCGTGCCCGAGGCGCGCGCCGGCGAGCGGGACGGCGCAGGCGGAACCGACGCGGCGGTGGCGGGACGCGGTCAGCTCCTGGCGCGACGCGTTCCTCGGCGCGCCCTACGTGCGCGACGTGCTCGTCGCGATCGGCGTGCTCGCGGAGACGTTCGAGACGGCGATCACGTGGGAGCGCTTCGCCGCCTTCCACGAGCGCGTCAAAGCGGCCGCGGGAGCAGGCGCTGCGCCGAGGTCTGCGGCGAGGGCGGGCGCGTCACGTGCCGCTTCACGCACGTCTATCCCGACGGCCCGGCCGCCTACTTCACGGCGATCGCCCCGGCGCGCCGCGGCGAGGAGGTCGAGCAGTGGGGCGGCGATCAAGCGCGCCGTCTCGGAGGCGATCATCGCCGACGGCGGCACGATCACCCACCACCACGCCGTCGGGCGCGATCACCGGCCCGTGGTACGACGCGCAGCGCCCGGAGCCGTTCGCGCTCGCGCTTCGCGCGGCGCCAAGGCCGCGATCGATCCGCGCGGCGTGATGAACCCCGGCGTGCTCGTCGACCCGCGCGTGCTGATCGACCCGGGCGCGCGGATCGCGCCGGCCGCCGCATGAAGATCGCCGTGCTCGGCCCCGGCGGCGTCGGCGGCCTGCTCGCCGGCGCGCTCGAGCGTGCCGGCGAGCGAGACGATCGTGGTCGCGCGCGAGTCCACGGCGCAGACGATCGCCGAGCGAGGGCCTGCGCGTCGGCAGCGTCACGCTCGGCGAGTTCATCGAGCGACCGCGTACGGCGACGCGATCTGGAGGAGCCGGTCGACGCGCTGATCGTCGCGACCAAGGCCGCCGGGCTGCGAGGACGCGCTCGAGCGGATCGAGCGTCGAGCCGCCGATCGTGCTGCCGCTGCTCAACGGCCTCGACCACCTCGCGCTGCTGCGCGAGCGCTTCGCTCCGGAGGCCGTGCTCGCGGGCACGATCCGCGTCGAGGCCGACCGTCCCGAGCCGGGCGTCGTCGTGCACACGAGCCCGTTCCTGCTCGTCGAACATGGCAAGCCGCTACGAGTCGGCTCGCGCCGGCATGGCGGAGCTCGCGCGCGCGCTGGGCGAGGCCGGCGTCAAGGCACGCGGCGAGTGGCCGATCTCCGAGCGCTCCGAAGCGCAGGTGATGTGGTCGAAGCTCGTGCGCCTGAACGCGCTCGCGTGCACGACGAGCGCCTACGACAAGCTGCTCGGCGAGATCCGCTCGACGCCCGCGCTGCGTGCCGACCTGTCGGCGCGATCGAGGAGGCCTGCGCGGCCGGGCAGGCCGAGGGCGCCGAGGACGTCGATCCGCAGAAGGCGCTCGACGAGCTCGAGCGCGCGCACGAGACGCTCGGCAGCTCGATGCAGCGCGACATCGCGGCCGGGCGCGAGCCCGAGGTCGACGCGATCCCCGGCTCGGTGCTGCGCGCGGCCGACGCGCCACGGCCTTCGGCTGCCCGACGATCGAGCGGCTCGTGGCGATGATCCTCGCGCGCGTGGAGGAAATCGACGATTGATCGGCGGGGTCCGCCTGGATTAGCCCCGTAACTGATCGTCCCCGATCCTAGATTCTCTGACGACCCTGTTTGCAGGGGTTTTCAAGACAACTTGGATCTGTGGCAGTTAGACCCAAGTTTTCGGCTATATACTTGGGTCGTGCCCGCCGAGCGCCTGTCTTCCAGCCCAATAGGGCGTGTCGTACCGATCAAGGGCCCTGATCCGGTTACGCATGAGATGGCAGAAGGCCGTGCGTTCCTCCCCGACGCACTCCCCGCTGACCTCACGCTGACCACACAGACCTGGACAGCTGTCAACACCGCCACGGCCGCGCTCGCGCGACTGGACGGGGCTGGGCGCCTGATTCCCTCGCCGGGATTGCTGCGTCGCCCAACTCTCCGAAGAGAGGCTCAAAGCACCAGTGCTCTCGAGGGCACGTACGCACCGTTTGCCGATGTTCTTGCCGCCGACGCCGACGACCCCGCGACGATGACCGCCGAGCTGCGCGAGGTACTGAACTTCGAGCGCGTTGCGGAGCGAGCCTTCGCTTGGCCTGAGGATCGCACGATCACGCTTGGGTTCCTCGGAGAACTACAGCAAATGCTGGTGGACGGAACGAGGGGGGAGCTCAGTGACTCGGGAGGCCTTCGTGATCGCATCGTGGTGATAGGTCAGAGAGGAAGCAGCTACACCGATGCTCGATTTATTCCTCCGCCGCCGGGAGATCAGCTGGTGGCCGGCGTCGAAGGCCTCCTGAACTGGCTCGCGAATCCCCCGCCTCTCCCAGCGGTGGTTCACGCAGCAATGGTCCACTACCAGTTTGAGACTCTGCACCCGTATTCCGACGGGAACGGTCGGCTCGGCAGACTGCTGGTGATCGTGCAGTTGCTCCGAGGTGCAGTCATCCGTGAGCCACTGCTGGTCGTATCTCCTTGGTTCGAGCAGCGTCGCGAGCAGTACCAGGACGCGCTGCTCGAGCTGAGCTGCGACGGTCGATGGGACGCCTGGGTGACTTTCTTTGCCGAAGGCGTCGCGGCTTCAGCGGCCGAGTCCCAGCATAAGGTCGAGCGCCTGGTCGGTCTTCAGGCCGACCTGCGCTCGCGCGTTCAGTCGGCGCGCAAACGAGGTGTCGCGGAGCAGCTGGCGGCTGATCTCGTGGGTGCTCCCTATGTCACCGGTCCATCCGTCGCGAGGCGCTACGGACTCAGCGGGCAGGGAGCCACGAATGCGATCAAGGCGCTTGTCGATCTCGGCATATTGCGCCTTTCGTTCCGTCTCTCCCGTGGGACGCGGATGTATGAGGCGCCCGACGTCATGTCGGTGCTTACCGATTGACCTCAGCCTCGCCGCTCTCGCGGTCGTGGCGCAGCACCTCGAGCAGCTCCTGCGTAGGGGCCGACGAGGTAGGCGTCGTCCTGCGGCGCCAGGCGCGTGTCGCGGCGCGGCGGGTGCTCGAGCGCGTTGGCGCTCGTGGCGCGGCGGATCGCGACGACGCGCACGGTGCCGGGCAGCTCGCGCATCGCCAGGCCGTCGAGGCCGCCGCCGGCGCTGACGCGCAGGCGGGCGAGCAGGAACGGGTGGTTGCCGACGTAGAAGGTGAACAGCACGTCGAGGCCGAGCGCGGCGCCGACGAACCAGGGGGCGGCGATCGCCGAGGTCGACCACACGTGGCGGAAGCCGAAGCTCGACTCCAGGCGATGGCCGAGCTGGCGGTCGAACACGCGCAGCACGACCGGCACGTCGGCCCAGCGCTCGCCGAGGTGGTCGCGGATCGCGAGGCCCGTCTCGATGTTGGTCAGGTCGTCGGAGGTGAGGATCGCGACGGCGGCCGCCTCGGACAGGTTGACGGCGTCGAGCGTGCGCGTGAGCGTCGCGTCGCCGAGCACGATCGGCGCGTGCAGCGCGCGCGCCTCTGTCAGGTTGGGATTGCTCTCCATGCGCTCGATCACGACGACCTCGGCGCCGGCGCCGAGCAGCCCTTCGAGCACCTTCATGCCGACGCTGCCGAGGCCGACGAGCACGACGTGGCCGCTCATCCCGGGGATCCGCCCGTGGCCGAGCGATTGCGCCAGGCGCCGGCTGACGAGCGCGTTGGTCAAGAGCGCGAACATCGTCGTCGTCAGCGTCACACCGGCGACGATCAGGAAGATGCCGAACACGACCATGCCGCTCGGCTGGGCGGCGAAGGAGTAGTCGCCGAAGCCGACCGTGGCGACGGTCTCGACGGTGAAGTAGGCGGCGCCGAGCAGACTGAGATGGGAGCGCCCGAGCGGCTCGTGGTAGGCGAAGTGCAGCACGATCGTCGAGCTCACGAGCAGGGCGAGCGCGAGCAGCAGCGCGACGCGCAGCGGGCGATCGACGATCCCGGCGATCGCGCTGCGCTGGCGCTTGAGGAAGCTGCGCGCCTGCGCGGCGGCGGTGGCGCCGGTGCTCGGCTCGTGACGTACGAGCCCGGCCGCGTCGAGCTCTGCGCGCGTGCCGAGGAGCGTCACGCGGTCGCGCGCAGAGACCGGCTGATCGCGCCCGGGGCAGGCGATCACGGTCTCATCGGCATCGGCGACGACGCCGATCGGCGCGAGGCTGCCGTACAGCTCGCGCAGCGTGCCGTCGCGCGGCGCGCTCACCTCGGCCGTGACGAACGCGGTCCTGCCGAGCTGGATCTCGCGCGCGCGGCGCCCGAGGCAGGTTTCGACGACGGCCGGCGCGAACAGCGCGGCGACGTCGAGCACGCCGACGGAGCTGAGCACGCCCTCCAGCGCGTGCGCCACGGAGGGGTTGTCGAGGTCGGCGACGACGCGCACGTCGGGGCGCAGGTCGCGGATCTGCAGCACCGTCTCGAGCGTGC
Source organism: uncultured Solirubrobacteraceae bacterium (assembly GCA_963743745.1). Taxonomy (GTDB): domain Bacteria; phylum Actinomycetota; class Thermoleophilia; order Solirubrobacterales; family Solirubrobacteraceae; genus Palsa-744. The sequence goes on from CAVUQW010000002.1 coordinate 1,079,706, forward strand.
GCAGGTCGGTGCTCTCGGCGCAGACGACGGCCAGGGCGCCGGCGATGCCGGCGTCGAACAGCGGCTGTGACAGATGTCCGCCGCGCGGCAGGTGCGGGATGTCCCAGCCGCGCACGATGCGGATCAGGCGCTCGTCGGGTTCGTCGCTGAGCACGACAGTGCGCGCGCCGGCGAGGTGCAGTTGCTCGACCGTGCGCAGCGCGACGTCGTTGAGCCCGCACACGATCACGTGCCCGGTCCAGTCACGGCAGCGCCCGGAGCCGGGCGCCCCGACGGTCTCCTCTGCGGTCACGAGGAGTGAGTTTGCCGCCCGCGGCGGCCGCGTGCCCTTGGCCGGGCGTCCAAAATCGATGCCGCCCGCTTGAGACTCGCGCCGGGCGCGGCCCGGGCAGGCGGCAACGGCGATTCGTCTTCTATCGATTAATAAAAAGAGAAGACGACTGAAGTGGGGCTAGCGCTCGAACGGGAACGGAGCGGCGCTGGGGGTGACTGCGTCTCCGACGGACTGCGTGGAGACGGCCTCGACGACCTCCTGCTCGGCCTGCTCCGCCTGCTCGTCGTGCTCGCCGTCGCAGAGCACGCGGAAGTTGCCCGTCACGCCGCTGTCTGCGTGGATCGTGATGCCCGGCAGGATCTCCTCGCCCTCGTCGAAGCCCAGACGCTCCATGTCGAAGTGCGCCAAGCCGATGCCGTGCGCCGTGTGCGTCGGGTTCTCACGGTCGTGCGCCGCCACCGCCTGCGCGAAGCGCTCGAGGTTCTTGGCGACTTTGGCCGTGTCCGACATCGGTTCTGGGAGGGTAGCGCGGCGCTTCAGCTTGGGGCGAGGACGGCGAGGCCGTGTTCTTCTGCTCCCTGGGCCAGCCGCTTGTCATAGGTCATCAGCGCGTCGAGCTTGTCCTCGGCCGCCAAGCGCAGCGCCGTGGCCAGGTGAATCGCGTCGAGCGTGGCCACTGTGAGCGGAGCGATGCGCTCCGCAGAAGCGATGATCGCCTCATCGATCGGGATCAGCACGACGTTCGCGAGGATCTGCTCCGCTTCCTCCGAGGCGTCTTCGCGTAGGGCGAGGCGACGAAGCTCGATTCCCAGCAGCCGGCTGGCAACCCTCCGGCCGAAGCCGGTCAGCTCGCGTACGATCGCCTCCCTGTCGGGCTCTTCGAGGATGACCCTGCCGAGCACGCTCGTGTCGACGTAGATCGTCGAGCGAGCGCGCTCAGAATCTGTCACGGCGGTCCTCGGCGAGGAGCGCGTCTGTGGTTCCCGCAGGCGCCGGTTTCGGTCGGGACGGGAGGTTCGCGATCGTCTCGACCAAGTCGCCCTTCGGGATAGTTGCGCCGTACTTTTCGGCGAGCTCGAGATAGAACGGATCGATATCCGGGCGCGAAGGTACCAGCCGCGCAACCTCAGTACCACGCTCCGTGACGAGGAGCGTCTCCCCGTCCTTTACGCGCTCGAGATACTTGCTCAGGTTCTGGCGCAGCTCGCGCACGCCGACCGTGGATGTGGGCGCTGTCGTGGCCATGTGCGTCACAATGTAGCACATGTAACTGCGTGCGTTGCTCAGCCGTCACTCGCCAAGTGTTTCGCCGGTCAGCCAATAGCGAACAAGCCCGACGCCGAGATAGAGCGTCGGCCACGTCAACAACGCGAACGCCGGCGCGAAGCCGAGCATGAATCTCAGATCGGATACGGGCCTTCGCCACGAGCAGAAGCCGATCACGACCAGCGTGACGCTCACGCCGATCGCAAGTCCCCAATCGAGGCCCGCGAACAGCGCGCTCCAACCGACTGCGCCACCGACGAAGGTCGCCAGGAACGACCTCGTCAGCAATGGCCAACGCTCGCGAATGGGTGGGTAACCGGCTAAGCGGCGGCCACCGACGCGTCGGCCGGCACCACCTCGGCGTAGCTGACCGTGTCGGCGAACTGCCGGAAGCGGGCCACCTTGCCGTCGCGGATGTCCCACACGTGCACGACCGCGAGGTCGAGCGACTTCCCCGTCGCCTTGCCCTTGCCCGTGTAGCGGACGACCGCAGCCACCGTGTCGCCCGCGGCGATCAGCTGCTCCGGGACGATCGCGAATCCCTCGACGTCGGTGGCGATCGGCCCGAACACGTTCTGCGCGATCGCCTCGGCCCCGCGGTAGACGCCGCCGTACGGCATTCCGTCGGCCTCGTGCCACTCGATGTCAGGCGCGAACCCGCCCAGCACGCTCGGCACGTCGCCGCGCGCGAACGCCTCGTAGAGACCTTTGACGACCCCCTCGCTCTGCCCGCTCATGTCCTACCCCCTTGCTCGGATTGTGCTGGAGGCGAACCTACTTGAACGGGAGACCGCGCTTCCAACTAATTGCCTGACTCAGCGGCGTTGGACTGCCCAATGATCTCCACGCGATAGTCCCGCGAGCACTCCGTGCCGCGCAATCAGCCCTGCGTCTGACCTACCGTCGGCTGCTCGATGATCTCGATCCGGTAGTCGTCGGGTAGTGGTCGGTTTGCAACTCATGCCGCGTTGTCGCGGGTCTCACGCGTTGTCGCTTGCGGTGAGCACGTACGCGGCACCGTGGCGAGCAGTAGCGAAGATCTGATCGGGAAACGATCAGATCAGCCCCGCACTCGACGCAGGTGAGGGGCGGAAGCGTTGTCAGCCTCGCTCGGCGATCCATCCGCCTTAAGTCGTTGAAGTAGCGGCGGCGACAATGGCTTGAGCAGGCGGCCACCCGTTGGCCACGCGTGCGGAGGTCGATTACGTTGCGGCCGCATTCGCCAATGCAGGCGCGGCGGTGTTTTCGCCAGAACTCAAGTAGGTCGTCAGGGCTCTCGAACCAGCTTTCCATGATGTACCAGGCGCAATTAGGGCAAACCGGACTGCCTCGATGAAAGAGCCAGAAGACAGCTCTATGAAACGGGCAGTGACATCGCTGGCAGCGTTCATCGATCACCGCATGAACCGTAACGACTATGGATCGGCAAGATGGACAGCGACAAGCGGCAGAAACGGCCCATTTGCAGGTACATACACAACCGGGCTAAAGAAAGGGGTTGCGAACTCCGTCCACGGATGCGCCTTCACTGCGCTATGCGATGCGCGCGACCGCCAGCCACCTATCGACTGCAGGCTCCATCGTCGGGGCCGGGCTGGCCGGTTGTCCATGGTGGGCGATTGTCCTAGCGGCGTTCGTGACCGTCTTCCTCAGAGGTGCAGAGCCGGCCATGCGCTGGCTCGACGTCCTCGACCGGGTCCGCTGCGGCCCTAAAGCTCATGCGATCCAGGACGAGGCGTCGCGGCGGCCCGGACGCCATCGCTTGTAGGCGACTCACAGCCGTGCTTCTCGCTCGCGCTACGTCTGCTCGATGATCTCGATCCGGTAGTCGTCGGGATCGCGCACGAAGCAAAGCCGCGAGCCGCCCTCGCGCACCGAGTACGGCGGCTTCTCGGGCTCGATGCCCTGCTCGGCGAGCTTGGCCAGCGTTCCGTCGAGGTCGTCCGAGGTGATCGCGATGTGCCCGTAGCCGGTGCCGACGTCGTATGAGTCGACGCCGAAGTTGTACGTCAGCTCCAGGCGCGGCATGTCGCCGTCGCCCGGCTGGTTCATGAACACGTTGACCGCCTCGTCTTTGATCGGCAGCCGGCCGACCTCCTGGAAGCCGAGCGCCTCGTAGAAGGCGACCGAGCGGTCGACGTCGGTTATGCGGTAGCAGGTGTGGATCAGGGCCATGGGGTGAGTCTATGGCGCAGATGACCACGCTGTCCAGGTCGTCTGGAGCTTCGCCAGAGCGGGTAGGGGTAAAGCACGGATGCGGCGCACGGGGCTGGAGCTACAGGAGCGCAGGGAGGCGGACCGAGTGTCCGTCCTGCTCGCCGGCGAGCTCGACATCGACTCGGCCCATCGTCTGCAGCAGACGATCGCGCGTCTGTTCGCGGCCGGCCGGATCAAGGCGCTCAAGCTCGACCTGAGCGGACTCGCCTTCATCGACTCGACCGGATTGGCGGCGATCGTCTACGCGAGCAAGCTGTGCGAGCGCAGCGGCTGCGAGCTCGCCGTGATCCGTGGCCCAGATACCGTGCAACAGGTCTTCGCGCTGACCGGGTTGCTCGAGCAGCTTCCGTTCTACGGCGCCGAGGAGGCCGAGGCGCGGGGCTGAGCGCGGCGACCGTATACTCGCCGCGCGTGCGAACCCTGATCGTCGGTCACGGCGGGCGAGAGAGCGCCCTCGCCTCCCGCATGGCGGAGCACAGCGAGCTGTACGCCTTCGCCGGTCATCTCAACCCGTCGCTCGTGCGCTATGCCGAGGCGTCGGGCGGCAAGGTGCAGCTCGGCGACGTCTGCGACGCGCGGGCCGTCGCCGAGTTCGCCCGCGAGCAGGCGATCGAGATCGCGATGGTCTCCGCCGACGAACCGCTCGAGGCCGGCGTCGTCGACGAGCTGCTCGCCCATGGCGTCCGCGCCGTCGGCCCCACCCGTGACGGCGCCGAGATCGAGTGGAACAAGGCCTTCGCCCGCCGCCTGCTGAGCGAGGTCGCGCCCGAGGCGACGCCCAAGCTGCGCGTCGTGCACGGCGCCGAGGAGGTCGACGCGGCGATCGCGTCCTTCGGTTCGCTGCCCGTCGTCGTCAAGCCATCCGGCCTGACCGGCGGCAAGGGGGTCAAGGTGATGGGGCCGCACCTCGCCGACCACGCCGAGGCCGCCGACTACGCGCGCAGCCTGCTCGCCGCCGGCAAGCGCGGCGACTCGGTGTTGGTCGAGGAGAAGATCGCCGGCGCCGAGTTCACGATCCAGGCGATCAGCGACGGGCACACCGTCGTGTTCCCGCCCTCGACCTACGACTACCCCTATCGCTTCGACGGCGACGAGGGCCCCGGCACGGGCGGGATGGGCTCGCTCAGCACCGAGCGACCGATCCTGCCGTTCATGACCGACGCCCACTACGAACAGGCCTGCTCGATCGTCGAGCGCGTGATCGCCCGGCTGACCGCCGAAGGGCGCCGCTTCAACGGCGTCATGAACAGCGGCTTCTTCGCCACCCCTGCAGGCGTGCAGGTGATCGAGTTCAACGCGCGCTTCGGCGACCCCGAGTGCATGAACATCATGAGCCTGTTCCAAGGCAACTGGCCGGCCGTGATGGAGCGGATCTGCGCAGGCGAGCTGAGCGCTGCCGACGTGCCGCTCAGCTCAGACGCCTCGCTCGTGCTGTACCTCGTCTCGCCCGACTACGCACTGCCGCGCACCGCCGGCGTCGCCGCCGAGCCATATGAGTTCTCACTCGACGTCGAGGCGATCGAGCGGGCCGGCTGCAGCGTGTTCTTCTCCTCCGCCGTCCATGTCGCCGGCGACACCTACAGGACCGTCGGCACCTCGCGCGCCGTCGCGCTCGCCACGACCGCGCCGACGCTGGCCGAGGCGCACGCGAGGATCGTCGAGCGCGCCGGCGCCGTCGACGTGCTGCAGTGGCGGCGCGAGGTCGGCGACGAGCGCTACCTGCAGGGACTCGCTCGTCTCGTCGCGCAGGCGTAGGATGGCGCGCATGATCGTCGAGACCTCGATGCACCCGCAGTTCCTGTCGAACACCTACCTCGTCTGCGACGGCAACGGCGGGCCGGCCTTCTTCGTCGACGCCGGCGGCCCGATGATGCCGTTGATCGAGGCCGCCGACCGCCTCGACCTGCTGCCGACCCACGTGCTGCTCACCCATCACCACTTCGACCACGTCTGCGACGTCGGCGTGCTGCGCGAGCGCTGGCCCGAGATCGAGGTGCTGATCAACCCGCCCGAGCGCGACATGATCATCGCCGAGTCCGGCGCCGATGACGCCGCCGACGCGGGCTCGGCGACGGCGCACATGCATCCGATCCAGGCCGGGCAGACGTTGCGCTTCGGCACGCTCGAGGTGCGCCCGTTGAACACGCCCGGCCACACCGCGGGGATGCTCTCCTTCCTCGTCGGCGAAGGCGCCGGCGCGACCCCCGTCCGCGGCCGCGGCAGCAGCGCCTCGCCCGGAGGCTTCAGCGGCGGCGAGGCCGTCGTGTTCACCGGCGACACGCTGTTCAAGAACTCCGTCGGCGGCGTCAAAGCGCCCGGCCACAGCACCTACGCCGACCTGCGCGACTCGATCATGGGCACGCTGATGGAGCTGCCGCCGCAGACCGTCATCTATCCCGGCCACTCCGACGCCACGACGGTTGCCGAGGAGTGGGAGGGCAACGGCTTCATCCGCGTCTGGCGGGGCCTTGACCCGGAGGGCTCCGAGCCGTGCACGGCGCTCGGCGAGCCCGCCACGCTCGTGCTGCTCGGCCAGGACTACGACGGCGGAACCAAGGCCTGGGTGCGCTGGCCCGGCGGCGCCGACGACATCGTGCCCGGCTCGAAAGTGCAGCGAAGCAGCTAGCCGCGTCCAGGCGCCGGGCAGAGGCTCCGCCCGGCTGCGCCTAGGATGCAGCCATGGCGCGCGAAAGCGAGAAGATCCCGACCTCGCGCGTTCGCCGCACCGCGACCGTCGCCTCGCTGGCCGCCGGAGAGGCCGTCAAGCAGTTCGGCACCCGTGCGGCGAACGTCACTCGCGGCGAGGAGGCCTCCGAGGAAGCGATGGCCAAGCGCCAGCTCGAGACGGCCAAGCAGATCGTCGCCGCGCTGGGGACGATGAAGGGCGCCGCGATGAAGCTGGGGCAGGTGATGTCCTTCCTCGACATGGGCCTCGTGCCCGAGCAGCACCGCGAGGAGTTCCAGCGCGAGCTGGCCAAGCTGCGCGACGCCGCGCCGACCGTCTCCTTCAAGCAGATGCGCAAGGTGATCGAGGACGATCTCGAAGAGTCGATCGACGACGTCTTCGCATCCTTCGATCAGGAGCCGATCGCGGCCGCGTCGATCGGGCAGGTCTACCGCGCCACGCTGCACGACGGGCGCGACGTCGCCGTCAAGGTGCAGTACCCCGGCGTCGCGACGGCCGTGCGCGCCGACATGCAGAACCTGGACATGATCATGCGCCTGCTCAAGCGGATGACGCCCGGACTCGACGTCAAGGCGATCACCAAGGAGGTCCGCGAGCGGATCATCGAGGAGCTCGACTACGAGCTCGAGGCGCAGAACCAGCGCGCGCTCGCGCGCATCTTCGACGGGCATCCGTTCATCGTCGTCCCCGGGGTGATCAGCTCGCTCTCGCGCGAGCGCGTGCTCGTCTCCGAATTCGTCAAGGGTGTCGGCTTCGAGGACCTGAAGGGGCGTGGGCAGGCCGAGCGCGACCGCATCGGCGAGATCGTCTTCCGCTTCTTCCTCGGTTGCCTCTATCGCCACCGCCAGTTCTCCGGCGACCCGCACCCGGGCAACTTCCTGCTGCTCGACGACGGCCGTGTGGCGTTCCTCGACTTCGGCCTGTTCAAGCGCCTCGACGCGGGCCCGGTCGACCTCGAGCTCGCCGCGCAGCGCGCGGTCGCCGAGGGCAATGCGATCGCCCTGCACCGGCTGCTCGCCGAATCGGGCTTCCTGCCCGACCCCGAGCGCGTCGATCCCGAGCACCTGCTCGACTTCATCCGCTCCGCGATCTGGTGGTACACGACCGACGAGGTGGTCGAGCTCTCACCGGAGATCGCCACCGAGGTGATGATCGAGAGCTCCGACCCGCGCTCGACCCACTTCCGCGAGATGCGCCACCAGGACATGCGCCCCGAGCACCTGTTCGGCCGGCGCATGGAGATGCTCACGCTGGCCGTGCTCTCGCAGCTGCGCGCGCGCAACAACTGGCACCGGATCGCGCGCGAGTGGATGTACGGCGATCAGCCCGTCACCGAGCTCGGCCGCCAAGAGGCCGAGTTCTACGGGCGTTCCGGCGTCGGCGCGCGCTGAGCGCCGGCCGGTCCTGCCCGGGAGGGCACGAGATGCTGGCCAACGGGACGGTTTGGCGGGATAATCGCCCGCATGGACGGCGACCGCCAGGCCGAGCGCCTCGTCGAGGAGCTGCAGCGCGCGCTCGCCGGCAGCGAACAGCGCCTTGCCGTGATCCTCGACTCGCTCGCCGAGGCCGTCACGATCCGCGGGCGCGACGATCGTCTGATCTACGCCAACAGCGCCGCGCTTGCGCGGCTCAGCTTCGACTCCGTCGAGCAGCTGCGCGCCGCCGACCCGCGCGCGCTGATGACTGCATACGAGACGACCGACGAGCACGGCGCCGAGATCCGCATGGACGACCTGCCCTCGGTCAAGCTCTTGCGCGGCGAGCAGCCCAAGCCGCTGCTGCTGCGAGCCGTGGATCGTGAGAGCGGCGACGAGCAGTGGACGCTGCTGAAGGCCACCGGCGTGCGCGACGCCGCCGGCGAGATCGAGGCCGCCGTGACGATCATCGAGGACGTCACGCACTCCAAGCGCGCTTCGCTGCGGATGGAGTTCCTCGCGCAGGTCGGCGACGTACTCGCCTCCTCGCTGGACTACCAGCAGACGCTGCGCAACGTCGCCGGGCTCGCCGTGCCGCAGGTCGCCGACTGGTGCGCCGTCGACCTGTTCACCGAGGATGGGCGGCGCGAACCGGTGGCGATCGCGCACTCCGACCCGGCCAAGCTGCGCACGGCCGCGCGCCTGCGTGCCTACGAGCCCGACAAGCTCAACCCCGAGCAGGGGCTCGGTCGCGTCCTGCGCACCGGCGAATCACAGCTCTACACAGACATCGCCGACGAGCTGCTCGTGGCTGCGGCGGTCGACGAGGAGCACCTGCGCCTGCTGCGCGAGGTCGGCATGCGCGCCGTGTTGATCGTGCCGCTTCGCGTGCGAGACCGCACGATCGGCGCGCTGACGATGGTCGACGCCGAGTCCAGGCGCAGCTTCGACCGCGGCGATCTCGAGTTCGCCGAGCAGATCGCCGCCCGCGCTGCGCTCGCCGTCGAGAGCGCGCGCCTGTACAGCGAGCGCTCGGCGATCGCGCGCACCCTGCAGGACAGCCTGCTGCCCGAGGCGATCCCCGAGATCCCCGGCTGGGAGCTCGCCGCGCTGTATCGACCGGCCGGGCAGGAGGGCGAGGTGGGCGGCGACTTCTATGACTTCTGGGAGCTCGACGGCGAGTGGCTGATGGTGATCGGCGACGTCACCGGCAAGGGGGTCGGCGCAGCCTCTTTGACCTCGCTCGTGCGCCACACCGCGCGCGCCGCATCCGAATTCGATCCGCGCCCGGGACAGGTGCTCGCGCGCATCGACGCCGCGCTGCGCCGCCGCCCGACGGTCTCGCTGTGCACCGCCCTGTGCCTGCGCATCTGCTCCGACGGCGCGACGCTCGCCGTCGGGGGCCATCCACCGCCGCTGCGCATCGGCGAGGGCGGCGTGAGCGAGACCGGCGAGGGCGGCACGCTGCTCGGTGCGCTCGCGCGAACGCGCTGGCCCGAAACGCGGGTCGAGCTGTGCCCCGGCGAGACGCTCGTGGCGTTCACCGACGGCGTCACCGACACGGTCGGCGACGGCGGGGAGCGCTGGGGCGCCGATCGCCTGCGGGCCACGCTGGCCGATGCGCGCGGCCTGGCTCCGTCGGAGATCGGCACGCGCCTGCTCGCGGCGCTCGACGAGTTTCAGGTCGGCGCGCAGGCTGACGATACTGCCGTCGTGATAATGCGCTACAGCGGCGAGTCGCCCACCGGGGTGCGACTCGATCAACTGTCGAGCGTGGACGCTCGAGGAAACGGGTAGGGAGAAGATGTCTCAGACGCCGTTTGAGATCGAGAGCGTTCGCGAGCAGGACGCCGCGCGACTGGCGCTCTCGGGTGAGCTCGACATAGCGACGGTGCCGCGCGTGGAGGCTGCGGTGAATGCGACGTTGACAGCAGAGGTACGGACGCTGACGATCGACCTGAGCGAGCTCGGCTTTGTCGACTCCTCGGGCCTGCGCCTGTTCATCGTGCTCGACCAGCGCGCTGCAGCCGAGGGCTGGACGCTGCGGCTGATCCGTCCCGCCGAGCCCGTGATGAAGGTCTTTCGCGTCAGCGGCGTCGAGGAGAATCTGCCGTTCGTCGAGGATCCGAGCCTCAAGTGACTGCGCGCTCATCCGAAAAAACGTTCGCCACCGGCAGGAGCACACGGACGCTCCGTGTCGAGCTCGAGCTCGAGCACGATGTGCAGGCGCCGGCCCTCGCCCGCGCGGAGATCGCCGAGTGCTGCCGCGAGCTCGAGCTCGGCGGCTCGCTCTGCCAGTCGCTGATCCTGCTCGTCTCAGAGGTCGTCAGCAACGCCGTGCGCCACTCCAGCGGCGACCCACGCGCGCCGGTCGGCCTGCTCGCATCGTTCGGCGAGCGCACGATCCGCGTGACCGTGACCGACGCCGGCGAAGGCTTCACCCCGCGTCCGCGCGACCCCGCGCGCACGCACGACGGCTACGGGCTCTACCTGCTCGAGAAAGTCGCCGACCGCTGGGGCGTGCAGTCGCGCGGCGACACCAAAGTCTGGTTCGAGCTGCCGCGTAAGGGCTAATCCGCGGGCCGCGGCGCTCTGACTGTGCGGCCCGCGGAGAAAGCCCCTGGGAGGCGTCAGTCGTCCTCGCTGCCCCCCACGCCCGTGCCGGCCTCGATCGGGCCGGAAGCTTCGTCTGAGACCTCGGTCAGCTCGCGCAGCTGATCCAGGCAGCGACGCAAGAGGCGCGAGACCTGCATCTGCGAGACGCCGATCCGCTGCGCTATCTGCGTCTGCGTGAGGTCCTCGACGAAGCGAAGGTGCAAGATCTCCCGCTCGCGCGGCGAGATCTGCTCGAGCGCCGAGCCGACGCTCAGCCCCAGCTCGATCAGCTCGAAGCGCCTGTCCTCCTCGCCGACCGATTCGGCGTAGGAGCCGCCTTCGTCCTCCTCGCCGCCACGCCTCGGCGCGTCGAGCGAGAGCGTGCCGTAGCCGGCCAGCGCCCGCAGCCCGTCGAGCACCTCATCGGTGGCGATCTCGAGGTACTGAGAGAGCTGGGAGACGCTCGGCGCGTGCCCGCAGTCCTCGCTCAGCTGCTGCTGGGCCTCGCGGACCTGCAGCGCTCGCTCCTGCGCCCCGCGGGGCACGTGCACCGACCAGCCCGAATCGCGGAAGTAGCGACGCATCTCGCCGAGGATCGTCGGCACGGCAAAGGCTTTGAAGGGGAAGCCCCGGTCCGGGTCGTAGCGGTCGATCGCCTTCAGCAGCCCGAGCTGCGCGACCTGGAAGAGGTCGTCGAACGGCTCGGAGGAGCGCCCGTAGCGGCGCGCCAGGCTGCGGCTGAGCGGCGTGTAATCGCGGATCAGCGACTCGCGGGCGAGCCGGTCGCCGCCCACCTTCCACCTTCTGAACAGGGATGCCTCATCGGCCGGCAGGCAGGCGACTCGCGACTGGCGACGCCGAGGGGCAGTTGCTACATGGGTCATGACGCGCTCCTATCTTCAGGATCGCGGCTCGACCCATCGGCGCTCGTGTCGCCGGCTACGTCTTCCGCTGTCTGCGCACGGGACACCCCAGCATCGAAGCCTCCCGCACTAGGCAACTACCCGCGGCGAGCAAGTTCCAAACCCGATTCGCCGGCTTGAGCTTCTCGCGCGAATCGGAGGGTGGATCGAGCTACCTACAACACCTGTATCTGCACGAGGCTGGTCGTGCCCGGGCGGCCCGATGGCAGCCCGGCGGTGATGCCGACGCGCTGCCCTGTCTTGCACCAGCCCAGCTCGACGACGCGCCGCGCGGCGTCCGCGATCAGCGCCTCGGTCGTCTCGTGGCGGCGCATCGAAGCGGCCTGCACGCCCCACATCAGCGCGCAGCGACGGACGGTCTCTTTGCCGGGCGAGAGCGCGTAGATCGGCACGGTCGGCCGGTGCGCCGAGACCAGGCGCGCCGAGCGGCCGGACAGCGTGGGCACGATCAGCGCGTCCAGGCGCAGCTCGCGCGCGGCGAGGCTGAGGTTGTGCGCGATCGTGTAGGCCGGGTCGGACTCCGTGCGCCGCACACGCGAGTCGTTCCAGCGCTCGTACGGAGCGATCGCCTCGGCTTGCACGGCGACGGCGGCCATCATCGCGACCGCCTCGACCGGGTAGCTGCCGATCGCCGTCTCCTGCGAGAGCATCACGGCGTCGGTGCCGTCGAGGATCGCGTTGGCCACATCCGCCACCTCCGCGCGGGTGGGGCGCGAGGAGACGACCATCGAGTCGAGCATCTGCGTGGCCGTGATCGACGGGCGCGCCATCCAGCCGGCCAGCTCGAGCAGCTGCTTCTGCACGATCGGCACGCGCTCGATCGGCAGCTCGATGCCGAGGTCGCCGCGCGCCACCATCAGGCAGTCGGCCGCTTTGAGGATCTCCGCCGCGCGCTGCACCGCCTGCGGCTTCTCCATCTTCGCCACGAGCGGCAGGCGCGTGTGCTCGCGCACCGACTCGACGTCCTCGGGGCGCTGCACGAACGAGAGCGCGACCATGTCCACGCCGATCGACTCGCCGTGGCGCAGCAGCTCGAAGTCCTCCTCGGGCACCGCCGGCAGCGACTCGACCTCACCCGGGATGTTCAGGCCCTGGCGCGAGGCGACGGCGCCGCCGACCTCGATGACCGCCTCGACCTCGCGGCTTGCCGGGCGCGCCTCGAGCACGCGCAGGCGGACCGACCCGTCGGCGAGGTACAGGATGGCGTCCTGCTCGAGCGCATCGGCCATCCCGGCCCAGGAGACGCTCATCCGCTTGGCGTCCCCCGCGACCTCTTCGCCGTCGACCGAGAACGTCAGGTGCTCGCCGGGCTTCAGCTCGACGATGTCTTCGCGCAGCGGGCCGATCCGCAGCTTCGGCCCCGGCAGGTCCTGCAGGATCGCCACCGGTCGCCCCACGCGGCCCGCCGCGTCGCGCAGCCGCCGCACCGTCTCGGCGTGCTCGTCGAGCGTGCCGTGGGAGTAGTTCAGGCGCGCCACGTCCATTCCGGCCTCGATCATCCGCAGCAGCGTCTCCGGCTCGCGCGAGGCCGGTCCGATGGTGGCGACGATCTTGGTGCGGCGCATCCGACCCAAGGTATCGAGCGGCGCGTTCACACGCGGTGGGAGCGCGATCTCTTGCACGGACTTCGCGTCCAGCCTCGCCCGCCTAGCATCGTGGGATGCTCGGACCTTCGCGCCCAGTGCCCAAAGTCGGCGCGCATGTGCGCATCGCCCACTTCGGCGGCGGCTTCGAGCGGGGCACGATCGTCGGCGTGCGCGAGGAGGGCCGCCGCCTCGAGGTTCGCGGCGAGGGAGGGGAGACGCACGATTTCGTGCTCAGCCCCGCCACCGCGCGGTTCGTATCGGCCGCCAGCGCGCAGGGGCCGCGCCTCGAGCTGCTCGGCTAAGGCGCTTCCACGTCCGGGAAGTGCGCGGCGCAGTGCTCGCGCAGCGCGTCGCGCACCCACGCGCGCTCGTTCGGGCCGGCCACGCGGAAGCGCGCGAGCAGCTCGCGCTGGCGCTCGATCGGCGCGCCGGCGATCGTCCAGCGCACCGCGAGGCGCTCGAACAGCAGCTCGACGGCGCGCTGCCAGGCATCCTCCTGCGTGCTCGCCGCGCGTGCCGGATCGCCACCTGAGAGGGTCTCGGCGTACTCGCGCCGAGCCGCCGGCGTGAGCGAGCCGCGCAGCGTGAGCACATTGCCCTCAGGGTCCGTGTAGTCGCTGCTCGGGGCCCGCAGGCGTTCCTTGGCGCGGTTGCGCTTGCCCATGCGCAGGCAGCTTAGGCGGCGCGCGGTCAGACTCGGCCCTCGCTGTGCAACAGGCGAAACGAGCCGACCTCGTCGAGCGGCGTCACGACCGGCTGCTCCTCGCAGCGATCGGCGATGTCCGCTTGGAATCGGCCGAAAGCGGCGAGCTTCGGCAGCGGGTTCTCGACCCCGTCCGCCTGTACGGCGAGGTGCATGAAGCTCGTGCCGTCGTCGAGCTTGAACGTCGCGTAGCGGAAGCCGTCCGGCTGCAGCTCGGCGAGCTCCTCGTACACGTCGGCGACCAGCCGTTCGTTCTCCTGCACCCGATCGGGCTTCACGCGATAGCGAACCATCACGATTCTCATCGTGCCTCCTCTGCTTGCGTTTGTGCACCTTTAGACCCGGCGAGGCACCGAGACTCATCGCAGGCGCTGCGAAGTTACTGCTGTGCGGCTGCTCGCTCGAGCTGGGAGCGCACGTCGCCGGTGACCGCCTTGGCGTGGCCCGGCCACGCGGCGGCCGGCTCCAGCGCGGCGAGCTTGAGCATGCTCGCGCGCGCCTGCTCGGTGTCGAAGTTGTAGACCGGGAAGGGCAGATGCGGCTCTGAGTCGCGGCCCCAGATGTCGAGCGTGTAGAAGCAGTCGCTGCTCAGCGCGAGACGGTCCGACTCGCGCCACAGCGCGATCTGACCCGGTGCGTGGCCGGGGATCTCGACGACGCGGAAGCCCGCGACCTCGTCGCCCTCGGAGACAGTGCCGGCGATCTGCACCGGCCCGCCGTCCCAGGCGTAGCGGTGCATCAGGCGCTGCACCTGGCGGTGGGGGAAGGGCAGCCCCGAGAGGCCCTCCGGCCAGTAGCGAAAGCCGCCGCTGCCTTCGGCGTCCTGCACCTCGGCCGGGTGGCAGTAGACGGGCGCGCCGAGTCCGGGCGCCGCGCCGCGATGGTCGGTGTGCCCGTGCCCGAGCACGATCCGGCGGATGCCACCGAGCTTGGCTGCGGCGCGGGCGAGCGCGCGCGTCATCGTGCGCGCGCCGGCGTCGAACAGCGTCACGCCGCCCTCGTCCTCGATCAGATACACGTTGCAGCGCGCCGGCTGTCCCTGCACGACCCACACGCCCTCCGCGACCAGCTGCGCCTCGCCGCCGGCCAGACGGGAGCCGAGCCGCGTGCGCGCGTTGAAGGCGCCCGCGAGCCGGCTTTCGGCGCTCGAGCCCTGCGCCGGCATCATCCCGATCTGACGCGGCAGCGCGATCGAGTCGGGGAACGCCTCGTTGGCCTGGATCAAACCGTCTTCGACTGTCAGCAGGTCGATGCCCTCGATCGTCAGGCGGTCGCCCGTCGGCTCGATGCCGTTGAGCGTGCCCGGGCCGGCGAACGTGCCGCTGAGCCGCCACTGAGCGGCGCAGCGCGTGTCCTGTGCAGTCGTCGAGACGATCTCGAAGTCGAGGTCCGGAACGGCCTGCAGCAGTTCGCCGAGGAATGCGCGTACGCCCTCGGGCGCCAGCACGTCGACCTGGCCGCGCACGTTGTCGCGCCCGCCCTCCGCCCACAGCGCCACGGCCGTGTCGAGGTCGCGCGCGTCGATCGCCTCGAAGTAGCGCCGCGCGACCGCCTCGGGGCTCGTCTTCGTGATCCTGCGGCGCGGGCTGCGGGCCTGGCGTACGTTCGCCGCGGCCTGCTCGACCTTGGTCGCCGCCTCTGCCCCGTCGCTCTCCTGCTCAGCCATGCGTCCTCCTCCTCGCAGTCTGCCGCCGACCCCGCTCTCGGTGCGTAGTCTAGTCTCCGGCGCGTGGTCGAGGCGAGCAACGGCAGCCGTGCGAAGACCTCGTCCCGAGCCGATCCGAAACGCGAGCTCGGACGCGGCGAGCGCGTGTTTCCAGGGATCTTCCGCTTGCGCCTGCCGCTGCCGTGGCCGGGCGTGCCGCACTGCAACGCCTGGGCCGTGCGCGCCGGCGAGGGTTTCGTGCTGTTCGACACCGGCATGTACCAGCCCGACTCGATCGCGAACCTCGAACGGGCGCTTGAGATGTGCGGGCTGCGCCTGGAGCAAGCCAGTCTGATCGTCTGCACGCACGCGCACTCCGACCATTGCGGGCAGGCGCCGATCATCGCCGAGCGCGCGGGCTGTGACATCTGGATGCACCCGAGCCACGAGCTGCTGAAGAACATGGTCGAGGACCCCGAGGCCGTGTTCGCGCGTCGCCTCGAGGTGGCCCGCCAGAGCGGGGTTCCCGCCGAGCCGCTGCGGCGCTACGCCGAGGAGCGCAAAACCAGCGAGACGGGCTTCGCGGCGGTGATCGAACCGGCCCGCGAGCTGCTCACGGGCGTGACCGTCGAAACCGACCTCGGGCCCTGGACGGTCTATGAGACGCCCGGCCACGCGCCCTCACACGTCTGCCTGTTCCAGCCCGAGCGGCGACTGCTGATCTCCGGCGACCACCTGCTCGGGAGGATCTCGCTGTACTTCGAGTACGGCACCTCGCCGGACCCCGTCGGCGAGTTCCTGCACTCGCTCGACGTCGTCGAGCGACTCGGCGCGCGCCTCTGCCTGCCTGGCCACGGGCGCACGTTCGCCGACGTGCACGCGCACATCGAAGGCAACCGCAAGCTCGTGCACGAACGCCTCGACGGCGTGGCCGGTGCGCTCGGCGACGAACCGCTGAGTGCCTTCGAGATCGTCCCGCACGTCTACGGCGACAGGCTCTCCGCGCAGAACGCCCAGTGGCTGCTCTCGGAGGTGCTCAGCTATCTGCGCCACCTGCAGGCGCTCGGCCGCGCTCACCCGATCGCCGGCGAGACCGAGCGCTGGGCCGCCTGAGAACACCGCTGCGCGGCTGGACTCCCCGGCGCGGGCTTGCATAATCAACGGATGCGCATCAGCGAGATCCTCGCCTCCGAGACGCCCGTCTTCTCCTTCGAGTTCTTCCCGCCGAAGACAGACGCCGGCGAGCAGAACCTGTATGCGGCGCTGCGCGACCTGAAGGCGCTCGACCCGTCGTTCGTGTCGGTGACCTACGGCGCGGGCGGCTCCAGCCGCGAGAAGACGATCGAGATCGTCAAGCGGATCAAGGACGAGTTCGGCCTGGAGGCGATGGCGCACTTCACGTGCGTCGGCGCGACCGTGAGCGAGCTGCGCGAGACGCTCGGCGAGATGCGGGAGGCAGGCATCGAAAACGTGCTCGCGCTGCGCGGCGACCCGCCCGAGGGCCAGGAGGGCTGGACGAAGACCGACGGGGGCCTCGAGTACTCACGCGAGCTGGTCGAGCTGATCGGCGGCGAATACCCGTTCGCGATCGGCGCGGCGTGCTTCCCGGAGACGCACATCCACGCCGAGAGCGCGGAGTCCGACCTGCGCTACCTCGCGGAGAAGGTGCAGGCGGGGGTGGACTTCCTGATCACGCAGATGTTCTTCGACAACGATTTCTATTTCGACTTCGTCAAACGAGCGCGCGCGGCCGGCGTCACGGTGCCGATCATCCCGGGCGTGATGCCGATCACGAAGGCGGGCCAGGTCGAGCGGATGGCGCAGATGTGCGGCTCTGAGATCCCAGCGGGCCTGCGCGCGGAGCTGCACGCCCGCCAAGAGGACACCGAGGCGGTGCTGGACTTCGGCGTGGCCTACGCGACCTTGCAGTGCTCGGAGCTGCTGGCGGCCGGCGCGCCGGGGATCCACTTCTACACGCTGAACCGCTCGCCGGCTACGCGGGCGATCGTCAGCGCGCTGAAGCTGACGCGCCCGTGGGAGCGGGCGATCTACCCGGCCTCGATCTCGAGTCCCTCGGCCACCCGCGGCGAGCCGTCGGGGGCCTCGTAGCGCACGTCGACCGAGTCGTTCTGGCGGTAGGTGCCGACGCCCCACGCGCCGAGCAGCCAGCGCCAGCCGCTGATCTTGTCCTTGCGCAGCTCCTGCTCGAACACGAGCGCGCCTTCGCGCACCGAGAAGTCGCTGCCGAGCTGCTGGGGCACGCCGTTGAGAAACACCTGGTAGGGCTCGCGCACGTCGCTCGGCAGGCGGACTCTCGATTTGCTCATCGCGAGCGGATTATGCACGCGCCGGGGGTGCATCGGGGCAGCCGGGCGGCCGTGCGGTCTGCCACCCGGTCGGATGCGTACTCTCCGCTGCGTGAGCGTCAGCGAGATCCCCTACACCGTGCGTCGCTCCTCGCGTGCGCGGCGCGTGCGCGTCAACGTGCATGCCCACGCCGGGGTGGAGGTCGTGCTGCCCACGCGCGCCCCCGAGCGGGCCGCCGCCGCGGCGATCAGCGAGCTGCGCCCATGGATCGAGCGGCGCCTGGACGAGGCGCGCGAGGCGCTCGCGCGTGTGGCCGCTCGGGCCGGCACGGTGCCCTACCTCGACGAGTCGCTCGAGCTGGTCGCGCAGGAGGGGCGCACCCGCGTGCATCGCCGCGGCGCGCAGCTGCTCGTGCCCGGCGGCGACGCCCGCCCGGCGATCGAGCGCTTCTACCGACGCGCCGCACGTGCCGAGATCGCGCCGCGTCTGGACCAGGCGACGGCGCTTGCCGGAACGCCCTACAGCGACCTCTCGATCCGCGCGCAGAAGACGCGCTGGGCCTCGTGCGCGGCCAACGGGTCGATGAGCTTCAACTGGCGCCTGTTGCTGGCGCCCGAGCGCGTGCTCGACTACGTCGTCTGGCACGAGGTCTGCCACCTGCAGGTGCTCGACCACTCGCCGCGCTTCTGGAGGCTGCTCGAGCGCTGGTGCCCGGATTACGAAGAGGACCGCGAGTGGCTGCGGCTGAACGGGGCCACGCTGGTGCTCTAGGGCGCGCTGACGCTCGGCTGAGACAGGCCAGCGTGCGCCGGCGCCAGCTCCCAGCCGCGTCGGGCGATGCGTCGCCTCGACCGGCTGGGCGCCCGGCGTGCGACCGATCGCGTCTAGCGTCGAGCGCTGCGTCGGCGATGACCGTCGATGATGCGCCATCTCGGAGGAGCTCGACGAGCTCGCACGCGAGCAAGATCAGCCGAGCGCGCAGCGTCCGCTGACGAGCAGCCCGGCTCCGCGGCAGTTCACGATCGTCGAGCGGCGCACCGGGGAGCGCGTGGCTCGGCTGGGTCGGCCACTGGCGATCGTGAGAGGCGAGATCAGGACGTCTACGAGATCGGCTGCGGCCGTCGATCCCGGCAGCTTGCAGAGGCGCGGGATCGCGTCGCTGCCGCGCGCGACGGCGCTCGCGGCGGCCCGCGCCGAGGCGACGGCACGGCTCGTGCATGCCTACGCCGGCCGTCCGCGATCACGCCGCGCTCCGACAGCCGCGGGCAGGTTGAGCATTCGAAGGCTGACATCGTTCAGCGACATGCGCATGTCATCCGACAGCAGACCCGGCGAGAGCATCACACGTATACGGCCAAGCAACGCTTCAAGCACCGCCCGTCCCTCGCGTCACTGGTTCGTCACCAGGGACGCTCAGAGCCCGGTCAGCGCTGATCGATCGGCACGTAGTCGCGGTCGCGCGTCGCCCGTGTAGATCTGGCGCGGGCGGGCGATCTTCTGCTCGTCGTCCTCGACCATCTCCAGCCACTGGGCGATCCAGCCGCTCGTGCGCCCGATCGCGAACATCACCGGGAACATCGCCACGGGCAGGCCGAGCGCCTCGTAGATCAGGCCCGAGTAGAAGTCGACGTTCGGGTAGAGCTTGCGCGAGGTGAAGTAGTCGTCGTCGAGCGCGCGCTTCTCGAGCTCGGTGGCGACGTCGAGCAGCGGGCTCTTGCCGCGCACCTCGAACACGTCGTCGAGGTATTTGCGGATGATCCGCGCGCGCGGGTCGTAGTTCTTGTAGACGCGGTGGCCGAAGCCCATCAGGCGCTCGTTGCCCTGCCTTGACGCCCTCGAGGAAGTCGGGGATGTTCTCGACCGTGCTCGATCCGTGCGAGCATCCGCAGCGCCGGCCTCGTTGGCGCCGCCGTGCAGCGGCCCGTACAGCGCGGCGACGCCGGCCGCGACCGCCGAGTAGGGGTCGACCTGGGTCGAGCCGACCGAGCGCACGGCGCTCGTCGAGGCGTTCTGTTCGTGGTCGGCGTGGAGGATGAAGAGGACGTCCAGCGCGCGCTCGAGACGGGGATCGGGCTCGTACTTGAGCTCGGTCATCTTGTACATCATCCCGAGGAAGTTGCCCGCGTAGCTCGAGGTCGTTGTCGGGATAGACGTACGGCTGGCCCATGTTGTGGCGGAAGGCGAACGCCGCGAGCGTCGGCATCTTCGCGAGCAGGCGGATGATCTGGATCGCGCGCATCGCGCTCGTCGTGGATCTTGTTGGCGTCCGGGTAGAACGTCGAGAGCGCGCCGACCGAGGCGACGCAGCATGCCCATCGGGTTGGCGTCGTAGCGGAAGCCCTGCATGAAGTCCTTGACGTTCTCGTGCACGAACGTGTGGATCGTGATCTCGTGCGACCCAGCCCTCGAGCTCGGCTTTGTTCGGCAGCCGCCCGTTGATCAGCAGGTAGGCGACCTCGAGGTAGCTCGAGTGCTCGCACAGCTGCTCGATCGGATAGCCGCGGTGCTGCAGGATCCCCGCGTCGCCGTCGATGTAGGTGATCGAGCTGCGGCACGAGGCCGTGTTCATGAAGGCCGGGTCGTAGGACATCATCCCGAATTCGTCCTCGTCGACCTTGATCTGGCGCAGGTCGATCGCGCGCACCGTCGCGTCGGTGATCGGCAGCTCGTAGGAGCGCCCCGTGCGGTTGTCGGTGACCGTCAGCGTGTCCTTCGCGCCGGCGCCGTCGCCCTCTCCTGCTGACTGGCTCGCTGGGCCCGTCGAAGGGTCCACGACCTGGCCCTTCGCGTCAGCCTCGGTCTCTGTGCTCATCTGCTTCTCCTATCGACGGGTGGGCCGGATGCGGGGGTTCCGCCTCGAATTATGAGTCAAGTCGACGCACGACCCCGGGTGGGCAGGCGCGGCCGCCTCGCCTGGCTCGCGGCTCGAGCTCGCCCACGCGGCTCAGCGGTGGGGCAGGCGCGTGCGCGCGACGAGCGTGCGCACGCGTGCCGGCGAGGGCGGCGGCGCCTCGCCGTGCGGCCCGCGCCGGCGCGGGCGCGGGTTCCGCGAGCGCGGGTGATGCGGGTGGCGCGGCCGATTGCGCGGGCCGATGCCCCCGTCGCCGCCGGGCGCCGGCTCCGGCGTCTGGCGCACCGCCCAGCGGACGAGCAGGAAGAGCGCCACGATCGGGATCTTCAGCAGGAACATCAGCCAGATGAAAGTCCAAGTCATCACGTCGCTCGATCATACCCGCCCGGCTGCAACTGCGGGTCGGAGATTCAGCGCGGCGTCAACTGCGGCGCGACGTGACTCGCGCAGCGCGCTCGGGATCTCCTCGCGCGGTCAGTCGCTGCACGCGCTCGGTGCCGAACTCCTCGACGTTGAACGACGCGAGCGCGGTGCCGTAGGCCATCGCGCGGCGCAGCAGCTCGTCGGACGAGCTCCTCGTCGGGGTGCGCGGCGATGTAGCCGACGAAGCCGCCGGCGAACGTGTCGCCGGCGCCGGTCGGGTCGACCACGGTCTCCAGCGGATAGGCCGGCAGCGCGAAGAAGCTCTCGCGCGTGACGAGCGCCGCGCCGTACTCGCCCTGCTTGGCGACGACCACGCTCGGGCCCCCACGCGAGCACCTCGCGCGCGGCCGCGACGAGGTTCGGCTTGCCGGTCAGCTGGCGCAGCTCGGCGTCGTTGAGGATCAGGCAGTCGACCGCCGCGATCGCGCTCACGCAGCGAGTCGCGCGCGATGTCGATCCACAGGTTCATCGAGTCCAGCGCGACGAAGCGCGCGCTCGGGCACTGCTCGCGCACCTCGCGCTGCAGGTCGGGCTGGATGTTCGCCAGGAACAGCACGTCGCTCGACGCGCGAGCGCCTCCGAGAGCTTCGGCTGCGAAGCCCTCGAAGACGTTGAGCTGCGTGTCGAGCGTCTGGCGCGAGTTCAGGTCCCAGCCGTACTCGCCGCGCCAGAAGAACGTCTTGCCGCCGGCGACGTGCTCGACGTCGTCGATGTCGACGCCGCGCGTCGCGCAGCACGTCGTAGCTCGGCGCTCGCCGAAGTCGTCGCCGACCGGGCCGACGACGCGCACCTCGTCGAAGAACGACGCGGCCAGCGCGAAGTGCACGGCCGCGCCGCCGAGCATCCGCTCGCGCTCGCCGAACGGGGTCTTGACGGCGTCGAAGGCGATCGATCCGACGACGGTGATCGACATCGGCGCGCACCTTAGAGCACGCCCAACGCCTCCGCTAGCCTGACCGCCCGATGCGCGCGATCCAGATGACCGAGTTCGGCGGCCCCGAGGTGCTCGAGCTCGTCGAGCTGCCCGATCCCCGAGCCGGGCCCCGGCGAGGTGCTGATCCAGGTCACCCGCGCCGGGCTCAACTTCGCCGACACGCACACGCGCACGAACTCCTACGTGCGCAAGGCCACGCTGCCGCTCATCCCCGGCGGCGAGGTCGCGGGCGTGCGCGAGGACACCGGCGAGCGCGTCGTCGCGCTCGTCGGCGACGGCGGCTACGCCGAGTACGCGATCGCGCCGCGGCGAGCTCGTCTTCCCGATCCCCGACGAGCTCGACGACGGCGCGGCGCTGGCGCTG
The DNA here is from genome assembly GCA_963743745.1 of uncultured Solirubrobacteraceae bacterium. Lineage (GTDB taxonomy): Bacteria > Actinomycetota > Thermoleophilia > Solirubrobacterales > Solirubrobacteraceae > Palsa-744. The sequence goes on from CAVUQW010000002.1 coordinate 1,101,895, forward strand.
CTCATCCAGGGCCTGACCGCCTGGCACCTGTACCGCACGGCCGGCGCGCGTCGCCGCGGGCGAGAGCGTCGTCGTGCACTCGGCCGCCGGCGGCGTCGGCTCGCTCGCCGTGCAGCTCGGCCACGCGCTCGGCGCCGGCCGCGTGATCGCGACCGCCTCGAGCGCGGAGAAGCGCGCGCTGGCGCTCGAGCTCGGCGCCGACGTCGGCGATCGACGCCGCGCGCCGAGGGCCTCACCGAGCGCGCTGCTCGAGGCCAACGACGGCCGGCCCGTCGACGTCGTCTTCGAGATGGCCGGCGGCGCGCGTGTTCGACGCCTCCTATCGAGGCGCTCGCGCCGTTCGGGCGGCTCGTCGTCTACGGGATCGCCTCGCAGCGAGCCCAACGAGGTCTCGCACCGGCTCGCTGATGCGCCACTCGCGCGTCGGTCGTCGGCTTCTAGCTGTTCCACGCCTCGAGCGCCCGGGCATGTTCGCCGACGCGCTCGCGGACCTGTTCGCGCGCGCCGCGCGCGGCGAGCTGCGCGTGGTCGATCGGCGCGACCTACCCGCTCGCGCGAGGCCGCCCAGGCGCACGACGACCTGCGCGCGCGCCGCACGACCGGCAAGCTGCTGCTCGACCCCGCCGCGTGAGCGCCGGAGCACCTGCCGCGAGGCTCGGACCCGGCTGGCGCCGCTAGCGTAAGCTGCTGCTGCGACAATGACGACCTTCGCCGAGCTCGGCCTGTCCGAGCCCACCCTCGCACGCGCTCGCGCGACGTCGGCTACGAGTCGCCCAGCCCGATCCAGGAGCAGGCGATCCCGCCGCTGCTCGCAGGGCCGCGACGTGATCGGCCAGGCGCAGACCGGCACCGGCAAGACGGCCGCCTTCGGGCTGCCGATGCTCGAGTACGTCGACCCCGAGCTGCGACGAGGTGCAGGCGCTCGTGCTGACGCCGACGCGCGAGCTGTGCATCCAGGTCACGCAGGCGCTGCGCGCCTACGGCGCGCACAAGGGCATCGACGTCGTCGCCGTCTTCGGCGGCGCGCCGATCCGCACCCAGCAGGCGCAGCTGCGCGGCGGCGGGCAGGTCGTCGTCGGCACCGTCGGCCGCGTGCTCGACCTGATCTCGCCGCCACTCGCTGGTGCTGCACGCCTGCCGCTTCGTCGTGCTCGACGAGGCCGACGAGATGCTCGACCTCGGCTTCCTCGAGGACGTCGAGAAGATCCTCTCGCTGACGCCCTCGCAGCCGCCAGACGGCGCTGTTCAGCGCGACGATGCCGCCGCCGATCCGCACGCTCGCCGACCGCTACCTGTACGACCCGGTGATCGATCAAGGTCAAGGCCGCGACGCTGACGATCGACACCGTCGAGCAGTTCTAGCTGCCGAGTCGAGACGCGCGAGAAGACCGACAAGCTCGTCGAGGTGCTGCAGGCCGAGCAGCCCGACCAGGCGATCGTCTTCGTGCGCACGAAGATCCGCTGCGACCAGCTCTTCCGCACGCTGCGCGACCACGGGCATGAACGTCAAGGCGCTGCACGGCGACATGACCCAGGGCTCGCGCGACGGCGTGATGCTCTCCTTCAAGGGCGGCCGCGTGCCGATCCTCGTCGCCACCGACGTCGCCGCCCGCGGGCTCGACATCTCGACGGTCACGCACATCGTCAACTTCGACGTGCCGACCTCGCCCGACGTCTACGTGCACCGCATCGGCCGCACCGGCCGCGTCGGGCGCTCGGGCCGCGCGATCACGTTCGTCGAGCCGCGCCAGAAGCGCGAGCTCGAGGCGATCGAACGCCACATCGGCACGACGATCGCGCCGTGGGCGGAGGGCGCGCACGTCGCGCCCGACGCCGGTCGACGGAGCGCCCGCGCCGGCACTCCAAGCCGCACGATCTCGCGGCGCGACGCGCGACGAGCCCTACGCCAAGCTGATCGCTCGGCGGCGGCCGCGCCGCCGGGCTGCGCGTCGCCGACCTCATCGCCGCCGTCACCGCCCGGCCGGCCTCGACGGCGAGGCGGTCCGCAACGTCCGCGTGCTCGAGCGCTTCGCGCTGCTCGAGGTCCCGGCCGGACGACGCCGACGCGCGTCGTCGAGCGCGCGTCGACGGCACCGAGCGTGCGCGGCCACACGCTGCGCGCTCGAGCCGCGCCGGAGCCTGATCCCCAACCGAGGAGGCAGCCAGATGTCCACCGCCACGATGAACACCAACCACGGGCACGATCGAGCTTCGAGCTGTTCGACGAGGACGCGCCGAAGACCGTCGAGAACTTCCGCAAGCTCGCCGCGCGACGGCTTCTACGACGGGCTCATCTTCCACCGCGTCATCAAGGACTTCATGATCCAGGGCGGCTGCCCGCAGGGCACCGGCACCGGCGGCCCCGGCTACACGTTCGAGGACGAGTTCAACGAGCACAAGGTCGTCCGCGGCGCGCTGGCGATGGCCAACGCCGGCCCGAACACGAACGGCTCGCAGTTCTTCATCGTCACCACCGACGCCGCCCCGTGGCTCGACGGCAAGCACACCGTCTTCGGCCAGGTCACCGACGGGCATGGACGTCGTCGACAAGCTCGAGGGCGCCGACCGACGCGGCGACCGCCGACGCGCCGATCGGCGATCGCGTCGATCGAGCTGTCGAGCTCGACGCCGGCTCGCGAGTAGTCTGCTCGCACAGAGCGAGCGTCAGAGCGAGCAGGGGAGAGCCGATGGCGACCGTCGAGCAGGCCAGACCGCCGAGCACGCGCCGACGGCGGCGCGCACACGGCGCATCGAGGATCCCGTCGAGAACCCCGCGACCGGCGAGATCATCGCGCACCGTCCCCGACCTCGGCGCCGACGCCGTCGCGCGCGCTGGCCGCGCGCGCGCGCGCCGCGCAGCCGGCGTGGGAGGCGCTCGGCTTCGACGGCCGCGCGCGCGTGATGCTCCGCGCGCGCAGAAGTGGCTGATCGACAACGCCGAGCGGATCGTCGAGACGATCGTCTCCGAGACCGGCAAGACGCTACGAGGACGCGCTGCTCGCCGAGATCGCCTACGCGCGCCAACGCGTTCGGCTTCTGGGCCAAGCACGCGCCCGAGTACCTCGCCGACGAGAAGCGTCACGTCCAGCCAGCTGTTCGTGCTCGGGCAGCAAGCTCGTCGTGCGCTACCGCCCGCTCGGCGCTCGTCGGCGTGATCGGGCCGTGGAACTACCCGCTGACGAACTCCTTCGGCGACTGCATCCCGGCGCTGGCCGCCGGCAACGCGGTGATCCTCAAGCCGTCCGAGGTCACGCCGCTGACGTCGCTGCTGATCGCCGAGGGCCTGCGCGAGTGCGGCCTGCCCGAGGACGTCTTCCAGGTCGCCACCGGCCGCGGCGAGACCGGCGCGGCGCTGATCGACGCACGTCGACATGATCATGTTCACCGGCTCCACCGCGCACCGGGCGCAAGGTCATGCCGAGCGCGGCCGCGCGACGCTGACGCCGGTGCTCGCTCGAGCTCGGCGGCAAGGACCCGATGATCGTGCTCGCCGACGCCGACCTCGAGCGCGCCGCCAACGCCGCCGTCTACTACTCGATGCAGAACGGCGGCCAGACCTGCATCTCGATCGAGCGCGTCTACGTCGAGGCGCCGGTCTACGACGAGTTCGTCGCGCAAGTGTCCGAGAAGGTCGCGCGCGCTGCGCCAGGGCGCGCCCGGCGGCCCGGGCACGGTCGACGTCGGCGCGATCACGTTCCCGCCGCAGCTCGACATCGTCGAGCGCCACGTCGACGACGCCGTCGACAAGGGCGCGCCGCGTGCTGGCCGGCGGCCACGCGCGCGCCGGGCGCGGGCCACTTCTACGAGCCGACGGTGCTCGTCGACGTCGACCACACGATGACGTGCATGACCGAGGAGACGTTCGGGCCGACGCTGCCGATCATGAAGGTCGCCGACGCCGAGGAGGCGATCCGCCTGGCCAACGACTCGCCCTACGGCCTCGGCGCCTCGGTGTTCACGACGCGACATCGCGCGCGGCGAGGCGATCGCCCGGCGGATCGAGGCCGGCGCGGTCGTGCGTCAACGACGCGCAGCTCAACTACCTCGCGCTCGAGCTGCCGATGGGCGGCTGGAAGGCGTCCGGGCTCGGCGTCGCGCCACGGCGCCGGCGGGCATCCGCAAGTACTGCGCGCCAGCAGGCGATCGCTCGTCACGCCGCGCTCGCGCTCAAGCGCGACCCGCACATGTTCCCCTACAAGGCGCGCACCACGAGGCTGCTCGCGCGGCGTGTTCAAGTTCCTGTACGGCCGCGGCAAGCGGGACTAAGCTGCACGGCCCGAGGCCAGCTCGCGCGGTCGGTCTCGCGCTCGAGCAGCGTGCACAAGGCGCTCACGACACGCGGGTCGAACTGCGTGCCCGCGCATCGTTCGAGCTCCTCGCGCGCCGCGACGTGGTCCATCGCGCCGCGGTAGGAGCGCTCGCTCGTCATCGCCTCGTACGCGTCGGCCACCGCGATGATGCGCGCCTGCAGCGTGACCTGCTCGCCCTTCAGCCGGCGCGGATAGCCGTTGCCGTCGGGCTGCTCGTGGTGGGTGCCGACCCACTCGCGCACGTCCTCCAGGCTCGGGTGGTTGAGCATCTGCGCGCCGAGTTCCGGGTGCCGGCGGATCACGGCGAACTCCTCCTCGGTCAGCTGGCCCGGCTTGTGCAAGATGCTGTCCGGCACGCCGACCTTGCCGATGTCGTGCAGCAGCCCTGCCAGGCGCACGCGGGCCGTCAGCTGCGCCGAGAGGCCCAGCTCGCGCGCCATCATCTCGGCGTAGCGACCGACCGTCTCCGAGTGGCGCGCGCTGCCGCTGAAGCGCAGGTCGATCGCCTCTGCCAGGTCGAGCATCACCGCGAGGAAGCGTTCGGAGGCGATGTCGCGGGCCTCGCCCTCGCCCGCCGGCAGGCTGCGCATCGCCGGGTCGTGCAGCATCGTGCGATCGCCGCCGCTCCACTTGGCAGCCTGCAGCGCCTCCTCGGTCGCCCGCAGCAGCGCCGCCGCCGTCTGACCGCCGCGCGGGTAGCCGGCGACGCCGAAGCTGATCGTGATCGGCACCGCGTCGGCGCGGAACTCCTCGCGCAGCTCGCTGCGCAGGCGCTCGCCGATCACGAAGGCTCCGTGCGCGTCCGTGTCGGGCAGCACCAGCGCGAACTGCTTGCCGCCGACGCGCGCGACCGCGTCGACGTCGCGCTTGCCCCGCTGCAGCAGGCGCGCCACGCGCTGTAGCGCCAGGTCGCCGACCTGGTGACCCGAGCGGTCGTTGACTTCGTCGAAGCGGTCGAGCTCGCCGACGATCACCGACAGCCGGCCCTCGCGGCGGCGCGCTCGCGCCAGCTCGAGGTCGAGCAGCTCGCGGAAGCCGCGGCGGTTGGACAGGCGCGTGAGCGGGTCCGTGCGCGCCGCGTCGAACAGCTGTGCGATCAGCGCCTCCACGCGCGCGCGCATCGTGCGGATCACGAGCGCCCCCACGCCCATCGTGCCCATGCCGACCAACCACCACGCCGTGGCCCGCTCGACCGACAGGTGCAAGAGCAGCAGCGCGCCATAGCCGATCGCCACGTAGGCGATCTGCACGGCCATCTGCTTGGCCGAGAAGAAGTAGGCCGAGTACAGGAAGATCCACAGATACAGGAAGACCAGCGGACTCGGGCTCGGCGCCGTGAAGTGCGCGACGAGGGCGATCAGCGTGCTGCCGCTGGCCAGCGCCCACGGGAGCAGGCGAGCCGGCATGTGCGCAGCGCGCCAGGCCAGGAGACCCGACACCAGATAGGCCGTCGCCACGATCGCGAGCACGGCCAGCACGTGCGTGCGCGAGGAGTGCGGCAGCGCGAGCGTAGCCAAGGCGAGCGTCGCGCCCGCCGCGAACAACGTCGCCAGGATGCGGGCTCTCAGCTCCGTGTCGAAGCTCACGCCCGCCTGCGCGTCGGGGGTCCTCAGATCGGCCAGGTCCGAATCGGCGAGTAGCCAGCCCATTGCCGTTTATTCGGGTCATGCGCCCGATTTGCAGCGGATTTGCGGGCTATCTCGACAGGTGTTGCTAGCGCAGCCCGAGCCCGAGCAGGCGTTCGAGCTCGGGAATCGTCTCCCCGGCGCTCGTGTGGTGCACCGTCGCCATGCCGAGCTCCTGCGCTGGGGTCAGGTTGAACGGCAGGTCATCGACGAACACGCACTCGGCCGCCGCCACCCCCGCGCGCTCGGCGCCGAGCTCGTACATCCGTCGCGCCGGCTTGCGCGTGCCCTCGATGCCCGAGATCACGACGCCGTCGAACAGCTCGTCGAACAGGTCGTGGGGGTAGCGGTGCACGCCCCACGAGTTCGACACGAGCGCCGTGCGCACGCCGCCCGCGCGCGCCCTGCGCACCGCCTCGACCATCGCCACGTCCGGCTGCACGCCGGCGAACAGGCCGTCGATCAGCCCATCCGGCTCGACGCCGAGCAGCGGCGCGAGCTGCTGCTCGAACTCGCCCTCCTCCAGCACGCCCTTCTCCAGCTCGATCAACAGCTCGCGAAACGACGGGTCGGAGGAAAAGCGATCGCGCAGCGTCTGCGGGTCGACGCCCGTGCGCACGCAGAACTCGCGGAACGAGTGGAACAGGTTGCTCGTCAACACGCCGCCCCAGTCGATCAGCAGGCCGCTGCGCAGGGCGTCGCTTGCGCTGCCGTTCGGCTCAGCCGCCATATGCGATCGCTTCGGCCTGGCTCGCCAGTTCGAGCACGCCCTCGCCGAACGTCTTCAGGTATGGGTCATCCGTCGTGCCCGCGACCGCGCGCTTGTAGTTGCCCTCCATGAACACCACCGACTTCCACACCGCCAGTGCCGTGTACCAGCGCAGATCTTTCATCGATCGGCCCGTGCGCTCTTCGTAGCGGCCGATCAGCTCTTCGCGTGTCGGAAAGCCCTCACGGCGCGTGACCGTCGCGAGCGCCTCGCGCAGGCCGCCCGACGGGTCGTCTCGCTCGGTCCACATCATGCACAGGTAGCCGAGGTCGGCCAGCGGGTCGCCGATCGTCGCCATCTCCCAGTCGAGCACCGCCGCCAGGCGCGCAGGAGCACCTGAGGCGAAGATCGTGTTGCCCAGGCGGAAGTCGCCGTGCACGATCGTCGCCGGACCCGACTGCGGCATGTTCTCGCTCCAGCCATGCGCCGACCCGCTCGACGGCGTCGATCTCGCGCGTCTTGTTCAGCTCCCACAGGCCTCGGAAGCGGCGCAGCTGGCGCTCGAGGTAGCCCGTCGGCTTACCGAAGCCCTCGAGGCCGACAGCGCGCCAGTCGACGCCGTGGATCTCGACCAGCGCGTCGATCAGCTCGTCGCTGATGCGCCTCCGCTCGGCGGGGTTGTCCAGCGCGTCGGGGATGCTCGCCACGATCACGTCACCCTCGACCCGCTCCATCACGTAGAACGGGCTGCCGATCGTCTGCTCGTCCTCGCCGACCGCCAGCACCGCCGGCACGCGCGCCGGCGTGTCCTGCAGCGCGCGCAGCAGGCGTGCCTCGCGCAGTACGTCGTGCGCGCTCGGCGGCAGCGGCGGGCGTGGCGGGCGACGCAGCACGACCTCCGTCTCGCCGCGGCGGATCAGGTACGTGACGTTCGAGTGACCCTCGCCGATCGGCGAGGCCTCGATCTCGCCCTCGCCGAGACCGTGCGCGTCGAGAAACGCCGCGAGCGGCTCGAGCACGAGCAGCGGGGGACGCTCGTTTGCGCTCGCCTCCTCGGGCGTCTGGACGATGTCGTCCGGTGCGATGGCTGTACTCACTGACCGAACGCTACACGTCAATCGCCCCCACCGGACCGCAACCTTGCGCCTCGGAAGGTGTCTCAAGCCACCATGCCCCAAATCAGAAAGCTCCATCCCCACCGTGCTCGCGAGCGCCCTCGCCCTCGGCGCCCTGAGTGCAGCTCCGGCGCTTGCATCCCACAGCCAGGCCAACTACTTCGAGGGCTCGAGCGACCTGCTCAATCCCAGCACGCGCCCGCACGCGATCGCTCAGATGCAGGCACTCGGCGTCAAAGCGCTGCGCGTCGAGCTCTACTGGGCAGCGGTCGCGCCAGGTCCGACGAGCGCTACCAAGCCGTCGTTCGACATGACCAACCCCGGCAACTACGCCTGGGGCGAATTCGACACGCTGATCGCCGAAGCGCAGCGGCTGCACTGGAAGGTGCTGCTGACCGTGACCTCGCCCGTGCCCCGCTGGGCCACGTCGAACAAGAAAGCGCCGTACGTCACCAAACCGGACCCCAAAGACTTCGAAGAATTCATGACCGCCGTCGCCCGCCACTACGGCCCGGCCGGTTCGTTCGGCTCGACCGTCTCGCTGTTCTCGATCTGGAACGAGCCCAACCACCCCGCCTTCCTGCAGCCGCAGTGGAACACCAACGGCTCGGCCGCCTCGCCACGCATCTACCGCGCCCTTTACCAGGCCGGCTTACGCGGGGCTCAAAGCCGGCGGCATCGCCAGCCCGAAGGTGCTGCTCGGCGAGACGGCGCCGACCGGCTACGAGCGGGTCAACTACAAGCGCGAAAAAGCGAAGGCCCTGCTGCACGACGTCGCCCCGCTGCTGTTCATGCGCGAAACGCTGTGCCTGAACAGCAAGTACCGGAAATCGGGCTCGTGCACGCCGCTGACGGCCGCCGGCTACGCCCACCACGCCTACACGACGGCTGCCGGCCCGCTGCTACAAACCGCGCGAAAAGGACGACGTCACGATCGGCGTGCTCTCGCGCCTGTCGAGCGCGCTGAGCAAAGCATTCGCGCGCACACGGCACGACGTCGAACCTGCCGATCTACCTGACCGAGTTCGGCGTGCAGAGCAAGCCCAACCGCTTACTCGGCGTACCGGTCTCCCAGCAGGCCGAATTCGACGCGATCGCCGAGAAGATCGCCTGGAGCAACGCCGCGCGTGTCGGCGTTCTCGCAGTACCTGCTCAGCGACGACCCGCTCGGCGGCAAGCCCGGGTCGAGCGTCACCGGCGGCACGATCGGCTTCCAGACGGGCCTGGAGTACCTCAGCGGCAAGCCCAAGCCGCTGTACTTCGGCTGGCCGCGTGCCGCTGACCGTGTCGAAGTCCGGCCACGGCTACTCGCTGTGGGGACTCGTGCGCCCGACCACCGGGGCGACCAAGGTCGACCGTGCTGATCCAGAAGAAGGGCTCGCGCAAGTACACGACGCTGAAGACCGTCTCGACCAACGGCCTCGGCTACTGGACGCTGCACTCCTCGACCAAGGGCGCGCACTGGCGCGTGCAGTGGAAGAGCCCCGCCGGCGTCAAGTACGAAGGCCCGCCCGATCGGGCGCGCACTGAGCTGAGCGAGCCCGGCATCGCCCTCCTCCTAGATGGGAGGGCGATGCCTGAGCTGCCGGAGGTCGAGATCACCGCGCGGCTGCTCGACCGTGCGCTGCGCAGGCGCGAGATCGAGTCGGCGCTCGCACCGGGCATCAACGCGCTGAAGACGTTCGACCCGCCGCTGTCGGCGCTCGAGGGTCGGCACGTGACGGGCGTGCGCCGGCGCGGCAAGCACCTGATCGTCGAGACCGACGGCGAGCTGGCGCTGCTGATCCACCTGATGTCGGCCGGGCGCCTGCAGCTGTATGACAAGCGCGCCGGCCCGCGCGACCGCACCTCGCGGCTGCTCGTGCGCCTGCGCGACGGGCGCGAGCTGCGCCTGCGCGAGTTCGGCTCAAAGCAGGCCGCATGGGTCAAGCTGCTGCGCGCCGCGCGAGCTCGAGCAGGACGAGGCGCTCGCCACGCTCGGCCCCGAAGCGTGGCCCGATCCGCCGGCGGCGAGGAGCTGTGCGAGCTGCTCGACACGCCGCGGCCGCTGCACTCGCTGCTGCGCGACCAGCGCACGATCGCCGGCATCGGGCGCTCGTGGGTCGATGAGATCCTGTGGACGCGCCGAGCTCTCGCCGTTCAAGCGCGGCGCCGACCTCGACGCCGAGGAGCGCGCGCGACTGCGCGAGGCGATCGTGACCGTGCTCGGCGACGCGCTCGCCCACTACGAGGAGCTCGTCGAGCTGCCGATCCCCGACAAGCTGCCGATGCCGCTGCGCGTGCACCGGCACGAGGGCGAGCCCTGCCCGCGCTGTGGGCAGACGCTGCAGGCGGTTCACTTCGAGGACTACGTGATCGCCTACTGCCCGCACTGTCAGACCGACGGGCGCGTGCTGAAGGACCGGCGCCTCTCGCGGTTGCTGCGGTAGGCCGGAAGCGGCTGTTTAGCCCAGGCTCACGCGGGCTAGAGGACTGGTAGCGGCCTAGCGCGTGGGTATTGAGTTCGCTCATCGTTGAGCTGCAGGGCGCGTGCGACGTGCTTCCTCATTGGGGCAGGCGCGGAGCGCGCGCCCCACTCTTCAGAGGGTGTTCTCGAGCTGCTTGTAGGCGACCTGCAGGACATCGGAGCCGAACACCACGGCGAGCACCGAGGCGGCCCATCTGGTCGGCCGGGGCGCCACTACGAGGCCGGCGGCGAAGGCGAAGCCGATCCACACGCTGAGGCAGAACGGGCAGATCAGCAGCTCCCCGACGGCTCTGCGCAGGCCGCGCCCGCGCGGGCGCTCCTCGACCTCCCCGGGGCCGCCTCTGCCCTGGAAGCGCGTGAACGGTGCGCGCACGGCGCTCGTGACGCGGTCCTTGGCAAGCATGCGCGAGGCCTTGTGCGTCGCGACCGTGATCAGCGCGAGGTCGCGAGCGTCGATGCGCTCGGGTAGCTCGCGCCCCGAGCGCCGGACCCAGATCGAGAAACCCGTCGCAAAGCTCGCGAAGGTCGCCGTCAGCGTGGCATAGCCCTTGAGCGGGCGCTCTTCGCCGGGCGCGTAGCCCGCGAGCGGACCGGAGCTGCTCTGGGTTTGCGTTGACACACTCACGTTGTACCCGTTCGTGCGCTGGAAAACTGGCCCCGCTGGCTTTCTCTGAACGGCTCGAACGCGTATCGCCGGTGGGCTTTGCCAAAAGCGGGTACGAGAGCGGTATGAGCAAGTTGATCTTCAGGCCGGTCAGCATCGTGGCGGGACTGCTTGCGGGGCTGGTCGGCAAGAAGCTGTTTCAGGGTCTGTGGAGGGTGCTCGACAAGCAGGAGCCGCCAAAGCCCGAGGAGCGACCCGTCTCGATCGGGATGCTCGCCTTGGCGCTCGCGATCGAAGGCGCGCTGTTCCGGCTCGTGAAGGGGCTGGCCGAGCACGGCTCGCGCCACGCCTTCTCGCAGCTCACCGGCTCCTGGCCGGGAGAGCGGCCCCCCGAAGCGCAGAAGGCCTCGCCCGAGCGCAAGAGCTGAGACCCGCCGAGGTCTCCAGCCGGGGCTCGCCCTCGCCTCGCGGTTCACCATTTTGCCCCGGGCTCATCCGCTATCGTGCGACCTGTCCGAGACCTTTCAGATGCGTCTGAGGAGTCTCGCCTGTGCGGCCGGCTGTGCGGCGCAGGGGCGTCGGACCGGCGCAGGCAAACGGCCATGGTGCGAGGATCGAAACTCGTACACGCCAACAGCGCAACACGCTGATGGTTCAACGCATAACCGGGGTTGCATTCACGCAGAGATGCGTGAGTGTTGGCAGCGAGAACCGTTATCCGAACGAGAGGAGGCAAGCAGATGGAGTCGGCAACGCCGATCGAACCGAAGGGGGAGGACCGGCGAAACGGAACTTCCACCGAGCGCGGGCAGATGCTTGCCGACGTCTCGAACGCGATCGTGCGCATCCACAAGCAGTTCTACGGCAAGGGGCCCGTCAGGGCGCGCGCTCATCTCTCCGAGGACCTCTTGACGGTGGTGCTCGAGGGCGGTTTCACGCGCAGCGAGCAGACGCTTCACGATCACGGCCACGAGCGGGAGGTCATGAGCTCGCGATTGGCGATGCAGCATTCCGTCGAGAGCGAGTTCCGCACGGCCGTCGAGACGATCATGTACCGCTCGGTTCGCTCGTTCATGAGCGCCAACGACCCAAACAATGACCTGCAGGCCGAGATCTTCGTGCTTCGTCCACGCGGCTCCGAGGAGGTTCCCGACGAGGACATGCCGGCCTTGCCGAACGCGCCCTATGAGCCCGACGGCAACGGCACGTCCGACGTGCGGGCGTAGCGCTAACCACATCTCGCGCGGCTAGGATCGAGTTGTGATCGAGGCAGGTGACGTAGCCCCCGACTTCGAATTGCCCGACCAGGACGGGCGGCCCGTCCGGCTCGAGGACTTCCGCGGCCAGCGCGTCGTCGTCTACTTCTACCCGAAGGCCGACACGCCCGGGTGCACGACGCAGGCCTGCGGCGTGCGCGACCGAAAAGCCGACTACGCGCAGGCCGGCGCCGTCGTGCTCGGCGTCTCGCCCGACCCGGTCGCCAAGGTGCAGAAGTTCCACGAGAAGTACTCGCTCGACTTCCCGCTGCTCGCCGACGAGGATCACAGTGTCGCCGAGGCCTACGGCGTGTGGGTCGAGAAGTCGATGTACGGGCGAAAGTACTTCGGCAACGAGCGCACCACGTTCGTCGTCGACTCCGAGGGCAAGATTGCCGAGGTCCTGCGCAAGGTGAAGCCGGCCGAGCACGACGAGCAGGTGCTGGCCGCGCTCGCTGCGGCCTAATCGGACGCCTTGTAGCTCACGCCGTAGTCGCGGCCTGCGGATGGTGCAGTTAGTTCCGATCCCGAAGAGGCCGCCTCGCGCGCACGGCGAGAAACGAATAGATCAGGAGTCCCGCGCCGGCAAACGGCGCCGTACAGGTCAGGGTGTCGAGCCACGTGGCAGACGCCAGCCCGGTCCCCGTGGCGTGGTAGACGGCCGCCGCTCCGCCGAGGCCGGACACTGACACGAGGAACATCACAGCGAACAGCGCGGCGCCGCCGAGCGAGAGGATGACGTTCTTGGCATCGAGCGCTTCGGGCTTCGGCTCGGATCCGGTTTCAAGCTGGAGGAGGCGCACATCGAGCAGTTGCGGGCTGGAGATTGCGGCGGCGCCTGCTTGCTCGCTCCAGTCCGGACCGCGCACTACCTTGAGCAGCGCCCCGACCAGGGGGCGGCGGCCGTAGAGAGCGACTGCGCGACGGTCTGCGGCAAGCTCGCGAGCGGCCACGTAGCGGGCGCGCAGGGAGTTCAGCGCCGGCAAGAAGAACAGTGCCTCCGAGAGCACTCTCACGATCGCGGCCTTCAACGGGTCGATGTTGCGGACGTGGTAGCGCTCGTGCTCGAGCACCGCGCGCAGCTCGTCGCCGGTCGCGCGTTCGAACAGTCCGCGACTGACCGCGACGCGGGGTGTCATCACGCCGTAAACGAACGAGAACGAGTCGGCTCCATCAATGAAAACGACGCGGCTGGCGAGTCCCGTTTGCCGTGCTGCATGCGCAAGAGCTTCGGGTGTGGCGCTCGCCAAGGCTCGCACGTGCCGCGAAAGCACTCGCGAGGCGACCGCTTGGCGCACCAGCGCGCGCACGCCGAGTCCCAGGCCCACCGCGATCAGCAGGAAAAGCGCCAGCGGCACGAGCAGCGATGCTCGATCGCTCCACAGGCCAGCAAGCCCACCTTGTGAGATGCGCGCCAAGCTGAGCGGAACGAGGACACCGCCGAGCGCCCCGCAGAGGACGGTCGCGCCGAGCAATGAAGCGACGCCGACGAACGCAAGAAAACTGCGGTTGGCCCGATCCAGTCTCATCCGTCCTCCGCCAGCAGCGCTCGCAGTCGCCGTAGCACTGCCGGGTCGGTTCGCGCCTCGTCTACGAAATGCGCGACCGCAGCATCCCCGTGGGCGCGAAGCACATCGCGGACAGCGAGCCCGGCCGCATCCGCGGCGGTCGCTTCGTAGAGATAACGTCGTCGCTCGCCGTGGCGGGCAAGCACGTTCTTCGCGGCCAGCCGGTTCATCACGGTCATCACCGTCGTATAGGCAAGCGGCGTGTCCCGTTGCCCGTTCAGCGTGTCGAGAACCAGCCGCACGGAGACGGGCGAGCCGGCGTGCCAGATCACGCCCATCACCTCGGACTCGAGCGGCGCAAGCTCGCTGCTTGCCTTTCGTGGCCGACCTGCCATGAACAAAACGCTACTACATTTTTGTCGTGTACTCTCGATCGTATGACCAACACAGCCGAGCACGACTACGCAGCACAAGCACGACAGGCCATCGAGATCGTCTGCTCCGGCGACATATCGAGGATGGAGGAGTTCTACAGCCCCGACTTCGTGGATCACGTCAACGACATGACGTTCCACGGATACGAGGGTGGGCGAGAGTCGCTTGCCTTCTACGGGACCCTGTTCAAGAGCTACCGGATGGGCGTCGAGGAGCAAGTCACCGAGGGCAACCGCGTCGCCTCTCGATGGGTTCTGAATGGCAGCTACCACGGCCGAGCCGTGGTGCTCCGAGGCATCACGATCAGCCGTCTGGATGAGGACGGCAGAACGGTCGAAGATCGCGGGCACTCCGACTCGATCGCACTGCTCGGGCAACTCGGCGTGATTCGCACGCTGATCTTGGGACTGGAAATCCTCACCCGCCGCGTCAAGCTTCCAAAGGGAGTCCTCAAGGCGCCCTGAAGCGCGTGGTTGATGGGAGTGGCGGCAGCCAGCGATCGCGGCTCTGCTTGCGGATCGTCGATCGTGGGTAGCGCAAGAGCAGGATCGACTCCATCGAGCCGTCGCGTGCAAGCAGTGACTCACGCGATCGTCGGGCGCCCTGCCTGCGTGGAGACAATCATCGGCGGCGACGCCGCCAAGACGACAAGGAGATCGAATGGCTGAAACATCGGCCGCCGCAGCGAAGCTTGTCCAGTATCTGAACGAGGCCTACGGCCTGGAGCAGAAGCTCGAGACAGCGCTGCAGGCACACATCGCGATGACCGCCGACGCCCCCTACAGGAAGCGCTTGAAAGAGCACCTGACAGAGACCAAGCGCCACAGCAGGGAGGTCAAGAAACGGATCAAGGCGCTCGGCGGCGCTCCCGCGACGATCGACTCTCCCGGACCGGACGTCGTCGGCGACGCGGCGCAAGCCGTGCTCGGGGGCGCGCAGAAGGTGATCGCCCTGGCACAGGGTCCGATCCACGCGATCAGGGGCACCGGGCAGGAGGAGAAGCATCTGAAGAACGTCAAGACCGAGTACACGAGCGAGTCCGAGGAGATCGCCACCTACACGGGCATCCACGCGCTGGCCGAGGCGCTCGGCGACAAGGACACGCAGCGCCTCGTCCGCGGCATCCTGCGCGAGGAGGAGCGCATGCGCTCCTACCTGGAGAAGCAGATCCCCCGCTTCACCAAAGCCGTCGCCAAAGCCGAGATCCCCGCGTCGCAGAGAGTAAAAGCGAGGAAACCTGCCTCGCGTACGAGGAAACCCGCTGCGCGCCCGAGCAAACCTGCTGCGCGCGCGAGGAAAGCCTCGCGCGCGAGGAGGTCTCCCGCCGTTGCCGGCGGTGCCGCCGCAAAAGGCCGGCGACGCTGATCGGTCAACAGCGCTAGAAGGCCGTGTCGCCGGCGCCGGGAGTACGCCGGCGGCGCCGGTGCGGGCCCTCGGCGTGACGTAGCCGCTCTCGCCGGCTCGCCGGACTGATCGCCCGCTGGTGGGGTCCGCGCGGGACGAGCACGAGCGTCGAGCGGATGGACGTGCGGCCCGGAGGCGTCTGGCGCTTCGTGATCGAGACCGCCAGCTTCGAGGCGCTCGGCGAGCGGACCCGCGTGCGCGGCGTCTCGCTGTTTCACACCGCCGAGGAACGCGACGGGATGCTCGCCTCGGGGATGGAGAAGGGCCTGAGCGACTCGCACGATCGTCTGGCCGAGCGCCCGGCTGAGCGCGACGACCGTTTACACGCGCTTCACCACTGCTTATACTCCCGCCCGCGCGGAAGGCTCCGGCTGCCAAGCCGGACCGGGAGTCCAACGGACGGACGAGCGTTCTTGCTCGGCAATGGGCCGAGCCGACGATCACAGCAGTTCCGGGGGTAACGGATGCTGGCCCGTACCGCTTGTCAAAACGAAAGGATCGACCAGATGTCACACCGCTCCATCAGCCCTTCACGGGCCGGGAGAACGCTCCGCCCGATGATCGCCCTCGCAGGCGCCTGCATGGCGCTCGCGCTCGGCGCGTTCGGTGCCAGCGCCGCACAGGCGGCCACCCTGCCGACGGTGACGGCCACCGTCAGCGCCACCTCGATCATGGTCTCCGGTGCCCTTCAGTCGGGCGCCGTCAACATCGCGAGCACCGCCACCGGCGGCAAGGAACCGTCGGTCGTGCTGTTCCTCGTAAAGCCCGGCGTCAGCCTGACCGAAGTGTATGCATTTCTCGACTCCAACAAGCTCGCAGCAGACCCCAACGCCGCCGCCAAGTACGGCTCGTTGGTGTTCGACGCCGAAGCCGGCAAAGGCAAACCGACAGAAGCTCAGACGATCCTCGCGCCGGGACAGTACGTGGCGCTGAACGCCGAAGGTGAAAAGCCGTCGAAATGGCCGCGTTCGAGCTTCGCCGTCGCCGCCTCTCCCACGCCGGCAGCGCTGCCCGCGCCGCAGGCGACCGAGAAGACGATCGACTTCGGCTTCCGCGGCCCGGCCGTGCTGAAAGTGGGCGAGGTCGTACGCTTCGAAAACGAAGGCTACCTCGTGCACATGGACATCGGCTTCGCCGTGAAGAGCAAGAAGGCCGCCAAGCTGGCGTTCAAGGGACTCGCCACCGGTCACGAAAAGGGCCTTGAAAAGCTCGCCGCCGGACCGCCCGTCAACTTCGCCGGGCCGATCTCGACGGGGGCCTTCCAGCAAGAGGTCATCACGGCCAAGCCCGGTTGGTACGTGCAGGCGTGCTTCATGCCCACGCAAGACGGGCGCCCGCACACGCTGATCGGCATGGAGCGGATCATCAAGATCGTCAAGTAACGCGAGGCAGGCGCGGGCATGCCCGCGTCGACTGCACGAGCCCGTTCCGCGAAGCAGCGGAGCGGGCTCGTCGCGCTTCAGGCTCGGGTGACCTCGGCGAGCCCGGGGAGGCCCGGGCAGGTCATCCCGCCCACGAGCATCCCGGCGCCGAGATGCGCGCCGAGCACCGGTCCCACCTGTGTGCAGAACAGCGGTGGGGTGCCGAACAGCTCGCTTCCGTAGGCGACCAGCCGCTCGGCGTCGCCGGGCGCTTGCGCGTGCTGCACGATCCAGTCACTCGCACCGCGCTCGTGGAGCTCTGCCAGGTACGCCGTCATCTGCTCGAATGCGCGCCGCCGCGTGCGCACGCGCCCGACCGGAGCGATCTCCGTGCCGAACGTGAGGATCGGCTTCACCTTCAACGCCGTCCCCAGTACGGCCTGCGCCGCGCCGATGCGCCCGCCGCGGCGCAGGTACTCGAGCGTGTCCAGACAGAACCAGATGTCCAGGCTCGCGCGCGCCGCCTCGACGGCCTCGATCGCCTGCTCCAGCGAGGCCCCCTGCTCGAGTGCGCGAGCCGCCGCGATCACGAGGCAGCCGAGGCCGCCCGCCCCCGTCTGCGCGTCGATCACGTGCATGCGCTCCGAGCACCCCTGCTGGGCGATCAGACGTGCCGCTTCGCGCGCGCTCTCGCACGTGCCCGAGAGGCCGCCCGCGATGTGGATCGAGAGCACGTCGCGGCCCGCCTGCACGAGCGGCTCGTAGGCGGCCATGAAGTCGCCGACCGACGGCTGCGAGGTTGTCGGCAGCAGCGGCGAGGCGTGCAGCTTCGCGTAGAACGCGTCGAGGTCCGCGTAGTCGCTCTCGCGACGCAGATCGCCGTCCCAGCCGACGTACAGGCTGACCTCGTGAATCCCCCAGCGCTCGATCAGCTCCGGGGGAAGGTACGGCGTGGTGTCCGTGACGAGCGCCACGCCACGTGGCGCCGGTCGGTCAACGTCCAAGCGTGCACTTGTCAAGTGAGGAACCCTACGACGCTTCGCCGCGCCGTGCGCCGAAGCGCCCTGTCCGACGGCGTCCTCGTCTGCTCAGCGGATCAGCGGGTCCAGGCGCGCGGCCGCGATCGTCTCGCGCAGCGTGCTCAGCGCATCGTGCTTCGGGCGCCAGCCGAGCTCCCGCCGCGCCTTTGCCGTGCTCATCATGACCGGCTCGCGGAAGGCGCTGATCCACTGCGCCTGGGCCGGCAGGAAGCCGATGCGCCCGACCAGCTCCGCGACCGCGTCGACCGCCAGCTCGGGCACCGGAATCGAGTACCAGCCGAGCTCGCTCGCGAGCAGCTTCACCGTCATCTCGCCGGGGCCGGCCAGGTTGTAGACGCCGCGCTCGCCGCGTCCCAGCACCGCCGCGCGCATCGCGCTCGCCACGTCGTCGTGGTGGACCAGCTGGAACGGCACACCAGGGTCGGGCAGCACCGGCTTGAGGATCGGGACGCCGTCGAGCAGCCGCAGCACCGCTGCCGGCAGGCGCTCTGAGATCTGCGTGTACGGAAGGCTGTCGAGCAGCAGCGGCGCGTTCGGCCCCGCGACGATGCACGGGCGAAAGACGTAGTGCGCCGTCTCGCTGCCCTCGAGCGTCTCGCGCAGCAGCGCCTCGACCTCGGCCTTCTGCGCCGAGTAGTAGTGCGCCGCCGTGCCGCGCGCCGGCACGTCCTCGTCGAGCGGCTGCGGGTTCTCGGCGTGGAAGCCATATGCCGCGACCGAGGAGGCGTACACGAGCCGACCGACCCCCGCCTCGACCGCGGCGCGGAAGACGTTGCGCGAGCCGTCGAGGTTGACGCTGCGGCTCTCCTCGGCGCCGCCCATGATGATGAACGCGAGGTGCACCACCACGTCTGCGTCCTCGACCAGCCGATCGACGGCCCCGCGGTCGAGCACGTCGCCCTGGCGGTAGGAGACCTTCTTCCAGCCGTGCGCCTGCGGGTCGAACGGGCGCCGGGCCATGCCGAGCACGCGCCCGACGCCGCGCGAGCGCTCGAGCGCCGCGACGACGGCCTTGCCGATCTCACCCGTCGGCCCGGTCACCGCGACGGTCAGCCCTCCCGAGCCTGCACCTGACGCCATCGACAGTTTGTATCGCAGCGACGCGCCCGGTGCGAGTCGGCCGAGGGCGGGCGCAGGGCGGGCAGGGGCGCGAGGCCGGTCCGGGGCCGCGTACGCTTGACTCGTGCCGGCGCTGCTCGCCTCAGCCTCGATCGGTGACACGCTCACCTCGTTCTTCGACGCCGTCGGGAAGTTCTTCTCCGATCTCGCCGCCGTCAACTGGGGGCTGTTGCTGCTCGGGCTGCTGTTCTTCGGCCTGAACCTGACGCTGCGCTCGCGCGGCTTCTTCCACAGCCTGCGCGCCGCCTACCCCTCGGTCAGCTTCCAGTGGCGGCGCGTGTGGGGCGCCTACTGGGCCGCCGTCGGCTTCAACAACGTCGTCCCCGCCCGCGGCGGCGACGTCATCAAGCTCTTCCTCACGCGCTCCTCGATCCCCGGCTCCAGCTACCCGACGGTCGCCGCCGCATTCTTCGTCGAGTCCGTGTTCGACGCCACCGTCGGCGTGCTCGTGCTGATCTTCGCCTTCAGCCAGGGCGTCTTTCCCAAGCCGCCTGACTTCTCCAAGCTGAACGCCTTCGAAATCTCCTACTTCGCCCAGCACTTCCGCTTCACGCTGTTCCTGCTCACCGCGATCGCAGTGCTCGGCCTGACCGCCTTCGCCGTGCTCTCATCGCGCGTCAAGGCCTTCTGGGCGCGCGTGCGCCAGGGCGTCACGATCCTCACCGACCGGCGCCGCTACCTGCGCGAGGTCGCCTCGCTGCAGGTGCTCGCATGGCTCTCGCGCTTCGCCGCCTTCTGGTTCTTGCTCGACGCCTTCGGCGTCGGCGGCTCGGTCAACAACGTGCTGCTCGTGTTCGGCGTCAACCAGGTCGCCGGTGCCGTGCCGTTCACGCCCGGCGGCGCCGGCGTGCAGCAGGCGCTGCTCGTCAAGGTGTTCGCCAAGAACGCCCCCACCGCCGTAGTCGCCGCCTACTCCGTCGGACAGCAGATCGCGATCGCCGCGTTCACCGCCACCGTCGGGCTCGCAGCCGTCGTGTTCATCTTCCGCTTCCGCTCCTTCAAGGAGGTGATCTCCGCCGGGCGCGCCTCACGCGATGCCGAGCGTGAGCAGCAGCGCGCCGGCGAACGGGGAGCGGGAGCAGGGGAGCTGGTCGAGGACGACGAGGGCGCTACTGCAGTCCGGCGCGTGCCTCGCGCACGAGCGTGACCGCCTCCGGGAAGACGAGCGCCATCACCGTGCGGATCTGTTCGGCCTGAGCCTCGGCGTTGCCCTGCAGGTTGACCCGCTCGACCGCCGCGACCGTCATGTCAACGGCGAGCTTGATCGCGTTGTCTGCCCACGCCAGCTTCTGCTGTCCCTGCATCTGGTCGGCGAACTCCGCGAGCCGCCGCTGCAGCTCCTCCGGATCTCCGAACAGGTCACCCAGACCGCCGCTCTCCATGCGCTCATCATAGACTGCCCCGATGCCCAGCTCGAGCGAGATCAAACAGCAGGTCGCCTGGGAGACCGAGCGGCGCACACGACTGGCCGTGCCGGCGTTCGCCGGCGGCGTGCTCTACCTGCTCAGCGGCATCATCACGCAGTCCACGCTCAACGGCGCGCCGACCGTCGGCATCCTGCAGGGTCTCACCCCGGCGCTCGAAGGCGTCGCCGACCCGACCGTCAGCCCGCGCGCGCCCGAGGTCAAATTCATCAGCCACCACGCGGGGCCGCTGATCGCCGGCAGCGTGCTCGCCGCGCTCGCGATCGCCGTGCTCACGCTTGTGCTCTTGCTGCTGATCCAGGCCACTCGCTTCCGCCGGCCCGAGACCTGGGGGCCAGCACGCATGCTCGTGCTGGCCGGCGGCATCGGACTCGCCGTGATCAGCGTCGCGCACCAGATCGTCGCCGCGATCGAGACGCACAAATTCGCCACCGGGAGCGATCTGTCGAACCACGCCGTCGACAATGCGCTGACCAAGGGCGCCGCCAATCTCGTGATCGACTACCTCTCGCTCGTCGCCGGCCTGTCGCTCGCCGTCGCCATGATCGTGACGATGATCAACTCCATGCGCGTCGGCCTCGTGACCCGCTGGATGGGCGTCGTCGGGATCATCAGCGGCATCCTCATCTTCCTGCCGATCGGCGGCGCCACGCTCGAGGTCGTCCCCTCCTTCTGGATCGTCGCCATGGGCATCCTCTTCATCGGCAAATGGCCCAACGGGCAGCCGCCGGCGTGGGAGTCCGGCGAAGCGCGGCCGTGGCCGTCACGCGCGCAGATGCGCGAACAAGCCGGCGCCGGCAAGCCCGCGCTCGCCACCGGCGCGGGCGACGTGACGCCGGCCGCCAAGCCCAAGAACGTCTCCGGCGGGCGCTCCTCGCGCAAGCGCACGCGCGGGCCGCGCAGCTGATCGACGCCGACCGCTCGCCGCCTGCGGCGCGCCGCCTCCTGGAGTTGTCCGAGCAGATGATTAGGGCGTTCGCCGAGCGGGAAATGATCATCTAAAGAGCATTCGCTGGAGCGCGTGCAACTGCGGCTCCCCCGGCTGCTCACCCGAATGGCTAGCACCGCCGCGCGAATTCGCGGGCGACGGGGAAGGAGGTCCTGATGGAGGCTGCAACGATCCAGCGTGGAGAGCCCACGCGGCATCGCGAAGAACCTGCGCTGAACGAGAGGGCTACGAGCGGCTGGAAACCGGCCGACCCCGGGCCGCTCGGCTTGGCCGCCTTCGCGATGACGACGTTCGTGCTCTCGATGTTCAACTCGAACCTCGTCAACGGCAAGGGAGTGCCGGTCGTGCTCGGGCTCGCGCTCGCCTACGGCGGAATCGTGCAACTGCTCGCGGGCATGTGGGAGTTTCGCAACGGCAACACCTTCGGCGCCGTCGCCTTCTCGTCCTTCGGCGCCTTCTGGATCTCCTTCTGGGCGCTAGAGGCGTTCTACGCGAAGGACATCACCGGCAACGCCGGGCACGCCGTCGGTCTCTACCTATGGGCTTGGGCGATCTTCACCGCCTACATGACGATCGCCGCGATGCGCACCAGCGGTGCCGTCCTGCTCGTGTTCGCCTTGCTGACAGCGACGTTCGTGCTGCTGGCGATCGGCGAGTCCGGCGCGCACGAAACGGTCACCCACTGGGGCGGCTACGTCGGCTTGGCGACCGCCGCGGCCGCTTGGTACGCGTCGTTTGCGGCCGTCATCAACTCGACGTTCGGGCGCACCGTCGCGCCCGTCGTCCCGCTCTCGCCCGGCAGCCGCGGCGAGCCGAGCCGGATCCGATAGGCGGCCCTTGCCCTCACCGGCGCGCCGATGCTTGGCGCGCCGGTGAGAGAATGGCCCAGACAGTCCGCATGTGACTTGGAGTGAGAGGAGCGAGAGCGAATGTCGACCCAACCAGATACTGCCGAGACAGGTGAGGCGCTCGACGCCGAGCTCGCCGAGCTGCTGAAGGTCGAGACGTTCGACCCCCCCGCCGAGTTCCGCGAGCACGCGCTGCTGAACGACCCCGCCGTCTACGAGGAGGCCGCCGCCGATCCGCAGGGCTGGTGGGTCGCGCAGGCCGAGCGGCTCGACTGGTTTCAGAAGTGGACACGCGTGCTCGACGACGACGATCCGCCGTTCTACAAGTGGTTCACCGGCGGCACGCTGAACGTGTCCTACAACTGCCTCGATCGCCACGTGATCGCCGGCAGGGGCGATCGCATCGCCTTCCACTGGCGCGGCGAGGAGGGCCAGGAGCGCGACATCACCTACGCCGAGCTGCTCGCCGACGTCGAGCGCTTCGCCAACGCGCTGAAGGACCAAGGCGTGCAGAAGGGCGACGTCGTCGGCATCTACCTGCCGATGATCCCCGAGGTGCTCGTCGCGATGCTCGCCTGCGCGCGGATCGGCGCGCCGCACAACGTCGTCTTCGGCGGCTTCTCCGCCGAGGCCGTGCGCGAGCGGATGGAGTTCTCCGAGGCCAAGCTGCTCGTGACCGTCGACGGCGCCGCGCGCAAGGGCAAGACGGCGCCCGTCAAGGACCGCGTCGACGAGGTGATGGGCGACCTGCAGACGCTCGAGAAGATCGTCGTCGTGCGCAGCTCGGGCACGGAGTGTCAGATGCAGGAGGGCCGCGACGTCTTCTACGACGAGATCTGCGCCGCCGCCGATCCGGCCTGCCCGCCCGAGCCGCTCGACGCGGAGCACCCGCTGTACATCCTCTACACCTCAGGCTCGACCGCCAAGCCGAAGGGCATCCTGCACACGACCGGCGGCTATCTCACGGGTGTCTCGGCGACCCATCGCTACGTGTTCGACCTGCGCGCAGAGTCCGACGTGTACTGGTGCGCCGCGGACGTCGGGTGGGTCACCGGGCACTCATACATCGTCTACGGGCCGCTCGCCAACGGCGCCACCTCGGTGATGTGGGAGGGCGCGCCCGACTACCCCGCCAAGGACATCTGGTGGGAGATCGTCGAGCGCTACGGCGTGACGATCCTCTACTGCGCTCCGACCGCGATTCGCGCTTGCATCAAGTGGGGCGCGGACTGGCCGGGCAAACATGATTTGAGCAGCCTCCGGCTGCTTGGATCGGTCGGCGAGCCGATCAACCCGAAGGCGTGGCTCTGGTACCACAGGGTGATCGGTGCAGAACGCTGCCCGATCGTCGACACCTGGTGGCAGACCGAGACCGGCGGGATCATGATCACGCCGCTGCCCGGGATCACGGCGACGAAGCCGGGGTCGGCCACGCATCCGTTCCCGGGCGTGTTCGCCGAGGTGCGCGACGAGTCGACCGGCGAGCCGATCGAGGAAGGCCAGGGCCTGCTCGTGCTGACGCAGCCGTGGCCGTCGATGCTGCGCACGCTCTACAAGGAGCCCGAGCGCTTCGTCGAGACCTACTTCAAGCGCTTCGGCAAGGAGACCTACCTCGTCGGCGACGCCGCCCGCCGCGACTCAGACGGCTACCTGTGGGTGATCGGGCGGATCGACGACGTCGTCAACGTCTCCGGGCACCGGCTCTCCACCGCCGAGGTCGAGTCGGCGATCGTCGCCCACGTCGACGTCGCCGAGGCGGCGGTGATCGGCCAGCACGACGAGGACACCGGCCAGGCGATCGTCGCCTTCGTCACGCTGCAGGGCGATCTAGGCGGCGACGAGCAGACCGTCGAGGGGATCCGCGCCACCGTCGCCGAGCGGATCGGCAAGTTCGCCCGCCCCAAGCGGATCATCTGGGCCGACGATCTGCCGAAGACGCGCTCCGGCAAGATCATGCGCCGTCTGCTGCGCGACATCGCCGAGGGGCGCGCGCTCGGCGATGTGACCACGCTGCGCGACCCCGCCGTGACCGAGCAGCTCGAGGAGCGCGTCAAGGAGCTGCAGGCCCAGGAGGACTGAGCTTGACGATCGCCGCCGCGCTGCCGGGCCGTCGCTCGCTTGCCCAGTCGCCTGGGCGCGTGGCATGGTGATCGCGATCCTCGCCGACACGCACCTGCCGCGCGGGCAGCGCAGGCTGCCCGAGGAGTGCCTGGCGAGGCTGCGCGCGGCCGACCTGATCCTCCACGCCGGCGACATCTCGACCGCCCGAGTGCTCGACGAGCTCTCAGCGCTCGGCCCGGCCGTGCTCGCCGTGCACGGCAACGTCGACGAGCCGGCCCTACGTGAGCGCCTGCCGGCAGAGCTTCAAGTCGAGCTCGACGGCGTGAGCCTTGCGATGACGCACGATGCAGGCCCGGCGAAGGGGAGGGTCGCGCGGCTGCGCAGGCGCTTCCCGCGAGCCGATGCCGTCGTCTTCGGGCACTCGCACATTCCCCTGCACGAAGTTGACGACGACGGCTTTCAGATCTTCAACCCCGGCAGCCCGACCGACCGGCGCCGCCAGCCGCGGCACACGATGGGCCTGGCGCGAGCCGAGCGCGGTGCGATCAGCTTCGAGCATGTGACGCTGAACGCTTGAGCGGGGCGGGCGTGCGTCAGGCGATCTAGCTAAGAAGGTCCTAGACCTTGCGGTGCTCGGGCACCCAGGAGCCGTCGTCGTCCTGCGCGAAGTCCTGGAACAGGCCCGGCGCCTCGGCCTGCATCATCCGCGCGATCGTGTCGAACACCGATGCGCAGCTCCTCCTCGGCGCCCGGCGCCGTGCGCATCTCGATCACGTGGCGCAGCGTGCGCGCGTTGGCCGTCCAGACGATGTCCGTGCTCAGGCCGATCGGCGCGAGGCGGCGCAGCGCCGAGGTGACCTCCTTCTTGACGTGGAAGGGCACCCCGTCGTCGTCGATCCCCAGCTCGGCGGCGGCGCTGACCTGGAACTCCTCCAGCTGCTCGACGATCGCCAGCACCTGCTCGCGCACGGGCTCGAGCGCCGGCGGCACGCGGAAGCCGATGTCGGTCAGGCGCACGTAGCGCAGGCTCTCCTGGCTGAAGGCCGAGCCGGCGCGATGCCTGACGAGCTCATGAGTAAATACTCTCGAACAATTCCGAATGACGAAAGAGTAGTTCGCGTGCTCCATCACGCTCCCGTGCGCCGAGCGCAGGATGTTGGCGAAGTACTCGCGCTGGTCGGTGCGCACCTTCGTCACGTTCGGGTTCAGGCCCGGCTCCCAGCTGCGGTAGCACGCGCGACCGCCGAACTCGACGAGCAGCTCTCCTCCGTTCGGCGCCTCCCCGGCCTCATCCAGGCGCCGCTGCAGCCACGACTCGCCGCCGACATCGGCCAGGTAGCCGCGCATCCCCTCCACGTCGATCGAGGGCCGTGCGATCAGGAAGACCTGGGGAGTCGTCTCGTGCATCGGGGCGAGGATGCTAGGCCGTCTCCCGGACGGCGCGAACGAGGCGTGCGGGGGCGGTGCGTCCGTCCGGGGCGGAGCTGTAATCTGCCCGAAGACGTGAATTCAGCCCCCGCCGCCAACGCCTCGCAGACGCTTGTCGAGGCCAACGATCTCAGCCGCCGCTACGGCGAAGGCGAGGCGGCCGTCGATGCTCTTTCCGACGTGACCGTCGACTTCCCGGCCTCGCGCTTCGCCGCGATCATGGGCCCGTCGGGCTCGGGCAAGTCGACGCTGATGCACATCCTCGCCGGCCTCGACCGGCCGACGTCGGGCACCGTGCGCCTCGCCGACGTCGAGCTGAGCGGGCTCGACGACAAGCACCTGACCGAGCTGCGCCGCGACAAGATCGGCTTCATCTTCCAGACGTTCAACCTGCTGCCGGTGCTGAACGCCGAAGAGAACATCCTGCTGCCGCTGTCGATCGCCGGGCGCGATCCGGACCGCGAGTGGTTCGACCGGCTGGTCGAGACGGTCGGCATCGGCGATCGCCTCAAGCACCGGCCCGCGGAGCTCTCCGGCGGCCAGCAGCAGCGCGTCGCGATCGCCCGAGCGCTCGTCTCGCGCCCCGCCGTCGTGTTCGCCGACGAGCCGACCGGCAACCTCGACTCGAAAGCCTCCGGCGACGTGCTCGAGCTGCTGCGCCATGCCGTCGACGACTTCGAGCAGACCGTCGTGATGGTCACGCACGACGCGCACGCCGCGTCGTACGCCGACCGCCTGCTGGTGCTGGCCGACGGGCGGATCGTGCACGACAGCCCGTCGGTCACGACGACGAGGCGCTCGACCTGATGAAGGCGATCGGATGAGAGGGATTCGCGGCGGAACACGCAGCGCCGAGCCGGCTCGTGGGGGACTGGCCGTCACGCGGAGCGTCTGAATGGCGCGGCTGATCCTCCGCGGCTTTCTGCAACGCAAGCTGCGCGTTGCGCTCACCGGCATCGCGATCGCGCTCGGCGTCGCCTTGATGGCCGGCACCTACATCCTCACCGACACGATCAACCAGTCCTTCGCGGGGATCTTCAAGACGGCGGCGAAGGGCGACTCCGTCGTCGTCGACGCCGAGCGAGACGCTCGGCAACCAGACGCGCTCGCAGACCTCGCCGATCACCCAGCAGATGCTCGAACGGGTGCGCGGGGTGCCGGGCGTCGCGAAGGCCGCCGGCGGGATCTTCACGACGGCGACTTTCCTCGACGTACACCGCAAACGCCTCACCAGCGGCGGCGCGCCGGCGTTCGTCGCCAGCCGCGTGCCGCAACCGTTCGAGTCGTTCAAGCCGATCGAAGGCCGCTTCCCGCGGGGGCCGGGCGAAGTCGCGATCGACCAGGCGACCTCAGAACGCTCCGACCTGAAGGTCGGCGGCGCGATGCTGATCGCCGGGCGCGCGCCGGCCAAGCGCTACGCGATCGTCGGCATCGTCAAGTTCGGTGGCGGCGAATCGTTCGGCGGCGCCGGAGCGGCCATGCTCGTCCCGGCCGAGGCGCAGCGCGTCGTCGACGAGCCGGGCCGCTTCGACCAGATCGACGTGGCTGCCGCGCCCGGTGTCACACCCAAGCAGCTGCGCGCGAGCATCCGCGCGGTGCTGCCGCGCACGGTCGACGTGCGCACCGGCACGCAGCAGGCCGCCAAGAACACGTCCGATCTGGAAGAAAACCTCGGCTTCCTGCGCACGTTCCTGCTGGTCTTCGCCTACGTCTCACTCGTCGTCGGCGCCTTCATCATCTTCAACACGTTCTCGATCACCGTCGCGCAGCGCACGCGCGAGTTCGGACTGCTGCGCACGCTCGGGGCCTCGCGCGGGCAGATCATGCGCGAGGTCGTCGCCGAAGGCCTGCTGCTCGGGGTCATCGGCGCCGTGCTCGGCCTGTTCGCCGGGATCGGCCTGGCGCCGGCGCTCGACCAGCTGTTCAAGGCGTTCGGCGCCGACCTGCCCGACAGCGGCACCGTGCTCGAGACGCGCACGATCGTCGTCTCGCTGCTCGTCGGCATCGTCGTCACGGTGCTCGCCGGCCTGCAGCCGGCGCTGCGCGCGACGCGCGTGACGCCGCTCGCGGCGATGCGCGAGGGGGTCGAGATTCCCGCCTCGGATCATCACGGGCGTCGGGCTTCTGACCCGTGCCGGGGTGTTCGCGGCGATCGTGGTTCTCGCCGGCGCGCTGCTCTGGAGCGTGCTGTTCGTGATCGGGTTCGTCGCGCTCGCGATCTACGTCACGTACCTGCTCGTCAAGCTGATCCGCGGCGCGGCTCACCGTCTCACTACCGCGTGGTCCCGGCGCTCGCGAAGGCGATCGGCGTGCTCGTCGCCTGGCGCGGGATCACGGGCCGCCTGGCGAAGGAGAACTCGATGCGCCAGCCCGGGCGCACGATGGTGACGGCTGCCGCGCTGACCGTCGGGATCGCGCTGGTCGCCTTCGTCGCCGTGTTCGCCGACGGCCTGAAGGCGACGATCGATCACACGATCAGCCGCTCCTTCGCCGGCAACCTGATCGTCGAGAACTCGCAGGGCGGGGGCGAAGAACAGGGCATCCCGGCCGCTCTGGGCCCGGCGGTCGAAAGCGTGCCCGGAGTTGACCGCGTGACGCCGATCGCGTTCACCGTCGGGCGCATGCGCGGCACGAGCAGCAACGCCACGATCACGGCGATCGACGCGAGCAGCTTCGGCAGCGTCTATCGGATCGAATGGCAGAAGGGGTCCAACGCAACGCTCGCCGGGCTGCGCGGCGGCGGCACGATCGCGAGCAAGAAATACGCCAAAGCCCATCACCTGCGGCTGGGACAGACGATCTCCGTGCTCACGCCGGCCAACCAGCACGTCCCGCTGAAGCTGATCGGGACGGTCGATGAAGAATTCGGCATCCTGCAGGATCTGACGATCGGGCTGCCGCTCGCCCGCTCGGCGTTCGGGCTGCGCGAAGACGCATTCGACTTCGTCGCCTACGATCCCGGCGCCGACAACGCGCGCGTGCAGCCGGCGATCGACCGGCTGCTCGCGAGCCAGTTCCCGCAGGCACGCTCGCGCACGGCCAAGCAGTTCAAGGAAGAACAGGCCAAGCAGGTCAACACGCTGCTGGCGCTGATCTACGTGCTGCTCGCGCTGTCGGTGATCGTCTCGCTGTTCGGCATCGTCAACACGTTGATCCTCTCGATCTACGAGCGCACGCGCGAGCTGGGGATGATGCGGGCGATCGGCACCTCGCGCCGCCAGCTGCGCCAGATGATCCGCTACGAGTCGGTGATCACGTCGCTGATCGGCGGCGTGCTGGGGCTCGTGATCGGAGTGATCGGCGCGGTGCTCGTCGCTGCGCTCCTGCTGTCGGGATCGGGCTACATCATCGCGATACCGGTGGGCACGCTGGTCGTGCTGCTCGTCGTCGCCGCGATCGCCGGCGTGATCGCCGCGCAGCTCCCGGCCCGGCGCGCGGCGCGCCTGGACTTCCTCAAAGCGGTCACCTCCGAGTAGCCGCGCCCCCGTCGTCGGCGCGGCTAAGCTGCGGGGCGATGGCAGCCGCCGCCCCCGAGTCGACCGATCCCGAGCTGCAGGCGAGCGCCTGGGATCTCGAGCCGCTCGTCGACGGTGAGGGCGCGGCCGGCGTCGAGCCGCGCCTGAGCGAGGCGCTGAAGCGCGCTCAGGCCTTTGCCGAGCGCTACGCCGGCAAGCTCGGCGAGCTCGACTCGCCGGGGCTGCGCGAGGCAATGCAGGAGCTCGCCGCGATCCACGAGCTCGTCGGACGGGCCGGGGGCTACGCCGCGCTGCGCTTCTCCACGGACACGGCCGAGCCTGCCAATGGCGCGCTGCTGCAGCTCGCGCAGGAGCGCGGAACGGCGATCGAGACGACGCTGCTGTTCTTCGACCTCGAGTGGGCCGCGCTCGAGGACGAGCGTGCCGAGCAGCTGCTCTCCGGCGATGGCCTGGAGCCCTACGCCCATCACCTGCGCAACGTCCGCCGCTACCGCGAGCACCTGCTGTCAGAGCCCGAGGAGAAGATCCTCTCGGAGAAGTCGCTCACCGGCGCCGGCGCGTGGACGCGCCTGTTCGAGGAGCTGACCTCGGCAATCGAGGTGCGTCTGCCCGAGGAGACGGTCGCGCTCGATGTCGCCCTCAGCCGGCTGGCGCTGTCGGACCGCGAGACGCGGCGCACGGCCGCCGAGGCCGTCACCGAGGCGCTCGCGCCGGGGCTGCGCACGCGTGCGTTCCTGTTCAACACGCTGCTTGCCGACAAGGGCATCGACGATCGCCTGCGCCGCTATCCGCACTGGCTGGCCGCGCGCAACCTCGCCAACGAGGCCAGCGACGAGTCGGTGCAGGCGCTGATCGAGGCCGTGCGGGCGCGCAACGAGATACCCCGGCGCTGGTACCGGCTGAAGGCGAAGCTGCTCGGCCTCGAACGGCTCGCCGACTACGACCGGATGGCGTCCGTGACCGAGGATCAAGCGAGCTTCCCCTTTGCACAGGCGCGCCAGATCGTGCTCGACTGCTACTCCTCCTTCTCCCCCGAGCTGGGCGAGGTCGCCGGTGCCTTCTTCAGCGAGCAGCGGATCGACGCTCCCGTGCGCCCGGCCAAGCGCGGCGGCGCGTTCTGCGCCTCGGTCGTGCCGTCGGTGAAGCCGTATGTGCTGCTCAACTACACCTCCCAGCGCCGCGACGTGCTCACGCTCGCGCACGAGCTCGGGCACGGCGTGCACTTCGCGCTGGCCGCGCGGCAGGGCATCTTCCACCAGACGACGCCGCTGACGCTCGCCGAGACGGCGTCGGTGTTCGGCGAGACGATCGTGTTCGAGCGGCTGCTCGCCGAGGACTCCTCGCCGGCCTCGCGCTTGGCGCTGCTCGCCGAGAACCTCGAGGACACGATCGCCACCGTCTTTCGCCAGGTCGCGATGAACCGCTTCGAGGACCTCGTGCACACGGCGCGCCGCGGGGAGGGCGAGCTGTCGGTCGAGCGCTTCGGCGAGCTCTGGTCCGAGAGTCAGCAGGAGCTGCTCGGCGACTCCGTCGAGGTGACCGACGGCTACCGCTCGTGGTGGTCCTACATCCCGCACTTCATCGGCTCGCCGGGCTATGTCTATGCCTACGCCTACGGGCAGCTGCTGGCGCTGTCGGTTTACGAGCGCTACGAGCAGGAGGGCGCGGCACTCGTGCCGCAGTACCTCGAGCTGCTCGCCGCCGGCGGGTCGAAAAGCCCGGAGGAGCTGGGGCGGATCGTCGGCATCGATCTCGCCGACCCCGGCTTCTGGGATGCGGGCCTCGATCTCGTCGAGCGCCAGCTGACGCAGGCCGAGCAGGCTGCGGAGGCCTCCGGGCGCCTGTAGCTTCGCCCGCGGCGGCCGTCCGCCGCCGGGCCGTCGTGCCGCGGCGGCTCGTCCTGGTAGGGACCGAGCGCCACCGCTATCCTCACCGTTCCCACGCGAGGGACCGGACCTGCGATCGCAGCAGGCTCTGGGCGACGAAGCGGAATAAGGAGGTTCCGGATGCGCGGGCACGCCTGCCCACAACGGCAACTGCCGGGAAGAGGTCGATCGGCCGCGAGTGCGGCGGGATTGGCCGTGCTGGCGCTGTGGCTCTCAGCCTTCTCGACGGCCTGTGCGGGCGCCGCGCCGCTTGCCCAAGCAGGCGCGACGGAACCATTCGCGAGCAATCAGATGTCGGTTCTTGCGGCGCTCGCGCCGCCGGTCAACTCGACACCGCCGACGATCTCGGGTATCGCCCGAGAAGGAAGCACGCTGACCGCCACGCCCGGCTCCTGGACCGAAGAACCGACGTCCTACAAATACAAATGGCGCCGCTGCGACGCGCTGGGAGCGCATTGCAAAGCGATCGAAAAGGCAACCGCGACGACGTACACAGCGCAGGCCGCCGACGTGGGCCACACGCTCCGCGTGTACGTGATCGCGCGCAACGCCGCCGGGAACTCGAAAGCGGCGCGCAGCGCGCAGACGGCGCTCGTCAGGGACGGTGCCGGCACCGTGCACTACGAGTACGTCTTCCTCGACGGCTCGATCTCGGTCTACGACGTCGACCAGTCGTTCAAACTCCTGAAGACGATCAGCCTGCCGCAGACCGAAGCGGGCGTCAGGGGCGTGACGGTCGCTCCGGCAAGCCACCTGCTGTTCATCGCCTACGGCGGCGATGGCAACGGCTACAACGGCTCCGTGCTGGCTTACGACCTCCTCGCCGAACGCGTCGTCTGGACGGTGCACCTGAAAACGGGTATCGACTCCGGTCAGGTCAGTCCCGACGGCAAGCGGCTGTACATCCCGACCGGCGAGAACACCCCGAGCGGCATCTGGAACATCCTCGACACGGCCAACGGCGCCGTGATCGGCACGATCCAGGGGGGTTCGGGAGCGCACAACACCGTCGTCTCCAACAACGGGCGCTACGTCTACCTGGGCGGGCGCGAATACAACTACCTCGACGTCTACGACACGACCAACGGCACGGTTCGCGGGATCGGCCCGCTCGTCAGCACGGTGCGCCCGTTCACGGTCAACGGCTCGAACACGCTGGCGTTCACGACTGCGACCGAATTCGACGGCTTCCAGGTCTCGAGCATCACCACCGGCAAACCTCTGTTCACGGTCTCCTTCGGCGCGGTGCCCAAAGGCTTTGCGTTCTCGGGCCCCAGTCACGGCATCTCGCTGTCGCCCGATGAGAAGCAGCTCTACGTGATCGACAGTCCGAACAAAAAGGTTCGCGTATACGACGTCTCGCGCGTGGCCGAAGGCGTGGCGCCCAGCCAGCTCGCCGCCATCTCGGTGGCGGGGCTGAGCGGCACAGAGACCCCGTGCGCGTATGACTGCGGACGGGGCGGCTGGCTGCAGCGCTCGGTCGACGGGCGACTCGTCTACGTCGGCGACTCCGGCAAGGTGATCGAAACGGCCACGCGCAAAGTCATCGCCACGCTGCCGACGCTGCTTAACACGAAGAAGAGCCTCGAGGTCGACTGGTCCGGCGGCGTGCCCGTCGCCACGAGCAATCGAACCGGCGTCGGCGAAGTTCCCTGAGCAACGCGGCACGCGCGTGGCAGGCGGCCGGCTGTAGGCTGCCCGCGAAATGAAACTGAGACCGGCTGCCGACGATCTGCTGGAGCGGATCGCGCTCTCGCTGGACCTCGTGCCGCTGCCTGGCGCCTACGCGATGTACGGGATGGTCGCCGGGCGCGTCGTCGGCGTCGCTCAGCGGCTCGGCGTGTTCGCGAAGCTGCTCGAAGGCCCGGCCACGGCGGGGCGTGTTGCCGAGGAGCTGGAGCTGCAGGTCGCCGGGACGCGTCTGCTGTGCGAGAACCTCGCCGGCCTCGGCGTGCTCGCGCAGGACGGCCACACCTTCTCCGTCGCGAAGGGCTCCCGCAAGTGGCTCGACCCCGCGTCCGAGACCTACATCGGCACGTGGCTCGAACACACGACGACCTACTGGGAGTGGTACGGCGATCTCGAGCGGATCGTGCGCGACGGTGGGAGCTTCGAGATCCACCGCGAGCCTGCAGAGGATCAGGAGTACTGGCGCGTGTACATCACCGGCCAGTACGAGCTCGCGCGCCTGTCCGCGCCCGAAGTCGCCAAGGCGATCGAGCTGCCCGGGCAGCCGACCGCGCTGCTCGACGTCGCCGGTGCGCATGGCTGGTTCTCCGCCGAGCTGTGCAAGCGTCACGAGGGGCTGACGGCGACCGTGCTCGACCTGCCCGGCAGCGCGCGGGTGGGGCGGGAGATCATCGCCAAGGCCGGGATGTCCGATCGCGTCGAGCACCGCGACGGCGACATGTTCGAGTCAGAGCTCGGCGGCCCCTACGACGGCGCGCTGCTGTTCGACATCGTCCACCACCTCAGCGACGAGCAGATCGTGACCGTGCTCAAGCGAATCCGCGCCGCGATGAAGCCCGGCGGGACGGTCGCGGTGCTCGACATGTTCCGCTCCTCCGAGGCCAAGCAGCAGCGGGCATCGGCTGCCGGGCTCGGGCTGTTCTTCCATCTGACCTCAGGCGCCGATCTGCCGAGCCCGGAGGAGCTTGCCGGCGCGTTTCGGGAGGCTGGGTTCTCCGAGCCGAAGCGGACGAAGGTGCGGCGGATACCGGATCAGGGGCTGTATCAGGCGCGAGCCGTCTAGCGTGCTCAGACCCCGGGTTTGTCGCTCAGCGCGTAGAAGTTTTCATACCCTTCCTGCTGTGCCCCGGCCAGACGGCTGGGCAGCGGCGCGCGGACCTCGTCGGCTATCACCTTGGCATGCAGCTTGGCCATCTTCGTCCGCAGCGCCGAGGGTGAGCCTACGACGTTGTCGAGCTCCTTCTGGCCGGCGGCTGTCGAGTAGTCGTAGAGCTCGAAGTCCTGTTCGCCTTCGCTCGTCTCGACGACGTTCGAGTCCTTCTTCCAGGGCGAGTAGACGGCGTACTTGGCGGTAGGCGTTCGCACCGCGACGACGTGGTGAGGCGCCTCGTCGGCGAAGCTGTACGTGTATGACAGCTCCTCGATCGTCGTCTCGTCGGTCGTGTGAGCGACCCAGCTACGACCTTTCGCGTCCGGGTTGTGGGCGATCGAGGCGATGTCGTGGCGCGATGCGATCTGCGAGTAGGTCGGGTTCGTTCGCCAGCTGCGAGAGCCATGCGCGATCGTCAGCAGCAGCGGGGCGAGGTCGACCGTCGAGGTCAACTGCGAGCGGGTGCTCGCGCCGTTCGACAGTTTTCCGCGAGGGTCGTGAATGTAGAGCGGCACGTTCAGCGCCTCCTCGTAGGCAGCGCCGCCCTTCGCGCGCAGGCCGTGCGATCCCGAGTACTCGCCGTGATCGGCGGTGAAGATCACGACCGTGTTCTGCTCGATGTCGGGCCGCGCATGCAGCGCTTCGAGCACGCGGCCGATTTGCACATCGACCTCCTGCTGGTAGATCAGGTACATCGTCAGCATCTGCTCCCAGCTGACGTCTTCCAGCGCCCCGCCTTCGTTCGGAACCGGTCCGCAGGCGGCTGCGATCGTTTGCTCGAGTGCGGTCTGCAGCCGGGGCTTGTTCGCCTTCAGCTGCGCCGCCGTCTCGACGTTGGGCGGCGGTGCGGTGAAGCGGTAGTCGCTCGCTTCGAGCAGTTCGTCGCCGGTCGTGAAGCGCGGCCACCAGTTGATGTCGTGCGGGTTGACGAGTGAGACGGTCGTGCACCATGGCCTGCTGCCTGCGCCTTCCAGCCAGGCAAGGAACTGTTCGACGATCCTCGGGTCCTTTTCTTTGCCCTGCTCGGGATTGCCGTTCGGCGACGGGTAGGTACCGCCGTCGAAGCCATATTCCTCGAGGCCCCCTTCGGTCTTGTCGGGCTTCGGGCCAAGGTGCCACTTGCCGTACCAGTTCGTCTCGTATCCCTGTTCGCGCAGCATCGTCCCCCAGGTCGGGAACTGGTGGCTGAGCGTGCTGCTTTCGGTGAGGTTGGTCAGCATGCAGCCCGTCTGGTGCCCATAGAGCCCGGTGAGCATCGTGCCGCGCGCGGCAACGCACATGTTGGCGGCCGTGTAGTGGCGCTCGAATGAGGTCGAGCGGTTGCGCAGCCCGGCGAGGTTCGGCAGCAGCGCGTCGAGCTGGGACTGAGCGGGGAACCACTGCGGGACGCGCAGTTGGTCGACGACGATCACGAGGATGTTCGGCCGTTGCTGCGATTTCGCCGCCGCCGTGGCGATCGGTTTCAGTGCGCTCGGCACCAGCAGGCCCCCGCCGGCGGCGGCAGCACCCTTGAGGAACGCTCGCCGGTCCATTGTTCTCTTCACGCTCGTCTCCAGTCTCGGCACTTGGTAGGTCAGCCGCCGAACCCCCGCTGAGCTCGCCCCGGCCGGTTAGAACACCTTCCTACCCGTATTTGTGAGGAATAAACGAAGAGTACCCGTGTGCGTGCTTGGCGCCGGCCCACAGCGAAGGACTCAGGCGCCGGGGAAGATCCGCTGCAGCAGCTCCGGCACGTCGGCGATCGAGTCGGCGACGGCCGTCGGCGTGACTTCGGGCAGCGCGTCCTGGCGGAACTTGCCGGTGCGCACGAGCACGCCCGCCAGCCCGGCGGCCATCGCGCCGCCGACGTCGGCCTCGACGTCGTCGCCGACCATCACGGCCTGCTCGAGCTCCAACTCGGCGAGCGCGGCCGCGAAGAACTCCTGTGAGGGCTTGCCGACGACGACGGCCTCGCTGCGGGTCGCGTACTCCAGCGCCGCCGCGTAGGCGCCTACGTCGAGCGCCATCCCGTCGCCGCGCCGCCAGTAGCGGTTGTGCTGCAGCGCGATCAGCTCGGCGCCGTCCATCATCAGGCGGAAGGCGTGGTTGAGCAGCTGCGCGTCGAAGCGGTCGCCGACGTCGCCGAGGATCACCGCGTCGATCGGTGCGCCCGGATTGCCCCCGCCGCGCTCGCTCGCCGGGGCGCTGCCGAGCGGCGCGAGGTCCTCGCGCAGACCGTCGCTGACGATCAGCTCCACCGAGGAGTGTCCGCGCTCTTCGCAGTGGCGCACGGCCATCGCCGCCGGCGTGAGGATCTCCTCGATCGAGGTGTCGAAGCCGAGCTCCTCGAGGTGCTCGGCGACCTGTCTGCGCGAGCGTGAGGTCGTGTTCGTCACCAGGCGCAGTCCGGCGCTCTGCTCGCGCAGCTGGGAGAGTGCCTCGTGCGCACCCGCGATCGGCTCGTCGCCGACGTACAGCACGCCGTCGATGTCGAGCAGCACGCCGAAGTGATCGCCGGTCGCGCTCATGCCTAGAACAGCCCACCCAAGGCGCTGCCCGCGTGGTGCACGAGGTTGAACAGCGGCTGCGGGACGATGCCGAAGACGACAGTCGCCGCGCCGGCCAGCAGCGCCACGAGCATCACCTCCGGATGGCTGCGCCCGGCGGAGGCGCCCGCGTGCTCGCTGCGCTCGTCGAGCTCCGGCGATCCGCCGGCGAGCGCCGGCAGCGGCGTGGCACCGGGCGCAGGCGCGCCGGCGGGCGGGGGCGTCGCCGCGAAGTCGGCTTCCGGCTCGGGCGCCGGTCGCATCCAGATCGCCGCGATCACCGGCAGGTAATAGCCGAGCGAGATCATCGATCCGATCACGATCACCACGCCCAGCCACGTGTAGCCGCCCGAGACGGCGGCGTCGATCAGATAGAACTTCCCCGTGAAGCCCGCCGTCGCCGGGATGCCGGCGAGCGCGAGCATCGAGACGGTCATCGGGGCCGCCAGCCATGGGCGCTCGCGGCCGAGGCCCATGACTCCCTGGATCGAGTCGCCCAACGCCGTTTCCCGCTCGCGCGCCACGATCACCGCGAATGCGGCCATGTTCATGAACAGGTACACGGCGAGGTAGAAGACCGTCGCGCGCACGCCGAGCTGCGTCGCCACGACGACGCCGGCGAGCATGTAGCCGGCCTGCGCCACCGAGGAGTAGGCGAGCATCCGCTTCAGCGATGACTGACCGAGCGCGCCGACGTTGCCGACGAGGATCGTGATCGTCGCGAGCACCGCGACCGCCGGCCCCCACGTGCTCTGCGCACCGATCAGCGCGACGTCGAAGAAGCGCAGGAAGACGCCGAGCGCGGCGACCTTCGTCGCGACCGCCATGAACGCCGTGATCGGCGTCGGCGCGCCCTCGTAGACGTCGGGGGTCCACTGGTGGAAGGGGGCGACAGACGCCTTGAAGGCGAGCCCGGCCACGCACAGCGCGATGCCCGTCAGCGTGAGCGGGTCGGTGGCGAGGCTGCCGCTCGACAGCGCGCTCGCGATCGCGCCGAAGTCGGTCGCGCCCGTCGCGCCGTAGATCATCGCCAGCCCGTACAGCAGCGTGGCCGAGCCGACCGCGCCGACGATCAGGTACTTCAGCCCCGACTCGAGCGAATGCTCGCGGCGCAGCTCGCTCGCGCACAGCACGTAGAGCGGGATCGACAGGAGCTCGAGCCCGACGAACAGCGCGACAGTGTTCTGCGCCGCCGCCAGCAGCGACATGCCGCCGACCGAGGTCAGCAGCAGCGCGAAGAACTCGCCGTGCCCCGCTTCGCGCGCCGCATGCGAGCGCCACGCCAGCAGCACCGCCATCGCGGCGCCCGACGCGAGGATCAGGTTGAGCATCAACGACAAGTCGTCGATCCGCAGCGCTCCGGACACGATCGACTTCTCCGCGTCCCACTGCCAGATCGTCAGGCCCGCCGCGGCGCCGAGCGCGACCAGGC
The DNA here is from genome assembly GCA_963743745.1 of uncultured Solirubrobacteraceae bacterium. Lineage (GTDB taxonomy): Bacteria > Actinomycetota > Thermoleophilia > Solirubrobacterales > Solirubrobacteraceae > Palsa-744. The sequence goes on from CAVUQW010000002.1 coordinate 1,139,716, forward strand.
TCAGCGCGGGCACGGCGTGCGCGCGAATCCAGCGAGTGCGGGCCAGCCCGACCAGCAGCACGATCGTCGCGCCGCCGAGCAGCGCGATCAGCGGCGAGAGCGCCGCGAAGTCGACGTGCGGGCCTTTCAGGTGGGCTGTCGCGATGAGTGGCGTGGCTGGCATCACTTGATCACCAGGACCTTGCTGGACGTGCTCGCGGAAGCCCCGGACTGGCCGGCGAAGAGCGGCAGGCTGTGCCCGGAGTCGTGGTAGGCCGCTTCGACAGCGGTCTTCACCGACGCTTCGCTGCGGTGCAGCGCCAGCTGCGGGTAGAGCGCCATGAACAGGATCACCGCGATCACCGGCACGAGCACGACGCCGTCGCTCAGGCTCAGCTCGCGCGACTGCACGCCCGAGCCGACGCGGTTGTGCATCGCGCGGATGAACAGCCGCAGCGCGTAGACGCTCGCCAGCACGACCCCCGTGAAGGCGATGATCGCGATCACGAGCTTCGCTTTGAAGACGCCGAGCAGGATCAGGAACTCGCCGACGAAGTTCGCCGAGCCCGGGATCGCCAGCGTGGCGAGCGCGACGATCAGGAAGACCGTCGCGAGCACCGGTGCGCGGAATGCGATCCCGCCCATCTCGCGGATGTCCTCCGAGCCGCCGGCGCGCTGGGCCAGCAGCGCGACGATGAACAAGAGCGGCGCCACGACGAGTCCGTGGTTGACCATCTGCAGCAGCGCGCCCTGCGCGCCCTGCGGGTTCAGCGAGAAGATGCCGAGCGTGATGAAGCCGAGCTGGGCGACCGAGGAGTACCCGGCGATCAGCCGCGCGTCGGTCTGCGTGAAGGCGACGACCGACCCGTACAGGATCGAGGCGAGCGCGATCAGCAGCATCAGCGTCTGGAAGTGCGCCGCCGCCTGCGGGTACAGCGGCAGCACGATCTTCAGGAACCCGTAGGCGCCGATCTTCGAGAGCACGCCGGAGAAGACCATCAGCACCTCGATCGGCATCGCCTTGTACCCGTCTGGCATCCAGCCGTGCAGCGGGAAGGCAGGCATCTTCACGAGGAAGGCGGCCGCGAAGCACAGGAAGATCCACTCCTGCGAGCCGCGCGGAAGCGGCAGGTGTTCGAGCGAGGACAGCACGAACGTGATGTGCCCGCCGCCGTGCTGGGCCGCCAGCACACCGGTCGCGACCGCCGCCGCGAGCATCAGGAGCGAGCCGACGAGCGTGTAGATGACGAGCTTGATCGTCGCTTTGACGCGCCCCGGCTCGCGGCCCCACACGCCGATCAGGAAGTAGAACGGGATCAGCATCAGGTCGAAGAAGGCCACGAACAGCGCCAGGTCCTGCGCGAGCAGCGCGCCGAGCACGGCCGACTCGGCGAGCATGAAGCTGAAGTAGAAGAGGCGCGGGCGCTCCCACTCGCGCAGGTTCGCCGCGATCACGGCGACCGCGAACAGCAGCGCCGTCAGCCCGACCATGAAGACGTTCAGGCCGTCGATGCCGAGCTTGTAGTGGATGCCGAGCTCGGAGATCCACACGACGTCGGTCACGTGCGCGAGGCCGGAGCCTGGGGAGTAGTCGGCGATGTAGCCGATCGCGAGCGCCAGCGTGGCGAGCGAGCCGAGCAGCGCGATCCCGCCGGAGGTGCTCAGGCGTGAGAACGGAGCCCCCTTCGTGCTCGTCTGCCCGGTCGGTATCTCGGCCGGGTGCGCGACGCCGGTGCGGCGCAAGAGCAGCGACAGCAGAGCGCCGAGCAGCCCGGCAGCTGCCGGCAGCCAGAGGATGATCGAGAGCGGTGGCATCAGCTCGGCCCCGTGATCACGTTTGCAGGAGGAAGTAGAAGCCCACGCCCGTGAGGCCGAGCACGAGCAGCGCCGCGTAGTAGCGCACGAAGCCGCTCTGCGCCGCGCGCACGGCGGCCGAGCCGATCCGCACGAGACCCGTCGTGCCGCCGATCAGCGTCTCGTCGACGAACACGCGCTCGAACGTGCCCCTCGCGAACTGTCCGATCGCCGCCGCCGGTCGCACGACGAGCGCGTCGATCAGCTCGTCGAAGTACCACTTGTTGACGAACAGCTGATACGCCGGGCGCAGCCGTTCGCGCACGACCGTCGCCGTGCCCGGACGCTGCACCCAGACGCGGTAGGCGATCGCGATGCCGAGCAGGCCGAGCGCCGTGCCGAGCACGATGCCGAAGATCAAGAGGCCGCTGCGTTCGTGGACCTCGTACAGCCGCGAGCCGATGAAAGACGGCGCGAGGAAGTCGTCGATCACGAAGTCGACCTTCGGGATCTGCACGAGCCCCGCGCCGAACGCCCCCAGCGCGAGGATGCCCATCGCCACGCGCATCGGCAGCGCGCGCTCGGCGATCGTGTGGAACGGGCCCGGGAAGCCGACGTCCGTGTCCTCCACTTCACCGTTGGCCGGGTTCGTCGGCTGCTCGGCGTGGTGCAGGTGGCCCCCTTCGAGCTCGACCGCCTCTGTCACCGGCTCGCCGTGGAAGGCGCGGAAGATCATCCTGAACGTGTAGATCGCCGTCAGCAGCGCGCCGATGTAGCCGACCACGTAGAGCGCCCAGTGCCAGCCGCCGCGCTCGCCCGTGACGAGCAGGATCTCGTCCTTGGAGAAGAAGCCCGAGAACGGCGGTAGGCCCGACAGCGCCAGGCCGCCGACGATGAAGCAGCCGTAGGTGAACGGCATCGCCTTGCGAAAGCCGCCCATCTTCTCCAGCGACTGCTCGCCGGCCATCGCGCCGATGATCGAGCCGGCGCCCATGAACAGCAGCGCCTTGAAGAAGGCGTGCGTCATCAGGTGGAACAGCCCCGCCGCGTAGGCGCCGACGGACACGCCCATGATCATGTAGCCGATCTGCGACATCGTCGAGTAGGCGATCACGCGCTTGATGTCCGTCTGCGTGATCGCGATCGTGCCCGCGATCAGGAGCGTCGCCGCGCCGATCACGGCGCCGACGTCCTCTGCCGCCGGCGCCAGTTCGAACAGCGGGTGCATGCGCGCGATCAGGTAGACGCCGGCCGTGACCATCGTCGCCGCGTGGATCAGCGCGCTGACGGGCGTCGGGCCTTCCATCGCGTCCGGCAGCCACGTGTGCAGCGGGATCTGCGCCGACTTGGCGAACGCGCCGACGAGCAGCAGCAGGCAGCCCGCCGTCAGGTCGCCGTCGCCGCTGGAGCCGAACGCGCCGCCGCTGGTCGCGTGGAACGCGCGCAGCAAGTCGAGCGTGCCGGTGTGCTTGAAGATGAAGTACGTCCCGAGCACGAGCCCGACGTCGCCGACGACGTTGATCACGAACGCCTTGATCCCCGCCGCCGTCGCCGTCGTGCGCCGGTACCAGAAGGAGATCAGCAGGTAGGAGGCCGCGCCGACGAACGCCCAGCCGACGATCAGCAGCAGGAAGTTGCCCGCCAGCACGAGCAGCAGCATCGAGAAGACGAAGAAGTTGAGGTAGGCGAAGTAGCGCGCGAAACCGCGGTCCTCGGTCATGTAGGAGATCGAGTACAGGTGGATCAGCGTCGAGACTCCCGTGACGACCAGGATCATGAACACCGACAGCGGGTCCACCAGGATCGACATCTGCGCGTCGACGCCGACCGTCGAGGCGTAGCTCCACAGCGACGAGACGACCTGCCGGTGCGAGGGATCGAGGCCCTGCATCTCGATCAGCGCGCCCAGCGCCGCGAGGAACGCGAGGAAGATCGCGCCCGTGCCGATCCAGCCCGCGCTGCGGCCGGGAAGCTTGCGGTAGCCGAACGCGATCGTCAGCGTGCCCAGCAGCGGGAACAGCAGCACCAGCCAGCCGTAGGTGGTTTGGCTCACCGCGCGCCCCTCACTAGCCCTGCAGCTCCCTCAGCTCGTCCACGTCGATCGGCAGGTGGCGTCGATACATCGCGACGATCATGCCGAGGCCGATGCAGACCTCGCAGGCGGCGACCGTCATCACGACGAGCGCGAGGATCTGCCCGTCGCCGTTGCCCCACATGCGCGAGAACGCGATCAGCGCGAGGTTGCCGCCGTTGAGCATCAGCTCGAGGCAGAGCAGCACGACGAGCGGGTTGCGGCGCGTGATCACGCCGATCGCGCCGAGCGTGAAGACGATCGCCGAGACGGCCAGATACCAGGCGATGCTCATCTCTTGCCGACTCCCTCGGCCATCGTCCCCGTCGCGCGCGGGCGCAGCAGGTTCATCGGCGTGAGCACGTCCTGCTCATCGTCGTCCTCCTCCAGGCCATGCCGGCGCCGCGCGAGCACGACGCCGCCGACGGCGGCGATCAGCAGCAGGAACGAGGCGACCTCGAACGCGAGCAGGAAGCGCGTGAGCAGCAGCTTGCCGATGTACGCCGGCGTGCCGAACGCCTCGGGCCCGGGGCTGTAGCCGGCGCCCTTGCCGTCGATCGCCTGAAGGCCCGTGCCGAGCAGCGCGATCAGCAGCTCGACCAGCAGCGCCCCGGCGAGGATCGCGCCGCCGAGGCGCAGCTGCGAGCCGACCGCGCCCGGATTGCGCAGGCGCTCGCCGAGCGGCTCGTTCTGGTCGCCGACGTAGGCGACGACGAACACGTACAGGACCATCACGGCGCCCGCGTAGATGACGACCTGGATCGCCGCCACGAACTCCGCGCGCAGCAGCAGGAACAGCACGGCCAGCGAGAGCAGGTGACCGACCAGCGCGAGCACGCTGTAGAAGGGGTTGCGCAGCACGACCACGCCGACCGCGCCGGCGATCACGCCGATCGCGGCGATGAAGAAGAGGATCGCGCTCATCTGGACTGCTCACTCGTCCTCGTTCCTCAGCGGCGTGCGCTCGAGCGGCTCGGCGAGCAGCATCTCCTTGGTGAAGATCAGGTCGGTGCGGTCGTAGTCGGAGAGCTCGTAGTCGTGGCCCATCGTGATCGCGTCGAACGGGCACGCGATCTCGCAGTAGCCGCAGAAGATGCAGCGCGACAGGTTGATCTCATAGACCGCCGCGTAGCGCTCGCCGGCCGAGACGCGATGCTCCGGCGTGTTCTCGGCGGCGACCACACGGATGCAGTCCGCCGGGCAGGCGGCCGCGCACAGCGAGCAGCCGACACACTTCTCCAGGCCCGCTGTGCCCCGTTGAGGGTGTCCTCGAAGCGGTGCAGCTTGTGACGACCGCGGAAGCGCGGGAAGACGGGCGTCTTCTCCTCCGGGTACTGCACCGTCACGGGCGTTTCCCGAAAGCGGCCGAACGTCGTCATCAGCCCGCGCGCTGTCTCGCCGAACGTGCGCCAGATGCTGCGCGCGGCCCCCGGCGGGGGAGTTCGCTGGACCTCGATCACGTCGTCGCCCGGGCTCCACGCCGAGACGTTCAGGGCAGCCGTGTGCGACTCGATCGAGTCCGCGCCGCCGGCAGTCTGTGCGGAAGGCGTCTCGGCCATCAGTGCGTCACCACCACGAGCACGGCCGTGACGAGGGCGTTGAGCGTCGCCAGCGGCAGCAGGATCTTCCAGCCGAAGCTCATCAGCTGGTCGTAGCGAAGCCGCGGCAGGGTCGCGCGCACCCAGATGAACAGGAACGTGAACAGGCCCATCTTGAAGAGCACGACGAACGGGTCGACCCAGCCGGGGGGATGGATGCCGAACGGCAGCAGCCAGCCGCCGAGGAAGACCGTCGTGACGATGCCCGAGACGACGAGCACGTTGAGGTACTCGGCGAAGTAGTAGGACGCGAATCGCCCGCCGCCGTACTCGGTGTTGTAGCCGCCGACCAGCTCCGCGTCGGCCTCGGTCAGGTCGAACGGCGCGCGGTTGGTCTCGGCGAAGCTGGCCGTGAGGAAGATCAGGAAGCCGAAGAACTGCGGCACGATGTACCACATGCCTTTCTGGGCCGTGACGATGCCGGTCAGCGAGAGCGTCTGCGCGGTGAAGATCACGCCGACCAGGGCCAAGCCCTGGGAGACCTCGTAGGAGATCAGCTGCGCCGCGCCGCGCATCGCGCCGAGGAACGAGTACTTCGAGCCCGAGGACCAGCCGCCGAGCATGATCCCGTAGAAGGCGACCGCGCCGAACGCGAACAGGTACAGCGGCCCGATCGAGACGTCGAGCCCGTACAGCCCGACTTTCGTGCCGAAGATGTCCTGCGTGTTGCCGAACGGGATCAGCGCGAACGCGGCGACCGCCGTGAGGATCGAGATCGTCGGCGCCAGCGCGAACAGGAAGCCGATCGACGTGGTCGGGCGGAACTGCTCCTTGGTCAGCAGCTTGAGGATGTCCGCGAGCGGCTGCAGCGCCCCGTACGGGCCGACCCGGTTGGGTCCGTAGCGGCTCTGGAAGCGGCCGAGCAGCTTGCGCTCGGCGAGTAGCACGACGGGCACCAGCTGCAGGCCCACGGCGAAGATCACGATCGCCTTGATGATCTGGATCCACCACGGCTCGTAGTAGCCGACGACGGCCAGCTGCGTGGCGGGACTCATGCGCTCTGATCCTCCGCGTCGGAGGGGTGCTGCTCCACTTCCGCGCCGCTGAACGCGTGCGGGTCGGGGGCGGACTGCTTCGAGGACTCCTCGTGACCCGCGTCGTCGCCCTGCTCGGAGTCGCTCCCACCCGTGCGCGGGCGCTCCTGCCAGCGCACGCCGCGCCCGCCGATCTGCTCGAGCGTCAGCCCGCCGTAGAAGGGCACCGCATCGAACAGCTGCTGTGAGGCCGCGTGCTCGTCGCGCACCTGCGGGTCGAAGCCGACGCGCTCGCACAGCTCGACCAGAACCTGCCGGCCCGGACGCGTCGAGCCGGCGCGGGCGACGGCCTGGCGTACCCGCTGCAGGCGCCCGTCGGGGTGCGTGACCGTGCCCTCCTTCTCCGCGTAGGACTCCGCCGGGAAGACGACGTTGGCGTGCTCGTGGATGCCCGCCGTCAGCAGCGTCGCTTGCGCGACGACCGTGCTCGCGCGCTCCAGCGCCGCGCTCCAGACCGAAGCGTCGGCGCTCGCCGCGAACGGGTCCAGCGCATCGAGCGGGTCGGTCTGCAGCAGATAGAGCGCGTTCAGCTCGCCGCCGGCCAGCGCGGCGGCGATGCCGGCTGCGTCGAGTCCGCCGTCGGTCGCAGCCGCGCGCAGGCCCGGCGCGGCGTTGGGCAGCACGCCCGCCTCGCGCAGGCCACGGCCGTTCGACGTCGCCGGGATTTCCAGGAGGCCCGCGCCGTCGACGTCGGCCAGCGAGAGCTCACCCGCCAGGTCGAGCAGCGCACGTACGCGCTCGGCGCCGTCCGGCCCCGCCGCGAAGCGCTCGCTCCACACGATCACGAGCTCCTCGCCGGCCTCCTCGAGCAGGCGCCCGGCCAGCTCGCGCAGCTGGTCGAGGTCCTCCCCCGAGCAGCGCTCCAGGCGCATCCCGTGGCGGCGCACGCCCTTGCGCAGTCGCAGGTCGAGGATCGGCGCGTCCGTCAGCGGCTCGCAATCGAGCAGCAGCACCGCGTGGGCGAACTCGAGGTCTGAGACCCGCGCCTGCAGGCGCGGGTCGCTCAACTGCTGCAGCAGCTCCAGCGGCAGCGCTCCGGCCACCCGCGAGTCGACATTTGGCGAGCCGAGCCCCTCGCGCAGCATCCGCGCGAGCAACAGGCCCTCCTCGTTGGTCACTCCTGCCCCCGCGATCGCGGCCGTCTTCGCACCCGCGCGCTTCAGAGCGACGCCCGCCTCCTGCAGCGCGCGCTCCCAGGAGACCGGGCGCAGCTCGCCGCCGTCACGCAGCAGTGGCTCGCTCACGCGCATGCCGAGGTGGACACCGGGGGCGCTGCCGTTGGCGCTCGGCGCCGGCACACCCTCCGCCAGCGCCGGGTAGGCGAAGCGCCCGTGGTCGCACAGCCAGCCGTCGTCGACCTCCGAGTGCTCGCGCGAGAGCACGCGCAGCACGCGCTCGTCGCGGACCGTCAACTTGACGTTGCACTGCGCCGGGCAGAGCGTGCAGACCGTGCCCGCGTCCTCGATGTCCCACGGGCGCGCGCGGAAGCGGTAGGAGCGCGAGGTCAGCGCTCCCACCGGGCACAGCTCGATGATGTTGCCGCTGAACGGCGCCACGTAGGGATGTCCGTCGAAGGTCGAGACGAACGAATGCGCGCCGCGCTCGAGCAGCACCAGCTGGTAGTCCTCGGAGATCTCCTGGGAGAAGCGCACGCAGCGGTAGCAGAGGATGCAGCGCTCACGGTCGATCGCGATCTTCGGCGAGAGCTCCAGCGGCTTGACGAAGTGGCGCTTGGGCTCGATGAAGCGTGAGATGCCGCCGCCCCAGCCGAAGCTGATGTCCTGCAACGGACACTCGCCGCCCTTGTCGCAGACCGGGCAGTCGAGCGGATGGTTGATCAGCAGGAACTCGACCACCGAGCGCTGCGCCTCCTTCACGCGCTCTGACTGCGTGTGCACGACCATGCCGTCCTTGACCGGCGTCGAGCAGCCCGTCTGCAGCTTGCCGATGCCTTCGATCTCGACCAGGCACATGCGGCACGCGCCGACCGGGTTGCCGAGTTTCGGCTCGTAGCAGAACACCGGGATCTCGACGTCGCCGTGCTTGGCCGCGTCGACCAGCATCGTGTTCTCCGGCGCCTGCACCTCGCGGCCGTCGATCGTGAAGCTGATCGTCCTCGGTTCGGGCCTCGGCATCAGCGCAGTTCCTCGCCCAGCGCTCGGGCGCTCTCGTAGGTCACGCCCGGGTGCTGCATGCGCTCGGGGTCGCGCGTCCCGCCGGTGCCCGCCGCGCCCGCCAGGCCCAGCTCCGCGCGCGCCCTCGCCGCCTCGATGTGCGCCTCGAACTCCTCGCGGAACTTGGCGATCATCGAGCCGATCGGCATCGCCATCGCGTCGCCCAGCACGCACAGGCAGTTGCCGATGATGTGATCCTGGACCGAGGCCATGATGTCGAGGTCCATCGGCGTCGCCTCGCCCGAGTCGATCCGCTCGAGCATCTTCACCGTCCAGTTGGTGCCCTCGCGGCACGGCGTGCACTTGCCGCAGGACTCGTGGCGGTAGAACTTCGCCACCTTCAGCGCGAGGTCGACGATCGGCGTCGAGTCGTCGACGACGATGATCGCGCCCGAGCCGAGCATCGAGCCGGCTTTGGCGAGCGAGTCGAAGTCGTAGGGGACGTCGAGGTCCGCGGCCGTCAGCACCGGCGCCGAGGAGCCGCCCGGGAACCAGCACTTGATCTGATGCCCCTCGGGAGGCCCTCCGGCCAGGCCGTAGATGATCTCGCGCGAGGGGATGCCCAGTTCGATCTCGTAGTTGCCCGGCCGCTGCACGTGGCCCGAGATGCTCACGAGCTTCGTGCCCGTCGAGGTCTGCACGCCGATCTTCGCGTACTGCTGCGCCGCCCATCGCGACGATCGCCGGCACCGTCGAGAGCGTCTCGACGTTGTTGATCAGCGTCGGGCCCTGGTAGAGGCCCTGGTTGGCCGGGAACGGGGGCTTCAGGCGCGGGTTGCCGCGCTTGCCCTCCAGCGAGTCGAGCAGGCCCGTCTCCTCGCCGCAGATGTAAGCGCCCGCGCCGCGGTGCACGACCAGCGAGAGCGAGTGATCCGAACCGAGGATCGCCTCGCCCACGTAGCCCGCCTCGCGCGCTTCGGCGAGCGCCGCGTCGAGCACGTCGGCCTGCAGCACGTACTCGCCGCGGATGTAGATGAACGAGCGCTGCGCGCCCGCCGCGTAGGAGGCGATCACGATCCCCTCGATCAGCGTGTGCGGCGTCTTCTGCATCAGCTCGCGGTCCTTGAACGTGCCCGGCTCGGACTCGTCGGCGTTGCACACGAGGTACTTGTCCATCGAGCCCTGCGGCAGGAACGAGACCTTCTTGCCCATCTGAAAGCCCGCGCCGCCGCGCCCACGCAGTCCCGACGCTTCGAGCTGCTCGAGCACCTGCGCCGGCGTCATCTGCAGGGCCTTGCGCAGCGAGGCGTATCCGCCGCGCGCTTCGTATACGGCCAGCGTGTCGAGCCCCGGCTCGTCGATGTCCTTGAACAGCAGCATGTCGCTCATCGCCGGCCCTCCTCGGGGGCGTGCGGGGCGAACTCCTGCGAGTTCGCATGTGGGTCGGCGACCAGGCGCGTGGCGAGCTGCTTGTGCGCCAGCACCGGACGTCCCGCACGCGTGTCGTCGAGCAGCTGCGGCACGTCTGCGAGCTCGAGCGGGCCGACGTAGACGCCGTCGACCGAGGCCATCGGCGCGATGTCGCACGCGCCCAGGCACTCGAACGCGCGCACGTTGAAATCGGGGTCCTCGCCTGCCGCCTGCTCGACCGCTTCCAGCAGCGCGTCGGCGCCGCGCAGCGAGCACGAGATGTTCGTGCACACGTACACGCTGTGCCTGCCCACCGGACGGTTCTCGAGCATGTCGTAGAAGCTCGCCACCGAGTCGAGGTAGGCAGGCGTCACCTGCATCACACACGCCACCTGCTCGATCGCCTCCGGTGAGCACCAGCCGTGCAGCTGCTGTGCCGCGTGCAGCGCCGGGATCGCCGCCGAGTGGCGCTCGGGGTAGAGCGCCATCGCGTCCTCGATCGTCTTGCGCAGCTCCGCCGGCACGTCCGTGCTCGCCGGGTCCGGGATCAGCGCCGGGTCCTTCTCCAGGTCGGCCGGCCGATCCCAGCCGTCTGCGTGTGGTGCGTTTCCCAGGCGGGGGACAGGGGTCATCTGTCTATCCCTCCCAGAATCGGATCGAGCATCGCGACCGTGGCGATCATGTCGGCGATGTAGGCGCCCTCGGCCATGTGCGACAGCGCCTGCAGGTTGACGAAGCTCGGGTCGCGCATGTGCACCCGCGCGGGCTTGGAGCTGCCGTCCGAGCGGACGAAGCAGGCGAGCTCTCCGCGGGGCGACTCGATCGGGTAGTAGACCTCGCCCGGCGGCACCCGGAAACCCTCGGTGACGAGCTTGAAGTGATGGATCAGCGCCTCCATCGACGTGGCCAGCTCGTGGCGGGGAGGCAGCGCGATCTTGCGGTCCTCGGTGATGTGCGGTCCCTCGGGCAGGCCGTCGAGCGCCTGCGTGACGATCTTCACCGACTCGTAGATCTCGGCCAGCCGCACGGCGAAGCGGTCGTAGTTGTCGCCGACCGTGCCGACCGGGATCTTGAAGTCGAAGTCGCCGTAGGAGCTGTACGGGGCGGCCTTGCGCAGATCCCACGGATTGCCCGCCGCGCGCAGCAGCGGACCGGTGACGCCCAGCGACAGCAGCGTCTGCGCGTCCAGCGGGCAGGTGCCGCGCAGGCGCTCGAGCACGATCTGGTTGGAGTTCAGGATCGCGCCGTACTCGTCCGCGCGCTCGGGCATCACCTTGAGGAACTCGCGCAGCTTGCGCTCGAACCCCGGCGGGATGTCCTCGATCACGCCGCCCACCTGGAAGTAGCGCGTGTGCATCCGCGCGCCCGAGGACATCTCGAACAGGTCGAGGATCAGTTCGCGCTCGCGCAGGCAGTACAGGAAGATCGAGACCGCGCCGAGGTCGAGCGCGCTCGTGCCCAGCCAGATCAGGTGCGAGGCGATCCGGTTCAGCTCGAGATGGATCACGCGCAGGTACTGCGCGCGCGTCGGCACCTCGACCTCGAGCCAGCGTCTCGACGGCGCTGCAGTAGGCCATCGCGTTGAAGTAGTAGGAGAGGTAGTCCATCCGCTCGACGACCGGGATGACCTTCCAGTAGGCCTTGTCCTCGGCCGTCTTCTCGATCCCCGTGTGCACGTAGCCGATCATCGGTTTGATGTCGCGCACGATCTCTCCCTGCAGCGTCACGAGCAGGCGCAGCACGCCGTGCGTCGCCGGATGGTGCGGGCCGAAGTTCAGCGTCAGCAGCTCCTGCGTCGTGTCCGGGCCGCCCTCCTCGATCTCGGTCGACTCGTCCAGCGGCGAGAGCGTGATGCTCTGCTCGCGCCGGCGGTACTCCGACAGCGCCGGCTGCTCGCCGCCGGGCTCACTCGCGCGCCTCCAGCCATTTGGCGCTCGTTGCGCGTGAAGATCACCGGTTCGCCGCCGATCGGGAAGTCGCGCCGCTGCGGATGTCCCTCGTAGTCCTCCGGCATCAGGATCCTGCGCAGATCCGGGTGGCCGTCGAAGACGACCCCGAACATGTCGTACACCTCGCGCTCCTGATGGTCGGCCGTCGGCCAGTCCGCCGTGACCGAGTCGACGTGCGGGGCGTCCGTCGGCACGCGCACCTTGACCGTGACGCGGTCGACCCGGCTCATGTCCAGCAGCTCGTAGACCACGCCCAGGCGCGGCTCCTCGGGGTAGTGGTCGACGCCGTGCACGCTCGCGAGGAACGCGTAGCCCTTCGCACGCAGCGTGCTGAGGACGGCGCGAATCTGCGCTGGATCGACCAGCGAGCGTCGCCTGTTCGCGGAAGTAGACCGTCTCGAGCGACGCGTCGCCGAGCTCCTGGGCGAGCAGCTCCAGCCCCGTCGCGTCAGGCATTCAATCGCCTTGCAGTCGCCGGCCGGCGGCGACTACGCATCCGCCGGAGCCTCCTCGGTGCCGACCGCGTCGTAGCGCTCGCGCCAGCCCATGTCGGGGTCGTCCTGCACCAGCTTGCGCAGCTTCAGCATCCCGTGCATCAACGCCTCCGGGCGCGGCGGGCATCCAGGTACGTGCACGTCGATCGGCATGAACTTGTCCGCCGGCACCAGCGCGTAGTTGTTGAACACGCCCATCGAGCTGCAGCAGGCGCCCATCGAGATCGCCCACTTGGGCTCGAGCATCTGGTCGTACAGCCTGCGGATGATCGGCGCCATCTTGATCGAGACCCGTCCCGCGAGGATGATCAGGTCGGCCTGGCGCGGCGAGGCGCGAAACGCCTCGAAGCCGAAGCGCGCGATGTCCATGCGCGGACCAGCGGCGTGGAACTGCTCCATCGCGCAGCACGCCAGACCGAAGCCGAGCGGGAAGAACGAGTTCGAGCGAGCCCAGGCGACCGCTTTGTCGAGCGTCGTCGTCAGCACGCGCTCTTCGACGTACCGTTCGAGCTCCTCGCCCTCCAGGTGCGCCGGGTGGTTGCGCGCCCTCCAGCTCGCGCGCCGCGCAGCAGCTGGCGCGCGTTCAGCTCGCGCACGCGCAGCGCGGGCTCGCGTTTCACTTCCACTCGAGCGCCCCGCGACGCCAGACGTACACGAACGCGACGAACAGCAGCACGATGAAGACGATCGTCTCGGCCAGCGCGAAGCTGCCGAAGGCGCGCAGCTCGACCGCGATCGGGTAGAGGAACGCGACCTCGATGTCGAACAGGATGAACAGCATCGCGATCAGGTAGAAGCTGATCCCGAAGCGCATCCCGCGCTTGACCTCCGACGGCAGGCCGCACTCGTAGGGGTCCTGCTTGTGCGGCGTCGCCCGCCGCGGCCCGATGTAGGAGTTGAGCGCCGCGAACGCTACGCCCACGGCGCCGCCGAGTATCAGGAAAACGATCGCCGGGAGATAGCTGCGGAGCACCGGACGCTGTTATATCACCGCTTGTGGCAATCTGTTACATAGTGGCAATCGGCTCGAAATCGCGGCTGGAAACAGGCCCGGCCGCGAGATGCTCGTCGGGCCCACGGCGATGCGTGCCGCCGATCACACGGCGCGCGCATGACGCAGGCCGTCGTCGCCGGCTCGATCGCCGTCGCCGCGCTCGACGCGCTCGCCGGTCTGCTCGGCGCCTGGCTCTGGTACGACGGCGATCCCTCAGAGCGCGCCGCCGCCGCGTTCTGGGTGCTGCTGCGCGTCGGGCAGGGCGCCGCGCTCGTGCTCGCGCTCGCCGTCGGCTCGCTCGCCGCCGCCGGCACTACTCCACCGACACCTCTTCTACCTGTACGCGCTGCTGCCGCTCGCGGTCGCCTTCGTCGCCGAGCAGCTGCGCGTCGCCTCGGCCCAGACGATCCTCGACCAGCGCGATCTCGCCGACGCCCAGGCCGTCGGCGCGCTGCCCGAGGCCGAGCAGCGCGCCGTCGTCGCGACGATCGTCGCGCCGCGAGATCGGCGTCATGGCGCTGTCCGCGCTCGTCGTCGTTGTGGTCTTCCTGGCGCCTCGCGCCGCGGGCACGCCACGGGTTCTAGGCAGGGCGCCGGTGCCCGGCCTATATATTCCCCGCGCATGAGGCTCAGCGCGAAGATCGCCGCCCCGCTCGCGGCTCTGCTCGCCGCGGCACTCGCGCTCGGCGCCTGCGGCTCGCAGGGCAATCAGCGTCGCCAAGACCAGCCCCTACTACCGCGGCGCCGTCCTGTTCCGCGACCACTGCTCCGGCTGCCACACGCTGTCGGTCGTCGGCGCGCAGGGCTCGGCGACGAGCATCAAGGATCGCGTCAAAACGAACGGCCCGAACTTCAACATCCGCAAGGAGAACGTCGAACAGGTCCTCTACGCGATCCGCAACGGCGGCTTCTCCGGCGCGATCATGCCCGAGAACATCGTCGTCGGCGACGACGCCAAGGCGATCGCCGACTTCCTCGCCCAGTACTCGGGCAGCCAGACGCAGCAGGCGCCGGCAACGCCGATCAAGCTCTCGACGAAATAGGGCGCCCGCAGGGCGGCGAGGCGTGCTCGACCTCAAGCGCATCAGGGACGACCCGAGCGGCGTCGGCGACGCGCTCGCGCGGCGCGATCCGAGCGCTGAAGGTGCTCGTGCGAGCAGCTGCTCGCGGCCGATCGAGCAGTGGCGTGGCGCGACCACGTCCGCCGAGAGCCTGCGCGCCGAGCAGAAGGCCCGCTCGCGAGGAGTTCGGCGCCGCCAAGGCGCGCGGCGAGGAGGCCCCGGAGCTGCGCGAGGCGATGCAGGAGCTGAGCGCGCAGGTCAAGGCGCCACAGCGAGCAGGCCGCGAGCGCCAAGGAGCGCCTCGACGAGCTGATCGCGCGCCTGCCCAACCTGCCCGACCCGACCGCCGCCGACGGCCCCGAGGACGAGGAGCGTGCGCAAGGTCGGTGAGCCTCCCGCGCTCTGCGTTCCAGACCCAAGCGACCACCTCGAGCTGGCCGGCCGGATGATCGACATGGAGCACGGCGCCAACCTGTCCGGCGCGCGCTTTGCCTACCTGCGCGGCGACCTCGTGATGGTCGAGCTCGCGCTCGTCGGCTGGGCTCTGCGCGAAGCTGCGCGGCAAGGGCTTCGAACCGGTGATCCCGCCCGTGCTCGTGCGCGAGCGCGCGCTGTACGGCACCGGCTTCCTGCCCGACACCGAGCAGCAGATCTATCGCCTGCCCGAGGACGAGCTGTACCTCGTCGGCACCTCCGAGGTCGCGCTCGCCTCGCTGCACGACGACGAGATCCTCGCAGGCCGAGCAGCTGCCGCTGCGCTACGCCGGCTTCTCGCCGTGCTTCCGCCGCGAGGCCGGCGCCGCCGGCAAGGACACGCGCGGGATCTTCCGCGTGCACCAGTTCGACAAGGTCGAGATGTTCAGCTTCGTCGCGCCCGAGGACTCCGTCGCCGAGCACGAGCGGATCCTCGCGATCGAGGAGGAGATCCTCGGCGAGCTCGGCCTGCCCTACCGCGTCGTCAACATCGCCGTCAACGACCTCGGCAACTCGGCCGCCAAGAAGTACGACTGCGAGGCGTGGCTGCCCAGCCAGGAGCGCTACCGCGAGCTGACCTCGTGCTCCAACACGACCGACTACCAGGCGCGGCGCCTGAACATCCGCATGCGCGCGCGAGAAGGGCACGCAGACGCCGCACACGCTCAACGGCACCGCCGTCGCCGTCGGGCGCACGATCGTCGCGCTGCTCGAGAACGGCCAGCAGGAGGACGGCAGCGTCGTGCTGCCGGAGGTGCTCGTGCCCTACGGCGCGCCGGCGCGCTTGTCGGCGTGAGGCACGGGCCGGTGGGCTTCGGGTGGGGGTTTTCATTTTTGGCTTGCGGTAGCAATGGTATGTACGCCGTGAGGCGCGACTGTGCCTCGGAGTCGAGTGGTGCTCCCGTGTCAGCAGCACACGTATATACGTTCGCTATCAATCAATAAAAAAGAGAACCCACACCAGCCTCTAAGCGGTTGCCGCGCAGCTGAATGTGATCGGCCTCGGCCGCGCCCGGGAAGGGCCGCGTCAGCCCGAACTGGCGAGCGTCGCCTCGGGCACGCCCTCGACGCCGGGCGTGTCGGAGGCTTCGCCGCGCGTGTGCGGGTCGTTGGCGAAGCCGCCGACCTCGACCGAGTGCTGCGGTGAGCGGTAGCCGGAGATGCCGATCAGGTGCAGGTGCAGCGCCCTGCCCAGCGTGTTGAGGTGCTCGGCGAGCGTCGGCTCCTCGCCGACGCGAGTAGTTGGTGCCCGGCGGCCGGGAAGAAGCCGTAGGCGCCTTCGGGGGTGCGAGTTGAATTCGCCGATCGGGCCCGGAGAAGGTGACTCCCGAGGCGGCCAGTTCGCGCGCCTGCACGTGCGCCAGCTCGTGTTCGAGCGAGTGCTTGTGCGAGTCGCAGTTCTTCGAGCTCTGAGCTCTTGCGATCGCGCGCGCGGATGAACTCCAGCTGGCGCTTGACGAGCGCGAGGTGCAGCTGGGCGACCTCGTCGCGCTGCACCTGCACGGCGCGCGTCTCGCGCGCGTGCGTGCTCTCGAGCGCCGCCAGGTGCTTGGCCTGCGCGGTGACTTCCTTCTGCGTCTGCGTCGACGTGGGTCGTCGCGGCAGCGTTCTCGCGCGAGATCGCGCGCAGGTCGTCGACACGCTCGATCAGGTCGGCGAAGCCGTGCGCCTGCGAGGATCACCGTCGCGATGTCCGGCGGCGGCGACTCGTAGGAGGCGACGACCTGGGCGACGAGGATCCGGCGATCGTGCGCGAGCTGGACCTGCAGTGCCGCCAGGCGCGTGCGCGCGACGCTCAGCTGCGAGCGGATGCTGTCGAGCAGGCTGCTGCTCGACCTGGAGGCTCGATTCGAGCGCCGAGAGGCGAGTCTGCAGGTCGTCGATGTTCCCCTGGAAGCCGGCGATCTGGTGTTCGTCGGCGTCGATGCCCGAGCGGACCTGGCCTTCCTTGCTCTGCGCAGCACCGATCTTGTCTTCGAGCGCTCCCGGGGTCGAGCCGCTGGCGACCGAGCCGAGTGCGACCGTCGCCCCGGCCGCGAGCGCGAGTACGACGACGATCGACCCGCGCGTGCGAGCCCGTCGCCGGCGGCTGCGCCGGCTGAGCGGTTGCGGCGGGCGGTGTGAAGAACTTCGCGGCATGAGTCGGTGAAGCTAGCCAGGGTCCTGCGCGTGCACAAGCGCCGGGAGCGCTCGTGCAGTCGCGTTGCTAGGCGATCCGGAATACGATCGAGCGGCCGGCGCCGCTTTCGGGCGCCACCGTCAGCCGGTAGCGCCCGCGCGGCAGCCGCGTACGAGCACTCAGCCGGCGAGTCTGCGAGCCGCCGCGTGCGCTGAAGCTGAGCGGTGCGGAGATCGTGCGCCACCGCATGCGACCGTGCGCGCGCACGCGACGTGCCACGGCGACGCGCACGCGTGCGGGCACGTTGAGCGTGAAGGCGAAGCCGAGCCTGGTCAACGCGAACCCGAGCTTGGTCAACCGCGGCCGTTTGTGCAGCGCCGCGAGCGCGCCGCGAGTCAGGCTGAGCGAGGAGATGGCCGGGGTCGTGACGGCTGCGACGACGCCACCGATGCTCGTGCCCGGTGAGCTCGTGCCGGTTGGCGGCGCTTCTTCGAGCGACGCCGGTGTCGGCGCGGGCGCGGGCGTCACCGCCGCTTCGCCGCCACCGCCACCGGGGACGGGCGGCCTGAAGGCGGCCAGCGTCTTGGGCGTGCCCACGCCGCTGGGTCCGTCGTAGCCGGGAGCGGCCAGGCAGATCAGCCTCCCGGGGCAGCTGTTCTGCGCATCTTCTGCGCTCGTGCAGCCGGAGGCGCCGGTGCTTTTGTGGAATTTTCTGAGGCATTCGCCGTTGGAGCCGACGGTCACGTCGTGCAGCGTTGCGGGGTTCTGCTCCAGATTTTCGTAGAGCAGCTGGGCTGGATAGGGGACGCCCTGGGCGCCGCCGGCGAGGGCGAAGAGTGAGGCGATGATCGGCGAGGCGACGCTCGTGCCGCCGATCACCGCCCAGCCTTTTTCGCCGCTCGGCGTTTCGGTGGAGTCGTACACGGCCACCCCGCTGTACGGGTCGCCGTCGGCGGAGACGTCGGTCACGGCGCGTGCGCTGCCGCAGCCCACGGCCGACCAGTTGGCCGTGCTCTGCTGCCAGCTGTCGGCGAGGAAGTGTCCGCTGCAGCCGCCGCCGCTTGCGCCGGCCCCTTCGAGCAAGCCGGCGCTCGCCCCGCCGTCGTTCCACACGGTCTCGCTTTCCCATGCCTTGGCGCTGCTCAGCGTCAGTCGCGTGCCGCCGACGCCGATCACGTGCGGCGAGCTCGCCGGGTAATTCGGGTATGCGGCCGGTTCTTCGGAGAACCAGTCGAGGTACCCGTCGTCGCCCGAGGAGGCCGTGATCACGATCCCGGGCTGGTCGAAGGCGGCGCTGTCGGTGCTGCCCTCCTGGCCGCCGTAGGAGTTGGAGATCTCGGTCGCACCGAGCGCGGCGGCAGTCTGCTCGGCCGCGTAGAGGTCGCTGTTTTTGTTCGATTTGGCCTCGACCAGCAGGATCTTGCAGCTCTGGCACACGCCGTGGGCGACCTCGACGTCGGTCGCGATCTCCTGCGCCCAGCCACGTTCTTTTTCGCCGGTGGATGCGGGCAGCGGTCCGGCTTTGCCGCTCTGGTTGACCTTGCGAAAGCAGCCGTTGGCTTCGCTGCAAGGGGGCAGACCGAACTGTTTGGAGAAGACTTCGAGATCGCCGGCGATCGTCGCGTCGTCGTAGGCGTCGACGAGTGCGATCGTCTGCGCGCTCGGGGGCGTGGCTGCGGACGCGCCGTACGCGCTGAGGAGGTCCGCCGGAGCGAGTCCGTTGGGGATCGGTTCGGTGAACTCCGTGGTCTGCGGCGTTGTTTCGGCGCCGGGCACGCTCGACGGTTCGTCGGCGATCAGGCGCAGCGAGAGGCAGCCCGAGTAGCCGGGCGTGGGCTGCGCGCAGATCGCGCTGGCTTTGTAATCGCTCGGGCTCAGCAGGTGGGCCGAAGCCGGCGAGGAGGCAAGCAGGCAGGCGCCCAGCGCCCCGAGCGTGACCAGCGGGAGCCGGGCGCGCAGGGCGCCGGCAACCGGCGCTCGCCGGAGGCGGGTGATGTGAGGCATCTTCATCGGGTTGGCTCTTACATTCGGCTCGGAGCTGTTACCCACGCGCTTGACCTGCGCGACGGCGCGCAGACGGACGTTGTACGGCTCGAGCGGAGCGCGTCTGCCGCGGCCGATCGCCTGCTACGCCCCGAGCGCCATTAGGCTGGAGCGGCGATGTCTTCGTCGTTCGGCTTCCTGCTGGCGCCCAACCCACCGCCGCGCCGCGTTGGTCTGGTGGTCGCAGCGCTGCTGGTGGGGCTGTGCACGCTCGTCGTCTACCCGCTCAAGCACGTGGCGCCGGTCGTCTCGCTGTCGGTCGTCTACCTCCCGGCCGTGCTCGTCGTCTCGGTCATCTGGGGCGGCTGGCTCGGCGGCGCGACGGCAGTGCTCAGCGCGGCGGCTTTCAACTTCTTCCAACTCGAGCCGATTGGATATTTCAGGCTGAAGGAGTCGAGCAACTGGGTCGCGCTGATCGCATTCGTCGTCGTCGCTGGTCTGGCGAGCTCGGTCGCCGAGGTCACGCGCGCCCGCGCTCGCGACGCCGACGCGCGGCGCCGCGAGGCCGACCTCGCGGCGGAGATGGCGCGCCTGTTGCTGCGCGGAGACGATCTCGCAGCGGCGCTGCCGACGGCGGCGGCGCGGCTGGCCCAGGCGCTCGAGCTGTCCTCGGCGGCGATCGAGATGGACGCCGTGGAAGGCGACGAGCGCACGGTCGCCTTCCCGCTGCGCGACGGCACGCGCCGGCTCGGCACGCTGCTCGTCGGCGCCGATACCGCCGAGGGCAGCCTGCGCCGCCTGCAAGAGCGGGTGGTTCCGGCGCTCGAGGCGTTGATGAGCGCGGCGCTCGAGCGCGAGGGCCTGCTGGGCGACGTCGTCGAGACGGCGGCGCTGCGCCGCGCCGACACGGTCAAGACGGCGCTGCTGCGTGCCGTCTCACACGACCTGCGCTCGCCGCTGACGGCGATCTCGGCGGCCGGCGAGGCGCTCGGCTCGCCGACGCTCTCAGAGGACGAGCGCACCGAGCTGGCGGCCGTGATCCTCGAGGAGGCGACGCGCCTCTCGCGGCTCGTGGACAACCTGCTGGACCTCTCTCGCCTGGAAGCGGGGGCGGCCGAGCCGCGCCGCGACTGGACCTCGGTCGAGGAGCTGATCCGCGCGGCTGTCGCCGAGCTCGGCGCGGGAACTGAGGACTTCGCGCTGTCGATCGACCCCGAGCTGCCGCTCGTCAGCGTCGATCCGGTGCAGATGGAGCGAGCCTTCGTGAACGTGCTCGAGAACGCCCGGCGGCACTCGGGCGGCCACCCGGTGTCGGTGCGGGCGCGCGCCGTGCACGGCCTCGCACGTAGCTCGGATGAGGGTCGGCGGCCGGCCGGCGGGCGCGTGATCGTACGCGTCGTCGATCGCGGGCCGGGCATCCCGCCGGCGCAGCTCGAGCGCGTGTTCGAGCCGTTCTACCGCGCCGGCACGGCGACGAGCGGGCATCGAGGGTCGGGCCTCGGGCTGGCGATCGCGCGCGGCTTCACCGAGGCCAGCGCGGGCTCGCTGCACGTCGAGTCGCTGCCCGGGCAGGGGGCGTCGTTCGTGTTCGAGCTGCCGCTTGGCGAGGCGCACGCGACTGGCCTGTCAAGTGAGCTCGAGCCGACCGCGGCGCGGGGGACGTGAGCTTGCCGCAGCAGCCGGCCGAGACGCCGCCGAGGCGGGTGCTGGTGGTGGACGACGAGTCGCAGATCGTGCGCGCGTTGAGGGTCGTGCTGCGCGAGGCCGGTTTCGAGGCGGTGCCGGCCGAGACGGCCTCCGAGGCGCTCGATCTCGCGGCGCTGCGTCCGCCGGATGCGGCGATCGTCGATCTCGTGCTGCCGGACGGCGACGGCGTCGAGGTGACGCGCAGGCTGCGTGAGTGGAGCGAGATGCCGATCCTCGTTCTCTCGGCGCTCGGCGAAGAGGAGCAGAAGGTGCGCGCGCTGGAGGCGGGCGCCGACGACTACATCACCAAGCCGTTCGGCGCGCGCGAGCTGGTGGCGCGCCTGCAGGCGGCGCTGCGCCGCGCGGCCCCGGCAGAGGAGGAGCCACGCGTCGCGGTCGAGGGCCTGGAGGTGGACCTCGCCGCTCGCGTCGTGCTGCGCGACGGCGAGCCCGTTCACCTGACGCCGATCGAGTTCGAGCTGCTGCGCGTGCTCGTGCGCAATCGCGGGCGACTGATGACCCACCGCAACCTGATCGTCGAGGTGTGGGGGCCGGAGTACGTCGACGACATCCAGCCGCTGCGCACTCACATCGCGCGGCTGCGGGCGAAGATCGAGCCGGAGGGCAAGGCCGGGCCGCGCTACATCGTGACCGATCCCGGCGTTGGCTATCGGTTTTCTCTCTGATTAATTAATAAAAAAGACGCCGTAACGAAATCGTTATGCGGCGCGCCACGATCGTCATGCGGCCGTGACGCCTGCCGTCGCATAGTGGCTGCATGGACATCGTCGCAATCGTGATCGGGATCGCAGCGTTCGCGATCCTGCTGCTGCTGATCGAGGGAGCCGACCGAGTATGAGCGCCGCCGACCTGTTCGGGCTGGTCGTCTCGGTGCTCGTGATCGCCTACCTCTTCTACGCGCTCATCAGAGGCGAGAAGCTGTGACTTTCTTCGGCTGGCTGACGATCGTCCTGTTCGTCGTGATCCTGAGCGCGCTCGCGATGCCGCTCGGCAGCTACATGGCGAAGGTGTACGGCGGCGAGCGCGTGTTCCTCTCGCCGCTGTTCGCGGGACCGGAGCGGCTTCTCTACAAAGTCCTGCGGGTCGACCCCGAACGTGGGCAGGACTGGAAGTCATACGCGAAAAGCCTCTTGATCTTCTCACTGGCCGGGTGGCTGCTGCTGTACGTGATCCTGCGCACGCAGGACGCGTTCTTCGTCCCCCACGCGGTCAACCCGCTCGGTTACCACTCGGCTCCCTGGAATGTCACGTTCAACACCGTCTCGTCGTTCGTGACCAACACCAACTGGCAGTTCTACAGCGGCGAGACGACGATGAGCTACCTCAGCCAGATGATCGGCCTGACTGTGCAGAACTGGCTCTCGGCGGGCGTCGGCATCGTCGTGGCGGTCGCCCTGATTCGCGGGATCGTCGGGCGCTCGGGAAAGAGCCTCGGCAACTTCTGGCAGGACCTCGTACGCACGATCCTCTACGTGCTCGCTGCCGATCTCCGTGATCGGCGCGCTGGTGCTCGTCTCCCAGGGCGTGATCCAGAACTTCTCCACTTACCTGACGGCGCACACTCTCACCGGCCTCACGCAGTCGATCGCGATGGGGCCGGTCGCCTCGCAGGAGGCGATCAAGGAGCTCGGCACCAACGGCGGCGGCTTCTTCAACGTCAACTCGGCGCACCCGTTCGAGAACCCGACGGCGTTCACGAACCTGTTCGAGATGCTGCTCGTGCTGATCATCCCGGCGGCGCTCGTGTTCACCTACGGGCGGATGACCGGCAACCGCCGCCAGGGCTACGCGATCTACGGCACGATGATGGTGATGTTCCTCGGCGCCGTGGTCGTCGCCTACATCGCCGAGGCGCACGGTTCGCCCGCGCAGCACGCAGCCGGTCTGCACACACACGCGATCTCCGGCTCGGGCGGCGGCAACATGGAAGGCAAGGAGCAGCGCTTCGGCATCGCCGGATCGGCGCTGTTCGACGTCGTCACGACGGTCACCTCCTGCGGCGCGGTGAACAGCGCGATCGAGTCCTTCACCGGTATCGGCGGCGCCGTGCCGTTCGCGAACATGTCAGCTTCAGAGACGATCTTCGGCGGCGTCGGCACGGGTCTCTACTCGATCCTGCTGTACGTGCTGCTGGCCGTCTTCATCGGCGGCCTGATGGTCGGCCGCACGCCGGAGTGGCTCGGCAAGAAGCTCGAGGCGAGGGAAATCAAGCTTGCCGGGCTGGCCATCCTGATCACGCCCCTGGCTGCGCTGTTCGCCACCGCGCTGGCCACCGCGACCCGTGCCGGCCGGGCTTCGATCTCCGAACTGGGGAAGGGGCCGCAGGGGTTCTCGGAGAGCTTCTATGCGTACCTCTCGCAGGCGAACAACAACGGCTCGGCGTTCGCCGGCTACACGGGCTTCATCCAGCCCAACGCCGGCAACATCGGCTCACACGGAGTCACCTTCGCCGACGTGCTCGGCGGCTTGGTGATGCTGTTCGCCCGCTTCGGCCCGATCGTGCTCACGCTGGCCGTAGCCGGAGCGCTGGTCGGCAAGCGTGTCACCCCGGCCGGGCTCGGCACGATGCGCACCGACAACCCGACGTTCGTCGTGCTGCTGATCGGCGTGATCATCCTCGTCGGCGCGCTGACGTTCTTCCCCGCCCTGCTGCTCGGACCGATCGTCCAGGGCCTGACCGGACACCTCTACTGAGATGCGCCGCGACATCGTCACCTCAGCGATCGGCATCGTCGTCCTCACGGTCTTGCTTGGTCTGGTCTACCCGCTCGTGATCACCGGCGTCAGCCAGGTGGCTTTCCCGGGCAACGCCAACGGCCAGAAGATCTATGTCAACGGCAAGCTCGTCGGCTCGAAGATCATCGGCCAGAGCTTCGCCGCCGAAGCGACCCGCGTTACTTCCAGAGTCGCCCGTCGGCAACCGAAGGGGGCGCCTACAACGCGGCCGCGAGCACGTTCTCCAACCGCGGCCCCAACGACAAGGCGACCGAGGAAGCGGACGCCGAAAACATCAAGGCTTATCTCGAACTGGAGAAGCCCTACGACCCCGGTCTGACCACCGCGCAGATCCCGGTCGACGCGGTCAACACGTCGGCCTCGAACCTCGACCCCGAAATCTCACCGGCCAACGCGCGCATCCAGGCGCACCGGGTCGCCGCCAAGCGAGGACTTTCACTGAGCGTGGTCGACGACCTGGTCGCCAAGTACACCGACGCCCGTGGGCTCGGCTTCTCAGGCGAACCGGGTGTGAACGTGCTCGAGCTCAACCTCGCGCTCGACCGCCTGAAGGGAGCAAAGGCCTGATGAACGCGCAGAGGATGGGCGGGACCCCCAAGAACGAACGGCAGGCGATCTCGCTGTTCCAGCGTGAGATCGTCAAACGCGCGCTGATCGACAGCTTCAAGAAGCTCGACCCGCGTGTGCAGATCCGCAACCCGGTGATGTTCGTCGTCGAGATCGGTTCGGTGATCACGACCGTGACGTGGCTGATCCAGGCGTTCGGCGGCAAGCCGCTCGGCGGCGGCTCTGAGCCGGCCTGGTACACGTTCACGCTCGCCGTCTGGCTGTGGCTGACGGTCGTCTTCGCGAACATGGCCGAGGCCTTCGCCGAGGGGCGCGGTCGCGCGCAGGCCGACACGCTGCGCTCGATGCGCAAGGAGACGGTCGCGCGGCTGCGCGACGGTGGCACGAAGGCCGCCGCCGAGCTGACCCGCGGCGACGTGGTGGTCGTGCCGGCCGGCGAGCTGATCCCCGGCGACGGCACTGTGATCGACGGAATCGCGACCGTCGACGAGTCGGCGATCACGGGCGAGTCGGCGCCGGTGATCCGCGAGTCCGGCGGCGATCGCAGCGCCGTCACCGGCGGTACGCGTGTGACCTCGGATCAGATCGTCGTGGAAATCACCCAGGAGCCGGGGCAGTCGTTCCTCGATCGCATGATCGCGCTCGTGGAGGGCGCCTCGCGGCGCAAGACGCCGAACGAGGTCGCGCTGAACATCCTGCTCGCCGCGCTGACGCTGATCTTCATGATCGTCGTGGCCACGCTGCGGCCGTTCGGCCTGTTCGCGGGCACTTCGATCTCCGAGACGACGCTGATCGCGCTGCTCGTCGCGCTGATCCCGACGACGATCGGCGCGCTGCTCTCGGCGATCGGGATCGCGGGCATGGACCGCCTCGTGCGCCGCAACGTGCTCGCGCTCTCAGGTCGCGCGGTCGAGGCCTCGGGTGACGTCGACGTGCTGCTGCTCGACAAGACCGGCACGATCACGATCGGCAACCGGCTGGCGTCGGAGTTCGTGCCGATGCCCGGCGTGGCCGAGGCGGAGCTGGCCGAAGCCGCACAGCTATCCTCGCTCGCAGACGAGACTCCGGAGGGCCGTTCGATCGTCGTGCTGGCCAAGCAGTACGGCATCCGCGAGCACGACATGTCACAGCTGAACGCCGAGTTCGTGCCGTTCACGGCGCAGACGCGGATGAGCGGAGTCGATTACGACGGCCAGCAGCTGCGCAAGGGCGCCGGCGACGCGATCATCGAGCTCGTCGAGCGCGAAGGCGGCTCGCCGCCGCCCGAGCTGCAGGTCCAGCTCGACCGCATCGGCAACGAGGGCGGCACGCCGCTGGCGGTCTCGCGCGACAGCCAGGTGCTCGGCGTCGTGTACCTGAAGGACACCGTCAAGGAGGGAATGAAGGCCCGCTTCGACCAGCTGCGCGCGATGGGCATAAGGACCGTGATGGTGACCGGCGACAACCGTCTCACGGCGGGCAAGATCGCCGAGGAGTCCGGTGTCGACGACTTCCTCGCCGAAGCCACGCCCGAGCGCAAGCTCGCGCTGATCCGCGAGCAGCAAGCGGAGGGTCGCCTCGTCGCGATGACCGGCGACGGGACCAACGACGCGCCGGCGCTCGCCCAGGCCGACGTCGGCGTGGCGATGAACACGGGCACCCAGGCCGCGCGCGAGGCGGGCAACATGGTCGACCTCGACTCCAATCCGACGAAGCTGATCGAGATCGTCGAGGTCGGCAAGCAGCTGTTGATCACGCGCGGCGCGCTGACGACGTTCTCGATCGCCAACGACGTCGCCAAGTACTTCGCGATCCTGCCGGCGGTCTTCATCTCGACCTACGCCGCCAGCCCGGGCGCCAAGGGTCCGCTGCACGTGCTGAACATCATGGACCTCGGCTCCCCGCGCTCGGCGATCATCTCGGCGATCATCTTCAACGCGCTCGTGATCCCGCTGCTGATCCCGCTCTCGCTGCGGGGTGTGCGCTACCGGCCGATCGGCGCGAGCGCGCTGCTGCGGCGCAACCTGCTGATCTACGGCCTCGGTGGGCTGGTCGCACCGTTCATCGGCATCAAGCTGATCGACCTGATCGTCCACAACCTGCTGGGGGCGTGGGTGACGAGCGCGGCGCGCCCAGCATCGGGAGACATGCCGCGCAAGGCGCCGGCCGCGGGGCCACCTGAAGGTCTTCATCGGGATGGCGCCGGGAGTCGGCAAGACCTACCGCATGCTGCAGGAGGGCAAGGCCGAAGCCGACAGCGGCCGCGACGTGGCGATCGGCTACCTCGAGTCTCACGGGCGCGCGGAGACGCTCGCGCAGGCGGACGGGCTCGAGCTGATCCCGCGCCGAAGCGTGGATTACCGCGGGCGCACGCTGCAGGAGATGGACCTGCCGGCGGTGCTCGCGCGCAAGCCCGAGCTGTGCCTGATCGACGAGCTGGCGCACACCAACGCGCCGGGAGTCGAGCACGAGAAGCGCTACGAGGACGTGCGCGACGTGCTCGCGGCCGGGATCGACGTGTACTCGACGGTCAACGTGCAGCACCTGGAGAGCCTCAACGACCAGGTCACCCAGCTCACCGGCGCACGCGTGCGCGAGACGATCCCGGACGAGGTGCTCTCGGCGGCCGATGAGGTCGTGCTGATCGACCTCACGCCGGAGACGCTGATCGCGCGGCTGCGCGCGGGCAAGGTCTACCGCCCCGAGCGCGTGCAGGCGGCGCTGAACAACTTCTTCAAGATCGAGAACCTCTCGGCGCTGCGCGAGACGGCGCTGCGCCAGGTCGCCGAGGACGTCGAGGACAAGCGCCTCGTGCGTGAGCCCACGCCGGCCCTGCGTCGCGACGAGGAGGGCGTCGCCATGGCGGCCGAGGCTCAGCCGCAGGCGATCGCCGAGCGGCTGCTGGCGCTGGCCACGCTCGCGCCGCACTCCGAGCGGGTCGTGCGCCGCGCCTGGCGCTCGGCCCAGCGCCTGGATGCCGAGCTCGACGTGCTGCTCGTGCGCCCGCCCGGGCATCCGCCGAGCCGCGAGGATCGCGAGCGCCTGGAGGCGCTGCGCCGCCTGACGGCGATGCTCGGCGCGCGCCTGCGTGTGGAGGAGGGTGAGGACGTCGCCGCCGTCGCCGTCTCGGTGGCTCGCGAGCTCGGAGCGACGTACGTCCTGATCGGCACGCCGAGTGCCCGCCGTGGCATCGGCCGCCTCGGTATGCGCGGCGGCGGGCTCGACGGCTCGCTGCTCGGGCGCCTGCTGCGCGAGCTGCCCGGCGTCGACGTGCGGATCGTCGCCGACCCGACGCTGCGCAGCGGCAGGGCCGCAGAGCGCCCCCAGGCCGACGCACCCGACGAGCTCGACGGGCCGCAGGAGTAAACCCGTCGTAAAGATGACGGGCCGATTGCAGGTAGTGGGCTAAAGGCCGCGTAAGACTCGTTGCAGCCCGGCGCAACTGCGCAACCTTCTCCTCCCGACCCTGTTCCCCCCTGCACATGCCCGATCTCCAAGCTCATCTCCCCCGTCGTTCCCTGTCGCTCACCGTGCTCGCCACGATCTGCGCCCTGTGCGCCGCGTTCGCGTTCGGCCCCGCCGGTGAGGCCGGCGCCACGCCGGCGAACCCGGCGAAAGCCGGCCCGCGCGCCCATGCCGCCTCGACCTACTTCACGGGCGTCGGCGACGAGTCGCTGGAGATGTTCACCGACCCCAACTGGATCCAGCTGAGGACGAAAATCGCTCGCTACATCGTGCCCTACGACGCCGCCGTGCGTTCCTACTCGCTCGACAAAGCGAAGCTGTGGATCAAAGCTGCCGAAGCCAAACACCAGCAGATCCTGATCGCCTTCTACCACTCCGAGTACACGCCGACGAAGATGCCGAGCGTCGCCAGCTATCAGCACGACGTGCAGAAATTCGTGAAGCTGTTCCCGAAGGTCCGCCAGTATCAGTCCTGGGACGAGGCCAACCGGGGCAACATCCGCGGCGTGCTCGCGAGCCCGTCGGCTTCGGCGGCGGCGAGGTACTACCAGGCGCTGCTGCGCGTGTGCAAGGGCTGCACGGTGCTCGGGCTCGACGTGCTCGACGCGAACAACATCTCCCCGACGCTGCAGTACATCTCCGAATTCAAGCGCGAAGTGGGCAAACTGCGCACGGTGATGCCGAAGATCTGGGGGCTGCACAACTACTCCGACATCAACCGGCTGGAAAGCTGGCGCACGGCCACGCTCGTACAGGCGCTCGGCGGACAGACGTGGCTGACCGAGACCGGCGGCCTCGTCAAATTCGGTGGCGCCTTCCCCAACAGGAACGGCTCCGGGCTGAGGCGCGCCTCGAAGGTGCTCTCGTACATGTTCAACGTGGCCGCGGCGCACGCTCGGATCAAGCGCCTGTACATCTACGACTGGACGGGCGGCACCGCGAGCACGCGCTTCGACGCGGGGCTGACCGACGCCCACCACGTGCCGCGCCCGGGCTACGTGACGGTCTGCAGGAAGCTGCACGGCGCCAAGTGCAACGTCAAGCGCATCAGTAACCACTGACGGCCGGGCTGCCCGAGGGGCCGTCGGCAGGGCGCCGGCCGAAGTCGGCCTGATCCTCGCGCATGCCTCGAGCGCCCGTGCCAGGCCCCGCGTCCGCGCGCCCCGCCGCGAGGGGCGAAGAGGGATCGTTTCGCAGCACCCGTGCGCCGATCAGCGCGAGTGCGCCTGCGATCACCCCGTAGATCGCGAGTTTCGCCAGCGGGTAGAGCGTGCCGTCGTGCTGCTTCAGGTTCAGGGCGGTTTGGTCGCCCGCGCCGACGATGCTGAGCAGGCCCCGGTGGTCGATGCCGAGTTCCGTCGGCGCGAGCCAGGCGAACAGGCCCCAGGCCGCGAGCGCCAGGCCGCCGGCGGCCAGCGAGCGCGCGCTCAGGCGCATGCGCGCGGTGGCGAATCCTGCCAGCGCCACGCCGAGGCCGGCGGCGAGCAGGAACGGCCAGATCCCGCCCCAGCCCCGCCCGGCGCCGAACGAGCTGGCGATCGTCGGCTGGAAGAGGCTTTCGCTCAGGTTGCCTTTGGTCAGCAGGCGCGTCCACACGACGGCCTCGTTCTCGTAGCCGATCAGGGGGTGCGTGATCGTGGCGATCACGGTCGTCGTGACCGACACGGCGGCGAGCGCGATCGCCGGGCCGGGGAAGCGCTTGAAGGCGATGCCGAGCGGGACGGCAAGGAACGGCAGCATCGTCGTCAGGAAGCGCGGACCCATGAAGCCGCCGCCGAAGGGCAGGTAGTAGCCGGAGTTGTAGCCCACGTAGCAGAGGCAGATGCCACCGATCGTCAGCGCCTCGGCGCGCTTTCCGCGACGGTAGAGCAGCACGGCGCCGATCGCGCCCATGATCAGCACCGGCGAGATCGTCAACAGCCCGCGCGAGTCGAACAGCAGGGTCGCGAGCACCTTCAGGCTCGGCAGGTCGATGCCGAAGAAGCCTTTCTGCTGGCGCGGAACGTCGGAGTAGGCCAGGTGCGTCCAGGAGTGGAAGGCGTAGTGGTTGTAGAGCAGCAGCGGCACGATGCCGACGACGCCGCCGCCGATGTAGGCGCCGGCGCGCGTCAGCACGCCGCGGACGCTCCATGCGTCACGGCGCGAGAGCAGGTACAGCCCGAGCACGGCGCCGACGAAGAACAGCGGGTACTCAGAGCCGACGGCGTAGCCGATCGCCAGGCCGGCGAGCGCGAGCAGCGATGGCGCCGGCGGTCCGTCGCGCTCGCGCAGCATCAGTGCGAAGGCGGCGAAGCCGAGGAAAGCGCTGAACACGTGCGAGAAGAGCAGCGTGGAGAGCGGCAGGACCATCGTCCCGAGCCCGAGCGCGACGGCGGCAGCGGCGCCGTAGCCGGGCTCGAAGCGATCGGCTACCCGCCACACGAGCAGCAGCAGCAAGAGGCCGGGCAGCACGTTGCCCCACAGCCCGATCAGGTAGACCATCTCGTCTTCTCCGCGCAGCGCTTCGGAGCTGCGCGTCCACTTTTCGGCGTCGAGCCCTTTGAGCGTGTCGTAGAAGGGCATCGCGAACAGCGCGAGCCCAGGCGCGCGGGCCGAATACCAGTGACCCTTGTAGAAGACCTTGTCGCCAGTGTTTTCCTGGAACTGGTCGATGTTCGTCTTTTCGACGTTGAGCGAGCGGATCAGGTCGTAGTGCGAGGTCTGATTCCAGGAGAAGCTCTGGATCATCGTCGCGTAGGCGATGCCGACGAGCAGGATCGCGAGCAGCGCGAAGCGTTTGCCCGAGCCCCACGAGCGCAGGCGCGCGCCGCGCGCCGGAGCGCTCGGCTGCGGGCGGCCGGAGCTCTCCCCGGGGGGTGAGGTTTGCGGGGCGCTCATCAGTCGCTGCCGTGTAGCGCCGCGGGTCCGGGCCCGATCTCGTAGATCACGAGCGAGCCGACGCGTTTGCGCGTGACGCCGAGCCCGGCGATCGGCTTCGCCGCGGCGGCCACGGGGTTGCGCGGCTCGAGCTGCGCGAAGCCGTGGGAGGGCGGCAGTTCCTTGAATGGCGCCAGGTGGAGCACGACGGTCTTGATGCCGTAGTAGCGGAGCTTCTCGACGCTCGCCTTGTCCGGGAACTTGTGAACTCCGCCGCGAATGTCGTCCACCGCGGGGATGTCGAAGGTCGAGTTGCCGATCGGGATCTTGTAGAAGCCATCGGTCGAGAAGTACTGCCAGATACGGTCGTAGGGCCCGTCGGTGGGCAGGTCCAACCGCGGTCCGGGCAGGCCGATCTCGGCGCGCATGGGTTGGGGCACGACGGGGTGGGCCATGTGGCCGGCGCCTTCGCCGACGATGCCGATCACGATCACGACGCCGACGACCGCGGTCGCGCCGGCAAGCGAGATGCGCGCGGCGAGGCGGCCGCCGTGGCGCGAGAAGAACGCGCCGAGCCGCCCGGCGAGCAGCTGCGCCCCGGCGCCGGCGAGCAGCGCGAGGAACAGCGTCGCCGTCGTGAACACGCGCCCGGGCACGCGCACCCCGTCCCAGCCGGGCGCGTAGTTGAACAGCAGCCGATAGGGGTAGCCGTAGCCGGTCAGGCCGAGCCCGACAGCGAGCACGGCGCAGACGACGGCGCCCACCGCGAGGCCGATGCGCAATCGGCGCGTGTAGAACGGCGCGGCCAGCCCGATCAGCCCGAGCAGCAGGATCAAGCCGCCTCCGAACAGCACCTGCTCGTTCTTCGAGTGCACGTGTGCGCGCATGCCGGATGTCAAGCCGCCCCAGACGCGGTTCTCAGAGGATGCCGAGAGCCACGCGGCGGGACCTGCGGAGTACGTTTTGACTTCTCGCAGCGTGCGCTTGGCCGTCGGGTAGTCGTGCGAGATCTTCAGATACGGCCGCGCCTCATATGCGGTCACGGCGCCGACGACGAGGATGCCGATGCAGGTGATCGCGATCAGATCGCGCGGCAGCGAAGGGCGGCCGGCGCGCAGCCAGTAGATCGCGGCGAGCACGGCGAGCACGGCCATCAGGTAGGCGAACTGCAGCCCGAGCGTGAAGCCGAGCGAGATCTGCCAAGCCGAGACGAGCCAGCCGGCGATCACGAGGCCGCGCGAGGAGCGCCGGTAGCCGCGCAGCAGCAAGAACAGCGCGAGCGCGATCCCGCCGGAGGAGATCACGTGCAGGTGCCCGGCCTCGGTCACGCGGTAGGGCGCGTAGGCGAAGGCGGCCCCCGCGGCGGCCGCGCCGAGCTTGCGCAGCCCGAGCTCGCGGGCGAGCAGATAGCAGCCGACGAAGGCGAGTGACCAGGCGAAGAGGAACAGCAGGTTGTAACGGACGAGCGCGGCGACGGTGCCCGAGCCGAAGAAGCCGGCCGGGCCGTAGCCGAGCAGCGAGTCGGAGAATGCGAGGCTAAGCGGGTGCGGGTAGAAGGCATTGGCGTCGAACAGGTGGAGCGGCTCGTGCAGCATCGCGTGGCCAACCCAGGCGACCTGCCAGGCGGTGCGAACGGGGTCGCCGAGGTCGGGCGAGATGCGGCTCGGGAGGTGCAGCACGAGCGGCCAGGTCACGATCACGGCAAGCGCGACGCCGGCCAGGATCGCCCACAGGATCTCCGAGCGGGCGAGCGCGGGCGAGGGCGCCCAGCGACGGCCGACGGCGGCGGTCGAGCCGCCGTCCTCGACGCTGCCGTTGCGCTCGCCGGGTGAGCGTTCGCCGCCTGCGCTCACGGGCGACTCAGCCGGCGTGTGCGAGGGGGCGGGAACCCCGGTGCTCATCGTCTGCTCGTGTTCGCGACAAGAGGGATCGGCGCAGCATACGGGAGCGGTACGCGATACAACGGCGCTTGCAACGGGGAAGATCGGCCTCTGCGACGTTCCGGCGCACGGGCCTAGGGCCGATGTGCCAATCGGATCGGTCGATATGCGTAAGACTGGGCTCGTGAAGATTCTCGTTGTCGGGGCGGGTGGCGTCGGGGCGGCGTTCGCCGCGATCGCGCAGAGCCGCCCGAAGTTCGAGCGGGTCGTGCTCGCGGATGTCTCGTCGGAGCGGGTCAAGTCGGTCGTGGCGGCGCTCGGCGAGCCGGGCCGATTCTCCGCCGAGCGCGTGGACGCCTCCGATCAGCAGAGCGTGGCCGACCTGATCGGCCGCGTGCGGCCGGATGCCGTGCTGAACGCCTGCGATCCGCGCTTCAACGAGCCGATCT
Source organism: uncultured Solirubrobacteraceae bacterium (assembly GCA_963743745.1). Taxonomy (GTDB): domain Bacteria; phylum Actinomycetota; class Thermoleophilia; order Solirubrobacterales; family Solirubrobacteraceae; genus Palsa-744. Next base: position 1,172,429 of record CAVUQW010000002.1, read on the forward strand.
TCGACGCGTGCTTCGAGGCGAAGGTGACCTATCTGGACATGGCGATGACGCTGTCGCGCCCGCACGCCCAGCGTCCGTATGAGCTGCCGGGGCAGCTGCTCGGCGAGCACCAGCTCTCGGCGCATGAGGCGTGGGAGCAGGCGGGCGTGCTTGCGCTCGTCGGAATCGGCGTGGAGCCGGGGCTGTCGGATGTGTTCGCCGCTTACGCCGCGCAGGAGCTGTTCTCGAGCGTCGTGGAGATCGGCGTGCGCGACGGCGCCGACCTGGTCGTCGAGGGCTATGACTTCGCGCCGACGTTCTCGATCTGGACGACGATCGAGGAGTGCCTGAACCCGCCGTTGATCTGGGAGCGCGAGCGCGGCTTCTACACGACGGTGCCGTTCTCCGAGCCGGAGGAGTTCGAGTTCCCGCAGGGCATCGGCAAGGTCGAGTGCGTCAACGTCGAGCACGAGGAGGTCGTGCTGATCCCGCGCTGGGTCGACTGCGAGCGCGTGACGTTCAAGTACGGGCTGGGGGAGGAGTTCATCGACGTGCTGCGCACTCTGCACAAGCTCGGCCTGGACTCGACCGACCCCGTGCGCGTACGCGACGTACAGGTGGCGCCGCGTGACGTGGTGGCCGCCGCGCTGCCCGATCCGGCGACGCTCGGCGAGCGGATGACGGGACGCACCTGCGCCGGCACCTGGGTTCGCGGCACGGGCGTCGACGGCGAGCCGCGCTCGACCTACCTGTACCACGTGGTCGACAACGAGGAGACGATGCGCGAGTACGGCAGCCAGGCCGTCGTCTGGCAGACGGCCGTCAACCCGGTCGTCGCGCTCGAGCTGATCGACGAGGGCGTGTGGAAGGGCAGCGGCGTGCTCGGTCCGGAGGCGTTCCCGCCGGGGCCGTTCCTCGACAAGCTCGCCGAGCTCGGCTCGCCGCACGGGCAGCAGGAGCTGGCCATGGACGCTCAGCCGTCATAGTGACGGGCGCTTCCTCGGGCGCGAGCCTACAGTCCAAGCAGTAGCGCGAGAGCGTCATCGACACGTTGCAGCTCCTCCGCCTCGAGCCGTCCTGCGGTGCGCCCAAGGCGCTGGGGGTCGACGACCGTAGTCTGCTCGACCAAGACGCGGGTGACGATTCCCGCGAGCAAGATGGCCGGACGGAAGCTTGCCGCTCGGGCGCTGGCGGAGGTCGGCGAGACGAGCACCGTGCTCAGCCCCAGGAGCTCGTCGGCCTGGACGATCACGGCATAACGAACGCCGGCTTGCTCGCGGCCACGCGTGCTCCGCGGAGATGGCAGGCGAAAGACCTCGCCACGTACCACGTCAGTCGACGGCGTCGGGCGCCAGCTCGGCCATCTGCTCGCGGATGGCCCTCATCTCGGCCCGGTCGGCGTCATCGGTCGCCAGCGTTTCGACCTCGGCCGCGATGGAAGAGCGAAGCCGGCGTCTCGCGGCGGCCTCGCGCAGGGCGGTGCGAACCGCCTCCGAATCGCTCAGGCCATCGTTGCTGATGATGTCAAGGGCCGCAGCCGAGCTGTCGTCGAGCCGTACGTGGAGCGACCGAGCCATCGGACGACTGTAGCGCAAACCGTGCTACACGACGCGACCGGCTGTGGCTGTCGGCTGTCGCCGAGACGGGCTCCCGGCGCGGCTAGAAGTCGACCTGGGCCGGAAGCGTCTGCATCGGCGGCTCGTCGAGGATGCCGGGCCGGGCCGTTTCGGTCTTGCGGGCGAAGAACTCTTTGAAGTAGGGCCGCGACGCGAGCATCAAGATCAGGCCGAGAACCATTCCGCCGAGACCGAACCAGAGGGGCAAGGTGATGCCGAGGATCGGCTTCGATTCGACGTTCGCGGAATGCCCGTAGAAGATCGCCGCCTTGATCAGCACCCCGAACAGCATCACGCCGCCCAGCAATGGGGCGATGCCGAGCAGAAAGAACGTCCTGACGCTTTTGAAGAGCTCGTGGCGGAAGTACCAGACGCACGCGAGGCCAGTGAACCCGTAGTAGAAGCAGACCGGAAAGCCGAGCGCGGTGATCGAGTCCACGAGCACGCTTTCGGAGAGCAGCAGCAGCGGGACCGTCACGAGGATCGACAGCGCTCCCATCGCGATCGTCGAGACGTCGGGCGTCAGATACGTTTTGTGGACTTTGCCGAGCACTCGATGCACGGCTTTCCAGTGGGCCATCGAGAGCGTGGTCCGCGCCGTCGGAAGGATCGTCGTCTGTGTGGATGCCGAGGCCGAGGTCAGCACGCAGACGATCAACGCCTTGGACAGGATCCAGCCGACGGCACCTCCGCCGAACACGGGTTTGCCGAGCGCGTTGAGAACGTCTTCGGCGTTCGCTTCGTTGGTCAGGAAGCCGACGCCGTGAAACGCCTGGGCGCCCGTGGCGACGAGCAGGTAGATGACGAGCAGCAGCACCGTCGAGATCACCGCGGCCTTGCCGGGACCGTTGGCGGGGTCCTCGGACTCCTCGTTGACGGCGACGCCCGAATCCCAGCCCCAGTAGATGAAGACCCCGAGCAGGATTCCGTCGAGCAGGTCGCCGAAGTTGACAGCGAACGGGTTGAACCAGTCGGCGGTCGGCTTGATCGAGCCGTGGGGGGCGCTGCCGCCGTAGACCTTGGCGAGAGCGACGATCGCGAAGACGGCGAGTATCAGCACCTCGAACGACAGAAGCGCACGCTGGATCGCGGCTGAAAGCTCGATGCCGCGCCAGCAGATCCACGTCATCAGCGCGATCCACAGAATCGCGATGAGCAGGATCAGCCCTTTTGTTTCGTCGATGCCGAACAGCTTCAGCGTGTAGATCGCGGCGATGTCCGAAAGCGACGCCATCACGATGATGTCGGCGAGGAAGATCGCCCAGCCGTTGAGCCAGCCGACGCCAGGGCCGAAGGCCCGGGTTGTCCAGGCAAAGCTGGTGCCCGCATCCGGGTCGGCGCGGTTGAGATATTTGTAGGCGACCGAGACCAGCAGGATCGGAATGAACGAGGCGAGCAGCACGGCGGGGGCGTGGACGCCGATGCCGGCGACCAGCGCGATGAAGCCGAGCGTGGCGGCGAGCGAGTAGGCGGGAGCGGTGGAGGCGACGCCGATGACGACGTTGGAGATCGAGCTGATGGCGCCCTTTTTCAGCCCCTTGTCCATGACCCCCTGATGACCGTTCTGGCCTGGACCCGTCGGTACAGCGCCGCTCTCAGTGGCCATCGATCTCGTCCTCTCCTGGGGGTGGTCGCGCGAACTGCGCAAAACCTATGCCCCCGGCCGGTCACGGGCAATGGGCGCTTGTCCCAAAGCGGACCGGGCTGCTTGTACGGTCCGTACAACGGCACGCCAGCCTCTTGACCGCAGGCTTACTTGATAGGCGCTTCACGGCGCAGTACGGTTGTCCTGAGTGTCTATCGGCGACGGCCGGGCGCACAGGCGCCTTGACAGGGAGTGGATGCAATGAGCGACTCCGCAGATCTCGATCAGATGGCCGCGAGCACGAGCACGGCCGACTCCGAGCAGCAGGGCGAGTCGACGGGAACGCCGTGGGCGCCGGGTCCGGCGGGCATGGCGCTGGCGGAAGACCCGGACCGTCTGCAGCAGCTCGCGCGGCGCAACCTGTGGATGCACTTCACGCGGATGGGCTCCTACGACGAGCACCACGCGGTGCCGGTGATCGTGCGCGGCGAGGGCTGCTACGTCTACGACGAGCACGGCAAGCGCTACCTGGACGGCCTCTCGGCGCTGTACTGCGTCAACGTCGGCCACGGCCGCGCGGAGCTCGGCGAGGCGGCTGCGGCGCAGTCCAAGCAGCTCGGCTTCTACACGAACTGGAGCTACGCGCACCCGCCGGCGATCGAGCTGGCGGCGCGGATCGCGCAGCTGGCGCCGGGCAATCTCAACCGGGTGTTCTTCACCTCGGGCGGCTCGGAGTCGGTGGAGTCGGCGTGGAAGCTCGCCAAGGCCTACCACCGTGCGCGCGGCGATCAGATGCGCCACAAGCTGATCTCGCGCAACCTCGCCTACCACGGCACGTCGATGGGCGCGTTGACGGCGACGGGGCTGCCGCCGCTGCGCGAGCCGTTCGAACCGCTCACGCCGGGCGGCGCGCACGTGCCGAACACGAACTCCTACCGCTGGAAAGAGGATCGCGATGAGCTGTGGGCGGCGGATGCGATCGAGGAAGCGATCGAATTCGAGGGGCCGGACACGGTGGCGGCGGTGATCCTCGAGCCGGTGCAGAACGGCGGCGGCTGCTTCGTGCCGCAGGAGGGCTACTTCCAGCGGGTGCGCGAGATCTGCGACCGCCACGGGGTGCTGTTGATCTCGGACGAGGTGATCTGCGCGTGGGGCCGGCTCGGCCACTGGTTCGGCTGCGAACGCTACGACTACCAGCCGGACATGATCACGACGGCGAAGGGGATCAGCTCGGCCTACGCGCCGCTGGGCGCGGTGATCGCGGGCGATCACATCGCGGAGCCGTTCCTGCACGGCAAGGCGTCGTTCGTGCACGGCTTCACGTTCGGCGGGCACCCGGTGGCCTGCGCGGTGGGGCTGGCGAACATCGAGCTGATGGAGCGCGAGGACCTCAACGCCAACGTGCGCGAGAACGAGCCGAAGTTCAGGGCGATGCTCGAGAGCCTGTACGACCTGCCGATCGTCGGCGACGTGCGCGGCGCGGGCTACTTCCACGCGATCGAGCTGGTCAAGGACAAGCAGACGAAGGAGACGTTCAACGACGAGGAATCGGAGCACCTGCTGCGCGGCTTCCTCTCGGGCGAGCTCTACAAGCGCGGGTTGATCTGCCGCACGGACGATCGCGGCGACCCGATCATCCAGCTCTCACCGCCGCTGATCGCGGGCGAGGAGCAGTTCGAGGAGATCCTGGCGGTGCTGCGGCCGGTGCTCACGGAGGCGTGCGAGCGGATGGCGGCGTGGAGCTCACAGTCGAGAGCCTGATCGCGGAGCTCGGCCTGGAGCTGGCGAGCGGCCACGAGTCGGCGCATGGCCACGTCCGCTGGGTGCACAGCACGGAGCTCGAGGACCCGACGCCGTGGCTGCGCGGCGGCGAGCTGCTGCTGACGACGGGCATCCAGCTGAACGGGCCGAAGAGCCAGCGCGAGCTGATCGAGCGCCTCGCGGACCATCGCATCGCGGGCCTCGGCTTCGGCACGGGCTTCACGCACAAGCGGCTGCCGGCGGCGCTCGTGACGGCGGCGCGCAAGCGCGGCTTCCCGTTGTTCGAGGTGCCGTATGAGCTGCCGTTCATCGCGATCACGGAGCGGGCGTTCGCGCAGCTGGTCAACGAGCGCTACGAAATGCTGCAGCGCAACATGGCGGGCGACGTGCTGGCGGAGGCGCTCACGGGCCACCTCTACCCGGACGAGGTGCAGGCTCGGCTGCGTCCGTTCGGGATCGGCGATCAGGTGGCGGTGCTGGCGTTCGCGCTGGAGGACCCGACGGCGGCGGCGGCGCCGCTGGAACGGGCGCTGGAGCACGAGCGCATGCACAGCTTGGTGGCGATCCGGGCGGGCCTGCTGTGTGCGGTGATCGATGCAGCGCCGGGCGTCGAGCCGGAGGATCTCGCGCGCAAGCTGCGCGGCGAGTTGAGAACGCGCTTCGGCGAGGTCCGCGCGGCGGCGAGCCGGGCGGGCGCGGCGCACTCGCTGCGGCTGAGCTTTCACGAGGCGCGCTGCGCGCTGGAGGCGGTGCGCCTGCAGAACGGCACGGCGCCGGAGGTGGCGACGTACCGCGACCTCGGGGCCTTCCAGCTGCTTCTCTCGCTGCAGGACGACGACGCGCTGCTGTCCTACTGCCGCGGCGTGCTCGGTCCGGTGGAGCAGGACGAGGGCGACTACGGCGAGGAGCTGCTGCGCTCGCTGGACGTGTTCATCGAACACAACGGCCACTGGGAGAAGGCGGCGGGCGCGCTGTACTGCCACCGGCACACGCTCCGCTACCGCGTGCGGCGCGTCGAGCAGCTGACGGGCCGCGACTTCTCGAGCGCCCGCGATCGCATCGAGTTCTGGCTGGCATTGCGCGGCCGGGAGCTCGCGCGGTGATGATTTTTTTGATGAAGACGAACCGGCCGAGCGCGTTGGCGGGGCCGGGCACCACGAGGAAACGGAGCCCGCTGCGATGAGGATCGGCGTACCGAGCGAGATCAAGCAGGACGAGTACCGCGTGGCGATCACGCCGGCGGGCGTGCGCGAGCTGAGCTCGCGCGGTCACGAGGTGATCGTGCAGGCGGGCGCGGGGCTGGGCAGCGCGATGGACGACGAGCAGTTCGCGGCGCAGGGCGCGCGGATCGTGGACGACGCGCAGGCGGTGTTCGCCGAGGCGGAGCTGGTGCTGAAGGTGAAGGAGCCGCAGGCCTCGGAGGTCGAGCTGCTGCGCAGCGGACAGACGCTGTTCACCTACCTGCACCTGGCGGCCGAGCCGGAGCTGGCGCGCGGGCTGCAGCGCTCGGGTGCGACGTGCATCGCGTATGAGACGGTCGAGGACAGTGCGGGGCGGCTGCCGCTGTTGGCGCCGATGAGCGAGGTGGCGGGCAAGATCGCCACCCAGGCGGGCGCGTTCATGCTGGAGAAGCCGCTCGGCGGGCGCGGCATCCTGCTGGGCGGCGTGCCGGGCGTGGCGGCGGCGACGGTGCTCGTGATCGGCGGCGGCGTGGTCGGGATGAACGCGGCGTTCATCGCGATCGGGATGGAGGCGGACGTGTTCGTGTTCGACCGCTCGATCGACCGGCTGCGCGAACTGGAAGTGGCGTTCGGCGGCCGCGCCTCGACGGTCTACTCCTCGACGCTCGCGATCGAGCAGATGCTGCCGCTGGCGGACCTCGTGATCGGCGCGGTGCTCGTGCACGGCGGGCGCGCCCCGCACGTCGTCACACGCGAGCAGCTGAAGCTGATGAAGCGACACGCGGTGCTGGTCGACGTCTCGATCGACCAGGGCGGCTGCTTTGAGACCTCGCGCCCGACGACGCACTCGGAGCCGACGTACGAGGTCGACGAGATCACGCACTACTGCGTGACGAACATGCCGGGGGCGGTGCCGATCACCTCGACCTACGCGCTGACGAACGCGACGCTGCCGTACGTCATCGAACTCGCGGAGCTCGGCGTGGAAGGCGCGCTGCACGCGAACCACGCGCTGCGCGGCGGGCTCAACGTGCGAGCCGGCGAGATAACCCATCCGGCCGTGGCGGAGGCGCTCGGCGCGCCGGCGGTGAGCGTGTAGCTTGACTGCTGCGGACCCGCCACAGTCGCGACAGCCCAGACCCCGATCGACGCAGAGGAGAGCAGCGAGATGGCAACGACCGTAGAGACGCTGAAGAACTACATCGACGGCGAGCTGGTGGGCGCGGAGGGCGAGACCGAACCGGTGCTGAACCCGGCGACGGGCGAGGAGATGGCGCGCGCGCCGATCTCCTCGGCGCAGGATGTCGACCGCGCGGTCGGCGCGGCGCGGCGGGCGTTCGAGGGCTGGTCGCAGTCGACGCCCCAGCATCGCTCGGAAGCGCTGCTGGCGATCGCGGCGGCGCTGGAGGAGCACGGCGATGAGATCGCGCGGCTGGAGGCGCTCAACGCGGGCAAGCCGATCGAGTCGGTCAAGAGCGACGAGATTCCGGTGGCGGTCGACAACCTGCGCTTCTTCGCGGGCGCGGCGCGCGTGCTGGAGGGCCGCGCGGCGGGCGAGTACATGGAGGGCTACACGTCGTTCACGCGGCGCGAGGCGGTCGGCGTGATCGGCCAGGTGACGCCGTGGAACTACCCGCTGATGATGGCGATCTGGAAAATCGCGCCGGCGCTGGCGGCGGGTAACACGGTCGTGCTGAAGCCGGCCGAGACGACGCCGATCACGACGCTGCGCCTGGCCGAGCTGACGGCGGAGATCCTGCCGAAGGGCGTGCTCAACGTGATCACGGGCCCGGGGCGGCCGACGGGCGAGGCGCTGATCTCCCACCCGGACGTGGACATGCTGGCGCTGACGGGCTCGGTCGACACGGGCAAGCACCTGGCGCGCACGGCGGCGGACACGCTCAAGCGCGTGCACCTCGAGCTGGGCGGCAAGGCGCCGGTGATCGTGTTCGACGACGTCAGCCTGGAGAGCGCGCTGGAGACGATCGCGGGCACGGGCTACTACAACGCAGGCCAGGACTGCACGGCGGCGACGCGCGTGCTGGCGGGAGCGAAGGTGTACGACGACGTCGTCAGCGGTCTGGCCGAGCAGGCCAAAGGGCTCGTGATCGGCGACACGCTGGCGGCCGACACGACGCTGGGCCCGGTGAACTCGGCGAAACAGCGCGAGCGGGTCGAGGGCTTCCTCGAGCGTCGCCCCGATCGGGCGGAGATCGTCACGGGCGGCAAGCAGCCGGAGCGCCCGGGCTTCTACCTGGAGCCGACCGTAGTGGCCGGTCTGCAGCAAGACGACGAGATGATCCAGCGCGAGATCTTCGGGCCGGTGATCACGGTGCAGCAGTTCTCCGACGAGCAGCAGGCGATCGCCTGGGCGAACAGCACGCGCTACGGGCTTGCGTCGTCGGTGTGGACGCGCGACGTCGGACGCGCGCTGCGCGTCTCGCGCGCGCTGCGCTTCGGCTGCGTGTGGATCAACGATCACATCCCGCTCGTCTCGGAGATGCCCCACGGCGGCTTCAAGGAGTCGGGCTACGGCAAGGACCTGAGCGTCTATTCACTGGAGGACTACACGGTCGTCAAGCACGTGATGGCCAACCTCGAATAGCCCGACGGCGCGCTACATGCGGTTTACGTCGTTTTGACGACGTTTGATTAGGCGGAATACTTGCCGCTGGCCCCGCCGTGGCGGGAGTTCAAGCGCCCGCCGGGTCAGCTAACGTCGCGCCTGTGAACGGTTCGATTCCGCCGGATTCCGAGCTCGGGGACCCGCGGACTGAGGAAGAGGACGAGGCACGCACGGACGCGGGTTTACTTCGCGACTACGACATCCTGCGCCTGCGCGCGCCCAACCCGGGCCCGCTGACGCTCTCGGGAACGAACACGTGGGTGGTCGGCAGACGCCCGGCATGGGTCGTGGACCCGGGGCCGCTGATCGACGAGCACCTGCGCAAGCTGATGTCGGCGATCGAGGCGCGCGGCGGGCTCGGCGGTGTAGTGCTGACGCACGACCACGAGGACCATGCCGAAGCGGTCGAGACGCTGCTCGAAGTGCATCCGGCGCCGCTGGCGGCGGCGCGCGGGCGCGTCGACATCGTGTTGGCCGAGGGCAAGCGCGTGGGTCCGTTCGAGGCCGTGCCGACTCCGGGTCACTCGCCGGACCATTACGCGTTCATCGCCGACGGCGCGTGCTTCACGGGCGATGCGGTGCTCGGCGACGGCAGCGTCCTGATCACGCCGCATCCGGGGGCGATGTCGGGCTACCTGCTGGCGCTGACGGGCCTGCGGCTGCGCGAGGACTTCAATGTCCTGTGCCCGGGGCACGGTGAGGTGGTGTGGCAGGCGCGAGAGAAGCTCGAGGAGTACATCGGCCACCGCATCGACCGCGAAAACCGCCTGATCATCGCGCTCAACGAAGGCCTGCGTTCGGTCGGAGACCTGCTCGCGGCGGTCTGGCCGGAGGTCCCGGAGGAGCTGCGCCCGGCGGCGACGGCGACGCTGGCGGCGCATCTGGACAAGCTCGAGGACGAGCAGATCCTGCCGCGCGGCGTGCAGCGCCCGGGCTTCGACCCGGACCAGTGGTGAGCCGGCCGGGCCGCGCGGGCTCGGCAGCGGACGCGGCGGCCGCGCGGTGCCCTCGTGATGCTCAGACGAAGCGCGGATACAGCGTCATGCCGCCGTCGACGAACAGCGTCGCGCCGGTGACGTAGCCGGCCTGGTCGCTCGAGAGCCAGGCGACGGCGCGGGCGACGTCGCTGACGTGACCCCAGCGCCCGAGCGGGATCTCGCCGACGACCTTGGCGCTTTCCGCAGGGTCTTCGAGCACGGACTGGTTGATCGGAGTGTCGATCGCTCCGGGCCCGACGCTGACGACGCGGATCCCGAGCGGCGCGAGCTCCTTGGCGATCGACTGCGTGAACATCATCATTCCGCCCTTGGAGGCGCAGTAGTGCGAGAAGCGCTCCCAGGCGATCCGCTCGTGCACGCTCGAGATGTTCACGATCGTCCCGGCAGCGCCCTCGGCGTGCATCATCCGCGCGGCCTCGCGCGCGCAGAGGAAGGAGCCGGTGAGGTTGACGTCGATCACCTTCTGCCAGGCATCGAGGGGCATCTCGAGCAGCAGGTGCTGCTGCTCGAGGCCGGCGTTGTTGACGAGCAGGTCAACGCCGCCGAAGGCGTCCTTGGCTTCACCGAAGGCGCGCTGCACGTCGGGCTCGGATGAGACGTCCATCTTCACGGTGAGCGCCTTGCCGCCGCCGGACTCGATCTTCTCTGCCATGCGCTCGGCCTCCTCGGGCGCGGCCAGGTAGTTGATCGCGACGGCGGCGCCGTGTGCGGCCAGCTCGAAGCAGACGCCCTGGCCGATCCCTGAGTCCCCGCCGGTGACGAGCGCGCGTCGGCCTTCCAGCAGGCGGGCATCGGGAGGATGCAGGGTGAAGGGCGTGGCGCTCATGTCCGTCTTTCAGAAGCCTACCCCGCTACCGTTCTCGCAGATGTCTCCGCGCGTTCCCTCTCAGGCCCGGCGTGCGCTGAGCTCAGACGACGGCAGCGCCGCCCACGGCGGGCCGAAGGCGGGAGCGCAGCCCGCGAGCACACCGGCTTCGCGGAGCTTCGGCAAAGCCTCTCCGTTTCCGCCGATCGCCGACTACGGCTTCCTCTCGGACTGCCACACCGGGGCGCTGGTCGCCTCGGACGGCTCGATCGAGTGGATGTGCCTGCCGTACTTCGACTCGCCGTCGGTGTTCGGCGCGCTGCTCGATCGCGGCGCCGGAAGTTGGCGCGTGGGGCCCTATGGTCTGTACGTCCCGGCCGGGCGCCGCTACATCCCGGGCACGAACATGATCGAGACGACGTGGATGACGCCGCAGGGCTGGATCCGCGTGGTCGACGCGCTGGCGATCGGCGAATGGCACGACAACGAGCACGGCTCCAGCCATACGCGGCCGCCGACGGACTTCGACGCGGACCACCTGCTCGTGCGCATGATCGAATGCGTCCAGGGTCAGGTCCAGGTCGAGGTCGTGTGCGAGCCGATGCTCGACTACGGCGCCACGCCGGCGGAGTGGAAGAAGGTCGAACTGGAGTCCGACGCGGAGCAGCCGCCCGACGCGCATGACGCGCTAGCGATGGACGCCTCCGACGGCCGCACGATGTTCAGGCTGTTCAGCGACATCCGCATGGGCATCGAGGGCAATCGCACGCATGGGCGCCACACGATGGTCGAGGGCGAGAAACGCTTCTGCGCGATCTCCTGGACGGAGTCGCGCGGCGGGCCGCACACGGCGGAGGAAGCCGAGCAGATCCTCGAGCGCACGGGGCACTTCTGGCGCGGCTGGCTGGCCGACGGCACCTATCCGGACCACCCCTGGCGCAGGCACCTGCAGCGCTCGGCGCTCGTGCTCAAGGGGCTGACGTTCATGCCGACGGGCGCGCTGGTGGCCGCACCGACGACGTCGCTGCCGGAGACGCCGGGCGGGGAGCGCAACTGGGACTACCGCTTCTGCTGGATGCGCGACGCGTCGTTCACGCTGTGGGCGCTGCACGCGCTCGGGCTCGACTGGGAGGCCGACGACTTCATCGCAGTACGTCGCCGACGTCCCGCGCAACGAGGACGGCTCGCTGCAGATCATGTACGGCGTCAGGGGCGAGAAAGACCTCGAGGAGTCCACGCTCGATCATCTGAAGGGCTACGAGGGCTCGGTCCCGGTGCGAATCGGCAACGGCGCTTACAACCAGCGCCAGAACGATGTCTTCGGCGCGGTGCTCGACTCGGTCTACCTGCACTCAAAGCAGCGCGACCACATCCCGGAGCGACTGTGGCCGGTGCTGATCGACCAGGTCAAATGCGCGGCGGCCGTGTGGCGGAACCCCGACCAGGGGATCTGGGAGGCGCGCGGCGAGCCCCAGCACTACGTCTCCTCCAAGCTGATGTGCTGGGTCGCGCTCGACCGTGGCGCGCGCCTGGCCGAACGCCGTGGCAACGAGGACCATGCCGAAGAGTTCCAGGGCATCGCCGACGAGATCCGTGAGGACATCCTTGCCAACGGCCTCGACTCGCGCGGCGTGTTCCGCCAGCACTACGACACGGACGCGCTGGATGCCTCGACGCTGCTCGTGCCGCTGCTGCGCTTCCTGCCGCCCGACGACGAGCGTGTGATCGCAACCGTATGCGCGATTCGCGACGAGCTGACCGAGAACGGCCTCGTGCTGCGCTACCGCACCGAAGAGACCGACGACGGCCTCAGCGGCAAGGAGGGCACGTTCTTGATCTGCTCGTTCTGGCTCGTCTCGGCGCTGTCGGAGATCGGCGAGGACCGCGAAGCCGAACACCTCTGCGAGCGGCTGCTTGTCCTACTCCTCGCCGCTCGAGCTATACGGCGAGGAGCTCGAGGCCTCGAGCGGACGCCACCTCGGCAACTACCCGCAGGCGTTCACCCACCTGGCGCTGATCAACGCGGTCACGCACGTGATCGCGGCGCAGCAGCAGAGCTGAGCGTATGCAGAGCGGGCAGGGCGGCGTCTGGCGCCGCTCAGTACCCGGGATCGCCCGGCAGCAGCACGCGGGCGACCTCGCCTTCGAGCAAGACCTTCGGCTCGACCGGCTGCACGTCGCGCCCGCGCGCGTGCTCGAGCAGCTCGTGCGACCGAGCTGAAGCCGTCGAGCTGTTCGAGGTGCTTGATCGTGGGGAAGACGAGCACGAGCTTGCCTTCGCGGTGTGCCTCCAGCGCTGCCTGGGGCGTGAACCAGCCGAGGTCGATCACCTCCTCGCCGTCGACCTGCGGCTGCTGGCCGGAGGGCAGCGGGGCGAGGAAGAAGTGCGTGTCGAAGCGGATCTTCACCTGCGCCGGCGTGATCCAGCGCGAGAACTTGACGAGCGCGTCGGGGTCTTCGAGCTCGATCGCTGCCTCCTCGCGCAGCTCGCGGATCGCGGCGGCGCGATGGGCGCGATCGCCGTCGCCCTCGTGGGCATCGACGGCGCCTCCGGGAAACACCCACACGCCGCCCATGAAGCGCGCCTTGGGCGTGCGCCGCACGAGCAGCACCTCGAGCAGGTCGTCGCTCTCCGCGCAGCAGGATCACGGTCGCCGCCTGGCGCGGCTCGGCGACCGGGCCCGGGTTGTACTCCTCGCCGCTCGTCGCGTCGCGCAGCTCTGCGGGCGCGTCGCCGCCTCGCTGGCCGCTCTCCCCGTGCGAGCTCATCCGCTGACCCTACCTGCCGCTAGTCTTTGGCGCATGAGCACCGACACGAAGACCCTGCAGCGATGGATCTGCGAGTCCTGCGGCTTCATCTACGACCCCGACGAAGGCGACCCCGACGGCGGCATCCCGCCCGGCACGGCCTTCGAGGACATCCCCGACACGTGGTTCTGTCCCGTGTGCGGCGCTCGTAAGCGCGAGTTCGTCCCCTACGAGGACTAAGACGTCCGCTGGCCGGCGCGAGGCGCGTCCTCGGTCGCTCATGTGCGCAGCACATTTCGCTCCCTGCGTCCTTGCCTCGCTTGACCAGCGAACGTCTTAGCGGGTTTGTCGGGATGAACGCGCGATGAGCGATTGGCAGCGGCTGCTCGCGTTCGACCGCGAGCACGTCTGGCATCCATACGGCGCGCTCGGCGGCGGACTCGCGCCGCTGCCGGTCGCGTCGGCGCGGGGCGTGCGCTTGGAGCTGGCCGACGGGCGCGAGCTGATCGACGGGATGGCGTCGTGGTGGTGCGCGATCCACGGCTACCGCCACCCGGCGCTCGACGCCGCGATCACGAGCCAGCTCGGGCGGATGGCGCACGTGATGTTCGGCGGGCTCACGCACGAGCCGGCCGTGCGCTTGGCCGAGCGCCTGCTCGAGCTCGCGCCGCAGGAGCTCGACGCCGTCTTCTTCGCCGACTCCGGATCGGTCTCGGTCGAGGTCGCGATCAAGATGAGCCTGCAGTTCCAGCGTGCGCGCGGGAGCCCCGAGCGAACGCGCCTGCTCACGGTCAGGGGCGGCTACCACGGCGACACGTTCGGCGCGATGGCCGTGTGCGACCCGGTCGGCGGGATGCACCGCCTGTTCACGGGCGTGCTCGCCGAGCACGTCTTCGCCGAGCGCCCGCCCGACGGCTTCGACGCGCCGCTCGATGAGCGCTGGGCCGAGCGCGTTCGCGCGCTGGTCGAGCGCCACGCCGGGCGAGCTCGCCGCGATCGTCGTCGAGCCGGTCGTGCAGGGCGCCGGGGGCATGCGCTTTCACTCGCCCGCCTGCGTCGCGCTGCTGCGCGAGCTGTGCGACGAGCACGGGCTGCTGCTCGTGCTCGACGAGATCGCGACGGGCTTCGGGCGCACGGGCGCGTTGTTCGCGTGCGAGCACGCCGGCGTCGCGCCCGACGTGATGTGCGTCGGCAAGGCGCTGACCGGCGGCTACCTGACGCTCGCCGCGACGCTCTGCACCCGGCGCGTGGCCGACGCGATCTCGGCCGGCGAGGGTGGCGGGCTGATGCACGGCCCGACGTTCATGGCCAATCCGCTCGCCTGCGCCGTCGCGCTCGCCTCGCTCGAGTTGCTCGAGGGCGCCGATGGCGCTGCCGCTGGCGCGAGCAGGTGCCGGAGATCGAGCGGGGGCTGCGCGACGGCCTTGCGCCGGCGCGTGAGCTGCCGGGCGTCGCCGACGTGCGCGTGCTCGGCGCGATCGGCGTCGTGCAGCTCGAGCACCCAGTCGACGTGGCCGCTGCGACCGAAGCGGCCGTTTCGCACGGGCGTCTGGCTGCGCCCGTTTCGCGACCTGATCTACGCGATGCCGCCGTACGTGATCGACGAGGAGGACCTGGCGCGCGTGTGCGAGGCGATGCTCGCTGCCGCACGCGCCGGCTGAGCTTGCGCCTCGCGCCCGGCCCTCAGGCGGGCTGCGCCGTCGACCCGAAGCGCGCGATCCGTGCGATCAGGCCGGGCTTGAGCATGTCCGACGGTGAGCGTTCGCGGCTGCCGATCCGCTCGAACGCCTCGCGCACGACGGGGTCGCGCGCCGCCGCGCGGTACAGGCGCCGCTCGAGCGGGTTGATCGGGCGCCCGCTCGAGATGTCGCTGATCAGCATGTGGTGGGGCAGCAGGCGCTTGCGGTGCAGCTTGCGGTATCGCTCGAGCGCTTCGTCGAGGGCCTGCTCGCCAGCGTCGAGCGCATCGGCCGTCTCCTGCACGAGCCACTCGGCGCTCTGGAAGGCCCAGCCGCAGCCGATGCCCCACAGCGGGTCGCCCGCCAGCGCGGCGTCGCCGACGAACGCCACGCCCGGACGCGCCGCCGGGCGGTAGACGTTCGGCAGCTCGAGCTTGCCGAGCAGCTTGCCCTCGAGCGTCGCCTCGCTCATGTCCGGGCCGTCCGGCAGCGCGCGCAGCATCCTGTTGTAGGCGCCGTGGAGGTCCGCCTGGAAGTCGGGCAGGCGGTCGCGGTGGGGCGCCACGAGCACGACCGTCAGCCCGTCCTCGTTGGGGAACGTGTAGGCCGCGTCCGGGTCGATCAGCCACATCTTCGAGCGCTCCGTCGCCGGGCGCAGACCGCGCCAGTAGCCCCAGTAGAAGAAGCGCCCGTGCGGCTTCACGCGGCCCGGCACGCGCGCCCAGCGAGCCACCTTCGAGTCGCGCCCGTCGGCCGCGACGACGAGCTTCGCGTTGATCTCACGGTGCGCGTGCGAGTGGTCTTCGATCTGCACGCCCGCCGGCCGCGCGCCGCCGAGCAGTCCGACCGCGGTCCAGCCCGCGATCAGCTCCACCCCCGGCGTCTGCGCCGCCAGCCTGCGCAGCAGCGGGTCGAGCGTGCGCCGCGTCACGCTGAAGCCGTACGGGGCGTCCGGGCTCGTGCTGATCCAGCCGCTCGACGCCGTCCACACGTCGACCCCGTTGTGCACGGCGCCACGCTCGTCGAGCAGCGGCGCCAGGCCGAGCCGCTCGATCGTCGGCGTAGCGCTCGACTGGATGAAGTGCGTGCAGACCGTCTTGTACGCGTCCGGCGAGGGCTTTCGCTCGATCAGCGCCACGCGCGCGCCGCGCTGGGCGTACAGGCGCGCCGCCGTGCACCCGGCCGTGCTGGCGCCGACGATCGCGACGTCGTAGTGCTCGCCGTCCGAGCGCGCGTTCATCGCCGGGCGAGCCGGGCCTGCAGGCGCTGCAGGGCGACCATCCCGCGCTCCGCCGTGCTCCCCGGCGGCGGCACGATGCCGAGCTGGCGGGCGACGTCGTTCATGTCGTAATAGGCCCGGTACAGCGCGATCCGACCGTCGCGCATCGTCCAGTGGTCGACCCCATCGACGCGCATGCGCTTGCCGGTCGGCGCGAAGCCCGGCGGGTCGATCGTGCCGCGGTGGGTGCCCTCCATGTACCACGACCAGAAGACCACGTCTCCCGAGATCGCCAGCGACGGCGGATCGGGTTCGCCGAAGTGCAGGTCCGGAAAGGCGCGGAAGCTCGTGCGCATGAACTCCTGCACCTCTGCCAGGCCGCGTGCCGGCGCAGGCAGCGCCGGGTCAGCCCACACCACGTCCTCGGTGACGAGCTCCGCCATCGCGCTGGTGTCGCACGCGTTCCACGCGGCTGTGTAGCGCGCCGTGAAGTCGCGCATGTCGAGCGGAACGCCGCTGGCGGGCGTGCTGACGGCCATCTGCCCACCATAGTCCGCCGAGCGCCCGCCGCGCAAGCCCTTGCGCGGGGCCTGCTCAGGCCGGCTGCCGCACGGCGCGGCGCTCGCCCAGCCAGCGCCGCCACGGAAGCGCCCCGCCGACACGAGCCAGCTCGTCGAGATCGGGACCGGCCGCGCGCGCCAGCGTGTCGACCTCGACGAAGCCGAAGCGGCGGATCGTCTCCAGGTTGGATTGCTCCAGGCGCGATGGCTGCTCCGGCCACGGCGTGATCACGACCGCGCGCACGTCCAGCCCGTACGCCCGCGCCGCCTGCAACGTGAGCAGCGTGTGGTTGATCGTGCCCAGCCCCGGCCGTGCCGCGATCAGCAGCGGCAGTCGCAGCGACGCCGCCAGGTCGCACACCGTGAAGCTCTCCGCCAGCGGTGAGAGCAGTCCGCCGACGCCCTCGACGATCGCCGTCGTGGCCTCGTGCTCGACCGTACGCCTCAGCTCGGCGCCGGCCGCGATCAGCATCTCGCGGTCCAGGCGCTTGCCCTCGATCTCGGCCGCCAGCAACGGCGATGTCGCCGGGCCGTAGCGCAACGGCGCGACCTGCTCCGCTGCCATGCCCGCCGCTTGCGCCAGCAGCTCGTGGTCTGCCGGCCAGGCGGTCCTGTCGGCGGCGGCCGGCTCCGCCAGTCCCGTCACCGCCGGCTTGTACGCCCTGACCGGCTCGTCCTCGGCCACCATCGTCGCCAGCAGCGCTGCGCTCAGCACGGTCTTGCCGACGCCCGTATCTGTACCGGTGACGAACAGGCCCCGCATCGACACCTTCTACCCGATGCCGTCAGGCCGCGTTCGCGACGGCGCTCTCGTGCTCGCCGTCGAACGGTGCGCCGGCGCCGGCAGTCTCTGCCCGCGCCGGAGCCGGCGGTCGCCGCGGCCGTGGCGCCTCGACGTCGAACGGCGCAGCCGGGGGCCGAGCCTCGGCCTGTCGCGCCGAGCGCACGTCGTGCTCCTGCCACTCTTCCAGCTCCAGCCCCGCGGGCGCCGCCGCAGCCTCCGGCTCGGGCGGCGAGCCGAGCTCGCTCGGGTCCAGGCCGAGCTTGCGCGCCGCACTGGCCAGCACCCCCGCCGCCAGGCGCATGTCGCTCGCCGTGTGCGAAGCCATCGCCGCCAGGCGCAGGCGCGAGGTGCCGGCCGGCACCGTCGGCGGGCGAATTGCCTGTGCGAAGACGCCCTGCTCGATCGCCGCCTGGCACAGGCGCATCGCGGCGCGCTCCTCGCCCACGATCAGCGGAACGATGTGCATGTCGCCTTCGGGCACCTGAAAGCCCTCCGCCGCGAGCGAGCGGCGCAGCGCCCGCGCGTTGGCCGCCAAGCGCTCGACGCGGTGCGGGCGCTGCTGCAGCAGCTCGAGCGCCGCCAGCGCGCCCGCTACCGCCGGCGGCGGCGGGGCCGTCGAGAAGATGAACGAGCGCGCCGTGTTCAGCAGGTAGCGCGTCATCTGCTCATCGCCGCACACGAACGCGCCGTAGGAGCCGAGCGACTTGCCCAGCGTCCCCACGATCGCATCGACCTCGCCCTCGAGACCCGCGGCCGCCAGCGCGCCACGACCGTCCGGTCCGTACGTGCCGATCGCGTGCGCCTCGTCGACCACGATGCGCGCGCCCGCGGCCTGCGCCAGCTCGACCAGCTCCTGCAGCGGGGCCACGTCGCCGTCCATCGAGAAGATCGAGTCCGTCGCGATCACGCGCCGTCCCTGTCCCTCCCGACGACCGCCGTGGTGGCGCATGCTCCAGAGCAGGTGTTCGGGGTCGCGGTGGCGGTAGACGACCACCTCCGCCCGCGACAGGCGGCAGCCGTCGACGATCGAGGCGTGGTTGAGCTCATCCGAGAAGACCGTGTCGCCGCGGCCCGCCAGCGCTCCGATAACGCCGAGGTTGGCCAGATAGCCCGAGCCGAACAGCAGGCACGACTGGCGGGCGGTGAAGTCCGCCAGGCGCTCCTCCAGCCGGCGGTGAACGGTCATCGTCCCCGAGATCAGCCGCGACGCGCCCGCGCCGACGCCCCAGCGCATCGCCGCCTCGGCCGCCGCCTCGCGCACCTGCGGGTGGTCGGCGAGGCCCAGGTAGTTGTTCGAGCAGAGCAGCAGCACCGGCTGACCGTCGAGCAGCACCGTCGGCCCCTGCGGGCCCGACACCAGCCGCAGGCGGCGGTTCAGGCCGGCACGCTCCAGCTCGGCCAGACGATCTTCGAGCTCCACCGTTCCCGTCTCCCCATGCATCGCTCCGCTCCTCCCTGGCCGTCCGTCGCTCAGCCGCTCGCCACCGTGCTCGGCGGACCCTTCGCGCCGTCGCCCGCCCCGCGCGCGCTCAGGCCGTCCCGAGAGCGGTTCGGCGCGCCATCCGGGCGCGGCGGCACGAGCCGCTTGGCGCGGAAGCGCAGCTGGCTCGACGGGTCCCACAGGCGGATCTTCAGCGCGTCGCCGACTGCGTCCGGAGCGGCTTCGCCTGGAGCGTCTGCTACATCGTCGAGCAGCTGCTCGACCACGTCGGGCGTCTCGCCGGCGAGCCAGCCCGAGCGGTTGTCCGGCCGCGGGTTCGACGCGTTGTCCGGCTGGCGCGCCACGTTCAGGCCGAGCTCCTCGAACATCTCCCGATCCGTCTGCGGGTCGTTGCCGAGCGTCGTCAGGAAGTTGCCCATCATCACGCCGTTGATGCCCGCCTGCACGGCGATCTGCTGAAGCTCGCCCAGGTTCTCCACGCGCCCGCCGCACAGGCGGAACAGCGCCTCCGGCAGGATCAGGCGGAAGATCGCGATCCACTTGACCGCCTCCCACGGGTCCATGTACTCGCGGTCGCCGAACTTCGTTCCCGGCCGCGGGTTGAGCATGTTGATCGGCACGCTCGTCGGGTCGATCGCGGCCAGCTCGAAGGCCATCTCCACGCGCTGCTCGCGCGACTCGCCGAGGTTGAGGATGCCGCCGACGCACGTCTCCAGGCCCGCCTCGCGCACCGCGTCGATCGTGCGCAGGCGGCCCGCGTAGCGGACCGTGCTCGTGACCTCGTCGTAGTAGGACTCCGCCGTCTCCACGTTGTGGTGCACCCGCTGCACGCCCGCGTCCTTCAGTTCCTGCGCGCGCGAGACGCTCATGTGGCCGATCGACGCGCAGCGCTTGAGGTTCGTGTGCTCGGAGACCAGGCGCACGCCCTGCAGGTACTTTTGGAAGTCGCGCTTGGAGAGCCCCTGACCCTGCGTGACCATGCAGAAGCGATGGGCTCCGGCGGCTTCCGCCGCCTTCGCATGTTCGAGGATCTGCTCGGGCTCCATCATCGCGTGCAGCGGCGTCTCGGCCTCGGCGAAGCGCGACTGCGCGCAGAAGCCGCAGTCCTCCGCGCACCCACCAGACTTGGCGTTGACCAGCGAGCACATGTCCGTCGAGTCGCCGAAGCGCTCCACGCGGGCGCGCCAGGCGCGCTCGATCAGCGCTTCGATCTGCGCGTGGTCCTCCAGCTCGCCCAGCCTGGAGGCCTCCTCGCGGGTGATCAGAGGCGGCATGCGCCGCAGGTTATGGAGCGTTGCGGACGCTACTTGCCGAGCCAGCGCGGCGCGCGTTTCTCGGCGAACGCGCGCATTCCCTCACGCATGTCCTGCGAGGCGAACGAGGCGCGGCGCAGCTCGATCAGCTCCTGCTCGACCTCCGGCTCCAGCTCGCCCTCGGCCGACAGCAGCGCCGCGATCACGCGCTTGTTGCCTTTCTGTGAGAGCGGCGCGTTGCCCGCCAGCTCGGCCGCCAGCTCGAGCGTCAGCGCCTCCAGCTGCTCGCCGATCGCGACCCGGTTGACGAGCCCCCACGCAAGGGCCGTCGGCGCGTCGATGTAGCGGCCGAGCAGGAACAGCTCGCGCGTGCGCGCCGCGCCGATCGCGTCGATGAAGCGGCGCAGGCCCGTGTGCGAGTAGACGAGGCCCAGCTTCGCCGGCGGCATGCCCAGCTTGATCCCGTCCTGGGCCACGCGCATGTCGCACGACAGCGCCAGCTCCAGGCCGCCGCCGATCGTGTGGCCAGGCAGCATCGCCAGCGTCGGATACGGGAACGCCTCGAGCGCGTCGATCGCTTCCGTGAACGGGTGTGCCACCAGCCGCTCCGCACGCTCTTCGAACTCCTCCGCCGGGATCTCGCCGATGTCGTAGCCCGCCGAGAACATCCCGTTCGCGCCGGTGATCACGATGCAGCGCGCGGCAGAACCCTCAGCGGAGAGCTCCGCGAGCGTCGCCGTGATCGCGTCGAGGATCGGATGGTCCAGCGCGTTGCGCTTGGCCGGGTTGGAGATCGTCAGCCGCACGATCCCCTCGCCCGGCTCGTCGATCAGCAGCTTGCCGTCTGCCAGCTCGCGGGCGGTTGCGCTCGTGGACACGCACCGAAGGCTATTGACTCGCGCGCCCGAGACGCGCGCGAGCGGCGCTACTCGAGCACGACGAGCGTGTCGCCCTCGTTGACCGCCTGACCCTCCTCGCAGAGGATCTCCGTGACCTTGCCCGAATCCTCGGCCTCGACCGGCATCTCCATCTTCATCGACTCGAGGATCGCGACCGTGTCGCCCTCCTCGATCTGGTCGCCGACCGCGCACTCGATCTTCCACACGGTGCCGGTGATGTGCGCCTCCACTGCAGACATTCACGAACCTCCAGACGTCCAGATCGCCGATCGTCGCTGACCGCCGGGACAATAGCCTTCGCGCACGACGGCCGCGATGCTCACCGTGGCGCCGCGCGCAAGAGGCCCGCACTGGATGGATCGTCAAATCTTCATAATCGTCGCCGCCTACAACGAGGCGGATCGGATCGGCGCCACGCTCGCGGCGCTCGCCTCTGCGTTCCCTGGGGCACGCGTGCTGCTGGCCGATGACGGCTCGAACGACGCCACAGCGAGTATCGCCGCCGGGCTGGGGGCGCAGGTCGTGCGCAGCGAGCGAATGCTCGGCAAGGGCGAGGCTGTCACGCTCGCCGCGCGCGAGGCGCTCAGCAACGCGCGTGCCCTGCAGGTCGAGGCCGTGTTCGTCCTCTGCGACGGCGATCTCGGCGCGTCGGCCGGTGCGCTCGGCGCGCTCGCCGACGCCGTCGCCGAGGGCCGCTGCGACCTCGCCGTGGCCGCCTTCGCCCGGCGCGATCGGCGGCGGCGTCGGGCTCGCGCTCGGCTTCGCCCGCTGGGCGATCCGCCGCCGCTGCGGCCTGCAGACCGCCGCGCCGATCTCCGGGCAGCGCGCCCTGAATGCCGCCGTGCTCGCCGACGTGCTGCCCTTCGCGCACGGCTTCGGCATGGAGATCGGGATGACGATCGACGCCGTGCGTCGCGGGCACCGGCTGCTCGAGATCGAGCTCGACCTCGAGCATCGCGCCACCGGGCGCACTGCCGCCGGCTTCGCCCACCGCGCCCGCCAGCTGCTCGACTTCGCGCGCGTGTATGTGCGGCGGGGGCGTCTGAAGCCGAGGCGTCGGTAGGCTCGCGCATCGATGATCCTCGCGATCGACCAGGGCACGACCGGCACCACGTGCCTCGTCTTCGACGAGCGCGCCGAGCCGATCGGGCGCGCCTACCGCGAGTTCGCCCAGCACTTTCCCCGGCCCGGCTGGGTCGAGCACGACCCGCGCGAGATCTGGGAGGTCACGCGCGCCGTCGCCGGCGAGGCGCTGCAGGACGCCGGCGTGCGCCCCGGCGATCTCGACGCGCTCGGCATCACCAACCAGCGCGAGACCGTCTGCGTGTGGGACCCCGACAGCGGCGAGCCGCTGCACCACGCGATCGTCTGGCAGGACCGGCGCACCGCCGCGCGCTGCGAGGAGCTGCGCAGC
The DNA here is from genome assembly GCA_963743745.1 of uncultured Solirubrobacteraceae bacterium. Taxonomy (GTDB): domain Bacteria; phylum Actinomycetota; class Thermoleophilia; order Solirubrobacterales; family Solirubrobacteraceae; genus Palsa-744. The sequence goes on from CAVUQW010000002.1 coordinate 1,194,977, forward strand.
GACGGGCCACGAGCCGCTCGTGCGCGCGCGCACCGGGCTCGTGCTCGACCCCTACTTCTCGGCCACGAAGATCGCAGTGGCTGCTCGAGCACGTCGACGGTCTGCGCGAGCGCGCCGAGCGACGGGCGCGCCGTGTTCGGCACGGTCGACTCGTGGCTGATCTTCAAGCTCACCGGCGAGCACCTGACCGACGCGACCAACGCCTCGCGCACGCTGCTCTACGACATCGCCGCCGGCCGCTGGGACCCCGAGCTGCTCGAGCTGTTCGGCATCCCCGAGCGCGCGCTGCCGCGCGGTGCTGCCCGAGCGCCGGCCCCTTCGGCGAGACCCGGCCGAGCGCGCTCGCACGGGCACGCCGTGCCGCGTCGCGGCGTCGCCGGCGACCAGCAGGCCGCGCTGTTCGGCCAGGCCTGCGTCGATCCCGGGATGGGCAAGAACACCTACGGCACCGGCTCCTTCGTGCTCGTCAACGCCGGCTTCACCGCGCCCGAGCCGCCGCCGCGGCCTGCTCGCGACCGTCGCCTGGCCGATCGGCGCAGCGCGCGCCTACGCGCTGGAGGCCTCGATCTTCGTCACCGGCGCCGCCGTGCAGTGGCTGCGCGACGGCCTCGGCATCATCGAGCGCGCCGAGCGAGACCGAGCCGCTCGCCGCGTCGCTCGACGCCAACGACGGCGTCTACTTCGTGCCCGCGCTGACCGGCCTCGGCTCGCCGCACTGGGACCCCTACGCGCGCGGCACGATCGTCGGGCTCACGCGCGGCAGCTCGCGCGCCCACCTCGCGCGCGCGACGCTCGAGGCGATCGCCTACCAGACCGTCGACGCCGTCCGCGCGATGGAGCCCGCCCTGCGCCGAGCCGCTCACCGAGCTGCGCGCCGACGGCGGCGCGACCGCGAACGGCTGGCTGATGCAGTTCCAGGCCGACGTGCTCGGCGTGCCCGTCGTGCTCGGCGAGCTCGCCGAGACGACCGCGCTCGGCGCCGCCTACCTCGCCGGCGTCGGCGCCGGGCTGTGGAGCATCGAGGACCTGCGCCGCGGGCCCGATGGGCTCGGCGGCGGCGCCCCGCGCCGTACGAGCCGCGCATGGGCGAGGACGAGCGCGACGGGCTGCTCGCCGGGTGGGCCGATGCGCTCAAGCGCGCACGCGCGTAACCTTGCATCGGCATGGGAGGTAATCCGCTCAGATGAGCGAGCTGGCCCCGATGCGCGAGCAGGTCTACTCCGACCCGCGCCCCAAGGAGTACTTCGACCGCTTCCACGAGCGCGCGCGCACGCGCGAACCGGACTGGGTCTACGAGCTCGTGCGCGTGCTGACCTCGCTGTACGCCTACACCTTCCTCCGCGCGCGCTCGATCTCCAGCCGAGAACGTCCCCGGCGACGGCGCCGTGATCCTCGCGCCCAACCACTTCTCCTTCATGGACCACTTCCTGATGGGCTGCTTCATCCGCCGCAAGGTGCGCTTCATGGCCAAGTCGCAGCTGTTCAAACGGCCGATGCAGTTCATCTACACCCACGGCGGCGTGTTCCCGGTGCGCCGCGGCGCACGCGACGAGGAGACGTTCATCACCGCCGAGACGATCCTCGCCAGCGGGCGGCGCGATCACGATGTACTGCGAGGGCGGTCGCTCGCGCACCGGCAAAGTCGCCGAGCAGGCCAAGCGCGGGATCGGGCGGCTCGCGCTCGAGACCGGCGCGCCCGTCGTGCCGATCGCGATCTACGGCTCCTCGCGCGTGCGCAACTGGAAGCGCCTGCAGTTCCCGCACGTGACCGTCCAGTACGGCGAGCCGATCCGCTGGGAGAAGATCGAGCATCCCGACGCGCGAGCAGCAGCAGGAGGTCGCCGACCAGATCTTCGTCGAGATCCGCAAGCTCTACGCCGGCCTCGAAGCGCACGGGCGCAAGGGCATCCTGCGGCGGCTGCGCGAGGAGCGCCGCGACGGCGGCGGAAGGACCAAGGCCGCCGCGATCTGATCGCGCGGCGCTGACCTGGTCGCCGAGCCAAGACGACCACGATGCTCCGTCTGGCTCAAGCAGGCCGTCGCGAGCGTCGATGCCGTAGAGATGCACGTCGGCGATCAGCGGGCCGGCGCCCGCTTCTTCCTGTCCCTGGGCCTACTCGTGGCGATGCTCGTCGCGGTGGCTGCGCTGGGTCTGCTCGGGCTGCGCTCGGTCGAGCGTGCCAACGACCAGGTCTTCAGCGACAACCTTCGCACGACCGAGGCGAACGGCCAGCTCGTCGCGGCGCTCGACACCGCCGCGAGGTTGAGCCTCGAGGTCCTCTCCGCCAATGGCGCCGGCGAAGCCGAAGGCCTGCGAGCGCGCCTGCGCAGCGTCGCGATCCCGCGCGCTCAGGCAGACATCGCTGAGCTCCTGCGCCTGCACGCAAAGGACCCGCCGTCCGAGCTTCGTCAGATCGAACGAGTCCCCGCAGGCTGGCGCGAGTACTTGGCAGTAGCCGAAGGTGGGCCGATCCTCTCCGGCGCTCGGCCGTTGACCGGCGCCGAGCGAGCGCACGCGATTGCACGCGTCGAGCACGTGCTGGACCCGTTGATCGGCTTCGTCGCTGCGCGCCAGGCGATCGAGACGCAGGCGGCGGCGAGCGCTCGCGCTTCGGCCCAGCACGTCTTCGCGCGGAGTCGCAACTGGCTGATCGCCGCCGTTGCCGTGGCGCTGCTCGCGGCGGCGGCGCTCGTGCGGATGGGCATCCTCTTGCGATCGCTGCTGGGCGCGCGAGCCAAGGAGCGGCGCTACGAAGAGGGGGCCAACGAGTACATCGGAGTTCTGCAGGGGACCGAGAACGAGGACGAAGCGCAGGCGCTCGTACGCCGGCAGATCGAGCGTACCTACCCCTCCTCGCGGGCCGTTGTGCTCGTTCGCAACAACAGCGACAACCGCCTCGAAGCGAGGACCTCGCTCGCCGAGCTCGAGGACTTGCGCGACCCGCTCCTCGACGCCCCGCCACGCTCCTGCCTGGCCGTGCGCTTCTCGCGCAGTCACATCGAAGGCGCCGCGCAAGCGCCACTCACGAAATGCGAGCTGTGCGGGCGACTCCCGGGCGTGTCACTGTGCGAGCCGCTGCTCGTCGGCGGCGAGGTGATCGGCTCCGTGCTCGTGGCAAAAGCACAAGAGCCCGACGCCGACGAGCGCCGGCGCATACGCGAAACCGTGGCCCAGGCGGCTCCCGTGCTGGGGAACCTGCGCAACCTCGCGCTCGCCGAACTGCGCGCAGCCACCGACGCGCTGACGGGATTGCCCAACCACCGTGCGGTTCAGGACACGCTCAAGCGGATGGTGGCGCAAGCCTCGCGTACGTTCGCCCCCCTCGCGCTCGTGCTGATCGACCTGGACCACTTCAAGTCGGTCAACGACGTCCATGGTCACGATCGCGGCGACGAGATGCTCGCCGCCGTGGGCGCGGTCCTGCAGAGGACGGTCCGTGCAAGTGACTTCGCTGGACGCTACGGCGGCGAGGAGTTCGTGGCGCTGCTGCCCGCAGGCGACCGGCAAAGCGCGATCCACGTCGCCGAGGGGATACGCGCCGCGGTGGCCGGGATTCGCATCCCCGGTCTCGATCAGACGATCACCGCGAGCGCCGGCGTCGCGCTCCTGCCGGACGACGCCGGCGATTCTGCGACGCTGTTCAAAGCGGCCGACCGCGCGCTCTACGCCGCAAAGCACGCCGGGCGCGACCGGGTCGAAGTCGCTGGTGGCGATCGCACGCTCCTCGGCGATGCCGTCGCAGCCCCCTGAACGCGCGCCCCACTAGGGTGCGCGGCAGCATGACGGAGATCGACGCGACCGAGGTGCTGCGCGCGGGGCTGCTCGATGGTGTGGCGATCGCGCTGGCCGGGGCGGCCGGGATGGCGGGCGGCTCGACGGCATCCGTGGCGGGCGCCGCCTGCCGCGAGCTCGGCGCGATCGTGCACGAGCTGCCGCTGATCTGCACAGGGCAGCCCGAGGCCGACGATGCCGCGGTCGACGCTGCCCTGGGCGCCACGCCGGAAGGCGGCGCCGGCATCCAGATGCTGCTCGTCGACGCCGGCGGGATGTTCGCCGCGCCAAGCCGACGCCCTGATCGCCACGCTCGAGGCGAGCTGGCGGGTGACGCGCGCCGTGGCCAACGCGGCCTTCATCGCGGGCGAGGGCGGGCGGATCGTCTACGTGGCGCCGCCGACGCTCGCCGCCGGCAATCGCCGCGAGCCGGGCGCCGTCGCCGCGCATGCCGACGCCGTCCGCGCGGGCCTCGAGAACCTCGCGCGCACGCTCTCGATCGAGTGGGCGCGCTTCGGCATCTCGCCTGTCGCGATCGCGCCCGGGCCTAGCACCGCGGCGGAGCAGGTCGCGGGCGTGGTGGCCTATCTGGCCTCGCCCGCCGGCGACTACTTCTCCGGCTGTCAGCTCGACTTGCGGGCGGCGACGGCATAGGCGCCGGCCTGCACGTCTTGCCTTCGCAGGCTTTGGCTAAAGGGACGGGGAAGGGTTGTGGCGTTCGCGTGCGTTGATAGCCATGGCATATACGGCGTATATACGATGGCTATCGCAGCTCGCTGGATGGCGCCCCCGCCGCCCGCTCGGTCAGGTTCCTCGCGTCGGCCGCGCCGTCCCGTATCTCGGCACGCCACGCGCGAGGTCAGCCGCTCATCCCCCCGAACAGCCCGCCGGTCACGTGCAGCGTCTGGCCGTGCACGTAGTTCGACCACGGCGAGCAGAGGAAGAACACGCCACCGGCGGCCTCCTCCGGTGAGGCCGGGCGCCCGAGCGGGATCAGCATCGAAGCCATTCCGCGCATCTGCTCGGGAATGCCCAGCTGGATCTTCTCGCCGTCCTTTTCCATCGTGTTCTCATCGACCTTGGCCTGCGTCAGGCGGGTGTCGATGAAGCCGAAGGCGACGGCGTTGACGTTGACTTTGAACTGGCCCCACTCCTTGGCGACCGTTTTGGTCAGGCCGACGACGCCGGCCTTGCCCGCCGAGTAGTTGGCCTGGCCGGCGTTGCCGAACGTGCCCGAGGTCGAGGAGATGTTGACGATCTTGCGGAACACCTCCTTGCCTTCTTCCTTCTCTTTCTTGGCCGGCTCGCGCAGGTGTGGCGCGGCGGCGCGGATCACGCGGAACGGCACGACCGTGTGGATGTCGAGCATCGCCTGGAAGTGCTCGTCGGACATCTTGTGAATCGGCGCGTCGAGCGTGTAGCCGGCGTTGTTGACGATGATGTCGATCTTGCCGAACGAGTCGACCGCCTTCTGCACGAGCTCGTCGGCGGCGCCGGGCTTGGTCAGGTCGCCCGCGTAGACGGCCGTCTCGCCGTCGATCTCCGACGAGGTCTGCTCGGCGATGTCTCCGTCGAGGTCGTTGATCAGGCACTGCGCGCCCTGCGCGACGAGCAGCTCGGCCGTTGCGCGACCGATCCCGCGCGCCGAGCCCGTGACGATGGCCGACTTGCCGTCGAGTACTCCCATGTTCGTTCCGTCTCCTTGTCGTTTTCGGTGCGCCGGAGGTTATCCGAGCGCCCACGTCAAGGAGCGATGATGCGCCCGAAGTCCTGCGTGTAGATCGCGCCGGACTGCCCGCGCGCGAGCGAGGCGAGCGGGTGCGGCGAGACGCCGATCCCCGTTTCGCGGAAGGTCGCGTCGAGGATGTTTGCGCGGTGGCCGGGCGAGGCCATCCAGCTCGCCACGATCGCCTTCGGCGTCGAGAGCCCGAGCGTCGCCCAGGCGATGTTCTCGCCGACGGCGTAGCCGATCCGCGAGCTGAAGATGTAGCCCGACGCGCGCATCCGCGAGAGCGGCGTGTCGCCGTGGCGCCCGTCGTGTTCGAAGTAGTCGCCTGCAGCCATGTCCGCCGAGTGGCCCTGCGCCGCGGCCTGCAGGCGCGCGTTGGACGCGAGCGCGGCCTCGCCGTGGCTCAGTCGTTCGCGGTTGACCAGGCACAGCGTGGCTGTGCGGATCAGCGGCAGGTCACGGCTGGAAGGCCGCAGCTGGGTGTTCGGGCAGACCCCGTTCTGCGGCACCGGCGCTGCGGCCGTGTGCCGCGCGCCGCGATGGCGGTGCGAAGAACGGCGATGGCCCGAGCGGCGGCATTTGGCGCCACGCCGCGTGTGGCGCTTGGCGCCTTTGCTGCCGGGCACGCTGACGTTGTGAAAGCTCGCGCGCCGGGCACAGCCGCGCCTCTTGCGCCGATGCGGCGGCGGCGAGGTCGTGTGGCTCGAGGCGCCTTTGGCCGGTTGCCCGCCCTTCAGCGTGGCAGCCGGCGCGGCGCTCGAGGCGATCGCGCAGCAGCACACGCACAGCGCGAGCAGCGCAGCGCCGACGGCAGCGTGCAGTAGATGACGGCGGATCGCGTCATACGTTCGGCGTCCAATTGCCACGTAGGCGGTATCGGAGCCTCGGCCGGCCCACATGAGCCGGTTTGCACCGCTTGGACGAGTTTTTGCAGACGCTCAGAGCGCGAGCACGCGGCCGAGGATCTCGCGCATGATCTCGTCCGAGCCGCCGCCGATCGGGCCGAGGCGGGCGTCGCGGGCGGCGCGCTCGACCCAGTACTCGCGCATGTAGCCGGCGCCGCCGTGGATCTGCAGGCACTCGTCCATCAGCTCGTAGCAGGCGCGCTGGGTCAGCAGCTTGGCCATGCTGACCTCCTTCAGCGGCTCCTCGCCGGCGACGAAGCGGCGCAGCGCGTCATAGGTGACGCAGCGGCAGGTGTAGACGGAGGTGGCCATGTCGGCGAGCTTGTGGCGGATCGTCTGGTGGCCTGACAGCGGGCGCCCGAAGGCCTGGCGCTCGCGCGCGAACTCGGCCGTGCGCTCCCACGCGAGCGTCATCGCGCCGACCGCGCCGAGCGCCATCGCCAGGCGCTCCCATTGGAAGTTGGCCATGATCAGCTTGAAGCCCTCGTTGAGCTCGCCGAGCAGGTTCTCCTCCGGAACGAACACATCCTCGAAGGCGATCGTGGCCGTGTCCGATGCGTGCCAGCCGAGCTTCTCGAGCTTCGACGAGGTGACGCCATCGCCGCGGTCGACGATCAGGAACGAGATGCCGTGGTGGCCGCCCTCGGCAGTGGTCTTCACGGCGGTCACGACGAAATGCGCGCGTACGCCGTTGGTGATGTACGTCTTCTCGCCGTTGAGCACCCAGCCGCCGTCGACGCGCTCGGCGCGCGTGCTGAGCGCGGCCACGTCCGAGCCGGCGCCTGGCTCGGTGATGCCCAGCGCGCCGATCCGCTCGCCGGCGATCGCGGGCACGAGGTAGCGCTGCTTCTGCTGCTCGGTGCCGAACTTCCAGATCGGCGGCGTGGCGATGTTGGTGTGCGCGCCGAGTCCCGGCCGCGGTCCCGCCCGAGCCGATCCGCGCCATCTCCTCGCACAGCACCGACTCGTGCAGGTAGTCGCCGCCCTGGCCGCCGTACTCGGTCGGGTACTTCAGCCCGAGCAGGCCCTGCGCGGCGAGCTTGCCGAAGATCTCGTCCGGGAACCACTCGTCGCGCTCCCACTGCGCCGCGTGCGGCGCCAGCTCGCGGTCGATGAAGCCGCGAATCGACTGTCGCAGTTGCTCGTGCTCGTCGGAGAAGGGGGGTGTGAGGGTGCTCATGAGATCCAGGCCAAAGCCAATTGGTAATCTGATGGTATGCGAGTTGCCATCGATGGTGTGGGCCGGATCGTGATCCCCAAGCCGATGCGAGACGCGCTCGGGATCGACGGGCCGACGGAGCTGGAGCTGACCGAGCGCGACGGGGCGCTCGAGCTGACCGTGCCGTACATCAAAGCCCATCTCGAGGATCGCGACGGCTTCACGGTGATAGTTCCCGACCAGCCCGTGCCGACGCTCACGACCGCGATGGTGCGCGAAGAGATCGAACGCTCGCGCCGTTGATCGCCCCCGACTCCAGCGTGCTGATCCCGGCGCTTGCGAGCACCTTCGAGGGGCACGAGCGCTGTGTTGCGGCGCTGGCCGGCCGCTCGCCACGGCTGATCTCTCATGTCGCATTCGAGACGACCTCCGTGCTCAGCCGGATGCCCGAAGGGCTTCGCATGGCCCCGGTGTCCGTGCGCGATGCCCTCGACGTGGACTTCCCGGATTCGTGGCTCGCGCTCGACGCCGGAGGTCAACGTTCCTGCCTGCGCCGCGCAGTCGACGCCGGCCTGCGCGGCGGCGCGCTGTACGACGCCCTGATCGCCGCGACCGCCCGCGAGCACGGCGCGACGCTGCTCAGCGCCGACCGCCGCGCGCGCGAGGCCTACGAGGCGATCGGGGCGGAGGTCTCCTACATCGAGTAGTTCCACCCGGGGGATCGGACTACAGCCCGTAGGAGCGACCGATCACGTCGAGCATGATCTCGTCGGTGCCCGCGCCGATCCGGTTCAGGCGCGCGTCGCGCCAGACGCGCTCGACGCCGTACTCCTTCATGTAGCCCGCGCCGCCGTGGATCTGGATGCACTCGTCGGCCACTTCGCAGAGCACGCGCGAGGCGACGAGCTTGGACATCGAGATCTCGCGCACCGGGTACTCGCCGTTGGCGAAGCGCCATGCCGTGATGTAGGTCATCTGCCGCGCCGACTCGATTTTCGTGGCCATCTCGGCGAACTTGTGGCGGATCACCTGGAACTTGCCGATTTCGCGGCCGAACGCCTTGCGCTCGTGCGCGTACTGCAGCGTGCGTTCGAAGCACTTCTGCGCGCCCGCCACCATCCCGGCCGCGCCGATCAGGCGCTCGCCCTGGAGCTCCCACATGATGTGGTAGAAGCCCTTGCCGACCTGGCCGAGCACGGCCGTCGACGGCACGCGCACGTCCTGGAAGGCGAGCAGCGCCGTGTCCGAAGCGTGCATGCCGAGCTTCTCGAGCTTCTTCTCGCGGATCACGCCGGGCGCGTCCATCGGCACGAGGAACAGCGTGAAGCCGTCGTAGCCCGCGTCCGGGTCGGTCTTCGTCACGAGCACGATCACGTCCGCGCGGTGGCCGTTGGTGATGTACGTCTTCGAGCCGTTGATCACGTAGTCGTCGCCGTCCTTGACCGCGCGCGTCTTGATCCCCGAGACGTCCGAGCCGGCGTCCGGCTCGGTGATGCCGAGGCAGAGGATCTTCTCGCCCTTGATCGCCGGCACGACCCATTCCTGCTTCTGCTCCTCGGAGCCGAAGGCGAGGATCGGCGGCATCGCCATGTCGGTGTGCACCGCAAGGCCCATCGCCAAGCCGCCCGAGTTGGCGTTCGTGATCTCCTCGGCGAGCACCAGCGCCGAGTAGTAGTCGCCGCCCTGTCCGCCGTACTCCTCGGGCTTGTCGAGGCCGAGGAAGCCGAGCTCGCCCATGCGCCTGAAGACCGAGTCGGGGAACGTCGTCTCCTCCCATTCCTCGGCGTGGGGGGCGAGCTCTTTGGTCGCGAAGTTGCGGATCGACTCGCGCAGCTGTTCGTGCTCGTCGGTGAAGAGGAAGTGCTTGCGCGCGGCCTGGAAGTCCGGCTTCAGCACGCTCTCGGCGGTCGCGGCCATGGCTTGGAAGTCTCCTTGTGATCGATGCTTGGATGCGGTGCGCGGACGTACAGGCAGTCGCGGCGTGTCCGGCGCCTGCTCGCAGACGCTAACGCAGGCGCTCCGAAAAGTAAACAGTAGAGCTTGCTACTTATCGCGTCTGGACTGCCACTGGCGCGCGGGCGGGCCGCGCGCTAGCCTGCGCGGCCGGAGCTCTTTCACGATTCAGGAGGGATCGGATGGTTGGGCGCGCCTTGGCGCTGGCTCTTGCCGCTGCTGCAACGATCGCGCCCGGCGCCGCTGCGAGCGCGCCCGCGCCATCCCGGCCGGCGACGCCGCTGCCCGCGGCCGTCCCTCCGGACCTGCAGGCGCTCGAGCAGAAGATGCTCGCGCTGAAGCCGACCAGCGAGCGGTTCTCGGCGAGCATCGAGATCGCCGAGAAGCCGAAGGTCAAAGGCCCGGTAGGCGGCTTCAACCACATCTTCGGTCATGCCAGCAGCGTGCTCGTGCCGCTGATCGCGCGTGGCCGGCGAAGTCAGCCTCGGCCCGCCACCGGAGGCGAGCTTCACGGTCAGCTTCCTCGGGACTCGCGATCAGCGGGCGGCTGATCGGCAGCACGCTGTACATACACGAGCCGGATGTGTCGCGGCTCGACGGCGGACGCCCGTGGGTGCAAGAGCTCAATACGAGCCTGGCGCAGGCGCTCGGCTCGGCGTCCAACGGCCCAGGCGGTTCCACAGGCGAACCGGGAACGGGCTTCTCGGCGGTGGCCAAGCTGATCGCTCACGCGCAGAGCATCACCGAGCTTGGCCCGGCCAACGTCGACGGCGTGCCCGTGACGCGCTTCAAGCTCGCCGTTCCGATCGCAGCGCTGCAGAAGCCGGCGCACTCGCGCAGCGCACATGCGCGGGCACGACGTGAGCGCAGGCTGTTCGCCCCGCTCCTGCGCGTCGAACTGTTCCTCGCCGAAACGGGTCTCCCCGTCCGCACGAGCATCGTCATCGTGGCTCGCCACGGCAAGGGCGAACTGATCGAGCAGTCCGACATCCCCGCGATCGACGTGCCCGTGCTCGTGCAAGCGCCGCCCGCCGCCGAAACGATCGAAGCGGCCCAGCTGCACCGCCTGTTGCGCCGGCGAGCTCGCAGGCTGGCGAGGCGCCATCGGGACGGACGGCGGGTCGTCGTCGTTCCGCGAGGCCGGGCGGGCAAACCGCGAAAGTAGACAGTAAGGCTGCGCACTTCCCACTCGGCGCGGATCGGGTTAGGATGCGCCGATGGCCGACGACGCAGTCCTCTACGCGCTCGACGAGCAGGGCGTGGCGACGATCACGCTGAACCAGCCCGACACGCGCAACGCGCTGTCGGCCGAGCTGCTCGGAGGCCTGATCGCGGCGTTCGAGCGCGCGCGCGACGGAAGACGCGGCGCGCTGCGTCGTGCTCGCCTCCTCGCACGAGCGGACGTTCTCCTCGGGCGCCAACCTCGGCGGGTTTGCCGCCGACACGCCGCTCGTCGAGCGCCACTTCGGCTCCGAGCGCTTCGTCGGTCTGTTCAAGCTGATCGGCGAGCTCGGCAAGCCGACGGTCGTGGCGGCCGGCGGCCACGTGCTCGCCGGCGCGCTCGGGATCGCGCTGGCGTGCGACCTGATCGTGGCCTCCGAGGACGCGAGCTTCGGCACGCCCGAGATCAACGTCGGCACGTTCCCGTTCATGATCATGGCGCTGATCTACCGCAACGTGCCGCGCAAGAAGGCCAACGAGCTGCTGCTGCTCGGCGAGCGCTTGAGCGCGCAGGAGGCGCTCGCCGCGGGGATCGTCAACAGGGTCGTGCCGGCCGCCGAGCTCGAGACGGCGGTGCGCGAGTGGGCCGTCAAGCTCGCCGGCAAGTCGCCCGTGATCATGCGCCTCGGCAAGGAGGCGATGCGCCGCCAGCTCGACATGCAGCTGGACGACGCGCTCGACTACCTGCGCGCGCAGCTGACGCTGGCGATGTCGACCGAGGACATCGTCGAGGGCGTCAGCGCGTTCTTCGAGAAGCGCGAGCCGCAGTGGAAAGGACGCTGATGAGCACGACCGAGAGGCCGCCCGCGACACCGAGCGAGCCGGCCGCCAAGACCTCGCTGCTGCGCCCGCTCGTCGAGGATCTGCACGCGCGCCGCGAGCAGATCAAGCTCGGCGGCGGCGAGGAGAAGATCGCGCGCCAGCACGCCGCCGAGAAGCTGACCGCGCGCGAGCGGCTTCGCGCTGCTGATCGACGACGGGCACGTTCACCGAGCTCGGCATCCACGGGCGCCCGCACTTCTCCCAGCGCGCGATGGACGGCAAGGACGCGCCGGCCGACGGCGTGATCACCGGCTACGGCAAGGTCGACGGGCGCCTGGTGGCCGTCGTGCGCCTACGACTTCACCGTGATGGCCGGCTCGATGGGGATGACCGGCGAGCTGAAGGTCACGCGCCTGCGCGAGCTGGCGCTGACCAAGCGGATCCCGTTCATCTGGCTGCTCGACTCGGCCGGCGCGCGCATCCAGGAGGCCGTCGGCTCGCTGTTCGCCGGCTCCGGGCACCTGTTCCGCGAGGAGGTCGTGATGAGCGGCGTGATCCCGCAGGTCGCCGCGCTGATGGGGCCGTGCGCGGCCGGCACGGCGTACATCCCGGGGCTGGCCGACTTCGTGCCGATGGTCAAGGGCCGCGGCTCGATGGCGCTCGCCGGCCCGCACCTCGTGCGCGCGGCGATCGGCGAGGACGTCACCCAGGAGGAGCTCGGCGGCTCGCGCGTGCACTGCCGCAAGTCCGGCGTCGGCGACCTCGAGGTGGCCGACGACGAGGAGTGCATCGAGCGGATCAAGCAGTACCTCTCGTTCATGCCGCAGAACTGCGAATCGCAAGCCGCCGCTGCGCGCGAGCGAGCGACCCGATCGAGCGCGGCGACGAGGAGCTGCTCGACGTGCTGCCCGAGTCCAACCGCAAGCCGTATGACATGTACGAGGTGATCCGCCGGATCGTCGACGACGGCGACTACTTCGACATGAAGCCGCAGTGGGCGAAGACGATCATCACCTGCTTCGCGCGCTTCGGCGGGCGCCCGGCGGGGATCGTCGCCAACCAGCCCAAGCAGCTCGGCGGCATCCTCGACAACGACTCCGCCGACAAGGCCGCGCGCTTCGTCAACCTGTGCAACGCCTTCGGGATCCCGCTCGTGTTCCTGATGGACGTGCCCGGCTTCATGGTCGGCACGAAGGTCGAGGCCGGCGGGATCATCCGCCACGGCGCGAAGATGCTCTACGCGGTCGCCAACGCGACCGTGCCGAAGATCACGGTGATCACGCGCAAGGCCTACGGCGCCGGCTACTACGTGATGAACGGCCGCGCGTACGAGCCCGACCTGATCGTCGCCTGGCCGAGCGCCGAGATCAGCGTGATGGGCGCCGAGGGCGCGGTCGAGATCGTCATGCGCAAACAGGTCGAGGAAGCCGACGATCCCGAGCGCCAAGAAGGCCGAGCTGATCGAGGCCTACCGCAAGATCATCGACGTCTACATCGCGGCCGGCAACGACATGATCGACGACGTGATCGACCCGCGCGAGACGCGCCCGACGATCTGCCGCGCGCTGGAGATGGCCGAGGGCAAGAAGATCGAGCGACCGTGCAAGCGACAAGGAGTGGTGCCCGTATGAGCCTCGACGACCCCGTCGTCATCACCTGCTCGATCTCGGGCGCGATCGCCAACCGCGAGCAGTGCCCGGCGATCCCGTACACGCCGGCGGAGTACGCCGCCGAGGCGCGGCGGATCGTCGACGAGGGCGGCGTGATGATCCACATCCACGCGCGCAGACCGGACGGCACGCCGAGCTACGAGATCGAGGACTTCCAGGCGATCACCGAGGCGATCCGCGCCGAGGTCGGCGACGCGGCGATCATCAACTACTCGACCGGCACGATCGGCGTGCCGGTGGAGAAGCGGATCGCCTACCTGCGCGCCTGCCGGCCGGAGGTCGCGGCGCTGAACATGGGCTCGATGAACTACGCCAAGTACTCGCGCTCGCGCAAGGAGTTCGTCTTCAACATGGTCTTCGCGAACCCGTTCGACGAGATCATCGAGCTGCTCGAGGCGATGAACGAGCTCGGCATCAAACCCGAGCACGAGTGCTTCGACCTCGGCCACGTCGGCGCGCTCGCGCCGCTGATCGACATGGGCGTGCTGCAGACGCCGCTGCACGTCGACTGCGTGATGGGCGTCGTCGGCGGCATCCCGCCGACGGCGCGCAACCTCGCGGCGATGGTCGACAACATCCCGGAGCGCGCCCGGCGAGCAGCACTCGCACTGGGGCGTGATCGGGATCTCGCGCGACCAGTGGATGCTCGTCGCCGCCGCGCTGACGCTCGGCGGCTCGATCCGCGTCGGCCTCGAGGACAACTTCTACCTGCCCGACGGCGAGATGGCGCGCTCCAACGGCGAGCTGATCGCCAAGGCGCGGCAGATGACCGAGGACGTCGGCCGCCGCCCGGCGACCGTGCGGAGGCGCGCGCGATGCTCGGCATCCCGCAGCGCGGCGCCGACGCAGGCGCTGCGCCGGGTCGAGCGCGCCGGCACGAGGCGCTGCGGCATGAGCCTGCCGCTGGAGGGCATCCGCGTGCTCGACCTCTCGCGGCTGCTGCCGGGCGGCTTCTGCTCGCTGCTGCTCGCCGACTTCGGCGCCGACGTGCTCAAGGTCGAGGACACGGGCATGGGCGACTACATCCGCTGGTCGCCGCCGTACTACGAGGGCGCGCACGAGACGCGCGAAGTCGGCGCCTGTTCCTCTCGCTCAACCGCAACAAGCGCTCGATCCGCCTCGACCTCAAGAACGAGCGCGGGCGCGAGGTGCTGCTGCGGCTGGTGCGCGACTACGACGTCGTGCTCGAGTCCTTCCGCCCGGGCGTGCTCGACCGGCTCGGCGTCGGCTACGAGCGGATGCGCGAGGAGAACCCGGGGATCGTCTACTGCGCGATCACCGGCTACGGCCAGGACGGCCCGCAACGCGACGCCTCGGGCCACGACATGAACTACCTCGGCCTGGTCGGGCTGCTCGGCCTGACCGGCGAGCGCGGCGGCGCGCCGGTGCAGGCCGCCGGCCAGATCGCCGACCTCGGCGGCGGCGCGCTGATGGCGGCGTTCGGGATCCTCGCCGCGCTGCGCGAGCGCGAGGGCGTCGGCTCGCCGCCGCTCGGGCGAGGGCCAGCTCGTCGACGTGTCGATGGCCGACGGCGCGCTGTCGTGGCTGGCGATGGTCGCGGCGACGTACTTCGCCGACGGCGACGTCCCGCGGCGCGGCGAGCTGCCGCTCGCCGGCTCGCTGATCTGCTACCGCCCGTACGCGTGCGCCGACGGCTGGGTCACGCTCGGCGCGCTCGAGCCGAAGTTCTGGCAGGCCTTGTGCCGCGGCGTCGGGCGCGAGGACCTGATCGCGGCGCAGTTCGAGCGGCCCGGCTCGGCCGCGCACGGCGAGGTCGAGGCGATCTTCGCGGCGCGCACGCGCGAGCAGTGGGAGGCGTTCGCGCGCGAGCACGACTGCTGCCTGGAGCCGGTGCTCGAGCTCGACGAGGCGCTCGACTCCGAGCTCGTCGGCGCGCGCGAGATGGTCGTCGAGCTCGACCAGCCGGGCGCCGAGCGGCCGGTCCGGCTGCTCGGCGTCCCGGTCAAGCTCAGCCGCACGCCGGGCGATCACGCGCGCCTGCCCGGTCCGGCGCTCGGCGAGCACACCGACGAGGTGCTGCGCGCGGCCGGCTACAGCGCCGAGGAGATCGCCGAGCTGCTCGCCGACGGCGCCGTCGCCGGGCCGGTCGGCGAGGCGCAGGACATCTCCTTCCAGGTGTGGGGGCAGGTGAGGAGATGAGCGCCACGGCAGGGAGCGCCGCGGACGGGCGCTGCTGAAGATGAGCGAGCTCGCCGAGCGCTCGGGCGTGAGCGCCGGCACGATCAAGCACTACCTGCGCGAGGGGCTGCTCGGCGAGGGCGCGGACATCGTCCGCACGAGCCGCAACATGGCCTACTACCCGCCGGAGTACGTCGAGCGGATCGCGCTGATCAAGCGCCTGCAGGAGGAGCGCTTCATGCCGCTGCGCGTGATCAAGGGCATGCTCGAGGAGGACCCGGAGCGCGTGCACGCGCTGATCGAGCTCGAGGACCGGATCCTCGAGCGCGCGCTCGCGAGCGCCGAGGACTCGCAGGCGCGTCTCGCTGAAGGCCGTGCGCGAGCGCTACGAGATCCCGCGCAACGTGCTCGACCGGCTCGCCGAGCTCGGCGTGCTGACGCCCAACCGCAGCGGCTACGACGCCGACGACGTGAAGATCATCGAGGCGATCGCGCGCTTCCGCGCGGGCGGCTACGACGAGGCGCTCGGCTTCACCGTGTACGACACGCTGCGCTACCGCGAGGCGCTCGAGCCGCTGGTGCAGGAGGAGGTGCGCGCGCTGCTGGAGCGCCTCGCCGGCGAGGTCGAGGTCGAGCGGGCGATGGAGATCATCGCCGCCGGCGCCGAGCCGCTGCGCGAGCTGATCGGCGCGATGCACTCCAAGCTGCTGCTGGCCGAGCTGCGCCGCCAGCGTGCGCGCAGCTGAGCCCGGCGAGGGCTACCAGAGCGCGCGGTGGTGCTCCATCACGCCGAGCCCGTGCGCGAGCGCGACGCCGCCCGGCAGCGCACCCGAGAAGGTGCCGAACGGCGCGCGGTAGTCGCTCTTGACGATCACCAGGTTCTCGCTGCGGCTGCGCTCGGCCTCGGCGTGGAAGCGCAGCTGCGCGCCGTCGGCTGAGTCGATTCGCCGCAGGTCGGCGGCGAAGTGCACCGGCTCGGCCTCGTGCGGCTCGCCGTCGACCCACACGGCGCGCTCTGATCCGCGCGCTGGGTCGTTGACGCCGCTGACGAGGTTCCACGCGAGCGCGACGCCGTCCGGGCTCTCGCCGACGCCGGCCGACCACCACCACTCGGTGTGGCGCGCGTGATAGCCGGCGGTGTCGTCGATCACGCCGCGCGCGTCGATCGCTTGCGCCGGCTGACCGGGCGACGGTCAACGTGCCGTACGCGGCGATCGCCGGCCTGCTTGCGCGTCCAGACGTGCTGGCGGCCGTTCGGGCAGCGCACCTCGACGCCCGTCTCTTCGGCCAGCGCCAGGTCGAGCTCGACGCCCCGGTCGCGCAGCAGCAGCCGCCCGCGCGCCAGCTGCAGCTCCGCTCGGCGCGGCAAGCAGCCGCGTGCGCTCGTACAGCTCGATCCCGCTCGCGCAGGTAGACCGCCCAGAAGGATTGCCGCGCCGGACCGACCTGGACGATCGCGGCGCAGGCCATCAGCTGCTCGCTGAAGACGCCGACGTAGCGCCAGCGCTTGAGCGGCCGGCCGCCGCGCAGCAGCGCCATTCGGCCGGCCGGAACCGACGCGTCCGCGCTCGCCACGCGCGGCCCGGGCGTTATGCTTTGAGATGTTGACTGACCAGTCAATCTATTTGGGGAACGGGCCGCGTGAGGAGCCTGCGTATGCGCGCCGGCCGCAAGGAGGGCTCAGTTGAAGGCCGCCGCAGTCCAGCTCAACGCCACCGCCGACGGCGCGGCCAACCTGGCCACCGCCGATCGACTCGTGCGCGCGGCGGCGCGCCGACGGCGCTGAGCTTGATCGTACTCCCCGAGAAGTGGACCGCGATGGGCTCCGACGAGCAGTTGCGCGCAGCCGCCGAGCCGCTCGACGGCCGCTCGACGCACTGGGCGCGGGCACTCGCCGCCGAGCTGCGGATCGAGCTGATCGCCGGGTCGATCGTCGAGCGCGTGCCCGAGCGGGAGAAGCTCGCCAACACCTCCGTGCACGTCGGTCCGGACGGCGAGCTGAAGGCCGTCTACCGCAAGATCCACATGTTCGACGTGGACGTCGGCGGGCGCTCCTATCGCGAGTCCGACCTCGAGCAGCCGGGCGAGGAGATCGTCCTCTCGCAGACCGCCGGCGGGCTCGAGCTGGGGATGTCGATCTGCTACGACCTGCGCTTCCCCGAGCTGTACCGGATCCTCGCCGTACGCGGCGCGCGCGCGTTCTCGCTGCCGGCGGCCTTCACGCTGGCGACGACGCGCGACCACTGGGAGGCGCTGATCCGGGCGCGCGCGATCGAGAACCAGGCGTTCGTGATCGCGGCCAACCAGATCGGCGAGCACCCCGGCGGAAGCCGCTCGGGCGGGCGCTCGATGATCGTCGACCCGTGGGGCATCGTGCTCGCGCAGGCGCCCGACGCGGAGGGTTACGTCGATCGCCGAGCTCGACCTCGAGCGCCAGCAGGAGATCCGCAGCAAGCTGCCGTCGCTGGCCAACCGGCAGGCCGAGGCCTACCGCTGGCCGCAGGCGGTGCGGGCATGAGCTCGGCGAGGGCCAGTCGGGGCGATACGACGTCCAGCTCGCAGGCAGGCTCCGGTGATGCCGGCGCGACGGCGCGGCGCGGCGCGGCGAAGGCGGCGCCGGACAAGCGCCGCCTGATCCTCGACGCCGCCGTGCGCGTGTTCGCGCGTCAGGGCTTCCACGCCTGCCGCGTCTCCGACATCGCCGACGAGGCGGGGGTCGCGTACGGGCTCGTCTATCACTACTTCGGCTCCAAGGACGAGGTGCTCGACACGCTGTTCCTCGAGCGCTGGCAGGTGATGCTCGAGCTGATCCGCGAGGTCGACGCCGAGCCGCTGCCGGTACGCGAGAAGCTGCGCGCGATCGCGTCGTTCATCGTCGACAGCTACCGCCACGACCCGGACCTGATGAAGGTGATCATCGTCGAGGTGACGCGTGCCGCCAACTCGTTCGGCGACACCCACATCGGCACGATCCGCGACGCCTACGAGCTGATCGGCAAGATCGTCCAGCAAGCGCAGGACGAAGGCGTCTTCAAGCCCGAGATCGAAGCGCGGTTCGCGGCGATGGCCTTCTACGGCGTGATCGAGCAGCTGCTGACCGGTTGGATCTTCGACCTGCTGCCGCAGGGCGAGGAGGAGTTCGAGCGGGCCAAGTCGGTTGTCGTCGAGACCGTCTGCGGAGGTCTCGAGCTGGGCAGCGTTTCCGGTGAGACCACCCCGGGCAATAGACTGCCGCGTTGATGGAGAGCGAGATGGTCAAGCGGCTGGTCTGGTCGGGCATTCTGGCGGCGTTCGGAGCGCTCGCGAGCATCGCCGCGCAGCGCGCGGCAGCGCTCACGTTCCGACGGCTGTTCGCCGAGGAGCCGCCGGAGTGAGCGCACCACCGACGCCGGCACCGGGCCAGCAGGGCCCGGAGGCGCCACACAACATCGCCGCGGCGATCGCCGAGGTGTCCGAGCGGGCGCAGGTGCTCGTGCGCGAGGAGATCGAGCTGGCCAAGGTCGAGGTCACCGAGAAGGCGACCAAGCTGATCAAGGGCGCCGTCGTCGGCATCGCCGCCGGGATCTTCATCGCGATGGCGCTGATCTTCGCGCTCGTCGGCTGTGCGTGGCTGCTCTATTACTACCTCCCCGGCAACAACTACACCTACTTCTGGGGCTTCTTCGCGATGGCCGTGATCCTGCTGCTGCTCGGAGCGCTCGCCGGTCTGCTCGCGGCCAAAGCCGTCAAAAAAGGCTCGCCGCCGATGCCGACGATGGCGATCGACGAGGCGCAGAAGATCAAGCAGACGGTCAGCAACGGCTCGGCGGCGATGCCCGCCACGCCGACACCCGGCGGTGCGGGCGGCGATGCGGGGGTTGGCGGCTGATGGCGCAGCGCTCGTCTGCCGAGATCCGCAGCTCGATCGAGAGCAACCGGATGGAGCTCGCGGTTTCGCTCGACCGCCTGCGCGGCGAAGTCGCGCACATCACCGACTGGCGCGGGCACGTGGAGCGTCACCGCGAGCAGTTGACGGCCGGCGCGGCCGTCGTCGGGCTCGCCCTCGGCGTGCGCATGCTGCGGCGTCGCAGGCGCAAGCGCAAGGGCTGAGCGCTTCGGCGCGGTTCCGCGCCGCTAGCTCAGCAGCGCTCGTGGCACGCCGCCGACGCCGATCAGACCGGGGCCGGTGTAGGTGCCGATCACGGGGCCGACCTCGGAGCTGAAGACGGGCTCTGAGTCGAAGATCTCGCGACAGCGATCGATCAGTCGCTGGGCCTGATCGGGCGCCTGGATGTGCTGCACGACCCAGCCGTCGGCGCCGTTCTCGTGCAGCTCCTTGGCGTAGTCGACCATCCGCTCGAAGGCGCGGCCGGCCGTGCGCACCCGCTCGACCGGGGTGATCTCGTACTCGAGCGAGAGGATCGGCTTGATCTTCAGCGTGCCGCCGAGCCAGGCCTGGGCCTTGCCGATCCGCCCGCCGCGGCGCAGGTACTCGAGCGTGTCGAGGCAGAACCAGATCTTCAGCGCCTTGCGCGTCTCGCGCACGTGCGCGACGACGGCGTCCTTGTCGGCACCGCGCGCGCGCGGCCGCGCAGGCGGCGAGCACGAGCAGGGCCGCTCCGCCGCAGCCGCTTTCGGCGTCGAGCACCTCGACGCGCTCGCCCAGCCCGCGCTCGCTCGAGCAGCGCGTGCGCCTGCCGGGCGGCCTCGCAGGTGCCCGAGATGCCGCCGGCGAGGTGGATCGAGACGATGTCGTGACCCTGCTCGAGCAGCGGCTCCCACACGGCGAGGAAGTCGCCGATCGAAGGCTGGGAGGTCGTCGGCAGCTCGGGGTCGGTGCGCAGGCGCTCGTAGAAGGCGTCGAAGCTCGGCATGTCGAGCTCGCGTTCGGGCTGGCCCTGCCAGCCGACGTACAGGCTGATCTGGTGGATGCCTTCGCGCGCCGCCAGCTCTCGCGGCAGGTAATGGGTGCTGTCGGTGGCTACGGCGACGGCGGGCATGCGCCGCCGGACGCTACACCAACGCCTCGGCGAGCTCTCCGGACTCGTACATCTCGGTCACGATGTCGCAGCCCCCGAGCAGCTCGCCGTTGACGAACAGCTGCGGGATCGTCGGCCAGTCGGAGATCGCCGAGAGCTCCTGGCGGATCCGCGGGTCGGGCAGGATGTCGACGGCCGCGAACGGCGTGTCGAGCGACTGCAGGGCGGCGACGGTGCGCGCCGAGAAGCCGCACGCCGGCGCCTCCGGCGTGCCCTTCATGAACAGGATCACCTTGTGCTCGGCGATCGCCTCGGAGATCGCCTCGCGGATCGGGTTGGACTCGTCCGCGGGCGTGGGGCCCGCGCTCGGGGCCGGCTGGCCGGGGGACATCGGAAGCTCGCTGGTGGGGTTGGTGCTTGACATGAAGGGCTCCTGGCTCACGTGGTTGTCGTCGGCTGGCGCGCGGAGGGGCCTTCGGCGGGCGCGTCCGCGGTGCTCTGCTGCGGGGTCTGCGTCTTCAGCGACAGCGCGTGGATCGGGCCGCCGATCTCGGCGCCGAAGATCTCGATAGACGAGCCGGTGCTGCTCGATCCGGCTACGCCCGGCGAACGCGGCTGCGGTGACGGTCGCGCGGAAGTGATCGCCGCCGCCCGTGTAGTCCTCGACCTCGGCGCGCGCGCCTGGGATCGACGCCTCGATGCGTCGGGAGATGTCCTCTGCGGAGGGCATGTACGGCTAGCGTAGAGGATCGGGGCGGGCCTCCCAGCCGCCGCTATACTTTGGAAAGTCTTGAGGCCGCAACGAGGAGCAGAAGCGATGATCACGATCAGCGACAAGGGTGCCGAGAAGGTGCACGAGTTCCTCTCCGCCCAGGAGGCGGATGTGAGCATGGCCGGCCTGCGCGTCGGCGTTCGCGGCGGCGGCTGCTCGGGCTTTCAGTACCAGCTCGCCTTCGACGAGCAGCGCGAGAACGACGTCGTCTTCGAGGACCACGGCCTGAAGCTGCTGGTCGACAACGAGAGCCTGCCGTTCGTGCGCGGCTCGGTGATCGACTACGAGGAGAGCCTGCAGGGCGCCGGCTTCAAGGTCTCCAACCCCAACGTGGTCGCCGCCTGCGGCTGCGGCTCGTCCTTCCGCGTGGCCGAGGAAGAGCAGGTCTCGGCGGTCTGAAGTCGCGCCGATTGCTCGCGGGCCTGCTGCTGCCTGCGGTCATCTTGGTTGGCTGCGGCGGTTCGCGCGGCACGGGTAGCTCCGCAGCGCCCTCGACGCCGCCTGCGATCGAGCTCCTCCGACGGTCGTGGACCGGCGCTCGGTCTGACCGAGGACAACGCCGACCTGCTGTGGAACCCGAGCTCACCATCACGGCCGCGGTGGCGCCGCCTTCCAGCCCGCGCGCGAGCAGCTGACGGCGATCCATCCGCGCTACATCCGCCTGCTCGTCGACTGGGCGGCGCTGCAGCCGCAACGCGAGCAGCCGGCCGAACCTCGACGGCCCGCTCGACGGCTGCGCGCGAGCGGTCGGGCCATGTGCGCCGTACGCCGGCATCCGCGAGGAGCTTGCTGCGATCGCCACGCAGCAGCGCGCCGCCCGCGCCGAAGGACGCGAGGGATTCGAGGTGGTGCTCGACGTGTTCGGCGCGCCGCCGTGGGCGGCGGACCCGGCGAGCGGCTGCGAGCTTCCCGGGTCCCAGCCGTTCTCGCGTCCGATCAGCGCGACCGGGCTGGCCGGCTACCGGTCGTTGATCCGAGCCCTGCTCGTGCTCGGCAGCGAACAAGGGCGTGGCGCTCGACTGGTGGAGCCCGTGGAACGAGCCGAACAACCCCGACTTCCTCAGCCCGCAGCGATCCTCCTGCGCGCTCGACGCTCCCTCGCGCGCACCCGCCGTCTACGCGCAGCTCGCCGAGGCGATGGCCGAGGAGCTGATGGCCGCCGGCGGCAGCCATCACCTGCTGCTCGGCGAGCTCGCGGCGTACACAGGCGACTCGCCTCATCGCACGAGCATCAGCGGCTTCGTGGCGGGGCTGCCGCTGCGCGTCCTCTGTCTCGGCAACGTATGGGCGGTTCACGCTTACGCCTCGTGGGGCGAGGCTCGAGCGGCGGATGAACCTATATCGGCGCTCGCACGAGCGCTCGACGCGCGAGGTTCGTGTGCCGCCAAAGCCAAGATCTGGGTCACCGAGACGGGCGTCGGGGCACCGCATCCGGGTCGCGCACGCCCGTCGGGAGCCGCCGCCGAAGGGGCGGGATGCCAGGCGCTCGGCGCGGAGCTCGCGCGCTGGTCTGCGAATTCGCGGGTCGGCGCGATCTTCCAGTACAGCTTCCGCGAGGATCCGGCCTACCCGGTGGGGCTCGTAAGCGCCGATCTGCGGCACACCTACCCCGCATATCGCCTGTGGCGCGCATACGCGCAAGCAAGCGCCGGTCACGCACCGCCGCCGTCCAGCTCGTCGAGCTGCGCATAGGCTGGACGCGTGGCGATCGTTCCGCAATCGATTCGAAGTCTGGCGCCGTCGCGCCTGCGCGACGACGTGCGCCTGCGCGCGCTCGCTGTCGGGACGGGCTTGATCCCGCCTCGCACGATGCACTCCGAGGAGGATCAGCGGGTTCTGCTCGACGCAGTTCGCGGCGCCCGTCGCGTGGTGGAGATCGGTGTGTATGAGGGGTCCTCGGCGCTCGCGCTGCAGCGCGAGTTGGGGCCCGGGGCGGAGCTGCATCTGATCGACCCGTTCGGGCATCACCCGGATGCGCTGCCCGGAGGCTGGGGGGCGAGCGAGCGAGCGACGCGGCGGCTACTGGCGCGCGGGGGGCGCAGGTTGGGTGAGCGCGGACCGGCCGTGCACTTGCATGTCGCGATGTCGCATGAGATCGCCGCCTGTTGGCGCGGCACGGTCGACCTCGTGTTCATCGACGGCGACCACTCCGAGGAGGGCTGCGAGCGCGATTGGCTGGACTGGAGCCCGTTCGTCGCGCCCGGCGGGCACGTCGCCCTGCACGATGCCCGCGCCGACCAGCCCGGGGGCCGCGGCCTGCCCGGCCCGACAGCCGTCGTGGAGCGTCATCTTCGCGATCGCGACGACGGCGAGTGGAGGATCGTCGCCGAGGCCGACCGGACAGTCGTCGCGAGCCGGATTGTGTAGCTCAGGGCAACCCGCCGGGTCGTGCTTTTGCCCTGCAAAACCGCGTCATATCGGCTAAATACTTGACATTACGTCAACCCCTGTGGTACCGTCGCGATGACATGATGTCAAGCATCACCACGGCGGCGGGAGGCCCTGCACACACGCTGTCAGGGCATCACGCTCGGGAGGGTTCGAGGGTCGTCATGCACGGGCCCGACCCGCTCGCGAGGCCAACGACTGGACACGCGCACGGTAGGAAGACCGACGCGACGCAGGGATGCGGATGACCTGAACATCGTTCGATCGCGCCTCGCCGAGCAGCTTTTGCGGCGGCCGAGGTTGGAGGGGCCGCGGGCCGGGTACAAGGCACACGGCATGACTGGCGTTGGGGAATGCGTTGAGGCATCGCCCAGATGCCGGCTAGGTACAAGAGGGACAAAGGAGTAGCTAGATGCGACGGATCAAGATCATGGGGCTATGCCTCGTTGCCGTCTTCGCGGTGAGCGTGGCCATGGCCGGCACCGCTTCGGCGGCTGCGCCCGAATTCGGGCGTTGTCTGAAAATCGCGAAAACCACAGAAAAAAAACTGAGCCTGTACGACAGTGCGAAATGCACGAAAACGGCAGGCGAAGACGCCGGTACAGAAGCCGAAAAACTCAAAAAAGGCGAACTTCGAATGGTTCCCGGGCGTCGTGAAAACACAAATTCACGTCGACCATGAAACCGAGCGACGATCGCCACGCTGGAAACCGTCGGCGGCACGAAAATCACGTGCACCGGCGAGACGAGCACCGGCGAATACACCGGTCTGAAAACGATCGGCAAAATGGTGGCCAAATTCACCGACTGCGAAACGAACAAATTGAAATGCGAATCGGCCGGTGCGGGCGTTGGTAACATCAACACCTCGCCGCTCGGCGGCCCGATCGGCTTCGAAACCGAAGTCTCGCCGCCCAGCAAAGACCACCTCGCGAGCGAACTGCACTCCGAATCGGGCAACGTCGCCGAATTCGCTGCGCAGGTCTCGCGGTCGTAGTCAAGGGCTCGGTTCTGCACAAAATCACGGCAAACGCGATGAAGCTGACGGCGACCGAAAAATTCACGGCGTCGAAAGGCAAACAGAAACCAGAACACTTCGCGGGTGGCGTTGCCAAAGAACACATCCTCGAAACGTCAACCAACGGCGGTACGTTCGAACAGTCCGGTCAGACGATCACGTCGATCCTGACCAACGAAGAAAAGGTCGAGGCGAACTCGGTCCTTTAGTCCTGAATACTGCATGACCGGAGGCGGCCGCGCGAGCGGTCGCCTCCGCCGGCGGCACGCGCGTCAGCAGGTTGGCGCGCGTGCCGCTTTTCGTTGGAGTTGCTTGCCAAATGAGACCCGTGCTGCGGGGTCGAGCAGGCGCGCGGCGGTGTCGGCAGGCCTACGCGTCGCAGACACTAGGAGACCGATGGTTCCTGCTTGACAGGCACTCGGTGGACTGTAAGACTCGGTTTTGGCTGGAGAGGCTGGAGATGTAGCCCCGGATGTACTTGAGAAGTGGGAGAGAGGCGCAGGTGGGAAGAAGCGACTGGAAAGCCGCGGCCGTCGTTCGGCCCCGCGCAAAGGGAACAGTGAGCGCAGCACGCAAGGCTTTCGCCGAGGGGGGTAGACGCGCGACGATTCTCCGGCTCGCCCGCGTGGTCGCCGTTGCAGTCGCGTCTGTGCTTGTGTGGACGGCACCGGCGCTCGGGCTGAGTCAGCGCGGACATGTCTTCAGCGCGGCTACTGGCTCGAAAGGCCACGGTGCGGGGCAGCTGTCCGGCCCCACCGGCGTCGCCGTGAACGAAGCCACCGGCGATGTGTATGTGGCCGACACGAAAAACAACCGGGTCGACCGCTTCTCCTCGAGTGGGGCCTTCATCGAAGCGTGGGGTTGGGGCGTCGTCGACGGCAAACCAGAACTCGAGCGGTGCACAAACGTGTGCACCACAGGGATCGCGGGCAACGGCGAAGGCCAGTTCAGCGAACCCGAAGCAATCGCTGTTGACAACTCGACCGAAGCCGGTGACCCGTCCAAAGGGGACGTGTATGTCGGCCGGGTGGATTCGGAAGCCGTCACCGAAGATCCAGTCGAGAAGTTCACCGCCGCCGGGACCTATCTGGGCAGGATCAAAGCCACCTCTGCGATTGCCATCGGTGGCATCGCGGTAAGCGTCGCAACCGGGAGCCTGTGGCTGTACGAATACGAAGGCGGAGAAATCGAACAGTTCTCAAACGGCGAACCGAACGTACCGCTCACAACGATCACCGTGGGCGAAGGTGCGCAGTGCGGCGTACCCGGCCTCGCCGTCGACCGGAAAGCGGAAGCGTTCTACGTCAACCACTACGAAGAAGGGTTCGAAGGCTGTCCGGAAGTGGCCAAACCGAGCGCAAAAGTTCCCGGGGTCACCGCCAAGCTCGACGCGGCCGGCGAAACGCTCGTCCAAGCGCTCGACGGGGAAAACTCGACCGGACTCGCCGTCGACCAGTCGACGGGGCTGCAATCGAGCGGGAATGTCTATGTCGACAACATCACGCAGGTGGCGGCGTTTGACTCCAGCGGGGCGTTGATCGAGCGCTTCGGCGTAGGTGCCGAACTCACCAACGGACAGGGCGTTGCCGTCAACGCGGCGACGAACACGGTCTACGTGGCCGGCGCCACCTCGGGCACGGTGAAGGTCTTCGTGCCTGCGCCTGCGGCGGCGCCTCAGGTCGACTCGATCTCCTCACAGAACCTCGGGCCCACCTCGACGCGCCTGGAAGCGCAGATCGACCCCCATGGTGCGGACACCCACTACTACTTCCAGTACGGCACCGCTGACTGCGTTGCGCACCCCTCCGAATGCACGAGTGTGCCGGCGCCACCTCCAGGCGCCGACCTCGGCTCCGCATTCGGCGACCAGCTCGTGACGGTCGAAGTCACGGGGCTGACATCGGGTACTACCTACTTCTATCGCGTGGTCGCCGAAAACGAACTGGGACTGGCCGAAGCGGCACAGTCCACCCACACGTTCACCACGCTGCCGAACCCGAGCGGGCTGCTGTCGGATGGCCGGGCCTGGGAGCTCGTATCGCCTCCCGACAAGCTCGGCTCTGAAATCGAAGCGATCGGTGGCGCCGGCGGACCGGC
The DNA here is from genome assembly GCA_963743745.1 of uncultured Solirubrobacteraceae bacterium. GTDB lineage: Bacteria > Actinomycetota > Thermoleophilia > Solirubrobacterales > Solirubrobacteraceae > Palsa-744. The sequence goes on from CAVUQW010000002.1 coordinate 1,221,520, forward strand.
AGGCGGCATCATGGAGTCCTCCGAAGACGGCAGCAGAGTGACGTACGTCTCGAACGGGCCGATTGAAAAGGGACCGGTCGGCAACGTCGCCCCGGAAGGAACGCAGATCTACTCCACGCGCAGCCCAAGCGGGTGGTCCTCGCAAGGGCTCGTGACGCCGAGCTCGAAGGGCGAAGGCGAGGCCGCGGGCAAACCGCAGGAGTACCAGTTCTTCTCGACGGACCTTTCGGTCGCGCTGCTGCAACCAAAAAGAGTTCATCCGCTAAGCAGACTCCAAGAACCGCCGCTTGCAGGCGAAGGTCCCGAAGAATCGGGGCTCTACGTCCGCAGGAACCTGACCTGTGCCAGCAGCCCATCGACCTGCTACCAGCCTCTGGTGACGCCGGAAAACAATCTCGTGAACGCCGAATTCGGCGGTGAAATCGGCGATGTCGGAACAGACGAAGTGCCGATCGGAACTCCCGACATGAAGCATGTCGTGTTCCGCTCTGAAGTCGCGCTCACGAGCGAAAAAGGCGCGGTCCCCGGTCTGTACGAGTGGTCGGCCGAAGACTCGGTCCCGAACAGCTTCAGCTTGTCAGCGTCCTGCCGAGCGGCGGGGGCGGCAGATGCTCGCAGACCGAAGACGCGAAGCTTGGCAACTTCGTCGCCCAGGGCACGATCGCCCGGCACGCAATCTCCGACGACGGCTCGCGCGTCATCTGGGGCTGCGAAGAAGGGCTGGGGATGTACGTTCGGGACATGGTGAAACGGCAGACGGTCCAGATCAACGCCCCAGCCGAAGGCGTGAAAAAACTGAAGCTGGAAGAACGCGAACTATTTGAAGAAGCGCACTTCCAGATCGCCAGCAGCGACGGCTCGAAGATCTTCTTCACCGACACCGTGCCGCTCACGGAAAGCTCTCGGCTCACCCCGACCCAGCGCGGCCCGGCCGATCTGTACGAGTGCGAAGTGACCGAAGTGTCGGGTTCGCTCGATTGCACGCTGAAAGACCTCACCCCGCTGGCGACGTTCGGCCAGACGGCCGACGTCGTCGGCACCGTTGTCGGCGCCGGCGAAGACGGGAGCTCGATCTACTTCGTCGCCAACGGCGTGTTGGCTGCGGGAGCTACACAAGGAGGCTGCGCCCGGCCGAGCGTCGAAGGCGCCGAAAACCTCTCAGCGGAATGCAATCTGTACCTCGATCGCTACGACAGCACGAGCAAAACCTGGACCCTGCGCTTCGTTGCGCGGCTGTCCCAGCAGGACTCGCCTGACTGGGGCTCCACGGGCGGCGGCAGCCTCAGCGGCCTCACTGCTCGGGTGTCGCCCAACGGTCGCTTCCTTGCCTTCATGTCCGAGCGCTCGCTGACCGGGTATGACAACGTCGACGCAAAGCCAGAAGCCGGCGGTGCGCGTGACGAGGAGGTGTTCCTCTACGACTCGAGCGCCGAAAAACTCACGTGCGCTTCCTGCAAGCCCGGTGCGCAGCCCGACGGGCTGCTCGATGACCAGAGCGCGAACGGCGGTGCCGGGCCCCAGGTGGATCTGCCTGGCGTGTGGCGGATCCAGGGAGGGCTCGAAGGCGAACACTGGCTGGCGGGCTCGATCCCCGGCTGGACGCCGGTGGAATCGAATACCGCCCCCTACCAGTCGCGCTTCCTCTCCGACTCGGGCCGGCTGTTCTTCAACAGCAACGATGCCTTGGCGCCGCAGGATGGGAACGGCGTAGAGGATGTCTATGAGTACGAGCCCGAAGCGGTCGGGTCGTGTAGCCAGCCAACGGGGTGCGTGTCGTTGATCTCCTCGGGCTCCTCCACTCACGAATCCTCGTTCATGGACGCCAGTGCCAACGGCGACGACGTGTTCTTCATCACCGCCGGCCAACTCGTTCCGGGCGACCGGGATGAGAGCTACGACGTCTACGACGCGCGGGTGTGCAGCAGCGCGTCGCCCTGCATCGAATCGGCGCTCAGCAACCCAAGCCAGTGCGAAGCGGAACCCAACGCGGACGCGTGCAAACCGCCCGCCACTCCCGAGCCGAGCTTCCCGCCGCCTGCCACCGCGACTTTTTCGGGACCGGTGAGCACCGCGGCGAACGGCGCGCTGCCAATCAAAGAAGTCAAACCAGTCATCAAACCGCTGACGAAGCCGCAGAAGCTGGCCAAAGCCCTCAAGCAGTGCCGGAAGAAGTTCTCCCACAGGAAAAAGAGGCGCGCTGCGTGCGAACGGCAGGCGCGCCGCAGCTACGGTGCAAAGAAGAGCTCTACTCACAAGCGGGCCAAGCGATGACGCCGCGCAAGAGCCCTTTGCTGCGATTTCTGCGCCTAACGATTGGGGCCTTGGGCGCGATCGTTGCGATGCTCGCCCTGGCGGTGCCGGCGAGTGCAGCCGTCCCTTGGTGGCATCTGGAATCGGGGGCTATCCCGACCAACCTTAAACCGGGCGACAGCGCCGACCAGGTCACCGTCACGGCGATCAACCTCGGCGATGGCGTCGTTGACGGGAGCAAAAGTCCGGTAACGATCAAGGACACGCTGCCCGCCGGGCTGAGGCCGACAGCAGTGACCGGGCACATCGGCGCAGGGGTCGGCGCCGGGCAGACCAAAGGCCTGATGACCTGCGCAGCTCCTCCGGGCAGGACGTCAGCTGCAGCTACAACGAAGCGCTGTATCCCTATCAGGTGCTCGAAGTGGCGATCACGGTCGAAGTGCTCGCAGGCGCGAGCTCGGGCGAACGCGATCAGTCAAGCGTTGAAGGTGGGGAAGGCCCCTCCGGCGAACCCCCGCCGTCGATCTCGCTCAGCACGCCGTTCATCGTCAGCTCGATCCCCACCGCGTTCGGGATGCAGCATCTCGAAGTCAGACCCGAAAACGAGGGCGGCGAAGTCGACACGCAAGCGGGCGATCACCCATTCCAGTTCACGACTGCATTCCGCCTCAACGAAGTGCTCGAGTTCAACCCGCGCGTCGGGTCCGTCAGGTCAGTGCCAGCGCTGTTGAAGGACGCCAACGTCCAGCTGCCCCCCGGACTGATCGGCAACCCACAGGCGACCGATCAGTGCTCTTCGCTTGCGTTCGGGACGGTCGGCTCCAACAACGTCAACCTGTGTCCGCGCAGCACCGTCATCGGGGCGGCGACCGTGACCTTGAACGAACCGAACCAGGCCGGCGTCGTGACCAGGGCGGTGCCCGTATTCAACCTCATACCGGCCCGCGGCGAGCCCGCTCGCTTCGGCTTCTTCGTTCTCAAAGACCTCGTGATCCTAGACACGTCCGTGCGGACCGGCTCGGACTACGGAGTGACGGTCAGCGTCAACAACGCCAGCCAGGTTGCCAAAGTGCTCAGCAGCCAGGTCACGATCTGGGGAGTGCCCGGTGACCCCAGGCACGACGCTTCACGTGGCTGGGAATGTGTCGGTGCCGGTGAAAACGTGCCTGAAGCCGAAGTACGCACTTCGTGTCCGGAGAACAACCCTGCCCCGTTCCTGACGCTGCCGACGCTCTGCACGAGTGGACTCTCGACGACAGCGCTGGTCGACTCCTGGCCGGAACCCGGGCCGCGACTTCCCAACGGCGAACCGGACACATCCGACCCGCGTTGGAAGAGCGCCAACTACTCTCTCCCACTCAGGAGAGGCTGGCGCAGCTTCCCTTCGAACCGTCAATCAGCCTGGCGCCGACACGCAAGCGGGCAGCACCCCCGCCGGGCCTGAAAGTGAACGTCGACGTCCCGCAGGGGCCGACGCTGACCGCCTCCTCGCTCGCCGAGGCGACCGTGAAGAGCACGACCGTGGTCACTGCCCGTCGGGATGGTGCTCAACGCGGGCGCCGCCGACGGGCTGGCCACCTGCTCGGCGACTCAGGTGGGCTTCACCGGCGCCGACGAAGCCACTCAGGTCAACAACCACGAATTCTCCTCGGCTGAAGCGGCATGCCCGGATGCGGCCAAGGTCGGCACGGTCCGCGTCACGACGCCACTGCTTCCGAACAAGCTCGAAGGCTCTGTCTACCTCGGTCAGCAGAACACGAACCCGTTCCAGCCGCCTCTCGTGCTGTACCTGATCGCCCGCGACCCCGTATCGGGCGTGCTCGTGAAGCTCGCGGGGCACGTGACGCCCGACCCCTCCAACGGCCAGCTCGTCTCCGTGTTTGAAGGAACGCCGCCGCTGCCGTTCGAAGACCTCGAAGTCAGCTTCTTCGGCGGCCCGCGCGCCTCGGTCTCGACCCCGTCCGCGTGTGGGACCTATACGACGACGTCATCGATCTCGCCGTGGTCAGGCAACGCGCCGGCCACCCCCAGTGCGAACTTCGGGATCAGCTCGGACCCGGCGGTTCCGGCTGCGCCAGCCCGCTGCCGTTCGGCCCCGGCCTGGTCGCTGGATCGGAAAGCCTCAAACCCGGCGCCTACACCGCGTTCACGACCGACATCTCGCGTCCAGACGGCCAGCAGACGCTCAACACCGTTGCGGTGCGCCTACCGCCGGGCCTCGCAGCGCTGCTGTCGACCGGTCACGCTGTGCCCCGAACCGCAGGCGTCGCAGGGAACTTGCGGTGACGACAGTCTGATCGGCCACGCGACCGCGACCGCCGGTCTCGGCAGCCAGCCGTTCACCGAGGATGGGGGCAGGGTGTACATCACCGGGCCCCTACGACGGCGCGCCGTTCGGGCTGTGCGTCGTGATCCCCACCGAAGCGGGCCCGTTCAACTTCGGCAACGTCGTCACGCGCTCCTCGCTGATCGCGTCGACCCGAACACCGCGGCGGTGACGATCAACAGTGCGCTGCCGACGATGATCAACACGACGAGCACCAGACCGGCGTGCCCGTGCAGCTCAAGCAGATCCACGTGACGGTCGATCGGCCGGGCTTCCAGTTCAACCCGACCAACTGCTTGCCGAAAACGATCGACGGGACGCTCACCGGCGCGCAGGGCGCGAGCGTGCCGCTGTCCTCGCCCTTCCAGGTGCGAATTGCGCCGGCCTGCCGTTCGGGCCCAAACTGAGCGCCACCACCGGCGGGCAGGCGAGCAAAGCCAACGGCGCCAGCCTGAACGTCAAAGTGACCTCGGCCGGACTCGGGCAGGCCAACATCCAGAAGGTCTTCCTGACGCTGCCGAAGGCGCTGCCGTCGCGCCTGACGACGATCCAGAAAGCCTGTACAGACGCCATCTTCAACGCCAATCCGGCCAGCTGCAACGAAGGCTCGGTAATCGGCAAAGCGACGATCCACACACCCGTGTTGAAGAGCCCCCTCAGCGGTCCCGCCTATCTCGTATCGCACGGGAACGCCGCTTTCCCCGACGTCGAGTTCGTCCTGCAGGGCGAAGGCATCACGCTCGTCCTCGACGGTAAGACCGACATCAAAAAAGGGATCACTTACTCGCGCTTCGAAAGCACGCCGGACGCTCCGTTCACAACCTTTGACACAGAACTCCCCACGGGCCCGCATTCGGCGTTTACGGCGAACGTGCCGGCGAGCGAACGGTACAGCCTGTGCAAGTCCAAACTCGTGATGCCGACGGAAATCACGGCGCAGAACGGCGCGGTCATCAAGCAAGAAACCAAAGTCGGACTGACCGGCTGCGTGGCCGGCAAAAAAACTGTCAAAGCAAGTCGCGCGCAGCTACTCAAAAAAGCGCTGAAGAAGTGCCGCAAACAGTTCGCCCACAACAAGAAGAGGCGCGCGTCCTGCGAAAAGAAGGCGCGCAAGACGTACGGGCCGAAGAAGGCCAAGAAGAAGTCGAGCAAGAAGAAGCACTAGTACCCGTCGCACGGACAGCCTCTGTACTACGCAGCAGGGAGGCTGCGCTTCGACGGAGTTCGCCACCCGGCGGCGGCTCATCTCGTCATATGAGTCATATGAGAGCGCCGAGCGGCCTCATTCCAGGGTTTGAAACACTCCCTTTCGGGGTACCTGGTTTCCGGGGCGCTCGCGGGTTGGCGAAGGTGTCTTGAGGAGATCCTCGGGAGCTTGGAGCGCGACTACGGATGGAGGGAACTAGATGAGATCGACGAAGATCGCCGTCGCGCTGCTGGCGGCATCGGTGCTGGGGAGCGGAGCGCTGGCCGCGAATGCGTCGGCCGCACTCCCGGAAGTCGGGCGTTGCGTGCCGGCGAGCCCGCCGGCTGCTGAATACAAGGGTGCGAACTGCACCGCGCACGCAGCGCCGGGGAAAGGCGCCTACCAGTTCATCGCCGGACCTGGGGAAAAACCGAAATTCGAAGGCACCGGGGAAGAACCGACGCTTTCCACGGCCACGCTCACCATCAGCTGTGCCGCGTCGACCTTCAACGGCGAATACACGGGCGCGAAAACCGCCTCCGTCACGGTGGACCTGATCGGCTGCGTGGAAGGCGAAGGCCGAAAGTGCCAGAGCAACGTAGCGAAAGAAGGAGAAATCGAAACACTTCCGCTCGAAGGCGAACTCGGCTATATCAACGTCAGCTCGCACAGGCGGGTCGGTCTCGATCTGAAGCGCGCTCCGGTGCTCGCAACGTTCACCTGCGGGCTGCCGCCGGAAACGGTCACGCCGGGCACAGTGGAAGGGTCCGTGATCGCTCCGATCCTGCCCCTCAACCGGATGACGACGGAATTGCGCCTGAGCTACCGCGTCAAAGAAGGCAAACAGCAGATCGAAGAATTCGAAGGCGGTCCGAAGGACACCCTCGCGATCAAATTCGGCGTGCTCGCGACCACGAGCGAACCGGCGACGCTGAAGGACAAACTGGTCGAAATCGGCAACGAAGAAGCGATGGAGATCAAAGCGAAATGAGGCACGGGCTCTCGGGCCGTCACGGTGACGGCCCGAGACCGAGCTTTGCCGCCCGCGGGCGGTAGCTACGAGGCTCGGCGCCGTTGCTCACGGCCGATCTGGGCTACAGCGAACGCCAGAGGTAGCGGCAGGCGAGCGTGCGGTGACGGGCGCCACGGCTCGCCGATCCGTTCGACTTCGGCGGGCGACGGCAGCTGATCGAGCCCGTACGCCCGCTCGATCGCGCGCCGGATGCCGAGGTCTCCGACGGCGAGCACGTCGGGCCGTTCGAGGTGGAACATCAGGAACATGTGCGGCCGTCCACTCGCCGAGGCCCTTGACGGCGACGAGCTCGGCGATCACCTCCTCGTCGGGCAGAGCGGTCGAGCCGCTCGAGCTCGAGCTCGCCCGAGAGCACGTGCTCGGCGAGCGAGCGCAGGAAGCCGACCTTCGCGCGAGAGAGCCCGACGGCGGCGCGCAGCTCTTCGGGCTCATCGGCGAGCAGCTCGTGCGGCGTCGGGGGTCGCCCGCCGAAGCGCTCGGTCAGCCGTCCGTAGATCGCGCGCGCGGCCTGCACCGAGAGCTGCTGGCCGACGATCGAGCGCACGAGCGCGCCGTAGTGGTCGTCGCGCTCGGGCCGTCCGGCGCGCGCGCTCGGCAGCTTGCCGACCGCGTCGATGGCGATCTCGCCGCAGTACACGGGTCGGCCGCGCGCAGCGTGCGCTGCGATCGCGGTTCGCTCGCTGCTGGCGACCCTGCGCGGCACCGCTCAGGCGCCCGGCAGCGCGCAGCCAGCGCGACCCGCTCGCCGTCGAGCGCGTTGAGCGCACGCTCGAAGCGACATCGCAAGGCACGTGAAGCTCGGCGTGTCGCGCACCGTGAAGCGCGAGGCCTCGGTCGTGCGCAGCCGCTGCACGAGGTCGAGGAACGTGCCGACGTCGTCGGTGTCGAAGGCGACCACGAACTCCTGATCGTCGAGGCCGAAGGAGTAGGTCGTGTGGTTGTCGACACCGGGGTATTCGCGCCCGACCTGGATGTGGCCCTGCATGATCCGCCAGCGCTCCTCAGCCGGCAGCGCGTACCACTCGCGCGACTTGACGAACGGGTAGACGAACACGTACTTGCCGAGGAAGCCGCGCGGGACGGTGCGCTCGTCTTCGGAGTACTCCGAGCTCTTGCGCATGCCGAGGAACGAGTGCGAGATCTCCGCCCACTTCATCAGACCGCTCTGGGCCAGCACGACGTGGAACTCGTGGATGCGGTCGAGGTTCTCGGCCTCCGAGAGGAGCATCAGCTCGGCGTCGCCGCGCGTGCCGACGAGCGAGAAGCTCTGCAGCATGTGACCGTCGGCGAAGTCCTCGCATGCGGCGATGAACTCGCGCTTGTCCTGCTCGCGCTGCTCGGCATCGAGGCGCCGCCAGGCCGGGTCGAGCTTGAGGAATGTGTACTTGACGAAGTGGCGCGCGCTCACAGTGGGGATTATCGCAGCCACCCCGCGGCCCGCGCGTCGAGCGACACCGCCGCCGGATAGAGTGGGCACGTGCGGATAGCGCTGCTCTCGCCGTACTCCTGGACCTATCCGGGTGGTGTCACGCGCCACATCGAAGCGCTCTCGCACGAGCTTCGCCAGCAGGGACACGAGGCGCGCGTGCTCGCTCCGTACGATCCCGACGACAGATTGACTCGGCGCCTGCACCGCGGCGCACGGCCGCAGCGCCACCCCGTGCCCGAGGGGTTCGTCTCGATGGGGCGCACTGTCGGCATTCCGGCGAACGGTGCCGTCAGCAACATGGCGATCACGCCGAGCTCGGTCTACGCGCTGCGCCGCGAGTTGCGCGAGGGTGCCTACGACGTGCTGCACATCCATGAGCCGGTGGTCCCCCTGCTCGGATGGGACGCGCTGTTGTCGGCCGGCGAGCTGCCGATCGTGGGAACGTTCCACACCTACTCGGAGAACGCGATCACCAACGGCATCGCCGCAGTCGGCCTCGGCGGCCGCCGACGGATGAACCGGCTGCAGGTGCGCATCGCCGTCTCCGAGGCCGCCGCCTGGACGGCGCGGCGCTTCTACGGCGGGCGCTACCGGATCGTCCCCAACGGCGTGCGGATCGCACATCAGTCTGAGCTCTCGCCGGCGGGCGAGCTCAGCGCGGGCGGCGAGTCAGGGCTGAAGATCCTGTTCATCGGCGCGGCCGTCGAGCGCAAGGGGCTGCCTGTGTTGCTGCGTGCCTTCGAGGCCCTACGCGAGCACGTCCCGGCGACGCTCACGCTCGTCGGATCCTCGCCCGAGGAGGTCTCGCACATGATGCTCGACGGGCGCGGCGTGCGCGCGCTGGGGAAGGTCTCAGAGCAGCGCAAGCTCGCCGAGCTTGCGCGCGCCGACCTCCTGTGCGCGCCCTCGCTCGGCGGTGAGAGCTTCGGCATGATCCTGACCGAGGCGTTCGCGTCCTCCACGCCGGTGCTCGCCTCCGACATTCCCGGGTATCGCGACGTGCTGCGCGACGGCCTCGACGGACAACTCGTGCCTGCGGGCGATCCGCTGGCGCTGGCCGAGTCGCTGCGTCACCTGGCGCTCGACTCCTCGCGCCGGCGCCAGATGGCGCTCGCCGCACGCGAGCGCGCCGAGCGGTTTGCCTGGCCGCATGTGGCCGACGAAGTGCTCGACTGCTACGGGCAGGCGATTGCGCTGGCCGATCCCGTCCGGCTCGCAGCGCGGACAGCCGCCACTCGCTTCGCGCTGCGCCACGGCTTCGCGCCGGCCGACCTGCAGCCGCGCGTCCCGGCGCAGCGACTGCAGTCGCTGGCCCCCGTGCCTCCGCCGCTGGTCGGTCGTGAGCGGCGCGCGCGCACAGTGCGGCGCGCCGGACTGGCGATGACCTCGATCGCGGGCGCGGCGCTCGGCGCGCTCGCGCTGCAGCGCGTAGGCGTGACGCGCATCTTCGCTTCCGTGCTTGCCTCCAAGCCGGGCCTGATCCTCGCGGCCCTGGCGCTGATGTGCGCCGCCATGTTCACACGGGCGATCTCCTGGCACGCGATCCTCGCGGCCTCGTCGACGTGGCGTCGCGCGAAACGACGCGATGCCATGCAGGGCACGTTCATCGGCGTGCTGATGTCGGCAACGCTGCCCGCCCGGCTAGGCGAGTCATCGCGTGCGTTGATCGTCGCGCGGCGCATCGGACGGGCAAGGGAGACGCTTCCGCTCGTACTCGGCACGATCGTCTCGCAGGCGATGCTCAACCTGCTGGCGTTGGCGATTCTCTGCGGCGTGACGCTCTCGAGCGTGCGCGTGCTCGACGGGCACGACCGCGCGCTGCTGCTTGTCGCGCTCGCTCCAGTCGTGGCGCTCGTGATGACCAGGCTGCTGCCCCTGCTTGTACCCGTTACGCACATGCCGCGAGCGCATACTGCGCAGCTCCTGCTCGAGAGCGCACGTCGTGGCCTTGCCCGCCTTCGCGACGGCTTGCGTTTGTTCCGGGCTCCCCGCCAGGCAGCCAAGGCGACGATCGCGCAGCTGAGCGCATGGACGCTGCAATGGCTGTCCTGCTGGCTGCTGTTGATCGCCTTCGGACTGAACGCCGGCGCCGCCCCGCAGGCCGCGGCCGGGGTTCTGTTCGCGGTCAACGTGACAGCTATCCTGCCCGCCACGCCCGCCAACGTGGGCGTATTCCAGGCCGCGTGCGTCGCCGTCCTGGCCGGTGCCTACCACGTCTCGACGGCAGACGCGATCGCCTACGGCATCGTCCTGCAGGTGATCGAGCTCGCCACGGCCGTCTTGATGGGGGTCCCGGCGTTGCTGAACGAGGGGCTGACCTGGCGTGAGGTGCGCCTGCGCACATTGCATGGAGCCCCCGTGCGGCTGGGTCCGCTGCCGCAGGGCCAGAGCGCGTCGGTCGTCGCCGGCCGCTGAGCCTCGACCGCCGTAGGGCAGGCATCCTGTCGCGCACGACGTATCGAGCAGCCATGACAGACGCCTGGGTCTACATCCTGCGCTGCGCCGACGGCTCGCTCTACACCGGCTGGAGCACGGATGTGGAACGTCGCCTGCAGCGCCACAACGCGGGCACGGCGAGCCGCTACACGGCCAGCCGCCTGCCCGTCGAGCTCGTCTACGAGGTCGCGATGGAGGACCGCTCTGCGGCCAGGCGCGAGGAGGCCAGGATCAAGGCCCTCGACCGGCGCCAGAAGCTCGCACTGATCGCAGATCGGCGGGGCCCGCATGCGGTGCGGCGGGCTCGAGTGCGCGCTTAGGGCATGATGGGGGTATGGCAGACCAGTCTTCAGCCAGCCGGCCCGCGTCGCGCAGCGTCAAGATCGGCGCCGACGAGCGCACCGGCTGGTCCTCGGACCGGCCGCGGCGCGAGGGCACGCCCGAGCGTCCGCCGAACATCTCGGTCCACTGCAAGGTGCTCAAGCCGGCCGACCGGTTGCGCTACTCGCCGGGCAGCCTCGTCGTGATCGTGTCCGCCTCGGCCGCCGAGCGCGAGGGCTTCGTCGCACGACTGATCGAGGACCGCGCCAGCCTGCTCTCGCTGCCGAAGGTGCGCAGCCTGCTCAGCGGCAAGGTCGCCGAGGAGGAGCTCGAGGAGCGCGCGCAGGAGCTGCTGCAGGCCGCTGTCTCCAAGCGTCTGCAGAACCGGGAGACGGTCGTGCTCGTCGCCGACGGCGTGGGGGCAGAGGAGCGCGAGCCGTTCGTGCGCATCGCAGCCGCGCTGAAACGGCCGCGTCATCTGATCCTGCTCGAGGTCGCGCGCGACCAAGTCTCGGAGGAGGACCTGCCAACGCTCAATGCGCTGCGCCGCTCGCTCGACGCGGGCGAGCTAGGCGAAGAGGGCTTTCAGACGGCGCTGCGGCTCGGCGGCGGCACCGCCTCCGAGGTCAAGCGGATCCTGTTCCGCCCGCCGCCGCGCGAAGACGACTAGGTCGCGTCGCCGGCCATCGCCGGCTCATCCTCGTCTTCGACGGCCCCGTCAGGCGGATCTTCGTCGCCGATCTCGCCGAACAGCGACGGGTCGCGTGCGGAGCCGCGGATCAGGTCGTCCGGCGAGCCGTCGGGCAGCAGCCGGCCCTGGCGCGTGCCGAAGTAGATCGCCTGCGGGTGGTGCGCGACGAGCGCGAGCGTCGACTGCTCCGGTTCGGGCGCATAGCCGTCGGTGATCTTCATCCCGATCTGCTCGAGCGCCAGCAGCTTCTCCACCTTCAGGTGCTCCGCCTGCTCGGGCACCGCCGGGTAGCCCCACGAGTAGCGGCGGCCCTGCGTCTCGTCGATGCCGAGCATCTGGCGCACGCGCCAGTGCAGCCACTCGGCCAGGCCCTCGGCCGTCTGCACGCCGAGGCCGTGCACGAACAGCTGCTCGGCGAATTCGCCTTCGGCCTCGAGCTTGGCCATCAGTTCCGTGACCTCCGAGCCTACCGTCACCGCTTGAACGGGGATCACGTCGAGCTCCGCCGGCGGCTTGCCGTCGACGGCCGGGCGGAAGAAGTCGGCCAGGCAGATGCGATCGCCCTTGGGCTGGCGCGGGCAGACGAAGCGGGTCAGCTCCGTCGCGCGGTCCTCCGGGTCGAGCACGACGATGTCGTTGCCCAGCGCGTAGCACGGGAAGAAGCCGAGCAGCGCGCGGGGGTGCAGGTAGGTCTGCTCCCTCCACATGCGCTCCAGGCGCGGGCGGAAGTCCTCGTCGAGCAGCTTCTGCCAGGCCTCGCCTTTGACGCCGCGCCCGCCCCAGTGCAGCTTGAACAGCACGTGCGTGTCGAGGTGGCGGTAGACCTCGTCGAGGTCGACGTCGATCTCCTGCACGCCCCAGAACGGCGGCGTCGGGATCGGCACGTCAGTGCGCGCCGCCGAGCGCACCGAGTCATCGGCGAAGTTCAGCTCCTCTTTGGGCTCCTCGCCCTTGGCGCGGAACTCGGTCGCGCCCGCCCGCAGCTTCTCCACGAGCGCGCCGCGCGCCTCGGCGTCGATCAGCTGGTCCATCACCGACAGGCCCTCGAAGGCGTCCTTGCAGTAGAAGACGCCCGGCTCGTAGACCTCCTCCGATTCCTTGCCGCCCGGGTAGAGCGCGCGGTAGCTGAACGCGCGGTTGATCGCCGCGCCGCCGATCAGCACCGGGTAGGAGAGGCCCTTGGCGTGCAGCTCCTCGATGCACGCCGGCATCTGCTTGGAGGTCGACACGAGCAGCGCCGAGAGGCCGATCGCCGTCGCCTCGTGCTCCTGCGCCGCGTCGACGATCGTCTGGATCGGCACCTGCTTGCCGAGGTCGATCACCGTGTAGCCGTTGTTCGTGAGGATCGTGTTGACCAGCGACTTGCCGATGTCGTGCACGTCGCCGAAGACCGTCGCGAGCACGACCGTGCCCTTCGTGTAGCCCTCGATCTTGTCGAGGTATTTCTCCAGCTGCGCGACCGCCTTCTTCATCACCTCAGCCGACTGCAGCACGAACGGCAGGATCAGTTCGCCGGCGCCGAACTTGTCCCCGACCTCTTTCATCGCCGGCAGCAGCACCTCGTTGAGCGTCGGCACCGCGCCGATCTTCTCGACGCTCTTGTCGATCTGCGCCTCCACGCCATCCTTGCGCCGGCGCAGGATGTGGAAGTGGAGCGCTGCCTCCGGCTCCATTCCCTCGGTCGGATCGGCCGCGCCCGCCGGGCCCTCCTCCTCGCCCTTTGACTCGAAATGCCCGATGAAGCGCTCGAGCGCGTCCTCGCGGCGGTTGAACACGAGGTCGTCGGCGAGCTCGCGCTCGTTGTCCGGGATCTCCGAATACGGCGTGATGTGGTTCGGGTTGACCATCGCCAGGTCCAGCCCGGCGTCGACGCAGTGGTGCAGGAAGACCGAGTTGAGCACCGCCCGTGCGCCCGGAGAGACTCCGAACGACACATTCGAGACGCCCAGTGAGGTCTTCACATGAGGGATCTGCTGCTTGATCGCCTTGATCCCCGCGATCGTCTCCACCGCCGACGGGCGCCACTCCTCATCGCCCGTCGTCAGCGTGAACGTGAGGCAGTCGAAGATCAACAGCTGCGGGTCCAGGCCGTGCTCCTCGCAGCACAGGTCGCGGATCCGCTTGGCGATCTCGACCTTGCGCTCGGCCGTCTTGGCCATACCGACCTCGTCGATCGTCAGCGCGATCAGCGCGGCGCCGTGCGCCAGCGCCATCGGCACGACGCGGTCGAGCTTCTCGCGCCCCGCCTCGAGGTTGACCGAGTTGACGATTGCGCGGCCCGGGATCTGCTCGAGCGCGCGCTCGATCACCTCCGGCTCGGTCGAGTCGACCTGGATCGGCGCCGGCTGTGTGAGCGATACCTTCTTCGCCAGCAGGCGCATCTGTTCGTCCTCGTCCGCGCGCTCGGTCAGCGCGACGCAAAGATCGAGCACGTGCGCGCCGCCTTCGACCTGGTCTTCGGCGATCTGCACGAGCCCGTCGTAGTCGTCGGCCAGCAGCAGCTCCTTGGCCTTGCGTGAGCCTTGCGAGTTGACGCGCTCGCCGACCATCGTCGGCGCCGGCTCCTGCTGCAGCGGCGTCGAGGCGATCATCGAGGAGAGCTGCGGTGAGCGCGGCGCCGGGCGCGCAGCGACCTCGCGCGCAGAGACGCGCTCGACGATCGCCGCGATGTGTGCCGGCGTCGTGCCGCAGCAACCGCCGACGATGCCGACGCCGTAGCGCTCGACGAACTCCTTGAGTGCCTCCCCCAGCGGCTCCGGCTGCTCGGGGAAGATCGTCTCGCCGTCCGGGCCCTGCAGCGGCAGGCCCGCGTTGGGAATGCACGCCACCGGCACCGGGGAGAACTCGCCGAGGAAGCGGATCGCGTCGCGCATGTCCTCCGGGCCCGTCGAGCAGTTCAGGCCGATCACGTCGACCTTCAGCGCCTCGAGCGTCGTCAGCACCGAGGAGATATCCGTTCCGAGCAGCATCTTGCCGCCGTTCGGCAGCAGCGAGACCGAGGTGTGGATCGGCAGCGTGCGGCCCGTGCTCTGGAACGCCTCGCGCGCGCCGAAGACGGCCGCCTTGACCTCGAGGATGTCCTGCGCCGTCTCGATGATGATCAAGTCCACGCCGCCGTCGATCAACGCCGCGGCCTGCTCGGAGAAGACCTCGACGAGCTCTGCGAAGCGGATCTGCCCGAGCGAGGGGTCTTCAGAGGCCGGCAGGAAGCCCGTCGGACCGATCGAGCCGGCGACGAAGCGCTCCTCGCCTGCCGCCTTGCGCGCGATCTCGGCCGCCTTCGTGTTGATCTCGACCGTGTAGTCGCCCAGGCCCCACTCCTCGAGCTTGATCCGCGAGCCCTGGAAGGTGTCCGTCTCGAGCACTTCCGCGCCGGCCTCGAGCATCGAGGCGTGAACGCCCTCGATCACGTCCGGGCGGTTGAGCACGAGCGCCTCGTGGCACTTGCCCTCGAGGCCGCCGTAGTCCTCGTTGGTCAGCTCGAACTGCTCGAGCGTCGCGCCCATGCCGCCGTCGTAGACGACGACGTGCTCGCGCGTCGCTTTGAGGAAGTCTCGCGGCATGGAGCCATGCTAGCTGGCGCCGAGCGGGCGCCGGCCATGGAGCGCACGCGCGAGCCGGCCGATGCCGGCCGCGCGTGCAGGATGAGCGCGCCTACGTTTCGGCCTGAGTCTTGAACTCGAGCTTTTCTTCGTTGGCGATTTTCTCCGCGGCCTTCAGGCCCGCCTGTTCGGCGGCGGCCCCGTTGAGCGACTCGCTGAGCGTGTCTTTGGGGGCTTCTTCGAACGCTTCCGGTGACTGTTTGCCTGCCGTCTGGTTGAACTTCAGCGTGTAGGCCGAGGTCATTTTGTTGTTCGCGCTGATTTCGCCGATCACCGAACCAGTCACGACCAGACTCGCTTTGCTCGCACCGCAGCTGCCGGCGATGATCGAGGAGCCGTTTTGCAGGTCCCAGCCGACCGGCGAGACGACTTCGCTGCCATTTTCGATGTCTTTGATGAAGCCAAGCTGCGCCGTAAGCGGCCCCGTCGCGATCTCGCCGGGCGTTGCGCCCGTCTGGCACGATTCGCCGCTCGCCTTCTGAGTGCAGCCGGTCAGCGTCAGGCCGAGCGTCGCCGATTTCGTGCCCGTGTATTCGCCGCTGCTCGAGGAGGCCAGGCATTTGATCAGCGCTTTGCCGGTCGTTTCCAGCGTCACCGCTTTGCTCGAGCCGGTGAAGTGCTTTGCCACGGCCCCTGGAATCCATTCGAATTTGCCCAGGTGGCCTTCGTTTTTCTCGACGCAGTCGGAGGCGACGTAGCCGCCGTGGTAGATCGTTTCTTTACCGACCTTTTCGCTCGGAGCTTTGACGCAGCGTCCCAGCTCGGGCAGCACTTCCTGAGCCTGGATCGCCGTCACCGAGGCCGCCGCGAGCGTCCCGGTGAGGATCGCCGTGTTGTTGCCGGCAGCCGACGGGAGTCCCGTCTGCAGATCGACGAGGGGGTCGATCAGCACCGACAGCGGTTCGTCGCAGCCGTTGACACCCGGGGCCGAGAACGCGTTATCGACCAGCGAGCTGTTGACGATCGAGAACAGCTGGCCGTGCGCGTGGATCACGACTTCGCCGGGACTGCCTTTGATTGGCGCCGTGCCCGCAGGCGGTTCCGTCGTCCCCGTCGTCAGGTGCGGTGTGAGCGGTTCGGAGTTCGAGCCGACGTAGCAGCTCGCGCCGAGCACCGGGTTGTCGAGTTTGACCTTCATCGGCAGGACGGCCGCCACGCCTTGCCCGCTGTTCGCGTTGACGACGTTGACTTCGACCGGTCCCGCCAGTTCGGAGGTCGCCGTGACTTCGGTCAGCGTCGGCAGCAGTTCCACCCCGACGATGCCGCCGGGGACCGGCAGCGCCGTTTTCGAGAGCGTGTTGCCGTCCTTCGCCGGGACGAGGACGGCGGAGTCCGCGGTAAGGCCACCCTGCAGGATCACCGGCTTGGTGATCGGCACCGTCTTGCTGCCGATCTTGAATTCGCCGCTCGTCGTAGTCGAAACGACGCACAGCACAACTGCCGGGTTTTCCGTGGGGCAGTCGGAGAACTGCGCGAATTCGTGCTGGATGCTCGCGCTCGCAGGCCCCGCGATTCCCAGTAGCACGCCCGCACCCACCAGTGCGGCCAACGCGGCCCGTAGCTTGCCTGCCCGCGCCGGGCGGCGCGCAGGGCTGCCCCCTGCTCTTGACGTCCACTGCATGTCGTTGTCCCTCCTCGTCACCGGTTGACTCGTGCGACACAGCGCATCACACGCGCGCCAATTACCCGTTTCGACGCCGCTCAAACTCCTGAGCCGGAGTGCGTCGCCTGGGCAGGGCGCTCGTGCCGGACCTGCAGGGCGTGAGCCCTCCGCGACGGTCCCCGGCGAGCGTCCGGCGGGCAGGCGGCTGCTAGCATCTCGCGCCGCGCCGGCGCCGAGGAAGTTGCTCCGGGGCAGACGATGCGCGATCCGTGGGAGGGGTGATGAGCAGACATCTGAGCGCCGCACTTTGCGCGACCGCCATTGTCGCGCTGGCGGGCTGCGGAGGGGGTGGCAAAAGCGGCGCGACGACGAAACCGGTTGACACCTCGAGTGCGAAGGGCCTCTGCCCGACGGTGCTCGAAGCGCAGAAGAAGTACACCGCCGCCGCCGCTGCGATGGGGTTGCAATTCGAAAACAAGCGGCTCGTGGCCCCCGCCGTGAAGTCGCTTGAAGCGCTGCGGCTGAGACTCGGTGAGCTCCAGCGGGTGGTCTCTGAAAGACAGCGACGCACGCTCGCGCCGCTTGCCGTGGCGCTCGCCGACCAGCTGCTGACGATCCAGGCGCTCGCGCAGCACGATGTAAAGACGGCTGCCAAGTACGGCAACTCGATCAACGTCCCGTTGAGGCGCGGGATGATCGATCTGCGCAAGATCTGCTCGAACCCCGGCTGACCCGTCCGCGCCCGCCGCGCGCCGCCGCCAGGGCGAGGAGGACCAAGCCGTCTGGTCCTCCTCGCAGATCGCGTCGCGCTGAGCAGCGACGCGAGCCATCTCTACTTGATGAAAAGCATCTCCGAGTACTTCGGCAGCGGCCACAGGTCGTCCGCCACGAGCTTCTCGAGCCTGTCCGACACGTCCCTGACGTCCTCCATCGCCGGTACCACGGAGTCGCGCATGTACAGCGCCTCCTTCTGCGGTCCCCCGGGTGGTTATCGTCGAGGTTCGCGTCCTCGAGCTTGGTGATCGCGAAGTGCAGCTCCTTGACGAGCGGTTCGACCTCGCCGACGAGGTCCTCCATGCCGCTGAGGCGCAGTTCGTTGAGGTAGCGCACCGCCGCCGGCAGCACCATCGTGCGCGACATCATCGCCTCCGTCTCGGCCTCGATGTTGAGGTTCATCACGTACTGCTCCGTGAACACCTCGTAGCGGGACTCGAGCTCGCGCTTGGACAGCACCTTGTACTTCTTGAACGTCGCGACCGTCGATTTCTCGACCAGCCACGGCAGCGCGTCGGGCGTCGTTTTGAGGTTCGCAAGGCCGCGCTTCTCGGCCTCCTCGTGCCACTCCTCCGAGTACCCGTCGCCGTCGAAGACGACCTGCTTGTTGTTCGTCCACGCCTCCTTGACCACGCTCGTGACCGCCTTCTCGAGCGTCGCGCCCGAGCGTTTGAGCGCCGTCTTCAGCTTGTCCGAGAGCTCGTCGACCGATTCCGCCACGATCGTGTTCAGCACCGTGTTCGGGAACGCCGGCGAGGAGTTCGAGCCGAGCGCGCGGAACTCGAACTTGTTGCCCGTGAACGCGAACGGGCTCGTACGGTTGCGGTCGCCGCCGTGCAGCGGCAGCGGCGGCAGCACCGGCGTGCCCAGGCCGAGGAAGGAGCCCGGCTTCGACGCCTGCACTTTGCCCTTCTCGATCGCCGTGAAGACCTTCTCGAGCTCAGCGCCGAGGAAGATCGAGATGATCGCAGGCGGCGCCTCGTTGGCGCCCAAGCGGTGGTCCTGGCCCGCGCTCGCGATCGACGCGCGCAGCAGCTGCTGGTGCTCGTTGACCGCCTGGATCACCGCCGCGCAGAAGAACAGGAACTGCAGGTTCTCCGCCGGCGTGTCGCCCGGCTCGAGCAGGTTCAGGCCCGTGTCCGTGCCCATCGACCAGTTGTTGTGCTTGCCCGATCCGTTGACGCCCGCGAACGGCTTCTCGTGCAGCAGGCAGATCAGGCCGTAGCGGCGCGCCGTGTTCTGCAGCACCTGCATCGTCAGCATCTGATGGTCTGAGCCGACGTTCGAGTTCTCGAAGATCGGCGCCACCTCGAACTGGTTCGGCGCGACCTCGTTGTGGCGCGTCTTGATCGGCACGCCCAGCTTGGCCAGCTCGAGCTCGACCTCGAGCATGTACGCCAGCACGCGCTCCGGGATCGAGCCGAAGTAGTGGTCGTCGAGCTCGTGGCCCTTCGGCGGTTTCGCGCCGAACAGCGTCCTGCCCGTCGTCACCAGGTCCGGCCGTTCGAAGAAGTACTGCTCGTCGATCAGGAAGTACTCCTGCTCGCAGCCTGTCGTCGTGAACACGCGCGAGGCCTCGTCCACGCCGAGCAGCTCGAGCGCGCGCACGGCCGCGCCAGAGAGCGCGTCCATCGAGCGCAGCAGCGGGATCTTGTGGTCCAGCGCCTCGCCCGTCCACGACGTGAACGCCGTCGGGATGCACAAGAGCGCGCCGTTCGGGTTCTCGAGGATGAACGCGGGCGACGTCGGGTCCCACGCCGTGTAGCCCCGCGCCTCGAACGTCGCGCGGATGCCGCCCGTCGGAAACGAAGACGCGTCCGGCTCGCCCTGGATCAGCTCCTTGCCCGAGAACTCCGCGATCGCCGTGCCGTCGCCGACCGGGCCGTAGAAGGAGTCGTGCTTCTCCGCCGTGGAGCCCGTCAGCGGCTGGAACCAGTGCGTGTAGTGCGTCGCGCCCTTCTCCATCGCCCATTCCTTCATCGCCTGCGCGACCGAGTCGGCCAGCGTCGTGTCGAGCGCCTCGCCACGGGCGAGCGTCCGGTGCAGGGCCTTGTAGACGTGCTTGGGCAGGCGGTTGCGCTGCACCGCGGGCGAGAACACGTTCGCCCCGAAGACCTGGTTGTCCGCAACGGTCAGATCCGGCGAGCCGAGAGCTGAGCCGTTGGCGCTCCACTGCGCTGCGGTGACGTTTTGCTGACGTGTCCTGGGCATGAGCGGAATCGATTCCTCCTGAAGCGGTCAAGCGAGCGAGGTGCGCTCGCCGGGTCGGTCGAAGATCCTTCGACGGCGGTTGGGCCAAGGCCCGTAAAGCCGAACGCAATCGTAGTGCCAAGCGGGCCCTCGGACAGCATCTATTGGCGAAATCGCCGAGGGCCAGTTTCGACAGCGGGCCAAACGCCGGGCGCGGCGAGTCCTCGCATGCCGCGGGCGCTCGCCCGCTCGCGCACCCGGCGCTAGTTGGAGCTCGCCGGGAACGTGCCCGGCACGACCTTGCCCGTGCTCGGGTTCACATGCGTGATCGGCGGGGCCGGGGCGATCTCGGCGCTCAGGCTCCTGCTCACCTGGCCGCCGCCGCGCAGGACGGCGCGGGCGTTGCCCGCCAGTCCCGCCGCCAACTTCAGGTGCAGCGTGTAGGAGCCCGCCTTGACCGGCACGACCTTCCACGTGAACGTGCGCGAGGCGCCGGCCTTCAGCGGCCCGAGCGCCCACGTGTTGACGTAGTTGGTCTGCCCGCCGCCCGGCGGGCTCACGGCCTGGCTCTGGACCGGCAGCTTCGCCGGCGTTCCCGGGCCTTCTTCGACCACCCACACCGGCCGCTTGTTCGCCGCCAGTTCTGCATATTTTTCGACGTAGGAGAACGAGTCGACCGAGATCGCCACGTTCGGCACCGTGCGCGCGCTTTCGTTGCTCACGCGTACCTTCATCTCGGTCGGGCGCGCCATCGACTGCTTCGCCGGAAACGTCGCCGCCGCGATACGCATCTCGTAGCTGCGCTTGACTTCGCCGTGGCTCTGTTCGGTGCCGCCGCCGCAGCCGGCCATCGTCAACGCCGCGCACGCGCCGAGCAGCCCCACCGAGATCGCTCCTCTCCCAGTCACGGTCGAGCCACCCTATCAACGGCTGTTGCGGTCTGTCACGGCATTCGCGGCATCTGCGCCGCCGTGTCCGGCGGCCCGCGGAGCGCTTGGCGCTGGCGTCCCACAGGCCCATCGCGTAGAGTCCCTTTCAGCGAAAGGCGACCCGAGGAGGGGCAGCAAAGATGGTGCGCAGCGTAGCCGAGCGGGCGTTCGTCCCGGCCCGGCACGTGCTAGAGGAATTTGGGGACATGATGATCCTCACGGGGAGGACGATCGTGTCCGCCCTGCGCCCGCCCTATCCCTACGGTGGCGAGCTCGTCTCGCAGTTCCTGTTCGCGCTGCGGCTGTGCTGGTTCCCGCTGCTGATCTCGACCGTCTGCCTCTGCTACGCCGCGCCCGGCTTGCAGGCCGCCAACTTCCTCACGATCTTCGGCGCGCTCGACCGCCTCGGCGGCTTCTTCGTGCTCGGCGCGATCCGCGAGATCGGCCCGAGCGTGACCGCCGTCGTCGTCGCCGGCGTCGCCGGCACCGCGATCACGGCCGACCTCGGCGCGCGCAAGGTGCGCGAGGAGCTCGACGCGCTGCAGGTGCTCGGCGTCGACCCCGTCAAGAACCTCGTCGTGCCGCGCTTCCTCGCGCTGATGGTCGTGACCGGGCTGTTCGACATCTACGCGCTGCTGTTCGGCATCTTCGGCGGGATCATCGCCGAGCTGATCAACGCGCAGCCGCTCGGCCCGTTCTGGAACACGCTGTTCGCCAACGCCTCGACCACCGACCTGTGGGGCTCGGTGCTGAAGACCACGATCTACGGCGCGATCATCGCGATCGTCTGCTGTTACAAGGGCATGTCCGCCTCCGGCGGCGCCGAGGGCGTAGGGCGCGCCGTCAACGAGGCCGTCGTGCTCGCCTTCACCGCGATCTTCTCCTTCGACTACGTGTTCACGCAGACGCTGCTCGCAACCCACCCGCAAATCCTCGTGATCAAGTGAGCGAGGGGTGAGCGCACGATGAACGAGCTCCTGGCAATGCCGCGCGAATGGCTTGCGGCGACCGGCGAAATCGGCAAGTTCACGGGTCAGATCGTCGGCGACGTCTACGGGCTGCGCGTGTTCCGCTTCTTCGGCGAGTCGCTGCGCCAGGCGGGCATCCTGATCGTCGGCTCGACCACGATCATCTGGACGCTGATGTTCATCCTCGGCCTGCAGTGCGGGATCGAGGGCGCCTACTTCACCGCCGCGCAGGGTGCGCCGGCCTACTCGGGCGTGTTCACCGCGTGGTGCGACCTGCGCGAGATCACGCCCTACGCCTTCGGCTACATGATGGCCGCCAAGGTCGGCACCGGGATCGTCGCCGAGCTCGGCGCGATGCGCATCTCCGAGGAGATCGACGCGCTCGAGGTTATGGGCATCAACTCGATGACCTTTCTCTGCGCCACGCGCCTGCTCGCCGCCTGGCTGGTGCTCCCGTTCATGTACCTCGCCGGGATCGGCGCCGCTTTCCTCGCGTCCTACATCGCCGTCGTGCAGCAGATCGGCTACGTCTCCTCCGGCGGCTACTTCCTGATCTTCTGGCAGTTCCAGAATCCACCGGACTTCCTCTACAGCCTGATCAAGGCGATGTTCATGGCCACGGCTATCGTGCTCGTTGCGTGTTACTACGGCTACAACGCGAGCGGCGGACCGGTGGGGGTGGGAAGAGCCACGGCCAAGTCGATGGTGCTCAACCTCGTGCTCGTGCACGTGATCGGAATGCTCGGCACGCAGATCTTCTGGGGCGCCAATCCGCGCGCCCCGATCGGGGGGTGAGGTAGCGCGATGACCGAGCAGTCGCCCGGTCCCCACGGCGACGCCGAGGGCCCCGAGGAGTCCTACGAGCCGATCGAGCACCACACCGCCCCGCCGCAGCCCGGCGGCGAGAGCGACTTCGCGCCGGCCGCGGCCGAGCGCGAGGCGGCACGGCGGACGGCCGCCGAGGAGGCTCAGGCCGAGGCAGCGCCGCCGAGCGGCGTGCTCGCCGGCACCTCGTTCAGCGCGCGCGAACGCGAGCGCGAGGAGTCCGACGAGTTCGCCTTCCACACGGGCACGATCCGTCCGTCCAAGGAGCCCGACGCGATCGAGTTCATCGACGTGCACAAGTCCTTCGGGCGCAACCACGTCCTGCGCGGGCTGAACATGGGGCTGCCCGAGAACCAGATCTCGATGATCCTCGGCCCCTCGGGCACGGGCAAGTCGGTCTGCATCAAGCACATCGTCGGCTTGCTCTACCCCGACCAGGGCGACGTGCTCGTGCACGGTGTCTCGATTCCCAGCCTGTCCGACAACGACCTGTTCGAGACGCGCAAGAAGTTCGGCGTGCTGTTTCAGGACGGGGCGCTGTTCGGCTCGCTCAACCTGTACGACAACGTCGCCTTCCCGCTGCGCCAGCACACCGAGAAGGGCGAGGACGAGATCGCCGAAATCGTCAACCGGCGGATGAGCGAGGTCGGCCTCGGCGGCGAGGGCGAGAAGATGCCCAACCAGCTCTCCGGCGGGATGCGCAAGCGCGCCGGCTTCGCGCGCGCGCTCGTGCTCGATCCCGAGATCGTGCTGTTCGACGAGCCCGACTCGGGCCTGGACCCCGTGCGCACGGCGCTGCTGTGTGAGCTGATCAAGGAAATCCACGCCGAGAACGGCGGCTGCTACACGGTCATCACGCACGACATCATGAGCGCCCGCCGCGTCGCCGAACACATCTCCGTGCTGTGGAAGGGGCGGATCGTCGAATCCGGCCCCGCCGAGGAGCTGTTCGCCTCCGAAAACCCGTTCGTGCGCCAGTTCCTGTCGGGAGAATCTGCAGGCCCTCTGGGCATGGAGTAGGTCCAGGGCAGCGCCGGCTGCCCTGAGCGCGATCAGGCTTGCGCATCTGACTGCCACCCCCGGTTAGCCTTCCTCTGCTCGTGAACGCTTCACGTCTTCTCTCGGCGCTCGCTGGCGCTGCTGCGCATCGCCCGCGCCTCGTCGTCGCCGTGGCGATCGTGCTCGGCCTGGCCGGCGCTGGGCTCGCGCTGCGACTGAAGCCGACGGCGGCGACGAGCACGTTCGTTTCGAGCTCGAGCTCGGAGTACCGCGACACGCAGGGCTTCTATGAGAACTTCGGCGAAGAGCCGGTCGAGGTGCTCGTCAAAGGCGACCTGCAGCAGCTCGTGCTGAGCGAAGACCTGCAGCGGCTGGTCGGGCTGGAGGGTTGCCTGTCGGGCAACGTGCCCGTCAAGGCGCTCGCCCAGGAGGGCGGCGTGAACGGGCCATGCGGCAAGCTCGCGCACGGCCACCCGGTGAAGGTCGTGTTCGGGCCGGGCACGTTCGTCAACGAGGCGGCCAACCAGATCGACGAACAGCTGGCCAGCCAGAGCAAGCAGGCCGAAGTGCAGGCCAAGCAGGCCGAACGCGCCGTCACAAAGGCCGCGCTGAAGCGCGGGCTGAGCGCCGCCGAAGCGCGCACGCTCGGGCGGCAGGCCAGCAAGATCACGACGGCGCGCTTCCAGGAGGGGCTCGTCACGCTCGCCCTGCAATACGGGCTGACGTCGAAGCCGAGCATCGACAACCACGACTTCGTGACCTCGCTCGTGTTCGACTCGACCAAGCGGGCGGGCACCCCCAAGCAGCGCTTCGCCTACCTGTTCCCGAGCCGCGAAGCGGCGCTCGTCTCGGTGCGCATGCGCGCCGGGTTGAGCGAGTCCCAGCGCACGCACACGATCGAGCTGATCCGCCAGGCCGTGGCGATGCCGCAGTGGAAGCTGCGCCACGGCGAGCGCTATCTCGTCACGGGCGTCCCCGTGATCGTGTCCGACCTGACCGACTCGATCACGCATTCGATCGAGCTGCTGCTGATCGCGGTACTGCTCGTGATGGCCGCCTCGCTCGGGCTGATCTTCACGGGCCGCCCGCGCCTGCTGCCGCTGGCGATCGCCGTGCTCGCGGCGGCGCTGACATTCGGTGCGCTGTCGCTGGCCGGGGCTTCGCTGACGGTCGCTTCGATCGCCGTGCTGCCGGTGCTCGTCGGGCTCGCCGTCGACTACGCGATCCAGTTCCAGTCGCGCGTGCAGGAGGAGTCCGAGCGCGACGGCGGCGCTGCGCGCGAGACGGTGCTCGAGCGCGCGGCCGCGCTCGGCGCGCCGACGATCGCCACGGCCGGGGCCGCGAGCGCGGCGGCGATGCTCGTGCTGCTGCTCTCGCCGGTGCCGATGGTGCGCGGCTTCGGCCTGCTGCTCGTGATCGGCGTGATCGTCGCCTTCCTCTGCGCGCTCAGCGCCGGCGCCGCCGCGATGGCGCTGGCCGGGGGCCGGGGGTATCGCCCCGCGCGAGTGCCGCAGTCGATGCGGGGGATCGCGGCGGACCTCGCCGCGGCCTGGCGCGAGGCCGGTGAGCTGCTGCGAGACAACCCGCTGACGCGCGCCGTCTCGCGTGGAGCGCTGATCGGCGCGATTCGCCGTCCCGGGCGCGTGCTGCTCGTCGGCCTCGCGCTCGCCGCGCTCGGCTGGGGCCTCGACACGCAGACCCGCGTCGAGACCGACATCACCAAGCTCGTGCCGCAGAACCTCAGCTCGCTGGAAGGCCTGAACGCGCTCGAGCGCTCGACCGGTGTGGGCGGTGAGATCGACCTGATGGTCAGCTCGAAGGCTCTGACGAAGCCGGCCACGATCGAATGGATGAGTAGATACGAGAAGCGCGTGCTGAGGCGATACGGCTACAGCTCAGCCAGCGGCTGCGGCAAGGCCCGCCTGTGCCCGGCCTTCTCCCTGCCCGACCTGTTCTCCACCCAGGGCGCCTCCGCCGGGCAGATCGTTCCCGAAGAAGGGATCAAGTCGTCCGCGAAATCTCCCAAAGCGGGCAAAACGAAAGCGCCGGCGAAGCCGGGCAAGCTCACGCAGGCCGAGGTCACGGGGCTGCTCGACGCGATCCCACCGTACTTCTCCCAGGACGTGATCACGCCCGACCGCCGCGTGGCGACGCTCGCCTTCGGCATCCGCCTGATGAGCCTGGCCCAGCAACAGCAGCTGATCGACGGGATGCGCGCGAGCCTGCATCCGCCGGCCGGCGTGAGCGCGCGGCTCGTCGGCCTGCCCGTGCTCGCGGCCAAGTCGGGCACGGAGGTCGCCTCGCCGCTGCGGCGCGTGGAGACGCTGCTGGCGAGCCTCGCCGTGGTCGCGCTCGTGCTGCTGCTCGCCTTCCGCGGCGACCGCAGGCGCTCGCTCGTCCCGCTCGTGCCGATCGCGCTGGCGAGCGGCTGGTCGGCGCTGATCCTGTTCGCCGTGCGCGTGCCGCTGAACCCGATGTCGGTGACGCTCGGTGCGCTCGTGATCGCCGTCTCGACCGAGTTCAGCGTGCTGCTCTCAGAGCGCCATCGCCAGGAGCTGCGCGCGGGCCACGACACCGTCGAGGCTCTGCGGCGCGCTTACCGCCGCACGGGCGCCGCCGTGGCCGCCTCAGGGGTGACCGCGATCGCCGGCTTCGGCGTGCTCGCGCTGTCGGACATCCGCATGCTGCGCGATTTCGGGCTCGTCACGTTGATCGACCTGACCGTGTCGCTGCTCGGCGTGCTCGTCGCGCTGCCCGCCGCTCTGATCCGCTTCGGCGCGCCCGCGGCGGACGGTAGGGGAGAGCCGATCGCGCTGCACCCGCTTGGAGGCGAGCCCGTCGTCCATGAGCCAGTCTGAGCAGCGCCCGCCGCGTCGCACGACGCCTCGCTACGGCGGCTACGTCGGGCTGCTGGCGCTGCTGATCATCGCGCTGATCACGGTCAACACGATCGTGACCAAGCCCAACGGCGTCAAGGGCCTGGCCCCCGGAGAACAGGCGCCTCCGTTCGCCGTGCCGCTCGCGCTGGGCAACCTGAACGGCGACGCAGACACGGCGACGCGGGCCAACGAGGGCGCCGCCGGGCGTGTGCCGGCATGCAAGGAGCGCGGCCCGCGGATCCTCAACGTCTGTCAGCTCTACGAAGGTGCCCCGGTCGTGCTCGCGCTGTTCGTCGACGGCGGATCGTGCCCGGACGTGCTCGACGAGATGCAAGCGCTCGCGCCGTCCTTCCCCGGCGTGCGCTTCGCCGGGGTCGCGCTGAAGGGCGATCGCGGCAAGCTGCGCAAGTTGATCCGCACGCACAGGCTCTCGCTGCCGATCGGGATCGACAATGACGGGGCGCTGGCGGCGCTGTACAAGGTCGGCACCTGCCCGCAGGTGAGCTTCCTCTACCCCGGCGGCGAGGTGCAGGGGGGCGCGCTGATCAACAGTCCCTCGCGGGCGCTGCTGCGCCGGCGAGTGGCAACGCTCGTGAGCGGAGCTCGCGGCCGCGGCTGGCGCGGACCGGCGCGATGAGCGCGGCGCCGACGCCGGAGCTCGTGCACGGCTGGTGCGCGCGCGAGGTCGAGCAGGAGCTGCCCGGGCTGGCGCTGCTCAGCACGCAAGTAGAGGTGGCCCGGGCGGGCTCGCTGACGGGCGCCTCGCCGGCCGACCTGCTCGCGCGGCTGCGCGAAAAGTCCAATCGCTTCCGCGGCGCCAACGCGGTCGCCGTGCGGCGCGAGCCCGTGCCCTCGGCCTATCGCGTGTTCTTCCGCCACATCGGCCTCGACCCGGAGGTCGTGCGCACGCCGATCGAGGGGGCCGTGTTCGACCGCATGCTGCACGGCGGCTTCATCTCCGGCGGCCTGCTCGAGGACGTGCTGCTGATCGCCCTGCTCGACACGGGCGTGCCCGTGTGGGCGCTCGACGCCGAATGCGTCGACGGGCCGCTCGGGATCCGTGCGAGCGCCGAGGGCGAGCGCCTCGGCCGCGGCGAGGACGCCTCCGAGCTGCCGCAGGGCCGGCTGGTCGTCGCCGACGCGGCGGCGCCGCTGGCGGTGCTGTTCGGCGAGCTCGCCGCTGCCCACGCGGCGCGCTCGCGCTCGCCCCGGCTGGTGCTGTTCGCGGTGCAGGTCGCCGGCGTGCCCGAGCTGTACGCCGAGGAGGCGCTGTGGAGCGCTCGCGCCTCGCTGCAGGCGCCGTGAGCGCGCAGCGCGAGCACCTGATCGGCAGGCCCGCAAGCGGGCACGCGGGGCCTGCAGCGCTGGTAGAATTCCGGCGTCCGGCGCGCAAGCAGGAGGAGTCGGGACGTGAGCCAAAGCGAGCAGCTGACGATCGATCGCAGCAGACCGGCGGCTCCGCCGGTCGAGACGCTCGACGAGTCGGCGGCCCGGCGCTCGCTGCGCGGGCAGATCTCGCGCCTGGAGCGTGAGCTCTCGCAGATCGTCGCCGCCGGCTTTCCGCACATCCCGGCCGGCGCCGCGCGCCTGCCGCGCGAGGAGCTCTTCGGCGGGCCGCGGCTGCTCAGCCTCGAGCAGCTCGAGCGCCAGCGCGACCGGCTCGCGGCTCGGCTGCAGGATCTCCGCGGCATCGCCCGCGGGCGTGCGCTGCACGAGCTGCGCGCCCAGGAGCAGCTCGAGCGGATGAAGCTCGAACCTGGGCGCTACAAGTTCGTGCGCCTGCCCGTGCGCGAGCTCGGCCAGGGTGGCTGCGGCGTGTGGGAGGTGCGCCCGCGGCTCGGACTGATCGGGATGCTCGCCGGCTGGTGGGAGCTCACGCTCTCGTCAGGCTGTCCGTTAGCAGGGGGGTCGCGCCCCAGGCGCGGCCCCGCTCGGCAGAGGAACGCAGCATCGCCGCCAGCGTCCGGCGCTGACGCTCGGTCATCGAGCCGATCGTCTTCTTCTCGGACATCGGGATCTGCGCGAGGAACTTGCGGCAGCGGGTCTGTCCCCAGCGGCGCTGGCTCATCAGCAGGTCGGCGACGGCCATGCTGTGGGCCTCCCACGGGCAGCGGAGGATCACCTCGGCGGCATCGGCCTCGTCCATCGAGACCTTGCGCTTGAGCTCCGCACGGGCCAGGCGAACCTTGTTGGCGCGCTCCAGGGCGCGCATGTACTGCGGAGCAGGGGCAATCGTCGCTGTCGCGTTCATTTGGGACTCTCCCCGTTGCGGCCCCGGGCATCCGAGCCGCAACATCCGTGCTTGATTTTTGGACGAGTTAGCGCTCGGAGGACGTCCAGGATCAACCCAGGGCCAGAGCCTTCAGCCCATCAAGATTGTCTCGGAGATGACAGGTGCGGAGCGAACCTGGACGACATGCAGAGCGCTCCCGCAAGCTATGTCAGGACGGGGTATCCGGTCAACCAGGTTCTCGCGCTTCGTACGCTAGAAGCGACCTTTTTGTGTCCGCTTCGGACTTGTGAAGATTTGGACAAGACGCTCGGGGGGTATGGGTTACCCGGGGCGGTGGCGGAACCTCGGCCGATCACTCCGCGACGGGTCCCGGAAGCGGACCGTGCTCCGCCTCGAACGCGCGCTTGACGCGCGCGAAGGCTTCCAGCGCACGGTCCAGCGTGGCCGTGTCGTGCGTCGCCATCACGCTCGTGCGCAGCAGCGCGCCGCCCGGCGGCACGGCCGGGTGCAGCGCCGTGTTGACGAACACACCCTCGTCGTACAGCGCACGCCACAGCAGCGCCGCCTTCCAATCGTCGCCGACGAGCACGGGCACGATCGGCGTGACGATCGTCTGCGAAAAGGCCGCCGAGTCGCCGGCGCCGGCGCGTAGGCCCGGGGCGTGCTCCTGCACGGGCGCGCCGCTCGGAAGCGCCTGCGGGCGCACGACGGCGAAGCCCTGCGCTTCCAGCCCGTCGCGCAGGTGCCGCGCGTTCTCGAGCACGCGCGCCAGCAGCGGCGGCCCGTCCTCGGAGCGCAGCACGCGCAACGCGGCGAGCGCGGCGCCGACGGCGGCGGGGACGGCCGAGGCCGTGAACAGGAAGGCGCGCGAATACAGGCGCAGGTACTCGATCACCTCGTGCGAGCCGGCGACGAAGCCGCCGCAGGAGGCCAAGCGACTTGGAGAACGTCCCCATGCGCAGGTCGACGCGGTCGGCCACGCCGAGCAGTTCGGCCGTGCCGGCTCCGTGGGAGCCGAGCACGCCGGCGCCGTGCGCCTCGTCGACCATCAGGCGCGCGCCGTAGCGCTCGCACAGCTCGCAGATCTCGTTCAGCGGGGCGATGTCGCCCTCCATCGAGAACACCCCGTCGACGACGACGAGGATGCCGCCGCCGTCGTCCTGCGCCCGCTGCAGCATCTTCTCGAGCTTGTCGAGGCGGTTGTGGCGGAACGGGCGCAGCTTGGCGCGCGAGAGCAGGCAGCCGTCGAGGATCGACGCGTGGTCGCCGGCGTCGGCGATCACCGTGTCGCTGCGGCCCGAGCAGCGTGCCGAGCGTGCCGACGTTCGCCTGGTGACCGGTCGTGAACACGATCGCGTCCTCGCTGCCCATCCACTCGGCGATCTCGCGCTCGAGCTCGAGGTGCAGCGGAATCGTGCCGTTGAGCAGGCGCGAGCCGGTCAGGCCGGTGCCATAGCGGTGCAGCGCGTCCTCGGCGCCCTGCATCACACGCTCGTCGCCGGTCAGGCCGAGGTAGTTGTTGGAGCCGAGCATGATCCGCTCTGCTCCCTCCATCTCGACGACAGGCATCGCCGGCGAGGTGAGCAGGTGGAAGTAGGGCAGGATGTCCGCCTCGCGCGCCGCCGCGAGCAGCTCGGAGCGGTCGTGGTCGCGGACCTTTGCGAAGACGTCGATGGAGGTCTGCATGTAGTGTGCCTCGGCCGTGGGAGTCGAAATCAGGTCCGTATCGAGCGGCGGAGATCTGAAGCGATTCATCGACCTCCCGTTCGGCCTGCATGCTAACCACCCGCAGTGGGTGCCCCCGCTGAAGCTCGAGCGGCGGCTGTTCCTCAGTCGCCGTTTCAACGCCTTCTTCAGCCACGGCGAGGCCGAGTACTTCCTGGCATGGCGCGACGGCCGCGTCGTCGGGCGCATCACCGCGCAGGTCAACGACGCGTTCAACGAGTACCAGGGCAAGAACTGGGGCTGGTTCGGCTTCCTCGAGTTCGAGGACGACCAGGAGGTGCTCGACGGGCTGCTCGATGTCGCCGCGGCGTGGCTGCGCGAGCGCGGCAAGGAGCGCATGGTCGGTCCGGCCAGCTTCGCCATGAACGACGAGAGCGGTGTGCTGATCGAGGGCTACGAGCTGCGGCCGATGATCGCCCAGATCGTGGAACCCGCCGTACTACCGCGAGCGCATCGAGGCGGCCGGTATGAGCAAGGCGATCGACCTGTTGATGTGGAACCTCGAGGTCACCGACCGCGACAAAGTGCTGCCCGTGATCTGGGAGCTGGCCGAGAAGGCCCAGAGCGAGCACGGCATCCGCGTGCGCCCGATGCGCCGCTGGCAGCTACGCAAGGACATGGACAAGTTCGCCGAGGTCTACAACTCCGCGTGGTCGAAGAACTGGGACTTCGTCCCGTTCTCGAAGAAGGATCTGGATGCCTACGCGCAGGAGCTGCACCTGGTCTTCGACAAGCACTGGTTCATGATCGCCGAGCGCGAAGCGGACGGCGAGGTCGTCGGCATGGCGATCACCGTCCCCGACGCGAACCAGGTGCTGGCCAAAATGAAAGGCCGCCTGCTGCCGTTCGGCTGGTGGTACTTCCTCAACAAAGGCAGGCTGACCGACCGCGTGCGCGTCGGCTTCCTCGGCGTCAAGCCCGAGTACCAGCACACGGGCGTCGCCGCGCGGCTGTACGAGCTGCACTACGACGCCGCCGAAGCGCGCCCGCAGGACGGCGGCGAGATGGGCTGGATCCTCGAGACCAACACGCCGATGAACCGCGGCATGGAAGCGATGGGCGGAAAGGTCGTCAAGCGCTATCGCATCTACGAGCGCGAGCTGTAAGGCCCGGGGCGCCGGGTGGTCTGAGGCGCTCTCTACACTTGCCCGATGAGCACGTCTACAGGACGCACGGAGGCAGATATGAAGCCCGGTGAGGCGGTCGAGTCGGGGACCGAGAGCCCGGATGCCGTAGGGCACGGCGCCGCTGCCGGCTCGCTGCCGGTGCTGGCCGAGGAGGCGCGCGTCGTGCGCGCGGAGGTCGTCTCCGGCGATCTGCTGCCGGCGCGCGAGAGCATGACGCTGCCGGCGGTGCAGGCGGCGGCTGTCGCAGCCGGAGGCTTCGTCGCCGGCGCTGCAGTAGTCGGGCTGGTGGCGCGACGCCAGCGCCGTTCGCAGGCACTCGCGCAGGGGCGCCAGGCCGGACGCCGCCTCGGGCGCGGCCGCCGGCGCAGCGGCTCGGCCGCCGGCGAGCTCGTGCAGATCGTCGGCAGCCGCTCGCTGCTGCTCGACGTGCACCTGCTCGGCGGGCGCGACTAGCGCCGGGCGGCGCGGTCGTGAGCACGGTCGAGCAGCGCGTCGAGGTGCGGCCGGCGGGCCCGTTTCGCCTGCCCGGCGGCGCGATGGACGGCACCGTGCGCCGGCGCGGGGGCGTGCTCGAGCGGTTGCTGCACCACGACGGCGAGCCGGTGCTCGTGCGCGTGGCGCAGACGGCGCCCGACAGCGTCCTGTTCGGCGCCCGCGCGGGCACGCGCGCGGCGGCCTGCATACGGGATCGAGCGGATGCGCTTCGCGCTGGGCGTCGACGAGGACCTGCGCGCGTTTCACCGCCGCTTCGCGCGCGACCCGCTGATCGGCCGCTCGCTCAGTCGCCGGCCGTGGCTGCGCGTGCGGCGGCGCCCGGAGCCGTTCGAGGCGCTCGCCTGGGCGGTCTGCGAGCAGCTGATCGAGTACGAGCGCGCCGCTGCGATCGAGCGCCGGCTGCTGTCCGCGCTGGGGCGGCGCTGGATCGGCTGGGACGGCGCCGCCAGCCCGCTGCGCGACCTGCCGACGGCCGAGGCGCTCGCCGGCACGGCGCCGGCGCGCCTGGAGTCATTCGACCTTGCGGCCTGCCGGGCGGTGACGCTCGTGCGGGCGGCGCGCGAGGTCGCCAAGGGCCGCGTCGACCTGTACAGCTCAGAGCACGAGCGCGTCTGGCGCAGGCTGCGCGCGATCCCGGGGATCGGCAGCTGGACGGTGGAGATGCTCGCGCTGCACGGCCAGGGGCGCCACGATCAGGTGCCCGCCGGCGACGTCGGCCTGCTCAAGCTCGTCGGTCGCCTGCTCAGCGGCGGCGACCCGTACGCGCGTGCGCTCGAGCACGAGGTGCGTGCCTTCTTCGCGCCATATGAGGAGTGGGCCGGGCTGGCGGCCGTGCACGCGTGGGCGCTGTGAGCAGCTGACGACTGGGCCCACGGGTCGGGCGCCGGTGCGTCGTCGCTGCGTCTGCTCAGCTGCGGCTGCGCTCGCGCTCGCGCTCGACGAGCAGCGCGAACGTGGGGCACGCCGCCGCCGCACGCTTGGCGTGGTCGAGCACCGCGCCCGAGACCGGCTCGTCGTCGAGCACCGGATAGCCCCACTCGTCGAGCGTGATCCGCTCGGGCAAGAGCTCGGCGCACATGCCGTGCGCCTCGCAGGCGATCGGGTTCAGGCGCAGCCGGTGGCTCATCGGACCGCTCGTTCGCCGGAGAGTGTGCGCGGGCGCGAGGAGGCACGCGCGCGGCTGCTCGAACGAGGTTGCACGCGCGCGTGCGCCGGCAGCGGCAGCTCGGCAGGGACAGTGCAGCGCTCGCAGGCCCCGTGGCGGGCGTGGTCGGCGAACTCATCGCCGAACACCTCGATCGCGCTGAGCGCGAAGCGGGCGGTGCCGTCGGGATGGGCGCAGGCGCCGCGCCGGCGAACGAGCCGCGAGAGGGTTTCCACGCGCTGCTCGGCGTCATGCGAAGCCACGCCGGCGGCGAGCTCTGAGATCGTCCCGGCGAGCGCGCCGAGGCCGTGGACGCAGGGCCCGCACTGCCCGGCGCTCTCGCCCGCCAGCCAGCGCGTGACGCGGGCCGTTTCGGCCACCGGGCAGGCGGCATCTGAGAGCAGCGCGATGACGCCGGCGCCGAGCGTGGCGCCGTGGCGCGCGAGCTGCGCGTCGGAGAGCATCAGGTCGGCAAGCAGCGCGCCATCGACCCAGGTGCCGGCGTAGCCGCCCAGCAGCACGGCGCGCACGGGCGCGAGCAGGCCGCCGGCCGCGTCGAGCAGCGCGCGCAGCGAGGTGCCGTACTCGATCTCGTAGACGGCCGGGGCGGCGAGCGATCCGGACAGCGTCACGAGCGTCGAGCCCGGCTGCTCGGCCGTGCCGAGCGCGCGGAACCAGTCGGGCCCGTGGCGCGCGATCAATGCGATGTTGGCGAACGTCTCGGCGTTGGAGAGCATCGTCGGGCGTCGCCTGACCCCCTGCTCGAAGGGCATCGGCGGCGTGAACGTCGGCAGCGCCTGGCCGCCGTTCAGATGGCTTATGAGCGCTGACTCCTGGCCGGCCACGTATCCGGGCGGCACCGTCGACAGCTCGATCTGTACGCCATCGCCCGCGCCGCGTTCGGCGATCGCGCGAGCGAGCGTCTCGGCGACCGAGGAGGACTCGCAGACGCCGACGATCGCCTCACGGGCGCCGAGTGCGTGGGCGACCGCCACGGCCCCGTCGAGCATCAGGTGAGGCGCGAGCTGGCAGAGCACGCGGTCCTTGTCGCTCGCCGGCTCGCCCTCGGCGGCGTTGACGACGACGATCGGGCGCCCTCGCCGCGCCGCGACGGCGCGCAGCTTCGCGCCAGTCGGAAAGCCCGCGCCTCCGCGCCCGCGCAGCCCGGCGCGCTCGACCTGCTCGATCAGCTCAACCGCTCCGGAGCGCCGGCGACGACGTTCGTGGGGGAGCTCGCCGTGCACGCCGATGTGCCGGTCGAGGTCGAGCGCGTCGCCGTCCGCCGGTACGCCCCTGAGCAGGCGCGGCAGCGAGCCCGCCCGATCCGGCTCGGCCGGCCGTGGGGGCCGCTCGTATGCGCGCGTGAGCTCGTCGGCTGTGGAGAACTCGGCTGCGGGGAACGATCCGCTCATCGTGCTCCGCTCTCCTTCGTCGTCTTGGCCTGTGCGGAATGCCCGAGCAGCTTGCCCGGCGTGCCCGAGCGCCGCGCCCATTCGGAGCCGAGCGGGCCGCCGGGCAGCCACAGCAGCAAGAACAGCGAGAACGCGCCGGCGCCGCCGAGCGCGGCGCTGCGCGCGCGCAGGTGCGCCGGCCAGCCGGCGACCGCGCGTGCGAGCACCGCGCCGAGCACGACGAGCAGGCAGACGATGCTGAGCACCAGCAACCACCCGGACTTCACGTCGGTGCCCGTGCCGAAGCTGTGCAGCAGGGCGATCGGCCAGCTCGCGTAGGTCAGCCAGTGGATCGCGCGCCAGCTCGCGAAGCCCAGGCGCCGTCGCAGCAGGCTGCTGATCGTGACGGCCAGCAGCATGTCGAGCGAGAGCGCGCCGAGGCCGAGCCAGAACGGCCTGTAGCTGCCGGTGAACGGAATCACCGAATCGACGATCGAGATCGGCGCGAAGCTGTCGAGGATCGCGGTCAGCACGTGCACGGCGAGGAACGCCATCGCCAGCAGCGAGACGTTGCGATGCAGCGTGTCGAGCGCGAAGCGCGGCCAGCGCGGCGTGCTCAAGCGACGCACGTCGACGACGCCGAGCGCCACGGCCAGCGTCAGCAGCAGCAGGCCGACGACGCCGGTCGAGCGCGTCAGGTACCAGTAGGCGCTGCCGCCGACGACGGCGAGTGGGGCGATCATCCCGCGACCGCCACGCTCGGCTGAGCAGACTGCGGCGCCGGCCACTGCCCGATCGTCGTCACCGCGCCGTCGCGGTCCTGCAGCCTCGCCGGCAGCTCGAGCTCGGCGAGCCAGTCGAGCGCCGCACGGCCGCGCACGAGCGAGGCCGTGCAGGCGATGTTCGCGTCCGCGCAGCTCTCGGCGGCCACGCTCACCGTGCGCCAGCACGTGTTCGCGGGGTTCCCGGTAGCGGGATCGAGGATGTGGTGCATCGTGCGGCCTTCGTGACTCCAGCGCCGGACGGTCGTGCTCGACGTTGCCAGGCCGCCGGAGCGGATCGAGACCGTCTGTCCAGGAGCCGTGGCGTCGCTGCGGTGGTCGTCGGTCACGTGGATGCGCCAGCCGCCGGGCGGTGGCGGCCCGGCCGTCGCGATGTCGCCGCCGAGGCTGACGAGCACGCCATCGCCGCCGGCCGTGTGGGCGGCCGTCGCGGCGCGGTCGGCCGCGAGCGCCTTGGCGGTTGCGCCCAGGTCGAGCCGCACCCCGTGCGGCAGCCGGACGGTGCGCGTCCGCGCGTCCAGCGAGACCGAGCGCCAGCCGCTGAGCGCGCGCAGCCTCAGCGCCGGGGCACCCGTGTCGGCGCCCTGGGACTGCCTGTCGCCGGGCGCGGGCAGCAGCTGCCAGTCGCGGTCATAGCCGGCGAGCTCGAGCGCCCGGCCGAGCGTCGGGTCGACATCGCCGTCGGTCACGCTCGCCGCATCGAGCGCGAGCGCGAGCGCCTCGAGGAGCAGCGGGCTGACCTGCACGGGCCTGCCAGGGCGCTCGTTGAGCCGCGAGAGCTCGGAGTCCGCTCGAAAACGACTGCAGGCACGGTCGATCGCTGCCAGCTCCGCCTCGACGGCCTCGCGGGCGCTCGCCAGGCCGGCGGGATCGGTGGTGCGCAGCACGACGTTCGTGCCGAGCGCCTGCCAGGAGGCGCAGCCTGTGCCGCGCGCGGGGCGAGGGCGCTCGAGCTTCACGATCCCCCCGAGACGACCGGCGCTTCGGCTTCCGGAGCCGGTTCCGGCGCGGCTTCTGGTTCGGGCGCCGGTGCCGCTTCGCGTGCGGGTTCTTCGGCCGGAACTTCTTCATGCGTCGCTTCCGGTGCCGGTTCGGTTGGCGCTTCGCTGGAGCCTTCGCTGCTGGATTCGCTCGCTTCGGGTGCCTGCGCAGGCGGCTTCGGCTTGCTCGTCGAGGTCGAGCCGTGCGTGGATGAATGGCTCGAGTGCTTGTGCTGAGCCGCTTTGGCGGGCGCGCTCGCAGAGCTCGCGTGTGCGCTTCCCGGGAACGCGTGGGCGACGACCTCGGTCAGCACCCCGGTCAGCGTGAGGCTGCCCGCGAGCAGCCAGCGGTTGACGCGGTTGAGCCTGCGCAGCGAGCTGTCGCGCTCGTGTGTGGCGTGTCGGCGCATGTCAGTGGTGAAGGTTGTGGGCCGAGAGCCAAGGTCCGTACTGCGGGATCAGCACGATCGCGAGCACCACGCCGAAGGTCAGCGCGCTGCTCAGCGAGAGCACGCGCCCGGCTCGCCCGTTGACGCTGTCGCGTGTGCCGAGGTATTGCTGCCACGTGCTCGCCCTCGCGCGTCTCGGGCCGTAGTCGGCTACCAGCGAGCGCAGCATCGTCGGCAGGTGCGCGAGCACGTGGATCGACATGAAGGCGACCCAGACGAAGAAGCTGACCTTGTGGATCGGCAGCAGCGTGTCGCGCGAGCTCGGGCCGGCGAACAGCAGCGCGACGCCGCTGACGAAGACGACGAGCGTGCTCAGCACCACCACCGGCGCGATCACCCGCAGCGGCAGCGCGGGCGGTCCCTTGCGGTGGTAGCGCGGGTTGGCCGTGTAGTAGCGGACAAAGCGGTAGCCCGTGCTGGCGAGCTTCAGCGATTACGGGCCCGACCAGCACCATGCCGACGAACAGGTGGACGGAGAGGAGCGGCCCGAGGGCGATGATCGTCACGCCGATCACAGCGAGCAGCACGATCAGCACTGCGCCGGTGACCGACGTGAGGCGCTCGTTCCCCGTCGTCCCGCCGCCGACGAGGCCTCCGAGGCGAGCCCTGGTCGACGACGGGAACGACGCTTGACGGTCGACTGCCATGGCTCGCAGTGTGTGAGCGGGAACTAAGGACGCGGTAACAGGTAGATGAGAAAGTTCTCCAAAACCCGTAGGCGCTCATTGACGGCCGTTCGCGGCCTATCCTTGTGCAATGTCGGCGAGTACGCGCGCAGAGCGCGGCGAGGCGCTGTCGGCCGGTGCCGAGCCGGGCGCACAGCGTGAGTCCCAGACGGCGGCGCGTGTCCTGCTGATCGAGGACGAGCCGGGAATCGTCGATTTCGTGCAGCGTGGCCTGGAGGCCGAGGGCTTTGCCGTCGAGGCGGCGCTCGACGGGATCGAGGGCGAGCGCCTCGCGCTGGGCGGCGACTGCGACGCGGTCGTGCTCGACCTGATGCTCCCCGGGCGCCCGGGAATGGAGATCCTCCAGGGTCTGCGCCGCGCGCGCCCGACGATGCCCGTGATCGTGCTGACCGCCCGCGATGGGATCGAGGACCGGGTCGCGGGGCTCGAGGCCGGGGCCGTCGACTACCTCGTCAAGCCGTTCTCGATCGCCGAGCTCGTGGCGCGCGTGCGCGCGCACCTGCGCGTCGTCGCGCAGGCCTCCGCCAACACGCTGCGCGCCGAGGACATCGAAGTCGACCTGCTCACGCGCAAGGCCAACCGGGGCGGCCGCGCCGTGACGCTCTCGACGACCGAGTTCGAGCTGCTCACCTACCTGATGCGACACCACGGACAGGTGCTCTCACGCGAGCAGATCCTCAGCGCCGTGTGGGGCTACGAGCACGATCCGACGACCAACGTCGTCGACGTCTACGTCGGCTACCTGCGGCGCAAGCTCGGAGCGCCGGGCGATCCGGCGCCGATCCTCACCGTGCGCGCCGTCGGCTACCGGCTGGGCGGCGCCGGCTGAGCGCGATGCGCGGCTTACGCGAACGCCTTGCGCGGGTCGGCCTGCGCTGGCGGCTGGCCGGCTGGATCGCGCTCGTCACGCTGCATCTGCACGGGCATCGCGTTCGTCGCCGTCTACCGCGGGACGGGCACCCAGCTGCGCCGGCAGATCGACAGCGAGATCACCGGCTACGCCAACGGGCTGACGCACGACCTCGCCCGCGGCGGGCCGCCCACGCGCGGACGGGCATATGCGGAGGCGGGCGAGTACGTGCGCGATCAGTCCTTCACCGCCAGCTCGATCGTGCTGTTCGCGAACGTGCCCGGGCGTGGCACCGTCACCAATCGACCGGAGCTCTTCGCCGACGCCGTCAAGCCCGACGACGGCGAGAGCGCAGCCGAGCAGGCGCACGAGAACGCGCTCTCGGCGACGCTGCTCACGAGCCCGGCCGGCTACTCGACGCCGGCGCTGGCGACGTCGGCGACCTGCGCCTGCTCAAGCACCACGTGCGGCTGCGCGACGGCTCGAGCGCGACGGTCGGCGTGGGCGAGTCGCTGGCCGGCGTCGCGCACGCCCAGGCGAGCGTGGCGCGCGCGTTCATCCTCGCCGGGAGCATCGCGCTGGCCGGCGCACTGCTGGCGGCATACCTGATCGGCACGCGCGTCTCGCGCCCGCTGCGGCGGATGGCCGCGGTCGCGGCGCGCGTCGACGCCGGCGATCTTCATCCGCGCATTCACGACCCCGAGGG
Source organism: uncultured Solirubrobacteraceae bacterium (assembly GCA_963743745.1). Taxonomy (GTDB): domain Bacteria; phylum Actinomycetota; class Thermoleophilia; order Solirubrobacterales; family Solirubrobacteraceae; genus Palsa-744. Next base: position 1,260,529 of record CAVUQW010000002.1, read on the forward strand.
CGAGGCGCGCGAGGTGCGCGTGCTCAGCGACGCGTTCAACCACATGCTCGACCGGCTGACCGAGGCGTTCGCCGGACAGCGCGCGTTCGTCGCGGACGCCTCGCACGAGCTGCGCACGCCGCTGACGGTGATCCGCGGACAGCTCGAAGTGCTCGCCGCGCAGGAGCGCCCCTCGCCTGCCGAGGTGCGCCGCGTGGAGGGGCTCGTGCAGGCAGAGATCGCGCGCGTCAGTCGCCTCGTCGACGACCTGCTGCTGCTCGCCCGCAGCGAGCAGACCGAGTTCCTGCGCCACGCGCCGATCGAGCTGCGTCCCTTCGTCGAGCAGCTGTGGGACGGGATGGGCCTGCTCGCCGACCGTCGCTTCGAGCTTGTCGGCAGCGTGCCCGAGGGCGTGCTCGACGGCGACCCCGACCGGCTCGCGCAGGCGCTGCGCAACCTGATCGGCAACGCGATCGAGCACACCGCGCCCGGGGTGGGCATCGTGCGCCTGCGTGTCGAGACGATGCGCGGCGGGCGCCTGCGATTGCTCGTCGAAGACGACGGCCCCGGGATCCCGAACGAGCAACGCGAGCGGGTCTTCGATCGCTTCCATCGCATCGACTCTGCACGTGACCGCGCCTCGGGCGGGACCGGCCTCGGCCTGTCGATCGTGCGCGCGATCGCGCTCGCGCACGGAGGTGACGTGAGCGCCGGTGGCTCGCCCGAGGGCGGGGCTCGGATCGAGCTCGTGCTCCCCGGCTTCGCGCCCAGCGCCTTGCCGGGCGCTGCGCAGCGGGCGCATCCGGTCGGTGCGGCGCCGCTAGCGCAGGATGCCGGTGTGCCCGAGCGAGTAGCGGCCGGGTTGGGGCCAGACGAGTAGGCCGTGCGGCCCCTGGCCGACCGGGATGCTGTGCAAGAGGCGCCCGGTGCGCGTCGAGATCGCGTACACCGAGGAGTTCGAGCGGCCCGAGAGCCAGAGGATGCTGCCGTCGGCCGAGACGCCTCCCATGTCGGGCGAGCCGCCGCCGGGTAGGCGCCACTTGGCGATCGGGCGACGCGTGGCGAACGAGATCACGCTGATCGACCCTTCGGCGCGGTTGGAGACGTAGAGCACCTTCGCGTTGCGGCTCGGATACAGGCCGTGCGCGCCGGCGCCGGTCAGCTCGAAGCGGATCACGCGCAGCGTGCGCACGTCGATCAGCCAGACGCCACCGAGCGCCATGTCGGCGACGTAGAAGGTGCGTCCGTCGGGGGAGAGCTTGACGTCCTGGGGCTTTGCGCCGGCCGCGAGCGGGATCTTGCGCACGACCCGCTCGCTGCGCAGGTCGACGACGATCACGCAGCCCGCGAACTCGCATGAAGCCAGCGCGTAGCGGCCGCCGGCCGTGAAGTCCATGTGATCGACGCCGCGGCACTGCGGCGTCGGCAGCGCCCGATGCAGCGCCATCGTGCGCGGGTCGCGGAAGTCGAGCTCGCGGCGCGCCTCGGCGACGACGATCGCCCAGCGCCCGCTCGGCGTGAAGTACATGTTGTACGGGTCGGTCACCGGGATCGGCCGTCCGGGCCGGCCGGTGCGGGGGTTGATCGGCGTGAGGCTGTTGCCGAGATCGTTGGTCACGTACAGCGTGCGCAGGTTCCACGCGGGCACCACGTGCTGGGGCAGCGTGCCGACCGGGAAGCTGTCGATCACCTTGAACGTCCTCTGCGAGATCACATCGAGCGTGTTCGATTCGCTGTTGGGCACGTACACGAGCGCCCTGTCGCCGCGCACGCGCGGGCTGAAGCGCCCAGGGCGGTCGGCCGCGTAGACGTCGGCGTGCCCGAGCGGCGGCGGCACCCGGCCGGCGCGCGGGACTTCGACGCCGCGTCCTGCACGCGCGCCGTCACCGCCGGCGGCGTCTTCGGCGCCGCCCGCGCCGGTCGATTCGCCCCCGGCGCTCGATCGACCCGCCGAGGGGCTATCTCCACATGCGGTGAGCCCGAGCGTCAGCGCGAGCGCGGCGAGCGCGGCGAGCGCGCGCGGCGCGCTCATCGTGCCGGCGGCGAGCAGCGTCAGCGCGCGGTCGTGCACGGTCCCGGCACGATCGCGGCCGCCGACCGCGACGATGCGCTGCCCGAGCGACGCCGCGCCGAGGTCTGAGAGCGCTTCGGGCAGATGCCCGGCGGGGCTGACCGCGCCGCTCGACGGGTCGATCGCGAGGATCGCCGAAGTCTGCTCGGTGAGCCCTTCGCCGCGCCCGCCGAGCACGTACATGAAGCCGTTCAGCGATGCGCCGGCGGCATGCGTCAGCGCACGTGGCAGCTGTCCGATCTGCCGCACGCGCCCGCTCGCCGGGTCGAAGGAGAGGATCGCCCGCTGGGCGGTTTCGCCGGAGGTCCCGCCGGCGATCAGCAGATGGTCCGCCGACCGCCGCGACGGCGGCATAGCGCAGCGGGCGCGGCAGCATCCCGGCGACTCGCGTCGCGCGGCCGGGCGTGAACGCGACGATCGTGCGCAGCGGCGTCGTCTCGGTGTAGCCGCCGACGACGTAGGCGGTGTCGCCGATCGCGGCGGCGGCCACATCGGAGGACGGTGCCGGCAGATGCCCCGCGACACGCGCCCCCGAGTGCGTGACTTCGAGAATCGAAGAGCTCGCGGTGCCGGCGTTGCCGCCGCCGAACAGGTAGGCGCGCCCGGCGATGCTCGCCGCAGCGGCGTCGTGCAGCGCTTCGGGCAGTTGCGCGACAGTGCTCGCCGAGCCGCCGTCGATCAGCGTCACGCTCGCGAGCGATGAGTCCGCCGCGTCGAGGCCGGCGAGCGCGAGCACCCCGCCCAGGCCGGCTGTCACGGCCGGCAGCTGCACCGCTTCGGGGAGCTTCGTGCTCGCGCCGACGTGCAGCGCCGAAGGGTGGCCGTCCGCGGTCGCGCTATGCCCTGACGCCGACGGCGGGCTCGAGCCCGTGCCCTGCGTGCCGGTGGTGGCCTGCGTCGCGACCCTGCTGCTCGAGCCGGACCCCGCGCCACCGCAGCCGGCCAGGAGCAGAGCGAGGGTCGCGGCACAGGCGGCCGGCAGCGCCGCGGCCGAGCGTTGCGTGTTGGAACGCGAGGCGGCGGACACTCCGGGCAGCTTCTTCGAGCGCGCTAAAGCGACGCTGAGCGGGCGATGAGAACCCGCTTAGACCCGGCGCGGCGCGATCGGTGTGCTCAAGGGACGAGTACGGCCGCGCCACTGAAGCGGCCGGCGCGCAGGTCTGCGAGCGCCTCGTTGGCCTGCTCGAGCGGATAGGTCGTGACGTGCGTGCGCACAGGCACCTGCGGCGCAAGCGGCAGGAACTCGCGCGCGTCGGCTCGTGTCAGGTTGGCGACCGAGCGCACGGTGCGCTCCTGCCACAGCGCGCTGTAGGGGAAGGAAGGGATCTCGCTCATGTAGATGCCGCCGCATACGACCGTGCCCCCCGGCGCGACGGCGGCGAGCGCGAGCGGGACGAGCGAGCCGACGGGCGCGAAGATGATCGCCGCGTCGAGTGGCTGTGGCGGAGCGTCCTCCGAGGCGCCGGCCCAGACGGCGCCGAGCTCGCGGGCGAAGGCCTGCGTCTTCTGATCGCCCGCGCGCGTGAAGGCGTAGACCTCGCGTCCCTGCGAGCTGCACACCTGCGCGAGGATGTGGGCCGATGCGCCGAAGCCGTACAGGCCGATCCGATGGGCCTCGCCGCACATGCGCAGCGCGCGGTAGCCGATCAGCCCGGCGCACATCAACGGCGCCGCCTGCTCGTCCGGGTAGCCCTCCGGGATCGGGAAGCAGAAGCGCGCGTCCGCGACCGCGTACTCGGCGAACCCGCCGTCGATGTCCCGTCCGGTGAAGCGCGCGTTCGGGCAGAGGTTCTCCCGGCCGCTGCGGCACCACGCGCACGTCCCGTCGGTCCAGCCGAGCCATGGCACGCCGACGCGGTCGCCCACTCCGATCGTCGTCTCGTTGCCCGCGCCCGTGTCCTCGACCGTCGCGACGATCTGGTGGCCGAGGATGCGCGGCGGCTCCTTGATCTCGACCTCGCCGTCGAGCAGGTGCAGGTCGGTGCGGCAGATGCCGCACGCGTGCACGCGCAGCAGCAGCTGCCCCGCCTGAGGCGTGGGCGCCTCGCGCTCGACCGCCCGCAACGGACTGCCGACGCGCTCGAACACCATCGCGCGCATCGCGCTACCCGAAGAACAGCTCGGCCGTCGCGTACAGCGCGGGGTCGAGCAGCTTCGGCTCGCGCAGCGCCTCGGCGAGCGGCGTCTCGACGATCGCGGTGCCGCGCAGTCCGACCATCACGCCCGAGCGTCCGCCGAGCACGGCGTCCATCGCGGCGACGCCGAAGCGCGTCGCGAGCACGCGGTCATAGGCGACCGGCGTGCCGCCGCGCTGCACGTGCCCGAGGATCGTCACGCGGCTCTCATAGCCCGTGCGCCGCTCCAGCTCGCTCTCCAGCATGACGCCGATGCCGCCGAGCCGGGCATGGCCGAAGGCGTCGGTCGCCGTGCCCTCGAGCACCTGCAAGGTGCCCTCGCGCGGCGTTGCGCCCTCGGCGACGACGACGATCGAGAAGCTGCGGCCGCGCTCGTGACGGGCGCGCAGGTGCGCGACGACGGTGTCGATGTCGAACGGGCGCTCGGGCACGAGGATCGCGTCGGCGCCGCCTGCCAGCCCGGCATGGGTGGCGATCCAACCGGTGTGCCTGCCCATCACCTCGAGCACCATCACGCGGTTGTGCGACTCGGCCGTGGTGTGCAGGCGGTCGATCGCTTCGGTCACGATCTGCACGGCCGTCTGGAAGCCGAACGTCACGTCGGTGCCGCCGAGGTCGTTGTCGATCGTCTTCGGCACGCCGACGACCGGCACGCCGTCTTCGTGCAGGCGCAGCGCGACGCCGAGCGTGTCCTCGCCGCCGATCGGGATCAGCGCGTCGATCTCGCGCGATCGCAGGGTCTCGCGGATCGCAGCCGTCCCGTCCTGCCCCTCGGCGTACGGGTTCGTGCGCGACGTGCCGAGGATCGTGCCGCCGCGCGGCAGGATGCCGGCGGTGCTCGCAAGCGTCAGCTCGATCGCGTCGTCGGCCAGCACGCCGGCCCAGCCGTAGCGGAAGCCGACGAAGCTGTTGCCCGGCTCGGCCAGTCCGCGGCGCACGACCGCCCTGATCACGGCGTTCAGGCCCGGGCAGTCGCCGCCTCCGGTGAGCAATCCGACGCGCACGTCCTCAGCCTATGGCAATCGGCTAGATGCCCTGTCCCGGCAGGAACTCGTTGCTGAACGGCGGCAGCGCCGAGTTCGGGTCGTGCTTGAGCAGGGCGCGGTCGAACATCCAGTTGCCGAACGCCGCCCAGGCGGAGGGGCTCTGCCAGCCGAACGGCTTGCCGCCACCCGGCACCGCCGCCGGCAGCGTCTGCTCGATCGAGGCCTGCTGCAGCTTCTGCTGCAGCGAGGGGTTGGCTTTGACGACGAGCGCCGCAGCCGCGGCAGGATCGGCGCGGACCTCGCGCTCGCCACGGGTGAGCGCTTGCAGGAACGCGCGCAGGTCCTGGCCGCGCTTGCGCGCCTCCTCTTCGCGCACGACCAGCACGAGCTCGTCGTAGCTGGGCACGCCGGCCTTGTCGACCGGGATCACGAGCGGGTGCTTGTGCATCTGCTGCAGCTGGATCGCCTCGTAGTTCCAGAAGCCGCCGAGCGTCGCCGCGACTTTGTTCGAGAGCATCGCCTGCACCAGGTTGAAGCCGACGTTGACTTCCTTGACGCTCGCCGGGTCGGCGCCTGCCGCCTGCACGGCCGTCTTCAGCTCGGCCGCCTGGTAGGGGATGCCGGCCGTGCCGACCGTCTTGTTGGCGAGGTCCGCGACATTGCGCACGTGGCCTTGCGGCAAAGCGATGATCGAGGTCAGCGGCCGCTGCACGAGTGCGCCGATCGAGACCAGCTTGAAGCCTTCGTCGCGCGCCAGCAGCAGCTCGGGCTCGTAGGAGATCGCCATGTCGGCCTTGCCCGCCGCGAGCAGCTTCAGCGGTTCGGAGGGATCGGCCGGCGTCTGCGGCTGCACGTCGAGCCCGGCTGCGCTGAAGTCGCCGTGCGCGATTCCCGAGTAGAGCGCGGCGTGATCGGCGTTGGGGAAGAAGTCGAGCACGACCGTGAACGGCTTGGTGGCAGACGGGGAGATCTTGTCCTGCTTGGAGCCGCAGGCTGAGAGGAGGAGCAGCGAGCCCGCTGCCAGCAGCAGGGCGAGCGCCCTCGCGGTACGCCGGCGCGTGCGACGGCGCGATGCGGGGGGCAGCGGTGCGGACATCTTGCTCAAGTCGGCTCTCCTCGGGTCGGGTGCGCCCACGGCGCGAGCACGCGCTCGGCCAGGGACAGGGCATAGAAGCAGGCGATCGCCAGCGCGAACAGCACGAACGCCGCAGCGTAGGCGCGCGGCGTCTGCAGTGCCGTCAGGTCGGCGTTGATCTCATGGCCGAGGCCCGCGTGCACGCCGCTCGTGGCCGTCTGGGACTCGGCGATGTAGGCGCCGATCACGCCGACCGCCAGCGCGATCCGCGCGCCGCTCAGCGCCGCCGGCAGCGCCGCCGGCAGCTCGGCGAAGCGAAACGCCTGCCAGCGCGATGCGTCGAGCGTGCGCAGCAGCTTCAGCTGCTCGCCCTCGATCGCGCGCAGGCCGTCGACCGTCGTCACGAGCACCGGGAAGAAGCAGATCAGCACGATCACGACGAGCTTCGGCAGCACGCCGAAGCCCCACCAGAAGACGAGCAGCGGCGCGATCACCGCGACCGGGATCGCCTGCGAGCCGACCGCCAGCGGGTAGACGGCGCGGCGCAGCGGGCTCGACAGGTGCACGGCGACCGCCAGCGCGAAGCCGAGCGCGAGCGCGAGCAGGATGCCGAGCCCGACCTCCTCGGCCGTCGGTCCGAGGTTGGCCGCGATGAAGCCGGCGTTCTCCCACAGCGCCGAGGCCACCGCGTGTGGCGCGGGCAGCACGAACGAGCTCGTCGTGCCGAGGTCGGCATAGAGCTCCCACGCGCCGAGCAGCGCCAGTGCGAGCAGCAGCGGCGGCAGCAGTCGACCCGGCGCGAGGCGCCTCACGCCGGGAGCGCTCCGGCGAGTAGCTCGAGCGCCTGCTCGCGCAACGCGACGACCCCGGCGTCGGTGCGCCCGCGCGGGCGCGGGAGCGCAACGTCGATCTCGCCTGCCACGCGTCCTGGCCGGGGCGAGAGCACGAGCACGCGATCGGCGAGCAGCACGGCCTCCTCGACGTCGTGCGTGACGAGCACGACCGTGCGCGGCGCGCGCGCGAGCGCCGCCACGAGCCAGTCCTGCATCTCCGCCCGTGTGATCGCGTCGAGCGCGCCGAAGGGCTCGTCCAGGCACAGCACCGGCTTGCCCGCGAGCAGCGTGCGCGCGAACGCGACGCGCTGGCGCATGCCGCCCGACAGCTCGCCGGGGTGCGCGCGCTCGAATCCCTGCAGGCCGAGCTCGGCGAACAGCGAGGCGGCGCGCGCGCGGGCCTGCGCGCGCGGAACGTGCGCCACGCGCAGGGCGAGCGCCGCGTTGTCGCGTGCGTCGAGCCACGGCAGCAGCAGGTCGCGCTGGGGCATCAGCACGGCAGGCTCGCTCTGCAGCATGCCCGCGTCCGGCGCCTGCAACCCGCAGATCAGCTCGAGCAGCGTCGTCTTGCCGCAGCCGCTCGGGCCGACGAGCGCGAGCAGCTCGCCGCGCGCCACCCGCAGCGAGATCCCGGCGAGCGCAGGCACATGCGTGCCGCGGCGGTCCGTGAACGTGCGCTCGACCGCTCTTAGCTCGATCGCGTGGTCCGCCGCCGCCGTGGGCTCGCGCGTCGGCTGCGCTCCGCCGGACGGGCGCCTGGTGCGGGGCTGCAGTTCGGTTGCCACGTCACTCCCTTCGCGGGCATTACCCCACAGGTTCTAAGGGTCGGCGCCGGTGGAATTGCTTCCCGGGCACCATCTCAGCCGGCCTGCCGCCAGCCCCCCTGGTGTCTGCTTCTTCACGCTGATGCTACTGCGTGGGGCTCGGTATAACGCGGTTATACTCATCTACATGAAAACAGCCATATCGGTTCCGGATGAGACCTTCCAGCGCGTCGAGCAGGCAGCGAAGCGCTTGGGGGTGTCTCGTAGCGAGTTCTACGCCCGGGCCGCGCGAAGCTGGCTCGATGCGCTGGAGGATGAGGACACCACCGAGGCCATCAACCTGGCAGTCGAGGGGATCCCATCCGACTCGGCATTCACCGACGCTGCCGCAGCCGCTCTCGCCGCCGGCGATGAGGACTGATGCTCCGCGGCGAGGTCTGGTGGGCTGACCTCGGCCTTCCCCGGGGGTCTGCTCCTGCTCTTCGCCGCCCGGTGTTGATCGTCAGCGCCGACCAGTACAACCGCTCCCGCTTGAAGACGGTGACGGTTGCCGTGCTCACCGGCAACGCTCGCCTGGCGGCGCTGCCCGGGAACGTTGCCGTCTCCACGGAGTTCGCCGAGCTCGAGTCAGACTCGGTCGTGAACGTCACGCAACTTGCGACGATCGATCGCGGGACGCTGGAGGAGCGCGTCGCGACGCTGCCGGATTGGCTGATGGCGCAGGTCGACGTCGGCTTGCGGCGCGCGTTGGCCCTGGTCCCGCACGCCTGATCGACCGGCTGCGGCTCAGGCCGAGACGACCGGCCGCGTCAGCGCCCTCACGAAGTCCTCGAGCTGGCGCGTCGTCCAGCACTCGAAGGCCGTGCAGTACTGCTCGTAGGCGTCGATCACGGAGTCGCCGTAGTTCCAGTACAGGCGCGGCTCGGGGTTCAGCCAGAACGTGCGCCCGGCGCGCGCGGCGATCGTGGCGAAGATGTCCGCGCGCGGGTCGCGGCCGTTGGTGCGCGCGTCGCCGAGCACGATCACGGTCGCGCGCGGGTGCAGGTCGTCCTCGACCAGCACGCGGAACTCCGACCACACGCGGCCGTAGTCGGTGTAGCCGGAGACGTCGGCGACGCCGGCGTCGCGGCGATCGCGCTCGCTGACCGCCTTGAAGTTGCGCTCGCGCTCGAAGATGTCGGTGACCTCGGAGATCCGCTCGATGAACACGAACGAGCGCATCCGGCGGAACGAGTCGTGCAGCGCGTGCAGCACCGAGAGGAAGAAGACCGAGGCCGAGGTGACGCTCGTCGAGACGTCGCAGAGCACGTAGATCTCGGGCCGGCGCGGGCGCCGCGGGCGGTACTTGAGCGACGACCGGCACGCCGCCGGTCTGCAGCGAGGCGCGCATCGTGCGGCGCATGTCGACGTGCGCGTGCCGGCGGTGCGCCGCGCCGCTCGATCGCCGTGGCGTCGCGAGCCGCCGGCGCAGCTGCGCGACGACGCGGTGCACGGCGGCGAGGTCCGCCAGCCGGCCCGCTCGGCAGCGCGCGGTCGAGCTCGCCGAGCGGCCGCGACGGCGGCAGCGTCTGCGTGCGCTCGATCTGCGCGCGCTCGAGCTCGCGCCGCAGCATCGCCTCGAAGCGGCGCAGCGCGTCGCGCGGGAGGCCGTCGTGGCGCGGGTCCTCCGCGGGCAGCTCCGGCTGGGGCTCGGTGCGCAGGCCGAGCGCGCGGCGGATGCGCTGCACGTCGATGCCGACACGCCGGAGCCCTCCTGCCGCGCGCGCGAACGCCGCGATCGCCAGCCGCGCGAGGTCGCGCAGGCGCGCCCTCGTCGCCGTCGCGCGAGCGCCTGGGCGATCTGCGCGCGCAGCTCGTCGAGGTCGATCTGCTCGGCGGCGTCGCCGCAGCCGCCGCCGGTCGCTCCGGCTCGCGCACGCCCTCGCGTCGATCGCCGCCGCCTCGGCGGCGCGGAAGAAGAAGCGCTCGAAGACGAGCTCGAAGACGCGCCGGTCCTCGGGCGACTTGGCGAGCGTCGCCGCGAGCGCCTCGCGGAAGTCGCTCGCGCTCGCGCCAGTCGATCTCGCGCGAGCGCCGCGAACGCGTCGAGCAGCTCGGAGGTGCCGATCGCGACGCCCTCGCCGCGCAGCTCCTCGCCGAGCTCGAGGACGCGCGGCAGCCCAGCGGGCGGCGCGGCGTGGGCCGGATGCGGGCTCAGCCGGCCTCAGCGAGTCGCCGCGGAGCTTGAGGCCGACGCGCTCGGCGACCAGCTCGATGTCGGTGCGGTGCTTGACGATCACCGACATCGTCTCGGTGAACGTCGTCCGCGTCGATGTCCTGCGCGCCGAGCAGCAGCAGCGCGCGCGCCCAGTCGATCGACTCGGCGATCGACGGCGGCTTCTTCAGGTCGAGCTCGCGCACCATGCCGATCACCTCGACCAGCCGGCGCGCGACCGTCTCGCGCAGCTCGGGCGCGTGCAGGCGCACGATCTCGAGCTCGTGCTCGAGCGTCGGGGTAGTCGAGCCACAGGTACAGGCAGCGGCGCTTGAGCGCCTCGGTCAGCTCGCGCGAGTTGTTCGAGGTCAGCAGCACGACCGGCTGCGAGCGTCGCCTCGATGCGGCCGAGCTCGGGGATCGTGATCTGGAAGTCCGAGAGCAGCTCGAGCAGCATCGCCTCGAACTCCTGGTCGGTCTTGTCGATCTCGTCGATCAGCAGCACGACCGGGCTGCTCGGACGCGATCGCCGTCATCAGCGGGCGCGCGAGCAGGAACTCCTCGCCGAAGATGTCGTCCTGCACCTCCGCCCAGCCGGCGCCGCCGGCCTCGGCCTGGATCCGCAGCAGCTGCTTGCGGTAGTTCCACTCGTACAGCGCCTTGGCCTCGTCGAGTCCCTCGTAGCACTGCAGGCGCACGAGCTCGCGGCCGAGGTAGCTCGCCAGCGCCTTCGCGAGCTCGGTCTTGCCGACGCCCGCCGGGCCCTCGACGAGCACCGGCTTGCCGAGCTTCGTCGCCAGGTACGACGACCAGCGCGGTCGACTCGCCGGGCAGGTAGCCGACGGCGCGCAGCCCGTCCGCGACGTCCTGCGACGATGCTCGGCTCGGGCGAGAGCGTCGATGGCGCTCAATGATAGGCGCGGCGGCCGCGGGGCGCCGCCGCACGTCACTCGTCGCAGTGGTCGCTGCGGCCGCTCAGCGAGACTCGGTCCGTCGCGCGGCGCGTCCTCGAAGGACATCTGCTCCGAGGGCGGCGGCGGATAGCGCGGGCGATCGCGGCGCGAGCGCCGCTCGCCGGCTGGAGTCGACGGCGCCGTCGGCACGGTCGGTGCCTCGGAGCCCGGCACGGTCGGCGCCTCGGCGCCGGCGCCGCGCCGGCAACGCCGCTCGGCTCTCTCCGCGTCCCGCGCTCGGGCACGGTCTCGTGCGTGTCGGCTCGTCCTCGTAGGAGGGACGACGACGGTCGCCGCCGCTCGCGAGCACGGCGCGAGTCGGCGTCGTCGCGCCGCCTCGCGCGCGACAGCGGTGGCGCGCCGCGTTCGCCGAAGCGCATCAGCCGGCCGACGTAGGCGAGCCCGAGCGCGACGAGCAGGGCGACGAAGATGCCCCACTGCACGCCGACCGAGGAGACGATCTGTGCGTTGCCCTGAAGCCCGGGCTTGTCGAACAGGCGGTAGAAGATCAGCGATCGCCACCCACGCGCCGGCGAGCATCACGATCGTGCCGTCGCCGCCGGGGAGATGGAAGTCGCGCCCCTCGGCGCGGGCGAGGAGCGTCGCCAGCACGCCGACGCTGACGAGCAGCACGGCGGCCTCGACGAACGAGAAGGCCTGGAACGCGCTGAGGCTCTGCGAGCCGGTCGCCGCCGCCGCGCGTGCGCACGATCACGGTCTTGCTGTACCACGGCAGCAGCATCGAGACGAACAGCGCCCAGCGAGGTCATCGCCGCCAGTCGCTGGTCGCGGCCGAGCGCGCCCCAGGCGTTGAGCAGCCTCGTCATGCGAACCAGTCTAGGCGCGGCTCGGCGCGAGGATCGCGCAGAGGCCCGTCGGCGCGCGGCGCAGCGGCATCCCGGCGCGCCGCGTCTAGCCGTGGCGAGACGACGATCGTGCCGGTCGCCGTCGCGAAGTTGCCCGCCGGGTCGGTCGCGCTGAGCGTGACGTTGAACGTGCCGCCGTCCGCCGGCGTCGACCCACAGCAGCTTGGCTTGCCGCGTGCGAGGTAGGCGCTGTTGCTCCACACCGTGCGCCCGCCCTGGCGCACGCGTCAGGCGCACGGTCGAGATCTTCGACAGCGACAGCTGCACGCCCGCGCGGTGCCGCCCTTGAGCGTTTTCGTGATCAGCGAGATCACCGGCGGCGTCTTCAGGTAGGTCGTGAAGTTTCTGGGCCGTCGTGCAGTAGATCTGATCGCCCGCGATCGGCGTCGCCGCGGCGTCGTGCTCGTGGCGGCCGTGCCGGGCGCGCGCCGCGCTCGCCGTCGTGCCGGTTCCCGGAGCCGTCGCCGCCGGAGGGCGTCGTCGGCGTGGTCGTCGTCGGAGTCGTGGGCGGCGGCGGCGTGGTCGTGGTGGGCGTCGTCGGGGTCGGCGCCGGCGCGGTGCTCGATCGGCGGACCTTTGCGCGTGCGTTCGCACAGGTGCTGGAGGAATTCGGTGAGCAGTTCGTGGTAGTTGAGGTTCGATTCGGAGTACTGGTCGTACAGCGACCACGCGCCCGTGTCGTAGTGGGGCACCTCGGCGCGCGCCTCCGCGTCGCCCGCTTCGAACAGCTTCAGCCCGAGCGGGTCGTTGGTGATCTGCGTGTAGTCGTACAGCCCGATCACGGCCTGGATGAAGCCGTTGAGGATGCGGTCGCTCGGGGCGTAGGTGTACTCGGCGTACTCCGAGCCGGCCGCCGTCTTCACGTGCACGCCGCTCGACGGCGGCGTCTGGAAGATGCCGAGCGCCTGCTGCGCGGCGCGTCAGCAGTGTCGGGTTCCTTGAAGCGCGACCACGAGCGCGCGAGCACCTGCAGCGCGGTGCCCTGCGAGAGCGCCGCTCGTCCACGGCGGGCGCGCCGCCGTCGAACGGGAACATGTACTCCCACGCGATCCCGCCGGCGCGCTTGGTCGCCAGCGGCAGCACTTCGGAGAGCAGCTGGCGCAGGTTGGCGTTTTCGTGGCCCGACAGGTAGTAGCCGTTGGCCTCGCCGAACGTGCCGAGCCACTGGATCTCGATTCCCTGCCCGGCGTAGTACTCCCACACGAGCTTGCTGCCGGGGAAGCTCACGCGCACGCCGCTGGCCGACGCAGCGGTTCGGTCGTCCACCACTGGCGGTTTCGTTCGAGCGTGAGGAAGATCACCGGCAGGCGCGAGGCGCTGAAGTCGCCGCCGGCGGCCATCGCCTGCGACGTTGGCGATGCACCGCGCCCAGTTCGGCGCGGCGGGTGCCGCTCAGGCGCGCCAGCGAGCGCTTCGCGGCCGAGTAGGCGCCGCGTATCCGCGTACGCGCCGGCGTGATCTGCCGCTGCGCTGCAGGCCCGCAGCGCGCTCGACACGCTCGGAGCGCGGCCGCGCGGGCGGCGGCGCCGCTCGGGCGCGGGGCCCGCCGGGCCGGAGGCCACGCGGCCAGGGTCAGCGCGCCGAGGGCGAGCGCCGACGAGCCTGCGCGCACGCGGCGCATGCATGAGCGGTGCGTCCGCGCCGCGGCGGCGCGTCGCAGCAGGAGCAGCCACGGGCAAGCGGCTGTGCAACACGCGTGCTGGCGGGCGAGTTGCGGATCACGCAGCGCGCGCGGGCGTCGCTTAGCCAGCGATAGCAATGGCGATCGCCGCTGCACGCGCTATCGCAGCCTGCGAGGGCGTCCCGCCGCTCGTCGCGACGCGGCACGGCACCGGCTCATGCACGTGCAGGCCGCTCGCGGCACGGCAGGCTAGTCCGGGTCGAGCTCGTCGTCGTCGGGTTCGAGCTCGTCCTCCTCGTCCTCGACGTCGTCGCCGTCGGACGAGCGGCTCGCCGCCGGGCTGGTAGGTCGCGCGGAACTCCTCGATCAGCTCGTCGCGCTGTGCCTTCGTCGACGGGCGACTCGTCGGAGATGAGCACCCAGTCGGTGCCGTCGAAGTCCTCGGACTCGAAGATCTCGTGGTCGACCTCGGGGGAGTCGTCGACGACGATCAGCACCTCGGTCGGAGGGGTTGAAGTAGGTCCCCGGACGGATCGTCAGCTCGTCGAGCTGCGAAGCGACGCGCGTCCTTCATGGGCGCGTTTATACCTGACGGCCGGCCCATGTCGCCGCGCGCTCGCGACCCGGATCGAGCTCGTCGAGCGTGCGCTTGACCTCGGCCTCGACGTCGAGCGGCTCGAGGCCCTGGCGCGCACGCCGTTCGTTGCGCGCGACGACGAGCTGGCGCACCTCCGCCGGCGAGCCCGGGTCGTGCCCGCTGCCGGCTGCGCCGGCGTCGAGCAGGCGCGCGACCTCGGCGTCGATGTCGAGCGGCGGGCTCGCCGCGGCCCGACCATGCGCGCGCTGCGCGCGCTGCAGCATCTGGCGGATTTCGAGCTCCTGCTCGGCGCGCGCCGCGCGGCTCGACTCGGGTCGGGGCCGGCGGCACGTTCGGCGCCGGCGTCGCGCTCGCCGCGTCAGCCCGCCGTCGCCGATCTCGTCGTACACGCTGCCGCGGCTGAACAGGAAGATCGATCGACATCACGACCGACAGCCCGACGGCGCCGAACACGACGATCGGGAATGCGCTCTGCATCGAGCCATGATTTGCGCCACGTGCTCGATCGCTGCCGATCGGCGTCCTCCGCTACCCTGGATCGTCGGGTTGACTGACTAGTCAATCACGGTCCAAGCGCGCCACGCGCCCCGGCGGCCAGCGCCGTCCGCCACCTGCAGGGGGATTCCGAGAATGGTCGATTTCACGCTCACCGACGAGCAGAAGAACCTGCGCGAGATGGCGCACGACTTCGCCGAGCAAGGAGATCCGCCCCGTCGCCTGGGAGTACGACAAGGACGGGACCTGGCCGCAGGAGATCATCGAGAAGGCCTGGGAGGTCGGCCTGATGAACTCCCACATCGAGGAGGCCTACGGCGGCGCCGGCGCCGGCTACCTCGACGGCTGCCTGATCGAGGAGGAGCTGTCGTGGGGCTGCTCGGGCATCCAGACCTCGCTCGGCTGCAACGGCCTGGCGACGGCGCCGATCGCGCTCGGCGGCTCGGAGGAGATCAAGAAGAAGTACCTCGGGATGCTCACCGAAGCGCCCAAGCTCGCCTCGTTCTGCCTGACCGAGCCGGACGCCGGCTCGGACGTCTCGGGCATGCGCACGACGGCCGTCAAGCAGGGCGACAAGTACGTGATCAACGGCTCGAAGTGCTTCATCACCAACGGCGGCTACGCCGACTACTACACGGTCTACGCGAAGACCGACAAGGAGGCCGGCCACCGCGGCATCTCGCGCGTTCGTCGTCGAGCGCGACTGGGGCGTGGTCGTCGACAAGAAGGAGGACAAGCTCGGCCAGCGCGCGTCGAACACGGCGACGATCTCCTTCAACGACGTCGAGGTCCCCGCCGAGAACCTGCTGGGCGAGGAAAACGCGGGCTTCAAGCTCGCGATGATGACGCTCGACCGCACCCGCCCGGGCGTGGCCGCGATGGCCACGGGCATCGCCCGCGCGGCGTTCGAGTTCGCGACCGACTACTCGCGCGAACGCGTCCAGTTCGGCGTGCCGATCGCGATGCACCAGGCGATCCAGTTCATCATCGCCGACATGGCCACCGAGATCGAGGCGGCCCGCCTGCTGACGTGGAAGTCGGCGGCGATGCTCGACAGCGGCGAACGCAACACGCTGCGTCTCCTCGCACGCCAAGCGCTTCGCGGCGGACACGGCGATGAAGACCGCGACCGAAGCCGTGCAGGTCTACGGCGGCTACGGCTTCATCAAGGAGTACCCCGTCGAGAAGCTGTTCCGCGACGCGAAGATCATGCAGCTGTACGAGGGCACCTCGCAGATCCAGCGCCTCGTGATCGCGCGCGAAACGCTGCCGACGCGTCGAGGAGCCGGCGCGGTCGGCGGCGTGGAAACGGTCGCCGTCAGTCGCAGGCTCGGACTTTCTTCGATTAACAACGAGAACCCTGGTGAGCGCCGCCGCCTCGCGCAGCGGCGCTCACCTGGTGCAGCGTCCGCAGTGGATCAGCAGGGCGTGCCGTACGCCGATACGACGCCGCCAGGGCGACCTGGACGAGCACGCGGTAGGCGCCTTCTGCACGCGCACGACGCGGCTGAACTGCCAGCTGATCGAGTTGCGCGGCTTGACCACCGTGCCGCCGGCAGGATGCCGCGGCCTGGCGATGCGCAGCACGCCCACCTGCGCGCCGACCACGGCCGGCGTGACCGTGCCGTAGATGCGCGCGAAGCCGCGCCGCTTGGTGCGCGCCACGTGACTGCTCACGCGCACGGCGACGTTCTCCTGGGTCACCGCGCTGACGACCGGCTTGCCGGGGGTGCTGAACACGCGGAACTGGGTCGACTGTTCGCTGGTCGAGCACGACGAATTTGAATCCGCCGTTGGCCAGGGTCAGGCTCGGGATTGCCGACTGACTGAAAGCCCGCCGTGTACGGGAACGGGTTCGCCTGCAGCACGACCGCGCGGTTGGCGTTGTCGGTGCCCGACAGCGTCCCCTGGATCGTCACCGTGCCGCCGAACGGCACCGGGTTGGGCGAGGACAGGATCGCCAGCGACAGCGGCACCTTCGTCGTCAGCAGTTTTTCGTCGTCGCCGATGCTCGCGCCCGCGCTGTTCACCGCGACCAGCCGGTAGTGGTAGACCGTCAGCGGCTGCAGCCCCGCGATCGGCAGGCGCACCGACACGACTTTGGCGCCTGAGCCGGCGTCCGCGATCGCCGTCTGCGCGCCGTACGCTTTGGTCAGCCCGTACTGGAAGTAGTAGGACGTGTTGCTCCCGTTCGGGTTGACCGATCCCGCCAGGACAGCCGATCCGTAGCTCACTTCACGCGCTCCGCTGGTGTTGACCTTGGCGGCAGGCCGCCTGCGCGGCTGCCGGCAGCGCGAGCACGGCGATCACCGCCACGACTGCCGGCAGTCCGCGCCGCCGCCGCGCGCGCCGTCGGCCCGTCACCGCCTCGAAACTTCGTCTGAGTCACTTCGAGCTTGTTCATCGCCTCTCCTACCCGCGATCGCGATCCCGTCACCGACCACAACCCGCGCGGTGTCGGGAGGTGCGGTACGCGCTGCCGGACGCCGCCATGCCGCAGGACGCTAGGCTCCGGCAACCCTAGCCAGAAGGAGTGACCGAAAAGCAATGTTCGTGTTCAGAGCCGCAGTCGTCGGCGCCGGGACGATGGGCGGCCAGATCGCCCAGACGATCGCCGCCGCGGGGATCCCGGTCGTGCTGAAGGACATCGACGACGCGCTCGTGCAGGCCGGGCTCGACGAGGCCCGCAACGTCACCTCGGCGCAGGTCGACGAAGCTCGCGGAGAAGGGCAAGATCACCGCCGAGCAGGCCGAGCAGCAGATCGCGGAGATCCTCGGCGCGGATCGAGGGCACGACCTCCTACGCGCCGTTCGGCGACGTCGACTTCGTGATCGAGGCGGTGCCCGAGCGGATGGAGATCAAGCAGGCCGTGTTCGCCGAGCTCGACGCCGCCACGCCCGGCCACGCGATCCTCGCCTCGAACACCTCCTCGCTGTCGATCACCGAGATCGGCGAAGCGACGCTGCGCCCCGACAAGGTCGTCGGCTTCCACTACTTCTACCCCGCCTCGATCATGCCGCTGATCGAGATCGTCGAGGGCGAGGAGACCTCCGCCGAGACGATCACCGCGGCGGTCACCTTCGCGCAGGCGATCCGCAAGCAGCCGATCACCTGCGCCGAGGTGCCCGGCTTCGTCGTCAACCGCATCCTCAACTCGGCGATCGCCGAGGTGTGGCGCGAGCAGGAGGAGCAGGGGCTCTCGATCAAGGCGATCGACGAGGGCGTCGGCGCGGCCGGGCTCGTGCCCGTCGGCCCCTACCACCTGATCAACCTGCTCGGCCTCGACACCGTGCTGCACGTCGCCGAGCACCTCGCTCGAGTCCTACGGCGACGAGCGCTTCTACGTGCCCAAGGGCATGCAGAAGCTCGTCGCCGAGCGGCAAGCTCGGCGCGAAGACCGGCGGCGATGGCTTCTACGACGCCGCAGGGCGAGCCGAACCTGCCCGGCGAGAGCGAGCCCGACATCGAGCGAGCTCGTCGAGCTGCTCTCGCTGAAGACCTTCGTCGAGGCCTGCCTCGTGCTCGAGGAGGGCGTCGCCAGCCACCGCGACATCGACTTCGGCATGATGGCCGGCGCCGGCCTCGACCCGCGCCGCGGCCTGTTGCCGCCGTTCATGCGCGCCGACGTCGACGGGCTCGACACCGTGCTCGAGCGGATGGAGAACGCGCAGGAGCAGTTACGGCGAGCGCTTCGCGCCGCCGACGATCCTGCGCCGGCTGGTCGCGCAGGGCCGGCTCGGGCAGAAGAGCGGGCAGGGCTTCTACGCCTACCCGCAGCCCGACGCCGAGCAGCCCGCCGAGGTGATCAAGCTCGAGACGCGCGGGACGGCGTCGCGATCGCCTGGCTCGCCAACGGCCAGATGAACTCGATCTCGCCGCAGGTCGTCGCGGACCTGGCGAAGGTCTGGGCAGCAGGTCAAGTCCAGCGGCGTGCGTGCGCTCGTGATCGCCTCCTCCAACCCGATGCTCTACTCGCGCCGGCGCCGACATCAAGGCGTTCACGACGATGGACGCGGCCGCCGGCGGAGCGAGCTGATCGACGCGCACGCACGCCCTGTTCGAGAGCTCGGCGAGGGCTCCGATCGCGACGATCGCCGCCGTCAACGGGCTCGCCTTCGGCGGCGGCTGCGAGCTCGCGATGGCCTGCGACGTGCGCATCGCCGCGCGCTCCGCGCTGTTCGGCCAGCCCGAGATCAAGCTCGGGATCATCCCCGGCTTCGGCGGCACGCAGCGGCTGCCGCGGCTGGTCGGCGCCAACAAGGCGCTCGAGATGAACCTCGTCGGCGACCCGATCGGCGCCGAGGAGGCGTTCGAGTTCGGCCTCGTCAACCGCGTCGTCGAGGACCACGAACTGCTCGACACCGCGCTCGCCTGGGCGCGCAAGCTCGCCCAGCAGGCGCCGCTCGCGCTCGAGCAGATCAAGCGGATCTCGGCCGCCGGCGACCTCGACGAGGGGATCGACGCCGAGAAGCGCGCATTCGCCGAGGTGTTCGCCAGCGCCGACGCCAGGGAGGGCATCAGCGCCTTCCTCGGCAAACGCGCGCCGCGCTTCCAGGGCAAGTGAGCGGGGCGGTCGCATGAGCAGGCGCCGCCCGCGCAGGACAGCGGGGTTGGGTACTCGATTTCTCGGTTGCGGTAGCCATGGCTACCAATGTCCAGAAAGCCGATACCCACACGCGCGACGCCGGTGCCACCGCGCGCCTGGCGGAGCTGATCCGCGAAGCGCGCTCGGTCGTCGCGCTGACCGGCGCCGGCATCTCCGTGCCCTCGGGCATCCCCGACTTCCGCACGCCGCGCACCGGCCTGTGGGAGCACGTGGACCCGATGGAGGTCGCGCACATCGACGCCTTCCGCGCCGACCCCGTGCGCTTCTGGAGCTTCTACGGCGAGCGCTTCGCCACGCTCGAGGCCAAGCAGCCCAACGGCGCCCACCACGCGCTCGTGGAGCTCGAACAGCGAGGGCTGCTCGACGGCGTCGTCACGCAGAACATCGACATGCTGCATCGCCGGGCCGGCACGCGCGAGCTGGTCGAGGTGCACGGCAGCATCGCCACGTGCTCGTGCCCGCGCTGCGCCTGCGAGGACGGCGGCGGGACGAGACAGGGGCGGCGTCGAGCTCGCCGAGGTGCGTGCGCGGCTGGCGGCCGACGCCGACGGGCGTGCCGCGCTGCGCCGAGTGCGGCGGCCCGCTGAAGCCCGACGTCGTGCTGTTCGGCGAGCTGCTCTCCGCGCCCGTGCTGCAACGGGCGCGCGAGCTGTGCGAGCGCGCCGACGTGCTGCTGTGCATCGGCTCCTCGCTCGAGGTGCATCCGGTCGCCGGGCTGCCGCTGCTCACGCACGAGGCCGGCGGCGCCGTCGCGATCCTCACGCAGGGGCCCACGCCGCTCGACGAGCTCGCCGAGGTGCGCCTGCGCGGCGACGTCGTGGCCGAGCTGCGAGGGGCTGCTCGCGGCGCTCGGCGAGTAGCGCCGCGCGTCGGCGTCAGCCAGGCAGCTGCGCGACGCTCAGCAGGTACTCGGCGCGCACGCGCATGCTGCCGTCCTCGGCCTCGTTGGCGTCGATGTAGAGCTGCAAGAGCTCAGAGCGCAGCGCACTCCATCGCCCGCCGGCTCGAGCGCTGCTCTTGGCGAGAACCGTCGGCCCGAGCACCCGCTCGTTGTAGTCGAGCCAGCCCTCGGGCGACTCGTGCTCGAAGGTGACCGTGTGGCGCTCAAACGCGAGCTCGGCGCCGCTGTCGGCGAACAGCTCGCGCACGTGGTCCTCGTCGCCCCACATCACGGGTGGTTCGAGCTCGGGCGAGACGGGCGGCATGTAGGAGCCGACCGTCTTGAACATACGTCCGTTGAGACCCTCGGGCGTCCATGCCGTGAAGACGATCCGCGCGCCGGGCTTGGCGACCCTGACGAGCTCGGCCGCCGCCACCGGCTGGCGCGGCGCGAACATCACGCCGAAGCAGGAGGTCACGCGGTCGAAGGAGTCGGCATCGAACGGCAGCTCCTCGGCGTCGCCCTCGACGAACCTGATCTCGAGCCCGGCCGAGGCGGCGCGCCCGCGCGCGGCCTCGAGCAGCTTCGGGGTCAGATCCAGGCCGGTCACCTGCGCTCCGCCGAGCGCAGCCGGGATCGCGACGTTGCCGCTGCCCGTGGCCACGTCGAGCAGCGTCTCGCCGGGACCCGCGCCGGCACGCTCGACGACGAGCTCCGCGACCCCCTCGATCGTGCGTGCCAGGTCGGGGTAGTCCCCGGCCGTCCACATCCTCCGCTGCCCTTCCTTGATCCCGCTCACGTCGATGCTCATCTGCGTCTGCCTCCTCGGGAGTGCTGCGCTCAGTGGGTTTGCTTGGCCAAGTCTCTCTCGGGCGCGATCCGCCAGCGCGCGGCGAGCGCTGCGAGCTGCTCGTCCAACGCCCAGCGGTCCGCCAGCGCGTCGCCCTCGTGTTCGGGGCTCGCGCCCTTCAGCGCCATGCAGCCACGGTTCTCGCCGATCGCAGCGATCTGCGCCACCTCCTGCTCGCTGAGCGGAGACCGCGCGTCGCACGGTGGCCAGCTCGGCGCGCTTGTCCTCGACCGGCCTTGCGCCCGGCCCGCTCTCCTGGATCAGCGTCGGCGCGACGCACTCGACCTGCGCGTGCGCGAGGTTCCACGCGCACGCGAGCTGCAGCATGCTCAACCCGTGGCGCTCGGCGATCGGGCGCATCAGCTCGAGCTTCGCGCGGCCCTGCTCGACCCAGCCGTCGGGGCGGAACTTGCGGTGGTCGTACTCGGCGAAGCGATGCCCCGGCTCGACGTCGTCGTGGAACACGCCGCCGTAGTCGACGACGCGAGCGATCAGGCGCACGTCGTGTGTGGCGGCCGCCTCGAGCGCGAGCTCTCCCGGCCACGGCTCGAGCGGGTTGAGGATGATCATCGCCCAGTCGATCAGCTCGGAGAAGCGCTCGAAGCAGTCGATCAGGTCGAGCGTGAAGCCGTTGGCCGGTCCCGGCGCGACGCCGAGCTGGCGCGTGAGCCCTTCGTCGCGCACCGCGCGCATGCCCTCCCACACGGCCGGGCTCGAGTAGCCGGTGCGATCGGGGTTGTGCAGCAGCAGCAGGTCGAAGCGCTCGGCGCCGAGGCGCTGCAGGCTGCGCTCGGCGGCCATGCGGATATAGGAGGCGTAGTCGCGCTCGCCGCGCAGGCGCGGGTCGGTGAAGCGGGGGAAGCCTTTGGCGCCTTCGCGCTGCCCCGTGTAGAAGTCGTGCCCGACGGCGCCGATCAGGCAGTAGTCCTCGCGCGCGCAGCCCTGCAGCGCACGGCCGAGCATGCTGTCGGCCTCGCCCGCGCCGTATGCGTCGGCGCTGATCACCGTGTCGATCCCATCGCCCGGCGCCAGCAGCGCGAGCAGGCGCTCGTCCTCCAGCGGCTCGCCGAAGTGCATGAAGCGCCCGCCGCTCCAGGTGCCGATCGCGGTCGTCGTCGGGTCCATGCTCACTGGAGGGTAAAGCCCGTCGCCGTGCGTGCGCGAAGCGCCGCCTCGAGACGGCCGAGCGCGTGGCGCACGACCTCCTCGTCGAGCTTCTTCGGGCCGGCCTCGTCTGCCGTCTGCGCCGGCTCGCCCGCGGGAGCAGCGAGCGCCGCGCGCGCCTGGGCCTCGACGCCGTCGCGCAGCTGCTCGAGCTCGGCGATGCGGATTGCGAGGTCCTCGCGCCCCTCGGCGGGCAGCTCGGCGAGCGCAGCGGCGTAGGCGCTACGCAGCTCGATCGCGGCGTGCGCGACGCGCCCGTGCTCGAGGTCCGCGCGGGCGCGCAGCACGAGGTCCTCGCACACGAGCGCCGCGCCGCGCCCGCCGAGCAGCACCGCGAGGCGCTCCTGCGGTCGCAGCGCGGCGGCGCGGTCGCCGATCCGTTTGCGACGCACGCCGCCGGCGCCGCGCCAGGGAAGCTCGACCGCATGCGTCCACAGGCCGTCGGCGACCTGCTCGCCCTCGCCCCAGCCCACGCGGATCACGAGCGCCTGCTCGGGTGAGACCTCGCGCACGTGCGGGTCGGCGGCCGCGATGCGATGGAAGTGCAGCACGCGGTTGAGCGCGGCGATCGCCAAGCCGATCTCACGCTCGCCGTCGAGCTCGGCCAGCCACGCCTTGGCCTGACGCTCGGCCGACACCGACAGCGGGTCGACGATCGTCGCGCGCGCGGTCGCCACCGGCTCGGGCTCGGGCTCGGGCTCGACCGGACGCTTGCGCGAGCCCGAGCGCGTCGCCGCGCTCCACAGCTGCCCGCGCGTGGGAGGGCGTTTGCGCGCGCCGAGCGTGCCGAGCACGATCACGTGCTCGGGCTCGGCCTCGCGTCCGGCGCGCACCAGGTAGCGCCCGTCCTGTGGTCCCAGCTCCCACGGAAACTCGAACTGTGTGAACAGGAACCAGCGGTCGGACATCGCTGCACCGTATCCTTCCGCGGTGGCGGTGACCGGGTAGCCGCCACGGGCAGCTTGCCCGTTCGACCACGACCACCAGGAGCGCCGGATGTCAGATGCGAACAATCTCGCGAAGAGCCTGCGCGAGCGGTTGAGCGTGAACACGGAGGAGCGTATGGGGAAGGCGCTCTCCGATCTACTGGAAAACCCTCTGATAACAGGAGCGATCGGCCGGGCATTCGACGCCCGCGAGAAGGCTTCTCAAGCACAGGAGGTCGCAATGGGAGCGCTGAACATCCCGTCGGCTGCAGACATAGAACGGCTGACGCGGCGGCTGCGGGCGGTGTCGCATCGGCTGGAGGGGATCGAGGACGGCGTGCAGCGCCTCGATCGAGCACTTTCGCCGAGCGCGATGGAGTCTCGCCTGTCGGCGATCGAGGACCAGTTGGGCAAGCTCGCGAGCAAGCTCAAACCGGAAGCCGCCAGGCCCGCGCGAGCGGCGGCGGCGGCGAAAACGACGCGCAGCAAATCGACCAAAGCCAAACCGACGAAAGCCAAAGTGAAAACAAAAGCCAAAGCGAAACCGGCGAAAGCCAAAGCCGCGACGAAAGCAAAAGCCACGCGCGCTAAAACAGCGGCGAAAAAAACGGCGACCAAAGCGAAAACGAAAGTCGCGACGAAAGCCAAAGCCGCCAAAAAAACGGCGACCAAAGCGAAAGCCAAAGCTGCGACCAAAGCGAAAGCGGCGGGCAAAGCTGCGAGCAAAGCGAAATCCGCGGCGAGCCGCAGCAAAGCGGCGAGCAAAGCCGGCAAAGCATCGGCCGCGAAAGCGAAATCCACGCGCGCCGGCAAACCGAAACGCGCGACGGCGAAACCGACCAAAGCAAAAGCCAAAGCGCGCAGGAGCTGACGCGCGCCTCGGCGCGTCGCGGCGCCTCGGAGTTGATCGGGGCGCCGCCGGGGAACCTCGGCCGGCGCTAGCCGAGCGCGGCCAGCGCGACTGCGCCCATGCGCTCGGCGGCGGCCTGCAGCGCGTGCTTGTCGATGCGCGTGCGCGCGCCGCTCGCGTCGAACGTGTCCGAGACGGCGAGCACGCATGCGACCGGCACCGACGCGGCGGCGCCGAGCGCGAACAGCGTGGCCGCCTCCATCTCGACTGCGAGCGCTCCAGCCGCGGCATGACGATCGGCGCGCGGCGTGCCCGCGCGCTCGTAGAACAGATCGACGCTGACGACCGCGCCGAGCGCGGCGTCCGGATCGCTGCGCGCGAGCGCTTCGCTGAGCGCGCCGTCGGCGGCCACGCGCTCGCCGCCGCCGAGCGCGCGCGAGGTGCCGTCGGCGCAGATCGCCTCGCGCGCGATCACGAGCCGGCCGAGTCGAAGCGAGGAGTCGAGCGCGCCGCACGTGCCGACGCGGATCGCGCGCCGAGCGCCGAGCGCGATCAGCTCGGAGAGGACGATCGCGGCCGACGGGCCGCCCATGCCGGTCGCCTGGATCGTCAGCGGCAGTCCGTCCTGCGCGAGGCCCGTGTAGCCCCACAGCCCGCGGTTGTGGTTGAACATCAGCGGGCGCTCGAGCAGCGCCTGCGCGAGCGCGAGCGCGCGGCCGGGGTCGCCCGGGAGCAGCACGCGCTCGGCGAGCTCGGCCGTCGGATGCAGGTGGATCGCGGGCGCCGGGATCGCGGCGCCGTCGCCGTCGCCGGCCTCGCCGGGTGTGGTCGCGCTGTCGGACACCGCGCGCGACTTTAGACTGCGCCGCATGGGAAAGCCCTTCGCGTCGCGCCCGCGTGGCTGAGCCCGGAACGGATCCCGCGAGTCCCCCGGCCGAGCCGACGCTCGCGCAGGTGGCGGCGCACGCGGGGGTCTCGCCGGGGACGGTCACGCGCTGGATCAAGAAGGGCCTCGTGCCCGGCTACGCGGGGCGCTGGACGCCGTCGGCGGTCGCCTACGTGCGCGTCGTCGCGCGCCTACGCGCGCGCGGGCACTCGTTGGAGCAGATCAAGCGCGCGAGCGACAACGGCCAGCTCGCGGTCGGGCCGCTCGAGAATTTGCTGGCTGGTTCGGAGGGGCGCTACACGGTGCGCGAAGTCGCGCGTGAGACGGGCCTGGAAGCGGCGCTGATCGAACGGCTCTTCGCGGCGATGGGCCTCGCCCCCTCGCCCGGCGAGCTGCTCTCCGAGGAGGACATGGAAATCATCAAGTACGTCGCGGCCGTGCTCGAGGCGGGGCTGCCGGCGGTCGCCTTCCTGCAGCTCGCTCGCGTGTACGGGCAGGCGATCGCGCAGATCGCGGAAGCCGAGGTGCGCCTGATCCACCTGTACGTGCACGAGCCGATGATGCGCGAGGGCATGCCCAACGTGGAGATCGCCGAGGAGATGGAGGGTCTCGCGCGCGAGCTGATCCCGTTCGTCGTGCCGCTGCTGCGCTACACGCACGATCGCCTGCTCGGCCATTTCGTCGAGCAGGACGTGATCGGCCACATGGAGAACGACCTGGCCGAGAGCGCCTCCGAGGAGGGCCGCGTGCGCGTGGCGATCGTGTTCGCCGACCTCGCCGGCTACGCGCGCTTGACCGTGGAGCGCGGCGACGAGGAGGCGCTGGCGGCGGTCGAGCGCTTCGTCGATGCCGTCGAACACACGCTGCCCTCGGACGCGCGCGTGATCAAGACGCTCGGCGACGAGGTGATGGTCGTCGGTCCCGACGCCGGGGCGCTCGTGCGCTGGGCCGTCGGGCTGGGGGAGGCGATCTCGCGGGGCGACCCGCCGCCGCGCATCGGCATGCACTACGGCGACGCGCTGTACCGCGACGGCGACTACTACGGACGCGAGATCAACCAGGCCGCGCGCGTGGTCGCTCGCGCCGGCGGCGGCGAGGTGCTCGTGACGCGTCCCGTGGTGGAGGTCGCCTCGAACTTCGACGGCGTGCGCTTCGAGCGGATCGGCGAGGTCGGCCTGAAGGGCTTCTCCGAGCCGACGGAGCTGTTCATCGCCTCGACCAAGGACCCGTAGGGCGGCGCGAGCGGCCGTGGGCGCTGAGCGACTCGGCGAGGTCGAGCAGGTGCGGGCCGCGGTCCGCGCCAGCGCTCTGCTCGACGGCGCGCGAGCGCTCGTCGCGATGGTCTCGGGCGGTCGCGACTCTGTCTGCCTGCTCGACGTGGCCGTGTCGTTGCGCGGCGCCGACGCCGTGCGCGCGCTGCACGTCAACTACGGGCTGCGCGAGGCGGCCGATGCGGACGAGCGCCACTGCGCGTCGCTGTGCGCCGAGCTCGGCGTCGAGCTGTCGGTCGTGCGCGCCGGGCAGGCGCCGGGGAAGCAGCAGGGCAACCTGCAGGCGTGGGCGCGTGAGCTGCGCTACGACGCGGCCGAGCGGCTCGCGCGCGAGCTGGACGAGGATCTCGGCGACACGCAGGCCGGCGCCGGCGCCTGGGCCGCGCGGACGCTGATCGCCACGGGGCACACGGCGAGCGATCAGGTCGAGACGATCCTCTACCGCCTGGCGGCCTCGCCCGGCAGGCGCGCGCTGCTCGGGATGGCGGCGGCCGATGGCCGGCTGGTGCGCCCGCTGCTGGCGATCGCTCGCGAGCAGACGGCGGCCTACTGCGAAGCGCGCGGCCTTGCCTGGCGCGAGGACGCGAGCAACGAGGACGAGCGCTTCGCGCGCGCGCGCGTGCGCAAGCTGCTCGTGCCGGCGCTGCGCGAGATCCACCCGGCGGCCGAGGCCAACGTGCTGCGCACGGCGCGGCTGCTGGGGGAGGAGGCCGAGCTGCTCGACGAGCTCATCGAGCGCGAGCTCGAGGCCGGCGGCGGGGCGAGCATCGAGCTGGCGAGGCTCGAGCGGCTCCCGCCGGCGCTCGCGCGGCTCGTCGTGATCGGCCTCGCCGAGCGGGCCGTCGGGACCTACGTGCCGCAGGCCGGCGAGCGCGTCGGCGAGCTGCTCGCGCTCGGCACGCGCGGCGGCCGGCGCGAGCTGCACCTCGGCCGCTTCGCGGCGGCCGTGATCGAGGACGGCGTGCTGAGCGTGCGCCGCCTCGCGCCGGGTGAGAGCTCCGAGCGACTCGGGGCGCCGCCGGACGGCGACTAGACTGCTGGCCGTGGCGAGTCCGGTGAGTGCTCCAGAGGAGTCCGCGGTCGGCGAGGTGCTTGTCAGCGCCGAGGAAGTGCAGCGGCGCGTGGCCGAGCTGGGCGAGCAGATCTCGCGCGACTACGCGGGGCGCTCGCTGCTGTTGATCGGCGTGCTGAAGGGCGCCGTGTTCTTTCTGTCGGACCTGATGCGCTTCATCGAGGTGCCGGTCGAGGTCGACTTCATGGCGGTCGCCTCCTATGGCTCGGCCACGGATTCCTCGGGCGTCGTGCGCATCCTCAAGGATCTCGACGCCTCGATCGAAGGTCGCGACGTGCTGATCGTCGAGGACATCGTGGACTCGGGGCTGACGTTGCAGTACCTGATGCGCAACCTCGGCTCGCGCAACCCGAGCACGCTCGAGGTGTGCGCGCTGCTGACCAAGCCCGAGCGGCGCAAGGTCGACCTGCCGACGCGCTACGTCGGCTTCGAGATCCCCAACCGCTTCGTCGTCGGCTACGGCCTGGACTACGACGAGCGCCACCGCAATCTGCCGTTCGTCGCCGCCCTGGAGCGCTGAGCGGCGCGGGGAGCGGCGCGCTCCGGCGTCCTCGGTCGCTCATGTGCAAGGGCACATTTCGCTCGCTGCGTCCTTGGATCGCTTGCTCCCCGCACCGCTCAGGGCGGTACTGGATGGGCCTTACGCATGGCTGCGAACGGGCCGGCAACCGCCGGGATTGCAACACCCCCATGGTACGCTAGGGGACTGGTGACCACGCTTTCCGACGGCGCCAGAGCACTTCAAACCAGCCCATGAGCCGTTTCTTCAAGAGCGCCGCTTTCCCGATCCTGATCGTGGTCGTGCTGGCTTTCCTCGCCGTCAAACTGGTCAACCCGGGCTCGAGCACGCACCGCCAGCACAGCTACCAGACGCTCGTCTCGACGGAGCTGCCGAGCGGCGAAGTCAAGTCGGTCGAGCTGAAGAACAAGGGCAAGGCGCTCGAAGTCGAACTGAAGAACAAAGAAAAGTACGAAACGGGCTTCATCGATCAGGCCGCGCCCAACCTGATCTCGCAGCTGGAAAAAACGCCCGGCATCAAGTTCAACGTCGAATCGGAAAAGAGCAGCGCGCTGCTGAGCCTGCTCACGTACATCATTCCGTTCGTCCTCTTCTTCGGCTTCTGGATCTTCCTGATGAACCAGGTCCAGGGCGGCGGCTCGAAGGTGATGTCGTTCGGCAAGTCGCGCGCCAAGCGCCTGTCGGCCGATTCGCCGAAGATCACCTTCCGCGACGTGGCCGGCGTCGACGAGGCCGTCGAGGAGCTGCACGAGATCAAGGAATTCCTCGAGAATCCGAAGAAGTTCCAGGCGCTCGGGGCGCGGATCCCGACGGGCGTGCTGCTGTACGGACCGCCGGGTACCGGCAAGACGCTGCTCGCGCGCGCCGTCGCCGGCGAGGCGGGCGTGCCGTTCTTCTCGATCTCCGGCTCGGACTTCGTCGAGATGTTCGTCGGCGTCGGCGCCTCGCGCGTGCGCGACCTGTTCGAGCAGGCCAAGCAGAACAGCCCGTGCATCATCTTCATGGACGAGATCGACGCCGTCGGCCGCCACCGCGGCGCCGGCCTCGGCGGCGGCCACGACGAGCGCGAGCAGACGCTCAACCAGCTGCTCGTCGAGATGGACGGCTTCGAGGCGAAGGACAACATCATCATGATCGCGGCCACCAACCGGCCGGACATCCTCGACCCGGCGCTGCTGCGCCCGGGCCGCTTCGACCGCCAGATCGCCGTCGACCGCCCCGACCGCAAGGGCCGCGCGAAGATCCTCGAGGTCCACACGCGCGGCAAGCCGCTGGCGAAGGTGATCGACATCGACGCGCTGGCGGGCCAGACGCCCGGCTTCACCGGCGCGGACCTGTCGAACCTGATCAACGAGGCAGCGCTGCTGTCCGCGCGCACGGGCAAGCGCGAGATCGGCCAGGACGAGCTCGAGGAGGGGATCATGCGCGTGATCGCCGGCCCCGAGAAGAAGACGCGCGTGATGAGCGAGAAGGAGCGCTTGATCACGGCCTACCACGAGATGGGCCACGCGCTCGTCGGCCACTTCCTCGAGCACTCCGACCCGGTGCACAAGATCTCGGTGATCTCGCGCGGCCAGGCGCTCGGCTACACGATCTCGATGCCGCAGGAGGACCGCTTCCTGACGACGCGCGCCGAGCTGAAGGACACGATGGCGATGACGCTCGGCGGCCGCGCGGCCGAGGAACTCGTCTTCGGCGAGATCACGACGGGCGCCTCCAACGACATCGAGAAGGTGACGGCGACGGCGAAGCAGATGGTGATGCGCTTCGGCATGAGCGAGAAGCTCGGCCCGCGCGTGTTCGGCCACGACCACGGCCAGCCCTTCCTCGGACGCGAGTTCTCGACCGAGCCCGACTACTCCGACGAGATCGCGCGCGAGATCGACGACGAGGTGCGCCGGATCATCGAGGCGGCGCATCAGCGCGCGCGCGAGATCCTCACCGAGCACCAGCAGGAGCTGACGAAGATCTCCGAGATCCTCGTCAAACGCGAGACGATCGAGAAGGAGGAGTTCCTCGCGCTGCTCGCCGGCAAGAGCGAGGAGGACGTGTTCGGCATCGAGGAGGAGGCAAAGCCGCGAGCTGCCGGCGCCGTCGATGCCCGACCGCGGCACGCCCGAGCGCGAAGCGCCGCGCACGATCCCGCGGCCCGGCCTGGCCGGTGGCACCGCCGAGATGCACGGCGACGATCCGAAGGGTCCTGGCCTCGTCTAGCTCGACCGATCCCAGGGGCTACCGCCTGATGGGGATCGTCAACGTCACGCCGGACTCGTTCTCCGACGGGGGCCGCTTCCTCCGCCCGGACGCCGCCGTCGCGCATGCGCTCGCGCTCGCGGCCGACGGGCGCGGAGATCCTGGACATCGGCGGCGAGTCCACGCGGCCCGGCGCCGAGCCGGTGGCGGTCGAGGAGGAGCTGCGCCGCGTGCTGCCGGTGATCGAGGGGATCGCGGCGGCGAGCGCGGCGCTGCCCACTCGACCGCAGATCTCGATCGACACGTCCAAGGCGGCGGTCGCGCGCGGCTGCGCTCGGCGGCGGGCGCCAGCTTCGTCAACGACGTCAGCGCGTTCCGCGCGGACCCCGAGATGGCGGCTGTCGTGGCGGACGCCGAAGCCGACTGCTGCCTGATGCACATGCTCGGCGAGCCGCGCACGATGCAGGACGACCCGCGCTACGACGACGTCGTCGAGGACGTGCGCGAGTTCCTCGAGGAGCGGCTCGGCTTCGCGCTGGACGCGGGCATGGCGCGCGAGCGGATCATGCTCGACCCGGGCATCGGCTTCGGCAAGACCGAGCAGCACAACCTCGAGCTGCTGCGCCGCCTCGACGAGCTGGTCGCGCTCGGCCCGCCGATCGTGATCGGCACCTCGCGCAAGGGCTTTCTCGGGCGGATCGCCGACCGCGAGGCTGCTTGCGCCGAGCCGGCTGCGGCCACCGAGCGGCTGGCCGGCACGATCGCGACGAACGTGCTCGCGCTCGAGCGCGGGGCGCGCGTGTTCCGCGTGCACGACGTGGCTCCGCTGCGCGAGGCGCTCGCGGTGGCGACTGCTACGTTGGCGGGACGATGGACGGAGAGCCGCGGGGCGAGGACCCGGACGACCCAGACGAGCTAGACGAGGACGCGCGCGATCCGGAGGATCGCGAAGAGGCGGCCGAGGCGGTCACGGTCGAGATCACGGGCCTCTCGCTGTACACCCACCACGGCGTGAGCGACGCCGAGCGCGAGGTCGGCCAGCGCCTGGTGCTCGACCTGCGCCTCGACGTCGGCGAGACCGACGCGACGGTGACGGACTCGATCGAGGACACGGTCGACTACGCGGAGGTCTGCCAGCTGGTCGCGCTGATCGCCCAGCAGCGCTCGCACAAGACGCTCGAGCGGCTGTGCAGCACGATCGCCAACCGCCTGCTCGACGACTACCAGCTCGAAGGCGTGTGGGTGAAGGCGACCAAGCCCGAGCCGCCGATCCCGCTGAGCGTCGACGAGGTCTCCGTGGAGGTCTGGCGCGAGGGCGAAGGGTAGAGTTCGAGGCGATGCTGCACGTGCGCCGGACCGAAGCGCCATGACCACGGCCGAGCGATTTCGCGCAGCGGTCGAGAGCAAGGACCTCGCGGCTGCCGGCGAGCTGCTCGCGGAGGACGTCGTCTTCCACAGTCCCGTCACCTTCCACCCGTTCCTCGGGCGCGAGACGGTGGCGGCGCTGCTCGGCGAGGTGGCGCAGGTGTTCGAGGACTTCCGTTACACCGACGAGCTGCAGATGGACGGCGCGCACGCGCTGATCTTCCGCGCGGGCGTGGCGGGCACGGACCGCGAGATCGAGGGCATCGACCTGCTGCGCTTCGATGCCGACGGGCTGATCGCCGACTTCACGGTGATGCTGCGCCCGCTCTCGGCGCTCGTTCCGTTCGCCCAGGCGATGGGCGAGCGCGCGCAGGCCGCAGGGCTGCAGACGACGCGCGCCTGAGCCGGGTCATGCCCAAGCGCATCGGATTGCTCGGCCTGGGCTCGAACGTGGGCGATCGCCGCGCGCAGCTGCAGGCGGCGGTGGACGCGCTCGCGCAGGCTGGAATCAAGCCGCTGGCGAGCTCATCGACCTACGACACGGACCCGGTGGGCGAGGTGCTCGAGCAGCCGAGCTTCCTCAACGCGTGCGTGCGCGTGGAGACCGAGCTCGAGCCGCTCGAGCTGCTCGATGTGGTCAAGCGCCTGGAGCGCGAGCTGGGGCGCAGCGCGGGCGGCGAGCGCCACGGCCCGCGGGCGATCGACATCGACGTGCTGCTGCTCGGCGACTTGGAGGTGGCGGACGAGCGCATGACGCTGCCGCACGAGCAGCTGCTCAACCGCCGCTTCGTGCTGATCCCGGCGCTCGAGCTCGACTTCGACACGACCGTGCCCGACGGCAGGCGCCTGTCGGACGCGCTCGCTGTGCTGCCGCTGCTGGAGGAGGGCGTTCGCTGGGCCGGTCCGCCGCTGCAGCTGCCCTGAGTGCGCGCGACCGCGCGGGGCACCTCTCGGCGCGCCCCGCCACCCCGCACGGCCTCAGCGCACGACGACCTTGCCCTTCATCCCCTTGTTTACGTGAACGGTGCAGATGTAGGAGAAGGTGCCGGCGTGGGGGAAGCGGACGGTAAGCGACCCGCTCGACCCGGTGCGCGAGTGCGTGCTGTGGAAGGTGACGTTGTGTTCGCTCTTGGGGATGTGCCAGGACCAGGTGACGCTGTCGCCGCGTCTGATCGTCAGCGTGCTCGGGTGGAAGCTGAAGCCGCTGAGCGAGACGGTGTGGGTGGAGGAAGCGTGGGCGCCGCCGAGGGCCCCGGCGGGAATCGCGCCGAGCAGGGCGATCGCGGCGACGGCGGCCGTGAGGGCAAGCCTTTTTCTGTTCATGCCCACTAGACGCCGCGCTGGGGCAGAACTTCCCGGCACGCTCGGCGGGCGGGCGGGCGGCTGCGCCGCGCGGGGCTCAGGAAGCCTGCGTGCGGTGATCGTCCCAGCTGGCAAGGCGCAGCAGCGTGGCGCCGCCGACGCCGCGGCCGGAGACGACGCACAGGTGTCCGTCGCGCTGCCAGGTGACGACGGGAGCGCCGTCGATCGTGAGCAGCCGGTAGGGAGTGCCGTCGCGCCGGGAGACCACGCCGCCGCTGCCCTGCGAGGGGGCGGCGCCGGCGACGATCGAGTAGCCGATGCGCCTGCCGTGGCTGTTCTCGTAGAAGATCGTGGTGACCGTGCGTCCATCGATCTGGTCGCTGCGCGAGCCGGTCGTGCGCCAGCCGAGATGACCGCCCCAGTAGGGGAACGAGACGCCATCGACGGCCGCCGTGAGCTCGCGCCGGTCGCGCGAGTTCTCGGTGGGCGCGGGGTGGGTGGCGGCGCGGTGGGTGAGCGCTGCCGCGTCGCGCACGCTGAGCGTCGAGGTGCTGCCGCTGAGGCCGAAGGCGACGGCCAGCGCCACGACGGCGGCGGCGATCGCGCCGATGGCGGCGAGCCGCGGGGCGAGCCCGAACGGCCGCTTGGCGGTGCCCCGCGCGCCGACGCGCGCCCGGCGCGCGCCGCCGGAGCGCTCGGCGATCATGGCGTCGATCTTGCGGTGAAGCGAGTCGGGCGCGGGCACGTCGATCGAGCGCACGAACTCGATCAGCTCGGCTTCGTCGGCTGGACGCGGGGTCGGTTGGCGTGGCTCGGTCATGGCGAATCCCTACCCGGAAGGACTCCGCGGGAGCGGATTTGTTCCCGCATGCCTGGGGCCGTCTCGCCGCGCGTATCGGTGGCGGTGCGGGGCGGGGCGCTCTCGCGCGGGCTGGCCTCGTGCCCACGCCCGGCACCCTCGCCGGGCTCGCCTTCCTCGCCGAGTCGCCGGGCGACCTGCTTGCGCGCGCGGAACAGCCGGGTCGTGATCGTGGCCTCGCGTACGCGCAGGGCGCGCGCGGCCTCGCGGTAGGAGAGGCCGAGCACGTCGATCGCGACGAGCGCCATGCGGAAGTCCTCGGGCAGCTCGGCGATCGTCGCGTAGAGCTCCTGGATCTCGAGTGCCTGCTCGGGCCTGCCGAGCGGCTTGGGGTCGGCGGTGACGACGTCCTCGAGCGTGGCCACTGTGACGGGGCGGCGCGAGGCGGTCCGCCGGCTCGTCAGGAAGGTGTTGCGCAGCACGCGCATCAGGTAGTAGAGCTCGTCGTCGCCGTGCAGCAGGCGCTGGCGCGAGAGCACGCGCGCGAAGGTCTCCTGCACGAGGTCCTCGGCGTCCTCGCGCGAGCCGCACAGGCCCCATGCCGCCCGGTAGAGGCGATCGACGTGCTTGCTCAGGGACTCGGGGTCGAGGATGCGCATCGGACGAGGAGTCGAAGGCTTCGGATTCGAGCTCCGACCCACTGGCGACTGTAGCGCCGCGTGCCCCGGCCGTGTCGGCTTTCGCGAGCGGAGGGCTACAGGCGCGCGCCGGCGGGCGCGGCGGGGATCCACGCGGCGGGCAGCACGCCGGCGGGCACTTCGCCGACGGACGGCGGGAAGTAGCGCGCGAGGGCGGCGGCGGGCCGCCCCTCGATCAGCGGGCGCAGATCGCCGAGCGTCAGCAGCAGCCGCACGGTGCTGCCGATCTGCAGGTCGGCGGCGTTGGGCTGCTCGCCGCCGAGCAGGCCGTCGGCGATCCATCCGTCGATCCGATCGAGCTGCGCGGGCAGCGCGGCGAGGTCGGCGCGCACGGCGTCCTCGCGGGCCTTGTTCTTGAGCGCCATCAGCTTGGCCGTCAGCGGCAGCGCGGGGCGCATCAGCCCGACGGGCAGCGGCAGCTTGGCGTCGTCGGCGTAGCTCACCATCGCGTCGGGGCGGCTGAGGAAGGCGAGGTCGAGGATCCGTCGCGGCACGCTCTGCAGGACCTCGTCGCCCCAGCGCTCGGCCTCGAGCACCTGCGCGTAGGTGGGAGTGCCGACGGGCGGCAGCAGCGCCGGCTCGGGGACGAGCTCGTCGAGCCGGCGCATGATCGCGCGCGAGCCGACGAGCCGCTCGCCGTGCAGGCGCAGACCGGGAACGGTGTTGCCGCCGTAGCGCAGCGGCCCGATCAGCAGTTGGCTGAGCGGCAGCAGGTCGACACGCTGGAAGTCGATCGACTTGATCCGCAGCGCGACTTCGACGGCGGCGCACGGGTGCGAGCCCGGCAGCACGTACAGCTTGGTCGCGTTCGTCGACATCGGCGTGCACGAGCATAATGGTTCGCGGATGCTGCTCGTCGTCGACGTCGGGAACACGCAGACGCACTTCGGTGCGTTCAGAGGGGAGGAACTGGTCGAGCACTGGCGCTTCGCGACGGTGCGCCAGTCGACGGCCGACCAGCTCGGCGCGGCGCTGCGCAACCTGATGGAGCTGCGCGGCTACGGCTTCGGCGACCTGGAGGCGTCGATCGTGTCCTCGACGGTGCCCCAGCTGGAGCCGGAGTGGACGGCGATGGCGAGCCGCTACCTGCGCCACGAGATGCTGGTGGTCGGCCCGGGCACGAAGACGGGCATGGCGATCCGCTACGACAACCCGCGCGAGATCGGCGCGGACAGGCTGGTCAACGCGGTGGCGATCCGCGAGCGCTTCGAGGGCTCGGCGGTGTGCGTGGACTTCGGCACGGCGACGACGTTCGACGTCGTTTCCAACAGCGGCGAGTACCTCGGCGGCGCGCTGATGACGGGCATCGAGATCTCATTGGAGGCGCTCTCAGAACGCGGTGCGCGCCTGCCGAAGATCGACCTGGCGCCGCCGAAGAGCGTGATCGGCAAGAACACGATCGACGCGATCCGCTCGGGCGTCGTGTCTACGGCTACGCGGGGGCGATCGACGCGATCCTGCGACGGCTGTATGACGAGTTGGGGGAACGGGCGCAGGCGATTGCTACTGGGGGGCTGGCTGGGCTGGTGGTGCCGTATGCGGAGGAGCTCGACGAGGTCGACGATCTGCTGACGCTGACTGGGCTGCGTCTGCTGCACGAGAAAAACTCGTAGGGGCTGCCGGGTTTTTTTTGAGGGCGGCCTGGCGGCCGCGATGATGCCTTGGGTGGTGCTCGTGATTTGCACCACCCGGAGCGGCGGTCGTCGCCTCAACCGGTCCGGCGGCCGGGCCGTGACCTTGCTCAGCGCGTGGTCGCGCGAACGTAAACGGCATCCAGCCTCTTAGTCGAGCCGGCCTCCGCTCCTTGTCACAACCTGAGCCGCTCCGGCCGCCACGACAGGTACCGGGCCGGCCGTCCGGGCCGGCTGTGGGAGTGACGGGCGCTTGTCGGGGGCTTGGCCCCGCCGGGGCCATAATTGGCGCATGGACTCTGCAGCCCGCCTGACCGACTCGTGGATGCTTGGCGATCTGCGCGTGCCTAACCGGGTGCTGCTGGCGCCGTTGGCGGGGATCGGGAACTGGTTCGTGCGGTTGCAGGCCAAGCGGTATGGGGCGGGGATGGCGGTATCGGAGATGGTCTCTACGCACGCCATTCATTACGGCAACGAGAAGACTCATCGCGAGATGCTGAGGATCGATCCGCGCGAGCGCGAGCGGGGGCCGGTGTCGATCCAGCTGTTCGGCGAAGACCCGGTGCTGATGGGCGAGGCGGCGCGGCACGTGGCGGGCGTGGGGGCGGACGCGATCGACATCAACATGGGCTGCCCTGTGCCGAAGGTGTGCAAGACGGGCGCGGGCGCGGCGCTGCTGGCCAATCCGGACCGCGCGGTCGAGGTGGCGCGCGCGGCGGTCGAGGGAGCGCAGGGCGAGCGGGGGCGCCTGCCGGTGACGGTCAAGCTGCGCTCGGGGCTGCGAAAGGGCGAGACGAGCGGCTTCGAGCTGGCTCGCCGTCTGGTCGAGGAGGCGGGCGTGGCGGCGATCGCGTTTCACCCGCGTTCGGCTGCGGTGCAGCACAAGGGCGCGCCCGACTATGAGCTCGCGGCGCGCCTCGTGCAGGAGCTGCCGGCGCCGGTGATCTTGACGGGCGGGATGAACGACGCCCAGAGCGTGCGCGAGGCGTTCACGCAGACGGGCGCGGCGGCGGTGATGCTGGCGCGCGGAGCGCTCGGCAACCCGTGGCTGTTCGCCGAGCTCGTGGGAGACAGACACGCGCGACCGACACGCGCTGAGGTCCGCGAGGAGATGCGGTGGACGATCGACCGCGCCGTGGAGCACCTCGGCGAGCCGCGCGCGACGCGCTACCTGCGCAAGTTCTACCCGTGGTATGTCGAGCGCCTGCAGCTCGACGCTCAGCAGGCAAAGCGCCTGCAGGCGGCGCTGCAGCAGTCGGAGACGTTGGCGCAGGCGCGAATGCTGTTCGAGCGCTGCGAGGCGCCGCTCGCGCTGGCCGTCTGAGCCCCCTCGCCGGCGCGCTGCGGCCCCGCTATACTGCTGCGCTCTCTGGGGGCCGTTTGCCGCGAGAAGCCCCGCCCACAGGCGGGTTTTTGTCTCTCTCGGCCCCATCCTCCAATCGCGATCGAGGGTCACATGCCGAAGGACGTCATCCTCACCCCTGAAGGCCTGAAGAAGCTGAAGGACGAACTCGAGCTGCTCTCCACGGAGAGGCGGCGCGAGGTGGCCGAGCGCATCAAGGAGGCAAGGGAGTTCGGCGACATCTCGGAGAACTCCGAGTACGACGACGCCAAGAACGAGCAGGCGA
This sequence comes from uncultured Solirubrobacteraceae bacterium, assembly GCA_963743745.1. Classification (GTDB taxonomy): domain Bacteria; phylum Actinomycetota; class Thermoleophilia; order Solirubrobacterales; family Solirubrobacteraceae; genus Palsa-744. Next base: position 1,297,741 of record CAVUQW010000002.1, read on the forward strand.
TGCTCGAGAGCCGCATCGCGCAGTTGCAGGAGAAGCTGCGCATGGCGAGCGTGATCGAGACGAAGGACCTCTCGACGGACATCGTCCAGGTCGGCTCGGTCGTGCACGTCAAAGACGAAAAGACGGGCAAGTCGGTCAAGTACACGATCGTCGGCTCGGCCGAGGCCAAGCCGGAGGAGCAGAAGCTCTCCAACGAGTCCCCCGTCGGCCGCGCGCTGATCGGGCGCAAGCGCAACGAGACGGTCGCCGTGAAGGTCCCGCGCGGCCCAGCCCGCAAGCTCAAGATCACGAAGATCGACGTCGGGCTGAAGTAGCGCCCTCGCCGGGCCGGCAGACGGGCCGGCCAGCGCGCGAGCGTGCCCTTGTCCGAGCCGAGCAGCGACGCCGGGCCATACAGTTAGCCGACCTGGACGGCCGGCCCGGTAACTGCCGTGGCGGCCGGAGCGGCTACAAGTTGTGACGAGAAGCGGAGGCCGGCTCGGCCCAAGAGGCTGGATGCCGACTAAACACGCGCGATGAACGACACCCCGACCGATCCTCCCCAGCCCCCCGAGTCAACGAAACACGGCCTCCCGGAGCTGATCGCCGAGCGCCGCGCCAAGCGCGAGCGGCTGCGCGCGGCCGATGCCGGCGCCTTCCCCCACGCCTTCCCCGACGTCGAGCCTGTCGCTACGGTGCTGGCGGCTTACGAGCACCTGCAGGCCGGCGAGGAAACTGAGGAGCATCACCGTGTCGCCGGGCGGGTCACGGCGCGTCGCGGCTCCGGCCGAGCCGCGTTCCTGGATCTGGTCGACCGCAGCGGCAAGATCCAGCTTCACGCGCGCCAGGATGTGCTCGGTGAGGAGCGGTACGCGCTGCTCACGTCGCTGGACCTCGGCGACCTGCTCGGCGTCGACGGCAGCGCGATGCGCAGCCGCCACGGCGAGGTCTCGCTGCGTGTCGAGGACTTCCAGATCCTGGGCAAGGCGCTGCGCCCGCCGCCGGACAAGCACCACGGACTCTCAGACGTCGAGACGCGCTACCGCCACCGCGAGCTCGATCTGATCTCGAGCGAGGAGAGCCGGCGACTGTTCATCGACCGTGCACGGATCATCTCGGCGGTCCGCGCGGCGCTCGACGGCGACGGCTTCGTCGAGGTCGAGACGCCGGTGCTGCAGCCGCTCTACGGCGGGGCGATGGCGCGGCCCTTCACGACGCACCACAACGCGCTGGACCGCGACCTGTACCTGCGGATCGCCACCGAGCTGTACCTCAAGCGCCTGATCGTCGGTGGCCTGGAGCGCGTCTACGAGCTCGGCAAGGACTTCCGCAACGAGGGGGTCTCGCACAAGCACAACCCCGAGTTCACGATGGTCGAGTGGTACGAGGCCTACGCCGGTTACGAGGCGGCGATGGCGCGGACCGAAGCGATCGTGCGCGCTGCGGCTGCGGCGATCGGCTACGCCGGGGAGCTGGACTTCGCGGCACCGTGGCCGCGCCTTGACTTCGTCGATGCGATCCGCGAGGCGACCGGCGTCCACCTGCCCGACTTCTCCACCGTCGAGGCGCTCGCGGCCGAGATCGAGCGGCGCGAGCTGGCGGTCGAGACGAAGGCCAAGGACGTCGCCTGGTTCCAGCTCGCCGACGACCTGCTCGGCAAGTACGTGGAGCCGACCCTGACGCGGCCGTCATTCGTCGTCGACTACCCCAAGGAGCTCTCGCCGCTGGCGCGCGAGCGTCGCGACCGCCCGGAGATCGTCGAGCGCTTCGAGGCGTTCGCCGGGGGGATGGAGATCGCAAACGGCTTCAGCGAGCTGATCGACCCCGACGAGCAGCGCGCGCGCTTTCAAGCGCAGGACCGGATCGACGCGCTCACGGCAGGCGAGGCGGAGACGATGCCCTACGACGAGGCCTACGTGCAGGCGCTGGAGCAGGGCATGCCGCCCACCGGCGGCGTCGGGCTCGGCATCGACCGCCTGGTGATGCTGTTGACCGGTCGCGACTCGATCCGCGAGGTCGTGCTGTTCCCGGCGATGCGCGACTGAGCTACGGCGCGAGCGCCCGCGGCAGTGCGGCCGGCGATCTCGGCGCCGCACATCCGCCGGGCAAAGGGCGCCACCTGGGAGGATCGTCGCCTCAGACCTCAAGCTGACGGCCCGGGCTGACGATTGACCCCTCACGGGGCCAGAGGACCGGTTGGTAGACTGCCGTTCAGGCCTGGACCCCGTCCAGACAGGCCTAGACCAGACCACATAGCTCACTTGAGGCGCCGTCCTCGCAGGAAGGAAAAGCATGTTCGAGCGATTTACAGAACGGGCCAGGCAGGTGGTCGTTCTCGCGCAGGAGGAGGCGCGAACGCTCAAGCACAACTACATCGGCACCGAGCACATCCTGCTCGGACTGCTCCGCGAGGAGGAGGGCCTGGCTGCCCGTGTTCTGGAGAGCCTGGACATCACCGTCGAGCGGGTGCGCGCGCAGGTCGTGCGCATCGTCGGCTCCGGTGAGGAGGTCACCTCCGGTCAGATCCCGTTCACGCCGCGCGCCAAGAAGGTGCTCGAGCTGGCGCTGCGCGAGGCGCTCAGCCTGGGCCACAACTACATCGGCACCGAGCACATCCTGCTCGGCCTCGTGCGCGAGAACGAGGGCGTGGCCGCGCGCATCCTGCTCGACTTCGACGCCGACTCGGAGAAGATCCGCAACGAGGTCATCCGCATGCTGTCGGGTCCAGGCGGTCGCCGCCAGGGCCAGTCGGGCGGCGGTTCCGGCTCGGCCGCAGGCGCGGGCCCGGGCGAGGGCAAGAAGTCCTCGAAGCTGCTCGACCAGTTCGGGCGCAACCTGACCAAGCTCGCCGCCGAGGGCAAGCTCGACCCGTGCGTCGGGCGCGAGACCGAGATCGAGCGGATCATGCAGATCCTCTCGCGGCGCACGAAGAACAACCCCGTGCTGGTCGGCGAGCCGGGCGTCGGCAAGACGGCCGTCGTCGAGGGACTGGCCCAGCGGATCACCAACTCCGACGTGCCGGAGCTGCTTGCGCAACAAGCAGATCTACACGCTCGACCTGGCGGCGCTCGTCGCCGGCTCGAAGTACCGCGGCGAGTTCGAGGAGCGCCTGAAGAAGGTGATGAAGGAGATCACCCAGCGCGGCGACATCATCCTGTTCATCGACGAGCTCCACAACCTCGTCGGCGCGGGCGCGGCCGAGGGCGCGATCGACGCGGCCTCGATCCTCAAGCCGGCGCTCGCCCGTGGCGAGCTGCAGACGATCGGCGCGACGACGCTCGAGGAGTACCGCAAGTACCTCGAGCGCGACTCGGCGCTGGAGCGGCGCTTCCAGCAGATCCGCGTCGACGAGCCGACGATCGACCAGACCGTGGAGATCCTCAAGGGCCTGCGCGACCGCTACGAGCAGCACCACAAGGTGCAGATCACCGACGAGGCGCTGCGCGCCGCCGGCGAACTGGCCGAGCCGCTACATCTCCGACCGCTTCCTGCCCGACAAGGCGATCGACCTGATCGACGAGGCCGCCTCGCGCATGCGGATCAAGTCGATGACCTCGCCGCCGGCCAACCGCGAGCTCGAGGACGAGGTCGAGACGACCCGCCGCGAGAAGGAGGCGGCGATCGAGGCGCAGGAGTTCGAGAAGGCCGCCGACGCTGCGCGACACAGGAGCGCAAGCTGACGAACAAGAAACGCGAGCTCGAGCAGGAGTGGGAAGCGGGCGAGTCGGGCGAGCGCCCGTCGATCGGCGAGGAGGAGATCGCCGACATCGTCTCGATGTGGACCGGCATCCCGGTGTTCAAGCTGACCGAGGCCGAGACGCAGAAGCTGATGCGCATGGAGGACGAACTGCACAAGCGCGTGATCGGCCAGCACCCGGCGATCGAGGTCGATCTCGAAGGCGATCCGCCGCTCGCGCGCGGGCCTGAAGGACCCCAAGCGCCCGACCGGCTCGTTCATCTTCCTCGGCCCCTCCGGCGTCGGCAAGACCGAGCTCGCGCGCACGCTCGCCGAGTTCCTGTTCGGCGACGACGACGCGATGATCCGCATCGACATGTCCGAGTACATGGAGAAGCACGCCGTCTCCCGGCTGGTCGGCTCGCCCCCGGGCTACATCGGCTACGACGAGGGCGGTCAGCTGACCGAGGCCGTGCGGCGCAAGCCCTACAGCGTGCTGCTGCTCGACGAGATCGAGAAGGCGCACCCGGACGTGTTCAACATCCTGCTGCAGATCCTCGAGGACGGGCGGCTGACCGACGCCCAGGGGCGCACGGTCGACTTCCGCCACGCGATCGTGATCATGACCTCGAACATCGGCGCCTCGGAGATCGCGCGCAACACGCCGCTCGGCTTCGCGGTCTCCGACGACGAGACCGGGATCACCTACGACGACATGAAGAACCGGATCATGGGCGAGCTGAAGAAGGTCTTCCGCCCGGAGTTCCTCAACCGGATCGACGACGTGATCGTCTTCCACAAGCTGCAGAAGGACGAGATCAAGCAGATCGTCGAGCTGCTGCTGCTGCGGATCCGCGAGTCGATGGCCGAACGCGAGCTGCAGCTCGAGCTGACCGAGCGAGGCCAAGGACCTGCTCGTCGAGAAGGGCTGGGACCCGTCGATGGGCGCCCGCCCGCTGCGCCGCGCGATCCAGCGCTACATCGAGGATCCGCTCGCCGACTTCGTGCTGCGCGAGCAGCTCACGCCGGGCTCGACGGTCGTCGTCGACCCGGCGCCGACGACGCGGAGCGAGGTGCGCCTGACGATCGTCAAGCCGAAGAAGCAGAAGACGCCGGTCGGCGTCGGCGCCGAGGGCGGCGTCGCAGGAGGAGCTGACCGAGGGCGACGGTGCGCCGGCCGACGACGCGCCCGAGATCGCCGAGCCCGACGCAGCAGTAGCCGCGGCCGTCCCCACCGGCCCGTGAGCCTGGCGCCGGTGGCTCGCGAGACCGCCTATCAGTCTGCAGCGAGTGCGGCATGCAGTCGGCTCAGTGGCACGGCCAGTGCCCTGGTCTGCGAGGCCTGGAACACGCTCGTCGAGGAACGCCTGCCGGCGCGCCGCGAGCGGCCGTGGCAGGACGGCGGGCAAGCGCGACCTGGGCGGTGCCGCGGGCGCCAGCGGCCGCGAGCGGCGCCCGACGCCTCGCCGCCCGTCGCGCTGCGCGACGTCGGCGCGGCGCCGGTGCAGCGCCTGTCGCACCGGCATCGGCGAGCTCGACCGCGTGCTCGGCGGCGGCCTCGTGCCCGGCTCGCTGGTGCTGCTCGGCGGCTCGCCGGGGATCGGCAAGTCGACGCTGACGAACATGGCGCTCGGCAACCTCGCAGGCCGCCGGCCACCGGACGCTGTACGTCAGCGGCGAGGAGTCGGCCGCGCAGGTCCGCCTGCGCGCCGAGCGGCTGGCTCGGGTCCGGCCAAGCGGCGCTGACGGTCCCGATCCTCGCCGAGACCGACCTCGAGACGGTGCTCGACGCGATCGCGGCCGAGCGCCCGGAGGTGTGCGTGATCGACTCGGTGCAGACGCTCAACTCGGCGCGAGCTGTCGAGCGCGCCGGGCTCGGTCGCCCAGGTGCGCGAGGTCGCGGGCGGATCATGGCAGCTCGCCAAGGCGCGCGGCATCGCGGTGCTGCTCGTCGGCCACGTCACCAAGGACGGCGCGCTGGCCGGGCCCGCGCGTGCTCGAGCACCTGGTCGACTGCGTGCTGCAGTTCGAGGGCGAGCGCGAGCGCCCCTATCGCGAGCTGCGCGCGCTGAAGAACCGCTTCGGCTCGACCAACGAGGCCGGGCGTGTTCGAGATGCGCCAGGGCGGGCCTGGTCGAGGTGCTCGACGCCTCGGCGCGGTTCGTCGCCGAGGCGACGCGGCGCCCCGGGCAGCGTCGTGCTGGCGGCGATGGAGGGCTCGCGGCCGCTGCTCGTCGAGGTCCAGGCGCTCGTCGCGCCCTCGGAGCTCGAGCACGCCGCGGCGCGTCGTCTCCGGCCTCGACCGCAACCGCCTGGCGCTCGTGCTGGCGGTGCTCGGCCGCCACGGGGGCATCGGGCTCGGGCGGCGCGGACGTGTTCGTCAACGTCGTCGGCGGCGTGCGCGTCGACGAGCCGGGGTGCGACCTGGCGGTCGCGCTGGCGGTCGCGAGCGCGGCCGCGGGGTGCCGCTGCACGGGCACGTCCGACGGCCGCCGTGCTTCGGCGAGCTCGGCCTGACCGGCGAGCTGCGCTGGGTCGGGCACCCCGAGCGGCGCCTGGCCGAGGCGGCGAAGCTCGGTTGCGCGGACGTGATCGCGCCCGCCGGACAGCGGAGCGCGGTGCGCTGCGAGCGCGACGACGCTTGCGCGAGGCGCTCGCCGCTGGCCAGCTCGCCGTCGAGGCTCGCACGGCGCCTGCCGGAGGCCGTCGGCCTGAGCCGTCGCTGACCGGTGTCCGTGCCGGTGACGCTAAAGCAGACGCTAAATGCCGCTAGAATAGGGCCAGTGGCTCTACGATCCGGCGAAGAGCTCACGACACTCGAGTCTCGCCAGGAGCCGGGGTTGGTGAGGGCGCTGGAGATGGTCGCGCCCGGAACGGCGCTGCGCGAGGGGATCGAGAACATCCTCCACGCGCGCACCGGCGGCCTGATCGTGATCGGCGAGCCCGACGAGCTCAGCTTCCTGTACTCCGGCGGGATCAAGCTCGACATCGACTACACGCCGGCGCTTCCTCTACCAGGTGGCGAAGATGGACGGCGCGATCATCCTCAACGCGAACGCCACGAAGATCACGATGGCCAACGTCCAGCTGATGCCCGATCCGACGATCCTCTCGCTCGAGACGGGCACGCGCCACCGCACCGCCGAGCGCGTCTCCAAGCAGACCGACGCGCTCGTGATCGCGATCTCCCAGCGCCGCGAGGTCGTCTCGCTGTACGTCGACGGCGCCAAGTACATCCTCGAGGACATCCCGGTCGTGCTCGCCAAGGCCAACCAGGCGCTGGCGACGCTCGACAAGTACCGCACCCGCCTCGACCAGGTCTCGACGCGGCTGACGGCGCTCGAGTTCGAGGGCGGCGCGACGCTGCACGACGTGCTGACGGTGCTGCAGCGCGCGGAGCTCGTCACGCGCATGGCGGTCGAGATCGAGCGCTACATCGTCGAGCTCGGCAGCGAGGGGCGCCTGATCGAGATGCAGCTCGAGGAGACGATGGTCGGCACGGCGGCCGAGAAGGCGGCGCTCGTGCACGACTACCTGTTCGACGACACCGACGAGGCGTTCGCGGCGGGGCTCGAGCAGATCGGCCGGCTCGCCCACCAGGACCTGCTCGACTTCGGGCGGCTCGCCGAGCTGCTCGGCTACGACCGCAAGCTCAACACGCTCGACTACCCGGTCTCGCCGCGCGGCTACCGCATCCTCGGGCGCATCCCGCGGCTGCCGAAGCTCGTCGTCGCCGAGATCGTCGGCGAGTTCGGCGGCCTCGACGAGCTGCTCGCCGCGACCGACGCCGAGCTCGAGACGGTCGAGGGAGTGGGCGAGATCCGGGCGAAGGACATCCGCGAGGGCCTTCGCCGGCTGCAGGAGATCAACCTCGTGGATCGCTACCTGCAGACTTGCAAGACTGGCCGGCCCGTCGTGGCCGGCCGAACAAAGGAGGACACCATTCCGCCACAAGCAACGCAAGAGGAAGAGCTCGACGTCGAGCTCGAGGTCACACGCGACGTCGAGTTCATCGAGTTCGAGCTCGGCGACCACGTCGTCTACCCCCATCACGGCGCCGGCAAGGTGCTGAAGAAGGAGGAGATGGAGATGCTCGGCGAGACGCCGCGAGTACCTGACGATCAAGATCCTCCACAACGACATGACGGTGATGGTCCCGACCGAGAACGCCGCGCTCGCGGGCCTGCGCCGCGTGATCGACGAGGAGACGGTCAAGAAGGTGCTCGACGTGCTGCGCGACGACGTCTCGGAGATGCCGAAGAACTGGAACCGGCGCTTCAAGCACAACCGCGACAAGATCAAGACGGGCGACATCTACGAGCTCGCCGAGGTCGTGCGCAACCTCGCGCTGCGCGAGAGCGAGAAGGGCCTCTCGACCGGCGAGAAGCAGATGTTCACGCGCGCCAAGAAGATCCTCGCCTCCGAGCTGATGTACGCGCTCGACAAGGACGAGGAAGAGGCCGAGAGCTACCTCGACGAGCTGCTCGCAGCCTCGGCCACCAGCCAGATGGCCGGAGCAGCGGCCGAGTAACGGGCTTTCGCGCACGCTTCAGCGGCGAGGCCGCCTGGAGCGTGCGCGACAGTCTCCGCAGCGATCGCCATGGACCAGTCTGTGAGCGATGGCGGTCGCGCTGATCGTGGCCGCCGGCCGCGGCGAGCGCCTCGGGGCCGGCCGCCCCAAGGCGCTCGTCGAGCTCGCCGGGCGCCCGATGCTCGACTGGTCGCTGCGGCGCTCGCGGACTCGCGCCGGCGATCGAGCAGATCGTCGTCGCGCTGCCGATCGGCGCCGGCTTGCCCGAGGCTCCGGCGAGCGCGTGATCGGCGTGGCGGGCGGCGCCACGCGCTCGGAGTCGGTGCGCGCGCGCTGGCGGCCGCCCGCGGACGGCGACCCGGTGCTCGTGCACGACGCGGCGCGCCCGCTGCTCACGCCGGCGCTCGTTCGACCAGGTGCTCGCGGCGCTGGCGGCCGACGCCGACGCCGACGCGGCGATCGCCGCCACGCCGGTGACCGACACGATCAAGCGGTGGCCGACGACGGCGGCGTGCTCGGACGCTCGACCGCTCGCGCCTGTGGGCGGTGCAGACGCCGCAGGTCTTCCGCCGCGCCGCGCTCGAGCGCGCGCTCGCGCAGCCGGCCGACGTGCTCGGCGCACGCGACCGACGACGCCTGGCTGGTCGAGCGCTCCGGCGGACGCGTGGTCGTGGCTTCGGTCAGCGCCGAGAACCTCAAGGTGACGACGCCGCTGGATCTCGCGATCGCCGGGGAGCTCTTGTCGCGTCGCGCCCGCGGTGCGGCGAGCGATCCTGCTTGAATCGCAGCGCCGCCCCGGCGACGGACTCGCACTACATGCTGACCGACTACCACCTCCACCTGCGCCCGGACGATCTCGACGCGAGCGCAGACGAGTACTTCACACCGGCCAACGTCGAGCGCTACCGCGCGGCGGCGAGCGAGCGGGGGATCGCCGAGCTCGGCGTCTCCGAGCACGTCTATCGCTTCGAGCAGGCGCTCGACGTCTGGCAGCACCCGTTCTGGCGCGAGTACGCGCGCGACGACATCGACGCCTACTGCGCGTTCGTGCGCGAGCAGACCGACCTGCGGCTCGGGATCGAGGTCGACTTCGTCCCGGGGGGCGAGGATCGCCTCGCGAACCTGCTCGAGGCCCGCGACTTCGACTACGTCGTCGGCTCGGTGCACTTCCTCGGCGACGGCGCTGTCGACATGGACGACTACAGCGTCTGGGATACCGGGCGCAGCGTCGAGGAGATCTGGCGGCGCTACTTCGAGACGCTCGGCGAGGCGGCGCGCAGCGGCCTGTTCGACATCCTCGCCCACCCCGACCTGGTGAAGGTCTGGGGCGGCGAGCGCCCGTTGCCCGACGGCGATCTGCGCCGCTACTACGAGCTGGCGATCGACGGCATCGCCGAGACGGGGATCGCGGTCGAGGTCTCGACGGCGGGCCTGCGCAAGCCCGTGCGGAGATCTATCCGGCGCCCGCCTTCCTCGAGATGTGCCTCGAGGCCGGCGCGCCGGTCGCGCTGTCGAGCGACGCGCACCGCCCGGAGGACATCGGCGCCGACTACGAGCGCGCGCTGGAGCTGCTCGGCGCGCTCGGCGTCGGCGAGCTGAGCGTGTTCGAGCGCCGCGCAGCGTCGCCTGGAGCCGATCGGCGCGAGCGAGCCGGCGCCATGAGCGCGCTCCGGCATCGGCTACGACTCGCACCGGCTGCTGGCCGGGCGGCGGCTGGTGCTCGGCGGCGTCGAGCTTCCGGGCGAGCTCGGGCTCGACGGGCACTCCGACGCCGACGTGCTCACCCACGCCGTGATCGACGCCCTGCTCGGCGCGGCCGGTCTCGGGCGACATCGGCGAGCACTTCCCCGACACCGACGAGCGCTGGCGCGACGCCGACTCGATGGAGCTGCTCGCCGAGGTCGTCGCGAGCGTCCGCAACGCCGGCCTCGAGATCGTCAACGTCGACTGCACCGTCGTGATGGAGCGCCCCAAGCTCGCGCCGCACCGGCGCGCGATCCGCGAGCGGCTCGCCGGCGCTCGGTCTCGATCTCAGGCGCGTCAACGTCAAGGCGACCACGGGCGAGGGAATCGGCTTCGTCGGTCGCGGCGAGGGCGTCGCGGCGCTGGCGATCGCCGGGCTCGGCACACCCGCCGCTCGGCCCGACGGCGCCTGAGCCCAAACGCCGCGCGCGTGAGCGCTAGGGTTGCCGCGCGATGCGCGCAGTCCGCTACACGACACCCGCAGCGGCGAGCTCCGGCCGCTGCGCCCCGCGCGACCCGGCCCGCGTCGGCATCTACGCGTGCGGGCCGACCGTCTACAGCCGCATCCACATCGGCAACGCGCGCCCGTTCGTGGTCTTCAGCCTGCTCAAGCGCTTCCTCGAGCACGAGGGCTACGACGTGCACGCTGGTGATCAACGTCACCGACGTCAACGACAAGATCTACGACGCCGCCGCGCGCAGGGTCGTCCGAGCGCCGAGCTGGCGGAGGAGATGACGCGCCTCCTACATCGGCCGACACCGACGCGCTCGGGCTCGGCCGCCCCGACCACGAGCCGCTCGCATCGGAGACGATCGGGGCGATCGTCGAGCAGATCGCGGCGCTCGTGCGAGCGCGGGCACGCCTACGCGGCCGGCGGCGACGTCTACTTCCGCGTGCGCTCCGACGAGCGGCTACGGCACGCTCTCGCACCGCCGCTCGACGACATGGACCAGGGCGAGGGCGTCGAGGGGGCCGAGCGCAAGGAGGACCCGCTCGACTTCGCCCTGTGGAAGGCGCACAAGGAGGGCGAGGACACGCGCGTGGGACTCGCCCTGGGGGCGCGGGCGCCCAGGCTGGCACATCGAGTGCTCGGCGATGGCCGAGCAGCTGCTCGGCGTCGGCTTCGACATCCACGGCGGCGGCTCCGATCTGGTCTTCCCCCACCACGAGAACGAGGCCGCGCAGACCCGCGCGCGCGCGGCAGCGAGCTGGCCAAGCTGTGGATGCACAACGGGATGATCCAGTTCACCGGCGAGAAGATGGCCAAGTCGGTCGGCAACATCGCGCTGCTGCACGAGGTGCTCGGCGCATACGGCGCCGAGGCCGTCGTGATGTACCTGATCTCCGGCCACTACCGCCAGCCGCTGGCCTTCTCCGAGGCGGCGCTCGAGCAGGCCGCGGCCAGCGTCAGGCGCATCCGCGAGGCTGGGCGCCGGCTCGGCCCCGGGCCTACCGCCCAGGCGGCGAGGACTCACGCCTCGCCCAGCCCCGCGACGCGTTCTTCGCGGCGCTCGCCGACGACTTCAACACGCCGAACGCGCTCGCGCGCTGTGCGAGTGGATGCGCGAGGCCAACCGCCGACGCGACGCGGCGACGCCGATCTGCGCGAGATGCTCGGCGTGCTCGGCCTCGAGAACCTGCTCGAGCCCGGCGAGGCTGCACCCGCCGAGGTTCGCGCGCTCGCCGAGCAGCGCGAGCAGGCCCGCGCGGCACGCGACTTCGCCGCGCCGACGGGCTGCGCGAGGAGATCGCGGCGCACGGCTGGGAGGTGCGCGACGGGGCCGACGGCTTCGAGCTGCTCCAGCGGTGATCGTCTACGGGCGCAACCCCGTGCGCGAGGCGCTGCGCGGCCGGCGGGCGACGGCCGTCGAGGACGTCTGGGCGACCGCGCCGGCCGCGCGCGAGCCGTGGCTGAAGGAGGCGCGCCCGCGAATCGTGACGAGCGAGGAGATCGAGCGTCGCTGCGGCTCGCGCGCGCACCAGGGCGTCTGCGCGGACGCCGGGCCCTACCCCTACGCCTCGGCCGAGCAGCTGCTCGCGGGCGCCGATCCGCTGATCGTCGCGCTCGACCAGGTGCAGGATCCGCAGAACCTCGGCTCGATCTGCCGCACCGCCGAGTGCGCCGGCGCCGCGGGCGTCGTGATCCCGGAGCGGCGCGCCGCCGAGGTCACGCCGGCCGTCTGCAAGGCCTCTGCCGGCGCCGTCGAGCACCTGCGCATCGCGCGCGTGCGCAACATGGCCGATTTCCTCGCCCAGGCCCGCGAGGCCGGCTGCTGGTGCTACGGCGCCAGCGGCGACGAGGACGGGGCGAGGGCGGGCCGGAGATCAGCAGGGCGGCAAGCGGGCCGCGTGCGGCGCGCGCTCCGATCCCGTACGACCGCCCCGACTACGCCGGCGCCGGGGTCGTGCTCGTGCTCGGCAGCGAGGGCAGCGGGCTGCGCCCGCGTGTGGCCGGCGCCTGCGATGAGCTGATCGCGCTGCCGCTGCTCGGCCGGATCGAGTCGCTCGACGTGAGCGCCGCCGCCGCGGCGATTCTGTACGAGATCTTGCAGAGCCGGGCTGCCGGCCTTGACAACTCTCCATAACTGTGCGAGGCTCGCGCCGACATAACGCTGAACCTAAGGTTGAAGAAGCCTCAGGTGTACATAGCTTTGGCGCCAGGGGAGGAGTGCGCCACTGAGCAAATTGGGGCCTGCCCTATGGGTGGACCACCAGAAAGGATCTGCTCGTGGCTCGAATCTCCCACAACCCTAACTCTGAACCCAAGGTTGACGATGGATTTCTCATCGCCCTCGCCAAGCTCGGGGACCGCAACGCCTACGATCGGCTCGTTCGGCGCTATCACGGCTTCGTCCGGCTGAAGGCCTCTTCGTACTTCCTCGCCGGAGGCGACTCCGACGATCTGATCCAGGAGGGGCTCGTCGGCCTGTACAAGGCGATCCGCGACTTCCGCACCGATCGCGAGTCGAGCTTCCGCAACTTCGCCGAGCTCTGCATCACGCGCCAGATCATCACGGCCGTGAAGACGGCGACGCGCAACAAGCACACGCCGCTGAACCAGTACGTCTCGTTCTCCTCGACGCCCGCCGGCGCCGGCGATGACGTGCCGACGCTCGACCAGATCCTGCCCGGCCCGACCGTGCACGATCCCGTCAACCAGGTGATCAGCTCAGAGGAGCTGCGCTCGCTCGTCGGCTGCCTCTCGAGCGCGCTCTCAGAGCTCGAGAGCCGCGTGCTCTCGCTGTACCTCGACGGCTACTCCTACGAGCAGGTCGGCGAGCGCCTGGAGTGCGACACGAAGACCGTCGACAACGCCCTGCAGCGCGTCAAGCGCAAGGTCGGCGCGCACCTGCAGGCACGCGCCGTAGCCGCCTGAGCAGTACCGCGAGCAAGAGCGCGGCCGCGCCGGATGAGCTCGGCGCGCCTCCGGCTTTGCCGGCTGCTCCGGCGGGGAGCCGTGCTCCCCGCCGGAACCGTGGGCGCGCGAACGCTCGCCCGTCGCGCCTGTTTACAGGTGCCCTTCCGCGGGCTGTTTCGAGTTGCTCGGTGACTCCGGGGTCAGCGCGGACGCTGGTGCCGGCGTCACTTCGAGCGGGACCGCCAACGTCGCGGCGCCTTGATTTTCGGGGTCGCCGGGGACCTTGACCCTGAGCTTGCGTGCACTCGCCGCGTAGAACGTATGCGTGATCGCGAACGTCCCATCGGCCGCGACCTGGGCGACCTCGACCGTGTGGTAGCCGACGCCCGCCCCGCTGAGCGCTTGCAGATACACAGGGTGACCGGCGTGAGCCGGCGTGACCGTACCTGAGAACGTGACCGGCTGGCCGGCCGCGACGCTGCTCGCCGAGGCGCTCGCCGTCACCCCGTAGCGGACGCCCTCGAACAGGCGCGAGGAGGATTTGCCGGCGCCCGTGACCTTGTAGAAGGTGCTCTGCGTGGGCGTCTGCACCGGGAACGAGTAAGCGCCACCGGCGCCGCTCGTGCTCGTCGCCACCGCAACGAAGTCATGCTGCAGCCGCGTGCGCGCGAGCAGCGTGAGCGTCGTCGCAGTCGCCGATTCGATCTTGCCGCTGACCGTCACCGGCTGGCCGTAGGAGATCGGGTCGGCGGAGCTTTCGATCGTCAGCGCCGGATTCTGCGCCTGCGAGATCTCATAGGAGAGGGGTTCGGAGGCGGCTGGTGCGTACAGCTTGTGCGAGCGGATCACGACGCGGATGTTGGCCTCGCCCGGGACGACGAAGGTGTGCGCGATCGAGTACGTCCCGCCTTGTCCGACAGTGCTGAGCTTGCCGATCCGATGCCATTCTTCGTTGCCGACCGAGTTCTCGCGCTGCAGCGCGACCGTCGCGCCCTGGTCACTCGGGCTGACGCTGCCGGAGAACACGACTTTGTTGCTAAGCCCGTGCCGGCGCAGGTGCGAGCGGATGAATGGGCCGCCGCCCGTGAACAGCTGCGAGCCGTCGGGTGGACCGGTCAGCGTGACTTTCGGCGAGACCTTCACGACGCGGAGTCCGCTCTTGAGACCGTCAACGATCGCGTAGAGCTGGCTGTTGGACTGCAGCGCGGGGGTTGGGAAGGCGTAGTTGCCGTGTTCGTCTGTCGTCGTCGTGCCGAGCGCGCTCGCCGGCGGACCGCCGACGGACTGCCCGTAGACGGTGACCGTCTGACCGGCCGGAGGCTGAGTCGGGCACGTCAGCTCGCCGAACACGACCGTCGATTCGCCGGCCTCGATGAAGCGCGGCGCGACGTTGATCTGGACGCGGCAGCCACCCGTTCCCGCGGCGTGGCGTCCTGCGCGCCCGGTCGTGTGGTGGCTCGCCGATGCGGCCGCCGGGAACAGCACCGCAACCGACGCGGCGATCGCCGCCAGGGCCCATCTCAGTTTGATCGAACGCATTAAGGCGCCTCCTTCGTGCTCGGGTCGTGGTGCTGGAACTAACCCACGCCACGGCGCGTCGATGCGGTCTGCGCGACGAGCTGGACGAATGCCGTACACCTCCGCGCGGGCTGCGCGCCAAGGGGCCGGCGAGCACGAAGCGACCGAGCTGGTGCTACGTCAACGGCGGCGCGGCCTGCCGCGCCGCCGTGTCTGACTACTTCGCCTTGACCTCGATCGGTTCTTCGTTTTCGATCAGCAGCGGCTTCGGTTTTTCTTCGATGCCGACGATCGTCAGGCCGACCTGTTCGGTCAACGTTTCGACGCCTGTGATCGCTTTCAAGGTCAGCGTTTCTTTAGGGCCGCCTTCGAAGCTTTCCGGCGATTGTTTGCCTCCGGGCGCGACATAGCTGAGCCTGAACGATTCGCGCATTCTGTCGATCCCTTTGAGCGTGCCGATCGCCGCACCTTCGACGGTCACGGCTGTGGGAAGTTCGGGCGGCAACCCGCAGCTGAACAGGACCGGCGAGGGCGTTTTCAGACTCAAGCCGACCTTCGGTTTGCTGCCGCCTTTGATGAAGCCCAATTCACCTTCGAATTTCCCTTCGATTTCAGCTTCTTCGCCGGGATCGGTCTGGCACTTCTGGCCGGTGTCCGAGCGGATGCATCCGACGAGTTCGAGCGCCACCGAGGCCGTCTTCGGAGTCTTGTATTCGCCTGTGGCAACGCCGAAGCTGCACTGGACGGTGAATTTTTTCCCGACCGTTTCAAGCTTGGTCAGCGAGATCGTGCCTTCGAATTTGGCTTTTGGGCCGGGCCCAGGTTCCCAGTTGTAGCTGCCTTTTCCTCCGGTAGCCGGCGCGACACAGTACTTCCCCACGTATTCGCCCGTGTGCGGCGCTGGGGCGGGCACGCAATGCCCGAATTCCGGAAGCCCCTGAAGTTCGTATTCGGACGCCCCCGCCGACGGCGCCGCAACCGCGCCGGCCACGAGCAGCGCGGCGAGGCAGAGCCACATCCTAGTTCCTCTCATCGCCCTGTCTCCTCCCCAATCCCTCGGTTCAAGGCCCCGGACGTCGTCTCCACGGCTCCCGTAATCCCACCACTGCAAGAAAGCTACCAAGCACGCTCCCGCTTGACAAGTCGGTGTTTACCCGCTCTCAAGCCTCCCAAACCCGGCCTTCGGCGCGCGCTCGAGGCCGCGGCGGAGTCGTTCGTCCTCGGCGACGTCGGCGATCACGTGCTCGAGCGTGCGAGCCGGCGACCAGCCGGTGAGCGTGCGGATCTTGGTGATGTCGGGAACGCGCCGGTACATGTCCTCGAAGCCTTTGCCGTACGCGCGGTCATAGGGGGTGAGACGAATCTCCGAGCTCGACCCCGTCAGCTCGATGATCAGACGCGCAAGCTCGAGGATCGAGGTCTCCTCTGTGGCGCCGACGTTGAACACGGCGCCGCGAGCGCCCGGCTCGTCGAGCAGTGCGACCAGAGCCTGCACGACGTCCGCCACGTGGCAGAAGCAGCGGGTCTGCGTACCGTCGCCGTACACGCTGAGCGGCTCGTCCTCGAGCGCCTGGCCGACCAGTCTCGGCACGACCATCCCGTAGCGTCCCGTCTGGCGCGGGCCAACCGTGTTGAACAGCCGCGCCACCGTGATCGGCAGGCCCCGCTCGCGCCAGTAGGCCATCGCCAGGAACTCGTCGATCGCCTTCGAGCAGGCATACGCCCAGCGGGCTTTGTCGGTCGCGCCCATGCGCAGATCGCCGTCCTCGGTGAACGGGAGTGCCTCGCTCTTGCCGTAGACCTCGCTCGTGGACGCGAGCAGAACGGGCTTCTCGAGCTGGTCGGCCTGCGCGAGCACGACCTCGGTGCAGTGCACGTTGGTCTCGATCGCGTGCACCGGGCGCTCCACCACGAGCCGCACGCCGACGGCCGCGGCGAGATGGATGACGGCGTCGGCCTCAGCCATCAGCTTCGCGACGAGGGCCGCGTCGGACACGGTGCCGGTGGTGAGCGCGAAGGCGGAGTCCCGTTTGAGGTGCTCGACGTTCTCCAACCGTCCCGTGGAGAGGTCGTCGAGCACGTGGACCTCGTCGCCCCGGGCCAGCAGCAGATCGCTGAGGTGGGAGCCGATGAAGCCGGCGCCACCGGTGATCAGATAGCGCATGGCAGCTCTTTGCCCCCGATGTCCTGCGCTCAAGCGGCCGACGTCGGTCGTCGGCTGCGCCGCAGCACTACTCCGGCGAGGGCGCCCAGGACGATCACCACGACGCCGCCCCCCAGCAGTACGAGCAACGAGGAGCTCCCGCCCGTCGAGGACTGCTGCTCGGTGACCCGCCGCACGAGCGACGCAGGTGGCGCTTGGCCGGTCGGGTCTGCTGCGCTCGTCTCGCCTGAGCCGGACGGCGTGTCCCCGGGGTGCTGTCGGGCGGCGCGGTGCGCTCCGGAGGCGGCCGGCTTCGAGCCTCCGCTCGGTGAGCCCGAGCTCGGCGGCTTGATCCCAGCGCCGAACAGCTGTTCGTGAGCGCCTTCGGAAGCGCCGCCGCCCGTCCCCGTGCCCCGAGCCTGACTCACAGGCAGTGCGTATTCCTTCGCCGCCGGCGAGCCGGGGTCGACGTGCACCCCCGGTTCGAGCGCTGCCGCCGGCTGTGCAAGCAGCGCCGGGCAGCTCGCCGCGACCACTGCGAACGCAAGGACCGCTGACACCCGCGCGGCACGCATGGTGTGACGATAACCGGTTGTTTACGGTTTGACCAGCGTCTGCAGGAGCCCGCTCGGGACGCGCGCGAGCTGTGCGATGTCTCCGTCGCGGGGGTTGAGCCGGTGCGCTCGCCGGTAACGGCCGCCGGCTCGCGCGAGCTTGCCCATGCGCACGTCGATGTCGCCGAGCAGGACCCAAGTGACGAAATTCCGGGGCTCGCGTTCGAGCGCTGCGCTCAGTGCGGACTCGGCCGCCATACCCTGGTCGAAGCGCGCGAGCGCAGCTGCCTTGAGGTAGTAAGACTGCATCGAGCTCGGTTCGATTTCCAACGAGCGATTGGCGTCCGACAGGGAGGCGAGCGGATTTGCGGCTAGCTCGTGCTGGGCTCGCGAGCGATATATGTCCGCGAGGCCTTGGCGGCTGAGGCTGGCCCCGGCGACGATCAACGCGATCACCAACGCGACAGCGCCGGCCGCCAGCGCCGGCCCGCCGGCGAGTGCGCGCGTCGGCGCGCGCGCGGCCGCCGCCTCGCTCGCGGGCGCGGCGCGCGGCCAGAGGAGCGTCGCGGCCGCCGCCAGCGCGATCGCGGTGAGGCCGGGCAGCAGCGCCATCCAGTCGACGCTCGCCTGCACGAGCCACGCCGCGAACATACCGAGCGCGCCGACGAGCAGCGCGCGGGACAGCGGCGAGGCGCGTGCCGGCCCGCGCATTCGCACTGCCCCCCAGATCACGCCGATCAGGAGGCAGGCCAGTAGCGCCACGCCGACGAGCCCGAGCTCGGAGAGCACTTGCAGCTCGAGCGAGTGCGGCTGCTCGACGTCCTCAGTCGTCGCTCTGCGTTCGTAGTACGTCCGCGCGTAGTTGCCCGCGCCAACGCCGGCCAGCGGGTGCTCTCGCCACACTCTCCAGGCGATGCGCCAGTAGTCGTAGCGGTTGCCGGCCCCCGACAGCAGCCGCGAGCGCGCCGCGGTCGAGCCCGGATTCGCGCTTTCGCCGGGTTCGGCGAGGTGGGTGAAGGCGTGCCACTGGCGTTCGACGTCGCGGGCGACCGTCTGCCCGTGGGAGAGCGCCAGCACCAACGCGATCACTGCCGGTATCGCGAGTGGCCACGATCCGATCGCTCCCAGCGTCCGCGCGGCTCCGGTGCGGCCGGCGGCCCAGCTGAGCAGTGCCCAGGCGCCTCCTGCCCCAAGTCCCGCCAGCAGCGCTGCGCGCACCGACGCATGGACGTCGGAGGGCGCCACGACGCCACCCGTCGCGTGCTCGTAGACGTGCAACATGGCCGGTGCCGCAAGCGCCACCGCGCCGCCGATCACGAGCATGCAGTACGCCCTGCGGGTACGACCCGGGGCCAGCGCCAGCACCGCCACGATCGCCCCCGCCACGGCCAGCGCCGTGCCCCGCGACTGCGAGAGAATCGCCAGCGAGGCCAGCACGGCCGCTGACCCCGCTGCCGCTCCGGCGACGAGCGTACGCCGGGACTCCGCCGCCCCGACACACGGCCAGATCGCCATCGCGAACAGGCACCCCTCTCCGTTGATGTAGCCAAGGGGTGAGTTCAGCCGCCCGTTGAGGAACAGCGACGACGGGTCATCGCCGAGCATTCGCACGCATACGCTCGCAGCGACGACGCCGATGCCGAGCATGATCGCGCCGAGCAGCGCCGCCGACAGGCGCGGGTGGGCGACGAGCACGACCAAGAGCGTGAGCAGCGCCCCGTACACGAGCCACCGGTTGGCATTGACGAGCGCGTCCGAGACCGATTCGGCCCACGCGCTCGAGAGCAGTGACCACAAACCGAGGCCGAACACGCCTGCCACGCTCAGCGTCGCCGGCAGGCTCGGGCGGATCGGCCTGATCACGAGCGCCACCGCGCACAGCAGCGTGATCGCGAGACCGATCGGCACCCAGACCTCGGCGTCGAAATACGCATAGAAGAGGGGACTCAACCCGGCCCCCAGTCCGATCGCGAGCAGGCATGCGAGTGCGCGTTTGCTCGCTCTCAGGCTGCGTCTCGCCGGCTGCACCTCGAACTCCTCTAGCTCCTGCGTGTCGAGCACGACGATCAAGCACCCCGCCGCGAGCACGTAGGCGCTGGCGGCGATCACGAGCAGGGCCGACCCGCCGCGGCTCGCCAGGACGGCCAGCACGGAGAGGGCTGCCTGCCCGATGCCCAGCGAGAGCGCGACGGCGCGAGCGCTCGGCAGGTATCTGCGCGTTCGGTGCGTCAGGTGGTCGCGCCCGCCGGTGAGGACCGAGACGCCGCGCCTGCGGCGCGAGACGATCACCAGCGTCGTGTCGAGAGCGGGCACCGCCACCAGCAGAAGCGCCACCAGCAGCGAGCGCCATGCGACCGTCGTGGTGCCGGCCGCGACCATCACGAACACGGCGACGGCGAACCCGACCGGCATGCTGCCGCCGTCGCCGAGGAAGATTCGTGCCGGAAGGGAGAGGTTGCGCGGCAGGAAGCCGAGGCAGGCGCCGCACAGCGCGGCGGCTCCGGCTGCGAGCCAGACATCGCCGCGCACGACGCCGATCAGGGCCGCGCCGGCAGCGACCACGAGCGCCATCGTCGCAGCCGCCCCGTCCATGTTGTCGAAGAGGTTGAACGCGTTCACCACGGCCAGCACCCAAAGGCAGGTCAGGACGAGGTCGAGGCCGTCGCCGGCGTGCAGGTCCCAACCGAGGCCGGCGCGGTAGACGAGGACCCCCAGGCCCAGCTCGACGCCGACGCGCAGCGCCGGCGAGAGCGGCCGTCGATCGTCGACGGTGCCGACGAGCCAGAGCAGCCCCGCGCCCGCGAGCAGCGGCGAGCGTCTTCTGCCAGTCGCCCGCAAACGCCAGTACGGCCAGCACGAAACCGCCCATGACAGCAGCGCCGCCGAGGTAGGGCGTCGGCTCGAGGTGTCCCTTGTAGCCGATCGGACGGTCGTAGAACTGCAGGCGCTTGGCGAGCGCGATCGCGTACGGCGTGGCGAGGTACGCGCTCGCAGCCGCCAGCACGAACCCGAACACGACGCGCTCGGCGAGCGTCACTGCTGCGTCAGCGCCGCCCGCTGCCGCCGCCGGCTTTCCGGGTCGCGGCCGGAGGGTGCAGCTGGCGTTCGAGGTAGGTGCTCTGGAGGGTCGCCGCTTCGTCGCCCTTGCGCACGGCTTGCGGCGATGCCTTCGTCCCCAGCGGTTCGAGTTCGGCTTGCACCGAGAGCTGGACGGCCCGCTGCAGCGCGCCGTCCAGGACGGAGAAGTAGGAGACCAGCCAGGCGCCGTTACTGCGAGTGAACGAGATCGACGCCGGGACCACGTGATCCTTTTCGTCGCGGATCAGAAACGCGATCGTCGCCGTGTCGCCGGACACTTTGGCCGTCACGATCCGCGGCTTGGTGGCCTGCCAGATCAGGACGTACTGCCCGAGTGCCCGCGCGAGCAGCGCCGGACCGATCGCTTCGCGCAGCCCGGGCTGGAAGAACTGCTCCGCTCGATCCCATGCTCCGAACTGCAGCGTGGACCACAGCTGCAGGAAGGTCCGCTGGGCTGCCGTGTCGGGCGCGCCCGAGATTTCACTCTGCTTGATCAGCCGCTTGTCGAGCGGGGCAGTGTCGGAGAGGATGCTCCCGCTCTCGAGCGCACGCGCCTCGCGTCGCTGCGCACCGTCGCCGCATCCGAGCATCGCAGTCGCCGCGAGCGCCACGGCGAGCGTCGCGACGATCGCGAACAGCGTGCCGCGCATCGCCCTGCGGTCGCCCTGTCCCGCATACGCGCCGTGGCCCCTCGCCGATCGCCGACGGCCGGTGGCGGACACCCTCATCGTGGTCATTCTCACAGATGCGAGGACGGTGGCACTCGGCTCGGCGCCCGACCGGCGGTCGGCCCCAGGCGCCGCGGCCCGCCCGGTGATCGCCCTGTCATCCTTGATCCGCCTTGAGCTCGATCCTGCCCGCGGTGTTCACGGGACTCGCCTTCGTCTTGGCCCTGCTGCGCCTGCCCTTGCTGCATCCGATCCAGCTCTGGTCCGGTTCGTGGGCCGTCTCGACCTCGCTGTACGCGCTTCGCCTGCTGCCCTACCGGGACCTCAGCTGGCTGACGGCCGGCTTGATCTGCGGCTCCGTTGTCGTCTTCGCGGCCGCCACCGCGCTGGGGGGGCGGCTCGCGCGTCGCGGGCGAGCGAGCTCGGCGACACGCGAGGACGCGCCCGCGCTCGAGCTGGCCGCCTTGCTCTCGCTCGGGTTGCTGGCGATCAGCCTGGCGATCTTCCTCGCTCACCTGATCTCCCGCTTCGGCGTCACGCACGCGCTGCGCATAACGGCGGAGGTAAAGGTGTATCTCGCCAGCGCCGAAGCGCCGCTGTCCGGCACCTACGTCGAGGTCGCCGTCGCGGGCGCGGCGCTGTGCGCGCTCACCGGAGCTCGCGCGGTCACGGTCGCGGCCCGCCGCCGCTGGTTCGTCGCGACGATCGCCTGTGCGGCGAGCGCCTACTTCTCGACCAGCCGCGGGTTTATCGCGATCGGGTTGATCGCAGCCCTGACGGCGGTCGGCCTGGCAGGGGTGAGTGTGAGCCGGCGCGGGGCGCTCACCATGGGCCTCACCGCCGCCGTGACGATCCTCACGCTGTTCTTCGGCCTGGGTGCCGTGATCGGCAAAACCTACGGGAGCAGCGGGATCGGGCAGTTCGACAACTTCTTCTCCCGGAATCCGGCGCTGAGCTCGCTGGCGCTCCCATACGAGGACCTCACGGCAGGGATCCCCGCGCTCGATCTGCTCGTGCGCGACTCGACCACGTGGGGACGGGCGCACGGGTGCGCCACTGCGCCGATCGCGTGTGGGGTCGTGCGCAAACTGGGCGTGCCGGCCGTGCGGGTGCCCGTCACGGCGCCGTTCACGCGAGCGCCGCTGCAGTGGAACGCATACACGTTCCTCGACCGCTTCCTGATCGACGCCGGGACCGCGCTCTCGCTCGTGCTCGTCGCGATCACGGGCGCGCTCGCCGGGTTCCTGTGGGCGCGGGCGAGAGCCGGCCGGACGATCGCGATCCTGCTCTACGCGATCAGCGCACCGGCGCTCGTGTTCGCGTACCGGCAGAACCTGATCGAGCTGGTTCTCCTCGCCGGAGTCGTGGCCGTGGCGCTGCTGCTGCTCGCGCGTGTTCTCTCGCGCAGCAGCATCTGGCCGCTGCGGCGCCTCGCGCACCCTGCGCGCTGAGCCTGCCCGCTGGGACGGGGCCCGCCAACGTCTCCCTCCTCCACCGCTCACGCGCTCGGCGTCGAGCCTTGCGCGTGGGCCGGGTCCGGCCCGCGACCCGACCTGGCCGAGAGCCAGCCGTCGAGCGAATCGGTCGCCCCCCGCCGCAGCCGGCGGCGCTCGCGCAGCAGCCGCGGCAGCCAGCGCAGCGCGCCGAGGGCACCCATCAGAGCCGCGCCGCCGCTGCCCCGCAGCGGGCCGGCCGCGACACTGCGAACGGTCAGTGCGGCGGCGCCTGCGATCCCCGTGGCGGGGAGCACCTTGACGGCCGTCGCCAGCCTGTTGCGAACGGTCAGCTCCACGTTGAAGCGCTGTGCACGGGCATGTCGTCCCCATCCCGCGTGGCCTATGTGCAGCGCGACGGCGTCGGGCACGTAGGCGAAGCCCCAGCCGGCCAGACGCGCGCGCGCGTTCAGGTCGACGTCCTCGAAGAAGGCGAAGTACGTCTCGTCGTACCCGCCCAGATCCGCGAACAGCTCCCGCCTCAGCAGGCACGCCGCCCCTGAGACTCCGAACACCTCCTTGCGCCGCGCGTAGCGGGGGCCGTCCGGTTCGCCCCATCCGCGCTCGAACGCGCGGCCGTAGCGCGTCAGGCCCTGTCCGGCGCTGTAGATGAGGTTGCCACCATTTCCCGCCCCTGCCTGCAGGATGCGCGGCTGCACCCCTCCGAGGCGGCGCTCGGCGCAGATGCCCTCGAGCAGCATCCGCACGCATCCGGGCGAGGGAAAGCAGTCGGCGTTGAGAATCAGCACGAACCGAGCATCCGTTCTCGCGACCCCGAGGTTGACGGCGCGGGCGAAGCCGACGTTCTCTTGCAGCGGCACGTGCGCCACGCCTCGGCTTTCGAGCAGCTCGAGCGATCCGTCCGTCGAGCCGTTGTCCACGACCAACGGCTCGACGAGCACTGCGCTCTGCGCAGCGAGCGCGTCGAGGCAGCGACCGAGATGAGCGGCGGTGTTCCAGCTTGGAATGACGGCGGCGACCGAGCTCACCGGCTTGCCTGCGCCGGCCGGGAGCCCGTCGCGACGCGGCGGATCGCGAGCACGAGCAGCTTCACGACGCAGCGCGCCGTGAGTGCCACGGCGCCGGCCGAGCGCGAGATCGCCGAGCGTGCCACGTGCAGTCGCCAGTAGCGGTAGGCGCTGCGGTGGAACGCGATCGTGCTCGCCAGGGGGCGGCCGTCGCTGCTGGAGCCCTGCGCGTGCGTGACGACGAGGGCCGGATCGTAGAGCACGCGGTAGCCCAGACGGGTGGCGCGCAGGCACCAGTCGGCGTCCTCCCAGTACATGAAGAACCCCTCGTCGAGCGCTCCGACCTCGCGAAACCGCTCGGCCGGCGCGATCAGGCATGCACCCGAGACCCAATCGACCAGTTGCGCGCCGGCGTCGGGTTCGGCGACGAGCTCGCCGCGCAGCAAACGGCTCTGGGGGCGGACTCGCGCGAGCAACGACGAGCGTCCGAGCAGCGCCGTCCGAGCGCGCGGAAAGCCCCGCGCGGACTGCTCGATTCCTCCGCGCGGGTCGAACACGGCCGGCCCCCGCGCTGCTATCCGCGAGGGCCACTCGATCCGCGCCAGCCGCTCCAGGAAGTCCGCGCGCACCTCGACGTCCGGGTTCAGCAGCACGATCACCTCGCTCTCCCGAAGCCGGCCGATGCCGACGTTGCACCCCGCCGCAAAGCCGCGGTTTCGGGTGAGCTCCACCACCTGCGCCCACGGCGCATGCCGGCGCGCTCGCTCGGTCGTGCCGTCGCCCGAGGCGTTGTCCACGACGACCAGCTCGACCTTGCTCGGCGCGTCGGCCACGTTGCCCGCGTCGAGTTGCTCTCGGGCGCTCGAGAGCGCGTCGAGCGCCCCGGCGAGCGCCTCGCCTCCGCGGAAGGTGACCATGACCACGCCGATCGTGCTCACCGGCCGGGAATGCTCGCTCGGGTTCGTGTGCAGGGCCGCAATCGCGGCAGACTACTGCCCCCGAGTCGGGCGTCGACGCCCACCGGCTACCGTCTAGGCGTGCCCGGGGACGGCCGAGAAGCCGACGAGGATGCGCCGGTGTCGGTCATCGTCGTCACGCACGACAATCGCGATCTGATAGGTCGCTGTCTGGACTCCGTATGCGACTCCCTGCGCAGGCACGAGCCGCAGCTGATCGTTGTCGACAACGCCTCGACCGATGGAACGAGAGAGGCGGTGCTCGCCGGCGGCTGGGGAGCCGAGCTGGTCGCCCTGTCCGAGAACGTCGGCTTCGCGCGGGCGGTCAACCGCGGACTTCAGAGCGCGCGAGGGCGGTACGTGGCGCTTGTCAACAGCGATGCCTTCCCCGACCCGGGCAGCCTCGATCGTCTCGTCGACGCGCTGGCGGAGAGTCCGCAGGTGGGAATCGTCGGGGCGAAGCTGCGCTACCCCGACGGACGCCTGCAGCCGTCGGCCGGGACGTTCCCATCCTTGCTCGGCGGACTGTGGGTGGCGCTCTTCCTGCACCGCATCCCGGGTCTGTCGCGCGCCGGGATCGGATACCTGGCAGACGCGCGGCTCTACCGCGCTCCGCGTCGTGTCGACTGGGTTTGCGCGGCCACCTGCGCCGCGCGCGCGGAGCTGGGTCCGATGCCGAGCACTTCGTTCATGTACGGCGAGGACGTCGAATGGGGCCTGGCGTGCCGCTCGGCAGGCTTTGAGACCTGGCTCGTGCCGCGAGCCACAGCCGTCCACATCGGGCGGGCGAGCGTCGATCAGAGTCAAGATCCCGGCTTCGCACAGCGCCGGCGCGTGCGCTTCGAGCTGGAATGGTTCGGGCGCCGTGGCCGGGGCGCCCGGCTGGTCGCCCGCCTGGTGCTCGTCGTGCACGCGCTCCTGCGCTTGCTGCTGTATGGCTGCATCGGCATCCTGCGTGGCCGGCGGGACGATCGCGTGCCCGAGTTCGCGGCGCTGCTGCGGGCCGCGGTGTCTTCCGATTCCGGGTCGACGCGGGCGCGATGAGGCGCCGGGTCCTGTTCGACGCGCTGGCGGCACGTTATGGAGGAGGGGCGTACGCGGCGATCCAGCTGGCCCGCTGTCTGGCCGCGACCCCCGAGGTGGCGGAGCTCGTCGTCGTCACGCGGCGCGGATCGATCGTCGAGCGCGGGCTTGCCGGCGAGCCGGCGCTCAGATGCGTCGCGCTCGACGCCGCTTCGCGGATGGAGCTGCCGCGCCGGCTCGCATGGGAGGCGGCGCGGCTGCCCGGCCTGCTCCGGCGCGAGCGGAGCGATGTGGTGATGACGATGTCCGGCTTGCCTCGCGGGTCGCAGGGACGCCGTCTCGTGTGCCTGCTCGGCAATCCCGTGATGTACGAAAGCCGTACGTTCGCCAACTTCCTGCGGCGCTGGTCCGTCCGCCGCACGGCCCGGGAGGCCACGTACCTCGCGGCTCCCTCCCGGCTGATGGCCGGGCTCGTCTCGAGCTCGCTCGGGCGACCGTGCGCCGTCCTTCCCTGGGGCGTGGATCATCGAGTCTTCTCACCGGACCCGGTGGCCGGCAGCGAGATCCTGTGCGTCGGGGACTTCTACGCGCACAAGCGACATGACCTGTTGATCGAGGCGTGGCTGCGGCTTCGCTCGCCGAGGCCGGTGCTGCGTCTGGTCGGCAATCCGGATGTTGATTCACGGGCACACGCCCGCCTGCTCGGCCGGATATCGACGCTCTCCCGAGCCGGCCGGATCGAGCTGGAGTACAGGGTGTCGCGCGAGCGGCTCGTGCGCGCCTACCGCGGCGCGCGCTTGCTCGTCGTGGCGTCGGAGCACGAGAGCTTCTGCATGCCGCTGGCCGAGGCGATGGCGTGTGGAGTGCCCGCCGTGGTTCGATCGATCGACAGCCTGCGCGAGACCGGCGGCGACGGCGCCATCTACATCGAGAACGACGATCCCGCCCGATGGGCGGCGGCGATCGAGCGGTTGATCGAGGATGACGTCGCCCACGAGCGATCGCGCGCTCGTGCGATCGACGCAGCCGCCCGCTTCTCCTGGGAGCGCTGCGCCGCGACCGTGGCGGCACAGCTGTGAGCTCGACCGGTGGCCACGCGCCGTCGCGGCCACCGTCGCGTGCCGGGCATGAGCAATCGGCTTGGCGCTCAGGCCTTCGTCGCGAGGTAGTCGCACGATGTGACACCTCCGGCCAGCTCCTGGCGGCGGACGTCGAGCGTTCGTCCCCCGGCACGATCGATCGACGCCAGTACCTGCCCGCTCGCGAGCGCGCTCATGCGGATCGGGTGCAGGCGCAGCCGGCGGTAGAGCTTCTCGCGCGGTACGCCGGCCCGGCGCAGCTGCCGGTAGATGCGCGGTCGAGGCTGGATGCGGTGGCGCCAGGGGATTCGGCTCGGGAGCTGAAGCGCGAGCAGGCCTCCGGGCCGCAGGACGCGGATGAACTCCTCGATGTAGCGCTTCTTGGCCTCAGCCGAGGGGAGGTGCTGCAGCACCAAGCGGCACACGACCAGATCGAAACTGCCCGTCTGCAACGCGGCCAGGCCCGGAGCATCGTGGACGGCGAACTCGCAGTTCTCGACCCCGGCGGTCAGCTCGCGCGCCTGATCGATCATTCGTGTGGAGATGTCCAATCCCAGGCAGCGGCGAAAGTGGCGCGAGGCGGCCATCGTCAGCCGCCCGGCGCCGCAGCCGAAGTCCAGCGCGTCGTCGCGCTTGCGCGGAAGTCCGAAACGCATGCCTTCCTCGAGCAGGGCGTCGATCTCGATCTCGCCGCGCTCGAGGAACGCGGTCCTGTCCCAGCGCCCGAACCGACCGGCTCGCTCGGACAGGATCGCCCAGTAGGGATCGAGGGCTGACAGGTCCTCCCAGTCCTGGCGCTGCTCGCTGCCCGCCATCGCGCGAGCATAGCTCCGCAGCTGCCGTCACGGACCTCGACGGCGGCCCCGCATGGGCGTGTTCACCGAGCGTCGGCGTGGTCAGTCATGCGTGGCGACGACATGCAACGTGTCGGCCATGCCGCCGGCGCGGTCGATCAGCCAGGTGAGCGGAAGAACGGCGACGCAGAGCGCTCCCAGCAGCCGCAGTCGCGTGCCGCCCGGCGCGATGCATCGGTGCAGGACCACGTACTGGAGGCTGCCCGGAAGCCCGAGGACGCTGGTCGACGTGGACAGCGCCTCGACTGAGAGCCCGGCGCGGCTCAGGGCGCGGCGCAGCGAATCGGCGGTGAAATGGGTGCGGTGGCGCGGCAGGTCCAGGTGAAACCAGTCGGCGCCGAAGCGCCGTCGCTGCCACGAGCCGAAGTTCGGCACGGATATGACCACGCGGCCGCCGGGGCGCAGCGCGGCGCGCACGCGCGTCGAGGTCTGCAACCGGGTCCGGCAGGTGCTCGAGCGAGTGGCGAAACACGACGAGGTCGTAACCGCCGTCGAGTGCTGCCGTCTCGAGCGAGGCGCCGACGATCTCGACGCCGCGCCGCTCAGCGATCGCCGCGGCGTTCTTGGACGGCTCGACGCCGGCGACCCGCCACCCGCGCGCGAGCAGCGCCGCAGCCAGGTCTCCGCGGCCGCAGCCGACGTCCAGCGCGCGCCCAGCGCGCTCGCCGAGCGCGCCCGAGAACGGCGTGCGCCTGAGGATTGCCGAGCTCTGCATCCGCTTGAGCCGGCGCATGGCGCGCGCCAGCGGGCCGGCGGCTTCTTCGTGCGCGGCGTAGCCCTCACCGTAGAAGCCCGACAGCTCGCTCTGCGCCAGCGGTGGCCCGCTGCTGCCCGCGCCGCAGCGGAGGCAGATGCGCACGTCGAACGTTCCCGGCCTCCCCAGCAGCCGATCGCCTCCCACGATCGACGGATGCTCGGGCAGCGCCCCTTCGCATGCCGGGCAGGCCCGCGCACCGAGATCGCCCGGGTCCTGCCTTGCGCTCGAGATGGACACGGCGGCAGCGTGACAGAAGGCCTCAGTGGACACGGCGCCCCGCGGGGCGCCGCGAGATCCGAACCTATACTCCGGTCCGGGGATGAGCAGCCGAGGGCGCCGCCGGGTCAAAGACGCGATCATCCGCTCGCCGCTCCCGTTCAAGGGGCAGCTTGCACGCCTGTACCTCCGTGCGATCGAGCGGCTGCGCAGCCTGCGCGCCGATCGCGACGGCCCGACGCAGGTGGGGGGGATCGCCGTGCCCGCGCCGCGACTTCGCGTGCTCGTCGCCGGGACCGCCGAGCTCGATCGCTTCCTCCGCTCCGGCGAGGCGCAGGCAGGCTACCTGCGCGATCTGCTCGACCGCGCGGGTGACCCGCTCGGCGAGATGGATGCGATCCTCGATTTCGGCTGCGGCTGCGGAAGGATCGCGCGCTGGTTCTCGGAGCTTTCACGGCCGCAGCTCCACGGGTGCGACTACAACGCCGAGCTGGTCGCATGGTGCGATGCGAACTTGCCTTTTCTGAGCGCGCGGGTGAGCGGCCTTGCGCCGCCGCTGCCCTACGGACGGGACGCCTTCGACTTCCTCTACGCCTTCTCCGTGTTCACGCACC
The DNA here is from genome assembly GCA_963743745.1 of uncultured Solirubrobacteraceae bacterium. Lineage (GTDB taxonomy): Bacteria > Actinomycetota > Thermoleophilia > Solirubrobacterales > Solirubrobacteraceae > Palsa-744. Next base: position 1,326,950 of record CAVUQW010000002.1, read on the forward strand.
TCTCCGTCGAGCTCGCGGGCAGCTGGATGGCTGAGTTCGCGCGCCTGCTCAGGCCGGGCGGGCTGATGTGGTTCACGGTTCACGGACAGAGCTACAGGGATCGGCTGCTGCCCGAGCAGAAGCAGAGCTTCGATCGCGGCGAGATCGTCGTCTGGCTGCCCGAGACGCAGGGAACGAACATCTGCGGCGCCTACTGGCCGGCGAGTGCCGTAGCGCGGATGCTCGGCAGCGACTTCGAGATCGTCGAGCACTTCGACCCGCTGGCCGACCCATCGACGGCGCAGCGCGTGTTCCTGGCGCACGACGCCTATCTCGTGCGGCGCGTCGAGCAGCCGTAGGCCCGAGCCGGACGTATAGTTGAGAACGGCGATGGACCGGCGGCGGCGAGAGGTAAGGAACTCGATCATCCGCTCCTATCTCCCGTTCAAGCCCCGGGCCGCGCACGAGCGGGTGGTGCTCCCACGCGGCGTCGAGATCGGCCGCCACACCTTCGGCTACGGCCCCGACACGTTTCCGGTCTTCACCGAAGGCGCGCGCATCGTCGTGGGTGCGTTCTGCGCGATCGACAACGAGGCGCGCATCCACGGCGGCGGCGAACATGTGACCACGCGCGCAGCGTCCTACCCCCTCAACGCGATGCTGTTCGATCGCGCCAAAAGGAACGCGCTCGACGATCTCGAGACAGGACCGACCGTGATCGGCAACGACGTCTGGATCGGCAAGGGGGCCACGGTGCTCACGGGCCTGACCGTCGGCGACGGCGCGGTCGTCGGCACGCGCGCGGTCGTGACCAAGTCCGTCCCGCCCTACGCGATCGCCGTAGGCAACCCGGCGCGCATCCTGCGCTACCGCTTCGACGGCGAGACCCGCGAGCGCCTGCTGGCGCTGCGCTGGTGGGAGTGGTCCGACGAGGAGATACGCGCGCAGGAGCGCTGGTTCATGGGCGACGTCCAGTCGTTTCTCGAGGAGATGGAGCGCGTCCACGACCGCTCGCGCTGAGCGGCGGCGTCCCTCACACGGCCGCGCACCGCGGATCGAGCCGCCGCGCGGCGTCGAGCACCTCGCGCGGGATCGTGCCCGTCGCCAGCAGGACGGCGAAGTAGATCGCGCTCGCCACGCACGCCCGCCCCAGTGAGCCGATCCCAAGCAGCAGAACCGGCGCGCATGCCGCGCACGCGAGCGTGAGCGCGCCCACCAGCGATGGCGCGAGGCGACGCCCGGGCGCAGCTCGTGCGACGGCGAGCGTCAGCGCGACGGCCGCGACGGTCTCGGTCGCGACGTCGGCGATCGCTCCGCCTTCGGCGCCCAGCTCGGGGACGAGCACGAACGCGAGGACGATGTTCAGCGCCAGCGCCATCGAGCTCGCGATCAACAGCGAGCGGTAGCGTCGGATCGAGACCAGGTAGAGGGCGTTGGCCGTGAACAGGAAGCTCGCCACGAACATCAGCGCTTGGATCCGCAAGACCGGAACCGCGCCGCGCCCCCGGTGCCCGGCGATCGCTTCGATGATGAAGTCGGCCCCGAGCGCGCTGGCCAGGGCCATCCAGACGCCGCAGATCGCCGCCACCGCGATGATCTTGCCGAGAGCCTCGCCGGGGCCGGCGCGCTCGCCCGAGCGTGCGCGCGCCATCAGCGGGAAGATCGCGGTGAGCAGCAGCCCCGGAATCGCGAGCCCTGCCTGGACGAAGCGAAAGGAGGTCGCGAACAGGCCGGTCTGCGTGGGCGAGGCAATCGTGGACATCACGATCACCGTGACGTAGAGGTAGATGGCCGCGATCGAGAGCGCGATCGCGTACAGCGACATCTCCCCGAACAGCCGCCGCCACACTCGCAGGTCGAAGATCGGCCTGGGGGAGACGTGCGAGCGCACGATCCAGGCGATCAGCGCGAGCGCCCCCGCGGCGGACACGGCCGAGGCCGCGATCAGCGGCAGCAGGCCGGCCCCGGCGAGCGCCAGCGCGGCGACCAGGAGCAGCGTGAGCAGCCTGCGCACCAGTTCGACAACCGTCAACCTGCCGAGCAGCAGCCGTGCTTGCAGCGACACCGACAGGACATCGGCCGTCACCTGCACGAGCAGGCCGACGCCGGCGACGAGCGTGCCGATCACGAGCACCTGCCGGTATCCGACGGCCAGGGCGAAGCAGATCGCCAGGACCACTCCGAGTCCGGCGAGCGCCAGCCGCATCGCCAGCAGGTTTCCCAGCAGGCGCCTGCGGTCCGCCTCGTCGCTCAGCAGGAGCTCGCGGATGCCGTGTACCAGGATTCCGGCCTCGGTGACGCCGCCGACGAGGGCCACGAGCGAGGTAACCGTCACGTAGCGGCCGAACCCCTGGATGCCGAGGTGGCGGACGAGGATCGCGGCGGTGGCCAGCGAGACGAGCGCGCCGCATGCGTAGCCGAGGACCCTGACCGCGCCGCCGCGAATGGCTGAGACGCTCGCGCCGGGTTCGGTGCGAGGCGCATCGGGCGCTGGGGCGTCGCGGCTTGGTTGGGGGTGCTCGCTCATGGTGCTTCGCCGAGGCGGAGGCCGATCCACGACGCTCGGGCATCGGAGCGCTCTCCCACCCTCTCACGTCGCCAGGCCGAAGCGGCGTTGGACGGCCCGCCAGGCGCTAGTCTGGCCCAGATGGGGGGGATCGCGCGAGGACATGCTCGCCTGACCGCGGCTCTGGCGCTCGTGGTGGCGCTGATCGCGGTGGCGCCGGCGCCCGTCGACGCGGGCGTGCTCAAGGGAATCTGGGGCCCGTCGACGCGCAACGGCGTCTCGCTGTTTCCGGTGTACAGAGAACTGGGCGACCGGCTCTACGAGGAAGACCTCCGCTGGAACCAGATCGCGCGAAGGCGCCCGCGCAACCCCCGCAATCCGGCCGACCCCGCCTACGTCTGGCCGGCCGCCGTCACCACCGCCGTCGAGCGCGCCAGGCACTACCGGATGCAAGTGGCGCTTCAGATCATCGGCTCGCCACGGTGGGCCAACGGCGGCAAGGAACCGCGCTGGGCGCCGCACCGGGTGCGCGACTTCGCCAACTTCGCGGCGGCCGCCGCCAGGCGCTACCCCTCGGTGCACCTCTGGATGATCTGGGGCGAGCCTTCCCGCTCGCACAACTTCAGACCGCTCACGCCGGCGAGGCCGTTCGTGACGCTCACGGGCAACCAGCTGATCGCTCCGCACCTGTACTCGCGGATGCTCGACGCGGCCTACGGCGCGCTCAAGGCCGTCGCCCGGTCCAACCTGGTGATCGGTGGGATGACGGACGCCGCGGCCAGCATCTCCACCCAGCAGTGGATCGAAAACATGCGCCTGCCCAACGGTCGCCCGCCGCGACTTGACCTGTACGGCCACAACCCGTTTACGATCCGCGCGCCCAACCTCGCCAACCCGCCGTCTCCGGCAGGCCAGGTCGACTTCTCCGACCTGGGACGCCTTGCGGAACTTGTCAAGAGCAACCTCGGGCGTCCCGCAAACCCGAGCCCGCGGCTTTTCCTGTCGGAGTGGACGATCCCCACGGGAGTCGACAGCGAGTTCAACTTCCACGTCGACCCGCGCGTGCAGGCGCTGTGGATCAAGGACGCTCTGCGGATCGCCGCGCAGACGCCGAGCATCTACGCGCTCGGCTGGATTCATCTCTATGACGAACCGCCCGTCAGCGCCGGCGGCCTGATCGGCGCCGGCGGCGTCAAGAAGCCGGGCTTCTTCGCCTGGAAGTCCGGTTGAGCTGAACGCCCGCGCCGCTGGGCAACTAGCGGCGCTGTGAGCCGAGCGTCAGCTGCGACAGCGACGCGCCGCCGTCGACGGCGATCGTCTGTCCGTTGATCTGCGCCGCGTCGTCGCTCGCCAGGAACGCCACCGCCGCGGCGATCTCCTGCGGCTCGACCAGCCGCCCCGACGGCAGCGAGCGCGTCGCGCGCTCGCGCACGTCCGCCGGCATCGCCAGGACCTGCTCGGTCGCCACCAGGCCGGGCAGGATCGCGTTGACGGTGATCCCGTGCGCCGCGTTCTCGCTCGCGAGCGTGCGCACCATGCCGAGCTGACCGGCCTTGGAGGCGGCGTAGGCGACCTGCCCCGGCAGCCCGCCGAGCGCGGCGACGCTCGAGATCACGACGATCCGCCCGAAGCCTCGCTCGCGCATCCCGCCGAGGCACGCCTGCACCGTGCGAAAGGCGCCCGTCAGGTTGACGTCGATGTCGCGCTGCCATTGCTCCGGCGTCATCCGATGCGCCGGTGCGATCGTCGTCGTGATGCCGGCGTTGGCCACGCACACGTCGATGTCGTCCAGCGGCGGGAACGGGTCCCGCGCGACGTCGAGCGCGATGTCGCAGCCCTCCTGCAGGTCGAGCGTGAGCACCTCGCAGCCCGTCTGCGGCCAGGCGCCGTGCGGTGGCCGCGCCGATCCCGCGAGCCGCGCCCGTCACGAGCGCCCTGCGCGTCTCGGTCACAATGAGGCCCCGATCATCATCGAAGGAGGAGACGATGACAGACCGCTGGTTCTCCGAGCACGAGCTCGAGCAGCTCTCGCGGCCGACGATGGACCGCGCCATCGAGGCGATCGACGACGGCCGGCTCGACGAGGCGCGGCGACTGTGCGAGGAGATGAAGCACGAGTGGCAGATGCTGCACGACCTGATGGCCTCCGGCGTGCTCGATCTCGTCTCCTTCATCCAGCAGCGTCTCGGCGATGACGGGGTCGCCGAAGCCTGGCAGGAGAGCATGGGTCGTGGCTGGCGTCGCCACCACGACGCGATCGTCGCGCTCGATCGTCGTGAGCTCGTCGCCCTGCTCGCAGCCACGTGGCGCGCGCACTCGTGCTCCGGCGTCGGCCCCAATCCGGGCAGCTTCACGATCACCGAGGACGAGCGAGAAGGTCACCTTCACGATGAACCCCTGCGGCTCGGGCCAGCGGCTCGTGCGCAACGGCGCCTACGAAGGGCTGCCCGACGGCGGCGGTACGCGCGAGGCGCACGACTGGTCCTTCGAGCGCAAGGGCTTTCCGCTGTACTGCACGCACTGCAGCTTCATGAACGAGTCGATGCCGATCCAGTGGTCGGGCTATCCGCTCTATCCCTGCGACCCACCTGAGGACTACTCCAAAGACCCATGCACGTGGTACTGGTACAAGGACCCCGACGAGATTCCCGAGCGCCACTTCGAGCGCTACGGCGCGACCAAGCCGGTCAAGGGACGATGACGTTCGCCGGGTTCGGCTGCTCGCTCCGCCGGCGCTTGGCTGTAGTCGCCGAACGGACCGTCGCGCTGGACGACCGCGCCGCTCACGCCCTCGCGTTCGGCCAGCTCGATGAACTCCTTCGCCTCCGGCGTGTTGCGCATCAGCCCGTCGAGCACCGGGCCGAGCAACTGCGTCGAGGCCAGCCCCATGTTCTCGTAGGCCTGGTTGACGATCAGCTTCATCGCCGTCAGCTGCGAGAGCGGGATCGCCGCGAGCTGGCGCGCGCGCTCGGCCACCTCGGCCTCGAGGCGCTCGAACGGCACCGCCGCGTTGATCAGCCCCGCCTCGACCGCTTCGAGACCCGACAGCGGTTTGCCCGTCAGCGAGTATTCCTTGGCCTTCGTCAAGCCCAGCCGGTACAGCCACATCCCGGTCAGGTAGCAGCCCCACATGCGCGAGTAGGAGGTGCCGATCCGCGCGTCCTCGCGAGGCGACCACGAGGTCGGCGCACAGCGCCATGTCCGAGCCGCCGCCCACGCACCAGCCGTGCACCTGGGCGATCACCGGCTTCGGCGAGCGCCACAGGCTCATGAACTTCGGCACCGGCCCGATCGCCTGCGAGGTCGCCATCGCGAAGTCCTTGCCCGCGTCCCACTGCCCGTCGGTCGTCAGCGACTCGTCCCAGTGGTGAAAGCCGCCGCCGAGGTCGAAGCCCGCGCAGAACGCGCGCCCTGCTCCGCGCAGCACGATCACCTTGACCTGCTGGTCGGCGATCGCGCGATGGACGGCCGCCTCGAGCTCCTCGGGCATCGGCGGCACGATCGTGTTGAGCCGCTCCGGCCGGTTCAGCGTGATCGTCGCGACCGCGTCCTCCGTGTCGTACAGCAGCGTCTGAAAGGACATCTGGCCTCCTCGGAATAGAACGGCGGACAGGCGGGCACTAGTCATCTGACGATGTCATCCCCAGCCCCTCGGCGCGATGCTATTGGGGAACGCGCCGCAACAAGCGCGACGAATCGCCTCTCGAGCGCCACCAAGCGGCCTGCGCCCGCGGACGAGCCCTCTGCACGGCCCGTCCAAGCGCCGAAGCGCCATTTTGGACGCGCGTCGAACGACCCGGGCGCCGCCTCGCCCCACAATTGGGGTATGTCTGGGACCGCGCCAGCAGAGCTGCAAGGCGAGCGTGCGCTCGACGTGCCAGTCGGCACGATCGGCGAGCCGTCGCTGCTCGACGCACCGGCGCCCGGTGAGGACGCGGCCGAGCCCTGGGACGTGCTCGAAGCGCGCAACGGCGGCGATCGGCCCTATGAGGAGGGCGTGTTCGAGGGTCCTCATGCGACCGAGGCCGACAAGCGCCTCGGTCGCGCGCTCGAGCGGCTCGACCTGCGCGAGCTGTGCGAGCAGGTCGCCGGCGAGGCCCGCCGGCGCGGCGTCTGCTTCGGCAGCGCCGACGGCGAGCAGGACTTCCGCATCGACCCGATCCCGCGGCTGATCGACGCGGCCGAGTGGCGCGAGCTGTCGGCCGGCGTCGCCCAGCGCGTGCGCGCGCTCGAGTGCTTCGTGCGCGACGTCTACTCGGAGCGGCGGATCGTGCGCGAGGGAGTCGTGCCGGCGCGCGCGATCGACGGCGCCGACCACCACGAGCCGCGACTCGACGGCGCCGGCGGGCGGATCGGCACCTGGATCACCGTCGCCGGCCTCGACATCGTGCGCGACAGCGACGGCACGTTCAAGGTGCTCGAGGACAACCTGCGCACGCCGTCGGGCATCGCCTACGCCGTGGCCACGCGCGAAGCGCTGCGGGCGCACCTCGCGCCCCCCAGCGGCGTGCACGTGCGCTCGCTCGACGCCGCCTTCGACACGCTCGCCGCCGCGCTGCGAGCGGCCGCTCCCGAGGGCGCCCGCGAGGATCCGACCGTCGTGCTCTTGAGCGACGGCGAGGGCAACTCGGCCTTCTACGAGCACACCCAGATCGCCCTGCACACGGGCGTGCCGCTCGTGCTCGCCGAGCAGCTCTCCGTGCGGGGCGGGCGGCTCTATGCGCGCCTGCCCGATGGTGAGCGCGCGGTCGACGTCGTCTACCGGCGCACCGACGAGGACCGGCTGACAGGCGAGCGCGGCGAGCTCACGCACGTCGCCGAGCTGCTGCTCGAGCCGGTGCTCGAGGGCACGCTGGCCTGCGTCAACGCCTTCGGCACGGGCGTCGCCGACGACAAGCTCGTGCACGCCTACGTCGAGCAGATGGTGCGCTTCTACCTCGGCGAGGAGCCGCTGCTGCAGTCGGTGCCGACGTATGACCCCGGCGACCCCGAGACGCTCGCGATGATCCTCGAACGGATCGACGAGCTCGTGATCAAGCCGCGCAGCGGCCACGGCGGCTACGGCGTCGTGATCGCGCCGCACGCGCGTCCCGAGGACGTGCGCAAGGCCGCCGAGGAGCTCGCCGCCGCGCCCGAGCGCTTCGTCGCGCAGGAGACCGTGATGCTCTCGCGTCACCCGACCGTCACCGACGGGCGCCTGGAGCCGCGGCACATCGACCTGCGCCCGTTCGCGATCGCCTCCGGCGAGCAGGTCCGCGTGCTGCCGGGCGGACTCACGCGAGTCGCCTTCGACCGCGGCGCGCTCGTCGTCAACTCCTCCCAGAACGGAGGCAGCAAGGACACATGGGTGCTCGCATGAGGAGAAAACGAGACGGGGAGGCGGAAGCGACATGAGCAGACCCGTGATCGGCGTGACCGTCTCTGAGATCCGTCAGAAGGAACACGTGCAGAACGTGCTGCACGGCGAGCCGACGCACACCGAGATGACGCTCGGCCTCTCCTACATGCGCGCCGTCGAGATGGCCGGCGGGCTGCCCGTCGCGCTGCCGCCGCTGAGCACCGAGAACGTCGACGCGCTGCTCGACCACCTCTCCGGGCTGCTGCTGACCGGCGGCCCCGACCTCGACCCCTCGACCTACGGCGCCGCGCCGCACCCCGAGCTCGGGCCGACCGACCCCGTGATCGACGCCTTCGAGCTCGCCCTCTGCCGCCACGCCTACCGACGGCGGATGCCGATCCTCGGGATCTGCCGCGGCGCGCAGCTGCTCAACGTGGCGCGCCAGGGCACGCTGCACCAGCACGTGCCCGAGTTCACCAACGGCACGATCGAGCACCGTCAGGCCGAAATCGGCACGCGCACGAGCCACGAGGTGCGCGTCGCGCCCGACTCGAGCCTCGCGCAGACGACCGGCGGCGGCCCGGTCAAGGTCAACTCCTTCCACCACCAGGCGATCGATCAGATCGGCTTCGGCCTGCGCGCCGTCGCCTGGTCTGAAGACGGCCTGATCGAGGCGATCGAGGAGAACGAGGGCCGCTTCATCCTCGGCGTGCAATGGCACGCCGAGACGCTCGTCGCCGACGCCGAGCAGCTCTCGCTGTTCGAGCGGCTCGTCGAGGCGACCAGGCACCCCGGCATGCCCGCGCCGCGCGAACGCGAACGTCCGGGCGCCGACCGCGGCGAGCAGGAGGACTTCGGTGCACGCGCCGTCTAAGGCGCCGCCGATGGACACGCGTGCCGGCGAGTGGTCTCGCTGGGCGCCGACGGCCGGCTCCGCCTGGACGATCGGCGTCGAGGAGGAGGTGATGCTGCTCGACCCCTCCGACTGGGCGCTCGCCTCGGAGGCCGACGCCGTGATGTCGGGCCTGACCGGCGAGCTGGCCTCGCACACGAGCACCGAGACGCACGGCTCGGCGCTCGAGCTGCGCACCGACCCGCACGCGACCGTCGCCGACGGTCTCGCCCAGCTCGAGGACCTGCGCGGCGACCTCGCGCGCGAGCTGGCGCCGCTCGACCTGCGCGCCGCCGTCGCCGGCCTGCACCCGTTCACGCTGTGGCAGGACACGAAGATCTCCGAAGGCGATCGCTACCGCTTCCTGTACGGGTCGATGCGCGAGCTCGCGCGACGCGAGCCGACCTTCGCGCTGCACGTGCACGTCGCGCTGCCCGACCCCGAAAGCGCCGTGCGCGCGATCAACCGGCTGCGCTCGCACCTGCCGCTGCTGCTCGCCCTGTCGGCCAACTCGCCCTTCTGGCAGGGCCGCGAGACGGGCCTCGCCTCGGCGCGCACGCCGCTGTTCCAGGCGTTCCCGCGCGTTGGCATACCGCGCGCCTTCCTCGACTACGAAGACTACGTCTCGACGATCGACCTGCTGCTGCGCTGCGAGGCCTTCCCCGAGCCGACCTTCCTCTGGTGGGACGCGCGCCTGCAGCCGCGCTTCGGCACGATCGAGGTGCGCATCATGGACGCGCAGACGACCGTCGCCGACTCGGCCGCGCTGACCGCCCTCGTGCAGTGCCTCGTGCGCCTGGAGGCGACCGACGGCTCGGACATCGACCCCGCCTTCGACCTGCCCGAGATCCTCGCCGAGAACCGCTTCCTCGCCGCGCGCGACGGCGCCGAGGCGAGCCTGATCGACGCGCGGCTCGGCCGCCGCTCGCCCGTTCCCGACGTGCTCGAGGCATTGCTCGAGCGCTGCCTGCCGCACGCCGAAGACCTGCGCTGCGTGCAGGAGCTCGAACTGACGCGCAACCTCGCGGCCACGCCGCGATTCAAGCGCCAGGTCGACCTCGCGCGCGGCCCCGACAAGCTGCCCGGGCTCGTCGAGGCGCTCTCGGCGCTGTTCTAGGAGCGCTTCTGCGCGACACTTAGGGCGTGCGCGCCCTCCTGCAGCGAGTCTCGAGCGCCAGCGTCGACGTCGGCGAGCGCACGGTCGCGCAGATCGGCCCCGGCCTGCTCGTGCTGCTCGGCGTCGCGCGCGACGACGGCGCCGAGGCGGCCGACAGGCTAGCCGAGAAGGTGCGTGCGATGCGCATCTTCAACGACGCCGACGGGCGCATGAACGAGCCGCTCGGCGAGCGCGAGATCCTCTGCGTCAGCCAGTTCACGCTGTACGGCGACGCGCGCAAGGGCAACCGCCCGAGCTTCGTCGCCGCCGCGCCCGGGGAGCAGGCCGAGCCGCTGTACGAGCGCTTCTGCGAGCGCGCCGAAGCCAAGCGCGGCGTGTTCGGCGCGCAGATGGCCGTGAGCCTCGTCAACGACGGCCCCGTGACGATTCTCGTGGAGGCCTGAGCATCGAGCAGCCCGCAGCCATCTGACGTCCGCGAGGACGTGATCCTCTATGTGATCCACGGCTCGCACGCCTGCCGCGCGGCGATGCTGATGCTCGCGCACAAGCAGATCCCCTATCGGCTGCGTGACGCTGCCGACGGGCGCCCATCCGATGCTGCTCCGTGCGCGCGGCTTCGCCGGGCACGCCAAGCCGATCCGCAGCGTCGACGGGCGCGCGCACCGCTCGCTCGCGCTGCTCGACCGGATGGGGACCGTGCCGGCGCTGCGCTGTGGCGCAGAGCGCGTGCAGACCAACCGCGCGATCGCCCGCTGGCTCGAGCGCGTGCAGCCCGAGCCGCCGCTGTTCCCCGCCGACCCGCAGCGTCGATCGGCCGTCGAAGCGGCCGAGGAGTGGGGCGATGAGACCTTTCAGATGGCCGCCCGGCGGATCACGCTGCTCGGCGGCCAGCACGGGCTCGACGCGCTGCGCGACCACGCCAACGACGGCCGGCTCGGGGCGCTGCTGGCCAAGGGCGAGCGCTTGCGCAAGATCAACAACCAGATCGCCGCCCGGCGCCATCTTCAAGGCCGACGACGAGCAGGCCGAGCGCGCGCTGCTGGCCGAGCTGCCCAGCATGCTCGACACGATCGACGGCTGGATCGCCGAGGGCGTGCTCGGCGGCCCTGAGCTGAACGCCGCCGACTTCATGATCGCGCCGAGCCTGGCGCTGATCGCCTACCGCCTGGACCTGCGGGCGCAGATCGAAGCGCGCCCGGCCGGCGCCTGGCTCGAGCGCGTGCTGCCCGAGCCGGCGCTGAGCTCTGCCTAGGCTGTAACCGGCTCGCTGCGCGTGCTCGCGGCTGCCATCGGCTCCTCGATCGCCCGCCCGTGGCGGATCAGGTCGGCCGCGCGCTCGGCCACGGCGATCGTCGGCGCGTTCGTGTTGCCGCGCGGCACGACCGGCATCACCGAGGCGTCGACCACGCGCAGTCCCTGCAGGCCGTTGACGCGCAGCTCGGTGTCGACGACGGCGCCCGCGTCCTCGCCCATGCGGCACGTGCCGACGGGGTGGTAGATCGCGAACGTCGTGCGCGCCGCGTGCGCGCGCAGCGCCTCGTCGCTGTCGTCGGCCGGCGTGTTGAACGGCGTCGCCGCGTACGGCTTCATCGCCGGCTGCGCGCAGATGTCGAGCAGCAGGCGCAGGCCGTCGACCATTCGCTGCATGTCGTCGCCGGCCGTGTAGAAGGCGTTGTGGATGATCGGCTTGGCCGTCGGGTCTTTCGAGCCCAGCCGCACCGTGCCGCGGCTGTGCTCGGTCGAGCAGGCACGGCGAGGCCCACACGCCATGGGCCTCGGGGTCGCGCATGCCCTCCTCGACGATGTGCACCGGGGCCACGTGGAACTGGATGTCCGGCGCCGGCGCCCCGTCGCCGACGCGCGCGAAGCCGCCCGCCTCGGCGAGGTTCGACGCGAACGGGCCCGTCTGCGTCGCTTCGAACTCCTCCAGTGCCGCCGGCTCGAGCGCGAGCAGGAGGCTCTCCGGCTCGGGCGTCGTCCACACGAGCTGCGTCGCCGGGTGGTCTGAGAGGTTCTCGCCGACCTGCGGCTGGTCGAGCAGCACCTCGACCTCGCGCATCGTCAGGTGTTCGGCGGGGCCGACGCCCGAGAGCATCAAGCAGCTGGGGCGAGTTGTAGGCGCCGCCGCAGAGGATCACCTCGCGCTCGGCGCGCAGCTCCTGCAGCTGGCCGAGCTGGCTCGCCTCGACGCCGACCGCGCGGGTGCCCTCGAACAGGATGCGCTGCACGAGCATGTACGGCATCACCGTGAGGTTGGGGCGCTCCGCCGCCGGGTGCAGGTAGGCGACGGCCGTGCTCGCGCGCATGCCGCCGCGCTGGGTCACCTGGTAGAGGCCGACGCCGTCCTGCTCGTCGCCGTTGAAGTCGGGGTTGCGCGGTAGGCCGGCCTGCTCGCCGGCGTCGACGAAGGCTTGAGAGATCTTGTTGTGCGAGCGCTCCTCGCTGACCGGCAGCGGGCCGCCGGCGCCGTGCCACTGCGAGGCGCCGCGCTCGTTGTCCTCGGCCTTGATGAAGTAAGGCAGCAGGTCCGCCGCGCTCCAGCCCGGCACGTTCCATTCGTCGTAGTCGAGGCGGTTGCCGCGGATGTAGACCATCGCGTTGACCGATGAGGAGCCGCCGAGCACGCGCCCGCGGGGCAGCGTGATGCGCCTGTGGCCGCACTCGTGCTCCGGCGCCGAGTGGTAGTCCCAGTCGACCTCCGTCGAGCCGAGCTGCAGGTAGCCGAGCGGCACGTGGATGTTTTCGTTGACATCCGGCCCGCCGGCCTCGAGCAGCAGCACCTTCACGTCCGGGTCCTCGCTGAGACGGCTGGCGAGCACACACCCCGCCGATCCTGCGCCGACGATCACGTAGTCGTACATCTGGCTCCCCTTCCTCGCGGTGGGGCAACGATACTCCTAGGCGGTCCCTCGTGGCGAGGGCGCTCGACTCCCTTTTGATGGAGCCCTCACGGGCTCGATATGGCCGCGTCGCTGCCCGCGCGAGGGGCTTCGGGCGGGGCCTCAGCCCTCGGCCAGCGCCTGGCGCTTGATCTGCTCGAACTCGGCCTGGTTGATCGCGCCGCGCTCGAGCAGCTCGTGGGCTTTGGCGATCTTCTCCGTCGGATCGACCTTGCCGGCGACCGACTGCACGTACTTGCCGAATTCGTCTTCGACGGCTTTCTGCTGGCGCTGCGCGCGTTCGGTCATCCCCGTGTGCTGCGTGATCAGGTAGACGAACGTGCCCAGGTAGGGCAGCACGATGATCGCGATGATCCACAGCACCTTCACGCCGCCCGTCGTGTCGTGGCGGCGGAAGATGTCGCCGAGCACCGAGAACAGGATCATCAGCCAGACGATGAACGCGAAGAAGACGAGGATCGTCCAGAAGATTTCGAGCAGTGGGTAGTCAGTCGCGAGGATCATGCTTTCGAGCATAAGCGAGAGCGGAGATGCGACGCTCGCGCGGTCACCAGGGCGGACGCATAGGCCGCAGCGCCGTCAGTCTTTGCGCATGCGGGCGTAGCCGTATGCCGCCCGGCCGAGGAAGCCGACCGTCAGCAGGGCCCACACGAGCGCCACGACCGGCGCGCCTTTCACGCCGGCGAGGATTGCCACGATCAGGCAGGCGAGCGCCGCGCAGAGGGAGAAGACGAGGTTGGGCACGCCGTCATCACCCGGCTCCCGCGACGAGCCAATCGGACCCTACGTGCACGAGCTTCAGCGGCGCCGCTTTTTCAGCCTGCACCGTCGCGGTGCTCTTCGTCTTGGAGACGAGGTGAAGCTTCACGTGTGCGAGCTTCCCGAGGCGCGCGCTGCCGCCCGCGATCCGGCTCAGCGTCAGCTCGACGGCGCCGGTACAGGTGCCGGCCTTGGTCTTGCCGCCCGGAAGGCGCTTGCCGATTTCGATGAACCGGCGCTGCCGGTCGGCGGTGCTGAGCTCACAGAGCTTCTTGCCGTCCCCGGCCGCCGTCGCGCGGTACCACTGTTCGCCGACCTGCACCGGGGTTGAATTCGATGAGCCTCCGCAGCCGGCGAGCGCGAATACGGCCAGCGCTACCGTCAACATTCCGATTGCTCTGGGCAAGGCTCCTCGTCTCCTATCTGTCGGGCCGACCGCTAGACAAGCCGGAGACCGGGTTCGAACCGGTGACCTCCTGTTTACAAGACAGGTGCTCTACCAACTGAGCTACTCCGGCATGCGGGGCATCGTACCGCCGCGCTGGCGGGTCAAGAGGCGGGATTCGCCGTTCTGTTCATCTCGGAGCAAGCGGGTTGAGGCCGCACGCTTCTGCTGCCGCATGCAGGTCGCTGTCGTACACGAACAGGGCTCCGAGATCCTCGCTCATCGTCAGCGCGGTGGCGAGATGAATAGCGTCCATCGCCCGAAGCGGAGGTGCGTAGGCGTCGGTCGAGCGCTCGATGATCTCCGGGGATAGAGGCACCAGGGTGATTCGCTCAAGCGCCGCGTTTGCTCGCCGAAGGGTGTCCTCATCGCCAAGGCGTCGTGCCGTGCAGATCGCCTCGACGCGGATCAGCTCACTGGCTACCTGCACGGGCCAGTCGGCCAGCGCCATGCGGAACGCTTCTGTCTCGGGCTCAGCCTTGAACAGCTTCACCAGCGCCGACGCGTCGACGTACGCGGCGCTCACTCGCCGCGGACCCACCGCAGCGCGTCAGATGCCGGCGCCGTGCCCGCAGGGTCTGACTCGGCCGCTGGCGGCTCCAGCTCCAGCAGGCTGCCACTGCCCGGTTTCGCGCCGTAGCGCTCGGCGAGCTTGGCTCGCAGTTGCGACTCCGAGCCTGCATCGGCCAGTACAGCCCGTGCGCCGCGCAGCGTGAGCGCACGGATCTGCGCCGCCGCCGAGCGCGTCTCGGCAGGGTCGAGTAATGGCCCGGTGAGCGCCAGCGCCCGTTCCATCTCCGGATCGCGCACCACACCCAAGCGGGGGTGACGGGATGCCATTTCCAAAGGGTAGCACTCTGGTGTAGCACTAGTGGTGCGCGCCGCCGCGAACCGTCTGCCACGAAGCCCATGTGATCCGCAGGATGACGAGCGTGATCGCGAGCCCGATCAGCGGGTCGGCGATCGGGACGCCAAGCGCGACGACTGCGGCGCTGAGGATCACCGAGAGCGACACGTAGGCGTCGGCGCGCGCGTGGTTGCCGTCGGCGATCAGCGCCGCCGAGTCCAGACGCGTCCCCGCGTGCGTGCGTATCTGCGCCGCCGTCCGGTTGCCGGCGTAGCCGACGACCCCCGCCGCCGCCAGTGCCCACAGATCGGTCGGTGTGCTCGGGTCGATCAGGCGGTTCACCGCCTCGATCCCGGCAACCGTGGCCGAGATGAAGATCGCCGCCACCACCGCCAGCCCGGCGTAGCCCTCGGCGCGTCGCGAGCGCAGCATGAAGGCGACCCCGAGCGGCAGCGCCGTCAGCGCGTCGCCGCCGTTGTGGATCAGGTCGGCCAGCAGCGCGATGCTGCCCGACGCGGCGAAGATCAGCGCTTGCAGCGCCGTGGCCAGGCCGAGCACGAAGAGCGAGAGGGAGACCGCCCGCAACCCCTCGCGCGAGCGCTTGATCGAATCGTCGATCAGGCCATGGCTGTGCCCGTGTTGTCCCGCCGTGCGAGCCGGCCCGTGCCCGGTCGCGTGCGCATGTCCCGCCTCCAGTGGCATCGCCGGCGCGGGCAGCCGGATGTGACGGTGGCGCCCCGCGTACGCATGGCTGTGGACATGTCGACCGTGACGATGTGCAAGCGTGTCGTGCATCGACTCGATCCACTGTAACGGCGCCCTCGCGGCCGGTGTATTTCGGGCATGGAGCAGCAGCGCGAGCGCAGCGCCGACCTCGAATCATTCCGCGACCGGTCGCTGAACAAGGGCGTCAACCAGTTCGTCTACTGGACGCTGCGCGCGATCCTCGTGCCCGCGTTCCTCGTGTACTTCCGCATGCAGCGGATCGGCCGCGAGCACCTGCCCAAGCAGGGCCCGCTGCTGCTCGCATCCAACCACCGCAGCTTCCTCGACCCGTTCGTGATCGGCATGCTCGTGCGCCGCCCCGTCTACTACATGGCCAAGCGCGAGCTGTTCGAGAAGCGCTGGCAGGCATGGATCCTCAACGCGCTCGGCGCCTTCCCCGTCGACCGCGGGCGCGGCGACAGCGCGGCGATGGACACCGCCCGGACGATCCTCGAACGCGGCGATTGCGTCGTGCTGTTCCCCGAGGGCACGCGCGTGCGCCCCGGCCCGCTCGGCCAAGCCGCGGCGCGGAGTCGGGCGCCTGGCGCTCGAAACCGGCGTGCCCGTGGCCCCGGTGGCCGTGATCGGCACCGAGGAAGTACGCCGTGGCTGGCGCATTCGTCCGCGCAAGGTGCGCGTCCGCGTCGGGCGCCCGCTCAACTTCCCCACCGCCGGCAGCTCGTCCCCGGCGCTCGCCGAGGCGGTCACCGACCGCGTGTGGTCGTGCGTGAGCCTGCAGTGGGAGTGGCTCGGCGGCGTGCCAGCCGATCAGCCGGCCGTCACAGAGCGGCGCTCGCCGAGCACCTTCGTGCGCCGCCGGCGCAGCGGGCAGTCGGCCGCTCGCGCCGAGCGCGAGGCACGGCAGGAGCCGGCCGTCGCGGCAGGCGCCGACGAAGCCGGCTCGCGGCCGTCCGGTGACGAGGAGAGCCGCGCGGCCTGAGCCGACGCGTCCGCATGCGCCGAACGGGGCCGCAAGCCCACGACCGCGGGATAGGGTGTGCGATGAGTGACCGAGACGCACGTCAAGAAGTCCAAGGCGCAGCTCGACGCCGAGTTCTCCGAGCTCTACCGCGCCCATCTGCGAGACGTGTACAGCTACGCCTACTACCGGGTCGGCAACCACCACGACGCCGAGGACCTGACCGAGCAGACCTTCCTGCAGGCCTACCGCCACTTCGAGCGCGCACAGCAGGAGTCAAACGGCCGCCCGCTGCGCCCGTGGCTGATCCGCATCGCGCACAACCTCGCCGCGAACCTCTACCGCGACCGCTCGCGCAAGCCGGCCTCGCCGATCGACGAGAACAGCAACCTGACGGCGCTGCACACGACCGAGCAGCTCGTCGAGGGGCGCGACGAGCTGAGCCGGTGCTCGCGGGCGTGCAGCAGCTTCCCGACGACCGCCGCGAGGCGCTGATCATGCGCTTCGCGCTGGGCATGGACAACCGCGAGATCGCGCGGGCGATGGACCGCACCGACGGCGCCACCAAGGTGCTGATCCATCGCGCCATCAAACAGCTCGAGGAGCTCGTCGGCGACCCGCGCAAGGAGGGTCGCGATGAGTGAGGCCGCGCACAACTTCGAGAGCCTGCTGCGCGAAGCGCTGACCCCCGTCGAGCCGCCCGCCGACCTCGTCGAGCGCCTCGAGTCGACGCTCACCTCGATCACCGAACTCGCCGCCGACGAGCTCGAGGCGTGGGAGCTCTCGACGATGCGCGACCCGCGCAACTGGGTTCGCCCGGCCGCGGCGATCGTCGCCGGCAGCGCCGCCGGCGCCGCGCTCGTCGTGCTGCGCGCGCGCCGGCGAGCGGCGGCGCGCCCGAGCGGCCCGCTCGGCGTCACCCTTCCGCAGCTCGACCGCGCCGCCGCCGAGCGCACGCTGAGGGACATCAGCCGCGAGACCCGCAAGCTGTTCGGCGATCGCTGAGCCTCCAGACGATGACGCTGCCGCTGCGCGATCGCGCAGGGGCGCTAGCGCCGCCGGCGCCGAGCTAGGCTCTTCCCAGCACATGGCCACCTGCTACCGCCACCCCTCGCGCGAGACGGGGGTCTCGTGCTCGAACTGCGGGCGGCCGATCTGCCCGGACTGCATGACGACGACGCCCGTCGGCATGCGCTGCCCGGAGTGCGCCGGCGAACGCACGAAGGTCAAGACGATCCGCAACGTCTCCAGCCGCCCCGAGCTGACGTATCGCGCTGATCGCGATCAACGTGATCGTCTTCCTCGCCGAGGGCAACGTCAGCTCACCGGCCAACCGACCGACAAGGTCTACGAAAAAGGGGCGCTGTTCGGCAGCCTCGAAGGCTTCGCCGGGCAGGGCGTCGCGCACGGGCAGTGGTGGCGCATCGTCACCAGCGGCTTCCTGCACGAGAACCTGCTGCACATCGGCTTCAACATGTACGTGCTCTACCTGCTCGGGCAGATGCTCGAGCCCGCACTCGGGCGGCTGCGCTTCGGCGTGATCTACGCCGTCTCGCTGCTCGCCGGCTCGTTCGGCGCGCTGCTCGTCTCGCCGCACTCGCTCACCGTCGGCGCCTCCGGCGCCGTGTTCGGCGTGATGGGCGCCGCCGCCGTCGAGATGCGCGCGCGCCAGATCCCGATCATGCAGAGCGGCGTCGGCGGGCTTGATCCTGATCAACCTCGTGATCAGCTTCACCCTGCCCGGCATCTCCTGGGGCGGTCACATCGGCGGGCTGATCGGCGGCGCGCTCGCCGCGATCGCGCTGCAGCTCGGCGCTCGCTTCCGCCAGCAGGCCGTCGCGCTCGGCGGCCTGCGTCGTGCTCGGCGCGGCCTGCTTCGCCGGCTGCATCGCCGTCTCCAAGCGACCGAAGCCGAAGCCGGCGCGCCCGTGCGGGTGATCGAAACCGGCTAGCGAACCGGCTGGCGCCGGGCGGCGCCCGCGCCGAGCCTCGGCGCCGGCGCCCGCGCGCCGGCAGCTCGAGCTCGAGCACCTCGGCCGGCGCCGACGGCAGCCGCTCTGGGTGCAGGATGTGCGCGAGCAGCTCGAGGCCGTCGATCAGTCGCGGGCCCGGGCGCGAGAAGTAGGCCGACGCGTCGACCGCGACGATCCGCCGGGCGCCGAGCGCCGCGAGCTCGGCGGCGTAATCGAGCGCCTCCTGGCGTGCGCGCGCGGCGTCGTAGCCGCACGGCATCACGACCACGACCTCCGGCTTCGCCGCCGCGACCTGCTCCCACGAGAAGACCTCCGAGTGCTCGCCCGGCCAGCCCGAGCACGTCCTCGCCGCCGGCCAGCTCGATCAGCTGCGGCGTCCAGTGCCCGGCCACGTAGACCGGGTCGAGCCACTCGAGCGCCGCCACGCGCGGGCGCGGCTGACCGCGCACGGCCAGCTTGACGCGGTCGATCCGTCCCGCCGCCTCGGCGATCAGCTCGACGCCGCGATCGCGGCTGTCGGTCGCCTGCGCCAGCGTGCGCACGTCGCCGAGCGTCTCGCCGAGCGTCTTCGGGTCGAGCGCGATCACGCGCGGGCGTGACGGCAGCTCCTTGGCGAGCGCTGCCACCTCGTCGTAGGAGACAGCGCAGACCGGGCAGAGCTCCTGCGTGACGATCAGATCGGGCTCGAGCTCGCGCAGCGTCTCGCGGTCGAGCTCGTAGATCGCCTCGCCCTGCAGCGTGCGCTCGCGTACCGCCGCGTCGATCTCGCCCGCGCTGAGCCCTGCGGGCAGCACGTCGCGCGTGACCTTCGGTCGCTCGCAGCGCCTCGCGCGGGTAGTCGCACTCGTGCGTGACCGCCACGACCTCGTCGGACCGAGGCCGAGCGCGAACAGCAGCTCGGTGGCGTGCGGGACGAGGCTCACGATCCGCATGCCGTCACTGTACGCACGCTCGCTATGCTCGGCGCTCGCGATGACCGTGCTCAGCGATGCGCAGATCGAGCAGGAACTGCAAGGCAGCGAGTGGCGACGTGACGGCCAGGCGATCGTGCGCGACTACGAGCTCGCCGACTTCGTCGCCGCGATCGCGTTCGTGCAACGCGTGGCGAGCAAGGCCGAGGCAAGCCAACCACCACCCAGACATCCTCGTGCACGGCTGGAACAAGGTCCGCCTGACGCTCTCCACGCATTCCGCCGGCGGCCTGACCGACGCCGACTTCGCGCTGGCCGAGCAGATCGACGAGCCGATCGGGCCCGTGTTCGACGGTTGAGCGGCCAGCGAACCACCACCGCGAGCCCGGCGAACACCTCCTGCTTCCGACGCTGTGCCTTGCTACCTTTGGCGGGTCGGCAAAGCATGAACGACGACGAAGAACTTCCCCGAAGTAGCTCGGCCCTGACGGGCCCACGCGTCGCCCCCGCCTCGGGCGGCGCATCCGCGCCGGGCGCATGGCCCCACAGGTGCTCGCCGCCGCGTGAACGCGCTGAAGATCATCCTCGCGGCCCTGCTCGTCGCGATCAACGCGTTCTTCGTGATCGCCGAGTACGCGCTCGTGCGCTCGCGCCGCACGCGCCTGGAGCAGATGCGCGACGAGGGCGTCAAAGGCGCGCGGCTCGCGCTCGCGCAGCTCGCCGAACATCAACGAGTACATCTCGGCCGTGCAGATCGGCGTCACGCTGACCTCGATCGGGATCGGCGCGCTCGGCGAGCCCGCGCTCGCCGACGTCTTCAAGAGCGCGCTCGGAAACACGCTCGCGCACGGCGCCGCCGTCGCGATCTCGGCGATCGTCGCCTTCCTGATCATCTCCAGCGCCCAGCTCGTCGCCGGCGAGATGGTGCCGAAGTTCTACGCGATCGATCGCGCCGAGTCCGTCGCCCGGCGCGTCGCCCGCCCGCTGCAGGCCTTCAGCGTCCTGTTCCACCCGTTCATCGCCGTGCTGACCGGCGTCGCCGACCGGATCCTGCGGCTGCTCGGCGTCGACATGAGCGAAGAGCGTCGCGGCGGCTCGCCCGACGAGCTCAAGCGGCTGATCGCCGAGTCCCATGCCGGCGGGCACATCGACCTCGGCGAGGCCGGCATGCTCAGCGGCGTCTTCCACCTGCACGAGCAGGAGGCGCGCCAGGTGATGACGCCGATCCCCGCCGTCGTCACGGTCGACGCCGCGCAGGACGTCGAGGCGGCGCTGCAGCTGTGCGTCTCGAGCGGCCACACGCGCCTGGTCGTCACCGAGGACGACGACCGCGACCGCGTACGCGGGATCGTGCACGCCAACACGCTCGTGCAGCAGCTGATGGAGGACGGGCCGCACTCGCCGATCGCGCCGCTCGTGCACGACGCGCCGATCGTGCCCGAGACCAAGCCGCTCGACGACCTGCTCGCCGACCTGCAGCGCGAGCGCACCTCGATGGCCGTGATCGTCGACGAGTACGGCCGCGTCGTCGGGATCGTCACCGTCGAGGACATCATCGAGGAGGTCGTCGGCGAGATCACCGACGAGACCGACCCGACCGGCGGCGAGGTGCGCAAGCTCGCCAACGGCGACTGGTTCGTGCGCGGACACGTCGCCGTCACCGACCTCGACGACTACGGCCTGCACCTGCCGGTCGACAGCGACGCCTACAACTCGATCGGCGGGTTCGTCTTCGCCGAGCTCGGCCGCCTGCCGCGGCGCGGCGACACGGTCACCGCCAACGGCTTCTCGATCCGCGTCGAGTCGGTGCGCGACAACCGCATCGAGGCGGTCCGCATCCGCGAGCGCCGCGCCGTACAGCCCGGCGCCGCACGCGGCGACAGCGACGACTGAGCTCCCAGGCCTCGCGACCTGGGCCCTTAACCACGTCCGGCCCGCGGGGGGAGCGGACCGGACCGTGTGCACTGGGAGGAGGCGGGTGTGCATTGCGACTCAATGTCGCTGATATTCAGTATCGCCAGCGCGATGAATGCCAGCTAAAAGTCTCCTGAGCGTTTCTCAAGAAGACGTGTGCCGATGCTCACAAGCGCGGCTGGGCGGAGCGCCCGGCGCGCGCGCAGCGCGTCGATCTCATCTCAGGCGCGCAAGCGCCTCAGTAGGCGTGAAAGCCGCGCCCGCTCTTGCGGCCGAGCGCGCCTTCGCCGATCAGCTCCTCCACGCGCGGCGGGATCGGCGCGCCGATCGTCTCGCCGATCGCCTGCCGACGTCGAGGCCGACGAGGTCGAGCAGCGCCAGCGGACCCATCGGGTGTCCGGCGCCGAGGCGCATGCACGTGTCGATCGCCTCGGCCTCCATGCCCGTCTCTTCCAGCAGGCGCACGGCGCTGAACAGGTACGGGAACAGCAGCCGGTTGACGACGAAGCCCGGCACGTCCGGCACCTCGACCGGCGTCTTCTCGAACGTCTCGCACAGCGCCAGCGCGCGCTCGCGCGTCTCCTCGCTCGCGCCCTGCGGGAAGATCAGCTCGACCAGCTGCATCTTCGTGACCGGGTTGAAGACGTGCAGGCCGACGAAGCGCTCCGGGCGCCCGCTCGCCTCGGCCAGGCGCTCGATCGACAGCGACGACGTCGTGCTCGCGAGGATCGCCTCCGGGCCGACGATCTCGTTCAGCTCGCCGAGCAGGCCGGCCTTGACGTCGTGGTCCTCGACGACCGCCTCGACCACGAACTCCTCGTCGGCCAGCTCCTGCGGGTCGGTCACGATCTGCACGTGCTCCGGGTCGACCTCGGCACCCAGGCGCGCGAGCGTCTTCTCGACCGTCGCCCGGGCGCGCTCGGCCGAGCTGCTCGAGCGGGCCAGCAGCAGCACCGGCCCGTGGTGCGCCGCCGTCGCGGCCAGGCCGCACGCGATCGCGCCGCTGCCGACGACCGCCAGGTGCTTCGTCGTTGATGTTGACTGACCAGTCAATCTACTCGTGGCTCCACCGCGGTAGAGTATGTGCTGCAGGGGCCGGGCACCATCTTCGAGCGCGCCCGCCGGTCGGGAGCGCCCCGCGTTTTCCCCGTATCCGCCGCGCAAAACCGCCGCGCAACCACTCCGTAGGAGGCATTCAAAATGAGGCAAGCAGAGGGCCGCGAGGTCGTGATCGTCGAGGCTGTGCGCACGCCGATCGGACGCGGGCACAAGGAGAAGGGCTACTACAAGGACACCCACCCCAACGCGCTGCTCGGCAAGACCTACTCCGAGGTCATCGCCCGCGCGGGCATCGACGCCGCCGAGGTCGAGGACGTGATCGCCGGCTGCGTGCAGCAGTTCGGCGAGCAGGGCTTCAACATCGCCCGCAACGCCTGGCTGCAGGAGGGCCTGCCGATCGAGACGCCCGGCACGACGATCGACCGCCAGTGCGGCTCGGCCCAGCAGGCCGTCAACTTCTCCGCCGCGCTGATCGCCGCCGGCGTGCACGACGCGATGATCGGCTCCGGCGTCGAGCACATGGGCCACCTGCCGTTCGCCGCCGGGATGAAGACGCAGGAGGACTTCGGCTACGCCTTCACGCCCGAGCTGATGGCCAAGCACAACATCGTCGGCCAGGGCCTCGGCGCCGAGATGATCGCCGACCAGTGGGAGATCTCCCGCTCCGAGCTCGACGAGCTCGCGGTGCGCTCGCACCAGCTCGCCCACCAGGCCACCGAGGAGGGCCGCTTCGAGCGCGAGATCGTGCCGATGACCGGTCAACGGCAGACACGTACGTGACCGACCAGGGCATCCGCCCCGACACGAGCCTCGAGGCGCTCTCGCAGCTGAAGCCCGCGTTCAAGCCCGACGGCAAGATCACGGCCGGCAACGCCTCGCAGATCTCCGACGGCGCCGCCGCCGTGCTGCTGATGTCCGCCGAGAAGGCCAAGGCGCTCGGGCTCACGCCGCGCGCGCGGATCGTCGACCAGACGACCGTCGGCTGCGACCCGGTGAAAATGCTCGAGGGCCCGATCCCGGCGACGCGCAAAATCCTCGAGCGCAACGGGATGTCGATCGACGACATCGACCTGTTCGAGATCAACGAGGCGTTCGCGCCCGTCGTCGCCGCCTGGCGGCGCGAGCTGAACCCCGACATGGACCGCGTCAACGTCAACGGCGGCGCGATGGCGCTCGGCCACCCGCTCGGCTCGACCGGCGCGCGGCTGATCACGACGCTGCTGCACGAGCTCGAGCGCTCCGACAAGGAGATCGGCTTCGTGACGATGTGCTGCGGCGGCGGCCTCGGCACCGGCACGCTGATCCAGCGCGTCTGACATCGGGCGGCGGAGCGCCTGCCTCGCCTGCGGTCCACCCCCGGTCCAGTTCGACTGCGACCGGCGGGAGGGCCAGCAGCGCCGGCCACGTCGCGGCTTCGGTCACGCCGTTCGCGGTCAGGCCGTGCGCGGCCTGGAAGGGCTTCAGGTTTTCCGCGTCTGCGCGTCGAAGAGGCCCGTCTCTTCCTGGGTCGGGATCGCGCTCGCGAGGTGCTCCTGCATCCACAGCACCTGATCGCCTTGGGGCTCCTGCGAGCGCGGGGTAGCCGGGGTTCGGCGTCACGCTCGTCAGCGGCGCGAGCGGCGCCGCGAGCGCGCTCCAGCCGCTGGCGGGGGTCTCCTGCCAGTCCCAGAACGAGAAGCCCGTCGCGCCGTAGTCGACGGCCTCCTCGCGGAAGCGCAGCAGGTCGCGGCGCTGAGGTCGTCGTAGGTCTGCCCGAGCGGGAAGATCGGGCGGCCGTAGATGCGGTTGTCGATGTAGGTGTTCGCGTAGACCGTGTCGACCGAGGTGCCGATGTCCTTCCAGTACATCTGCGGCGCGTTGAACTGCGCGCCGTTCGGCCCGAGGAAGACCGAGTAGGGGAGCGACGGGTGGTAGTCGACGTACGGGAACGAGGCCAGCGCCGAGCGGGTAGGCCGGGCCGATCTTCGCGCGCAGGTCGTCGATGTAGGTCTGCGCCGACCCGTACTGGCCTTCGTACTCGGCCTCGGCGTCGATCACCAGGCAGTCCGCGCCGTTCGCCACCGCTTTCGCGCCGAGGTTCGCCTCGCCGGCCGGGTTCGTCCCGTACACGTACTGCCACGCGCACACGTTCAGCCCGTGGCGTGCAGTTCGGCCACGAGCTGCGGCGAGAACTGGCTCCAGTAGTTGGTCGAGCCGTCGGAGCTCTTGACGAACAGCGTGCTCACGCCCGCCGCGTGCGCCTGGGCGACGATCGAGGCGACGTTGCCGCCGTTGGACTTGCTCACGTACCAGATCCACATGCCCTGACCGTCGAACGGGGAGCCGCTGACCGCGCCCACCGTCGCTGGCAGCGGATGCGGCGTGACCGGCGGGTGCAGCGCGTGCGTAGATGTAGATCGGGCCGTAGGAGCTCGAGTGCCGCTCGTGGCTCAGCAGCACCATGATGTGGCCCGAGTGCGCCGAGCTCGGCACCGTCAGCACGAGCCCCGCGCTCGTCTTGCGCAGGTGCGAGATCGGCGAGCTGCGCACGATGCGCCCGCCGGGCGTGCGCGGGAAGGCGATCATCGATCCGCTGGCCAGTCCGTTGCCCGCGATCAGCAGCGTGCCGCGCGTGGAGACCTGATGGGGGTTGGTGCTGCACCTGGCCTTCGGCACGCAGCTGACGCTCGTGATGCGCACGCTCAGCACGTGCGGGCTCGCCGTCGGCGGCTCTTGACCGGGCCGGCGCCGTGCAGCCGGGCTCGCGCCTCCGCTGACGCTGCCCTGGGAGGTGCCGCCGGCGCTCGTCGCGGCGAGGCTCGCGGCGGGTGGACAGCGCTCCAAGCGGGCAGAGCAGCACCGCAGCCAGCGTGCCGCGAGCGTGAGAGCCGGAGCCGCGATCGCTTGTGGGCGGCTTCGATCGCCAAGACAATCCTTCTACGCGGGCGAGCACGTTGCCCGATCAGGCGGCGTCCGAGGTTAGCCGCTATGCCCTGGAGAACCGAGCAGCGCGACGGAAGTTGCGTCGGGGCCGCGCGCGCCGCGCGTCAGCCCCAGCGAAAGCCCGTCGCCGAGGGCGCCGGCGCCAGCGGGCTCGAGGGCAGGTCCGGGCGCCGTGTCGGGCAGGTTGAAGCCGGTCGGCGCCACGTCGTTGGGCGCGTCGGCGTGGAACAGCGAGGCGAGGTACTGGATCTGGCTCGCGCCCGACGCCGAGCTCGAACTGGCCGCCGCCGTAGTTGCCGATGCCGCGCTCGGCGCAGTAGTCGTAGGCGTCGAGCAGCTTGCGCAGGCCGCCGATCCGCGACGGCTTGATGTTGACCATGCGCGGCGGATACGGCAGCGCCTCGATGTCGGCGATCGAGTGGATCGGCGCGTCCCAGGTGATGCGCTCGCGGTGGTCGGCGAGCAGCTCGTCGGTCTCCGGCGTCAGCTTCGGGTCCTCGATCCAGGCATCCGGGAAGGCCGTCGACGACGCGCTCGTAGAGCACCGGGTCGGCCGGCTGGTCGACGATCGTGCCCGCGTAGAGGCCCTTGAAGTCGACCGAGTCGACCGCGCCCGTCGCCACCAGCTCGGCGATCAGCTGCTCGTCCCACGAGCTCGTCGGGTCGAGCTTGAAGCGCAGCCCCGGGTAGAGCTCCAGGCGGCGCGTCACCGGGGCGAGCGTCGGCGGCTCGCCCAGTCGCAGCGAGACGACGAAGCGCACCGGCTCGCGGCTCGCGCCCGAGCGCCGCGTGCAGCGTCGTGCCGGCCTGGCGCAGCGCGAGATCGAGCGCCGCCGACTCGTACGCCCACGTGCGGTAGCAGCGCGAGACCTCGCGCTGCGGCGGCTGCGGGAAGAGCTCGAGCGCCCGCGAGGTGCTCGGAGAAGGAGGCGATCGTCAAGCTGCCGGCCAGCGGCAGCGACGGGCCCGGCGGCCTGCAGGATCTCGTGGTCCTCGGCGTCGTAGGTGACGTCCTCGCCGACGCCCTGCTCGCCGCGCCGTGCAGGCGGATCACGGTGCTCTTGCGCGTGAAGTCGCTCGAGACGCTCGCCTGCAGCGCCTCGAGCGCGTAGCCCTCGATCTCGACGGGCAGCTCGGCGAGCAGCTCCCAGGTGCTCATGCGCCGGCCTCGCTCACGCGCCGGCCTCGCGCTCGAGCCGCGCCACGAGCTCGTCCAGGCGCAGCTCCTCGAGCGCGTTGCCCACCGCGCTCAGCTCGCTCGCGCACAGCTCGATCAGCACCTTGCCCTCCTTGACCAGCTCGAGCGTCTCGTTCAGGCTCGCCTCGCCGGAGTCCAGCCGGCGGATGATCTCCTCGACGCGCGCCGAGGCCGCCTCGTAGCTGAGCGGCTGCGTCGCCGGCTCGCCCGGCAGCGGCAGCGTCGCCGCCGCTCTGATCGGCCTCGCTCATCGCTCGCCCGGTCGCTCGTCGCGCACCTGCGCGGGCACCGCGCCGTCGGCGAAGCGCAGCAGCAGCTCGCGCGCCTGGCGCGCGTGCGGCCGCGCTCGTCAGCGGCTCGCCGCCGCCGACTCGACGACGGCGTAGCCACGCTCGAGCGTGCGCTGGGGGTCGTGCGCGGCGAGCGCCAGCGCAAGGCGCTCGAGCTCGCGCGGCCGGCGCTGGCGGTAGTCCGACAGGGCCGCCTCGGCCTTGCGCTGCACGACGAGCGCCCTCCGCCCGGTGAGCTCGTGCTCGCCCTCCAGGCGCCGGCGCGAGCCGGCGCGGATCTCGCGCAGCTGCTGGTGCAGGCGCGCGCGCTGGCGCTCGACGTGCGCCCCGGGCGCGCGTGAGAGCGAGGCCAGAGACGCGCACGATCGAGCACGGCGCGCCGCCGTGCTCGCGCAGCCGGACGGCCGCCCGCGGCAGCTCCGCGCGCGCGAGCATCGCCCGTCTGCCGTGCTCGTGCAGTCGCTGAGCCATCCTCGCCTGCTCTGAGCGCGCGGCCGCGCAGTCGATCCCGACGGCCGCCTCGGCGGCGTGGGTCGGCGTCGAGCAGCTGACCGCCGCGACGTCGTCGAGCAGCGTGCGGTCGGTGTGGTGGCCGACCGACGCGATCACCGGCACCGGCAGCAGCGCGACGGTGCGGCACAGCGTCTCGTCGCAGAAGCACAGCAGGTCGGCCAGCGAGCCGCCGCCGCGGGCGACGATCACCACGTCGACCTCGGCCAGCGCCGTCAGGTCGCCGAGCGCGCGCGCGATCGCCGGCGCCGCGTGGCGGTCCTGCACGGGCGCGAAGCCCCACACGAGGCGTCCGGCCCAGCCGCGCCGGGCGAGCGCGGCGAGCACGTCGTCGCGCGCCTTGCCGCGCTCGGCCGTGATCACGCCGATCGAGCGCGGCACGAGCGCGCGGGGGAGCAGCTTCTGCGGCGCCAGCAGGCCCTCGCCGTCGAGCTGCTTGCGCAGCCGGTCGATGCGCGCCAGCAGGTCGCCCTCGCCGGCCACGCGCAGGTCGGAGACCGCGAAGGAGAAACCCGGCGAGGAGGTGGCGCTGCCCGGGTAGTAGTCGCAGCCGCCGGCGACCACGACCTGCACGCCCTCGCTCGGCTCGCCGCCGGCGCGCGCGACGATCGCGTCCCAGTCGGCGCGCCACGCCGCACACGGGAGCGCTCCGCCGGCGTCGCGCAGCTCGAAGTACACCCGCGCGCGTGAGGGGCGCAGGTTGACGAGCTCGCCGACGACCTGCACGCGCGCGAACGAGCGCAGCTTGCCGCGCAGGGCCGCCGCGTACTCGCCGACCGGGAACGGCCCCGCGAGGTCGCTCTCGGGGATTCCGCCGGAGGCGTGCAGAGGCTCGATCGAGGGGTCCGTCCGCGCCATCAAAGGCCAGCATAGGCGGTACGATCGACGTCAATGCGCGGTACCCGACCACGGCCCTCCGGCTCCTAGCAGCGGCTGCCGTGGCGAATCGCAGCAAGGGCGGTCGCGGACGCTCGCGCAAGCGCAGGTCGAGCGGCCGGGCCAAGGCCGCGGCAGCCGTTGCCGGGGCTGAGGCGGCGCAGGCCCGAGGCGGGTCTCAGAGGGCCGATCCCCGGCCGCTTCGGCGCCGGGCGCCACCGCGAGCAAGGCCGCCGCAGGCGAGCGGTCGGGGCGAAGGCCGCGCGCGCAGCGCCGGGGCGGCGCGCAGGTGCCGGCCGACGGCTATCGCGCCCCAGGCTCAGTCGGCGAGCGCCCGCGCGCTCCGTGGCATCCGTTCCCGCTCGCCGAGCTTTCGATCCTCGTCGGGCTGATCGCCGTCGCGATCGGCGCGGCGCGCGGCGAAGCGGGCAAAACGCTGCTGCTCGTCGGCGTGCTCGTGGTCGTGCTCGGCACGCTTGACACGACCGCACGCGAGCACCTCAGCGGATACCGCTCGCACGCCGGGCTGCTCGCGGCGGTGCCGACGGCGCTCGTGCACGGCGGCATCGCGCTGGGCCTGTTCGCACTTGGAGCGCCGCGCGTGACATGGGTGCTCGTGCCGATCGTGCTCGACGTGCCGCTGTTCTCGGTGCTGCTGAAACTGCTGCGGGCGCGCTTCGAGGACGCCCGCCGCGAACGGGTCTTCGCCGGCCGCCGCTAGGGGGGGCGCGGGGCGATGGCGGGGCGTAGCGCGGCCGTCGGCCGCTACAGGCGACCGGCGGCGCTGTCGTCGAGCGAGGGCAGCGGGCGCTCGCCCGGGGCTCCCGGCTCGCCGCGCACCTCGCCCTCGAAGCCGAGCCGCTCCAGCGCGCGATCTCGCGCTCTCCTTCGATCCGCGCCGGGTCGTCCGGCGCGAGCCCGCGATCAGATTTGCGATGCGCTCGCGCAACTGCAGCGCGAAGTGCGGCGTGGAGGCGCCCATCAGCTTGCGCACGTCCTCGACGGTGACTTCGCCGGCGCGCTCCTTGCGCAGCGTTCGCGGGTCCTCTGCCTGGCTCACTCGGTCCTCATTCATTCGGCTTCGGCGACCGACTGTTCGGCGGCCGACTGCTGGCGCGGGGCGATCTCGAGAACGGTGTCGATTTCGGCCTGCGCAAGCGCCGAGATCGCGTGTTCGTCGCCGATCAGCCAGCCGTGATTGTAGACCTCGCGCACGGGCGGGATCGCCGTCGTGTAGCCGGGCTCGATGTTGCTCAGGTAGTGCGTCAGCGGCGCCGGCACCGAAGCGCTGTGTTCGAGCAGCAGCAGCGGCCCGTAGTCGCCGTGCGCCGACAGCGGCGCAGCGGCCGGGGCGTCGAGCGCGCGCGCCACGTTGGCGAACACGAGCCCGTGGCCCGCTTCGTGGATGCCCCAGCCGAACGTCCCGCGAGAGAAGCGCGAGACGGAGATCGCGTTTTCGACGGGGTCTTCGCTCGCGTGCGCCGCAGCGGCTTCCCCGGGGCCGGCTTCTCCGGCCACGTGCACGACCGTGCCCAGGCGCGACAGCGCGGCGTACGCCGTCGCGTGCAGCGTCTTCGGCGCGACCACGTAGATCGCCGGGCGCCTGAGCGCTTTCAGCGCGTCGCTCGTCGCCTTCGGCACGCCCGAGCGGGTGACGAACAGGATCGGCGCGCCGCTCTCGGCGGCAAGCGCGGCGGCGGGCATCTGCAGCGCCCGCGGCGCGTCGACGGCGACGACGATCACGTCGTGCGGCGAGCGACCGCGCGCGGCTCTGCAGCAGGTGCAGCACCGATACCCCCGCGGCCGCCGCCGCGTCGCCTTCGCCGGCGGACCCGGCAGCCGTCGGCCGGCGCGGCGGTCGGCCCGCGGTCGAGCTGGTGGACGCGGTGCCCGATCCGGTCGGCCCGCCGCCGTGGCGCTGCCTTCGATCGCCTTGAACCTGTAGCCGGCCGGCGCTCCGACGGAGGCGCCGACGGCGATCGCCTGCGCGCCGCCGAGCGTGGCTGC
Organism: uncultured Solirubrobacteraceae bacterium; assembly: GCA_963743745.1. Taxonomy (GTDB): domain Bacteria; phylum Actinomycetota; class Thermoleophilia; order Solirubrobacterales; family Solirubrobacteraceae; genus Palsa-744. The sequence goes on from CAVUQW010000002.1 coordinate 1,357,077, forward strand.
GCCGATCGGGCGCATCGCGCGCAGCGCCTGCTCGCTGACTTCGGGCAGCGTGTCGCCGTCGGCGTAGAGCAACGGCGCGGCCAGCGGGGCGGACGCGAGCGAGGAGGCGGCGAGCGCGGCCGGCCAGTCGCCGCGATCGACGATCACGACGGCCTGCGGGCGAGTGGCCGGCGTGAGACCGGGGTAGACGGCGCGCGCGACGGCCGCCGCGTCGTCGGTCGGATCGGCGCCGCCGAGCCTCGTCGTGTTCTTCGTCGAGATGCCCGCTACGCCGCGCGCTTCGGGGGCCGGCAGCCCGGCGGCGGCGGATCCGGCGGTTCCCGCGTGCGAGCCCTTGCCGCACGCGGTGAGCGTGCCCCCGCACAGCACGAGCGCGGCGAGCAGCCGAAGCGGGGGGGCGCGCATGCCCGCGGACACTAGCGGCAGGGCCGGAGCGCGAGGCGTTCGCGCCGGAGGCGAGCGGGTATCGACCGCCTCGGCAGCGGCGGTGTGCGGCAGGAGTCCACGCGGCAAGCGGGAATGCGTAGGTTTGAACCCGCGTCGCTCGGGTATCTGAGGCGATTATTTTGCTTCTTTGCAGGCAGAACACGCACAGTGGTGCTCACACGCTGCAAGCGTCATTGCAGTTTGTTAGCGTGCGGCACCGAGAACGCCGAGTCCCTGACCAGATGTCAGAGACCGGGGGACCCAGGTTGTTGGGGCGAATCTCGCGGATGGCCGCGAGAAGCGCAGGCTCTTTCAGCGCTAGCCCGTCAGCTAACCCCGGAGGCCGACGAAAGAGGTTGTTGTCTTGCGGGTGCGAACCCTCAGCAGTTTCCTAGGCAGTTTGACGATCCTGGCCATAGCGGCCACCCCCGGAATGGCGCTCACCACAGGTGGAGCGGCCGCCGGCAGCAGCACCCCGGCACCGACGCCGGCACCGACCACGGCGCCGGCGATCCATCTGTCGCCGATCGTCTCGAAGTCGCGGCACCTGACCTACAAGGGCCCGATCTACGAGAAGACGGCTACGGGCGAAGTCGTTCCGTACGTGCCGACGGCACCGGCGGCGGCAGCTCACGACGGCCACCGGCGGCAGCCCTGTCGGCTCGGCCGCGGCGAGCACGACCGAAGCGGCGAGCGCCGGCAGCCGGCGTACGCCCCAGCCGGAGCTGCTCGTACCGGGCTCGATCGCGCGCTACGTGGGCGGCTACGCGGCGGCGCCGATGAACGCGCCGGCGAACGTCCAGCAGGTGATCTGGACGGCGAACCAGATCATCGGCCTGCCCTACGTCTACGGCGGCGGGCACGCCTCGTTCACGGCATCCGGCTATGACTGCTCGGGCACGGTGTCCTTCGCGCTGCACGGCGGCAGCCTGCTGAGCACGCCGATGGATTCCTCGGAATTCATGCACTGGGGCTCGCACGGCGCGGGTCGCTGGATCGCGGTGTTCGGCAACGCGGGTCACGCCTACATGGACGTGGCCGGGCTGCGCCTGGACACGAGCGCCGCCGACGACCCGACCAATCAGCAGGGCCCGCGCTGGCGTCCGTTGCGCACGGACAACAGCGGCTACACCGTCCGCCACCCGCTCGGCCTGTAGACGTCTCGTAGATCGCTCCCGGTCGGCTAGGCTGCAGAGAGCCGGTCGATCCGGGATCGGCCGCCCCCGCGCAACGCAATAGGAGGATCACATGGCCGGCCTGACCGGGCGCATGTCAACCGTCGTAAAGGCGAAGGTCTCGAAACTGCTCGATCGCGCCGAAGACCCGGCCGAGACGCTGGACTACAGCTACCAGAAGCAGGTCGAACAGCTGCAGAACGTGAAGAAGGGCATCGCCGACGTGGTGACCGCCAAGAAGCGTCTGCAGATGCAGGAAAAGACGCTGCAGCAGAGCGTGGTCAAGCTCGACACGCAAGCGCGCCAGGCGCTGTCCTCCGGCAACGAGGATCTCGCGCGCACCGCGCTTGAGCGCAAGAACGTCGCGCAGACCGAGCTGCAGGGTCTCGACGGGCAGGTCGCAGAACTGGAACAGCAGCAGCAGAAACTGATCGACTCCGAGCAGAAACTGCGCGCCAAGATCGAGGCCTTCCGCACGAAGAAGGAGGTCATCAAGGCGCAGTACTCGGCCGCCGAGGCGCAGGTGCGGATCTCCGAGGCCGCGACCGGCGTCGGCGAGCAGATGGCCGACGTCGGCCTCGCGATGCAGCGCGCCGTCGACAAGACCGAAAACATGAAAGCGCGCGCCGACGCCGTCTCCGAGCTGGAAGCGGCCGGCACGTTCGACGACATCACGGCGCTCGGCGGCGGCGAAGACGACATCGACCGCCAGCTCAAGCAGCTCTCCAGCCAGCCGGCCGTCGATGACGACTTGGAGAAGATGAAGGCCGAACTCGGCAAGGGCGGAGGCGCCGAGGCGCCGCAGATCGCCCCCAGCGGCGCAGGCCGGCGAGGGCGCCCAGCCGAGCGAGAGCGGGCAAGCATGATCGTGCGCATCTCCGGCGAGGACCAGTACCGCATCGCCGACGAGCAGAAAGACCGCCTCAACGAGCTCGACAACGCCGTCGTGGCGACTGTCGAGGCAGACGACGAGCCGGGCTTTCCGAGACGTTCGGCGCGCTGCTCGACTTCGTGCGCTCAAACGGCGAGCGCGTCGGCGACGACGAGCTCGCCGGCTCCGACCTGATCCTGCCGCCGCCCGATCTGTCGCTGGACGAGGCCGAGCACGAGTTCAACGGCGAGGGGCTGATTCCGGACTAGCGGGCCACAGCGGGTACCCGACGTCCTGCTCAGAAACGCGGCCCACGCGGGGCGGGCGTCTACCTGACTGAGTGATTCGGGCATCTAGGATGCGCCGATGGCCGACAGGTATGTCTTTGCCGATGAGGCGGGTAACTTCGACTTCTCCCGTCGGCCTGGGGCATCGCGCTACTTCATCCTCTGCACGATCACCTCGACGCACTGCGAGATAGGCGATGCGCTGTTGTCGCTGCGGAGAGATCTTGGCTGGCGCGGTCTTCACCTGGACCGAGTGTTCCACGCGACCGAAGATCCGCAGCCGGTTCGCGATGAGGTGTTCGCTCTACTCGCCGGGATGGACTGCTCCGTAGACGCAACGATCCTCGAGAAGAGCAAGGCCCAAGAGCATCTCAAAGACCAGGCCCAGCTTTACAAGATGGCTTGGTACCTGCATTTCAAAAAGCTCGTCTGGCACATGTCATCGTCCGACCGTCTGTTCGTGGCGGCTTCGAGCCTTGGAACCAAAAAAGCCCGGCACGCCCTTCACGCCGCAGTCGACGAAGTTGTGCTGCAGCTATCCCCGTGCAACTCGCATCGCGTGGCGTTCTGGCCTGCGGACAGCGATCCGTGTCTTCAGGTGGCCGACTACTGCACATGGGCCATCCAACGGAAGTGGGAGCGCAACGATGAGCGCTCGCACGCGCTGATAGCGGCCAAGATCCGCAGCGAGTTCGACGTGTGGCAACGCGGAACAGAGCACTACTACTAGGACGCAGCGACTGAGACCGGCCCCCGCAAAGCTAGCTTCGCTGAGCGAGCAGAGCCCAGGGGCTCTTTCACCGTACGAGAGCCGGCCAAGACTCATCGTGAAGCTCTTTCATGATGGCACAAGGATGGGACACCTCTTGCGCGCCTGCGACTAGATCGGGATCCCCCAAAGCGGGAACCACCGCTCGATCTCAGCCTCGACGGGCAGCTCGTTCCCGACCTGCGCCTTGAGCTGCAGCTCGCGCTCGACGGAGCGCTCCTGCGCGTCGCCGGGAGCGGGCACGAACGGGTACCAGGCGCCGCGCTTGTAGTTGTAGATGAAGTAGATCCGCTGCCCCTTGGCGTCGGTGAAGCCGAACACGGCGCACAGCAGGCGTTCGCCGAAGCCGGCGGTCTCGATCGAGCTGGAGACGGCGTTGATGCCGACGGCGAGGTCTTCGACGCTGGGCGCGCCGGCGGGGCTGCGCAGGATCATCCAGCGGTAGCCGAAGCTGTCGTCCTCGGTCTTGACGGTCGTGCCGTTGTCGCCGCCGGTGGCGGTGACGACTTCTTCCATGTCCTTGATGGTCGATTCGAATTCGCTCGTGGCGAGCGCCTGGAAGACGATCGCGGCGCTGCCGGAGGGGTCGACGCCGTGCTCGGCCTGCAGGTCGACGTAGGCGGTGCGTGATCGCGAACAGGCGGTCGGGCGCGGGCCCCTTGACCTGGCTGGCGGCCGGTGAGGATGTCGCGCAGGCCCAAGGCTTAGGCGTTGGCGGCGCTGAGGCCGCCCTGCAGCTGGGACTCCAGGCGCTCGAGCGCGGCGAGGCGCTGCTCGAGCGGCGGGTGGTCGGCGAACAGGTTCATCAGCGACTTCTTGGCGCGCGGGGGGATGATGAAGAAGGCGCTCGAGCCTTCGACGCGGCGCAGATCCTGGCTGGGCGCCTGTTCGATCGCGCCGCTGATCTTGATCAGCGCCGAGGCGAGCGCGCTGGGGCGCCCGGTGAGCACGGCCGAGCCGCGGTCGGCGGCGAACTCGCGGTAGCGCGAGAGCGTGCGCAGCAGTATGAAGGAGACCGCATAGACGACGACCGAGACGAGGATCACGAGCATGATCTCGCGCTCCTCTTCGTCGCCGCCGTAGCCGCCGCCGAAGAAGAAGGCGAACTGGAGGATCAGCGACGGCGAGCGAGGCGAAGAAGCTGGCGAGCGTCATCACCATCACGTCGCGGTTGATCACGTGCGTGAGCTCGTGCGCCATCACGCCTTCGAGCTCGGCGGGCGAGAGCATCTGCAGGATGCCGCGCGTCGCGGCGACGGTCGCCGACTTCTGCGAGCGCCCGAGCGCGCAGGCGTTGGGCACGGCGGTCTCGATCACGCAGACGCGCGGTTTGGGCAGGTCGGCCTGCACGCAGAGCCGGTCGATGATCCCGTGCAGCTCGGGCTCCTCGTCGGGGGAGACCTCTTTCAGGCCCATCGCGGCCATCGCGAGCTTGTCGGAGCCGAACAGCTGGCACGAGCAGCAGCACGACGGCGACGACGACGATCAGCCCGGCGCCGGCGCCGGCGGCGAACAGCACGCCGACGAAGACGACGTAGAGCAGGCCGAGCAGGAACAGCGTGAGCGCCATCCGCGCTTGCAGTCCGGTGTCCTTGCCGAAGCTCCGGCGGTTCGCGGCCATGCGCAGATTGTCGCAGAAGCGGTTACACGTGCCCTAAAGTTGCGCCGCGCGAGCCGATGCCCGCCCGTCGCCAGCCATGAAGCCCGAGATCCACTTCCTCGGCATCTCGATCAAGACGTTCGGCGTGACGTTCGCGCTCGGCTTCGTGGCGTGCGGCGCGGTCGTCGCGCGGCGCCTGAAGGAGCTCGGCCGGCCGGTGGACTGGGCGTATGAGATCACCTTCTCGGCGCTCGTCGGCGGGGTGGTCGGCGCACGCGCGTACTACGTGATCCAGAACTGGTCCACGGCGAAGCACGACCTGATCGGCAGCATCTTCTCGGGCTCGGGCCTGGTCTGGTACGGCGGCGCGATCGGCGGCGCGATCGGCGTGATCGGCTGGATGCGCTGGCGCGAAGTGCTCGAACTGCGGATGCTCGACATGTGCGCGACGGCGCTCGCGCTGGGCTACGCGATCGGGCGGATCGGCTGCCAGGTCTCGGGCGACGGCGACTACGGCATCAGCTCGAACCTGCCGTGGGCGATGGGCTACCCGCACGGCACGCTGCCGACGCCGCCGGGGGTGAAGGTGCAGCCGACGCCGATCTACGAGACGGTCGCGATGTGCCTGCGTGGCGTGGGGTCTGTGGCAGCTGCGCGACCGCGTGAGGCCCGGCGTGGTGTTCGCCCTGTACCTGCTGCTCAGCGGCTTCGAGCGCTTCCTGGTCGAGTTCATCCGCCGCAACACGAGGTCTTCGCGGGGCTCACGACGCCGCAGCTGGAGAGCCTCGGGCTGATGGCGATCGGCCTGGCTCTGGCTGGCGCTGATGGCGCGAAGAGGCGGTGCGGCCTCGCTGCGCGCCTCGCCTGCATAGCGCCGCCGAGCCCCGCGCGAGCGTCGTCTCCCCGTGGCACGCGATAATCCGCGTCGATGGCGACCGAGACGATGCTCTCCGACGTGTTCCCGCTCGGCAGCCGGCTGAACGAGGCCGGCCGCTGGAGGTGGGCGGCTGCGACACGATCGAGCTGGCGCGCGAGTTCGGCACGCCGGCCTACGTCGTCGCCGAGGAGGACCTGCGCGCGCGGGCGCGCGCCTTCCTCGACGCCGGCCGGCGCCGGCCAGCAGGCCACGAGGACTTCCACGTCGTGTTCGCGTCCAAGGCCTTCCCCTGCACGGCCGTGCTCGCGCTGTTCGCGCGAGGAGGGCCTGTGGTGCGACGTGGCCTCGGGCGGCGAGCTGCACCTGGCGCTGAACGCGGGCTTCGCCGCCGAGCGCATCGTGCTGCACGGCAACGCCAAGTCGGCCGTGGAGCTGCGGGACGGCGCTGGAGCGCGGAGTCGGTCTGATCGTGATCGATAATTTTGATGAGATCGATCGACTGCAGCGGCTCGTGGAGTCGCACGGCGCGCGCGGTGCCGGCGCCGGCTCGGACGTTCAACGCGTGCTCCTGCGGGTCACGCCGGACGTGCGCGGCGAGACGCACGAGAAGATCTCGACGGGCCAGGCGGACTCGAAGTTCGGCTTCTCGGTCGCCGATGCGGCGCAGGCGATCGAACGGGTGCAGGCCGTCGCGGGGCTCTCGCTGGCGGGCGTGCACGCGCACATCGGCTCGCAGCTGCTCGATCTCGAGCCGTTTCGCCGCGAGGTCGCGGAGCTGGCCAAGCTCGGCGAGTTCGACGTGTGGGATCTCGGCGGCGGTCTCGGCGCGCGCTACACGGGCGATCAGCCGCAGCCGCCGTCGATCGAGGAGTACGTCTCGACGCTGCTCGCGGGAGCCTCGGCACACGGCATGGGCGCGCCGGGCAGGCGGCTGTTGATCGAGCCTGGCCGCGCGCTGTGCGCGAACGCGTGCGTGACGCTGTACACGGTCGAGTCGGTCAAGCAGAACGTCTCGCGCTGGGTGGCCGTCGACGGCGGCATGTCGGACAACCTGCGCCCGATGATGTACGGGGCGCGCTACGAGGCGCACGTGGCCGACCGCTTCGACGGCGACACGCGCTGCGAGCTGGCCGGCAAGCACTGCGAGTCGGGCGACGTGATCGTGCGCGAGGCGCTCTTGGCGGACCCGCGCCCGGGCGACGTGATCGTGACGCCGGCGACGGGCGCCTACGGTTATGCGATGGCGAACAACTACAACGGCGTGCCGCGGCCGCCGGTGATCTTCTGCAAGGACGGCGACGCGCGCCTGGCGGTCAGGCGCGAGCGCTTCGAGGACCTGACGGCGCGCGATGTCGGCTGAGGCGCGCACGGCAGAGCAGGCGGCTGCGGCGAGCGCCGGCGGCAAGCGCCCGTTCCAGGTCGGCCTGCTCGGCCACGGCACGGTCGGCGGCGCGTTCGCGGCGCTGCTCGACGAGCGCGCCGATGAGATCGAGCGCTTCAACGGCCGCCGGCCGGTGATCTGCGGCGTGCTGACGCGCTCGCGTGGCGACTTCGAGCGAGATCCTCGCCGACTCGGACCTGCTGGTCGAGGTGATCGGCGGGATCGAACCGGCGCGCGAGTACCTGCTGCGGGCGTTGCGCGGCGGCAAACACGTGGTCACGGCGAACAAGCAGCTGCTCTCCCAGCACGGCGAGGAGCTGTTCGAGCGGCGCGCGAGCACGACGTGCGGCTGCGCTTCGAGGCGGCCGTCGCCGGTGCCGTGCCGGTCGTGCGCGTGCTCGAGGAATCGCTCTCGGCGACGCCGATCGAGCGCATCCACGGGATCGTCAACGGCACGACCAACTTCATCCTCTCGGAGATGGCCGGCGGCAAGAGCTACGCCGAGGCGCTCGCCGAGGCCCAGCGCGTCGGCTACGCCGAGGCCGACCCCTCCGACGACGTCTCCGGGCGCGACGCGGCGGCGAAGATGGCGATCCTCGCGCGCCTGGCGTTCGGCTCGCCGGTGCACCTCGACGAGGTCCGCTACGAGGGCATCGAGCAGCTCGACTCCGACGACCTCGAGTACGCGCGCGAGCTCGGCCTCGGGCTGAAGCTGGTCGGCACGGCCGAGCGCCGCGGCGCCGGCATGTCGGTGCACGTGCACCCGACGTTCCTCTACTCGGGACACCCGCTGGCGTCGGTCACGGGCCCGTTCAACGCGGTCACGGTCGAGTCGGACACGATCACCGAGATAACGCTGTCCGGGCCGGGCGCGGGCGGCCGCCAGACGGCCAGCGCCGTGCTCGGCGACGTGGTCAGCGTGATGACGGGCGGCGCGCGACCGCCGGCGCCGCCGCTGCAGCTCGAGCTGATCCAGGACGTCGACAGCGCCTTCTACCTGCACCTCGACGTGCTCGACGTGCCGGGCGTGCTGGCGTCGGTGACGAGGGTGCTGGGCGAGCACGACGTGTCGATCAAGTCGGTCGTGCAGCGCGGCATCGCCGAGCACGCGCGGCTGGTGATGGTCACCCACCCGGTGCTCGAGTCGAGCCTGCGCGCGGCCGTGGCGGAGGTCGACGCGTTCGACTTCATCCGCGCCCCAACCCGCGCTATACGAGTAATCGAAGAGGAGTTCGGATGACGGTACCCACGGACATCAACGAGCTGCCGCCGGTGCCGCTGCCGCGCGTGGAAGGGGCGGCTTTCGAAGGCACGCACGTGCCGCTGATCGAGCGCTACCACGAGCGCCTGCCGTTCGAGCCGGGCGACAAGCTGGTCAGCCTGCAGGAGGGCTCGACGCCGCTGCTGCGCGCGCCGGTGCTCTCGCAGATGGTCGGCGCGACGGTGCGGCTGAAGCTCGAGGGCGCCAACCCGACGGGCTCGTTCAAGGACCGCGGGATGACGTGCGCCGTGTCGGCGGCCGCGCGCGACGGCGCCAAGGCGGTGATCTGCGCCTCGACAGGCAACACGGCGGCGAGCGCGGCGGCGTACGCGGCACGCGCGGGGATCACGTGCGCGGTGATCGTGCCCGACGGCAAGATCGCGCAGGGCAAGATGGCGCAGACGCTGGTGCACGGAGCGCGCGTGATCTCGCTCGCGGGCAACTTCGACCAGGCGCTGACGCTCGTGCGCGAGCTGACGGCGACGCACCCGATCGTGCTCGTCAACTCGGTCAACGAGTTCCGCATCGAAGGCCAGAAGACGGCGGCCTTCGAGATTCATGAGGCGCTCGACGGCGGCTGCGACGCGCTGTGCATCCCGGTCGGCAACGCCGGCAACATCACCTCCTACTGGCGCGGCTTTCGCGAGGTGGGGGCTGCGCCGAGGATGCTCGGCTTCCAGGCCGAGGGCGCGGCGCCGCTCGTGCGAGGGGCATCCGATCGAGCACCCCGAAACGGTGGCGAGCGCGATCCGGATCGGCAACCCGGTCCGCTGGGAGGACGCGATGGCCGCGTCGACCGACTCGCGGGGTGCGATCCGCGTGGTCAGCGACGAGGAGATCCTCACGGCCTACCGCCTGCTGGCCTCGCGCGAAGGGATGTTCTGCGAGCCGGCCTCGGCGGCGTCGGTGGCGGGTCTGTTGAAGTACGGCGCGGAAGGCGCCGAGCAGATCGTCTGCGTGCTCACCGGTCGCGGCCTGAAGGACCCGGAGACGGCGCTGGCGAACAACGACGGGCGGATCATCCAGTGCGCCGTCGACACGGCGGCGATCGAGGAAGCCGTCCTCGGCGACCCGTGAGCGCAGGCGCGTGATTCGCAGGCGCTTCGTGCGCGTGCCGGCGTCCTCGGCGAACCTCGGCCCGGGCTTCGACTGCATGGCGGCGGCGCTGTCGCTGCACGTCGAGCTCGAGGTGCTCGAGACGGGCAGCTTCGCCGTCGAGACCGAGCTGGCGGTCGCGCGCGACCGCGAGAACCTGTGCGTGCGCGCGTTCGAGCGCCTGCATCCGGCGGACGAGTTCACGTTCAGGATCTCCTCGCAGATCCCGCTCGTCCGGCGGACTCGGCTCGAGCGCGGCGGCGATCGTCGCGGGGCTGATGGCGGCCGACCACCTGTTCGAGCTCGACGCCGACCTGCTGGCGCTGGCGAGCGAGCTCGAGGGCCATCCGGACAACGTCGGCGGCCTCGCTGCACGGCGGGCTTCGTGATCTGCGCCGACGGGCAGGCGACGCGCTTCGAGCCGCCGACGGGGCTGGAGGCGCTCGTGGTCGTGCCCGGTCGAGGCGGTGCGCACGAGCGAGGCGCGCGCGGCGCTGGCCGGCGGAGGTCCCGCTGGCCGACGCCGTGTTCAACGTCGCCCACGCGCGCGCTGCTCACGCTCGGGCTGGCGCGCGGGGACTGGGACCTGCTCGCGCGCGGGCTGCGCGACCGCCTGCACCAGCAGCAGCGCTCGCACCTGTTCCCGCGCTCGTCTGAGCTGGCGCAGCGGGCGCGCGAGCTGGGCGCGCTCGGGGCGACGATCTCGGGCGCCGGGCCGACGGTGCTCGTGTGGTGCTTCTACGAGCAGACCGGCGCCGTGGCCGAGGCGCTGCGCCCGGAGATCGACGGCTGGGCGACGCTGTTGCGCGCGCCGTTCGAGCCGCAGGGGGCGTACGTCACGGAGCTCTAGCCCGTCCGGCGCGCTGGCGCCGTGCGGGAGCTGCGCCTGCGGGGCCGCTAGCGCAGCTGCGCGAGGCGCTCTGAGGCCTCGCCGAGCGCGGGCAGCCGCGCGAGCACTTCGTCGGCGAGGTCGAGGTAGTCGCTGCCGAGGTCGGGGCGGTGGTCGAGGATCGAGCGCGCGCGCTCGGCCGACTCGGCGTAGGCGATCGAGGAGCGGATCGTCGTGTCGAACACGCTTCTCGCCGAAGCGCTCCTTCAGCGAGACGAACGCCTCGCGCGAGTGGATCGTGCGCATGTCGGCGATGTTCAGCACCACGCCGAGCCACTCGAGAGCTCCGGGTTGAGGCTCTCGCGCGCGAGCTCGATCACCTCGAGCGCCTGCTCGACGCCCTGCAGCGCGAAGTACTGCGCCTCGGCCGACAGCAGCGCGTGGTCGGCGGCGACGAGCGCGTTGACCGTCAGCAGGCCGAGCGCCGGCGGGCAGTCGATCAGGATCAGCGTCGTAGTCGTCGCGGCAGCTTGGCGAGCGCGCGGCGCAGCGTCAGCTCGCGGCCCATCTTGCCGCCGAGCATCAGCTCGGCCTCGGCCAGCGTCAGGTTGGCCGGGATCACGTCGTCGTGGATCGCCTCGGCGCGCCTTCGCGCGGCCGGCGAGCACGTCGGCGATCGTCGGCTCGGCGTCGGGCGGGACGTCGAAGTAGTCGGACAGGTTGCCCTGCGGATCGAGGTCGATCGCGAGCATGCGCAGCCCGCTGCGGCGGAACGACGTCGGTCAGCGTGCGCACGGTCGTCGTCTTGCCGGTGCCGCCCTTCTGCGAGAGCACCGCGATCGTGTCGGCCATCGGCCGATACTACGTCGCCGCGCGTTTGCGCGCCGCGTTCGTCTGGCCGGAGTTGTGCCGCGGCGTGCGCCGTCGGCGCGCTACGGCGCGACTACGAGGTAGCTGCAGCCGGTAGCGGCCGACGACGATCTCGTCGCCGTCCTGCAGCAGCCTGCCACTCGACCCGCTCGCCGTTGACGAACACGCCGTTGAGGCTGCGGTCGTCGAGCACGCGCACGCCGTCGGGCTGGCGCACGATCAGCGCGTGGCGGCGCGAGACGGTCGGGTCGTCGAAGCGCACGTCGGCGGCCAGGCTGCGCCCGATCCGCGTCCACTCGCGCGACAGCGGCGACCGTCCGCGTCTCGGCGCCCTCGGCGAAGCACAGGTACTCGCCGGGCTGGCCGATCCGCTTGCGCGCCTCGGCCAGGGTCGCCTCGAGGTCGAGCGGGGCGGGCTCGGAGAGCACCCCGCCGTGGCGCGCTGTCTGCTGCTCGCCGCCTGACTCTCCTGCCGTAGCCGGCTCGGCGCTGAACAGGGAAGCGCGCACGAAGTCGTTGCCGCCGCAGCCGGGGCAGTCGCTCAGCGTGTCCTCGCCGCTCAACGTGAGCACGTAGCCGCAGTTGCGGCAGCAGAACGAGCCGGCGCCTACGAAGGCTCCGGGCGCAGACGCAGAGTCACCGCCCGTGAGAGGCCCCTTGCTGAGTAGATCCATGCTGCTCCTCCTTCCTCTTTGCTCGGCGCTCCGCGATGCCCTGCTGGTGCTTCCGTCGAGGGAAAGATCGTGGCGATCATAACAAGTTGTCCAACCCGGCAGATTCCAGATTCCTGCATTTTCCGGGAAGGTCAACGCGATTTCTGTCAACCCCGGCTCTCGCCTCACCTCGACGGTGATCAGCTACCCGGCACCATTTGCGGACAAACCACGGCAGGAGTCCGGCCGATGCCAGTGCGATGGCAGCGCCGCCGAGCGGCAGGAAGCCCTGCCCGCGCGGCGAAAAGCAGCAGATGGCTTCGGCGACCAACGACGCGGAGCAGCTCGAGCGCTTCCTGCTGCGGCGCGGGGTCGGCGCGCTGCAGGCCGACCGCGACCGCTGCGTCGACTGCGGGCGCACGCCGCTGACCGGAGAGCACGTCCACCTCTACGACGAGCGCGGCAGCGGCGTCGTCTGCGAGCTGTGCCGCACGCTGCGTCGCGAGCCGCCCGTCGCGAGCGAGATCGTGCGCCACTGCGAGCACGGTCAGACCGTGCGCCTGACCGCCCGCGCGGCCTGAGCGACCTATGACGCACGCGCTACGGCGTCCGGGCCCGGCGCGCTTTAGACTGGCGGGCGCTGTGGACCCATTGACCGTCTCGACAGTTATCTCGGCCCCGCGCGAGCAGGTGTTCGACTACCTGCAGGACATCGCCAACCACAGCGAGTTCACCGATCACTTCATCGTCGACTGGCACCTGACGCGGATCGACTCGGTCGGGCGCGGGGCGGGCGCGCGCTTCCGCGTGAAGGCGCCCGGCAATCGCTTCGGCTGGGGGGATGCGACGTTCGTCGAGGTCGAGCGCCCCCACCGCATCGTGGAGGCCGGCCGCACGGGCAAGAACAACCGCATTCGCACGCTCGGCACCTACGAGCTGGCGCCGGGAGCCTCGGGCACGACGCGGGTGCGCTTCACGCTCGAGACGGCGCCCGTGACGGTGTCCGATCGGCTGATCGAGTCGCTTCGGCGCGCGTGGCTGGCTGAAGCGCAAGAACACGCGGGCGATGCGCCGCCTGCGCGCGATCATCGAGCGCGGCGAGCAGCGCGGAGATCGCGTGACGGTCGCCGCCGGATAGACTGCCGCGTCGCATGTCCAGCCGTCTGCGAAAGCTCCCGCTGCTCGGGCTCATCCTGCTCGCGGCCGGCGCCCTCGGCGCCTGCGGCGACTCGCACACGAAGGTCACCACGGGCACGTACGCCGGCGAGTCCGGCCAGAACGCTCCCTACCTGGACGTCGGGCCGCTCGTCTACGAGGTGCAGCTCTCGCGCGAGCTGAACCCCTACGACGTCGAGGACGCCTCCTACCTCGAAGGCCTCTCCGCCGAACAGCGCAAGCTCGAACCGGGACAGGAGTGGTTCGGGGTGTTCGTGCAGGTCTACAACAACCACTCCCAGCCCCAAGCGGCCTCGACGGACATGAAGATCTACGACACCCAGGGCAACACCTACCTGCCGCTCGTGCCGGCCGGACACAACTCGTTCGTCTACAGCGGCGGCACGGTGCCCGGAAAAGAACGGCTGCCGGCGCTCAACACGGTCGCCTCCAACGGCGCGACGCAGGGCTCGATGCTCCTGTTCAAGATCCAAACGGCCTCGCTCGACAACCGACCGCTGGACCTGAGGATCGTGGACCCGACGGACGCGGCCGAGACGGCCACGGCCGAGCTCGACGTCTAGCGGCTCGCTTGGGCCGCCGCGGCCGTTGGCCCGGCGGCGCTCAGCGGCTTGCCTGCAGCCCCGCCTCGAGCACTTCTCGCGCGACCGGCGCGGCCGTGTCGCCGCCGGCGCCGTCTTTGACGAGCAGCACGCCGACCACGATCCGCGGGCGTAGGGCGGGGGCGAAGGCCGCGAACCACGCGTCGGTGTTGCTCGCTTCGCTGTCGGCGCCGACGCAGCCCGTGGCGCTCGATTCTTCGGAGCTCGATTCTTCGCCGGATTCGCCCGATTCGCCGGATTGCCCAGACGTGCTGCACTCGGTCTTCAGTTCGGCCGTGCCCGTCTTGCCGGCGACCGTCACGCCCGAGATCGCCGCAGAGGTGCCGGTGCCGTCTTTGACGACCCCGATCATCAGCCGGCGCACGGTGCGGGCGACGCGAGGCGCTCGTCGCCGAGGGGCCCGGTGGAGGGTGCTCGATCGCGTAGGTCGGGCTCGGGCGGTGTCCGCCGTCGGCGATCGTCGCCGCGACGATCGCCATCTGCAGCGCGCTGGCCTGTACCTGGCCCTGCCCGATCGCCGTCGAGCCGACGTCGAGTTCGCCCTGGATCTCGCTCGCCGCCGGCAGCGTGCTCTCGGCGGCGCCTGCGATCCCCGGGTCGTGGTTGAAGCCGAAGCGTTCGGCCATCGCCACGAGCCGCGGCGCGCCGAGCTTGACGCCGAGCGGCGCGAACACCGAGTTGCAGGAGACGGCGAAGGCGAGCGCCAGCGAGCCGCCGCATTCCTCGCCGTTGGCGTTGCTCAGCTTGACCCCGTCGAGCGTCGCATAGGTGGCGTAGGGGAAAGTCGTCTTCGGCGTGGCGACGTGCGCCGCGAGCGCTCCCGTCAGCGTGACCATCTTGAACGTCGACCCGGGCGGCTGCACGCTGTTGAGGGCGATCCCGGCGACGGCGAGGATCTGGCCGGTGGACGGCTGCAGCGCGACGACGCCGCCGAGCTGCGAGCCGAGCGCGGCGACGGCGGCTTTCTGCACGGCCGGGGAGACGCTCGTGCGCACGGCGTGGGCCTCGTGCGAGGCGGCCGTCGCGAGCACGCGCTGCCCGGCCAGCAGCTCGCCGCCGGGGGTCCCGCGCAGGCGCGCGTCGAGCGCGCGCTCGAGGCCGCTCGTGCCGACGATCGCGTCGGAGGGCACGCCTTGGGCCTCGAGCGCCGTGCGCTCAGAGCTCGGGATCGGGCCGACTTCGCCGACGAGCGCGCCGGCAGCTTCGCCGAGCGGAGAGATTCGCGGCCCCGTGGTGTCGGCCGATCCTTCGGCGAGCACCGAGCCGTCGCGCGCGAGCAGCTTCGCGCGCTCGGGCAGCGTCGTCCTGCGCGAGAGCTGCTCGCCGGAGTGCATGCCCGGAAAGGCGAGCGAGCGCGACCAGGTGACCTTCTCGCCGCCTTCGGCTTCGCTGCCCACCGGCACCTCGACGCTCAGCGCGAGCGTGCCGAACAGCCGCGTGGAGACCTTCACCGGCACGGTCACGAGCCCGTCCGCCGAGTGGCGCGCCTTGCCGGCCACCTGCAGGCCCGTGGCGGTCGCCGTGTTCATCGCCTCGTGGTAGGCCGAGACGAACTCGTCGGCCGAGACCGAGCGCCGCGAGGCGGCGTCGACGTCGGCGTACATCGCCGCATATTCGGCTTTGGCCCACTCGCGCACGAACTTCTCGGCGAACGAGTCGGCCGGCGATGGGCCACTGTTGGCGCCGACGATCGCGCCGATCGCGAAGGCCACGGCGGCCAGCGCGATCACCGGGCGCGCGCGCCTGACCCTAAGCGTCTGCTCTTCGCTCAGGGCACGGTAGAACATGGCGGGTGACGGGCCTCGACTGGATCATCGTCGCGTTCGCGGCAATCCTCGCTGCTTTTGGCTTCATGCGGGGGTTCATCGTGGGGGTGCTCTCGTTCGCTGGCTTCGCCCTTGGGGCATTCCTCGGAACTCGCCTGGCTCCTCTACTGCTCTCGCAGGGATCCTCCTCGCCGTATGCGCCCGCATTCGGCCTGTTCGGCGCGCTGCTGGCCGGCGCGATCCTCGCCAGCGGGGCCAGGGGGATCGGCTTCCGGGTCCGCCGCGCGCTGCTCCTGCCCGGGATCGGCGCTCTCGACGGCCTGCTCGGAGCCGCACTCGGGATCGCGCTCGCGCTCGGCGTCGTCTGGATCGCGGCGGCCGTCGTCGCCCAGGCGCCCAACGAGGCGCGGCTGCGCGCAGACATCCAGCGCTCGGCGATCCTCGGCGAGCTGAACGCGCTGCTGCCGCCTTCGGGGTCGATCCTCAACGCGCTGGCGCGCCTGGACCCGCTGCCTTCGATCTCGGGTCCCTCTCCCGACGTGCCGCCGCCGCCGGCCAAGATCGCGCACGCGCCCAGCGTGCACCGTGCCTCGGCCAGCGTCGTGCGCGTGCTCGGCACGGCCTGCGGGCTGGCGATCGAGGGCTCCGGCTGGGTTGCGGCTCCCGGCGAGGTCGTCACCAACGCCCACGTCGTCGCCGGCGAGCGCGACACGACCGTCGAGCCGGGCGGGCACGCGCCGACGTTTCCCGCGCGCGTGCTCGCCTACGACCCACGCGAGGACGTGGCCGTGCTCGCCGTGCCCGGTCTCGACGAGCCCGCGCTCGAGCTTGCCGCCGATCCTCCGCCCGGTGAGCCAGGCGCAATTCTCGGCTATCCGGAAAACGGTCCGTTCGACGCACGCTCGGCGCGCATCGGGCGCACGCAGACGGTGCTCACCGACGACGCCTACGGCAACGGACCCGTGCACCGCCTGCTCACGCCGCTGCGCGGGCTCGTGCGTCCCGGCAACTCCGGCGGCCCGCTCGTCGACGGCTCCGGTCGTGTGCTCACGACGGTCTTCGCCGGCACCGTCGGCAACGGACCGCACGGCGGCTACGGCGTGGCCAACTCGACCGTCGCGCGCGTGCTCGCGGAGGCCGCGGCTCGTGCAACTGCAGGGGGGAGCGTGAGCACCGAAGGGTGCGCCGCCGGCTGAGTTCCACTGCTGTCCGATTCGCTTCATCGGGATATGGTCCAGTGCGCAGGTGGGATCGCGACGGCGCAAGGAGATTGGGTGATTGCGGAGATCGACGGGCTATCGGCGAACCTGAAGAGGGTGGCGATGGCTGGACTCACGGCGCTCGTGACGGTCAACGTCTGGACCGGCTGCCCGCTGCTGGCACTGTGGGTGGGCTCGCGTGCCGTCGGGGCCGGCGATCTGAGCATGGCGGCCGTCGTCGTCGTGCTCGTCGTGCTCAGCCTGCTCGAGCTCGCGATGATGTTCATCCTGGCTTGGCTGACCAACTGCTACGACGACTTGATCGGGCTGCAGCGCAGCGAGCAGTCTGCGACGTGGATCCGGCGGCTGTGCGCACCGGAATCTGCGGGCCTGGATCGCAGGCTGAGGATCACGACGCTCGAGGGGATCGTCGTGATCAACGTATACGTCGCGATCTCGGCCCTGGTCGTCTGGTTGCTGCTCTCCACTGTGCATCCATAGCCACCCGTGGGGTTTCTCCGGAGTCGAGCACAGTCACCGTAGTCGTCTCCCGATGCGCTCGGCGGGACCGTTCTTTGCTCGCTCAGCCGCCGGCAGTCGCCGGGCGCGTGGTCGCCCTCGCGCGGGAAGCCTTGTTCGCCGAGCCGATGCTCTTTGGCTTGGCCTTGCGCGGCGCGGGTGCGGGGACCGTATTCGTCGCACCGTCGCGCTGCTGGCCTACGTGCTCGTCGATCGCGCTCTGCACGATCGTCAGGCGCCGGATCAGCGAGGCGCGGACCTGCGTGAGCTCCTCGACGGTGAGCAGCGCCGGACCGATCCCGCGTCGGCGACGCGCAGGTGCCGGGGCGATCCCGGGATGGTCGGATTCGAGCTCGGCGACGGCGCGCTCGAAGGCAGCGATCTGGCTGCGCAGCGAACGGCGGCGCGCCTGCTCGGACTGCTCGGCGCCGGCGGCCTCGGTGGGCTCGGCGGCATCTCCGACATAGAGCGCAGCGGCCACCTCGCGCGGGTCGACTCCCGTCTCGCGCGCTTCGTGCGCGGCGTTGGCCGTGATCGTGCCGACCGCCGCCGCGCGTTGCGGCGCGGCTGCGACGAACGTGCCGCTGCCCTGCTGGCGGTCGATCAGGCCGCTCTGCTCCAGGCGCTGGTAGACGGCGCGGACGGTGTTCACGTTGACGCCGGTCGCCTCGGCCAGCTCGCGCAGCCCGGGCAGGCGCTGGCCGGCCGCGAAGCGTCCCTCGGCGATCCGCGAGCGCAGCGCCCACGTCAGCTGGACACCGATCGGGACATCCGCCTTGCGGTCGATCGCCAGCCCGTCGAGGTCGAGCTCGGCGCCAGGGGCATTGTCAATAGGGCGAGCCACGTCTCCAGGGTACCTGCTGTCAGGGCTGGATACCTAGTGTGCTAGTCAACTAGTACACTCGCACAATGAGCGAGCGGCTGTTTCGCCCGATGCGCGGAGTGCTCGAGGAATTCGGCGACGTCGTGTTGCTCACCGGGAGGACGATCGCCTCGGCCATGCGCCCGCCGTATATCTATGGCGAGGAGCTCGTCTCGCAGTTCCTGTTCGCGCTGCGGCTCGTGTGGTTCCCGCTGCTGGTCACGATCGTGGCGATCAGCTACGGCGCGCCCGGCCTGCAGGCGGCGAACTTCCTCACGCTGTTCGGTGCGCTCGACCGGCTCGGCGGCTTCTTCGTGCTGGCGGCGATCCGCGAAATCGGCCCACTGATCACCTCGCTCGTCGTCGCCGGGATCGCCGGCACCGCGATCACCGCCGACCTCGGCGCGCGCAAGGTGCGCGAGGAGCTCGACGCGCTGCAGGTGCTCGGCGTCGACCCCGTCAAGAACCTCGTCGTGCCGCGCTTCCTCGCGCTGATGGTCGTGACCGGGCTGTTCGACATCTACGCGCTGCTGTTCGGGATCTTCGGCGGGATTGCGGCCGAGCTCGTCAACGGTCAGCCACTCGGCCCGTTCTGGGGTACATTTTTCGCCAACGCCTCGACGACCGACCTGTGGGGGTCGGTGCTGAAGTCGAGCTGCTTCGGCGCGATCGTCGCGATCGTCTGCTGTTACAAGGGGATGACCGCCTCGGGCGGCGCCGAGGGCGTCGGGCGCGCGGTCAACGAGGCCGTCGTCGTCTCGTTCCTGGGGATCGGCGCGTTCAACTACGTCTTCACGCAGACGCTGCTGGCCACGCACCCGCAGATCCTGGTGATCAGGTGAACGAGCTGCTGTTCGCGCCGCGCGAATGGCTCGCCGCAACGGGCGAGATCATCCGCTTCGGCGCGCGCATGGTCGGCGACGTCTACAGCCTGCGCGTGTTCCGCTTCTTCGGCGAGTCGCTGCGCCAGGCGGGCATCCTGATCGTCGGCTCGACGGTCGTGATCTGGTCGCTGGTGTTCCTGATGGGGATCGGCGTGTGCGGCATCGGCGGGGCCTACTTCACGCTGTCCACGGGCGCCCCGGCCTACGCCGGCGTGTTCGCCGCCTGGTGCGACCTGCGCGAGGCCGTGCCCTACGCCTTCGGCTACATGATGGCCGCCAAGGTCGGCACGGGGATCGTCGCCGAGCTCGGCGCGATGCGCATCTCCGAGGAGATCGACGCGCTCGAGGTGATGGGGATCGACTCGATGGTCTTCCTCTGCGCCACGCGCCTGCTGGCGTCGTGGATCGTGCTGCCGTTCATGTACGTCGCGGGAATCGGCGTGGCCTTCCTCGGCTCCTACATCGGCGTCGTGCAGCAGCTCGGCTTCGTCTCCTCCGGCGGCTACCTGCTGATCTTCTGGCAGTTCCAGAACGCGCCCGACCTGCTGTTCAGCGTGATCAAGGGCATGTCGATGGCGACCGTGATCGTGCTCGTCGCCTGTTACTACGGCTACAACGCCAGCGGTGGACCGGTCGGCGTGGGCACGGCCACGGCCAAGTCGATGGTGCTCAACCTGGTCTTCGTGACGCTGATCGGCATGCTCGGCACGCAGGTCTTCTGGGGCTCCAATCCGCGGGCTCCGATCGGCGGGTAGGCGCTCGCGCGGTCCTCGTCGCCGCACTCACCCGCTACGCTCCCGCCATGTCCAAGACGCTCGTGATCGCCGAGAAGCCCTCCGTCGGGCAGGACCTCGCACGCGTGCTGAAGGGCCCGTTCAAGAAAGGCGAGGGCGGGCTCGAGGGTCCCGAGCACGTGGTCACCTGGGCGGTCGGTCACCTCGTCCAGCTGGCCGAACCGGACGAGTACGACCCCAAGTTCAAGCGCTGGCGGATGGAAGACCTGCCGATCGTGCCCGAGCGCTTCAAGCTCGTCGTCCGCGACGAGCGCTCGCGCAAGCAGATGTCGGTCGTGACCAAACAGATCGGGCGCGAGGACATCGCCGAGATCGTCAACGCCTGCGATGCCGGGCGCGAGGGCGAGCTGATCTTCGCCTACCTGTACGAGAAGGCCAAAGGCAAGAAGCCGGTGCAGCGGCTGTGGCTGAACTCGATGACCAGCGCCGCGATGAAGGAGGCGTTCTCCTCGCTGCGCCCGCCGACGAGTTCGCCCGCCTGGAGCAGGCTGCGCGCTCGCGCTCGGAGGCCGACTGGATCGTCGGCATGAACGCCACGCGCGCCGCCACGATCCGCCTGCGCAGCTCCTTCGACGGCGCCGTCTCGCTGGGACGCGTGCAGACGCCGACGCTGGCGATCATCGCGCGGCGCGAGGAGGAGATCAAAGCGTTCGTGCCCGAGCCCTACTGGCTCGTCGACGCGACCTTCGAGGCCGAGGGCAAGCGCGTCTACGAGGGCCGCTTCCACGAGGGCGCCAAGCCGCGCATCGCCACGGCTGAGGAGGCCGACGCGATCGTCGCCGCCTGCGTGGGCAAGCAGGGCACGATCACCAAGCTGGAGAAGAAAGAGCAGCGCGAGAAAGCGCCGATGCTCTACGACCTCACGACGCTCCAGCGCGAGGCCAACAACCGCTACGGCTTCTCGGCCAAACGCACGCTCGCGGCGGCCCAGCGCTGCTACGAGGAGCACAAGGCGCTCACCTATCCGCGGACCAACTCGCGCTATCTGCCGAGCGACATGGTCGCCGAGATCAAGCCGACGGCCGAGCTGGTCGGTCACAACTCCGAGTACACGCAAGGGCGCCGAATACGTGATCGGCCTCGACCTGCTGCCGCTGGCGCGCGTCGTCAACGACGAGAAGGTCACCGACCACCACGCGATCATCCCCACCCGCTCCGAGCACAACCTCGACAAAATGGGCGCTGACGACCGGCGCATCTACGACATGGTCACGCGGCGCTTCCTCGCCGTCTTTCACCCCGAGGCCGTGTTCGAGAACACACGCGTGGAGACGACGGTCGGCGAGCAGGGCCACATCTTCCGCACGCGCGGCAAGCTGCTGATCGTCCCCGGCTGGCGCGGCGTCTACGACGAGGTCGCGGCCGACACGCGCCCGAAGGGCGAGGAGGACGAGGGCGTCGACCAGCAGCTGCCCAAGCTCGAGGATGGCGAGACGGTCGACACGAACGAGATCGCGGCCGAGCGCAAGGAAACGAAACCGCCGCGGCGCTACACCGACGCCTCGCTGCTGGGCGCGATGGAGACGGCCGGCAAGCTGGTCGACGACGAAGAGCTGCGCGAGGCGATGAAGGAGTCGGGCATCGGCACGCCGGCGACACGCGCCGCGATCATCGAGCGCCTGATCACGGTCGGCTACGTCGAGCGCGACGCGCGTGCGCTCGTGGCAACCGAGAAGGGACTGAACGTGATCCGCCTGCTCGACGCGCACATGCTCACCTCGCCCGAACTGACCGGCAACTGGGAGCACCGGCTCGGCAAGATCGAGCGCGGCGAGGACTCGCGCGAGAAGTTCATGAGCGACATCGCCGGCTTCGCCGAGCAGACCGTGCACAAGCTCGACGAGACGCTCAAGGACGTGCGCATCCCGCGCGCCAAGCTCGGCCCGTGCCCGGTCTGCGGGCACGAGATCAACGAGAACCGCAAGGGCTACTCGTGCTGGGCGCGCGAGGACCCCGGCTGCGGCTTCGTGATCTGGAAGGCCAAAGCCGGCAAGACGCTGCCCGTGCAGATCGCACGGGAACTGATCAAAACGGGCTATACGGAGAAGCAGGTGACGGGCTTTCGCGGACGCAGCGGGCGCTCGTTCCGGGCGAAGCTGGCGATGAGCCAGACCGAGGAGGGCAAATGGCGCGTCGAGTTCGACGAGGAGTGGGCCAAGGAGGGCGCCAAAGCGCCCGAGGCCGAGGCCGAGGCCAACGAGCTCGAGCGCCGCGAAGTCGAAAGCCAAGAAGAAAAAAGCCGCGCCCGTCAGCCAGCGCAGCGCCGCCTGAGGTCGTTCCACGCCTAGCGGCGTTGTCGGGCGGTTGCGCCAGGATGGGTCGCGATGGCGATCACGCTGATCACGGGCCCCGCCAACGCGGGCAAGGCCGAGCTGGTGATGGATTCGCTGCGCTCGCACCTGGCGCGTGGCGAGGAGCCGATCCTGGTCGTGCCGACCCGGGCCGACGCCGAGCACTACCTGCGCGAGCTGGCCGGCGACCGAGCGGCGATCGGGGTGCGCGTCGAGCGCTTCGCGGGGCTGATCGGCGAGGCGGTCCTGCGCGCCGGCATCGTCGAGCCGGTGATCGGCGGGCTTGCGCGAGAGCGCCTGTTGCTGGCGCTCGCGACGGGTGAGGACCCGCAGCGCGCGCGAGGCGCGCAGCGTGGGTTCGTGCGAGCGCTGTCGGACCTGCTCGCCGAGCTGCAGCTGCGGCGGATCGCACCCGGCAGGCTGCTGCGCGCGCTCGAGGACTGGCGCGCCGCCGACGGCCCGGACGCGGCGCCGGCCGAGCTTGGGCGCATCTATGCGGGCTATCGCGACGCGCTGCGGCGATTGGGACGCCTCGATGCCGAGCAGCGGTCCGTGCTGGCGCTCGATCGCGCTGCGCGAGCAGCCGGCGCTGTGGGGGCGCACGCCGGTCCTGCTGTACGGCTTCGACGACCTCACGACGCTGCAGCTGGACGCAGTCGAGACGCTCGGCGGCGTCGTCGACGCGCCGGTCACGCTCTCGCTGCCCTACGAGCCCGGCCGGGCGGCGTTCGCCGGACGGGCGAGCGACCTTCCAGGCGCTCGCGCCGCTGCTCGGCGAGCGCGGTGAGCATCACGCGCTGAAAGCTCGCGGCGACCACTACGCCCCGCATGCGCGCCGCGCGCTCAGCCACCTGGAGCGCTCGCTGTTCGAGCCCGGCGCGGCGCGCCTCGAGGCCGGGTCTGCCGTGCGACTGCTGGAGGGCGGTGGCGAGCGTGCCGAGCTCGAGCTGGTGGCGGGGGAGATCGTCTCGCTGCTGGCAGGCGGCATGGCGGCGGAGGAGATCGCCGTGCTCGTACGCGGGGCCGGCACCTCGACCGAGCTGCTCGAGGAGGTCCTCTCGGGCGCGGGCGTGCCGTACGCGCTGCAGCGCCGGAGGCCGATCGGGGACGCCTCGATCGGCGCGGCGCTGCTCGGGCTGCTGCGCTGCGTGCCGGCCGCGGAGGTTGCCGAGGCCGTCGGGCCGGCCGAGGACGGCGAGCTCGGCGATCTGCTCGCCTGGCTACGGGCGCCGGGCCTGCTCGAGCACCCGGCGCTGGCCGACCGGCTCGAGCTGCGGGCTCGTCGCGCGGGCGCGCAGAGCGCGGCCGCAGGGGAGGGCGCTGTGGGAGGAGCGCCACTGGCCGCTGGAGACGATCGATCGCCTGCAGGAGGCGCAGGCGCGCGGGCCGCTGGCGCTGATCGAGCGGGCTTCGCGCGAGCTCTACTGGCTGTTCTGCGCGCCGCGGCGCTCGGCAGCCGCCGTGCTCGCAGCGGAGGAGCTCGACGAGGCGGGCGCCCTGGCGGCCGGGCGTCGCGCGTTCGCCGAGCTGCGCGAGCTCGCGCGGATCGCGCCAGAGCTCGCCCCGCCCAGCGCGGGCGAGCTGGCCGACGTGCTCGAGCGGGTGAGCTTCCTCAGCGGCGAGGGACCCGGGCCGGGCACGGTCGCCGTGCTCGACCCGCTGGCGCTGCGCGCCCGGCGCGTGCGCGCGCTGTTCGTGTGCGGGCTGCAGGAAGGGGCGTTTCCGGCGCGCTCGCGCCCGCAACCGCTGCTCGCGGAGGAGGAGCGACGGCGCCTGGCCGAAGTGTCCGGGCTGCGCCTGGGCGAGCAGGTCGACGGCTCGCAGGGGGACCAGCTCGCATCCGAGCGCTACCTGCTCTACGCGGCCGTCTCGCGCCCGCAGGAGCTGCTCGTGCTGAGCTGGCACGCCTCCGACGACGAAGGACAGGCGACGCCACGCTCGCTGTTCGTCGACGACGTCTGCGACCTGTTCGAGCAGGGCCTGCTCGAGCAGCGAATGCGCCGGGCGCTCGGCGCGGTGGACGATCGCGGCGAGGAGGCGGTGGGCGCCGGGGGCGTCGACGCCAAGAACGGGCGCGAGCCGAGCGTCGGCGCCACTCGGCGCTCAGACGAGCCGCTGCGCGACGAGCTGCTTCTGGGCGAGCTGGGCGCGCGACCGTGGTCGGCGTCGGCGATGGAGCGCCGGATCGCGTGTCCGGTGGCGTGGTTCGTCGAGCGATTGCTGCGGCCGGAGGAATTCGAGCCGCAGCCCGAGCCGCTCGCGCGCGGCGCCTTGGCCCACGCCGTGCTGAAGGACACGCTCGAGGGGTTGCGACTGCAGACGGGCAGCGCGCGGCTGCGGCCGGCGACGCTGACGCTCGCGCGCGAGCTGCTCGACGCCTCGCTGCAGGCCCGGGAGAGCGAGCATCCGCTGTCGGTCGCCCCGGAGCGGCGCGCCGCCGTGCGCCGCCGGCTGCAGGCCGATCTCGGGCGCTACCTGGCACAGGCGGCGGAGGCCGACAGCCCGCTGGAGCCGACCGAGCTCGAGCTCGGCTTCGGCTTCGACGGCTCGGACGATCGCGGCGAGGCCAGCGCGCTGCCCGCGCTCGAGCTCGGCGGCGGCTTCAAGCTGCGCGGCAGGATCGATCGCATCGACGTGGGCAGCCGCGGCGAGGCCGTCGTCTACGACTACAAGGGCAAAGATGCGCCGGCGGCGGCGCGCTGGATCAGGGACGGCAAGCTGCAGGTCGCGCTCTACATGCACGCCGCCGAGCAGCTGCTCGGACTCGACGTGATCGGCGGGCTCTATCAGCCGCTCTCCGGCAGCGACATGCGGGCGCGCGGGGTGCTCGACGGCGACAGCGGCGTCGAGCTCGACAGCGTCTCGACCGATGTGCGCGAGCGCGGCGAGCTGCCCGAGCTGCTCGCCGATGCGCTCGCGAAGGCACGCGAGGTGGCCGAGCGGACGGCGCGCGGCGAGCTTCAGGCACGGCCGCAGACGTGCGCTTGGCGCGGCGGCTGTCAGTACCCGACGATCTGCCGGTGCGAGCGATGAGCGCCCGCCACGCGCCGCAGCTGGAGACACTCCCCGGGATGGAGCCGCCCGGCGCGCCGCCGAGCGGCGAGGGCCCGGAGCTGACGATCGAGCAGGAGCAGGCGATCGCGCGGCGAGCCGAGCCGCTGCTCGTCTCGGCTGCGGCGGGCAGCGGCAAGACCTCGGTGCTCGTCGAGCGCTTCGTGCGCGCCGTGCGCGAGGACGGCATCGCGCCGGGGAGGATCCTCGCGATCACCTTCACCGAGCGCGCAGCGGGCGAGCTGCGCGAGCGTGTCAGGGCACGGCTGCTCGAGCTGGGCGAGCGCCAGGCGGCTCGCGACACCGAGGCGGCGTTCGTCGGCACCTTCCATGGCTTCTGCGCGCGGCTGCTGCGAGCCCAGCCGCTGGCGGCCGGCGTCGACCCCGATTTCGCCGTGCTCGAGGAGGGGCTGGCGGGACGTATGCGGGGACGTGCGTTCGAGCAGGCCGTGCGTTCGTGGCTGGCCGAGGACCGCGACGAGGCGGCCGAGATGCTCGCGGCCTACGGCGTCGACCGCATCGGCACGATGCTCGAGCAGGTCTACCTCGAGCTGCGCAGCCGCGGCGAGCGCCTGCCGCGCCTGCCCGTCGCCCCGCTTGGAGGCGATGCTTCGGAGGAGGAGCTCGAGGCGGCCGGCGTGTGCGCGCTGCTCGGCGAGCTGCTCGAACGCTTCGGCCTCGCCTATGAGGGGCTGAAGCAGGCGCGCTCGGCCGTCGACTTCGACGACCTGGAGCTGCTCGCTCAGCGCCTGCTGCTCGAGCGCCAGGCCGTGCGCACGGCCTGGGCGGAGCGCTTCGAGCTGTTGATGGTCGACGAGTTCCAGGACACGAATCCGCGCCAGCTCGCGATCCTGCGCGCGCTCGATCGCGAGAACCTGTTCACGGTCGGCGACGAGCTGCAGTCGATCTACGGCTTCCGGCACGCCGACGTGAGCCTCTTTCGCGAACGGCGCGATCAGCTGCAGGAGCGCGGCGGCAGCCTGCCGCTGACTTACAACTTCCGCAGCCGTGCCGGGCTGCTCGACGTCGTCAACGCCGTCTTCGCCGAGCGCTTCCCGAGCATGCCGGCGCTGATCGCGGGTCGCGCGGATGCAAGCGAGCACGAGCAGGGCCCGGCGGTCGAGCTGCTGCTCACCGACGTCGACGGATGGGAGCAGCGCGAGGCGCTGGCCGAACGGGTCGCCGCTGGATTGCCGCCGGCCCAGGCCTGGCGCCAGGCCGAGGCGCGCCTGCTCGCGCAGCGCGTCGGCGAGCTCGTCCGCAGCGGTCGCGCCCAAGCGGGCGAGGTCGTCGTGCTGCTGCGCGCCTCCGGCGACCTGGAGGTGTTCGAGCGCGCCCTTCAGCTCGTCGGATTGCGCACGCTCGCAGCCGTCGGCGCCTTCTGGGGACACCAGCAGATCGGCGATCTGGTCGCCTACCTGCGCGCGCTCGCCAACCCGCTCGACGAGGACGCGCTCTACGGCGTGCTCGCCTCGCCGCTCGGCGGGTGCTCGCGCGACTGCCTCGCCTTGCTCGCGCGCTCGGCCCAGGCGCGCAGGGCCGGAGCGTGGGAGACGGCCGGCGCGCCGCGGGGGAGCCCGGTGCCACTGCCGCTCCCGCTGGCGCCGACGAGGCGCTGGCGAGGATCGCGCCGGGGACCGCGCGGCGCTGGCCGCGGTCGTCGGGCTGATCGAGCGCGAGCGGGCCGGAGCCTCGAGAGCGACGATCGCGGGACTGATCGAGCGCGCGATCGACGCGACCGGCTATCGCGCGCACGTCCTCGGCCTGGACTGGGGCGAGCGCCGCCTGGCGAACGTCCACAAGCTGCTGCGGCTCGCGCGCGAGTTCGAGGCGAGCGAAGGTCGCGACCTGCGCGCGTTCCTCGACCACGTCGAGTACCTGCAGGATGCCGCGAGGATCGAGCCGGACGCCCCCGTCGAGGGGACCGAGCCCGACGCGGTCCGGCTGATGACTGTGCACGCGGCGAAGGGCCTCGAGTTCCCGGTCGTGTGCGTGGCCGATCTGGGGCGCCAGCCCAACGCGCGCATGCCCGACCTGCTCGTGGACGGCTCGCGCGTCGGCCTGCGGCTGATGCGCCTGGACGGCGCAGGCTCGAGCCCGATGCTGGCCTACGAGGAGCTGTGCGCCGAGCGCCGCCGGCGCGAAGCCGAAGAGGAGGACCGGATCCTCTACGTGGCGATGACGCGTGCGCGCGAGCTGCTCGTGCTGAGCGGCTCGGCCAGCTTCGCGCGATGGCCTCGCCAGGGGCCGGGCGCGACGCCGATCTCCTGGCTTGGCCCGGCGATCTCCGAGCAGCTGCCGCAGATGCTGGCCGAGGGCGAGCTGTCGCCGGTGGAGCTGACGGTTGGACCGGCCGGTACGGCGCGTGTCGGGCTGCTGCTGAACGGGCCGGGCGCGCCCGCGCTCGAGGACCTGCCGGCGGGCGAGCAGGCACGCGAGCCGCTGGACGGCGGCGGCCGATCCGTCGAGACGCCCGTGCCCGACGTGCGTCCCGCGCAGCCCCGCGTCGGGCGGACGCTGCAGCTCGGCGCGGGCGCCGGCGTCGGGCGCCGCCCGGAGGCGACCCCGCCCGTCGCGCCGGCGCGGATCACGACGCTCAGCTACAGCTCGCTGACCGAGCTCGAGCGCTGCGGCTATCGCTACTACCTCGAACGCGTGCTCGGGATCGGCGAGGATCGCGCCGCGGCGCGCGGCCGCGAAGGCGAGCAGGGGCTCGAGGCGCGCGCGCGCGGAACGCTCGTGCACCGGATGATGGAGCTGCTCGACTTCGCCCGTCCGCAGCCGCCGTCGCCCGCCGAGGTCGGCGAGTGCGCGCGCGAGCTCGGCCTGCGCGTAGGTGCGGGCGAGCGCGAGGAGCTCGCCAAGCTGATCGCTTCGAGCAGCGACTCGCGCCTGGCGGCGCGCATCGCCGCCGCGAAGGGCGTGCGGCGCGAGCACCCGTTCGCCTTCTCGCTGGGAGCGACGAGCCGCTGATCAACGGCGTGATCGACCTGCTGGCGCTCGAGGCGGACGGCACAAGCCTCGTGGTCGACTACAAGAGCGACCGCGTCGAGGCGACAGTGGATCTGGAGCAGCTCGTCGAGCGTGAGTACGGCGTGCAGCGACTGCTCTACGCGCTCGCCGTGCTGCGCGACGGTGCGCCGGCGGTCGAGGTCGTCCACTGGTTCTTGGAGCGCGGCGAATGGGTGGTCGCACGCTTCCTCGCGGCCGATCGCCTGGTGCTCGAGGAGCAGCTGCTCGCAACGGATCGCGCGTACGCGCGAGCAACCGTTCGCGGTCAGCGCCCATCCCCACCGAGGACTGTGTCTCACCTGCCCCGGCAGGGCCGGACTGTGCTCCTGGAGCGAGGCCGAGACGCTCCGCGAGCACCCCTGAATCGCACGTTTACAAGGCCCGGCGCGCTGCTACGCTTTCTGGCTCAGCCTCAGGTGCCCGCCTGCCCGCGCCACGGGGGATGCACCGCCCCAAGGGAGCACTTCCATGAATCCGCACATCAAGCAGCCTCCACAGGCCGTCGGACTGTACGACCCCCGCTACGAGCACGACGCGTGCGGCGTCGGCATGGTCGCGCGCCTCGACAACGAGCCGACGCACGAGGTCGTCACGCGGGCTGTGACGGCGCTCGAGAACCTCGAGCACCGCGGCGCCACCGGCGCCGACCCGCTGACCGGCGACGGCGCGGGGATCCTGATGCAGATGCCCGACGAGCTGCTGCGCGGCGTCGTCGACTTCGAGCTGCCGCCGCCCGGGCAGTACGGGGTGCTGATGTGCTTCCTGCCGACCGACGACGAGGCACGCGCGAGCATCGAGCAGCTGCTCGAGCGGACGGTCGCAGGCGGAGGGGCAGCGCGTGCTCGGCTGGCGCGACGTTCCCGTCGACGCCGAGCCACGCCGGCGAGGTCGCCGGCGCCTGCCGCCCGGTGATCCGCCAGCTGTTCGTCGGCGCCGGCCCCGAGCAGGCGGCTGACCAGGACTCCTTCGAGCGCAAGCTCTACGTGATCCGCCGCGTCTGCGAGCTGAGCACGGAGACGCCCGGCCTGTACATCGCGTCGAGCTCTCTCGCGCACGATCAACTACAAGGGCATGCTGATCAGCTTCCAGCTGGCGGCCTTCTACCCCGACCTCAAGGACGAGCGCTGCAAGAGCGCGCTCGCGCTCGTGCACTCGCGCTTCTCGACGAACACGTTCCCGAGCTGGGAGCTCGCGCACCCCTACCGCGTGATCTGCCACAACGGCGAGATCAACACGGTGCGCGGCAACGTCAACTGGATGCGCGCGCGCGAGAGCGAGCTGCGCAGCGAGCTGTTCGGCGAGGACCTGCCGAAGATCCTGCCGGTCGTCAGCGCGGGCAACTCGGACTCGGCGACGTTCGACAACGTGCTCGAGCTGCTGATGCTCGGCGGCCGCTCGCTGCCGCACGCGGCGATGATGATGATCCCCGAGGCCTACCGCGACCGCGAGGACCTGCCCGAGGACCTGAAGGGCTTCTACGCCTACCACGCGTGCTCTGATGGAGCCGTGGGACGGCCCGGCCTCGGTCGCCTTCACCGACGGGCGCGTGGTCGGCGCCACGCTCGACCGCAACGGCCTGCGCCCGGGCCGCTGGGTCGAGACGACCGACGGGCATGTCGTGCTCGGCTCGGAGATCGGGCTGCTCGACATCCCGCCCGAGCAGATCCGCCGGCTCGGTCGGCTGCAGCCGGGCAAGCTGTTCCTCGTCGACCTCGAGCGCGGGCGCATCGTCGGGGACGAGGAGGTCAAGCGCGAGGTCTCCACGCGCAAGCCCTACCGCGAGTGGTACGAGCGCAACGCCGTGCCGTTCTCCGAGCTCGAGCCCTCTGACCAGGTGACGATCTCAGACCAACCGCTGCGCACGCGCCAGCGCGCGTTCGGCTTCACCCAGGAGGACCTGCGCGTGCTGCTGACGCCGATGGCGCGCGACGGCGCCGAGCCGGTCGGCTCGATGGGCAACGATCTCTCGCTGGCCGTGCTCTCCGAGCAGGCGCCGCCGCTGTTCTCCTACTTCAAGCAGCTGTTCGCGCAGGTGACCAACCCGCCGATCGACCCGATCCGCGAGGAAATCGTGATGAGCCTGGCGACGACCCTGGGCTCGGAGAAAAACCTGTTCGAGGAGACGCCCGAGCACGCGCACAAGCTCGTGCTCAACCAGCCGATCCTGCTCAACCGCGAGCTCGAGACGCTCAGGCACGTCGACCACGACGTGTTCGCCGCGCGCACGATCAACACGACGTGGTCGCTGGAGACGGGCGCCGCGGGCATGGCCGAGGCGCTGCAGCGGATCTGCCGGGAAGCCTCGGAGGCGATCGAGGAACGCGTCAACATCATCGTGCTCTCAGACCGCCTCGTCGGCCCGCGCCGCGTGCCGGTGCCCTCGCTGTTGGCGGTCGCCGCCGTGCACCACCACCTCGTGCGCGAAGGCACGCGCCTGCGCGCCGGGATCATCCTCGAGTCGGGCGAGCCGCGCGAGGTGCACCACTTCGCCACGCTGATCGGCTACGGGGCGGTCGCGATCAACCCCTACCTGATGCTCGAGACGCTCGACGACATGGTGCTCAACCAGAAAGCGATCGACGTGGGTGCGATCGAGGCTGCCGAGAACGTCGTCAAAGCGCTGGGCAAAGCGCTCCTGAAGACGATCTCCAAGATGGGCATCTCGACGATCCAGTCCTACTGCGGCGCGCAGATCTTCGAGGCCGTCGGGCTCGAGCCCGAGGTGATCGAGCGATTCTTCACGGGCACCGCGTCGAGGATCGGCGGCGTCGGGCTCGACGTGCTGGCGACCGAGGCGATCGAGCGCCACGCGCGCGCGTACCCGGTGCCCCAGGACGAGCTGCTGCCGGTCGGCGGGGTCTATGCCTGGCGCCGAGACGGCGAGCACCACCAGTGGAACCCCGAGACGATCGCGCTCGTCCAGCACGCGGTGCGCGCCGCCAACGGCAACGTCGGCGCCGCGCTGCGCGGCGACGGCGAGGCGTACGAGGAGGTGCGCGGCAGCGCCGCCTTCGCGAAGTACCGCGAGTACGCCGAGATGATCAACGAGGACGCATCGCGCAAGGCCACGCTCAGGGGGCTCTTGAAGATCGGTCCCTCCGGCGAGGGCCAGCGCGAGCCGATCGCGCTCGAGCAGGTCGAGCCGGCCAGTGAGATCGTCAAGCGCTTCTGCACCGGCGCGATGAGCCTCGGCTCGATCTCGCGTGAGTCGCACGAGACGCTCGCGATCGCGATGAACCGCCTCGGCGGGCGCTCGAACACGGGCGAGGGCGGGGAGGACCCGTCGCGCTTCACGCCCGACGCCAACGGCGACCGGCGGCGCTCGGCGATCAAGCAGGTCGCCTCGGGCCGCTTCGGCGTGACGATCCACTACCTCGTCAACGCCGACGAGCTGCAGATCAAGATGGCTCAGGGCGCCAAGCCCGGCGAGGGCGGGCAGCTGCCGGGCCACAAGGTCGATTCCTACATCGGCTCGATCCGCCACACGACGCCCGGCGTCGGCCTGATCTCGCCCCCTCCGCACCACGACATCTACTCGATCGAGGACCTCAAGCAGCTGATCTACGACTTGCGCTGCGCCAACCCCGAGGCCGAGGTCTCGGTCAAGCTCGTCTCCGAGGTCGGCGTCGGCACGGTGGCGGCGGGTGTATCGAAGGCGAACGCCGACCGCGTGCTGATCGCCGGCCACGACGGCGGCACCGGCGCCTCGCCGCTGTCCTCGATCCAGTCGGCAGGGATCCCCTGGGAGATCGGCCTGGCCGAGACGCAGCAGACGCTCTTGCTCAACGACCTGCGCTCGCGCATCAAGGTGCAGACCGACGGCCAGCTGAAGACCGGGCGCGACGTCGTGATCGCGGCGATGCTCGGCGCCGATGAGATGGGCTTCTCGACGGCGCCGCTGATCGCGACCGGCTGCATCATGATGCGCGCCTGTCACCTGAACACGTGCCCGGTCGGCATCGCCACGCAGGACCCGGAGCTGCGCAAGCGCTTCAAGGGGACGCCCGAGCACGTCGTCAACTTCTTCTTCTTCGTCGCCGAGGAAGTGCGCGAGATCCTCGCCTCGCTCGGCCTGCGCTCGCTGGACGAGGCGATCGGCCGCGTCGACCTGCTCTCCGTGCGCGAGGCGATCGACCACTGGAAGGCGCGCGGCGTCGACCTCACGCACATCCTCAAGCACATCGAGCTGCCCGACGGCGCTGCGCGTCACCGCGTCGAACCGCCGCCGGCGGTGCTCGAGGACGCGTTGGACTGGGAGCTCGTCGAGCGCGCCGAGGCGGTGCTCGCCGCCCCTGGGGACCCGGCGCTCGACGGTCGCGCGCGGATCGCGGGCGAGCGTCTCGAGATCGAGCTGCCGATCCGCAACCGCAACCGCTGCGTCGGCGGCATCCTCTCGAGCCGGATCGCGCGCGAGCGGGGCGCCGACGGGCTGCCGGAGGACTCGATCGTGGTCGACTTCGAAGGCTCCGCCGGGCAGAGCTTCGGCGGCTGGCTGGCGCCGGGCGTGACGTTCACGCTGCACGGCGACGCCAACGACTACGCCGGCAAGGGCCTCTCGGGCGGCACCGTCGCCGTGCGCCCGCGCGAGGGCATGGACGAGCATTTCGTCGCCGAGCAGAACGTGATCGTCGGCAACACCGTGCTGTACGGCGCCACGCGCGGCCGTGCCTTCTTCCGCGGGCTCGCCGGCGAGCGCTTCGCCGTGCGCAACTCGGGCGCGAGCGCGGTGGTCGAGGGTGTCGGCGATCACTGCTGCGAGTACATGACCGGCGGTCGCGTCGTCGTGCTCGGTCCGACTGGGCGCAACTTCGCGGCGGGGATGAGCGGCGGCGTCGCCTACGTGCTCGACGAGCGCGGCGACTTCGCCGAGCGCTGCAACATGGGCATGGTCGGCTTCGAAGCGCCCTCGCCGGAGGATGCGAGCGAGCTGCGCGAGCTGATCGAGGAGCACTCCAGGCGCACCGGCTCGCCGGTCGCGGCGCGCGTGCTCGGCGAGTTCGACGAGCTGCTCGCCAGGGGCGCCTTCGTCAAGGTGATGCCGCACGACTACAAGCGCGTGCTCGCCGAACGCGCGCAGGAGCAGCTGGCGGTGCCCGCCTGATGGGCAAGCTCGGCGGCTTTCTGCAGATCGAGCGCCACGGAGTCCCCTACCGGGACCCGGCCGAGCGCGCGCACGACTACAAGGAGTTCCTGATCACGCGTCCCGAGGCCGAGCTGCGCGACCAGGGCGCACGCTGCATGGACTGCGGCGTGCCCTTCTGCCACAACGGCTGCCCGCTCGGCAACCTGATCCCGGACTGGAACGACCTCGTCTACCACGACCGTTGGCGCGATGCGATCGCGCAGCTGCATGCCACGAACAACTTCCCCGAGTTCACCGGACGGCTGTGCCCGGCGCCGTGCGAGGCGGCCTGCGTGCTCGAGATCCGCGAGGGCGACGCCGTCACGATCAAACAGATCGAGAACTCGATCATCAACCGTGCCTGGGAGGAGGGCTGGGTTGTCCCGATGCCTCCGCGCAAGGAGACCGGGCAGGCGGTCGCCGTCGTCGGCTCGGGGCCTGCCGGGATGGCGGCCGCGCAGCAACTGCGCCGCGCCGGGCACCGCGTGACGCTGTTCGAGCGCGACGAGTCGATCGGCGGCCTGGTGCGTTTCGGCGTGCCCGACTTCAAGATCGAGAAGACGGTCGTGCAGCGCCGCGTCGAGCAGATGGCGGCCGAGGGGGTGGAGCTTCGCTGCGGGGTCGACGTCGGGCGTGACGTGAGCGTGCAGGAGCTTCGCGGCGACTACGACGCGGTCGTGCTGGCGACTGGTTCGCGGGTGCCGCGCGACCTGCCGGTGCCGGGACGAGAGCTCGACGGAGTGCACTTCGCGATGGACTACCTCTACCAGCGCAACCGCTGGGTGGCGCGCGAGTTCGGCCCGGAGCCGACGGCCGAGCAGCCGGCTGTCGAGCGCCCGATCACCGCCAAGGATCGAGACGTGGTCGTGATCGGCGGTGGCGACACGGGCGCCGACTGCGTCGGCAACGCGCTGCGCGAGGGTGCGCGTTCGATCACCCAGCTCGAGTTGCTGCCGGAGCCGCCACCGAAGCGTCCTGACGAGCGCACCCCGTGGCCGGAGTGGCCGCAGAAGTACCGCATGAGCTACGCGATGGAGGAGGCCAGGGAGGCACAGCTCGGCGAGCAGGACTATTCGATCGTGACGACGCGCTTCTCCGAGGACGGACAGGGCGGCGTAGCTGCGCTGCACGTCGCGCAGGCCGAGCCGGGGCCGCCGTTCGGGCCCGTGCCGGGCACCGAGCGAGAGCTGAAGGCGCAGCTCGTGCTGCTCGCGATGGGCTTCTTGCATCCGGAGCCAGCGCTGCTGGAGGGACTCGGCGTCGAGAAGGACCCGCGCGGCAACGTGAAGACGGCGGCGCCGTATACGAGCTCGGTGGAGGGAGTGTTCGCGGCCGGTGACGCACGCCGCGGGCAGTCGCTGATCGTCTGGGCGATCAACGAGGGACGCCAGTGTGCGCGCATGGTCGACCGCTATCTCGCAGCACGCCGCAACGGCGCCGGCGAGGCGAAGCGCTCAGAACAGGACGAGGGGATCGCCGGGCACGAAGACGCCGACACGGGGCCCGAGGGGCCACCGCGGCACGTCGGTCCGGGCATCCCGGCGAAGGACTAGTGGCGCTCCCGCGGGCTTGCATAATCGGCGCCGGCTCCTCCGGTATCGCCGCGGCCAAGGCGCTGCACGAGCGCGGCATTCCGTTCGACTGCATCGAGAAGTCCGACCGCGTCGGCGGCAACTGGGTGTTCGGCAACAAGAACGGCATGTCGGCGGCCTACCGCGATCTGTTCATCAACACCTCGCGCCAGCGGATGGCTTACGCGGACTTCCCGATGCCCGAGTCCTATCCGGACTTCCCCCACCACACGCACATCGCGGCGTACTTCAACGACTACGTCGACCACTTCGGCTTCCGCGAGCGGATCATCTTCGAGACCGGCGTCGAGCACGCCGCGCGCGACGAGCACGGCGTCTGGCAGGTGAAGCTCGACACCGGCGAGACCCGCAGCTACGACGCGCTGCTCGTCGCCAACGGCCATCACTGGAAGCCGCGCTGGCCGGAACCGGCGTTCCCCGGCAGCGACACTTTCGCGGGCGAGCAGCTGCACGCGCATTCCTACGTGGACAACTCGATCTTCGAGGGCAAGCGCGTCGTGATCCTCGGCATGGGCAACTCGGCGATGGACATCGCCGTGGAGTCCTCCTACGTGGCCGAGCGGACCTACCTGGCCGGCCGCTCGGGCGTGTGGATCCTGCCGAAGTACGTGTTCGGCAAACCGATCGACCAGATGCGCAACGACCCGCGCGTGCCGTTCGCGATCCGCCAGCGCATGATCCAGCGGCTGGTCAAGAGCTACGCCGGGCCGCCCGAGCGCTACGGGCTGCCCAAGCCCACGCACCGCTTCGGCCAGGCGCACCCGACGGTGTCCGGGCGGATCCTCGATCGGATCCAGCACGGCACGATCACGCCGAAGCCGAACATCGAGGCGCTGCAGGGCACGCAGGTGCGCTTCGTCGACGGGACGGCCGTCGACGCCGACGTGGTCGTCTACTGCACGGGCTACCAGATCTCCTTCCCGTTCTTCGACGAGGGCTTCATCTCGGCCCCGGACAACCACATCGAGTTGTACCGGCGCGTCTTCCACCCCGATGTCCCCAACGTCTTCTTCATCGGATTGCTGCAGCCGCTCGGCGCGATCATGCCGATCGCGGAGGCCCAGGGGGCGTGGGTCGGCGACTACCTGAACGGCGACTACCGGCTGCCGCCGGACGCAGAGCTGCGCGCCGACATCGCCGCCGACCAGGCGGCCATGCGCAAGCGCTACGTCGCGTCCAAGCGCCACACGATCCAGGTCGATTTCGACGACTACATGTATGCGCTCGAGAAAGAGCGCGCCGCCGGCGCCGAGCGCGCGCGCCAGAACGGCTTCAAGCCACCGGTCGAGTGCCTACCTTCTGCCGTCACGGCCGCTTCCTAGAGCGCTGCCCGATCTGCAGTAAGACGCTGCCCGGCGCCTCGCCGGCGGGCAGGTCTTCTGGTGCCGGTGCGAAACGGCGCTCGTCCTCGTCCTCGGCCGGCGCACGGGCCGGCGCCCCCGGCGCGTGCGCGCCGAGGCGGCCCGCACGCGGGGAGCCTGCACGTCAGGCGCCAGCAGCGGGCCGTCGAGGATGGCTACAGCAGCCCGCTGCTGCCGGGTCTGCGCGCCTCGGCGGACGCCGCGCGGCTGGCCGATGAGCTGGCTTTCTCCGAGGGGCGGCTGGAGGCCCTCGCGGGCGCTGGAGGGCGCGGCGACGCCGCCCGATCTGTATCGCGAGGTGCGCTCGCTCGCGGCCGGCGGCGAGCTCGAGCACGCCAGCTGGATCTGCTTCCTGATCGCGTACCTGTGCCCGCTCGAGGGCCCCGAGCCGTTCGCCGGCATCGAACGGGCGCTGGCAACCGGCCCCGGCGAGCTGCCCGATCTCGTTGACGTCCCGCTCGGTCCGCGCAGCTCGTACGATCCGGCACGCGGCACTGCGACCGTGCAGGCCTACCGGGCCTGGTACGGGCAGGCTGGCTCTCAGGCGGCGGCGTTCGCCGGGGACCCCGACTGGAGCCCCATACGCCGCTTCGAGCGGCTGTTCGAGCGCCTCGCGCTCCCCGGGCTGAAGCGTGCCGCCCGCTATGAGCTGCTCGTGTCGCTCGGCACGCTGGGGCTGTACGAGCTCGAGGCCGACTCGCTGCATCTCTCGGCCGCACGTGCGGGCGGCCAGGAGGACGCCACGATGCTCGCGGCCAAGCGAATCTTCGCGATCGGCGATCCCCTGCTGCTCGAGCGCCGGGCGCGGGCCCTGGCCGACGCCGTCGCGCTGCCCGTGGCGGCGCTCGATCTGGCGCTGGCCAACTGGCAGACGGAGGAGCGTGCGACGCTCGGCTTCCCGCCCGAGACGGCCGACGACGAAACGCTGCAGGTTGCACGCGAGGCACTCGGGCTCTGAGCCGGCCCTCTGTCGCCTCGGGACGCGCGAAAGTGCCGTCCACACCGCTCCCTACAGTCCACCGCAGTCACCTGTTTCCCACCTTTGCGGGAGTCAAGATGCCACTCTGCTTCATCGAGCCTCAAGACGCCATACGAGTCATCGCCGAGTCCGTCGGGCGCGAGGCGCGCCGTCAGCTCGTCAGCGAGGTCGTGCGCGCGTGGGTCGATGACATACCCGAGCCGGAGCTGTCGGTTCACTACGCCAAGGCGATCGCCGATCTCGACGAGGACGACCTGCACCTGCTCGCCGCGTGGCACGCCTCGCTCGAGGTCGGCCAGCCGATACCCAACACGGACTTCCTCGTCGGCGTCTTTCCGAGCCTCGGCGACAATCGCCGCGAGGCGCTGAAGATCGCGGCGGGCTTCCGCGGCGAGGAAGCGTTCCAGGCCGGCGTCTCCGAGGAGCAGGCGCTCGAAACCGTGCTTCCGCGCCTCTCGCGCGACCGCGCGATCGAGCTGGCCAACGAGTGCATCCAGCTGTACATGTGGGACCGCCTCGGTTCAGACAACTAGGACGCCGATGGCCGGCGCGAGGCCGGCGTCCTCAGTCGCTTGCGTACGTAGTACGCCACGCGAACTGCCTGTGCCCCGAAGGGGTGCGTCCTTGCCTCACTTGGCCCTCGACGTCCTAGTCGCGAAAGACGACACCGCTAGACTCGGAGCATGTCCGAGGACGCCACCACCGGGCCGGCAGTTGCGCCGGACCCCATAGCCGACACGAACGCGCCCGCCGCCACAGGCGCGGCGCCCACGCCAGACGAGGTGATGGACGCGCTGTCGAACGTGATCGATCCGGAGCTAGGTCTCGACTTCGTCGAGCTCGGCCTGATCTACGGCGTGGAGGTGCAGGACGGCAACGTCCACGTCACGTTCACGTTGACGACCCCCGGCTGTCCGATCGGCCCGCAGGTGACAGAACAGATCGAGGAGTTCGTCGGCGAACTGGACGGCGTCAAGTCGATCGACTCCGAGATGGTCTTCGTGCCGCCGTGGTCGCCCGAGAAGATGAGCGAGGACGCCAAGTTCGCGCTCGGATACTGATCCGCGCCTCGCTCGCGCGGTAGTCGAGTTCAGCTCCGGCTCTCCCACCACGCCTGCAACGCGGCTTCGGCATCGGCTTGCTCTCTCCTGAGCTCATCCAGCCGAAGCTCCTCCTCGGTCTTCGCGGCGGCCTCCCGGTCCTTGTTGCTGAGCTCGATGAGCGAGGAAACAGCCGTCATCAGGGTGCCCAGTCCCTCGGGACCCGCGTCCTTCTTCAGAGCGAGCACGAGGGCGCTCTCCTGCGGCTCGACCGATTCGCAATACGCCGTGATCGCTGGACTGGCGTTGATGGCGTCAAGCAGCACCTCGTCAGGACGTGCCGTGAGGGGAACCGTTATGCACAGGCCCTTCGCTTCGTGATCTGGCAGCACCTCTGGGGCGCTCGCGAGTTGGATGTTCATCCCAAGATGGTCCTCCACCACGACGCTCGACGCGACTCCTGCGCGGGACGCCAGGTTTGGCGCTCGGGAGTGAGCCCTGCCGCCACCGATGCGCCGAGCGCCGTCGCCTCTACCGGGTGCTCTTCTTGACCGCGCTGCGGGCTTTGCCGACTGCGTTCTTCGCTTTCCCCGCAATCTCCTCGCCGGCGCCACGCGCCTCCGTCCCGGGTCGTCCCGCGCCGGCACCTGCGTCTCGCTTCGCGCGGCCTTTGACCTCTTTGACCTTGCCTTGAACTCGCTGCGTGCGGTCACCCATATCCGGCTCCTTGTCCGAGCATCATTTACAGCAGACTTGCACCCGATCGCAGCGTCATCTGCGATCGGGGCCACCGGAACTGCTACTCCCGGTTCATCGCCGCCGCTTCCTCCTGGCCGTCGTCGCTGAGGTCGGGATCTACCTGCCGAGCCTCGTCGTGACGGCTTCGCGCCTCCTCGGAATGACGCTCGGCCGCCATGCTCTCACGCTCGGCCAGCGCACGGTCCTTGCGGGCCTTCGCCGCGAGCTCTTCGGCTTCGGCCTCCGCTCGGCGGGCCTGCGCGGCCTGCTCGTCGGCAGCGGCACGCGAGCCTTCGGCGTCGATCGTGCGGTGCCTGGCCTGCTCGCGCAGCTCACGTGCCTCGTCGCGGCGCGCGTCCCGCCGTCGCGCAGCGGCCGCACGCGCGGCCAAGCCCGCCAAGACCAGCACCACCACGACGACAACGACTATTGCGATGATCGCTCCCGTGCTCATATCTCTCCTTCCCCGCCGACGCTGACGCCGGCTCAGTTCCAACCGGTTTGTTTCGGGCCGTCTTCGCCGGGCGCAAATCTGCGCCGTCGTGTGCCCCTACCGGCCTTTGGTTCGGTTACCCGACCCGAGCAAGCGCTAACCGCCGCTCAGCGGACCGAGGCCGATCGGTGGATGAGAAACTCCCATCTCAGGTTGCTCGACCCGGCGAATGTCTCTCATGCCCGGCGTAACGAAGACGGCCGGGTACGCGAATGAGCGGCGACGCCGAGGCCCGCAGGCCTGGCGTTGCCCGCTCGGCGGCAGGGCGAGGTCTTAGGCGGGGGCGGCGACCGATTCGCGTGCGAGCGAAACGAGCGTCGCCAGTTCTTCGGCGATGTTGTCGCTGATCGCGTCGATGTCGGGCAGCGCATCGAAGTCGCCGAGCAGGCCGAAGTTCATCTGCCCGTTGTAGGACATGATGCCGATCGCGAGGGCATGGTTTTCGGGCAGGAAGGCCACGGGATAGGCCTCGAGCATCTCGCGCCCGAGCACGTAGAGCGGGAACTGCGGCCCAGGCACGTTGGTCACGATCAGGTTGAACAGGCGCGTGGAGAAGTTCAGCCGCGAGGCCTGCGCGAGGATCGTCGGCGGCGCGAAGCTCTGCGCGCCCGCGATCACCTCGGCGCCGAGCGCCTGCTTGGACTCCTTCAGGCCGTCCATCGCATGCGAGACGAAGCGCAGCCGCTGCACGGGGTCTGAGATGTACACGGGCAGCGGCCCGCGCATCACGACGATGCGGTTGCCGCCCTGGCCGTGCTCGTCCTCGACGCGGACCGACACGGGTACGAGCGCGCGCATCTCCACGCCCGCCGTGCTGCGCCCGCGCGAGATCAGGAAGGTCCGCAGAGCGCCGGTCACGACGGCGAGCACGACGTCGTTGACGGTTCCGCCGAAGGCGTTCTTCACGGTCTTGAAGTCATCTAGCTGGCTGCCGATGCCGATGAAGCGCCGGTGCGGCCCGATCGGCACGTTGAGCGGCGTTTCGGGTGCGGGGTTGAGGCCGGCCCAGACGATCTCGCCGACTCCCTCGGCCGCCTCGCGGGCACGCGTGAGCGCACGCTCGGGATGCGTCAGCGCGTCGAGCGCACCCTCGG
The DNA here is from genome assembly GCA_963743745.1 of uncultured Solirubrobacteraceae bacterium. Classification (GTDB taxonomy): domain Bacteria; phylum Actinomycetota; class Thermoleophilia; order Solirubrobacterales; family Solirubrobacteraceae; genus Palsa-744. The sequence goes on from CAVUQW010000002.1 coordinate 1,397,746, forward strand.
CCAGCTCGAGCCCCGCCTTCACTGCGCCGCGCAGCCCGGCCGCCACGAGCTCCGCCGAGTTCGGTTCGCGGTGAGGCTGCCACGCCTCGCCGGAATGTTTGATCGGCGGCGCGTCCGGCGAGAGGTCGAACAGCACCGTCGCGAGATCGACGCCGGCGATGCCGTCGATCAGCGAGTGGTGGGTCTTGGTGATCAGCGCGAAGCGGTCGTCCTCGAGTCCCTCGATCAGCCACATCTCCCACAGCGGCTTGGAGCGGTCGAGCTGCTGGGAGAAGATCCTCGCCGTCAACCCGCACAGCTGCTCCCAGCCTCCGGGGCTCGGCAGCGCGGTGTGCCTGATGTGGTACTCGAGGTTGAAGCTGGGGTCGTCGACCCACACCGGCCGGCCGCTGTCGAGCGCCGTCGAGGCGAGCTTGTGGCGGTAGCGCGGGACCAGGTGCAGGCGCCGGCGGATCTGCTCGAGGAACTCATCCATGCTCGGCGGCGGGCCTTCGACGATCGTCAATCCGCCGATGTGCATGTGCGAGTGTTGACCCTCCTGATGCAGGAAGGAGGCGTCTACCGGTGTCAACCTGTCGAGGTGGCGCTGGGGCACGAGCGCTTAGCGTACCTGGGTGGGCCCTACAATGGCAATCGTGTCGAACACGGTCGAGAAACTGCTGCTCGCCGCGCCTCGCGGCTACTGCGCAGGTGTGGACAGAGCGGTGCAGACGGTCGAACGCGCGCTTGAGATACACGGCGCGCCCGTCTACGTGCGCAAGGAGATCGTGCACAACAAGCACGTCGTCGAGCAGCTGCGCGAGCGCGGCGCGATCTTCGTCGAGGAGGAGACGGAGGTGCCCGAGGGCGCCGTCTGCGTGTTCTCCGCCCACGGCGTCGCGCCGAGCGTGCGTGAAGGAGCCGATGCCCGCAGCCTGCGCACGATCGACGCCACCTGCCCGCTCGTGACCAAGGTCCACCGCGAGGCCGTGCGCTTTGCCGAGCAGGGCTACACGATCGTGCTCGTCGGACACGACGGCCACGAGGAGGTCGAAGGGACGATGGGGGAGGCGCCCGAGCGAATCGTGCTCGTGCAGGACGAGCAGGACGTCGAGACGCTCGAGATCGACGATCCCGAGCGCGTCGCCTACATCACGCAGACGACGCTCGCGGTGGACGAAACGACAGCGATCCTCGCCCGCCTGCGCGAGCGCTTCCCGAAGATCGTCGGCCCGCGCACCGATGACATCTGCTACGCCACGACCAATCGACAGGCGGCCGTCAAGCAGATGGCCGAGCACTGCGACCTCTTGCTCGTGATCGGCTCGCGCAACTCGTCCAACTCGGTGCGCCTCGTCGAGGTCGCGCGCGAGTGCGGCACCGAATCGCACCTGATCGACCGTGCCGATGAGGTGCGCGAGGAGTGGCTCGACGGCGCGCGCGTCGTCGGCATCTCCTCCGGCGCCAGCGCGCCCGAGAACCTCGTCCAGGATCTCGTCCAGCTGTTCCGCGATCGCGGCGTGAGCGACGGTGAGATATCGGAGTTCCACGTGATCAAGGAGGACGTCCGCTTCATGCTGCCCAAGACGATCCGCGAAGCCGCGAGCGTCGGCGAGGCCCGCTGAGCGTCGTTCGCGGTCGACGGCGCGCGCGCATGGCCGGAGCGCTCACAGGCGGCCTCCCAGTTCCCCCGGCGCGAGCGATCTGATGCGCACACTGGTTCTCTCCGACCTGCATCTGGGCAGCGCGTCGCGCTCGGACCTGCTGCGCCGCGAGGAGCTTCGTGCGCCGCTACTGGAGCTCGCCTCGCAGGTCGACCGCGTCGTGCTGCTCGGCGACGTACTCGAGCTGCGCCATGGGCCCCCGCGCGAAGCGCTTGCGGTCGCGCGGCCCTTCTTCGAGGAGTTGGGGCAGGCGCTCGCCGGGCGAGAGCTCGTGCTCGTCGCCGGCAACCACGACCACGCGCTGATCGAGCCGTGGCTGGCGATGCGTGCCGAGCTTCCCGAGCCCCGCCCGCTCGGCTTGGAGCAGCTGATCGAACCCGCGGAGGCATCGCCCCCCGTCAAGCGGTTGGCAGACTGGGCCGCGCCGGCACGGGTCCAATTCGCCTATCCGGGCCTCTGGCTGCGCCCTGACGTATACGCGACGCACGGGCACTATCTCGACTGCCATCTGACCGTGCCGACGATCGAGCGGCTCAGCGTCGGTGTGATGAGCCGCCTGATGGGCCGGCCGGCCAGCACATTCGAGCGCGTCGGCGACTACGAGGCGGTCACGGCGCCGATGTACGCGTGGCGGCATGCCGTCGCACGCGATGCGAGCACCGGAGATGCCCTTAACGGAGTGGGTACCGTGCACGCCTGGCGCGCGCTCAGCGGCAGCGGTCAAGGCCGCAACGCTGCTCGTAACGGAGCGCGGGCCGGTGCCCGCGCGCGCCTCGCTGCCGTCGCCGCGAGCCTGCGTACGCGGGCGCTCGTCCGCGGCTTCCCGCTGGCCGTCGCTGCGCTCAACCGCGCCGGCCTGGGACCGCTCAACGCCGAGGTCTCCTCGGGCGAGCTGCGCGGCGCCGGCCTACGCGCGATGGGCGAGGTCGCGGCGCGCCTCGGCTTGGGCGACGCCTACGTCGTGTTCGGTCACACCCACCGTGCCGGGCCGCTGCCCGGCGACGACGCACATGAGTGGATCGGGCGGCGCCATGGGCGCGCAGGCACGACTGGGTCCGAACACGCAGGGGCACGGCTCGTGAACGTCGGCTGCTGGACGTATGACTCGATCTTCCTCACGCGCAAGCGCGGCGAGAGCCCCTACTGGCCGGGCACGTGCGCCCTGATCGGCGATGACGGTCCGCCCGAGCTCAGGCGCCTGCTGCTGGACCGCGAGTACGACGAGCTCTCGCCCCGCCGGCGGGTCAGCGCCTGATCGCCGCTCAGGCGGTCACGCCGGGCGTGAAGCAGGTGGCGAGGCACTCCACGCCCTGCTCGAGCTCCAGCTCGAGCACGCCCATCGTATGGCGCTCATGCTCGATCAGCGCATAGGCGCCGGGCTGCTCGACGCTCAGCTCCCGGCCACCGGCAACGCTCCCGCCGTTGACCCGCACGGTGCCCGCGCCGCCGAGCACCGCCCACACCCCTCCGCCTTCATATGGACCCGAATAGGCCCCCGACTGCTCCGGCGTAGGCGCTGCCAGGGCAACGCCGGGCGCATCCTCCGGACGCAGCGGCGCAAGCGTCTCGCGCTCGACCCCGAGCAGCTCCTGGATCGCGCGCTCGGTCTCCTGATAACCGCCCTCGCCGAAGTGGAACTCGAACAGCCGCGCGCCGCCGTCGAACAGATAGCGCGCCGGCCAGCCCTCGTTCTCGTACTCGCGCCACAGCTCGAGCTCTGAATCGATCAGCACCGGATGCTCGATGCCCAAGCGCGCGACGGCCTGGCGTACAGACTCCTCATCGCGCGAGGGCTCGAAGCCTGGACAATGGACACCGACCACCCGCAGGCCGTCCTCGGCGTAGCGCTCGTGCCACGCCTTCACGTACGGCAGCGTGCGCATCGAGTTCGGCCTGCAGAAGTCCCAGAACTCGACCAGCATCGGCCGGTCGCGCTGGATGATGCTGACCTGCCCGCCCGCCGGCGTGTTCACCCACGGCAGGCTCCGCGGAAACAGCGGCGCGGCGATCGTGTTCACAGGCGCACGCATCGCTCAAGCAGCCACGCCGCTGAGGGGTGGGAGTCGCAAGTCTGACAAGGACGCAGGGAGCGTGGCGTACTTCGTACGCGAGCGACTGAGGACGCCGTCAGACGCCGCGAATCGCGACCCTCAGCCGATTGAGCCCACCATCTCCAGCTGAATCAGCCTGTTGAGCTCGACGGCGTACTCCATCGGCAGCTCCTTCGTCACGGGCTCGATGAAGCCGTTGACGATCATCGCGGCGGCCTCGTCCTCGGTGAAGCCGCGCGAGCCCATGTAGAAGAGCTGGTCGTCGGAGATGCGCCCGACCGTCGCCTCGTGGGCGACCGTCACGTGCGGGTTCTGGATCTGGATGTCCGGCCACGTGTCAGAGCGCGATTCGCCGTCCATCATCAGCCCGTCGCACTGCACGCGGGCTTTCGAGCCGGCCGAGTTGTTGCCCATCTTGACCAGGCCGCGGTAGCCCATGATCCCGCCGTCCTTGGAGATCGACTTGGCGAGGATGTTCGAGGTCGTGTTCGGGGCCAGGTGCACGACCTTGGCGCCCGTGTCCTTGTGCACGCCTTTGCCGGCCACGCCGACGTTCAGGTGGTCGGCGCGCGCGCCTTCGCCCATCAGGTAGGAGCCCGGGTAGAGCATCACGTACTTGGCGCCCATCGAGCCGCCGACCCACTCGACCGTGCCGTTGGCGTCGACGATCGCGCGCTTGGTGTTGAGGTTGTAGACGTCCTTCGACCAGTTCTGGACGGTCGTGTAGCGCGCCTTGGCGCCCTCGTGCACGAAGATCTCGACGACCGCCGAGTGCATCGAGTTGACGCTGTAGGTCTGCGCTGTGCAGCCCTCGATGTAGTTGACCTCAGATCCCTCGTCGGCGACGATCAGGGTGTGCTCGAAGGTGCCCTCGCCGGCGCCCTCCATGCGGAAGTAGGACTGCAGCGGCAAGTCGCACTTGACGCCCTTCGGGATGTAGCAGAAGGCTCCGCCCGACCAGACGGCGCCGTGCAGCGCCGAGAACTTGTTGTCCTGCGGCGGCACGCACTTGGTCATGAAGTATTTCTGCACGAGCTCCGGGTACTCGTTGATCGCCGTGTCCATCGAGCAGAACAGGATCCCGAGCTTGGCGTACTCCTCCTTCAGGCCCTCGTAGACGGGCTCCTGGCGCCAGACGCCGACGACGCCGGCGAGGTGCTCGCGCTCGGCCTGCGGAATGCCGAGGTCCTCGTAGGTCTGCTTCATCTCCGCCGGCACTTCGTCCCAGCTGTTGAAGCGGCCCGCCGTCGGGGGCGAGTAGAGCACGAGGTCGTCCAGATTCAGACCGCTCAGGTCCGGGCCCCAGTTCGGCATCGGCTTGCGTTCGAAGATCTCCAGCGACTTCAGCCGTTTCTCGGCCATCCAGTCGGGCTCGCCCTTGATCTTGGACAGCTCGGCGACCACCTCGCGCGAGATGCCCTGACGGGCGTGCAGCTGACCCTGCTCGTCCTCGACGATCGGGCTGGGCTTGGTGATCTTCGTGCGGTCTAGTGTCGCCATTCCACTCCTTGCAGCGTCGCTCTGGGGAATCCTGTGCTGTGGAGTAGGAATTGTACCGAGAGCGGAAGTCCTCACCAGAGGGTCGAGGCAGAGTCGAAGCCGCGGATCGCCGAATCGCGCGTGACCAGCACTGCGCCAGTCGAGCGTGCCGTCGCATAGATCAGCCGGTCGACGGGATCGCCTGGGAAGCTCTGCGCATCGAGCAGCCCCGCCGCTACTGCCACGTCGGCGCTGGGGGCGAGCGGCTCGACACGCTCGTCGGCGAGCGCCTGCCTCACCCACAGGCTCACGTCTCGGTCGAGCGAGATGCGCCCTCGCACCGCCAGCATCGCCACCTCCCAGGCGCTCAACGTCGACACGCCGATGCGCGGCGCCCGCTCGATGGCATTGCCGGCCGCCCGTGACAGGCGCTCTGGCGCTGCCAGCCACCAGAGCCATGCGTGCGTATCGAGGACGATCACGTGTGCGCAGTGGCGTTCCACTCGACGTCGAGTGGCTCGAGCAACTGCTCGTCGGACACGTTGAACGTGACCGAGCCGCGCAGGCTCTCCGGCTCGTTCACAGGAGAGACCCGCGCAACCGCGCGCCCGCGCTTGGTGACGACGATCTCCTCACCGGTTGCGGCCACCTGATCGAGCATCGCCAGGCACTGGGCCTTGAACCGGCTGGCAGGAATCGTGCGGACAGTCATGACCATGGTCAGATTACCATGGTCACTAGTGCATCCGCAGCTCATGCTGCCATCGCGATCGAGTGTTGAAACCACGAGCCCGAAGCTACTCCCGGCCGGGGATGCAATCCGCCTGTTCAGATCTCCGCAGAGGGACTGCGCGCTAAGTCGGCCAGGCGGCGTCGCCGGTGACCGCGCCGCGCACGGCCTTCAGGTTCAGCAGCGCGCACTTGCGCCGCGTCGCCGAGACGGGGATGCCGAGCAGCTCGATCATCCAATCGGCGTTCAGCTCGCCGACCTCGGACAGCTCCATGCCCTTCAGCTCCTCCGAGGCGATCGACGCGGAGGCCTGTGAGATCGCGCAGCCGTGGCCGTGGAAGCGCAGGTCCTCGATGCGACCGTTCTTGACGCGGATGTGCACGCCGAGCTCGTCGCCACACAGCGGGTTGTGCTCGAGCGCCTCCAGGTCGTGCGGGTCGAGCTCGCCGAAGTTGTGCGGGCGCTTGTAGTGGTCGAGGATGTAGTCGCGGTAGAGATCGTCCATGGCAGGCTCCGGTTACAGCTCGAAGATCTCGCGCCCGGCCTGCAGCGCCTGCACGAGCGCGTCGATGTCGCTGGGCTCGTTGTAGACGCCCACCGAGGCGCGCGCCGTGGCGCCGACGCCGAGGCAGCGCATCAGCGGCTGCGCGCAGTGGTGCCCCGCGCGGATGCAGACACCGCCGCGGTCGACCAGCTCGGCTACGTCGTGCGGATGGATGCCCTCGACCGTGAACGAGGCCAGCCCGCCGCGACGCTCGGCCTCGGGCGGGCCGACGACGCGCAGTCCCGGCACCTCGGCCAGACGCTCGAGCATGTAGGCCGTGAGCGAGCGCTCGTGGGTGCGCACGCGGTCCATGCCGAGCCCGTCCAGGTAGTCGACGGCCGCCGCCAGCCCGACCGCCTCGGCGATCGGCGGCGTGCCCGCCTCGAACTTGTAAGGCAGCTCGTTCCAGCTGACCGAGTGGAAGTCGACCGAGGCGATCATGTCGCCGCCCGTGAGGAACGGCTCCATTTGCTCGAGCAGCGCTGCGCTGCCGTGCAGTACGCCGATCCCGGTCGGGCCGACCGCCTTGTGGCCGGTCCAGGCATAGAAGTCGGCGCCGAGCGCGGCGAGGTCGACCGGCATCTGCGGCACTGCCTGCGCGCCGTCGACGATCGAGACCGCGCCGGCGGCGCGCGCCCGGGCCGTGATCTCGGCGACCGGGTTGATCGTGCCGAGCACGTTCGAGACGTGTGCGAAGGCGAGGAGCTTGACGTCGCCGCGTGTCAGCTCGGCGTCGAGCTGCTCGAGCGAGAGCTCGCCGCGCTCGTCGACCTCCAGGTAGCGCAGCTCGGCGCCGCGCTCGCGGCACAGCACCTGCCACGGGACGAGGTTCGCGTGGTGCTCCATCTGCGTGATCAGCACCGCGTCGCCGGGGCCGACGTTGGCGCGGCCCCACGAGTAGGCGAGCAGGTTGATCGCCTCGGTCACGTTCTTGGTGAAGATCGTCGTGCGCGGATCGCCGCCGACGAACGCCGCCACCCGCCGGCGCGCGTCGTCATAGGCCGCGTCGGCCTCTTGAGCGAGCGCGTAAACGCCGCGGTGCACGTTGGCGTTGTGGTTGCGCAGGTGCTCGGCCTGCGCGTCGATCACGACCTGCGGCTTCTGCGCCGTGGCACCCGAGTCCAGGTAGATCAGCTCGCGCCCGGCGAAGCGGCGCTCGAAGATCGGGAAGTCGGCCTTTACGCCAAGCGTTGACTCAGCGACTGGTGGCATACGCCTCGATGTCCTCGCGCGCGGACGCGAGCTTGTCGGCCACCTTGCTGCGTACGAGATCTTCCAGGGCCTCATCGCCGAGTTCGGAGATCAGCGGCTCGAAGAAGCCCTCGACGATCACGCGCACCGCGGCCGGGCGGTCCAGGCCTCGCGTCTGCATGTAGAAGATCGCCGTCTCGTCGAGCTCGCCGACGGTGCCCCCGTGCGAGGCCGAGACGTCGTCGGAGGACACCAGCACCGAAGGGATCGCGTCGACGCGCGCTTTGGGCGAGAGCATCATCGAGTGGATCTGCAGGTAGGTGTGCGTCTGCTGGGCGCCTGGGTCGATCTGGATCAGGCCCTCGAAGCTCGCACGGCTCTCGCCGGTCGCGGCACCGCGCCAGTGCACGTCCCCGCCCGAAGGTCCCGTCTCGTGCAGATCGACGGCGAACACGTCCAAGTGCTCGTGCTCCTCGGTGAAGAACAGTCCGCGGAAAGCCATGTCGCCGCCGGCCTCCGAGACGGCCAGCTCGAGATGCTGGCGCACGAGGTGGCCGCCGAGCAGCGCCGGCAGCCAGTGGCAGTAGGCGTCGCGGCCGATCCCGACGAACCGGGTCGAGACATCGAACACTTCACCGGAGCCCCAGTCCTGAACCTGCGCCAGGCGGCAGCGTGCGCCGTCCTGCAAGTACAGCTCGAAGGCACCGGCATGCAGCGCCTGACCCTCGAAGTCCTCGGCCAGGTCGTACTCCTGCACGCGGAAGTCGCTCGTAGCTGCGCCGACGACGAGCGTGCGCCCGTACTGCGCCACGCCCGGCTGCTCGATTGCGTAGACGATCTCGAACGGATCCTCGACGACCACGCCCGGCGGCACGTAGAGGAACGCGCCGCCGCTCCAGAAGGCGGCGTTGGCGGCCTCGAGCTTGTGCCGGTCGATCGGCAGGCGCTTGGAGTACCACGGCGCGACGAGCTCGGCGTGGTCGCGGAAGGCGTCCTCGAGCGAGCACAGGATCACGCCCTTGCTCTGCAGCGCAGGGTCGAGCTCGACGTGCACGACCGTGCCCGCGCTCTGCACGATGCGCCCTGCGCGCGGACGGTCGGGCAGCGTTCGCGCGACGACGTCGGGCACCCCCTGCGGCGCGGGCGAGGGATCGGTCGCGAGTGCATCCAGCTCGACGCTCTCGAGGCTGGTCGTCCAGAAGCCCGAGCGGCGCCACACGGGCAGCTCGAGCCGCTCGAAGGCGCCGCGCGCGGCCTCGCGCAGCTGATCGAGCGTGCGCCCGTCGCCCGCGCCGGCGCCGGCCAGCGCGTGGTAGAGCGTCGCCTCGCGGTGGCGTCCGGCCTTCATCTGCGCCGGCGCGGCGCCCGGCGTGCCGCTGCCGCCCGGGCTCGGCGCGCCGGCTGGGGCCGCGCCGTTGCCGTTGGACCCGCTCGTGGCTGGGGGGTTGGCCTCAGACACCGCTGTCACCGGCGGCCACGGCGTCGACATCGCCGCCGAACTCGCGGCGGATCTCGTCATAGCCTTCGCGCTCGAGGCGCTCGACCAGCTCGACGCCGCCCTCGAGCACGATCCGCCCGTCCATCAGGATGTGCACGAACTCGGGCTTGACGTAGTGCAGGATGCGCTGGTAGTGGGTGATGATCAGGGCACCGAGGCCCTGCTCGTCGTGCAGGCGCTGCACGCCCTCGGCGACCGTCCGCAGCGCGTCGATGTCCAGGCCCGAGTCGGTCTCGTCGAGGATCGCCACATCCGGCTGGAGCATCGCCATCTGCAGGATCTCGGCACGCTTCTTCTCACCGCCGGAGAAGCCGTCGTTGAGGTGACGCGAGGTGAACGTGCGGTCGACGTCGAGCAGGTCGATCGCGTGCTGCAGATGGGTGCGGAACTCCTTGACCTGGATCGGCTCCTCGCGCTTGGCGTTGATCGCCATGCGCAAGAAGTTGGCGACCGACACGCCCGGGATCGAAACCGGGTACTGGAACGCCAGGAACAACCCGGCCTTGGCGCGCTCGTGCGGCTCGGCCTCGGTGATGTCCTCGCCCTTGAACGTGATCGTGCCCTCGGTGATCTCATAGGAGGGGTGGCCGAGCAGCGTGCTCGCGAGCGTCGACTTGCCCGAGCCGTTCGGGCCCATCAGGGCATGGATCTCGCCACGCGAGATGTCGAGGTCGACGCCCTTGAGGATCTCGCGCTCCTCGATGCGCACGTGCAGGTCTCTGATCTCTAGGTCGGCCATGTTCTCCGTTCGTGCTCCAGGTATTGGGGTTTCTCAGGTGGTGGGGGGTGCGGCATGTTCAGGATGCGGCGGCTCGGGCGACGCTGCCGAGCGCCGGCAGCTCGGGACCGCTCGTGAGCGGCCCCGGCGGCAGCGACGGGCCCAGCACGAGGTCCGCGAGCGTCGTGTCCTGCAGCGTGCGCACGATCGAGAAGCGCACGCGGGTCCACAGCAGCTTGGTCGGGCATACGTGCGCCGGGTCGGTCTCACGCGAGCAGACGATCGAGCCGTCGGCGCCCTCGGTGATGCACTCGATCGGCGCGATCGAGCCCTCCAGCGCCTCGACGACCTCGGCCATCGTGATCTCGGTCGGCGAGCGCGCCAGCAGGTAGCCGCCGCGCGAGCCGCGACGGGAGTCGACCAGACCGGCCTTGCGCAGGCGCGCCACGAGATGCTCCAGGTAGGCCAGCGGCAGGCCGCCGCGCTCGGCGATCTCGGCGAGCGGGATCGGTTCCTCGCCGGACTGCCGAGCAAGCTCGACCATCACGCGAACGCCGTACTCGGACTTGGTTGAGAACATCATCGAATCGAATACCTACCTGGGCGCTAGGGTATCAACCGCCCGACGGCGCTCCGGCTTTATTCGAGCAGCTTGCGCACGTCGTGCGAGAGCGCTTCGGGGGTTAGCTGTTCGAGTTGGAAGATCACACGCTCGTGGCCGTTGCGGTCGATCAGGAAGACCGAGGCCGTCCGCGCGAAGGCTGCGTGGCCGGCGCTCGCCGGCAGCACGCGGAAGGCGTGCCACACCCGGCGCAGTTGCGCCGCCGAGCCGCTCAGCCAATGCACACGCCCGCTCAGGGACACCTGCCGCAGGAAGCGCTTCACGCTGCTCGGCGTGTCGGCCGCTGGATCGGCGCTGATCACGAGCACCGGTACGGCCTTGCGCAGTTCGTCCAGTGCGCCGCGGATCTGCTGCGCAATCACCACGCATGCCGAGCCGCAGCTCGAGTAGAGGAACGCGACGATCACGACTTGGCCGCGATAGGCGGCGAGCGACACCGGCGCCCCGGCCTGATCGCGCAGGGAGAAGGTCGGCGCCGAGATGCCCGACGGCAGCGCGGCGCCGTCGAAGCCCGACGCATCGGCCGGCACGGTCTGCGTAGAACTCGAATCGGACGTCGATGGGGAGGACCCCGAGGAGCAGGCGCTCAGCGCGAATGCCAGCGCGAGCGCCCCTGCCAGCATCAGCGGGCGAACGAAGCGCCGGGCGGCCGCTGTTTGAGGAGAGCGCCGGGCCATCGCCGGGCAGCGTATGGCACGTCGTCCGGCGGGCGGCAAAGACCCCTTGGAAGCTCGCGAACCGGCGCTATACTTTTTGAAGTCAATAAAACCCGACCGTGGTTTAGGAGTTTCACGATGAGTCCCTCTGGAGCTGAGCTTCTCCGCGAGATCAAGAGTCGGATCGAGGAGATCGATCCTTCCAAGGTGCACGAGCTGATCGACGAGGGCGTCGCGCTGATCGACGTGCGCGAGACCGAGGAGTACGGCGCCGGCCATCTGCCGGGCGCCAAGCACGTCCCCAAGAGCTACCTGGAGAGCCGCATCGAGGGCGTCGTGCCCGACCGCGACGCGCACGTCGTGCTCTATTGCCAGTCGGGCAACCGCTCGGCTTGGGCGGCGCGGACGCTTGAAGAGGATCTCGGCTACACCAACGTCGCGTCGATGACCGGCGGCATCACGCTGTGGAAGGACCGCGGCTACGAGGTCGAGGTTCCGCGCACGCTGACCGCGGAACAGCGAGAGCGCTACTCGCGGCACATGCTCGTACCGGAGATCGGCATCGAGGGCCAGCAGAAGCTGCTCGACGCGAAGGTGCTCTTGCTCGGCGCCGGCGGTCTCGGCTCGCCCACAGCGCTCTACCTGGCAGCGGCCGGCGTGGGCACGATCGGCATCGTGGATGACGATGTCGTAGATCTCTCAAATCTTCAGCGTCAGGTGATCCACTCGACGCAGCGGATCGGCATCCCCAAGGTCGACTCCGCCGAGGAGTCGATCCACGCGCTCAACCCCGACGTCAACGTCGTCAAGTACCAGACGCGGATCGACGCGTCGAACATCGTCGAGATCATCAAGGACTACGACGTGGTCGTCGACGGCGTCGACAACTTCCCCACGCGCTACCTGCTCAACGATGCGACGGTGCGCCTGAAGATCCCGGTCGTGTCGGCCTCGATTCTCGGCTTCGACGGGCAGCTCTCGGTGTTCAAGCCCTACGAGGGCCCGTGCTACCGCTGCCTGTTCCGCGAGCCGCCGCCGGCCGAGCTGGCGCCGTCGTGCGGTGCCAACGGCGTGCTCGGCGTGCTGCCGGGGACGATGGGCCTCTTGCAGGCGACCGAGGTCGTCAAGCTGATCGTCGGCATCGGCGAGCCCGCGATCGGGCGCCTGTTGCTCTACGACGCGCTCGGCGCGACGCTGACCGAGGTCAAGGTCCACCGCGACCCGGAGTGCCCGATCTGCTCGCGCGATCCCGATGAGATCCGCGACGAGGAGCTCGGCGTGTTCCCCGACTACGAGGCGTTCTGCGCCGCCGCCGGCTAGCGGCTCGCCGACCTTCGCCATGCTGCGTCCTCGGTCGCTCATGTGCTGCTCGCACACTTCGCTCCCTGCGTCCTTGCCTGCCTCGACCGGCGAGCCGCTAGCTGCCGTGCCAGCGCGGTAAGGTCCCGCGATGGCAACGATCAAGATCCCACCGGTCCTGCGCGCCTCGGTCGGCGGCGAGAAGCAGGTCAGCGCCTCCGGCGAGAACGTCGGCGACGTGCTGAAGGACCTGGCCGCCAATCATCCTGCGACGCAGGACCAGCTGTTCTCGGCCGAAGGGGAGCTCAACCGCTACGTCAACGTCTATCTCAACGACGAGGACGTTCGCGTGCTCGACGGCTTGGCCACGGCCGTCGGCGAGGGCGACACGCTCGTGATCCTGCCGGCGATGGCCGGCGGGAAGCTCTAGCGCCCGGTTACCGCCGGGCGCGAACTCCGCCGACGCCGGGCTCGCGCGCCAAGCGGGCGCGACACAAAGGCCGCACCCGCCTCGCCTGTGCTCTACAGGGCTTTGTCCCGCACGATCCTGTGCCTGCCCGCCGTGTCGGTGAGCGCCATTTCGTAGGGAAGTTCCAGCAGCGCCGCTTCGTGCAGCTGGGTGATCGGTTCCTCGTGTTCGCCGATCACTTTCATGGATACGGCGTTCATCGATTCGCTTTCGCCGACGACTTCTTCGGTCGGCAGCGAAGTCGCCGATCCTTCGCCTTCCGTGTCTTTGGCGATCACGGTCACCTTCAGGGTGTGGCCCACGTCGACGGCCGTCAGCTTGTAGAGGTTTTCGCCGCTTTCGCCTTCTTCTTTGGATTCTTTTTCGACGCGTTCCGCGTTGCTGACGGCGACGCACGATTCTTCTTCGGTCGCTTCTTCGTACACGCACCGCTGCCACTGGTATTTGAAGGTCAGCGGCCGTTCGCCGCTCCACTTGCCTTTGCTCGCGTTCAGGCGTATCCCTTCTTCGGCGTTGCCTGAGATTTCGGGTGCTTCGACGTTTCTCGGTATGCCTGCTTCTTCGAGTTCGATTTCTTCGTATTCGGAGACTTCGCGAAGCGGGCCTTGGTGGGCGACGTGGTAGACGAGCCGTTCAGCTTCGAAGTTCCATTGCAACAAGAACGATTTGACGCCGTGGGTCACCTTCACGACCGGCGGCGGGATCGGGCTGCCGCTTTCGAGCGCGACGATCATGAAGGTGCTGCTGGTCGTGATCACCTTGACCGGCCCCGGCAGACTGACTTTCGTCGGCGTCGTGCGGGTCGTGCTGCCGCCATCGCCGAGCTGGCTGTCCTTGTCCTGACCCCAGGTGTAGAGGTTTCCGTGTTCGTCGAGGAGGGCGTTGTATTTGCCCCCGACCGAGAGCTTTGTGATCGGCAGTTTTTCGACGCCGATGCCCCCGGGCGCGATGATCTGGGTGGCGGCCTTCACGCAGGGCTTCTTGTTCGGTTCGTGTTTTTCTTCGTTCTGTTTTTCGTGCAGTTCGTTTTTGTCGCTCGAGGCACATTCCTGGTTTGCGACTTCGAGTAGCACGTGTTCTTCGTACTGGCCCCAGCCGACGACTTCACCGTTTTCGAGCAGCGCCAGCGCATGGCCGCCGCCTGAGTCGAGCTGCGTGACGCCGCTCAGCACTTCGCCGTTCACGCGCACGACTTCGGTCGGGGGCAGGTTGATCACGCCTTCGCCTTCGGCGTGAGTGGGGAGACCTACGCCGCGCCCCACCTGGCCGTTGATGTTGTTGCCCCAGGCCATCACGTGCGCATTTTTCAGCAGTGCAAAGCCGGTGCCGTTGCTACCCGTGATCGCCGTCACTTCTTTCAGCGGTTCCCCGCTTTCGAGTCGTACGAGCCGCGGCACCTTGCTGCAGCGTTCCCAGCCGAGTTCGGTGTGGCAGGTTTCGGGTTCACCGCTGCCGATCCCGAGCTGGCCTTTCTGATCGTCGCCCCAGGCCATCACCTCGCCGTTTTCGAGGATCGCGAAGCTGGAGCCGTCCATCGCTTCGACGGCCACGACCGGTGGCAGCCCGCGTTCGGCCAACGCTTCGGGGGTCAGCGCGGTGATCGTCCTCGCGAGGTTGACCGGTTCTTTGGTTTCGTAGTAGAAGCCGCCCGTGCCATTGCCCATCTCGCCGTAGCCATTGCCTCCCCACGCCTTCACGACGCCGGTTTCAAGCAGCGCGATCACGTGCCCGTTCGCGGCTGAGACCGAGTGCACGCCTTCGAGCGGCACCAGTTCTTCGGCGCCGTTCTTGGTTTTCACGGTCTCATGGCTCACTTCTTTGAAGTAGCTCTGCTGTTCGCTGTGGTCGCCAAGCTGTCCGGCGCCATCGCCGCCCCAGGAGGTGATCGTTCCGTTTTCGAGCAGCGCGAAGCCGGAGTTGTCACCCGAGGTGAGCGCGCGGATGGTTTCGACGCCTTCGACTGGTACATGCAACGGCTCGTACGAGGCTTTCTCTCGGACCCCAAGGTTGTTGTAATAGTCTTCGCCCCAGGCGATCGCCGAGCTGCCGTGCGCGGCTGCGACCGTAGCGCTGGATTCGGTTTTCACCGTCACTTCACCGAGCCCGTTCGTGGCGGTGACCGAGAAGCGGATCGTCTTGCCGATGTCTTCGGAGCCGAGCGTGTAGCTGTTCGAGCTCGAAACCGCGGTGCAGGATTCGCCCGTGCAGCGTTCCCAGGAGCGCGTGTAGCTGATCGTCGCAGTCCCCGCCCACGTGCCGAGGTTGCCGATCAGTTCGTGGTACTGCACCGCTTCGCCCAGGTAGAAGGGCGCCTTGACGTTGACCGGCGAACCCGTCGTCACCGTCGCGGTCTGTGCGCTGTGGGCGGTCGCCGAGCCCGTGACCGTTTCGTCGGTCACGCTCGCGCGGACCGTCTCGCCGACGTCCGCGCTCGTCAGGCGGTAGCTGGATTTGTTTGCGCCTGAGATGCCCGAGCAGGTGGGGTTGCAGCGTTCCCATTTGTATTTGAAGCGGGTCGTCGGCGAGCCGCTCCAAGTGCCGTTGGAGACCGTCAGCAGCCGACCCTCTTTCGGTAGCCCTTCGATCGTCGGCAGGGCGGTGTTTTCCGGGGGGATCGTTACTTCGAAGTGCGTTTCGATCCGTTTGGAGGAGAGCGCATCGCCATAGAAGGCGACGTTGCTCAACTTGCCTTTGAAGTTGCTGCCGCCGACCAGCGGCGAGCGGCCGAGCGTGTCTTCACTCAGGCCTGAGCTGCCGAGCGAAGCGGGGGAGACCGTCGCGCCTTCGGTGCTCGCCGCGAGTTCGTGGTTGACGTAGAGCCTCAGCGCGCCTGCGGTGGTCTCGCTGACCGCGACGTACTCCCAGTGGTTCGGAGTCAGCCGCGCCGACGTGTGGACCAGCACGGGCGAGCCCGAGGAGGGGTGGATTTCGAACGCGAGCGGATGGCCGGTGGCGGAGGACTGCGGCGTCAGCATCATGTAGTTGGTCGCGCTCGATCCGAATGAGAAGATCGGTTCGTTCAGGAGCGAGCCCCCGCCCCAGTTGACCCACGCCTCAGCAGTGAATTCGCTGTCTCCCACGAGCGGGTCACTCGGCAGCGCTGCGTAGTCGGGGCTTTCGAAGTGGCCCGCCTTGGAGCCGCTGAACGGCCCGGAGACATTCAGTTCGATCCCGTGGTTCGTCGCCGAGAAGCTGCCCGCAGAGTCTTTGACTTCGCTCGATTCCGCGGCGTCGTTGAAGCGGAACTGGGCAACGGGCGAGTCTTCGGCCACGGTCGCCTCATAGCCTTCGTACGGCTGCGTGGCCTGGGCCGTGGCGGAGAACGCGAGCGCCGCGAGGGCCGTGATCAATGCTGGCCACGCCCCTCGGACGAGCCCTTTCCCCAAGCGTTCTGCCTCCAGACTCCGCCGGATCACCCCCGCCATCGTCGCCCCCTGTCGTCGTGATTTCCGTCGCCGACCCCTGAGCGCAACGTAGACGCAATCGTTCGCTGATGTCAATCGTTTCACGCACGCGAAAACGAGTCAGAAACAGCGAATTGCCGTAGGAGCGAGCTTTTTCGGATGCCCTAAGGCGCCGCGGTGGCCGCCGGCTCGGCCGTTGCGGCCGTGGCCGGTACTTTGCTCATCGCATGCTCCGCCAAGGCGGTGATCGTCAGCGACGGGTTCACGCCTACGTTCGCCGGGATCGCCGAGCCGTCGCAGACGAGCAGGTTCTCGTAGCCGAACACGCGCTGGTCGGCGTCGACGACGCCCTGCTCGGCATCGGGCGCGATCACGGCGCCGCCGAGGATGTGCGCGGTGGAGGGGATGTTGAACAGCGCCTCCGTCAATGCGCTCTGGGCGATCCCGCCGGTGCGCTTGGCGAACCATTCGGCGGCCTGGTTGGCGACCGGGATGAACGTCGGGTTTGGGCGCTCCGGGTCCTGTTCGGTCTGCAGCCAGAACGAGCCGAACGGGCCTTTGCGGGGTCGCAGCGCGATCGCGTTGTCGAGCGTCTGCATCACGAGCAGGATGATCGTGCGCCGCGACCAGTGCTTCGCGAAGAGGATCTTCGCCAGCCGCCCGGGGTGGCGGACGAGCTGCACGAGCAGCTTCAGCGGCCGCGTCACGCGCGTGCCGTCGCCCGTCAGCAGCGTGTACAGCATCCGCATCGAGTCGCCGTCGTCGCCGTAGGTCACCGTCTCGATGTGCGTGTTCGGGTCGGGGTAGATCGAGGAGGTGATCGCCACGCGCTTGATCAGGTTCTCGGGGTAGTCCTCGGGCACGGTCACCGTCAGGATCGACTCGCTGTTCGTGCGCACGAGCTCGCCCAGGCGCGAGGAGATCCGCGGCAGCGAGCCTTCCAGGCGACATTTCTGCAGCAGCCGGTTCGTGCCCAGCGGCCCCGCCGCCACGACAACGCCGCGCGCGCGCTGCACGCGCCGTTCCTTGCGCAGCCACGCCCCCGAGCGGACCGATTCGACCTCGTAGCCCTCGCTCCCGTCGGCGGGCCCGATCGGCCGCACGTCGACCACGGTGCGCTCCGGCATCACACGCGCTCCCCGCTTCTCGGCGAAGTAGAGGTAGTTCTTCACGAGCGTGTTCTTCGCCCCGTGCACGCAGCCGACCATGCAGCGCGCGCACAGCTTGCAGCCCGTGCGCTCAGGGCCCTCGCCGCCGAAGAACGGGTCCGCCACCGTCTTGCCGGCCTGGCCGAAGTAGATCCCGACGGGAGTGCGTTTGTAGGTCTCGCCCACGCCGAGCTCCTCGCCGAGCTCGCGCAGCAGCTGGTCGGCGGGATCCTCATGCGGGTTTTCGACCACGCCCAGCATCCGCTGCGCTTCCTCGTAGTGGGGCGCGAGCTCGCCCTGCCAGTCCGCCATCTCCGCCCACTGGCGGTCCTCGAAGAACTGCTTCGGCGGGACGTACAGCGTGCACGCATAGCCGAGGCTGCCGCCGCCGACGCCGCAGCCCGAGACCACCGCGACGTCCTTGAAGTTGGTCAAGCGGAAGATCCCCTTCATGCCCACGCGCGGGTTCCAGAAGTAGCGCTTCAGATCCGCCGTGTTCTTCGGGAACTCATCGTCGGCGAAGCGCCGCCCGCACTCCAGCACGCCGACCGAGTAGCCCTTCTCGGCGAGGCGCAGCGCCGAGACGCTGCCGCCGAAGCCCGAGCCGATCACGAGCCAGTCGAAGTCGTAACCGCCGTGCGTAGTCCTAGCCATGCCCCGCTGCCCCCTGGATCGAAATGAACTGCGGTCGATCTTAGAGGTTGACTGGCTGCCCGGCCAGTCGCTGGCGGCGGTCGCTCGGTTTGTCGCGCGCACGGCGTGGGTAGCCGAGGCGGGTCGTCAAACTTCTACCCGCGGGGAGGAAACATGGTCAGAGGCCTACTCGGTCTGCTCATCATCGTCGCAATCGTGCTCGTGCTCGTGAAAGTCGCCGTCGTCGGCGGCATCGTCGGCGCGATCGCACTGATCCTGCTGATCCTGATCGTGCTCGGACGGGTCTAGCGCTGACCTGCGCTCGCGCCGCGTCGCGCCGACGCGCGAGGCGGCGCGGCGCTCGTTGTTCCGTGCACTCCTGCTACCCCGACAGGCCGGCAGCCTCGAGCGCCCGATCCTTGTCGAGGAACGAAACGAAGCGAACGACCTTGCCGCCAGCGAACGTCCAGGCGTAGAAAACGATCGCCTCGAACTCGATCTCCGAGTACCGCGCCTTCGTCCGCACGCGGTGGCGCGAGACCAGGCGGTCGCCGCTGCCGAGCACGTCGAGCAGCTCGATGACCATCCACTCATTTCCCTCGTTCAAGCGCTGTGTCGCCCGACGCACGCCGTCGTGCCCTCGATACGCCTCGCCCACGTGGTCCGGCAGCACGGTGTCCTCGTAGACGACGTTGCGATCGAGCAGGTCCATCTCGATCCCGTCTGCACTCTCCGTCAGCTCAGGTGTCCATCGCTGCTCGCCCCATGAGCCGAGGAACGCTCTCAGCTTCTCGACGTTCCCCTGTGCCATCGACGCACGATTATCTCGCAGCCCGCAAGGGCCGCTATATTCCGTGAAGTAATGGCGGTTGAGAGGGTTCGAAACCGGCCGTGCGGCGGCCGCTACGGCGACATCGTCCAGTCGATCGGCAACACGCCGCTGATCGAGCTGCCGAGCCTTTCGCCGAAGCCGGGCGTGCACATCTGGGCCAAGCTCGAGTCGCACAACCCGACGGGCTCGGTCAAGGACCGCGTCGCGCGGGCGCTGATCGAGGATGCCGAGGAGAAAGGCGCGATCGCGCCGGGGCAGACGATCCTCGAACCGACCTCGGGCAACACGGGCATCTCGCTGGCGATGATCGCCAAGCGCAGGGGCTACAAGCTGAAGGTCGTGATGCCGGAGAACGTCACGCCCGAGCGCACCCAGCTGCTGAAGATGTACGGCGCCGAGATCGTCTACTCGCCCGGCGATCAGGGCTCCAACGGCGCCGTGGCGATGTCGCTGCAGATGGCCGCCGAAGACCCATCGGTCTACATGCCCTATCAGTACGGCAACCAGGCCAACCCCAATGCCCACTACAACGGCACGGCGCTGGAGATCCTCGAAGAGCTGGATGAGATCTCGGCGTTCGTCGCCGGGCTCGGCACTGGTGGCACGCTGATGGGCAACGGCAGGCGCTTGAAGGAGACATTCGGCGACGCCTGCAAGATCGTCGCGGCCGAGCCGATGCAGGGTGAGCCCGTGCAGGGGCTTCGCTCGCTCGACGACGGCTTCATCCCGCCGATCATCGACATCTCGCTGCTCGACCGCAAGATCTTCGTGACCAACGAAGACGCGATCGTGTGGACGCGCAAGCTGCTCGACGAGGAGGGCGTGTTCGCCGGCGTCTCGACAGGCGCGATCGCGAGCATCGCCGTGCGCATCGCCGGCGAGCTCGACGAGGGCAACGTCGTCTTCGTCGTCGCCGACGACGGCTGGAAGTACCTCTCGAGCGGCATCTACACGCTGCCGGTCGAGGAGATCGAGAACCTGGACGCGACCGTCTGGTGGTAGGCCGCGCGTTCCTCGCGCACGGCTCGCAGGCAACACCGAGACGCCCGAGGCGCACGTGAAGATCGCCAAGCAGCTGCTCGCCGAGATCGTCGCGCACGCGCAGGAGAACGCGCGGATCGAGTGCTGTGGGGTCGTTGCCGTGCTCGCCGGCGAGCACGGCGCTGCGAAGACGGCCGCGCGCGTCTACCGCGCCGAGAACGTGCACGCGAGTGCGCTGAAGTTCGAGATCGCCCCGATGGAGCTGTACCGTCTGAACGAGGAGATCGAAGAGGAGGGCTGGGAGATCGGCGCGATCTATCACTCGCACGTGCGCAGCGCGCCCTATCCGTCGCAGACGGATATCGGCTTCGCCGCCGGCTGGCCCGGCCTCGAGTGGATCATCGTCGGCCTCGCCGGAGCCGGCGAGCCGGAGGTTCGCTCGTATGTGATCGACGGCGCCGAGGTCAGCGAGATCGCGCTCGAGGAGACACCGAGCTGAGCGAGACGCCGCTGATCTGCCCGAGCTGCGGCACGGACTACCCACGCTCCGAGCGCTTCTGCGCGAGCTGCGAGATGCCGCTCGTCTATCTCCCCGGCAGCGAGCGTGGAGCGGCCAGTGAGCGCCAGCGCAAGGCGCGCAAGATCAAGCCGCAGTACGCCGAAGGCCGGCTCGTCAAGGTCGCCCGCGCCGGCAGCCAGCCCGAGGCCGAGCTGATCGAGACGCTGCTGCTCGAGGAGGGCATCCCGAGCATGTCGCGCCGCGCAGGCGGCTTCGACGTGCCCGACTTCCTTGCCGCTGGTCCACGCGATGTGCTCGTGCCCGAGTCAGGCGCAGAAGCGGCTAGAGAAGCGCTGGCGCCGCAGGCGCTCGCGCCGGAGGCTCAGGCGTAGACGGGCTCGCCGGCGTCTGCACCGGCGGCTTCTGAGGTGATCGCGCGGATCTCTTCGGAGGCCCGCTCGAACTCGGCGTCTGAGAGCACGGGCGTGCCCTCGAAGGGGAGCTCGCGCTGCAGCTCGATCCATGCCTGCGCAGCGGTGTACTCGTCCTTGACCTTGACGGTCACCGGGCGCGGGATGCGGTAGGTGCGCAGCAGCAGCACGTGCAGCGGCTGGTGGCGGCGCCAACCGAGGCGCTTTTCGGCGTAGTCGGGCGTCCACACGTAGAACGGCGAGAGCGCGTCCACGCAGCGCGGGTCGGCGACCGTGAAGTGGCCGGCCACCTCTGCCCAGGCGCGGATCCGCACGCGGTCGGGCTGCTGCACGGGTGCGCCCGAGGTGAACGCGTTCAGCAGCGGCTCGCCGTCGCTCCAGACGCCCTCCTCGAGCGCGCGGCGCAGCTCCGGCTGGTGGGACTCGCGTACGAGGTCGCCCGTCTGGTGCTCGAAGGTCGGGTAGAGGAAGAACCGTTCGTGAGCGAGCCTCATCGACTTGCCCGGCTGACGGATCCCGCCCTTGCGGAGTGTTAGGAGCTGCTCACCTTCGGCTAGCGCGCGGACGGTGACGGCCCATTCTTTGAAAGCAATTGGCATAAACGGGTGAAGCTAGGAGTACGTCTCTGTCTCTAGTCCGCTTACCGGCTGATTCGACGGCGGCAGACCCCTTAAAGATACGAAACCCAGGCGGAAATCCCAAATCCCCTGCAAATCGAGCCCTTATTTTGGCGATTCAGGACTGTCTGCGCGGCCAGTCTTGCCATCGGCGTGTTTCCAGCGCGTGTTTCCGACTTGTCAGCGAGGGGCCCCGAACCCGCCCCCGCCGGGCGTTTCGATGCGCAGCCGCTGCCCGGCGCGCAGCGTCCCCGTGACCTTGCCGGGCAGGCGCTGGCCGTCGAGCTCGTCGTGCCCGGGCGCACCGGGCTCGCCGCCGCCGGCGCCCGGCGGCGCGTGCCGGCGGCGCTCGGCGATCAGCGAGAAGGACATCTCACGCAGCGCCTGCAGCTCGCGGATCACGCCGTCGCCGCCGCGCGTGCGCCCGGCGCCGCCGGAGCCGCGGCGGATCGCGTACTGCACGACGCGTAGCGGGAATTCGCGCTCGAGCGCCTCGACGGGGGTGTTCAGCGTGTTGCTCATCGCCACGTGCACGGCGCTCGGCCCGTCGGCGTCGGCGCAAGCGCCCTGCCCGCCGCCGAGCGTCTCGTAGTAGGTGAACGACCCGTCGCCGTCGGCGCCGCGAGCCGGCAAAGGATCGGCACCAAGGGTCAGGTTGTTCATCGTGCCCTGCCCGAGCGCGCGGCCGAAGGCGCCGAGCACGAGGTCGGCGACGCGCGAGGAGGTCTCGACGTTGCCCGCCGCCACGGCCGCGCCCGGCCTGGCGTTGAGCAGCGAGCCGAGCGGCGCGCGCACGTCGACCGGGCGGTAGGCGCCGGCCGAGGGTGGGATGTCGGGGTCGGTCAGCACGCGCACGGCGAAGTAGCAGGCCGAGCGCGTGACGGCGAGCGGGCAGTTGAGGTTGCCGTCGTGCTGCTCGGCGCTGCCGGCGAAGTCGAGGATCAGCCGCTCGCCCTCGACGCTCGCGCGCAGGCGCAGCGGCAGGTCGCCGTCGCGTCCCTCGAGCACGTCCTCGGCGTGGACGTCGCCGTCGGGCAGCGCCGCGATGCACGCCCGCGTGCGCCGCTCGGCGTAGTCGAGCACGGCGTCGCTCGCCTCGCGCAGCCGCTCTGGGCCGAGCCGCTCGGCGAGCGCGCCCAGGCGCAGCGCGCCGACGCGGTTGGCGGCGAGCTGGGCGCGCAGGTCGGCGCGCCGCTGCTCGGGCTGGCGCATCTGCGCGACGAGCTCCTCGATCGCCGGCTCGTCGAGCGGTCGCGGCGAGATCACGACGCCCTCCTCGGCCAGCGTGTGGCTGTCGGCGGGCATCGAGCCGGGCACGCGCCCGCCGACGTCGGCGTGGTGGGCGCGGCTGGCGGCGAAGCCGAGCAGCGTCCGCTCGTCGGCGGCGAACACGGGCGTGATCACGGTGATGTCGGGCAGGTGCGTGCCGCCGCGAAACGGATCGTTGAGGATCCACGAGACGCCGGGCGCGTGGCGCTCGTCGAGCACGGCTGCGACGGAGGCGGGCATCGAGCCGAGGTGCACCGGGATGTGCTCGGCCTGCATGATCATCTGCCCGTCGGCGTCGAACAGCGCGGTCGAGGCGTCGTGGCGCTCCTTGATGTTCGACGAGTAGGCGGCCCGGATCAGCGCGACGCCCATCTCTTCGCAGGCGGCGCGCAGCGCGCCGACGACGACCTGCAGCTCGATCGGGTCGAGCGCGCTCATGCGTCGCGCCCCGCCGCTTTTCCCGACCGCCCGCTGCTCCCGCCGTTCCCGCTCACAGTCTCGTCCTCCAGCACACACGTCCCGTGCTCGTCGACGGCGCCGCACCAGCCGGGCGGGACGAGCAGCGTGGCCTCGGGCAGCGCGCACAGCGCGGGGCCGTGGACCTCGGTTCCGGGCGCGAGCTCGCCCCGCAGCACGCTCGCCTCGAGCGCATCGCCGGCGAACACGACCTGCGCGCTCGAGCGCTCGGGCTCGGCGGCCGCAGTCGGCCTGCGGGCGAAGCGCCGGCGCGGGGCCCCAGACGGACACGCGCACGTTGACGAGCTCGACCCGGGCCTCGTCGTCGCGGTAGCCGTAGCGCTGCTCGTGCGCGGCGGCGAAGGCCTCGCTCAGCGACTCGGCCTCGGGATCGCCGGCTCGCCTCGACGGACAGCTCGAAGGACTGCCCGACGTAGCGCAGCTCGTAGGCGACGCGCACGTCCGCGCGCGGGCCGGCGAGCGCGGCATCGGCTTCGGCGAGCAGCTCGTCGCGGGCCTCGCGCAGGCGCTCGCGCGTGAGCCCGGAGCCGCTCAGCATGACGGTGCGCGAGACGTCGTGGCGTGGCGCGGCGGCGGCGAGCCCGAGCGCGCAGAGCACGCCGGAGGCGCGCGGGCAGAGCACGCGGGCGATGCCGAGCTCGCGCGGCCATCGCGCAGGCGTGCAGCGGCCCGGCGCCGCCGAACGGCATCAGCGCGAAGCGGCGCGGGTCGATGCCGCGCTCGACGGTGACAGGCGCAGCGCGCCGAGCATCTCGTGCTCGGCGACGCGCACGATGCCCTCGGCGCAGGCGAGCGTGTCGATGCCGAGCTCCTGCGCGAGCGCGGCGACGGCGCGCTCGGCGGCGTCGCGGTCCAGGCGCATCCCGCCGGCGAGCGGCGAGTCGAGCGAGCAGCCGGCCGAGCAGCAGGTTGGCGTCGGTCACGGTGGCGCAGCTCGCCGCCGAGCCCGTAGCAGGCGGGCCCGGGGTCGGCGCCGGCGCTCTGCGGCCCGACGCGCAGCGCGCCGCCGGAGTCGCGCCAGGCGATCGAGCCGCCGCCGGCGCCGACGGTGTGGATGTCGAGCGCGGGCAGCGCGAGCGGGCGCCCGGCGACGGAGCGCTCGGCGGTCTCCGACACCTCGCCGCCGTCGATCAGGCAGACGTCGCAGGAGGTGCCGCCCATGTCGAAGCAGAGCACGTCGCGCTCGCCGGCGAGCTGGGCCAGCAGCAGCGCGCCGCCGACGCCGCCGGCGGGGCCCGGAGAGCACGGTCAGGGCGGCGTGGGCGGAGGCGCGGGCGATGTCGGTGAGCCCGCCCGAGGACTGCATGATCTGCGGCTCGGCGAGGCCCTGCTCGCGCGCGGCGGCGGCGAGTCGCCGCAGGTAGGCCCCGAGCAGCGGCGAGAGCGCGGCGTCGAGCGCGGTCGTGGCGGTGCGCTCGTACTCGCGGAAGGTGCCGACGAGCTCGCTGGACAGCGACACGGGCACGCCGGGCAAGCAGCTCTGCGAGCAGCTCGCCGAGCAGCCGCTCGTGGCGCGGGTCGGCGTAGGAGTGCAGCAGCGCCACGGCGACGGCCTCGGGCCGGCTCGTCGGCGACGCGCTGCACGAGCGCCCGGGCGTGCGCCGGGATCGAGCGCGCGCAGCACGCCGTCGGGGGCGATCCGCTCGGGCGCGGCGAAGCGCAGCTCGGCGGGCACGAGCGGCGCGGGCGCGGCGTCGCACAGCCGGTACAGGTGCGGACGCGCCTGGCGGGCGAGCTCGATCACGTCGGTGAAGCCGTCGGTGGCGATCAGCGCGGTGCGGGCGGTCCGTCCCTCGAGCAGGGCGTTGGTCGTGACGGTCATGCCGTGCGCGAAGCGGCGCACGTCGCCGGCCCGCGCGCCGGCCCGCTCGAGCACGAGCGCGACTGCTTCCAGCACGCCGAGCGCCTGCTCGCCGGCGGTCGTGGGGACCTTGGCGGTGTGCACCGAGGAGCCGCCGCCGGCGTCGGCGCCGACGAGCACGGCGTCGGTGAAGGTGCCGCCGACATCGACCCCGAGGAGCACGCCTCGGAGCCTATGCGACGGCTATGCGGCGGCGAGCTCCCGGTCCTCGGTGTCGGCGAGGTGCTGGTGGGAGGGGCAGTAGCCGTTGTGCGGCAGCGGCACGCGCTGGCAGGCGGCGCCCTTGCGGGTCGTGGCGCGGCACTGCGGCGGGGCGCCGCTGACGGCGGCGTAGCCCTCGAGCGGGTGCAGCGTGAGGTAGTCCTGGGCGAGCTGCACGTAGCGGCAGACGACCTGGTGCACGTGCGACTGCGCGGACATCGGGAAGTAGTTGCGGATGTCGCGAACAGCGCGCGTTCGGGCCGCGCGAAGTAGTGGCGGTCGGTGGCCAGACGGTCACGACGGCCTCGCATGCGCTCAGCACGGCAGCGTGGTTTGCGGCGGCGGGCTCGCCCGGCGGTGCAGGGACGATCTGCGGGGCGAGCTCGCGGTAGATGGCCCGGCTGAACTGGTACATGGCTACTCCTGGCCCTCCTTCTCGGTTGGAGCAAACCCGCCTATTCCCAAAGACTCCGATGACCTCGGATCCTTCTACGTGCCAGAACACGTCTCCGATCTCAAAAGGACCGAGATAAAGACGTAAAGGCGATTTTTTTATGTAGAGAGAGACGACTGCCCGCGCGGGACGGCGCGGGCCGGGCGCGCGCTCAGCCCCAGGTCTGCCACTCGACGTCGGGGGCGCGGGGCCGGCCGCGTTCGCCGTCGCCGTCGGAGTCCCGATCGGTCTCGTCGCTCGCGCCGTGCACGACGACGTGGTGGAGGTCGAGCGCGGGGTCGAGCTGCGGGTAGTCGCTGCGCTGGTGCGCGCCGCGGCTCTCGCTGCGCGTAAGCGCGCATCGCGCGATCGCGCGCACGAGCGGGTGGCCGCTCTGCAAGCAGGCGCGAGAGCCCGTCGGCGCTGCGCACGATGCCGGCGTCCTGCCACAGCGCGGCGCGCGTGTCGCGGTCGCCGACGGGCGGCGCGGGCAGCGCGGCGAGCGCGTCGAGCTCGGCCTCGCTCGCGCCGTCGCGCGGCGCGCTCGGGGCGGGCTCGGCGAGCGCATGGGCGACGGCGCGGCGGGCGAACACGAAGCACTCGCTGAGCGAGTTGGAGGCGAGCCGGTTGGCGCCGTGCAGGCCGGTGCACGAGGACTCGCCGACGGCGTACAACCCGGGCAACGTCGAGTGCGCGTGCAGGTCGGCGACGATCCCGCCCATCGTGTAGTGCGCGGCCGGCGCCACGGGGATCAGCTCGCGCGTCGGGTCGAGGCCGGCCTCGCGCAGCGCGCCGACGACGTTGGGGAAGTGCGCGGGGTCGACGCGCGCATGTCGAGCCCGACGGAGCGCTCGCCGGACTCGCGCAGCCGCGCCTGGATCGCGCGCGAGACCTCGTCGCGCGGCGAGAGCTCGTCGACGAAGCGCTCGCCGGTGTGGTCGTGCAGCGTGGCGCCCTCGCCGCGGATGGCCTCGGTCACGAGGAAGCCCTCGCGCCCGTGCGACGCCGATCACGGCGGTCGGGTGGAACTGCAGCAGCTCGAGGTCGGCGAGCGCGCGCCGGCGCGCTGCGCGAGCAGCAGCCCGACGCCCTGCGAGCCGGGCGGGTTGGTCGTGCGCGCCCACATCGCGGCGCAGCCGCCGGTCGCGATCACGACGGCGCGCGCGGCGACGATCCGGCCGTCCTCGCAGATCAGCCCGGCGCAGCGCCCGCCGGAGCGCCACAGGGCGCGGGCGCGGGCGCCCTCGAGCACGGCGATGCGCGGCTCCTCGGCGGCGAGCGCCGAGAGCTGGCGCACGACGCGCCGCCCGGTGGCGCTGCCGCCGGCGTGCACGACGCGGCGCACCGAGTGACCGCCCTCGAGGCCGAGCGCGAGGCGGCCGTCGCGGTCGGCGTCGAAGCGCACGCCGAGCCCCTGCAGGTCGCGCACGCAGTCGGGCGCCTCGCGGGCGAGGATCTCGGCGGCCGAGCGACGCACGAGCCGGCGCCCGGCGAGCTCGGTGTCGCGCAGGTGAAGCTCGGCGCTGTCGTCGGCGGCGAGCGCCGCGGCGAGGCCGCCCTGCGCCCAGTAGCTGGCGGTCCGCGCGAGCGGCGTGGCGGAGACGAGCGCAACCGATGCGCCGTCGCGGGCGGCGCACAGCGCGGCGTACAGACCGGCGGCGCCCGCTCCGATCACTGCTACATCGATTTCGCGCGAGACGGTGCGCGTAACCGCCGGGGGGGACGCGGGCATCGCGGGAACCGTATCCGTCGGGCGCGAGCGGCTAGCGCCCGGACTTCTGCTTGGCGCCGGGTTTGATCAGCTTTTCGATTTTCTTGCGCTCGGCGGGGGTCAGTCCGGCGAGCCCGGGGATCGATTTGACGCCTTTCTTGGCGGTGACGGTCGGGGCGGTGCCCGGGCTGGCGATGCCACCGGCGTTGCCCGGCTGCGCGGTGACCGTTGGCGTGCTCGCGCCGTGCTCGGCGTCGTGGCGGTGCCCGGCGCGATCGTCGTCGGCACGCCCGGGGTGGCGGTCGTCGGCGTGACGGGCGCGCTCGCGGCGGGCGCGCGTCGTCACGGTGCTCGTCACGGGCGCCGAGCTCGAGCCGGAGTCGCCGGCGAGCTTGACGAGCGCGGCGGCGAGCACGCCGAGCGCGAGCACGGCGACGACGGCGATCGCGGCGACGGGGCCCTTCCAGTTGGGCGTCGCCGCCAGGCGGGTGCGCGCGGCGGCGCCGCAGCTCAGGCACCAGTCCTGACGCGGGTCCAGCGGAGCGCCGCACAGCGGGCAGGCCTCGACCACGGCCGGGCGGGCCGGGGCGGTGCTCTGCGGTGGAGGTGCGGGGGCGCCGTCGGGGCGCTCGGCGGGCGCGGCGACCGTCACGAGCCGGGCGCCGGCGGGCGGATGATCTCGGTCGGCTGATCGCCGCCGTCGGCCGGGATCGCGTCGAAGGCCTGGGTGGCGGGCGGCGGCGCGGCGGCGCGGCGTGGCGCGGGGCGCCGGCAAGACTGCGGCGTGCTGCTGCGTGGCCGGGCCGGTGCTGCGCGACGGAGCCGCCGGGGCAGGCTGCGGCGGGTGTGTGCGGCGCCGGCGTCGGCGGCGCGCCGCGAGCGGCGAACCGGCGGGCGGCTGCTGGCCGGCGGCGGTGCTCGGCGCTGCCGGTCTGCGCGGCGCCGCCGGCCGGCGCTCCGGCGATCGGCAGGTCGCTGCGACGGCTCATCGACAGCCCGCAGCTCGGGCAGAAGCGGTCTTCGCCGCTGTGGATCGCGGCGCAGCGCGGACAGGCCGTGATGCCGGCCTCGCGCAGCACGGTCACGGGCTGGCGCTCGCCGAGGCTGTCTTCGAGCGCGCGCAGCTCGGCGTCGATGCGGCTCAGCGTGGCGAGCTTGGCGAGCACGAGCGAGTCGTTGCGCTGGCCGAAGCGGTGCAGGCTGAAGACGAGCCCGCCGAGGTCGCGGTAGGCGAGCTCGCGCGCCTTGCGCAGGAAGCGCGCGCGGCGGCGCAGGCGCCCGCGCGAGCCGAAACCGGGCTGCTCGACGGCGGACGCCTGCGCGTCGGCCGCGGCGGCGTCGCCGGTCGCGGGCGAGGCGGGCGAGACCTCCGTGGCGGGCGGCTGCGACCCCGCCGCAGCGGGCGGAGCCGCAGGGGCCGGCGAAGGCGTCGCGGCCCCCGCGACGGGCGGGGCTGCTGCGCCTGGGCGCTCGTTCGGCTGCGCCGGGGCGGCGGAGGTCGTGGCGGATGTCTGGCTGTCCACGGCCATCCCATGCTACCCAGCGCGTCCGCGGGCTGTGCGCCATGCGTCGGCGACGCGCTGGGCCATGCTCGCGGCGGACCAGCGCTCGGCGCTCGCGCGGCCGGGCACGCGCGGGTCTTCGTCGGCGAGCAGCGGCGCCAGCGCGGCGCGCCAGCGGGCGAGCTCGAAGGGCGCGCAGAGCGTGCCGGGGCACGTCGGCGAGCGCCTGCGCGTGAACGCCGACGGGGGTGGCGAGCACGGGCACGTCGCAGGCGAGCGCCTCGAGCACGGCCAGCCCGAAGCCCTCGCGCTCGGAGGGCACGAGCACGGCGTTGGCGGCGTTGACGAACAGCGGCACGCGCGCGGGCTCGACGCCGCCGAGCGTGAGCAGCTCGGCGCCGGTCGCCGCGCCAGCTCGACGGCCCGGTCGTAGCGCTTCTCGGGGCGCGCCGGGTCGGCGGCGAACAGCAGGTAGCGGCCGTTCGGCATCGAGGCCGAGCTCGGCGCGCGCCTCGGCGCGCGAGCGCGGGTGAAAGCGCTCGAGGTCGACGCCGCACGGGAGCACCTCGGCGCGCCGCGCGGCGCGCGCGGGCAGCTCGTCGGCGAGCGCGGCGGAGACGACCGCGAGCAGGTCGACGCTGCCGCAGCGCGGCGAGCGTCAACAGGCGCGTGCGCGGGTGGCGCAGGTCGGTGCCGTGCAGCGTCAGCGCGCGCGCATGGGCGGGGACGGCGAGCGCGGGCCAGGCGCGTCAGGCCGAAGTGGGCGTGCACGACGTCGAAGCGCTCGCCGGCGCCGCGACGGGGGAAGCGGCGGCGCAGCTCGCGCGCGGCGCGAGGCGAGCGCGCGCGGCCCGGGCGGGAACTCGTACAGCTCGACGTCGAGCCCGTCCAGGCGACGCAGCGCGGCGACCTGGTCGCGCACGAAGCTGCCGCGCTCGGGGTGCGCCCGATCGGGCCGCATGTTGGAGACCACGAGCGCGCGCACGCGCCGACGGTAGCGGCGGCACGCGACGGCGCGAGCGGGCGCGCGGCGGCTCTGGAATGATGGCCTCGTGGGCAGCGACTTGCCGAGGCCAGCAGATCCGCGCGAGCGGCCGATCGGCGTGTTCGACTCGGGCGTCGGCGGGCTGACGGTCCTGCACGAGCTGCTCGTGCAGCTGCCGCACGAGGACTTCCTCTACCTGGGCGACACGGCGCGCTTCCCCTACGGCGAGCGCACGCCGGAGGAGCTGACGCGCTTCTCGGCGGAGATCGCCGAGGAGCTGCTGCGCCGGCGCACGAAGCTGCTCGTCGTGGCGTGCAACTCGGCGACGGCGGCGGCGCTGCCGAGCCTGCGCAGGCGGATGCTCGAGACGACGCTCGGCGTGGACGTGCTCGGCGTGTGCGCGCCGGAGGCCTCGCAGGCGGTCGCGACCACGCGCACGGGCCGCATCGGGCTGCTGGCGACGCCGACGACGGTGGCCAGCGGCGCCTACGAGCAGGCGGTGGCGGCGATCGACCCGCACGTGACGCTGTACGCGGTGCCGTGCCCCGACCTGGCGGCGATCATCCAGGCGGGCGAGCAGTTCGACGAGCGCGCGGTGCAGACGGTGCGCGAGGCGTGCGCGCCGCTGCGCGACGCGGACGTCGACACGGTGATCCTCGGCTGCACGCACTACCCGCTGATCCGCCCGATGCTGCAGCGCATGCTCGGACCGCAGGTCACGCTGGTCAGCTCGGGCGCGGCGCTCGCGCGCCAGGTCGAGCACGCGCTGAGCACGCGCTCGCTCGGCAACCCGCGCCGCGGCGAGGGCGACTACCGCTTCCTCTGCACCGGCGACACGCAGGCCTTCCACGAGCTCGGCACGCGCTTCCTGCAGATGCCGCTCGGCGAGGTCGAGCACGTGCAGCTGGCCGAGGTCGAGGCTGCGCATGAGCGCACGACGAGGCGAGGAGACGGCGTGACGGCGGACACGAGCGGCGAGGCGGCCCGCAGCGCAGCTACGGCCGCGCGGCCGGGCGAGCTGCGCCCGGTCGAGATCGAGCCGGGCTTCGTGCGCACGGCGACCGGCTCGGCGCTGATCTCGGCGGGCGAGACGCGCGTGATCTGCACGGCCTCGGCGCGAGGAGAGCGTGCCGCGCTGGATGACGGGCCGCGGCACGCGGCTGGGTGACCGCCGAGTACGGGATGCTGCCGGCCTCGACCGGCCAGCGCAAGCAGCGCGACGCCACGCGCGGGCGCCAGGACGGGCGCACGGTCGAGATCCAGCGCCTGATCGGGCGTTCGCTGCGCGGCGTGGTCGACTTCGAGGCGCTCGGCGAACGCACGATCTACCTCGACTGCGACGTGCTGCAGGCCGACGGCGGCACGCGCTGCGCGTCGATCACGGGCGCGTACGTGGCGCTGGCGCTGGCCTGCGCGCGCCTGCGCGAGCAGGGCCTGCTCGAGCGCTCGCCGCTGAGCGGGCTCGGTCGCGGCGGTCTCGTGCGGGATCGTCGGCGGCGCGCGCGCTGCTCGACCTCGACTACTCCGAGGACTCGACCGCGGAGGTCGACGCGAACGTCGTGATGACCGGCGACGGCGGCCTGGTCGAGGTGCAGGCGACGGCCGAGCGCACGCCGCTCTCGCGCGCGCACCTGGACGAGCTGCTGGCGCTCGCGGCGGCGGGCATCGAGCGGCTGCAGGACGCCGCAGGCAGCGGGCGATCGCGCAGCGCTTCGGGCCAGGCAGCAGACGGCTTCGCCTTGAGGCTGCTGCTGGCGACGCACAACGAGCACAAGCGGCGCGAGTTCGCGCGGCTGCTGCCGAGCCGGCGCCGGGCGGCGAGGCTTGGCGCTGGACGTGCTGCCGGCGGAGGTGCAGCTGCCGCCGGAGGACGGCGAGACGTTCGCGGAGAACGCGCTCGGCAAGGCGCGCGCGGCGGCCGCGGCGACGGGCGCGCGCGAGCGATCGCCGACGACTCGGGCATCGCGGCGGCGGCGCTCGGCGGCGCGCCGGGCGTGCGCTCGGCGCGCTACGCCGGCGAGCACGCCACCGACGAGGAGAACCTCGCCAAGCTGCTGCGCGAGGCGCCGGCGGGCAGCGCGCTGGAGTACGTGTGCGCGATCGCCTACGTCGATCCGGCGGGCGGCGAGGAGCGGCTGTTCGAGGGGCGCTGCGCGGGCACGGCTCGCGGCCGAGCCGCGCGGCGAGCGCGGCTTCGGCTATGACCCGGCGTTCCTGCCCGACGACGGGCCCGGCGGGCCTGACGATGGCCGAGCTGAGCGACGAGCAGAAGGACGCGATCAGCCACCGCGGGCGCGCCGCGCGGGCGCTGTTCCAGTGGCTCGGCGAGCGCGCTGCGGCCGGTTGAGCGACGCGGTCGAGCCGGCTAGAGCAGGTTGATCGCGGCCGCGATCGCGACGGCCAGGCCGAGCGCCGGCGTAGCCGTTGTAGCCGCCGAGCAGCAGCAGGAGCCCGGTGAGCAGCGCGACGAGCACGGTCACGATCCAGGCGATTCGGGTGACGCTCATCGGGGCATTGTGGCGGATGGCCCGGTGTACGGGCGCAACACGACGCTCTCCGGCGCGACAGCGGCGTGACGGCGGGCTGGGCGCAGGTTGCGCCGCGTCCGCGCATGGTGTTAGCGTCGATTGACCGGTTTCACGAACGAGGAGGAACCCAAGTGACGAAGGCCGAGCTGGTCGACCAGGTGGCGGATCGCGCCGATCTGACCAAGCAGGATGCCGGGCGCGCGGTGGACGCGGTGCTGGCGACCGTCGAGGACGCGCTGCGCCGCGGCAGCGAGGTCACGGTGGCGGGATTCGGCAAGTTCCACGTGAGTGATCGCGGCGCGCGGATGGGCGTCAACCCGCGCACGGGCGAGCGCATCCAGATCGCGGCGAGCCGCGTGCCGCGCTTCACGGCGGGCAGCGGCCTGAAGAGCGCGGTGAAGGGCCGCTGAGCCTGGCGCAGCCGTTCGCGCAGGCACTGGCCGCTCGGGTCGCCGAGCGCGAGTCGCAGATCGTGCTCGGACTCGACCCGGACCCGGGGGCGCTGTGGCCGGGCGCGCGAGCGCGCAGGCGGCGCCGAGCGACGCTCCGGCGGACGCGTGCGGCGGCGGCGGTCCTGCGTCACTGCCGCGCGGTGATCGACGCGACGGCGCAGGCGTGCGTCGCGGTCAAGCTGCAGCTGGCGCGCTTCGAGCTGCTCGGGCGCGCCCGGCTGGGCGGCGCTCGAAGCAGGTCGCTGCAGCACGCGCGCGTGCGCGGCCTGCTGGTGATCGCCGACGGCAAGCGCGGCGACATCGACGTCAGCGCGCAGGCCTATGCGAGCGCGCTGTTCGACGGTCGCGAGACACCGTTCGGGCGGCTGCCGGGGCTGGGCGCGGACATGGCGACGGTCAACCCGCTGATGGGCGTCGACGCGATCGTGCCGTTCGTCGCGACGGCGCGCGAGGCGGGCGGCGGGTGTGCTCGTGCTCGTGCGCACCTCCAATCCGGGCGCGGCCGACGTCGAGGACCTGGCCGTGGCGGGCGGCGGCGCCGTGTGGGAGCGGGTGGCCGCGATCGTCGCGCGGCTCGGCGAGGATGCCCGCGGCGAGCCGGGTCTCAGCGACGTCGGCGCGGTCGTCGGCGCGACCGAGCCGGCGCACCTGGCGCGAGCGCGCGAGCTGATGCCGCACGCGGTCTTCCTGCTGCCCGGCGTGGGCGCGCAGGGCGGACGCGTCGAGGACCTCGCGCCGGCGTTCGCGCCTGGGCGCGCGGCCGGCCTGATCACGGCCTCGCGCAGCATCGTCGACGCTTATCTGGCTCCCGGGAACGGCGCGGGGACGCGGGAGCCGGCGACGGCGGCGCGCGCCGAGGCCGAGCGCCTGCGCGAGCAGGCGTGGGCGCTGTCGGCGCTGAGCCGCCTGAGCGGCTGGGGCGCGGACGGGCGTCCGCTAGCCTGTTGTGGGTTCCGCTGCACGACTGCGGTGGGACCGGTTGGAGGTCGAAGGGAGCCACGATGATCATCACGGTCACGCTCAACGCCGCGATCGACAAGTCGCTCTCGGTACCGAACTTCCGGCTCGGTAGGCGTCACCGCACGGTCGAGCAGCGCACGATGGCGGGCGGCAAGGGCGTCAACATCGCGCGCACGCTGAAGGCGCTCGGCCAGCCGGTGATCGCGACGGGCTTCGCGGGCGGCGCGACGGGCACGCACATCGTCGAGCAGTTGACCGAAGAGTCGATCCTCAACGACTTCGTGCGGATCCGCGAGGAGTCGCGCACGAACACCTCCGTGCTCGACCCGACGACGGGCGAGCAGACGGAGATCAACGAACGGGGGCCGGCGGTCTCGACGAGCGCGAGGTCGAGCTGTTCCGCGACAAGCTGCTCTACCTGGCGCGCGGCGCGGCGATCGTCGTGTTCGCGGGATCGCTGCCGCGCGGGGTCGAGCCGGACCTGTACGCCGGCCTGATCCACGACCTGGAGCGCCTGGACGTGACGACGGTGATCGATACGGACGGCGAGCCGCTGCGCCAGGCGGCGCGCGCCGAGCCGCACGTCGTCTCGCCGAACGTGCTCGAGGCCGAGGAACTGGTCGGGCACGAGTTCGCCGGCGAGGACGAGCGCCTGCAGGTCGTGCGCGAGATCGCGGCGATCGGCCCGCGCGAGGCGATCATGACGCTGCCGGACGGTTGCATCGCGCAGGTGCTGATCGACGGCCAGCCGCAGGCCAAACGCGCGCGCATCGAGCAGCGGGCGGAGCCGATCGCCCGCCGCGGCTCGGGCGACGCCTTCCTGGCGGGCTACGTGGCGGCGCGCTACGAGGGCCGCCCGCCCGATCACTGCCTGCGGCTCGGCGTGGCCTGCGGCGCGGAGTCGACGGGACGCCTGGAAGCCGGTCTGATCGACCCGCGCGAGGCGCGGCGGCTGATGGGCGACGTCGAGCTCTCGCCGGTCGAGCTGCCGGCGCAGGTCAGCTAGCTACCTCGAACAGCTCGATCCGGGCATCGTGGCCGGGGGCTGAGGCGAGTCGCGCATCGCAGGTCACGAGCGGCGCTTGGAGTAACTCGGCGAGTGCGACGAACGTCGCGTCGTAGGCGGTTAGGTTGTGGCGCAGCTCCCAGATGCGGTCGCTGAGCGGCTGATGCGCGTAGCGAGCGAGCGCCAGGCTTGCGAGATCGGCGCGAACCGCTTCGGCGTGCCGGATGTCGATCGTCTCGTGAAGCGTCATGCGCCGCAGAACGGCGAGCACCTCGACATCGATCAACTGCGGCGCATGCAGGTCGCCGTCGGCCGCGAGGCGGTCGATCAAATGCGGTGGAGGGTCGACCGTCGCAAACACCTCTACGATCACCGACGAGTCGACAACCAGCAATGGTCACTCGCGTTCGCGACGAACTGCTTCAAGAGCGGCGATCACGTCCCGGCTCCTTGCTCCGCCTGGGCGGGATTGCGCCCGTTGCAGCACCTCTGCAACGGGCGGGCGCTCTGCCACGCGCTCCAGCTCGCCGAGCGCAAAGTCCGACAGCGAGACCCCCGCGGCCGCCGCTCGCGTGCGCAGGGTGCGATGAACTTCATCGGGCACGTTGCGCACCTGGATCGTTTTCATAACGGTGATTTTACCAAGTCGGCGGTATCACACCCAACTTGCACCCAACGGGACGGGTCAGCCCCCTGCGACGTCGCGCCGCAGAAAAACGAGGTAGGCGGCGAACAGCGAGGGCACGGCATAAAGCGCGCAGACCCACAGCGAGTGCAGGATCGGCGCCCAGTCGGTCGGCGTGCGCAGGAGTCCCTGCCAGCTGTTGTACTCGGTCGTGAGCAGGTACGGCTTTGCTCCCTCGAGGCCCGGGATGATCGGGATCAGCGCGAGCACGAGCGTCACGGCGAGCGTGCCGACGACGGCTGCGGCGCTGTTGCGCGTGACCGTCGAGAGCAGCACGCCGATGCTGACGATCGCGGCGATCGGGATCAGGTAGCAGGCGTTGGCGGCAGCGATCAGCAGCAGCGCTTCGCCGGGAGGAACGACGGTGCCCGAGAGCGAGACGATGTCGTTGAAGCCCCACGAGGCGACGCCGGCCACGGCCGCGACGAAGGCCGCGAGGAAGACCGCGGCGGCGGCGTAGGCGAAGGCGGCGAGCACCTTGGCGGCGAACACCTGCCCGCGGTCGACCGAGCGCGTGAGGATCGTCTTCAGCGTGCCGTTGCCGTCCTCGTTGGCGACGATGTCGCCGCACACGAGCGCCGTCGACAGGGGCAGGAAGAAGGTCGAGGCGAGGATCAGCGAGAGCACGGGCGTGACGAGGCCGGACTGCGTGATCTCGGAGAAGAAGATGCTGTCGCCGCCGTGGCCGTGGTGCTGGTTGAAGTGCTCGGCGATCACGAAGAACACGGGCACGACGATCGCGATGGCGAAGCCGAGGTAGGTGCGCTTCTGCGCGGCGAGCTTGCGCAGCTCCCAGCGCCAGATCGCGAACGTGCTCGGACGACGGGCGCTCGTGCGCGGCGCCAGCGCTGCAGGGGCGGCGGCAGAGGCGCTCATGCGACCTCGACCGGATCGCGCTCGCGCGCGGGCGCCGCTTGCTCCGGCCCGGCCGGCGCGCCTTCGGTCAGGCGGAAGAACAGGTCCTCGAGCGTCGCCAGCTCGGGTGTGAGCGCGAGGATGCCGACGCCGGCCCGGGCGAGCGCGAGCGACAGCTCGCCGACGGCGCGCTCCTCGGCCTGGAAGCCGAGGCCGTGCTCGCCGCTTGCCGCATGCTCGACGCCCGGCTGCTCGCCGAGGAGGCGCAGCGCGAGCGCATCGTCGGTCGTGCGCAGCCGGTAGCCGGCGCCGCCCTGGCGGCGCAGGTCGGCGAGCGCGCCCTCGTAGACGACGCGGCCGGAGTCGACGATCGCGACGCGGTCGCACAGTTCCTGCACCTCGGGAAGCTGGTGGCTTGAGAGCAGCACGGTGATCCCTTCGCCGGCGAGGCGGCGGATCAGCAGGCGCATGTCGCGCATCCCGCCCGGGTCGAGCCCGGTGGCCGGCTCGTCGAGGATCAGCAGGCGCGGGCGGCGCAGCAGCGCGGCGGCGATGCCGAGGCGCTGTCGCATGCCGTGCGAGTAGCCGCCGACGCGATGCTTGGCGCGCGCCGCGAGCTCGACGACGTCGAGCACCTCGTCGATCCGCTCGCGCGCCCCGCCGCCGTCGAGCGCAGCGAGCATTTCGAGGTTCTTGCGCGCGCTCATGTAGGGGTAGAAGCGCGGCGCCTCGACGAATCCGGCCACGCCCTCCAGTGCGCGCGCGCCCTGGCGCAGCGGGTCGCGGCCGAACAGCTCGACGCTCCCCTCACTCGGCGTGATCAGCCCGAGGGCCATGCGCAGCGTCGTCGTCTTGCCCGCGCCGTTGGGGCCGAGGAAGCCGTAGACGTCACCCGTCCGGACGTTCAGGTCGATGTGATCGACCGCGAGCACCTCGTCGTAGCGCTTGACCAGGCCACGTGCGCGGACCGGCTGCGGTTCGTCGCCGGAGACGGCGTCGGCCGCCTTGGGCACGGCTAGAGGCCTCGCGCGACTGCCTCGATGTCGGCTGGGGTGACGGCGCCGGCGAGCACGTAGCGCACGCCCGAGCGCTCGAAGCTGAGCAGCGTGCCCAGCGCCGTCGGCAGCTCGGTTGCGGTCGTCGTGCCGTCGATCTTCACCTTCGGCAGTCCTTCGGGAAGGCTCGCGGCCTTCTCACCGGGCTTGGGCTTGCTTTCCACGACGGCCACCGAGGAGACGCCGTGACCGTGTGTCGTGACGTTCGGCTTGCCGTTGTCTTCCCCGGAGCCGTTCGCGTGCTTGGCGCCTTCGCCGCTGGGCAGCTTGACTTCTTCGACCTTCGCGCTGGCCGGCGGCGTGAATTCGAAGACCGAGCCGTCGACAGGCCCGAACGAGACTTCGGTCGCGGCGAGTTCGATCACGGGCGAGGAGCTCGCGGAGGAGTAGAGCGCGGCACGCAGCGGCAGGCCGTTGTCGGCATCCCACGAGACCTCTGCGCCGCCGAGCAGGCTGCCGCCTTCCTTGGGCGAGACGCGCGCGGTGTAGGCGGGCTGTCCGGCCACGTCGGTCGGCGTCGCGCCGGAGACATTGACGTGGTCGAGCTTGGCGATCGCTTCTTCGATCTTGGCGACGCTGGGGACTTCGTGCTTGCCGGCTTGGTCAGGCGCGGAATGCGTGATGCTGCCTTCCTTGTCGGCCGGCGGCGTGAAGCGGTAGAGCGTGTTCGACGACGCGTCGTAGACGGTCAGCGTGTGGCCGTCGTAGAGAACCTGCGTGTCGCCCTTTTCGGCCTGCAGCTCGAGCCGCACGCGCCCGTCCTTGGCGACCCACAGCCGGCCCGTCGCGCCGGACAGCAGCGGGCTGGAGGAGAGCTGGCTGCCGGATTCGCCGGCGGCGCTCGTCAAGCTGGCGCCTTCGAGCAGGTGGTCGGTCAGCGTGACGTTGGCGCTGACGCCTTCCACGGGGGCGGCGGAGAGCGCGTCGTGAACGGCCTGTGCGAGCGGCTTGGGCGGTGGCGTCGGACCGGAGCCGAGCGCGAGTGCGATCGCGGCCAAGGAGCCGCCGAGGACGGCGACGAGCGCGCAGACGAGCAGTAGGCGAGGGAGGGGCAGGCGGCGGAGAATGTTCATGACTGCACGTCCATGGTCAAGGCCTCAAGGCTCGAACAGGCCCGACTTCCAGGGTAGCGCCGGACCTTGGCGGCGCCTAAAGAGAAGCCCTTGCTGGCGCGGTGGGCGGGCGCCTGAGGTGTCTTCGATCGACCGTCCGGCGCCGCCAGGCGATATGTTCTCGCGCGCATGGTCATCGTCATCGTCCTCAGCTGGGTCCTGCTGGGCCTCGGCGTTTTCTTCGTCGCGATGCGCGGAGGCCCGCGCGGCGCGCGCCAGGCGCTGCACACCGAATCGAAGGTCAGCCGCCGCTCGGTGACGGCGGGCGTGATCGTGCTGTTCGCCTTCGGCCTCGCCGTGCCGGCGATCGTGATGGCGTTCAACGGCGAGCACAAGGCCAGTGTGGGCGTCGGCGGTGTGCACCTGAACGCGGGCGAGCAGAAGGGCCGCGAACTCTTCTCGAAGTCCTGCGCCGTCTGCCACACGCTGGCGGCGACGAAGTCGGTCGGGCAGGTCGGCCCGAACCTCGACGTTCGCGTCGGCGCCGACATCTCGACCCCGGCCGGGCGCAAAGCGCTCGTGCTGAGCGCGATCGGCGAAGGCCGCGCGCGCGGACTCGGGCAGATGCCGGCCCTGCTCTACCAGGGCAAGGAAGCCGAAGACGTCGCCAACTTCGTAGCGGCGGTGGCCGGTCACTAGCCGCCCGCGCGCCCGCCGCGGCCGCGCGGGCGATTTAGCCAACCGTCGATACCACCCGGCGGAGCCCGTCGCTAAGGTCACACGGGCATGACGGAGTCGCCGAAAACCGCGGAGGACGTCAAGGCGATCGTGGCGGAGCGGGAGATCCGCTTCATCCGCTTCTGGTTCACCGACGTTCTCGGTCAGCTGAAGTCGTTCTCGATCAACGTCGAAGAGCTCGACGACGCGTTCGAGAACGGGATGGGCTTCGACGGCTCTTCGATCACGGGCTTCAATGCGATCGAGGAGTCGGACATGATCGCGATGCCCGATCCGGCGACGTTCGCGGTGCTGCCGTGGCGGCCGGAGGAGCAGGGCGTTGGGCGGATGTTCTGCGACATCGTGACGCCCGAGCGCACGCCGTATGAGGGCGACCCGCGCCACGTGCTGCGGCGCGCGCTCGAGCGCGCCCACGGGATGGGCTTCGACGTCTTCAACGTCGGCCCCGAGCTCGAGTACTTCCTGTTCAAGGACTCGCGCTCGACGGAGGTGCTCGACGAAGGCGGCTACTTCGACCTGACGACGCTCGACGCCGGCTCGGACGTGCGGCGCGAGACGGTGCTGGCGCTCGACCAGCTCGGCATCCACGTGGAGTACACCCACCACGAGGTCGGCCCCTCCCAGCACGAGATCGACATGCGCTACGCCGACGCGATGAAGATGGCAGACGACTGCATGACCTACCGCATCACGGTCAAGGAGTACGCGATGAAGTACGGCTGGCATGCGACGTTCATGCCCAAGCCGCTGTTCGGCGAGAACGGCTCGGGCATGCACACGCACCAGTCGCTGTTCAGCGGCGGGCGCAACGCGTTCTACGACGCCGACGATCAGTACTTCCTCTCGGACGTCGGCAAGGCGTTCATCGCGGGCCAGCTCAAGCACGCGCGCGAGATCTGCTCGATCTTCGCCCAGTGGGTCAATTCCTACAAGCGGCTCGTGCCGGGCTTCGAGGCGCCGACGTACGTCGCTTGGTCGCGGCGCAACCGCTCGGCGCTCGTGCGCGTCCCGCTCTATCACCCTGGCAACGAGAAGGCCACGCGGATGGAGCTGCGCTGCCCCGATCCGGCGTGCAATCCCTACCTGACGTTCGCCGCGCTCTTGCAGGCGGGCCTGGAGGGGATCGAGAAGGGCTACGAGCTGCCCGAGCCGATGGAGAAGAACCTCTACCACCTCTCCGGCGAGGAGCGCCGCCGCCTCGGCGTCGAGCAGCTGCCCGAGAGCCTCGGCGAGGCGATCGAGCTGACTGCCCAATCCGAGCTCGTCCTGCGCACGCTCGGCGAGCACATGTTCAATCGCTACGTCGAGATCAAGCGCCAGGAGTGGGACGACTACCGCGTGCAGGTCACGCAGTGGGAGCGCGACCGCTACCTGGCGATCCTCTGAGCGTCCCTCACGCGCCGGCGCCGGGCTTGCCGCGTGCGCTGTAGACGGCCGTGTGGACCTCCTTGGTGAGCTTCGCGACTTCTCGCGTCAGCTCTGTGTTCTGCGCGAGCATCTGCGAGTGCTGCTCGGCGAGCCGCTTGTCCTGCTCGAGCATCTCGACCTGACTCGCCTCAAAGCGCTCGGAGCGCTTGGCCTCCAACTCGCGGTGCGCCTGCAGCGCTTCGTCGTGTGCGTGGTCGCGGTCGGCCTGGCGCGTCTGGGCGAGCAGGATCAGCGGCGCGGCATAGGCTGCCTGCAAGGAGAACAGCAGGTTCAACGCGATGAACGGGTACTTGTCCCAGGCGATCGTCCCGGTGATCGCGAGCGCGTTGAGCAGGATCCACAGCGCGACTAGCGCCGTTTGCCCGAGGATGAACCGGGGCGTTCCGAAGAAGCGCGCAAAGCGCTCGGCGAGGACGCCAAAGCGGTCGCCGCCGAACGGACGGTGATGATCGGGGGCGAGCTTGGCGCCCGCGTCCTCGCTCGTCATAGGCAGTGTCTTCGGTCAGTGCGCCCCGCCTCCTGCCTGACCTCGCAACCGCCACCGCGGCGTCAGCTAGCCACCCGCGCTTGATTGCGCACGGCCAGGCACGGCGCACGCGATCGCCCGCGCGGGGGAGAGGTACCAGTGCATGGCCTGCAGCAGGTGCCCGAACGAGCTCGGGTGGCGCGGCGCGATCTCGGCGAGCAGGCGCAGCACGGAGACGGCGTGGCGCTCGTAGCGCTCCTCGCCGGTCAGCTGGGAGAGGCGCAAGAGGCCCATCGCGGCACTCGAGCCGCCGGCCGGGATCGGCGAGTCCTCGAGGTCCTTGCGCCGGGCGATCAGCGGCTGCTGATCGGCGGCGGTCGAGAAGAAGCCGCCGCGCTCGGGATCTGCGAAGCGCTCGATCGTCTCGTCGGCGAGCGTCAGCGCCTCGGTGAACCAGCGCTCGTCGCACGTCGTTTCGAACAGCACGAGCAGTGCCTCGAGCAGGTAGGCGTGGTCCTCCAGGTAGGCGCCGATCTTGGCTTGGCCGTCGTTGTAGGTGCGCAGCAGCCGTCCCTGCTCGTCGCGCAGATCGCGCAGGACGAACTCGGCGCACGACACGGCCGCGCCGAGCAGCGGTCGGCGAGCGCCGGGTCGAGATCCGGGCCGAGCTCCGCGGTCGGCGCGTCGCGCAGCGCGGCGCCTGTCTCGGCCAGCGCGCAGATCATCAGCGCGTTCCACGACGTCAGGCGCTTGTCGTCGAGCCCCGGGCGCACTCGCTGCGCGCGCTCGGCGAGCAGCCGCTCACGGACGCGCGCGCAGCGTGGCGTCGTCCAGCTCGCCGTCGGCGCCGCGCGGCCCCTGCAGCACGTTCAGGCCGGGCTCGGGGTGGTGGGGGTCTGAGAAGTTGCCCTGCTCGGTGGCGCCGAAGCGCTCGATCGCGGCGTCTGCGTCCTCGCCGAGCGCCTCGCGCAGCTGCGCGAGCGTCCACACGTAGTAGCGGCCCTCGACGCCCTCGGAGTCGGCGTCGAGCGCCGAGTAGAAGCCGCCCTCGGGGCCGCGCATCTCGCGCAGCGCCCAGCCGAGCGTGTCGAGGCAGACGTCGAGCAGGCGGCGCTCGCCGAAGCGCTGCCAGCCGTGCAGGTAGGCGCGCGCGAGCAGCGCGTTGTCGTAGAGCATCTTCTCGAAGTGCGGCACCGTCCAGGAGCGGTCGACGCTGTAGCGCGCGAAGCCGCCGCCGATCTGGTCGTGGATGCCGCCGGCCGCCATCGCGCGCAGCGTGGCGAGCGTCATCTCGCGCTCGCCGCGCAGCATCAGGAACTCGAGCGCCGAGGCATGCGGGAACTTGGGCGCGGCGCCGAAGCCGCCGTCGCGGCGGTCGAAGGACTCGCGCAGCCGCTCGACGGCGCTGCTCAGCGCGGGCTCGTCGATCGGCTGCGCGGAAGGCTCGAGCAGCGCGCCGCCCGACAGGCGCTCGCGCAGCTGCTCGCCGCCGGCGCGGATCTCCTCGCTGCGCTCGTCCCAGGCCTCGGCGATCGCCTGCAGCACCTGCGTCCACGCGGGCATCCCGTGGCGCGGCTCGGGCGGGAAGTAGGTGCCGCCGTAGAACGGCAGCTGCTCGGGCGTGAGGAACACGTTCAGCGGCCAGCCGCCCTGACCGGTCATGCCCTGCACGGCCTCCATGTAGAGGGCGTCCACGTCGGGTCGCTCCTCGCGGTCGACCTTGACGCAGACGAACTCCTCGTTCATCAGCGCCGCCGTCTGCTCGTCCTCGAAGGACTCGCGCTCCATCACGTGGCACCAGTGGCACGAGGAGTAGCCGATCGAGACGAGCAGCGGCTTGTCCTGCTCGGCGGCGCGCCGCAGCGCCTGCTCGCCCCACGGCAGCCAGTCGACCGGGTTCTCGGCGTGCTGGCGCAGGTAGGGCGAGGTCTCCTCGGCGAGCGCGTTGGTCATGCTGCGGCCAGCCTAGTACCGCGCCGCACGACAGCGCTCAGGCCCTTTCGGCGCCTCAACGGGAGAGCCGGCCCGTGCTCGCAGTCGCCGGCTCAGGGCAGGCCGTGTGCGCCGTCGCGCACGAGACCCGGGAGCGGGAAGCGCGCGCGCTTGGGCCATTCGCCTTCGTCGGCGCTCGTGCGTGAGAGCTTGACCTTGGTCAGGCTCACGTTGAAGCGCCGGTCGCCGAGCACGCCGGTGACGCGTTTGTCCGAGGAGAGCCTGACGCTGCCGGGCGCGGCGCTGGCGCCGGAGATGCGGATCGTGGCCGGCTGCAGTTCGTGGTTCTTGACCGGGAACGTCCCACTCAGTTTGACGCCGGCGACGAAGGAGAAGTTCCGCAGCGTCGCCGCCGAGGAGGTGAGCTTGGCGTAGCCGCCGCGCAGCCCGCCGAAGCTCGATCCGCTTGGCAGTTCCTGCTCGGCCTGCAGCGTCGCCGCGACGACCTGGCGGTCGAGGTCGACGATCGCGTCGAGCACCGCAGTGAGCGTGCGCCCCGGCTTGCCGCCGAGGCCGGGTGGCGAGTGCAGGTAGGCGAGCTTGCGCGGCGCGACCGGCGTCGGCGCGAAGATGTCGCTCGTCGTCGTGCAAGCCTGCACGGGAGTGCTCGTGAAGAACGCGCCGACCGCCGTCTGGGCGCATCCGCTGAAGTCGCTGCCGAGCACCGAGTGCCCGGTGTAGGGGACCGTCAGCACCTGCGCGTCGGGGATCATCGCGGCGACCGCCTTGGCGCCGGAGGTCGGCGTGCGCAGGTCCTGTTCGCCCGAGAGGATCAGCGTCGGCACGTTCGGCAGCGGGCTGGCCGCGGGCGGCGCCGGCGCGGCGTCGGGCCAGGAGTCGCACACGGGCACCAGGCTGCTCTGCAGCGCCGTCGTCGTGTCGAACGGGTAGAAGTCGCTGCTCGGCAGGCCGTGCAGGGCGTTGATCGCTTCGGCCAGCTTGGTCTGGGAGGTGGCCGCGCGCTGCCACGGGAACAGCGTCTCCTCGCAGGAGGTCGCGATGAACAGCGCGTTGTTTTCTTCTTCGTTGCCGACCCGTTCGCGTTCGGGTTTGGTCGGCACGCTCGGGACGAGGCCCTCGGCGATCAGGTTCAGGCGCAGCAGCGGGTCGGGGTCGCCCTTCAGCGCCGAGTGCACGGCGGCGGGGAACAGCGCGCGCAGCGCCGGGTTCAGATCGCCGGCCTGCAGGATGTCGAGCACGTCGAGCTCGCCCATCGATACCGAGTGGCGCCGCCCGGCGCCGTCATATGCCGAGCCGCTGAGCCGGTGCTTGCGCAGGCGCGCGAGCAGCTTGGCGAGGTCGCCGATCGGGCTCGTCGTGATCCCGGCGCAGGCGCTGTTGGCGCACAGCTCGGTGAGCACCGGCGTGACCGCCTGCAAGCGGTCGATCCCGAATGCTTCGGGGCCCGAGCTCGGTACGACCGAGTCGAGCACGAGCGCTTCGACGTGCTGCGGGTAGCGTTCGGCGTACTCGAGCGCCACCTTCGTGCCGTAGGAGGTGCCGTACAGAACCAGCTTCTTGTAGCCCGCCGTGTGGCGGATCGACTCGATGTCTTCGACCGATTCCTGCGTCGTGAACGCCCCGCGCGCCTGGCCGATCTGCAGCGCGCACAATTCGATCAGCGAGCCGAGTGTGCTTTCGGTCGCCTTCTCGAGCGCGGCTTCGTCGTTGAAGATCGGGCAGTTCAAGGGGCTCGCGTGCCCTGTGCCGCGCTGGTCGAACACGAGCAGGTCGCGCGAGGTGAGCGCCGGGGCGATCGCCGCCGCGAGCTCTTCGCCGAGCGGGTTGGCAGCCTGCCCCGGCCCTCCCGCCAGCGCGACGACAGCGCTCTGGGTCTGGATCGTGCCGGCCGATTTGCG
Organism: uncultured Solirubrobacteraceae bacterium; assembly: GCA_963743745.1. Classification (GTDB taxonomy): domain Bacteria; phylum Actinomycetota; class Thermoleophilia; order Solirubrobacterales; family Solirubrobacteraceae; genus Palsa-744. The sequence continues at coordinate 1,442,706 of CAVUQW010000002.1, forward strand.
CTCGATCGGCAGGACGATCGTGCCCGGCGCCTTGCCGCTGCGGTCAAGCGGCACGGGCAGCGAAGCACAAGAGAAGCCGGCGACGCTCGAGCACGGGGCGAACGCCAGCGCCGCGCCCGCCGGTGCCGCCGTCGTGGCGGCCAGCAGGCAGGCGGCGAACGGCACGGCGAGCGTCCAAGTGAGCGTTCGCCGTGACATGGCGGCGAACGTTAGCGGCAGCCGTGGTCGAAGGGGCGCAGTTGCAGGGGGATTCGCCACTGTCCTGAGCTACCCGTCCGGCGCGCGCCGAACACCGGCGGCTCGATAGCCTCTGCTCGATGGCGGGCGAACGCGAGATCGTCGACGCGGCGGGGGCGCCTGCCGCGGTCGGCCCATACAGCCACGCCGTGCGCGCCGGCGGCCTCTTGTTCTGCTCCGGGCAGATCCCCATGGACCCCCGTAGCGGCGAACTCGTCGGCGACACGCCGGCCGAGCAGGCGCGGCGCTGCTTGGAGAACCTGAGCGAGGTCTGCACGGCCGCCGGCACCTCCCTGGCGCAGGCGGTGCGCCTGACGATCTACACGACCCAGCTGAGCGCGTTCGCCGAGATCAACGAGGTCTACGGCTCGTTCTTTCAGCAGAGCCCGCCCGCGCGCGCGGCAGTCGGCGTGGCCGAGCTGCCGAAGGGCGCGCTCGTGGAGATCGACGCAGTCGTGGCGCTCTAAGCGGCGCTGACGCTGAGCGGCTCGACGGGCTCGCAGGCCTCGTCGAGCTCGGGCTCGGCGCCACGCAGCGCGCGGCCGAGCAGGCGCCACAGCGTCGCGCGCTCGTCTGAGTCGAGCGCCTTGAGCACGTCGTCCTCGATCGACTCCTGCCGGTGCTCGGCGTCGTCCAGCGCCTTGACGCCGATCGGCGTCAGGTCGACCAGGTGCCGGCGGCGATCGCTGGGGTCCCGGCGACGGCTGATGTAGCCGAGCTCCTCGAGCTCGTTGAGCAGCAGCACGACGTTGTTGGCGTCCATGCAGAGCGCCTCGGCGAGCTCCTGCTGGGGGCCCCCGTCGTGGTCGCGCACGTAGCTGAGCGACATCAGGTGGCGCATGTGCATGCCGAGCAGATCCTCTGTGCTGCGCCTGTAGACCTGCTTGGCCAGGCGCGTCAGCAGGGCCATAGAACCAGGAGCACAAGGCCTCTCTACACCCATCGCGGCGTATTTTACACCATTTCGCATCGCTTGTCACTATAGCAGCGATGTTAAATTTTAGATTGATCTTCCTTGTTATAAGGATGATCCTTGCTATGGTGTCCCAGATCGCAATCGAAGGGAGCCACATGGCCACGATCATCGAACAGCTCGAGAAGAGAAATCCAGCCGGCCGCAGGCGTCGCCGCGCGGCACAATCGACCGATCTCACGGAGGGTCAGACCGCCCGCGAGGCCTCGGCGGACTCGCAGGTGCGTCCGGTCGACCGGCTGCAGGAGGACGCGCAGCTCACCGCGTCCGCCGCCGAGCTGGCGAGCAGAAGCGAGCGTCGTCGCTGGATCGCGCTCGCAGTGCTCTGCCTCGGGCAGCTGATGATGGTGCTCGACTCGACGATCGTCAACGTCGCGCTGCCCTCGATTCAGCACGACCTCAGCTTCTCCCAGAGCAACCTCACGTGGGTGCTCGACGGATACCTGATCACGTTCGGTGGCTTCCTGCTGCTGGCCGGGCGCCTCGGCGACCTCGTCGGGCGCAAGCGCGTGTTCCTCAGCGGCCTCGTGCTGTTCACGGCGGCGTCCGTGCTGTGCGGGATCGCCGACAGCCAGGGGCTGTTGATCGGCGCGCGCCTCTTGCAGGGCGTCGGCGGCGCCGTCGCCTCGAGCGTGATCCTCGCGATCATCGTCACCGAGTTCCCGGAGAAAAGGGAGCAGGCCAAAGCGATGGGGCTGTACGCCTTCGTCTCCGCCGGGGGTGGCTCGATCGGTCTGCTCGCAGGTGGCGCGCTGACGCAGTCGCTCGACTGGCACTGGATCTTCTTCGTCAATGTGCCGATCGGCATCGTCGCCTTCGTGCTCGGCTCGCGACTGATCGTGGAGAACGAGGGCATCGGCCTGCGCGGCGGCGTCGACTGGCTCGGCTCGGTGTTGATCACGCTGGCGACGATGGCCGGCGCGTTCGCGATCGTGAAGTCCAGCGACTACGGCCTCACCTCGGCGCGGACGCTCGGCGTCGGCGGCGGTGCGCTGGTGCTGCTCGCCGGCTTCCTCTGGCTCGAGTCGCGCCTGGAGAACCCGATCATGCCGCTGCGGATCCTGCGCCTGCGCGCCCTGATGGGCTCGAGCCTCGTGCGCGGGTTCCTGATCACGGGCATGTTCTCGGCCTTCTTCCTCGGCTCGCTCTACCTCGAGCACGTGCTCGGATACGACGCGATCAGCACCGGGCTCGCGTTCATGCCGCTGACGATCGCGATCGCCGTCATGTCGATGGGCGTCTCGGCACGGATCGTCGAGCGCGTCGGCGCGGTCAACACGCTGGCCGCGGGGCTCGTCGGGATCATCGCCGGGCTCGTGCTGCTCGCCACTCAGGGCGTGCACGCGAGCTACTTCCCCGGCCTGTTCTTCGCGTTCCTGCTGCTCGGCCTCGGCGCCGGCGCCTCGTTCCTGCCGCTGTTGACGATCGGCATGGCCGACGCTCCGCAGCGCGACGCCGGGCTGGCGTCGGGCATCGTCAACGTCTCGGTGCAGCTGTTCGGCGCGATCGGCCTGGCCACGATGGGCACGATCGCGACCGACCACACGAAGGCGCTGACGGCGAGTGGACACGCGCTGACCAGCGCGCTGACCGGCGGGTACCACCTCGCCTACGTCGTCGCTGCGATCTCCGTCGCAGTCGGCATCGTCGCCGCCTTCGTCACCCTGCGCCCGCCGTCGCGCACGGTGATGCAGGAGGTCGAGGAGCTCGAGCGCGACTTCGGGCGCGCGAGCGCCAGCGCTCAGACCGCTGAGCAGCTCGTCTGAGCCGCCGCCCGACGCGGGCGTCCCTCCGCAAGGGGCTCCGCCCCGCAGCCCGTCGCCCTTTCCCCGGGGCGGCGGGCTGCTAGCTACCCGAGCGCAGCAGCGCGCGCTTGATCTTGCCGCTCGCAGTCTTCGGCAGTTCAGGCGCGAAGTCGACGATCCGGGGGTACTTGTAGGGGGCCGTTTCGCGCTTTACGTGCTCCTGCAGTTCGCGCACCAGCTCCGGGGAGGGGGCGTAGCTCTCATCGCGCAGCACGACGACCGCGCGCACGACCGAGCCGCGCTCCTCATCGGGCGCCGCGACGGCCGCCGCTTCGGCCACGGCCGGGTGGGCGACGAGCGCCGACTCGACCTCGAACGGGCCGATGCGATAGCCCGAGGAGATGATCACATCGTCGTCGCGCCCCTGGAAGCGCAGCCAGCCGTCCTCGTCCTGCTCGACCAGATCCCCTGTGCGCCAGACCGCGCCCGTGCGGCGGTCCTCGACCGTCCACGTGCCGTCCTCACGGCGCTTCACGTGCTCGCCGAGGTAGCCGAGGAAGAACGTCGGCACCGTGCGCGGGTTGGCCGTCAGCTCGCCGTCTTTGACGAGCAGCCCGACACCGGGCAGCGCCTTGCCCATCGACCCCGGCCTGGCCGGCTCGTCCGGCGGGGCGCCCGTCAGCTGGCCGGTCTCGGTCTGCCCGTAGCCGTCGCGGATCTCCAGGCCGGTCGCCTCGCGCCAGGCGCGCAGCACCTCCGGGTTGAGCGCCTCGCCGGCCGCCACGAGACCGCGCAGCTTGGGCATCGGCTGCAGCTGCGCGCGCTTGGCGATCACGCGGTACTCGGTCGGCGCCATGCAGAGCACGTTGACGCGCTCGCGCGCGAGCAGCTCCAGACGCTCCTGCGGGTCGAAGCGCCCGTCGTGCAGCAGCGCCGAAGCGCCCCGCAGCCATGGTGCGATGAACACGTTGCGCGCCGACTTCGACCAGCCGCTCGCGGCCGTGCACCAGACCAGCTCTCCGGTACGCGGCGCGAGCCAGCTCTCTGCCTGCAGGCGCTGTCCGTCGAGGTAGCGCTGGCCGTGGACGACTGCCTTTGGCTCTCCGGCCGTGCCGCTCGTGAACGTGATCAGGCACGGCTCCTGCTCTGAGAGCTCGGCGACGGGCGCCGGCTCGGCTTCGTACAGGCTCTCGTCCGGGACGAGCACAACCTCGCATTCGGGCGCAGCCGCCTCGAGCTCTGAGCGGTTGCGCTCGTCGGCGACGATCAGCGAAGGGCGCACCGCGTCGAGGCGCGTGCGCAGGTCTTTGGCGCGCAGCTGCTCGGTGCACGGCAGCACGACGGCGCCGACGCGAAAGCACGCGACCATCGCGAACACCCACTCCGGGCGGTTGCCGATCAGCGTCATCACGACGTCGCCGCGGCCGATGCCGCGCTGGGCGAAGGCGCCCGCCATCCGGGCGCTGCGCTCGCTCACTTCGCGGAAGGTCCACTCGCGTCGCGTGCCCTCGCGCGTCAGCTCGAGCAGCGCCAGGCGCTGCGCGGGCATCGCTTCGACCACCTCGCCGGCGAAGTTCATGCCGGTATTCTCCCTTTACCAAGACAAAAACGACTTTGGAGCGCTAATCCGCATGGCCGTAGCCGCCACCCCGTACACCGAGATGACCGACGAGCAGAAGGCGATCACCGAGATGGTGCGCCAGTTCGCCGACGAGCAGATCCTGCCGAACGCCGAGCACTACGACCACGAGGACTCCTTCCCCGAGCCGATCGTCGAGCAGATGAAGGAGCTTGGGCTGTTCGGCGTGACGATCCCCGAGGAGTACGGCGGCATGGGGCTCGACCTGACGACCTACGCGATGATCGTCGAGGAGCTCTCACGCGGCTGGATCTCGATCTCGGGCGTGATCAACACGCACTTCATCGGCTCCTACCTGCTGATGAAGTTCGGCAGCGAAGAGCAGAAGCAGAAGTACCTGCCGCGGATGGCCACCGGCGAGATACGCGCGGCCTTCTCGCTGTCCGAGCCCGAGCTCGGCTCGGACGTGCAGGCGATCAAAACGAAAGCCGTCAAGACCGACGACGGCGACTGGGAGATCAACGGCCAGAAGATGTGGGTCACCAACGGGCTGCGCTCAGACCTCGTGTTCGTGCTCGTGAAGACCGACCCGGACGCCGAGAAGGCGCTACAAGGGCATGACCTGCTTCATCGCCGAGAAGGAAGGCGGCGTGAGCGAGAACACGGGCGCCTACGCCGGCCTGACGGTCCCGCCGCAGCTGCGCAAGATGGGCTACAAGGGCGTCGAGTCCACCGAGCTCGTGTTCGATGGTTACAAATGCCCGGCCGAGAACATCCTCGGCGGCGAGGACGCGGGGCTGAACAAGGGCTTCCCGCAGATGATGGACGCGCTCGAGGTCGGGCGCGTGAACGTCGCGGCACGCGGCGTCGGCATCGCCCAGCGCGCACTTGAGTTGGCGCTCCGCTACTCGCAGGAGCGCAAGACCTTCGGCAAGCCGATCTCAGAGCACCAGGCGATCCAGTTCAAGCTCGCCGACATGGGCACGCAGGTCGATGCGGCGCGGCTGATGACGATGCGCGCCGCGCGCTTGAAGGACGCCGGCGCGCGCTCGGACCTGGAGGCGGGCATGGCCAAGCTGTTCGCCTCCGAGGCCGGGCGCTTCTGCGTGGAAGAAAGCTTTCGCATCCACGGCGGCTACGGCTATTCCAAGGAGTACGAGATCGAGCGCCTCTATCGCGACGCGCCGCTGCTGTTGATCGGCGAGGGCACCTCCGAGATCCAGCGCATGGTGATCGGCCGCAAGCTATTGCAGCGGCATAAGATCTGATCCGATGGCAGAGGATGCGAAGGCGCTGATCGAACTCGGCACGAGACGCTTCATCGAGGAGGTGCCGGCGCTCGCGCCGATCAAGCTCGTCGTCGGCGTCGAGCTGCGCGGGCGCGGCGACGTGCAGCACTTTCGCCTGGAGATGCCCGACGTGAAGGTGACCAAGGGCCCGGCCGCCGACGCACGCGTGCGCCTGGACATGCGCCGCGAGTTCTTCAACGTGATGGCGCGCGAAGGCAAGGTGCCCGACTGGGTCGAGGCCTTCGCCTACGGGCAGGCCAAGGCGACGGGCCCCGAGCAGATCCTCAAGCTGATCGTCAACGTCGTCGAGCGCCAGCAGGAGCGCGAACGCACGCGCAAGGCGCGCAAGCCAGCCTAGGCGCGCGGCTCAGTGGTAGGAGGTCAGCTGCTGCGCGAGGAACGCCAGCGAGCCGAGCAGGAACAGGCACATCACTATGAGCGAGAAGTTTTCGTTCATGGCTCGACGTTCACGATACAGCGCCGGTGCGCGGCCCGCCAGGCGCCGTCTCGCGCGGCACCGTTCGCGCCGATATCGGGATAATCGATCGATGTCCGATTCGAAGACCCTCGGGGCCGAATTCGCGCATGCGCTTGCCGCGAGGGACGCGCCACGCCTGAGCCGGCTGTTCGCGCCGGAGCTCGACTTCCGGGCGATGACGCCGAACAGGACGTGGCAGGCGCACGATGCCGACGGCGTGCTCGAGATCGCGTTCGGCCATTGGTTCGAGGACAGCGACCGGATCGACTCGCTCGAGCGAGTCGAGACGGACAGCTTCGCCGACCGCGAGCGGGTCGGCTACCGCCTCGCCGTCAGCAACCCCGAAGGTCGCTTCCTGGTCGAGCAGCAGGCGTACCTGTCCGAGGGTGAGGGCGAAGGTGCGGGCAAGATCGCGTGGATGCGCATGCTCTGCTCCGGGTACCGCCCGGCCACGGATCGCTAGGGTCGGCTCGCAGTCGGCGCCGGGCACGCCAGCCCGGGCCGCGCTCAGAGGGTCGCGCCGTCGTCGTAGAGCTTGATGATCTTCACCGCGCCCTCGGGCGCGGCGTCGAGGCACAGCCGGCACAGCACGCACTCGTCGAGGTTCTTCTCCACGAGATCGAGCGTGCCGTCGGCCTTCTGCGCGTAGATGTCGACCGGGCAGGCCTCGGTCAGCTTGCGCGCGAGCTCGGCGTCGGCTGCCGCTGCGTCGTCGACCTCGACGGCGATGAACAGGGCGTCCTTCCTCATGTCCCACTCCGCTCGGCGATCTTGGCCTTGACGAGGTCGGGGATCTCGTCGATCCGCTGCACGACGGGGATCCCGGCCGCCTCGAGCCGGGCGATCTTCTCGGTCGCCGAGTCCTCCTTGCCCTCGACGATCGTGCCGGCGTGCCCGAAGGACATGCCCTGCATCTCCTCGTCGTCCATGAACTTTCCGGCCATGAAGGCGATGATCGGCAGGCGCGAGTCGTTGTCCTTGACCCACTGGGAGAGCTGGGCCTCCATGCGCCCGCCGGGCTCCGTGTAGATGACGATCGCCTGAGTCTGCTCGTCGGCCTCGAAGTAGGGCATCAGCTCGGCGTAGGTGGAGCCGATGATCGCGTCGCCGCCGATCGAGACCGCCGTTGAGACGCCGAGGCCGGCGGCCGTCAGCGTGGAGGAGATCTCGGTGGTCATGCCGCCGGAGCGGCTCATCACGCCGACCGCGCCAGGCTGGTAGGCCACGGCGGCGTTGCGCGCCGGACCGCCGATGCCGCCCATCTTGGCGACGCCCGGGACGATCACGCCGAGGCAGTTGGGGCCGATGATCCGCGCGCCCTTGGCGTCGGCGAGCTCGACCATCGCCGCGACGTCGCGGCGCGGGATCCGCTCGGTGACGATCACGACCGTCTTGATGCCGGCGTGCAGCGCCTCGAACACGGCGTCTCGCGTGCCTGCGGGGGGGACCGTGACGACCGAGCCGTCCGGCACGACGCCGCCGTTGTGCTCGACGACCTGCTCGACGGTGTCGAAGACGGGCACGCCGTGCACCTCACGGCCCTTGCGCCCGGGCGTCACGCCGCCGACGATCTTCGAGCCGTAGTCGAGGCACTCGCGCGTGAGGTTGACGGCCTCGCGCCCGGTGATGCCCTGGATGATGAAGGTCGTGTCCTGGTTGATCAGGATCGACATCGCTACGCCGCAGCTCCCTGGATCTTGGCGACGGCCCGGCCGGCGGCCTCCCACAACGACACCGACCGGTCGCAGTACTCGATCCCATAGCGGTCGAGGATCTTGAAGCCCTCCTCCTCCCAGGCGCCCGGGATGCGGAAGATCGCGATCGTCTCGCCTGGGTCCTTGTCGAGCTCCAGGCAGGCCTTGATCACGCCGCGCGCGACGATGTCCACGCGCGTGTTCGAGACGATCGACATCATCACGGCGATCTTCTCGACGCCGTCTTTCTGCAGTACCTGCTTGGCCAGTCCGCAGGCCTTCGCGACCGACGGGTTGCCGCCGATCTCGGCGTAGTTGGCGGGCTCGCCGCCCTGCTGGCGCACGGCGTCGGTCAGCGTCAGCGAGCCGCCGCCCGCGCCAATGACCAGGCCGATGTTGCCGTTGAAGCCGGTGTCCTTGCCCTGAATTACGCCGCGGTGGTCGGCTGCGTCGATTGCCAAGACGGCCTCTTCGAAGGGGGTCGGAGTGTGACCCTCGCGGGTGCCCTCCTCCTCGCCGATGCCGAGCGCCTTGAGCAGGCCCTTCTGACGGGGCATGCCCTCGTTCTCCATCTCCATGTGCGCGTCGAGCGCGACGAAGCTGCCGTCCTTCAGCCCCGCCAGCGGATTGATCTCGGCAAGCGTCATGTCGTTGTCGAGGAACAGCCGGGCCAGGCGAGCGAGCACCGGGGTGGCGCGCTGCAGGGCCTTGCCCGTCACGCCGGCCGCGGCGATCACCTGCTTGGCCTGGAAGTCCGAGAACGGCTCGAGTGAGGAGAAGTGGCCGCGACCGACATGGTCGGGGTGCTCCTCGGCGACCTGCTCGATGTCGATCCCGCCCATGTCGCTGAACAGCATCAGCGGTTTCTTCGCGGCGCCGTCCCAGACGACGCCGGCGTAGTACTCCTGCGCGACTTCGGCCTTCGGGTCCACCAGCACGCCGCGCGGCATGTGCCCGCCGATCTCCAGTTGCAGGATGTCCTTCGCGTAGGACTCCGCTTCGGCCGGCGTGTCGGCGAACTTGACGCCGCCTGCCTTCATCCGCCCGCCGGAGAGCACCTGTGACTTGATCACCGTCGGGCCGCCGATCCGCTCGGCGATCTGCGCCGCCTCGGCAGGGTCCGTCGTGAAGCCGTAGTCGGTCACGGGGATGCCCGCGCGCTTGACGATCTCGCGCGCCTCGAACTCGAAGAACCTCATTTGCTTGACCTCATGCGGCCGGGAAGCCTATACGCCGACGTTGGGCGGCGACTTCAAGCGGCGGCTGGGGCAGGGGCGAAGCCGTAGGCCTCGGCCAGCTCCGGGTCCTTCTTGGCGAGCATTTCGGCGAGGTTGACCATCACCTTGCACTGCTTCCACGTCGCGTCGTCCTGCATCTTTCCGTCGATCATGTGCACGCCGCGCCCGTCCGGGATCGCCTCGATCACCTTCTTCGCGAACGCCACCTCCTCGGGCTCCGGCGAGAAGACCTTCTTCGCGATCGCGATCTGGCCCGGGTGCAGCGACCATGCGCCGACGCAGCCGAGCAGGAAGGCCGCGCGGAACTGCGTCTCGCAGCCCTCGGCGTCGGAGATGTCGCCGTAGGGGCCGTAGAAGGGGAGGGCGCCGACCGACGTGCACGCGTCGACCATGCGCGCGATCGAGTAGTGCCACGGGTCCTGCTGATAGGACGGGCGCGGGGCGTCGGGGTTCTCCGGGTCGGGGTCGGCGATCGTGCGGTAGCCCGGGTGCCCGCCGCCGACGCGGGTCGTCTTCATCCGCCGCGAAGCCGCCAGGTCGGCCGGGCCGAAGCTCATCCCCTGGATGCGCGGTGAGGCGCTTGCGATCTCCTCGAGGTTGGCCACGCCCTGCGCCGTCTCCAGCACGCAATGGATCAGGATCGGACGCTGCACCCCCGCCTTGGCCTCGAGCTGGGCCAGCAGGCGGTCGGCGTAGTGGATGTCCCAAGGGCCCTCGACCTTCGGGATCATGATCACCTCGAGCTTGTCGCCGATCTCCGTGACGAGCTGCGTCAGATCGTCGAGCACGTACGGCGAGGCCAGCTCGTTGACGCGCGTCCACAGCGCCGTGTCGCCGAGCTCCATCTCCTTGCCGACCTTGATCAGCCCGGCGCGCGCAGCCTCCTTCTTTTCGAGCGGCACCGCGTCCTCGAGGTTGCCCAGCAGGATGTCCACCTTCGGCGCCAGATCCGGCGTCTTCTCGACCATTTTCGGGTTCGAGAAGTCCATGAAATGGATCATCCGGGACGGCTTGAAAGGGATCTCGCGCGCCGGCTCCGGGGCGTCGATAGCGAGGGGCTTGAGGAAGTCGCGGGGGTTGCGCAAGTCGGCTCTCCTGGGTCTGCGGTCGGTCTGCGGATTCGGTGCGATCTCGCGATCGCTGCCGACTGAACGCTATCGGCTACTGCGCCAGACCAGCCGCCGCGAACGCCGCCTGCTCGTCGTAGAACTCCGTGAAGCGCAGGATCTTCCTTGCGCGGACGGTGACGATCGAATAGCGCCGGGAGCTGATGCTCGCCCCGCTCGTCGATCCACGAGCGTGTTCTCGCCCGACCACGAGCACGTCCTCGCCGCAGTCGATGAACCGCTCCGCCTCGTAGCCGAACTCGTCGAAGTGCTCGAGCCACCGCTCGAAGGACTCCTGCACGCCGGCGTGACCGCGGTACACCTTGCCGTCGGCTCGCTGGGGATCCTCGACCCATTCGATCTCCGGGTCGCAGGCCGCCGCGATCATCGCGGGCAGCGCGGCGAGCAGCGTCTGCATATCCGCCTCCGCGGCTCCGCCGTATAGACCTTCGACGATCGCCACGGTTTCCTCCGACATCGCCCGGCCAGTATCGTCGATCGATCTTGGCGGTGTTGGCTACGATGCCCCGGCGATACCGACTCGTATCGCCATTTCGCAAACGCCGAGACGCTAGGAACCCATGAGCGAGACGCAGACCGTCGAGACCGAGCAGGCCGCACGCGAGGCGAGCGGCGCACACCCGTACGGCCGCTACCTCGAGGAGTTCGAGGTCGGCGCCGTCTACAAGCACTGGCCGGCCAAGACGGTCACCGAGTCAGACGACCACCTGTTCTGTCTGATCACGATGAACCACCACCCGCTGCATCTCAACGACGTCTACGCGGCCAAATCGCAGCAGGGCCGCAACGTCGTCGTCGGTCCGCTCGTCTACTCGCTCGCGCTCGGCATGTCGGTCTCGGACGTCAGCGGCAAGGCGATCGCCAACCTCGCGACCGAAGAGCTCAAGCACCCGGCCCCCGTGTTCCATGGCGACACGCTGTTCTGCGAGTCCGAGGTGCTCGAGAAGAAAGAGTCCAAGTCCAAGCCCGACCGCGGCACGGTCAAGGTGCACACGCGCGTGCTCAACCAGGACGGCGTGCTCGTCGCCGAGTTCAAGCGGCTCGTGCTCGTCCCGCGCAAGACCCCCGGGGCCGGCGAGGCCGAGGGCAACGTCGAGTAGGCGCGCCGCCGGACGACCGTCCGGCGGCTGGCCCCCCGGCGGGGGCGTGCGATACCCTCTGGACGCCGCCCGCACGGGCGTTTTTTCCGTTCCCGGGGCCATCGAGGGCCCTTCGGACGGCGCCGACCGACAGACGAGCGCGTCGGCGTGCCGATCATGACCGCGATCGAGGAGCCGCTTTACCCCATGAACACGACCGCCTCCGCCCCGACGACGAACGAGCGCCTGCTGACCTGGGTCGGCGAGGTGGCGTCGCTCACCGAACCCGACGACATCCACTGGTGCGACGGCTCGGCCGAGGAGTACGACGCCCTCTGTCAGGAGCTCGTCGACGCGGGCACGTTCGAGAAGCTTTCTGACGCCAAGCGCCCCAACTCCTATCTCGCCCTGTCGGACCCAGGTGACGTGGCGCGCGTCGAGGACCGCACCTTCATCTGCTCGCAGACCGAGGACGAGGCCGGCCCGACGAACAACTGGCGTGACCCGGAGGAGATGCGCGGGACGCTGAACGAACTGTTCTCCGGCTCGATGCGCGGGCGCACGATGTACGTCGTGCCCTTCTCGATGGGGCCGCTCGGCTCGGACAAGAGCCACGTCGGCGTGCAGTTGACCGATTCGATCTACGTCGCCGTGAGCATGCGGATCATGACGCGGATGGGCCAGGGCGCGCTCGACGCGCTCGGCTCAGAAGGCGAGTTCGTGCCCTGCGTGCACTCGGTCGGCATGCCCCTCGCAGACGGCGCCGAGGACGTGCCGTGGCCGTGCAACGCCGAGAACAAGTACATCGTGCACTTCCCCGACACGCGCGAGATCTGGTCGTTCGGCTCCGGCTACGGCGGCAACGCGCTGCTCGGCAAGAAGTGCTTCGCGCTGCGGATCGCCTCGGTGATGGCGCGCGACGAGGGCTGGATGGCCGAGCACATGCTGATCCTCAAGCTGACCTCGCCGGAGGGCGAGGTCAAGTACATCACCGGCGCCTTCCCGAGCGCCTGCGGCAAGACGAACCTGGCGATGCTGATCCCCACGCTCGAGGGTTGGACGGTCGAGACGATCGGCGACGACATCGCCTGGATGAAGTTCGGCGAGGACGGTCGCCTGTACGCGATCAACCCCGAGTACGGCTTCTTCGGCGTCGCCCCGGGCACGGGCGAGGAAACCAACCCCAACGCGATCCAGCACGATCGAGCGCAACTCGATCTTCACCAACTGCGCCAAGACCGACGACGGCGACGTCTGGTGGGAGGGTCTGACGAAGGAGCCTCCGGCCCATTTGATCGACTGGCACGGCAACGACTGGACGCCCGAGTCCGACGCCCCCGCGGCGCACCCGAATGCACGCTTCACGACGCCGGCCGCCCAGGACCCGGCGATCGCGCCCGAGTGGGAGGACCCCAAGGGCGTACCGATCGACGCGATGCTGTTCGGCGGTCGCCGCTCGACCGTCGTGCCGCTCGTGACGGAGGCCTTCGACTGGGAGCACGGCGTGTTCCTCGGCGCGGTGATGAGCTCGGAGAAGACGGCCGCCGCCGCCGGCACGGTCGGCGAGCTGCGCTTCGACCCGTTCGCGATGCTCCCCTTCTGCGGCTACAACATGGCCGACTACTTCGCCCACTGGCTGGAGATGGGCCGCCGCCAGGGTGCGCAGCTGCCGAAGATCTTCTACGTCAACTGGTTTCGCAAGGACGAGGGCGGGCGCTTCCTCTGGCCCGGCTTCGGCGAGAACTCGCGGGTGCTCTCGTGGGTGTTCGCGCGCTGCGCCGGGCACGGCGCGGCGACCGAGACGCCGATCGGCTTGATTCCCCCCGGTGGGGGCCGACGGGATCGACACGCGCGGCGTCGACGTCTCGGACGCCGACATGGCCGAGCTGCTGCGCGTGGACGTCGATCAGTGGAAGGCCCAGCTTCCTCAGCTGCACGCGCACCTGGCGCAGTTCAACCGTCTGCCCGACGCGCTGAACGTGCAGCTGCAGGCGCTCGAAGAGCGGCTCGGCTAGTAGCTCGGCTGAGTCAGTAGCCGGGCAGCGACGGCGCGCGCTCGCGGCGGCGCCTGCGGGCGCCGAGGCACGGGTCGGCGCCGAGTTGCGCGAAGCGGCTGCGCGCGCGCTGCGGGTTGCACGCCTCCACTCCCCACTGGTAGCAGTGGCGGCTTCTGTCGCGGCGCTGCGAACGGAGCTTGGGCTTGTGGCAGTTGCGTCGCATCGCTTGGGCTCCGTCAGAAGCTGGCTTCGTCTACCAGAGTTTGGTCGTGATCGAGAAGCTCGACGAGCTCGCCGCGTTCCCGGCCAAGTCCGTCACGCTGCTGCTGACCACGCCGGTTACGGCGTGAGACGTGCCCGCTTTCGGGTTTCCTGCTCCGCTGACATTCGCTCCGACTGTCACGGTCACAGTCGCGCCGCTTACCGACGCGGACTCGTTGAAAACGGTTGTCGTGTTCTTCGTCTGGTATTCAGAGTCGCCGGTGCTCCAGGCTTCCGTTCCGGTCAGCCCCGTGATCGCCAATTTCGCGGCGTTGTTTCCTTCGCGACTCTGAGTGACCGTGCCGCTGGTCGGGACGCTCGCCGCGGCGATCGGCTCGCTGAACGTCAGGGTGAGGACATCGCCGGTTTCGAGGATGCCGTTGCCGTTCGTGCTGGTGATCGCGGTAAGGGTCGGCGGAGTCGTATCGACCTTCACCGGGGCGGACGCACCCGAAGTCGTGGTGTTGCCGACGTTGTCAAAGGCCTTGTACCCGTACTCGTAGCACTTGTTGTTGGCGACCGTCGCGTCCGCGGCGGGCGAGGCCGGGCCGGCCGAGCCGACTTTCGCGAAGCTGCCGAAGGACCCGCAGGTGTCGCTGGAGATCGTGTAGGTCGCTTCGGCGCGAAGCAGTTCGCCTGCGCTGGCGCTGATGCCCGAGCCCGCGTCGGCGGCGCCGCTGAAGGTGACTTCGACCGAGGTGGCGTGGACCCGCGCCGGGACGCTGACGGTCCCCGCGCTGCTCGGCGCTGTCGTGTCGGGCGTCACCGTGAACGCGCTGGCGTTGGTCGTCGTGAGCCCGAAGCCATTGGTGGCGGTGACGCTCTGTGCGCCGGAGGCCGTCGCCGCGCCCGACCATTTGTATTTGGTTTCAAAGGGCGAGCTGAGCGTCCCGCCGCCTTCAGAGAAGCCGGTGAGAGCGGGCAGTTTGACCGAAGTGACCCCGGTCTCGGCGTCGGCGGAGCTGCCGGTCGCTTTGAACGAGCCTTCCTTGCCGGCCTGCGCGTTGATGTAGACGGTGGTGCCGCTGATGAACGTGCCGCCGGTGGCGCTTGACAGCGAGACCGTCGGCGAGCTCGGCCCGGTTGTGTCGACCTTGACCGTCGTCTGGACGCTAGTGGAGTTGCCGACGTTGTCGGCGCCCGTGAGCGTGTAGAGGTAGCAGAAGCCTGTGGCGATCGACGGGTTCGTCGTGCCGCTGATCGTTGTCGCGCTCGTGTACGCCCCGCCCGAGCCCGGCGCACCGCAGATGTTGCCCGTCAGCGTCTCAGACTGGATCGTCAGTGTCGAGGAGGCGAGGCCGGACTGACTGGCGCTCTGCGTCTCTGCGTAGTCCGTGCGTGAGCCGATCGTGAAGCTCGTAGTGGTCGCGTTGCTGGTGCTGCCGCCGACGCTTGCGGGGGTGCCGTTGACGCTGACCGCGCCGCCGGTGGGGGCCGTCGTGTCGGAAACGATCGTGAACGCGCTGGCGTTCGTGGCGGTCAGCCCGAAGCCGTTCGTCGCCGTGACGCTCTGCGCGCCCGAGGCGCCGACCGCGCCGGACCATTTGTATTTGGTTTCAAAGGGCGAGCTGAGCGTCCCGCCGCCTTCGGAGAATCCCGTGAGCGCAGGCAGTTTGATCGTGCTCACACCCGTCTCGGCGTCGGTTGAACTGCCGGTCGCTTTGAACGAGCCTTCCTTGCCGGCCTGCGCGTTGATGTAGACCGTCGTGCCGCTGATAAACGTGTTCCCGGTGGCGCTCGACAGCGAGACCGTCGGCGAGCTCGGCCCGGTCGTGTCGACCTTGACGGTCGTTGCGACGCTCGTCGCGTTGCCGACGTTGTCGACGCCCGCGAGCGTGTAGAGGTAGCAGTAGCCCGTTTCAATCGACGCGTAGGTCGTGCCGCTGATCGTCGTCGCGCTCGCGTACGGCCCACCGGAGCCGGCGGCGCCGCAGACGTTGCCCGTCAGCGTCTCGGACTGGATCGTGAGCGTCGAGGAGGCGAGGCCGGACTGGCTGGCGCTCTGCGTCTCGGCGTAGTTGGTGCGCGATCCAATCGCAAAGCTCGTGCTGGTGCTCGTGGAGGTGCTGCCGCCGGCGCTGGCAGCGGTGCCGTTGACGCTCACTGCGCCGCCGGTGGGGGCTGTCGTGTCGGATGTGACGGAAAATGCCCCCGAGTTCGTCGCGCTCAGCCCAACCCCGTTGGTAGCGGTCACACTCTGGGCGCCCGCCGCAGCGACCGCACCCGACCATTTGTAAGTCGTTTCGAAGGGGGAGCTCAAGGTGCCGCCGCCTTCGGAGAAGCCGGTCAATGTCGGAAGTTTGATCGAGGTGATACCGGTCTCGGTGTCGCTGGAGGCGCCCGTAGCCTTGAAGCTTCCC
Organism: uncultured Solirubrobacteraceae bacterium; assembly: GCA_963743745.1. Taxonomy (GTDB): domain Bacteria; phylum Actinomycetota; class Thermoleophilia; order Solirubrobacterales; family Solirubrobacteraceae; genus Palsa-744. The sequence continues at coordinate 1,458,763 of CAVUQW010000002.1, forward strand.
GACTTGCCGGCCTGCGCGTTGATGTAGACCGTCGTGCCGCTGATAAACGTGTTCCCGGTGGCGCTCGACAGCGAGACCGTCGGCGAGCTCGGCCCGGTCGTGTCGACCTTGACGGTCGTTGCGACGCTCGTCGCGTTGCCGACGTTGTCGACGCCCGCGAGCGTGTAGAGGTAGCAGTAGCCCGTTTCAATCGACGCGTAGGTCGTGCCGCTGATCGTCGTCGCGCTCGCGTACGGCCCACCGGAGCCGGCGGCGCCGCAGACGTTGCCCGTCAGCGTCTCGGACTGGATCGTGAGCGTCGAGGAGGCGAGGCCGGACTGGCTGGCGCTCTGCGTCTCGGCGTAGTTGGTGCGCGATCCAATCGCAAAGCTCGTGCTGGTGCTCGTGGAGGTGCTGCCGCCGGCGCTGGCAGCGGTGCCGTTGACGCTCACTGCGCCGCCGGTGGGGGCTGTCGTGTCGGCGACGAAGGTCAAGACTGTATTCGCGCTGACGTTGCCGGCGTTGTCTTGCGAGGTGAATGTCGTGGAGGCGCCGGAGGGGGCTTCGGCCCCGCCCGTCCACGAGTAGGAGCTCGATGTGTACGGGCCGCCGCTCGGCGAGGTGACCGTCTCAGCCGCGTGCGTCCAGCCGGCGGCTGAGACGAGCGGGAACGTCGCTGAGGCGGGACCAGACGTGGCGTCGCTCGCCGAGTTCGTAAGCGTGAACGAGCCAGGCACGGCACTGTTGAAGTACAACCTCGAGCCGCTGAGCAACGCGTGGCTCGCCGAGCCGGCCGTCAAAGCGCTCGTCGGCGCGACCGAGTCGAGCTTTATGTGGGTGCTGTGATGTGGGCTCTCGGTATTGCCCGCTTTGTCGACCGACCAGTAGGTAATGGTGTGATCGCCACTTGTGCCGATCGTCACCGGGCCGGAATAGGTCTGCTGTTCGCCGCCGTCGAGTGTGTAGAAGGTGCTCGCGACTCCCGAGCCGGCGTCTTCTGCGCTGAGTGTGAATTTCACGCTCGCTTGCTGGAACCAGCCATTCGAGCCTTCCGCTGCGGCTGGCGTGGTCGTCAGCGTCGTAGTAGGTGGCGTCGTGTCGCCGAGGACGGTCACGGAGCTCGAGTGAGCGCTCTCAGCCGTCCAGCTGTGGTAGACCGCGACGATTGTGTAGGTGTAGATGCCGTCGGCGACGCTGGTGTCGTTGCAACTGGTCTGGTTGACCGGCGAGGTGGGCGAGCCGCACGTACCGCCCGCGATGGTCGGCGTGGCGCCGCTCCAGCGCCGGACGTAGTAACCGGTCGGTGAACCACCGTTCGAGAGCGACGAGGAGGTCCACGAGACGGCGACGGTCGAGCTTCCGGCCGTCGAGGCCGCGCTGGCGCCGCTCGGCGCGTTCAGTGAGCCCACGCTGCCGCTGGCCGTGCCGCTGCCGCTCGCGGACCAGAACGCGAACGCGCCGACCGCGAGGACGAGCAGGGCGACGAGCGCGGTCGCCGCCGCGCGCTTGCGTCCTCGGAGTATCTTCGGTCGTAGCATCACGAGTGTCCGTTTCCGGCGTAGGTGAACGTAAACGACGCGCCCTGGCAGGCGTCCTGGTTGGTCGGGAGGTTCTTCATCAGCACCTGCGGCGCCGAGACGCTGGCCGTTGGAAGCGTCACTTTGCCTTTCGCGGGCACTGTGAACGTGTTCGATTCGGAGACGTTGGACTGCGTGACCTGCGTATTGGTCGGCCCGTCGCAGCCCGCTTTGGTGCTGCCGGATTTCACGTTCACGCTAAGGCTGGTGATGACCATCGCTTTGCCGTTCGGGTTTGTGATGGTCAGGTGCAGCGGCTGCGAGACGCCCGGGTACAGCAGCCCGGTCACGTTGCCTTCGATTACGAAGCCCTTGACCACTTTCCAGCTGTAGGAGCTCGCTGTGCTGGTGTTGCCCGCGGCGTCGCGCGCCTCGACCTGGAACGTGTGCGCGGCTACGGTCACCGCTGTATAGGTCTTCGGGCTCGAGCAGGCGACGAAGGTGTGGCTGTCTTTGGCGCACAGGAACGTCACGCCCGGCTGGGTGTCGCTGAACACGAATGTGGCCGATTTCGAGGTCGTTTCAGCTTCCGGCCCCGAGCTGATGCTCGGCGGCGGCGGAGCGCTGGTTTTGATCGTGAACGTCGTTGACGCCTGGGAGGCGGCGGGAGTGGTGTTGCCGGCGTCGTCGACTGCCCGCACATGCACCGTGTAGGTGCCGGCCGGCGGCAGGTTTAGCGCGTAGCTCCAGTCGGGCGCGTTCGAGCCCGGCGCTGCGAGCGTCGCGGTGTTGAATGTCTCGTTCGTCTTGTCGAAGCTCGTGCCGCCCCACCAGTTGCCGCTGCCCTGCCGGATCGAAACAAGCACTGACGCGACGCCCTGAGAGTCTTTGGCTTTGCCGCAGATACCGACCGTCGAGGAGGGGCAGTGCCAACTGCTCGACCCGTAGGAGCCGCCTTCGACCGGGAATGTGAGCGTGGCCGTCGGCGGCGTGGTGTCGACGACCCATTTGAAGACTGCCGCGGTGCTGGTTTTCGTACCGGACACGGCGCGCACTTTGAAGCTGTGCGCTCCTCCGTTCGAGGCCCGCGTAGGTGATGCCAGCCGACGGGCAAGCTGTGAAGCCCGCACCGTCGAGCTGGCATTGGAAAGTGACACCCGCCTGCGAGTCGCTGTACGCGAAGCTCGCCGAAGTCTGGTTGGTCAATTCGGCCGGGTGCGAGGTGATGGTCGGTTCGGTGACACCGCTGGCGGCGGCGGCAGCGAGCGTGATCCAAGTGGCCAGCGCGGCGAGCACGACAACCGTACCGAGGAGGGAGCGCCGCGAAAGCGGTCCCGCGCCACTCGTCACCTTTCTTTTGGATCTGCCCCACCGCATTAGATAAGCCCGTTTCGCCTTCCTTGTCGCGCGTCGTAAGTGTGTGCGTCGTCAGTCGAACTACAACAGCGTCAAGCTGGGGGTGGAGGGGGAGCGATGATGCTCCCCCTCCACGCTGCCCATCCCCCTACTGGTCCCCGTACTAGCTGGCGTGACCGTGATGTCGGGCGTCGCGCCCTGCATGCATCCTGGTTGGTGCCGTGTCTGCCATCGTGACTTCGACCGAGCCGAGTGGCGACTTGTCGCCGCGCTTTGAGGTCTCTTCGGCGCGTCGAGCTGTCGTTCGACCGTGAACCACGACGCTTTGCAGCCGACGACTTGTGCGCCGCCTTCGGTGATGTTGCCACCGGCGGCTGGACCGTGGCCGACGTGGCGCTCAGGTTCTGAGCGCGGCGCTCGGGTTGGTGACCGTGTACGACAGGGTCTCCGAGCCGGAGCCCGGGTAAAGCGAGCCGCTGGTGTCCGACGACACGTCGACCGTTGAACGCCGTCGATTTACCGACCGACGCCGAACCCGTGCCGGAGCCCGAGCGTCGTGAAATACGCGACCGCGATGCCGGCCATCGCGAGAATCGGCGACGGCGCCAAGCACGGCGAAGCGCTTCTTCGTCATACCTTTACGAAACACAGAGCAACTCCTCCTGTGAATTGGTTACAAGTTGGAGCTTGGTGCTCCATGTGAAGGAGATGCTGTCACCGGGGTTCGCTGCATTCGCCGCACGTTCTTCTATAGACAACCTGCACCTTTGGGTAGCATCGGTCGCCCAAGGTGTGGGTAGTCGGAGCGCGATTGGAGCGTGGGGAGAGATGCCCGCGTACTGACCATCGCGACGGCCGGCCGCGAGCGGGAGGCGAAGTCGCCGACGGCGACCGGTGCGACCCGGCGTTTCAACGCGATCAATTGCCGGCGAGCTGTTCGACCACTCGATACAGCGCCGGGAACAGGAGCACGACGAACAGCGCCGGGAAGATGAAGAACACGAGCGGGAAGAGCATCTTCACGGGCGCCTTCTGCACCTTCTCGGTCGCGAGCTGGCGCCGGCGCTTGCGCGTCTCGGAGGCGAGGTTACGCATCATCGTGCCGATCGACACGCCGAGCGTCTCGCCCTGCGAGACGGCGCGCGCGAAGGCGCGCACCGACGGGGTGTCGCAGCGCGCTCGGAAGGTTCTCGAGCGCCTGTCCCGTCGAGAGCCCCATGCTCTGTTCGTGCAGGGTCAGGCGAAGCTCCTGCCCGAGCGGCCCCTGGAAACGGTCGGCGACGAGCTGCAGGGAGCCGGCGAAACCCAGCCCGGCCTCGATCGTGGCCGTCAGCAGGTCGATCAGCTCCGGCAGGTCACGGTCGACGCGATCCATCCGCCGTTGTGCGCGCCGTTCGACGAGCAGAGCAGGCCCGAACCAGGAAAGTGCCGCGCACTGGCCAGGATCAATAGCAGCCGCGTCGGGGCGACGGACCCTCCACGTATGGTGAGCAGGATCAAGAAGGCCGGCAGCGCGATCGAGACGATCACGCGATAGCCGTGGAAGACGTCGGGTTCGATTGTGTAGACGCCGGCGGCGCGCAGCTTGATCTTCGCCACAGGAGCACGCCAGCCGCTGCCGGCTGCGCTGCGACCGACCCGCGGCGACCAAGGCGTTCATCGCCGACCCGCGGGCTCGGCTCTCACGGGGAGCTTCGATCGCCCCGTCCGTGGCCGCGAAGCCGTAGGAGTCGATCTGCCGCAGCTGCGCGGACATCCTCACGCGCGGGAGCGCTAGCGCTCGGACCAGCAGACCGGCGGCGCCGGCGAGGATCAGGACTCCGAGTACGAACAGCAGCGTCATCGCCCTCATGCCTCGATGTTGGTGATCGACGCGCATCCAGAGACGAGCCGAGTCGTGACCAGGCCGATCGCGAAGATGAACAGCGACGATGCCGGACGTCGTTTCGAACAGCGGCTTCTCGTAGTCGGGGTTGATGATCGTGATGAACGAGGCCGACCACCAACGGAAGCGCCGTGACGACGTAGCGCGAAAGTCGCGCCTGCGCCGTCAGCGAGCGCAGTTCGCGGCGCAGTTCGCCTCGCTCGCGCACCGAGTCGGCGACGCGCTCGAGCACCTCGGCCATGTTGCCCCCGGTGCGTGTGTGCAGCGCGGCGACGAGCGCGACCTGGCCGACGTCCTCCGAGTCCATGCGCTCGGCGATCGGCGTAAGCGCGTCCTGCGAGCGGGACGCCGAGCTGCTCGTCGTGCGACGACGCGAGTCCACTCGCTGTGCGAAGGCTCGGGCGCCGAGCGCGCCATCGAGGCTATCGCCGCCACCAAGGCGTGGCCGGCGCGCATCGTCGAGGCCAGCTCCTGCAGGAACGTCGGCAGCTGCTCTGCGAACAGGTCGCGCTGGCGGCGCAGCGAGCGCTTGACGTCGCGTTGAGCAGGACCGGCCCGAGCGCGAGCACGACGATCGCCGCGATCGGCGTACCGACGGCGAGCGTCCACGAGCACCGCGACGCCAACCGTTATCGAGCGCGCACCAGCCGACCAGCTGCGATCGGCCGTCCGGTGCGATCCGCGCGATCGTCGACGTTGCTCTGGAAGCTCTCCCACCAGCTCGTGCGCTCGAGCAGCTCGCTCGAACGGCCGAGCAACGGCCATGCCGTCGTCGTGATCTCGATACCGCCCGATTCGGCGCGCGGCTCATCGTGAAGTCGTCGACGCGATCGCGCAGGCCCTTGCGCGCAGTCGCGGCAGCAGGAACGACGAACACGCGCGAGTCCGATCGAACAGGGCTCGCGAGCGCCACGAACAGGCGAGCGCCAGCGTTCGCGCCCAGAAGGACTGGTGTGAGGCGGTGCCTCGTCGCCGATCGGAGGGGTGCCGGCGACTCGTAGCAGAGCGTCGCCGTCTGCGGCGACGCCGTCGACGCGGACGGCGACCGTCGACGCGGTGCCCGAGCGGCGCCGAACGACCGGTAGTGGATCACGATACGCGCTCGTCAGCCGCGACTCGATCTGCGTGAAGACGCTCGAGAGCTGCGAGGAGTCGATTCGATGAATTCGCCGCCGCCGACGCGCGCGAGCAGGCTCATGCGCGTCGGGCGTGTAGGAGCCGTCGCGTAGCCCGACGGTGTAGATCTGCGCGTGGGCCGCCGCCGCGGCCGCCGCCGACCGTGTTCGCCGTGACGCTGTGCCCGGGTATCGGCTTGCCCCCTCGCTGGCGCCGTCGGAGAGCAGGATCACGGCGCCGGCTGCGATCTTCGCGTCGGCGAGCTGCTGCACGGCGACGGTCAGCGCGTTGTAGATGTAGGCGCCCGGAGCCGACGCGCGGCGTCTGGCGAGCGCGCGTGTCGATCGCCGGGAATCGCGGTCAGCGGCAGCGTCAACCGTCGCGCGGCGATCGAACAGTGACGACCCCGAGCTCCTGCTTGCCGGTCCGCTGCGCCGCGAGCGCGCGCGCTGCCGCCATCGCCTCGCGCGAGCGGCGCGCCCTTCATGCTCGGGCTGACATCGATCGCGAGCACGACACCGAAGTCGCCGCTCGCCTGCGCTGGCGATCGGGCGCACGACCGGGTCACGACGGCGTCCCGTTCTCGCTGACGTGAACCTGCGAAGCCGCGAGCGAGCTGCGGCCCGGCAGCGACAGTACGAGCGAGCGTGCCGGGAAGGTCGCGCCGCCACCTTCGGACACGCTGCAGCGAGCCGGCGCCGCCGCGGTTGCCGCCGCCGGCGCCACCAGTGCACCGAGCAGCGACGCAGCGTCGCGAGCGAGGCTGCGTCGAGCGAGGCTCGCGCGCGACGGACGGACCCTGCTCACGCGCGACCTCGCGGCGGCGCCGGTCGCGGCGCCTGCTCGACTGCCGCCAGAGCCCAGCCACGACGGCAGCTTGACCCCACGCTTCTCGAACTTCTCGAGAAAGCCCGGGACGGATACCGGTGTTCTGCGAGCTCGCCGACGACCGTGCGGTTGCTGGCGACGGAGTCGACCTGGAAGCGGAACAGCTCCTGCAGCGTGATCACGTCGGACTCCATGCGCTGCACCTCGGTGATCGCCATCACCTTGCGCGACCCGTCGTGCATGCGCTCGAGCTGGATGATCAGGTCGAGCGCCGAGGCCACCTGCTGGCGGATCGCCCGCAGCGGCAGGTCGTAGCCCGCCATCATCACCATCGTCTCGACACGCGCGAGCGCGTCGCGCGGTGAGTTCGCGTGGATCGTCGACAGCGAGCCGTCGTGGCCCGTGTTCATCGCCTGGAGCATGTCCAGCGCCTCCGCGCCGCGGACCTCTCCCACGACGATGCGGTCGGGGCGCATGCGCAGCGTGTTGCGCAGCAGGTCGCGGATCGCGATCTCGCCCTCGCCCTCGATGTTCTTCGGCCGGCACTCCAGTCGCAGCACGTGACGCTGCGCGAGACGAAGCTCGGCGGCGTCCTCGATCGTGACGATCCGCTCGGTGTCGGGGATCGCCGCCGACATCGCGTTCAGCAGCGTCGTCTTGCCGGCGCCCGTGCCGCCCGAGATGAGGATGTTCAGCCGCGCCTCCACGCAGCGGCGCAGCAGGTCGGCCGTCTCCGGCGAGAGCGTGCCGAGCCGTACGAGCGCTGTCGATGTCCAGGCGCTCGGCGCCGAACTTGCGGATCGTCAGCAGCGCGCCCGCCAGCGAGAGCGGCGGGATCACGGCGTTGATGCGGCTGCCGTCCGGCAGGCGCGCATCGACCATCGGCTGGGCCTCGTCGACGCGCCGCCCCACCTCGGCGACCATCTTGTTGATGATGCGCCGCAGCTGCGACTCGTCGGTGAAGCGGACGGTCGTCTTGTGCAGCATGCCCTCGCGCTCGATCCACACGTCGTCGGGGGCGTTGACCATGATCTCGGAGACCGTGTCGTCGGCGAGCAGTCGCTCGAGCGGGCCGTGGCCGAGGATGTCGTCGCTGAGCTCCTCGATCAGGCGCTCGCGGTCCTCGCGCGAGATGCCCGTCTCCTCGCGCCAGCCGCGTGCGGATCTCGTCGACGACGTTGGCGCGCAGCCCCGCGGTGTCGATATCGGTCGTGAACAGCTGGCGGCCGAGATCCTCGATGATCGCCAGGTGGATGCGGTTCTTGACCTCGGCGAACGGATCGCCGCCGCGTAGGCGCGGACCTCGTGTCCGGTCGCCGTCGAGAGACGCTCGTGCAGCTCCATGGCCAGCGCCTATCCGCGCCGCCGGAACAGCCGCCGGCGTCGCTTGGGGTTCGTGCCGGCGCCCGCGCGGGGTCGTCGGCGATGTACAGGCCGGCCAGCGTGTGGAAGGCACGAGCGGCGTCTGAGCGCCGGTGCAGCAGCGCGATCGGCTCACCCTGGTTGACCGAGCGGGTGACGTTGCGGTCTGACGGCACGAGCATGTCCGGCGCCCGGCCCATGATCGAGACGACGTCCTCGCGCGGAGATGCCGACGTTCGAGTCCGCCCGGTTGAGCACCATCCGGACCGGGCCCCGCGTAATCCATCAGCTCGAGCGTCTCGAGCCCGAGCTTGCGAGTTCTTCAGACGACAGCGAGTCGAGCATCGCCACGAGGCACACCTCCGTCGAGGCGTCGACCGCCCCGATCACCTCGGGCGTGAAGCTCGGTGGCGTGTCGACGATCACGAAGTCGTGCATCGACCGCAGCAGCGGATACACGTCCTTGAGGAACTCCGGCGTGACGACGCCCGGCCTGGTCGGGTCGCGCCGGCGCGAGCAGCGCGCGGATTCCGGACGGGTGCACCGTCAGGAAGTCCTCGAGCTTCTCCGCGTCGAGCGATCCGCCGGAGCGGACGAGGTCGTAGATCGTGCGCTCCGGGCTGCAGCCCAAGCGTCAGCCCGACGTCGCCGAACTGGAGGTCGAGGTCGATCGAGCGCGACGCTGTGGCCGGCGTCGGCCAGCGCCACCGCGAGGTTCGGCGGACGTCAGCGTCTTGCCGCTGCCGCCCTTCAGGCCGAGCACGCAGATCATCCGCCCGAGCCTCTGCGCCGGCCAGCGGCTGCGCGCCCGCGCCGCCGCGCGATCGCCTTCTCGACGGTGAACGCGACCTGCTGCGACATCGCCTGGGCCACGCGCGGGTCGCCGTCGGTGGGCAGCGTGACGATGTCGTCGACGCCCGCGTCGATCGCCTCGGTCACGTAGCCGTTGGACGCGGCCGTGCAGACGACCACGACCGCGCGATCCGGATGGTGTCGCCGCGCGGTCGTTACGTAGTCACGCACCTCCGGGGTGAAGTCCGCGCAGGCGACGATCAGCGCGTCGCCGGCATCGCCGTGCTCGGCTGCTCAGCTCGACCCAGCTCGACGTAGTCGAGTCACGTGGAGCTGTGGACTTGACGTCAGGAGTCGCTCGACGACAGCACGATCGACCGTGCTGTCGAGAGCCACTCGTGCGAGCGCCGCGGGTCGGTCATTTCGAGCCTCCAGCTCGCGATCGGCTTGCTACCGAGCAGCAGCGACTGCGCGGTGATCGCCGACGCCGAGGCGGTCGTCGTCGCATCGGCCGGGCGCAGCACGAGCCACACCTTGCCGTTGTCGGCGGCGTAGGCGAGCGCGACCGGCCTGCGTGTCGCCGACGTCGAGCGTGACGTCGCTGAACGAGTTGTTCGGGTTCTGCGCGCCGCCGATCCCGCCGCCTGAAGCCGGAGCCGGCCTGCAGCACCTTGATGTTCGCCAGCAGCAGGCGCAGGGCCGGTTCGGCGCGACGCCCGTGCTTCGAGGTCGATGCCCGGCGTAGACGTCGACGTGGTCGCCCGCGTGGATCTGGCCGACCATGCCGTGCGCCTGGTCGAGCGAGATCGTCATCGCGCGCTGGTTGGGGGCCAGTTCGGACGCGAGCCCGCCCTTCGCGACGAAGTCCGCCGCCGTCAGCTGCTGACCGGGGTAGATGTCGGCGACCGCGACCTTGCCGTGCAGCTGGGCGGTGTCGGCGATCGCGCCGGTGCTGGCCTGCTTGACGGCGACCGACGTCGGACTTGAACAGCTGTTCGCTGGCGACGCGTCGCCCGAGCGTGCCCTTCTGGATCAGCCCGCTGGCGACGAGCACCGTCTCCTGGTTGCCGCTGGTGTCGACGTTGTGGCGGTAGCTGTTCATCGCGAGCAGCAGGATTCCGGCCGCCACGAGCGCACATACGCCCGCCACGATGACGGTGCCGCGCCGCGTGGCCAGCAGCTTGCGCCAGTCGTTGCGGGTGTAGTTCTTGCCTGTGAGCTCCACGGTTTCCTGCTCCTTATCTGGTTAGGACGACGACGCACTTCCCAAGTGAGTTCGAGCGTGCATTTCGGTTCGCCGCCTTCATGGTTGCTTAGCGTGTTGATGTACTTGATGAAATGACCGACGATTTCGCCGTTTGCGGCGGTCGTCGTCGGGATGCGACGTGCTTTTGCAGCTGTCTGCCGTCCCAGCCGGTCACGTAGAAGGTCGCGAAGTCCTGGATCGGGCGCTTTAGACGAGTACGCTGCCATTCGACGCTCCCGTAAGGCTCATGAACACCTGCACGATACGCGAGTCGTCGGCGGGATCTCGGGACGCCGCCACCGTGAGGTGTTCTGTCCAGTTGTTCGGGCATAGAGGTGCTACCGGCAGGCGGTTCGGTCCCGGATTCGCTCGTTCATCCCCTGTGCAACGGACCGGTTTTCCTTGCCGCTGGCGCAGGCCGATGCAGTCCTACGGGTTGGTCGTGTCCGGTGCATTGGGGTCGGCAGGTTGATCTGGTAGCTGTGTCCGGCAGCCCTGGCGAGGTTTTCGCGGTATGCAGAGCTCGCGGCTTCCTTGCCCGGTTCGCAGCCGACGACTTTCGGCTGGGTGCCTGCGAAACGCATCGTGTAGACCGGGTCGGAATTGACTGCGCGTCCTGAGGCTCCCGGCGAGATACACCGTGACGACCAGTTTGGGTGTGCAGCAGCGCCCGTGTTGCCCGCCTCGCACATGCGTAAGGAGTCGGCGTCCTGCGCTAGGCCACCGGCCTCCGACAGCCACGCCCCCGCAATGGCCCGAGCGTGCTGTCGCTCGCGGCGTAGATGCGGTGGACGTCGGTGATCGTCGCGCTGCGTGTCTTTGCCTGCGGCTGATCAAGGGCGAGCGCCGCTCGCCTGTGTTGCACTCGATCCAGCAGGCTGCACTTACGTTCGAGCCGCTGCCGGCGGGCAGCGTCGCCGAGCCCGCTCCTCGTTCCCGAGCCTGACGTTGAAGGTGAGCGCCGTCACTAGTGCCGCCAACCACGGCGTCGACGGTCGACTCCTTTGGTGATCGCGCTGCCGTAGTCGACCTTCGCCGAGAGCGTGAAAGTGCAGCTCGACGCGGGGTTCGAGAAGTAGCCGTCGGTGCATGCCGGCGGGGGCTCCGGAGAGCGTCGACCTGGCGGACGAGCGGCGGCAGCCGTGTGCCGGTCCCGGCCCGCTGGTAGCCCGGCGATGTGCAGAAGCGGACCGGCCGATCCGTCGAGGCACTTGCATCGAGGCATTCGACGAGAGTCATTGCGTTGTCGGTCCGACACGTCCTGTCGCCGGTCGTGCCGCTGACGGCGATGCGCACGCCGATGTGGGGCGTTGGTCGTGCGAGCGACGACCGCCGCGGCGTTGTCGGAGTTTCGCCCACGACGTCCTGGCCTTCGGCTGTTCGGGCCGAGGTTCCGTCAGGGCCGTTCGTCGATCACTGCGTTGTTGCTGTCCTCGTCGACGAAGTAGGCCTCGGCGCTACTCGGTGCCGTCTCGGCGACCGGCGAGCGGCCGACTTGTGGCGGTGACTCTGCTGAAGGATTTCGACCCGCGCGTGGGCGTTGATGAAGGGGACGCTCGAGAAGGCCCTCCAGTACCAGGGAAGGTTCGTCTCGGTCATCTTGACGTCGACCATCGACGGCCGAGCACGGTGGCTGTTTCCACGGCCGTGGAGTCGACCGGGGTGGGCTGGCTGTAGTAGCGCTTGCTGTTGATCAGCTCGTGGATCGTCGCTCTGGCGACGTCCCGCCGACCTGTTCGTTGTAGAGCGGAGCGTCGCGGAGACGTCGTTCCCGACGGCGTTTTGACGCTGCTCGCGCCTCCGTACTGGCCGGCCCGTTCGTAGACGTGTTCGTTGCTGCACGGCTGGAACTCGCGTGCGGCGGCGAACGCCGCGGCGTCGGCCTGCACCTGCAGGTGGCGCTTGTGCACGAACCAGTTGCCGGCGTCGATCGTGAAGGCCGGCCATCAGGATCGATGACCGGAGCGAACAGCGCGAACATGACGAGCACCGCGCCGCGCTCGTCGGGAGACGAACGACGCGACACGACTCGAGAGGCTCATGACGAGCACCCCGCTGTGTAGGCCGACGGCGGGGCCTCGAGGCGCATGTACGCGGTGCCCCGGATCGTCGTCGTCGCGACTTTGAGGTTCAGAGCCGGGACCCATTTGATCGTGCTCGTCGCTTCGACCTTGACGGGCTTGCCGACTTCCGCGCCTTCCGGGAAGCTGATGCAGATTTTGGCGCCGGCATTTCAGGAAGTTGTTGTCGCCCTGATTCTTCGCCCACTCCTGCAGGGGTTCGCGCGCCGCCGGGGTTTTCGTTGACGATCGCGTAGCGCGCGACCTCGTTGGCAAGGTGGGTCTCGTCGTTCTCGGAGTTCAGCGCGAGCCCGAACTCGATGATCCCGAACAGCACGATCGCAGCAGGATGGGAAGCAGGAGCGCGAACTCCGGCAGCGCCTGTCCGCGCTGATCAGCGAGACGCGAGCGGAGGCCGGCGACAGTCCTGCCGGCGCGCGCGGAGTCTTCCCCGACTGGGCGTCGCTTGGATAGGCTTGGGCGTTTTGTGTGGAGGTGGTGGCATCTCGGAGGGCCTGTACGGTCCGCTGTCGTGAGTCTGTTGGGATCAAGTCGAAGTGGGTGCTGTCGTGGGTGAGTGGGGTGCTGCACGTGTGACGGGAGAGCCTCTGGCCGTCGCCTGCGTGCCCATCCGCTGGGAAGGTGCGGGCGACGGCCAGGAGCGCTCAGCGACTTAGACCTTTTCGGCCAGTTCTTTGATGATCGACTTGATGTTGCCGCCGAGCAGCGTCAGCGCGGCGATCGAGACGATCGAGACGAGCGCCGAGGATCAGGCCGTACTCGACGAGCGCCTGACCCTCCTCGCGGGCGGCGCGGGCAACCATCAGGCCCAGAACGCGCATCTTGAGGTCGTTCCACATATGTGTTTCACCCCCTCTCACATGTATCGATCACGTCGGAAATGGCCTGCTCGGAGGATCCGCCCAGGAGTCGGCGCGGAACGCTTTGCATGGCAAGAGGGACTGTAAGTTCGCGTTTGCGCCCTGGTAACGAGAGAAACGTTTAGTTCGACCTAGACCAAGGTGGAGTGAGCTCGCTCGGGACGTCGATCGCGAGCAATCGGGCGCTCAGGATCGCGGCGGTGCCTTCGGCGATGCCGCCGAGGGAACATCGGACGGCGGGCCGGCGTCGCTCAGGAGCGAAGCGCGAAGGTCGAGCGATGCGACGCCGAAGGTCGAGCGACGCGCGGGGGCGCCTAGTGCTTCTTGCAGCCCGCGCGTGCTTCGCTTGGCCCTTGCTGCGCGGGCAGCGCTGGCGGCGTGCGGTGCGCCGACCGTTGACCGGCCGGCGAAGCTTCCCACGCCACCGCGCTCGTCGACCGGGCGCCACGCGCCAGTACAGCGTTCCGCGGTTGCTGCTTGCGTGCGCAGGTCGAGGTTGGGGGCCCAACTCGTCCCGTCGACGCGGTGCGATTCCACGCGCGAGTGGAAGCCGTTCGTGGTCGAGACTTCAACCTCGTACTGCCGGGCATCCGGTTCCGGGTGCCACGTGACGAGCAGCCGTGAGCCGACTTGTCGCGCGCCGCGCCCGTGGGCGCGAGCGGGAAGGATCAGCAGCGAGGACTGCTGGCCGGAGTAGGCGCCCGACACCTTGCTGCCGGTATTCGTCGGGAACTCGGCGCGCACCTGGTAGATGGCACGATCCCGGTACCGTAGTAGTTGACGACGCTCGCCGACGGCGACTCGAAGTTGAAGTCTTCGATTTGCCGTCGGCCTGTTCGACGTGCATGTCATAGCCGATCGCGCCCTGCATCGGGGACCACGACAGCGGCGGGATGCCGAACACGGTCGTCGGCGCCGGTGGGACGAGCGTCGGCGTCGGCAGCGTCCGCACGAACGACTGCGTCGGCGACCAGTTCAGGCCCTGGCCGCTCCAGTCGGTCGCGCGCACGCGCCAGTAGAGCGCGGTGTCCGCGGGGTAGGTCAGTGAGCTCGTGTACGCGGTCGCGTTCGTCGTCACGTCCTCGATCGGTTTGCCGAAGCTCGGATCCTGATGAGATCTGCGATCTCGTAGGTGCGCGCGTTGTCCGCGCGCGACCAGCGGAACGTCGGCTGGGATTCGAGATTTCGGGTGCCGTCCGCCGGGCCTTCGGCTGGGGCGGGTTGGAGGACTTGTTGAAAGCTCTGCGGGTTGTCGTTGTGCTGCGCTTCGCACGGGTTTGTGGTCGTCGTGAAGCAAGGGAAGCTGAACACGCCGTGGCCCGTCGGCTTCTGCCGTCGGGATCACCGCCCAGTAGTAGCTCGTCGTCTCGTCGGACAGCGGCACTTCGTTGGCCAGCCGCGGTGCGTACGCAGGGACGTTCGTGAAGCCGACGTCGGCCACTTCGGTGAAGCGCGGATCGCGCGCGATCGACGACGAAGTAGCCCTGCGCCATCGACGCGCTTCCACGTGAGCAGCGGGGTCAGGGTGCAATTGGCGGCTCCCGGCGTAGAGCCGGCGACGCGCTCCGGCAGCCTGGCTGGAAACCGGTTTTCGGCGCGATGTAGTCGCCGGCCTGGGTGACGAGGCCTTCAGCGCTCGCCGTCCCGGGGGCGGGTTGTTCCGCGAACGTGAACGCGGCGTGGTTGACGCCGTTGATCTGCGTCCACGCGCTGATCACCTGATTGTGCTGGGCGTCTTCGTCGGTGCGGGCGAGCACGCGAACGCAGTAGGTGCCAGCCACCAGAGCTTTGGCCGCGCTGCGGCGCAGGCCACGCGCCCGGACCCTGTTTGCCGGCAGCGTTTTCGCCGAGCGGCGTCCAGGCGGTCGTGGCGGTGCGTCGCGTGCAGCGTCGCCGTGCGTCGGAGCGAACGAGAAGTCGCAGCCGAGGCCGCTTTTGTATGGGCCGAGCTGCACTTCGTAGAGCGACGCCCCGGGCATCGGGTCCCACGTCACGATCGGCGTGTCCGTGCTCGGCGACGCCGCTCAGCGTCTCGCCTTCGGCGTTGCGCACGGTCAGGTTGCGCGATCGGTCGGCGTCGCGGGTCGAACGTCTTTTCGAACGGCTGACCGTCGTTCCACACGCCGACGTCGCCGCGCGCGTCGAGCGCGCGCACCCGCCAGTAGTAGCGGTTGTTGGCGAGCACCTGCCGTCGGCGCGAGCGAGGTCCCGTCGTCGTCCCTGCGCAGCACCACTTCGATCCCGGCGCGAAGTGTTCTGCGCCGAGTTGACCTCGACTTCGTAGCGCGCCGCGCCCGGTACGGGTGTCCACGAGAAGATCGGGTCGTCGAAGATGCCGGCTTCGGGGTTGAGGTCGGTGACGGTCGTCGACGTGGCGCTCGGCCACGCCCATGGAAGGAGCCGACCGGGCCGAGCGTGGCCGCGATGCCCCTCGGCGTCGACGGCGTGATCGCCCAGTAGTAGGCGCCGGGCGCCAGCGACGATCGGCAGCGCGAAGGTGACCCCCTGGGTTTCGACCGGTTTGGTCGCTCGAGCCGACGACGAGGTTGGAGAGCGCCTGGGTCGGTTGCGATCGAGACGATGTACTTGTTCGCGTAGGGCACCGAGCTCCAGCGGAGCACGAGCGGCTGTGCTCGGCCAGCTGACCGTCGACGCCGTTGCCGCCGGTGATCTGCGGCGCGGCGTTCCATTCCTTGACGATCTTGCGCACGCGCGACCAGCGCGCCGACCTTGTCCTTCGCCGTCAGCCCGCGCACGCGCCAGTAGTAGGTGCCGTTGGGACACGGTCTTGTCGAGCGCCGCCGCGAGGTTGTAGGTCTGGGCTGATGCCCTTGCCGGTCCCCTTGCCGAGTGCGAGCGAGTTGAATCGCGGGTCGGCTGCGACCTGGTATTCGTAGCTCGCCGCGCCACGGACGGCGTTCCAGCTGATCGCCGGCAGCTGCTGCACGCGCGCTCCGTTGGCGGGGCTCGTCAAGGTCGGAGCGCGCAGCGAGCGCGCGTCGGCGATGCCGGCGCTGGCCGCGATGCCGAGCAGGGTTAGAAGGGTGAGCGTGAGCAGCTTGCGCATCAGCCCGGCATCGTAGGTTTCCCCGCCACCCAGGAAAACGCGACCAAGCTCTAACTCCACCTAGACGAAGGTGGAGCCGTTGGGTGTGTGGGAGGAAGAAGCGCTAGCCGGACCTAGACCAACGGGGGGTTTCGTTTTCACTGCCCGCGCTCGAAGCTTTCGGGCGTAGTCGAGGAGTAGCTGAGCGCCGGTACGTACCGGCACGATTCAGCGGCGGAACGCGCGCGCCGTACGAGAAAGGGCCGATCGAGCTGGTGACCAAGACGAAGCTGATAGTCAACCTCACCCGCGGCAACGCCGTCTGCGTGAGCGAGATCGCCGACCGGGCGCTGCCGCGCATGCGTGGGCTGATGGGGCGTCGCGCGTTGCCGGCCGGCGAGGGTCTGCTGCTGCGTCCTGCGCCGGCGATTCATACGGCGTTCATGCGCTTCCCGATCGATGCGCTGTTCCTCGATCGTGAGCTGCGGGTACTCGAGGTGGTCGAGCGACTGCGGCCGTGGCGCACGGCGTCAAGCCGCGGCGCCCGTGCCGTGCTCGAGCTCGCTGCCGGAGAATCCTCGCGGCGCGGCGTGCTGGTCGGCGATTGCCTGGAGCTGCGCGAACGCCACGAGCAGCGTGGTCCAGCAGCCGACCTTCCTATTGCCCCCGGCGTCGGCGCGCAGTGGCCCGACGCAGGCAAGCCTTCGGCGGGACAGGACGAGCAGGTCCACGTCGCGCGGCTGCGTCCGCTGAGCGTCCTGATCGTCTCCCCGGACCATCGCTTCGCAACGGTGATGTCGTTGCTGCTGGCGCGCCGGAACTGCTCGGTGACGACGACGGCGAATGCGGCCCGCGCCAAGGAGCTGATCGCCCGCGAGCAGGTGAGCGTCGCGATCCTCGACTCCGAGGACGCACGGCTCGCCGCAACTGTTTCGCTCGTTCAGGAGCTGCTCCCGCCGGTCGGCGTCGTGCTCGTCGCTGAGAACGGGTGCGCGCAGGAGGTGGGCGCGCCGACGTTCGCTAAGTTCGGCCCGTTCGACGAGCTGATGCAGGCCATCGAGCGCGCCGACGAGTCCCGCACGGAACGGATGCTTCAGCCATGAGCGAGGCACCGACCGCAGCCTTGCGCCCGTCTCCTGACGCGGGCGAGCGGCTCCTGCAGAGCCCCGCGCCGGCCGCGGCCCTCGGGGTCGTGCTCGTCGCGCTCGCGTTCGCGGTTCTGCCGCTGGCCCACGCCGCTGTGGCCGCATTCACGGCGGCGGTGCTGATCGTCCTTTCGGCGGTCGACATCGAGCGCGGCATCATTCCCAACCGGATCGTGCTGCCGGCGGGAGCGTTCGTGCTGGTCGCGCAGATCGCCCTGTTCCCTGACCGCGCGCCCGAGTGGGCGCTCGCCGCGGTCTTTGCCGCGCTGTTCTTCCTGCTTCCGCATCTGCTGAGCGGCGCGTGGATGGGCATGGGCGACGTCAAGCTCGCGCTGCTGCTCGGTGCGGCGCTCGGCTGGCAGGTCGCGGGCGCGATCGTGCTCGCGTTCCTGTGCGTGTTCCCGGTCGCGCTGCTGATTCTCGTGCGCGGCGGTCTGGCCGCCCGCAAGACGACGCTCCCATTCGGGCCGTTCCTCTCGCTCGGCGCCCTGATCATGCTGTTCGGACCGCCCCTCGCGGGATTCCCGGTGAGCTGAGCCGATGACGCCATTGAGGAACCAAGCCGGGCCGTCCCGGTCACGCGATACTCGCGGCGAGCGCCTCTCGCTTGAGCGCTTCGACTACCTGCCGAGCGATCGCTCACCCGCCCTGCTGAGCCTGTCGGTGCGTCTCCCGTTCGAGCTGCCTGCGGCCGCCCGCCCCGTCCTGATTCTCGAGCGCGAGGCCGTCGAGCAGCTCTTCTCGCCTCGACTTGCATCGCTCTCGCTCGACGCCTCGGGCGAGCCGGGGGACTGGCTGTGGCGTGGCGTCTTCGCGGTCCCGCTGCCGCTCGTGGATCATCCGCAGACGACCTTCGCGGTGCGCTTTCTGGACGAGTTGCGCCTCGACTTGCCTACGCCTGCCGACCGTCGCGCCAATCGGCGCCCGAGACCGGGCCGCGGCGGTGTGAGCCGCACCTGGCCTTATGCGATTCGCCGCGGCGCGCTGCTGCTGCTTGTCACATTTCAGTTGTGCGTGCTGCCCGGCTTCTCGGCGGGTGCGCTCGCGGACGGCTCGATGGCTACGCCGATGAGCGCCGAACCCGCGCCGGAAGCGACGCCGGAACCGGCCGAAGAAGCGCCGGCCAAAGCCGAAGAAGGCGGGGAAGCAGCTTCACCGCCGCCGGTCGTCCCACCCGAAGCGCCGCAGGAAACTACGCCGCAGGCTCCGCCGGAATCCGAGCCCAAGTCGCCGAGCGAACCCGCGCCGACGACGTCGGGTCCGACCGCCAAGGCGCCTGCTCCGACTGCGGCCCCCGTGTCGCCGACTGCCGTGGGGACGAGTCAGCCGGTGACCTCCGCCACGCTCGCCGCCGACTCGATCGCGGGCGCACAGGCTGCGCAGACGCAGGCCCCCGCGCCGAAGGGGGCGAAGCCACGCGTTCGTCCTCGAGCGACCGGCGGCCGAGCTCAGGGGAAGCCGTCCGCGGCGGGCAAGCAGACGGGCAAGCCGGGCAAGTCGACGAAGCCCGGCGATCAGGCACCCGGCAACCCGGTGCCCGGCGGCTACCCGCCGGTTCCCGCCCTCGAAGGGCTGCCGTCGGGCCTGGTCGGCATCGAAGCCAACGAACCGCCGGCATACCTGGTGCCGATCTACAAGCAGGCCGCGCACCGCTACGACGTCCCGTGGCGGGTGCTCGCCGCGATCAACCAGATCGAGACGGACTACGGACAGAACCTGTCCGTCTCCTCTGCCGGAGCCGTCGGCTGGATGCAGTTCATGCCGGCGACCTGGCAGCAGTGGGGCGTCGACGCTGACCACGACGGCTACGCGAATCCCTACTCGCCGCAGGATGCGATCTTCGCGGCGGCGCGCTACCTGCAGGCGAGCGGTGCTGCGCACGACCTTGCAGGCGCGATCTTCGCGTACAACCACGCCGACTGGTACGTCGCCGAGGTGCTGCTGCGAGCCCGGATGCTCAGCGACAAGGCTTCCTTCGCGCGGGTCGAGCAGGGCTATGCGCTGCCGCTGCAGGCCACCTACATGCAACAGCTCGGTCGCACCGACGATGGCGTCGACATCGAGACCCCGCCCGACGGCGCGCTGGTCTATTCGATCACGCCGGGCGTCGTCAGCGCCGTCGCCAGCGATCCCGCCGGCTTTGGACCGAACTACCCCGTGATCGAAGCGACGAGCGGCTCGCTCGCGGGTCAGCACATCTACTACGGCCATGTCGCCCAAGCGCTCGTGCAGGCGGGGCAGCACGTCGCCGCCGGGCAGCCGATCGCGATCGTCGGTCACACCGGCGACGCGGCCTCGCTTGGGCACGGTCACATCGAGATCGGCTTCTCCGATGCCGGTGGCGCTCCGCTCAACCAGCACGGCGCCGAGGCCTGGACGCCCGCCGGCAGCGTGATGCGCGCGTTCCTGGTCGGACTGTCGGCGTCCTTCGGCGTTCACACGAGCTAGCCGGCAAGCGCGCTGTCCACGCCTTGAGAATTCTCTCATCGCTGCCGATATGAGCCTCATCCGCGCACGTCGTGCGGACCGAGCGTTCCATTCGAAGACGATGGCCAGCCAAGCAACCGCCAAGAAGGCAGCGTCGCCGCGCCCTCGCGGCGAGAGCGTCTTGCGCGCTCTCCCGGCCGAGCAGCGCCGTCTCGAGCGCATCTTCGACGAGGTCGAATGGCCCGACCGGCGGATGTTCATGCGGATACGCAGGATCGCACGCAGGCGCGCCCTCGAGGCTCTCGCCGGGGGCGGAGCGAGCGCCGACGCAGAGCGTACGGCCCTGTTGGTCGCCGCTGCGGAACTGATCGTCGGCATGCGCGCGGAGCTCTCCGAGCGCCCCGAGGACACGGCCTGGCTCGGTGAGCAGATCGAGTCGACGGTGGGCATATCGCACCTCGCGCTGGCGCGCGAGGTGCTTCGCTCGCCCGAGTTGCTTGCCGTCTCCCCGACGAGCGCCGTCGAGACTCAGGTGAAGATGTTGGCGGCGCTCGCGCCGCTGCGCAGCGTTTCGCTGTGGACGCTCGATGAGTCCGAACAGGTTCGGTGCATGCACCATGTGGGCGAGGGCACTCCCTCCCGTGGTGCGCGCGAGAACGCCTCGCGCGTGCTCGCCGGCGAGAGCACCCAGCCCGGTCCTCGGCGGCTGCTGCTGGCTCTGCCCGTGGGTAGATGGCGCCATCCGCTCGCAGTGCTCGTAGGCCTGGCAAGGCCCGGGATGGGCGAAGCGTGCCGGGCGTTCCTGCTCGATGCCGCGGGGATGATGGGCGCGGTGCTGGAGCGCAATGCCCTGCTCGCGGCCAACGCGGCATCCGAGCACGCACTGATCGAGTCCAGCGAGCGCAAGCTCGCGCGCCTCGGTTTTGACCTGCACGATGGGCCGATTCAGGACGTCGTCGTGATCGCGCAAGACCTACGGGTCCTGCGGGACCGCCTCGAGCCGTTGCTGGATGCGAACGAGCAGCGCGAGCTCGCCCGTGGCAGCTTCGCCGACGTTGAGTCGCAACTGGTGTCGCTGGAGGAAGCGCTGCGGCGCATCTCCAACGAAGTCCGCGCCGCCTCGGTTCTGCTCAACCGGCCATTCGCGAGGGCCTTGCGCGACGTCGCTCAGGCATTCGCCGCACGCACCGACATCGAGCCGGATCTGGTGCTCGAAGGAGAGCTCGGGTCGCTGTCGGCCTCGCAGCAGATCGCTCTGCTGAACATCGTCCACGAGGCGCTGGCCAACGTGCGCGAGCACAGCAACGCGAAGCAGGTGCGGATCGCGGTGTCTGCGAACAGCGAGGGCATCGAGGCACAGGTGGTCGACAACGGCGATGGCTTCGATCTCGAGTCCACGCTGATCCGCGCGGCACGCCAAGGGCGACTCGGCCTCGTCGCGATGCACGAGCGCGTTCGCTTGCTCGGAGGCCAGTGCCGGATCGACAGCCGACCCGGCGGACCGACGGTCGTCTCGGTAGCGCTCGAGCGCTGGGGACCGTTGACCCCGGACGGGCACGCAGAAGGCGCGACCGGCTGAGGGCGTCGGCGTCGGCGCGCGGCGCGGGCGCGGGCGCGCAGTCGCCGCGGTCTGGCAATGCCGGCGGGCCGCTGCCCTGTGGAAGGTTCGCAGCATGCCCGAGGCCGGCGGCGGCCCGCACGACTTTTGCCCTGGCGTAGGCGCGCCTAGGCTGTGACGGCTTCGGGTGAGGCGAGGTCGTGTTCGAATGCGTAGCGGACAGCGCCGCTGCGGTTCGAGACGCCGAGCTTGCGGTAGATGTTCGTCAGGTGAAACTTGACGGTGTGCTCGCTCAGCCACAGGTCCCGGCTGATCGCCTTCGTCGTCAGCCCGTCGGCGATCGAGGTGAGGATCGTCCGCTCACGCGCGGTCAGCTCGGGGCCGCTCGCCGTCGGTTGCGGCTCGCTGCCGGCGCGGGGCATCGCCGGGACGTGGTAGACGGCGCCCGTGGCTGCCTGCCGCACGACCGAGGGGATGTCAACGGCGCTGACGCACTTGAGGATGTACGCGCTCGCGCCGGCCATCAGCGCGGCGTCGATCGTCGTGCGGTCATCCGAGGCGGAGATCACGACTGCCTTCACGTCGGGAAAGTCGACTTTGAGCCTGTTCATGCACTCGATGCCGCCGATTCCCGGCATGTGCAGGTCCAGTAGGACCAAGTCCGGCTTACGGCGCTCTACGAGCGTCAGCAGTTCCTCGCCCGAGCGAGCCTCGCCGACTACTTCGATGCCCTCGCTGCCTTCCAGCGCGCGGCGCAGTCCGTTCAGCATCAGTGGGTGATCGTCCGCAATCAGAACCTTCAGCGACGCATCCATACGTGCTCTCCCTTCGGTCCACAGTCCGCGTCATGCGAACTCTTGAACTCGACTTTACATGAAGAATCGCGTTCCACAATGGTCGCAAGCAACCGCCCATTGGTCCAGGGGAACCTGGACGAATGGCTAGGTTTTCGCCCCCGAGCGCCGGGTATGGGCTGCTGGGCGTTGCGCTCTGCGGCAGGAGCAGCCCATCCGCGGCCGGCTCGTCGCCGCCCGGGGGCGCGGCGAGGGCCCTATTCGTGCCCGTGGCTCTCGCCGGCGGCTGCCGCCGGCGGGCGGGACTCCTCGGCCAGCGAGGTGATCGTCAGCGCTCCGCGCGCGGAGGACTCGAGCACCTCGGTGGCCTCCTCGAGCGACCGTGCGTAGAGCTCGACGAGCAGGTGCACGATGATGCGCGAGTCGTCCTCGTGCTTGTGGAAGCGCACGTGTGTGAAGAACTCGCGCACGCCGTGGTCCCCGAACGCGGCGTAGGAGAGCGCGTCGCCGGCCTCCGGCCCGGAACAGCTCTCGACCTCGTCGGCGTCGACCGCCACCGTGCACGAGGCAACCCAGGGCGTTCCCGCGATCATCCTTTCCCAACGATCCTCGATCGGCTCGACACGGCTGTTGTTGAAGCCGAGGTGGGGCTGGTCATGCATGCAGTCGAGGCACTGGACGACGGCCTCCTGCAACTCGTCGATCACTTCCGCGCGCTCGCCCGTGTCCGGATCGATCTTGTGAATGCCCTCGTAGTGGACCTGCACCTCGAGATCCTGCGACCAGCAGCGGTAGCAGCGCAGCCAGCTACGGGCGCCGGTCTCTGGGGTGGAGCCCTCCATGGCGATGATTGTAGGGCGCACTCCCCGGTCGGCCCTCGGCCGCCGCCCCGCCTTAACGAGAACGGGGCGCCGAAGCGCCCCGTTCCGTCAGCCCGAGCGGCGCGTGCCGCTCAGTGGTGCTTCTTTTTCTTCTTCTTGCCCTTCACGGTGAAGTGGAACGTCTTCACCGTCGGGGTCCCGCCGAGGGCCGACTTGTAGGTCAGCTTGGCCGTCAGCTGAACCTTCCTGCCCTTGGCCAGCGCCTTCCTCACCTTGCTCGACGGCTTGACCGTGATCGCAAGCGGCACGCCCGCCTTGCCCTGGGCTGAGACCTTGCCCGAGACGCTTGTCTTCGGACGGCACTTGCCCTTGATGCGTACCTGGTTCTTCTTGCATTTCTTCTTCTTGGCGATCGACGCGTTGCGCGAGATCGACGCCGTCGGCACCGTCACTTCGACGATCGCCGTTCCGTCCTGCGCCGGCACGAACGTGATCGTGATCGTGCCGTTGGAGTTGGCGTGGATTTTCTGGATCGTGTAGGTGCTGTTCGGCGTCGGCGGCGCCGGCACCCAGATGATCTGGGCCGCCGAGCTCGGCTCGCCGTTGTCGGAGGAGCCGTTGCCGTTGAGGTCCAGGAACATCTGCATCGTGTCCAGCCCGGCGGCCGTGCCGACGTAGCTGATCGTTGCCTGGCCTGCCGCGTTCGTCGTCACGCTGCCCGTTTTCGGGTTCGCTCCGCCGATCGAGTAGACGAGCGGTCGACCGGAGTACGGCGTGCCGACGTTGTCGGTCGCCGTCACCGTCACCGTCGCCGTCTCACCGACCGTGTGCGATTGCGTGACCGGCTGGACGACCAAGCTGGAGGGTATTTGCGTTCGATTGATGATCGAGAAAGCCTGTTCTTTACCCGCTGCCAGGCCCGTCGTTCGCAGCTGGTCCCACTCGACGCCTGCGCCGTCGTCGAGTTCTTTCGGCTCGATCGTTTCGTTGAATGCCTTCGCGCTTTCGACGCTCGTTTCGAGCTCGTTCCAGATTCCTTCGTCGCCCGGTGAGAACGAGCCGAACGAATTCGACCAATAGCCCTCCTGGAAGGAGGACCAGGGCAGCGCTGGTTCACCGACCTCGATGAAGCCGCCGAGGATTCCCGAGTTCGTGTTCTGCCCGCCAATGAATCGAGGCGGTCCTGCCAGGAAGGAGCCGATCCCGCGATCGTCGCCATTGACGTACAGATCGCCCGCGTAAAGGGCGCGGAAGTACAACGTCGACCCGGACGTGTTCTTGACGTTGTACGTCGAGATGAATTGAGGGGCTCCGTTGACGTAGGTGGTCGTCTCGGTCACCAGGGCGTCTTCTTTGGCGCCGGAGTCGACTACCTTGAAGACCGTCGTCTGCGTGAGAGGGCTCGCTGCCGAGCCGTCGCCGCTGATGCCCGATTGCGAAACCGGTGTGTAAATGCCGCCGAGCCCGGGACCGGCGAGCGCGCCTGGGCCGGCATGGCCTTCGAAGCCGAACGTCTTTGCTTGCAAGTCTGCCGGTTGACCCGCGCCACTGTTCGGGAAGGCAAGGAAGAAGCCACAGTCGCCGACCTGCGAGTCGCCAGGATAATAGTTGTTGTTCGCCGTCCCGTTGACGACATAGCTCGATTGGCATTGGCCGCGCGGCCCGACGTAGACGCTGAGCGGACTGCCGCCGAGGCTGACGGCCGTTTCGTCGGAAACCGCACCAGCCGTCGGCACAAGGCCGAGCAGCCCCGTAAGCGCGATCACAACGGCGCCGGCAGTAGCTGTACGCAGCCTCCCGCGTCGCGCCTTCGCCTGCAGGCACACGCGTGTGCCACGGCACTGGGTACCGCCCCCATCGTCGGCGTTCCAATACATCTACTTACCTCCTGTTGCCCTGTACGTAGAGATCGTCTAGCTCGCACGCCACGCGCAGCCACGTCGGCACGGCACCGCACGCCGTCAGGCTACATCGCCAGGCACTGCCGCGCGCGACCGCTGGACGAGATTTGCCTGCGGGAGTCGCACTTAGTGCGACACGGCCCTAGCCGAACGTGAAGGCAAACCCGCTGACCCCCGGTGCGAAGCGCAGGCTCAAACGGTGGCGCTCGTCCCGGGGGAGCGAGACGAGCGTGTACAACCGCTGCCCGCGTACGGTCACGCTGGACCCGTGCACATCCGAGCCGGCGTCGGCCGCCGAGATGGGCTTCCCGTCGAGCAGTACCTGCACGTGGCGCGGGTGCGCTCCGGCCGAGCTCAGCACGAGGTACACGTTCTTCGCTTGGAACTCGACGTCGATGCCGGCATTCGCGACGGCTTCAGCCGGCTGCGCCGCGATCTTCCACGTGCCGCTGTAGGCGAATTCGCTCAGCGCCAAGTGCCCGGTGGCGGGCGTGCCGTAGTCGTGCACTCCGTCCTTCGGGCGCTGCAGCCAGCCTTCGGCGCGCTCGCTGCCGAGATAGGTCTCCGGCGTCGCCTGGCGGCTCGGCACGACGACGTGCTTGGGCGCGCTGCGCCCGCCGAGCTGGCCGCCCGCTTCGGCGAGCAGCGCGCGGATCGCCGTTTCGGTCTTGTCGTAGTCGCCCTCGCCGAAGGCCGCGTAGCGAACCTGCCCGTGCGCGTCGATCAGGTAGTCGGCCGGCCAGTACTCGTTGCCGTAGGCGTTCCACGTGCCCATTTCGTTGTCCTGGGCGACCGGATAGCGCAGGCCGAACTGCTTGATCGCATTGGACACGTTGGCCGCGTCCCGCTCGAAGGCGAACTCGGGCGTCTCCACGCCGACGATCGTCAGGCCGTCGTGGCGGTAGGAAGCGTCCCACGCCTTCAGGTAGGGGAGCGTGCGGATGCAGTTGATGCACGTGTACGTCCAGAAGTCGATCAGCACCACGCGTCCACGCAGCGAGCTCAGCGTCAGTGGCTTCATGCCCGGCGTGTTGAACCAGTCCTGGGTCTGCATGAATTCCGGCGCCGGGCCGAGCTTGCGCAGGCCGCGCGCGTCGGCGAGCAGCGTCGCCTGGCTCGCGTTCGCCGGCGCCGCATTCACGCTCGAGCCCGAGCCGTGGCAGGTCGAGGAACCGTTGGCCGGGGCGAACTTGGGCTGGTGCCCCGAGATTTCGTGCAGGTGCTTGGTGACCGTTTCCGAGCACTCGAGCGACGCCGTCAGGTTGACGTCGGGGATGTGCTGGGCGACGAACTGGTCGAAGTTGACGTCGAGGTTGGTCGCGATCGCGATCGCCGTGACGACCATGATCGCGCCGAGCGCCCGCTGCAGCGCCGGTCCGCGACCGGCCCGGCGAATGCGCTCGAACAGCCGCCTGCCGCCGAGCGTCAGCGCGAGCAGCACGAGCGCCGAGCCGAGCGCGTAGGCGAGCGCGATCACGATCGTTTTCCCACTGGCCGCGCTGACCGAGATGACGGCGGCGAGGATCGGGCTCGCGCACGGCGTGTAGACGAAGCCGAGCGCGCCGCCGACGAGCATCCCCGACCAGAAGCCCTCGCCCCGTGAGCGCGGGCCGAAGCGCGCCAGGCGCGAGAGCGGCGCCTCGATCCGGTCGGCCAGCTGCGGCACGAGCAGCGCCACGCCGAACACGAGCAGCACGACGATCGCCACGTCGCGCAGCGGGTCCGAGCCAAGCCCGACGCCGTCGACGACCTGCGCCACGCCGACGATCGTCACGGTGAACGTGATCGACAGGCCGAGCACGATGCCGAGCGGCCGACGCCGCCCGCCCACGCCGCCCGCCGAGAGCAGCGCCGGGAGCACGGGCAGCACGCACGGCGACAGGGCGGTGCCCGCACCGGCGAGCACGGCGAAGCCGAGAAGGACGAGCATCGAACGTGAGACTACGCGCCGAGCTGCGTCTCAGGCGCCGATTCCCACGCGCAGCGTGGCCTCGAAGTCGGTCTTCGAGACCGGGCCGACGCACGGCGTCGTGGCGCCCGCCTGGCGATAGCGCTCGATCCCGGCGCGCACGTCCGACTCGCTGCCGACGGCCGTCAATTGGGCGAGGAAGTCGTCTGAGATGGCAACCTGCATCGCCGCCAGATCACCGGAGGCGGCGTCGTAGCGCTCGATCTCGGCGCCGAAGCCGGAGCGCTCGATCATCGCGCGGTAGAACGGAAGGCCGAAGTAAGGGATCAGTTCCGTGCGCATCGCCCCGTAGGCCGAGTCGCGCTCGTCGGTCAGCGCACAGGGCACGGCCGGGACGACGTCGAAGCCTTCGAGCGTCTTGCCGCTGCGCTCGCGCCCCTTGCTCACTTCCGGGATCACGACGTCCTCGATGTACTT
Organism: uncultured Solirubrobacteraceae bacterium; assembly: GCA_963743745.1. Classification (GTDB taxonomy): domain Bacteria; phylum Actinomycetota; class Thermoleophilia; order Solirubrobacterales; family Solirubrobacteraceae; genus Palsa-744. Next base: position 1,485,863 of record CAVUQW010000002.1, read on the forward strand.
CGGGCAGCACAGCCACAGCAGCACCCCGTCGGCGATCTCGCCGGCCAGGCGCAGCATCGCGGGGGAGAGGGCGGCGATGTAGATCGGCAGCTGCGGCCGCGGGTCGATCCCGGCGAGCTGGAAGCCCGTCTGCCACTTCTCGCCGCTCTCATAGCTCTCGCCGCGCAGAATGCCGCGCACGATCGAGGCGTACTCGCGCATCTCGGCCACCGGCTTGTCGATCGTCTGTCCGTGCCAGCCCTCGACGACCGGTCGGTGCGAGACGCCCATGCCGAGGTTCAGCCGCCCGCCCGAGATCTCGTCGATCGTCGCCGCCGTCTGCGCCATCGTCGCCGGCGTGCGCGTGTAGATCGGCACGACCCCCGGCCCGACGCGGATGCTGCTCGTCGCGAGGGCATACGCCGTGACCACCGTCAGCGACTCGCGTCCGGCGATGTGCGTGACATAGGCCGCCTCGTAGCCGAGCGACTCGGCGAGCTTGACGCGCTCGATCGCGCTGTCGATCGAACGGCCGGTCGAGACGAAGCACCCGGTTCCCATCGCCGCAGCTTATGCCAGCGCCGCGGGCGGCGGCGGTACCTGTCAGCGCCTGAGCAGCACGTACACGGTCATCAGCGCCAGCCCGATCTGGCCGAACGACAGCGCCGTGCCGAGGTTCGCCGCGCCCAGGGCGCCGGCGAGCGCGCTCGCGAGCACGAACGCACCGAAGATCAGCAGCAGGTCGCCGCCCACGTGGGAGCGCTTGGGCGCGGGCCGCTCGGCGGGATTCTCCGCGCGCCGGGCCGGCTCGTCGGGGGGAGTGGGAGCCTTCCTCATCGGCTCTCAGCACCCTGCTCGAGCGCCGCGACGAGCGCCGCCGTGTCGAGCTTCGGGTCCTGGCCGGCGAGCAGCTGCTCGGCCGCGTGGCGGCCGCCGAGCGCGCGCAGCCCGCGCTCGCCGTGCTCGTGCGTGAAGTCGGCCAGGGCATTGGCCCGCCGCGCACGCAGCCTGCGCTCGCGCACGTCGACGCCCGCACGGTGCTCGTCCAGCGCCTCGACCAGCTCCTCGATCCCCTGCGGCGGCGAGAGCGAGGAGACGGCGCACGACGCGCGTGTCGCGCGAACCGAGCGAGCGCAGCGCGGCGCTGAGGTCGCGCCGCGTGCTGCAGCGCGATCTGACCGAGGTCGGCCTTCGTCACGACGAGCACGTCGGGGATCTCCATGATCCCGGACTTCAGGAACTGCAGGACGTCGCCGCTGCCCGGCTGCACGACGACGGCGACCGTGTCGGCGACGTCGGCGACCTCGGTCTCGGCCTGGCCGACGCCGACCGTCTCGATCACGACGACGTCGAACGCCGCCGCGAGCGCGTGCGCGGCGGCACGCGTCGCCCACGCCAGCCCGCCGAGGCGCTCGCCGGCGGAGGTCGAGCGGATGAACACGTCGCGGTCCGTCGGATCGAACTCGATCGCGCGCGCGGTCGCCGAGCAGCGATCCGCCCGAGCGGCGCGAGCTGGGGTCGACGGCGAGCATCGCGACGGTGCGGCCCGTCGGCGCGCCAGGCTCGCAACAGCGCCGAGAGCAGCGTCGACTTGCCGGCCCCCGGCGGTCCGGTGATCGCCGACGACGTGCCCCGGCGCCTCGCCGCCGAGCGCGGCGGGGGAGACCTCGCGCAGCAGCGCCGCGGCCTGCTCGCGGTCGCCGGCGGCGGTGCTCTCGAGCAGGTTCAGCGTCGCCGGCGCGGCGCTCAGGTCCCGTTCGCGCAGGCGCGCGCCGAGCGCGGCGCCGACCCCGTCCTGCGACCGCGGTGCCCCGCTCACGCCGCGCCGTTGGCGGAGGAGCCGCTGCCGGCTACCGCCACCGGGGCGGCCGCGACGGCGCCGTCGCCACCCGCGCCCTCGGCGCCGACGAGCTCGACGATGTCGCGCATGATGCGCGTGATGTCGAAGTCCTTCGGCGTGTAGACCGCCGCGACGCCGGCCTGGCGCAGCGCCTCGACGTCCTGCTCGGGGATGATCCCGCCGACGACCACCGGCGCCGTCACGCCGGCCTCGCGCAGCGCGTCGATCACGGCCGGGATCAGCTCGCGGTGCGAGCCGGAGAGGATCGACAGGCCGATCACGTGGACGCCCTCCTGCAGCGCCGAGGCGGCGATCTGCGCGGGGGTCAGGCGGATCCCCTCGTAGACGACGTCCATGCCCGACGTCGCGCGCGCGCACGGCGATCTGCTCGGCGCCGTTGGAGTGCCCGTCGAGGCCGGGCTTGCCGACGAGGATCTTCGGGCGCCGGCCGAGCTTCTCCTGCAGGCGCGCGACCTCTTCGCGCAGCTCGCCGAGCTCGCCGTCGGCCGGCGCGGCGGCGGCCTCGCCGACGCCGGTCGGCGCGCGGTAGCTGCCGAACACCTCGCGCAGCGTGCGCGACCACTCGCCGGTCGTCGCGCCGGCGCGCGCGGCGGCGATCGTGGCGGTCATCAGGTTGGTGCTCTGCTCGGGCGCCGCCGCCGCCTCGGCGAGCTCGGCCAGCGCCGCATCGACGGCGGCCTGGTCGCGCGCGGCGCGCCAGGCGCGGAGCGCCTCGATCTGCTGCGCTTCGACGGCCGGGTCGACGACGAGGATGCCGCCCTCGGCGTCGGCCGTCAGCGGCGACTCCTCGGTCTCGGCGAAGCGGTTCTGCCCGACGACGACCTGCTCGCCGGACTCGATCCGGCGGATGCGCTCGCGGTGGGAGTCGACCAGCGCGGCCTTCATGTAGGCGACCGCCTCGACCGCGCCGCCGTGCTCGGCGACGACGGCCATCTCGGCGCGCGCGCCCTCGAGCAGCTCGGCGACGAGGCCGTCCATCACGATCGAGCCCTCGAAGATGTCGGGGTACTCGAGGATGTCGGTCTCGTACGCGAGCACCTGCTGGATGCGCAGCGACCACTGCTGATCCCACGGGCGCGGCAGCCCGAGCGCCTCGTTCCAGGCCGGCAGCTGGATCGCCCGGGCGCGCGCGTCGCGGCCGAGCGTGACGGCGAGCGCCTCGAGCACGATCCGCTGCACGTTGTTCTCCGGCTGGGCCTCGGTCAGCCCGAGCGAGTTGACCTGCACGCCGTAGCGGAAGCGCAGGTGGCGCTCGTCCTGCACGCCGTAGCGCTCGCGGCCGAGCTCCTCCCACAAGACGCCCATCGCGCGCAGCTTGGCGTGCTCCTCGACGAAGCGCACGCCGGCGTTGACGAAGAACGAGATCCGCCCGAAGACCTGTTCCATCAGCTTCTGCGTGGCCTGCTCGTCGCCCGCGGGAGCCGCCTCGACCCGCTCGCGCGCGGCGTCGAGCACGGCGATCGCGTTGCTCATCGCGTAGGCGATCTCCTGCACGGGCGTCGCGCCGGCCTCCTGCAGGTGGTAGGAGCAGATGTTGATCGGGTTCCACTTCGGCACGTGCTCGACCGTGTAGGCGATCATGTCGGCGATCAGCCGCATCGAGGCGGCCGGCGGGAAGGCGTAGGTGCCGCGCGCGAGGAACTCCTTGATGATGTCGTTCTGCGTCGTGCCCTGCAGCTGCTCCTGGGCGACGCCCTGCTCCTCGGCGGCGACGATGTACAGCGCCAGCAGCCACGCGGCGGTCGCGTTGATCGTCATCGACGTGTTCATCTCGTCCGAGCGGGATGCCGTCCATCAGCGCGCGCCATGTCGCCGCGGTGGGAGACCGGCACGCCGACCTTGCCGACCTCGCCCCGCGCGAGCTCGTCGTCGGGGTCATAGCCGGTCTGGGTCGGCAGGTCGAAGGCGACCGACAGGCCGGTCTGGCCCTTGGCGAGGTTGCGCCGGTAGAGCTCGTTGGAGGCCTTCGCCGTCGAGTGCCCGGCGTAGGTGCGCATCATCCAGGGCCGGTCGCGCTCGGGCAGCCGCGCGGAATGATCGTCGCTCATGTGCTCAATTGTACGGCTGCGGCGCGCCCTTTATCCTCTCGGGCGTGGCGAGACGATCGAGCTTCCGCGCGTCGGCGGGCCAGGGAGTGGCCTCGGCGACTCGTGGCGGGTGATCGTGCGCAACGACGATCACAACACCTTCGACCACGTCGCGCGCACGCTCGCGCGCTTCATCCCCGGCATCACGCTCGAGCGCGGTCACGAGATCGCCAACGTGATCCACAACTCCGGCCAGGCGATCGTCTACACCGGGCATGCAGGAGCCGGCCGAGCACTACTGGGAGCAGCTCAAGGGCGCCGGTCTGACGATGGCCCCTCTCGAGCAGGGCTGAGCTAGGCGCTCTCGCCCTCGACGACGCCGTGCGGCGCGCCGTTGGCGTGACCGTGACCGTTGCCGGCCGGACCGGCGGCGTCGGCGTGGATCTCCCCGCCGGCGGTCTTGTCCCACCAGCCGTAGAGCACCGGCACCTGGTACCAGCTCGAGTGCACCGTGCGGAAGTGCGTCATCTCCGGGCCGTCCCAGTAGCGTTCCCAGTCGCAGGTGGCTGCTCGAAGGTCGCGAGCTGCTGGAACTTGTAGCGGTCGTCGCGTGCGCGGTAGACGGCGTAGGAGGTCGCGCCGTAGCGCAGCGCGGCGGCGGCGACCTGCTCGAGCTCGGCTCGAAGGCGTCGCCCGGAAGCCCGTGGCGTACCACGGGACGATCACGGTGCCGGCCATCAGGCGCCGACCTCGGCGTGGATCGCGCCGGGGCCGTCGGCCGTCTTGCCCTGGCCCTCGTGCTCGGCGCCGACGAGGATCGAGATCTTGCCGAGGTGCTTGTTTTCGAGCATCAGCTGGTGCGCTTCGGCGACGCCGTCGAAGCCGAGCGTGCGCCACAGCACGGGGCGGATCTGGCCGGACTCGATCAGCTCGTTGGCCTTCATGCACTCGTACGCGTTGGCGAAGTGCGAGCCGAGGATCTCCTTCTGCTTCATCCACAGGTAGCGCACGTCGAAGTCGAGGTCGAAGCCGGTCGTGCCGGCGCAGATCACGACCTTGCCGAACGGCTTGACGGTGAACACGGAGGTCGGGAACGTCGCCTTGCCGACGTGCTCGAAGACGATGTCGGGGGCATCGCCGAGGATCTCCTTGACGCGCTTGGCGAATTCGCGCGAGACGCCGAAGCGGGCCTTCTCCTCCTCGGGCGTCTCCGCGCCGGTGCGCATCATGCCCGGCGAACTCGGCGCGGTCGATGTAGTCGACGGCGCCGAGGCGCTTGACCAGCTCGCCCTTCTCGGCGGAGGAGACGACGCCGACGCAGTGCGCGCCGGCGGCGGCGCAGAGCTGCGTGGCGAACACGCCGAGCCCGCCGGCGGCGCCCCAGATCAGCACGTTGGCGCCGGCCTGCAGCTTGCAGCGGGTGATCAGCATGCGGTAGGCGGTGAAGTAGACGAGGCCGTAGGAGGCGGCCTCCTCCCAGGTCAGCGCGTGCGGCTTGGGCAGCAGCTGCTGGGCCTGGACCTTCGTGAACTGGGCGAAGGAGCCCCAGGTCGTCTCATAGCCCCAGATCTTCTGCGAGGGGGCGGCCATCGGGTCGAGGCCGTGCACCTCGGGGTCCTCGTAGGAGGCCTGGTTGCAGTGCACGACGACCTCGTCGCCCGGCTTCCAGCGGGTCACGCCGGCGCCGACCTTCCAGACGACGCCCGAGGCGTCCGAGCCGCCGATGTGGTGGCCGAACTCGGGGTGGTCGCCGTAGCGTCACACCGACGACCGGCTTGCCCAGCGCGGCCCACACGTTGTTGTAGTTGACGCCGGCGGCCATCACGCGCACGATCACCTCGAAGGCGCCCGGCTCGGGCACCTCGATCTCCTCGACCTGGAAGGCGTCCTTCGGTTCGCCCTGGCGCTCCTCGCGGATCACCCAGGCGGCCATCGTCTTCGGCAGCTCGCCGGGCTCGGTGCTGACGTCGGATACTTGCTGCAGGTCGAGTGCCACGTGCCTATGAACCTCGCGTGTTGGGGACAAGTTGCGCCCGCCATCCTACCCGGCCGGCGTAGGCGCTGGCAGAGCCGCTCTCGACCGGGACGCCTGGCTTGTCGCGGGACCCGGCTGGACGTTCGGTCGAGCGGCCTCCGCAGCGTGCTGTAAGTTGCGCGAGATGGCCGGGAAATCGGGGGTGTTGGTCGGGGCGATGCTTGCGCTGGGGCTGCTCGCAACACCGGCACTCGCGGCGGAAACGACCGTCAACTGTGCCAATCTTCAGAGCGCGCTGAGCGGGGCGAAAGCCGGCGACAAGATCACGCTGAGCGAACTCTGCAAAAGCGGCTTTCCCTACAAACTGCCCGCTGTGCAGATGACGCTCGCGGGCACGCCGGGGGCGGGCTTCGACGGTGGCACGAACACCGTCCAGCTCGAAGGCAGCGGGGGCGCGCCGACGATCGAAGGTCTGATCTTCGAGAACGCGCACAGCACCGCCGCCAACAGCGGCGGCGCGCTGACCCTCAACGGCGCTCCAGAAGGCTCGACGGTGACGCTGGCGCACGACACGTTCACCAACGACGTCGCCACCGGCGGCGAAGGCGGCGGCGCGCGCATCAACACGGCGAGCGCGGCCGTGACGGTGAGCGACTCGACGTTCAGCTCCAACAGCACCACCGGGGCTGGCGGCGCGCTCACGGTGTTCGCGACGAGCGCGAACCTTCAGCAGCGACAAGTTCAGCGACAACTCGGCCACAGGGCGCTGGGTCGAGCGGCGGGGCTCTGTCGGCGTTCTCGCTCGGAGGCACGACCGCGCTATCGACCTCGCGCTTCACAGGCAACTCGGCGAACGCCGAGGGCGGCGGAGCCCTGCTGACCGCCGAGGCGGCCGGGATCGCGATCACGCTGAACGGCAACACGTTCAGTCACAACAGCGTCTCCGACCCAGGCGGTACGAACATCGACCCCCGCGGCTACCTCGGCGGCGGGCTCTCGCTGCAGGGCATATCAACGGCATCGACCAACGCCGTGCAGCAGGGCAACACCTTCGACGGCAACGGCGTGAGCTTCAAAGCCGCAGCGGTCTCGGCGATGGGCGGCGGCGAGTCGACGACGCACGTGGCGCTGCAGAGCGCCGGCGACCACTTCACGAACAACACGCTGCAGCCGCCGAACGCAAAGAAAACGCAAAAAAAGAACGCGTCTTCGGTTGGGGGGCCGGCCTGTCGGTGGCGGAGTGCGGCGAGACGACCGAACCGCCGCCCACGATCCCCAACGTCGAATCGACCTTGACGAACGCGATCGTCGCCGGCAACACACTGCAGAGCGGTCCGAGCGCCAACGGCGCCGGCATCTATATCGGCTTCGTCTGCCCCAACGCCTACGCGACGCTGCGCGTCAGCGACTCCACGGTCACGGGCAACACCGTATCCGGAGCGAGCGGGCCGGTCGCCGGCATCAGCGGCGGTCCCCACGATGTGCTCGGCCTGACGAACACGATCGTGTACGGCGACAGCGGCGGCCCCGAGCTCGGCGGCTTCCAGGGCCTCGCGGGGGTGAGCGCGACCTACGGCGACGTCTGCTCGGGCGCGGCGCCGTTCGCGGGCGCGGGCAACATCTGCGCGGACCCGCTGCTGCTCGGTCCTGGTCCCGGCAGCGCGGATGTTCGCGAGACGGCGGCCAGCCCGACCTTGGAGCGCGGCTCGAACGCGCTGATTCCGGCGGGCGTCGGCACCGACGCGCTCGGCGGCCCCCGCGTGCTCGGCCCGATCCTCTGCAGCGCGAGCCCGGCCGCGGTGGTCGACATCGGCGCCGCCGAGTACGCCTACCCGACACCCTCGTGCCCGCCGACGATCGTGTCCTCGCACCCGCAGCAGCCGCTGGCGCCGACGCTGTCGAGCCTGGCACAGACGAGCAAGACCTGGCGCGAGGGCACGGCGCTCGCGCGGCTGAGCTCGACCCGCGCCAAGGGCAGGAAGAAGCTCCCGGTCGGGACGACGTTCTCGTTCAAGCTCGATCAGGCTGCGCGGGTCGCGTTCACGTTCACGAAGCCCGCGCCGGGTCGCAAGGCCGGCAAGCGCTGTGTCGCGCGGACTCCGAAGAACAAGCACAAGCGTCGCTGCAAACGCACCGTGATCGCGGGCGCGCTGACGTTCGCGGCGCACGCGGGCACGAACAAGGTGCGCTTCCAGGGCCTGATCTCCAGGCGCAAGAAGCTGAAGCCGGGCACCTACAGGCTGCTGGTCGTGGCGACCGCAGCAGGCAAGCGCTCGCGCACGGGCACGCTGAGCTTCACGATCGTCCGCTGAGCTTCGCCCGAGCTGCGGGCGGCTCAGGCGCCGACGGTCTCCGGCTCGCGCACGCGCTCCGTGCCCTGCGGCGACGCTGCGCCGGAGCCTGCGAGCGCGCGGCCGGGGCCGTTGGACGCCTCGGGCTCGGCGACGGCTGCGGCTTCGATCTGCTCGTCGGAGCGCTTGCGGATCAACGCGAACGCGGCGAGCGCGCCGAGCAAGCGCGACGCCGGAGCCGAGCAGCAGCCCGTAGTGCAGCGCGTAGACGAACGCCTGCTGCGCGGCGTCGGTGACGCCGCGCGGGCACGCCGTGCGCGACGCCGCCCGAGCCGAGGCCGTCGGCGAGTTTGCCGCGCGCGGCGTCGGGCAGCTGCGGCAGCAGTTCGTCGATCTTCGAGCGCCCGAGCGTGGCGACGAGCGCGCCGAGGATGGCCACGCCGAAGGTGCCGCCGACCATCCGGTTCATCGAGAGGATGCCGGAGGCGACGCCGGCCTTGGCGCGGTCGACGGCGTTCATCGCGGCGAGGCTCATCGGCGACATCACGAAGCCCATGCCGACGCCCATCAGCATGAAGCCGGGCAGCAGCGCGCCGTAGCCGCTGGAGACGGTCAGGTGCGACTGCCAGAACAGCGCGCCGGAGACGGCGAGCAGGCCGAAGGTGATCAGCGGGCGCGAGCCGACGCGGTCGGCCAGGCGACCGGCGAGCGGGGCGATGATGATGATCATCACGGTCGAGGGCAGGAAGCGCACGCCGGCCTGCAGCGGCGAGTAGCCGCGGATGTTCTGCATGTACAGGGCGAGGAAGAAGAACATCGCGAGCATCGCGAAGCTGACGATGAAGGCGACGATGTTGGCGCCGAGGAAGGTGCGCGAGCGGAAGAAGCTGAAGTCGACCATCGGCACCTCGCGACGGCGCTCGACGAGCGCGAAGGCGGCCAGGCCGACGATGGCGAGCGCGAACATGGCGAGCTCGAGCCCGGAGCCCCAGCCCCAGCCGTTGCCCTCGACGAGCGCGAGCACGAGCGCGGCGAGGCCGGTCGTCAGCGTCAGCACGCCGGGGATGTCGACGGAGCGCTCGACGGTCTCGTCGCGCGACTCGCGCACGGCGAACAGGGCGATCACGACGGCGCCGACGGCGACGGGCAGGTTGAGGAAGAAGATCGACTGCCAGCTGACGGACTCGACGAGGAAGCCGCCGACGACGGGGCCGATGGCGAGCGCCATCGCGGAGACGCCGGCCCAGGTGCCGATCGCCTTGCCGCGCTCCTCGGGCGGGAAGGCGTTGGTGATGATCGACAGCGTCGCGGGCATCATCAGCGCGGAGCCGACGCCCTGCACGGCGCGCCAGGCGACGAGCCAGGTGTCGCTGGGGGAGAAGCCGATGGCGGCGCTCGAGGAGGCGAAGATGACGACGCCGGCGAGGAAGATTTTGCGCCGGCCGAACAGGTCGCCGAGGCGCCCGCCGGTGACGAGCAGCACGGCGAAGGACAGCGTGTAGGCGTTGACGGTCCACTCGAGCGAGGACGGTCGAGGCGTTCAGGCTGCGCTGGATCGAGGGCAGCGCGACGTTGACCACGGTGTTGTCGAGCATGATCATGAACAGGGCGAAGCACATCGCCCCGAGCGCCCACCAGCGGCGGTTGCCGTCGTGCATCTGCAGGGCTCGGATTCGCTCAGTCATGCGTGGCTCTTTCGTCGGTGGGTCGGTAGGCGGCAATCTCCTCGCGGCGCTCCAGGATCAGCTCGAGCGCGCGCGCGAGCGCTTCGGCCTGCTCGTCGTCGAGCGAGTCCATCAGCTCCTGCAGCGCCGACAGGCGCGCCTCGTTGAGCGCGAGCGGCGCGGCGCGGCCGGCGTCGGTCAGGCGCACGCGCTTCATCCGCCGGTCGACGGTGTCCTCCTCGCGCCCGACGAAGCCGCGCTCGAACAGCCCGTCGACGGCGCGGCTCATCGCGGGCAGCGAGACGCCGAGCGACTCGGCGAGCGCCTTCACGGAGCGCCCCTCGCCGTCGTCGTCTGACTCGAGCACGCACAGCGCCTTCAGCTGCGTGAACGACAGGTCGAGCTCGCCGATCTTCTTGAACGTGCCGACGTTGGCGCTGCGCATCAGGTAGCTGGCGAGCGCGTACATGTCGCGCGTCAGTGCGTCTCGCGTCGCTGCGTCGGGAGGCGAAATTGATTGCATCTAATTAATTATATATAGAAAGATAATCTTTCCATCTGTGACGTGCATCACAGTGGAGTGGCGCAGAGACAGGCGGGGAGGTTGCCGCTAGGGCTGAAACGGCAGCTCGACGACCTGCGCGCTGACGCCCGCATCGCCGACCTGCGACCGTCTCGCCCGGCGCCGCCTCGCGCCGCACGAGCGCCAGCGCGATCGGCCCGAGCGTGGGGGAGACGGCGACGCTGCCGACGTGCCCGACGGTGCGCTCGCCCAGGCGCAGCTCCGCGCCGCTCGCGACCGGCGCCGACAGGCGCAGCCCGCGCAGGTGGCGGTTGGGCTTGCCCTTGTAGTGCAGGCGCGCGACCGTCTCCTGGCCGACGTAGCAGCCCTTCGTGAAGCTCACCGCGCGCTCGTTCAGCCCGGCCTCCTGGGGGATCGTCGACTCGTCGATGTCCACGCCGTAGCGCGGGCGACCGCGTTCGACGCGCACGCACTCGGCCGCCTGCTCGGAGACCGGCTGCGCGCCGCGCGCCAGCAGCGCCTCGCGCAGGCGCTCGGTGTCGGCCGCGTCGCACAGCAGGTCGACGCCGACGTCGGTGCGGATCGCCAGCGCCGCGATGCCGTCGATCTCGACCGGCGCGTTCGCGTGCTCGCGTCAGCGGCAGACGCTCCTCGGCTCGATGCCGGCACCGCGCTCCGGCGACGCGCCGGCCACGCGGTCGACTCTGGCCCGATCAGCGACAGCAGCCCGCGCTCGAGCGTGCGCTTGTGCAGCTCGACGTCGTAGCCGACCTTGAAGCGGCGGATCATGTCGAACAGCTCCTGCAGCGCGACGCGCTCGGTGTCGAGCTGCAGCTCCGCCGGCGCTCCGTCCGCGCCCTCGCCGGTCGCGAGGATGCGCAGGTCGCCGAGCATCTTGCCCTTGTGCGTGAGGAACGCCGCGTAGCGCCCTTCGCCCGGGGCGAGGTCGGCCAGCTCGTTGGTGACCTGGCCGTTGAGGAACTCCACGGCGCCGGCGCCGGTCAGCGCGAGCTTGCCGCGCTCGGAGCGGTCGAGCAGGCCGCAGCGCTCGCTGACGATGCCGTGCTCTGCGGCGAGCGCGCCTGCTCGGCGGCGCGGGAGTCTGTCTCTGTCGCGGCCACTGGATCGAGCATAGCCACGCTAGGCTTGCCGGCAATGGGCCTCGCCGACACCTTCCAGCAGATCGTCGACTCGCTGCCCGACGACTGGACGGACCTCGAGCTCGACATGCGCATCGCCGACGAGTCGCGCTACGTCGAAGCGGCGCTGTACCTGACGACGTGCAACGCGCGGCCGTACTCCAAGCACGACTGGCACTGGCGGCTGCTCGTCGCCCACCGCTTCGGCCACGCCGCCTCCGCGCCGACCGTCCACGGCACGCTCGCGCTGCTCGACGACGCCGGCATCGAGGCCGAGCTCGCTCGTGCGCGAGACGCGCAGCGGGCGCGCCGAGATCACGCACGGATGGGGGCGCCCGCAGTCGGCCCGCGAGGAGTTCCGCAGGCTGCGAGCGCAGTAGCCGATGGCGCGCGTCCTGGCGCTCGTCCCCGACCTGCTGTTCGGCTCGCGCGTGCAGGGAGCGCTCGACGGCGGCCGGCGACGAGGTCGAGCTGATCGGCGACGTGCCGCGGCTTGCGCGAGCGGCTCTCGGCGCCGGACGAGCCCCGGGCCGACGTGCTCGTCGTCGACCTGACCGACGCGCAGCTCGACGGCGCCGCCGTGCACGAATCGCTCGTCGAGCACGGGCTGCTCGACGGCGATCAAGACGCTCGCGTTCTACTCGCACGTCGACGTCGAGACGGGCGCGCGCGCCCGCGAAGCCGGCTTCGACCTCGTCGTGCCGCGCTCGCGCATGGCTCGCGAGGGCGCCGAGCTCGTCGCGCGTCTCGCCGGCGCGGAGAACGGTTAGGCGGCCTCGCGCTCGCGCCTGAGCAGCAGCGGGTGCTCGGGCGAGGCGCCCGGGCCCGGCAGCGCGCGCACCTCGCGCGCGCCCAGCGGCTTGCCGCACTTCTCGCAGATGCGGTGCTCGTCGACCGCGCCGCCGCAGCCGCGGTGTTCGAGCACGACGGCCGGCCCGCCGGCGGGCGGGGCGTGCCGGTCGCCCCACTGCATCAGCGAGACGACGATCGGCCACAGGTCGATGCCCTTCTCGGTCAGCCTGTACTCGTAGCGCGGCGGGCGCTCCTGGTAGAGGCTGCGCTCGAGCACGCCCTGCTCGATCAGGCGCTCCAGGCGCGTCTGCAGCACGTTGCGCGCGATCCCCAGGTTGGCCTGGATCTGGTCGAAGCGGCGCAGCCCGAGGAACACGTCGCGCACGATCAGCAGCGACCAGCGCTCGCCGACGACCTCGAGCGCGCCGGCGATGCTGCACGTCTGGCTCTTGTAGTCGTTGCCGAGCATCGACGACGAGCATAGCGCCTTCGAGTTGCATCACGCAACCCTTGTGCTAGGGTGCGTTTCGTCATGCAACTGAAGGGGCTTCACATGCAACGGAAGTGGACGGTTTCCCTGATCGTGTGCGTCGGCGTGTTCATGTCGAGCCTCGACCTGTTCATCGTCAACATCGCCTTCCCCGCGATCGGCAAGCACTTCGGCGGCGCCTCGCTCGACTCGCTGTCGTGGATCCTCATCGGGCTACGCGATCGTGTTCGCCGCGCTGCTCGTCCCGGCCGGACGCTGGGCCGACGCGTTCGGGCGAAAGCGCGCCTTCCTGCTCGGCCTCGCGATCTTCGTCGCCGCGAGCGCCGCCTGCGCGCTCGCCCCGTCCGTCGGCTTCCTGATCGGCGCGCGGATCGTGCAGGCCGTCGGCGGCGCGCTGATGCTGCCGACCTCGCTCGGGCTGATGCTGCCCGAGTTCGGCCCGCACGAGCGCCACGTCGCGATCGGCGCGTGGGCGGCGACAGGCGGCATCGCCGCCGCCTCCGGCCCGCCGCTCGGCGGCCTGCTCGTGCAGGCCGACTGGCGCTGGGTGTTCCTCGTGAACGTTCCCGTCGGCCTGCTCGGCCTCGGCTTCGGCCTGCGCCTGCTCGCCGAGCGCCGCGAGCGCAGCGCGCTGCGCCCCGACCTGCTCGGCGCGGCCGGCGCTGATCCTCGCGACCGGCGCGCTCGTCGTGGCGATCGTCAAGGGCCAGGAATGGGGCTGGGGCTCGGCGAAGGTGATCGCGCCGCTCGTCCTCGCGGCCGTGCTGCTGCCGCTGATCTGGCGGCGCTCGAAGCGCCACGCCGCGCCGATCGTCGAGCCGGCGATGCTGCGCGTGCGCAGCTTCGGCCTGGCCGTCGGCGCCTCGCTGCTGTTCTTCGCCGGCTTCGGCGCGATGCTGCTCTCGGGCGTGCTGTTCCTCACGGGCGTGTGGCACGAGAGCGTGCTGACGGCCGGGCTGATGCTGTTCCCGGGGCCGGCGATGGCGACCGCCTTCAGCATTCCCTCGGCGCGTCTGGGCGCCCGCCTCGGCTACCGCGTGCCCGGGCGTCGCCGGCGCGCTGATCTTCGCGAGCGGCTCGATCTGGTTCATCGCGCGCACGGGCGACACGCCGGCGTTCTGGTCGAGTACCTGCCCGGCTCGATCCTGACCGGCGCCGGCGTCGGTCTGATGATCCCGACGCTGACCGGCGCCGGCGCCTCCTCGCTCGCGCCCGAGCGCTTCGCCACGGGCGCGGCCGTGCTGACGATGGGGCGGCAGATCGGCGTGGCGCTCGGCGTCGCCGTGCTCGTCGCCGTGCTCGGCACGAGCGCCACGAGCGCCGCGGACTTCCACACGGCTTGGCTGATAACCGTCGTCGGCGGCCTGGCCGCCGGCCTCGCACTGGCTGCGATCGGGCCGCCCGCGCTGAATGCGGCGGACGCGGACGGCCCGGCGCGGCCGGTGATCTCAGAGCCGATCGCCGATCCGTTGATCGCAGAGCCGCTGATCGCAGAGGAGGCAGCATGAGCACGCAACCGCAGTTCACCGCGGCAACACGCACGCGCACGTTCAGCTGGCGTGACCCGGCGGCCACAGCCGCCGAGGGCATGAAGCTGGCCGGGATCGACTACATCCGCGCGATCCAGTCCGGCGAGCTCCCGCCACCGCCGATCGCCAGGCTGCTGGAGATGGAGATCGTCGAAGCCGAGCAGGGGCGTGCCGTGTTCGCGCTCACGCCGGCCGAGTGGATGTACAACCCGATCGGCATGGTCCACGGCGGCATCGCCGCGACGATCCTCGACTCGTGCATGGGCTGTGCCGTGCACACGACGCTGCCCGCCGGCGTCGGCTACACGACGACCGACCTGCAGCTGCGCTACATCCGCGCGATGGGCGGCGCCACCGGGCGCGTGCTCGCCGAGGGCCGCGTCGTGCACGCCGGGAGGCGCACGGCGACGGCCGAGGGCCGCGTGTTCACGCAGGACGACGAGACGCTGATCGCGCACGGCAGCACCGGCTGCGCGATCCTGCGCTGAGGCGGGCTCGGTCTCGAGCTCGGCGCTCGCTCGGCCTGGCGCCTGCGCGCGGCCGATCTCGGCCAGTTCGGCCTCGCTCGGTTCGAGCGGCACGATCGCGCCGTTGGGCACGCGCTGGCCGTAGGGCAGCCAGCGGCCGATGCGCACGGACAGCGCGGCGCGGATCACCATCCCGTGGCAGACGACGAGCGCCGGCAGCGGCCCCTTTTCGACGTCGTCGAGCGCGGCGCCGACGCGCTGCTCCTGCGCCACGAAGGACTCGCCGCCGGGAAAGGCGAAGTCGGGGTCGGCGTTGGCGAAGGCAGCGAACAGCTCCGGCGCCTCGGCGATCACTTCCTCGAACGAGCGGTTCGTCCAGTCGCCGGCGTCGGTCTCCATGAAGCGCGCGTCCTCGCTGCGGCTCCAGCCCGATCTTCGCGGCGACCGCGTCGGCCGTTTCGCGCGCGCGCAGCAGCGGGCTGCACCACAGCGCGGCGAAGCCGTACGGGACAGCGCGCTCGCCCAGCTCGGCCGCCTGCTCGCGCCCCAGCTCGTCGAGCGGGACCGGCTGCTGGCCCTGGAAGCGCCCCTCGTGGTTGTAAGCCGTGCGTCCGTGGCGCGCCAGGTAGATGCCGGTGGGGGAGGCGCCCGTCAGGATCGGTCGAAGCGGTCGAGGTTCATGACCTTGTCCCAGGCGGCGACGAAGTCGCGAACGAACTTCTCACCGGCGTCGTCGGAGGCGTAGACCTCGGCCAGCGCCCGCAGCTGCGAGTGCGAGCCGAACACGAGGTCGACCGCGGTGGCGGTCCACTTCGGCTCGCCCGTCGCGCGATCGCGCCCCTCGTAGACGTTCGCAGCCGAGCCGTTCCCGTTGGAGCCGGGTGCCTTCCACTCGGTGCCCATGTCGAGCAGGTTGACGAAGAAGTCGTTCGTCAGCGCCTCCGGCCGGTCGGTGAGGACGCCGTGCCCGGACTGGCCGTGGTTCGCGTTCAGCGCGCGCATGCCGCCGATCAGCGCCGTCATCTCGGGAGCGGTCAGCCTCAGCATGTAGGCCCGCTCCAGCAGCCCGTGCTCCAGCGGGAGGGCCTCGCCCGCGCGGACGTAGTTGCGAAAGCCGTCGACCGTCGGCTCGAGCACGGCGAAGGAGTCGACGTCGGTCTGCTCCTGCGAGGCGTCGGTGCGTCCCGGCGCGAACGGGACGGTGACGTCGTGGCCGGCGTCCTTCGCGCGCCTGCTCGACGGCCGCGCATCCACCGAGCACGATCAGGTCCGCCAGCGAGATCTTCTTCCCGCCTGACTGCGAGTCGTTGAACTCCTTCTGGATCTGCTCGAGCGTCTGCAGCGCGCCCGCCAGCTCAGCCGGTTCGTTGACCTCCCAGTCCTTCTGCGGCGCGAGGCGAACGCGCGCCCCGTTCGCGCCGCCGCGCTTGTCGGTGCCGCGGAACGAAGCCGCCGAGGCCCAGGCGGTGGAGACGAGCCGTGAGATCGACAGCCCCGACGCCGAGCACCTTCTCCTTCAGCGCGGCGACGTCGGCCTCGCCGATCAGCTCGTGATCGACGGCCGGAACGGGGTCCTGCCACAGCTGCGGCTCCGGGATCGAAGGTCCGAGGTAGCGCGAGATCGGCCCCATGTCGCGGTGCAGCAGCTTGTACCAGGCCTTGGCGAACGCTTCGGCGAGCTGGTCGGGGTTCTCGTAGAAGCGCCTGGAGATCGGCGCGTAGACCGGATCGAGCTTCAGCGCCAGGTCCGTCGTCAGCATCATCGGCGCGTGCCGCTTGGACGGGTCGTGGGCGTCTGGCACCGTGCCCTCGGCCTCTGGGTTCTTCGGCGTCCACTGCTTCGCGCCGGCCGGGCTCTCCGTCAGCTCCCAGTCGTACTCGAACAGGTTCTTCGAGGAAGCCGTTGTCCCACTTCGCCGGCTCGTTCGTCCACGCGCCCTCGAGGCCGCTGGTGAGCGTATCCGCGCCGTTTCCGCCGCCGGCGCTGTTCTTCCAGCCGAGACCCTGCTGCTCGATCGGCGCGGCCTCGGGCTCCGGGCCGAGGTTGCTCGGGTCGACGGCTCCGTGGGTCTTGCCGAAGGTGTGGCCGCCGACGATCAGCGCGACCGTCTCCTCGTCGTTCATCGCCATCCGCGCGAACGTCTCGCGGATGTCCTTGGCCGCGGCGAGCGGGTCGGGATCGCCGTTGGGGCCCTCGGGGTTGACGTAGATCAGGCCCATCTGCACGGCGCCGAGCGGCTTGGCGAGCTCGCGTTCGCCGCTGTAGCGCTCGTCGCCGAGCCATGTGTCCTCCGACCCCCAGAAGATCTCCTCGGGCTCCCAGATGTCCTCGCGCCCGAAGCCGAAGCCGAACGTCTGAAAACCCATCGACTCCATCGCCACGTTGCCCGTGTAGACGAGCAGGTCGGCCCACGAGAGCTTGCTGCCCGTACTTCTGCTTGATCGGCCACAGCAGGCGGCGCGCCTTGTCGAGGCTCGCGTTGTCGGGCCAGCTGTTCAGCGGCGCGAAGCGCTGGGCGCCCTCGCCGCCGCCGCCGCGCCCGTCGGCGATGCGGTAGGTGCCGGCCGCGTGCCAGCTCATGCGGATGAACAGCGGGCCGTAGTGGCCGTAGTCGGACGGCCACCAGTCCTGCGAGGTGCTCATCAGCTCGATCAAGTCGCGCTTCAGCGCCTCGAGGTCGAGCTCTGCGAACTCCTTGGCGTAGTCGAAGCCCTCGCCCATCGGGTTGGAGAGGGGCGAGTGGCGGTGCAGCACGCTGAGGTCGAGCTGGTTCGGCCACCAGTCGCTGGTTCGTCCTCGGGCGGGGCACCTCGGAGGTCGGGCTCGGGATCGCTGGGTTCTCGCTCTCGCTGACGCTCTCAGTCATGTCGTTCCTGTCCTTTTCTGCTCGATGCGATGGGCGAGCACGAGGGTATCGATGCGGACTGGATCTAGCCGAGAGATGAGGGGCTACACGCTGACGAGACGGCCGTCGCGCGCCGCCGCCTCGGCGAGGCCTGCATCGAGCGTGATCAGGCCGACGTCGAGCCAGCGTGCGAGCCCGAGGTACGCAGCGTCGTAGGTCGTCAAGTTGAAGCGGAGCTTCCATATCGGCCACATCAACTCGCGGATCGGGTAGATCAGGGCGCGAAGGTCGGCGAGAGTCTCCAAGGCGTTGGTCACCTCCAGATCGTCGAGCGTCCCGCGAAGCGAATAGCGGCGCACCGCGGATAGCACCTCGAGATGAAAGTGCGCAGGCACGTGTAGCTCGGTGTTGGCCGAGAGTGCTGAGCGAATCGCATCCGCGCGTGGCTGCGCCAGCAGCAACTCGATGACCGCGCTCGAGTCGGCGACGATCAAATCGGCTTGCGCGCCCGCTCGGCCGCGATCGCTTCGGCCGGCGTTTCATCGAGCTCGACCGGTGTGAATCTTTCGGTGCGAGCCAGCCATTCCTGCATGGTCGGTCGGGCCGCCAGCGTACGCAGCTCGCCGAGCAGATAATCCGAGAGCGACTTGCCGTTCTGAGCCGCGCGTGCCTTCAGTTCCCTGTGTAGCTCATCTGGAACGTTGCGAATCTGGATCATCGACATAGCTCCTGAAGTCTAGCATGCGATTCGCATGCTGAATACATCCGTCTGCGAAGTTGGTGTCGCTACACGCCTATCCGACCGGAGTCTTCAAGTCGGGACAAAGACCGCGCCGGCTCGCCTCGCCCTCAGCCGTGAAAGACGGCCTCGACGTTGTGCCCGTCGGGATCGAGCACGAAGGCGCCGTAGTAGCCCTCGCCGTAGTGCGGCCGCGGCCCGGGAGCGCCGTGTTCGCGCCCGCCGGCCGCGAGCGCGGCGGCGTGGAAGGCGTCCACCTGCTCGATCGAGTCGGCCGCGAAGGCCACATGGATCGGAGCGCCGACGCCGTAATCGGTCGAGATCGCGAAGTCCATCTTCTCGGCGCTGCCGAACTCGATCTCGCTCGGCAGCACGTCGCTCGTGTTGGTTTCGTCGAAGCCGAGCGGCGCAAGCGCCTGCAGGTAGAAGTCGCGGCTGCGCTGCAGGTCGCTGACGCCGATCGTGATGTGGTCGAGCATGACGCGGCGCGTGGGCATGGCGGGGTGATACCCGATCGAGCGCAGGCCTGCACTTCGGGCCTTCCGGCGAGCGAGCCGAGCCGTCATAGACTCCACCCATGCGTCGCCGAGTCACCTTCTCGCGCAACCTGACGCTGTCGTTGTCGCGCACGTGCCAGTGCTACTGCAAGTACTGCGCGTTCGCCACGCACCAGGCGCACCTGTACTCGCCGGAGGAGGTGGTCGAGATCCTCGACGGGGCGGCGCGCAGGCAGGTCAAGGAGCTGCTCGTGCTGACCGGGCGAGAAGCCGGAGGTCAACTCGCAGGTGCGCGAGCGCCTGGCCGAGTACGGCCACGAGGACTTCACGGCGTACGTCGTGTGGACGTGCGAGCGGGCGCTCGAGCGGGGCCTCTTGCCGCACACGAACCTCGGCGTGCTCTCGCACGAGGACCTGGGCCGGCTGCGCGAGGTGACGGCCTCGCAGGGGCTGATGCTCGAGTCGATCTCCGAGCGCCTGATGCAGACGGTGCACGCGGGCTCGCCGACGAAGCACCCGCAGCGGCGCCTGGAGACGATCGCCGCCGCCGGCGAGCTGAAGATCCCGTTCACGAGCGGGATCCTCGTCGGCATCGGCGAGACCGAGGACGAGCGCGTGCAATCGCTCGAAGCGCTGGCGGCGGTGCACGCCGAGCACGGTCACATCCAGGAGGTGATCCTGCAGAACTTCGTCCCCCACCAGCGCTACTACGGGCAGGAGCCGGCCGAGATCGCCGACGCAGCGGCACGCGACTACTGGCGCACGGGCGTCGGTGAGGAGCGGCCGAGCCTGCCGCTGCCCGAGTGGGCCTGCCCGGTCTCGATCGAGGACATGAAGCGGCTGATCGCCGAGGCCAAGCGCCTGATGCCGGACGTCGGCATCCAGATCCCGCCGAACCTGGCCGACTGGTGGGGCGAGCTGGTCGCCGCCGGCGCGAGCGACCTCGGCGGCCTCAGCGCCAACGGCGACCACATCTCCCCGGAGCACCCGTTCCCCTCGCCGCACCAGGTGCGCAAGGAGCTGCAGGCCGAGGGCTACGCGCTGACCGAGCGCCTGTGCGTATACCCGAAGTACATCGACCCCGAGTGGATCGCGCCGGGCGTGCTCGACACGATCAAGGTCAAGTACTGGAGCTTCATCCCGCGTCGCGGGTCGGGTCGCACGGAGCCGCCGGCGCCGATCCGCCTCGACCTCGTGCCGCGCGCGATCGAGCGCGGGCGAGCGGGGGAGCCGCTCAGCCCGGCCGAGCTGACGGCGCTGTTCGCCGAGACCCGCCCGGAGGCGATCGAGGACATCCGCCAGGCAGCCGACGAGCTGCGCTCAGAGCTCGCGGGGGAGACGGTCACGTTCGTCGTCAACCGCAACATCAACGTCTCGAACGTCTGCACCGTCGGCTGCGCCTTCTGCGGCTTCGGTCAGGGCAAGCGCTCGCCCGACGCCTACGAGCACGACCGCGAGGAGTTCGCGCGGCGCGTGCACGGGGCGGTCGAGTACGGCGCGAGCGAGCTGTGCATCCAGTCGGGCATCCACCCGGACTGGACGCTCGAGGATTACCTGGGGTGGCTGCGCTTCGCCAAGGAGCTGGCGCCGCAGCTGCACCTGCACGCATACAGCCCGATGGAGATCGCGCACATGTGCGACATCTCGGGCCTGCCGCCGAGCGAGGTGTTCGCGCAGCTGCGCGAGGCCGGGCTCGGCTCGACGCCGGGCACGGCGGCCGAGGTGCTGCACGACGGCGTGCGCGAGCGGATCTCGCCGAACAAGCTGCCCGTGGCGCGCTGGGTGGAGATCATCGAGGCCTCCCACCGCGCCGGGCTGCGCTCGACCTCGACCGTGATGTTCGGTCACATCGAGGAGCCGTGGGAGCTGGCCGAGCACATGCGCGTCGTGCGCGAGCTGCAGGAACGGACGGGCGGCATCACCGAGTTCGTGCCGCTCTCGTTCATCCCCTTCCAGACGCTGCTCGGACGTACGCACGGGGTCGAGGAGATCTCGCGCGAGGAGAACCTCAAGCACACCGCCGTCTTCCGCCTCGCGCTCGGGCGCACGATCCCGAGCGTGCAGGCCTCGTGGGTGAAGATGGGCCTCGACGCCGCCACCGAGGCGCTGCGCTGGGGCGTCAACGACCTCGGCGGCACGCTGATGGAGGAGTCGATCAGCCGTCTCGCCGGCAGCTATCACGGGACCAAGCTCGACCCCGACGAGCTCGTCGCCGCGGCGCACCGCGCCGAGCGCCCGGCCGCCGAGCGCACGACGCTCTACGAGATCCGCCGGCGCTACGAGCTTGCCGTAGCTGCCTGAGCGGCCGGCGTCAGTCAGCCCTTCAGCAGGTTGGTGATCTCGGCGGCGCGCTCGTCGGGCTGGCCTTCGAAGCCGCCCTCGATCGGCATGCTCGCGATCAGCTTCTCCTGCACGAAGCGCTCGGCATGCTCCTTGGAGTCCCACACGGCCGCGATCAGGAAGCCGCCGTCGGTTGGCCCGGCTGCGTGGTAGGTCTGTCCCTCGGGCAGCCCGCCGGGTGGGTGCACGACTGCCACGGTCGCGTTGTACTGATCCTCCGTCGCGCCTGGCCAGAAGTGCGTGATCAGGTACGCCATTGCTACCTCCCGCGTTGGATGTTCGGCCGAGCGTACCCGACCGATCCACTCATTCGACCGAGCCCACCGCCGCGGCGACGGCGTAGGGGTGCGTGTACGGCGCCATGTGCCCGCCCGAGACGATCTCCAGGCGCGCGTGCGGCAGCGTCGCCGCCAGTCGCCGGCCGTGAACGGGCTTGACGAGCTGGTCGTTCGCGCCCTGGATCACCACCGCCGGCAGGGCGATCGTGGCGAGGTGCTTGTCGATGCCGTCGATCACGCCGTTGGCCGCGAGCTGCTCGCCGGCGAACGCTTCGAGGTTGCCGCGCGTCGAGTTGATCTCCAGCAGGCGGCGTTCGTGCGCCGGGTCCACGGCGTGCGGGTGAAAGGCCTGGTCGTCACCCTGCTTTACCGACACGGTCGTCAGCAGCTGCGCGAACGTGGCGTTGGCGACCTGATGGATCACCGGCAGCTGCAGCGCTTTCACGAGGTGCGCTTGAAGCTCGTCGTAGCTGCCGAGGTGCTGCCCGGCGGCGGCCGCGTCGACCAGCACGAGCCCGCGTACCTCGTTGGGGTGGCGCTCGGCGAAGGCGAGCGCGAGCGTGCCGCCGTAGGAGTGCCCGACGAGGATCGGCCGGTTGACGTGCAGCGCGCGCAGCAGCGAGTCGAGCGTCGCGATCTGACGGTCGAACTTCAGATAGCCGTCACCGGAGTAGCCGAAGCCGGGGCGGTCGAATGCGATCGTGCGGTGTCCGGCCAGCAACGGCGTGACCTTGTTGAAGTCTTCGGCCGTGCCGGGCAGGCCGTGTATGAGCACCACCGGCGTGCCCGTCCCCGCTCGTTCGAGGTAGTGGATGCGCAGGCCGTCGACCGTGACGAACGAGCCGCGTGGCTTTGGCTCGCCGGGCAGGCGGCCGTAGGTCCAGTTGAGCACGACGACGACCAGCGCGAGCGCGGCCAGCACGAGCAGCGCGATTCGCCAAACCCTGCGCATCTAGAAGCGCCCCCGCATCGAGGCGCAGCCTAACCCAGGCCCGGTTACGCGCGCGCGAACTGCCCGTGAAAGCCGAACGGGATGTGGTGCGGCACGCGCGCCCGCGCGAGCTCGTGCAGGTCGGCGGCGTCGAGCACGAGCAGGAACGAGCTCTCGGCGGCGGCGTCGAGCACGACCGACAGCAGCACCCCGTCGTCCTCGCCACCGGCGTCCGGGCGCGCGACGAACACGGGCTCGCCGGGGTAGCAGCCGCGCTCGGCCCACGACAGCGCGGCGCCGTCGTGCGTGTCGATCTTGAGGATCCGCTCGAGCCAGCCGCTCGGCCCGTCGCCGACGCCCCATACGTATCGGTAGGGGCGCTCGTTGCAGCGCCCGTAGTTGATCCGCGGCAGCTCGATCTCCTCCGCGGAGAGCCGTTCGCGCTTGACCGAGCGATCGGAGAGCTTCAGCCGGAAGCGGGTCAGCTCGGCCGACTGCACGGGCTTGCCCTGGCGCAGGCGGTCGAGGTAGAGGTCCTCGATCACGCCGGCGTCGGCGAAGGCGCACAGGTCGACGACGACCTCGCCGCCGTCCTCGTAGGCGTTGACGTGGTGGAAGGCGAAGCAGGCGTCGGTCTGAAAGCCGCCCGTGGCCTCGCCGCTGGCGCGGTCGACGAGCGTGAAGCGCGTGCCGAGCTCGGGCTTCCACTTGTAGTTCTCGATGTACGGCCGCCCCGACAGGGCGAGCGCGAGCGGGTTGACGACGAGCGGGAACTCGGCGAGCACGAGCCAGCGCTCGGTCAGGCCGAAGGAGTGCATGTAGGCCGGCTCCTTGACCGGCAGCGAGCCGATCGCGCGGGGCTCGCTCGCGTCGGGGTCGACGGCAAAGAAGCGGTACTTGCTGACGCGGCCGAGCTTGGCGGCGTAGTTGAGCATGCCGCGTGTGGCTCGATCCATGTGCGGGTGGGCGGTCGTCAGCTGCCCGGGCACTTCGTAGGGCTGCACGCCGGCCGTCTCGAGGGTTTGCGGGTCGAACTGCACGGGCATCGGCGTCTCGGTCATCGAGATGAAGCGCTCGCCGAGGCGCGTGACGTTCACGTTGGCGTTGTCCGGCAGCGTCTTGCCAGGGGCGAACAGCGTCTGCACGCGCTTGAACAGCGAGCGGCAGGGATCGGTCGCGAACTCGCCGTAGACCATCTGTCCCTGCTCGTGCGCCGTGCGGTAGTTGCGGCTGTGCAGGTAGCGGTTGCCGTAGGAGACCCTGCCGTCGTCGATCGTGAAGCGGTGCAGCATCGCCAGTCCGTCGAACCAGTGGCGCATCTTCTGCTCGCCAACCTCGAACTTGGCCGGGCCTGTGCGCAGCAGCGACCCGCCGAGCCAGGGCGGCAGCTCACCGCTCAGCGCGAGCTCGTCGATCACGGTCTCCTGCTCGAGCGTGGTGAAGCCGAGCGTCGGAGCGTCGGCGGCCGCGGGGGCGTCAGGGCCGGGAGCCTGTGTCGGGGCTTCTGCGGGCGTTGCGGGGCTGGCCATGACGGTACCTCCTGAATGGTTCGACTCGGACCATTCGCACCGTACGCTAGTCTGCGAGCCATGTCAAGTGTCGATTTCGAGCAGAAGCTGCGCCTGACGGAGACGTCCTACATCGTGCTCGGCCTGCTCGAGCAGGGCGAGCCGGCGACGCCGTATGACCTGAAGCGCTTCGCGGAGTTGAGCACGAGCAACTTCTGGTCGGTCCCGCACACCCAGATCTACACCGAGTGCGCGCGGCTGGCGGGGGAGGGGCTACTCGACGAGCGCCAGGAGGAGACGGGCAGGCGCAGGCGCATGTACCGCCTGACCAAGCGTGGCCGGGCGGCGCTCGAGGCATGGCGCAGTGAGCCGGCGAGCGACCTCTACGAACTGCGCGACGCGGCCACGTTGAAGCTGTTCTTCGGCGGCGATCCGAAGATCCTGGCGGTGGCCCAGCTGCAGGCGCACAAGAGCCGCCTGAAGGAGTACGAGCAGATCTACGAGGGGGCTGAGGCGCTGCCCGAGGGCCAGCGACTCGCGCTCGAGTGCGGCATCGGCCACGAGCGCCAGTTCATTCGCTTCTGGTCGCGCTTGGCCGGCGAGCAGCGCTGAGCCTCAGCGGAACATGTCCTCGTGCAGCGGGCGCAGCAGGGCCGCTGCGCCGGGACCGTCCTCGTCGCTGAGAAAGCGCTCCAACCCATCGACGAGCACGACGGGCTCGCGCGAGTCCTTCGCCCGCACGAGCTCGCCGAGCGCGGCGGCGGCGTCGGCGACGGCGAGCCAGGTCGCGCGCAGCTCCATCCCGCGCGCGTCGCTGCGCCCGCGCCAGTCCTCGAGCGGCTGCATCCCGGCGAGCCCGATGCGCGACGTCGAGCTGTCCGTGGCGCCAGGCGCGCCCGAAGCTGTCGCTGATCAGCACGCCGACGCGCGCGCCGCTCAGCTCGCGCAGCCGCGCACGCAGCCGGCGCGCCGAGGCGTCGGGGTCGCGCGGCAGCACGATCAGCGTCTCCTCGTCGGCCGCGTTGGAGGCGTCGACGCCGGCGTTGGCGCAGAGGAAGCCGTGATGGGTGCGGCAGATCAGCACGCCGCGCTCGGCGCGCACGATCTCGGCGGACTGGTCGAGCACGACCTGCACGGCGCGTGGATCGCGCACGTAGCCCGGAGCTTGCGCCGTCAGCTTCTCGGCCAGCTCGAGCGCGCGCTCGCCTGGCCGCACGTCGCCGAGTGAGACGACTGCGCCCTCGGCCTTGGAGACGACCTTGTGCGCGATCAGCACGAGCTGCCCGTCGCGCAGTCCGTCGCCGTCGGCCGCGGCCTGGGCGATCAGCGCCGCGAGGTCGTCGCCGGCGCGCAGCTCGGGCAGGCCAGCGAGGGCTCTGGCGCTGAGGCTTGCCATCGAGGTCCTCGTTCAGCGGACGTTGTTCGAGGTGAGGATTTCAAGATTGCTCGCGGGCTGCGCGAGTACCGCCCGAGTTCGCTCGGCGGGCGTGTCGGCGCCGGCCAGACGGTCGCGCAGGGCGGCCAGGTCGGCGCCGGTGTCGACGTCGAGCAGCAGCGAGGAGGGGTGCGCCACGCGGCAGTCCACGCCGGCAGCGCGCGCGAGCGCGCGGTGGCGCTCGCAGCTGCCGGGGCCGAACGCTGGGTGCGATCGCGTCGGGCGGGGTCGAGCAGCAGGCCGTTGGTGCCCGCGCCGTGACGGTCGGGGACGATCACGACCGAGCGCTGCTCGGCGCGGGACAGCAGCGCGTCGAGCTCGCCCGGGTCGAGCGCGGGACAGTCGCCGGGGATGCACAGCACGCGCTCGAAGCCGTCGGCCAGCGCGCGCTGCACGCCGAGCGTGACGGCCTCCGACTGGCCCTGCTCGGCGGTGTCCTCGATCAGCAGCGCGCCGTGCTCTCGTGCCGTCTCGGGCAGGCTCGGCTCGCACGTGACGACGATCGTCAGCTCGATCGAGGCGCTCTGCGCGAGCGCCAGCAGCACGTCGGCGACCATCGCCCGCGCCAGGCGCGCGCGCAGGCCCTGCTCGACGCTCTGCGCCGAGCCGCGACTTGGCAGCGGCGAAGCGCTTGACCGGGAGGATCGCTGCCGTGCGCATGCTGCGCCCACGATAGTGGCGAAGCTCTGCGTCCATCCGCGGCGCCGGGCTCAGGGCGAGTCGCGCCCAGCGACCCGTCACGTCACCAGCCGAGCAGCATCAGGCCGACGGTGACTCCGGGCCCGACGGTGACGGCCAGGCCGCGCTGCCCGGGGTCTGGGTCGCGCTGCTCGATCGTGTCGCGCAGCACGTACATGATCGACGGCGTGCCGACGTTGCCGTGCTCGGACAGCGACGCGCCAGCTCAGCTCGGTCTGCGCTTGCTCGAGGCTCAGCGCCGACTCGACGTTCTCGACGATCCGCCGCCCGCCGGGGTGCACGATCCAGTGGTCGATCTGCTCGCGCTGCAGGCGGTTGCGCTGAAGGAAGCGGTCGACGACCTCGCTCAGCCCGGCGCCCGCCAGGTCGGGCAGCTCGCGCGCGAGGTGCAGGTGGCTGTCGCCGTCGCTGCACTCGAGTTCGACGGCGTCGAGCGTGCCGGCGATCTGATGCACCTGCGAGTCGAGGATCAGCGGCCCGTCGGCCTCCGGGTCGGCCGACAGCAGCGCAACGGCACAGCCGTCGCCGAAGATCGCCGAGCCGACGGTCTTCGCGCGCGGGTCCTCGTCGGTGGCTCCCATCAGGATGCCGCTCATGCTCTCGGCAGCGACGACCAGCGCGGGGCGGTCGGGGTGCTCGCGCATCGCCTGCGTCGCGAGTTTCATCAACGGCACGGCGCTCGCGCAGCCGACGCCGGTGATGTGGTACTTGTCGGTCGCCGGATTCATCTCGTAGTGATCGACGAGGCGGTGCGCGAGCGTCGGGACAGCCGAGCGAGTAGAGGCTCGCAGCTGATCACGGTGCCGATCTCGCGCGGGTCGAGCTCGAGCTCGTCGATCGCGCGGATCGAGTGGTCGAGCAGTTGCATCTCGACCTGCGCCGTGCGTCCCTGCAGGGTGAGCCCGAGGAACTCCTCGCTCAGCTCCAGATGGCGATTGTCGACGCCGCAGCGCGCGAAGATCCGCTCGGCGAACTCGTCGCCGGCGAGGCCGAGCCGATCGAGCACCTCGCGCTGGGAGAGGACCTCGGGCGAGTCCGACACGGCCAGGCCGGCGATCCGGGTTCCGCTGCGGCGCGCGCGTGCCGGAGCTCGCGTGCGCGGAGTGACGTTCGGCGCGGCGCGGGACGAGCCGGCGTGCGCGGATCGGTCACCGGGACGGTGGATGCCGCTGTGCACAGTCTCAAACTCCTTGATTCGCGTGTGGGCGCCTCGCCCCTCAGCTGAGGCTCTTGAGACGATATGACCCATAAACACCGCCCCACGGCACTTATCGGCCGTTCTTATCCAGTTCTTCGGCAGGCGATCGCGCCGATCTGGTGGCATTGTGCCCCTGATCGGACGGCGTCTCGCCGCCTGACAGCCACGACGGAGGGATGCGATGAAGGTAATAGGCGCAGGACTGCCGCGCACCGGCACGCTGACGCAGAAGCTCGCGCTCGAGCAGCTCGGGCAGGGCCCCTGCTACCACTGGGTCAACGTGATCGCAGACCTCGACCAGGTCGAGCTGTGGGACAGCGCGATGGACGGCCAGGCGCCGTGGGATCGGGTCTTCGAGGGTCACGAAAGCACGGTCGACTGGCCGGGTGGCTACTTCTATCGCGAGCTGATGGACGCCTATCCGGAGGCCAAGGTGCTGCTCAGCGTGCGCGACCCCGAGAAGTGGGAGGCGAGCTTCCGCGAAACGATCTGGACGATGAGCCACGGCCGCACGCTGATGCCGCTGCTGGCGCACGCGCGCGCCGAGGTCGACCCGCGCTTCAAGCGCTATCTGGAGCTCGTCGATCGCATGTTCTGGGGGCCGCAGGGCACGTTCGCCGACGGGCACGAGACGCCGCAGCAGCTGATCGATCAGATGCTGCGCCACCACGAGCAGGTCAAGCAGGCAGTCCCGCCCGAGCGGCTGCTCGTGTGGGAGGTCGGCGAAGGCTGGGAGCCGCTGTGCGAGTTCCTCGACGTGCCGGTCCCGGACGAGCCGCTGCCGCACGCCAACGATCGCGGCGAATTCGTCGAACGGGTGATCGGCGGCGCGCTCGACACGCTGGGCGCCTGGCGCGAGAGCGGCGCGAAGGCCGCCGGCTAGACAACGGCGAGGGGCGGCGCGGCGGGGTGGTTGCACGCCGGCTGGGAAGCTACGCGGCGAGCGCCTGCGCGAACGCGAGCGTCTCGCGCGCGAGCCGCTCGCGAGCCGCCGCGTCGTCCATCCGCGTGCTCGTCTGCAGCGCCGGCACGCGCGGCCCGGCGTCCTCGTCGGCCACGATCCCGTCGAGCAGATCGCCGTAGAAGTCGGCCACGCCGCGCGCGCTGCAGTCGAGCGCCGGCGAAGGCCATGAACGCCTCCGTCGGCCCCTTCAGCACCTCGCCGCCGACGATCGGGCTGACCGCGACGACCGGCGCCGCGGCCGCGGCGAGCGCCTCGCGCATGCCCGGCACGGCGAGGATCGGCGCGATCGAGGCGAGCGGGTTCGACGGGCCGATCACGATCGCGCCGGCCTGCGCGATCGCCTGCAGCGCCTGCTCGCTCGCGCGCGCCTGCTCGGCGCCGCGGAACTCGAGGCCCTCGACCGGCCCCGCCGCGCGGTCGCGGATCATGAACTCCTGAAAGGAGCGCCAGCCGGCGGGGGTGCGCACCCACGTGCGCACCGGGTCCTCGCTCATCGGCAGCACGCGCGCCCGCAGGCCGATGCTCGCAGCCAGGCGTTCGTGCGCCGCCGTCGGCGAGAGCCCTTCGCTGTTCATGCGCGAGCGCTCGATGCACCACGCCAGATCGCGGTCGCCGAGGTTGAACCAGACATCCGATCCGATCGCCCGGAGGGCGTCCATCACGAAGAAAGTGTCCCCCGCAAGACCCCACCCACGCTCGTCGATCAGGTCGGCGAGCCAGAACGAGACGAGATCCGGGTCCGGCGAGACATAGGCGCCGTAGATCTCGATGTCATCGCCCGTGTTGGCGATCACGCTGAGTCCCTGCGGGCCGACGACGTCGAGCATGCCCTCGTGCCAGCTTCGCGCCGCCGGTGCCGCCGGCGAGCACTACGACCTGATCGCTCACTCCCAGTCGGGGTCCGGCAGGCCCGCCAGGCGTACGCCCGCGTGGACCTTGTAGCGGACTGTTGACGCCGATCAGCAGCGCCGTCAGCGACTCCGTGATACGCGCCATCTCGAGGCGCCCGCAGTCGACGCAGCGCAGCCCGTCGATTCGCTCGATCAGCCGCGCCGCCTCGGTCTTGTCGGCGCGCTTGTCACCGCACAGCAGCACGTCCTGCTCGAGCGGGTGCTCGAGGTCGGCCAGCGAGGCCGCGCTGATCGTGTGCAGCGCCGAGACGACGCGCACGCCGTCGGGCACCATCTCGGCCGCCTGCTGCGCCGCCGAGCCCTGCCACACGCCGAGCATCCGCGTCGCCTTGCCGCTGACGGCCGCCGCCAGCGGCACCGTCGCGTCGATCACGAGCTGGCCCCGGCTTGAGCGCCTCCTTCAGGTTGGTCAGCGTCTCGGAGTGGCTGCGGAAGGGCACGCTGAGGATCACGACCGGCGCCGCCTGCGCCGCCTCTGCGTTCTCGTGCCCGCTGAAGGAGCCATCAGGGACGATCGCCAGCGCGCGCTGGACGGCTTCCTGCGCTCGGTCCGGGTCGCGCGAGCCGATCGTGACGGGCACGCCCGCGCGGGCCAGCCGGATCGCGACGCCGAAGCCGAGCGCGCCCGAGGCGCCGATGATCGCGACCGGATCAGTCGTGCCGGGGGTCGCTTCTGAGGACGGCATCGCGGCGAGTATAGGCTTCGGTCCTATCGTGGGGCCCGACGATGGACGAGACGCGTAGCCACCGATGCGACTGACACAGGGGGACTGATGGAGCGAGCATTGCGGGCCGTGAGGATCCGCGAGGTCGGTCCGCGCGACGGCTTCCAGAACGAGCCCGAGATCGATCTCGACCGAGCGACAAGGTCGAGCTGATCGACGCGCTCGCGCGCACCGGCCTGCGCCGTCTGGAGGTGACGAGCTTCGTGCGCGCCGACGTGATCCCGCAGCTCGCCGACGCCGCCGAGGTGCTCGCGCGCGATCGACGTGCCCGACGAGGTCGCCGTCAGCGTGCTGATCCCCAACGAGCGCGGGCTCGGAGCACGCGCTGCGCGCAGCGCGATCGCTTCGACGAGATCAACGTCTTCATGTCCGCCTCGGAGACGCACAACCGCAAGAACGTCAACCGCTCGATCGCCGAGTCGCTGACGGCCTGGAGGGCGTGCTCGGCGCGCGCGCGCGAGGCCGGGCTGCGCTGCGAGGGCGTGATCTCGACCTCGCTTCGGCTGCCCCTACGAGGGCCACGTGCCGCCCGAGCGCGTGCTCGAGATCGCCGCGCGCCTGCGCGACGCCGGCGCCGCAGGAGATCGGCTTCGGCGACACCACCGGGATGGCCAACCCGCGGGCAGGTGGCGCGAGTTCTTCCGACGCGCGCGCGACGCGCTCGGCGCCGACGTCGAGCTGACCGCGCACTTCCACAACACGCGCGGGCAGGGCCTTGCCAACGTGCTCGCCGCGCTGGAGGCCGGCGTCGAGCGCTTCGAGTCGAGCTTCGGCGAGCTCGGCGGCTGCCCGGTGCCGGCCGGCGCCACCGGCAACATCGCCACCGAGGACCTCGTCTCGATGCTGCACGAGATGGGCTCGCAGACCGGCATCGACCTGCAGGCGCTGCTCGCCTGCGCGCGGCGCGTGCAGGAGATCCTCGGCCGCCCGCTCGGCAGCCACACGCTGGTTGCCGGCCCGGTCGACTGGCGCTGATCCGGCCTCAGAGGCTCGACGAGCGCAAGGATGGGGTGGTGTCGTCTCTTGCCGACATTGATCGCCATGGCATATACGGCGGCGTATATACGGTCGCTATCAATCTCCGAATCGGAGCACCTGCCCCTGCGCCAGCGCTCCTGCCGGTCCCCCCGTCGCCCGCCGATCTACCCGCCGCCGACGGGTTCGGCCTCGATCTCCTGCTCGACCTCGTCCACGCTCTTGGCCTGCTCGGCATCGCGCGCCGTCTCACGCGCGGCGGCGACGCAGAACTCCTGCACGGCGACCTCCATCTCGAGTGTCTGCGCGAGCGCCGGCCGCGCGGAGGCGTCGATCACGCGCTTGGCGCGGCCGACGGCGATGTGCGAGTTGGCGAGCAGCTCCTCGACGAGCGCCTGCGTGGCCGCCTCGAGCTCCTCCGGCGCGACGACGCGGTTGACGAGGCCGATCCGCTCGGCCTCCTCGGCGTCGATCGTGCGCGCCGTCATGATCAGCTCCTTGGCGCGGCCGAGCCCGACGACGGCGGGCAGGCGTGTGGAGCCGCCGACGTCGGGGATGATCCCGAACTTGACCTCCGGCAGGCCGAGCTGGGCGTCGCTGGAGGCGATCCGCAAGTCGCAGCCGAGTGCCACCTCGAGCGCGCCGCCGACGCACGTGCGGTGGATCTGGCAGACGACCGGCTTGGCCATCTCTTCGCAGATGTTGGCGCAGTCGAGGAAGACTTTGCGAAACGGACGCAGCTGTCCGGGCGTGCCGGCCGACTGAGCGAGCTCGACGAGGTCGACGCCGGCCGAGAACACAGGCCCTTCGCCGCGCAGCACGACGCAGTGCACGTCGCTGTCGGCGGCTGCCGCGCGCAGCTCCTCGCCGAGCGCCAGCAGCAGCTCCTGGTTCATTGCGTTGCGCTTCTCCGGGCGGTTGAGGATGACGTGGCGGACGGCCCCGCGGTCCTCGGTGAGGACGATGCTCATCGTTTGGCTCCTGGCGGTCGGATGCGAATCTGCCGTCAGGCTACATGCACCTCGGGGCACGACGGAGCCGATCCCGCTGGCCCCACCCGGATCGGGGGCAGGACCAGCGGGACCGGCTCCGCCCTCACGCCGCCGGGGGGGATTGACGGCGCGGGGAGGAGGCGACCCGGGAACGCTTGGGCGGGCCACCGCGCGGGCGTTCGTGCTTCCAGCACGCGCCGGCGCCTCACCCACCCAGACGCCCGGCGCCGGCGAACCTTCCCGGCCCGGGAAAATTTCCAGCGCCGCGAAACTTCCACGTGCGCGTAATAGGCTGCCCGCAAAGAGGTCACCCAAGCGGAGGTCAGATGGCGAAGATCGAGAAGGTCGGGGTGCTGGGCGCAGGTCTGATGGGTCACGGCATCGCGCAGGTGGCGGCGCAGACGGGCTACGACGTCGTGCTGCGCGAGGTCGACGATGCGGCGCTCGCCAAGGGCATCGGCAAGATCGAGAAGCAGCTCGCGCGCGCCGTTGAGAAGGGCAAGTCCAGCCAGGAGGACGCCGACACGGTCCGCGGGCGCATCCAGGGGACGACCGACTACGGCGAGCTCGCCGGCTGCGACCTGGTGATCGAGGCGATCACCGAGGATCTCGCGCTGAAGCTCGAGATGTGGAAGGAGGTCGACGGCATCGTCAAGCCCGAGGCTGTGTTCGCGACCAACACCTCCTCGCTGGCCGTGATCGACCAGGCCGCTGCCACGGGGCGCCCCGGGCAGTTCGTCGGCCTGCACTACTTCAACCCGGCGCAGGTGATGAAGCTGGTCGAGGTCGTGCGCTGCGTGACCACCAACGATCAGACGTTCGACACCGCCCTCGAGTTCGCCCGCTCGGAGGGCAAGCTCGCGATCCCGACCAAGGACAAGGCCGGGTTCATCGTCAATCGCCTGCTCGTGCCGTACATGCTCGATGCGATGCGCGCCTACGAAGAGGGCGTCGGCTCGATCGAGGAGATCGACGAGGCGATGAAGGCCGGCGCCGGGCACCCGATGGGGCCGCTGACGCTCGCCGACTTCGTCGGGCTCGACACGCTCGGCTCGATCTGCGACGTGCTGTTCGACGAGTTCCGCGAGCGGCGCTTCGCGCGGCCGCCGACGCTGCGCAAGATGCTCAGCGCCGGGTGGTACGGGCGCAAGGCCGGGATCGGCTTCTACGACTACTCCGGCGAGGCGCCGCAGCAGAACGCGGCGCTCTAGCCGGCCGGCGGCGTGCGGCGGAAATGAGCTTCGGCGAGATGGGCGACGACGCAGACAGCCGGCGCGCGGCGGCGCTCGAGCACGCGACCGAGCGCGCGCTCGCGGGGGGCCCTGAGCGACACCGCGAGAAGGCGCGCGAGCAGGGCAAGTTGCCCGTGCGCGAGCGGATCGCGCTGCTGCTCGATGCCCCCGAGGGCACAGGCACGAGCAGCTTCGCCGAGGAGGCGCTGCTGGCCAACTGGAACGAGGACGGGCTCGGTGCCGACGGCGTCGTCACAGGCGTCGGCGAGATCGAAGGCCGCCCGGTCGCGCTGATGGCCAACGACCCGACCGTCAAGGCCGGCTCGTGGGGGCCGAAGACGGTCGAGAAGATCCTGCGCATCCAGGAGCGCGCGCTCTCGCTCGGCGTGCCGATGGTCTATCTCGTCGACTCGGCCGGTGCCCGGATCACCGAGCAGGTGCAGATGTTCCCGGGCCGCCGCGGCGCCGGGCGGATCTTCCACAACCAGGTGAAGATGTCGGGCGTCGTGCCGCAGGTTTGCGTGCTGTTCGGGCCGAGCGCCGCCGGCGGCGCCTACATCCCGGCCTTCTGCGACATCGTGATCATGCGCGAGGGCAACGCCTCGATGTACCTCGGCTCGCCGCGCATGGCCGAGATGGTGATCGGCGAGCAGGTCACGCTCGAGCAGATGGGCGGCGCGAAGATGCACACGGGCGTCGTCCGGCTGCGGGCACCAGCTCGTCAAGAGCGACGAGGAGGGGATCGCGACGGCGCGCCGCTACTTGTCATACCTGCCCGGCAACTGGGAGCAGCCGGCGCCGCAGGCCGCGCCGGTCGATCCTGCCGTGCTGCCCGAGGGGCAGTCGATCGGCGGACTGATCCCGGCCGACGAGAACAAGCCGTTCGACATGAAGGCGCTGATCGCCGCGCTCGTCGACGACGGGCTCGCTGTTGGAGATCCACCCGCGCTGGGCCAAGGAGCTGATCGTCGGCTACGCGCGCCTGCGACGGCCGGCCGATCGGGATCGTCGCCAACCAGCCGAAGTTCAAGGGCGGCGTGCTGTTCGGCGACTCGGCCGACAAGGCCGCGCGCTTCATCTGGACCTGCAACGCGTTCAACGTGCCGCTGCTGTTCCTCGCCGACGTGCCCGGCTTCATGATCGGCACGCAGGTCGAGCGCGAAGGCATCATCCGCCACGGCGCGAAGATGATCAGCGCCGTCAGCGAGGCGACCGTGCCGAAGATCTCGGTGGTCGTGCGCAAGGCCTACGGCGCCGGGCTGTACGCGATGGCCGGCCCGGCCTTCGAGCCCGACTGCTGCCTGGCGCTGCCGAGCGCCTCGATCGCCGTGATGGGCCCGCAGGCGGCGATCAACGCCGTCTACTTCAACCAGCTGCAGGCGATCGAGGACCCCGTCGAGCGCGAGCAGCGCACCGAGCAGCTGCGCACCGAGTACGCCGAGGACATCGACATCCTGCACCTCGCCTCAGAGCTCGTGATCGACGCCGTGATCGAGCCCGAGACGCTGCGCGAGGAGCTGATCCGCCGCTTCGCGCACGCTGCCTCGAAGCGGCGGACGTGGCCTGCCAAGCACAACGCGGTGACGCCGGTCTAGCGCCAGTTCGCCGCAGACGCTATCCCGCCGACGCTATGTCACCTGAATACGGAAGGCCGCCCGCCGCACGCATGGCCATGTTCTGATGCTTGGTGACGTACCAGAAGTGGATGAAGTAGGGCACGATCAGGAACGAGCCGGGGAAATAGAGCAGGAACGCGGTAATCGGATTGATCTGCTCGGCGCGGGGCACGCCACCGAGGCGCTGGGCGCGCTGAATCCGCTGACCGTAGTTGTAGACCGACAAGAGCGGCGGCACGATGATGATGCCTCCGAAGAGGACGGCGGTCACAGACATCGCGGGGCTCGAATGCGCCAAATTCTGGTCGTCCTTGTCGATGCCGACATCCTTGAGCTCGTCGTTGACGAAGTAGTACCAGCAGAAGTAGTAAATCCCGAGCGTGATGATGGTCAGCCCGAAGCCGACCCAAAAACTGCGGATCTTGCCCACGGCGCCATTGCCGAACTCGACTTCCTGAGCCATGCCGTCTCCCCGTTAGATTGGCGCAAATCCTACATACCGGGATGTAGGGACGCCGTAACGTGAAGCCCCTCGTAGGGCATTCATTTTCAATAGATTCAAGGCGACGATGGACGCTTCCGAGATCGCCTTCGCAGGGATCGCCCGCCAAGCCGAGCTGATCGCGGCCGGCGAGCTCTCCTCGCGCGAGCTGGTGGAGCTGTACCTGCGCCGGATCGAGCGCACGCAGCCGGTGCTGAACGCCTTCCGCGTCGTGTTCGCCGAGCGCGCGCTGCTCGAAGCCGAGCAGGCCGACGCGCGGCGCGGCGCCGGCGATGGTTCGCAGATCGCGCAGCGCCCGCTGCTGGGCGTGCCGATCGCGGTCAAGGACGACATCGACGTGGCCGGCGAGGTGACGGCGTTCGGCAGCAACGCCTACGGTGAGCCGGCGCCGGCCGACGCCGAGGTCGTGCGCCGCCTGCGCGCCGCCGGCGCCGTGATCATCGGCAAGACCAACGTGCCCGAGCTGTGCGTGTGGCCGTTCACCGAGACGGCGACCTTCGGCGCGACGCGCAACCCCTGGGACCTGCAGCGCGCCCCGGGCGGCTCCAGCGGCGGCAGCGCGGTGGCCGTGGCCGCTGGGCTCGTCGGCGCAGCGCTGGGTTCCGACGGCGCCGGCTCGATCCGCATTCCCTCAGCCTGGTGCGGTCTGTTCGGGCTGAAGCCCCAGCGCGGCCGTGTCTCGCTGGCGCCGCGCCCGCGCGCGTGGAACGGGTTGTCGGTCGACGGGGTGCTGACCCGCCGCGTGGCCGACACCGCGCTGTTCCACGACGTCGCCTCGGGTGCGATCGACGTCGACGAGGACAAAGCGCCGGCGCCGGCCGTGTCCTTCGCACAGGCTGCCGCGACGCCGCCCGGGCGCCTGCGGATCGCCTATTCCACGCGCATCCCGCCGGGCGTGCTGGCGAAGCTCGACGACGACGGCGCGCGCGCGCTGAGCGAGACTGTCGAGCTGCTGCGCTCGCTCGGGCACGAGTTGATCGAGCGCGACCCGGACTACGGGATGGGCACTGCCACGGCGCTGATTCCCCGCTACGTGCGCGGCGTTTACGAAGACGCGCGCGCGATGGCTCACCCCGAGCGCCTGGAGCGCCGTACGAAGGGGATGGCCCGTCTCGGTGCGCTCGCCGGGCCGCTGTTCGAGCGCGCGCTCGCCGGCGAGGCCGAGTTCGCGCGGCGCCTGAACACGATCTTCTCCGACCACGACGTGCTGCTCACGCCGGCCACTGCGACCGCACCGCCGCGCATCGGCCAGTTGCAGGGACGCGGCGCGCTGTGGACGCTGAACGCCGTCGCCGGCTGGGTCCCCTACAACGGCGTGTGGAACGTGACCGGCCAGCCCGCCGCCTCGGTGCCGGCCGGCTTCGGCGCCGACGGGCTGCCGCGGGGCGTGCAGATCGTCGGGCGAGCGAACGATGAGGCGACGCTGCTGTCGCTGGCCGCGCAGATCGAGGCCGAGCGCCCATGGGCTGACGCGCGCCCGCCCGAAGCCGCGTGAGCGAGTCCGCCGAGCCGGCGAGGGGCGAGGACCCGGCGAGCGCCGACGGCGCGGCGGGCGGCGAGGGCTCGGCGAGCGAACGAGCGCTGCTCGAGCTCGCGGTGCAGGCTGCGCGCATGGCCGGCGGTTTGCTGCTGGCGCGCGCCCGCCACGGGGCCGAGCGCGAGGTCGCGAGCAAGAGCACGCCGACGGACCTCGTCAGCGAGGCCGACGTGAGCTCGCAGCGCGCGATCCGCGCGCTGTTGCGCGAGCGCCGCCCAGACGACGGCTTCCTCGGCGAGGAGGAGGGCGACTCCGAGCCGGGCACGAGCGGGCTGCAGTGGATCGTCGATCCGCTCGACGGCACGGTCAACTTCCTCTTCGGCATCCCGCAGTGGAGCGTCAGCGTGGCAGTCGCCGATGAGGCCGGCACGTTGGCCGGAGCCGTGTTCGACCCCAACCGCGGCGAGCTGTTCAGCGCCACGCGTGGCGGCCCGGCAGTGCTCGACTCGCCTCACGGCGGGAGCGAGATGAGCCAGGGCACCGCCGACGACGCCTCGCACGAGCGCCGCACCGGAGAGGACGCCGGCCCGGGCGGAGAGGATCTGGCCAGCGCGATGGTCGCGACCGGCTTTTCCTACGACGCGGGCGTGCGCGACGCGCAGGCGATGGTGCTCGAGCGCCTGCTTCCGCGCGTGCGCGACATCCGCCGCCTCGGCAGCGCCGCGCTCGATCTGGCGTGGACGGCGGCCGGGCGCTACGACGCCTACTACGAGCGCACGGTCAAGCAGTGGGACATCGCAGCGGGCGCGCTGGTCTGCGAACGCGCCGGGCTGCAGGTGCGTGAGCTGCCTGAGCGCGAGGGGCTGCCGTGGGGGATCCTCGTCGCGCCGGCCTCGCTCGCCGAGCCGCTACTCGAGCTCGTCGCCTAGCCGAGTCGCTCGGGCCGCTCTAGCCTGCGCCGACGAGCGCGTTGGCGTCGCGGTCGCGTAGCGCCGCGAGCGGCGCCTCGTAGAGCCGGTGCTTGATCGCGCCCAGCGTGGCCGGGTCCTTCGACGCGAGCGCCGCGGCCAGCTCGATCGCCTGCGCCAGCACGCGCTCCTCTTCGACGGCGTGGTCGACTATCCCGGCGGCCTGGGCGTCGAGGCCGCCATAGCGGCGGCCGGTCGTCATCGCCTCGTGCGCGGCGTGCTTGCTCAAGCGCGCCGCGATCAGCGCGTTCATGCCGTGCGTGAAGGGGATGCGGATGTCGACCTCGGGCAGGCAGAAGAAGCCGCGGTCGGCGCGCATCACGCGTTGGTCGTGGGCCAGCGCGAGCATCGCGCCGGCGGCGAAGGTGTGTCCTTGAAGCGCCGCTACGCACGGCACGTCCAGCTCGAGCACGCGCGCGAGCAGCTCGTGCAGGCGCGGCACGAACTCGCCGATCCGCTCCTGGTTGGCGGCCATCCACTCGAGGTCGAGCCCGTTCGACCAGATCTTGCCGCTCGCCGTTGTCACCAGCGCGCGGGGCGCCGGCGCCGCCTGGACCTCGTCGAGGCATCGCTCGATCGCCTCGAGCGAGTCGTCGTTGAAGCGGTTCTCGCCGTTGCCGAGGTCGAGCACGAAGACCTCGCCCTCGCGCGTCAGGCTGGGAAGCGTCTGCACCTGCTCGTCTTCGCTCACTCGCTGCTCCTGTCCGCTTGGCTGTAGTGGGGCGTTGCGGGTTTCGCCGCGGCGCCTGTGCGATCTTTTCATCCCGCGAGCGATTAGAGGAGGACCGATGACCGAGCAGGCTGAGAAGGCGCGCCGGTTCCTGGAGCTTCACCACGAGCAGCGACCGCTGTTGCTGCCGAACCCGTGGGATCGCGGCTCGGCGAAGTTGCTCGCCTCGCTTGGGTTTGAGGCGCTCGCGACGACGAGCAGCGGCTCGGCGGCGACGCTCGGCAGGCTCGATGGGGCGATCGGGCGCCAAGGAGCGCTCGAGCATGCGGCGGAGATCGTCGCCGCCACCGATCTGCCGGTCTCGGCCGACCTCGAGAACGGTTTCGCCGATGACGCCGAGGGCGTGGCCGAGACCTTGCGCGCGGCCGTGGCAGCCGGGCTTGCGGGCTGCTCGGTCGAGGACTACTCAGGCGAAGAGACGTCTCCGATCTACGAGCTCGCGGAGGCGACCGAGCGCATCGCGGCCGCGGCGGAGGCGGCGCACGGTGGCGAGGTCCCGTTCGTGCTCACCGCGCGCGCCGAGAACTACCTGCACGGACGCAAGGACCTCGGAGACACGATCGAGCGGCTGCAGGCCTACGAGCAGGCCGGTGCCGACGTGCTCTACGCGCCGGGGTTGATGGGTCTCGATGACATCCGCAGGGTGGTCGAGTCGGTCGGAGTGCCGGTCAACGTGCTCGCGCGACCCGGCGCTCCGTCGGTCGGCGAGCTGGCGTCGGTCGGCGTGGCGCGGGTCTCGGTGGGCGGCGCGTTCGCCTTCGCCGCGCTCGGCGCGCTGGTGGAAGCGGCCGAGGAGCTTGAGCAGTCCGGGACCTACAGCTTCTGGGAGCGCGCCAAAGTCGGCGCCAAGGCGGCGCAGGCGGCGTTCGTCTAGGCGCCGCGCGAGCCTGCTGCCTCGAGTGTCTGCTTGACGACCTCGATCCCCTGCGCCATCGCGGCGCTGGTTGGCGCAGCGGTCTCCTCGGGCAATACGTAGGCCGTCCAGACGAAGCGTGAGCGCTTGGCGCCGGCGTCGAAGACCTGTGCGCAGCCGTTGTGATGGGTGTAGGGGCCGTCGACGATCGTCCACACGAGTCGGCGTGCGTCGTCGTCTGAGTCGAGCGGCGCCTCGCGCATCACGGCGCCGCTTGCGAACGTGACGATGCGATCCTCGCCGTCGAGCCGCGTGTCCGTCACGAACCCCGGCACGAGCCGCTCGTGCAGCGCGCCCCAGTCGCGCAGCGCCGACCACACCTCGGCCGGCTCGGCGTCGATCAGCACCTCGTGGTGGATGCGGGCCATCTGTTCCTCTCGTCGTCGGGTGCGCAGAGGCTTTCCAGGCCGCGGCGCGACCGTCTTGGACACTTGTGCCCGTCGTGCGATGCCCGGCCGATGCTGAGCGCCAGCACGCTCTCGGGCGGCGACGCGAGACTATCGCCGACGGGGAACGTGCGCTCGCGCGTGTGGCCGCCGAGGTCGGCTTCGTCGATCGGCGCCATCTGTGTCGGGTCCTCGGCAGCGAGACGGGGATGACGCCGTCAGCGCTATGCGGGATGTTCGTCTAAGAGATTTCGCAACCGCAGTTCGGACTAAAGTGGGGCCATGCGGCGGTGGAGGAACGGCAGACTCGATGCGCTCAAAACGCATTGTCCGAGAGGACGTGTGGGTTCGAATCCCACCCGCCGCATTGTCTGATGCGGTCGAATTTGCAGTATTCCGAGGCAATGGCATTGGCCGCGCGGGGTTTGAATGCTCGTCAGATCGAGCGGACGACGGGCATTCCCCGCAGCACAGTCCGTGATTGGCGCAAAGGACTCGGTGCAGCTCGGCGATCTACCCGATCCGGCACGTGCCCAAGCTGCGGTGGTGCGCAAACGGATCCACGACGGCTGTGCCGGCCCAGCTACAGCTATCTCCTCGGGATGTATCTCGGCGACGGGTCGATCGATCGAATGCGTCGCACATGGAGGCTGAGGATCTCGCTCGACTCGCGGTGGCGGGGCATCGCGCGGGAGTGTGTCGCTGCGATGAAGGCGGTCTTCAGCGCGAACCGAGTAAATCTCTATCAGCCCGATCCCCGGAGCCGGTGCGTCGTCGCGGTGGTGTACTCGAACCACCTTGTCTGCTTGTTCCCTCAGCACGGCCCAGGCCCGAAGCATCGTCGCGCGATTGAGCTTGCGACCTGGCAAACGGATGTGGTGCGTGAAGAGCCCCAGCGGTTCCTCCGCGGCATGATCCATTCTGACGGATGCCGATTCACGAACCGGGTTCGGGCGAACGGCAAGGCATATGCCTACCCTCGCTACAACTTCACGAACGTGTCCAGCGACATCCGTGACCTCTTCGCCACCACTTGCGACCTATTGGGAATCGAGTGGAGGCAGATGAACTCGCGCAACATCTCGATCGCCCGGCGGGACTCCGTTGCCCGGCTGGATCAATTTGTTGGCCCGAAGTTCTGAGCGCCGTAGCCCTCAGGCCGTCTGCGGCGGCGCACCGGCAAACCCGCCGGAGGCCAGCGAGGGGTCGCGACGCTCGAGCTCGACGTTCCAGCCCTGCTGGAAGCCGCGCATGGCGAAGGCGACGAGCAGGATCTGCAGCGGCGCGATCAGCAGCGTGAGCACGCCCAGCAGGCCGGCGTCGATCGACGGCTGCGAGAAGCCGGCTTTGTCGCGGTCGAACCAGCCGGGGCCGGCGACGAGCGCGAAGATCAGCAGCAGCACGGCGAGCACGGCCGAGACGGGCAGCACGCCGCGGTTCCAGCGCATCGCGTAGAAGGCGAGCGTCAGATACACGAGCACGTAGGCGATCTGCACGGGCACGGCGCCTTGCAGCACGCTCCAGCCGCCGATCGTCACGATCAGTACGAGCGCCGCGCTCGCCAGCAGCAGCAGCACGACGGTGGCGCGCGTAGCCTGCACGACCGGCTTGTCGCGGTTGGGGTGGGTGACGATCACTCCGGGCGACGTTGCGTCGCCGGGCGACTGCGTGCCAGCGGTGGAGGCCATCGCCGTATCACCATACAATCTCTCCCCGCGCCACGCGCGGGCGTGGTGGAACTGGTAGACACGCCGGCCTTAGGAGCCGGTGGGCGAAAGCCCTTGGGGGTTCGAGTCCCTTCGCCCGCATCCAGGGTCTCCGGATTCAAGCGGGACCTGACGGGACACGGACCTGCCTATTCGGGAAGTGGGTATCCGATCGCATTCGACGTGGTTGGCGCGCGCTCTCCTGCTTGGCCTACAACGCGGTCGATCCTTGTGATCAACAGCCTTCGCTCGCGCCCACGCCTGTAGAGCACTGCTCCCAGCCTTTGCGGCTGTACGCGCCGCCTTCCTTGCCCACTTTCAGTTGCGTGGATTCTTCGCTGAATATGAACGAGCCGGCTTCGAGCTTGACTTTCGCGCCGACGACGGCGCCGGTCAGCGTTCCGCTCCCGCTTAGGATGACTTCGGCTTCGGGCGCGAAGACGCTCGCGGCCAGGGAGCCGCTGTTCGTGACGGCGAACGGGCCTTTCCCGGCCATCTCGATCAGCAGCGCGCCGGGCCCGTTGGGGTTTTCGATCTTCGCGGCGCCTTCGACTTTGAACGTTCCCGATCCTTCAGGACAGCTGGGATTGTTGGCATGAGAATCGACGAAGATTTCGACGTTGGCGCCTTTGGCGATCTTGAGGATCGAGCTGTTCTGCAGTTTGACGTTGCAGAAGTAGTATTTCGACCCCGCCAGCGTCAGCGTCCCCGACGATTTGAGCGTAAGCAGATCTTTTGCAGGGCCCGTGAATTCGACGGCCCCGCTGGTGTTTTCGGTCCGTACGTCCGTGAGGTTGGTGATACGGAGGTCGTCGTTGAGTACCGACGTGGCGTGTTCGGCAGGCAATTTCGCTTCGATCGGGCATCCGGAGGTACGTGTGATTTCCAGCGGCGGGTAACCGACGTAGCCACCCTTGACTGTCCCGACGGTCACGCCCGAGGAATTGCGTTCTGCGCCGACGGCCGGCTTGAACACGCCACCGGGACAGATTTCGAACCCCTGGCGGAAGATCGCGCCGCCTTCACCTTTGATTTTCAGGTTGCTCGCGACGACTGCCGTCGCGGTCACGCTTCCGTTCACCAGCACTTCTTCCAAGCCGAGAATACCGTTGATCGAAAAGAGCGATTCGCCGATCGCCGATTCGACCCGCGTCTGCAGTCGTGTCCCAGGCGAAACGCCGCCGACCTTCCCTTCGGAGGTGATGCAGCGCTGGGCGACGCCGGCTTTGACTTCAATCGTGTGGCCCGCGCATTTTTCGCCGCTGGCGAGCGCCTTCGTCGTCCAGTACTGGAACGTCGCGCCATTGCCGATGCTTTCCGCCGAGGAGCCTTCACAATAGGCGCCTGTGCCGGTCGGCGAGGCTTCGCCTGAGCCGGTGATGCAGTTCGCTTCTTCGGGTTTGAACTGGCTCACGCGGTAGCTCGCCACCTGCAGGCCGGCTTCCGCGGCCTCGAGGGCAGCCTTCGAGTTGTTGTCACGTGTCGTCGACGTCGAGGTCTGGGTCGCCACGGTCACGGCTGACCCTATGAGCAGCGTGATGACGAGCATCACGATCACGGCCGTCGGCAGGACGAACCCGGCTTGGGTTCGCAGTTGGCAGTTGGGCCTGGGAAAGCGCATGGGTCCGGTCCGTTTCGATTTCGGGGACATCACGATTCGGCGACCAGGGTCGAGACGCGGACGGGGGTGACCGCCCGGGTTCCGCTCGGAACGTTCACCGTGACCACGACCGTCAGCCGCTTGTAGTTTTCCTGCGCCGGGCATTTTTCGCCACATTTGCCGTCTTTGTGCCAGGTTATGAAGTCGTAGACGCGGCCGCTCAGTTGGCCGTCTTTCCATTCGCAGGCGCCGATATATTTCGCGCATTCGCGGCCGCTTGGCGAGCTTGCGATCGCACCGCATTCCGTTGTCACCGTGCTCGTGCATTCGCTGGCGATGATCAGCGGCTCGGCTTCGGTGGTTGCCGATCCGTACTGGTATTCGGCGGGGGAGCCTTCTTTGACGTAGTAGTCGGGGTTGCTGCTTTCGGCCGAGTGGCTCGGCGTCCCGCTCATCGCCAATTGGGTGTAAGGCGTTGACTGCAGTCGCTCGATCTCCAGTTGCGCGCGGTGCGCGGTCGAGGTCCGTCGTTCAGACAGGAGCGAGAGCTTGCGTGCGCTGTCGAATCCGCCGATGAGCCCGATCACGCCGATCATCAGGATCAAGATTGCGACGAGCACCTCCACCATGGTGAAGCCGTCCTCAGCACGGAGGTCTGCGGCTCGATGGCTGTCCCGCAAGCGCTTCATCTCATTCTGTGGGGAGGTTCAGGTTGCGCATGTAGGCTGCGTTTTCAAGCACGATCGTCTGCCCATAGCCTTTGTTGTTCACCTGTTTGAGCGTTCCCTTCGCGGGAAGTTCGAGCTTGAGCGTGACCACGTTGGGTTCGGCCGTGTTTTTTTCCGTCCCCTTGAAGTATTCGAAGACCGCGGTTGGGTTGAGCACGTTGCGTACGACGATCGTGCCCGTGCTGGGAAGGGTGCCCGATTTCCCTTCGACGGCCATGCGGACGCACTCGTAGTACGTCGTGCCTGTCTGGCTAACGCCACATTCGTACTTGACCTTCCATTCTTTGCCGCCGATCGTCGCGAGAAATTCAATGGCGCCCGTTTCCGCTTTTTCGACCTTCGATGCCTGGCGCACCTCGCGCGTCAGGCGCGCGAGCCCAGCTCGACCTTCCTGCATCGAGAGCGCCCATTCGGTGTCACGCGCCTCGACCTGCTGGCTGGACTCGAGCATTGCGAGCACCGCGGCGAAGACGATCATGCCCGTCACGCAGGCAATCAGCAACTCGACCAGCGTCGTACCGCGCTCTCCCGCCAGGCGGCCGAGAAGACGCCCGTTGCCACGAGCGGCGCCCGGCCGCGAGCGAGACGCCCGTCGCCTGTTCGGCGAAGACCCCGCAGCGCGAAGCGCCACGGGGTAGGGGGTGGTTTGATCGATTGCTGGCATACCCACGTGTCTGCGTCTGTTGTCGGCACATGCATCGGCCTACTTGAGGACGGAGCGGTCGCAAAGCCTCATGTCGACCCAACACGCACGAAGGCCTCGTACGCGGCGCGTCACGACGCCGACAAGCCCGGGCGGCTCTACAATCCCGACTCCCGGGGGACTGGTGTATCGGTAACACGGTGGTCTCCAAAACCGCAACGCCAGGTTCGATTCCTGGGTCCCCCGCTCGTTCGCAGCAGTCCGGCCGGCGTATCGAGCTCGCCGCCCACATCTGACGACTTTCGTGCTAAAGTCGATAAAAATGATCGACAAAGACGGATTTGGCCGTACGGCCGCATGGCCAGGGGAGAGATGAGAGCCTTGGCGACGGCGAGGGTCGACGTCC
The DNA here is from genome assembly GCA_963743745.1 of uncultured Solirubrobacteraceae bacterium. Lineage (GTDB taxonomy): Bacteria > Actinomycetota > Thermoleophilia > Solirubrobacterales > Solirubrobacteraceae > Palsa-744. Next base: position 1,530,545 of record CAVUQW010000002.1, read on the forward strand.
ACCAGCATCTCTGGACCGAGCCGCTCGTGCAGGCGCTCGAGCGGCGCGGCGAGCTGCCGTTCGTGCGCGAGGAGCACGGGCTCACCGTGCTGTTCCTCGCCGGCGAGCGTCCCTACGTGATCGAGCGCTCGAGCGAGACGCCTGCGCGCCGCGCGGAGCTGGTGCGCGAGGACGGCCTGAGCGGTGCGCTCGTGTGCCTGTCGAGCCCGCTCGGCATCGAGGGTCTTGCCCGCCGCCACGCGCTCCCGCTGATCGACGCCTACCACGACGGTGCGCTCGCGCTCGGCGAGCCGTTCGGAGTGTGGGGCGCGCTCGCGCTCGACGGCGCCGCTCCGGTCGACGTCGAGCGCGTGCTCGAACGCGGTTGCGTCGGCCTGTCGCTGCCCGCCGGAGCGCTCGGCAGCGTCGATGGCCTCGCCCGGCTGCGCCCGGTGCTGCACACGCTCGAAGCGGCCGACGCCCCGCTGCTCGTACACCCCGGTCCCGGTCTCGGCGGTTCGCGTGCGCTCCCGGCGGCGAGCGGCGAGCCGTCGCTCACCGACCCGCTGTGGTGGTCGGCGCTGACGCTGTACGTGTCCGACATGCAGGCCGCATGGCTCGCCTTCCTCAGCGCCGGGCGCGCCGAGCACCCGCGCCTGCGCGTCGTCTTCTCGATGCTCGCCGGGCTCGCGCCGCTGCACGCCGAGCGGCTGCGCTCGCGTGGCTGCCTCTCCGCGCCCTCGCACGACCCGCTGATCTTCTACGAGACCTCCTCCTACGGCCCCGCCGCGGTCGGTCAGCTGGCCGACGCCGTCGGAGCCGAGCAGTTGCTCTACGGATCGGACCGCCCCGTGGCCGACCCGGGTGAGCACGGCATCGCCGCCGCGCTCGACTGGGATGCGATCGGCCGGGCCACGCGCCGGGTGCTCGGCGCCGCCGCGCCCGCTCCGGCGCGCACGCCCTCGCCGCGAGCCGGGGTGACGGTGCCATGAGCGGTTCACGCCCCGTCTCGCTCGCCGCGCCGGCGCCCGGGCTGCCGCGCTCAGCGCCGGCGCTCGACTCCGTGCCTCGCCCGCGCGGGCGCGACCTCGCCGGCGCCGAGCTGGAGCGGTTCGTGCGCGAGCTCGCCGAGCGGCCCGAGCTGTGGATCGAGCGCGTCCGCCACGACGCCACCCAGCGCGTCTACGAGGAGCTGCTGGCCGATGAGCACCTCACGGCCTGGCTGATCTGCTGGATGGACGACCACGACACCGGCTTTCACGACCACGACATCTCCTCGGGCGCCGTCGCCGTCGTCGGCGGGCGCGTGCGCGAGGAGCGTCTGACGATCGGCGGCGAGCCGTGCAGCCGCTCGTTCGCCGCCGGCGAGGCCTTCCACTTCTCGCCTTCGGACATCCACCGCGTGCGCCACAGCGGCGGCGACCCAGCCGTCACGCTGCACGTCTACTCGCCACCGCTCGCGCGGATGGGCGCCTACGAGATCGACGGCGACGGCGTGCTCGCGCGCCGGCCGATGGCCTCCTCCGAAGAGCTGCGCGCCGCTTAGCCCTCGCGCTTGGCGCCGGCGCGGCGCTCGACGCCCGCATCGCCGGCGATCAGCACCGAGCTGACCATCTCCGGCGCGAACAGCCCGTGCTCGACGACGCCCGGTTGCGCGTTCAGCCGCTCGGCCAGCGCGCGCGGGTCGCCGACCTCGCCGAGGTAGTCGGCGATCAAGCCGCCGTCCGGGCTGCGCGGAACGTCGCGCAGCTGCGCTTGCCCGAGCGCCCGCAGCGTCGTCTGCACGGCGAACGGCACGAGCTCGAGCGGGATCGGCGCGGCCAGTCGCTCGACGACCTTCTCGGCCGAGACGATCACGACGAAGCGCTTCGCTGCCGCCGCGACGATCTTCTCGCGCGTATGCGCCGCGCCGCCGCCCTTGACGAGCCAGCCCGCCGGGTCGACCTGGTCGGCTCCGTCGATCGCCAGGTCGAGCTCGCCGAGCCCGTCGAGCTCCTCCACGCCGAGGCCCAGCGCGCGCGCCATGCTCGCCGTCTGCGGCGAGGTCGCCGCGCAGCGCAAGCCTGTCAGCGAGGAGGCGCGCTCGCCGAGCGCCTGCAGCAGGAAGGCGACCGTCGAGCCCGTGCCGAGGCCCAGGCGCATGCCGTCGCGCACCTCCTCGGCCGCCGCATACGCCGCCTCGCGCTTGCGCTGCGCGACCGGCCCGGCGTCGCTCAGCGTCGCCGGCTGCTCTCGCCCAGTCGCACGCGCGGACGCCATGGCGCGGACGTTACCGCCCCGGCATCGCCCGTGAGACGCAGCCGCTCCGGCGAGTCCGGCCGGTGCAGCAGAAAGCCCTGGCCGACCTTGCAGTCGAGCTCGCGCGCGAGCGCCAGCTGGCGGTTGGTTTCGATTCCCACCGCCACCGCCGTCAGTCCCGCCTTGTGCGCCAACGCGATCATCGCTGCGACCATCGCGCGGGTCTCGCGGTCGAGCTCGAAGGACTGGATCAGGCCACGGTCGAGCTTGAGCATGTCGAGCGGCAGCTTGCGTGGCAGCGTGATCGAGGAATCGCGCCCACCGAAGCTGTCGAGTGCGATCGCCACGCCCAGGCGGCGGACGTCGCCGAGCGCCGCGCGCGCACGCTCGGGGTCGCGCAGCACGGCCTCCTCGGTCACCTCCAGGCACAGCGCGTTGCCGGGCAGCTGAAAGCGCGTCAGCTCCTTCTGCACGCGCCCCGCGAGATCGAGCTCGCTCATCTCGCGCGCTGAGATGTTGATCGAGATCGGCAGCGAGATGCCCTGGCGCCGCCAGGCCGCGGCCTGGGCGCACGCCGTGTGCAGGACCCAGTCGCCGATCTGCACGATCAGCTCGCTTTCCTCTGCTCGTGGCAGGAAGGTGGCCGGCAGGAGTTCGTCGATCTCCGATTCGGCCTCGCCGTCGGGGTGCCAGCGCACGAGCGCCTCGCAGCCGATCGCGCGACCGCCCCCGAGCGGGAGGATCGGCTGGTAGGTCAGCACCAGCTCGTCGTGCGGCAGCGCGCGCAGCAGGCGTTCCTCGATCTCCAGGTGCGCCGTCATCTCCCGGCGCAGGCTCTCGTCGAACATCTCCGGACGCTGCCCGCCGGCGCCCTTGGCGCGGTACATCGCCACGTCGGCCTCGCGCAGCATGCTCTCCGGGTCCGCGTCCGGATCGTGCGTGATCGAGACGCCCACGCTCGCCGGCATCGAGACCTCCACCGGGCCCACGCGGAAAGGCTGCTGGAGCGTCTGCACGACGCGCTCGGCGAGCGCGAATGCTTCGTCGTCGCTTTTCATTTCCTCGCCGAGGATCACGAACTCGTCCCCGCCCAGGCGCGCGACGGTGTCGCTGTCGCGCATCATCTCGGCAAGCCTGTCGGCGACGGCGATCAGCAGCCTGTCGCCGATGTCATGGCCGAAGTTGTCGTTGACCGCCTTGAAGCGGTCGAGGTCGATGAACAGCAGCGCCACGACGCCGCCGCTGCGGTGCACACGCGAGAGCGCCTGGCGCGTGCGGTCCATCAGCAGCAGGCGGTTGGGCAGGTGCGTCAGGGGATCGCGCAGCGCCTGGCGCTCGAGCCACATGCGGTCGGTCACGTCCTTGGCCGCCGCGTACCACTCGTCGCCGTCGCAGCGAGCGCTCCACAGCAGCCAGCGCCACGAGCCGTCGCGGTGGCGGTAGCGGTTGGTGAAGTTCTCGAGGTGCGCCGGGCGGTGGTTGCCGGCCAGCAGCAGCGCGTTCGTCTGCTCGACGTCGTCCGGGTGGATCAGCTCGTGGATCGGGTTCGCTTCGAGCTCCTGCAGGGTCCAGCCGAGCACCGCCTCCCAGGCCGGGTTCAGCAGCGTGAAGCGCCCGTCCAGCGAGATCGTGGCCAGCAGGTCGCTCGTCATCTCGAACAGCCGCTCGATGCGCTCGTCGGCGGGCTGTGCGTCGACCGGTGAGACCCGCTTGAGCGGCGCCAACGCCGGTCCGCCCGCGGCCGAGGGCGCCGCGCCGGTCGCGCCAGGCGCGCCAGCCGTCTCGGCGCTCGTCACCGTGCCGGCTACAGCCGCGCTCGGGCCGGCCGCGCTCGGGCGGACGCTGCGCAGCGGCTCGAGGCGCGCGGCCTCGGCGTGGGTGCTTGAGCGGGATGGACGCATTCCTGCTCACCACGTCGGCGGGGCCGCGCGCGGGCGAGCGCCACGACTGCCTTTCTGGACGGATCTACTATCGAGAAAGCCCGTGTTTTCGGGCTCTATGCGGCTTACGTGCCCAGCGGCGCGGCGGCTTCCCCGGGGCCCAGATCAGATCGACTCGCGGATTCGCGCAGGGCCGGGTTGCCGCGCAGGAAGCGCCACACGGCGAGCAGCATCAGGACCGTCACGAGCACCGCGCTCGAGACGCACCACTCGCATATTTTGTGGAGCGTGAACAGCTCGCGGTAGGTCAGATAGGCGCTGAAGCCGAAGCCCCCCAAGGTCAGCGCCGCCGTCGCGAAACGGGCCCTGTCGTCTTCGCGCATCAGCAACGACCCGAGGATCAGCGACATAGCCGATCAGCCCGATCAGCGCGACCGGCACGCCAGCCAGCTTCGAGTAAACCGATTTCTGCACCTGGCTGCAGGGGTTGCCCTTGATCGAGCAGAGGGGTTCGGCGCCCGAGTAGTGGATGTACGTCAGGTAGCTCGCCAGCGCGATGCCGATCACCGTGAGCACGATCATCGTGATCCTGAGCGTGCGTGCGCTCATCGCCCGTACCGCGCTACTTCAACAGCGAGTCGATCGCCGATTCGAACGACGACGGATCGGTCAGCGAGCTGTATTCGAACTTCTGCAATTTCTGCCCTGTCTTGCCGATCAGGAACGACGGCGTGCCCGTGAAGCCGGCGTTGTTCGCCGCCTGTGCATCGGTCGTGATCGTGTTCGTGAATTCGCCGTTGCCGCGGTCGGTCGTCCACGTCGCGAGGTTCATGCCCGGCACCTGCTTGGCCAGTTCCTGTAGGAACTTCTCGGTCACGTAGCCCGTGTCCTCTTCGCCCTGCTGGCGATAGAAGAGCTCGATGTAGTACCACCCCTTCTGCTGCTTGCCGGCCGCCAGCGCCGCGATCTGCTGCGTGCGGAACGTTTCCGGTTCGCGCGTCGCCGTCTCGAGGTTGCGATATTCGATCTTCAGCTTGCCCGTGCGCACGTACTTCTTGATCAGCGGCGTCAACGCGCCGTCGCTGAACTGCCTGCAGATCGGGCACTCGAGGTCGCCGAAGTACTGCATCGTGACCGGTGCCGTCAGGCTGCCGAGAGTGTTTCCAGTTTGCGGGATGCCGCCAATCAGGGTCTTGACTTCCTTTTGGACCGAGCTTTCACCGCCGCCCCCCGGCGCCGGTTTGACGATGCCTTTTTTTTCGCCGCCGCCCGTGGCCACGAGGATCACGACGATGATCACGACGACCGCGCCGATCACCGCTCCGAGCTGGATCAGGCGTTTGCGGCGTTGCGCACCGGCGGCTTCGGCTTCCTCGATTGCCTTGCGCTCTGCGCGCGCCTGCTCGCGCCGCTGCTTGCGTGTGAGATCCTGCTCGTCGTCCTCGACCGTGCTCATGGCCGCAACTTTTACAGATTTCCGATCAAGCGTGCCTAAGTTCGTGCCACGATTGCAATCGTGCGCGCGTGTAAAGAGCGCTCGACGGTGTGCCGAAGCTCTGCCAGGCGTGCCGCGTGCAAGCCTCTCCTCACGTGCCCCCGTAGCTCAACTGGATAGAGCACCGGCCTTCTAAGCCGGGGGTTGCTGGTTCGAGTCCAGCCGGGGGCGCTGCCTTGCGCTTCGTCCCGGCGCGCCGGTCAGGCGCGACGGCGTCTGAGCCGCAGCTGCCACGCCTGCCACGCAAGAAGCGTTGCGACGCACAGGACGACGCCGAGAATCAGCCATTCGCGTTCGCTGGCGGACGAGCCGAAAACCAGCAGGCCGCCGACGACGGCACGCAACCCAAGCCATACCAGGACAAGCCTGAACCACGGCATACCTTCATCCTATAAAGGCCCCTGGACGACAGCGCCGGTATCGGCAAGCGACTCCGGTTTCTCTCTCCCCGAAGCGGGTACGAAGCAAATGAGGCCCCGCACACCCCGGCACAGGGGCCTCGATGGGGACGGGACCGGATCCCGGCCGCTCTCACACAGCAGCCCCAATCCCCCGCGCGGGGCTGCCGAGAGCGGCGGGTCGGTCCTGGATCGCTTGCGGCGCGTCCGGCACCACGCCGGGCGCGCCGCGAGGTTTTCCGCCCGATCGAGGATGATGGCGCCGTTGTTCGCGCTCACGGTGTTCGCCTATCCGCTCGTGCTCGCGCTGCTGTGCCTCGGCGCCGGCCTGGCGGTCGACCGCTGCAGCGGTCGCTTCCTGCCCCTCGCGCTGGTGCCGGGCGTCGGTGCTGCCGCGCTGATCGCGCTCTCGCAGCTGAGCACGTGGATCGTCGCGCTCGCCCCGGCCACGCCGTATCTGATGCTCGCGCTCGCGCTGCTCGGCTTCGCGCTGGCCCTCCGGCGCGAGCTGCTCGTTCGCCTGCTCGCGCAGCGCTGGATGCTGCTCGTGCCGCTGCTCGCCTACCTGCTCGCGCTCGCCCCCGTGCTGCTCTCCGCGCGTGCCGGGTTCTCCTCGTTCATGGCGCTGTCGGACTCGGCCGTGCACATGATCGGCGCCGACTACCTGATCCACCACGGCCAGAGCTACGGCCGGCTCGACCTGCACAGCTCCTACGGGCAGTTCATCGAGGCCTACTACGGAGCGGGCTACCCGTCCGGCGCCGACACGCTCTTCGGCGGCAGCGCGCTGCTGCTCGGGCTGCCGCTGATCTGGGCCTTCCAGCCGTTCTGCGGCCTCGTGCTCGCGCTCGGCTCGGGGCCCGCCTGGGTGATCGCCCGGCGCTGCGGGCTGCGCGGGGGCTGGGCCGCCCTCGCCGCCCTCGCCGCGACCGTGCCGGCGATCGTCTACGGCTACGAGTTGATCGGCTCGGTCAAGGAGATCGTCGCCGTCGTCATGCTGCTCGCGCTGGGCGCGCTGCTCGCCGTGCAACGGCGCTGGCTCGCGCGCTCGCCGCGCCGCGCCGTCCCGTGCGCGCTCGTGCTCGCCGCCGGCGTCTCCGCGCTCGGCGTCGGCTTCGGCGCGTGGGCGCTCGCCGCCGGTGCCGTGCTGCTCGTGGCGCTCGTGCAGGGCCTGCGCGGCGGGCGGATCGGCGCGCGAGTCGCCTGGGCGAGCGCCGCCGCCGGCGGGCTCGTGCTGCTGCTCGCGGCGTGGCCGACGTGGCGGCACATCTCGCAGTCGCTGCATGTCGCCCAGAGCATCTCCTCGACGGCCAACCCCGGCAACCTGCACGAGCCGCTCAAATGGACCCAGGCGTTCGGCGTCTGGCTGCGCGGGAGCTACAAGGAGGAACCGACAGGCGCCGCGGCCGTCGCCACGTATGCCCTGATCGGCGTCACGCTCGCCGCCTGCCTGCTCGGCGCGCTGGCGCTGCTGCGCCTGCGCCGCTTCGCGCTGGCCGGCTGGATCGCGCTGACGCTGCTCGTGTGGATCGTGCTCAGCCGCACGGCCACGACCTGGGTCGACGCCAAGGCGCTCGTGCTGACCTCGCCCGTGCTCGTGCTGCTCGCCTGGGGCGGCGTCGCCGCGCTGCTCGGCGCTCGGCCCGATCGCGCCGTAGTTGCCGGGGCAGACGTCGGCGTGCGCCGCTCGCGCCGGGCTCCGCTCGCCGGGCTTGCCGCCGGGCTGCTCGCGCTGGCGCTCGCCGGCGGCGCGCTCGCCTCGGACCTCGCCCAGTACCACAGCTCCAACCTCGCGCCGACGGCGCGCTACGAAGAGCTCGCGTCGCTCGGCAAGCGCTTCGCCGGGCGTGGGCCGGCGCTGTTCACGGACTTCGACGAATACTCGATGTACGTGCTGCGCCGGCTGGACGTCGGCGGGCCCGACTTCGTCTACCCGCCGCACGCGGCCGGCGGGGGACTGGGCGTGCCCTACGGGCATCCCGTCGAACTCGACCGGCACCTGCCCAGCGCGCTCGCCGCCTACCGGCTGATCGTCACGCGACGCGACCCGAGCGCGTCCTCGCCGCCGGCCGCCTATGCGCTCGCCTGGCAGGGGACCTACTACGACGTGTGGGCCAGGCGCCCCGGCGCAGCGCCGGCGCTCGTGCACGTCCCGGCAGACGAACGCAAGCGCCCGCTCTCGTGCGCCCGCGTGAGGCGAGTTCTGCGGATGGCGGCGAGCCACCACGCGCGCGCCGTCGCCGCGCTCGCGCCCGAGCTCGTGCGCGTCCGTGTCAGGCAGGGGCACCGGCCGCCCGGTTGGGGGCACTCGCACGGCGGCTTGACCATGCGGCGCGCCGGGTCCGTGTCGCTGCGCTTCGAGCTGCCGCGTGCCGGGACGTGGGAGCTTTGGCTGCAGGGGCAGTTCATGCCCGCGATCCGCGTCGGCGTCGACGGCCGTCCGCTCGCCACGCTCTCCGGGCAGCTCGCCGGCAACTCGCTCGTCCCCGACACGGCCACACCGCTCCGCGTGCGGCTCTCCGCCGGCAGGCACCGCCTGAGCGTCGCCCGCGCCGGCTTCAGCCTCGCGCCGGGCAACGGCGGCGCGGCCGTGCTCGCCGCCGCCTTCCTCACGCCCGCAGGCGCGCCCATCCGTGCGCTGCGAACGCTTTCCCCCGGGGCCTCTCCACGCGACCTCTGTGCCGAGCCCGTCGAATGGATCGAGCTCGTCCGTCGCTGAGCACGCTGTTGGCTCCATCGGCGCCTCGCCATAGGCTCTCGCTCGGTGCGCCCTGGAGAGGAACCTCAGACCGATCAGATCCTGCTCGGCGAGAACCTGCAGCTGCTGCCGTCCTTCGCCGACGGGTCGCTTTCAGCTGATCTACATCGACCCGCCGTTCAACACCGGCACGCGCGCAGGCGCGCAAAACGCTGTCCGTCGTCGGTGACGCAGCGACGGCGAGCGGGCCGGCTTTCAGGGGCGGCGCTACCGCACGCGGCTGCTCGCCGAGTCCTCCTACGGCGACGCCTTCGACGACTACCTCGGCTTTCTCGCGCCGCGCCTGGAGCACGCGCGCAGGCTGCTGCGCGCGGACGGCACGCTGTACTTCCACATCGACTACCGCGAGGCCCACTACTGCAAGCTGCTGCTCGATCGAGATCTTCGGCCGCGAGTGCTTCCTCAACGAGCTGATCTGGGCCTACGACTACGGCGCCCGCGCCAAGCGCCGCTGGCCGGCCAAGCACGACACGATCCTCGTCTACGTCAAGGACCCGGCGCGCCTACTACTTCGACTCCGGCCGAGGTCGACCGCGAGCCCTACATGGCGCCCGGGCTGGTCAGCGCCGAGAAGGCCGCGCGCGGCAAGCTGCCGACCGACGTCTGGTGGCACACGATCGTCCCCACCAACGGCGCGCGAGAAGACCGGCTACCCGACGCAGAAGCCCGAGGGGATCGTGCGGCGCATCGTGCAGCGCCTCCTCGCGCCCCGGCGACTGGTGCCTCGACTTCTTCGCCGGCAGCGGCACGCTCGGCGCCGTCGCCGCCAAGCTCGGCCGCCGCTACGTGCTGATCGACTCCAACCCCGAGGCCGTGCGCGTGATGCGCGAGCGGCTCGGCCCCTTGCGCGACGCTGCTGCCACTGCGGGCGCCGGCTGAGGCGCGCACCCCGCGCCGTGCCGACGTGCGAGCCTTAGGCGCATGTACCACCTCGAGCTGCGCAAGTTCCCCCACGTCGTCTGCCGCTTCAACCAGTCAGAGGCGCAGCTGCGCGCGCTCGTCATCCCCTGGGCGCGTCAGGAATGGATCGAGGAGGGCGAACGCAAGTGGAACGTCAACGAAGCCACGCTCACGATCCTCGAGGGGCCCAAACTGTCGATGCCCGACTTGGCCATGGGTAAAGGGTGGCGCAACGCGCAGAAGCGCAGCGAGGACGTGACCGAGCGCGTGCTCGGCGCCGCCCGGCAGGCCGGAGAAGCGCAGGGGCAGCACGGTCCGGCTTCGCCCGGCGCGGTCAGCGGAATCGGGGAGGGCGCGGGAGTCGCCGCTGAGCGGCCGGGGGCCGCGTCCCTCGCGCCCGTCGCCCCCGCGGGCGAGGCGCTCGGCGGGCGAGCCGAGGCGCAAGATCTCGAGCTGCTCGCCGACTCGCTCGGACTCGAGCTGCTCGCGCTGCTCGACCGGGGGGGCGTCGCGCCGTCCCGCGTGTGGCTGATGGCGCAGGAGCGCTTGGGCGAGCGCGGCAGCGCCGCTTCAGCCGCTGACGCGCTCGCGCTCGCCGAGCGGGCCGTCGGCTCGCTGCTCGGGAGCGGGCTTGCCGTGCTGCGGTGCGATGGCGAGGGCGAGGGACCGACTGGGAGCGACGGGGCGTCTGGGGGCGACGAGCAGGCCGGCGACGACGCCCCAGCCTCGGATGCCACCGCCCCCAGGCGGCAGGAGACGGCGCTCGCCGCGATCGAGACCTGGGCCGGCGGCGGCAGCCGGCAGCCGGTCGTGATCGCTCGCAAAGTCTGACCGGACGGCGCTAGACTCCGGTTTCCCGTGGTGGGCGTAGCTCAGTCGGTAGAGCTCCTGGTTGTGGTCCAGGCGGTCGGGGGTTCGAGTCCCCTCGCTCACCCCTCAGAAGTTCTGTAGATAGGCGTATTTGGCTGCGTGATGCGCAGCAAGAGCCAAGGCGCCTCCTTGGCGCGACCGGCTCTCATGTGCGCGAGTGAATCCGGCCAGGAGTTGAGTTGAGCGACCGTCCATCGGCGCCTCCGCACCTCAAGCTCCCGCGGCTAATTGGCGATGCGTTGACAGGGTGTTTACACGCATCTTCGCTCCCTCGAACGATTCGCGCTCCGAGTCGCGACCGCGGCTGCTGCTCGTGGGCTTCCTTGCGCTCGCGGCGGCGCTCGCCTTCCACGCCACGCACGCGCTGACGCACTTCGGCGGCGCCGGCCTCGACTCGTTCTCCAACGACTACCTGTACACGGCGATCGAGCTCGTCGCGGTCGGCCTCTGCTTCGCGCGCGCCGTGCGACGCTCGCAGGACCGCATCGCCTGGCTGCTGATCGCGACCGGCCTGCTCGCCTGGACGGGCGGCGATCTCGTGTGGACGCTGTGGCTCGATCACGTCTCCAGTCCACCGTACCCGTCGATCGCCGATGCGCTCTACCTGACGGAGTACCCGACGGTCTACGTGGGCCTGGCCCTGTTGATGCGCTCGCACTTCCGCCACACGGGCGCGGCGATTTGGCTCGACGGCGTCGTCGTCGGCCTGACGCTGGCGGCGCTCGGCGCGGACCTCGTGTTCCCGGCCGTGCTCAGCGCGAGCCAGGGCTCGGCGGCGGCGGTCGGCGTGAACCTCGCCTACCCGTTCGCCGACTCCCTGCTGCTCGCGTTCGTCGCGATCGGCTTCGCCCTGGCGAACTGGCGGCCCGGCCGGCAGTGGACGCTGATCGCCCTCGGCATCGCGCTGAACGCGACGGCGGACATGATCTACGCCTATCAGGTGGCGAAGGGCACCTACGTCGAAGGCGGCGTGCTCGAAACGATGTGGCCGGCCTCGATGGTCGTGCTCGCAGCGGCGGCCTGGCAGCGGGCGCCGGCCGGCTCGGCGCGCGCGACGACGGGCCGGCACACGATCGTGCTGCCCGCCGGCGTTCGCGCTCGTGGCGCTGGCTCTGCTCGTGAGCTCCTCGCTCGACCGGCTGACGCCGCTCGCCGTCGGCTTGGCCGCCGCGGCGCTGCTGGCGGCGGGAGCGCGGGCCTGCATCACCTACATGGAGAACGTCAAACTGCTCGAGCGCGAAGTCGAGGGCGCGACGACGGACCCGCTCACTGGGCTCGGCAACAGGCGCCGGCTGATGGACGAGCTCGATACCGCCGTGAGGGGAGCGCTGGCCGGCAAGCCGGCCACGCTCGCCTTCTTCGACCTCGACGGATTCAAGCGCTACAACGACAGCTTCGGCCACGGCGCCGGCGATGCCCTGCTGATTCGGCTCGGGCGCGCGCTGGCCAACACGGTGGCCCCGGCCGGCGAGGCGTTTCGCCTCGGCGGCGACGAGTTCTGCCTGCTCTTGCCGGGGAGCTTCAAGCGCGAGGACGCGCAGATCGCCTCCTGTCGTGCGGCCCTCTCCGAGCGGGGAAGCGGATTCGCGGTCACCGCGTCCTGCGGCGTCGTCGCGCTGCCCGAGGATGCCGATTCGCTCAGCGCCGCGCTGAACCTCGCCGACGAGCGCATGTACGCCGACAAGGCTGCCGCCGGGCGCTCGACCCGCGCGTACGTTCAGAGCGTGACGATGCAGCAGCAGGTGCTTGATGCAGCTGCTCAACGAGCGCCAGCCCGAGCTGCACCAGCACGTTCGCGACGTCGGTCTGCTCGCGACGGCGATCGGCCGCACCTACGACCTCGACTCAGAACAGCTCGACGAGCTGCGCAGAGCGGCCGAGCTGCACGATCTCGGCAAGCTCGCGATCCCGGACCGCATCCTCGACAAGCCCGGGCCGCTGAGCGAGGCCGAGTGGCGCCTGATCCGCCAGCACACGATCATCGGCGAGCGCATCCTCAACGCGGCCCCGGCGCTGCGCCCGGTCGCCCGGCTCGTGCGCTCCAGCCACGAGCGCTGGGACGGCGGCGGCTACCCGGACAGGCTCGCCGGCCGCGCGATCCCGCTCGGCTCGCGGATCATCGCCGCGTGCGACGCTTACGACGCGATCACCTCCGAGCGCGCCTACGACGCGGCGCGCTCGCGCAACGAGGCGGTTGCAGAGCTGCGGCGTAACGCCGGCTCTCAGTTCGATCCCGAGGTCGTCGAGCGGCTCTGCGAGGCGCTCGAGCGGCCGGACGTGGCTCGCGTGAGCGAGCTCAGTCGGCCTAGACGCCCGGCAGACCACGTAACTTCCCCGACCTCACGCGGTCGGCGCCGTACCGAGCGTCGTTCTGCCTGCCGGAACCGTCAACAAAGGTGGTAAGAAACGAATATTACTTCGACCGGCCGGGTGTGAAAGGCTCGTGGGGGAGGACGATGACGAAGCTCTTGTTCACTGCCGACGGCCTACTGCGCGAGCAGGCGCCTGGAACTGAGCCGCGCGTCCTGTCGCAAGTTGTCGAGGGGCCGGGTGGCGGCGGGACACGGCTGCTCGCTGGCGAGCACGAGTACGAGATCGTGCCGCTCGCAAAGAGCGACTGGGGGTTCGAGCTGCGCGACGGCGATGGCGCGTGCAGCGGCGGCTTTCAGCCGTTTCGCCTGCGCCGCGGCGGACGCCTACGCGTACGTGAGGTCGGGCTCTCGCTGCACGGTCGGCCATGGGCGCACGAGGGCTGGGCGTTCTCGCTGCCGGACGGGCGAAGGGTGGAGGCGACCGTCATGCTGACGGATGAGGTCGCGTCGAACGGCGATGGCGCAACCGCTGACGTTGCCACCGTCACCCACGCCGATGCGGGTCCGTTCGTCGTCGTGCTCGAGGCCGTCGCGTCGCTCGAGCTGCTCGAGCTCGTGGAGGTTCTCGCACTCGGAAGCTGGCTGATCGCGCGCTGGCAGCTGGCGCCGGCGGCCGACCACGTGCTCGGCGCGGCGGCCGCCGGGACGGGGCTTGCGATCGGTTTGGGCTGGGCAGCCTCCGCAGGGATCCTCACGCAGGCGCCGAACTAACAGCGGTCCCTCACCGGCGATCTCGAGAAGGAGGTTGGGATGGCTCTGAAGCGCGCTTCGGCAGAGTTTCTGGGCACCTTCGTGCTCGTTTTCGGCGGTGTCGGAACGGCGGTCCTCGCGGGCGATCACGTCGGCTATCTCGGCGTGGCGTTCGCCTTCGGCCTCTCGCTGTTGGCGATGGCCTATGCGGTCGGCCCGATCTCGGGCTGTCACATCAACCCGGCCGTGACGATGGGCCTGCTCGTCAGCGGCAAGGTCGAGCTCGGCGAGGCGGTGCGCTATTGGGTCGCGCAGATCCTCGGCGCGATCGCGGCGGCCGGCATCCTGCTGGCGGTCGTCTCGGGACGCAAAGGCGGCTATGACGTGCGCATGGAAGGGCTCGGCGCCAACGGCTACGCGGCGCACTCGCCGGGCGGCTTCCCGGTCGGCTCGGCGCTCGCCGTCGAGGTGATCCTCACGGCCTTTCTCGTCTTCACCGTGCTGGCCGCGACCGACCGGATCGCCAACGTCGCCTTCGCGGGCATCCCGATCGGCCTCGTGCTGACGCTGATCCACTTGGTCGGCATCCCGGTCACGAACACCTCGGTGAACCCGGCGCGCAGCATCGGCCCGGCGATCTTCGTCGGCGGCTGGGCGCTGAGCCAGCTGTGGCTGTTCATCGTGGCGCCGCTCGCCGGCGGTCTGCTCGGCGCGCTCGTGCATCGGCTGCTGTTCAGCGGCAGCCAGCAGGTCGCACCGGGCGAGTCGGCCGTCGAGGCCGGCGGCTGAAGCAGGGCCCTCCGGCGTAGTATGCGCGCCGCGCGCCCCGCCTCGGCGCGTGAACATCTGCCCACGGAACGGAGGGATCGCCCACATGCTCACGCTCAACGGCCTGGACGAGGTCAAGACGTACATCGGCAAGGAGCTCGGCGTCAGCGACTGGCACCTGGTCACGCAGGAGAAGATCAACGAGTTCGCGGAGGTGACGGGCGACGACCAGTGGATCCACATCGACGTCGAGCGCGCCAAGCAGAGCCCGTTCGGCGGCACGATCGCGCACGGCTACTACACGCTCTCGCTGGCGCCGCGCTTCTCCTACGACATGGTCAAATTCGACGGCTTCGCGTTCGGCGTCAACTACGGCCTGAACCGCGTGCGCTTCCCGGCGCCGATGCCGGTCGGCGAGAAGGTGCGCATGCGCTCGAAGCTCGTCGCCGTCGACGACATCCCGGGCGGCGCGCAGATCACGACGGAGCTGACATTCGAGCGCGAGGGCGGCGAGAAGCCGGTGTGCGTGGCCGAGTCGCTCGCGCGCGTGTACATCGGCTGACCACCGGCTGACCCAGACCCAGGTCGTGAGGACCTGGGCTGGCCCGGATGGCCGGGTCACGCCCGGCGCTTGGATACCCTGCGCGGAATGGACGACCAATCGATCCTCAGCCGCATCGAGTCGCTCGTCGCGGAGGAGCACTCGCTGCAGCACCGCGAGCAGGACGACGCCGAGCGGGCACAGGCGGAGCCGCTGGCGTCCGACCGCGAGCGCCTGGAGCAGGTCTCGATCGAGCTCGACCAGTGCTGGGACCTGCTGCGCCAGCGTCGCGCACGCCGCGCGGCCGGGCAGGACCCGGACGAGGCGCAGGCGCGAGAGCCGGGCACGGTCGAGAAATACCTGCAGTAGCGAAGCGATCGCCATCGCCGTCTTCCCGGCTCGCCGCTGCGCCTGAGCGATGAGCGCCGGGATCGCGATCGCGTTCGCCTTGGCGCTGTGCTCGACGACGCTGACGAGCCTCGCCTACCTGCGCGAGCACGACGCGGCGGCGGCGATGCCGGCCCTGTCGATGCGCAGGCCGCTGCACTCGCTGCACGTGCTGCTGGCCGATCGCAGCTGGCTGCTGGGCTTCGCGATGGAGTCGAGCGGCTTCGTGCTCTATGCGGTGGCGCTTGGGCTTGCGCCGCTGGCGCTCGTGCAGAGCATCGTGGCGGGCGGCATCGGACTGCTGGCCTACCTGACCTACCGCATGGGCGGGCGCCAACCGCTGGGCAGGCGGCGCATCGCGGGCGCGGCGCTCTCGGTGCTGGGCCTCGTCGCGCTGGCGGTCTCGCTGGCGCAGGGCACCGGCGAAGGGCACAGCGGCTCGACGGCGACGGTCCTGATCTGGATCTTCGGCACGGCCGTGCTGGCGCTGGCGGTCTTGCTGCTCGGCCGGCGCATCCTCGGCGTGGCGGTGGCGAACGCGATCGCGGGCGGGCTGCTGTTCTCGATCGGCGACATCTCGACGAAGCTGGCCACGCAAGGCGGCGCGCGGATCGCCTTCGCGCTCTCGCTGATCGCGGGCTACACGCTCGGCACGACGCTTCTGCAGCTCGGCTACCAGGCGGGCGCGGCGCTGACGGTGGCGGGCCTGGCGACGCTGCTGACGAACGTGCTGCCGATCCTGGCGGGCACGATCGTGCTCGAAGAGCCGGTGCCCTCGGGCGCGCTCGGCGCGCTGCGCGTGCTGGCGTTCGCCGCGGTCACGGTCGGCGCGGTGCTGCTGGCTCGCCCGGAGGCGCAGCCGGCGAAGGTGGCGGCGCCGGAGATCGAATAGGCGCGCGCGGCGCGGGGGCCGGCGCTCAGCGGCCTTTGGGCGCGACGATCGCGACGGCCGCCTCGGGCGTGAGCACGCGGAAGCTGTAGGACTCCTCGATGTACAGCGACACGTTCTCGGCGTCGTGGGACTCGTAGCCGACGGACAGGTCCTGACCGCAGTCGAAGGCGAAGTCGCCGCCGCGCATGCTCAGCACGATTGCGCCTTTGACGCCGGGCGCCCACACGAGTGGCCCCTTGACGATCTCGCGCAGGTGTTCGAGCAGCGGGTAGCCGCCGTGCTCGGCCGTTTCGACGACGCTCGTGTAGTCCTCGCCGCCGAGCGCGATGCCGTAGGGACCGGCGATTCCGTTGCGCAGCAGCAGCTCGACGGCGCGCGCGACGCAGCCTGGATAGTCCTCGAAGCTCTTCTTGCGCACGATCGGCGGGTGCGGCGAGCTGCTCGCGATTCCCTCGACGCCGGCCTTCGGCCAGGAATGAAAGATGGCCGTGTTCTCGGCCTCGACGATCCGCTGGGCGGCCACGTCGAGCTCGTCGAAGTCGACGTCCTCTGCGCCGCGATCGCCGGCGCGCAGCTCGGCGCGCGAGAGGAGAAAGCGCGAGCGCAGCTCGATCAGCGGCAGCACGACGCGACGGTTCGCCTCGAGCCCTTTCAGCGCGCTGACGTTGGCGTTCTCGACGCGGCCGAGGTTGGTCGCCGAGTACTCCCAGCCGTGCGGCCCGGCGAAGTCGACGAGCCGTCGCGCGGCGAGGCCGGGCGTGAGGCGCTCGCGCGCCTCTTCGTCGATCAGCTTCCACCCCTCGGCGGTGATCGGCGCGTGCTCGCGCAGCAGATGGCTCACAGTCCCTCCCCTCGCAGGCTGCCGATGCCGAGCGAGCCGCTGCCGGAAACGCCGCCGCTCGCTTTCGAGCCGGCGCCGGGAGCGTCGCTGCTGCCGGGCTCGCCGTCGTCGTCGGCGCCGGCCTCGGCCGCCTCGCCGTGCTCGACGATGTCGCCCTCCCGGAACAGCACGCCCTGGGCGATCTCGCGCCACTTGGGCGTGCGCCGCAGCAGGAACTCGAGGTCCATGCTGAAGTGCTTGTACTCCTCGCCGACGGCGTCGGACATCACCGCGACTGCCTCGGGGTCGCGCTCGACGGCCAGCCGCTGCTCATACCAGCCGATCGCCTCTGCCTCCTCGGTCAGCGAAGCGCACAGCCGTGCGAACGTGCGCGTCTGCTCGGGCAGCTCATCGGGGGGCTCGTGGTACTGGTCGAAACCCATGCCGCGAGTCTATTGCTCGGCCGCGTCCCAGCTCAAACCGACGGGATGAGTCCGCGTATGCTGAGCGTGATGGAGGTGCGCTCCTATGGCGAGCTGCAGGCGTTCACGACGCTCGACGGCTCGGAGATCCGCGAGTGGGCCGGGCCGGTCTCGGCACCGGCGCGCAACCAGAGCCTCGCCGAGGCGACGATCCCGGTCGGCGGGGCGACGACCGAGCACTACCACCGCAACACGGAGGAGCTGTACCTGATCAGCGCCGGTCGCGGGCGCCTCGTGATCGACGGCGAGGAGCGGCTCGTCGGGGAGGGCGACTGCGCGCTGATCCCGCCGGGCGCGCGGCACAAGCTCTTCAACGTCGGCGAGCAGCCGCTGCGCGTCGTGTGCGCCTGCGCGCCGGCCTACTCCGACGAGGACACCTGCCTGACCGAGTGAGCGAGCCGTCTGAGCTGCGCTCGCTGGACCTCGCACGATAGGCTCGCGCCCAGGGACAACGCCGAGGGAGCCGAGGGAGAGTTGGCGATCCGAACACAGAGCATCGGCACGAGCGAGTCGCCGCTGAGCGCCGCGCAGCGGATCGCGCCGCGCGCGGCCGAGCTGGCCGAGCAGTCAGAGCGCGAGCGCGCTCTGCCGCAGGAGCTCGTCGGCGCGCTGCGTGAGGCCGGCCTGTTCTCGCTGTGCCTGCCGCAGGCGCTCGGCGGGCGCGAAGTGCAGCCGGCCGAGATGGTGCGCGCGCTCGAGGCGCTCGCCTGCGGCGACGGGGCGGCCGGGTGGTGCGCGATGGTCGCCTCGACGAGCAGCCTGCTCGGCGCGTACCTGCCGCAGGCCGACGCCGAGCTGATCTTCGCCGGTGGGCGCAGCGTGACCGGCGGCGTGTTCGCTCCGCGCGGGCGCGCGGAGCGTCGCGACGGCGCGTACGTCGTCAGTGGCCGCTGGTCGTTCGCCAGCGGCGTACAGCACTGCGACTGGGTGCTCGGCGGCTGCGTCGTGCACGCCGGCGAGGAGCCTGAGCTGCTGGCGAGCGGCGCGCCGGACGTGCGCCTGATGCTGATGCCGGCGGACGCCGTCGAGGTGCTCGACACGTGGTCTGTCTCGGGCCTGCGCGGCACCGGCAGCCACGACATGACGGTCGTCTCACTGCTCGTGCCGGCGGCTCGCGGGATCTCACTGCTGAGCGACGCCCCACGCCACCCGGGCGCGCTCTACGCCTTCCCCCTGTTTGGGCTGCTCTCGATCGGGATCGCAGCGGTGGCGCTGGGCATCGCCCGTGGCGCGGTCGAGGACTTCCTCGCGCTGGCCGGCGCGAAGACGCCGGCGGGCGGTCGCCGCACGCTCGCCGAACGCTCGACCGTGCAGGCCGAGCTCGCGCGCGCCGAGGCGGCGCTGCGCGCCGCGCGCGGGCTCGTGCTCGGAGAAGCCGAGCAGGCATGGCAGGCGGCGCAGGGCGAGGGCCCGATCCCCGAGCGACACCGCGTCGGCCTGCGCATGGCGGCGACCCACGCCACGACGGTGGCGGCCGAGGTGACGACGTCGATGTACCACGCGGCCGGCGGCTCCTCGATCTATGACTCGAGCCCACTGCAGCGCCGCTTCCGCGACGTGCACGTGGCCACGCAGCACGTGATGGTCGCGCCGGCCACATGGGAGCTGACCGGCCGGCTGCTGCTCGGGCTGCGCACGGACACGACGCAGCTCTAGCGCGCGGCCGTGCGCCTGCTCACCTACGACGACGGCTCAGGCCCGCAGGCCGGGATCCAGCTCGAGCAGGAACTCGTGCCCGTTGCTGCGCTCGGTGCGCCGGCAGGCTCGCTGCGCGGGCTGCTCCATGCGCTCGACGCCGACGGCCTGGCCGAGCTGGCAGCGCGTGCAGCCGACGCCGACGCGCGCGTGGCGCTGGCGGACGTGCGCCTCCTGGCGCCCGTGCCCGACCCCGAGAAGATCGTCTGCCTCGGCCTCAACTACCGCGACCACGCGGCCGAGGCCGGGCAGGAGATCCCTGCGGCGCCGATGTGGTTCGCCAAGTTCGCGAACTCGCTGATCGGCAGCGGCGAGCCGATCGTGCTGCCGCCGGCGCATGCCGAGCACGTCGACTACGAGGCGGAGCTGGCGGTCGTGATCGGGCGGGCGGCGCTGCGTGTCCCCGCTGAGCGGGCGCTCGACTACGTCGCCGGCGCGATGCCGTTCAACGACGTCACGGCGCGCGATCTGCAGTTCCAGAACCCGCTGTGGACGAGCGGCAAGGCGATCGACACGTTCGCTCCGTGCGGGCCGGCGCTGGTCACGCTCGAGGAGATCGACGACCTGCAGTCGCTGACGCTGCGCACGCGCGTCAACGGCGAGACGCTGCAGGAGGGGACGACGGCGAACCAGATCTTCGGCGTCGCCGAGGTGGTCGCGTGGCTCTCGCGCACGATGACGCTGCTGCCGGGCGACGTGATCGCCACGGGCACGCCGGCGGGCGTCGGCGCTTCGAAGGGTCGCTTCCTGCGCAGCGGCGACAGCGTCGAGGTCGAGGTCGAGGGACTCGGTGCGCTCGTGAACCCCGTGCGCGCGTAAGCTGGGCGGAGATGAGCACGGCAGGAGAGCGGAGCACCGTCGGGAGCGTCGAGCCGGCCCCGCGTGGGCGCAACCCGTTCGACTCGAGCGGCGTCGAGCGCAGCGAGGACGGCCGCGCGCGCTATTCGGCTCGACCGCAGTCGCTCGTGCACCTGCTGCGCGCGAGCACCGAGCGTGACGGCTCGGCAACGGCGATCGTCGAGCTCGGCGGGCGCTCGCTCAGCTACGGCGAGCTGTGGGAGTCCGCCGCGCGCGTCGCCGGAGGCTTGCGCGAGGCAGGCGTGGGGCGCGGCGATCGCGTCGCGATCCGCCTGGGCAACGGCGCGGATTGGGTGCTGGCATTCTTCGGCGCGCAGCTGCTCGGCGCGGTCGTCGTACCGGTCAACACGCGCTTCACCGAGGACGAGGTCGCCTACCTGCTCGAGGACTCGGGCGCAAAGTTCAGCTTCGTCTCGGGCGAGCCGCTCCCCGACGGCGAGCCGACGTTCGTCGAGGACCTGCAAGCGGACGATCTCGCGGCGATCTTCTACACGAGCGGCACGACGGGCTTCCCCAAGGGGGCGATGACCTCGCATCGCAACTTCGCGACGAACAACGAGAACTGCTTCCGCGTGTTGAACATCGAGCGCTCGGAGCTGGAGGGGATGTCGACGCTCGTCTCGGTGCCGCTGTTCCACGTGACCGGTTGCAACAGCCAGCTGCTGCCGGCCCTGGAGTGGGGCGCGCGCGTGGAGATCCTCTCTGGACCGCTGGACTTCGACGGCTTCTTCGAGGCGGTCGGCAAGCACGGCGTCAACCAGCTCGTCTCGGTCCCCGCGATCTACCACGCCGTGATGCGCCACCCGCGCTTCTCAGAGCTCGACGTGAGTCACGTGAGCTGGGTCTCCTACGGCGGGGCGCCGATCGCCGAGAGCCTCGTGCACGCGATCCAGGAGGCCTTCCCGAACGCGCGCGTGGGCAACGGCTTCGGCCTGACCGAGACCTCCTCGCTGACCTCGTTCCTGCCGCACGAGGAGGCCGCCGAGCACGCCGACTCGGTTGGCTTCGCGATGCCGGTGGACGATCTCGCGATCGACCAGCCCGACCCGGAGACAGGTGTAGGAGAGCTGCTCGTGCGCGGGCCGAACGTCGTGCAGGGCTACTGGAACAAGCGAGAGGCCACGGCGGAGACGTTCGTCGACGGCTGGCTGCACACGGGCGATCTGGCGCGGATCGACGAGGACGGGCTGCTGTACATCGTCGATCGCAAGAAGGACATGATCAATCGCGGCGGTGAGAACGTCTACTCGATCGAGGTCGAGAACGCGCTCGCAGGCGCCCCCGGAGTCGGCGAGGCGGCCGCGGTCGGCGTGCCGGACGAGATGATGGGCGAGAAGGTCGGCGCGGCGATCGTGCCGGCCGCCGGCGCGACGCTCGACGTGGCCGCCGTGATCGCGTACTGCCGCGAGCGGCTGGCCGACTTCAAGGTGCCCCAGTACATCGCCGTGCTCTCGCAGCCGCTGCCGCGCAACCCGGGTGGCAAGGTGCTCAAGGCGCAGCTGCGCGACGAGACCGACTGGGGCAAGCCGCTCCGGTGACTGAAGCCAACGGGAGGAGTTGAGAGATGGCACAGGTGCACACCGTCCAGGGCCCGGTCGAGGCAGATCGAGCTCGGCCTGACGCTCGTGCACGAGCACGTGCGCTTCCGCGACGAGGCGGTCGCGGAGCAATGGCCGGGGCGCTACGACGAGCAGCTCGAGCTCGACGCGACGCTGCTCGCGGTCAACGGCGCGAAGGACCGGGGTGTGCGCACGATCGTCGACCCGACCGCGATGTTCGGCGGGCGCGACGTCAACTTCATGAAGCGCGTCGCGGAGCAGACGGGCGTGCAGATCGTCGCGTGCACCGGGATCTACAGCTACGACTACCTCCCTCACTACTTCGAGAACCGCGACATCGACGTGATGGCCGATCACTTCGTCGAGGACATCGAAATCGGCTGTCAGGGCACGGAGATCCGCGCGGCCTTCCTCAAGTGCGCGGCCGACGCGGCCGGCGTGACCGAGCACGTCGAGAAGATTCATCGCGCGTGTGCGCGCGCGAGCCTGCAGACGGGCGCGCCGATCATGGCCCACTCGATGCCCGCCGTCGGCACGGGCCCGCGCCAGGTCGAGATCTTCCGCGAGGAGGGCGTCGAGCCGGCCAAGGTGCAGATCGCCCACTGCGGCGACACCGAGGACGTCGGCTACATCGAGGGGCTGATCGAGCAGGGCGTCTACGTGGGCCTCGACCGCTACGGCCTCGAGATGTACCTGCCGATCGACAAGCGCAATGCCACGGCGGCGGAGCTGCTGCGCCGCGGGCACGCCGAGCGGCTGATGATCTCGCAGGACTTCTGCGCGACGATCGACTGGTTCCCGCCGGAGGCGGCGGAGGTGTTCGAAGGCCAGGGGGCGATCCGCAACTGGTCGATGACGCTCGTGTTCGATGAGGTCGTCCCGGCGCTGCGCGAGGCGGGGGCGATGGACGATGCCTCCTTCCAGACGGTGTTCGTCGAGAACCCGAAGCGCTGGCTGACGGCATGAGACGCACCCTGCGCAGCCGACCCGAGCCGCCGGCGCGCGCCGCCGCGATCGACGGGCTCGTGCTCTCGGGCTTGACCGAGCTGGCGCTCGGCGCGCTCACGGGCTGGCCGTACGCACTGGCGATCGCCGATCCGGCGCGTGCGCGGGCGCTCGGCATCCGCTCGACGGCGAGGATGCGCCAGTGGCACCTCGACCTGATCGCGCTCGGCGGCCTGACGGTGCTGGCGGGCACGGCGCTGCCGCAGATGCCGGCGCGCGTGAAGTGGCCGCTCGGGGTCGGCGCGTGGACGAACGCGATGGCCTTCGGCGTGCTCGTGGCGGCGCCCGACGCGAAAGACCACCCCGTCTACCGCGCCGGCGTGGCCGGCTCGTTCGTGGCCACGAGCACCGGCTTCGTCGGCATGGCGGTGGAGGGCTTCAAGCGCCGGCGGGCAGCTCGCTGAGCCGACCCGCCGGGGCCTCGGGGGGCCTTGGTAGGGTGAGCCGCGAGGTGCCGCGCTGAGACCAAGAGAGGGCAAGGGCGATCGCGAGGAGCGGGCGCGAGCGGCCTCGCGCGAGGGCGCCGCGCCGGCGCCCGTGGCGACGCTCCCGGCGCAGTTCGACGAGTGGCAGATCGAGCTGCACGGGCGGCGTGTGATCTATCGCGTGGCCGGCAGCGGGCCGCCGATCGTGCTGATCCATGGGATGCTCAACTCATCGAGCCACTGGCGCTCGGTGGCGCTCAACCTGGCGAGCGAGTACACGGTGATCGCGCCCGACCTGATCGGCCACGGCGACTCGGCGGCGCCGCGCGGGGACTACTCGCTCGGCGCGCACGCGGCGAGCATCCGCGATCTGCTGGCGGCGATCGGGATCGACCGCGCCACGATCGTCGGGCACTCGCTCGGCGGCGGCGTGGCGATGCAGTTCTTCTACCAGTTCCCCCAGCGCGTGGAGCGCCTCGTGCTGGTCTCCAGCGGCGGCCTCGGCAGGGAGGTGAAGCCGACGCTGCGCACGGCGGCGCTGCCCGGCATCTCGGGCCTGCTGGCGCTGACGATCCGCCCGCGCCTGATCGCCGGGCTGTATGGCGCGGGCGCGCAGATGCGCGAGCGCGGCGTGGGGGCAGGCGTGTATCTGCAGGCCGCCGCTCGCGCGCTCAGGCCGCTGCAGAACGCCGACGCGCGCGGCGCCTTCCTGCACACGCTGCGCTCGGTGATCGACATCCACGGCCAGCGCGTCAGCGCGACCGACCGCCTGTACCTGCTCGAGGCGCTGCCGACGATGATCGTGTGGGGCGAGCGCGACAACACGATCCCGCTCGCGCATGGCCGAAGCGCGCACGAGGCGATCCCGCACAGCCACTTCCGCACGCTTCCCGCAGCGGCCCACTTCCCGCACCTCGAGGACCCCGACGGACTGTCGGGGCTGCTGCGCGAGTTCGTGCGCACGACGCAGCCCGGCGTGATCGAGGACGGCGACTGGGGCGCGATCCTGGCGCGGCGCTCGCTGCCTTCGAGGCGCATCGGCAATGCGGCCTAGGGTGACGCCGGCGGGCCGCTAACGTGGGCCCCACGATGATGAGCACCGAGCCGATGATCGCTCGCAGCACGCACTACACGGCGCTGATCGAGCTGCTCGACCACCACGGCGCCGCCAAGCTGCACCCGGGCGAGCGCGAACAGCTGCTCGAAGCGGCCGACGCGCTGCTGTTCGGCGAGCCCGAGAGCGAGCGTATGGTGCGCTTGGCGGAGACGCAGATCGAGGCGCTCGAGACCAGCGGCCGGTGGTCGGCCGAGAGCTGTGACCAGCTGCGCGAGCATCTCTACGGCTGCGACGCTCCGGCCGCGACGCCCTGATCGTAGGGCGATTCGGCAGCCCTCTTAGGGTTACCTAACTTAGGGCCCCCTAATCTGATAGCGTGCCGCCGCGATGACGGGTACGCAACACGCGGCGAGCGCCGGCCGGAGGTTTCGATGACGCAGGCTGAGGCAGCCACGACGAGAGCGCCCGCCAAACGCGCGCACGAGCGCGCGAGCTTCTACGTCTGGACGCTGATCGTGCTCGCCGTCGCGGTGACGGCGGTGGTGCTCGGCTGGCACGCGAGCGGCGGCACGGCCGACCCGACGGCGCTGCCGGCGGGGCGCAGCCTGAGCCACACGACGGTCGTCGTCAACAGCGCGATCCTCGTCTTCCGCGAGGGCCTCGAGACGATCCTCGTGCTCGCGGCCGTGACTGCCAGCTTCCTCGGCGCCAACAAGCTCTACCGGCGGCCGGTGGCGGTCGGCGGCGGCGGTGCGATCGCCGCGTCGATCGCCACCTGGTTCGCCGTCATCTGGCTGATCGGGCAGTTCCACGGCGGCGAGTTCGACGTACAGGCGGCGACCGGGCTGCCGGCGCTTGATCGTCCTCCTGATCGTGATGAACTGGTTCTTCCACAAGGTCTACTGGACCGGCTGGATCTCCAACCACCACAAGCGCCGCCGCGCGCTGCTCTCGGCCGACCCGGAGACGAACAAGCGACGGATGCTGCTCGGCCTCGCGCTGCTCGGCTTCACCTCGGTCTACCGCGAGGGCTTCGAGATCGTGATCTTCCTGCAGAACCTGCGCGAGCTCTACGGCTCGAGCGTCGTGCTCGAGGGCGTCGCGATCGGGCTGCTGTTCACGGCCGCCGCGGGCGTGCTCACGTTCGCCCTGCACCAGCGCCTGCCCTACAAGCGCCTGCTGATCATCACCGGCGTGATGCTGCTGTTCGTGCTCGTCGTCTCGGTCGGCGAGCAGGTCAACGAGATGCAGCTCGCCGGCTGGATCGGCACGAGCCGAAATCACGTGGCTGCAGATCCCCGGCTGGATGGGCACGTGGTTCTCGCTGTTCAACAACTGGGAGACCTTCATCGGCCAGGTCGCTCGCGCTGCTGCTCGTGCTCGGCTCCTACGTCGCCGCGCAGTACGTGCGCGTGTGGCGACCGCGCCGTCGCGGGCTGAAGGGCGCCACGCTCGCAAAGGCGCCGCCGGAGCGCCCGGCCGAGCGTGCGCCCGCCTCAGGCGGCCGCGCGCTCGGCACACTGGCCTGACGAGCGGGAGCCTCTCGCTCGGTGGCAGCCGACGGTTAGATCACGGGCGTCGCGGGTACCCCGAGGTCGTGCGCGTGGGAACTGGGATGCGGGGATGGAGCGGACGGCCGTGGAGGTCCGTCTGCACGGCGGCGGCTGTGGCCGCATCGCTCGCATTGCTCGCGGCCCCGGCTGCGCTTGGCTCCCCGCCGACGAGCTTCGACCCGCTCGTCGAGGCGCAGAACTTCTCGATCACGCAGGAGCGCCAGACGATTTACGACACACCCGAATACCAGGCGCAGCTGACGGCCGACAGCGCAAGCAGCCTGACCGAAGCGCTCACCACACAGGCCGCCGACCCCGGCCGGTTCTTCACGAACAACCTCTGCTGGAATCGCGGCAATGGGTGTGCCGGCGACATCCGCCTGAACGACTGGGTCGCAAACGGCGATGGCATCTCCGAGCCGGTGCTGTTCACCGCACGAAACGGCGCCACGCTCTCCGGTCGAGTGTGGGCGACGGTTGCCGGCCCGGCCAAGCGCCCGGGGATCGTGATCACCAACGGCTCCGTGCAGGCCGATGAACAGATGTACTGGTACGCGGCGCAGACGCTCGCGAAGGACGGCTACGTCGTGCTGACGTTCGACCCCCAGGGGCAGGGGCAGAGCGACACGTTCGGGCAGGCGCCCGACGAAGGGGAGGGCGTGCCCGCCCAGAGCGACGGCCGTCCCTTCTACGACGGCACCGAGGACGCGCTGAACTTCTTCCTGTCCAAGCCCAGGCACCCCTACGAGCCGGTGCCGAGCTGCGAATCCGGCACGAGCCATGCGCCCAAGCAGAACGAACGGGTCGCGCAGGGCTTCGATGCCGCGTACAACCCCTACTGGAAGCTCCTGAAGCCTTCGCAGATCGGCCTCGCCGGGCACTCCTATGGCGCCGCAGGCGTCTCCTACGTCGCACAGTGGGACCCGCGCGTGAAGGCCGTCGTCGCTTGGGACAACCTCGGTGGTCCCGGGCCGGAAGCCGGCTCGGTGCCCAGCCAGCAGGGCGGCACGCCGCCGATGAGCTCGATCGGCGAGAAGCCCTGCCCCGCCGACCCTGCCGCGCGTACGACCGTGCCGATCACCAAGCCGGCGCTGGGCATGTCGGCCGACTACGGGCTGCCGCCGCTGCCGAACACGGCCCTGCCGGAACCGCTGGCGAAGTCGACCGAGTCGCTTGCCTACAGCCAGGCGGGCGTCGACAGCGGCGAGATCATCATCCGCGGCGGCTCGCACCTGGACTTCAGCTTCATCCCCAACCAGGCCTTCGGCGCCTCACTGCGCGGTCCGGATGAGATCGCCTGGTACACCTCGGCCTGGTTCGACAAGTACCTCAAGCGGCAGGCCTCGGCCGACAAGCGGCTGCTCTCCAACCGTTGGCGCGAAGATCCCGCCGAGGCGGCAATCGACCCCGGGCACGACGGCAACGCGTTCTCCTTCTACTACCTCTCACGCCTGGACATTCACCTGCGCAGCGGTGAAGCATGGGACTGCGAGAACATGCGCGACGGCTGCCCCGGCATGGTCGCGACCAAGCGCGATCGGTATCCAGGCGAATACTCCTACCTCGGAATCGACACGAGCCCAGACGCCGCCATCGGGCCAGGCGCGGGGCTTCCCTCGCGCTAGCTGCGGCCGGCTTTGGCGGGCGCCTTCGCCTTCGACCACTCGGCCTTGTGCGCCCGCTTGGCCGCCTGGTAGTCGAGCAGCGCCTGCGCCGAGTCGACGTCGCCGAGCGTGGGATGCCACGGCACGAGCCCCTCGGCGGCTGTTACGCGAAAGCGCTTGGCGAGCACGGCGCCGAGCGCCTTGACCTTCATCTCGCCGAAGCCCGGCAGTGCGGCGATGTTCGCGCGAAGGGCGTCGGCGTCGGCCGCGTCGGTCCACACGCGCGCCGCGTCGCCGTCGTACTCGTCGCGCACGTACACCGCGAGGTCGTGCACGCGCCCGGCCATCGAGCCGGGGAAGCGGTGGATCGCCGGTTTCTCGCGGAAGATCGGCTCGAGGTCGGCGGCGGCCAGCTTCGCGGCGTCGAGCGTGCCCAAACGTTCGCGCAACGCGTGCGGGCCCGAGAACGCCTTCTGCACCGAGACCTGCTGGTCGAGCACGAAGCCGATCAGCAGCGCCATCGGGTCTGAGGCGATCAGGCGGTTGGCCTCGGCGGACTCCGTGAAGTGCAGCTGCGCGGGCACGCGGCGAATGCTACCTGTGGGCAGATGACCGGCCGGCTGACCGTGCACGGTCGATCACGACGACCGTCCCCGAGAGCCAGTCCACAAGCGACTGCCTGAGCGGCGACCACGGCATCGGCAGATTGATAGCGACGATCAGCGGCAGGCGCGCGAGCAGCGGACCGCACGAGATGCTCGCCTCTGTCCTGTTCTCGCGAAAGATGCGCGCGAGGGCCAGCTGAAGCGCCTCCTGATCGTCCGCGTGCAGGCGGCGCGCCGACTCGATCTCCGCGCGCAGCTTCGCCTGATCGTGCGGTGCCTCCAGCACGGGGATCGGGGGCGGCGCAAGGCGCCTGTGCAAGGCCTGCCAGATCTCGCCTATCGCCGTGCGGAGGATCTGCTGTCGGCGGCTGGGCGCGCCGCCGCCGCGCGCATCGACGAGCCGCACACCGAGGAAGCGATAGCCGGGGCCGCGACGTCCCTTCGCGCGCCATGCGAGCAGGATCGAAACCAGATTGAGCCCGAGCCTGACAGGCCGCGACCGCAGCCGTGCGGCGATCCCTCGCGCGCCAATGACGGCCCCGCTCGTTTGCGCCGTCGCCCCACCCGTTTGCGCTCCCGACGGGTCGCCGGCGGTCGCCACGCGAAGCAGCCCCCCGCCCGGGGTTGCAGCGTCGGTCGACTCCTCGCCCGACGATCGTCGCTCCCGAAGACCGACGAGCGCGACGATTGCAGCGATCGCCGCGACGAGTGCCGTGAGCACGACGGCGATATCGATCAGCAGCGCGGCGAAGCGGCGTGACAGCGGCGCGAGCCGCAAGTCACCGGATTGCCAGTCGATCGCCGATCCAGGGCTCGTCATCGGGGCGGTCGATCTAGCGCTCGACCAACTGGAAGATCGGGATCACGCGCCCCGCCTGCGCCGCCCGCTCGCGGTAGTCGACGTACTCGGGGAAGACGCGGTCGGCCAGCTCCCACAGCCGCGCACGCTCGGCCTCCTCCTCGACGAGCTCAGCGCGGAACGGCAGGCCGCCGTAGACGATGTCGGGGTGCTCGCGCAGGTTGTAGTACCAGGCTGGGTGCTCCGGCAAGCCGCGCTTCGAGGCGACGATCGTCACGCGATCGCCGTCGTGGAAGTAGAGCGTGGCGTTTCGGCGCGTCCGTCCGGTCCGCGCCCCGCGCGACTCGAGCAGCGCCGCCGCCAGCGGCCCGGTCGTGCTCAGTCGCCCGCCGCTGAGCTTCAGCAGGAGCGGGTCGAGCTTCCACGCGACGTTGACCGAGAACCAGGCGCCGAAGTTTGTGGCCGAGAGCCTGGCCACGGCCAGATACAGGCGCCCGCGCCGCTTGTACGGGTCCACGTAGGGCAGCTTGGCCGTGCGTGCCATCGGCAATCGCAGCTCGTCCCGCTACGGCTCGTCCGGGGGCCGCTCTTGCTCGGCCTGCGGCGGGCGGCCGCCGAACGACATCGCCATGCCGATGATCAGCAAGACCGCGACGAGGCCGAAGGTCACGGCGATCAGACCGCCGAGCCCGCTGTTGCCGGCGATCTGCACGCCGGCCACGACGGCGAACGCGCCGAGCATCGCCGGCAGCCCGAGCGCCTGCGGGCCGAAGGCGAAGTACAGCGCCCACAGCAACACGGCGATCGAGACGACGTAGATGGCGATGTCGCCGACGGCTTCCAGCAGTTCGACCACAGCCGGACGGTAGCGCGTGCAGCGCGTGCGGTGCAGAAGAGCGTCTTACCGGCCCTGCCGGCGACAAGTGCGGCGGCCGGAAGTCAACTGGCTCGCTAGACGGCGAGCGTGCCGGCCGGGGCGGCGGCGAGAACGGCGTCGAGCAGTCCCGGGAAGCGCGCATCGAGATCGTCGCGGCGCAGCGAGTTCAGCCGCGAGGTGCCGAGCTGGCGCTGCTCGATCACGCCGGCCTCGCGCAGCACACGGAAGTGGTGCGTGCAGGTCGACTTGCTGACGTTCACGTCGAAGCCGCCGCACGCGCGCGGCTCTGGATCGGCGCTCAGCTCGCGCACGATCTGCAGCCGCTGCGGATCGCTCAGCGCGTGCAGCACCGTGGGAAGGTCGAGGTCCTCTGGTTCCGGGTGATACAGGCTCATAGGGTCATTGTACGACGTTTATCGAACTTCTGCTACGATGGTCATCGAACTTACGAACAGAGGATAGCGCCATGCCACAGAACACGAGTGAGAAGTCCAAGGCGTCCACGCGCCCGGCCGCCGGACCGCCGCTGTCAGCCTCGACCGAGGCACGCTTGACGGCGGCTGTCGAGGCCGCGTACATCCTCGAGGCGCGCACGCGATGAGCGCACTCGCCGGGCGTCGCAACGTGCTGCTCGTGCTCGTCTGCCTGGCGCAGTTCATGGTGATCCTCGACGTCTCGATCGTCAACGTGGCGCTGCCGTCGATCAAGAACGGCCTGCACTTCTCGACGACCGGCCTGCAGTGGGTCGTCAACGCCTACACGCTGACGTTCGCCGGCTTCCTGCTGCTCGGCGGCCGCGCGGCCGACCTGCTCGGGCGCCGGCGCGTGTTCATCGCCGGTACGGCGCTGTTCGCGCTCGCTTCGCTGCTGTGCGCGCTGGCCGATTCGCCGTCGCTGCTGGTCGGCGCGCGCGCCCTCCAGGGGCTCGGCGGAGCGTGATCTCGCCGGCGAGCCTGGCGATCATCACGACCTCGTTCGCGGAGGGCGCCGAGCGCAACAGGGCGCTCGGCGTGTGGGGCGCGATGGGCGGTGTCGGCGGCTCGCTCGGCGTGCTGCTCGGCGGCGTGCTCACGCAGGGGCTCGGCTGGCCGGCGATCTTCATCGTCAACGTGCCGATCGGGCTCGCCGTGATCGCGCTCGCGCCGCGCCTGATCCCCGAGGGCCGCAGCGCGCTCGCGCACAAACACTTCGACGTGCTCGGTGCGACGCTCGTGACGGGCGGCCTGACGGCGATCGTCTACGGCATCGTGCGCACCGACACGCTCGGCTGGGGCTCGCTCGGAGTGCTCGGGCCGGTGCTCGCCGGCCTCGCGCTGCTGCTCGCCTTCGTCTACGTCGAGGGACGCGTCGCGCCGGCGCCGCTCGTGCCGCTTTCGATCTTCCGGCGGGCCAGACTGCGCACGGCCAACGCGGCGATCTTCCTCGCCTACGCGGCCGTCTTCGCGATGTGGTTCTTCGTCTCGCTCTACCTGCAGCAGGTGCTCCACTACGACGCGCTCAAGGCCGGGCTCTCCTTCCTGCCGATGACGCTCGCCGTCGTGCTCGGCACGACGCTCGCCCCGCGCCTGGCCGCCCGCCAGGGCGAGGGCCGCGTGCTCGCACTGGGCATGCTGCTCGCCGCCGCCGGCCTGCTTCTGCTCACCGGCGTGCGCCCGGGCGGCAGCTACACAGCATCGGTGCTCCCCGGCGGCCTGCTCACCGCGCTCGGCCTCGGCCTCTCGCTCGTGCCGGCCACGATCGCCGCCGTCTCCGGCGTGCCGGCGCGCGAGAGCGGGCTGGCCTCGGGCCTGCTCAACACCTCGCGCCTGATCGGCGGCGCGCTCGGGCTGGCCGTGCTGAGCACGATCGCCGTCTCGCAGACGCACACCGACGCGCACGGCGGAGCGTCGGCCGCGTCGGCGCTCAGCAGCGGCTTCCAGCTGGCCTTCGGCGTGGCCGGCGCGATCAGCCTGCTCGGCGCGCTCGTGGCGCTCGCCCTGCGCCGCGCGAACCCTCAGCCGGCCGCGACGGCGCCCAGCGCAGCCACGTAGGCCTCGGGCAGGCCGCGCTCGCGCGCGCCGTCGAGCAGCGCTTGCAGGTACTCGGGCGAGGGCTGCACGTGCTCGGCGTCGGGCGCGATCACGGCGTAGGCGAAGGCCTCGAGCTCGCCGCCGTCGGCGGCGGTCACCCGCACGGCCCGGCGTTCGTAGGCCCAGCCGGCGCCCTCTTTCTCGTCGATCGCCGCGAGCTGCGCCGGGTCGAGCGCGTACAGCGCGCCCCACACGCTCGCGCCAGGCGCCGCGATGACGTCGGCCACGCCGGTGCCCGTGCGCAGCGAGCGCCGCGTGAAGGCGAGGCGATGATCGCGCAGCTCGGCCGCGCCGAGGCAGCGATGCCCAGGGCACGCGAGCTCCATCGTGCGCGTGCCCATGTTGCGCCCGTAGGCGAAGTAGTGGATCGAGTGCGGGGCGGGAGACGTCACCGAACGGAGTTTGACGAGGTCGCCGTGACGAGGCCGGGCGGGCGACTTTACACAGTGTAGGTTCGTTTGTTATCGTCACGCCCGCCGGAGAGGGCCGGCTCCGGCGCGTCGTGCTCGAGGATGAGGGCGCGCTCAAAGGACGAGAGTGGGGACCGGCCTCCCACGGAGCCCAGAGGGGGGTTCAGGATGAGGATTCGAACCATCTTTGCGGCCGGCTTGGCCGCCCTGGCCTTGACGGCCTGCCTGCTCGCCGGCACCGCCATCGCGGTGGAACTGCCGACGGAAACCAAATGCGAGTTCATCGCAAGTCCGGGCAGCTCGGAGTGCATGCTGCCGTTCCCGGACGACTACTACACGAAGGCCGACCCCACCAGCCCGACCGGCCGGCGGATCGACTTCCGCGAACTGGCGACGCCCGAAAACGCGGCCCACCAGCACATCGAAGTCGCGCCGTACAACGCCGGCGACGGCTTCAGCCCGGGCTCGGTGATCGCGCTGAAGATCCCCGGCATCGAAACGACGGCGGACGTCAAGGCGATGCACGCGGTGCCGATCAACCATCTCGGCCGCTACCGGGCCGCCAAGGCGCCGGTCGTCGTGATCGACACGAGCACCGGCCAGCGCTGGCCGATCTGGGTCGAGATCGACTCCACGGTCAAAGCCGAAAAGGCCGACCTGGAGATCCACCCGGCCGTCAACTTCACCTCGGGCGACCGCTACATCGTCGCGCTGCGCAACCTCAAGAACGCCAAAGGCGAACACCTGCAGGCGCCGGGAGGCTTCCGCTACTACCGCGACAACCTGCCGTCGTCCGAAGAAAAGGTCAACGAACGGCGTCCGCACTTCGAAGAACTCTTCAGCACGCTCGAAGGCGCGGGGATCGCGCGCTCGAGCCTGTACCTCGCCTGGGACTTCACGGTCGCAAGCGACGAAAACAACACGGGCCGCGAGCTCTCGATGCGCAACGCCGCGTTCGCGACGCTCGGCGACAACAACCTCGCCGACGGCGTCGTCGAAGGCAGCTCGCCGACGTTCACCGTGACCGAAACGACCAACGAAACGGGCGAAATCGCGCGGCACGTGAAGGGCACGGTCGTCGTGCCGTGCTTCCTGTTCCCGAGCTGCGCCCCCGGCGGGACGATGCTGCTGGACGCCGAAGGCAAGCCGATCCAGAACGGCGTGTGGCCGGCCAACTTCGATTGCATCGTGCCCGTCTCGGCGACGACCGGCCCCGGCGAATCGGCGCGTCCGTCGCTGTACGGGCATGGCCTGTTCGGCGACGCGTCAGAGGTCGAATCGGGGCCGCAGCGCAGCCTCTCGCAGGGACACGACATCGTGCAGTGCGCGACCGACGAGATCGGCATGTCCGAATCGGACATCCCGTCGGTCGTCCAGGCGCTGCAGAACCTGTCGGCGTTCCCGAAGATCACCGACCGCCTGCAGCAGGGGCTGCTCGACGAGCTGTACCTGGGGCGCGCGATGATCAGCCCGGGCGGCTTCACGACCGACGCGGCGTTCCATCAGGACGGCACGACGGCGACGCCGTCGGTGCTGAACATCAGCCACCTGTACTACAACGGCAACAGCCAGGGCGGGATCATGGGCGGAGCGTTGACGGCGGTCTCGCCGGACTTCACCCGCGCATCGCTCGGCGTGCCGGCGATGAACTACTCGGTGCTGCTGCCGCGCTCGGTCGACTTCGACGAATTCTCGGCGATCCTCTACCCGAGCTACCCCGACGAAGAAGCGCGTCCGCTGGTGTTCGACATGATGCAGCTGCTGTGGGACCGTGGCGAGCCCAACGGCTATGCCGAGCGGATGACGACCAACCCGCTGCCCGACACGCCGGCTCACCAGGTGCTGCTGGACATCGCCTTCGGCGACCACCAGGTGACCGACTACCAGGCCGACGTCGAGGCGCGCACGATCGGCGCCTCCGCGCACAGGCCCGCGCTCTACAAAGGGCGCTGGCCGAACACGAACGTGCTGTGGGACGTGCCGAGGATCTCGGGCTACCCGTACGCGGGCTCGGCCGCGTACTACTGGGACATCGGCCCCGTGCGCGAAAGCTCGCCGGGCTCGGGCAAATTCATCGGCACCGAACCGCCGCCGTATGAGAACCTGCCCAACCGCACCGGCGAAGACCCGCACGGCGCGCCGCGCGCCGCGCCGGCCGAGCAGCAGCTCGTGTCCGACTTCTTCGAAGGAGCGATCCAGAAGACGGACAAATGCGCCAACAAGGCCTGCTACGCGGGCAGCTTCACCGGGCCGTAGGCACCAGCAGCAGTCGGTCTTGCGGAGAGGGCCTCGGGAGCGATCCCGGGGCCCTCTCTTTGACAGCTAGCCGGTCCCCGCGAAGTACCGACGCCTGAGGTAGCGCTCGCTGCCGGCCTTGTAGTAGTCGCTCTGCCAGCCTTCTGTCGGATCGAGGTGGCTCGGGTTCCACGTTTCGCCACCCCATTTCTTGGTCACGGCTTCGCGAAATGCGTAGTGCGAGTAGAGGCGCATGTACTCGCCCAGGTAGATGTCGGCAACGCGTGTGTCGCCGCGGATCACGAGCATGTTCTCGTTGTTCGCGTTCGTGCTCGGCTCGCTGAAGTTGGCCGATCCGGTGACGACCACGGGGCTCTTCGAAAGCGGGTCGACGAGCATGAACTTCGTGTGGATCCACTGCACTCCCTGTGTCAGGCCCGAGCTCTCGGCCAGCCAGCGGTCGAAGCTGTTGAGGGCGATGCGGCCACCTACGGCGACGACGACGTTCGGGCGTTTGCGGATGCGCTCGATTTCGGCGATCGCCTTTTCGCGCGTGGCGCCGGTGCCGGCGGCCTCCTCGTCCATCAGCGCGAAGCGCAGCACTTCGTCGTTGCTTTCGTAGGCCTTCATGAAGCGTTTGTCCATGCCGAATGCGAATGTCATGAACAGCGCCTGTTTGGCGCCGCCCGCCACCGTGTCCGCGTACCAGTCGAGCACGCGCTGGTCACTGTGCGGCGAGAAGACGATCACGAGATCGCTCGTCCACGGCTCCGGGGGGTTCGCGTTGTGCGCGTCCACCCACGTCTTCTCGACGTCGCTCTGGCGGTCTTCGCACAGCTCTCGCCAGTATTCGAGGTAGGTGGCGGCCAAGTCCTCACTCTCGACGGCGTGCCCGCAGTTGAGGTGCCCGAAGATGCCGTTTTCGGTGACGTTCGTCGAGCCCGTCCAGACCGCGATCGGCCTGTCTTTGCCGTTTTCCTTGCGCGTCAGCACGAGAAACTTGTTGTGCATGATCTTGCCCTGCGTGCGCTGCTTCGTGAGCGACTTGATCCCCGCGCTTTTGATCGCCTTTTCGTTTTTGACCTTCGGTTCTTCTTTCGAGTTTTTGATGGCGTCGTAGAGGATCGAGACCTCGGCGCCCGTCGCCGCCGTCGCCTTCAGGGCCGCGAGCACTTCTGGCCACTGGAATTCGTAGATCGCGCCGTACAGGCCGAACTCGCTGCCGTCCGCACGCGCGATGAACTCGAGCAGCGCCTCGAGCAGCCCGCGCGAAAGCCACTTGTAGGCGGCCGCCTGCAGTTCGCCTTTCAGCTTCTTGGGCTTTTCGTTCTTGAACAGTCGCGCATACTCCTGCGAGGCGACTGCGCCACGGTTGAAGAACACCGTATGCGGCGAGGCCGCGGTCGCGTGGTTGGACTCGGTGGTCACCGTCACGCTCGCCTTCGGTCCCTCCGTCAGCGCCTCCGGTGTTCCGCGCAGGGCGATCACCGTGTACGTGTACTGATGCTCGGGCTGCGCCTCGTAGTCGGCCCACTGAAACGACTGAAAGGGATGTTCGCGGCTCGAGATCTGTCCACCCGGGCCGAGGCCGGGGTCGGTCGCGGCGAACGTCTTCATGCCCTGCAGCCAGACGCGCTCGTCAGCGGTGTGGTCTTCGCGCTGGATCGCAAAGCCGAGGCAGTGCTCGCGAGCGGCTTGCACCAGATCGAAGCCGAGCGTGACGACATGCGTGCCGGCGAAAGCGCTCACCGTGAGTCCCTGCGATTTACGCGAGTTCCGCATGGTTGAACTCTAAACGTAGCCGCCGGGGATTTGTGAACGGTCCGTGACGCGCTCAGCGCCCTCCGGCTTCCAGGCGCGTGATCGGCGCCGGCTTCTCCGCGCCGAGCCCGTTGAGCACGCGCGCGGCGCCGACCACGTCGCCGCTGTCGTAGAAGTCGGTGAGGATCAGGTTGGGCAGTTTGTGGCGTTCGGACTCGCACTGGCGCGCGCGTTTGACGATGAAGTTCCGCTTGACGAGCGCCAGATTTGGGCTGCGCCGCGGCGGGAACACGTCGGCCCAGTTGTTCATCATCAAGAGCGGGCTGCTCGGCAGCCCGCGGGCGAGCTTGCACGTGAACTGCTTCGGCTTGACGGCGCCGAGCGGCGTGTCCTGGATGAAGCCGCCGAATGCGTACATGTCCCACGGGTAGCGCCCGCTGACGGGCTCCTGCGTGAACACGACCACGTTGTGCTGCGAGCGCACGAGCTGGCCGAGCGTCGGCATCTGCTGACCGTTGCGCAGCACGGCGAGGTGCGAGAACAGACCGGCCTGCTTGAGCACCCCTTCGAGCGACTTCTCCGAGACGTAGTCCTCGTCGAACATCACGATCACGTTGCCCGGGTTGAGCTGCAGGAAGTGGCGGATCGTCGAGAAGAAGCCGACGGCGTTGGTCGCGCCGAGCTCGCACAGCGTGTGGCACAGCCACACTTCGCGCTTGCCCTTGCGCGGGCCGCCGAAGCCGACCGAGCCGCTGAAGCGCTGAAGCGCTGCGCGGGCTTCCTGGGTGAGCTTCTCCGAGACGCGGTTGGCGCGCGTGCCCTCGGCCTGGATGTCGGTGCGCACGTTGCCCGGCTTGCCCTCGCCGTAGTGCGTGGAGATCTTGAACGTGCGCAGGCCGTCGTCGAGCTGGCGCGCGATCGCGTGCTGCTGGTTGGCGATGAACCAGCCCGGCGAGTCGGCGGCGGACATAGCGTTGTGCGTGCCCGCGAGCACGACCTGGTCGAGGCGCCGCGAGCAGAGCTGCGGCGTAGCCGTTGCAGGTGCTCAGCGCCTCTGCCTTCGGCGGGCGCGAGACCGAGTGCCCGCTGACGCCGAGCGCGATCGCGGCGCCGCCGATCAGCACGCCGAGGCTGACGGCCGTACCGGCGAGCAGTGCGCGGTAGCGGCGCAGCGAGGGCCGCTCGTGCTCGGGCGGGACGCCCGCCGCCGAGAGCAGCTCGCCGGTGCCGAAGTAGGCGAGCAGCACGCCGCCGAGCACACCGATGATGTCGATCGACAGCGACGGGTCGCCGATCAGCAGGAGGCCGAACAGCAGCGCCAGCGCGCCCCGCACGATCACCCCGCGCTGCGAGCGCGGCGAGAGGCGCGCGCGCAGGCGCGTGAGTCCGGCGTCGGCCGTGTACGGGCGCAGCACGTTCGCCGAGGCGGCCGCCACGATCGTCGCGAGCACGGTCAGTCCGAGTGCCCAGCTGGAGAGGTTGCCGAGGTAGGAGTCCCACAGCGCGCCGGCCGCCGCGCGCACGTCGCCGTTGCTCAGCTCTTCGGCGCCGAACAGGTTGGCGATCGTCGCGTGGCGCAGCAGGATCAAGTCGAAGAACACGGCCGCGCCGGCGACGGCGAGCGCGACCGCACAGCGCGTCACGGCCTGCCGCCGGCGCGGCGCGATCGCCACGGCGAGCGCGAGCAGAGCAAGCGCGAGCAACGGTCCGACGATCCCGAGCAGGCGGACTTTGTCGGCGATGCGCAGCGTGCGCACGGCGAAGCTCTGGCGGCGCAGGTCGAGCAGCTTGCCGTCGATGTTCTTCGGGATCTTCGCCGCGATCGTGGGCGAGAGCGTGCGCAGCGCCGAGATCACGACCGTGCTCGCGTCGGCGATGTCGAAGACGACGTTGCCGCCGCGGTCGAACAGCAGGCGATGGGCCTGTTCGGCGACCAGGTGGATCGCGCCGCGGAACTGCTGCGTGCCGGCGAGCGTGTCGACGACGGACGTGATCAAGGGCCGCGCCGCGATCAGGTCGGGCGAGCTCTGGTCGATCACCTGCACGACGATCTCGCGCGAGACGACGCGCCGCACGGGCTCCTTGGCGAGCGCAGCGACGGTGCGGTCGGCGAAGGTGTGCGCGTCGAGCAGCTGCTCGCGCACGTACAGGCACGTCCCGCCGAGCACGATCGCCACCGCGGCGAGGATCGCCAGGGCGAGGCTGCCGGCCGAGCGTGCGCGCCCCGCCGGACGCGTCTCGGGCGAGCGCGCGGCGGCAGGCGGCGCGGACATCCGCCGATCCTATACCGAGCATCCGGCGCCCCGCCGTGTCTCGGACTCCGGGCCGGGTCTACGGGTGGTGCCGGGCTGCGGAGAGCCCGCTAATCCATATATTAATAATTAAAATAGAAAATATGAGCTTCTCGCGAATCCGCCGCGGTGTCTTGACGGCCGTCTGCCGGCCGGGTTAGGTTGGGCCGATCCGCGCTTGGGGGAGCAAGGGACGCGCGATGGGGACCCCCTGGGCGTACCAACCGCAGTGCGAACAGGGGAGAAGTCATGAAGAAGCAAGCCCGCTTGGTCGGCATCCTCGCCGTCCTCGCAGCAGTTCTGATCCCGGCCGCGTCGGCCGCCGCCTCGCAGTACGTGGCGCTCGGCGATTCCTACTCATCGGGCGTGGGGACGCGCACGTTCTACGAAGAATCGGGCAGCTGCAAGCGCAGCCCCAAGGCCTACGGGCCGCTCGTGGCCGCCGCCAAGGGCTACACGCTGAGCTTCCAGGCCTGCAGCGGCGCCAAGACGACCGACGTCAACGCAAACCAGCTCGGCACGCTGTCGAGCTCGACCGCGCTCGTCACGATCACGATCGGCGGCAACGACGCCGGCTTCTCCAACGTGATCGTCAACTGCGCGCTGTACTACTTCACGTGCGGCTCGGCGATCAGCGAAGCCAACAGCTTCATCGCCAACAAACTGCCCGCGCTGCTCGAAGCGACGTACAAAAAAATCCGCGAAAAAGCCTCGACCGCCAAAGTCGTGGTGCTCGGCTACCCCAAGCTGTTCACCAAAGAAGGCGCGACCTGCAACGTCAACTTCCTCACGTCCTCCAACGAGAAGAAACTCAACGAAACGGCCGAAAAACTCGACGCCGTGATCAAGAGCTCGCGCGAACCGCCATGGACTTCACCTTCATCAACCCGACGGCGCCGTTCGAAGCGCACGAGGTCTGCTCGGGCTCGGAGTGGCTCAACGGCCAGTCCAACCCGCTCGAAGAAAGCTACCACCCGAACGTCAGCGGACAGGCTGAGTTCACGACGCTCGTCGAGGGCGTTCTGTAGGCCCAGCCTCGATGCCCGCGCCCTGACCGGCGATCCGCCCGCGGCCTTCGCGCTCGCGGGCGGATCGGCATCGGCGCGGGGACCGCCCAGGCGGCCCGTCCCGGCCGCGACACTCGGCCAAAGCTGCCCTGGCGCATGTTTGGAGCGCCCGCCGTCCGGCTAACCCTGCTGTGTAGGATGGCGTCAGCGCTACAGCGCCGGCGCCAAGGTCAAGCGCGCCGCGCACGGCAGCAACCACGGATCGGGACAAGGAGGCAGCAGATGCATCGACCGGTGATCTCCACGTTGGCATCGGTGATGCTCGGGCTCGGCCTCAGCGCCGCCCCGGCGCTCGCCGCGAGCCCTTCGACGGCCGCCGTGCCGCTGCCGGGCAGCGCCACCGCACCCGCCACGGCCCCCGTCGAGGCCACGCCCGCCGCGACGCCGATCGAATTCTCCGTCGGGCTCGAACCCGGCGATCCGGCCGGCGCGGCGGCGTTCGCGCGCTCGGTGTCCGACCCGGGGAGCGCCGGCTACCGCCGGTTCCTCACGCCCGCGCAGTGGGAGAAGCGCTTCTCGCCGAGCAAGGCCTCGGTCGAAGCCGTCACCACATGGCTGCGCTCGCAGGGCGTCGCCGTCGAAGGCGTCAGCGCAGACCGCCTCACCGTGCAGGCCAGCGCGCCGGCGGCGACCGTCGAGCGCGCCTTCGGCACGAGCCTCGCGCAGTACAACGTCGACGGCCGCGTGCTGCGCTCGAGCGCCGGCGCGCTCTCCGTCCCCGCCTCGATCGCGCCGCTGATCGCCGGCGTGAGCGGCGTCGACCAGCGCCCCAAGCACCCGGCTGCGCTGACCGGCTCGGGCCTGTCGCCGAGCGAAGCCGGCTCGGCCGCTTCGCCGCAGGCCAGCCCCAAGATCGCCGCCAAGGTCCAGCAGAAAGCCGGCAAGGAAGTCCCGCAGCCGCCCGGCTTCCGCAACGCGCCACCGTGCTCGGCCTACTACGGCGAGAAGAGCGACACGACCGACCCCGAATACGGTGGCGGCTTCCCCTACCCGCTGCCTTACGCAGTGTGCGGCTACACACCGCCGCAGCTGCAGTCCGCCTACGGGCTGACATCCCAGATCGCGAGCGGGATCGACGGGCGCGGCTACACGGTGGCCGTCGTCGACGCCTACGCCTCGCCGACGCTGTTCGCCGACGCGCAGCACTACAGCTCGGTCAACCAGCCGGCACAGGTGCTGAAGGGCGCGCAGTACGGCCAGCTGCTGAGCAAGAAGTTCAACAACCTCGCCTACTGCGAAGCGAGCGAATGGTTCGGCGAGCAGACGCTCGACGTCGAGGCCGTGCACGCGACGGCACCCGGCGCCAAGATCCTCTACGTCGGCGCCAAGAACTGCGAAACGGCGCTGTACGAATCGGTGCAGCAGGTCGTCGACGGCCACCTCGCCGACATCGTCACCGACTCGTGGGGCGACAACGGCGGCGACGTGCTCGACTCAGCCGGCTCGCGCCACGCCTTCGACAACATCCTGCTGATGGCGATCGGCACGGGCATCGGCGTGCAGTTCTCATCCGGCGACGAAGGCGACGAGTTCGCCAACCTCGGCGCCAATGTGGCCGACTACCCCTCCTCGAGCCCCTACGCAGACCTCGGTCGGCGGCACGAGCCTGCAGGTCGGCCAGAGCGGCGAACGGCTCGGCGAGCTCGGCTGGTCGACCTCGCTGTCCGAGCTCTGCACGACGCTGCTCGCAGACGAAGAATTCCCCGGCTGCACGCGCAAGAGCCTGAACACGTGGCTGCCCAAGGCGCCCGGCGAATACGACTACGGCAGCGGCGGGGGCACGAGCTACTCCTACCCCGAGCCCTACTACCAGGAAGGCGTCGTGCCGAAGGCGCTGGCCAACGCCAACAAGAAGACGACCGGCGTGGCCAACCGCGTCGAGCCCGACATCTCGATGGACGCCGACCCGACCACCGGGATGCTCGTCGGCGAGACGCAGAGCTTCCCCGACGGCACCTACTACGACCAGTACCGGATCGGCGGCACGAGCCTGTCCTCGCCGCTGTTCGCCGGCGTGATGGCCGATGCCGACCAGGCCGCCGGAACGGCGCTCGGCTTCGTCAATCCCGCTGCTCTATCGCCTGGAGTCCTCGCCGAGCGCCTATGCCGGCACCTTCTACGACGTCGTGCCGGGCGGCCTGCAGGCCAACGTGCGCAACGACTACGTCGACGGGGTCGACACCGGCGAAGGCGTGCTCACCTCCGTGCGCGTGCTCGACTTCCAGGGCCGCGAGGTGTTCTGCAAGAGCGCCGGCAAGTGCACGCAGCAGAAAGTGGCGCTCGAAACGACGCCCGGCTTCGACTCGATGACCGGCATCGGCACGCCCGGCAGCGGGCTGCTCGCGGCGATGGCAGCCGCGCCGTAGCGCTGCCTAGCCGGCCTCGGCTTCCTCGGCCAGCCGCTCGTCGATGAACTGATCGCCCTCGCGCACGCCGAGGAACGGGGTCAGCCACAGATGCGCGATGTGCGGCAGCATCGCCGAGACCTCGGGCTTGCCGTGATCGCGCGCCTGCAGGTAGATGATCTCGAAGATGCTCGTGACGATCGCCTCCATCGCCAGGCCCGAGGGCGGGTTGCGCTGTTTGCGGTAGACGAGCCCTTCTTGCAGGAAGAAGGTGAAGGCGATGTGGCTGTCCTCGACGCGCTGGATCGCCGCCGGTCCGACGGCGTAGGCCTCGACGAAGCCGACATGCGCGACGAGCGGGTTGTCTTCGAGCAGCTGGGTCAGCGCCCGGCCGCCCTCCCAGCTGCGGATCGGCCACGTCTCGCCCGAGAAGAACGCTTTCGAGGTCAGGTCCATCACCTGCGCATAGCCCAGTTCGTGCACGGAGAGGAAGGCGTCCTGCTTGTCCGAGAACAGCCCGTAGAAGATCCGCCCGTCGACGCCGGCCAGCCTCGTTATGTCGGACACCGTCGTCGCGATGTAGCCCTTCTGCTCGGCCATCCTCGCCGCCGCATAGAGGATCCGCAGGCGATGGTTCTCGGCGACCTCCTCCTCGGAGATGCGCGGACGGCCCGGGGGCAGCGCGTTGGGCATCCGCTGGATCGGCTCCTCGGGTACGTATGGCGAGGGGGGCAGCCGCGGCGCCGGGCGCAGCGCGCGCCAGCGATGGTTGCGCAAGGGACGCCGGTAGGTCGCAAGCCATCGCTCGAGCTCGTCGGTCAGCCGCGAGATCGCCGGCTCGCCGCGCCGCAGCCGTGGAGCGATCAGGCGGTACACGCCGCCGATCAGCACGCGATGCTCGACGTCCGGAGCGAGACTGTCCTCGTCGGCCGCGGCCAGCGCCCGCTCGATCGACTCGGCGATCCGCGCGATGCCGGCGTCGCGCGCTCGGCGCCCGTGAGCGCCGCCCGCCAGCGCTTCGCTCATCGCAAAGCGCGCCTGCGCGGGCTCGGCGCTGGCGAACGACACGAGCGCTTCGATGGCCGCGCCGGCCGCCTCGTTCGCCGCTCGGGCCGCGAGGCGCTCGTCGACGAGCGCCTTCATCCGCGCGTGCACGTCCTCGATCGCCGCCGTGAAGCACTCGTCGCGGCTGGAGAAGTACTCGTAGAAGGTCGGGCGCGATACGCCCGCCCCGGCGATCACGGCCGACACGTTCGCGCCGGCGTAGCCGCCGTGGTTGGCCGCCTCGATCATCCCGTGGAGCAGCCGCTCGCGCTGCGTGCTCTTGCGTGTCGGTTGCATCTCGCTGTCGCCCGCCGGACCCCGTGGGCCGTAGTCCGCGCCGTGCTGCCGACGCGACGTGCACCCGCTCGTCCCCGAACCGACATCGACTCTAGCGGGCCACTCCCGCTTCGTACAAACGTCGAACATTGCGCGCGCAACGTGCTCTGAACGGCCTGCTCTGCCAATGTCGAGCTTGTGGGGGGCGTCGCACAAACGCGCGGGGGCAATTCGGCATCGCGGACGGCCGGTGCGCATCCGCCGAAGGGCAAATCGGGCAAGCGCACGCACGAGGCCGCGAGGCACAAGCCCGGCAAGCACCGCCGCAAGCATCGTCGTCATCGCCGTCACAAGCACCACAAAGCGGTTGCTCCGAGCGTCAAAGCGCCTGTAGCGGCACCGGCACCGGCGCCCGCCGGCCTGCCCGGCGCGCCGCTGCCGCCGGCGATCCCCGCCAGTCCACCGGCGCCCTCGAACGTTCCGGCGCCGGCGCTCAGCGCGCCGATCACGCTCGCCCAGGCCCGGCGCCTCTTGTGGCGCGCCGGCTTCGGCCCGGCGCCCGGCCAGGCCGAGGCGCTCGCCGGCCAGCCGATCGAAGCCGTCGTGCAGAGTCTCACCCGGCCGAGCGGAGCCGCCACGCTGCACGGACCGGCGCCGACCGACGACGAAGGCAACGCGCTCGCGCCGGCCGACTCCTGGGGCCACGACCACTGCTGGTGGCTCGATCGAATGGTTCGCTCCGACCAGCCGCTGGTCGAGCGGATGACGTTCATCTGGCACGACTGGTTCGCCAACTCCAACGAGAAGGTCAACGACCAGCAGTGCATGCTCGACCAGAACGCCCTGTTCCGCGAAAAGGCGCTCGGCAACTTCCACGACCTGTTCACGGCGGTCACGACCGACCCGGCGATGCTCGTGTTCCTCGACGGGATCTCCAACGACAAGTGGGACCCGAACGAGAACTACGCGCGCGAGATGATGGAGCTGTTCTCGCTCGGCGCCGACCGCGGCGCCTACAGCGAGGACGACGTGCGCGAAATGGCGCGTGCGCTGACCGGCTGGACGGCCGACTGGGTCGAAAGCGTGGGCCTGCAGAACTTCCGCTTCCTCGCCTCGCGCCACGACAACGCCAACAAGACCGTGTTCGGTCAGACCGGCAAATGGAGCTGGGAAGACGCCGTGCGCCTGTGCGTCACGCACCCGCTGCACCCGTCGTTCTTCGTCAGCAAGCTGTGGGGCTACTTCGTGCCGACGCCGCCCACCGAAGCGACGCTCGCCTCGCTGCAGGGGCTGTACGTCGGCTCGGGCTATGAGATCCGGCCGGTCGTGGAGGCGATCCTGCAGCACCCGGACTTCCTCGACGGGCCGGAGCTCGTGACCCCGCCGGTCGTCTACAACGCCGGTCTGCTGCGCGCGATCGCCCGCCCGATCGACACGATCGCGTGGGCCTGGCTCGGCTCCGGCGCCGGGCAGCAGCTGTTCTACCCGCCGAACGTCTCCGGCTGGGACTTCACGCGCTGGCTCGACACCTCTACCGCGAAGGCACGCTGGGAACTGGCGAGCTACGTCACCGCGAAGACGTATGCCGATCCGTGGCCGTCGGCCGGGCGAACGCGAGCTACAGCGCAAGGCGAGGAACCCGCCGAAGCGCTCGCCGGCGCGCTCGGCTACTGGGCCAACCCGGGGCTCTCGAGCGAGTCGCTGGCGTCGATCTCCTCCTTCGCCCAGTCCTGCCTGCAGGGCCTCGATCACGGCCAAATGGCAGAAGAGCCCGTACAAGGCGATGCGCCAGAACGCGCTGCGCATGCTGATCGCGACCTCGCCCGACATGCAGGTGAGCTGAGCATGGCCCGCAGCTGCTCCTGCAACGACTTCACGCGCGCGCAGCTTCTGCGCCGCGGCGTCGCCCAGGCCGGGCGCGGGCTGC
Source organism: uncultured Solirubrobacteraceae bacterium (assembly GCA_963743745.1). Taxonomy (GTDB): domain Bacteria; phylum Actinomycetota; class Thermoleophilia; order Solirubrobacterales; family Solirubrobacteraceae; genus Palsa-744. The sequence continues at coordinate 1,575,477 of CAVUQW010000002.1, forward strand.
CCGCGGTCGAGCCCGGCCAGCCGATCCCAGCCGGCAGCGGCATGGACCGCCGCTCGTTCCTCTTGCGCTCGGCCGGGGCCGTGCTGTCGGTCTACGGCGCCGCCGCGCTCGCGCCGCATCAGTTCGAGCAGGGCATCCTGCAGGCGGCGGCCGCCGCCCCGCCCAACCAGCCCGTGCTCGTCTCGATCTTCATGGAAGGCGGCTGGGACGCGCTGTCGGTGCTCGCGCCCGTGCGCGAAGCCAAGTACCACGAACTGCGCCCATCGCTCGGGCGCCAGGAAGGCGAAGGCGTCGAGTTCGCTGAGGACGAAGCGCTGATGTGGCACCCGCAGGCCGGCGGTCTGGCACAGCTGCACGGCGAGGGCAAGGTCACCGTGTTCCCCGCGATCGGCTACGACCCGCCCGACGAGAGCCACTTCACGAGCCGCCACTACTGGGAGGTCGGCGAGCTCAACGCGCAGACGCGCTCGGGCTGGATGGGCCGCTATCTCGACGTCGCCGGCGACCCCGGCAACCCGCTGCAGGGCCTCTCGCTCGACTACTCGCTGGCGCCGGCGCTCGCCACGACGAGGGTACCCGTCGCCGCCGTCTCCTCGCCGTCGGACTACGACTTCTGGGCGTACGGACTCGGCGACCCGCTGACCTCGCCGACGCTCGACGCATTCGGCGCGCTGGGCGCTCTGTCATCGCCCTCGCCGGCGTTCGCGCAGGCGCGCACGGCCTCGCTGAACACGAACATCATCCGCAACCAGATCGCCCCGTTCGGCGAAAGCGAAGGCAAACCGGGCTTCACCTCGCCGGTCGCCTACCCGACGGCCGGCGGCGAGTTCCCCAAGCGCCTCGCCGCGCTCGCGGCGATGCTCGACGACGAAGCGCTGCCGATCAAATGCGTCTCGCTCAGCGCCGTCGGCTCCTACGACACCCACTCCGACGAGGTCGACACGCTGAGCACGAACCTCGGCGAGACCGTCGAATCGGTGCTCGCCTTCCAGCGCGACCTCGAAGCCCGCGGCCTCGACGACCGCGTGCTGATCCAGCTGTGGTCCGAGTTCGGCCGGCGCCCGCGCGAAAACGGCTCCGGCACCGACCACGGAGCGGCCGGCGTGGCCTTCCTGATCGGCTCGCGCGTGAAGGGCGAAATGGTCGGCGAGTTCCCGGGCCTGTCGAATCTCGACCAGAACGAAAACCTGCTCAACACCTCCGACTTCCGCGCGATGTACGCCGGGCTGCTCGGGCAGTGGTTCCAGACCGAAGCCGGGCTCGTGATCCCCGGTGCCGGCACCGGGGAGCCTGGATCGAGCGCCTACGGCACCGTGCCGCAGCTGATCGCATGACAGGCCCGGCCGACAAGCGCCGGCGATCGGTCGGGCCTCTGCCCGTGGGCGTCATCGCGCTCGCGATCGCGCTCGCGATCGTGCCGGCGATGACGGCTTCATACGCGCTGGGCGCCACGCCGCCTGCACACGGCACGACGCATGCTTCCGGCGCCTCTCGCCATGGCAAGTGCGCGCGCCATGCGCGCCGGCACCGGCGCCGCCATCGCCGCTGCTCGCCAGCGCACCACGGCGCCCCGAAGGCGCCCGCCGTCCCGGCGCCCGCCCTTGTGCCGCCGTACGGCCCGGTCGCGCAGCCCGCGACCCTGGCCGCTGCACTGGCTCTCCCGGCAGCGCCGGCGACGTCTGGCCCGGCCGGCGAAGCCGCCCCGCCCGTACCCGGCGGCGGCGAAACGGGCGAAACCGGGGAAACGGGCGAACCGCCGTCGGTGCCGCACGTGCAGGTGAGCGCTGTCGAGTACGCCTTCACGCTCTCGCGCACGACCGTGCCGGCCGGGAAGGTGATCTTTCAGTTCGTCAACAACGGCCAGGACGAACACAACCTGCAGATCGAGCAGCCCGAAGGGCCGCTCGTGGGCTCCTTCGCCGACACGCCCGCCAAAGGGATCGGCGACTTGCAGCTCGAAATGCAGCCCGGCCAGTACAAGCTGTTCTGCTCGCTGCCGACGCACGAGCAGGAAGGGATGAAAGCTACGCTCACCGTCGAATGACGCGGCGCTCTGCGCGGCGTCAGCTCAGTAGCTGTCGGAAGGCAGCGAGTCGATCGCCGGCGAAGGCACGATCGTCACCGGCACCCGAGAGTCCTTGAGCAGGCCGCTCGTGACCGTGCCGATCGCCTGGTGCACGCGCGAATGCTGCTGGGAGCCGAGCACAATCGCCTCGGCGCCATGGCGCCTTGCGGCCTCGCGCAGCGCGCTGACCGGATCCTCCTCAGAGATCTCGGTGCTGATCTCGCAGTCGAGCACGGCGCCGTCGGTCTCGAGCAGCAGCTCGTCGATCGCGGCGCCCGCGAAGCGGCGGTGCTCGGCGGCGGAGGAGAGCGGCGACTGCGGCGCGTGCAGCGGCTTCTCGGCGAACACGACGACGAGCCGTCCGTCCGGGGGGAGCTGGCGCGCGGCCCATTCGACCGCCGCTCGCGCGCTCTCGCCGCGGTCATAGCCGACGACCAAGCAGCGTTCGCCCGGGCGCTCGGGCGCCTCACGGTTTGGCGTGTGGGCTGTCTCGCGCGCGCTCATGCTGCCGCTCGCCGGCTGTCGAGCGACTCCAGGTAGGGCGCGAGGTACTTCGCCGAGATCTTGGCGACCGGCTGCCACAGCGGCTCGCTGCTGAACTCCGAGCTGTAGCCCTGACCGCCCGTGATCTGCGCGCTCATGAAGTAGGGCTTGTCGTAGGTCATCAGCATCCCGCGCAGCACCGGGTGAAACGGCTGGGGCTCGACCGGCGCGCCGGCGAGCGCCGCGATCGATTCGGCCACGGCGTCGGCCTGCTGGGAGCTGACGCCGCCCTGCTTGACGGCGAAGTCCGTCGCGTCGCCGGCCGCGAACAGCGGACCGCAGTCGGGCACCTGGCCGAAGCGGTCGACGCGGATGAAGCCGTCGTGGCTGAGCGGGAAGCCATGGATCGAAGGTCCGTAGAGCTCGGGCAGCGCGACGATGCGTGCTGCCCGCACGTGGCGGTGGCCCGGGCCGATCACGATCTGACCCTGCTCGGGGATCTCGGCGTAGGCGTTCGTGATCGTCTCGATCTTCGCCTCCGCCAGCAGCTCGGCGACGCCCTCGCTGGCGCGATCGCCGAAGATCGCCAGCGGCCGCTCCTCGGGCGTGACGATCGCGATCCGGACCTCCACGTTCATGTCGTAGGCCCGGCCGGCTGTCATCAGCGCGAGCTCGTACAGCGGCAGCGGCCAGGCCATGCGACCCGGCGCGACGAAGGCGAGGCTGTCGACGTAGCCGAGCTCGACGTCCTGGATCAGGCCGTGGAGCGTCTCGTCCATCGTGCGGTCGTCGATCGTCAGCGCGTGCTCGTAGCGCGGCGAGACGCGCGTGCCGAGCGCGAGCACGAGCGCGTCGTATTCGAGCTGGTGGTCGTGCTCGGTGTGCGCCACGCGCAGCTCGTGGTCGACCCACCCGAGCTTGTCGCGCACGAGCTCGGCGCCGATGTCCTCGAGGATCGGCTCGAGCGGATAGTGGCGCGCGCCGAGGAACGAGAACGGCTCGCGCACGGTCATCGGGCGGTAGACGAAGTCCTCGTTGGGGGCGATCACGGTCATCTGCACGCGGTCGCCCGCGAGCTGCTTCAGCGCGAGCGCCGTCTCGAGCGCCGCGACGCCGCCGCCCGCGATCAGCACCCGGAACTTCTCTGGGTGTGTGTCTTGAGTGGTCATACCGGCAGATTAGGTTCGCGCCTGCCCAGCGCCAGCCGAGAAAAGCCGCCGAGTGGGGTGGTGAACTACGTAGTCCCGGCGCTCGCGTCGCTGCCGCGGGCGTCAGCGCCCTGGGCCTCTTGTCCCAGCTGGTGCAATGATCCATCTGCGGGGAGCGGTGGCCGAAGGCGTCGACATGAGCCCGCTCGCGCGCTACAGCCAGGAGCAGCCCACAATGGATCGCGCTACCCAGGGGATTCTCGATGTCGCCCGTGGAGTGCTTGCCGACCTTGACCTCGACGTGGTGCTCGAGCGTGTGCTGCAGTCCGCACAGGAGCTCACCGAGGCGCGCTATGCAGCGCTCGGCGTGCTCAACGAGCAGCGCACGGAACTCGTGCGCTTCTTGACGCGGGGGATCGACGAGGAGGCCCACGCCACGATCGGCAGCCTCCCTCGCGGGCGCGGTGTGCTCGGCGCTTTGATCGACGATCCGGCACCGTTGCGCATTGCCGAGGTCAGCGATCACCCACGCTCCTACGGCTTTCCCCATGCCCACCCGCCGATGCACACCTTCCTCGGCGTGCCGATCCTCGTCGAGGGCGTCCCCTTCGGCAACCTCTACCTGACCGAGAAGGCCGGTGCGGTCGAGTTCACCGAGGCCGATCAGGAGTCGGTCGCCGTGCTCGCGGAATTCGCCGGCGTGGCGATCGACCATGCGCGCAGATACACGGGCACTCGTGAGCATCGTGACGAGCTGCAGCGGACGGTCGATGCGCTCGAGGCCACGACGCAGATCGCGCGCGCTGTCGGAGGGGAGACCGATCCCGAGGTCGTGCTCGAGCTGGTCGCCAAGCGAGGGCGCGCGTTGGTCTCTGCCCGGGTGCTGCTGATCGAGCTCGAGCGTGGCGACGAGCTCGAAGTTGCCGCAGGAGCGGGCGAGCTACCGGCGGGACTCGTCGGACGTCGTCTGCCCCTCGACCGACACGGTCGCCGCGCACGCGATCCGGACCAAGCGCGTCCAGCGCCTGGAGGACGAGCTCAATCGTGCGCGCTTCGACGAGCATGGCGTCGGCCAGGTGGGCGTCAAGGCTCGCGGGGGCCTCGTCGTGCCGTTGATCTTCCGCGGGCGCAGTCATGGCGTGCTGCTGGCCGTCGATCGACTCGACGATGGCCCGAGCTTCTCTGCCGAGGACGCCCACCTGCTCGAATCCTTTGCGACGAGCGCTGCGACCGCGGTCGCGACGGCGCAGTCGGTCGCCGCCGAGCGCCAGCGCCAGCGCGTCGCCGCCGCCGAGGCCGAGCGCCATCGCTGGGCGCGCGAGCTGCACGACGACACGCTGCAGAGCCTCAGCGCGCTGCGCTTCGGCCTTTCCGCGGCGCGCCGCTCTGACAGCGAGGGGGGGTTGGATCAAGCGGTGGCTCGGGCAATCGAGCAAATCGAGGAATCGATTGCCAACCTGCGCGCGCTGATCACCGACCTGCGCCCCGCCGCGCTCGACGAATTGGGCGTCGAGGCCGCGATCGAGGCGCTTGCCGAGCGCAACGCGCGTCACGAGATCGACGTCGACGTGAGCGTCGAGCTCGCCGATGAGCGGGGCAGCGCGCCGCAGCGCCTCGCGGGCGAGCTCGAGAGTGCGCTCTACCGGCTCGTCCAGGAGGCGCTGACGAATGCGACCAAGCATGGGAGAGCATCGCGTGCGGTCGTCGAGATTCGCGAGCAGTCGGGGGAGGTGCGCCTGCTCGTTCGCGACAACGGCAGCGGCTTCGACCCGGAGGCTAAGAGCGAGGGTTTCGGGCTGCTCGGGATGCACGAGCGTGTAGCGCTGCTCGGCGGAGAGCTGCAAGTTGAGTCCTCGTTCGACGGCGGTACGACCATCCGTGCGCGGCTGCCAGCGCAGCGGCGTCAACCAGGCACTGACGATCGAGCAGCCGGCGGCGCTCGCTCCCAATAGCCGCGCAGGACCGATCCGCCGAATGCCGTCTCAGGCGCGGATCTCCCTCAGGCGCCATCGGGCACCGCAGGCTCTCTGGGAGGCGCCCCCCGAAGGGTCGGCTCCGGGCTGCCGTCGAGCAGCTCAAAGCAGGCCGCGTGCAAGCGGCGAGCGTGTGCCGGAAGTTGATCTGCAGCCGCGCCGGAGGTGACACGCGCCTCGTTGCCGAGCAGCAGGACCATCGGCTCGTAGACGCCGATCACGTCGCCGCATCGTTGACACCGGATGGTCTCACGGGCCGACATCGCCGGGTCACGACTCGAGCAGGCCGCAGCGCAGCGCATAGCGCACCAGCTCTGCACGTGTGCGCAACTCGAGCTTGCCGTGGATGTTGGCCCTGTGGGTCTCGACCGTACGCGCGGAGACACGGAGCTGGCGCGAGACTTCGAGGTTGGTGTGACCGAGAGCGATCAGCCGCAGCACCTCGGCCTCGCGCGTGGTCAGACGTCCGTCGGTACGCGCCTGACGCAGCGTCGCCAGGCGACGGGCGACGGGCGCGCTGATGTACTCGCCGCCCTGAGCAACGGCATAGACCGCGTCGGCAAGATCCTCGTCGGCAAGCTCCTTCAGCACGAAGCCGCCTGCGCCGGCGGCGAGGGCCCGCTGCGCGAACCCAGGCGCATCCTCCATCGTCACAACGACGATCCTCGTCTGTGGCGACTTTGCCCGCAGCTCGCCCAGGATGTCGATCGCAGATCCGTCGGGCATCGTCAGGTCGAGCACGAGCACGTTGGGCCGACGTTCGGTGACGACTTGGGCGGTCGACTCCAAGTCGATCGCCTCGCCGGTGAGCGTGATGCCGCGCTCGTCTTCCAGGAGCCGGCGCAGCGCGCGGCGCATCATCGCGTGATCGTCGGCGACCACGACGGTAAGGGTTGCCGGCGCGCCCGTGTCGCCGGGGGAAACGGCCGTGAGCGCTGGGCGAGGGGGTCCCATGAGAGATACGCTAAGCCCAATCGGCGGCGCGGCCGAGCGGGTTAACAGCCCTTTCTGCTGCGGCAAAGAACTGAACGTGGGAGGGGGAAACGGTGGCCGGCCGGGGCATTTCAACACCCCGCTGAGGCTCGAGCACTCGCGCTGCCGGCCACCCCGGCCACCTCTACGCCGCGCGGTAGCACCAGCACCGGGCAGTGTGCACCGCGCATCACGGCAGCCGATACGCCCCCCAGCAGCGCATGGCGGATCGGGCCGTATGCGCGCGATCCGAGCACGAGCAGATCCAAGCGCTCGCTGGCTTCCAGCAGCAGGCGACAGGGATCGCCACGGCGCACGTCGAGCTCGCAGTCCTCGCCGGCCGGCAGCTCGGCGGCCACGCGCTCGGCGGCGGCCTTCGTCTCGGCGTAGATTTCAGCTTCGGCCGCGGGCAGAGCCGGCGAGGCGGCTGCGTAGCTGAGCAGCTCGGGGCTGAGACGGGCACCTGCGATCAGCTGAATCCGGGCGCCGGCGAGGCGAGCCATGGCACGCGCCAGCGCGACCGCCGCATGCCCCTCTGCAGTGTCCGCAGAGCCGACTCCGATCGTGCGAAGCGCGTGCTCGGCGCTCTGGGCATAGCCGGCCGGCGCGAGCGCCACCGCGCACGGCGCGCCGTGGACAGCTCGCTCCATCAAGCCCACTTGGCGAGGCTCGAGCCGAACCCGGGCGGCACCGAACACGATCAGCTCTGAGTTCTCCCAGTCTGCCAACTCGTGCAACGCGCGAATTGGCCAAGAGGAGTTGGTCCAGTGGTAGTGCGCGGCCGCCAGGAGAGGGCTGTCGCCGAGCAGTGCACGAAGTTCGTCGCGGATGTTTTGCTCGCTGACTTCTCCGGGGACCGTGGCGAGCATCGGGTGATAGGGGAACGCGACGCTCAGCTTGCTGCCGCAGAGGCGGGCGAGCTGCTCGGCGAGGACCGCCGCGTCACACCCGGCTTGGTCGCCGGCGTAGCCGAAGAGGATCCGCTTGAACATCCGCTGACCCTACGTCTCGCGGCGGCCTCCGCAATCGGCAGTTGGCCGTCGCGGTGATGCGGGGTACTACTGAGCCCTGGCTCGATGTGGCGATGCACGGACGATCTGCCCGAAAGGTCCGGTCCGCGCTCACCACGTTCCCTCGATGTGGCCCAGGGCGGCCGTGACCCGCGGGGGAAGCTTTGCGAAGGTCCGCTACCGCTTGCCCAGCATTGATCTAATGACCCGTGTTAATCCAACAGTCGGTACTACGGGTAAGTACGGTCCCCGGCGGTCGCCTGACCCTCGATGCTCAAGGCATGCCCGAAAGGACTCGTGAGCTAGGACGTAAGTGCATGGGAGCGCTCCGGCTCGATGGACTCCGCCGGCGCGCTACGCCGGTGGCCTTCGCGATCCTCCTGACCGGGGCGATCGTTTCGGTGGCGAGCGGGCTCTGGTGGCGCTCCAGCGTGCAGGTAGACCACCGGCGGGCCTTTGAGCGCACCGCCTCCGACGTGACGACGACGCTCGGGGCGATGCTCCGGCGCGACGCCGACTTCGTGACGACGCTTCGCGCGATCATGTCGATGCAGCCGCAGATGAGCGCGTCTCGCTTCGACCGCTGGTTCGCCGAGTTGAACGGCCACGAGCGGCAGGTCGGCGGCCTCGGGACCTCGATCATCGCCCGCGTGCCGGCCGGCGAGTTGCCGAGCTTCCTCGCACGCCGGGACGCCGACCCGGCATTCCGCAGGCTGATCGGCGGCACGCCCGAGCGCGTCCGCACCGGTGCTGCTCTCTCCTGCCTGCTGGCCGCCGGTGTGTCCGGGTCCGGAGGACTCGGACACACGGTCGCGCATGTGCTGCAGGGCGACTGGTGCACGCCGTCGTCGCCGATCGGCATCTCCCAGGCCGTCGCCATGCGTGCGCAGGCTGACACGGGCGAAATGCTCGTTCTGCCGGTCACGGCACAGGGTGTCGAGACGATGTTCTTCCAGAGCGCCTTCTACCGCGTCGACGCGCCCCTGCGCAACGTCGCGCAGCGCCGCCGCGCGTTGGCCGGCTGGATCTCGAGCTCGTTCGACGTCCCCGCCGTCGTCCGGGCGGCGATGAACAGGCACAAGGGTTTGAGCCTTGCGCTCTACCACGCCAACCCGGGACAGCCCGTGGAACTGATCGACCGCGTGGGCGTGGTCACGCGCACGGATGCGCCCCACTACCGCGCGAGCTTCCAGATCGAGGGTCCGTGGGGGCTCGTCGTCGCGCAGAGCGCAACGGCGGGCGGTCTCTCACCCGAGCTCCAGGGGCTGCTCGTGACGCTCATAGGGATCGCGGTCAGCGGATTGCTGTTCGCGCTGGTGCTCGTGCTCGCACGCTCACGCGAGCACGCGCTCAGGATGGTCCAGGCGAAGACCGGCGAACTGCGCCACCAAGCGCTGCACGATGCGCTCACAGGACTGCCGAATCGACTGCTGGCGCTCGATCGAGCCGGACAGATGCTCGCACGCGCCGCGCGCGCGCAGCGGCCGATGGCCGCGTTGTATGTCGACCTCGACGGCTTCAAGCACGTGAACGACACGTTCGGTCACGCCGCCGGGGATGAGCTGTTGCGCGCAGTCGCCACCCGGCTGAAGACGGTGCTGCGCGACGGCGACACCGCCGCGCGACTCGGCGGCGATGAGTTCGTCGTGCTGCTCGAGGCCGGTGATCTCGACGCCGGCCCAGAGCTCGTCGCCGAACGGCTGCTCGAGCTGCTGCGTCGTCCCTTCGAGGTACGTCGCGCTCAGGGAAGGCGCCTGTCGCTCACGGCCAGCATCGGGATCGCTCTCGCGGCCGACGGCACGGCAGCTGAGCTGCTGCACGCGGCCGATCTGGCGCTCTACCGCGCCAAGACCGCCGGCCGCGACCAGAGCGTCGTGTTCCGCTCGGAGATGGAGACCGCCTCGCGCGATCGTCTGACGCTGGAGATGGACCTCGCAGACGCGCTCGCGCGCGAGCGCCAGCTGTTCTTGGAGTACCAGCCGATCGTCGACCTGCACAGCGAGCGCATCGTCGGCGTCGAGGCCTTGATCCGCTGGCGGCATCCCACCAGGGGCGTGCTCTCGCCGCGCGAGTTCATCCCGCTCGCCGAGGAAACGGGGCAAATCGTTCCGATCGGGCGGTGGGCCCTGCGCGAGGCGACGCGACGGGCCGCGCAATGGGCACACGATGGGCACGAGCTGAGCGTGGCCGTCAACGTCTCGGCGCGGCAACTCGATGCAGACGATCTTGTCGGCGATGTGCGTCGAGCGCTGGGCGAGAGCGGGCTTCGTCCGAGCGCTCTGACGCTCGAGATAACCGAGACGGCGTTGATGCGCGACGCGCGCGCCGCGGTGCACCGACTGCGCAGCCTCAAGCGCCTTGGCGTGCGTATCGCGATCGACGACTTCGGCACCGGCTACAGCTCGCTCGCCTACCTGCGGCAGTTCCCGGCCGACTCGTTGAAGATCGACCGTTCGTTCGTCGCCGGCGTGGCGAGCAGTCGCGACTCGGCGGCGCTGATCGAGACGCTCGTCCAGCTCGGCTCCTCGCTCGGGATCAAGACGCTCGCCGAGGGGATCGAGGACACCGCGCAGCTACGTGCGCTGCAGCGAGCCGGCTGCGACTTGGGCCAGGGCTTCCACTTCTCCCGGCCGGTCGGCGCTGAGACGGTCACGGGACTTCTCTGCGAGGAGCAGGGACGTCCGCAAGCGGCGGATGGAGAGCCTCGGTCCGGCGTGGCGCTTTCGCTGTCCGCGCACTAGCTTGCGGCGAGCGGCGCACGGCTCAGCTCACGCGCGTTGATCGCGCGGTTGAGATGGGCTCACGAGTGCGCGATGGGCGAGCGGGTCGGCGGCCTCGTTGCGCTCAGCCGACGCGATTGGCGCTTGCAGGTCGTGACACATCGACCGCGCAAGGCGCTACGGTCAGCTCGATGCAGGCAGGCGAGGAGACGAGCGCCGATACCGGGCAGATCGTCCGGATCGTGCTCGCCGACGATCACCAAGTAGTTCGCAGTGGACTGCGGCTGCTGCTCGAGAACGAACAGGGGCTGGAGGTCGTCGCCGAGGCCAGCGACGTCGACAGCGCGCGCCGCTATGTGCGCGGGCACCACCCAGACGTGCTCGTGCTCGACCTCAACATGCCCGGCGGCTCGAGTCTCGAGGCGATCCCGCAGATCCGCGAGGAGTCGCCCGAGACGCAGATCGTCGTGCTGACGATGCAGCAGGAGCCGGCCTTCGCGCGCGAGGCGCTCGGCGCCGGCGCGCTCGGATACGTCCTCAAGGAGGCGGCCGACGACGAGCTGGTCGAAGCTGTGCGTAACGCCGCCACCGGCGAGCGCTACCTGAACCCGCGCCTCGGCGCGCGGATCGCATCCGAGCCGCCGCCCGGGCCGCCGGACGACCTCTCAGAGCGCGAGGTCGAGGTGCTGCGCCTGATCGCGCTCGGGCACACCAATGCCGAGATCGCCGAGAAGCTCTACCTCTCGGTGCGCACCGTCGAGACGCATCGCTCGCACATCCAGCAGAAGCTGAGGCTCTCCACGCGAGCCGAGCTGGTGCGCTACGCGCTCGAGCGCGGGCTGATCGACGCCGGCGGCTGAGCGCCGCCCGTCGCGGGCGCGCGTGCGCGGCCTTGCTCAGCCGTGCGGACCCGCAGATCGCGTACACCGGCGAGCACCCGATTGCCCGCGAGCGTGCGACTCAGGACGGCAGGGCCGGCACCTGCTGGGTGATGCAGTGGATGTTGCCGCCGCCGAGCAGGATCTCGCGTGCGGGAATGCCGACCACCTCGCGTTCGGGGAAGACCCCGCGCAGGATCGACGCGGCCTGCTCGTCGTAGCGCTCGTCGAGCAGCGGCAGCACGATCCGCGAGTTGGCGATGTAGAAGTTCGCGTAGGACGCCGCCAGGCGGTCGCCGGCGCGGCGCGGCAGGCTGCCCTCGACGGCGTCCACGCCGCGCGCCTCCTCCGCGGAAATCGTGATCGGGCCGGGGGAGGGCAGGTGAATCACCTCGAGCGAGCGTCCGCGCGCATCGCTCGCCGCCAGCAGGCGCTCGTGCGCGTCGCGTGAGATCGCGTGCTGCGGGTCTGACTCGTCGTCGGGCCACGTCAGCAGCACGACGCCCGGGCGAGCGAAGCACGCGAGGTTGTCGACGTGCCCGTCGGTCTCGTCGTCGAGGACGCCCCGGCCGAGCCAGATCACCTTGCTCGCGCCGAGGTGGTCGAACAGCGCCTGCTCGATCTGCTCGCGCGAGAGCTCGGGGTTGCGATTCGGATTGAGCAGGCACTCTTCGGTGCTCAGCACGGTGCCCTCGCCGTCGACGTGGATCGAGCCGCCCTCGAGCACGAGCGGCGCGCGGTAGCGATCGGCTCCTTCGATCTCGAGCACCTTGGCGGCCACCCGCTCGTCGCGATCCCATGGGAAATACAGCCCTCCGTCGAGACCGCCCCACGCGTTGAAGCGCCAGTCGACGCCGCGCCGACCGCCGCTGCGATCGACCACGAACGTCGGGCCCATGTCGCGGATCCAGGCGTCGTCGGTGGAGATCTCGACGACGCGGATCGAAGGGGAGAGCAGCGAGCGGCAGTGCTCGAACTGGGCATCCGAGACGGCCACCGTGACCGGCTCGGAGGCGTTGATCGCCTCGGCCACGGCTGCGTAGGCCCGCTGGGCGGGCTTCGCGCCGAGGCGCCAGTTGTCGGGGCGCTCGGGCCACGCCAGCCAGCAGCCGGAGTGGGGCTCGAACTCACCCGGCATGCGGTAGCCGTCGGCGCGCGGTGTCGAGTCGATCGTGGCGCTCATCGCGATACCACCGTACATTCACTGAGATGGCAGAGCAGACTCAGTTGATCGTGTCCTCCGGGCCGCACTCCTCGCCCGCGCGCAAGCATCCGCCCAGGCGCGCGCCGTTTCGCATCGGCGCAGTGCAGGAGCGCTGGCATCCCGATCCCGAGCAGCACCGGCAGGCGCTCGCCGAGGGCATCCGCCGCGCCGCCGAGCAGGGCGCACAGCTCGTCTGCCTGCAGGAGCTGACGCTCAGCCGCTACTTCGCCACCGACCCGGGCGGTCCGAAGGCGGCGGGGGCGGAGCCCGAGGACCTGCCCGGCGGCCCGACCTTCGAGTTCGCCGCGCGGATGGCAGCCGAGACGGGGGCGCACGTGCACGCCTCGCTGTACGAGCGCGCCGAGGGCGAGGACGGCCTCGGCTTCAACACGGCGATCGTCGTCGCGCCCGATGGTGAGCTGCTCGCGCGCACGCGCAAGCTGCACATTCCGCTGACGGCCGGATACCACGAGGACCGCTACTTCCGCCCGGGACCGGGCGAGGGCGAGCAGCCCTACCCACTGCTCGCGTTGGCCGACGCGCGGCTCGGCCTGCCGACCTGCTGGGATCAGTGGTTCCCCGAGGTCGCGCGCGCCTACAGCCTGGAGGGTGCCGACGTGCTCGTCTACCCGACCGCGATCGGCTCCGAGCCCGACCACCCGGAGTTCGACACGCAGCCGCTGTGGGAGCAGGTGATCGTCGGCAACGCGATCGCCAACGGCGTCTTCATGGTCGCCGTCAACCGGATCGGCGAGGAGCCGCCGCTGCGCTTCTACGGCTCCTCGTTCATCTGCGATCCGTACGGGCGAAAGCTCGTGCAGGCACCGCGCGAGGAGCCGGCCGTGCTCGTCGCCGAGCTCGACCTCGACCAGCGCGAGGACTGGCTCGAGCTGTTCCCCTTCCTGCAGACGCGCCGGCCTGACACCTACGGCCGCCTCGCCGGATAACGGCGAGCCGCTGCCTGCCCGGCGCGTCCTCCGTCATCGAAGACCGGCCGGCCTCCGGGGAAACCCGCAACGCGTTCGCGTGCTCCGCACGGAGGGTGCGCTGCGCCGGCATGCGTAGCTTGCAAGTCAGGCAATCAACAGCTGCGCTGCGATCACGCGAAAGAGGAGACCGACGATGTTCAAGAACGTGCTTGTGGGAATCGATGGGAGATCCAATGGGCGTGACGCGATCGCGCTCGCATCGCGGCTGCTCGACGACGACGGGAAGATGACGCTGGCCCACGTGCACAGCGCAGACCTGCGCGTCTTCGCGGCGGTCGGGCCCGAGCTGCTCGCCGAGGAAGCGGCCAGCTCGAAGGAGCTGTTGGCGCACGAGCGGGCCGAGGCGGGCGTCGAGGCGGAGCTGGTCAGCGTGACCGCGCCGACCCCCGGTCGCGGACTGCACGAACAGGCCGAAGCGCAGGGCGCAGATCTGATCGTGGTCGGTTCCTGCAGCCGGGGGCTGCTCGGCCGCGCGGTGCTCGGTGACGACACGCGCGCGGCGCTGAACGGGACGCCCTGCGCCGTGGCGGTTGCCGCGCGCGGCTACGCGACGGCGGTGACGCCGCTGATGCGGATCGGCGTCGGCTACGACGCCTCGCCCGAGAGCACCGCCGCGCTTGCCGTGGCGAGACAGATCGCCGCCGAGACCAGGGGCTCGCTCAGCGCGCTGCAGATCGTCACGATTCCGCCGGTGATGTACACCGGCCTGATGCCGCCACTGCTCGGCGAGAGCGTCGACACCATGATCGAGGAAGCTCGCGATCAGATGGCGGGAATGCCCGACGTCGAGGGTCGCGCCGTCTACGGCGTGCCCGGCGAAGAGCTCTCGGCATTCGGCGATCAGCTCGACCTGCTCGTCGTCGGCTCGCGTAACTTCGGGCCCGTGCGACGCCGTGTCGTCGGCAGCACGTGCGATTACCTCGAGCGCCACGCCCGCTGCTCGCTGCTGACGCTTCCGCGCGTCGGCGGGGTCGATGGAGCCGACGGCGAGTCCGAGGCGGCCGCCGCCGCCGCCGTCTGAGCATCTGCGCATCGGTGGCGCCCGGTGGCCACGGCCCCGGCCGCGCCGGGCCGCCCGTTGCGGCGCCTCTAGCGGCGCTGCGCAGTTGGCTCTGCGCGGTTCCGACGCGCGCGCGGGCAGATTGCATGCAAGTCGGCGGCGGGGGGCTAGCGTGCGCGCGGCGCTGTAGCGTTTGGCGGCGTGGATCTCGAACTCACGGGCAAGGTCGCTGTCGTAACGGGGGCGAGCAAGGGCATCGGCCTCGCCGTGGTGCAAGAGCTGGCCGCCGAGGGCGCGAAGGTGGTCGCCGGTGCGCGCACGGTCGACTCGCTGCAGGGGATCGAGGGCGTCGCACCGTTGGCCGTGGATCTCGGCGAATCTGACGGTCCGGCACGTCTGGTGGAGCACGCGATCGAGCGTCACGGCCGGCTCGACGTGCTCGTCAACAACGTCGGCGCCGCGCCGATACGCCTCGACGGGTTTCCGGCAAGCAGCGACGATCAGTTCGAGAGCTCCCTCAACCTGAACTTCTTCGCCGCGCTCCGCGCGACACGCGCGGCGGTGGCGAAGATGGTCGAGCAGGGTGCAGGCACGGTCGTCAACGTCGCGTCGGTCAACTCGTTCTTCGAGCCCGACGGCGCCGTGATCGACTACGGGGCCGCGAAGGCGGCGCTCGTGAACGTCGCCAAGTCGCTCTCGCAGGAGCTCGGCCCGAAGGGCATCCGCGTGACGAGCGTCTCCCCTGGACAGGTCGCGACGGATCTGTGGCTCGGTGAGGATGGCGTCGCCGCCACGATCGGACGCGCGACCGGCGCGGGCGCAGACGCCGTGCGCGAGCAGGCCGTCGCGGGCATACCGACGGGGCGCTTCACCACCCCGCGCGAAGTGGCGACGCTGGTCGCGTTCCTCGCGTCGCCGCGGATGGCGAACGTGACGGGTGCCAACTGGGTGATCGACGGCGGGCTGATCAAGACGACCTGAACTGCGCCCGGCGCGTGGCCGATCTCGACCTGGCTAGTGACCGCGCCGCCCCGGCGCCTTGGCGAGGTAGGAGTGCCCCGCCTTGACCGTGATGTGCTTGTGGGTGACGAGGTTGATCACGGCAACGCGGTCGGTGAGCACGCGGATCAACGTGCCGGCGCAGAGATCCTCGGTCAGCCAGCGCGTGCCCAGCACGGCACCGGTCGCGTAGTTGCCCTTGGTGGAGTAGCTGCCGTGCCCTTCGGCCCACAGCTTGCGCACCGGGCGCTTTCCGTGGGCGGCGCTCGATCGCGCCCGACGGCCGTTCGCTCGCGGCGTCGGGCATCCTGAGAAGCTGCCACCCAGAGGGTCGAGATCACGAGCCCGTCGCGGCGCTGGGTCAGCTTGAACTCGCCCTGGTAGAAGATCATCGTCTGGGTGCCGCCGTGGAGCGCGGCCGTCGTGACGGAGACTCTGCCCCGGGTTGCGTCGACGATGCTCCCGAACGGAATCTGCTCGCCGCCGCTCAGCAGCGTGAAGACGCGCGAGCCGGGCAGTTTCACGCGCACGATCCCCGACAGGCGGACCACGTTGCCGGTGACGGCCAGCGTCGGCGGCGGAAGTGCGGAGGTCGTGCTCGCGAGCACGCCGCCGCGCGCAGTGGTCGGCGGGAGCGGATTGCCCGTGTTGCCGGTGCTCGGCGTCTCCCCGCCGGCAGCGGGCGTTCCATCGGCTGGTGGGGGAGGAGGGTTGATGCTCGACGGGGGACCGAGGTAGGCCCAAGCTCCGCCGAAGCTGCGTGCTTCGTGCGGAGCGCCGATCAGCGCTGTGCTCGCGTCGGCTGAGAGCGCCAGCCCCAAGCCGAATGCCGATTTCTTGGGTTCTACGCCGCCCGCGAGCTGCTCGTCCTGCTGGGTCCAGCTCGCGCCCGCGCGGGTGAACGTCCAAGCGGAGCCGATCGAGTCGTCGTCGTGGGGCGCGCCGATCAGCGCTGTATTGCCATCGGCCGACAGCGCCGTGGCATATCCGAACTGAGCTTCGCCGAGCTCTCCCGTGGCGGTCAGCTTCGGGACCTTGCTGCGACCACACCGATCCGCTTCGCGCAAAGGCCCACGCGGAGCCGATCTTGCCGGCGTCAGAGCGGGCGCCGATGAGCCCGGTGTTGCCGTCGGCGCTCAGCGCAACGCTGTTGCCGAAGCGCCCTTTACCAACCTCTTCGCTTCCGCCGGTGAGCTTTTCACCCTGCGTCGCAAGTTCGCCGCCTACGCGTGCGAGCACCCACACGGCGCCGGCGGAGTGGTCGTCGCCGGGGCCGCCGACCAGCCCCGCCGAGCCGTCGAAGGAAAGCGCGACGCTGCGCCCGAAGAAGCTGGTGCCGAGCTCGTCTGCTCCGGTCAGCCGCGAGCCCTGCGCGAGGAAGCCCGACGCGGAGCGTGCGAAGGCCCATGCCGCGCCGTGTCCTGCCCTGTCGCGCGGAGCGCCGACCAGCGCCGTAGCGCCGTCTCCTGAGAGCGCCACGCTTCGCCCGAAGCTCCCACGGCTCGTGGCTTCGGCGCCACCTGTGAGCTTTGCGCCGAATTGCGACCACGTCGATCCAGAGCGGATGAAGACCCACGCCGCACCCTGAGCTTCGTTTGTGCGCGGCGCGCCGACCAGCGCCGTATTCCCATCGCGCGGACAGCGCCACGCTGCGGCCGAAGCCGCATTCGTTGGCTTCGGCGACACATAGTTCGTCTTCTTCGGCGTCGGTCGCTTCGTTCACCGTCAGCTTCGGGCCCTGCTGCGTCCATGTCGAACCCACGCGCGTGAACACCCAGGCGGCACCGGCGACCCCGTTGTCCGCGGGTGCGCCCACCAGCGCCGTGGTGCCGTCGGCCGAGAGGGCGATGCTGAAGCCGAACCGGCCCGCTTCTGACTCGTCGATCGGCAGGGGCCGTTCCTCGCCCTGTCCGATCAACGGATCGATCGTCACCGGATAGCCGGCGCCGGACGTGTCGACCTCGATCTTGACCGTCGCGCCGTGCAGTGCGAGCCGGCTGGTGAGCGCCCGCCCGCTGGCGTCGTGAGCGCTGAGCTCGCCATAGCGCAGCGAGGGGCCACCCCGATGAGCCAACTCGATCGCCGTCCCGTCCGCGGAGAGCGACGGCCTTACGTCGCCCGAGATCGCAAGCGACAGTGCGAGATGCCGGCTAGCATCGCCTGCCGCGGCACGACTCACTGTGAAGCCCTGCTCGAGTCCGAGCGGGCCGTTCACGTACCACTCATCGACGCCGGCGCGCGCGTAGTCGATCCGGTTGCCCTTCGCGCTCGGTGTGACCGCGGCGAGGCGACGGGAGGAGGCGCCCGTGGCGATCGCTCTTGGTGAGAGCTTCAGCCAGGTCGAGCCCGAGCTGACGGTGACGCCGCTGCGCGAGAGATTCGCCCGAATTCGCCGACCGGCGGTCTCGCCGTGGAAGCCGTCGCCTGCCGCGCTGATTGCGTAATCGCGATCGGCTGCGCCGACTGCGCGTGAAAGCGGACCGCGAAGGGCCGCGGGCGTCGGGGCGGAAGCGGCGGACGAAGCGCTGCTGGAGAGCGCATCGCCGCGCGTCAGTCCATGGAAGGGCGCCTGCCCGGGGCTCGAGCGCTGCAGGGCGAACCCGACCAGCACGCACGACAGGGCCGCGGCGAGCAGGCTCGGCCACACGAAGAACGTGTGAGTCCACTGGATGTGGATCCGACTACCAGACGTCATTCCATTCCCCCGCGCGCCGTATTCGACCGGCTGCGTATAGCCATGCGTCGGACGACCCCGACGGTCGCCTGTGAACATGAAATCTGACAGATTTCCGGCCCGATAGGGCCAGCTTGCCCACAATCGGACCCTCCGCTTGGACAACTGCCCAGGCTTTTGATCGGCGCGGGCGCCGGCACAGGCGAGTGGGTGCACGGTCACTTACACTCGTCGCTCTGGGGGCAAGAGCAGAGAGCAGCAGGTTCAGGGACGCGACTCCGCCGCCTGCGGGACCACGGTCTCGCAGGCACCGGCTCTGGCGCCGGTGATGGCTGCGCCGGCGAGGATCGCGCCGACGGCGCGAGCGCGGCGGGTGGCCACGCCGTGGGCGGTCCTCGCGGTGGCTGTGCTCGGCAGCTCGATGGCGTTCATCGACGCGAGCAGTGTCAACATCGCGATCCCCGATATCGCAGACGGGTTCCTCGGCACGCCGATCTCGAACGTCTCGTGGGTGCTGAACGCCTACAGCATCGTGTTCGCGGCGTTCCTCGTGGGCGGCGGCCAGCTGGCGGACCTGCTCGGACGTCGCCGCGCGTTCTCGTTCGCGATCGTCGCATTCACGCTCTCCTCGGCGCTTTGCGCGCTGGCGCCGACGCTGAACCTGCTGATCGCGGCGCGCGTGCTCGAGGCGGCCGCCGGGGCGCTGCTCGTGCCGAGCTCGCTGGCGATCGTGCTCGAGGCGCGCGATGCGCGTGAGCGCACGCACGCGGCGGCGACGTGGTTCGCGCTGGCGGCCGTCGCGGCCGGCGTCGGCCCGCCGCTCGGCGCGCTGCTGATCACGGCGTCGAGCTGGCGCCTGGTCTTCCTGATCAACGTGCCGCTCGGCCTGCTCACGTTCGTGCTCGCTCGTCGCGTGATCGTCGAGAGCCGGGCTCCCGGTCGACGGCATCTACCGGACCTGCTCGGCGGGCTCGTGCTGGCTGCGGCGATCGCCTCGCTCGTGCTCGCCGTCGTCAAGGGCGAGGAATGGGGCTGGGTCAACGGGCGGGTGCTCGGTGCGTTCGCTGCTTCGCTGCTGTTGGGCTGGTACTTCGTGATGCGCGCGACCCGCGCGCGCTCGCCCGTGATCGATCCCTCGCTGCTGCGCATCCCGGGCTTCGTCCTGTCGAACGTGGCGACGTTGCTGATGTCGACCGGGTTCTTCGCGTACACGCTCGGGAACGTCTTCTTCCTGACGGGCGTGTGGCACTACTCGATCCTGCAGGCCGGGCTGGCGTTGACTCCGGAGCCGATCCTCGCACTCGCACTCGCCGAGCCGACGATCCGGCTGCTGCGAGGACTGTCGCAGGACATCGCGCATCGGCTGCTGCTCGTGCTCGGTGCGTTGATCTGGGCTTCCGGTATGGCCTACCTCGCGCTGGGACTCGGCAGCAAGCCGGACTTCCTCGGCGGCTGGTTGCCGGGGATGGCGATCCTCGGCGTCGGCGGCGGCCTCGCGCTGCCGACCCTCAGCGGGATGGCGATCGACTCGGTGCCGGGCCCGCGATTCGCCGTCGCCACATCGCTGAACTCGGTGGCCACGCAGGTCGGGGCGGCGCTCGGCGTCGCGATCCTGATCGCGATCGCCGGCGCGGAGACGCTGCGCACGCTGCGCGAGGCGTGGCTGTTCGCGGGTGGCTGCATCCTTGCCGGTGCGCTTCCGTGCCTCGTGCTCGTCGTCAAAGGGGGCACTCACGTGCATTCCCGCGAGAGCGATGTCGCCGAGCAGCGGGGCACGGTCGCGGCGGAGCCGGAGGAGCTCGAGCTGCCGGTGCTGCCGAGCTTGGCGCAGTCAGATGGGCAGCGCGCCGTCGTCGTGGCGCAGAGCGTCGCCGAGTTCCTGTGCAAGGTGCCGATCTTCGCCGAGCTCCCCGAGGAGCTGCTCGAGCGTCTCGCGAGCATCGCAACGAATGTCAGCCTTGCTCGCGGGCAGTGGCTGTTCCGCGAAGGCGAGCCCGCGGACGGGGTCTACATCGTGCGCGTCGGTCACCTCGAGATCGTGCAGGAGCAGCCGGAGCCGGTCGTGCTGAACACGCTCACGCGCGGGGCCGTGATCGGCGAGCTCGCGCTGCTCAGCGGCGCCGCGCGCAGCGGCTCGGCGCGGGCGCTTCGCGACAGCGAGGTGCTGAAGATCGAGAAGCTCCATTTCGACGAGCTGCTCAACTCGACGCCCAGCCTCGCGCTCGGCCTCACTCGCGTGCTCAGCGTGCAGTTGCAGGCCAGCCGAGCGCTGCCGGTGACGCGGCGTGCGCGGCCGGTGACGATCGCGCTGCTCGCGCTCGGCCGGGGGGTGCCGCTGCTGGAGATCGCGGATGAGCTCAGCACGTGCGATGTGCGCGTTCGGCAGGGTGGCGGTGCTTCATCCCGACGCTCACGAGGCGTCTGCCGGCGAGGCCGAATCGCGTGCGGACGCCGTCGGGCGCTTCGGTCCGGTGGTCGAGCGCTGCGAGCTCGAGCACGATCAGGTGATCATGGTGTGCGGGGACGGTCCCCGATCTGGAGCGTGGGACGACTTCTGCCTCGCGCGTGCCGACCGCGTGCTCGCGGTCGTCGACGCGAGCGCGAGCGATGCCGATGAGAGCGCCGGTGGGCCCGATCGCGAGGACGCACCTGGGCACTCGATTGGACGTCTCCGCGGTTGCGATCTCGTCGGCTACGGCCTACGCGCAGGCACGGGCGCCCTGGGTGGCTGGCTCGAGAGGATCGAGCCCGCCGGCACCTACGCGCTCTCCAGCGACGCCGATCGACGCCGCGACATTGCGCGCATGGCGCGCCGGCTGTCGAGCCGCTCGCTCGGAGTCGTCTTCGGCGGCGCTGGGGCAAGGGCGTTTGCGCATCTCGGCGTGCTCGAGGTGCTGCTTGGCGCCGGAGTGCGAGTGGATCGTGTCGGGGGCGTCAGCATCGGCGCGTTCGTGGGGGCGCTGCTCGCGTTCGGCTACGACAGCGCGGCGATCGACGCCTGCTGCTACGAGGAGTGGGTCAGGCGCAACCCGATCAACGACTACACGATCCCGCGTTCGTCGCTGATCAGGGGGCGCAAGTCCGAGGCGATGCTCGAGCGCGTGTTCGGCCAGACGCGGATCGAGGAGCTGTCTCGCTCGCTCTACTGCGCGAGCGTCGATCTGCGCGAGAGCAGCCTGAGAATCGACCGCCGCGGGCCGGTGGCCGAGGCGGTCGGCGCGAGCATCGCGCTTGCCGCTGATCGCCCCGCCGGTGCGTCGCGGGGAGAGCTTGCTCGTCGACGGCTCGCTGCTCGACAACCTGCCGCTCGCGCCGATGAGCTCGAGCGGCGAGGGGCCGGTGCTGGCGATCGACATCAAGAACGGCGAGGAGCGGCTCGAGGCGCCCGCGGCAGCGTCCGACGCATCGCCGCGCGCTCACGGGCGACTACCTCCGCTGACCGACACGATGGCCCGGATCGCGCTGCTCAGCAGCGCGAACACGGATGAGTCGGCCAGACGGCACGCAGACATGACGATCAAGGTGCCGCTCGTGGGCGTCGGCATGCTCGAGTTCCATCAGATCGACGAGGCGCGCGCCGCCGGGCGCCGGGCGGCGAGCGCGGCACTCGAGGATGCCCCGCCGTGGCTGTTCGGAGCCGGCGCGAGCGTGGGAGATCTGTCTGGACGGCGCACGGTCCTTCGCGTCTGATGCGGATGCGGCGCAGACAGCGCAGGACCGTGGCGCTGCTGATCGTGGCGATGTTGGCCGTGGCGATCGGCGTGCTCGGCTACGCGACGCATCTGCTGCGGCGCAGCGAGAACCAGACGATCGACGCGCGCTTCTCGATCCGAGGGCCGCGGAAGGCGCCGCGCGACTTCGTGCTCGTGCAGATCGACAACGCCACGTTGCAGCAGTTGGCACGTGCGAAGTTGCACTCCGAGTTCCCGTTCCCCCGCCGCTACGACGCGACCGTGATCGACCGGCTGCGCAGTGCCGGGGCACGCACGATCGCGCTCGATCTCGAGTTCACGCACGAAACGGACGTGCGCGACGACAATGCGCTGATCGAAGCGATCGGCCGCGCGCACGGGAAAACGGTGCTGGCAGCCTCGGAAGTCGCACGCGATGGAACGACGGATGTCTTCGGGGGTCCGCCGAACGGACCAAAGCTGTTGCGCGAACTCGGCGCGCGCGTCGCCGAGGTGCGGCTGGTGGTCGACTCCGACGGCGCGACGCGCCGCTTCGCGCGCTCCTACAACAGGCTCGGCAGCCTGCCGGTCGTCACGGCCGAAGTCGCGAGTGGGCGTCGCATCCCGGCTTCGCTGTTCGGGGGCGGCGGCACGCTGCCGATCGACTTCGCCGGGCCGGCTGAAACGTTCAAGGCGATCTCCTATTCGAAGGTGCTCAAAGGGGAATTCGCACCGAACGCGGTTCGCGGGAAGGTCGCGATCGTCGGCGCCTCGGCACCGATCCTGCAGGACGTCCACACGACGGCGACGACCGGATCGGGCCAGATGGCGGGAGATGAAATCGTGGCGAACGCGACCGACACGCTGCTGCGCGGCGTGCCGCTGAAGGACGCGCCGGGCTGGCTGAACGTGCTGCTGATCGTGCTGCTGGGCGTCGCGGTGCCGGTGGGCAGCCTGCGCCTTCGGCGCCTGCGCTCGCTGGTGGACGCGCTCGCGCTGGCGCTGCTGTTCGTGGTTGCAACGCAGATCGCCTTCGACAGCGGTCTGATCGTGAGCTTCGTCTACCCGCTGCTCGCGCTCGTGCTGGGAACGATCGGCACGATCGTGATCCTGTACGTGGGCGAGGCGATCGAACGAGAGCGCATGCGCTACGCGTTCTCGCGCTTCGTGCCGGCGGGCGTGGTCGACGAGGTGCTCGCCAGCGCCGATGAGAATCTCCGACTCGGCGGCGTCGAGCGCGACTGCACGGTGCTGTTCTCCGACCTGCGTGGCTTCACGAGCTTCTCCGAGACCCAGCCGGCGGCGCGCGTGATCGACGTGGTCAACTGCTACCTCAACGAGATGACCGAGGCGATCCTCGACGCCGGAGGCACGCTGATCTCCTACATGGGAGACGGGATCATGGCGATCTTCGGCGCGCCTCTGGAACAGGACGACCACGCGGACCGGGCGGTGGCGGCGGCGCGCGAGATGATCGGTCCCCGTCTGGACCGCTTCAACGAGTGGCTCGCCGAGGAGGGCTTCGATCATCGCTTCGCGATGGGCGTGGGATTGAACAGCGGCACCGTGATGGCGGGCAACGTGGGCTCCGAGCAGCGGATCGAGTACACGGCGATCGGCGACACGACGAACACGGCTTCGCGCCTGGAGGGGATGACCAAGGACCACGAGGCGATGCTGTTCATCGCCGCCTCCACGCGCGAACGCATGCGCTCCGGTGCCGAGGGGCTTTCCCACGTGGGCGAGTTCGAGGTGCGTGGACGGACGGGCACGCTCGCGGTCTGGACCGTCTGGCCGCAGGAGCGCGCGGATCAAGCGCCCGGTGCGGCGAGCGGTGAGCCGGCAGGCTCCGATCGGGCCGGTGAGTCGAGCTAGGGGACGCCCGGCGCCTTCAGGCCGCGCACGAGCTCGGCTGCGTCGACCCCGAGACCGCCGGCGATCTTCAGCAGGTTGTGCAGGCTGAGGTTGCGCCGGCCGCGCTCGACCTGACCGAGGAAGGTCCAGTGCACGGCGCACCTGTCGGCCAGCGCCTCCTGGCTCAGTCCGAGGCTTTCGCGACGCTCGCGCACGCGGCCGCCGAGCAGGCGCGTGGCATCGGAGAGCGGCTCGGGCATGGAATGTCAACACCATCCGACAGCGACTGTCTATGTCCAGAGCAAGTAGGCCTAATGCATTTGAGTCCCAACTATTCGTATCCTGGTACAGTCCGCGTCCCCACGCGGAGAGGCGGGGGAGGCAGGCTCCCACTCAGCTTGCCTCCCCCAGCATTCGCAGGGGCTCAGTAGACTGCCAGCGGCTTCGACACCTGCGCGGAGCCGAGCGCCATGGCAACGACTCCCGAGCCCCCATTCCACCTCTTGCTCGCGGTCGACGAGATCGACGTGACGGCGACGGCGCTCAAACTGCTGATCTCAGACGAGGCCCACGAACAGCAGATTCGCGGGCTCGCGCGCGAGGTGCTGGCGCAGCTCGACGGCCAGCCGGACGAGCACGGGATCCTCTCGGTGACGCTCGGTTCGCGCCAGATGAAGATCACGCACACGGCGCTGCGCTCGCTGTTTCGCGATCTCGGGCGCGAGCAGGCTGAGGATCTGGAGCGGCTGCGGGCGATCCTCGAGAAGCTCCCGGACGAGCACACGATGCGCGCGATCGCGCTCGACTAGTCCTCGACGACGGCTTTCTCCGGCAACGGCATCCCTCGGGCAGGCCCGGCTTCCCGAAGAACGGCGCGCGCGGACGAGCGCCGGACGCGAGTCCTTCGCGCCCGGCGCTCGTGCTCTACCTACTCAGAAAGGAAGGTCGGTGCCTGCGCCCGCGCAGAAGCCGGTCCCGGCCGCTGCTTCGTTGCTCCAGAGCGACTGAACGGCGAACGTCTTACCGGCGTTGCCCTTGATGTCGCCCATCGCCCCGGGGATCGGGAGCACGTTCGGCGCGCCCGGCAGCGGGCCGGTCAGCGGCTCGCCGACCCACGCGCACTTGTCGCCGTTCTCGTTCGCGTCGATCGTGTCGTACCAGCCGCCGAGCTTCGTCGCGCTCGTGCCGCTGCCGAGGATGTCCTCGGCGCCCGGGTCGGTGATCGTCTCCTCGAGCTCGTGACCGAGCACGATCGAGAAGCCGTCGAGCTTGCCCGCCGAGCCGCTGTTGACGGCGTTTTCGCCACAGTCGTTCGAGGATTCGCCGTTTTCAGAGGTCGAGTTGATCGCCAGCGAGTAGGGCATGTTCGTGTACGCGATGCCGGACTTGATCCCGTTGTAGATCCCGCCCTCGAGCCCGGGCTGGGTGTAGTCGTGGAAGGCGCAGTAACCGCTTTCGAGCGCGTTCGGGTCGCTGTAGCCGGGCGGCTGGGCGATCACGATGTCGGCGTTGGCGAGGTCGGTGATATGGAAGTGCTTGACGGCACGCGCCGCCTCGCTTGCAAGGTCGGTGTAGGTGTTGCCGGGCCCCGGAGAGTTGCTCGCCGAGGTGCCGGCAAGGTTGGGCCCGCTCGTGGAGTCATCGACCCACAGCCCGGCGAGCACGTCGGTGGGGTTGGTGATGCTCTGCGTCGAGCCGTCCGCTGCGGTCTGGAAGAACTGGGTGCTGACCGCTGCCCATTCGGTGCCGCCCATCTGCTGCACGAAGTCGGCCATGCGCGCGCCTGCGCCGTCGGGGTCGCACTTCAGCCGGGCTTTCAGCAGGCCCTCCTTCAGCGCCTCTGGCTTGCACGGAGCACCTTGTGCGAATGCGCCGGGCCGGCCCCAGCCGAGATACACGATGTACACCTGCGGGATGACCTGGACGTGACCGCCCCAGTAGGCCATGTTGCCGGGGTAGGGGAGCGTCGTGGCGGGCGCCTCCGGCAGTCCGCAGTTGGAGAACGGTTCCGGCAGCATCCCCGTCTCGGGGCACGGTGGCGCCGGCGGGTTGATCGCTTTGTGCGCGGCGACGATCGCCTGCTGCTGGGCGATCTCCTTGCTCAGCGTCGGCATCTTGATCGGCGTCGCCGACGCCGTCGATGAGACGATCGTCGAAGCGAGCAGGGTGAGCGTGACCGACACGCCGAGCAGGCGACCGTTGAGCATCTATTCCTCCGGCTTGAGAGAGATATCTGGGGATGTTCCGCGGGCGCAGGCCCTCGGGATGGACGCTCGTTACCCCGCAGCCCGGCCGTTGAAACTCGCCTCACGTCAGCGAGCGGGGCAAGTGTGAACGCTGGCTGCCTGTCTGGAGCCTCGTGACGTACGGGTAGATTTGTGTGAGTGACGCTGTTTCGGGTTGCCTTTCGCGGTGCCGAATTGACGCCGCGTGCGGAGGATGCGCTCAGCACCGTCGAGGCCGCATGGGAGGGCACTGAATCTTTCGCCGAAGGCCCATCGCGACATCGGGTGCTCGTTGAGGCTGGGTCCGCGCAGGAGGCCGTGACTTGCGTTCGCGACGCGCTCGCGCCGGAGCTCGCCTTCGGTTTCTACACAGGCTTCACCTTCACGGTCGTGCGCAATTCGCGAGGCGAGCCCTGGCGCGGGGCGTTCTACCGCAAGTGGCACGAAGTGGACTGGGAGACGGAGCCACGAGCGAGCCTTGCGTCGATCGAGCGAGCGGCGCTCGGCTGCTTGCTGGACGCAGCCGAGCCGACCTGGATCGTCGCAGAAGAGCTCGAGATGTCCGATGACCGAGCTGGCGTGATCTCGGTGCTGCGTGGGCTTGAAGCGCGGGGCGTGGTCTGCAGCACCGTCGAGGAGAGTGGCGAGCCCGGCCGGGCGTGCGAGTCCGAGCGATGGTGGGCGGTCACCGACGAGGGCTTTGATCTGTTGGGGTTCATCAAGTCCCCCACCTACTGGTAGCGCAGCTCAGCGAACCGCGACGATCACGGCGAAGCGTTACTGCTTGAAGAGGCAGTCGACATCGCTGAAGCGTGCTTGCCTGAGCCACGCGAGCTGATCCTCGACGCCGGCGAGCTGATCGTGTGATATCCGCTCGACGGCCGCCTGCCACTCGGCGTCGTCGGCTGCGGCGCGACGCGCCGCAGATCGCTCAGCGTGCTGCTCATCGCGCCACCAGGTTCATCAGCTGCGCGGCGGCAAGCCTCGCCTGGCGGCGCCGGCCGCGCTCGGAGATCACCTCGAGGCCGACGGATCGCAGCAGCGTACTTCGGTAGGAGAACGGCGCGAACGTCAAGGAGACGAACAGCAGCACGGCCTCTGGAACCTGGAATGCCCGCAATCCCCGTTTGGCGCCGGCGCGCCGCAGTGCCTGGAAAGCATCGTCCATGGCAGTAGAGGAGCGGCTCGCCCGCTTCAGCCTGCTCCCGCCGTCGAGCTCCTCGCGCATGATCAGGGCGACGAACTCGGGGTGCGCGTGCAGGAAGCCCATGTATCCCTCGGCCGCAGCGGCCAACGCAACGCGCAGTCGTGCGAGCTCTTCGTCGCCTTCGCACCACGCGCGAACGCGCGCAAAGGCCTGCTCGGTCGCCTGCTGGCGGGTGCTGAAGACGGCGGCGAGGACCTCTCCGTACAGCGCTTGCTTGGAGCCGAAGAGGTAGCCGGGGGCGCCGCGCGAGAGGCCGGCGGCCGCGCCGATCTCGGACAGGCTCGCGCCGCCGAATCCGTGCGCTGCAAAGAGCCCCGTCGCTGCATCGAGGATCGCGACGCGACTGCGCTCGGCGTCACGAAGCCGGACGTTGGGGGCGGGAGCCACGCGTTCGCCCGTGCGTCTCGATGCCGCGCTCGATCGAGCTGAATGTTGGACCGGGGTTCGGGCTATCCAGACATCTTAGCTTGTCGCCTGACAAGCTAATTCTGCTAACTTGCTCACCGTCAAGTTAGGCGTCCAACAAGGAGGAATCGCTTGTCCACGGCCGGCCCAGTGATGTACTTCGACCTCGGCTCCCCTTACGCGTATCTCGCACTCTCGCGCGCAGAGTCGGTCCTGGGCGTGCTCCCAGAGCTTCGGCCGGTGCTGCTCGGGGCGATCTTCGCAAGGCGCGGGTTCGGGTCGTGGGCGCGCACGCAGGCTCGGGAGGGACGGGTGGCCGAGATCGAGGAGCGAGCACGGCGCTACGGCTTGCCGCCCCTGCGCTGGCCTGCCGGATGGCCCGGCGACGGTCTTGTGGCGATGCGCTGCGCTACGTGGGCGCAGGGGCAGGAAAGGGGAGAGGCCTTCGCCCGTGCCGTATTTGCGCGGCAGTTCGTGGACGGCGAGGACATCGCTGATCTCGGGATGCTGCTCGCTTGCGCCAGAGACGCGGATCTCGACGCAGAGTGGCTCAACGGTGCGCTGGGGCAGCCGACCGTGAAGGAGATGCTGCGCGAGGCGACCGACCGCGCCTGGGAGGCGGGCGTGCGTGGCGTGCCGACCCTGCAGATCGGCGAATCGTTGTTCTACGGCGACGACCAGCTCGAGCTGGCGGGTGAAGCGCTCGCAAGACGATGAGCTGCCGCGCGGCTGCTCGAGGCCCAGCAGCAGTGGCGGTGGCGCCCAAGGCGAACGGTCGTTGCGATGCCGGCGTGGCCGAACTGGCGATGGGCGTACATCAGTGTTTTCGGCACGGCACTTCGCATGCGCTCGAGTGGACTCGAACCACCACGGGCCGTAAAGCCCACAAGGCCCTCAACCTCATTCGCCTCAAATAGCTGCGTACGCCGGTGGCCAGATCGTCCGTTCTGTGGTGTTTCGCGCACTCATCGGACGTATCGGTCTGACCGCGTGTTGCCACGATGTTGCCACGCCTTGGACATGAGTCGCATCGCGCGTCTCGGGCGAGCGTCGTCCCACAAGAACGGGAGTTAGTCTCACGACTATCCCGAAACGGCGTCCAATGCTACTCTGCGGAACTTCGGGCACCACGGACGGATGCCCGCGGTGAAGCATTGGGGGATCGAAATGGCACGGGCGCGAGACGTCAAAGGAAGAGATCGCCGCGCCCGGCTTAGCCTGGGTTGCTGTTTGCTGGCGCTGGCGAGCATGCTCGTTCTCGCCACCGAGGCCAGTGCCACTGCCCTCTTCTCAAAGCTCCCGGCGCACATGACCGTCGCGCGCAGTGGTCCAGCAGCGGCAAGGCTGCCCGACGGCAAGGTCCTGATCGCAGGCGGCTACAGCGGCAGCGAAGACCTGAGCAGCGCGGAACTCTTCGACCCGGCCACGGAGACCTTCGAAGCCCTCCAGGCGAAAATGACCGTCCCGCGATACGCGCCGGTAATCGTGCCGCTCCCGAACGGCGACTTTCTGATCTCGGGCGGGTCCTCCGTTCGCAACGCGGAAGTCTTCGATCCGGCGACGGACACCTTCGAAGCGCTCGCCGCACAAACGCTCGAAGAACGCGAGGGAGCCGTTGCAGTGGAGCTCCCGGGCGCCGCTTTCCAGAACGGGACGGTCCTGATCGCGGGCGGCTTCTCTGGCAACGCAGTTGCGACAACTGAAGTCTTCTACCCGATCACCAAGGTCTTCTGGTTCATACCTGGGCTTCGCATGGCCACACCGCGATTTGCTGCCGCGTCCTCCGTGCTCCCGAGCGGGAACCTGCTGATTGCCGGTGGCAAGAACTCGCAAGGTGGCGGCGTCCCGCCCCAGTGGCCGCGCAGCGCTGAAGAATTCAGCGAACAGACAGGCTCGTTCTCAACTCTGCCCAACGAAATGGTCGAGGCGCGCGAGGTTGCCGCGGCGGCGGCTTTCAGCAACGGCAAGGTGCTGATCACGGGCGGCTGGGATGACTCCGACCGTGCCATGCGGAGCGCAGAACTGTTCGATCCAGCCACAGGGACCTTCCAGAAGCTCGCTGCTGAAACAGGCGATGCCCATGCGCTTGGCGCGGCCGTGGCGCTGGGCGACGGCGATGTGCTGGTGGCGGGTGGGAACGGCGGCGAAGGGCCGCTCGACACGGCCGAGCTGGCCTCGAGCTCTGCGACGCTGACCCCCTCCTTCGTCTGGTCGGGAGCCTCGCCCAGTACGTTCGCCTGGTCCTCGGCAGCGAACTGGCGAGGCGGCACGGCGCCGAGCGCCGGCGATTCGATTGGAACCCTAAGCTTCCCCCAGCTGGGCGGCTCAGAATGCCAAGCCGGATCAGAAGTAGACGCCTGCTACCTGAGCTTCAACGACCTCCCCGGTCTGCAAGCCGAAGGAGTCCAGCTGGACAACGGCGATGACTACCTGCTCGGCGGGGAGGCCCTGAAGCTGGGCAGTGGCGGGCTGACGGCAGCTCCAGCGCCCGGATCGATAGGCCCCTCGGGCGATGTGATCGAAACGCCGCTCGAGTTGACCGCGCCCCAGGAATGGCATCTCACCGGGCGCGACTCCCTGGCCAACGAAGCGGGTCTGCTGCTGGCGGGGAACGTGACCGGCTCGGGCCATGCCCTCGACGCTCAGATGAGCGAAGAGTCCGTTCTCTACTTCGCAGAAGACGACATCGAGACCGGCCCTCTGACGCTCTCAGGCGCCAATCCTGCTCAGGCCGGTGTTTTCAATGGCGTGGTCGCTCTCTTGGGAGCTAGCCTGAACGCCTCAAGCGGCCAGCCGGTCAAGCTCAGCCACGTTTTCGCGGCCGGGAGCGGCGCCGTCGGGGCGCTTGAAAGCACCGGGGCGGAACTCGACATCGGCAGTCCGCAGGGCAAGCTCAACGCGTCCAGCGCCGCCTTTGACTCGAGCAGCCGCCTCGAATTCGCCATCGCGGGCGCCGGCAGCACTCCGGGGACGGCCAACTCCCAACTCGCCGCGCAGGGGCCGGTCAATCTCGGCGGGGCACACCTCGAAATAGTGGTGCGCCCGCCCAAGAAAGGCGCGCCCTGTCCCGAGCTCACCCGGGGCGCGACCTACACGTTCGTCTCGTCCAAAGGACTGCTGACCGGAGACTTCTCAAACGCGCCCGCCTCCGGGCCGGAACTGCCTGTCCGCTTCGCAGAAGCATGTCCCAAAGAGTCGCGGACCATCCACATCGACTATCACGAGAGTGGGGCGACCCAGACCGTCACCGGCACCGTTGAACAGGACGCGATCACCCGCGAAGAAGAAGCGGCTGCCGAACACAGGACCGAAGAAGAAGAACGGGCCGCTCGGCACAAACAGGAAGAAGAAGCCGCCAC
Organism: uncultured Solirubrobacteraceae bacterium; assembly: GCA_963743745.1. Taxonomy (GTDB): domain Bacteria; phylum Actinomycetota; class Thermoleophilia; order Solirubrobacterales; family Solirubrobacteraceae; genus Palsa-744. The sequence goes on from CAVUQW010000002.1 coordinate 1,606,313, forward strand.
TCGGCGACACCAAGAAGAAGAAGCCGCAAGCCGACGCCACCAAGAAGAAGAAAGCGCGCGGCGTGCCCGCGAAGAAGCCGCGGCGACAATCACCGCTGCGCCGGGTCCGTCCAGCCCAGCGCAGGGAGTCGCTGGCTTTACGAGTCCGTCTGGCGCGACCCCAGGTGGCGCGACGCCGATCGTGCCTGACGTCCGCCTGCTCGCCACGAACCTTTGGGCTGATGGGACGGGCGCGGTCCGCGTCAGGGTCGCCTGTCCTACCGGTGAGTCGCGCTGCCGGGGCGCGCTCACGCTGAAGTCAGTGGGTGCCACTGTGACTCGCGTCAGTGCGGCTGTACCGGCAACCTCAATCTTGGGGGCCGCAACGTTCAATGTCGCCGGCGGAAGCTCGGCGACCGTCTTCCTACATCTTTCCGTCCGTGCTCGCGGGCTGCTCCGCGCCAGGGGTCTGCTCCGCGCGCGAGCCAACATCGTCGCCCACGACCTCGGCGGAACGACTCACAGTGCCAGCGTCTCCGTGACGATCCACCGATCGCGCGCCAAGCACACCGACCACTGAGCGGGTCGCGCAGCGACTCGTAATGGAGGGGTCCGGGGTTCGAGTCCCCGCGTCGGCTTCGAGAAGGCGCACGGATCGTCCTATCGGCCCGCGTCCTGCCCGCCTTCCGGTACTCAGCGCTTCACGGTCGGTTCTGGAAGGCCGTATCGCTAGTGTCTGCGCCACACGATCGCGTGGCTCCCATGATCCGCGCTCGCAACGCCGATGATCTGCCCCTTGTTGTTGATCGCGACTGGTCGCGTGTGGTGGTACTGCGGGTAGGGGAGCCAGACCGTTGTCCCGGCAGCGCTCCGAAGCCAGGGGCGCTCAAATCCCTCGACCCGTGTATACCCAACGACGGCTCTGTCCTCGTTGATCGCAACGGGTTTCCAGCCCTCGTCGATGTCGAGGCGCTCCCACGATCCTCCTAGGGGCGCCACCACGGCGAGGCGCTTGTCGGGCGCCGCCGGCCATTGCGCGAACACGGTCCCATCCTCGAGCACGCTGATCGGCATGATCCAAGTTTCTCTGTTGCCAACGTAGGACCAGGAACCTGCGTTCGGGTTCCACAGGATCGCTCGCGAGTCGAAGACCGCGAGATCCGCCGATACGAGCACCAAACCGTCGTCGTTGATGTCGATGGCCTCGCTCCCATATCCGGACGGGACGTCCATACCGGCCAACGTCTCCGCGTCACGCCTGAACCGAGCGGGCCGTGTGTTCGGTCGGCCCTTCTCCTCGCTATGACTGCGCACCTGCCCCACGATCAGCCCCGACTCGTTCATCGCCCTCACGGAGCTGCCCGTGGCCGTAAAGACACTTGCGTCTCCGTGGTACTCAGGTAGCTCGTGCCATTCCCCTTCCACTTGCACGACCGCAACTTCGCCCTCCGCCGTCCCTGCGATTTCGCCCGCGTTGTTCACGGCCATTGCGTAGCCCTCGAGCTCGAGTGATCGCAGCTCATCCTCCTCCCATATCCAGGAGATGCTGTGAGGCTCATCCGGCCCGAGCCTGCCCGCGCCAACGATCGTCCCGTGGTCGTTCTGCGCGCTCGGCGCGAGCACTTCGATCGACTCGCCCTCGAGCTCTGTCAGCACATATCCAGTGTCCCGATCGGGCTCGATCACGACCAAGTTGCACGGCTTCTCGGCGACACCTGTCGGGCCGTCGTGGCGCGTAGTCGCGGAGGCTGTGCCGACGATGTGCGCAGTGGCAAGGTCGACGCCGATCGTGCGCAGGGCGTCGCGGAGCATCTTCGCCATGTCCATGCCGTGGTTCACCATTGGAAAGGAGGCCGGGTTCTCTGCCGCACGGTTCAGGGCGAGCATTCCCGTTCCGTCGGCCTTCAGCGACATCACCGCGCAGGCCTTGCTGATGAGGTCTGGCTTCTGTTCCGCCGCCCGTTCGTTGAGCTGCTCCAGTCGAACGCGTATGCGCTCGCCGTTGTTCGGATGTGTCGCCGCCAGGTGCCTTATGGCTCGGCGCTCCCTGTCAGCGACGGCGGCAGGCTGACCCGTGACGATCACCAGAGCGCCGCCGGACTTGCGTAGGTGTCTGCAACTGACGCTCAGATGATCGTCGACTGCCGCACGCATGCGCCCGAAGCCGTCCTCTCGGTTTGAGATCACGAACACGCGTGCGACCCCTCCCTCGAACCCTGCGAGCGTCACGGTGTGCGGTATCAGCACGCCTCGATGCTTGACCGCGACACCCTTCATCAGCTCAGTGCTCTTCACGGCGATCAGCTCGGCCACCTCGGCCATCGATCTTCCCGAGGAGCCCGTGAGCCACTCGGCGATATGGGTGGATACGTCACGACCGGCCCAGCGCCCAAGCCCGGTGTAGGTGGCGAACCCGCCCCAGGTCTCTTCGGTGATCTGTACGGTCTTCGGGGAGTGGTCGCTGACAAGCCGCCCGCTCGCCCCATCGCTGAGACGAAAGTCGGCCGATTGATAGATCGCGGTCGGCGTGAGTACCGTCACGTTGAGAGTCACCGCTCCTCACCTCCAACTTCGCTCATTCGCCAGCCCTCGTGAGCGTCGCCTGCTCGATCCACCGAGCCAGCAGCGACAGGGCTGCCAGGCGCTCCAAAGCGTCCTGCTCGCTGAGCTCGTGCTGCTCGTCTGGCAGGTGCCCGACTGGATTGCGTATCGCTTGAAAGCACCCGACGCCGAAGCTCAAGGCCCCCTGCTGCATCGACTCGCGTGTTTTCTCATCCTCGATGCCGGGAAAACGCAGCCGAGGCCTTCCCTCGGCGGCCGCGTTCCGCGAGAATGCCTCCTGCACGAGTGCGACCTCCGCGATGTCGTACCGATCTAGCTTCCGCTGCAGCATCGCATTGACGGCCTTCGCCGCGGCGAGGACTGCCCCGTGCAGATGGCCCGTGCGCCAGCGCGGCTCTGAGGCCTTAGAGACCGCGTCGTGCAGGTCCCCAACCGTCGGCGTTGGCATGCCCGCGCTGACGCTTCCGTTTCGGACCGGCGCGCCGACCACAAGTCGCCCATCGCTGACGAACCAGCCCTGACGGGCCAGATCGGCCTCGATCTTCACGCGTTGCTCTTCGGAGGGCCCAGTGTGCAGGCGGTCGTCCATCCACGCGCCCAGGAAGTAGCGCAGTTCGCGTCGCTGACCAGATGTGCCGAGCGAGAGCTCAACGAAAATTCGCAGCAATTTTTCCCAGGTCTCTCCCTCTTCGCCGTAGTCGTGCTCCGGAGATATCCCCGACTCGATCAGCAGCCGTATGGCCTGAAAGGGGGCGTAGACGCCGCCGAGGATTCTCGCAACGTCCTCGAGCGTCAGGCTCGCGATCATTCGTCCGTCGTCCTCGGCAGGCTCGGGCATGGGAACCTGGAGCATCTGCCCGCGAGCGCGATCGCGTCCCCTCACCGTCAGCGCGAAATCGCGGAGGTGGTTCAGGTAGTCGTGAGGCTCGTTGGGGGTTATCTCGCGAACTCGACCGTGCGAGGACATCACGATCCAGGTCACTAGGTCGGCGGACGCCAGGACGAAGAGCTCGCGTATAAGAGAGGCGAGGTCTTGCTCGGCGAGCGGCTGTCCGCGATCGGCGGCCAGCTTCTGCGCCAAGTCGACCCCGTTCATGATTCCGCTGGCTTCGCCCTTATCGGACGCGTCGAGAAGGTGCAGAATCTCGAATTCGTCCCAAAAAATCGTCACCCCGCCAGGCTATCGGGAGGCGGCGGATCGCCCGTCGCGCTTGGGTGTCCGTCCTACTGGCTTGGATCCGTTTTCGTGGCTCGGAGATCTCGTCAGGGCCGAAAGGTCGGAGGCTTGCAAATATCGCCCGATGAACTTGCCCACTCAAATCCTCGACCAAGAGCTCCGGATTGTGGAGGACGCGCTCACGGGGCGTCCCACTTCGCTGGAGCTGGCGCGTGCTCTTGAGGAGTCCGCTACCGCGAACGACAGCGAGGCGCTCCGGATGCTCAGTCTTGCCTTCGTCTACGACCTTGTCAGCCCGACCCAAGACGCTCGGCGGCTCACTGCCGGCGGTCCTTACGCCTCGATGTTTGAGTCGGCGGAAAGTGTCTTTCCGCCGCGCCCTAACGAAGTCGCCGAGGAGGTTCGCTCGATCTGGCGGTTTGCGCGCGACCGGATCGATGACCCGATTGTTGCCGCGCGTATTTGCGATCTTCTTTACGTAGCCAAGGGCAAGGCCGCTCACGAGGAGGGTCGTCGAGCGGCCCGAGAACTCGCGAAGCTGGCCAGCGAACCCGGGCGGGAAGTGATGGATCGCGCGGTGTGCATGGCGCGGTCAATTGAGATCTCGGCAGAGCTGAACGATCGGGCGGCACTGGTCGATGCCCTGACAGTGGCCGAACGGGTCACGGTGGAGCTCCTCGACCAAGAGCACCCCGGCCCGCCGCTCACCGTCTTGCGCTCGTTGGTCGCGCTCACCAAGAAGCTGCGCCCCGAAGGCTTGTGGAATCTGCTCACTCGGGCGACCGAGCGATTCTCCAGCGGTCATCCGGGCGAGAGCGCGCTCGAGCTGGCCGCCGAAGCGAGCGATGATCCAGAGCGTCAGAAGGGATTCCGGCGAAGGCAGTTGCAATTGCGCATCGACGAGGCCTCTGCGGCCGAAGGTCTCGCCAAGGTCACCTTCCTGCAGCGGGCTATCGATCTTGCTCGCCGTTTTGGCTTCACGAAGGAGATGGGCGAACTCCTCAAGGTGCAGCAGGATCTCCCGAAGGAGGATCTCGGTTTTCAGTCGATGGAGGTCAGCATCGAACTGCCGACCAACGAAATCCGCGACCAAGTGGACCTGATCGTCGGCTCACGTGCCGCGGATATCTTCGACGCTCTCATGCGTTTCGGCGCCTTTGGGCCGCCGGGCGGCTCGAACGTCGATATCGATCATGAAGTTGACGCACAGGAAAAGGACAGCCCGATGGCTTTTCTTTTCTCGCACGTGTCCTTCGGCGCCGAGACGTCTGCACCCACGTACCTCGCGGGCGACCAGAAGAACAAGCGCTTGATGAACCGAGGCCGGCAGCGCAATTTCCACATCGACTTCTACGGCAGGATTCTTTACGCGCCGATGCTTGATGAGGCGGTCGAACGCCGTCACCGCCCCTCCCGCGAGGAACTCGCACAGCACTTCTCCACAGAGCTGATCGGTGAGGTCCGCGGCGAGCGGATCGCTCGGGCTGTCGAACAATTCTGGGACAAGGAATACGACGAGGCTGCGCATCTGATCACACCGCGCCTCGAGAGTGTCCTGCGAGAAATGGCCCGGCTGAGCGGAATCGCGATAGTCAAGCCTGCCCAGGAGGGTCGCTTCGGGGGCGTTGTTTCGCTCAACGTCATCCTCGCGAAGCTACGCGAGCTCTATGAGCCGGCGCCCTGGTTCGACTACCTTGAGGCGCTGCTGTGTGATCCGCTGGCGACCAACCTAAGAAACGACCTCGCCCACGGCCTCCTAAAGACGGTTGGGGGTGTTCACGCCGCGCTGCTGATCCAGGCCGCCTGCTACCTCGCCCTACTGGACAAGGAGCCCGACGCACCGGGCTAGAGCGCGTCCCGTATGCGAAGTGGCGACGAGACCTAAGCAGACGCGGTTTGCTCTGCTCGCGTCGTTCTCTCCTTGTGGGTGAGTCCGCGCGGCACGCCGGCCTCCCGCCATTCCTGACTGCGCTTGAGGTGTCCGCGCACTTCATCTGGTGACTAGCTCCAAACGGACCGCTACCCGACGCAGGCTCCGTCTGCCGTAACGCTGCCTCCTACGTCGGCACTTCTCCTCGCCGTCAGCCGTGCTCCGCCGAGCCCTGCGGCGACTGAGACCCACTCTCCGGTCCCAGAGCCAGCGGCAGCCTCCACCGGCTAACAGCAAGGACAGACTAGATGCAGGCCACAGCCAGCGCTGTCCAATCGCTGTGCTGGCTGGCCGCCTGGGCGCCTTGGAATCTAGGTCGTGCGTGATGACCGCTGCCAGCATCGGCGCCGGCAAAGCGGGGGGGGGGGGGGGTACGCCCGGTACCTGGAGTCGAAGACGATCGAACCTGAGCTCGGCGCGACTGCTACCTGAGCCCGAACGGTGAACCGACGCAGGCGCCCGGCCGGTGGTTGGCCACACCCGACACGCTCGCCAAGCTGGGCATCGAGGGGCAGAGCGTCGAGGGGAGGCATCGACCTGACGTTCAGCACCCCAAAGTCAGTCTCCGCGATCTGGGCGCTTGCCGATGGCGCCCAGCGTCTTCAGATGGAGGATGCACATGCGGCGACGGTACAGGAGACGATTGCGCATCTGACCGAGACGATCCCGACCGTCCGGGGAAGCTACGAAGGCCGGGTGATCGACGAGCGTGCGGCCGACCTCGTTGCCGTCGAGTACCGTCACTCGACAGCGAGCGGGGTCATCGAGCGTGACGCCCGACCCCCAAGTACACAGCCACTTCGTGGTGACTAGCGCGACCCGCGAGGACCGTCGCCTGGTCGCGGTCGCCCCGCACCCGATCTTCCGCTCCGCAGACAGCCAACCCTTGCCCGCGCTCGGCTGATGCTCCCATCTTGAAATGCCGCTTCAGCCGAGAAGCGGAATCCGCCGGGAGGGCATCTGCTCGGTAGCAAGATCCCACGCGGCCTATAAGGCACGAGTTGTCCATGTCGCCTTTCGTAGTAGACGAGGCTGCGCGGTCCGAGTGATGCGTCCAGCTTGACGATCGCCACGTCCGGCCCACCACGCACGCCTTCCACCAACGGGACGTTAATTTCGATGCCTTCGCTTCGCGGCGTCGAACCGTCCGTGAGCTTGCCATAGAAGGGCAGTTCGGCCCAGATAGGTTCGAGCGCTTCGGCGTAGAGCAGGAGCCTTATCTTGCCGCCTGCCTGAGGTGCCCTGAAGATCGTCACCTTCGCCGGCTCGCTGACGAGGAGCCCTTCGATCATGAGCTCGGCGACCACCCTCCCGAGCCCCATGCGGGACTCCGCAGGACAGTGGTCGGGCCCCGCTGCTTCGAGCGTGGACTGCTCGCATGTGACCAGCCCGAGTTCACTGAGAGCGATGCCGAGCTCCGCCGGGTACTGCACGTTGAGTCTCGTCAATGCTGGCGGAGCCGTGCCCGCCGGGGCGCCGATCTGCAGGCTGAATCCCACCGTGGTCGGCGCGCCGAGGCGGTAGGGCGTGAACGCTGCCCTCAGCTGGACCGGCGGCGGCGCAGCCATGGCAGTCCCCGACAAGTACACCCACGCTGCGATGCCGATCGCCGCGACCCAGCGTCGAAGCATCGGGTATCCAGGCCTGTGGCTCAGTAAGCGAGCCTACCGGTCGTCTGAATGACGACCGAATCGGCCCGACGATCGAATACGCCGTAGAGCCCGCCCGACCCCGTGATGTGCGTATAGCGCCCACTACCGCCAAGCGTGACGAAGCTGCCTCTGAAGCTTTCATACCGACCCGGTTTCTTTCCCGGCTGAGCCTGACCGTGCCCGCGGATGACGCCCGAACTCGTCCTGATCGTAAAGGTCGCGGTGTAGGCCGCACCGGTTTTCAACCGGGCGCTCGCTCGCCCCGTCAACGCCCCCGATACCGGTCCTTCCTCGATCAATGTCGACCCTTCGGCTCGAACGAGATGGAGCCGTCCGGTGGCGACGCCACTGATCGTGCCGGCGGAATGCGCGCCAACGGCTCCAGCGCTAGTGCCGTGGCCAGCCGACGCGATTGCGAAGGCGAGCGTTCCGGCGACAAGCGCGCGACCTCTCGCTCGCGGCTGTCGGCCGGGGCCCAGGCGGCTAGACCGGCCCATCTTGGGTAGTCGGATCATCTGCGCGAATAGCAACTGCCGGAACAATAGCTCCGCATCCTCCAGAGCTTCACAGCGGCTCGCTCAGTCCTCGTCGCCAGCCGGCGATCCGGCCAGACGAGCGCGTTCGGCGCGCATGTAGGAGGCTACGATTTTGCGCTTCCGCCACGCCGGGATCTTCGCTCGGCCGGCCGTTCTTCCAAAGCCTTCGCGTTCGATCTGACGGAGGATCTCGCGATAGAGCGTCGTGGAGAGTCCCATCGCGAGCCGCCCCGACCTAAGCAACGAGATCGCCTCCTGCCCTTCGGCGTACAAGGCGTCGGCTCGGCCGATCTGATCCCGCAGCAGTTCCTCTCTAAAGCCCGGGAGCGGGAGTCCGAATCGCTTGATCGTGGTCTGAGCGATGTACACACGTCCACGCTCGAGATCCTCGTCGATGTCGCGCAGGATGTTCGTCCATTGCATCGCGGAACCAAGCGTTGCCATCTTTTCTACGCCGTCGCTGCGCTTCACCCCGAGGAGGGCCGCAAGCATGATCCCCACCGTGCCTCCTGCCTGCCCGCAGTAGCGTTCAAGGTCTGCTTCGGTCTCGATACTCGCGCCCGAGAGGTCGTGGCGCATTCCCCGACAGAACTCGATCAGTGCCCGGCGTGAGAGCGGGTAGCGTGCTGCGAGGTCGTCGAGCGTACGTGTCTCCGGCGTCTCAGCTACTTCACCGCGCCCCCAGCGCTCTACTGCCGAAACGCGCTCCTCGGCCCTCGGATCGCCCTCGTCGACCAGGTCGTCGATCGTCCGAAGCAGGTAGTACAGGCGTCGCGCGTCCGACTGTAGTCGGAGCGGCAGCAGCGACACGCCGACGTTGAATGAGCTTGCAGCGAGCACCGACGCGGGATCGCGCGACGCTTGCTGAGCAGCAGGACTGCCCGCGGCGTCGGTCGCACCCGACTGCGGCTTGTGGGTCTCGATGACTTCTCTCCTCGGGGCACATCCAAGGGCATTGCATCCGGCTCAGCCTTACTCGATCGAGAACGCCTCCCGTCGGTTAGATCTGGCCGTCTGAACCACGGCAACAAGGCTCGCCAACACGCAGATAGCCGCGATCAGGACAAAGGTGCGCGCCCCGACAAGCCAGGCGGGCGAGTACTCGACCGAGGCGCCGGTCGTCTCGTGGAGCCAGCCGTCAATCAGGTATTGGCCGAGCAGGCCGCTCACCGTTCCTATGACGCATCCACTTAGCAGCACCAGTCCGCTCTCGTAGCTCACGAGCCTTGCGAACTGCAACGAGCTCATCCCGATTGCCGTCAGCGAGTTCAGACGGTCCCTGCGTTGCCAAATCGCGGCAAGCATCAGAGCGATAACCGAGGTGATCGTCACGATCAAGACCACGAACGTGGTGTCGTTCAGGCGCGACAGCGTGCTCCCGAGTACCGCACTGACTTCAGCTCGCCGCGCGGCAACGGTCTGCACGGACAATGCTGTGTTGCCAGGCAGCGCACGTTCAATCGCCTCTTTTCCGCGGCTGACGTCGGTGCCTGTTGTCAGGCTCACGGCGAGCTCAGTGGCCGCCGAGTCGCGCCAAAAGCGCGCTTGATCGTCTGCGTTCATCACGATCGCCCCAGGCAACCACCCGTAGTTGGCAATTGTCGCGGCTAGCCGCATGCGCCTGAAGCCGGACGGGGTAGGTAGCGGCACAGGGTCTCCGATCCGAAGATGCATTTCACGCGCGATCGGTTGACTCATCGCTACCCACCCACCCGCTTGCAGCAGGCGGTCCGCACGTCTGAGCGAGCCTTCGATCAGCTGACTTGGTGCAATCTGGTTTCGCACCGCCGGGGGGACGCCGAGCACCCATACGCGCCGACGAGGGAGATCTAGGAAGGCATCTCGCCACGGGAGGACCGCGCTTCGCCACGGTCTGCGTGCCGACGACGCGCTGACCGCCGATCGCGAAGGCCGCCGCAATGTAGCCCGGAATGGAGCGGTAGGCATACACCGAAACGAGATCGCCTAGAAGTAGGCCGAGCAGTGCACCGGCGGCCCCGAGGATTAGGGCGTCGAACGCAAGGGAGGCGACAATCATCAGGTCCGGCGTCCCGATCTCCGTGAGGTTCGCGATGAACTTGCGGCGCTCCTCGCTCGCCAGGAGCAGCGCGTTGAACGCCAGGATGATGCCCGCAACGAGACTTATCGCGCTGAACAGGAGTGTCACTTGCTTTTCGGGGGCCTGCCGCCGAATCGAGCAACTGCGCTTCGACGCTGACTCCGCGCACGTTCAGCTGAGCTCCAAACCGTCTCAAGAGCGCCTTGCGAACCGCCGCTTCTCGTCCTCGCCGTACCTCGATCAGGACCCTGCTGACCCGTCCGGGTAGCTCTGCAAGTGCCTGGACCACCGCTAGCGGAGCGGCGGCGATCGGGCTATCGACGACAGCCCCAAGCTTGCTGCCGGGGACCACTGCATCTACGGCGAGATGCTCGCTGCGCTCGCCAACGAGCACCCTGACTTCGGACCCCACCTTCACGCCGATCGCTCGCGCGACAGGCGCTGTAAGGATCAGAAGTCCGCGTTGAGTGCCTTCGCCAGCACGCTCGAATGCCGATGAGACCCCACCCCCCAACGGTGTGATCTGTTCGGTTGCGCCAACCAGCGTTAGGGCTCGCCGCCCATGAGGCCCAACCGCGACGATCGGCTGCTCGAGCAGCGGTGCGACTCGGCGGACGCCGCTCATCCGTTCGATTTGTTCCGCGACGTGCGCGTCGAAGCCTGTGCTACCTCGACTCGCTACCTCCAGCGTCGAACGGCCAGCCAGTCCGCGCGACAGTTCTTGAAAGGAGCCCGTGACGCTCTTGTGAGCTACCTGCACGGCAAATAGGAGCGCGACGCCGGCGGCGACTCCTCCAACTGCCATCAGCTCGCGCAGCGGCTGAACGCGCAGATGGCGCCTGTAGAACATGGCCAGCGTTCGCAGATAGCCGATCATTCACCAACGCCTGGGTCTGCCTGCCCCCCTCCGCGGAGTCTGCCGTCGCGCATCTCGAGTACGCGATCGGCGAATCCTGCGGCATGCGGATCGTGAGTAACGAGGATCGCCGCAGCTCCATGATCGCGTGGCAGACTAGCCAACAAGCCAAGCACCGCGTCTCCGGTCGCGCTGTCCAGATTTCCCGTCGGCTCATCCGCAAGCAAGAGTCTCGGTCCGCCGACGAGCGCCCGCGCGATTGCTACCCGCTGTTGCTCTCCGCCTGAAAGATGCTCAGGCGTTCGATGAGCCTTCGAGGCGAGCTCGACCTCATCCAGCGCTGCGACCGCCCGCTCGTGGGCTTCCCGGTGCTTCACATGGCGCAGCAGGAGTGGGAGCGCCACGTTTTCTAGTGCGCTCATCCCGGCCGTGAGGTTGAAGCCCTGGGAGATCACCCCCAGCTTCTCGCGGCGGTGAGCAAGCGCTTCGCGCTTTGAGAGCGTCGCCAGGTTGACGCCGTCGAATCGCACGGCCCCTGTGTCGGCCCGGACAAGCCCGCCGGCCAGGGAGAGCAAAGTCGTCTTGCCTGAGCCGCTCGGGCCGTAGATCGCAACGAGCTCGCCCTCGCGGACCACCATGCTCGCACTCGCCACGGCATGCACGGTCTCGCCCGGGCTTGCGTAGGACTTGTGAACGTCGGCCAACTCAAGCATCGGCCGCGGCGCTTCGAGACCGGGCCGGGGGAAACCGGTAGATCCTGCCCAGCTCGGCGACGGGCTCCGGCGCAACCAGCTTGCCCTCGCTCAAGTAATGGACGGCATCCGCACCAAGCATCGTCTCGTTGCTGTCCGTCACCAGGACCGCGACCTTTCCCTCCTGCGCCGTCGCCGACAGCAGCCGCATCACCTGTTCTTGCTCGGCGAGCGACAGGTGCGCGGCCGGCGCGTCGGCAAGCAGCAATCTCGGCTCGATCACGAGCGCACGGGCGATCGCTACACGCTGGCGCTCGCCGTCCGACAGGTCGGCAACTTCCATCTCTGCACACTGCTCCGCTTCGCAGATCAGCAGGGTTGCCTCTGCCCGCTCGCGAGCGGCACGATGCCCGCAGCCGTCTACCAGCAGCGGCATTTCAACGTGCGACTGGACACTGAGCCCATCATCCCAGAGCTGCTTGGCCCAGACGCAGGCGATCTCGCGGCGCCGGACCTGCCATCGCTGCTTGCGCGACATGCAATCGAAGCGCTCTCCGCAGTAGGAAGCTGCGCCTGAGTCTGCTGCGAGCAGTCCGGCAGCGATACGCAGCAGCGTAGTCTTTCCCGAGCCGCTCTGTCCGAAGACCCCGACGAGTTGGCCGCGCCCAACCTCGAGCGAAACCTCGTCGAGCGCGATCTTGCGCCCATCGCCCGGTCGTCGGTGGCTCTTGGACACCCCATCAAGTCGAAGGATCATCTCGACTCTTCCTGAGTCGAGGTCGGAGCGCGCTCGGCCTCCGAGACGGACTGGTCGCGTGCGGCCATCCGTCCGAACAGCTGCTGCTCGGCGGCGCGCCGAGCCCGCGTTGCTTCGTCTTGCTCGGGCCGTCTTTGAGATGAGGGCCATATCGCGTGCGTATTGAGCAGCTGTGCGACCATTTCTCGCGCGGCCCTGACCCACGAAAGCTCGGCTTCGAGTTGATAGATGTCCCCCATGAGCCCTAGCCGGAGAAGCAGGTGGTCGGCCCGCACCGGGATCTGTCCGATCCGGACATCATCTCGCTCGCCGTACACGGCATTGAGCTGCTTGACGCAGTCTTCCTCGTAGCTGTCGATCTGAGCGCGGATGTCGGCTAGACGCTCAGGACTCCCGGCAAGGTTGATCTTGACCAAGAGAGGCCGGCGTATCCGAGACGAGCGGGGCTCGTTCGAGTCTCGCTCGAACCATCTCACGAATGCCGCGACGCCCTTCTCCGTGATCCGGTAGACGACGCGGTCCTTCCGTTTGCTCTCCAGACGCGCGTCGGTCCGAGTCGCCTCTACCAGGCCTCGCCGCTCCATGAGCCGCATCGCCTGTGAGACCTGGCCGGAGTTGACCTCCCAGCCCAGGCGGGATTGCATCCGATCTGCGAGTTCGTAGGCGTAGGCGTCGCGCTCTATCAGCAGGCCGAGCAGCGCGTAGCTGGTAGCCGCCATCGGCTTGCCCTCTCGCGCACTTAGCTCATCCGGTTGAACCGAAGATTTCGGCACGGTCGAACCATACCCGGAGCTTCAAGAGGACGACAGTGAGCCCACAAATACCTACTTAAAGCCGAAAGACGCGCCCCCATTCGACAATATCGCTGCGCTCGCGCTCGGTTCCGAGCAAGCCTGCTTGCCGCCGGGGCATAACGAACTGATCCAGTTATGTCGTCTTCTCTGACATGTCTCTCACTCGGTGTGCCCGTGCCGAACAAACGACTACTTAACGCTATCTGGCGCGCGACGCCCCGGGCCTCATGCTGCCTAGGGTGGCGTTGGCGACTTTCCTCACTTTCATCGTCGCGTCACCGGTTGGTGTACCTGCGCGGGGCTGGGTCAACGGCACATGTTGTCCCGGCTCCGCGCACTTTCTGCTCCCCGTCGTCCGCGGCGTCGCTCCCGGCCGATCCGGGCTCCCATGCCGGCGTGGCTCCCGCACATGATCTCGAGCCCCCTGAAGATCCTTGCTAGCCGTCGTCGTCGGCTGGCGCCCAGCGCGGCATGCTCATCGTCGATCGGCCCCGCTTCGAGCGCGAACTTGGCGGACACGCCGCGGCGAGTCCTCGCAGCGGTCGAGCTCCAATCGGCTGGAGATGTGCGTCGTGTTCGAGCGGACATCCACTCACCGCGACGCGATTATCCAGTCATTGGCCTGGCCCCGTTCGGCCTCGAGGGCAGTAGCCCGCCATCTTTGGATGAGCTCCGGGCGATTCTAGGCTCCGAGGTCCACGCGTATTTCGTTCGAGACCGACGTCTGCTGCGCAAACTTCCGACGGCGTCGGCGACACAGCTCAGCTATAGGTCCGTCTCGGTTTGGCTGTGGTGGCCTTGCAATCTTCGCCGCCGTTTGGCTCAGGGGGGAGCAGACCGCGCCGCGACGCTGGTCGACTTCGCCCGACAGATAGAGGCAAGTCGACCGCTCGTCCAAAGCCGGCTAGCACGTCTCGAGCAACGACACGCAAGTCTGACGCAGGCGTACGACCACGTGCAACAGCAGCTCACTGACGCCTTGGCGGAGGGTCTCGAGACGGCTTCCGGGGCGGCTCTCGTCGAACGCCGACTCACCGACACATGGGACGTTATCGATGCACTGGCTGATGGGTTCGGGGTTAGGCGGGACGATCTCGCTGCGCTGCCACGACTCGGCCTAGAGGGCAGAATGCATGTCGCGATTCTGTACGCCTGGATGCGCGAATGCAGTGATCTACGGCATCCACCTCCCCTTGTTTACATCTTTGGCTCGGGCTTCATCCAGACATGCGCGCATCAGCCGGAGGCCGTCCGACAGAAGCTTGCAGCGGCTTGCTCACGCATCGCATCCTCACGCGCTGATGCAGAGCTCGCGATCAGTTCGCTGCCGGCGATCCCGGACCCGGCGTCCCTACAGCTAGCTCGCCCCGACGGCGCCAAGGGCTGGGTTGCGCACGTACGAGACGACTTTGGATCCTCGGCCGGCGCATGTATTCGTTACTGGACCCACGACTCGGGTCTCGTTGAGTTTGACTCGATCACGCGTTACGGAGCGTCGGGCGCGTGACTACGATCCCGGTACCCCCGAGTGTGGTCGCGGTCCTGCGAAGGGGCCTGTTGGAAGAGTCGTCGAGAGCCGCCGACCTGCTTTGTCAGTTGACTGCGCCTGGGCGCGTGGAGGACGCTGATTGCTACGAGGCGGCGCAGACCCAGATCGCCTCTGCGCGAGCCCTGCTCAAGCGAGTCGGCGTAGCGACACCCGCCAGCGAGACCAGCATCGACCTTGAGGTCGATCAGTACGCACCGCTCGTCCAGAGGATCGTCGAATGCCGCCATGCGGGGGCCACGTCGGAAGCCCAGGACGCCGAACACGAAGGCCGACAGTCCTCGATTGATCGCGACTTGGAGCAGTTCGTCACGGACGTCAAGCGCGCGCTCGCCGGCGTACGGATTCGCAGGGGGAGCCCTTTCGATGCCCCCGCTTAGGCCTCGGAATCCAGTGACCGGCCAAGACCCGGCATCCCGCAAGCGGCTCGCACGCGACTTCGGCGACCGCCTTCGGCTCCTTCGGACGCACCGCGGGCTGACGCGCAAGGAGTTCGAGCGTCGCTTCGACGTTACGGGGATCGCAGAGTTGGAGCTGGCGCGCAGAGAACCGCGTCTCGCCGACATCCTGGCGATCTGCTCTGGGATGAAAACGACACCCAATGTCCTTCTCGGCGGGCTGTACGACCGGCCGAAAAAGCGGAAGGCCCGAGCCACCGGGCAAGACCACGAGAAATGAGGCGCTGGCAGTGCTGGTCGGGGCCTTGGGCTTACCTGATGCTTCGTTTGCTCGAGTCGCAGCTGAGCGTTGAGGAGGAGAGGCTGGAGTACGCCGACGAAGGGCTGCCCCACGTCAAGTGCCGACGCCTCACGCGACGCCGAAGCACGGACGTCAGGTGGGTGCCCGCGAGAGACGCCGAGCAGGTTAAGTGCCGGCGCCTCCCGCGCCACCGCGGCGACGAGCGATAACCGTTGTTTACCGTGCTCATGCCGCCCGACCCTCCGGATCTCCCCGCCGCCCTAGCGGCGCGCGTTCGATCCCCACGCCGCAGCCCTCAACGATGAGCGACGGGACCTGGGCGCCTGACGCGCGAGCTGCGCGCATCCGGCGCACGCTCGCGAGCAACGTCAAACGGGAGCGAGATCGGAAGGGTCTGTCGCAAGAGGGCTTGGGCCTAGCATCCGGTCTTCCCCGCGGCACCGTCTCTCGCGTAGAGAGAGCGCAGCAGGAGCCCAGACTCTCGACCCTGGACGCCTTCTCAGCAGCGTTGGGCGTCCCACTAGAGGCCTTCTTGGCCGGGCTCCTCGGGACCAACTCCGAGCCTGGTCAACGACAGCAGGATCACTGACAAGGCTTGTCAGTAGCGCACAGGCTTGAGTTCTAACTATCTGAGGCATATTTGTCGCTTGACTAATGCGCGGCCAGAGTAATAGCGTCAGCGCACCGAACAAATCCGATCTTCTGGAATCTCGCTTTAGCGGGCTTCGGGGGAGGACAACCCGCTTGCTCACGTTCGCGCCGGGCGCGTTCTGAGCCAAACACACGACAGTTGGGGGAGATGAGCATCTTGCTGCGTACGAGCGCAAACCCGTATGACTCTCACGTCAGTCCGCCAAGTTCTGCCACCGAGAGCACCGCCTCGCGCGCCGTGCGGGCGATGGTCGCCTGTGTCGCTTGCTGTAGTGCTGTCTTTATTTCGTGCTTTGTCCTCGTGCTCTGCCCGGGAGCCGCGTCGGCCGACACGACGAGCGGAGAATCGTTTGGGGATCCGCTCGTCATCTCGGGATCGCCCACCGAACGTGAAGAAGCGCAGGCACAGGAAGAAGCGCGCCTCTCAAATCCCGAAGCCGTGGCAGAACGTGAAGCGTCGCAGACGAGCTTCGAGAACTTGGACGCGGAGCAAGCCGAAAAACTGGCTCGCGAAACGTTCCCTTCACTGGTCGATGAAGCGGCCGTCGCGTCACCCCAAGTTCCCGATGGCGCCCGGATAACGAGCTATACGAGCGAAAACACTGCTCTGCTCGAACTCGCCGACGGCAAGCGCGCAGTTATCGAATCCTCCGCGCCAATTGCCACGGACTCTGGTGCCAATGGCTTGGTTCCGATCGACCTATCTCTCGCGGAAGCATCCGGCAGCGTTCTGGAACCGACGACCCCGGCGGTTGAACTCTCGATCCCAAAGCAACTGGACGACGGAGTGACCCTCAACGAAAGCGGCGTCTCACTAACGCCGGTCGATGCCGAAGGGGGACCCTTGTCTACCACCGGGAGGGTGTTGGCTGGTTCTGACGTTCTGTACGCGAACGCCTTGACCGACACCGACGTCGTGGTCAAGCCGACTGCTTTGGGGTTCAACGAGGATGCGCTCGTGCGCTCGGAACGCAGTCCACAGCAGCTCGCCTATCGCGTCGGGTTGCCACAAGGAGCGAGCCTCGACGAAACAAGCCCCGGGGGTCCGGTCGAAGTGGTCAACGCTGGAGCCACGCTCGCGACAATCCTGCCGGCCAACGCCCATGACGCAGCCGGGACTGTGGTCCCGGTGTCGATGAGCGTCTCGGGCGACACGATCACGGTGTCCGTGAACGGCGAGGGCTATCAATACCCGATCGCCGTTGATCCGACGGTCATCGACAACGAAAAGTGGGGGGCGTGGACGTTCGTGACGAACAACGAACGTGGGTTGGCTCGACTCGAATGAATCGGAAACCGAACATCATGTCGCGTTGGCAGGAGTCTGCCTGTGTGGCTATGGCTACGAACGCGGCCAGTATGGTGATTTCCTCTACACGACAAAAGGCGAATCGAAAATCGAACGCTGGCGCGCGGAAACCTACTCCAGCATCCCGTCGGCCGTCGCGAACAGCTACATGGCGATCGGACACGGCCACTACGAAGCTGAACCGACGCTCCTGCCCCAGGCTCAGGGCTGGCATGAAGTTGTCGCCACGAAAGAACCGACCAAAGAAAACACAG
Organism: uncultured Solirubrobacteraceae bacterium; assembly: GCA_963743745.1. Classification (GTDB taxonomy): domain Bacteria; phylum Actinomycetota; class Thermoleophilia; order Solirubrobacterales; family Solirubrobacteraceae; genus Palsa-744. The sequence continues at coordinate 1,623,766 of CAVUQW010000002.1, forward strand.
CGATCTATGAAGTGATCGTGACGGCCCTTTCCGGGAAAGAAGCCTATTCCTCCGGGTTCTTCCACTCCGAAATAACGCTCCAGCAGGAAGCGCCGCCGCACGTTAGCCTCAACACGACAGAAGAAACGGTCAACGGTGAACAGAACGCGCTGTACGGCAGTCGCTGGGCCAGTGCCAACGCCGGAAAATGGGCGATCGGGACAAGCGCTAGTGATCCCGGTCTCGGCATCTCGTCCTCGACTGCGAAATCGCCAAACGCCGCGAAATGGTCCTCGACCGTTGCCGGTTGGTGCAACGGCGCACAATGTCATACGCCCGTCACGCCGACGCTGCCTCTCAAAGGAGCAACAGAACAACTCCCAGACGGGGAAGACTCCGTGGAAGTTAAGGTCAAAGATCCCGTCGGTCTCGAAGCCAGCACAGGTCTAGCGACGGTTAAAATCGACAACACTGCGCCGCACGGCATCACGCTCTCCGGCCTCGACGCCGGCAACCAGATCGGCGAACGCGAGTACAGCCTGAAGGTCGAAGCGTCCGACGGCGCAGGTACCACAAAAAGCTCGGGAATGCAGTCGATAGCCGTCGCGATCGATGGAAAAGAACTCGGGACACCGACGGGCTCCTGCTCGCTCGGGCCTTGTACAGCGAACGGCGAATGGGAACTGAACGGGGCCGACTACGGCGCCGGGGAACACAAGCTCAAGGTGACGGCGACGGACAAGGCCGGAAACGTGGCCACGAGCGAAGTCAGCTTGAAGGTGCATCATGCCGCTCCGGTGGCTCTCGGGCCGGGTGCGGTCGGGCCGCTTTCGGGAGAGTTCAGCATGAGTGCCACCGATGCTTCCGTTAGCTCGCCGGGAGCGGGTCTGTCGGTCAGCCGCACCTACTACTCCAGGCACCTGAAAGCGGGCCTGGGCGGAAAACTGGTGGGCCCGCTCGGTCCGCAGTGGAGCTTGAGCGTGGGCGGGCAGGAAAGCATCACGCGGAGCAGCTCGACCACGGCCGTGACGCTCAGCTCGGCGACGGGCGGACAGACGACGTTCACGAGCAGCGGCGGCGGAAACTTCACGTCCCCCAAAGGTGACGCCAACCTGAAGCTCACCGAAGTGAAGAACGAAAAAGGGGAACTGACTGAATATCTGCTGAAAAACGCCACGAACGCTGCCACCACTCGGTTTACGTCAACGAGCGGACCGACGGCGACCGTGTGGAAGCCGACAAAGCAGGAAGGCCCGCTCGGGGCGCAGACGGTCAGGTATTTGTTCGAGAGCGCGGAAGGTGAGATCAGACCGACTTATGCCCTCGCACCGGAACCCGCCGGCTTGGGTTTCTCATGCATGACGAAGCTCGAAAAAAGCGAAAAACTTGAAAAGGGCTGTCGGGCGTTGGCCTTCAAGTATTCGTCCACGACTGCGGCCACCGGAGAATCCCGCAGCGAATGGAATGACTACAAAGCGCGACTCAAGGAAGTCTTGCTAGTCGCCTACAATCCCGCGACAAAAGCTATGGCGGAAATCCCCGTGGCTCAGTACGCCTACGACGGTAAAGGCAGACTGCGTGCGGAGTGGAACCCGCAGGTCTCGCCAGCCTTGAAGACAACCTACGGGTACGACGCCGAAGGTCACGTGACGGCCGTGAGTGCTGCGGGGCAGCAGCCTTGGCTACTACACTACGGGACGCTAGTCGGTGACCTGAACACGGGGCGGCTCTTGTCCGTGATCCGGTCACCCGCAAGCACGGAACTTGGTAGCGGCACCGCTCCGACGAACACGGCGTCGCCGACGCTCTCGAGTACATCTCCGAAAGTAGGCGCGAAAATTAGCGTCTCGACAAACGGCAGCTGGAGCAATGCTCCGCTCAGCTACGCCTACCAGTGGGAGGACTGCAACGCGGTAGGCGCGGAATGCGCGCTGATCGCGGGCGCCGTGAACCAGAGCTACTACCCCGTGAAAAGCGACGAAGGACGCACCCTCGTGGCCCTCGTAACGGCGATAAACGCTACTGGGTCCACGGTCGCCGCGAGCTCGGCGACGTCCACCGTCGCGACGGGAACGCCCAGCACGCCTCTCCCCGAACCGCCCAACCCGGGCACGAGTGCCGTGTGGACCGTTGATTATCAGGTGCCGCTATCGGGCTCCGAACTTCAGACCATGACCAAATCCGAACTAGAAAAGTGGGGGCAAACCGACGACCCGACCGAAGCTATGGCGATTTTCCCGCCGGATAAGCCGATGGGCTGGCCGGCAAAGGAATACAAACGCGCGACGATTCTCTACCTCGACAGCAAGGACCGCGCAGTCAATAGCGTCACGCCAGCCGGGGGCGTCTCGACCACGGAATACAACGAAACGAACGACATCGTCCGAACGCTAAGCGCCGATGATCGCGCCGCGGCCTTGAAAGAATTGAACTCGGCAGAAGCGGCGAATCTGCTCGACAGCAAAAGCACGTATAACGAAACCGGCAGCGAACCCGGAACGCAGTTGCTCAGCACGCTCGGTCCGCAGCACACGGTCAAGCTGAGTAATGGCACACAGGTTCAGGCACGCGCGCACACCGTCTTCAGCTATAACGAAGGCGCTCCGGCGGAAGGTGGGCCGTACCGCCTGGTGACGAAGACAACACAGGGTGCGCAATACGCCGGAAAAGAAGAAGACGTCCGCACGACGCTGACGTCGTATTCCGGCCAGGAAAATCTCGGCTGGAAACTGCGCGAACCTACGTCAGTGACGGTCGATCCCACGGGGCTAGACCTCATCCACACGATCGTGTACGAAAAAGAAACCGGACAAATTGCAGAAACACGTCTGCCGGGGAATCCAACGGCGAAATCGCCGCACGCAACGGAAACCATCTACTACTCCGCTGGCACGGAATCGAAACTGGTCGCGTGCAGGTCGCATCCAGAATGGGCCAATCTGCCCTGCCAAACCCAGCCGGCGAAACAGCCGGAAACGGCGGGTCTCCCGAAACTGCCAGTGACCACATACAACGCGTACAGCATCTACGACGCGCCGGAAAAATCGACCGACACGGTCGAAGGCAAAACACGCGTCAAGACATCAACGTACGACAATGCTGGACGGCTCGTAAGCACGTCGATCAGCTCAAGTGTCGGTAGCTCGCTGCCTCCGGTGACGAACGTCTATAACGCGACCACGGGGGCTCCGGAAAAGCAGACCGCCGAATCGAAGGAACTGACCAGCCACTACAACACACTCGGACAGCTCGAAAGCTACACCGACGCCAGTGGAAGCTCGTCAACTTACGAATACGATATCGACGGCCGCGTTACCAAACTTGATGACGGCAAAGGCACGGAAAGCTACATCTACAACGCGACAACCGGCCTACCAAGTGAACTGCGCAACGAATACGGCACCACCAAACTGACCTTTACCGCGAGTACTGACGCTGAAGGGAACGTGGTGAGCGAAACCTACCCGAACGGCATGAGCGCGAACTACGGATATGACGCGACTGGTATGGCAACGGGGCTGGAATACAAAAAGACGACGAACTGCACCGAAAAATGTACGTGGTTCAGCGACGCGGTCGTTCCGTCGATCCACGGGCAGTGGCTAGAACAGACGAGCAGCCTTTCCCACCAAGCGATCACCTACGACGCAGCGGGTCGACTGACGCAGGTACAGAGTACTCCGGCTGGCCAAGGCTGTACGACCCGAATCTACGCTTACGAAGCAGACACAAACCGCACGAACCTCACGACCCGCGAACCGAACGCCAAAGGCGAATGCACGGGCGAAGGCGGTGCCGAAGAAAAACATACCTACGACGAAGCAGATCGTCTTACGGACGCCGGCACGGCCTTCAACGCCTTTGGAGACATCACCGCGCTGCCTGCGAAAGATGCCGGCGGCAAAGAACCGTCCGAAGAACTAACGAGTGCGTACTACACGGACGATCAACTCGCGAGTCAGACACAAAGTGGCGAGACGGTCGGGTATACACTCGACCCTAGTGGTCGCACGCTAGAAACGATTGCAACCGGGAAAACTGTGGCCAACACTACGCTTCACTACGCAGGGTCAAGTTCTGCGCCGGCATGGACATCGAACACTTCCGGGGAAACGAGTCGCAATATTGCGGGCATCGCAGGACAACTCGACGCGGTGCAGAACAATGTAGAAGCGCCCGTGCTCGAGCTGAAGAATCTACACGGAGACGTTGTGGCCAGCGCATCGCTGTCGGAAACGGCAACCGCTCTGATCTCCACCGCAGACACGAGCGAGTACGGTGTGCCGACGGGGAGCCCATCGAAGTATTCGTGGCTAGGAGCCGTAGGTCTGCGCACAGAAACGCCCTCCGGTGTAGTGGCGATGGGTGCTCGCTCCTACGTTCCGGAGCTCGGCCGTTTCCTTCAGCCAGATCCGGTTGCCGGCGGCTCGGCGGATGCGTATTCGTACACGTATGGCGATCCCATCAATAGTTTTGACCCGAGCGGGGCGTTGACGGAATCAGTGCTGGAACTTATTGCGGGACACGCGGGCGAAGTCGGGGCGGCCGCGCAGGCTCAGGAAGAAGCGGAAATTGCCCAGAGGCGGGCCGAAGAAGCTGCCCAGCGGGCAGCGGAAGAAGCCTCTGCGAGGAGGGAAGCAGAAAGCGCTGCGATTTCCGCGAGCTGGGCTAGCTGGTGGGCTGGCTACTACGCCAGCCTTTCAGCGCCAGTGTCTGCGGGAGGCGGAGGAGGGACGAGCGGACTGGGTGGAGGAGGTTGCACGGGAACCGGCGCATGTATAGCCGGCAGCGGTCACGGGTGGGTATGCACCCTAGGCGGGGCGGTCGTCGCCGCAGGAGTGACTGTCCTCACCGCTGGGATCACGGGCATCATCGCCGGAGGTGCCTTTACTGCTGGATGCGAGTTCTCTCAATCGCACAATCCGACATATGACTCGGGGCTCCCCACGAGCGGGCACTCTGGATGCTGGAACGTTTGGACGCAGTCCAAGCGGACGCATCAATTCACTCATAGGTCCGAAGAATGCTACGCGTGAAAGACTCGCTAGCGACGGGCCCAGGGGGGCAAGGTGCTGCTCTCCGTGGTCGGTACGGGATTCGTCGTTGCGGTTGGAAGTGCGCTTTCAGCGATCGCTGGTTGGAGTAGCTGGATCGGGATTGTGCTGGTCGCAATCGTCGCGGGGGTAGTAGGGGGCGTGCTCGGCGTGCTGGCCAACCACAACACCGGGCCAAACGGTTCTAGGCGCCTGCGCTAGCACAGGCATACGGGAAGTTGAGGAACCTTCCGAGGGCGCGGGCGGGGCACTGCTGCGGTTCTCGACCGCGCTCTCCTGCGGGCTGTTAGTCTTTAGCCGTGGTCCTCACGCTCGTTGTTAGCTTGGTGCTTTTGGCATCAGTCCTAATACTTAGCTCCGCAGCGGCCCGCTCAAGGCGCATCCATCGCGAAAGTGAACTGGAAGCTCGCTCGGGAGTGCACGGACAGGAGAAGGGCACGGCGTCCTACAGCTACGACGAGACGGGAAGGGTGACCGACGTAGCGTTCGTCGATGATGCGGACAGCCAGGGCTAACGATGGGTGCCGCGTAGTCGGTCGCACGAAGGGACCGCGCTAGTCCCCCGGTTGTCCTGGCTCCGACACCTGTCGCGCGCACGCCCGTCGTAGCGATCGCGATCGTTGATCACGGCGTCGGCGACCCGCGAGCTGGGTTTGACGGCCGACGTTCGAGGTGCCGAGCAAAGGACGACGGGCGATAGATGGCGAAGCGCGCCGCGCGGAATCTCCGGAGGCGCCGGTATGTCGCCGTCACCGAGGACTCGACGCTGAATCGAGATCCTCGGCGGTCAATTCCGAGTCTCGGCTTTTCGGTCGAGCGGCGCAAAGGGGTTTGTCCGGGCTTACGCCCTGGCGTAGAAGGGAGCGAGCGGGGTTCGATGATCCTGGGTTGCAATACGGGACATGGCGTGCCCCCGCCCGAGCCGACGCTTACCCTGTTAACTCTCCGGCCGCCATCCGGCTTCGGCGCCAAGTAGAAGGCGGCCACTGCGGCCATTCCGACGGGATCGAGCGGGAACGACCCCTAGACGCCGGAGACCGAACGAGGTACGAAGAGCTTCGACCGGCCGGCTACCAACCGGGTTGGAACGACAAATCGGGGCGTTGCCGTGGCGGCCGGTTACCCCGCCGCGAAGGCCCCTTACTCCGCCGCGAATAGGTCGGCGGATCTACCGGTTCTCGGCCCTGTGATGCGGGTTCGTCGATTCGCGGCGGGGTAGGACGCCACTCGGCGCTACTCCGCCGCGCGTACCCCGTGGGTTGACCCCTCGTGCGCGGAAAACTTGGCTTACCGATGCGAATTACGCCGACCTCGAGGCGGACCCGCATACGGTGACTAGTTATCCAGATGTAGCTCGATGGGGATACCCGGCTGTTTGTCACACGGCATGCGTGTGTCGGTGCCCATGTGGCTGGCCTCCTGCCGGTAGGCGCTCGGATTCTCAGGAGTTTTGCTCCGGCGGCTGGGCGCGGCGCTGAGGGTTGCTCGGCGCCCATCTTCATCCCGGACTGTCGATGGCGCCTTGCTGGCCAGAGATGCGCTGGATGCTTGGCAGTGATAACTGCCCCTGATCGAAATTCGTACGGGGGGAATCGGACCCTCGCAACGATGTTTAGGTAGTGGCCGATCATCAAGCAGCCCCGTCGATCTACCCGCCCGAAGGGAGCACCGGCTCCTGCAGTCATCCGCCTGTGCCATCACTGCTCGACCGCAAGGCTCTCAGCACGCGCGGTTGCCTGTCGCGATGCCGGCTGGAGACGGGCAGCGCGAGCGTTCCCGCGCCTCGCCGCTGCGGACACCCGGTCGACGGCGCTCTTGCGTCCTGGCAGGAGGTTGAGAGCGAGCAGGCGTGGCGTGAACTGCTGCTCGGCAACGGCCTCAGCAGCCACATCTGGCCGGCCTTCGCCTACGGCTCGCTCTACGCGCGGGCCTGCAGCTCGGGATTGCTCGCGGGCGGCGATCGCGAGCTCTTCAAGGCAAACGCGACCGAGAACTTCGAGACCGTCCTGAGGGCGCTCGCGGTCTCGATCGGCACTCTGAGCGCGCTCGGCGAGCCGGCAGTGAAAGGACTGCGTACGCGCTACCTTCACGTCCAGGGAGCGCTCGGCGCCGCCGTCAGACGCGTGCACGTCCCGTTGGCCCAGTTGCCGGCAAGCACGCGGCGGGCCGTGCGCTCCACGCTGCGTGAGTATCGCTGGGTCTTCACCACCAATTACGACCTGGTGCTGTACTGGTGCGCCGGCTACGGAGAGAGCTTCGACGGATTCGCCGATCTCTTCTTCTGCAACGACCGTCTTGAGTTCAACCCGGCGAGATCGGCCCTCGAGCGCGACAGCACAGGCCTCGTTTATCTGCACGGCGCGCTGCACCTGCTCGTCGATCGCAACGGGATCGCGCGCAAGCGTCGCAGCCGCGGCTCGACGCTGCTCGCGCAGTTTGGCGAACCAGACGCGACCGATCCGCTGACGCGTCCGCTGCTGGTCGCAGAGGGCTCCGCACACGAGAAGTCGCGCATCATCAACGAGAACGACTACCTCTCCTTCGGGCTGAACCAGCTGCGTCGCGGCCGCTGTGGACTGGTCATCTTCGGCTTGGGCCTGCGCGAGGAGGACGCGCACCTCCTAAGCGCACTGAACTTCAGTGCAAAGAGGCCGATCGCGGTCGGGATACGCCCAGGCACCAGAACCGAGAACCGGCGCCGCCAAGCCCGCGTCCGAGCGCTGATCGACGCCGAGGAGCTGTTCTTCTTTGACTCGAGCACGCACCCTCTCGGCGATCAAGCGCTCTCTCCGCTAGCGCCGGGTCAGCGCCTCCTCGCAAGCAGTAATGGCGAGACTGCATGCACTTTCACTGACGCACTGGATCACGCTCTTGACTAATCGTGAACCTAGAACGTCGTACGAGCGCGACTGGCTAACCCGCGCGGAGTTCGCAGAGCTGCTCGAAGGCGCCGAGTGCCCCTTCCGAGACTGGCCCGGCATGATCGAGCGCGACAGGCTTGTGCTGATGGCGCTCCTGTTGAGCGGCATGCGTTCCTCGGAGCTGATCGCCGTGCGCTGGGGCGATCTCGATCTCGGGTGGCGGCGCCCCTCGCTTCTGGTTCCCAGCGTCGGCGACGGTCGCCGGAGCCAGCCGTTGCCCAGGCAGCTTTCGAGAGAGCTGCGAGACTGGCGCGAGCTCCGAAGCTGCGCGCCCTCGGAGACCGTGTTCTGCGGTCAGACCGGCGCACGGCTGCGAACAAGCAGGCTTGAGCAAATCATTGGCCGTGCGGCCTATCGCGTCGATCTGAACACGCGCGTGAGCGCTCATATCCTGCGCAACACCGCCGTGGCGTGGCTAAAGCAGGGCGGCGCCAGCCCCTCGCTCATCGCTGCGTATCTGGGGGAGGCCGACTCGCCCACTGACGGGTACGCCGATGGCGAGAGCGAGGACGTGCGCGCCGCCGTGCAGAGCCTCGCCGACCACGCCATCGATAACCGTGAGCTCGTGATCGCTCGCGGCGACGTGCGGCTGACGAGTGATGATTGGCCGTTCGCGCCTCTGGCGGGTCAGTAACCGCATGGAGAATGAGCAGCAAAGCCTGATCGAGCTGCTGAAGCCTGCAGAGGTGGCGGCGCGGCTGGGTGTCTCGAGGACCTGGCTCTACGACGCGGCCCGCGACGGGCGCATCCCCTCGATTCGCATCGGCGGACGGGATGGTCCGCTGCGGTTTGTCCCGGAGGATCTCGCTCAGTGGCTTGATGAAGCGCGCGCGCAGTGGACACCCGGGCAACATCGCGGCGGGGTACGGCCTGTCGTCCGAGACCACCTCGACGGGCTTTCCCAGCCTGTGCGCACCAGTCGGCACGCCCGCCGATAACGCAGGCTCGAGCCCTTACGCCGCTGCGGGAGCGGCACGCGCGATCGCTTCTTCGGTCGCGGTCGCTCCTGCCGCCATCACGTTGCGCTCGAGGTGTCCGTAGTAGCGCTCGGTCGTCCTGATGTCCGCGTGGCCGAGTTGGCGCTGGACGTACATCAGTGAGTTGCCGGCGGCCAGCCACGCGGCGGCAGCGGTGTGGCGAAGCGCGTGCAGTGGCATGTCGCGAAGCGCCGCGTCCTGCAGCGCTGCCTTGTGCCAGTCGCGCGAGATCGTCGTCCGATCCATCGGTCCCCCGTTTCCTCTGCCGTCCCAGCGCCCGGGCTGGTTCTTGCGTGTCCGGATCGGCATGACGAAGACGAGGGCCTCGGGATCGTCGCCATCCTCCATCTCCGCTCGGCGCGCGAGCTGGCTCTTGAGCACTAGCGCGAGACCGCGCCCCACCTCGACCGAGCGCATCCTTCGCGACTTCGTCGCGTAGACGACGATCAGCCCGCCGCTCTCGCTCAGCTCGAGATCCATTTTCCGCAGCGCCAGTGTTTCGGAGATACGCAGGCCCGCACCAATTTGCACCTCAGCTACGGGGCGGTACAGCTCAGAGCAGGAGTCGAGGTAGACCCGGATCTCGCGCAGGCGCAGGTACTCGCGCTCTATGTTGCTCGGCGGCAGCCGCGGCACCTGCAGCGCAGGGTTGACGACCATCAGCCGATCCTTGACCGCCGCGTTGAGGGCGACGACCAGCGTTCCGAGCGTGTTGTTGATCGTCTTGGCGGCAATCTCGCCGGCTTCCATCGCCTCGGCCAGCTCGTCGACGATGGCGCGGACGTGCTCGATCTCCATCCTGCTCAGCCTGGTCGACTCCAACGCCGGCAGCAGTCGCAGGCGACCGTCCCGCTCATACGCGCTCCAAGTCCCCTCGCTCAGGTAGGGCTTGCGCTGCTTCAGCCAGCGCGGGAAGAACGACCCGAAGGTCTCTGTGCTGTGGACGAGCTCGCCGCGCTCCTTCTTCTCGATGATCCGTCGGCGAGCGTTGCGCGCAGCCGTCTCGCTCGAGAACCCGCGCTTGCTTGTGAGGCTGCCATCCGAGCGACGCGCCACGTAGCGCCACTTCGTTCCAGACGCCGTCTCATAGGGGTAGACGCCGCCCTGCTGCCCGCGGCGTCGAGCGCCTTTGCTGCGCTCGACGACATCGTGATCGTGGATCGAGTCGTCGAACTCCTTGGCCGCTTCCTCGCTGCGAAAACGCTTGGAGCGATGGCGACCCGAACCGTCGCGCCAGCGCACTTCGTATCGCCCTCTCGCAAGCCTGTAGCTCATGGCTCCTTCCTCCTCGCCGAACGCGTCAACGATGTACGGAAAATTGTACGGAGTTGCCAATGGCAACTGTACGGAGTCTAATCGCGAGCTGCGATAGAAGCGCCCTTAACGCGGAAAAGCCCCGCTATGCAGGGCTTTTCGCATGCGCTCGAGTGGACTCGAACCACCACGGGCCGTAAAGCCCACAAGGCCCTCAACCTTGCGCGTCTACCAATTCCGCCACGAGCGCAGAGTGCGCGAGTATAGCCTCGCCCGGCGCTTGCGAAATCGCGAGTAGCGCCCGGCGAATCGGGCGCCCGACCCGACCGCCTGTGGGCGCCGGCTTGCAAACGTGTCCGCCGCTTCTTGCATCCGTCCATGGCCGACGCTACAGTGCGAACAAGTGTTCGTTTCACGACATCGCCCACCCGACCAGGGAGTCGAGCAGAAATGGATCTGACCAAGCGCCAGCAAGAGATCTTCGACTTCATCCGTAAGTACTCGGCGAAGTACGGCTACCCACCGACCGTGCGTGACATCGGCAAGGCGGTTGGACTGGCCTCCTCCTCGACGGTGCACGCCCACTTGGCGAACCTCGAGAAACTCGGCCTGCTGCGGCGCGACCCGTCAAAGCCCCGTGCGATCGAGCTGCTCGACCGAGCGATGGGCGGCGCCGTGGAGACGATGCGCGGGCTGGTGCGCTCGGATGGCCTGCCGCTGCTCGGCTCGGTCGCCGCCGGTCAGCCGATGCTGGCTGAGGAGAACATCGAGGACTACGTATCGGTCCCCGAGGTCGCGGGCGGTGGCGAAGGCGAGTACCTGCTGCGCATCCGCGGAGACTCGATGAAGGAAGCGGGGATCATCGAGGGCGACTTCGTCGTCGTGCACCCTCAAGACACGGCGCGGGACGGTGACGTCGTCGTCGCCCTGCTCGGCGAGGAGGCGACGGTCAAGCGCTTCTTCCGCGAGTCCGACCACATTCGCCTGCAGCCGGAGAACGACACGATGGAGCCGATCCGCAGCAAAGAGGTCACGGTGCTCGGTCGCGTGGTAGGCCTGCTCCGAAGCGTCTGAGCACGATTCGGCGCTGCATCCCGACAGCGTCCTGCGCAGCATGGCGCGGGTGATCGCGAAACCGTTGCCAGCCCTTCCCACGCGAAGGCGTAAGCGCTACCGTGGCTATGCAGGTCAGGCAGCCGCGGAGGCGCAAGCCTTCGAGGAAAGTCCGGACATCGCAGGGCAGGGTGGTCGAGTGATCGACCCGGGGAAACCCGCGGGAAAGTGCCACAGAAACACACCGCCGATGGGGCCGTCCCACGTGAACGGCCCACAGGCAAGGTTGAAATGGTGCGGTAAGAGCGCACCAGCGTCGCGGTGACGCGGCGGCTGGGTAAACCCCACCCGATGCAAGGCCAAACAGGACCGCTTGCAGGTAGCCCGCCAAGGTCCAGGTAGGCCGCTCAGATGGATGGCTGCTCAACGACAGGATCCGGCTTATCGACCCGCTAAGGAAAAGCCCCGCCCCGGCGGGGCTTTTCTATGGGTGGAGTCGCTGGGTTCTCGACTCTCGGCCAGCAGGGCCCGCTGGCAATCCCGCGAGAATCGCGCGCCGCTTAGGATCTCCCGCCACTGGGCATCCCGACCGGCTGTCTATCCAACGAATGAGATGAGCGCTCCGTCCGATGACGCGGACTAGGCTTTCTCTCCGATGCACTTCCTCGATCTCGCGCCCGGCGACCCACGGTTGACATCCGAGATCCTTCCGGTGCTTCGCGAGCTGCGCCACGAGCTCACCACAGAGCAGTTCACAGCCGTGTACTGCGAGGGTCATCCGCAGGGGCTTCGTTTCACCGCGCTGTACGACGACGAGTGCTGCATAGCCGTCGCCGGCTGGCGACTGATGGCGACTACGGCCAGCCTGCGCAAGCTCTACGTCGATGACCTCGTGACGGCGAGCGGCGCGCGCGGTCGGGGCCACGGCGCTGCGCTTCTCGGCGAGCTCGAGCGCCGGGCACGCGAGGCGGACTGCCGGGCGATCGATCTCGATTCGGGCACAGCCCGCGAGGATGCACACCGCTTCTACTTTCGCGAGCGCATGGGCATCAGCAGCTTGCACTTTCAACGGTTGCTGAGGTAGGCCCGCGCTCCTGCCGGCTTACGGAGAGTCGGCTTGCTTGGTGTGATCATGGAGCCGTGAGCAACCACCGCCGCTACAGCGAGCAGCAGTTCGAGGAGCTCGTCCGCTCGGCGCTCGACGAGCTGCCGAGCGAGTTTCAACGCGCGCTCGAGAACGTCGCGATCGTCGTATCCGACCGCGGCGCCGAACACCACGCCTATGGCCTGTATATCGGCCTGAAGATGGGCGGCATGGGCTTCTTCGGCGGCGGCGGTCTACCGGACGAGATCCTGATCTTCCGCGACACGCTCGTGCGTGACTTCGGTGACGATCCCGAGCGTCTGCGGCTGAAGGTCAAGCAGACTGTGCTGCACGAGGCAGGGCACCACTTCGGTTTCGACGAGGCCGGCGTTCGTAAGCTCGGGCTGTGATCGGCCCAGCCCGGACGCGGCGTCAACCGCCGCCGTAGCTGACGATCAGGTCGGTCGCGACACCCGCGAGAAAGCCGGTTGCCAGCAGCAGCAGCCCTAGCGTGCGGTGCCCGTAGCGGCGAACGCCGGCCCAGATCTCGCCGATCACGTAGAGGATGGCGCCGCCGGCGAGCGCGTAGAAGCACAGCTCGAGCGCGGCGGAGTGCACCTGATAGCCGACGATGGCGCCGATGAAGGTCGGTCCGCCTCCGACGAGCCCGGCGATGCCGAGCCATTTCCACGAGGGCCGCGCGCTGCCGAGCGGCCCGACGATGCCAAAGCCCTCGGTGGCGTTGTGCAGGCCGAAGCCGACCACGAGGACGGTGGCGAGGGCGACCTGGCCGGCCTGCGCGGAGACGCCGATCGCCAGCCCCTCGGCGAAGTTGTGCAGGCCGATGGCGACGGCGATCGTCATGCCGGTCTGCAGCGCCTGCCGGCGCGCGCTCGCCGCCTGCGCGTCGTACCCGGCGATCTCGGTCGGGCTCAGGACGGCGGCCCCGTCGCCGCCGGCGAGCGGAGCGAGCTCGGTTCGCTTGGGGCGGAGCCTGCGCTCGACCGCCGAGATGCCGGCGGTGCCGAGCGTGAAGCCGGCGGCGAGCAGCGCGAACATGCCGATCACGCCGGCGAAGTTCCCGTCGTGATTCTTGTAGGCGTCGAGGCGGGCGCTGACGATCTCCTGACCGTGCGAGGTGACGTCCATGAAGATGAACGCGAGGATGCCGACGGAGAGCATCGCGAGCGCCACGCGCAAGCGGTCGTCGACGTGCCGCACGCGGCCGATCGGCAAGCCTATGAAGATCGTGAATCCGGCGATTGCGCCGAGTGCGACCGTTTCCGCGAAGCTCATCGAACCTCTGAGTTAGGGTGACCTAACTGAAGGCTAGTCGATTCGCGATCGCGGGCGGGCGCCGCCATAGACAGAACTCTTACCCGTGCCACAGGTCCGTCTTACGGCCTGCCCCGAGGATGCTCGCAAGGTCGAGCTCGGATTGGTGCTCGGCGAACCGCAGAGCAGGAGGTCCCAATGTTCCGCAAGTAGGTTGATCGGCGTGGTGGCGGCGATATGCGCGCTGGCCGCCGTCACGGCCGCGATCGCGCAGGGCTCGGGCACGACGAAGAGCTCGAGCGCGAAGAGCAAAGCCACGGCGCACAGCGCCCAGGCGTCGGGCGTCCAGGGCCCGCCGGGCGCGATGGGCGGCCCGGATGGCGACATGCATGGCCCGGGTGGAGACGCCGTGCACTCGGTCAGCGTCGTGCCCGACAAAGCGGGTACGTCGTTCATCACGCTGACGAGCGATCGAGGCACCGTGAAGAGCGTCGACAGCGCCGGCGGCACGATCACGATCGACGAGGGCACGAAAAGCGCGACGTACAAGACGCTCACGCTGACGGTGCCTTCGGGAGCGAAAGTGATGCGCGACGGCAAGACGGCTTCGCTCGCTGAAATCAAGGCAGAAGACCACGTCTCGGTCAGCTCCTCGACGGAAGGTACGACGGTGTTCGCGATGGACTCCTCGTTCCGCCCCGAACACGGTCCCGGCAGGGGCGGACCCCCGGGCATGGGAGGCCCGCCGCCCGGTCAGGAAGCCTCAGGTGCCGAAGCGAAATCGGGTACCGGCACGAAGACGGGCACCGGAACGACGACGACGACCGAATAGTCGATCCGGTGAGCGCCTGAGGCGCAGGGAGGTCTCGGGCCGGGTCGAGCAACCCGGCTCGGGACCTTTCGTCTATTTCTATTAATTAATGGATCGATGGCGATCGTGCTCGTGCTCAGCTGGAATCTCTTCCACGGTCGCTCGCTGCCGGCGACCAACCGCTCGCTGTATCGACGAGTTCGCGGCCAAGCTCGGCGAATGGAGCTGGGACGTGGCGCTCCTGCAGGAGGTGCCGCCGTGGTGGCCGCAGCGACTCGCGCGACGAGCTCGGCGTCGAGCAGTGCAGCGCGCTGACCTCGCGCAACTCGCTGCTGCGCGCTGCGCCGCGCGCTCGCCGAGCGCCGTCCGGAGTTGCTCAAGGCAAACGGCGGCGGCTGCAACGCGATCCTCTCGCGCGCGCCGATCGCCGAGCACTGCACGCTGCGCCTGCGTCGCTGGCCCGAGCGGCGCGTCGCCCAGCTGGCGCGCCTGCGCGACGGCATCGTGCGTGGTCAACCTCCACGCCAGCACGCGCCCGGCGCGGGCCAGGCAGGAGCTCGAGCGGCTGTGGCCCCGCGCGCTCGCCTGGGCCGGCACCGATCGGCTGATCCTCGGCGGCGATCTCAACGTGCGAAGTCCGGCGCCGCCGCCGGCGACGATCGTCCACGCCGCCGCTTCGGGCGTAGATCATGTATTTGCACGCGGGCTGGTGCCGGCCACCTCCGGCGGTTCGGCGTCAGGTACGCCAAGCGCGCCCGATCGGCCCGGTCGGGAGCTCTTGATCGACGGGCGGCGGGTCGAGCTCTCCGACCACGCACCGTTGCTCACGCGTCTGTGCGCGCGAGCGGACTAGTCGCTGAGCTGCTCCTCGTCGGCCTCGCCATACTCGGCGCCGCTGTCCTCCTCCTCGCCCTCGCCAAAGGCGTCCTGGGAGATCTTGGCCGGGCGGTGCTCGTCGCCGTGGGAGGTGTGTTCGATCAGTTCCCGCTCGGCCAGCTCGAAGCCCTCGGACTCGCCGCCGCCGGCCTCCTCGACGGCCTCGCGCTCTTTGCGGTGGCGCTCGTCGGGGTCGAGCAGCGGGTCTGCGGGGAACTCTGCGGCCATGGGGGGCACTGTATCGACTCGTCCTCGCCCGTCATCCACCGAAGGCCGCGGACGCGGCCCGCGGAACGACATCCCCCCTGGGGGTATCCTGTATGGATGGCCGAGATCGAGAAGAGACCGCCCGCGCGTGGCTACACGGCGAGCAAGGACGAGCTCCAGAAGCGCCTTGCGCGGATCGAGGGCCAGGTGCGCGGCGTCTCGAAGATGGTCGCCGAGGACCGCTACTGCATCGACGTGCTCACGCAGATCGCCGCGATCGAGGCCGCGCTCGACAAGGTCGCGCTGGGGCTGCTCGACGACCACGCACGCGTCTGCGTGCTCGGCGGCGAGGAGGGCGAGCGCGAGCAGCGCACCGAGGAGATGATGGCCGCCGTCGGGCGGCTGCTGCGACGCGGCTGAGTCGCCGTCGGCCGGCTAGAGCTGCAGCGCTTCGTGCGCCGTCTGCATCAGGCTCGGCGCGGCCTTCATCTCCTCGAGCGCCGCGCGCATCGCGTCGAGCTCGCACGCGATCTTGTCCGGCCAGCGCTTCTGCGGATGCTCGTCGAGCGTCTTCAGCCCGTTGCCTGTGATCAGCGCCACGACCGTGTCGCCGGCCGCGAAGCGGCCCGCCGCTGCGAGCTTCTCGAGCACGGCGACCGTCGTACCGCCGGCCGGCTCGGTCAACAGGCCCTCGGTGGCCGCCAGCAGGTCGATGCCCGCGAAGATCTCCGGGTCTGAGGCGAACGCCGCCGTGCCGCCGCGTTTGTGCACGGCGTCGATCACGAGATAGCCGTCGCCGGGCGCGCCGATCGCGAGCGAGTGCGCCGCCGTCTCGGGCATCACCGGGTGCACCTCGGCCTCCTCGGCGAGGATCGCCGAGGCGATCGGGTTGCAGCCGCTCGGCTGGGCGATGTGGATCGCGGTCCTGGCCGTCTCGGCGAGGCCGAGCAGCTCGAGCTCGTTGAGGCCCTTGTGCATGCGCGAGGAGAGCGTGCCGCCGGCGGCCGGACTGAGGATGTGGTCGGGCGACTCCCAGTCGAGCTGCTCGACGATCTCGAACGCCGCCGTCTTGGCGCCCTCGGCGTAGAACGGGCGCAGCGTGATGTTGGCGAAGTCCATGCCTGTCGCTTCGGCGAGCTCACGGCAGCGGCGGTTGGCTTCGTCGTAGTTGCCCTCGACCTGCAGGACCTTCGCACCGAGCGCCATGCACGAGCGCGCCTTCATCTCCTCGAGCCGGTTGGGGTAGCAGATGTAGGCGGCGACGCCGGCCTTGGCGGCGAGCGAGGCGACGGCCGTGCCGACGTTGCCCGTCGAGACGCAGCCGATCTCGGTCTTGCCGCGCTCGAGCAGCCGCGCGACCGACATCGAGACGACGCGGTCCTTGTAGGAGAGGCTCGGGCGATTGCTCGAGTCGTCCTTCAGGTAGAGGTTGGCGATGCCGAGCTCGGCGCCGAGCCGGTCGGCGCGGATCAGCGGCGTGTAGCCGGAGTGCTGTCCCACGCGCGCCTGCGCGCCGGCGTCGACGATCGGCAAGAGCTCCTCGAAGTGCCAAACGTTCTGCGGGCGCTCGGAGCTGGGGAAGTCGCGGAAGTGGCTGGCGGCGAGCTCGTAGTCGTAGACGATGTCCAGGCCCTTGCCGCAGTCCGGGCACGAGAAGACGGTTGACTCGAGTGGATAGCTGTTCTCGCAGCGATGGCAGACGAGGCCCGTTGCGCACGAGCGCGTCCGTTGCCTTGCCCCGGTCGGGGTCTCGATCGTCTGCGGGCTCATGCGGCTATCTCCCGCAACGATACGCCTGGCCAAGGCGTTTGCACAGCGCTCTCGTCGTTTCCGAGCGAGATCCACAGCTCCTCGGCCATGTGCGGGGCGAACGGTCCGAGCAACTGGGCGAGCAGCGAGAGGGCCTGAAACAGCGCCTCGTTGTCGGCCGGCCCGAGCGCGGGCTGGCGCGCGAGCACGCGCTTCTCGAAGTCCTTGATGCGGTCGAACAGCCGCATCACGTTGCGCACGGCGCTGTGCATCTCGAGGCCCTCCATGTCCTCGGTGATCTTCTCCACGCCCTTCTCCGTCCACTGCGAGAGTTTCAGCCGCAGGTGCTCGCTCGTGTCTCTGATGGGCTCGCCGTCGGCGCCCGCAGTCTGAGCTCTCGCCGGCCCCTTGCTCCTGGACTGGCGGCCAGTCGTGTCTGCGCGAACTCCCACACCTGCGTGAGGAAGCGGTGCGCGCGCAGCACGGCCGAGTCGCTCCAGTTGAGCGTCTTCTGCGGACGCGCGGCGTAGAGCACGGCGAGCCTCACCGTGTCCGCGCCGTAGCGCTCGACGAGCGCGTCGGGGTCGACGACGTTGCCGAGATGCTTGCTCATCTTGCGCCCGTCGCTGATCACCATCTCGTGAAACAGGCAGCCCGCGAACGGCTCGCCGTCCTCGAGGAACGCGAGCGGGCCGATGTCGCGCAGCGCCTTCGTGACGATCCGCTGGTCGAACACGAAGTTGCCGCTGTCCGAGCCGGCGACGACGCGCTCGGAGGGCAGCCAGTGGCGCAGGTCCGGCAGCGCGAGGATCTGCTCCAGCGAGTCCTCGCGCGACTCGGGCGGCACGCACGCCGGCAGCCACAGCCACAGCGCGTCGAAGTGGCAGTCGAGCGTGTCGGTCTCACGCTCGGCCGGACCGCCGCACAGCGGGCAGGTCGTCTGCACGAACGAGCGCAGCTCGGCCAGCGGGTTGCCGGTGCCCGTGGGGGTGATGTCGAGCGGCAGCGCCACCGGCAGCTGCTCCTTGGGCAGCGGCACGGCGCCGTGCTCCTCGCAGTAGACGATCGGGATCGGCGTGCCCCAGGAGCGCTGGCGCGAGATCGAGAAGTCGTCGGCCTTGTAGCGGACGGCTGGGCGCGGCCTCTGGCATCGCGTGCGGCTGCTCGCCGGATGTCGAGGATGGGATGCCCTCGCGGGCGTCTTGAGAGGAGAGCGCCGATCCGCTCGGCGAGCACCTCGTCGGTGCGGTCGGCCTCGGGAATGCCGAACACGGCGGTCGCGCCGAAGCGCCCGTCGACGCCGGGGGAGATCAGCACGGGCAGCGGCGGGCCGCCGGCCGGGGCGGGCAGCGTGCGGCGGGTGTCGACGAGCGGGATCTGAGCTGCGTCGCGAGAGCTTCGCTGCAGGCCGCCCGAGCGCAGCTCCTCCAGGCGCTCGCGCACCTGGGGCTCGTCCGCCCAGGCGTCGATCTCGGGGTGCTTGGGCGAGATCAGCACGAAGCGCGCCTGCTCGAGCTCCTCGGCGTGCGGCGTGAACACGTTGAGCTTCGTGCCGTCCTCTGCCGTTCAGCTCGACCTCGACGCCGTCGACGCGGCCGAGCACGAAGCGCTGGCTGGCCAGCGCGACCTCGTCCCATTTGCCCGAGTCGGCGCGCTCCTGCAGGCGGCGGTCGTTCTCGGGCACGTAGGCGCTGATCCGCAGATACCACGTGGGACGCTCGATCAGCCGCACCGGGTTGTGGCAGCGCCAGCAAAGCCCGTCCTCGACCTGGATCGTGGCGAGCGTCGTCTGGCAGGTGTCGCACCAGTCGACCGTGCCCGTGCCGCGATACACGAGCCCGGCCTCGAGCAGCGTCAGGAACAGCCACTGCGACCAGCGGTACATGACGGGGTCGGAGCTGAGGAACGTGCGCTCCCAGTCGAAGGAGAAGCCGAGCCGCTGCAGCTGCCCGGTCATGTGCGTGGCGCAGCGCGAGACCCACTCGCTCGGCGGGATGCCGCGGTCGATCGCGCCGAGCTCGGCGGGCAGGCCGAAAGCGTCGAAGCCGAAGTTGAACAGCACCTGGTCGCCGCGCGCGCGGCGGAAGCGCGCGTAGGCGTCTCCGATCGAGTAGCTGCGCACGTGCCCGATGTGCACGTTGCCCGAGGTGAACGGCGCGGAGGGCTTTATGTACAGGTGCGGCAGATCGTCCTGGACGGCGGGCGTCCGGGCGGCGTCGCGCTCGCGCCAGGCTGCCTGCCTGCGGGCCTCGATCGCGTGTGGGTCATAGCTCGTGGGCGAGCCCATGTTCGTCTCCCTCGCTCATGTCAGACGAGGATATCCAAGGGCTTAGGACGCAAGGCCCCGTTGCTATGCTCGAAATCCGTTGGCCGACGTCCGTGACAACACCATCCAGGCGCCTCGCCGACCCCCGTTCGACCCCGCTTGCAGCGGGGTCGTCTCGTCCGGAGCGATTGCGAGGATCAACCGATGGAGATAGAGATTGGGCGCGGCAAGAAGGGCCGTCGCGCATACGGATTCGACGACATCGCGATCGTGCCTTCACGGCGCACGCGCGACCCCGACGACATCGACATCTCCTGGAAGCTCGGGCCCTACCAGTTCGAGCTGCCGCTGCTCGCCTCGGCGATGGACGGCGTCGTCTCACCCCGCACGGCCGGCATCATCGGCAACCTCGGCGGCCTGGCGGTGCTCAACCTGGAGGGCATCTTCACGCGCTACGAGGACGCCGAGGAGCAGCTCGAGCGGATCGCGACCCTGCCCAAGGACCTCGCCACGCGCGAGATGCAGGAGATCTACGCAGAGCCGATCAAGCCGGAGCTGATCGCGCAGCGGATCGCCGAGATCAAGGAGCAGAAGGTCGTCGTCGCGGCCTCGCTGACCCCCCAGCGGGTGCTCCAGTACCACGAGATCGCGATGGAGGCGGGTCTCGACGTGCTCGTGATCCAGGGCACGGTCGTCTCCGGCGAACACGTCTCGACGGTCTCGGAGCCGCTCAACCTGAAGGAGTTCATCCCCTCGCTCGACGTTCCGGTCGTCGTCGGCGGCTGCGCCTCCTACCACACGGGCCTGCACCTGATGCGCACAGGCGCGGCGGGCGTGCTCGTCGGCGTCGGCCCGGGCGCCGCGTGCACGACACGCGGCGTGCTCGGCATCGGCGTGCCGCAGGCGACGGCGATCGCGGACGTGGCGCACGCGCGCTCGACGCACATGCTCGAGACGGGCGAGTACGCGCAGGTGATCGCCGACGGCGGCATGCGCAACGGCGGCGACGTCTCCAAGGCGATCGCGCTGGGCGCGGACGCGGTGATGATCGGCTCGCCGCTGGCGCGCGCCTACGAGGCCCCGGGGCGCGGCTTTCACTGGGGCATGGCGACGTTCCACCCGAGCCTGCCGCGCGGCGCGCGCGTGGCGACGCACCAGAACGGCACGCTCGAGGAGATCCTCACGGGCCCGGCACGCGAGAACGACGGCACGTTCAACCTGTTCGGCGGCCTGCGCACGTCGATGGCCACGTGCGGTCACAAGGACCTGGCGGAGTTCAACCGCGCCGAGGTCGTGATCGCGCCGTCGCTGCAGACCGAGGGCAAGTCGCTGCAGCGCGACCAGCAGGTCGGCATGGGCGCCACGAACGGGAAGGCAGCAGCCCTCGTCAATGACTGATACCGCCGTCACGGCGCCGGAGGCGGTCGCCGACACGGCGGGCACGATCGAGACGGCCACGGACGAGATCGTCGTGCTCGACTACGGCGGCCAGTACAGCCAGCTGATCGCGCGCCGCGTGCGCGACTGCGGCGTGTTCTCCGAGCTGCTGCCGCACACGGTCGCCGGTCGAGGAGGTGGCCAAGCGCAAGCCGCGCGGGATCATCCTCTCGGGCGGCCCGGCCTCGGTCTACGCCGAGGGCGCGCCGCACCTGCAGCGCGAGCTGCTCGAGCTCGGCGTTCCGGTGCTGGGCATCTGCTACGGCATGCAGCTGCTCGTGCACGAGCTGGGTGGGCGCGTCGAGCAGGCCGAGGTCGGCGAGTTCGGCCGCTCGGACCTGCACGTCTCAGAGCCCGGGCGGCTGCTGCACGACCTGCCGCGCGAGCAGACGTGCTGGATGTCGCACCGCGACACGTCTATGAGCCGCCGCCGGGCTTCACGGCGCTGGCGTCGTCGAGCTCCTCGCCGGTCGCGGCCGTGGAGGACACGGCCCGCGGCATCTACGGCATCCAGTTCCACCCGGAGGTCGTGCACACGCCCTACGGGCAGGAGATCCTGACGCGCTTCTTGACGGAGATCTGCGGCTGCGAGCCGACCTGGTCGCCGGCGTCGATCGTCGAGGAACAGATCCGCCGGATCCGCGCGCAGGTCGGCGATGCGCAGGTCGTCTGCGGCCTCTCGGGCGGCGTTGACTCCTCGGTGGCGGCGCTGCTCGTGCACCGCGCGATCGGCGACCAGCTGACCTGCGTGTTCGTCGACCACGGCCTGATGCGCAAGGACGAGGGCGAGCAGGTCGTCAGCGCGTTCCGCGACACGTTCAAGGTGCCGCTCGTGGCGGTCGACGCCGAGCGGCGCTTCCTGGAGAAGCTCAAGGGCGTCACCGAGCCGGAGGCCAAGCGCAAGGTGATCGGCGCCGAGTTCATCCGCGTGTTCGAGGAGGAGGCGGCCACGCTGGCCGAGAGCAGCGGCGGCGAGGACGCGCGCTTCCTCGTGCAGGGCACGCTCTACTCGGACGTGATCGAGTCGGGCGGCGGCACGGGCGCGGCGACGATCAAGTCCCACCACAACGTGGGCGGCCTGCCGGAGGACCTGCAGTTCGAGCTGGTCGAGCCGCTGCGCGCGCTGTTCAAGGACGAGGTGCGCGCGGTCGGGGTCGAGCTCGGCCTGCCCGAGCGCCTGGTCTGGCGCCAGCCGTTCCCGGGCCCGGGCCTCGCGATCCGCGTGGTCGGCGGCGAAGCGACCAAGGAGCGCCTGGACGTGCTGCGCGAGGCCGACCACATCCTGCAGGAGGAGATCCGCAAGGCCGGTCTCTACCGCGAGCTGTGGCAGTCCTTCTGCGTGCTGCCCGACGTGCGCACGGTCGGCGTGCAGGGCGACGAGCGCACCTACGGCTACGTCGTCGTGATGCGCGCGGTGACGAGCGACGACGCGATGACGGCCGACTGGGCGCGCCTGCCGTACGACCTGCTGGAGGCGATCGCCTCGCGCATGATCAACGAGCTGCGCGAGGTCAACCGGGTGGTGCTCGACATCACGTCGAAGCCGCCCGGCACGATCGAGTGGGAGTAGCCCACGTAGGGGCGCCTGTATGGGCGGTGTCGCCGCAGCCGGGCTCGCCCTACAGAGTCGCAGCCGGAGCTCGGTCGCCGTAGTGATGTCGGGCCGCGAGGCCGCGCGATCTTCGCCTATGATGTTGCCTCGCCGCGCGTCGTGGGCCTTCTTCACGCGTGGCCTATGTGCACCCTCGACGAAGACATACGTAGCGAAGCCGACCGACCGCGAGCGCAACTGGCTGCTCGTCGACGCGAACGGGCTGACGCTCGGGCGCCTGGCGACGCAGATCGCGGACATGCTGCGCGGCAAGCGCAAGCCCGAGTACACGCCGCACATCGACACGGGCGACTTCGTGATCGTGGTCAACGCGGAGAAGATCCACGTGACGGGCAACAAGCGCCAGGCCAAGCGCTACTACCGCCACTCGGGCTACCCGGGCGGCCTGCGCTCGCGCACGTTCGAGGAGATGCAGGCGCGCCGGCCGGAGGAGATCATCCGCCTGGCCGTCAAAGGCATGATGCCGCGCAACCGCCTGGCGCGTAAGCAGCTGACCAAGCTGAAGATCTACGCCGGGCCCGAGCACCCGCACGTCGCCCAGAAGCCGCAAACTTTGGAGATCGAGCGCTGATGGCCGACGACGACACGCCGGACGACGCCGGCAGAGGACGCACCCGCCGAGGAGACCCCGCAGCACGCCGTGCCGAGCGAGGACGCGCAGGAGATCGCGGGCTCTGCCGAGGACGCGGCGCTCGAGGCCGCCGAGGAGGCGCGCGAGGCGCCGGCCGAGCACCCGGCGCCTGAGCCGGCGACGGTCGAGCCGAGCGGCGAGGGCCACGCGGTGCCGACGGACGACGCCCAGGAGATCGCCGGGACGGCGGAGGACGCTGCGCTCGAGGCCCTGCAGGAGTCTGAGGACGCGACGGCCGTCGAGGCCGCGGTGGACGAGGAGGAGGACGAAGGCGATGACGCCGACGTCGCGGCGCCGAGCGCCAAACCGGCCGTTCCCGGCGCGCACCTGGAGGTCGACATCGTGCCCGAGGGCGCCGACCCGCTGGGACGCGGCGAGACGGCCTACGAGGACCCCTACGCGGTCGCCGACGAGGAGGGCGAGGCCGACGCCGGAGGCCGAGGGCGAGGCCGAGGAGGGCGATGAGGCTCTGAGCGAGCCGATCGCGACGGCCGCGATCGACCTGGCGGCCGGCGCGCGCTACCGCGCGACGGGCAAGCGCAAGACGGCGATCGCACGCGTGACGCTGCGCCCCGGCACGGGCACCTACTTGATCAACGGGCGCACGCTCGAGCAGCACTTCCCGCGCGACACGCTGCAGCGCAACATCCGCCAGCCGCTCGAGACGGTCGGCTACGAGGAGACGATGGACGTCGTCGCGCGCCTGCACGGCGGCGGCATCTCGGCCCAGGCCGGCGCGCTGCGCCACGGCGTCTCGCGCGCGCTGCTCGAGGCCGACCCGAACCTGCGCGGCGAGCTCAAGCGCCGTGGGTTCCTCACGCGCGACTCGCGCGCCAAGGAGCGCAAGAAGGCCGGCCTGAAGAAGGCCCGCAAGCGGCCGCAGTTCTCCAAGCGCTAGCGCCGATAGAACGAGGGTCGGCATGCCCCGCAAGCTGTTCGGAACGGACGGCGTTCGTGGACGTCGCCGGCGAGTTCGTGACGGCCGAGCTGGCGCTCGCGCTCGGTCGCGCGGCCACCGAGCAGACCGGAGCCGAGCGCCCGCAGGTGCTGATCGTGCGCGACACGCGCGAGTCGGGCGAGATGCTCGAGGCGGCGATGGCCGCCGGCGTCAGCGCGGCGGGCGGCGATGCGCTGCTCGGCGGTGTGCTGCCGACGCCGGCCGCGCCGCTGCTTGCTCGGGCGCTACGGCTTCGACCTCGCGGTCGTGCTGTCGGCCTCGCACAACCCCTTCCACGACAACGGCATCAAGTTCTTCGCCGGCGACGGCTACAAGCTCTCCGACGACACCGAGCACTGCGATCGAGGCGCTGCTCGATCGCGAGGCGCCGCCGGCGAACACGTCGATCGGCCGCGTGCGCGAGCTGCGCGGCGCGCCGGAGGACTACCTGCGCGAGCTGCACACGCGCTTCGTCGACCTCGACCTCGCGGCCTCGACGTGCTGCTGGACTGCGCCAACGGCGCCACCTACCACGTGGCGCCGGAGATCTTCCGCCGCCTCGGCGCGAGCGTCAGCGTGATCGCCGACGAGCCCGACGGCCGCAACATCAACGACGGCGTGCGGCTCGACGCACGTCGAGGCGCTCGCCGAGCGCGTGGTCGCCGGCGGGCACGCGCTCGGCTTCGCCTTCGACGGCGACGGCGACCGCGTGCTCGCGGTCGATCGCAAGGGCGCGGTCGTCGACGGCGACGAGCTGCTGGCGCTGGCGGCGCTGCACCTGCGCGCGAACGGACGCCTCAGCGGCGATGGCGTCGCGGTCACGGTGATGACCAACTACGGCTTTCACTCGGCGATGGAGCAGGCCGGCGTGAACGTGGTGACGACGAGCGTCGGCGATCGCTACGTGCTCGAGGAGCTGCGCGCGCGCGGCTGGGCGCTCGGAGGCGAGCAGTCGGGCCACATCATCGAGATGGGCTTCAACCGCACGGGCGACGGCATCGCGAGCGCGCTGCTGACGCTGGAGGCGCTGGCGGGCGGCGACCTGAGCGAGCGCCACGCGATGGCGAAGCTGCCCCAGCGCCTGGTCAACGTGCGCGTGCGCGACCGCGACGCGCTCGTCGCAGGCGGCCGGCGTCGACCAGGCGGTCGCAGGCGGCGGCGCAGGAGCTGACCGGACGCGGTCGCGTGCTCGTGCGCCCGAGCGGCACCGAGCCGCTCGTGCGCGTGATGGTCGAGGCGCCGACCGAGGACGAGGCGCACGAGGTCTGCGAGCGGCTGGTCGCGCTCGTGCAGGCGGAGCTCGGCTAGAACGGTCGTCTGGTGAGGCCCGTGCAGCCCGAGCCGCGCCGAAAAGCGCTGGTATCTTCGCTCGATGTGCGGCATCGTTGGCTACGTTGGCGGACGTCCGGTCCGCGAGCTGCTGCTCGAGGGGCTGAGCAAGCTCGAGTACCGCGGCTATGACTCCGCCGGCATCTCGGTGATCGCCGACGGGCGGATCGAGGCGGTCCGGGCGGTCGGCAACCTCGAGCGCGCTCGAGGCCAAGCTCGACGGCGCGCAGGCGCGGGCAGAGGGCAACGGCTCGGTCGCGCTTGCGCCGAAGCCGGCGACGACCGGGATCGGGCACACGCGCTGGGCCACGCACGGGCGCGTCAGCGAGGAGAACGCGCACCCTCACTACGACAACGAGGACCGCGTGCACGTGGTCGTCAACGGGATCGTCGAGAACTACATGGCGCTGAAGGAGCGCCTGCTCGCCGACGGCGCCGTGTTCACCTCGGAGACCGACGCCGAGGTGATCGCCCATCTGATCGCGGCGCACTACGCCGACGACCTCGCCGAGGCCGTGCGTCTGGCCTACGCCGAGCTCGAGGGCCACTACGCGTTCGTGGCGATGGCGCTCGAGGAGCCCGAGGTGCTCGTCGGCGCGCGCAAGGAGTGCCCGCTGATCGTCGGCCGCGGCGAGGGCGAGCAGTTCGTCGCCTCGGCGGTGCCGGCGTTCCTCGCGCAGACGCGCACGCGTCCAGTACGTCGAGAACGGCGAGATCGTCGTGCTGCGGCCCGAGGGCGTGCAGATCATGACCGGCGACGGGCGGCCGGTCGAGCGCGAGGTCGAACAGGTCGACTGGGACCAGGAGACCGCCGAGAAGGGCGGCTACGAGACGTTCATGCTGAAGGAGATCCACGAACAGGCCGACGCGGTCGCCGACACGATTGTTCGACCGCACGGCACGGGGCGACGGCGTCGACCTCGACGAGGAGGGCGCGCTCGACGAGTCGATTCTCGCGGACGTCACGCGGATCGTCGTCGTCGCCTGCGGAACCGCCTACCACGCGGGCCTGATCGGCCGCTACGCGCTCGAGGAGTGGGCGCGCGTGCCGGTCGAGATGGACATCGCCTCGGAGTACCGCTACCGCAATCCGGTCGTCGGGCCGGGCGATCTGGTGATCGGCATCTCGCAGTCGGGCGAGACGGCGGACACGCTCGCGGCGATGCGCCTGGCGCGCGAGCGCGGCGCGACGGTGCTCGCGATCACCAACACACGCGGCTCGCAGGCCACGCGCGACGCCGACGGCGTGCTCTACACGCGCGCGGGTCTCGAGATCGGCGTGGCGGCGACGAAGACGTTCGTCTGCCAGGTCGCGGTCATGTACCTGCTGGCGCTGCGGCTGGCCGAGCTGCGCGGCACGCTCGAGCCGGCTCGTGTGAGCGAGCTAGTCGGCGAGCTCAAGCGCCTGCCGCACTGCATCGACGAGATGGTCGACCGCGCCGAGCGCGAGTCGCAGGCGATCGCGAAGACGTGTTGGGACGCGGACTTCTTCTTCTACATCGGCCGCCACGTCGGCCTGCCCGTCGCACTCGAGGGCGCGCTGAAGCTGAAGGAGATCTCCTACATCTCGACCGACGCCTACGCGGCGGGCGAGATGAAGCACGGACCGATCGCGCTGCTCGACGACGCGACGCCGGTCGTCTGCGTGGCGACGCGCTCGCCGGTGCTCGACAAGCTCGTCTCGAACATCCAGGAGGCGCGCGCGCGAGGGGCGCGACGTGATCGCGGTGAGCACCGAGGGCGACGGCGACGTCGACCCGCACGCAGACGCGACGATGACGGTCCCGGCGACCGACTGGATGCTGCAGCCGATCCTCGCCGTGATCCCGCTGCAGCTGCTCGCCTATGCCATCGCGCGCAACCGCGGGCTGAACGTCGATCAGCCGCGCAACCTGGCCAAGACGGTCACGGTCGAGTAGGGGTCCGACCATCTAGCATCGCTCCTCGTGGAGCGCCTGCCGGACTGGCTCGAGCCGCTGCCCGACGCCGAGACGATGCGGGGCGTCGACCGCTGGGCGATCGAGGATCAGGGGGTCGCCGGACTCGATCTGATGGAGCGAGCCGGCACGGGCGTGGCCCGCGCCGTCGAGGTGCACGCCTGCGACGGTCTCGTGGCGGTCGTGTGCGGCAAGG
This sequence comes from uncultured Solirubrobacteraceae bacterium, assembly GCA_963743745.1. GTDB lineage: Bacteria > Actinomycetota > Thermoleophilia > Solirubrobacterales > Solirubrobacteraceae > Palsa-744. The sequence goes on from CAVUQW010000002.1 coordinate 1,651,351, forward strand.
GCAACAACGGCGGCGACGGGCTCGTCGTGGCGCGGCTGCTGCGCGAGGCGGGGCGCGAGGTGACGGTCGTCTGCGTGGCGCCGCCGGAGGAGCTCAAGGGCGACGCGGCGGCCAACCTCGAGCGCCTGCCCGGCGAGGCCCCGGTGGCGCTCGGCGCAGGGCGCGGCGGCGATCGAGCGGCGCGAGCGTGATCGTCGACGCGCTGCTCGGCACGGGCTTCGCCGGCGAGCCGCACGGCGCGGTCGGCGAGGCGATCGCGCTCGATCGACGCTGCGAGCGGCGCCGGTCGTGGCGTCGACGTGCCGAGCGGCGTCGACGCCTCGACGCGGCGTCGTCTCCGGCGAGGCCGTGCGCGCCGACGTCACGGTCACCTTCCACGCGGCCAAGCCGGGGCTGTGGATCATGCCCGGCAAGGCCACGCCGGCGAGGTGCGCGACGATCGACATCGGCATCCCCCGCGGCGCTCCGATCGGGGCCAGGGTCGGCCTGATGCGATCCGCCGGTGCCGAGCTGCTGCCCCGGCGGGCGAGCGACTCGACCAAGTTCGCCTCCGGGCAGGTCGTCGTCGCGGGCGGCTCGCGCGGGCTGACGGGCGCGCCGCGGATGGCGGCGCACGCGGCCATGCGCGCCGGCGCGGGCTACGTGATCGCGTGCGTGCCGGCTTCGCTGCAGGACGTGCTCGTCGAGCGCGGCCCCGCCCGAGCTGATGACGCGCGGCGCTGGCCGAAAGCGACGGCGCGCTCGCGCCGGCGGCGGTGGCGCAGACGAGCGAGAGCATCCGCGCGGGCGGAGCGCTGGCGCTCGGCCCGGGCATCGGGCGCAGCGATCGGCGCGGTCGCGTTCGCGCGCGCGCTGGCGCGCGCGCGGAGGCGCCGATGGTGCTCGACGCCGACGGGCTGAACGCCCACGCGGGACGCCTGGCCGAGCTGCGCGGACGCCACGGCGCCGACCGTGCTGACACCGCACGCAGGCGAGCTCGCGCGCCTGCTGCGAGCTCGACAGCGAGCAGATCGAGCGCGAGCGGCTGCGCCACGTGCGCGCGGCGGCCGAGCAGTCGGGCGCGGTGGTCGTGCTGAAGGGCGACGACACCTTGATCGCCGACCCCTCGGGCTACGTCGCGGTCAGCCGCGGCGGCAGCCCGGCGCTCGCGACGGCGGGGACGGGCGACGTGCTCACGGGCGTGGTCGGCGGCGCTGCTCGCGCAGGGCCTGGACCCGTTCGACGGCGGCCGGCGCCGGCGTCTGGCTGCACGCGGCCGCGGGGCGCGAGGCGGCGCGCCGGCATGGCGCGCCGAGGGCGTGATCGCCACCGACGTGATCGAAGCGCTGCCGGCGGTGCGCGCCGAGGCGGGTCCGTGAGCGTCGCCTCCGATGCCCAGCAGGGGCTGGAGCGCGTCGCACGCGCGCGGGCGAGCGTCAACGTGGCGGCGATCGAGCGCAACTGCGCGCGACTGCGCGCGGAGCTGCATGGACGGACACGCGCTGTGCGCGGTCGTGAAGGCCGACGGCTACGGCCACGGCGCGGTGCAGAGCGCGCGCGCGGCGCTCGCCGGCGGCGCGAGCTGGCTGGCGGTCGCGAGCGCGCAGGAGGCGAGCGAGCTGCGCGCGGCCGGCCTCGCGGAGGCGCCGATCCTCGTGATGGGCGCGCTCACGCCGGGCGAGCTCGCCGAGGCGCTCGCGGCGGGCGCCGACGTCGTCGTGTGGAGCGAGCGCTACGTTCGCGAGGTCGCTGCAGCCGGCGGCGGGCGCGTGCACGTGAAGCTCGACTCGGGCATGGGCCGTCTCGGCACGCGCGACGCCGCGCTGGCCTCACGCGTGCTCGAGCTCGCCGAGCAGCAGCGCGGGGTCGAGCCGGTCGGGCCTGATGACGCACTTCGCGACGGCCGACGAACTCGACGACGACGGGTTCTTCGCGCGCCAGCTCGACATCTTCGCGCGCTGGGCCGGCGAGCTGAAGGCGCGCGCGGCCCGAGCTTGATCGTGCACGCGGCCAACAGCGCCGCGATGCTGCGCGAGGCCGGCGCGCAGTTCGACATGGTGCGCTGCGGCATCGCGATCTACGGGATGGACCCGTTCGGCGCCGAGCCGGCCGCGCGCGGGCTCGAGCCGGCGCTCGAGCTGAGCTCCTACGTCGCCGACGTGAAGCTGTGCCGCGCGGGCGAGAGCGCCGGCTACGGGCGGCGCTTCGTCGCCGAGCGCGACACCTGGCTCGGCGTGCTGCCGATCGGCTACGGCGACGGGTGGCGGCGCGGGCTCTCGAACAACGCCGACGTGCTCGTCGGCGGCGTGCGCCGTGCGCTCGTCGGCACGGTCAGCATGGACAACGTGACGATCGACCTCGGCGCCGAGGCGAGCGCGCAAGGCCTGCGCGGCTCGCAGGCCGTGCTGATCGGCGCGCAGGGCGAGGAGCGGATCACGGCCGAGGAGCTCGCGCGGCGACTGGACACGATCAACTACGAGATCACCTGCGGGCTGACGCCGCGCGTGCCGCGCGTGTACCACCGCGACGGCATCGTGCTCGAGCCGGTGCATGGCTGACCCGCTGCAGGCCGCGCCGCGAGGCGCTGGCCGGCCGTGCGGCCTGGCTCGTCGGCGGGGCAATCCGCGATCGGGCGCTCGGGCGCGGCGACGGTCGACCTGGACGTCGTCGTCGACGGCGATCCCTCGCGGCCGCGCGCGCGATCGCGCGCGCGGCGGGCGCGCGGCCTGCTTCGCGCTCTCGGAGGAGTTCGGCGCGTGGCGCGTCTTGGCGCGCGACTCCTCCTGGCAGGTCGACGTCGAGCCGCTGCGCGGCGGCTCGCTGGACGCCGATCTCGCGCTGCGCGACTTCACGGTCAACGCGATCGCCGAGCCGATCGCGGGCGGCGAGCCGATCGACCCGCTCGGCGGCCTCGCCGACCTCGCCGCCGGTCGCCTGCGCATGGCCGGCGCGGGCGCCTTCGCCGACGACCCACTGCGCGTGCTGCGGCTCGTGCGCGTCGCGGTCGAGCTGGGACTCGAGCCGGAGCCTGAGACGCTGCGCGCCGCCCGCGAGCGCGCTGAGGAGCTCGTGCGCTGCTCGCCGGAGCGCGTGTTCGTCGAGCTGCGCAGGATCATCGCCGCCCGCGAGGCGCTGCACGGGCTCGAGCTGATGAGCGAGCTTCGACGCGACGGAGGTCGTGCTTCCCGAGCTCGAGGCGCTGCGCGGCGTCGAGCAGAGCCGCTTTCATCACGCCGACGTGCACGACCACACGCTGGAGGTGCTCGGCGCACGATCGAGTTGACCGAGTTCGCGGCGGGCCGGGCGGAGAGCCGACCGGCGGGCTCGACGGCGAGGCCGGTCCGGTCACGGCGAGGCCGGCTCAGCGGACGAGCTCGGCATCGTGCTCGGCGAGCACCGCACGGCTGTCGCGCAGCTGCTGGCGGAGCCGCTCGCGGACGACCTCACGCGCGGCGAGGCGCTGCGCTGGGGCGCGCTGCTGCACGACGCCGCCAAGCCGCTGACGCGGGGGGTCCGCCCGGGCGACGGACGCGTGACGTTCATCGGCCACGACGAGCGCGGCGCGGCGCTCGCCCGCGAGGTGCTCGGCAGGCTGCGCAGCGAGCGAGCGGCTGCGCGCGCACGTGGCGGCGCTGGCGCGCCATCACCTGCGGCTCGGCTTCCTCGTGCACGAGCCGCAGCCGCTGCCGCGGCGGACGGTGTTCTCGTACCTGCGCGCGACCGATCCGGTCGAGGTCGACGTGACGCTGCTGTCGGTCGCCGACCGGCTGGCCACGCGCGGCGATCGCGCAGAGGAGGCGATCGCGGCGCATCTGGCCGTGGCCGAAGGGCATGCTCGGCGATGCGCTGCGCTGGCGCGCGCAGGGCCCGCCGGCGCCGTTGCTGCGCGGCGACGAGCTGGCGCGGGAGCTCGCGATTCGCCGCCGGGCCACGACTGGGAGCGCTGCTCGAGCGAGCTCGCCGAGGCGCAGTTCGCGGGCGAGGTGGCCACGCGCGAGCAGGCGCTCGCGTACGCGCGCACCCTCCACTAGCCAATAGGCTTGCGGCGATGCGCGACCCAGATTGCATCTTCTGCAAGATCGTCGCCGGCGAGCTTCCGGCGACGATCGTCGACCAGGACGAGCGCACGATCTCCTTCATGGACATCTCGCCTGCCACGCGCGGGCACGCGCTGGTGATCCCGCGCGAGCACTCGGCCGACCTGCTCACCGTCGAGCGCGATGACCTGACGGCGGTGGCGCTCGCGAGCCAGCGTCTGGCTGGACGGATGAAGGAGCGGCTCGGCGCCGATGGCGTGAACCTGCTGAACTCGTGCGGTGCGGTCGCCTTTCAGACGGTCTTCCACTTCCACGTGCACGTGATCCCGCGCTACGAGGGCGATTCGCTGCGGCTCCCGTGGGTTCCGGCGGCCGGCGACTCCGAGCAGATCGCGGCCGCGGCGCAGGAACTCGGGCGGGAATAGCGAAATGTCGATATCGCTACATCTGCCGTCCCGGCGTGTTGCAGTGGCAATGATGAAACGCACAAACATCGCCTTCCTCGCGAGCCTCGCGCTCCTGCTTGCCGTGCCCGGTTTCGCCACCGCGACGATCACCGAAGTCGGCGTGATCCCGCCGACGACGCCCGAAACGATGCCCAGCTGCCCGGCAAGCCCGTGTCTCGCGGTCAGCCGCACGACCGGCTTCCAGGTCAAGGTCGCCACGAACACGACGCTCACGAGCGTCCCCAAAACCGGCTCGATCGTCGCCTGGACGGTCAGCCTCGGCAAGCCGAACGCGACGCAGGTCAAGTTCTTCAACGCCAACGAGGGCGGGGCGGCCGAAGCGGGGATCGCGATCCTGCGCGCCGCAGAAGAAACCGAACCTCACGTACAAGCTGATCGCCTCGAGCCCGACGGTCAAGCTCGAAAAGTACTTCGGCAAGACGGCCCAGTTCCCGCTCGAACGCACGATCCCGGTGAAAAAGGGCTACATCGTGGCGCTCACCGTGCCGACGTGGGCGCCGGCGCTGGCGCTCGGCTTCGGCAAGGACACCTCGTGGCGCGCGAGCCGCGAAAAGAAGCAGTGCGCGAGCACGAGCTCACAGAGCACGCAGACCTCGATCGGCTCGGCCGTGCAGTACTTCTGCCTCTACCAGACCGCGCGCCTGACCTACAGCGCGACGCTCGTCTCCACGCCGTAGGACGCCGCTGGCCAGCCGGCCGGCGGGGCGGACGTGTGCGCTATTTGGTCGGTGCGCTCGCGCCGCCCGAGGGACTCGATCCGGCGGCCGATTTTTCTTCTTCTTTTTCGGCGGAGGCGCCGCCCGAGGGGCTGCTCGTTTCTTCTTCGCCGGCACCGCTCGAGCTGCCGCCGCTTTCGGGTTCTTCGGTCGCTTCGTTGCCGCCGGATTCGTTGGCCGGGCTTTCGCTCGTCGAGGTTTTGCTCGCCGAGGTCGACGTCGAGGTCGTCTGCGCGGCCGCCTGTTCGGCGCTCGTGTCGCTCGGCGGGGTGATGTTCGGCGTGCTCTTGGGCACGGCGTCGGAGGCGCTGCTGCCGCCGCCGCATGCGCCCAGCGTCACGCTCGCCGAGCAGCAGCGCGAGCGCGAGCGCTACGGCGCGGACGCTCAACGATCACCCACGGGCGATCCGAGCGGTCCCATGCGCCGGCCGCAGGTGGGGCAGTCGTTGAGGTCCTTCTGCGCGAGCTGTGCGCACCAGGAGCAGAAGCGCAGGTTCTCGACCGACCACGGCAGCCGCGAGCTGGAGGGGGCGAGCGGCAGGACCTTGCCGACGACCTCCAGCGGCTCGCCGGTGTCGCGGTCGAGGTAGATCTCGCCCGGCTCGGCCTCGATCACGATCTCGCGCCCGCTGGCGGGGTTGCGCAGGCGATAACGCTGACTGCTCACGAGCGGGACTTTATCGGAGCGTCCCGCGGGAGCGAGCTGAAGCCGGGATGACGGTCAGTAGGCTCGCGCGGTGCGCATCCTCGTCTTCCACGGCTACCTGCTCGCGGGGACGGGCTCGAACGTCTACAACGCGCGCCTGGCGGCGGCTTTCGTCAGGCAGGGCCACGAGGTGCACCTGCTCTGCCAGGATCGCCACCCCGAGCAGCAGGGGTTCGTCGACGCGGCCGGCGACTGGGATTCGGGCTCCTGAAGGTGCGCGAGCTGCGTGGCGCGTCGGCGGGCGGGGACGAGGCCGGGGCGGCCGGTAAGGGGCGTTGCACGGTGTACCGGCCCGACATCGGCGGCCTGCTGCCCGTCTACGTGCCGACCGCTACGAGGGCATCCAGGCGCGCACGTTCGCCGAGTGCAGCGACGAGCGAGGTCGCGGACTACGTCGAAGCGAACGTGGCGGCCGTGCGCGAGCTCGTCGAGCTCGTCTCGCCGGACGTGGCGCTCGCCAACCACCTCGTGATGGGCCCGGTGATCCTCGCTCGCGCGCTCGGCGGGAGGGTGCCGTACGCCGTGAAGGTCCACGGAAGCGCGCTCGAGTACACGGTCAAGCCCGAACCGGAGCGCTTCCTGCCGTACGCGCGCGAGGGCGTGGCCGGCGCCGCGCGGCATGCTCGTCGGCTCCCACCACACGGCGGCGAGCCTGTGGCAGGCGCTCGCGGACCCGCGGACAGAACGCGCACGCGGCTGGGACCGCCGGGCGTCGACGTCGAGCGCTTCGTGCCGCGCGAGCCGGCGGCCGCGCGGGCTGAGCTCGGCGCGTTGGCTGCCCGCCTGCGTGCATCGCCGGAGCTCGCGCGAGAGCGTCGGCGCCGGCGCCGGCGCGCAAGCCGGGGGCGGCGACGCCTTCGCGCGCGACGAGCGCGCGGCGGGCGAGGCGCTCGCGCGGCTCGACCCGCCGAGGACCGGCTCGTCGCGTTCGTCGGCAAGCTGATCGTCAGCAAGGGGGTCGATCTGCTGCTCGCCGCCTGGCCGCTGGTGCTCGAGCAGGTGCCGAGGGCGCGGCTCGTGGTGTCGGCTTCGGCGCCTACCGCGAGGGCTTCGAGCGCTTGCGCGACGCGCTCGCAGCCGGCGATCTCGAGCGCGCGCGGGAGATCGCGCGCGCGGGGCGCTCGCTGGAGGCCGATCCGGCAGCGCGGGCCGTCGGCGCACGCGCGCCGCTTCGCCACCTGCTGGCGTTCCTCGACGGCCTGCATGGGCCGCGCTCGAGCGCTACGCGGCCGCGGCGCGGGCGCTCGACGAGCGCGTCGTGCTCACGGGCCGGCTCGAGCACGACGAGCTGGCCGAGCTGCTGCCGGCCTGCGAGGCGCTGGTCGTGCCGAGCACGTTCCCCGAGGCGTTCGGGATGGTCGCCGCCGAGGCGGCCGCGTGCGGCGTGCTGCCCGTCAGCGCCGCGCACTCCGGGCTGGCCGAGGTCAGCGAGGCGCTCGCCGGCGCGGTCCCGCCCGAGGCCGCGAGCCTGCTCTCGTTTCCGGTCGACGACGAGGCCGTGCCGGCGATCGCCGGCGGCTGATCGGCTGGCTGACGGCCGATCCGGCGCTGCGCGAGCGCGACCCGCGCGGGGCTGGTCGAGACGGTGCGCGAGCGCTGGTCGTGGGAGGGGGTCGCGCGCGGCGTGATCGCGGCCGCCGAGGGGCGGCTCGAGGAGTTGCCGCCTGCCCTGAGAGGGCGCGCGCGGGGCCGCTGGAGGGCCAAAGCGCGTGGGAGCGGGCGTCGAGGCGCCCGCCCGTTCGGATAGTGTTCCGCCCGCTCATGCGCCGCACGCACGCTTCAGCGCCCGCACATGCCGCCGCCCACGGGCGGCGTCGCCTGGTTCTGCGCGGCGCCGGGCTGAGCGCCCTGCTCGCCGTCGCGATCGCCACGAGCGGCTGCTCGGTCAAGGGCGGCGACGACGCCAACCTGATCGCGGGCAAGAAGGCGTTCGTCGGCAAGTGCGGCTCCTGCCACACGCTCGCGCGCGCCGAAACCAAGGGCGTCGTCGGGCCGAACCTCGACGAAGCATTCCGCGCCAGTCTGCAGGAAGGGGCCAATCGCGACACGGTCAGGGGGGTCGTCGAAAAACAGATCCAGATCCCCAACCCCGAAGGCGCGATGCCGAAAGACCTCGTCAGCGGCTCGACGGCCAAAGACGTATCTGCCTACGTCGCCGACGCGGTCGCCAAGTCGGGCAAAGACAGCGGTCTACTCGCGAGCGCCGTGAAGGCTCCTGGGTCGGGCAAGCCGGCCGAAGAGAAGGGCGGCAAGCTGTCGATCCCGGCCAATGCGCAGGGACAGCTCGCGTACGAAACGAACAAGGCAAACGCGAAAGCCGGCGCCGTTACGATCGAAATGCCCAACACCTCCGGCGTCTCGCACAACATTGCGATCGAAACAGGCGAAGGCGGCGCGACGGCCAAGGGCAGCAAGGTCGGCGCCAGCCCGTTCACGACGAAGACGACCGCCACGGTCAACGTGACGCTCAAGCCCGGCAGCTACACGTTCTTCTGCGAGGCGCCCGGACACCGCGCGGCCGGTATGTACGGCACGCTGACGGTGAAGTAGCCCTCAGGCAACATCAGATGGCAAGCCGGCAGCATGCTCGGCCAAGCCTGCAAGCTCTGGGTCAGAACCGCTGCGCTCAAGGATCTTGACATCCTTTTCGGCCACGACTCGCCGCGCTCGCGTTCGCGGGCTTGCCTGCAATCAGTCTCCCGAGGCTGCATCTCTGGGTTATACCCGCAGCAGCGGGTCGTGCGCGAAGAACAGGAACCAGACGACGAAGGCAACGATCGCGAGCACGACGACGAGTGTCGCGATCGTCTCGATCGTGCCGATCAGCGCCCGCCGATCGCGCTCCTCGGGCTCCATCGGCTCAGGGTACGCCGCCCGGGCGCGCGCCGCTCACGAAACGGCGCGCACGATCAAGACCACGGCGATCGCCACGACGATCACGCCGAGCACGTAGAGCAGCGCCCGAAACGCCCCATCCTCGGTCCGCAACGGGTTCAGCACCGCATGCGCGCCGCGTCCACGGCTGTCAGAGGATGTAGACGGTGAAGTAGACGACCAACCACATGATGTCGACGAAGTGCCAGTAGATCCCGGGCACTTCGACGCCGCGGTGGGACTCGGGGCTGTAGTGCCCGCGGAAGGCCCTGATCGTGACGAACAGCAGCAGCAACAGGCCGATGAAGACGTGCGCGCCGTGCAGGCCGGTCAGCGAGTAGAAGATCGTCTGCTGGGCGGCGTCCTGCGGGGCGAAGCCGATGTTGGCGTACTCGTTGATCTGGATGAAGAGGAAGGTGCAGCCGAGCAGGAAGGTCGTGAGCATGCCGGCCTTGAAGCCGAAGCGGTTGCCTTTCTTGATCGCCTGCTCGGCCCAGTGGATCGTGAAGGACGAGGAGACGAGGATCGCCGTGTTCATGCCGGCGACTTCGACGGGCAGTTTGGTGCCGGGCGCCGGCCACGGGTCGCCCTGGGCGATGCGGATGAAGAAGTAGGCCGTGAAGAAGGCGCCGAAGACCATCACCTCGGAGATGATGAAAAGCAGCATCCCGAGCAGCGCCGGGTTCACGCGCGAGCTGGCGTGCGCCGGCGGGCGGGCCGTGGTGGTCGCCGTGCGCGTCGTCGTGCGCGCCGACGGCGGGGTGGGGGAAGCTGGCGGCCTCCATCGACTTAGGCGGCCGAGGCGGCGGTCGAGGTGGCCTGGAGATCGACGACGACGTGCTCGACGGGCGCCGAGGTCATGTGCTGCACGCGCTCGATCAGGTTGGCGCGCATCCAGCCTGAGCGCTGGTCGGGCAGCGTCGAGATGACGACGTCGTCGACGCGGAACAGCTCGAGCGCGTTGACGGCGGCCGTGTAGGGGTCGGGGTCGCCGATCATGCCCGAGCCGAGCAGGCCTTCGCTGTGCAGCCGGTCGAGCATCGTCGCGAGGCGCGCTCGCGCGAGCTGCGGTGCGCGCCGCCGCTGCCGTCGGGCTGGGGCACGATCACGACGAACAGCCGTCGGTCGCCGCTTGCCGCCTTTTCCTTCAGCCGGTTGAGCAGCTCGTCGCCGCCGAGCGTCTTGGAAGCGAGCACGAGCGTGACCTTGAAGGGCAGGCCCTCCTGCTCGATGTCGACGACGACGTGCTCGACGGGCAGACCGGAGGCGTTGCGGATCCGATCGACGAGGTCGCGGCGCAGCCAGCCCGAGCTGACGGCGGGGTGGGTGGAGATGATGATCTCGTCTGGGCGGCGCTCGGCGACGGCGTCCATCGTGGCGAGGAACGGGTCGGAGTCGCCGACTTCGCCGGTCGCGTCGATCCCCTCGGCCGTGACGAGCTCGAGCGCGAGGTCGACGCGCGCCTGCGCCGATTCGCGCACGGCCTCGTCGTAGATCACGAGGCCGGCGCTCGGGTCGCTCTGCGGCACGACCAGGCGAAAGCGCGTCTCGCCTTCGGCGGCGCGCGTGCGCACGGCCTCGAGCAGCTTGGCGCCGCCGAGCGTGCGGTTGGCGACTACGAGGACTTCCCTCACGGGCACACCTCGGCGCTCACTCGCTCGGCCCCGCTACCGGTCTGGCGCCGGACGCACCGGCGGCGGCCGGGGTGGGGGTCGGGGCGAAGGTGCCGTGGACGGCGCCGGGGACGCCGTACTCGTAGGGGCCGCCGACGACGGTCGGCAGCTTGTCGAAGTTGAACACGGGCGGCGGCGAGGAGACCTGCCACTCGAGCGTCATCCCGCGCCACGGGTTTTTCACGGCCTTCGGGCCGCCGCGCCAGCTGGTGACCATGTTGTAGAGGAAGATCAGCGTGCTCAGGCCGAGCGCGAAGCTCATGATCGAGATCGCGAGGTTCAGGCCGGAGAACTTCGAGGCGTAGTCCTCGACGCGGCGCGGCATCCCCTGCAGGCCGAGGATGTGCATCGGGCCGAAGGTCGCGTTGAAGAAGATGAACGTGGTCCAGAAGTGCCACTTGCCCAGGCGCTCGTCGTACATCCGCCCGGTCATCTTCGGGAACCAGTAGTAGACGCCGGCGAAGATCGTCATCAGCGACCCGCCGAACAGCACGTAGTGGATGTGGGCGACGATGAAGTACGTCGCCGAGACGTGGATGTCGAAGGGGATCATCGCGAGCATCACGCCGCTGATCCCGCCGAGCGTGAACGTCGTCAGGAAGCCGAGCGCGAACAGCATCGGCGTATCCAGGTGCAGCACCCCTCGCCACAGCGTGGCCAGCCAGGAGAAGATCTTGATGCCCGTCGGCACGGCGATGATCGCCGTCGTGATCGCCATCGGGATGCGGATCCAGGCGGCCATGCCGGAGGTGAACATGTGGTGCGCCCACACGGTGAAGCCGAGGCCGACGATCGCCAGCAGCGAGAAGGCCATCATGCGGTAGCCGAAGATCGGCTTGCGCGACTTCACGGCGATCACTTCGCTGATGATCCCGAACCCGGGCAGCATCATGATGTAGACGGCCGGGTGCGAGTAGAACCAGAAGACGTGCTGGTACATCAGCACGTCGCCGCCCTTGGCGGCGTTGAAGAAGTTGAAGCCGAGCGCGCGGTCGAGCAGCACGAAGAACTGCGAGGCGGCGATGAACGGCGTGGCGATCACGACGAGCAGCGACGTCGCGAAGTTGGCCCACACGAGCAGCGGCATGCGGAAGAAGCTCATGCCCGGGCGCGCGCATCGTGATGATCGTCACGAGGAAGTTGAGCGCGGTCATGATCGAGGAGGCGCCGGCGAACTGCACGGCGACCGAGAAGAACGTCTGCCCGATCGGCGCGTTGGTCGACAGCGGCGCGTAGGCCGTCCAGCCGTCGGCGAAGGCGCCGCCGGGGGCGAAGAAGCTGGCGAGCATCATCACGCCGGCGACCGGCAGGAGCCAGAAGGACAGCGCGTTCAGGCGCGGGAAGGCCATGTCGGGCGCGCCGATCATCAGCGGGATCACGAAGTTGCCGAGGCCCGCGAAGACGGGGATCACGAACAGGAAGATCAGCAGCGACGCGTGGACCGAGAAGAGCCCGTTGTAGGTGTTCGCGTCGACGAACTGCGCGCCCGGCGCGGCGAGCTCGGCGCGCATCAGCATCGCGATCAGGCCGCCGACGAGCAGGAAGAAGAACGAGCTGACCGTGTACTGGATGCCGATCACCTTGTGGTCGGTGTTGATGCGGAAGTAGTCCTTCCACGTGTAGGCGCCGTGGCTGGAGTGGTCCTCGGGGCGGGTCTTGCGCCCGGCGGCCCAGTAGAACCAGTAGTCGAAGCCGCCGATGCCGACGAGGAAGGTCAGCGGCACGGCGAGCAGCGAGACGGTCAGGATCGCTTCGCCGTCGATGAAGTGCTTGAACGTCGAGTGGCCCGTGCTCATGCGCACGATCCACGTGATGAAGAAGGCGAAGGCGACGGCGAGCACCATCATCCAGGCCGCGCGGTAGAAGCCGGGCGCGCGCAGTTTGGCGCCGAACGAGAGCTTGCCGGCGCCGTAGCCGGGGCTCGACTGCGGCGGACGCTGCGCGGGACGGTCGTCGTCGCCATCAGGCCGTCTCCCCGCGCTTCCGCTCGACTCGCTGCGTACGCTCATGGCCGACATTATCCCGCAGCCGTCCCCGTCGTGCTCGACGTCGAGCCGCCGCCGGAGCCGACCGTCGTGCTGGCGCTGGCGCCCGAGGCGGCGGCGCGGCTCTTGAGGAATTCCTTGAACTTGGCCTCGGTGACGACGTGGACCTGGGCGCGCATCAGCGAGTGCCCGACGCCGCACAGCAGGTTGCAGACGATCGGGTAGGTGCCGAGGCGGTCGGGCGTCGCGCGGTAGTGCGACGGTGATCCCGGGCACGACGTCCTCCTGCAGGCGGAAGGCGGGGATCCAGAAGGCGTGGATCACGTCCTTGGAGTGCAGGCCGAAGCGCACGGACTCGTTCACGGGCAGCCACAGCTGGTCGGACTCGACGGGCTTGCCGCCGGTCACCGACGGCGGGTACTGGAAGGTCCAGGCGAACTGCTGGCCGGTGACGCCGATCTCGATCTCGCGCGCCGGCTTCTTCTCGTTGTCGTGCAGCACGACGAACGAGTAGGAGACGAGCCCGAGCAGGATCACGGCGGGGATCGCCGTCCAGAACACCTCCAGGCGCGTGTTGCCGTGGATCGGCGGACCGTCCTTGAGCTCCTCGCCGGGCTTCATGCGGAACTGCCAGGCGCAGTAGAGCACGACGCTGATCACGAGCACGAAGATCGGGATCGAGGCGATCGACGAGCACGTGGTAGAGCCGGTCGGTGTTGTGCGCCTGCGCCGAGGCCTGCACGGGGAACCAGTGGATCACGTAGCTCAGCACGATGCCGATCGCGATCGCGAGCACGGCGGCGACGATCGTGAGGACCATGGGGCGCTGTTTGTTCACGAGCGCCGCCTCCTGCGGCCGGGTGAAGGGGTGTCTGCTGCGGTCCTCTCCATCAGGAGGCGTGATCCTAATGCCTTCTCTCCCCGAACGACTCGGCGCTGGCGGGGCGGTGTGCCTGTGCGCGTCCAGCGGGCGATCGCGTCGGCCGCGCAAGCGCCGCCGACGACGCTTGACGATTGGCGATCCGGGTAATAGATTGAGCCAATCGTTGCAAGTGCTTGACCAGTGCTCTGAGGAGAGGGCTGGGCGCGAAAGGAGCGGCCATGCAGGTAAGCGAAGGCATGAGTCCGACGGTCCTGGCAGTCGGGCCGGGCCACCGCCTGCGCGCCGTGGCGCAGCTGATGTCGCGCCGCAAGGTCGGCGCGGCGGTCGTGATGGACCCCGACAGTGGCGGGCCGGGGATCATCACCGAGCGCGACATCCTCTCCTCGCTCGGCGCCGGCGAGGATCCGGACGAGGAGCTCGTCGCCGACCATCTGACGAGCGACGTCGTCTACGCCGCGCCGGACTGGTCTTTGGAGGAGGCTGCAGCCGCGATGGTGCGCGGCGGCTTCCGCCATCTAATCGTCGTCGAGAGGGGAGAGACTGTGGGCATTCTCTCCGTTCGCGACGTCGTGCGCTGCTGGACCGAGGACGGAGCGATCTGTCCCGTGCCGGCAAGCGCTGCAGTGGGGTGAATGAGGGTTCGCGCGCGGTGTGGGGACCGCGCGCGGCACCCCCTCAGAGCTCGGAGCGCTAGTCGAGCGGGAGCTCGTCGATTTCGCTGCGCGTGTCTTTGATCCAGCGCACGATGCACCAGAGCGTCAGCACCGCGCCGATCACGGTCAGCTCGGGGAACGTCGTGATGCCGACGAGCGTCAGCGTGATGCCGACGGCCGTGAGCACCGGCAGGATGCTCGGGCCGGGAAGGTGGATCTCCTCGCCGACCGGCGGGACCTCGGGGTCGAGCGGGCTCACGAGACGTACACCGCGGCGACGACGAACGTGATGCCGAACATGAACGCGCAGATCGCGGCGACCACCCAGCCGGTGCGGATGTTCTTCTTGGCGAGGCGGCGGTTCATGGCGGGAAGCCTAGCGATCCGATCTACAGGTGGGCGTCGGCGACCATCGCGCAGAACAGCAGCGCGAGGTAGGCCAGCGAGTAGAGGTACAGGCGCAGCGCCGAGCTGCGGTCGGCGCGGCGGTACAGGCGCACCGCGCCGCCGATGAAGCCGAGCCCGAGCACGAGCGAGCAGACGAGGTAGATCGTCGCCGAAGCCGCCCGCGCAGAAGGGCAGCTGGGTGACCGCGTAGAGCAGGATCGAGTAGAGCAGGATCTGCCGGCGCGTCTCGGCCTCGCCGCGCACGACCGGCAGCATCGGCACGCCGACCTTCTCGTACTCGTCCTTCATCAGCAGCGACAGCGCCCAGAAGTGCGGCGGCGTCCAGAAGAAGACGATGAAGAAGAGGATCGCGGCCGTGCCGCTGACCGAGCCCGTCACGGCCGCCCAGCCGACCAGCGGCGGCACGGCTCCGGCGGCGCCGCCGATCACGATGTTCTGCGGCGTGCGCCGCTTCAGCCAGACCGTGTAGACGAACACGTAGCCGAGGAAGCCCGAGAAGGAAAGCGCCGCGGCGAGCGGGTTGACCGTCAGCGAGAGCTCGAGCAGCGAGAGCGCGGCCAGCGTGCAGCCGAACGTCAGCGCCGCGCGCGGCGAGATGCGCCCGGCCGGGATCGGTCGCGTCGCCGTGCGCGCCATCTGCGCGTCGATGTCGCGGTCGAACCAGTGGTTGACCGCGCCGGCGCCGCCGGCCGAGAGATAGCCGCCGAGACACGTCAGGAAGACCAGCCACGGCGACGGGTCGCCGGCGACGTACATCGTCGTGATCGTCGTCAGCAACAGCAGCGACTGGACCTTCGGCTTGGTCAGCTCGACGTAGTCGCTCAGCAGCCGGCGCGTGCGCGGCGCGACGCCCGAGCGCGGGCGTGCGTCGAGCGATGGCGCCGCGCTCGGGCACGCTACGACCCCGACCTGCGTGGCCCCGGTGGGCACGACCGCGCCCGAGGCCGGAGCCGCGCCGGTGCGCCGCTCGATCTCGCGGCGGATGTCCTTCATCGGTTCGACCGAGCGCACGGTCGGGACGATGTCGAAGTTGTTGTCCGGCGGCGGCGAGGTCGTGAACCACTCGAGCGTGTTCGCCTTCCACGGGTCCGGCCCGGCGGCGACGCCGACCTTCAGGCTGCGCGCGACGTTGACGATCGTCACGAGCACGCCGAGCGCGAGGATGAACGAGCCGACCGTCGAGATCTGGTTGTACAGCTCGAGGTGGCCGACGTTGTCGTACTCGTACACGCGCCGGGGCATCCCGTCGAGGCCGATCACGTGCTGGATCAGGAACGTCGTCAGCACGCCGAGCAGCATCAGCGCGAAGCTCAGCTTGCCGAGGCCTTCGCTGAGCATCCTGCCCGTGATCTTCGGGAACCAGTAGTAGATCGCCGCGAAGATCGTGAAGACCGAGCCGCCGAGCAGCACGAAGTGCAGGTGGGCGACGACGAAGTACGTTTCGTTGACCTGCCAGTCGATCGGGAACGTCGCGAGGAAGATGCCCGAGATGCCGCCGATCAGGAAGACGCTGATCACGCCGACGCAGAACAGCAGCGGCGTGCGGAGTTCGATCGAGCCCCGCCACAGCGTGGCGATCCAGTTGAGGATCTTCACGCCCGTCGGCACGGCGATGAAGAAGGAGCTGAGCATCACGAACACGAGGATCGCCTCGGGGATCGGCGTCGTGAACATGTGGTGCGCCCACGTGAGGAAGCCGAGGAACGCGATCGCGACCGTCGAGGCCGCGATCGCCTTGTAGCCGAAGATCGGCTTTCGCGCGAACACGGGCAGGATCTCGGAGATGATGCCGAAGCCGGGCAGCACCATGATGTAGACCTCGGGGTGGCCGAAGAACCAGAACAGGTGCTGCCACAGCAGCGGCGAGCCGCCGGTGGCGGGGTCGAAGAAGTGCGTGCCGAAGTGGCGGTCGGTCAGGAGCATCGTCACGGCCGCCGCGATCACGGGCATCGCGAAGATGATCAGCACCGCGTAGACGAGGATCGTCCAGACGAACAGCGGCAGGCGCCCCCAGCTCATGCCGCGCGCGCGCATGTTGGCGATCGTCACGTAGAAGTTGATCGCGCCGAGGATCGAGGAGATGCCGGTCAGGTGGATGAGGTAGATCCATGCGTCCTGGCCGCCGCCGGGCGAGTAGGTGCTGTCGGCGAGCGGGATGAAGCTGATCCAGCCCGCTTCCGGCGGGTTCCAGAAGACCGACGTGTAGAAGACGATGCCGCCGGCCAGCAGCAGCCAGTAGGAGAGCGCGTTCAGGCGCGGGAAGGCCATGTCGCGCGCGCCGATCATCAGCGGCAGGAAGTAGTTGGCGAGGCCGGCCATCATCGGCACGACGAACAGGAAGATCATCGTCGTGCCGTGCATCGTGAACAGCTGGTTGTAGACCGTCGGCGTGATCAGCGTGTTGTCCGGCGCGCCGAGCTGCAGGCGCATCAGCAGCGCCTCGACGCCGCCGAGGCAGAAGAACACGAACGTCGTGACCATGTACATGATCCCGATCCGCTTGTGGTCGGTCGTCGTGATCCAGCTCGTCCAGCCGCGCGACGGGCGCTCGACGCCGTGGGCGGTTACCTGGGGGACGGGTGCGAGTGTCGTGGTGGCCATCGTGCGCTTGGTTCCTCTGTCCTAGGGGTTTTCGACCTGTCCGGCGCCCGTCTGGGAGTTCAGTTTGGCGCGTGCCACCTTCGCCTGCTGGTTGGCTTCGGTGAGCAGCTTCTTCTGGTAGGCCAGCCATTCGTCGAACTGCGCCGGCGGCACGGCCTTGACGGTCGCGATCATGCGCGCGTGCCCGCGCCCGCAGAGAATCGCGCACTGGCCGTTGTAGACGCCCGGCTTTTCGATCTTGAACCACGTGTAGTTGTGGTAGCCGGGCACGGCCTGGAACTTGCCGCCGAGCTGGGGCATCCACCAGGAGTGCACGACGTCCGGGGAGACGATGTCGAGCGTGACCGTCGTGTTCGTCGGCACGACCATCTGCTCGTAGGAGTAGGGCGCGCCGAGCCCGTCCGATTCGCTCGCGCCCGGGTAGACGTACTGCCAGATGAACTGGCGGCCGATCACCTTGATGTTCAGCGCTTTGCCGTTCGGCGGCAGCTTGCGCGTGTCGCTCGCGTACAGGCGGCTGACGTCGCTGGAGGCCAGCTTGTCGCCTTCGGGACCCGAGTTCGGCGGGTTCTGGATCGAGTCGAGCTTGGCGAACGTGACGATCGCCAGCGCCAGCAGGATCACGGCGGCGGCGACCGTCCAGCCGACCTCCAGGCGCGTGTTGCCGCGGATCTGCGCCGCCACGGCGCCCTTGCGCGCGCGGAACTTGAACAGCGCGTAGAGCAGGCCGCCCTCGACGAGCACGAAGATCACGAGCGCGATCGCCAGCGTGATCTTGAACAGGCTGTCGATCTCGTTGGCGTTCGACGAGCCGCCCGACTCGGGGGTGAAGAACGCGAGCGTTGCGGAGAGCAGATGGCCCAAGGCGGCCGGGATTCTATTCAGGCCCGGGCGGAAGGCGCTTGATGACGTCTGCCACGAGCCCGCAAGGCGCGGCGCTCATGACCCGCTGAAGCGTGCCGGGCGCTTCTCCACGAACGCCATCGCGCCCTCGACGAAGTCGTCGCTGCCGGCCATCTCCTGCTGGATCTTGGCCTCGAGCTCGAGCTGCTCCTCCATCCGCGCGTACAGCCAGTTGTTCAGCTGGCGCTTGGAGCCCGCGTAGGAGCGCGTCGGGCCTGCGGCCAGGCGCGCCGCCAGCGCGGCGACCTCCTGCTCGAGCTGCTCGTGGGCGACGACGCGGTTGATCAGGCCCCACTCGAGCGCCTTCGCCGCCGGCAGGCGCTCGCCGAGCATCGCCAGCTCGCTCGCTCGCGCCATGCCGATGCGCGTCGGCAGGAACAGCGAGGAGCCGCCGTCCGGGACCAGGCCGATGTTGACGAACGCGAGCAGGAAGTAGGCGCTCTCGGCGGCCACGATCAGGTCGCAGCAGAGCGCAAGCGAGCAGCCGATCCCGACGGCCGGGCCGTTGACGGCCGCGATCACCGGCTTCGGCATCTCGCGGATCGCGTGCATGATCGGGTGGTAGCGCTCGGTCAGCGTCTTGTAGACGTCCGGGCGACCGTCCGGCGTCGTGTCGGCGCTGATGTCCTTCAGGTCGGCGCCCGAGGAGAAGGCGCGCCCGGCGCCGGTCAGCACGACGGCGCGTACGGCCTCGTCGTCGGTGACGCCGCGCAGCGCGGCCAGCAGGTCTTCGCCGAACTGGGCGTTCCACGCGTTCAGCGCCTCGGGGCGGTTGAGCTCGACCCTCGCCGTCCCGTCGGCGACGCTCACGTTGACGGTCTGCAGCTGCATCTCGCCGGGATCCTATGGTGTGGGCATGGATCGACCCGTGATCGGCCTCTGCACGGCGCTCGAACGCGCGCAGTGGAGCGTGTGGGACCAGCCCGCGGTGCTGCTGCCGCGCAACTACGTCGACGCCGTCCAGCGCGCCGGCGGCCTCGCGCTGCTGCTGCCGCCCGACCCGCGCCGGTCGAGGCGCCGGGCGAGCTCGTGGCCAAGCTCGACGGGCTGCTGCTGGCCGGCGGCGCCGACATCGACCCGGCCGTCTACGGCCAGGTCCCGCACCCGCAGACGCAGGAGACGGTGCCCGAGCGCGACGCCTTCGAGATCGCGCTGACGCGCTGCGCGATCGAGCGCGACGTGCCCGTGCTCGGCATCTGCCGCGGCATGCAGCTGATCAACGTCGCGCTCGGCGGCACCCTGATCCAGGACCTGCCCGAGCACCTCGGCCACGAGCAGCACCGCCGGGTGATCGGCTCCTTCGAGGGCTCCGACCACGACGTCGACGTGCTCGACGGGACGCTCGCGATGCGCGTGATCGGGGCGTCACGGCACGGCACCAAGTCCCACCACCACCAGGGGGTCGACCGCCTCGGCGAGGGCCTGCGCGTGAGCGCGACCTCGCCTGCCGACGAGCTGCTCGAGGCGATCGAGCTGCCCGAGCGGAGCTTCGTGCTCGGCGTGCAGTGGCACCCCGAGGCGGACGCGATGAGCCCCGTGATCGGCGGCCTCGTGCAGGCCGCCGAGCAGCACGCGCGCGGGCGCGTGCTCGCCGGTTAGCGCGCCGCTGACGGCCATATACTCGGCCTGGTGCGCCGCTCCCGCGCGATCAGAGCAATCGCCTGGGGGACCGTGGCTGCCGGGATCGCCGCGCCGCTGTTGCGCAAGCGCCTGCCGGCGCCGCCGCTGTTGACGCAGACCGTCGCCTTCGCCGCCCCGCTCGGGCTGGCCGTCGCGGTGCGGCGCACGCGCACGCGCGACGTTGCCGTGTGCGCGCTGCAGATGTGGGCCTACCTCGCCGCCTACAAGTCGCCGCACGACGACCCCGACGCGCAGGAGCAGAAGACGCACTTCCACTACCCGATCGTCGCCGATCGCGCGATCGGGCTGGGCGAGCTGCCGACCGTGCGCCTGCAGCGCGCGCTCGCCCGGGTCGGGCCCGACGGCCCGGAATGGCGCGATCTGGACCGCGTGCTCGTGTGGGCGCACTGGGTCTGGTTCATGGTGCCGCACGGCACCGTCGCCTACACGCTGGCGCGCCACCCCGCGCGCTTCCCGCGCGCGGCTGCGCTGACCTACGCCGTGTTCGACATCGGCGCGATGATCTACTGGGTGCTGCCCACGGCGCCGCCCTGGTACGCGGCCGAGGGGGCCTACGAGCTCGACGGCGTGCCGAGCGTCAGCCGCGCCCCGGGCCGCGCCTCCGACGCCGCCGCGGGGGAGCCCTCCGAGCACGCCGACGGCGTGGCCGTGCGGCGCATGATGGTCGAGTACGGCGAGCACTTCTGGCGTGACGGCTGGGGCCCTCTCTACAGTGTCCTCGGGGGCAATCCCCTCGCTGCGATGCCGTCGCTTCACTTCGCCACATCCCTGATGGCCGCGCTTCTGCTCGCAGAGGTGGGGCCGCTGGCGGGCGCCGTCGGCGCCGCCTACGCGGCCACGCTCGGCTTCGCGCTCGTGTATCTCGGCGAGCACTACGTCGTCGACCTGCTGGCCGGCGCCGCGCTGACGCTCGCCGTGCGCCGGATCGCGCCGCGGGTGGCGCCGCTGACGATGGGCTTCGCGCGCGCCGTGGCGGCGCTCGAGGCGAGCGCGCACGAGGGAGGCAGAGTGACGGCGTGAGCGACGAGCACACCGACCCGGACGTCGAGGAGGCCTTGGAGGAGGCTGCGCCGGGCGAGCAGAGGGGCTCCTCCAGCGAAGAGGAGATGCCGCGCGTGGTGCTCACGCGCAGGCGGGCCGTCGGCTTCGGCCTGTTCGTGCTCACCGTGATCGCGTTCTTCTACTTCGTGCTGCCGAAGCTGAGCGGCGTCGGCACGACCGTGCACCGGATCGAGCGCGGCGACGGCTGGTGGATCGCGATCGGCGTCGCGCTCGAGCTGCTCTCGTTCGCCGGCTACGTGATGCTGTTCCGGGCGGTCTTCGTCCGCGGGCACGGACGGATCGGCTGGCCCGAGAGCTACGAGATCACGATGGCCGGCCTCGCCGCCACGCGGCTGTTCGCCGCCGCCGGCGCCGGCGGCGTCGCGCTGACCGCCTGGGCGCTGCGCCGCTCGGGCATGGAGCCGCGGATCGTCGCCTGCCGGATGGTCGCCTTCATGGTGCTGCTGTACGTCGTCTTCGCCGGCTCGCTGCTGCTCGACGGGATCGGCCTCGGCACCGGCCTGTTCCCGGGCGGGGGCTCGTTCGCGATCACCTTCCTGCCGGCGATCGTCGCGCTGCTGCTGCTCGGCGTGGCCGGTGCCGTGGCGGCGCTGCCGGGCGACGTCGAGCGCCGCCTCGAGCGCCGCGCCTCCGGCTCGGGGCGCCTCGCGCACTGGCTCGCGCGCGCCGTCACCGTGCCGGCGCTCGCCGCCAGCGGCGTGCGCACCGCGATCGACCTCGTGCGCTCGCGCAACGCCGGCCTGCTCGGCGCGATCGCCTGGTGGGGCTTTGACATCAGCGTCGTCTGGGCGATGTTCCACGCCTTCGGCCATGCGCCGTCGTTCACCGTGATCTGGATGGCCTACTTCGTCGGGCAGTTCGGCAACCTGCTGCCGCTCCCCGGCGGGCTCGGCGGCGTCGAAGGCGCGATGATCGGCGCGTTCGCCGCCTTCGGCGTCGACTTCAACCTGTCCGTGCTGGCCGTGCTCTCCTACCGCGGGATCTCCTTCTGGCTGCCGACGGTCCCCGGGGCGATCGCCTACTTCCAGCTGCGGCGCACCGTCGCGCGCTGGCGCGAGGAGGAGGGCGTGCAGGGCGACCGGCGAGCGCCACCCGGGCGCGGTCGGGACCGCGGGCGCCGTCGGCGTCAGATGAGCTATACAAAGCCCAGTGGCAGCGCTATACTTTACTTTGTGAAGTACCTTCGATGAAGCGATTGGAGAGCAGATGAGCGACGTCGAGAACGTGATCATCATCGGCAGCGGTCCGGCCGGCTACACGGCCGCGCTGTACACGGCGCGCGCCAACCTGAGCCCGCTCGTGTTCGAGGGCTTCGCCTGGGGCGGCCTGCTGCAGCAGACGACCGACGTCGAGAACTTCCCGGGCTTCCCCGAGGGGATCATGGGCCCGGAGATGATGCAGAAGTTCCGCGACCAGGCCGAGCGCTTCGGCGCGCGCCTGGAGACCGAGGACGTCGATCGCGTCGAGCTCGCCGACGAGCCCGGCGGGATCCACCGCGTGTGGGTCGGAGACACCGAGTACCGCACGCGCACCGTCGTCCTGGCGATGGGCGCCGAGCACAAGAAGCTGTGCGTGCCCGGCGAGGACGAGCTCTCGGGACGCGGCGTCAGCTACTGCGCGACCTGCGACGCCGCCTTCTTCGGCGGCGCCGAGACGGTGATCGTCGGCGGCGGCGACTCGGCGATGGAGGAGGCCATCTTCCTCTCCAAGTTCGCCTCGAAGGTGACGATCGTGCACCGTCGCGACGACTTCCGCGCCTCGAAGATCATGCTCGAGCGCGCCCGCGCGCAGGAGAACATCGAGCTGCTCACGCCGTACACCGTCGACGAGTTCGTCGCCGGCGAGAACGGCGCGCTCGGCCACGCCCGGCTGAAGAACACCGAGACCGGCGAGCTGCGCGAGCTGCCCGTCTCGGGCGCCTTCATCGCGATCGGCCACGAGCCGCAGTCGAGCATCGTCGGCGGGCAGATCGACGTCGACGACGAGGGCTATGTGAAGACGGAGGGCAAGTCGACGCGGACCAACCGGCCCGGCGTGTTCGCCGCCGGCGACCTCGTCGATCACACGTACCGCCAGGCGATCACCGCCGCCGCCTCCGGATGCGAGGCGGCACTCGACGCCGAGTGGTACCTGCGCGACACGCCCGAGGTGCCGACGCCCGCCGGCCTGCCCGAGGGCGACCTCGCCGAGGCGCAGTGGGCGCCGCCGGCGGTGGCCGCAGAGGCCGCCGCGGCCGACACCGCCTGAACGCTGCCTACGAGCGGTCGCGCTGCTCCCGTTGCGGCGCAGCGGGCGGCACAGGTCGATTGGACTCGCGCTGCTCCTTTACCCGTTCGTCCAGGGAGCGCACATACTCCTCGGTGGTGATCTTTCGCTCAACGAGCTGACGGAATGTGTCGGGCTCTGCAGGTGGCACTGATCGCTCCATTCGTATGACCCTTTCAGTATGCCTGGCTGGGCGGCTGCCTCACGCTTTCGGCGACATCGATGACCGATGCCAAGAGGGTTATGTAGGTCCGGTCGATCGGGGAGAAGGCGTCTCTGCGTGTAGCAATCACATTCAGAACCCCGGCGATCTGACCCGAGCGCCAAAGCGGAACCGACACGATGGATCGATAGCCGCGCTCGGGTGAGGCCTTCGGATGTCGGTGGAAGCGGGTGTCTCCCTCGAGGTCGTTCGACCACTGGACGCGTGCGTGGTCCAGCGCAATCCCCGCGAACGACCCCCTAATCGGCAGACGAAATCGCTGGCGGCTCTCCGCGTGATGGCCGAGTGCCGGCGCAAGTCCGTCTCCCTCTGTCATCACGAAGCAGTCACCCTCTGGGCGCAAGATCGAGAAGCGCACATCGCCCCGCGTCACATGGCGATGGTCGTGTCGCAGCAGCGCATGCGCGGGGGCGAAGACACCTGTCTCGATGAAGTCACGTGTCGAGAAGCTAGGGAGTTCCCTGGCGAGCACCTGGCGCAGATCGCGCAGTGCGTCTCGGAGATGCTCGGCGTATGTCTCGTATGCGCCCAGCTCTCCGGTGCGCGATTCGAGCTCATTGATTCTGGCGCCGAGCGTCTCGTGCTCGTCGGCGGTATCGATCGCTGCGCCAAGGGTAAGTCCGACGACGAACGTCGCCGAGGCGATCAGCGCGGCGAGCCAGGCGTGGAGCCTGTCGTCCGTCAGGAGCGCTACGAGCGGCGGAGCCGCGACAGACACGATGACCGCCGTCAAGAGAGCGACCGCCAACGTGTGCGTTGGCGGGCCGAGGATCCGCCGCAGTCGCATGAGAGTTCTGTTCACACAACATGACCATAGGTGTTCCGGCAGTCGGCATTGCCACGCTGGGCGAACTAGTGAGCGGCGCCCTCGAGCTCCAGCAGGAACTGCTTGCGGTCGAGGCCGCCGGCGTAGCCGCCGAGCGCGCCGCTGCCGCGCAGCACGCGGTGGCAGGGCACGACGATCGGGATCGGGTTGGCGCCGAGCGCGTTGCCGGCCGCGCGCGAGCCGCGTGGGCTGCCCGCCTTGGCGGCGACCTCGGTGTACGTGAGCACGCGGCCGTAGGGGATCCGTGCCGTCGCGCCGAGCACGCGCCGGCCGAACGGAGCGACCAGCGTCCAGTCGAGCGCCAGCTCGAACGCGCGCCTGCGCCCTTCGAAGTACTCGTCGAGCTCGCGGCGGACCCGATCGAGCTGGGCCGGTGCCTCGACGATTCGCGGCGAGACGCGCGCGGCAAGGCGCTCGAGCACCGAGTCCGAGTCCTCCTCGGGGAAGGCCAGCCTCACGAGGCCCCGGTCGCTCGCCGCCAGGAGCAGCTCGCCGAACGGTGAGTCGGCCGGCGCATAGCTGATATCGGCCAAGCCCTGGTCGGCCAGGCGATTGCTGAGCCGCTGCGCCGCCGCCAGCGCCGCATCTGCGCTCGCCGCTGCCGCCGTGCCCTCTCCTGCCGCCGAGCCGGCGCCGCCGCGCGCATGCGCCGGGCCGCGCCGCAGCGCCTGCTCGATCTCCCTGACCGTCGTTCCGTCTCGCCCGCTCATGCCGGCACCGCCTTTCTCAGCTTCGTCAGTCCCTCGTGCAGCGAGCGCCGCGCCGCCTCGACCGAGCAGTCCATCGCCGCCGCGATCTCGCGGTGCGGCAGGTCAGCCACGTAGCGCAGCACGACCGCCGAGCGCTGACGCTCGGGCAGCGCGCCGACCGCCTGCCACAACCCGTCCTCGCGCGCGAGCAGCTGGTCCTGGGCACTCGGCGACGAGCCCTCACGCCCGTCCTGCTCGCCGAGCAGCTGCGGCCGGCGCCCGCGCGCGCGGTGCGCATCGAGCGCCTTGTGCTGGGCGATCGTCAGCACCCACGCGCGCAGGTTCGATTGCGCGCGCAGGCGCGGGTAGGCGCGCAGCGCCGCGATGAACGTCTCCTGAAAGCAGTCCTCGGCCTCGGCCGCGCCGACCTGCGCGACGAGGTAGCGCCACACGACCTCGCGTTCGGCGTCGAGGAAGCGCTGGAAGGGGGGAAGGCCGCTCGCTCGGGGCGTCGTCGCGCTCACGTCTGCATAACGACGGCGCTCGCGCGAACGTGAGGTTGCGCCGCGCGCCGCGGCATCGTCGCCCGCCGAGATCGTCCTGGCTCGCGCCGCCGTCTCAGCTCTCGCCGTCGTAGTCGAAGAAGCCGGCTCCGCTGACGCGGCCGAGGCGTCCCGCCGCCACCAGCCGGCGCAGCGCCGGCGCCGCTCGGTAGCGCTCCTCGCCGTACTCATCGCGCAGCGCCTGGAGCACGCTGAGCACGCGGTCGAGGCCGATCGTGTCGGCCCACTCGAGCGGTCCGCGCGGATAGCTGAGGCCGAGCATCATGCCCGTGTCGATGTCGACCGCGTCGCCGACGCCCTCGCCGAGCGCGAACGCGCACTCGTTGATCACCTGGCAGACGATCCGCCCGAGCACGAGCCCCGGCGCGTCGCCGACCCACTCGACGTGCTTGCCGAGCGCCGCGAAGAAGCGCTCGGCGCGCGCCGCCGCCAGCGGCGAGGAGCCCTCGTTGCGCGTCAGCTCGACCAGCGTGCCCTGCTCGAGCGGCGCCAGCACGTGAAAGCCGACCGCGCTGCCGCCCGGGTCGAGGCGACCCAGCGAGCCCGCCTCGCAGAGGATCAGGTGGGCGCCTCCCTGCGGGTGCTCGTGCGTGGTCGGCGCGCCCGCGGAGAGCTCGTCGGTCGCGGAGGGCGCACGGTCGCATTCGATCACCAGCGACGGCAGCACCCCGCCGGTGCTGTCGTGCGGCGAGCGCACCTCATACCCGGCCAGTCCGGCCTCGTGACGCAGCTCCTCCGCCACCAGGCCTTCGCCGTCGATCACGACGACGCCCTCGCCGTTGCCCGGCGGCTCGGCCTCGCGCGCGTCCGGGTCGGCCGGGCGGTGGCCCGGTCCGGCGCCCGGGGCCGCGCGCTCGCTCGGATAGGTGTAGTAGCCGCGGCCGGCCTTGCGCCCGTGCAGCCCCGCCGCCACGTAGCGCGCCGCGATCGGCGACGGGCGCCAGCGCGGCTCGCCGAAGCTCTGCTCGTAGAAGCTCTTGGAGATCTCGAAGCCCACGTCGACGCCGACGAGGTCCATCAGCTCGAACGGCCCCATGCGAAAGCCGCCCTCCATGCGGCAGATGCGGTCGATCGTCTCGACGTCGGCGATCCGCTCCTGCAGCAGGCGCAGCGCCTCCAGGCCGAACGGGCGGTTGCAGCGGTTGACGAGGAAGCCCGGGCCGTCGCTGGCGCGGATCACCGTCTTGCCCATCGCCTCGCCCGTCGCGTGCGCGACTGCGAGCGCCCGCGCCGAGGACTGCTCGCCCGCGACGACCTCGAGCAGCGCCATCAGCGGCGCCGGGTTGAAGAAGTGCATGCCGACGACGCGCTCGGGGTGGCTCGCCGCCGGCCCGAGCGCCGTCACGAGCAGCGAGGAGGTGTTGCTCGCGAGCACGCACTGCTCGCCGACGATCTCCGAGAGCTGGGCGTACAGCTCGTGCTTGAGCTCCAGGCGCTCCGGCGCCGCCTCGATCACGAGCTCGCACGGGGCGAGCGTCTGCAGCGAGTCGACTGCCTCCAGGCTCGCGCTCGCTCGCTCGGCCTGCTCCTCTGAGAGCCGGCCCTTGGCCGCTTCCTTGGCCAGGCCGTCGCGCGCTCGCTGCAGCCCCTCCGCGAGCGCCTCCGGGATCGGGTCGTGCAGCAGCGTGCGCGCTCCGCTGCGCGCCGCCAGCTGCGCGATCCCCGAGCCCATCGTGCCCGCGCCGAGCACCCCGATCACACGCGCCGCGCGGCCATCTCGGCCGGCGGAGCCGGCTATCTCATGACTTTCTTGCTCCGGTCGGGTGGACAAGCCGATCGTCCTCGCCTCAGGCGGGAACGAGCGCGTCGATGCCCGTCATTGCGCGCCCGATGATCAGTTTCTGGATCTGCGAGGTGCCCTCGTACAGCGTCGTCACGCGCGCGTCGCGGAAGTAGCGCTCGACCGGGTGGTCGTCGACGTAGCCCGCGCCGCCGTGCACCTGGATCGCCATGTTCGCGCACTCGAGCGACGCCTCCGTCGCGTGCAGCTTGGCGATCGAGGTCTCCAGCGTGTTCGGCCGGCCCTGGTCCTTCAGCCAGCCCGCGCGCCACACGAGCATGCGCGAGGCGTCCGTCTTGACCGTCATGTCGGCGATCATCGCCTGCACCAGCTGGAAGCTCGCGATCGGGCGGCCGAACTGCTCGCGCTCCTTGGCGTAGTTGACCGACTCCTCCACGCAGCCCTGGCAGATGCCCACGCAGCCCGCCGCCACCGAGTAGCGGCCCGAGTCGAGGTTCGACATCGCCACTTTGAAGCCCTGGCCGACCTCGCCGAGCACGTCCTCGTCGGAGACCTCCACGTCTTCCAGCGAGATCGACGCCGTGTCGGAGGCGTGCAGGCCCATCTTGTGCTCGATCGTCTGCGCTTTGAAGCCCGGCTGGTCGGTGTCGACGATGAAGCACGCGAGGCCTTTGTGACCGAGCTCCGGGTCGGTCTGGGCGAAGATCAGCGCCACCTTCGCGTAGTTGGCCATCGAGATCCACATCTTCGCGCCGTTGATCACCCAGCCGCCGTCGGTCTTCTTCGCGCGCGTCTTCTGGTTGGCCGCGTCCGAGCCCGTGTCCGGCTCGGTCAGCCCGAAGCAGCCGAGCCACTCGCCCGAGCACAGCTTCGGCAGGTACTTCTGCTTCTGCTCCTCGGTGCCCCACTTGAGGATGCCCGAGCAGACGAGCGAGGTCTGCACCGAGATGACCGTGCGGATCGCCGAGTCGCCGCGCCCGATCTCCTCGACGATCAGGCCGTAGGAGAGGTAGTCGAGGCCCGCTCCGCCGTACTCCGTCGGGACGATCGCGCCGAGGTAGCCCTGGGCGGCGACCTTGCCGACGAGCTCCACGTCGAAGTGGTGGTTGCGCGCGTTTTCGCGCGACTGCTTGACGATCTCGTTGTCGGTGAACTCGCGCGCCGTGTCGTTGATCAGGCGCTGCTCGTCGGTCAGTTCGAAGTCCATCCCGCTCCTCTCGGCCTCTCGCTAGGCCAGCTTTGGTGTTTGCCACGGCGCCGTCACGCGCCGCTCGATCTCCTGCGCGATCCCGTCGATCGGGATGCGCTCCTGCGCGAGCGAGTCGCGGTCGCGCACCGTGACCGTGCGGTCCTCGAGGCTCTGGTGGTCGATCGTCACGCAGCACGGCGTGCCGATCTCGTCCTGGCGGCGGTAGCGCTTGCCGATCGAGCCGCCCTCGTCGTACTCGGCCTGCACGACGCGCGCGCAGCGCGCGGTGGACCTCGCGCGCGAGCTCGGGCTGGCCGTCCTTGCGCAGCAGCGGCAGGACCGCCGACCTTGACCGGCGCCAGCCGCGGGTGCAGCTGCGCAGCACGCCGTCGCCGCGTCCTCGCCGTCGACCTCTTCCTCGTCGTAGGCGTCGACGAGGAACGCGAGCGTCGCGCGGTCGGCGCCGGCCGCCGGCTCGATCACGTGCGGGACGTAGCGCTCGCCGGTCTGCTGGTCGAAGTACTCGAGCTTCTCGCCCGAGAACTCCGCGTGGCGGCGTCAGGTCGAAGTCGCCGCGGTTGGCGATGCCCTCGAGCTCCGACCAGCCGATCGGGAACAGGTACTCGACGTCGCTCGTGCCCGAGGAGTAGTGCGAGAGCTCGTCCGCGTCGTGCGCGCGCAGGCGCAGGTGGTCGGGGCGGATGCCGAGGTCCGTGTACCACAGCTCGCGCTCGGCCAGCCAGTGCTCGAACCACGCTGCGGCCTCCGTCGGGCGGCACGAAGAACTCCATCTCCATCTGCTCGAACTCGCGCGTGCGGAAGATGAAGTTGCCCGGCGTGATCTCGTTGCGGAACGACTTGCCGACCTGGGCGATCCCGAACGGCGGCTTCTTGCGCGCGAACTGCAGCACGTTCTTGAAGTTGATGAAGATCCCCTGCGCCGTCTCCGGGCGCAGGTAGGCGACCGAGCCCGACTCCTTGACCGGGCCGATCGTCGTCTCGAACATCAGGTTGAAGTCGCGCGCGTCGGTCAGGTCGCACTCCTCGGCTTCGCCCGGGTGCTTCGACGGTTTGCGCCCGCACGCGAGCTCCTCGAGGTGGTCGGCGCGGAAGCGCTGCCGCACGTCTGGCAGTCGACCAGCGGGTCGGTGAAGCCGTCGAGGTGGCCGCGAGGCCTCCCACACGCGCGGGTGCTGCAGGATCGCCGAGTCGATCGCGACGATGTCGTCGCGCTCGGTGATCATCGCGCGCCACCACTCGTTCTTGACGTTCGTCTTCAGCAGCACGCCGTAGTGGCCGTAGTCGTAGGTCGAGCCGACGCCGCCGTAGATCTCCGAGCGACGGGAAGACGAAGCCGCGCCGCTTGCACAGCGCGACGATCTTGTCCATCGTCACGACGTCGTCCGTCGCAGGGGTGTCTGAGTCGTCTGGGGTCATCTGTCTCAATCGTCGCACGGCGCGAGCCGCGCCTGGAGGGCGGTCGCCTCGCCGTCGAGGCCCGGCGGCGATCATAGGCCACGCCGCTCCCTAAGATGGCGCGCCGTGGACGGCGCGTGGCCAGGATCCTGATCGTCGGCGGCGGCTGCCGCGGCCGGCGCTTCGCCCGGCGGATGGTCGAGCAGGGCCACGCCGTGCGCGCGACGACGCGCCGCGAGGCTGGGCGCGCCGCGATCGAGGCCACCGGCGCCGAATGCTGGATCGGCACGCCCGACCGCCTCGCCACGCTGCGCGGGGCGCTCGAGAACGTGACCGTCGCCTGCTGGATGCTCGCCTGTGCGCGTGGCTCTGAGGAGGAGATTGCGCCACTGCACTCCTCGCGCCTGGAGTTCTTCCTCTCGCAGGCGATCGACACGACCGCGCGCGGGCTGATCTACGACGCGTGGGCCGTACCGGGCGGCGCGGGCGTGGATGGGCGGACGAGCAGGGCGCCGGCTGGGCGCGGAGCCTGCCCGGCGTCCGATCGAGCGAGATGCTCGCCGAGGGCGCGCGGATCTTCCGTTCACTGACCGAGCTCAACGCGATTCCCGCCGTCGTGCTCGGGGGCGGCGGCGAGCCGGGCGCGGGGGAGGGGCCGGGCGAGGGCGAGGGCGAGGGGCATGGGGAGGGCGCTGGACCCGGCGAGCAGCGCCGGGAAGCTGGCGAAAAGGCGCGCGCGGAAGACGCTGCGTGGGTCGCTGCGGCGTGCGATGCCGTCAGTGCGCTGCTCGGCGGCGATCGCTGAGCGTCGATTTTCCCCTCGCACCGGTAAAGCAGCCCGCCGGCCAGGCCGATGCGATCGTGCAATGGGGGAAGCCTCGGGGGAATCGCGCTCGACCTACGGGCTGCTCGTCTCGGCGCTCGGCGCCGTGCTGCTCGCCGTCGCCGTGTTCCTTCCGTGGTACGGCGTCAGCTTCAACGCGCACGCCATCGCCGCCGCCGAGCAGGCCAGCGAACAGTTCGCCACGCAATACGGCAACGCCGCGCTGCAGAGCCATCTCGGCAGCCTGCACACCAGCCTCACGGGGCTCGTCAACCACGAAGTGTTCGCGCTCAGCGCGCACCAGGCCCTGAGCACGCTCAACGTCGTGCTGCTGATCATCGCCGGGCTCGGGCTTCTGATCGCGTTGCTCGCGCTCGCCGGCCCCGCCGCGGCCTCCTCGGAGGCCAACCGCGTGCCGCTCGCGCTGCTCGGGCTGGTCGGCGCCACCTGCGTCGCCTTTCGCATGGTCGACCGTCCCTCGCCCGCCGGCGATCTGATCTCGCTCGCCCTGCGCGAGGGCGCCTGGCTGGCGCTGCTCGGCTGCATCTGCATGGCCGCCGGCGCGATGTGGACGGGTCGCGCGCCGGCTGTGCGTACCGCCCCACCGAGCAGTGACGTCTGGTCGGAGCTGTCCGGCTGGACGCCCGAGACTTAGCGCCCGCCGCAGCGCCCTGGCAGCGCGTCGTGCGCGCTCGGCGGCGGTGGCCGACGGGGGGTTTCCTGGTGGTCGTGCCGTGGATGCCTGGGCCCGCCGGGGGACTGCTGGGCGATCCTCCCGCTGCCGCCGGGGACGGCCGTTCCGCTATCCTGTTAGGTAATCCCTGTAAAGCCGATCAGGATTTTATCTCGAGGTAGGTAAGCCAACCGCACCTGAAGGTCCGAGACGGCTGCCTGTCGAGAAAGGAAGACCTAAATGACGCTGAAACTTGGCGATGTAGTCCCCGACTTCGAGGCCGACACGACCGAGGGCCGGATCAAATTCCACGACTGGATCGGTGACTCCTGGGCGGTGCTGTTCTCGCACCCCAAGGACTTCACGCCCGTGTGCACGACCGAGCTCGGCTACATGGCCAACGCCAAGCCCGAGTTCGACAAGCGCAACGTGAAGATCATCGGCCTGTCCGTCGACGCGCTCGACAATCACGAGGCGTGGGCGAAGGACATCGAGGAGACGCAGGGCACGGCGCCGAACTACCCGATCATCAGCGACGACGACTTCAACGTGTCGAAGCTCTACGGGATGCTGCCAGCGGAGACCTCGGGCGACGCCGCCGGGCGTACGCCGGCCGACAACCAGACGGTGCGCAACGTGTTCGTGATCGCGCCCGACAAGACGCTCAAACTGATGCTCGTCTACCCGATGACGACCGGGCGCAACTTCGACGAGGTGCTGCGCGTGATCGACTCGCTCCAGCTCACCGCCAAGCACAAGGTCGCCACGCCGGTCAACTGGAAGCAGGGCGAGAAGGTGATCATCGCCGGCTCGGTCTCCAACGACCAGGCGAAAGAGGCCTACCCCGACGGGTGGGAGGAGCCGCGCCCCTACATCCGCATCGTCCCTCAGCCGAGCTAGCGCTCGGTTAGGAGAGCAGCAGGCGGGCGTCCTCGAAGGCGTCCGCCTGCAGCTGCTCGAGCAGATCCTCGAGGATGCGGAAGGTCGCGCCCCAGATCAGGTTGCCGTCGAGGATGTAGGCGTCGATCTCGAAGGTGAAGCCGCGTCGCTCGATCTCAGTGCGCGTGCGGCTTGCGCGCACGTCGTGCAGCGGCAGCTCGAGCACGACGTCTACCTCGCGCGGCGACACGCTCCAGCTCTGCCCCGGCGGGATCAGCCCGACGAACGGATGGATCAGGTAGTTGGTCGCGAATGTCGAGATCGCCGGCAGCTCGCCGAGCAGCGTGACGAGCTCGCGCGCGAGGCCGATCTCCTCCTCGGCCTCGCGCAGCGCTGTCTCGCGCAGGTCGGCGTCCTCGGCGTCACGGCGCCCGCCCGGGAAGGAGATCTCGCCCGCGTGCCGGCGCAGGTCGGCGCGGCGTCGCGTGAGCACGACCGAAGGCGCTTGTGACTCGGCGTGCAGGAACAGCGGGACGAGCACTGCGGCCGGCGTCTGCTCGGCCGGGTCCTTGACGGCGAACCAGCTCGGGTCGGGTGTGCCTCTGGGCAAGCGCTTCGCGCCTGTGGAGCAAGCGCCTCGGCGCCGGCCTCAGGCGGCCATGTGGACGCGCTCGAGGCGCTCCAGGAACATGACCTCGCCGTCCAGCACGCGATGCACCGGGCACTTCGCTGCGATCACGCGAAGCCGCTCGACTTGTTCCTCGGGCAGGTCGTCGGGCAGGCGTGTGACGAGCTCGAACTTGGTCGGACAGCCGCGTTCGGCCGGCGTGTACTCGACGTCGACCTCGACGTGGCCGATGTCCCAGCCCTTGCGGGCCGCGTACATCTCCATCGTGATCGCCGTACAGGAGGCGAGGCTCACGGCCAGCAGCTCCTGCGGGCTCGGGGCCGTGTCCTGTCCGCCGACATGGAGCGGCTCGTCGACGGTCAGCTGGTGGTCACGTACCTGAACGGTGTGCCTGAAGCCCCCGCCGTCGCGACGCGCGGTGGCTTTCATCCGCGCCAGCCCGTCCGATCCACCCATTTTGGCTCCTTTCGAAGGCCCCAGAGAACTCTCATTTACATGGTACTGCGCAAACCCGCTAGGAAAGGGGGTTGAACAGCAGCCCGGTCAGCAGCTTAGGGAAGAAGTAGGTCGACTTGGGCGGCATGTTCTCGCCCTCGGCCGCGACGTCGCGAACCTGCTCGATCGGCGTCGGGCGCATCAGGAAGGCGGCGTCGTATTCGCCCGAGCGCACGACGCGCAGCGCCTCCTCGGTGTCGCGCGCGTAGAAGAGGCCGTTGAAGTGCGAGATGTCCTCGTCGCTCAGGCCGAGCGCGCCCTTCAGCAGCAATGTCTCCAGAATGCCCGTGTCGAGGTGGCGGTAGGCCTCGGAGTGGCCGCTCAGCGCCTCGTCGGCGATCTTCTGATCCTTCAGCGTGAGGCGGTAGGCGCGCTCGTCGCCGTGCTTGACGTAGCCGAGCTCGAGCGGGCCGGCGCCGGGCGTGGGCGCCACCCGATCGAGCGGCACCTCGCTGATCTCGAAGTCGCGCTGCAGCGTTTGCGCGAGCGCCGCTCGCCGCTCGTCGTCGAGCTTGTTGACGAGCCGGTGGGTCGGGAACACGGTCAGCCCGGGATCCTCCAGCGCGACCAGGCACATCAGGATGTAGCGGTGCTCGTCGTTCGGCGGCGTGCCGGCTGCCTCGACCTCTTCGGCGTAGGCCTGCATCGTCTCGTAGCGGTGGTGGCCGTCGGCGATCAAGAGCTCCGCGTCGCGTGTCGCCGCCTGCACGGCCGCGATCGCCTCGGGGTCGGCGACGCGCCACAGCCGGTGCACGGTGCCGTCGGCGTCGGTCACCTCGCCGTAGGGCTCCTCCTCAGTCGCCGGCGCGAGCGCCTGCCAGGCCGCGTTCGTCGGGTCGGAGTAGAGCGAGAAGATCGGCGAGATGTTCGCCTTGCGTGGCGCGCGTCAGGCGCAGGCGGTCCTCCTTCGGTCCCGGGTGCGTGCGCTCGTGCGGACGCACCCGGCCCGGCCCGTAGCCCTCGATCCGCACGCGGCAGAAGAAGCCGCGGCGCGTGCGACGCTGCCCGTCCGGTCCGGTGTAGTCCTGCGTGTGCGCCCAGATCGCCGGCTGCTCGTCGCGGACGAGCGCGCCCTCGGCCTGCCAGGACTCGAACTGCTCGCGCGCGGACTCGTATGGATCGGGCTCACCCTGGGGCAGGTCTACGGCGACGACGTTGAACGGCGAGCGCTCGATCAGCGCGGTGCGCTGGTCGCGTCGATCACGTCATAGGGCGGAGCGACGACGTCGGCAAGCGGGCCGGCGACGGCTGGGTCGTAGTGCAGCGCGCGCAGTGGTTGGACATCTGCCATGGACGGTGGCGGAGGCTAGCAGCGGGATGGGGCGCGACGTTCGCGCGGTCTGGCGGTAACCACGGAATCCCAGTGCTGGAGCCAAATCAGGGGAATCGAAGGCGAGCGAGCACGGCGTCCCCGTCTATGCGAACATATGTTCGTATGGCTCACTCGCGATACCTCCGGCAGATGGCCCGCTCGCTACGCGTCGAGCAGCAGTTGACCGTCGATGAGCTGGCCGCACGGCTGTCGTTGCCGCGCAGCACGATCTTCTACTGGGTGCGCGATCTGCCGCTGCGCGGTGGCGCTCGCGACGCCACGCAGCGGGAAGCGCCGGCCAAGGTCTCGCGCGTGCATAGCGAGGCGGCCTACGAGGAAGGCCTTGCGACCTTCGAGGAGCTCTCGGCGCAGCCGACGTTCCGCGACTTCGTCTGCATCTACCTCGTGCAGGGCGATCAGCGCGATCGCACGCGCGTGGCGCTGACCAACTCCGATCCGGCCGTGATGCGGCTCGTGAGCTGCTGGATCGCGAGGCTGACGAACAAGGTGCCGTTCCTTTCGCTGCAGTACTTGCCCGGCCAGAGCCTGAAGGATCTACGGCGCTTCTGGAGCGAGACGACCGGTGCAGAACCGCGCGCAATCCGAGTGCGTCGCTTCGCCGCGGCTGAGTCCGGCGAGCAAACCGTGCCGGGCTCGGCGCATGGGCTGCTCACGGTCGGCGTCGAGGACACGCTGCTGCGCGCGCGACTGCAGGGCTGGATGCACAGAGCGCGGCAGAGCTGGCAGTAGACTCGTTCCAGCGTCGGGACGTGGCGCAGCCTGGTAGCGCACCTGCTTTGGGAGCAGGGGGTCGCCGGTTCGAATCCGGCCGTCCCGATCGAAGTGCAGGGTCACTGCGGCTCCCTCGTGCTCCGTAACTCGCGGCTGGCGCGCCGTGCCTGCCCAGCCCCACGGAGGCCCGGGTGGTAAGGAATCCAGGGACTGCCCCTAGGCTGCCACGCGGCCCCTCAGGCTCCTCTTTCGTGCCAGGCTGCGGCCGTGCTCGCGAGCGACGGCTTCTGCCTCGGTGGCTAGCTGTGCAGCGAGCTCCCTGAATTGATCGAGCGCGGGATTGACACCGACCAGGGTGAAGTCCTTCTCCACGACGAGCAGGTCGAGCTTCCACACGTCGGCGAGGATGCGGCGCATCCACCCTGTCGCGTGGTCCCATCCCTCCCTCGGCGTGCCGGCTGCGTAGTAGCCACCGTGAACGGTCGCGAGCACGGCGGGCTTGCCGGCGATCACCGGATCTGCACCAGCAGCCATGCGCGGGTCGGTGACGATCAGGTCGACGTACGTCTTGAAGTGCTGCGAGACTCCGAAGTTGTAGAGGGGGACGGCGAACAGAAGCGCGTCGGCCGCCTCGAGCTCGTCAGTGAGCGAGGCCGCCAGCGCGACGGCCTGTTGCTGCTGGGGTGAACGTGTCTCCTCAGGTGTTGTGCTCGCGGACACCGCGTTGGCCCAGGCGTCCGATGGGAGGGGCTCGACGCCGATCTCGCGGTTGGTCACGCGGCCGTCGCGATGCTCCTCGCGCCACTCCTGCTCGACGATGTCTGCGATCTGGCGACTGTGCGAGCCCGCCGTGCGGATGCTTGCGTCCAGTCGAAAGAGGGACATGCTCATCAGAGACCTCCTGGTGCGTTGACGGGCGGCAGAGGTGACGACGGATGGTGCCGGACCTCGGTCCGTTTCGGACGACGCTACCACAAAGAGGACCGGGGTCCGCTTAGCTACCCGGCCGCCCGTGATCCGTGGGCTGCCCAACGTCCGTTTGCGACGCAGCCTGGCCGCGCGTCGCCGTGGGTGGTCGCGAAACCATCGATCGCCAGGCTTCCTGTTACTCATGAGGACCCGAGCAGCAGGGGTAGATGCACATGGGTACCGACCGGTGTGTATAGCTTGCGCTCAGAAGGCGCTGCCGCTGTTCAACGATGGAGGCTCGATCTTCATGGCCGGGTCAAACGCTTCGCCCCGGGGCTACCTCGATTGGAGCGTCTACGCAGCGAGCAGGGCCGTGCTGCCCGCCTACGCACGGGTGTGGGTGTCCGAGCTGAGGGACAGGAAGATCCGGGTGAACGTGCTGACCCCTGGCCAGGTCGCCACGCCGATGATGCTGGCGGTGCTGCCCGCGGAGGTGAAGGCGGAGTTCGAGTCAGTGATCCCGCGGCGAGAGATGGGCAGCCCTGAGGAGATCGCCTCGGTCGCTTTGTTCCTCGCCTCGGACGACTCGAGCTATGTCAACAGCATGGAGCTGGTTGTCGACGGCGGGACCACAGTGATCTGAGCGGCGTCCGCCGGGGTCGTCAGCGTCGCGCCGCGCGCAGTGGTCCTGGGCGGCGCGGCGGCGCATCTCGAATCGTGGCGGTAAGTCGGGCGGTCAGGGCTCGGGTTAAGCCCGCCGTGGCTCGCGTACATGAGCTTGCAATGACGCCGGGTGACCTGGCCAGGGCGGGTCCCAAGGCGATTGCCGCCGCCCAGGGCTTCGACGCCGCGTCCGTTCGACGGGGACGACAGCGCTGAGTTGTGTCTGGGAGCGTTCGAGCTATCGCACTTTGGCAAGTAGGATCTGCTCATGGGGGACAGTTCTTCGACTGAGGGCGGGGAGCGCTTCGATCTTTTCATCAGCCACGCAAGCGAGGACAAGGCGCGTGTGGTCCGCCCGTTGACGGTGATACTCCAGCGCCGTGGTCTCACGGTCTGGCTCGACGAACGGCAGCTGACGATCGGGGACAGCCTCAGTCTGCGCATTGAAGAAGGACTCGCGCACAGCCGGTTCGGCGTCGTGGTGATCAGCCCGGCGTTTGCGCCAAAGGCGTGGCCCCAGCGTGAGCTCGCCGGGCTCAACGCGCGCGAGTTGAGTGGAGGGACGAAGGTGATCCTGCCCGTCTGGCACGAAGTTGATTTTCAGTTCGTGGCCGACCGATTCCCGATCCTGGCGGATCGTCTCGGGGCTAGGACCAGCGCGGGGCTGGAGAACGTCGCTGATCAGATCATCCTCGCAATGCAGCGGGCTGAAGGCGCCGGCCAATCGTCGAAGGGTGTCGAGGCAAGTCTCGCGAAACGCCAGCGGAGAGCGCGCCTTCGGGGAATGCTGGGGGGCGGCTTCCTTGCCGCGCTCGTGTCAGCTGCTGTCTTTGCCTTGGCGCCTGAAGGGCTGCTGGCGAGCGGCAAGCCCTCGCTTCCCGGGAGTGCCTCCACATCGGATTTCGAACTGTCCTTTCCCCCGGGTTGGCGGAGGGGCTCGCCTCAGACGCCCACGACGGACCCGCCGACGCTGGACAAACCTCTGATGCTAGAGGCGCCGGGCGGCTCGGGAACCTTGACAGTCGGCTTCGCCAAGAGCACGAGTCCCACGCTGCTTCCGGCGAGCCTGCTGGCGGCGTTGCCGAGAACCCCTCGCAAGGAAGCGGTGAAGCTCGACGACCACGCGTTCTATCGATATAGAGACCTGAAACCTCACACGTCACCGGTCCCCGAGACAATCTATGCGCTGCCTTCGACGACAGGGGTAGTGCTGGGCATCTGCAAAACTCGCCAGTTCTCCGTCACGGTGGATTCGCGTTGTGAACAGATCGTCGCGTCGATTCAACTCCTGACTGGAGACCCGGTCGATCTGGGTCCCCAGTCTTCGTACGCGGTTGCCTTGAGCCGGGTGTTCTCGCAGCTCAACAGAGACCGCGCGCGGCTCGGCGAAAACCTCGCGCGCTCGAAGACGGCGGCGGGCCAAGCCGATGCAGCGCAACTGCTTGCCAATGCGCACCAACTGGCCGGTGCGTCGCTGCGTATCGCCTCTCCGGGACCGGCGGAACAGGCCGCCAGCAAGGCGCTCATCGGTCGCCTGGACGAGACTGCTCTCAGCTATGCCAGGATGGCCAGTGCCGCCCGGACAGGAAACAGCGGCCGCTTTGATTCAGCGCGGGCTGCGGTGGCGTCGGATTCGGCTCGGATTCGTCAGGCGGTCGCGGTGCTCGGCGACTTCGGCTATCGCGTCGATAGCTGACGCTTTCGGGTCTTCGACTCACCCGCCGCCTCCCCCGCTGGATTCTTTTTGCGTGATCGGGCTCGACGTTTGAGTGTGCGATTTCTGGGATGGAGATGAGCTCGTCGATGGCGAGGACGCGCTCCTGGTGCTCGGGGCCGGTTCGACGTGTCCAGCTTCGGTTGCGACGCCGGTCGCCAATGGGGATGGAGAGGTGGAATGCCCGCTGGCTTCGACTGCCGGGCGCAGTCGGGGGATTGGCTTTACGGGCAGGAGGGACGGGATGGCTGCCGCTGGATGTTGCGGTAGCGCAACTCTGGTCCCGGCCGTCTCCGGCCCTCCGCTGGAGCTCTTGCTGAGGTAACCGGCGCCTGCGCCGACCGCGATGCCGACGACTACCGCAGCTGTCCAGGATCTTGTCCACATGCTCAGTTGGTCACTTGCCGACCTCGAGCTTTCGCGGGCTCCGCTCTACGGGGCCGTACTCGATCGGTGAATCCTTTGCAGATCATCTCGTGCCGATGGAGATCTTGGCAGCAGGCCGTCTAGACCCTACAAATAAACGGAATCGCCCCACAAGTCAAACTCTGATCGGCGGGAATGGACTATGATCGCTCGCCTGTGAGACGCGGAGCGGCCGGTCGTGAGAACGCCTGCTCCCAGGTTAACTGGACGGATTCGGGGGGATATCTCAACGTGAGTGCGCCAGGTTGGGCGGCTGTCGTAGGGCGCGACGGGTACGCGCGCGTCTCACGCGGCGTTTGGCGGGCTACCGCGAGGTTGCGCCGCGTGGCGTTCACGCTCGGAGCGTTGTTCGCCGCTGTAATGCTCTGGGGCTCTGCTCGCTGCGTTGCCGAGGTCGATCCGTTCGTACAGCAGGGGGGAGCGCTGATCGCCGGCGAAGAAACCTTGTTTGGCCGATGGGGCACCGACGTCGCGCTGTCGCGGGACGGCGATACGGCGCTCGTCAGCGGCAGCAGCTACCAGCGGGGGACCGGCGCCTGGGTGTTCACACGCTCCGGTGCCGCTTGGAGCGCGCAGGAAATAATCTTGCCTCCGGGGATACTTTTGCCGCCAGAAGAAGGAAAGGAACCCGGCTACCCGCCGACCGTCAGTCTCACGGCCGACGGCAACACGGCTTTGCTAGCCGGAGACGACGCTTGGATCTATGAACGCCTGGGCTCGAGGTGGAGCCAGGTCACAGAGCTGCCCGTTCCCCTCGGATCGGAATTGAACCCAGAGCGGTCGATGGCGGGCGCACTGTCTGCAAACGGCGAAGCTGCGGTGGTTGGCGTTCCCGAAGCTGACGCCGGCAGCGGAGCTGCATGGGTGTTCACGCGTTCCGGCTCGAAATGGAAACAGGGTCCGAAGCTGACGGGCATAGGTGAGGTGGGAGCCGGTGGCTTTGGCAGCAGCCTGAGGATCTCAGCGGACGGCACGACGATTGTGGTCGGGGCGCCCAAGGACGACGGCGAAATAGGAGCGGCGTTCGTGTTCGCTCGCGCGGGGGAAGGGTGGGTGCAGCAGGGCGACAAGCTCACTGGGCCGGGCGAGATAGGGGCGGGAGACTTCGGCTCCAGCGTCGCGCTCTCGGCCGACGGAAGCTCGACGTTGATTGGCGGTCCGTCTGATTCCCAAGGGCGAGGGGCTATCTGGACATTTGCCAGGTCGGCCTCGGTCTGGGCCCAGTCGGGTTCGAAGCTCACAGGGCCCGCCCCGACGGTGCAAGCCGCGTTTGGCGACAGTGTGGCGCTTTCGGACAATGGCCAACTGGCCTTGGTTGGCGCGCCTCTAGACCTCGGGAGCCGTGGGGCGACGTCGGTTTTGAGGCGGTCTGGCTCGACCTGGATCGAATGGGGCAGCAGGCTCACCGAGAGCGTGCCAGGGCTGGACGGCGGCGCCAGGTTCGGGGTTTCGGTTGCGCTGTCCGGAGAGGGCAACACCGTTCTGGTCGGGGCGCAGTTCGCTGCCCTTAATCGGGAGGAATCCGGCGAACTGAACTGGGGTGCAGCCTTCGTCTTCACCCACCCCCTCCCGCTTGTCACGACGGGTGCTGCCTCGGCGGTGACTCAGCGCACGGCGACCCTGGGCGCGACGGTCAACCCCGGTGGCGGCGCGATCGGCGAATGCTGGGTCGAATACGGCCCGACCACCTCCTACGGATCCACGGCACCTTGCCTGCAGGATCCGGGCTCGGACACGAACCCCGTCGCGGTCTCGGCCTCCGCCGGTGCCTTGGCGGCGAATCGCGCCTATCACTACAGGGCCTTCGCGAGGAACCCGGCGGGCGCCGGCTATGGCGATGACGCGACGTTCACGACGCTGCCGGACCCCCCGACGGTGACGACCGAGCCGCCCTCCTCGGTCGGTCCGGGCTACGCGACGCTGAGCGCCTCGGTCAACCCCAACGGCGCTCGGGTCACCTCGTGTCGCTTCGAATACGGTGCTTCGAGCGGGTATGGCGCGAGCTTGCCTTGCTCGCCCCAGGCGCTCGAGGGAGAAAGCCCGCTCGCGGTCTCCGCCACCGCGCCTGTCGATGCCGACGCCGGCTACCACTTCAGGATCGTCGCGAGCAACAGCGGAGGCGGCAGCTACGGCGCCGACCAGACGTTCACGACGCCCAAGCCACCGACGCCGCCGCTACCACAGCTGCAGTCCACGATGACGTGGCTGTTCGGCTGGTCAAAGCAGTACACGAAGGTTCGCTCGTTGGTGGTGCACAATCTGCCCCTGGGCGCCCACGTCGAGGTTGCGTGCACGGGGCGGGGGTGTCCCGTCGGGCGCAGTCACTCGGCGACGCTCGCGCGGCGCAAGCGATGTCACAAGCGCAAGTGCGCGAAGGTCAAACATCGCCTTGCCCAAGGTCCCACGGTGGATCTGACATCGCTGTTCACCGGCAGGCGCCTGAGTGTCGGGGCGCAGATCTCAGTGAGCGTCACCAAGCCTGGATGGAACGGCAAGTCCTTCAGGTTCACGACCAGGCCAAGCCGCATCCCCACGATCCAGATCGCGTGCCTTGCTCCAGGGTCCAGGCGTCCGGGGGTGGGGTGTTGAGGGGGGCGGTGGCGCGGCGCGGCGGACCGAGGCTCACGGCCGGTGGGAGTCTCATAGCGGACGGGCGGGCGGCTGTGTCCACGCGATGCGGTGTTGCGCTGGCGTCGGTCGCGGCGATCCTGGCGATCGGAGCGCTCACCGTCGCCGGGCGCGGAAAGCCGATCTCTCGCGCTGGATCTCCCGCGCGAGAAATGCCGGCGGCCTCTCCTACACGCCTCCCGCCCAGCCTCTCGCCCGTCGTCTCCTCGAGCATCGGCGCCGCCGATCGTGACTTCTGGCCAGCGCGCCGTGGCGGGCGTCTTGCTGCTGAAGGAGGCGACATTCGCGCAAGCTTCACACCGCAGGGAGCGAAGCTGCAGGCCTCGCGGGGGACGCTCGACCTCACGCTGAGCGGTATCCGCCGTGGCGAGCGTCTCTGGCGCGTGGCTACAGCCTCTCCGAGGGCCTCGAGGAATCGGGTCCTCTATCGCCACAAGGCGGTAGAGGAGTACTACCGCAACGGCCCTTACGGCTTGGAGCAGAGTTTCACGGTGGATCATCGTCCTCACGGCAACACGCGCTCGCTGGCTCTTGACGTCGCGCTCGGTGGCACGCTGATTCCGCGACAGGTGGGATCGCACGTCGAGTTCGACACCCCTGCCGGGCTCGTGGGGCTCCGCTACGACCAGCTGCAAGCGCGCGACGCCACGGGGAGGCCTCTGGCAGCGCGAATGCGGCTGAGCGCGGGCAGACTCGAGTTGGAGGTCGATGATTGGCACGCCCGTTATCCGCTGCGGATCGACCCGTTCGTCACCGATCCGTTCGTTCAGCAGGGGCAAGCGCTGACGGGGGCGCGCGCAGTGGGAGAAGTAGAGTTTGGAAGCTCTGTGGCCCTCTCCAGCGACGGCAACACGGCGCTCGTCGGAGGCGTCGAACACGGGTTCGACGGCGGTGGGACGGCATGGGTGTTCACGCGCGTCGGCTCGACCTGGATCAAGCAGGCCGAACTCCGTGCTCAAGACATGAGATTGGGTAACAGCGTTGCCCTGTCGGCGGATGGAAACACCGCCGTGATCGGTGGGTACCTCGGGTTTTTTTATCTTGGGTACGAAGTCTGGGTATTCACCCGCTCCGCCTCGACTTGGTCACAGCAGGGGCCTCCGCTCGTGGGCGAAGGTTCCACAGAAATGGGAGAACACGTTGCGGTGTCGGCCGACGGAAACACGCTAATCGCGTCAGACTCAGGAAGCTATTCCTCCGAATCCGGGAGCATATCGAGGGGTGCGGCAGCCTGGGTCTATACGCGAAACAGTGGCGGGCAGTGGGCCCAACAGGCCAGGCTGCTCCCAGAACTGCGCGGTGAACTTATAGGCGGGATCGACGGTGTCGCGATCTCGGCGGATGGGCGGACGGCGGTCGTCAGCTGTTCGTCCCCAAAGGCGACTTTCGTGTATGAACGCGCCGGCTCGTCGTGGGGCCCACCGGTGGCGGAAGTCGTTGGGCCTGGGGGCAGCGTTGCGCTGTCGGCCGACGGGAGCACGGCGTTGATCGGCGACCCCAGCGACAATGAAAGTGCCGGCGCCGTCTGGGCAATCGCCCGCAAAGGCTCGAGTTGGGCGCTGCAGTCGAACAAGCTCACGGGTATCGGCGAGGAAGGAATCCTCTTCGGCACGAGTGTCGCGCTGACGGAAGACGGGGGCGCAGCCCTTGTCAGCGCACCCGGGGACGCGGCGTGGGTGCTTGTCCGATCGGGCTCGACTTGGAGCGAGCTAGGGCCGAAGTTCAGGCCGGCGGAATCTGGAGTGGGGGGCCTCTTCGGCGCGGCTGTGGCGCTGTCGGGAGATGGCAACACCGCCCTGATCGGGGCGCCGGCAGAAGTCCAGGAACACCTCGGTGCAGCCTTCGTCTTCACCCACCCCCTCCCGCTTGTCACGACGGGTGCTGCCTCGGCGGTGACTCAGCGCACGGCGACCCTGGGCGCGACGGTCAACCCCGGTGGCGGCGCGATCGGCGAATG
Source organism: uncultured Solirubrobacteraceae bacterium (assembly GCA_963743745.1). GTDB lineage: Bacteria > Actinomycetota > Thermoleophilia > Solirubrobacterales > Solirubrobacteraceae > Palsa-744. The sequence goes on from CAVUQW010000002.1 coordinate 1,694,690, forward strand.
CTGGGTCGAATACGGCCCGACCACCTCCTACGGATCCACGGCACCTTGCCTGCAGGATCCGGGCTCGGACACGAACCCCGTCGCGGTCTCGGCCTCCGCCGGTGCCTTGGCGGCGAATCGCGCCTATCACTACAGGGCCTTCGCGAGGAACCCGGCGGGCGCCGGCTATGGCGATGACGCGACGTTCACGACGCTGCCGGACCCCCCGACGGTGACGACCGAGCCGCCCTCCTCGGTCGGTCCGGGCTACGCGACGCTGAGCGCCTCGGTCAACCCCAACGGCGCTCGGGTCACCTCGTGTCGCTTCGAATACGGTGCTTCGAGCGGGTATGGCGCGAGCTTGCCTTGCTCGCCCCAGGCGCTCGAGGGAGAAAGCCCGCTCGCGGTCTCCGCCACCGCGCCTGTCGATGCCGACGCCGGCTACCACTTCAGGATCGTCGCGAGCAACAGCGGAGGCGGCAGCTACGGCGCCGACCAGACGTTCACGACGCCCAAGCCACCGACGCCGCCGCTACCACAGCTGCAGTCCACGATGACGTGGCTGTTCGGCTGGTCAAAGCAGTACACGAAGGTTCGCTCGTTGGTGGTGCACAATCTGCCCCTGGGCGCCCACGTCGAGGTTGCGTGCACGGGGCGGGGGTGTCCCGTCGGGCGCAGTCACTCGGCGACGCTCGCGCGGCGCAAGCGATGTCACAAGCGCAAGTGCGCGAAGGTCAAACATCGCCTTGCCCAAGGTCCCACGGTGGATCTGACATCGCTGTTCACCGGCAGGCGCCTGAGTGTCGGGGCGCAGATCTCAGTGAGCGTCACCAAGCCTGGATGGAACGGCAAGTCCTTCAGGTTCACGACCAGGCCAAGCCGCATCCCCACGATCCAGATCGCGTGCCTTGCTCCAGGGTCCAGGCGTCCGGGGGTGGGGTGTTGAGGGGAGTCGCAACCGCGTCGAGCGTGCCGTTGCCTGCCGAAAAATCCGCGACGAAGCCAAGCTGAAGCGTTCGGCCCCGATATCGCAAGAGCCTGCAACAGACCTGTTTTTGTGGCCTCTCGTGGCTCGGGCTCGGCCTCTTGGCCCGTATGCGATGTGCTCCGGCGCTGTTGACCGGTGGGCTGAGCCGGCGAGAACATGAACGCGCCGGCAGCCGTCCCGTCTCCAGATCAGCCTTCGACCTGCTCGACGACGATCTCCTCGACGGCGCTCCAGTAGCGCTCGCCGTGCTCGCGACTCGCGCTGGTCGGATCGCCGATCGCTCCGTTGGGCGAGATCGACGCGACGCCGCCGCTGAACATCGATGCGACGGCCTCCTGCAAGTCGCCGGTGAATCCTGTCTCGGCACGCTCCATCCTCACCAGCTCGGGGTGCAGCGCAAGCAGCAGCGAGGTCTCCCACTCGCCCGCGTGCAGACCGCCGTCGGCGAGTGGCACCCCGTACTCACGCTCGCCGAGCTGTGCGATCTGGAACAGCACGGAGAGGTCGGTGACGGCGACGACGTGCGCGCGCTCGCCTGCGTCGAGCAGCTCGAGCGCGGCGGCGAGCGGCGCAAAATTGCCGCCGTGTGAGGGCAGCAGCACGATGCGGCGAAAGCCGCCGCTCAGCAGCGAGCGCACGAGGTCGGCGACAACGGCGTGCATCGTGGTCTCGGAGATCGACATCGTGCCGGCGAAGCCGACGTGGTGCTCGGAGCAGCCGACGCGCAACGTAGGTGCGACGAAGGCGTCGATCCGCTCGGCGAGCAGCTGTGCCATGTGGTCGCCGAGCAGCGAGTCGGTGGCCAGTGGCATGTGCAGTCCATGCTGCTCGGTCGCACCGAGTGCCATCACGACGGTGTCACGACCGCCGTCGATCGCGGCCTTGACCTCCGGCCATGTCAGCTTGTCGAGATCGCGTGCAGCCACGGCGCAACCCTACTTGCCATGGCGAGCGTCGAACCGATCGCCGCTTGGTAGGTAGGTTCGTTGTCGCTCCTCGTCGCGGCGGCGATGACGCGAGTGCCCGCGCCGGATCCGCAGGCGAACGTGCATGTCGAGTTCGGCCCTGCCGGGCCGCGAGTGCTCGCGCACGAGAAGCCTGCGTCGCGCGTGCAGCCCCTTGACGGCAGCCACGGCGCCGGGCGTCGCCAGGATGACGCCGAGGATCTCGAGCGTCCGCACCGTCTAGGCCTCTCCGCCGCCTGGACGCGTACCATTGCAGACAGTTGTCATCACAGACCGAGAGTACACGGTGGAGGAATTGCCCGCAAGCCCGTCGGATCCGCCTGCAATCACATGCCATCGAAGAAGTCAGCCGCCAACGTAGCGCTGGGCGCCGCGGCGCGCGCGATGCGTGCGGAGCGAGGCCTGCCGCAAGAATCGCTGGCGGCGCAGGCGGGCATCGACCGCAGCTACTACGGCGCGATCGAGCGGGGCGAGTTCAACGTGAGCCTCGACACGATCGTGAAGATCGCGGCTGCGCTCGAGGTCTCGGCGGCGTCGCTGCTGGCGCGGGCGAAGCTGTAGCCGCTCGAGGTGAGCGACGCTCGCGCGCTCAGCGCAGGGGAGCGCTCGGCGCGCGCGAGCGCCGAGGCGCGGCGGAGCGCATCTGTGCGGTGCGGCGACGCAGTCGCCGCACGAGCTCGCGCTCGGCTTCGGCGGCCTCTCGCGTGAGTCCCCCGGCGATCTGATCGGGACCGCGCTCGACGACCCAGTAGTTCGTCGCGGTCTGCTTGAGGTTGAGCTGCTCGCCGTCTTGCATTTCACCCAAGCTAGCTCTGTTGACGCCGGCTTCCGTTGCCGTCGTGTGAACGAATCTCGTCCGCCGAGCGGGATCTTCTCGCATGGCGGGGCAGCTTTGCGATCCTCTGGACATAAGTTCCAGGGCAGCCGCACGAGATACGGGGCGAGCGGCCGATCGCGCTCATCGCCGTGGGCTGCGAGTACGGTGGGCATGATGCGAATCGGCAGTGAGGCGACGGTCAAGCGGATCACATTGGTGGCGTGCATCCTCGGCTCGGGCATCGCGCTGCTCGACGGCACGGTCGTCAACGTCGCGCTGCCGACGATCCAGCGGGCGCTCGGCGGTGGGCTGGCCGCGCAGCAGTGGGTCGTCAACGGCTATCTGCTGACGCTCGGCTCGCTGATCCTGGTCGGCGGGTCGCTCGGCGACCTGTTCGGCGAGCGGAAGGTGTTCGCGATCGGCGTGGCGGGCTTCGGCGTCGCCTCGCTGCTGTGCGCGGTCTGCGCCGTCGATCGGCGTGCTCGTCGCCGCGCGCGCGCTGCAGGGGGTCGCCGGCGCGCTGCTGGTGCCGAGCTCGCTGGCGGTGATCGTGAACACGTTCCCGGCGTCCGAGCGCGGGGCGCGATCGGCAGCGTGGACGGCGTGGGGGGCGATCGCGGGCGTGCTCGGACCGCTCGCCGGCGGCGAGCTGCTGGCGATCGCGTCGTGGCGCTGGATCTTCGTGATCAACATGCCGCTGGTGATCGCCTGCGTGTGGCTGATCCTCGCGGTTATCCCGCGAGCGCGCCGCGCGCGAGCGCGGCGGCCGGCACGTCGACTATCACGGGCGCGATGCTGTGCGCGCTCGGCCTCGGCGGTCCGGTGTTCGCGCTGATCGAGCAGCCGCGCCTCGGGCTGGTCGAGCCCGGCGGTGATCGTGCCGCTGCTCGCGGGCGTGGCGCTGCTCGCGGCGTTCCTCTTGTACGAGTCGCGTGCGAGGGATCCGATGCTGCCGCTCGGGCTGTTCCGCACGGCGCAACTTCTCGGCGGGCAACGTGGAGACGTTCGCGATGTACGCGGGGCTGGCGATCGTGTTCTTCTTCCTCGTGCTGTTCCTGCAGCAGATCGGCGGCTACACGCCGCTGAAGAGCGGCCTGGCGACGCTGCCGGTGACGGTCGTCATGTTCGTCCTCTCGCGCCGCTTCGGCGCGCTCGCCGACCGCTATGGGCCGCGCTTCTTCATGGGCGCCGGACCGCTGATCGCGGCGGGCGGGCTGCTGCTGTTCCAGTGACGGGCGTGAAGGCGGACTACGTCTCGGAAGTGCTGCCGCCGCTGCTCGTGTTCTCGCTCGGGCTGTCGATGACGGTCGCGCCGCTGACCGCGGCGGTGCTCGCGGGCTCAGAGCACGCAGGCGGGGATCGCCTCGGGCGTCAACAACGCGATCGCGCGCGTCGCGGGGCTGCTCGGGACGGCTGCGGTCGGCGCGGCGATCGCCTCCTCGTTCGCCTCCTCGATCGAACAGCCGCCTGTCGGGCGTCCCGCTCGGCGGCGCGGCGCGGGCGGCCGTGACGCGAAGCCAAGCGGCTGCCGCTCGGCCTGCCCGACGTCCACGGCGATGCCGGCGGCGCAGGCGCACGCCGATCAGCGTCGCCGCCGAACAGGCGTCGCTGCACAGCTTCCACCTCGGCATGGTGATCGCCGCGGCGCTCGTCGCGATCGGCGGCGTCGTCGGTGTTGCGGGAATTCGCAACCCGCGTTTGGAAGAGGAGGAGATCCACGCCGAGCAGCTGCCCGGGGGTCAGCTCGTCGGCGCAAGCTCGGAGATCGGCGGGCCGGCCGGCGAACGCGAGACCGGCGCAGGCGTACAACCGCGCGGCTAGACCGGTTCGGCGTAGGCGCGCATCGCGTCGATGATCGGCCCGAGTCGCCGCCCGCGCTCGGTCAGGCGGTACTCGACGGTGGGCGGACTCGAGGGGATCACGGTGCGCTCGACGAGTCCGGCGGCCTCGAGGTCGCGCAGGCGCTCGGAGAGCATCCGCGGGGAGATGCCGGCGACGGCCTCGGCGAACTCGTTGAAGCGCAGCGCGCCGGTCAGGGCGGCGTAGATGATCGACAGCTGCCAGCGCCGCTCGAGGAGGTCCGCCGTCTGGCGGACCTCCTGCGGGAACGGCGCATGCGACAGCGGGCTTCAGGCGACTGGGCGCGGACATCCACGTGCGGGCTCCAGTGCGCGGTCGAGCACCTCCTGCACGGTCATCACCGGGTGGAAGCTCATCTGCTTGCGAACCTCCTCGGGGATCTCGTCGAGGTCGCCGCGGTTGCGCTCGGGCAGGATCACGTCGGTGAGGCCGGCGGCGTGGGCGGCGAGCGCCTTCTGCTTGAGCCCGCCGATCGGCAGCACGCGGCCCTGCAGCGTGACCTCTCCGGTCATGCCGACGGTGTGCTTGACGGGGCGTCCGGACAGCAGCGAGGCCAGCGCGGTGACCATCGTCACGCCGGCGCTCGGGCCGTCCTTGGGGATCGCGCCGGCGGGCACGTGCACGTGGAACTCCTTGTTCTCGAAGGCGCCGGGCTCGATGCCGAGCTCCTCGGCGTGTCCGCGCACGTAGGAGAGGGCGATCTTGGCCGACTCCTTCATCACGTCGCCGAGCTGCCCGGTCAGCACCAGGCCGTTGCCGCCGGAGCTGCCGTTCTTCATGGCGGTGGCCTCGACGAACAGCACGTCTCCGCCGGCGCCGGTCACGGCCAGTCCGGTGGCGACGCCGGGCGTCGCGGTGCGCGCGGCCGACTCCTGGAAGACCTTCTGGCGTCCGAGCGCGTCGCGCACGGCGTCGATGTCGATCTTCACGGGAGCCTCGGCCTTGCCTGAGGCGATCTTGGTGGCGGTCTTGCGCAGCACGGTGCCGAGCTCGCGCTCGAGGCTTCTCACGCCGGCCTCGCGCGTGTACTCGCCGATGATCGTGCGCAGCACGTCGTCTGCGATCTCGACCTCGTCCTCGCGCAGGCCGTTGCGGTCGCGCTGGCGCGGCCACAGGTAGCCCTTGGCGATGGCGAGCTTCTCTTCGGAGGTGTAGCCGTCGAAGCGGATCACCTCCATGCGGTCGAGCAGCGGGCCGGGGATCGTGTCGGCGACGTTGGCCGTCGCCAGGAACAGCACCTGGCTGAGGTCGAGCTCGACGTCGAGGTAGTGGTCGCGGAAGGAGTGGTTCTGCGCGGGGTCGAGGACCTCGAGCAGCGCCGCGGAGGGGTCTCCGCGCCAGTCGGCTCCGACCTTGTCGACCTCGTCGAGCAGGATCACCGGGTTCATCGTGCCGGCGTCGCGCAGGGCCCTGACCAGGCGACCAGGCAGCGCGCCGATGTAGGTGCGCCGGTGGCCGCGGATCTCGGCCTCGTCGCGCACGCCGCCGAGCGACATGCGCACGAACTCGCGTCCGGTGGCACGGGCGATCGACTCGCCGATCGAGGTCTTGCCGGTGCCGGGAGGACCGATCAGCGTGAGGATCGCCCCCGACTTGGGGTCGGCCTCGATGCCGCGGTCCTGGCGCAGCTTGCGCACGGCGAGGTACTCGGTGATGCGGTCCTTGACGTCCTCGAGGCCGGCGTGGTCGGCGTCGAGCACCTCGCGGGCGGCGACCGGGTCCAGGCGCTCCTCCGAGCGCTTGCCCCACGGCACGGCGATCAGCCAGTCGAGGTAGGTGCGGATCATGCTCGGACTCGCCCGTCTGCTCGCCCATCCGCTCGAGGCGGCGCGAGCTCCTTCAGCGCCTGCTCCTCGACGTCCTCGGGCATCTCGGCGTCCTCGATCTTGGCGCGGTACTCCTCGGCGACGGAGGCGTCGTCGTCGCCCAGCTCCTTGCGGATCGACTCCATCTGCTTGCGCAGGAAGTACTCGCGCTGCTGCTTCTCAGCGCCCTCCTGCACGTCCTCGCGGATGCGCTTGCGCACCTGCAGCTCGGCGAGGCTCTCGCGCTGCAGCGCGACGGCCAGCGCGAGGCGGTCGGTCACGTCGATCGTGCGCAGCAGCTCGACCTTCTGCTCGTAGGAGAGGTTGGGGGAGTAGCCGGCCGAGTCGGCCAGCGCGCCGGGCTCGGCGATCGCGCGCAGGAAGGCGGCGATGCGTCCGTCGTCGCCGCGCAGCTCGAGGATCTCCTCGACGACTGCGCGGTACTCGCGCTCGAGCTCGCGGGTGCGTTTGTCGACGGGCACCTCGTCGGGGCGCTCCTCGACCTCGACGCGCAGCTCGCCGCCGGGGCCGGTCTGGGCGGCGCCGATCAGGGCGCGGTGCTCGCCGGAGATGGCCACGGCGCGGCCGCCGCCGGGGAGGCGGATCTGCTCGGTCACCTCGGCGATCGTGCCGACCTCGAGGAACTCGTTCTCGTGGCGCGGCACGAGCACGACGCGCTCGTCGTCGCCGACGTCGATCGTCAGCGTGATGCCCATGTTCGGGAACACGACGGTGTCGTCGAGCGGGATCAGCCGCAGCACCTGCTTGTGGCTCTGTGGGCTGGGAGGGCTCTGTGTGGGGACTGTCAGCGGGAGAAGTCATTTAGTTATTGCTCCATATGAGCTTACGAAAGTGTAGTTAGTATAGCGCGGGGTGGTTGCGCGCGCAAGTACCTTGTGGCAATACTAGAAATGGCTTGCTGGAGCCAAATCTTCAGCCGTCGATCGAGTTAGAGGGGGAGGCAGGCCCGCATGCGGGCCTGCCCGGGGCCGCACATGTGCGGCCCCGCCGCCTGCGCATGCGCAGGCGGACGGGTGAGCCGCATGCGGCTCTCCCCAGACGGGTGCGCACCCGTCTGAACTGCGACGAGCACTCATCTTCGTGGTCAGCGGGGACGAGTTGCGGCTGGTCGATCGTCATGAACGCCCCCGGGGCGTCGCGGCGGCGCATCACGTCGCGTCGCTGTGGACAGAGCGCCGAGCCCGAGCGAACCGGCGCGTGCTCGCACGCATCGCGTTGTCGCTATCGCTCGGCTGTGTTCTCCTGTTGATCGAGATCGTCTCGCTGATCCTTGCCGTGGCTTGGTAGGCTTCGATCATGACTGCAGACAATAAGCAACATCAAGAGGCTGGGCTGCGAGACCCGGACTGGCCCGACTGGGTGCCGTCCGAATCGCCTGCGCTCGCGCTCGGCGAAGAATTCACCGCCCCGCAGCGCGCGCTGCGGAAGCTCGGCCGGTATCTCCGAAGCAAACTGCAGAGGCGCCCCGCCGCAGATGGACGGGACGCCTCGTAAGGCTAGGAACGCCTAGATCCCGGCCCCGTATTTCGAGCAACTCGCGCTGAACGACCCGTTCGGGCTGGCGCTCAGCTGGTTGAGCACGTTCTGCAGCGCGGGCGAGTCCTCGAACATGCCGATGTGCCCGACGGGGTCGCTCGGGCACTGACTCTGCACGGTGATGTTCGTAACGCTCGAGCCGCTGAGGAACGCGTTGGCATACGGCGTGACGACCTCGTCGTGCGTCGTCTGGATCACGACGTAGCGCGGCCCGGCGACGGTGTCGCCGCCACCGAACAGCTTTTTCTGGAAGGCCGAGCCGGCCTCCTGCTGCGGCAGCGCCGGGGCGCCGATCACTTCGAGGAAAACGGGCACGAGCAGCGACGCGAAGGGGAACTTTTCGATCAGATTCGTCAAGCCGCTGACGGTCGTGCCGTGGTTGCTCGGCGAGAGCCCGATCAGCGTGTGCACCTTGCTCGCGCCGCCGAGGAACCTGAGGTAGTAGTTGGGCATCATGCCGCCCTGGGAGTGGCCGACCATGTCGACCTTCGCGGCGCCCGTTTTCGACAGGACTTTGTTGACGAACGAGCTCAGTTCTTCGGCTGAGTGTTCGATGTTGCCGAGGCCGTCGATGCTGCCTAGCAGCCCCGAGAGGATCGTCTCGCCGTAGTTGAAGCCGTAGACGCAGTAGCCGTTGTTGGCGAGCAGCGGCGCGAGCGTGACCCAGTTGGAGCCCTCGTCGGCGAACGTCGCGTGGACGAGCACGACCGGGTAGGGGTGGGCGGCGCTCGGTTTGCAGTTGTTGTTGCCGCCCGACAGGGCCGTCGGGTTCCACGTCTCGTTCCACGCGCCTTCGATGAGCGCTTCGCTGCCGTAAGGCACGTACAAGCTCGCGCTCGCGCTGGCGCTTGCAACAGCGCCGACGGCGACAGTCAGCACGGCGGCGATCAGCAACGATCTGAGTCTCGACATCGATGTTCCCCTGTCCTCTGTGTGTTCGGCCGCGACGGCCCGGCGGGCGGGACTGCCCGCACACCCCCGCTGCACCCTCTGCGCTGAACGTATCCGCGCGCCGGGCGCGCTGTCAACGATCGACGTCGGCTGTCTCGGACCGCTCGCCCGGCGCCGGCTGAGCGTCGAAGCTGACCTCGACGTTCTCCTGCTGCACTCGCTCCTCGGTCTCGGCCGAGGACGTCAGCGCACGCTTGTCGGCGTCGAGCAGGGGCTCGGAGAAGAAGCTCCGCGGCCACAGCTTGCGCTTGCGCACGACGTTGATCTCGGCGGCGAAGATCACGAGTTGCGAGCCGAGGTAGAGCCAGGCGAGCAGGCCGAGGACGAGCGCGAAGGTGCCGTACAGAGGTTGCGTGTGCTTGAGCGAGTGCTCGACGTAGTAGCCGCCAAGGTGCTGCAGGAGCTGCCAGAGGATCGCGGCCACGATCACACCGGGCAGGTAGTCGCGCCAGCTCACGTCGGCCGCCGTCAACAGCGAGAACGCGGACATGAACAGCGCGAGGTTGACTGCTAAGGCGACCAGCACGCCGCCGATCACCGCCGGTGCGCTGTGCGAGCTGGTGCCGACGAAGCCGGCCGCCGTCGTCGAGACGATCGTCAACGTGCCGAGGATCGCCAGCACGGCGAGGCTGCGCAGGCGCGTGAAGACGAAGTTCGGCCGGTCCTTGAAGGGCACGTGCCAGATTCGGTTGAAAGCGTTCTGCGCGGCACTCGTGATGCCCATGCCGGCCAGCAGGGCGCCGACGATGCCCACCACCAGCGCCAGCGTGCTGCCGTTGAGCGCGTGCAGTTTCGTGAGCTGTTCGGAGAGGATCGGGAACTGCCCGAGCGTGCCGTGGACGATTTTTTCGCGGTCCTCGGGATGGCCTTCGAGCACGAAGCCCAGCACCGTCACGAACACGAGCAGCAGCGGGAAGATCGAGACGAACGCGTAGTAGGAGATCAGCGCCGCGAGCTGACCGGCCTGATCGTCGTTGAACTTCTTGTAGACGGCCGCGATGAAGCGCACGCCGGGCGTCTGCTGCTGGCGGCGGTCGAGCGCGTTGAGCCGATCCGTGAGGCTCATGCGGAGCCGACCCGGCGGCAGCCGACGACGCCGAGCAGCACGACGCGGCGAAATTGGGAGGGGGGTCTGCGGGCGGTTGGGCGCGACATGCGTATGTGTCTACCCGAAGCGGAGAAAAACGAGCGGTCGGCAGTTGGCGATCGTTTGCGGACAGTAGCGGCAGCCGGGCCCGCGATCCCTGCGAGGAGGTTGCAGCGGTCGCAGCGGCCAAGCGCGGGCTGTTGCTGCGCGTGCATCGCCATCGACTCCGGCTTGAGGATCTCGAGGACTGCTACAGCCAGGCCACGCTCGAGCTGATTGCCCATGTAAGGGCGGGTGGGTCGTTCGCCGGTCGTGAGCACATCACCAATGCACTCGAGCTTCGCTTTGTTTCGCGGGCTCGCGACCGCCGCCGGGCGCTGAGTGGACGCAGCCCGATCCAGGCCGCGCTCGAGCAGGCCGAGACGCTCGGCACGATCGCCGGCGAGGGCGTCGAGATCGTCGACAGGGGAGCGGCGATCGACGCCAAGGTGATCCTGCGTGAGGAGCTGCGACGACTGAGCCGCCTCGTCGGGCTGCTGAGCGCCGACCAACGGCACGTATTGGCCTCGCAGGTCGGCGGCGAGCCGTGCGCCCGATTCTGCAGCCGCCATGGGTGGTCGCGCGAGAAGTACCGAAAGGTCGCGCAGCGCGCCCGGGCGAGGTTGCGCGAGCTGATGATCGAAGCCGATGTCCCGTCCGCGGCGCCGCGGTCGGAGGAGCACGCAGGACAGACCTATGACATCACTCCCCCAACATAGGTCTGCCCAGGGACGCCGGCCGTCGGTCGGACCCACGACGGCACGGCGACGCCCATCCGTACGCAGGCGGCCGGGGGCCGGGTTTCTCCCCGCTTGGCGCCCGGCCGCTCGCGTGGACGCGCCCAGAGCACGGTTTCGCGTGTATGACGAGGATGAGTACTTCGCGCAGGGCGGGCAGATCGCCGAGGTTGCTCGCGACCGATCCGGCTGGCCGATGGAGAGCTCGGTCTTCACCGCGGATGTCGCCACCGTCGAAGGTGCCCGCGGCGCTGCGCGTCGCAGTCGGCAGCGTGCTGATCGCGCGGCGCCGGTGCGCTGGGCGTCGTGCTCGCGCTCGGCGCGTTCGTCCCCTCGACACACGTACGTCGCAAGACCGCGCTTCGCGCGACGCGCGCGAATGCCCGGACTGCCGGAGCGGCTTCGGCGCTCACGGCGGCACGAACCAGGCACCTGGGCCCGAAGACGAACAGCGGACGCGCACGACGGATTCGGCCCGTAGTGGCGAGGCACGCGCGGCCGGCAAGCAGGAGCGCCTCCCGGAGTTGGTCGAACGCGCGACCTTCGAAAGCAGTTGCCTCTCGATCGGCGGCTGGTCGGGCGCTTCCAACCACTGACGTCGCCGTTGAAGCGCCGGCATTCCCAGGTGGTCGTGGGGGCACCGAAGGCTCGTATGGTCACGGCACGGAGATAGCCGCTTCGCCGCGCAACACGCCGTCGCGCCGGGGTTCTGGAGAGTTCGGCTTTGAGCGGTAGCCGGGAGTTCGCCGACCGCGCGGGCGATGCGCGCGCGGTAACGATCGCGAGCACGCCTCTGTGGCGTCTTCGGCTGGCGCGGAGCGTGCCGAGGTACGTGCTCTGCGCTGCGGCTTGCGCCGGCTTGATCGCGAGCGCGCGTTTCGCCGTGTTCCCGCCGCGAGGTGGCGCGGCACCGACCGTCGCACGGACTTCGCCGCTCGCCGATCGGGCGGCAGAAGGCTTTGCGGTCCTGTTCGCGCGCCGCTACCTGACATGGGACGCCGCGCAGCCACAGGCCACCGAACGCCTGCTCGGGGCGATGGCCGGCTCCGCGATGGCGCTCGACGCAGGCCTGACGCTGCCGGCGACCGGCGCTCAGCACGTGGCGTGGGCCGAAGTCGTACAGCAGCGCGAACAGCAGCCCGGCGCACATGTCTACACGGTGGCCGCGCAGACCGATGCCGCCGGACTCGTCTACCTGGCGGTCGGCGTGACGCGAGTCGCCGACGGAGGTCTCGTCCTGTCGGGGTATCCGGCCTTCGTCGGCGCGCCCGCGCACGGGGCCTCGCAACTCCCGGCCCACGCCCCGAGCGTGAGCGACGCGAGCCTCGCCGCGGTCGTCCGGCGCGCGCTGCGCAACTACCTGGCCGCTGCGCCGGATGAGCTCGCAGCCGATCTCTCAGAAGGCGCGCATGTCGCCGTCCCAGGAATTCCCTTGACGCTCGAAACGGTGCAGAGCCTCGTGTGGTCCGGCGACAGGCGTTCCGTCGTCGTCGTCGTTCAGGCGCACGACATTCGCGGGACGCGCTACACGCTCGGCTACGAACTCGACGTCGTCGACGTCAACGGCCGCTGGGAGGTATCGGCCGTGGAGATGGACCCCGACCGATGATCCGGTCTGCCGCAAGGCACGAAGTGGACGGCGAGGCCCAGGGCCGCGCTCGGCGCCATCGGAGCCGTCTCTTGCTCGGCGCGGCGCTGGTGCGGGTCGTGATCGTCGTTTGCCTGCTTGCGATGTTCGCGCCGGCGGTCGGCTCGGCGGCCGTGTCGCCGCGCGCCGGCGGCGTAGAACGCGCGCAAGCGGCGGGTGGCGGCGGTGGATCCTCGCTTGAAGCGGCTGCGGCGAAGGCAGGTGCCACGGGTCGTGCTGTGGCTATGAGCCTGATCGGCCTTGCGTTCGCGGTTGCGGCGACCGTGCTGGCGTTTCGCCGCGACTTCAAGGAGGCGGCGGGGGTCTTCGCGGTGGGCATCGTCTCGGTTCTGCTGGCAACCCCGACCGGCATCAGCCTCCTGCGTGACACGGTGGGCTCGCTGTTCGGGGGACCGTGATGGTGATCCGCTCTTATCGCCGCGTCTTCGATCTCGAGCGCCGCATCTATCGGATCGACCGCCTTCGGCTCAATCCCGGCGGCGTACCGGTGCGGGGGATCGTCTACTTCATGGCGTTGCTGCTCCTGGCACTGACGCTCGAGCGTGTGGCGCCGATCAGCCTGCTTGCGCGCGTGCGTGCCGTGGTACGTGCGCGATCTCGCGCTGCCCGGGATGTTCTCGGCCCTGCTGGCTGTCATCCAGATCGAGGGTCGGCCCTTTCACCTCGCCGCGCGCGCGATGCTCGGGTGTGGCATGGGTCCGCGCCGGATCGTCGGCCTGGGGCGCCGTCGCCGCTCAGCTGATCGCGCCCGGGCGATCTGGCAGCCGCAGCCGCTGCTGATGGTGCCCGACGGCTCCGAGCACCGCATGCGGCGACTGGCCTATCGAGGCCCAGGCGCGCTGCTCGTCGCCGTCGCGCACGAGCGCCGGTTGCGGGGAGGGCCGCTGGCGATGCTCGGGCTGCGGCCGCAACTTGCCCTGCACGAGCTCCACGGCGTGGAGCGTCCGGCGCGCGGTGAGGTGGTGGTGCTCGATCGCGACGCACGGCTGACGGTCTGCTGATGCGCGCGCCGATCCGCTTCACGTACGGCAACTGCGTCTTTGCCGACGGTCTTTCCGACGCTTGGGCGGCGTTTCGCGTGGAGCCGTCGTCCTACCAGTGGCTCGGCGAGGACGACAAGCGGATGCGCTTTCTCGCCCTGCTCGGCGCGCTCGAGGCGATCGAGGCGGACGTGCAGATTCTGCGCCTCGCGCAGAGCCTCCTAGGGACCGGTATGCGGCACAGCTCGAGGAGCGAAGTGGGCGCTCACGGCCGCGGAGAGCCGCACGCGAGCCTGCGCCGCGGCTACGCTGCGTGAGCACACTCACAGGCTCGCCGAGCTGGGTTCCACGTGCCCGGCTGTATTCGTGCTCGTGAGCCTGCGCGAGCCGGAGCGCGACATCGCCAGCTTCCTGTCGCAGGCGGTCGAGCGGAAGCCGGGCGACTGGCGGAGGGCCGTCGCCGAGACGTTTGCGCTTGGCGGCGCCGGATTTCTGAAGGCCCGTGACCTCGAGCGGATGCGGGTTCGCGCCGACCAGGCGCACGCGCGGATCGTCGAGTTCCTGCCCGCGCGACCCGCGCAGGGGCGTCGAGGTGCAGTGGCTCGTCCGGCGGGCCTTCTGTCGCGGGCTCGGCGAGCCGGCGGTCGACGGCCTGCACGAGCCGCGGGCGCTCGTCTTCGAGCGCAACGGCGACGCCGTGCTGGCGCCGCTGGAGGGCGACGTGCTCCGCTGGATCGACAGCCACGTCGAGCACCATCGCCGCGTCCTGCGGATCGAGTCCGAGCTGGGCACCAGCTGGCAGGCGCACCTGGTGCTCGGCGCGCTGCCCGACGCGACTCGAGTTCCCGGGCTCGCGCGTGGAGCTGATGTTCGCCCCGCCCGAGAGCCTGCCGTTCGGGATCGACCTCTCGCTGAACGCGCGCTACCTGCCCAACGAGCTCGCCCTGCGGATCGCGCGCCGACGCATCCAGGACGCCGACCAGATCGTCCGCGCCGAGTCCGACGGAGATCAGGGCGTCTCCGATCGCGGCTACGACCGCACGCAGGACGCGCGCGACCTGCTCGCCCACCTGCAGTCCTCGAGCCGTCCGCCGCTGCTGCGCGCGACGCTCGCGATCGCGGTCGCGGCCGCCGATCGAGGAGCTCGAGCAGCGCGTCGAGTCGTGCGCCGCGCGTACGGCGAGGTCCGCCTGCACCGCCCGCTCGGCGACCAGCTGCGGCTGTTCTTGCAGCATCTCCCGGCGCAGCGCAGCCGGGTGGCCGGCTACGACGACATGTTCACGACCGAGCAGGTCGCGGCAATGATGCCGACCGCGACCCACGCGGTCGGCTCGCGCGGCGGCTTCTAGCTCGGCCACACGCTGACCGGCTCCCGCCACCCGGTCCGCTTCAACCTGCGCGAGGGCTCCGACAGCGATCGCAACACGACGATCCTCAGCGTCGGCGCGCTCGGCTCGGGCAAGACGACGCTCGATCAGAAGCTCAAGTACGAGGCGTTCCTGCTCGGCGCGCGCGTGATCGACTGCGACCCCAAGGGCGACCATCGCTTGCACCTGCTCGAGGAGGTCGCGCCGCACGTCGAGACGTGACGCTGCGCCCCGATCCGGCGCTGCGCGGAATGCTCGACCCGCTGCGGATCGCGCCCGCGCACCTGCGCCAGGATGCGACGGTCTCGTTCCTGCGCGACCTGCTGCCGAGCCGGGCGGAGCCGAGCTGGGAGACCGCCGTCGTCGGCGCCGTCGACCGCGTCTGCGGCGCGCGCGGAGCCGACCTGCCACGAGGTCGTGCGCGCGCTGCTGCGACGGCGATGAGATCGACGGCAGGTGGCAAGACGCTCGAGGTGTACGCGCGCTCGGGTCTCACCCAGCTCGGCTTCGCCGACGCGCACGTGCGCTGCCGCCGGTCGGGACGCGGCAGGTCACCTATCTGCCGATCCGCGACCTGCCCGGCGCCGGAGCCGGGCACGCGCGCGCCGCGAGTACTCGCAGTCGGAGCGCGTCGGCGAGCAGATCGTGCGCCTGATCGCGATGTTCGCGATGCAGCTGATGGACGCCGAGCGCGACCGCCTGAAGGTGTTCTCGTTCGACGAGGGCTGGCGGCTGCTCGGCGATCCGGTCGGGCGCCGCTGCTCGCGTCGCTGCAGCGGATGGGTCGCTCCGAGCTCGCGGTGCCGATCATCAGCACGCAGCTCGTCACCGACGCGCTGCTCGACGACCGCGAGTCGCTCGAGAACCTGCTCGGCGCGACGTTCGTCTTCGGGATGCGCTCCGAGGCCGAGGCGGCGCGAGCGCTGGCGCTGCTCGGGCTCGACCCCGACGACCGACGCCTGCGCGCAGCGCCTGCTCGAATTCGACGCCGGACGCTGCCTGTTGCGCGACCACCGCGGCCGCGTCGAGGCGGTGCAGGTCGACGTCGTCGTCCCGTCGTTGCTGCGCGCGTTCTCGACCACCCCGCCGCGCCGGTGAGCCGCTCGCTCGATGCCGATGTCGTCGGAGCAGCGCGCGACCGTGGGCGCGATCGCACTTCGCGCTTGCGATGCTCCGCCGGCGCGATGCCGCACGGCGCCCGGCGACCGTTCCGGGCGATCGCGATCGCATCGATCCGACGCGCCAGCGCGGACGGCTGCGCGGACTCGCCGAGCTCGCGCGCAACCGATCCACCGCTGCCTGCGACGCACGATCGCCGACCGACCCGCCGTTGCTGCGTCGCTGGCGCGGGCGCTGTCGCCGGGCGGTGACGAAGCCGAAGCGCCGGTGGCTCGCCCGGGACAGAAGCCGATCCGCTCGTGAGCAACGGACTCGGCAGCCCGCTGTGCAGCGGGCCGCCCGGGGGGTCGGAGCTCTCTCGGCTGCGAGCGGCGGAACTGCGAAACATCGGGTTTCGTCGCCGCGGCGGCGCCGACGGGCAACTTCGGCATCGACGTGCACATCGACACCGGGCTGCTCGGTCTGAGCTCGGCCCAGCTGCTGGCGATCGTGCAGAACCTGCTCGTCGACGCCGCTGTGGATGGCGCTCGTCTGGGCCGTGCACGCGCTCGTCGTGATGCTCGAGTGGTGCTTCACGATCGACCTGCTCGACGGCGACTCGCTGCGTGGGGGCGTGGCCAGTGGCCTGCGCGAGATGCAGGCCACGATCACGATGCCCTGGCTGGCCACTCGTGCTGGCGGTCGCCGCCGTGCTCTGCGCCTACGACGGGCTCGTGCGCCGCCGCGTCGCCGAGACGCTCGGCCCAGGCGCTGCGATGGCGCTGGCGATGATGGCGGGGGGCTCTGGGTGATCGGTCGACCCGGCCGGAACGGTCGGGGCGCTCGGCGAGTGGGCCAATCGGGCGAGCCTCGGCACGCTCGCCGTGACGGCGCGCGGGACGCCCGGGAGATTCCGGCGGGGCGCTCGCCGCGAGCATGGGCCTCCTCTTCGCCACGACGATCGAAGTGCCGTGGTGCTACCTGGAGTTCGGCGACGTCGACTGGTGCCGCGATCCGTCGCGGCTCGATCCACGGCTTCGCGCGGCGGCGCTCGCGCTCGCCGCCGTCCGAGTCTGGACGGCGTCGGCTGTGGGAGCGCCCCGGCGCCGGCCGGGTGCCCTGAGCGAAGCGGGGCGAATGCCACCGCGATCGAGCACAGCGCGCGACTGCTTCGCGCCGCGCGCACCAACGGCGCGATCTTCCTCGCGCTGCCGCCCAACGGTCCCGCGCGTAACGCGATCAACGATCCAACGTCGTTGCTGCGCGCGATCTGCCGCAGCGAAACGGCGACTGACTGCCACGGGCCGGCGGCGGCGCCGGCCGAGTTCCGCACGAATCACGGCACCTGGTCGCGCGTCGGCGGGCTCCTGCTGATCACGGCGGGCGTTCTCGGAATGCTGCTGCTGCTCGTGCTTTCTCGCGCTGCGGCTGCTCGACGCGGCGATCTTCAGCCTGCTGTACCTGCTGCTCGCGCCGGTCGCGGCGCTCGCGCCGGCGCTCGGAGAGACCGGCCGCGCGGTCTTTCGCAAGTGGGGCGCCCAGCTGTTCGCGGCGGTCGTGTCGAAGCTGCTGTTCGCGTTCCTGCTCGGCGTCGTGCTCGCGGTCCTCGCGGTCCTGGAGCATCTGCAGGCGCTCGGCTGGTGGACGCAGTGGCTGTTGATGTCGGCGTTCTGGTGGGGACTGTTCGCGCGTCGCCACCAAGTCGTGCAGCTCGCGAGCGGCGCCGGCGGTGGCGAACGAGCGCGCGGCGCCCGGCGTCCGGTGCTCCGCCGCGTCAACGAAACCTTGGACGCGCGGGCGCGCATGCAGCAGCGCGTGCGTAGCGCGAAAGAGCGGTCGCGCAGGCCGGCCCCCGAGCTCGCGCGCGAAACGGCCCACACGCCGCGCGGTCTGCCGATGCGGGGTACCGCGGTGGGCACGGCCGGCACTCCAGGCGCCTCGACAAGGCGCCAGAATCGGCGACGCCACCCAGAGCGGGATCGGGGCTGGCGTGTCAGCGACCGGCTCTCGCACCAAGGCCCGCTCAGGGGACGGTCACTTGCCCCCCGATGCGACGCCAAACTCGCGCGCCCAGTTATCGCCCGCGGGCGCGCAAGCCATTCGTCGCAGCCTCGTCGCCGAGCAGCGAGCACAGGCGCTCGCGGCGGGGAACCCGCGGCGAGCTGCTCGGCTGGCTGCTCGCGAGCATCGAATCGAATCGGAAGCCCGCTCGCAGGCAGGCGGCGATCGACGGCCCGAGCGAGTCGGCCGAGATCGCGCGGATGCCGAAGCGCGCCACGCGCGGTTCCTCGATCTTCAGGCGAGGCTGGCCGCGGGCGGTGAAGGCGGCCCCGGGGACAGCGCCGGTGCGCCCAGCTACGCCGCACTGGCCGGGATCGCAGGGTACGGACGTCGCGAGATACAGACAGCTCGACCCCGCCGGGAAGCGAGCGGCGCGGGACCTGATCGATCGCGAGCTGGCGGCCCGCCGGGAGCACGCCCCGCCTCGTCTGGATCGACGTCCCGGCGTGAGGCCGACCGTCGGAATCAGACGTCATGAGAGATGCCGCGAGGTGGCCGCCAGGCGCAAACGCGAACTCGGCCCGGACCGGCCGTGACCAGCGAGTTCGCTTGCCGGGGCATCGCAAGGTCGAGCCGGCGCTGCGGGCGGACTGGCCGTCGCAGCATCAGCGTTGCTGCTCGGCGTACTGGTGGCGCTTTCAGTGGTGGCGGCCGTCACAGGCGCGTCTCTGGGCGGCGCGGCGGAAACGGCCGTCGAAGCTGCCGGTGACGCGCCCTCGGCGCTCGCCCAGCGGCGAGATCCCGCGCCGGTATCTGCGTCTCTACGAGGAGGCCGCGCGAGCGCTACGGCCTCGACTGGGCGATCCTCGCGGGCATCGGCAAGGTCGAGTGCGACCACGGCCGTGACACCGATCCCTCGTGCACGCGCGAGGGTGCGACCAACGCAGCCGGTGCCGGCGGTCCGATGCAGTTCATCGCCTCGACGTGGGCGACGCTACGGGGTGGACGGCGACGGCGACGGGCGGGCCGACCGCTGGGATCCGGCCGATGCGATCTACGCGGCGGCGAACTATCCTGCGCGCCGCGGGCGCGCCGGGCGACTACCGCGCGGGCGATCCTCGCCTACAACCACGCCGGCTGGTATGTCGAGGAGGTGCAGGAATGGGCCGCGCGGTACCGCGGCTCGTCGACTGCCCAGCGACGCCGACTCACCGCTGGCGATCGCCTCCGGATCGGGCGAAGAGGCGCTCAGGCGTACGGCCCGGCATCGCGGCTTGCAGGCCGAGACGGCCACGCCGGTGCGGTTCATCGCCGGCGAGCGCGCGATGCTCTGCGCCCGGCGACGGGCATGTCGACGTTGATTCCCGCCGGTGTGCCGACCGTCGTGCAGGCGATGCTCGTCGCCGGCAACGAGTTGCAAGCTCTGCCTTACGGCCCCGGCGGACATCCCGACCCGCGCGGTGCGCTGGAAGAGGACTGCTCGAGCACCCTCAATTACGTTCTCTACCGCTCGGGCGTCAGACCAATCGGAGAAATCCTCGCCGACGAATCCGCTCGCCCAAGACTACGTCGACTGGGGGCTCTGCGGGCCCGGGTCGCTGGGTGACGATCTACTCGACGACGAGCCCGACCGATCACACGTTCATCGTCGATCGCCGGCCTGCGCCTCGACACGAGCCACGACGGCACCGACGTCGGTCCCAACCGCGGCGAAGACGGCCCGCGCTGGCGCATCCTCGACCACATCCCGACGTGGGCGCACTGGTCGGTCCGCCACCCGCCGGGGCTGTAGCGACTACCCCGCCATCGAAGCTTCAAGGCTTTTTTTGGCGAACTCGAGCATCCCGAGCGAGACCCACGGGTACTGCCCGGCACGCACGCGCAAACCGACCTCGCCGTCGGGCCCCGAGACCTCGACGATCGTGATCACGCGCCCGATCTTGTAGCCGTCGCCGAAGTCGGCTTCGATCGCATCCATCTGCTCGGCGACTTCGTGCATCAGCTTGCCGCGGGGATCCGGCTCGCCGCCGTCCGCGCTGGGAGTGTCCTCGGTTCCGGCCATCTGTCCTCCTCGTTGAATCGGGGAGCGGCAATCATGGCACCGTTCGAGCGCGACTTGACCCGATGTCCCTGGCTGCTTCCTGCGGGCCAATGGCTCGCGCGGCGCGCCGCGGCCGGCGCGGGTTTGTAAGGTGGCGCCATGACCACGCGCAAGGTCGACTACCTGCTGATCGGCGGCGGCCTGGCCTCGGCCAACTGCGCGCGCTGGCTGCGCGAGGAAGGCGCCGAGGGCGAGGTGCTGCTCGTCGGCCGCGAGCCCGACCCGCCGTACAACCGCCCGGAGTGCTCGAAGGGCTACCTGCGCGGCGAGGAGCAGCGCGAGGAGACCTTCTTCCGCCCGAGCGAGTGGTGGCAGGAGCAGCACGATCGAGCTGCTCACGCGCACGAGCGTCACGTCGCTCGACGTGCGAGACGCGCACGGCGAAGCTGTCGAACAAGGAGGAGGTCGAGTTCGGCCAGGCGCTGATCGCGACCGGCGCGAACGTGCGCCGCCTGAACGTCGACGGCTGCCAGCTCGAGCAGATCCACTACCTGCGCACGCTCGGCAACGCCGACGCGATCCGCGAGGGCACGAAGGACGCCGAGCACGTCGTGCTGATCGGCGGCTCCTACATCGGCTGCGAGGTCGCGGCGTCGCTGACGCATGCTCGGCAAGCGCGCCACGATCGTGATGCAGGAGGCATCACACGCTGGAACGCGGCTTCGGCGCGGCGGCCGGGCGCCTTCTTCCAGCGGCTGCTCGAAGAGCACGGCGTGACGGTCCACGGCGAGCGACGAGCTCGAGCGCTTCGAGGGCGAGGAACGGTCGCCAAGGTCGTCACGCGCGCCGGCCTCGAGCTCGCAGGCCGACGCGGTCGTGATCGGCGCCGGCGTGACGCCCGACGTACAGCTCGCCCAGCGCGCGGGCCTCGAGATCGGCGAGCGCGGCGGCGTGCGCTGCTACCTCGCGCCTGCGAGACCTCGGCGCCCGGGCGTGTTCGCGGCCGGCGACATCTGCGAGTACGAGTCGCTCGTGCACGGCGGCGCGCACATGCGCATCGAGCACTGGGACGTCGCCTTCAACCACGGCAAGACGGCCGCGCTGAACATGCTCGGCCGGGACGTCGCCGCACGACGGTGGTGCCGTACTTCTACTCCGTGTTCGCCGACTGGGGCGAACTCGAGTACGTCGGCCCGGCGTACGAGTGGGACGAGGAGATCGTGCGCGGCTCGCTCGAGGACGGCGCCTTCACGCAACTGGTACCTGAAGGACGGCGTCGTCAAGGCGGCGCTCACGTTCGGGCGCTCCGACGACCTCGACGCAGCGCGCCGGCTGATCGTCGACGCCGGCGTGCTCGACGCAGGCGCAGCGCGCGTCGCTCGCCGACCTCGATTCCTCGCTCGATTTTTAACGCTGAATAGAGATAGATCAGACAGTCACTCGCCGCCCTGCGCGCGCCCGGCGAAGCCGGTCGGCAGGCGGTTGAGCTCGTGCGAGGAGATCACGCGGTCGATCAGGCCGTACTCGCGCGCCTGCTCGGCGGTGAAGTAGCGGTCGCGGTCCATGTCGTCGTGCACGCGCTCGACCGGCTGGCCGGTGTGGCTGCGCGTAGATCTCGTCGATGTGCGCGGCGCAGCTCGAGCGTCTCCGGGCGTGGATCTCGATGTCGGTCGCCTGGCCCTGGAAGCCGCCCGAGGGCTGGTGGATCAGGATGCGGCTGTTGGGCAGCGCCATGCGCTTGCCCGGCGCGCCGCCGGCGAGCAGCAGCGAGCCCATGCTCATCGCGACGCCGAAGCAGATCGTCTGCACGTCGGGCTTGATGAACTGCATCGTGTCGTAGATCGCCAGGCCCGCGTAGACGACGCCGCCGGGCGAGTTGATGTAGAGCGAGATGTCCTTGTCGGGGTCCTCGACTCTCGAGGTGCAGCAGCTGCGCGACGACGAGGTTGGCGATCTCGTCGTCGACCGGCGTGCCGATGAAGACGATCCGCTCGTTGAGCAGGCGCGAGTAGATGTCGAACGAGCGCTCGCCGCGCGCGCTCTGCTCGACGACCATCGGGATCAGGGGCATGCGGCTATCCTTTCGACAACTGGATGGTTGTCAACACACCATAGCAACCAATCGGTTGTCAAGGAGGCCGAGATGGCAGAGCGCACGCAGGAGTCACAACGCAGGAGCGAGCAGCGCGCACGGAGGTCGAGATCGAGGCCTCGCCGGAGGAGGTCTGGGAGGCGCTCGTCGACCGAGGAGGGGCGCGAGCGCTGGCTCGAGGAGCCCGATCGCGAGGTCGCACGTCGAGGTCGTGCGAGCGCGCCGCAGCCGGCTCGTCTGGTGGTGGTGGCGGCGAGCGACGAGCCCGCCACGCGCGTCGAGTTCCGCGTCGTCGCCGTGCCGGCCGGCGCGCGCGTCGTCGTGACCGAGTCAGCAGCCGCGCGCTTCCCGCTCGCGCGCGCTCGCGATGCGCTTCGCGCCGGTGCTCGCTTGAGCGACGAGCTCGGCGCGGTCTTCGCCGCGCTCGCCGACCCGACCCGGCGGCGCGATGGTCGAGGCGCTGCTGCGCGACGGCACGACGACGCGTGCCGCGCGCTGACCGCCGAGCTGCCGATCACGCGCCAGGCGGTCGCCAAGCACCTCGCCACGCTCGACGACGCCGGCCTCGTCGAGCGCGCGCCGGCGCGCGGGCGCGAGGTGCGCTACCGCCTGCGCGACGGCGCGCTCGTGCTCCGCGGCCGCGTGGCTCGCCGAGACCGAGGCCGCCTGGGACGGCCGTCTGGCGCGCCTGAAGGGCGCCGTCGAGCGCAAGCGCTGAAGCTCGGGTACGATCTCGCCGTACAACGGCCGGTGGTCAAGGGAAGTCGGTGCGAATCCGACGCGGACCCGCCACTGTGACCGGGGATGCCAGCCGCGGCGCGCGAAAGCGCGCAGCCACCGGGACCGCCTCCGCGGCTCGGGAAGGCGCGGAGAGGTAGGCCCGGGAGCCAGGAGACCAGCCTCCGGCCGAAAGCCCACAAGCCCTCGTGGAAAGGGGTTGGCTCATATGTCTCTGTTCTCGTTCGCAGTGCCCGAAAGCCCTCGACGCTGCTCGCGTCCCTGACACTCACGCTGCGCTGCTCGCCGTGCTCGCGCTCGCCGGCGCGCCGGCCGCGCTCGCCGGACCGGTGACCGTCGATCTGCGCGTCGAGGGATCCTCGGCGACGCTCTGCGAAGGACCGGTCACGACGTCGCCCGAGCGATCGAAGACGGCTTCCAGCGGCGGCGCTCCATCCGTGCGACTACGCGTCCAACGGGCCATCCGGGGGCTTCGCGAACGAAGGCGCGCAGGCTGGGACACCGACCACGGCTCTGCACGATGCGGCCGTGGCGAGCGGGCTCGCCTTCGACGCGGAATGGTTCGGCAGCGGCGTCAGCAACGGCAATCCGGGCGACTTCTTCGTCTCGAAAGTCGGCCCAGACGCGAACGGCGGCCCGCCCACGTTCCCCTCTTGGGGCTACGCCGTCAACTACACGACGGCGAACGTCGGCGGTTGTCAGATCGCGCTCGCTCCCGGCGCCGAAGTGCTGTGGGCCTACAACTACTTCAACCTCGCGCACCTGCTCGTCCTCTCTGGTCCGGCGAGCGTCGAAGTCGGCGTCCCGTTCACCGTTCACGTGGCCGATGGTCGGACCGGCGAACCGGTTGCCGGCGCCAGCATCGGCACCTTCGCGTCCGGAACCACGACCCCGCTCGACTCGGCTTCGCCGACGGATGCGAGCGGGAATGCACTGGTGACGTTGCCGAGCGCCGGCTCGCTTGCGCTGAAGGCGGTGCAGGCGGAATCGGTCCGCTCGAACGCTCTCGGCGTGTGCGTCCACGCCGGCGACGACGGCACATGCGGCGCGAACGTCGATCGCGAAATCGCCGCCGGGGATCGTGACCTCGACGGGCATATCCTCACCGGCCCGTCTACTGCGCTGGTTGCGCGTGTGCTCGGAATTGCCAACGGACGCGTCTACTCGCGGCGTTCCGCGCCGCGCGTCCTGCGTGGGATCGTCGACATCGCAGCCGGCGGCACGCTGCGTCAAGTGCGCATCCGCCTGCAGCGCCGAGCCGGTCGGCGCTGCTTCAACTTCAACGGTGTCACGCGAGCGCTTCGCGCGCTCGCCGAAGTGCGCTGCGGCGGCGTTCTTCTCGGTCGGCAGCAGCCAGTCTTCACCTATCTGCTGCCGTCGCGCTTGCCCGCCGGGCGCTACTGTTCGACATCGAGGCCGTACGACGCCACCGGGACCGTCACGCGTCTCGCCGCGGGAGTCGAGCCACGTCGTCTTCTGCGTCAAATGAGCTCGCCGAGACGCGGCGTCGTGCTCGGCGGCGCGTCGTGCAGGCGCGGGCCGGCGCCATCGCGCCGCTCCTCGCAGCCGCTTTGCTCGCGAGCGGCTGCGGCCTCGGCGCCGGCAAGGCGCCGAGTGGCGTGCGCCTGCTCGTCACGCGCGACTTCGGCGCGCGCCACGGTCCGTTCGTGGAGCGCGCCGCAGGCGCACGGCGAGGAGACCGTGATGAGCCTGCTGACGCGCAACGCGACCGTCGCCACGCGCTATTCGGCGGCGGCTTCGTGCAGAGCATCGACGGCGTCGCCGGCGGTCGCGAAGGCGGCGCAGCCGGTCGACTGGTTCTATTACGTCAACGGCGTCGAGGCGTCCAAGGGCGCGGCGGCGACGAACGTGCACCCGGGCGATCACGTCTGGTGGGATCGCCACGACTGGAGCCAGACCGACGACGTGCCCGCCGTCGTCGGCTCCTTCCCGCAGCCGTTCCTCAACGGGATCGACGGCAAGCGCCTGCCGGTGCGCGTCGAATGCGCCGAGGTCGGCGGCGAAGCCTGCACGACGGTCACCGCGCAGCTGCGCGACGCAGGGCGTCCCGGCGGGCGTCTCTGCGCTCGGCGGCGGCGCGAGCGCAAGCATGACGCTGCGCGTGCTCGTCGCGCCGTGGAGCACGCTCGCGCGGCGAATTCGCGGTGCGCGAACTGAAGCACGGGCCGCGGCGAGCGGCGTCTACGCGCGCTTCTCCGCGTGGCGGCGGCGACGCTCACGCTGCTCGACGCGCGCGGGCGCCCGGCGCAGACGCTCGGCGCCGGCGCCGGGCTGATCGCGGCCACGCGCAGCGGCGAAGAAGCGCCCGTGTGGGCCGTCACGGGCACCGACGCCGCCGGCGTCGACGCCGCGGCGCGCGCGTTCGACACGGCGACGCTTGCGCAACCGCTTCGCCGTCGCCGTCGCGCCGGGCGGCGGCACGCTGGCGCTGCCGCGGCCGGGGGCGTCGATGATCGGCAGCTCGTTCTTCTACCGCCGCCTGGCCAGCCCGCTGCACGCGACGCGCGCGAGCGTCGGCGCGCTGTGGGCGCTGTCGCTGACCGCGGCCGCGCTGATGCTCTACCACCCGCTCGTGCTGCTGGCGCTGCTGCTCGGCGTGCTCGGCGCCGGCTGGGGCGCGGCGTCGGCGCCGCGCCTGGCGCGCTCGCTGCGCACGGCGCGATCGTGGCGGTGCCGATCGTGCTCGTCAACGTGCTCGTCAGCCGCGAGGGCCTGACCGTGTTCGCGCGCCTCGGCGACCTCGGGCCCGTTCGGCCAGGGCGACCTGACGGTCGAGGCCGCTCGTCTACGGCGGCGTGATCGCGCTGAAGGTGACGCTGCTGATCCTCGTCACCGTCGCTCGCCGAGCCTCGCCGTCGACCCCGACGAGCTGCTGCGGATCTTCCGCCGCCTGTCGTTTCGCTCGGCGCTGACGGCGACGCTCGCGACGCGCATGCTGCCCGTGCTCGCCGCCGACTCCCAGCGCCTGGCCGAGGCCCAGCGCACGCGACCGGGCGGCGCTCCGCGGCGGCGCGCGCGGCACGGTCGCGCTGCTCAGCGCCGTCGTCGGCGGCTCGCTCGACCGCGCGATGGACGTCGCCGCGACGCTCGAGGTGCGCGGCTTCGCCGGCCGCCGCGCCGCGTGGCAGCGCGGCGCGCCGTCGCGCGCCGCGCGGCGACGCGTCCCGCCGCCCGTTCTCGCGCCACGACCTCGCCTTCGCCGCCTCGGCCGTCGGCGGTGCTCGCGCTGGCGATCGCCGGGCGCCTGGCGGGCGTCGCCTCGTTCGACGCCTACCCGCGGATCGAGCATGCCGCTCGACGCCGGGCACGCTCGCGCTCTGCGCCGCGCTGCTCGCGGCCGTGCTGCTCCCGTTCTGCGACCGCCGGGGGATCGACCCGTGAGCGGCGCGCTGCTCTCCTTCGAGCAGCGTCACCTACCGCTACCCGGGCGCCGAGCGCCCGGCGCTCGACGACGTCAGCCTCGAGCTCGCACCCGGGCGAGTTCTGCCTGCTGGCGGGGCTGTCGGGCAGCGGCAAGTCGACGCTGCTGCGCGCGGCCTGCGGCCTCGTGCCGCACTTCCACGGCGGGCGCTTCGCCGGCCGCGTGCGAGCTCGCCGGCCTGGACACGCGCGAGCACGGCCCGGCCCGGCTCGGCGCGTTCGTCGGCGCGCTGTTCCAGGACCCCGAGACGCAGCTCGTGACGAGCTCGGTGCGCGCCGAGCTCTCGCTGGCGCTGGAAAGCCGCGGCGAGGGCGCCGCGGCGGTCGCGCGCGGGGTCGAGGAGGTCGCGCTGGCGCTCGGCATCGACGCGCTGCTCGACCGCTCCACGCACGAGCTCTCCGGCGGCGAGCAGCAGCGCGTGGCGCTCGGCGCCGCGCTCGCCGGCCGCCCGCGCGATGGTGCTGCTCGACGAGCCGACCTCGCAGCTGGACCCGGTCGCCGGCGACGAGCTGATCGGCCTGCTGCGCCGGCTCAACCAGGAGTGGGAGACGACGATCGTGCTCGCCGAGCATCGCCTGGAGCGCTGCCTCACGCGCGGCCGACCGCGTGATCGCGCTCGATGACGGGCGCATCGCCTGCGACGGCGCGCCCGGCCGACGTTCATGCGCTGGGCCGCGAGCGCGTCGCCGGCGCTGCAGACGCCCGGCGCCAAGCTGTTCGCGCTCGCCGACCTGCAGCCCGGCGCCGGTCGGCGTGCGCCAGGCGCGCGCGACGCTGCGCGCGCAGGGCTGCTGCCCGAGCGCAGGGCGAACGCGCCGAGCAGCCGGCGCGACGGCGCGCCGCGGCCGGCGCGTCGCGGCGCCGTCGCGCGCGCTGCGCGGCGCCGGCGCGGCGCGCCGCAGCCGGCGCTCGCGCTGCGCGGCGTCTGGCACGAGCTGCGCGACGGCCCGGCGATCCTGCGCGGCGTCGACGCTGCGCGCTGACGCCGGGCGAGACGCGTCGCGCTGATGGGCCGCAACGGCGCCGGCAAGTCCACGCTGCTGCGCCACGCCGCCGGGCTGCTGGCAGCCGACGCGCGGGCGGATCGAGCGCGCCGGACGCGTGGCGCTGCTGCTGCAGAACCCCGGCGACTACTTCATCCACGAGCACGTCGACGAGGAGGCCTCGCCGCAGGCGCTCGCGGCGGCCGGGCTGGAGCGCGCTGGCGGCGCGCCACCCGCGCGACCTCTCCGGCGGCGAGCGCCAGCGCCTGGCGCTGGCGATCGTCGACGGCGACGGCGACGACGCCCGGCGGTGCTCGCGCTGGACGAGCCGACGCGCGGCATGGACCGCGCAGGCCAAGGCCGAGCTCGCCGAGCGAGCTGCGCACGACGCGCCGCGGACGGCCAGGCGGTGATCGTCGCCACGCACGACCCCGAGTTCGCCGCGGCGTGCGCCGATCGCGCGGTGCTGCTCGCCGACGGGCGCGTGATCGCCGACGGGCCGACGGCGCGAGCTGCTCGCCGGCGGCTGGTACTTCGCGACCGAGACGGCGCGCATCCTCGGCGGCGCCGGCGGCGCGCTGCTGCCCGAGCAGGGCGCCGAGCTGCTGCGGCGCGAGCGCGCCGGTGCAGGCGGTCGCGCTGTGAGCTGGCCGCTGGCCTCGTTCCTGCTCGTCGGCGTCGTGCTGGCGCTCGGCTGGCTGGCGTACGAGCGCACGCGCCCGTCGGCGCGCATGGTCGCGGTCGTGGCGACGCTCGCCGCCGTCGCGGCGCTCGGCCGCGACGCGTTCGTGGCGGTGCCCGACGTCAAGCCGATCACGGCGCATGACGCTCGTCGTCGGCTACGCGCTCGGGCCGCTGCCCGGCTTCAGCGTCGGCGCGCTCGGCATGCTCGCGTCGAACTTCGTGCTCGGCCAGGGCCCGTACACGCCGTGGCAGATGGCCGCGTGGGGCCTCGTCGGGCTCGCCGGCGCGGCGCTCGGCGCGCTCAGCCGCCGGCGGCTCGGGCGCGTGCAGCTCGCGCTCGCCTGCGCGCTCGCGGCGTTCGCGGCGAAGGAGGTGATGAACGTCTACACGTGGACGCTCGGCGCGAGCCACACGCCGGCGGCGTTCCTGGCGGTCGGCCGGCACGGCGCTGCCGTTCGACCTCACCGACACGGTCGCGAGCTTCCTCTTCGGCCTCGCCTTCGCGCCCGGAGCTGGCGCGGCTGCTGGCGCGGCATGCGCGCGCGCATGGACGTCAGCTGGGAGCCGGCCGAGCCGCGCGCCGCGATCCCGGCGAGCCGGCCGGTGCGCGCGCTGGGCGCGCCGGGACCGCTCGTCGCACTCGCGCTCGTGGCCGGGCTCGGCCTCGGCCTGGCGCGAGGCATCGCCAAGCCGCAGGCGGCCTCGGCGGCCTCGTTCTCGCGCGAGCTGTCCTACCTGGCCTCTGCGCAGAACCCGGACGGCGGCTTCGGCGCGTCCACCGCGCAGCACAGCAGCGAGCTGTACACGGCGTGGGTCGCGATGGGCCTTGCCGCGGCCGGGCGCAACCCGGCGAGCGTGCGTCGCAACGGGCACTCGCTGCTTGACTCGCTGCGCGGCGAAGCCTCGACGCTGGCCAAGCCTGGGCGACGTCGAGCGCACGGTGCTCGCGGCGCACGCGTGCGGCGCCTCGGCGTACTCGTTCGGCGGGCGCAACCTCGTCGCCGAAGTGCTGCGCGCGCGCGGCGGCGACGGCTCGTTCGAGCACCTGGTCAACCTGATCGGCGTTCGCGATCTTCGCGCTGCGCGCGGCCGGGCACTCGGCGAGCTACGGCCCGATCCGCAAAGCGGCGGGCTGGATCGAGCGCCAGCAGAACGCCGACGGCGGCTTCGGCTTCGGCGCGCACGGCTCGCGCTCGGACGTCGACGACACGGGCGCGGCGCTGCAGGCGCTGGCGGCCGCGGGCGCGCGCAACCGCGGCGTGCTCGGCGCGCGCGGTCGGCTACCTGATGCGCTCGCAGGGCCCCGACGGCGGCTTTCCCCAGCAGTACGGCGGCGAATCCAACGCGCAGTCGACGGCCTGGGCGGTGCAGGGCCTGATCGCGGCGGGCGTGAGCCCGGGCTCGGTGCGGCGCAAGGGCAGCCGCTCGCCGCTCGGCCTACCTGGAAAGCCTGCTCGCGCCGGACGGCAGCATCCGCTACTCGCGCACGAGCGCGCAGACGCCGGTGTGGGTCACGGCACAGGCGCTGATCGCGCTCGCCGGCAAGACCTTCCCGGTCGCCTGAGTCGCCACGCGCAGCGGCTTCAGCGGCGCTTTAGCCGTCCTCCTACGCTTAAAGCGATGTCCACACGCGCCTACACGGCCGGTGCGCTGCCGCGCGGCAGCTCGACCTCGCGCTCGCCGCGGGGCGGCGTCGCGCTGCCGTTGCTCGCAGCAGCGCTGTGCGTGGTCGGCGATGGCGCTCGTCTGGGCCGTCTCGACGCACGTCGAAGCGTTCCGGGTGCACGACGCCGAACTGCTGCGCCGCATGGCGCTGGGCGGGGGCGAGCTCACCAACGAAGTCGCCCGCACGATGCTGCAGCCTGCTCGAACCCCGTGCTGTTCACGATCTGGGCGGTCGCGATCGTGCTGTTCGCGCTCGCGCGCGGCAGCCGCCGCGATGGCGCTCGCGGTGGCGGTCGTGATGACGCTGGCGCCGCTCAGCGCCGAGCTGCTCAAGCCGCTGCTGGCCGAACCGCACGTCGGCTTCGGCCGCACGATCGGCGCCGCTCGTGGCCGAGCGGCCACGCGACGGCGGCGACGGCGCTCGCGCTCAGCGCGCGTGCTCGTCACGCCACCGCGCTGGCGCGCGCTGGCGGCGCCGCTGGCGGTCGCGTTCATGCTCGGCGTCGGCACGGCGCTGTTGATCCGCGCGTGGCACATGCCGAGCGACGTGCTCGGCGGGTATCTGCTCGGCGCGCTGTGGATCTCGCTGGCCGTGGCCGGCCTGCGCGCGTCGGATCGGCGCTGGCCCGCGCGCCGCGCAGACGCGCCGCGCTAGCAGCGCTCGCTAGGAGCCGGAGCCGCCGTGCTCGTCGGCCCGGTGCGCGCCGGGCTGCCACAGCGGCTCGGCGCCGTCGCCTGAGCCCTCGTTGTTGGCGGCGCGGCTGAGGATGAACAGCAGGTCTGAGAGCCGGTTCAGGTAGCGCACGACCTCGGCGTTGCCGTGCTCGCCGACGGCGATCGCGCGCCGCTCGGCGCGGCGGCAGACGGTGCGGCAGACGTGCAGGTGCGCGGCGGCGGGGGTGCCGCCGGGGATCACGAACGAGCGCAGCGGCGCGAGCGTCGCGTTGACCTCGTCGCAGGCATGCTCGAGCCACTCGGTGTAGTCGGGGCCGACGCGCAGGCGCGCGCGCGGCTCCGGCCCTCGCCGGCGTCGTCCTGCGGCGGCGGCACCGACAGGTCGGCGCCGACGTCGAGCAGGTCGTTCTGCACGCGCGCGAGCCACTGCGGCGAACTGCGCGGGCAGGCCCGGCTGCAGCAGCGCGACGCCGATCGTGGCGTTGAGCTCGTCGACGGTGCCGTAGGCCTCGACGCGCGGGTGCAGCTTGGAGACACGGCTCATGTCGCCGAGGTGCGTCTCGCCGCCGTCGCCGAGCTTGGTGTAGATGCGGGTCAGGTTCACCGTCATGGCCGTGGGCCGGCGTGGGCCGGCGATCTCGATGATAGGTGCGCCGAGCGCCTGTGTGCGGATCGGCACACCGGATGTCTTCACGATCGGATACGTTCCCGCCCTTCATGCGGATTGGCGTTCCGAAGGAGACGGCTGCGGGCGAGCACCGGGTGGCGCTCGTGCCCGAGGTCGTCGGCAAGCTCAAGGCCAAGGGCCTCGACGTCGCTCGTGCAGAGCGGCGCGGGCACGACGCGCTCGTGCCCGACGCGGCCTTCGCGGAGGCCGGGCGCGGAGCTGACGCAGGACGCGGGCGAGGTGTGGCGCTCGGACGTGGTCGCTGACGATCGCGCCGCCGGACCCGGAGCAGATCCGCGCGCTCGGGCAGGGCTCGATCCTGATCGGCTTCCTCGCGCCGCTGTCGAGCCCGCAGACGACGAAGGCGCTGGCGGACGCGGGCGCGACGGCGTTCGCGATGGAGGCGATCCCGCGGATCTCGCGCGCGCAGTCGATGGACGCGCTGTCCTCGCAGGCGAACGTCGGCGGCTACAAGGCGGCGCTGCTCGGCGCCGAGGAGATGGGCCGCTTCTACCCGATGCTGATGACCGCCGCGGGCACGATCCCGCCGGCGAAGGTGCTCGTGCTCGGCGTCGGCGTCGCCGGGCTGCAGGCGCTCGCCACGGCCAAGCGCCTGGGCGCGCGCACGACCGGCTACGACGTGCGCCCGGAGGTCGCCGAGCAGGTGCAGTCGCTCGGCGCGATGTGGCTCGACCTCGGCCTCGAGGCCAGCGGCGAGGGCGGCTACGCGCGCGAGCTGACCGACGAGGAGCGCGCGCAGCCAGCAGCAGGCGCTGACGGACGCGATCAAGGGCTTCGACGTCGTCATCACGACGGCGCTCGTGCCGGGTCGCCCGGCGCCGAAACTGGTCACGGCGGAGGCCGTCGAAGGGATGAAGCCGGGCTCGGTGATCGTCGACATGGCGGGCGAGACGGGCGGCAACTGCGAGCTGAC
This sequence comes from uncultured Solirubrobacteraceae bacterium, assembly GCA_963743745.1. GTDB lineage: Bacteria > Actinomycetota > Thermoleophilia > Solirubrobacterales > Solirubrobacteraceae > Palsa-744. The sequence goes on from CAVUQW010000002.1 coordinate 1,726,490, forward strand.
CGAGCCGGGCCAGACGGTGGTCAAGCACGACGTGAAGATCGTCTCGCCGCTGAACCTGCCGGCGAGCATGCCCGAGCACTCCTCGCAGCTGTTCGCGCGCAACGTGCTCGGCGCTGCTGGAGCTGCTGGTCGGCGAGGACGGCGCGCTGACGCTCGACTTCGATGACGAGATCATCGCCGGCGCGTGCATCGTGCGCGACGGCGAGATCGTCAACGCGGCGGCTAAAGCGACAGTGGAGGCAGCGGCATGATTCTCGCGAGCACGCTCACGACGAACCTCGCGATCCTCGTGCTCGCGGGCTTCATCGGCTTCGTCGTGATCTCGAAGGTGCCGAACACGCTGCACACGCCGCTGATGTCGGGCACGAACGCGATCCACGGGATCGTGCTGCTCGGCGGGCTGCTGGTCATCGGCGCGTCGGGCAACGGCACGTTCAACAAGATCATCCTCGTGATCGCGATCGCGTTCGGCACGATCAACGTCGTCGGCGGCTTCCTCGTCACCGACCGCATGCTCGAGATGTTCAAGTCCAAGCCGAAGTCGAAGGACGCGGACGGCGACAAGGACGGAGGCGCAGCGGCGTGATCCTGGCGTCCTTCCTGCAGGACCACAGCTTCCTCGACGTCCTCTACATCGTCGCGTTCGCGCTGTTCATCCAGGGCCTGCGCGGGCTCTCGGGGCCGACGACGGCGGTGCGCGGCAACCGCATCGCGGCGGTCGGCATGGTGATCGCGGTGATCGCGACGCTGCTGAACCCGGGCGAGGGCAACTGGGGCCTGATCGTGCTCGGCGTCGCGCTCGGCACGGCCGTCGGCGTGCCGGCGGCGCGCCAGGTGAAGATGACGGCGATGCCGCAGATGGTCGCGCTGTTCAACGGCGTCGGCGGCGGCGCGGTGTTCCTGATCTCGTGGTCGGAGTTCCGCCTGACCGACGGCTTCACGGGCGTGGCGACGTACATCACGGTCTTCTCGCTGTTCGCGGCGATCGTCGGCTCGGTCTCCTTCTGGGGCTCGAACATCGCCTTCGGCAAGCTCCAGGAAATCATCCCCGGGCGCCCGATCAGCTTCGGCTCGGCGCAGCAGATCGTCAACCTCGTGCTGCTGATCCTCGCGCTCGCGGCGGGGGTCGACATCGCGGCGGGCAACCACTCGGAGGGGCTCTTCATCGGCCTGCTTGATCTGCTCGGCGCTGCTCGGCAACGCGGTCGTGCTGCCGATCGGCGGCGCCGACATGCCGGTCGTGATCTCGCTGCTGAACGCCTTCACCGGCCTGTCGGCGGCGGCGACCGGAATCGCGCTGAACAACACGGCGCTGATCGTCGCCGGGATGATCGTCGGCGCCTCCGGCACGATCCTGACGAACCTGATGGCGACCGCGATGAACCGCTCGATCCCGGCGATCGTCGCCGGCGGCTTCGGCGGCGGCGGCGCCGTCGCGGGCGCCGAAGGCGCGGGCGAGCACGCCGGCACGGTGCGCTCGACGAGCGCGGCCGACGCGGCGATCCAGCTCGCCTACGCGAGCCGCGTGGTGATCGTGCCGGGCTACGGCATGGCGGTCGCGCAGGCGCAGCACGCCGTGCGCGAGCTGACCAAGGAGCTCGAGAAACGCGGGGTCGAGGTGAGGTACGCGATCCATCCGGTCGCCGGGCGCATGCCCGGGCACATGAACGTGCTGCTGGCCGAGGCCGACGTGCCGTACGACCAGCTGAAGGAGATGGACGACACCAACCCCGAGTTCCAGCGCACCGACGTCTCGCTCGTGATCGGCGCCAACGACGTGACCAACCCGGCGGCGAAGAACACGCCGTCCTCGCCGATCTACGGCATGCCGATCCTCGACGTCAACGACAGCCAGTCGGTGATCGTGATCAAGCGCTCGATGAACCCCGGCTTCGCGGGAATCGAAAACGAGCTGTACTACGACCCGAAGACGGCGATGCTGTTCGGCGACGCGAAGTCGGCCGTCTCGGAGATCACGGCCGAGCTCGGCGAGCTCTGAGCGGCGCCTCTGCGAGACTGCGCGCGTGATCGCGCGCGGCCAGGCTCTATCGGCGCTGAGTGAGGACGAGTTCGACGTCGTCGTCGTCGGCGGCGGCATCACGGGCGCGGGCGTCGCGCTCGACGCCGCCTCGCGCGGCTACAGCGTGGCGCTGCTCGAGCGCGCCGACTACGCCTCGGGCACCTCGAGCCGCTCGAGCAAGCTCGTCCACGGCGGCCTGCGCTACCTGCAGAACTTCGACCTCGGGCTCGTGCGCGAGGCGCTGCTCGAGCGCCAGCTGATGGTCGCGCTCGCGCCGCACCTCGTGCGCCCGCTGCCGCTCGTCGTGCCGGCCTTCGACGGCGCCCACCCGGATCGCCTGGTCGGCGTCGGGCTGAACCTCTACGACGTGATGTCGGTCGAGCGCGGGCGCCGGCGGGCTCGCCGCGGCAAGCGCAAGGGCGCCGAGCCCGCGGCGCGAGGGCGCGCAGGACGCCGCGGGCACCGACGGCGGCGAGTCGTGGAGCCCGGAGCGCCACCGGATGATCTCCGGCGAGGAGGTGCTCGAGCTGCTGCCGGCGCTGGCCGCGCGCGAGCCGACGAGCGGCTACCTCTTCTACGACTGCCAGACCGACGACGTGCGCCTCGTGCTGACGGTGCTCGGCGAGGCCGAGCGCTTCGGCGCGGTCTGCGCCAACCGCGTCGAGGTGACCGGGCTGCTCGAGCAGGACGGGCGCGCAGGGGCGTGCGCGCGCTCGACGGCGAGAGCGGCGAGGCCTTCGATGTGCGCGCGAGCAACGTCGTCAACGCGACCGGCGTGTGGGCGGACGAGCTGCGCCCGCAGGAGCTGCACGACGAGGCCGAGCTGCCGCGGATCCGCCCGAGCCGCGGCACGCACATCACGCTGCGCCACGAGGATCTGCCGCTGATCGGCGGCGCGATCGTGCCGGCCGGCGCGGGGCGCTCGATCTTCGCGCTGCCCTGGCTCGGGCACACGCTGGTCGGCACGACCGACAACGACTACGAGGGCGCGCTCGAGCACGTCCAGCCATCCGAGGACGACGTCGACTACCTGCTCGACGCGGTCAACACGTTCTTCGGCACCGCGCTGGGGGCGGGCGATCTGACGGGCGCGTTCGCCGGCGTGCGTCCGCTGATCTCGACGGGCGATCCGAAGAAGTCGGTCGACATCTCGCGCAAGGCCGAGCTGTACGAGACTCCTCGGGGATGATCACGATCACCGGCGGCAAGCTGACGACGTGGCGGCGGATGGCGAAGATGACGGTCGACCGCCTCGTCGAGCGCGACGCGCGCGACGCGCCGTGCCGCACGCAGGAGATCCCGCTCGGGCAGGCGATCGACGCGCAGGAGCTGCCGCGCGTGGAGGGCGTGCCCGAGCACTCCTACGCGGCACTCGCGGCGCGCTACGGCCACGCGGCGCACGAGGTGCTGGCGCTCGCGGCCGAGCGCGGCGAGCTCGCCCAGCCGATCGTCGCGGGCCTGCCCGACCTGCTCGCCGAGGCGGTGCTCGCGGCGCGCCAGGAGCAGGCCGCGGGGTCGCCGACGTGCTGCTGCGGCGCACCCGCCTGGGCCTGCTGGCGGCGCGCGAGCTCTCGCCGAGGCCGGGCCGGTGGCGCGCGTCGCCGACGTGCTCGCGGGCGAGCTCGGCTGGGATCGGCAGCGTACGAGCGCCGAGATCGAGCGCTTCCGCGAGGAGGCCCGCGCCGAGGGCCTGCTCGGCTCGTGAGCCCCGCGGCGCTCCGGCCCGCGCCGAGCAGACGGCTGCGCGCGGGCGCGCACGTGCTCGAGCTCGGCGAGCGGCCATTGCTGATGGGGATCGTCAACGCCTCGCCGGACTCCTTCAGCGACGGCGGACGCCACCCGACGCTCGACGATCAGGTCCGGCTGGCCGAGCAGCTGCTGCAGGCGGGCGCCGACATGCTCGACGTCGGCGGCGAGTCGGCCACGACGGGCGCCCGCCGGTCGCGCCCGAGCAGGAGATCGAGCGCGTCGTGCCGCTGATCGAACGCACTGGCGGGCGAGCTCGGCGCGCTCGTCTCGGTCGACACCTACAAGCCCGGCGTCGCCCGCGCGGCGATCGCGGCAGGGGCGAGCATCGTCAACGACGTCAGCGGGCTGCGCGATCCGGAGCTCGCGCGCGGTCTGCGCGCAGACCGGCGCGGCGCTCGTCTTGATGCACACGCGGGCGGCGCCGCGCGAACGGCTGCAGGACCCGGATCTGTACGGGGACGTCATCGAGGAGGTGCTCGCGTTCCTGCGCGAGCGGATCGCGCTGGCGCGCGACGCCGGCGTGGCAGCGGAGCAGCTGATCGTCGACCCCGGCCCGGACTTCGCCAAGACGCCCGCGCAGACGATCGGGCTGCTGCGCGACGTCGACGCGGCTGCACGAGCTCGGACGACCGCTGCTGATGGCGATCTCGCGCAAGGACTTCGTCGGCGCGCTGACCGGCCGCGCGCCGCGCGAGCGGCTGGCGGGCACGCTCGCGGCGCTCGCACACGGCGTCGACGCGGGAGCGCACATCTTCCGCGTGCACGACGTCGCCGCGGCGTGCCGACTTCCTCACGGTGCGCGCCGCGCTGGCGGGCGAGGCGGGCGCCCGGCAGGGATCTCGCGCTCGCCGAGGAATTGCGTCACGACCGGCCTGGCGGCCGCAGCAGCCGCTAGGCTCACGAGCAGCAACGGGTGCCCGCCGCTGTCCAACGCGGCGGGACGCCAACCACCCATCCAAACGAGAAGGAGAAGATCACATGGCATCAGTGCTCGACCGATCCGAGCTGGAGGCAAGCCCTCTGGCCGACCTGCACGCGATCGCCGACCAGCTGGGACTCGACGGCTTCAGCCGCCTGCGCAAGGCGGACCTGATCGACAGGATCCTCGGCGAACAGCCCGACGGCGACGTCGAGGGCTCGCAGGACGCGGAGCTCGAGGAGGCCGAGGAGAAGCCCTCGACGCGCTCGTCCGGCCGCAGCCGGCGCGGTGGGCGCTCGCGCCGCTCGCGGGGCGCATCCGACGCCGACGCCGAGGCCGCCGTCGATGTCGACGCTGACGCGGCCGGCGAGGACGAGGCCGAGGAGCAGAAGGAGGAGCCGCGCGAGCGCCGCCCGCGCTCGCGACGCGGCGGCGCCGGACGCAGCGCGAGCAGCAGGAGGGAGCCCGCCAAGAAGGACGCCGGCGGGAAGGACGCCGAGTCCGAGGACTCCGAGGAGCGCGAGGGCGGCGAGCTCGCCGAGGGCGTCGTCGAGCTGCTCGGCAACGGCTCGGCCTTCCTGCGCGTCGACCCGCCGGAGCCGTCCGACGACGACGTCTACATCTCCGCCGCCCAGGTGCGCCGCTGCGAGCTCGTCTCGGGCGACCGCGTCGCCGGCCCGGTGCGCACGCCGCGCCGCTCCGAGCGCTACCCGTCGCTCGTCCGCATCGACACGATCAACGGCGACTCGGCCGACGCGGTCTCGGCGGGCGTCCGCTTCGAGGACCTGCCGGTCGACTACCCGGGCGAGCGCTTCGCGCTGGAGGCGAGCGACCCGACGCTGCAGGCGATCGAGTGGCTGACGCCGTTCGGGCGCGGCTCGCGCGTCGTGATCGTCGGCGCCGCGCGCGCCGGCAAGAGCGAGACGCTGCGCGCGCTGCTCGACGCGATCTCGGCCCGCGAGGACGTCGAGGCCTCGGTCGTGCTCGCCGGCGTCCGCCCGGAGGAGATCGGCCGCTGGCAGCAGGACGAGACGCACGCGCCGGTCGCCGCACTCAGCTTCGCCGCCTCGGCCGACTCCCAAGGCCAGGCCGTCGAGCGCGCGATCGACGCGGCCAAGCGCGTCGCGGCGCGCGGCGGAAACGCGATCGTGCTGATCGACACGCTCGACGGGCTGCACCCGCACGCGGCGCGCAAGGCGCTCGCGGCCGCGCGCAACCTGCGCGAGGGCGGCTCGCTGACGGTGATCGCCACCGCCGCGAAGCCGTTCGGCGGCGAGACGACGGTGATCGCGCTCGACGTCGCGCTCACCTCGACCGGCCGCCAGCCGATCCTCGACCTCGCCGCCAGCGGCACGCTGCGCGCCGAGCTGCTCGTCGGCGAGGACGGCGCGACGGCCATCCCCAAGGCCCGCGCCGAGGCAGGACGCCCGGCACTCGCGGAGCGCCTCGATCGCTGCGTCAGAGCACGCGGCGTCGCGTCCAGGCGCTGGCCTCGACGCCCAGGCGCGCGTCCAGCGGCCGGTAGGCGACCCGGCCCCAGGAGGGCTCGGGCGCGAGTTCGATCGGCTCGCCGGTTCCGCGGGATCGTCGGCTGCACGTAGGCGAAGCTGCCGGTCTCTTCGTCGAAGGCCACGCTGAGCTCGCCCTCGTTGACGCGCTGGTCGAGCCAGGCGCCGCGGAAGACGAGGCGTCGCAGCCAGTGCACGAGCGAGCGCTCGGCCGGGCCGACGAGCTCCGGCCAGCAGTCGTTGACGTGCTCGCCCGAGCGCCGAGGCGGGGTCTGAGATCTCGCCGTTGACGGCGAGGTTGACGAGGTCTTCGAGCTCCTCCTCGCCGAGGCGGCCGCCGACGAAGCCGAGCTTGATCGCCGCCTGCTCGCAGCGCTCGGAGAAGTCGGCCTCGTTGAAGGTGAAGCGCAGCTCTCCGTATTCGAGGACGAAGTCCTCTCCAGAGTCGTAGTTTCCGCGGCGCGAGGTGTCCATGATGGGCAGGCCGGGGGGTGCTTGCCCCCGGACCGTCGGGATCATAAGGCGGCTTCCTGCTTCGCCGGCTGCGGTGCATGGGATTTTGCACCCATTCCGGCCTGTCGAATGAAATCGTGCGCGAGCGCCGGGATGCGCCCGGGAGGGCCAGCGGCGAGCCGGGCCGTCCGGCCGCCGTGCGGCGCGGATTCGCTCTATACGCTGCGCTGATGGCGCGCCTGTCCCAACACGGCCTGCGGCGCGTGCTCGGCACGAGCGCGCTGTTCTCGACCGCCTACGGCAACGTCGGCTCCTCGATCTACTACGCGCTCGGGCTCGTCGCCTCCTACGCGCTCGGGCTGACGCCGATCGTCTTCATCATCACCGGGGTGATCTTCTACCTGACCGCCGCCACGTACGCCGAGGCGACCGCGATGTACCCCGAGGCGGGCGGCTCCTCGAGCTTCGCCCGCCACGCCTTCAACGAGCTGTGGTCGTTCTTCGCCGCCTGGGCGCAGATGCTCAACTACACGATCACGATCGCGATCTCGGCGTTCTTCGTGCCGCACTACCTCGGCGGCCTGTTCTGGCCGGCGCTGCGCCACGGACCCGGGGACATCGTCTTCGGCATCGCCGTCGTCGCCGTGCTCTCGGTGGTCAACGTCGTCGGCGTCAAAGAGGCGGCCGGGCTGAACATCGTGCTCGCGATCACCGACCTCGCCACGCAGCTGCTGCTCGTGATCGTCGGCATCGTGCTCGTGCTCTCGCCGCACATGCTGATCCACAACGTCCACCTCGGCGTCGCGCCGAGCTGGAAAGACTTCCTCGTCGCGATCCCGATCGGGATGATCGCCTACACGGGCATCGAGACGATCTCGAACATGGCCGAGGAGGCGCGCGACGAGACGCAGCACCGTGCCGCAGGCGATCAAGGTCGTCGTGCTCGCCGTGTTCGCGATCTACGCGGCGCTGCCGATGGTCGCGCTCTCGGCGCTGCCCGTGCACAAAGGCGCCGACGGCAAGTACACGACGCTGCTCGGCACGAGCGAGGCCAACGGCGGCTTCGCCGGCGACCCCGTGCTCGGGATCGTCAAGCACCTGCACCTCGGCGCGCTGCAGTCGGTCGGCGAGATCTACGTCGGGCTGCTCGCCGCGACGATCCTGTTCATCGCCGCCAACGCCGGCATCATCGGCGCCTCGCGGCTGGTCTACTCGATGGGCCTGCACCGCCAGGTGCCCGACCGGCTCAGCCGCCTGCATCCGCGCTTCTCGACGCCCTGGATCGGGATCCTGCTGTTCGGCGGCGTCGCCTGCCTGACGATCATCCCCGGGCAAGGCCGAATTCCTCGGCAACATGTACGCGTTCGGGGCGATGCTGTCGTTCACGATCGCGCACCTCTCGGTGATCCGCCTGCGGATCAAGGAGCCCGACCGCCCGCGGCCCTACCGCGGGCCCGGGACGCTCCGTGTCGCCGGGCGCGCGCTGCCGGTGTTCGCGCTGCTCGGGATCCTCGGCACCGGGCTCGCGTTCGTCGTCGTCACCGTGCTGCACCTGGCCGTCGCCGCCGCCGGCGTGTTCTGGCTCGCCTTCGGGATGGTGCTGTACGTCGATCTACCGCCGGCAGCAGGGCCTCGACCTGCGCACGACCGCGCAAGGCGCCCCGCCCCGAGCGCCCGCCGGACTTCGAGGAGTTCGACTACCGCACCGCGCTCGTGCCGATCTTCGGCAAGGACGTCAGCGCGAGCGTGCTCGGCCATGCCGCCAAGCTGATCGGCGAAGAGGGCGTCGTCTACGCGATCTTCGTGCTGCCCGTGCCCAGCCAGCTCTCGCTCGACGCCGGGCTCGAGGAGGAGGAAGCCCACGGGCGCTCGGTGCTCGAGAGCGCGCGCATCCAGGCGCGCCGCGCCGGGATCAAGATCCACACGGCCCTGATCCGCACGCGCAGCCCCGGCGCGACGCTCGTCGAGGAGGCCGAACGAGTCAGCGCCGACGTGATCTACTGGTCGACGATCCACGCGTCCTCGTCGGACGAGCAGCGGATCGGGCCGACCGCGGCCTACCTGCTCGGCAAGCGGCCCTGCCGCGTGATCATCGAGACCGAGAACCCGCCCGCGCGAGCGCGCGAGCCCGTGCCTGCCTGAGCGCGCCGCGGAGCCGGTCATCTGCCGCGCGGCCGCGGACGCCGGCCGGATTCGCGCTGCGGGCCGCCACGCGGCCATCTCTCTAAAAATCGTCACAAAATCGTTATGCGCCGTGCGGCGATCGTTATGCGCGCGTGATGGGCGCGCGCCTAGCGTTTTCTTGGGATGGCACGCCTGACCGAGCACGGTCTGCGCCGCTCGGTCGGCGTCCCCGGTCTGTTCGCGACCGCCTACGGCAACGTCGGCTCGTCGATCTACTACGCGCTCGGCCTCGTCGCCGCGCACGCGCTCGGCCTGACGCCGCTCGTCTTCCTGTTCGCCGGCGGGCTGTTCGTGCTGACCGCCAAGACCTACGCCGAGGGCGCCTCGATGTATCCCGAGGCGGGCGGCTCCTCGTCGTTCGCCCGCCACGCCTTCAACGAGCTCGTCTCGTTCTTCGCCGGCTGGGCGCTGACGCTCGACTACATCATCACGATCGCGATCTCGGCGTTCTTCGTGCCGCACTACCTCGGCGCGTTCTTCCCCGCGCTGACGCACAACCCGGGCGACATCATCGGCGGCGCTCGTCGATGATCGCGCTGCTGGCGGCGCTGAACATCCGCGGCCTCGGCGAGTCGGCCAAGCTGAACCTCTTCCTCGCCGTCGTCGACCTCGCCACGCAGGTGCTGCTCGTCGCTGCTCGGCGTCGTGCTCGTGCTCAACCCCTCGCTGCTGGTCGACCAGGTCCACCTCGGCACGGCGCCGAGCTGGACCCAGCTGATCTTCGCGCTGTCGGTCGCGATGGTCGCCTACACCGGGATCGAGACGGTCTCGAACATGGCCGAGGAGGCCAAGGACCCCGGGCACGACGTGCCCACGGCCGTCAACCTCGTGCTGATCGCCGTGCTCGGCGTGTACGCCGGCATCTCGGTCGTCGCGCTCTCGGCGCTGCCCGTCGTCGAGCACGCCGGCGGCACTTCTCCACGCGCGCTCGGCACGACGCTACGAGAACGACCCGGTGCTCGGGATCGTCTCGCGCCTCGGACTGCACGGCACGCTCCTGACGATCGCGCGCGACTACGTCGGCGTGCTCGCCGCCACGATCCTGTTCATCGCCACCAACGCCGGGCTGATCGGCATCTCGCGCCTGTCCTGGTCGCTGGCCGAGCACCGCCAGCTGCCGCGCATCTTCTCGCGCCTGCACACCGAGCTTCCGCACGCCGTGGTTCACGATCGTCTTCTTCTCGGTGCTCGCCGGCGCTGCTGATCCTGCCCGGCGAAACGAACCTGCTCGGCAACCTCTACTCGTTCGGCGCGATGCTCTCGTTCACGACCGCGCACGTCGCCGTCGATCGCGCTGCGCGTCAAGCAGCCCGACCGCGAGCGCCCCTACCGGATGCCGTGGAACGTGCGCATCCGCGGCTCGACGATCCCGCTGACCGCCGTGCTCGGCGGCGATCGGCACGTTCGCCGCCTGGTGCGCCGTCGTCGCGCTGCACCCCGAGGCGCGCACGATCGGCATCCCGTGGATGCTCGTCGGCCTCGCCGGCTACCTCGTCTACCGCCAGCGCCAGGGCCTCGACGCGCGCACCACCGTACACGCTCGAGCGGCCCGCAGCGACCCGCCGACTTCCGAGGCGCTCGACTACCGCACCGCGCTCGTGCCGATCTTCGGCGCCGACGTCAGCGCGCCAGCGCGCTGCGCAACGCGGCCAAGCTGATCGGCGCCGAAGGCGTCGTCTACGCCGTGTTCGTGCTGCCGTGCCCAACCAGCTCTCGCTCGACTCGGGGCTCGAGCACGAGGAGGCGCACGGGCGCTCGGTGCTCGAGAGCGCGCGCATCCAGGCACGCCGCGCTCAGCATCAAGATCCACACCGGCCTGATCCGCACGCGCCACCCCGGCGCGACGCTCGTCGAGGAAGCGCAGCGGATCGGCGCCGACGTGATCTACCTGGTCGACGATCCACGCGCCGGCCGGCGAGCAGCGGCATCGGGCCGACCGCCGCCTACCTGCTCGGCAAGCGCCCGTGCCGCGTGATCGTCGAGACCGAGAACCGGGCCGGCTCGGGCGAGCGGCTGAACGGCGCCGGCGCTAGCCGCGTGCCAGTGCCGAGCTGAGCGCCTCGTCGAGCTCGGCGTGGGCGAACTCGTAGCCGAGCACGAGCGCCTTCGCCGGGACCACGCGCGCGCCCTGGGTGACGATCTCGGCCATCTCGCCGTAGAGCAGCTGCAGCGCCGCCGCCGGGACCGGCAACAGCGCCGGGCGTTTCAGCGCGCGCCCGAGCGCGCGCGAGAAGTCGCGGTTGCTGACCGGCGCCGGCGCCGTCGCGTTGAGCGCCCCGCTCCAGCGCTCGTCGCCGATCGCCGCGACGATCATGCCGACGAGGTCCGCGCGGTGGATCCAGGAGATGAACTGGCGCCCGCCCGCGACCGGGCCACCCACGCCGAGGCGGAACGGGGGCAGCATCTTCTCCAGCGCCCCACCGTCCCTGTCGAGCACGACGCCCGTGCGCACGCACACCACGCGCGCGCCGAGCGCCTGCGCCTTGTGCGCCTCGGCCTCCCACTCGACGCACACCTGCGCGAGGAAGTCGCGCCCCGCCGGCGCCTCCTCGTCGAGCGGCTCTTCGCCGTGGGCGCCGTAGTAGCCGACCCCCGATGAGCTGATCAGCGCGCGCGGCGCGCGCTGCGCCTTGCGCATCCCCGCGAGCAGGTTGCGCGTGCCCGTCACGCGGCTCTCGCGGATCTTCTGCTTGGCCTGCGCGCTCCAGCGCTGGGCGATGTTCTCGCCGGCCAGGTGCACGACGGCGTCGCGATCCTCGAGCGCTTCCACCGGCGCCGGCTCGGCCATCAGATCCCACGCGTGCGCATCGACCGGGGCGTGCCCGTCGCGCCGCAGGCGCTCTTGCGCGCGCTTGGGGTCGCGCGAGAGCACGCTGACCTGCGCGCCGGCGTCCTGCAGCGCCGCGACCACCGGCGGACCGATCAGGCCGGTCGCTCCCGTGACCGTCACGCGCTGGACGCCGGGCGCGGGATCGCTCACTGCGCAGTCGCCGAGCTCGGCGTCAGCGTGTCGCCTTGCGCGAAGCCGACCTCGTGCCCCGCGCGCGCCGCCCCCGTCGCGCGCGCCTCGTCGGCGACCGCCTTCGCCACGGCCGGCGCCACGTCGCGGTTGAAGACCGACGGGATGATGTAGTCCTCGCGCAGTTCCGACTCGTCGACCGTGCCGGCGATCGCGTGCGCCGCCGCCATCTTCATCTGCTCGGTGATCGTCGGCGCGCGCACGTCGAGCGCGCCGCGGAACACGCCCGGGAAGCACAGCACGTTGTTGATCTGGTTGGGGTAGTCAGAGCGGCCGGTAGCGACGATTCGCGCGTACTTGGCCGCCTCCTCCGGGCTCACCTCGGGGTTCGGGTTTGCCATCGCGAAGACCATCGCGTCGTCGTTCATCCGCGCGAGCGCCTCAGGCGGCATCGCGCGCGCTCCGGAGAGGCCGATCAAGAGGTCCTCGCCGTCGATCACCTCGGCCGGTGAGCCCGCACGGCAGTCCGGGTTGGTCTGCTCGGCGAACCACTGCTTGACCGGGCTCATGTGTTTGTTGAGGTAGTCCTCGCGCTGCACGTGCAAGGCGCCCTTGGAGTCGGCGCCGACGATGTTTCGCACCCCGCCCGCGTGGAGGATCCGCGTGACCGCGATGCCCGCCGCTCCGAGCCCGATGATCAGCACGTTGAGATCCTCCATGCGCTTGCCCGTCAGCTTGACGGCGTTCAGCAGCGCCGCCATCACGACGACCGCCGTGCCGTGCTGGTCGTCATGGAAGACCGGGATGTCGAGCGCCGCCTTGAGGCGGTCCTCGATCTCGAAGCAGCGCGGCGCCGAGATGTCCTCGAGGTTGATCCCGCCGAAGGCCGGCGCGATCAGTTCGACGTTGCGCACGATCTCGTCGGCGTCGGTCGTGTCGAGGCAGATCGGGAAGGCGTCGACGCCGGCGAACTCCTTGAACAGGCAGCACTTGCCCTCCATCACGGGCATCGCCGCGCGCGGGCCGATGTCGCCGAGACCGAGCACCGCCGTGCCGTCGGAGACGACCGCCACCGTATTGCGCTTGATCGTGTACTGGAAGGCCTTGTCCTCGTCTTCGGCGATCGCCTCGCAGACGCGCGCCACACCCGGCGTGTAGGCCATCGAGAGGTCGTCGCGCGTCTTCAGCGGGTGCTTGTTGTGCTGTTCGATCTTGCCGCCGACGTGCAGCAGGAACGTGCGGTCGGTCGTGTCGATCACCTCGACGTCCTCGAGGGCGCGCATCGCCTGCAGGATCTGCTCCCAGTGATCCTGGCTGGAGGCGTCGACGACGATGTCGCGCAGGCTGTGCGGGCCGTCCATCTCGACCAGGTCGACGGCGCCGACCGTGCCGCCGGCCTCGCCGATCGCGCCGGTCAGCAGACCGAGCGTTCCCTGCGAGTCCTCGATGCGGACGCGGATGGTCAGGCGGTACTGCGCGCTGGTCGTGGCGCTCACTGAAGGCTTCTCCTCGTGGATTTGGGCGGCACGGCATGTTAGGGCCAACGTGGCGCACGCGGCGGAGCGGCGAGCCGCGCTGTCTTCTGCGAAGCGGCCGAACGGCGCTCGGCGTCTCCTCGTAGAGTGACCGGCGATGGCCGCCACCAGCACGAGCGCGAAGACGCCCGCCACGGGCGCGGGCGACGGCGAGCGACGCCTGTTCTTGATCGACGGGCCCAGCCTCGTCTACCGCGCCTTCTTCGCGCTGCCCGAGTCGATCGCCACGCTCCACGGGCGTGCCGACCAACGCGATCTTCGGCTTCGCCTCGATGCTCGTGAAGATCGTCACCGAGTACGGCGTGCAGCCGACCGTCGTCGCCTGGGACGCCGGCAGCTCGGGTCGCACCGAGGTCTACGCCGAGTACAAGGCCCAGCGCCGCTCGCGCCCGGACCTGCTCAAGCAGCAGTGGCCCGCGATGGAACCGCTCGTCGAGGCCTTCGGCTACTCCAACGTGAAGATCGAGGGCTACGAGGCGGACGACGTGATCGCCTCGCTGGCCGAGCACGCGCTGCAGGCGGACCCGCCCGTGCCCGTGATGATCGTGACCGGCGATCGCGACGCCTTTCAGCTGATCGACCCGGCCGGCCTCGTCAAGGTGATGGCGACTGCGCGCGGGATCACCGACACGAAGATCTACGACCGCCAGGCGGTGATCGACCGTTACGGCATCCCGCCCGAGTCGATCCCCGACTTCTACGGCCTGAAGGGCGACACCTCGGACAACATCCCCGGCGTCCCCGGGATCGGCGACAAGACGGCCAGCGAGTTGATCCAGAGCTATGGATCTTTGGAGGATGTGCTGTCGCACGTAGACGAGATCAAAGGCGCCAAGCGCAAAGAGAACCTGATCGCGCACGCCGAGGACGCGCGCGTCTCCAAGCAGCTCGCGACCGTGCAGCGCGACGTCGCCGTCGACTTCGACATCGTCGCCGAGTCCGTGCGCGAGCCCGACCGCTCGCGCGTGCGCGAGGTGTTCCGCGAGTACGAGCTGCGCGACCCGCTGCGGCGTCTGGAGGAGGCGCTCGGCGATCCAGACGTCGCCGCGCCGGCGCCCGCCGCCGAGGTCAAGCTGAGCGGGCGCGTGCGCAGCGCAAAGCCCGCCGAGATCGCCAAGCTCGGCGGCCGCGAGGAGGAGCTGATGCTCGTCGTGCGCGAGACCGAGACGCCCGAGGGCGAGCTGTTCGCCGAAGGCCCGCCGTGGCGCTTCGCGGCAGCGGTCGCCGACGGCAAGGGCGCCGAGGTGCTCGCCGGCGACTGCGAAAGGCCCGAGCAGGTCGTCGAAGCCGTCGGCGAGCGCGCCGTTGTCGCGCACGACGCCAAGGCGCTGCGGCTCGTGCCGCCGGGCCTCGCGCACGACACGCTGCTCGGCGCCTTCCTGCTCGAGCCCGCACGGCGGCGCTTCCCGTTCGGCGAGCTGTGCGAAGAGCGTGGCCTGGCGAGCGATCTCGAGGACCCGCTCGCTGCTGAGGCCGTGATGCTCCGTGCGCTCGCCGATTGGCAGCGGGCAGCAGATCTCAGAGCGCGGCCTCGACGGCGTGATGCGCGACATCGAGCTGCCGCTCGTCGCCGTGCTGCGCGAGATGGAGCTGCTCGGCGTGCGGCTGAACCTCGAGCGCCTGGCCGAGATCACCGGCCGCGTGCGCGAGGAGCTGATCGCGCTGGAAGAGGACATCTTCCTACTGGCCGAAGAGGAGTTCACGATCGGCTCGCCGCAGCAGCTCGGGCAGATCCTGTTCGAGAAGCTCGGGCTCTCGCGCAAGCGACGCGGCAAGACGGGCTACTCGACCGACGCGCGCGTGCTGCAGGCGATCCGCGCCGAGCACGAGATCATCCCCAAGATCGAGCGCTGGCGCGAGCTCTCGACGCTGGCCAAGACCTATCTCGACGTGCTGCCGGGGGAGGTCGACGAGCGCTCGCGGATCCACACGACCTTCCTGCAGGCCGGCGCGCAGACGGGACGGCTGGCGAGCACCAACCCGAACATGCAGAACGTGCCGATCCGCACGCCGCTCGGGCGCGAGATCCGCGGCTGCTTCGAGGCCGAGGACGGCAACGTGCTGATCTCCGCCGACTACTCGCAGATCGAGCTGCGCGTGCTCGCCCACGCGGCCGACGAGCCCGTGCTGAAGGAGATCTTCGTGCGCGAAGAAGACGTGCACACGGCGACCGCCTCGCAGGTCTTCCAGGTCGGCCCCGAGCAGATCGACCCCGGCATGCGCTCGAAGGCGAAGATGATCAACTACGGGATCGTCTACGGGCTCTCGGACTTCGGCCTCGCCGATCGTCTGAACATCCCGCGCGAGGAGGCCAAGGAGTTCATCGACACCTACCTCGAGCGCTTCCCGCGCGTCGCTGCGTTCATGGCCGAGACGATCGAGCGCGCCAAGGAGCAGACCTACGTGACGACGCTGTGGGGCCGGCGGCGGCAGATCCCCGAGCTGCAGGCGCGCAACTACCAGGTGCGGATGCTCGGCGAGCGGCTCGCCGTCAACACCGTGATCCAGGGCACCGCGGCCGACATCATCAAGCTCGCGATGGTGCGCACGCACGCCGCGCTCGCCGACGTCGGCGCTGAGCACGCGGCTGCTGCTGACGATCCACGACGAGCTGCTGTTCGAAGGGCCGCCCGACGAGGCCGACGACGCGAAGGCGCTGATCGAGCGCGAGATGTGCGGCGTGTGGGAGCACGACCCGCCGCTCGCCGTCGACGCCGGCGTCGGTCAGAACTGGCTGGAGGCCAAGTGAGTCGCGAGCGCGGCATCGGCGCGGAGTCCGCGTGAGCCGCTTCCTCGCCGTGCTGCTCGCGGCCGGCGCCGGCGGGCTCGTCGGCATGCAGGCCCCGATCAACTCGCGCTTGGGCAAGAGCGTCGGCTCGTTCGAGGCCGCGACGTTTTCCTTCCTCGTCGGCACGGTCGCGCTCGTGCTGATCCTGCTCGTCGCGCGCGGCGGCGTCGGCGGCATCGGCCAGATCGGGCGCGTGCCGTGGTGGGGCCTCGTCGGCGGCCTGCTCGGCGCCGTCTACGTGAGCGTCGCGCTGATCGCCGTGCGCACGCTCGGCGCGACCGGGCTGACCGCCGCGGTGATCACCGGCCAGCTCGTGATCTCGCTCGTGATCGACCGTCTCGGGCTGCTCGGCGTCGCCAAGCACGGGGTCGGCGCCGGGCGGGTGCTCGGCGTCGTGCTGCTCGTCGCCGGCGTCGCGCTGATCGTGCGCAAGTGAGCGCCGAGCGCGAGAAACGCCGCGGCGCCGGCCCGGCGGCTCAGCCGAGCGCCGCCTCGAACCCCTCGCGCCAGCTCGCGTAGCGCGGGCTCCAGCCGAGCTCGCGCTTGGCCAGCGCGCCCGAAGCGCCCTGCGCCTCGGTCATGATCGCCACGCCATAGCTGCCGGCGAGCGCCCGCGCGAGCAGCGCCGGGACTTTGCGCGGCTTGCGCGCGCCGAGCGCGTGCGCGAGCGCCGGGATCCACTCGGCCACGCGCGCCGGCTCGTCGTCGACGACGTTGAGCACGCCGGGCTTGTCCGCGCCGAGCGCCGCCACCGTCGCGGCCGCCGCATCGTCGACGTGGATGAACGACCACACGCCGGCGCCCGAGCCGACGATCGGCAGGCGCCCGCGCGCGACTTCGCGTCCGGTCGAGCCCTCGCGCGAGATCGCTGAGCCGGGGCCGTAGAAGTAGCCGTAGCGCAGCACCGTACCGCCGGCGCCGAGCACGGTGCGCTCGAGCGAGGCGAGCGCCGCGGTCGAGCGCTTGACGGGCTTCGGCGCCTGATCCTCGCGCAGCAGCGGGTCGCTCTCTGCGTGCACCGTGCCGGGCGGGCCGGGGGCGTAGAAGAAGGCGACGCTCTGGGCGAGCAGGCGCGTGACGCCCGCCGCCTTCGCCGCCGCGACGAGGTTGGCGGTGCCCTCGGTGCGCAGGCGGTCGTTGACGGCGAAGTCGCGCTGCATCTTGCGCGGGTCGATCCGCGAGGGGATCGACGTGAGCTGGTGGATCACCGCATCGGGGCGGGCCTCTGCGACGACACGCGTGAGCGCGCGCGCGTCGAATGCGTCGGCGACGACGGCCTCGGCGCCGGCCGCGCGCAGTTGCTCGACGCGCCCCGCTGAGCGCGTCATGCCGGTCACCTCGTGTCCTTCGGCGAGCAGCAGCGGCAGCAGCCGGCGCCCGATCACGCCGGTCGCGCCCGCGAGGAAGACCCTCATGCCGCGATTGTGCCCGCCGCGGCGGCACTCGAAACGCCGTTCGTCCCCGCGGCGCCCTGCGCGGTCTCGGGAACGACGCAGACCATCCCCTCGCTGAAGCTGCTCGCGCCGATGCCGAGCGCGAGGTTGAAGCGGCCGCGCATGTTCTCGACGGCGATCACGTTCGTGAGCTCGACGAGCTGGGCGTCGTCGAAGTGCTCGCGCAGCGCCGCGACCAGCTCGTCCGACACGCTCACCGGCGTGCGGCTGATGCCGACCGCGTAGTCGATCACGAGCTTCTCGAGCTCGGAGAACTCCTCGCTCTCGCGGTAGTGCGCCAGCGCCAGCATCTGCGCCTCGCTGACGCCGGCGCGGTAGGCGATCGGCGAGCCGATGTCGATGCACCACTCGCACTGTGTGAGCGCCGCGGCCTTCAGCTCCGCGAGCACCTTGAGACGCTCGGGCACGCGGTGCGCTCGTGCGACGGCCGCCTCGAACATGCCGTAGCCGACCAGCAGGCCCGGGGTGTGCGCGAAGGCCTGTGCCGGCTCGATCATCGCGTTCGTCGTCTTGCGGCCCGTCAGCTTTGCGGTTTCGCGACGGCCGATCCACAGCAGCGCACGTGTCCACGGCCCTGTCCTGCGCTCGGTTGTTCCGGCGACTCTCATCATCTTCGTACCTCCGGGGATCGCGTTGACTCGCGTGTCAGCCAGGCCAGCGCGGCAGTCGTCAGCGCAAGCGAGGCGAAGTCGAACGGGCCGACCCAGTGCGGGTGGGCGGCGCCGATGTCGGCGAGGTGGTTGAGCGCGTGCAGCGCGAACTGCAGCGTCACGCAGAGCAGCACCGGCGTGCGCCAGGCCGGGCGCCGGTAGGCGAGCAGCAGCGACACGCCGAAGGCGAGCTCGAACGTCGCCGTGTCGCGCAGGTAATGGTCGTTCTGCGTTCCGAACGGGCCGATGCTCGAGAAGAACGTATGCGGCGCGAAGATCATCAGCGCAGCGATCACGAAGTGGTAGGCGGCGATCGCGAGCAGGCCGAGCTCGAGCACCGACATGCCGCGGACCGCCGGTGCGGCCCCGGGCGTCGGTAGACCGCTCGGCTCGGGACTCTGCTCAACGGTTGACATGGCCGCTACTCTAGCCCAGAGGTGGTTCCCAAACAGTGACCAGTCTGATGACAGAATCGGGTACCAGTTATGGCCCAGAGCTGCTCGTCCGCCTGCGCGGCGGGCGCCGCCGGGCGCAGCTCGAGGATCGCCTGCGCGAGCTCGTGCGCGACGGCACGCTCGCGGCGGGCGGCCGGATGCCCTCCTCGCGCGCGCTGGCCGGCGACCTGGGCGTGTCGCGCCGGCTCGTCGTCGACGCTTACGCGCAACTGCTCGCCGAGGGCTACCTCGTCGCGCGGCGCGGCGCAGGGACGTACGTCGCGGCGGCGGGGAGCGTTCAGGGCGCGGCGCCCGCGCCGGCGCCGGCGAGCGCGCTGCAGTTCGACTTCTTCCCGGGCGCGCCTGACCTCTCGGCCTTTCCGCGCGCGCTGTGGCTGAGCGCGACACGGGAGGTGCTGCGCACGGCGCCGGACGGGGCGTTCGCCTACCCCGACGCGCGTGGCGCGCCAGCGCTGCGCCATGCGCTGAGCGCCTACCTACGCCGCGTGCGCGGCGTTGCCGTCGACCCCGAGGCGGTCGTCGTCTGCACGGGCGCAACGCAGGGGCTCGCGCTGCTCGGGCGCGCGCTCGTCAACGGCGGCGTGCGGCAGATCGACGTCGAGGACCCCGGGCTGCCCCCGCACAGAGCCGTGCTCGACTACGCCGGTCTGCGCGTGCGCGGTGCGCGCGTGGACGAGCACGGGCTCGAGGTCTCCTCGCTGCGCTCGCCGGTCGTGCTGTGCACCCCGGCGCACCAGTGTCCGACGGGCGTCGTGCTCTCGCCGCAGCGCCGCGGCGAGCTCGTGCGCTGGGCGCGCGACGGCGGTCTGGTGATCGAGGACGACTACGACGCCGAGTTCCGCTACGACCGCGCGCCGCTGGCGGCGCTGCAGGGCCTCGCGCCCGACCGCGTCGTCTATCTGGGGACCGTCTCGAAGACGCTCGCGCCCGGCCTGCGCCTGGGCTGGCTGATCGTGCCGCCGTCGCTGAGCGACGCCGTCGTGCAGGCGAAGGCGCTCGACGACCTAGGCTGCTCGGTGCTCGAGCAACTGGTGCTCGCGCGGCTGCTCGAGACCTCGGCCTACGACCGCCACCTGCGCAAGGCACGACGGCGCAACCGCGCGCGGCGCGACGCGCTGATCGAGGCCGTCGCGCGCGAGCTGCCCGGCGCGCACGTGAGCGGCGTCTCGGCCGGGCTGCACGCGCTCGTGCGCCTGCCGCGGGCGGTCGAGCTGCAGGCGCTGCTCGCGGGGACCGCCGCGCAGTCGCTCGGCATCTACCCGCTGAACCTGCACCGGATCGACCCAGGAGGCGGGGTGGAGGCGCTCGTGATGGGCTATGCCAACCTGTCCGAGCCGGCGATCGCCGAGGGCGTGCGGCGGCTCGCCGTCGTGCTCGAGCAGCTCTGATGGCGCCTCGCCCGCCTGAGCCTGGATTCACGCAAAGGAGCACTCTTCGATGACATCGCTGCCGCCAGACGCCGCATCGAAGCCGACAGTGCCAGCTCGACCGAACGCCCATCCGGTGGCGCACCGCCGTCTGCCGGGCGCCCTGTTCAGCGCGCGCATGGCGGCGCGGACGGCGCCGCGCGGCGCACGCGAGATCGTCGATGCGCCGCGCACAGGCGCGGTCGAGGACGTCGCGCGCCACAAGCGCGCGCTGCTCGTCACCTATCGCCACGACGGCACGCCCGTGCCGACTCCCGTCTGGGCTGCGCCCGGCGGTGAGCGCCTGTATGTGCGCAGCGAGCGCGACGCGGGCAAGCTCAAGCGGCTGCGCAACGACGCGCGCCTGCTCGTGGCGCCGTGCACGGTGCGAGGCAAGCCGCTCGGCGCGCCGCTCGAGGCGCGCGCGAGGATGCTCGCGCCAGCCGAGGAGGCCGGTCGCCGAGCGGGCGCTGGCCGCGCGCTACGGCTTCGGCCGCGAGCTGTTCGAGCGCGCGATGGACCTGCTGCGCGTCGACATGTGTTACCTGGAGATAACGCCGGGAGCTTGGGAGGACTAGACCGAGGCCGGCGCGTTGGCCGACAGCGCGGTCAGGCGCGAGCGCGTCAGCGCGCGCGGCCCGTCGGCGACGAAGTTGGGCGGCGCGATGTCGAGGTAGCGGTCGAACACCCAGCCGCACAGCCGCCGGTTCTCGAAGCAGCGCACGAACGCGGTCAGCGAGCGGCTCGGCGTGATCTGCCCGACCGCCTGCTGCACGCGCAGCATCCAGGCGAACTTGCGCGTGTGCGCGGCGGAGAAGGCGCCGTAGCGCTGCAGCGCCTGCTCGCGCGTGCGCCGGCCCTCGACGACCGCGCGCAGCTCGCGTCCGCAGGCGAGGCCGAAGTACAGCGCCGTGCGGATTCCCTCGGCCGTCAATGGGAGACAGTGCCCGGCCGAGTCGCCGACGAAGAACACGCCGTCCTCGACGGCCGCGCGCAGCTTGTGCGGGATCCAGTTGCCCTGGTAGCGCTCGGCGGGCAGGCCGAGGTCGTGCGCGAGCTCGACCGTCGGCTGCTTGACGTGGTGGGAGGGCCAGAACGAGCCGACGCCGACGCGCAGCTCGCCGTCGGCGGGGAAGCTCCACGAGTAGCCGGCGCGCACGTAGCGCGGGTCGACCCACAGCTCCATCTCCTGGCCGTCGCCGTGCGGATGCACCTCGAGCCCGCGCGAGAGGCGCGCGTTGGGTGGCTGGATCGTCGGTCCGTTGGAGAGCACGCGGCGCCAACCGAGACCGTCGACGATCAGCGGCGCGCGCAGCGGGCCGCGGTCGGTGATCACCGTGTCGCCTTCTCGACCGGTGATCGTCGCCGTCTCGAACTCCAGCTCGCCGTCGTCGGCTTGCTCCCACAAGAGCGCGCACAGCTCGCGATAGTCGAACGTCGAGAACGACCACGGCAGCGACCAGCGCGAGGTGTGAAACGGCGTGTGCACGACCAGCTCGTCGAAGGTCTGGCGGTGGGAGTCCTGCAGCTCCATCGCGTTCAGCCAGCGTGTCGGCATCGCGCAGGCCGAGGTCTGACGCTCGCCGATCTCATACCGGTCGACCACGAGCACGCGCGCTCCCGCGCCCGCCAGCTCGCGGGCGATCGCCAGCCCGGCGAAGCTCGCGCCGCACACCAACACGTCGCAGTCTCGCTCCAGCGGCGTGCGCGCCGCCCCCCGCGTCGTCGCTCGAACAGGCATCTGCGCGTCAATGATACGGACGACTGCACTGTGGCTGCGCTAGGCTTCGCCGGTGCAAACGGTGATGGAGAATCCTCAAGCTCGCGTGGTCGAGGGGTCGAACGGCCTCCTGCTGGAGATCGACGGCGCGATCGTGCCCAACTACGAGGCGACCTTCCGCACGATCGAGGAGGGCGAGGTAGTCACCGGTCACGTCGTCCGGATCGACAAGGACGAGGTGCTCGTCGACATCGGCTACAAGTCCGAGGGCGTCA
This sequence comes from uncultured Solirubrobacteraceae bacterium, assembly GCA_963743745.1. Taxonomy (GTDB): domain Bacteria; phylum Actinomycetota; class Thermoleophilia; order Solirubrobacterales; family Solirubrobacteraceae; genus Palsa-744. The sequence goes on from CAVUQW010000002.1 coordinate 1,748,565, forward strand.
TCCCGGCCAACGAGCTGTCGATCCGCAAGTCGGTCGACCCCAAAGACGAGGTGCACCTCGGCGAGGAGGTCGACGCGATCGTCATGACCAAGGAGGACCAGGACGGTCGCCTGATCATGTCGAAGAAGCGCGCCCGCTTCGAGAAAGCCTGGAAACGGATCGAAACCGCGGCCGAGTCCGGCGAGCCGGTCGAGGGCACGGTGATCGAGGTCGTCAAGGGCGGCCTGATCATCGACCTCGGCGTGCGCGGCTTCCTGCCGGCGTCGCTCGTGGACATCCGCCGCGTGCCGAACCTCGACGAGTACATGGGCACGAAGATCGAGACGAAGGTGATCGAGCTCAACCGCTCGCGCAACAACGTCGTGCTCTCGCGCCGCGCGGTGCTCGAGGAGGAGCGCAAGGAGGTCCGCCAGCAGATCCTCGACCGCCTGCAGCCGGGCCTCGTCGTCGAGGGCCAGATCTCGAACATCGTCGACTTCGGCGCGTTCGTGGACCTCGACGGGATCGACGGCCTGATCCACATCTCAGAGCTTTCCTGGTCGCACGTGAACCACCCGTCAGAGATCCTCACGATCGGCGACACGGTCAAGGTCAAGGTGCTCGACATCGACCGCGACCGTCAGCGCATCTCCCTCGGCCTGAAGCAGACCCAAGAGGATCCATGGCAGCGCATAGTCGACACCTACAACGTCGGCGACGAGCTCGAGGGCAAGGTCACGAAGGTCGTCACGTTCGGCGCCTTCGTCGAGATCCTCGACGGCGTCGAGGGACTCGTGCACATCTCCGAGCTCGCTCCGCACCACGTCGAGAGTCCGCGCGAGATCGTCCACCCGGGCGATGAGATCAGGGTGAAGATCCTGGAGATCGACTCCGAGCGCCGGCGCCTGTCGCTGTCGGCAAAGCGCGTGGAGGACCAGATCCTGCCGGTTTCGCGACCGGGCGAGCCGCAGGCGCAGCCCGGGGCCGGCGAGGACGCCGCCGAGCAGGCGCCCAGCGCCGAAGCCGGCGCAGAGGCTCCCAACGCCGAGGTTGCGGACGTACCGGCCGCCGAGGTCGCCGAGGCGCCGGCGGCTGAGACTGCAGAGGCGCCCGAGGTCGCCGAGGCGCCCGCCGCCGAGGAGGCCGCCGCGCCCGCTGAGGCCGAGCCCGCTGCCGACGAGCCAGCGGCTGCTGCGGAGGCGGACGCATCGGCGAGCGCCGAGAGCGCCGTGGCCGAGCCGGCCGAGGAGCAGCCAGAGGCCTCCGCTCCCGACGACGCCGCAGCGCAAGCTCCGGCTGACGCAGAGCCGGCGCCGGACGCCGAGCCGGCGGCCGAGCCCGCGCAGGACTGACGCGCGCCGGACGGCGGCGCGGCGGTGAAGCAAGTGGTGCCCTTCGTCGGCCTGACCGGCGGCATGGGGGCGGGCAAGTCGACCGCGCTGGCGGCACTGCAGCGACTGGGCGCGGCGACGATCTCAAGCGACGCCGTCGTGCACGAGCTATGGGCCGGCGACGAGCAGCTGCGCCAGGCGGTGCTCGAGCGCTGGGGCCCGGAGATCGCGCCCGGCGGCGTGATCGATCGCTCGGCGGTGGCAGAACGGGCGTTCGCCACGCCGGAGGACCGCGTGTGGCTGGAGGGCCTCTTGTGGCCGCTCGTCGGCCTGCGCGTCGCCGGCTGGCTGGAGCAGGCGCGCGCGGAGCCGGCGCCAGGAGTGGCGCGGCCGCGGGCGGCGGTGGTCGAGGTGCCGCTGCTGTTCGAGGCCGGCCAGCAGGCGATCTACGACGCGACGATCGCGGTCGTCTCCGACGAGCAGCTGCGCCGCGAGCGCGCCGCCGCGCGCGGTCACGCATCTGTCGACGAGCGCGCTGCGCGCCAGCTCTCGCAGGAGGAAAAGGCGCAACTTGCGACGTTCGTGGTGCGCAACGACGGCACCCCGCAGGAGTTGGAACAGGAGTTGTCGGCTGTTCTTGACAAGCTAGAGAGATGAGTCGCCAGACGGCGATCGAGGTCCGCCGTTCTCGCGCCGCCAAGCGGGGCCGCGCCTCCGGGCGCGCCCGTGCGGCCAGCCGGCGCACGCTCGGCGCGCTCGTGGCACTCGGCGTCGTCGCGCTGATCGCGGTGCTGGTCGCCTCCGAGGTCAACCACGCGGTCAGCAAGCTCGGGCTGCCGCTGAGCAACGCCGAGGTGATCCGCGAACAGGCGGCCGCGAAGCACCTCGACCCGGCGCTGATCGCGGCCGTGATCTACGCGGAGTCGAAATTCGCGCCGCAGCAGTCCTCGGCCGGCGCGGAGGGCCTGATGCAGATCCTCCCGGAAACGGCTTACTTCATCGCGCACCGCTCCGGCGGCAGCCGCTTCACAGCGAGCGACCTGGCGACGCCGAGCATCAACGTGGCCTACGGCAGCTACTACCTGCGCTACCTGCTCGATCACTACGACGGCGACGAGATGCTCGCCGTGGCGGCCTACAACGCGGGACTGGCCAACGTCGATCGCTGGGTCGCTCGCGCACGCGCCGAAGGCGGGCACCTGAGGGTCGCGGCGATCCCGTTCCCAGAGACGCGCGCGTACGTCGAACGCGTGCTCGCCGCGCAGCGGGACTACCGCTCGGCCTATCCGCGCCAGCTCGGGCTGCAGTAGGCGCCCGCTGGGCTTGAAGCGCTCGCTACGGTAGGAGCGATGCCCGACTTCAAGCTCGACTCCGTCTTCACGCCGACCGCCGACCAGCCGAAGGCGATCGCCGAGCTGTCCGAGGGGATCGAGGCGGGCGAACGCTTCCAGACGCTGCTGGGCGCGACGGGCACGGGCAAGACGATGGCGATGGCCGGCGTGATCGAGGCCGTGCAGCGCCCGACGCTCGTGATCGCCCACAACAAGACGCTCGCGGCGCAGCTGTGCAACGAGTTCCGCACGTTCTTCCCCGAGAACGCGGTCGAGTACTTCGTCAGCTACTACGACTACTACCAGCCCGAGGCGTACGTGCCGAGCCGCGACCTGTACATCGAGAAGGACTCGGCGATCAACCAGGAGGTCGACCGGCTGCGCCACGCGGCGACGGCCGCCGTGTTCGCGCGCCGCGACGTGATCGTGGTCGCCTCGGTCTCGTGCATCTACGGCCTGGGCTCGCCGGAGACGTATGAGATGAACATGCAGATCCTCCGCCGCGGTGAGGAAATCGACCGCGACAAACTGCTGCGCAAGCTCGTCTCGATCCAGTACACGCGCAACGACCAGGTGCTCTCGCGCGGCAGCTTCCGCGTGCGCGGCGAGACGCTCGAGGTGTTCCCGGCCTACGCCGAGACGGCCTTCCGCGCGACCTTGTTCGGCGACGAGGTCGAGCGCCTGCAGCACTTCGATCCGCTCACGGGCGAGCTGATCGAAGACGACCTCGAGCACGTCGCGATCTGGCCGGCGACGCACTACAACGTCAAGGAAGGCACGATCGAGGATGGCGTCGCCGAGATCGGCCGCGAGCTGAACGAGCGATGCGAGCAGCTCGAGTCCGAGGGCAAGCTGCTCGAGTCCCACCGCCTGCGCCAGCGCACGCAGTACGACATGGAGATGCTGCGCGAGATGGGCTTCTGCTCGGGGATCGAGAACTACTCGCGGATCCTCGACAAACGCGCCCCCGGGGAGCGCCCGTACTGCCTGATCGACTACTTCCCGGAGGACTTCATCTGCTTCATCGACGAGTCCCATCAGACGGTGCCGCAGATCGGCGGCATGTTCGAGGGCGACCGCTCGCGCAAGCAGACGCTCGTGGACTACGGCTTCCGCCTGCCGAGCGCGATGGACAACCGCCCGCAGCGCTTCGAGGAGTATCTCTCGATCACGCCGCAGCTGCTGTTCGTCTCGGCCACGCCGGGCGAGTACGAGCGGACGAACTCGACGCGGATCGTCGAGCAGATCGTGCGCCCGACGGGGATCGTCGACCCGCGTGTGGAGGTGCGCGAGACGAAGAACCAGATCGACGACTTGATGAACGAGGTGCGCAAGCGCACCGAGCGCGACGAGCGCGTGCTCGTGACAACGCTGACGAAGAAGATGTCCGAGGACCTCTCGCAGTACCTGCTGGAGATGGGCTTCAAGACGCGCTACCTGCACTCGGAGATCGACACGCTCGAACGCATCCAGATCATCCGCGACCTGCGCTTGGGCGAGTACGACGTGCTGGTCGGCGTCAACCTGCTGCGCGAGGGCCTCGACTTGCCCGAGGTCTCGCTCGTGGCGATCCTCGACGCCGACAAGGAGGGCTTCCTGCGCGGGGAGACCTCGTTGATCCAGACGATCGGGCGCGCGGCGCGAAACGTCGACGGGACCGTGCTGATGTACGCCGACAAGGAGACCAAGGCGATGAAAGCGGCGATCTCGGAGACCGACCGCCGGCGCGAGATCCAGCTCGCCTACAACGAGGAGCACGGGATCACGGCGGCGACGATCGTCAAGGGCATCTCCGACATCGCCGAGTTCCTGCAGAGCGACTCGAAGGTGCCGAAGGGGCGCAAACGCCGCACGGCCAAGCGCGGCAAGGTCGATGAGATGCCCAAGCACGAGCTCGAGCGGATGGTCGTGGAGCTCGAGGAGGAGATGATCGCGGCGGCCGACGAGCTGCGCTTCGAGTACGCCGCGCAACTGCGCGACGAGCTGCGCGAGCTGCGCCGCGACCTGCGCGAGATGCACGCCGCCGAGGGTCCGGGCGGAAACGGCGCGGTCGCGCCCGAGGACGATGCCGGAGAGCTCGCCGCACGCGACGCCGCCGGCGGCGACATCGCCTAGGATGGCCGCCGTGGACATCGACCGGCAGGCGATCGAGCGGCGCGACTTCCCCATCTCCAGACGCGGTTACGAGCCGGCCGCGGTGGACGCTCACCTGCGTGCGCTGGCGAGCGAGATCGAGCAGCTGCAGCGCGAGCGCGCCGACGGCGGCCCCGAGCCTTCGCTCGCCACGACGGCGGGCAGCCAGGTGCAGAGCATCCTCGCCGCCACCGAGGCGGCCGCGGCGGACATCGAGCAGCAGGCGCGCGAGAGCGCGCGCACGACGCGCGAGGACGCCGACCGCGACGCCGCGCAGACCCGCGCCGAGGCGATCGAACGGGCGCGCGCCCACGTGGCGGCGGTCTCGCAGGCGACGGCGGCGCTGCTCGAGCGCGTCGGCGCGATGGACAGCGAGGTCTCGGCGCTGCTCGAGAGCCTGCGCGGCGGTGCCAACCGCCTCGCCGCGGACCTCGCGGCGGTGGAGACGAACATGGGCGAGCTCTACGACGCGGCGGCCGGGCGGCCGCTCACGAACGCCGTAGCCGGCGGAGCACAAGCTCAGCCGACCGTCCCCGCGCCGCCGTCCCCCGGGCCGCCCGCGCCGACTGCGAGCGCGCCACCGCCGATCCCTGCGCCGCCCGCTTCCGGCGCTGCCGCGCCGGCGGTCAAGCACGCGCAGACGAGCCCGCCGCCACTCTCACCACCCGAGAGCGCAGAGCCGGAGGCACACGTCGACCCGGAGGCGCCGCCGCCGCGGCAGCGGATCGCCGGCGGCTCGCCCACCGCCTCAGCTCCGGCCGAGCCCGACAGCAGCGATCTCGACAGCGCGCGGCTGGTCGCGCTGAACATGGCGCTCAACGGCGACTCGCGCGAGGACGCGGAGCGCTATCTGGCCGAGAACTTCACGCTGGCCGATCGCGGCAAGCTGATCGACGAGGTGTTCGCGGCGATCGAGGGTTAGCGTTAGCCGGGGTCGAAGCCGCGCAGTTCCTCGAGGATCTCGTCGGTGCTGAGCCCGGAGTCGAGGATGCCGTACACGGCCGAGACGGGGTCGTCAGCTGATTTCGACATCACGATCTTGCCGCCCTCGTCGACGACCTCGAGCTCGTCGCCCGGCCGGATGCCGAGGCGCTCACGTAGCGGTTTGGGAACAGTGACCTGACCCTTCTCGGACACCTTGGTGCGCATGTCATACCAAGCTAGCATGATTTCCTACCGGCTCATCCGACTAACCCTACGCGAGCGGGACATCCGAACATCTGTTCGTAGTCATAGAATGACGCGGCAATGGCTACTCACAACGAGATAGTCGTTTCTGGGGCGCGCGAGCACAACCTCAAGGACATCTCGCTTGTCGCTGCCGCGCGACGCGCTGGTCGTGATCACGGGGTTGTCCGGCTCGGGCAAGAGCTCGCTGGCGTTCGACACGATCTACGCAGAGGGGCAGCGACGCTACGTGGAGTCGCTGTCGGCCTACGCGCGCCAGTTCCTGGGCCAGATGGACAAGCCCGACGTGGACTCGATCGAGGGTCTCTCGCCGGCGATCTCGATCGACCAGAAGACGACCTCGCGCAATCCGCGCTCGACGGTCGGCACGGTCACCGAGATCTACGACTACCTGCGCCTGCTGTGGTCGCGCGTGGGCAAGCCGCACTGCCCGATCTGCGGGCGCCCGATCGTCGGGCAGTCGGCCGAGCAGATCATCGACCAGGCGATGGAGCTGGCCGAGGGCACGCGCTTCATGGTGCTCGCGCCCGTCGTGCGCGGGCGCAAGGGGGAGTACGGCAAGCTGCTCGAGGAGCTGCGCAACGAAGGCTTCGCACGCGTGAAGATCGATGACCGCGTGCGCATGCTCGAGGAGTCGATCGTGCTCGACAAGCGCTACAAGCACGACATCTCGGTCGTCGTCGACCGTCTCGTGATGCGCCACGACGTGCGCAAGCGCCTGGCCGACTCGATCGAGACGGCCGTCGCCCGCGCCGAAGGGCTGGTCGAGCTGGAGATCGTCGGCCGCTCCTCCGGCGCGGCGGAGGGCGGGCCGGTCGAAGGGGAGGAGGCCAAGGGCGCCAAGGGGGCCAAGGGTCCACGTGCCGCGGCGGCGCAGATAGTTCCCGGCGAGGTACCCGAGCAGGGCACGATCTTCACGTTCTCCGAGCGCTTCGCCTGCCCCGAGCACGGCCCGTCGCTGGTCGAGCTCGAGCCGCGGATCTTCTCGTTCAACTCGCCGCACGGCGCGTGCGACCGTTGCACCGGGCTGGGATCGCAGATGGAGATCGATCCGGACCTGGTCGTGCCCGACCCGTCGCTGTCGATCGGCGAAGGGGCGCTCGCGCCGTGGGCCAACAGCAGCTCCAACTACTACGAGCAGGTGACCGAGGCGATCGCCGATCGCTACGGCGTCGACCTGGAAGAGCCCTGGGAGGATCTGTCCGACGAGCACAAAGACCTGTTCCTGCACGGCACCAACGGCGAGCCCTTGCAGGTCACCTACCGCAACCGCTACGGGCGGCGCCGCTCGTACGCGACGCGCTTCGAGGGAATCGTGAAGAACCTCGAGCGCCGCTACCGCGAGACCGACTCCGAGTGGACGCGCGAGAAGATCGAGGAGTTCATGTCGCTGCGCGCGTGCCCGGTGTGCAACGGGGCTCGGCTGCGCGCCGAGTCGCGCGCGGTGCTCGTCGGCGGCACGCGGATCGAGGACTTCTGCGCGCTCTCCGCGCGCCGTGCGCTGGAGTGGCTGGAGGAGGTCGAGCTGTCGGAGACCGATCGCCACGTGGCGCGGCTGATCCTGCGCGAGATCTCAGAGCGCTTGCAGTTCCTCGAGAACGTCGGCATCGGCTACCTCTCGATGGACCGCGCCGCAGCGACGCTGTCGGGCGGGGAGGCGCAGCGGATCCGGCTGGCCACGCAGATCGGCTCCTCGCTGGTCGGCGTCCTCTACATCCTCGACGAGCCCTCGATCGGCCTGCATCAGCGCGACAACTCGAAGCTGATCGCGACGCTCGAGCGCCTGCGCGACCTCGGCAACACGGTGATCGTCGTCGAGCACGACGAGCAGACGATGCGCTCGGCCGATCACCTCGTCGACCTCGGCCCGGGCGCGGGCGAGCATGGCGGTGAGATCGTCGCGCAGGGCACGGCCGCCCAGGTTCAGCGCGTGAAGGGCTCGCTGACCGGTCAGTTCCTCGCGGGCACGCGCACGATCGACGTTCCCCCGCGGCGGCGTACGCCGAGCGGCTACATCGAGATCCTCGGCGCGAGCGAACACAACCTGCGGGAGATCGACGTGCACGTGCCGCTCGGAGTGCTCACATGCGTGACCGGCGTGTCGGGCTCGGGCAAGTCGACGCTCGTCAACGAAGTGCTCTACAAGGCCGTCGCCAATCGCCTGCATCGCGCGCGCCAGCGGCCGGGGGCGCATCGCGCGATCCACGGTCTCGACCAGCTCGACAAGATCATCGCGGTCGACCAGTCGCCGATCGGGCGCACGCCGCGCTCGAACCCGGCCACGTACACAGGTCTGTTCGACGTGATCCGCGACCTCTTCTCGAAGACCCAGGAGGCGCGCGCGCGCGGCTACAAGCCCGGGCGCTTCAGCTTCAACGTGAAGGGCGGGCGCTGCGAGGTCTGCCGCGGCGACGGGCAGATCAAGATCGAGATGCACTTCCTGCCCGACGTGTACGTGCCGTGCGAGCAGTGCAACGGCAAGCGCTACAACCGCGAGACGCTCGAAATCCGCTTCAAGGGCAAGAGCATCGCCGACGTGCTGAACATGCCGATCGAGGAGGCGCTGCAGTTCTTCGAGCACATCCCGAAGGTCCGCCGCCGGCTGGAGACGCTCAACGCCGTCGGGCTCAGCTACGTGCGTCTCGGGCAGCCCGCGACGACGCTGTCGGGCGGCGAGGCGCAGCGCGTGAAGCTCGCGACGGAGCTCTCGAAGGTGGCGACCGGCCGCACGCTGTACATCCTCGACGAGCCGACGACCGGCCTGCACTTCGCCGACGTGCAGCGGCTGCTCGAGGTGCTGCAGCGGCTCGTCGACGCCGGCAACAGCGTTGTCGTGATCGAGCACAACCTCGACGTGATCAAGTCGGCCGACCGGCTGATCGACATGGGCCCGGAGGGCGGGGAGGAGGGCGGCATGGCGATCGCCGCCGGCACGCCCGAGGAGGTCGCCGCCGAGCCGGGCTCGCACACCGGGCAGTTCCTCGCCGAGCTCTTGACGCCGGTCGTCTCGCGCGGTGCGGGGCGGAGAGCGGCAAGCTCCACGCCGCAAGCGTGCGGACAAGGTAGCCGCCTGAGCCGGCAGCAGCGCGGCGCTCGCGGCGCAGGCCCGTCTGTGGACGCAGAAGTGGCGCTGGTATGAGCGGAACTCGCTGCCCTGGAACCGTGCACGGATCCATTGGGAGCTGATGCGCCGGGGCGCTTTCGCGCGCTGGCCGCTGCACGGCAACGTGCTCGAGGCGCTGCGCGAGGGACGTCTGGAGGTGGGACCGGAAGCGCTGTTCGAGCCGGGCGTGTGGATCACCGCGCCCGGTGACGCGCGCGTACGGATCGGGGCGGGCAGCTTCCTCAACCAGGGCGTGATGCTCGCCTCCGAGCAGCTCGTCGAGATTGGCGAGCACTGCATGCTCGCCAACGGCTGCTTCGTCTCCGATGCCAACCACCGCTTCGACGATCCTGAGAAGCCGATCACCTGGCAGGGGTTTCAGAGCAAGGGCCCGACGCGGATCGGCGACAACTGCTGGCTCGGGGCGAACGTGGTCGTGACCAGCGGGGTGAGCATCGGCGAGCGCTGCGTGATCGGTGCCAACAGCGTCGTCACGCACGACATCGAGCCGTTCTCGATCGCCGCCGGGCTGCCGGCGCGCGTGCTCAAGCGCGTCGAGTACGGCTGAGTTGCGCCGCCGAGGTTGGGCGCGTCCACCTCCGTCGTGAATCTGGCTCGTTGTAGGCTGGCGCGATGGATCTGCACGAGGCGATGCGCTGCGCCCCGACGAGCCGGCGCTTCACCGACGAGCCAGTTGCGCCCGAGGCTCTGCGTCGCGCGCTCGACAGCGCCCGCTTCGCGCCGAGCGGTGGTAACCGGCAAGGATGGCGCGTCGTCGTCGTGCGCGATCTCGATCGCCGTCGCGCAATTCGCGACCTCTACCTGCCGCACTGGCGCAGGTACATGGAGGAGACCGGCGGCGCTCGCATGCTCAGCTCGCCCGGCGATTTCGACGCTGCCCGCGTACGCATGGTCCAGCGCGCCGACGGCTACGCCGAGCGGATGGACGAGCTGCCCGTGCACCTGCTCGTCTTCGTGCGACTCGACGACCTAGCCGTGACCGACTCCGAGCTGCCGCGCCAGAGCATCGTCGGCGGCGCCTCGATCTATCCGTTCGTGCAGAACCTGCTGCTCGCGCTGCGCGGCGAGGGGCTCGGCGCCGCGCTGACCACGCTGCTCGTGCCCGCCGAGGCCGAGGTCAAGCAGCTGCTGCAGATGCCAGACGACGTCGCGCTCGCCGCACACATCGGCGTCGGCCACCGGGCCGATCCGTGGCCCAAGCGGCTCGCGCGAAAGCCCGTCGAGGAGTTCGCCTTCGCCGAGCGCTACGGCGAGCCGCTCGCCTGACGGACACTTCCCGCCGGCGAGCGCCTGCCGCAGAGGCAGGTCGGCCGAGCTGCGCTAGCCGCTGACCGGAATCGGGTTGAACGGCGAGGTGCCGGGGGCGACTTTCAGGCCGAGGCCGGTCGCCGCGTTGGCGTAGGCGAGCTCCTTTGCCAGCGTGCCGACGCCGTTGGCCGCCGGCAGCGGCGCGAACTCGACCGTCGAGAGCACGCCGAGTGCGTTGCCGGCGGAGTCCATGAAGCCGCTGCCCGAGTCGCCCGGGATGCCCGGAGTGACCGTGTAGAGCTGCTGGCTCCAGCCGCCCGTTTCGTCCTGGTCGCCGAGGCTCACGCCGGTCTTCGGGCTGAGCGCGCTGACCCCGAGGCGGAGGATCGAGTTGCCGTAGCTGAAGACCTGTTCGCCCTGTGGCGAGACGCCCGGCGCGAGGCCTTCCGGGCCGCCCCAGAAGGGCACCGTCGGATTGACTTTCGCGACCTGCGAGGGCGCGATCTTGATCAGCGCGAGGTCGTTGTAAGCGCATGTGTTCGCGTCTTGCTCTTTGTTCTTCTGCATCGCCAGCCACGAGTTGTAGGCGAGCGTGCCGATCAGCGTGCCGTCCTGGACGCCGCCGTTGACGAGGTCGCCCGAGTAGATCGAGGTGCCGAGCGGCAGCGATTTCGTCGAGCAGCCGTCCGTTTCGGTGTCTTCGCCGGTCGAGGAGCAGTGCGCCGCCTGGCCGAGGTAGACGTTGCCCGCCGAATCCGTGAAGACGAAGTTGCCCGTGCACTGCGATGCTCCGTTGAGGAACGACGAGGCGTTCGTGAAGGTCATCACGCCCGGGTGGATCGTGGCGCTTTCCTGCGGCGCCCAGGCGAGAGCGCTCGAGGCACCGCCCAGCAGGGCGAGGAGGAATGAGACGAGCAGCAGCGGCACGAGCATGCGCGGTTTCATGACTTCCTTTCGGACGGTGAGCTGATCTATCCCGCGCTCACGCGGGGCGTATCTCGGTCACGGAACCGGCGGCAAGCCGGCGCCAGCGGCGGGGTTACCCGCGCCGGCGGCGCTCAAACACTTCCCGGACGATCGGTCAAGCGGCAGGGCCGAGCTGCGCCTGCAGCTCGGCCAGCTCGGCTGGGTCGATCTTGTACGTGTGCTCCGGGGCGGGGTAGCGGCGCGTGCGCACGTCCTCGGCATAGGCCGCGACGCCGTCGTTCATCTCCTGCTGCAGGTTCGCGTAGCGCTTGACGAAGCGCGCGCCGAGCCCGTCGCGGATGCCGAGCAGATCGTGGAACACGAGCACCTGACCGTCCGTCGCTGCGCCTGCGCCGATGCCGATCACGGGGATCTCGATGTGCGCCATCAGCTCCTCCGTGACCGCCGCCGGGATCGCCTCGAACACGAGCGCGAAGCAGCCCGCCTCCTGCAGCGCCAGTGCCTCCGCGGCGATGCGTGCCGCCGCGCCGGCCGTGCGGCCCTGCGCCTTCCAGCCGCCGAGCGCCGTCGAGGTCTGCGGCGTCAGGCCGACGTGGCCCATCACCGGTATGCCCGCATTGACGATCGCGCGGGCGCGCTTGACCGAGGCCTCGCCGCCGCCCTCCAGCTTGACCGCCTCGCAGCCCGCCTCCTTGACCATCCGCATCGCCGTCGTGATCGCCTGCTCGTCGGAGACCTCGTAGGAGCCGAACGGCAGGTCGCCGATCATCAGCGGCGTGCGCAGGCCGCGGCGCACGGCGCGCGCCAGCACGAGCATGTCGTCGAGCTCGACCGGCGTCGTCGCGTTGTAGCCGAGCACCGTCGTCGCCGCCGAGTCGCCCACGAGCACCAGGTCGACGCCGGCGAACTCGGCCGAGCGGGCGCTCGGATAGTCGTAGGCCGTGACCATCACGATCGGGTCGGCCAGTCGCTTCTTCTCGGCCAGAATCGGCAGCGTCATCGGCAGCCGGCCGGGGTCGGAGGGGGCCTGTATCTCTGGGTGGCTTGACATGGCGGGGGATTCCTCTCTGACGTCAGTTGACGCTCTGCGTGAGCAGAGTCGCCACCGCGTCGTCGACGGTGATGATCCTGTTGGTCTGCGCCTCGACGTGCACCACACGCGGCTCGTAGCGCTCGAGGTCGGCCTCGTCGTAGGTGCCGTAGGAGACGACGATGATCGTGTCGCCGCGCTGCACCAGGCGGGCGGCCGCGCCGTTGATCGTCATCACGCCCGAGCCGCGCGGGCCGGCGATCGTGTACGTCTCGAAGCGCGCTCCGTTGTCGATGTCGAGCACGTGCACCTGCTCGTGCTCGAGGATGTCCGCCGCCTCCAGCAGATCCGGGTCGATCGTGATCGAGCCGACGTAGTGCAGATCGCAGTCGGTGATCGTCGCCCGGTGGATCTTGGACTTGAGCATTACGCGTTGCATCAGGCGATCGCCTTTCTCGGGTGCCGTTCGTCGTGTGGGGTTCCGGTGCTCGGTGAGGCTTGATTCGATGTCGCCGACGGGCGCAGGATCGCGTTGTCGATCAGCCGCGTGTCGCCGACGCGAGCCGCCACTGCCAGCAGCGCCTCCCGTGTGAGCTCCTCGCACGGCTGCAACGTGTCGGGGTCGACCAGCTCGAGGTACTCCGGCTGGACCTCGCGCGCGAGCATCGCCGCGCAGGCCACGTCGAGCAGCGCCTCGGCCGAGCGCTCGCCTTCGGCCGCGCGCTGTGCGGCCGCGCGCAGCGCCTCCGAGAGCGCCACGGCGCGTGAGCGCTCGTCCGGCTTCAGCCGGGCATTGCGGCTCGACATCGCCAGGCCGTCGCGCTCGCGCACGGTCGGGCAGGCCTGCACGCGCACCGGCAGGTTCAGGTCGGCCACGAGCCGGCGGATCACGGTGAGCTGCTGCGCGTCCTTCTGACCGAAGTACGCGACATCGGGCTGCGCCATGCCGAGCAGCTTCGCCACGACCGTGCTGACACCGCGGAAGTGCTCGGCGCCGCGCGAGACACCCTCCAGGCGCTCCGTCAGGCCGAGCACTTCGACCGACGTCGCGAAGCCCGCCGGGTACATCTCATCGACCGCCGGCGCGAACAGGATGTCCGCGCCGGCCTGCGAGGCCAGCTCGCCGTCGCGAGCGCTCGTCGCGCGGGTAGCGCTCGAGGTCTGAGTGCTCGTCGAACTGAGCCGGGTTGACGAACAGCGAGACGACGACCACGTCGCACTCGCGCCGCGCGCGGCGGATCAACGAGATGTGACCGTCGTGCAGGGCCCCCATCGTCGGCACGAGGCCGATCGTGCGCCCCTCGCGGCGGGCGGGGGCGAGCGCGGAGCGCAGCTCCTCGACGGCGCGCACGGTCCTCATGCGCAGGCAGACGGTCGGGTGGCGATGATCATTGATTTCGGTCCAGTTCCTCGCGGATACCGGCGCGACAAAAGATCTTGATGCGGTTTTGCTTCGGGTCCGGCCCGGGCGAGCCCGGTGACGGCCTGACACGAATGATACAGCCGCTCCGGTCGCTCGCAAGGGGGCCGAGCCTGGGCCCCGGAACTGGGCGCGGCCGGCGGGGCGCGGCGCGCGCGCAGCGGCTACCAGGCGTCGACGTACGGGCGCGTCTTGCCCTCGCGCTGCCACCACTGCGGGCGGCCCTCGTCGAACAGCATCGCGATCCAGCGCCGCGAGTCGGCCGGGTCGATCACGTCGTCGATCTCGCCGTAGGCAGCCATGTTGAGCCCGCGGCCGCGCTCGTAGGCGATCGCCACGAACGACTCGAACAGGCGCTCGCGCTCATCCGGGTCCTCGATCGCCTCGAGCTCGCGGCGCATGCCCAGGCGCACGGCGCCCTCGAGGCCCATCCCGCCGAACTCCGAGGTCGGCCAGCCGACGGTGAACAGCGGCGCCTTGAAGCCGCCGCCGGCCATCGCCTGCGCGCCGAGGCCGTAGCCCTTGCGCAGCACGATCGTCCCGGTCGGCACGCTCAGGTTGGCGCCGCCGAGGAACATGCGCGCGAAGTGGCGCACCGTCGCCGTGCGCTCCGCCGCCGGGCCGACCATGAACCCCGGCGTGTCGCACAGGAACAGGAGCGGCAGCTCGAAGGCGTCGCACATGCGCGGCGAAGCGCGCCGCCTTGTCGGCGCCGTCGGCGTCGATCGCGCCGCCGAGGTGCGTCGGGTCGTTGGCGACCACGCCCAGCGCGCCTGCCGTCGACCTGCGCCAGCGCCGTGACCATCCCCGCGCCGAAGCCGCCGCGCAGCTCGAGCACCGAGCCCTCGTCGAACAGCGCCGTCGATCACCGCGCGCACGTCGTAGACGCGCTTGCGCTGCTCCGGGATCAGGTCGCGCAGCAGCGCCTGGTCGGGCACCGTCACCCGGCTCAGTCGGCTCCGCGGAAGTAGGACAGGTAGCGCTTGGCCGCGGCGACCGCCGCTGCGTCGTCGGCGACGCGCAGGTCGACGACGCCGTTTGCGTCCTGCACGTCGATCGGCCCGACCTCGCCGGGCTCGAACACGCCCAGGCCGCCGCCCTCGATCATCGCCGGGCCGCCCATGCCGATGCTCGAGTCCTCGGTCGCGATCACCACGTCGCAGCAGCCGAGCAGCGCCGCGTTGCCGGCGAAGCAGTAGCCAGAGGCGATGCCGACGAGCGGCACGAGGCCGCTGAGCTCGGCGAACAGCGCGAACGCGCGGCAGTCGAGGCCCGCGACGATCGGCATGTCGACGTCGCCCGGTCGCCCGCCACCGCCCTCGGCGAACAGCACCACGGGCAGCCGGCGCCGCTGCGCGATCTCGAACAGGCGGTCCTTCTTGGGGTGGTTGCGAAAGCCCTGCGTGCCCGCCAGCACGGTGTAGTCGTAGGACATCGCCACGCACGGTCGCCCGTCGATCTCGCCGACTCCCGCCACGAGGCCGTCGGCCGGCGTGCGCTCGATCAGCTCCTCGCGCGAGCGGCGCTGCTCCTGCGCGGCGAAGATCAGCGGCCCGTACTCGACGAACGTGCCCTCGTCGACGAGATCGTCGAGGTTCTCGCGCGCCGTGCGTCGCCCGCTCTGGTGGCGCCTCGCCACCGCCTCCGGGCGTGCCGCGTCGAGCCCGATCGCGTGGCGCTCGCGCACCGCCTCGAGGTCGGCGCGGAAGCCGTTGGCGCTCGGCACGCCGGCCTGCGTGGCGCTCGCGGCCTGCGCCTGCTCGCCGGCGCTCATCACGAGCAGCGTCTGTCCCTCCTCGACAGTCTCGCCCACGGCCACCTCGATGCGGCTGACGACGCCGCCGGTCTCCGCGAGCATCTCGTGCTCCATCTTCATCGCCTCGAGCACGAGCAATGCCGTGCCCGCGCCGACCGGCTGCTCGGGCTGGTAGGCGAGCGAGACGACCACGCCCGCGAACGGGGCCTTCACGGCGATCTCCGGGCTCGACGACACGGCCAGATCATTGCGCAGCCCGGGCACCGTCCCGCTTCAGGCCCTGTCGTGGGCGCGCGTACGGCTTTGCGCAAACTGCGGGTTTGCCCAGATGCTGGGACTCGTCGCGCCTCCCAGGCAGCAATTACCATCGGCCGATGACCGTCACGACGAGCGAGCTGTCCGCCGCCGAGCGGCGCGATCTGCTCAAGGAGGTCTACGCGCAGGCGAAGACGTGCACGCGCTGCCCCGAGCTCGCCGCCACGCGCAAGACCGTCGTGTTCGGTGCCGGCAACGCCAATGCAGACTTGATGTTCGTGGGGGAGGCGCCGGGCGCCAGCGAGGACGAGCAGGGCGTGCCGTTCGTCGGCCGCGCCGGGAAGCTGCTCGAGACATTGCTTGGCGAGATCGGACTACGAGAGAAACGACGTCTTCATCGCGAACGTGCTCAAGTGCAGGCCCGCCCGGCAATCGCGACCCACTGCCCGTCGAGATCGACAACTGCCAGGGCTACCTGCGTCGCCAGGTCGAGCTGATCCAGCCGACCGTGATCTGCACGCTCGGCAACTTCTCCACCAAGCTGCTGCGCGGTGACCCCACCGGGATCACGCGGCTGCACGGCCAGCCCGAGATTCTCACGCTCGGCCGCCGCGCCGTGCGCCTGTACCCGATCTTCCACCCCGCCGCCGCGCTGTACACGCCGCGCATGCTCGAGACGCTGCGCGAGGACTTCATGCGCCTGCCCGACCTGCTCGCGCTCGGGGCGCCGGAGCAGCCCTCGCTCGAGCAGATCCCTGAGATCGACGAGCCCGAGGCCGGCGAGGCGCCCGAGGCCGAGTCCTCGTCGAGCGCAGCGCAGGAGGCCGTCGTCACGGGCGACGGCGCCGGCCGCGCCGCCGAGCAGGTCGACGAGCCCGATCAGCTGGGCCTGTTCTAAGTCGGGCCGAGCCGGGCGAGGAGGGCTCAAGTAGCCCGGTCGCTTGGGCGGCAGGCATCCAGATTCGGCGGGTGTCCAGCCGCTCTGGACACTTTCTGGACGCTTTTCTGGGCAGCTTTTCCCTGCAAAGAGGGTATTTTCGCGAATGGCGAAGATTTCTAGCCCTAGGCCTAAAGTCGGTTTGGTTCCTCGCCGATACAGGCCATGTCTCCATCCCTCCAGGAGTAACGATCGGCCCGCGACCCTTTCTCCCGCGGGTCGATCGCTTTAACGGCCGAGGTGCGCTTCGCTCTACAGTCTCGTCGTGGCTGCGCGCATCGTCGACACCGCCGACCCCGCCGAGACGGAAGCCTTCGGAGCCGAGCTGGCCGAGGAGCTGAAAGACGGCGACGTCGTGCTCGTGCGCGGCGAGCTCGGCGCCGGCAAGACGACGCTCGTGCGCGGCGCCGCGCGTGCGCTCGGCGTGAGCGATCCCGTCACGAGCCCGAGCTTCAGCATCGGGCACCGCTACCGCGCCGGCGAGCGCCTGACGGTCTCGCACCTCGACCTCTATCGCCTTGCCGGGCTCGAGCAGGAGGACCCCGACCTGCTCGCCGACTACCTCGGCGAGGGACGGATCGCCTTCGTCGAGTGGCCACCCGACGCCGAGCGCGAGCTCGCCGGCGCGCGCCTGCTCGTCTCGCTCTCCCACCGCGGC
The DNA here is from genome assembly GCA_963743745.1 of uncultured Solirubrobacteraceae bacterium. Classification (GTDB taxonomy): domain Bacteria; phylum Actinomycetota; class Thermoleophilia; order Solirubrobacterales; family Solirubrobacteraceae; genus Palsa-744. The sequence continues at coordinate 1,765,882 of CAVUQW010000002.1, forward strand.
GCCGACCGCCGCCGGATCGAGGTGCGCGAGCGATGATCGTGCTCGGCTTCGACACCGCCACGCAGGCCACCGCCGTCGGGCTGCGCTTTGGCGACGGCACCTCGCGGCACACGCGCGACGACCCCGCCGGCGACGCACATCCCGGGCACGCTACCCGCTTGCTTTCGATGGCCGCCGAGCTGCTCGCTCAGGCCGGGATCGGCTGGGGCGAGGTGCAGCGGATCGCCGTCGGAGTCGGCCCAGGCCGCTTCACCGGACTGCGCGTCGGCATCGCCACCGCGCGCGGACTCGCCCAGTCGCTCTCGGTCGAGCTCGTCGGCGTGTCGAGCCTGCACGCGCTCGCCCTCCCCGCCATGCACGCCCCGCAGGATGCCGATGCGCCGGCCGGCCGCGCCGCGCCGGGCGCCGAGGCCGCTTCGCCCGCCACGATCGCCGTGATCGACGCCCGCCGCCGCGAGGCCTTCGCGGGCGGCTATGCCGGCGAGGACGAGATCGCGCTGCCCAGGCCACTTCGCCCGGCCGAGCTCGAAGCAATCGTGGCGCAGCTCGAAGCGAACGGCGCCCCAGCCGGGCAGCGCTGGCGCGCAGTCGGCGACGGCGCCGTGCTCTACGCCGAGCATCTGCGCGCCGGCCGCGTCGAGGTACCCGAGGCCGGCTCGCCGCTGCACCTGCTCGACGGCGCCGCCGTCTGCGAGCTCGGTGCCTTGGCCGCGGCGCCCCCCGCCGGCACGGACGCGCTCGCCGCCGTCCTGCCCGACTATCGCCGCTCTCCCGATGCCAAGCTCGCGCGTGTCGACCGGCCGCCCGCACTGGGGGTATCGCGAGCGTGAGCGAGCCATCCTCATCTCAACTTCATCCCGACCAGGACGCCCCCGTGATCGAGATCCGCCCGCTCGCCTATCCCGATCTGCCCGAAGTGCTCGCGATCGAGCGTCGTGTCTTTCCCACGCCTTGGTCACTCGCCATGTTCGTGCTCGAGCTCTCCAAGCAGACCGGCATCTGCCTGGCCGCCTGCGAGCGCGTGTCCGCCGAGAGCAATGGCGGTGCCCAGGCCGAGCGGCTCGCCGGCTACCTGATCTGCTCGCGCTACGACACCGTCTGGCACGTGATGAACATCGCCGTCGACCTGCACCGCCAGCGCATGGGGCTCGCCTCGCGCCTGCTCGCCGAGCTGTACGCGCGCGTAGGCGATCAGAGCGCGCGCTTCACGCTCGAGGTGCGCCGCTCAAACGCCGTCGCCATCCACCTCTACGAGCGCGAGGGCTTCCGCGCCGCCGGCATCCGCCGTCGCTACTACCAGGACAACGGCGAGGACGCGCTCGTGATGTGGCGCACGCCCGCCACTCGCCTCGGCTCGCTGGAGGACGTGCCCAACCCCGGGCCCGTGTGAGGACCGCCCAGCGATGAGCAGTCCGCCCGCATGATCCTCGCGCTCGAGACCAGCTGCGACGACACCTGCGCCGCCGTGATCGACGCCGACGGGCGTATCCGCGCCAACGTGATCTCCTCGCAGACCGCACACGAGGACTTCGGCGGCGTCGTGCCCGAGATCGCCTCGCGCCATCACCTCGAGATCGTCAACGCGATCGTGCAGCGCGCGCTGCAGGAGGCCTCCGTCGGGCTCGATGAGCTCGAGCTGATCGCCGCCACGCAGGGCCCCGGTCTCGTCGGCGCGCTGCTCGTCGGGCTGTCCACCGCAAAGGGACTCGCCGCCGCGCGCGAGCTGCCGTTCGCGCCGGTCGATCACCTGCAGGGTCACGTCGCCGCCAATTTCCTGCGCGGTGGCGGCGATCCGGCCGCCGGCTCCGGCGAGGCCCCATTCGAGCCGCCCTTCCTCTGCCTGATCGCAAGCGGCGGGCACACGCTGCTCGTCCACGTCACGGCCCACGACGGCTTCGACGTGCTCGGGCGCACGCTCGACGACGCCGCCGGCGAGGCCTTCGACAAGGGCGCGCGCATGCTCGGGCTCGGCTACCCCGGCGGCGCCGCCCTCGAGGGCCTCGCGCGCGACGGCGACCCCGAGGCCTTCGTCTTTCCAGGCTCTCGCACCGAGCGCTCTCGCGGCGGGCGCGGAGCTCATCGGCAGGCCTTTGCCGAGGGTCTCGACTTCTCCTTCGCCGGGCTGAAGACCGCGCTGCTGTACAAGCTGCGGGAGCTCGGCGAGGACGAGGCCCGTGCCCGCGCCGCCGACCTCGCAGCCTCCTACCAGGCCGCGATCCTCGACAGCCTGATCGAGCGCGCCGAGCGGGCGCTGGCTGCGCACCGGCACAGAGCGCCTCGCCGTCGGCGGCGGCGTCGCCGCCAACGGGCCGCTGCGCGAGCGTCTCAGCGGGCTCGGCGTCACCTTGCACGTGCCCGCGCGCGTGCTCTGCACCGACAACGCCGCGATGATCGCCAGCGCCGCGCGTTACGGCGCGCGGCTCGACTACCCCGACTACCTCGTCCTCGACGCCTACGCCACCGGCGAACGCGCGCGCTGAGCCGATGGCCGCCGAGATCACGGTCTACTCGAGGCCCGACTGCCATCTCTGCGCCGAGGCGATGGCCGCGCTGCGCGCGCTGCAGGGCGAGCTTCGCTTCAGCCTCAGCGAGCGCGACATCGACGAGGACGAGGCGCTGCAGCGCGCCTACTTCGAGCGCATCCCCGTGATCGCGCTCGACGGCGAGGAGCTGTTCGACTACTTCATCGACGAGGCGATTCTGCGCGAGCGTCTAGAGTCACGAGCATGAGCTACGGCGAGACGACCACGCGCCCGCGGGAGCTTTCAGTCGACGGCACAGGCGTCTCCAGCGAGCGTCTCTCGCTCGGCGTGGCCGCCCGCCTGTCGCGCTATCTGCAGGTGCTCACGCAGGCCAAGAAGATGGGCAAGGAGACGATCTCCTCGCAGGAGCTCTCCGACTACACGCACGTCAACTCCACGCAGATTCGCCGTGACCTGTCGGGCTTCGGCAAGTTCGGCAAGCGCGGCGTCGGCTACAACGTCGAGGCGCTCGTCTCGCAGATCCGCAAGATCCTGCGCACCGCCGGCCAGCACAACATCGCCCTGCTCGGCGCAGGCCATCTGGGCCAGGCGATCGCCTCCTCCGACATCTTCGCCGACCACGGCTTCCGCGTCGTCGCGATCTTCGACGTCGACGAGCGCAAGGTCGGCACGAACGTCGGCAACCAGGTCGTGCGCCACACCTCCGAGCTGCGCCAGCTGGTCGAGGACGAGGACATCGTCGTCGGCGTGCTCGCCGTGCCCACGCAGGCCGCCCAGGGGCTCGCCGACGAGCTCGTCGAGGCCGGCGTGAAGATCATCTTCAACTACTCCGAGTCGCTGCTGCTGGTGCCGCCCGAGGTGACCGTGCACACCTCGAGCCCAGCCGTCGATCTGCTCTACGCGCTGTACTTCTACCTGACCTGACCGGACCGATTTCACACGATCCCGGCCCCCGCGCGCTATCAATCAGGGGGCGAAGCTCCGAGCGCCCCACGCACGCGGACCACTACGCCAAACGCCATGACCAGCCTGGACCTAGACCGAGCGGCCGAGACGTTTGCCACGGCCACCGACTTCACCGTCGGTATCGAGGAGGAGTTCTCGATCCTCGACCCGCGCACGCTCGAGATGCTGCCCCGCTTCGAGCAGCTGCGCGACGTCGCAGCCCAGACCGACCCGCTGCTGCACGAGCACATCACCGGCGAGCTGATCTCCTCCGAGATCGAGATCATCTCCGGCGTCGGCGGCGACCTGCAGCACGCGCTCTCGCGCCAGCGCGAGCACCGCAAGCGCCTGTTCGCGCTCGCCGACGCCCAGGGCGTCGCGCTCGGTGCGACCGCCACCCACCCCTGGGCCGACTATCGCGAGCAGCCGATCATCGACACCGAGCACTACCGCCGTGTCGAGGAGGGCCTGAAGTACGTCGCCTGGCGCAACAACACCTTCAGCCTGCACGTGCACCTCGGCGTGCGCGACCTCGACCGCGCGATCCGCGTGTGCGACCGCCTGCGCTCCGTGCTGCCGCTGCTGCTGGCGATCTCCGCCAACTCGCCCTACCTCGACGGGCGCGACAGCGGCCTGCACTCGGCGCGCACGCAGAGCTTCACCAAGAGCTTTCCCCGCTGCGGCGTGCCCGACGCGTTCGGCGGCTGGCCCGCCTACCGCGAGTACATCGAGTTCCTCGTGCGCACGCAGTCGATCGTCGAGTTCACGCAGGTCTGGTGGTCGGTGCGCCCGCACTTCAGCTTCGGCACCGTCGAGGTGCGGATCTGCGACGTGCAGGCCACCGCGCAGGAGTCCGACGCGCTCGCCTCGCTGATCGCCGCCTGCATCGCGCAGGCCGCGCGCGACGTTGACGACGGGGTGCCCTTCGAGCACCCCGCGCCGCGGCTGATCGAGGAGAACATGTGGCGGGCGATCCGCTTCGGTCTCGACGGCAGGCTGATCGAGCTCGCAGACGGCGAGCAGTACCCCGCTCGCGAGGCGATCGAGCGGCTCGCTGCCTGGACCGCGCCGATCCGTGGCGAGCTCGGCATCGAGTTCGCCTTCCCCGAGCGCAACGGCGCCCAGCGCCAGCGTCAGCTGATCGAGGCCGGCGCCTCGCGCGAGGAGGTCTTCGCGGCCTCCGTCGCCGAGACTCGGCAGACCTACTCCCAGGAGGTGACGGTGTGAGCACCGATCCCGACGCACCGCAGGACCCGGCTGCCGGCGCAGCCCCAGGCGAACCCGCCGCACCCGGCTCTGGCGGCGCTCCCGGCCCGGCCGGCCCCGGAGCGCAGCCGAGCGAAGAGGAGCTGCGCGCCGCCTACGAAGCCGAGCTCGCACGGATCACGAGCACCGACATGATCCTGCAGGCCGCCGTCTCGCTGCTGAACGTCGGCAGCTACCGGCTGATGCCGGCGCCCGCCGGCGGAGCCGAGGCCGGCGCGCCCCCAGGCTCCGGGCGCGACCTCGAGCAGGTGCGTGACGCGATCGACGGCGTGCGCGCGCTGCTCGAGATCCTCGAGCGACGCGTGCCCAGCGAGGTGCGCCCCCTGCGCGACGCGCTCTCGCAGCTGCAGATGGCATATGCGCGCGAAGTGCAGGCCAGTGGGGCGAGTGGCGCTGAGGCCGCCCCGAGCGGCGCAGAGCCGGGGCAGGGGGGAGGACAGGCTCCGCCGGCAGGCGGCGCGCCAGGCTCCTCAGGAGGGGCTCCCGGCGCCCCGGGCGGCCCGACTCCGGGACAAGGCCCCGGGCAGGGACCGGCCCCGGGCGATCAGGGTGAGCCCGGCCCGGGCCCGGCTGAGTCCAGCGGCAGGCTGTGGGTGCCCGGTCGCTGAGCGACCCGGGCGCGCGCTGAGCCGCTGCGAGCCGCGCTCGAAGGCCGTCGTGGACGTGGATTGGCAGGCCCGCTCGCATCCGCGGCGACCCGGCATCGCGCCGCCCGACGCGGTAGACTGCCCGCGCGTTTGCACCGGGTTGTCGCTTTACCGAGCGCCCGGTTAGTCAAATGTGCGCGCGACGATCCTCGCGCGGCACGCCAATCAGACCGCGGAGGATTTTCAGTTGAGCAGCTTTCTGACGAACCATGGGGTCGTCGTCGCCCTTGTTTGCGCCGCATGCGCGGTTGTCTACGGCCTCGTGACAACCCGTTCGCTGCTGGCGCTTTCGCCCGGCAACGAGAAGATGCAGGGCATCTCGCTGGCCGTCCAGCAGGGCGCTCGCGCTTACCTGAATCGCCAGTACGCGACGATCGCGGTCGTCGGCGTCGTCTTGTTCGTCGCGCTGATCTTCATCCAGAACATCGCCGTCGCCGGCGGGTTCGCGATCGGTGGACTGCTTTCGGGCTCGACCGGCTACATCGGCATGAACGTCTCCGTGCGCTCCAACGCGCGCGTCGCCGAGGCGGCCCGCAGCGGCGTCTCGCCGGCGCTGAGCGTCGCCTTCCGCGGCGGCGCGATCACCGGCATGCTCGTCGTCGGCCTCGCGCTGATCGGCGTCGCCGGCTACTACGGACTGCTGACCGCCGTCTTCAACGACAGCCCCAAGACGACCGTCGACGCGCTTATCGGACTCGGCTTCGGCGGCTCGCTGATCTCGGTCTTCGCCCGACTCGGCGGCGGCATCTTCACGAAGGCGGCAGACGTCGGCGCCGACCTCGTCGGCAAGGTCGAGGCCGGCATCCCCGAGGACGACCCGCGCAACCCGGCGACGATCGCCGACAACGTCGGCGACAACGTCGGCGACTGCGCCGGCATGGCGGCCGACCTGTTCGAGACCTACGCCGTCACCGCCGTCGCCGTGATCCTGCTCGGCGTGCTCACCTTCCACGAGGAGACGAAAGTCGCGATGTACCCGCTCGTGATCGGCGGCGTGGCGATCATCGCCTCGATCCTCGGCACGTTCGCGGTGCGGACGAAAACCGACAACGTCGAGCGCGCGCTGCTGCAGGGGCTGCTCGTCTCCGGTGTGATCGCGGCCGCTGCCTTTGCGCCGATCACCTACTGGCTGATGCACACGCTGAGCTTCAAGGCCACCTCCGGCCCCGTCAACCCGCCCGACTGGTGGAAGTTCTACCTCTGCTCGCTGATCGGCATCGCCGTCACGGCACTGCTGTTCGGACTGACCGAATATTACACCTCGACCCGTTTCTCGCCCGTCAGGAAGACCGCCAAGGCGTCAGAGACGGGCCACGCGACGAACATCATCCAGGGCTTCTCCTCCGGCCTGCAGGCGACCGCGCTGCCGGCGATCGTGATCGTGCTCGGCATCCTCGGCGCGTGGAAGCTCGCCGGCGGCGGCGTAGAGGGGATCTACGGGATCGGCGTCGCCGTGATGGGGCTGCTCTCGCTGACCGGCCTGATCGTCGCGCTCGACGCGTTCGGTCCGATCACCGACAACGCCGGCGGCATCGCCGAGATGGCCGAGCTGCCCGAGGACGTGCGCAAAGTGACCGACCGGCTCGACGCAGTCGGCAACACGACCAAGGCCGTCACCAAGGGCTACGCGATCGGCTCGGCCGTGCTCGCCGCCGTCGTGCTGTTCGCCGGCTTCCAGAAAGAAATCGAGGACAAGGTCGGCCACGCGATCTCCTTCGGCATCAACGAACCGCCGGTGCTGATCGGCCTGCTGCTCGGCGGCCTGATGGTCTGCCTGTTCGCCTCGCTCTCGATCGAGGCCGTCGGCCGCGCCGGCGGCGCCGTCGTCGAGGAGGTGCGCCGCCAGTTCCGCGAGCACCCAGGGATCATGGACTACACCGAAGAGCCCGACTACGCGACCTGCGTGGACATCGTCACGAAGACCGCCCAGCGCGAGATGATCCTGCCCTCGCTGCTGCCGATCCTGCTTGACGCTGATCGTCGGGCTGATCGACGAGCAGGCGCTCGGCGGCCTGCTGATCGGCGTGATCGTCGTCGGCTTCTTCTTCGCCGTGATGATGACCGCCGGCGGCGGCGCCTGGGACAACGCGAAGAAGCTGATCGAGGACGGCGCCTTCGGCGGCAAGGGCTCAGAAGCCCATGCCGCCTCGGTCACCGGCGACACCGTCGGCGATCCGTTCAAGGACACCGCCGGACCGGCGATCAACCCGATGATCAAGGTCGCCAACATCGTGGCGATCCTGATCATCCCGATCATCACTTGAGAAGGCCGGCCTGGATGGCCGGCCAAGATGACCACCGATCACGACGGACCCCTAAGCTCACGATGAGATGAACGGCCGAACCGTGCACCGCTCCGGCACGCTCGTGCTGTCGCTGCTGATGGCCGCGATCGGCCTCGCGCTGATCGGTCAGGTGATCGCGGGCGACGGCGGCGTGCTCTCGGCGCGCCTGCTGCTCGGCGTGCTGTTCCTCGCGGGCGGCGTGGCGCGCCTGTGGCTCGAGTACAAGCGCGGCGGCGGGCGCGAGGGGTCCTCCTGAGATGAGAGACGGCGAGGGCGCGGGGGAGTCTGCGGAGGGCCAGCCGACGCCGCTCGGCGAGGCCGGAGCAGAGGCGGCGAGCGGCGCCGATCCAACCGGCGTGAAGCCGCAGGCCGAGCTCGGCCGCGCCGAGGCCGAGCGGATCGCGCTGCAGATCTCCGCGCGCTCGCTCTCCACGGCGCGGCGCAGCGTCGGCTCGCCGACGCTGTTCGCGATCGTCTACACGCCGCTGGCGAGCGCGCTGTACTTCTCGCTCGGCGTCATCTCCGGGCACGCGCTCGGGCTGACGCCGGTCGTCTTCCTGATCGTCGGCGCTGCTGTTCGCGCTGACGGCGATGACCTACGCCGAGGGCGCTTCGCTGCACCAGGAGCGCAGCGGCTCGACGGTGTTCGCGCGCTATGCCTTCAACGAGCTCGTCAGCTTCGTCGCCGGCTGGGCGATCCTGCTCGACTACGTGATCCTGATCGCCGTCACGTGCTACTCGGCGACGCAGTACCTGCGCGTGTTCTGGAGCCCGCTCGGCCACAGCGCCGAGGCGCTGGGCGCTGGCGCTCGTGTTCATCGCTGCTCGTCGTGCTCGGCAACATCCGCGGCTTCGGCTGGCGGCGCTCGCGGCGCGTGGCGGTGATCGTCGTCGCCGACCTCGCCCTGCAGGGGCTGATCGTCGTGCTCGGGCTCGTGCTGTTCTTCAACCCGCACACGCTGCTCGACCCGATCCACCTGGGCAGCGCGCCGAGCTGGTCGGACCTGATCTTCGCCCTGACGGTCGCCGCGATCTCGTTCACGAGCCTCGAGTCGGCGGCGGGGCTGGCCGGCGAGGTGCGCATCTCCGAGGCCAGCTCAAGCGGCTCGTCGGCACGGGCACGGCGACCGTCGTGATCATCTACGTCGGCATCGCGCTGGTCGCGGTCACGGCGCTGCCGGTCCACAACGGGCACACGCAGCTGGCCACGCGCTTCCTCGACGATCCCGTCGTCGGCATCGTCGGCGCAGATGCAACCTCACTGGCTGGCCGAGACGCTGCGCTACGTCGTCGCCGGGCTCGGCGCGCTGACGCTCGTCGCGGCCGCCAACTCGGCGATGCTCGGGCTCTCGCGGCTGGCCTACTCGCTCTCGACCAACCGCCAGATCCCGAGCGGCCTCGGCGGCTGCACCCGCAGCGCTCGACGCCGTACGTGCTGATCATCCTCGCCGGGATCGTCGCCGCCGGCGCTCGTCGTGCCGGAGGACCTCGACTTCCTCGTCGGCATCTACGCGTTCGGCGCGCTGCTCGCGTTCACGATCGCGCACGTCTCGGTCTGCAGGCTGCGCTACTCCGAGCCCGAGGCGCGCGCGCGGCTACCGCATCCCGCTGTCGGTCTCGCTGGCGTGGCGGCAGCCTGCCGCTGCCGGCCGTGTTCGGCGCGGTGATCTCGGCCGCCGGCTGGCTCGCCGTGATGGTCGTGCACGACCCGGCGCGCTACGTCGGGCTCGGCTGGATGGCCGTCGGCATCGCCATGTACGTGATCTACCGCCGCGCCGACGAGGCGCCGCTGCTGCGGCGCGTGACGGTCGCGCCGCGAGGTGCTGCGCGCCGAGCCGCCGCGCGAACGCGACTACGGCTCGATCCTCGTGCCGCTGTTCGGCACGCGCCTCGACGAGGACATCGTGCAGACGGCCGCGCTGCTCGTCGCCGGCGAGCAGACCGACGAGGCGGCGATCGACGAGGCCACGATCGAGGCGGTGTGGATCTTCGTGATCCCGATGTCGCTGCCGCTCGACGCGCGCCTGCCGGAGGCGCAGGTCAAGCAAGCGCGCCAGGCGCTCGCGCGGGCCAAGGCGGTCGGGGAGGAGTACACGGGCGTGCAGGTCGCCACGGCGACCGTGCGCACGCGCCGCGCCGGCTACGCGATCGTCGACGAGGCGCAAGCGCCGCGGCGTCGAGGCGATCGTGCTCGGCGCCGAGGAGCCGTCGCTGATCCGCGGCGGCGCGCGGCTGGGCGGCCGTGGGGGGCCGCTGGAGAACTTCGTCGGCGACGTGACCAAGTACGTGATCGACAAGGCGCGCTGTCGCGTGATCGTGACCGCGCCGGCCGCCGGCGACTCGCTGGCCGAGCGCCGCTCGCGTCTGGCCGAGGCCGGCGCGGCCGAGACCGGCTCCTGAGGCTGGAGCCGCGGCTTGCGCGAAGCCCTGCATCGACTAATCTGCGGCGCATGTTCGTGTTGATCGTGGGAGCCGGGCGCGTCGGCTCGGCTGTCGCCAAGTCGGCGCTCGCCGCGGGTCACGATGTCTCGGTGCTCGACGAGGACCCGCTCTCGCACGAGCGGCTCGACGCCGGGCAGACCGTGAGCTGGGAGGACGCCGGCGGTCAGTTCACCGTCGGCACGGCGCTCGAGATCGACGCGCTGATCGAAGCGGGCATCGAGCGCGCAGACGTGTTCATCGCCTCCACCGACGGCGACAACACCAACCTGATCATCGCCCAGATCGCCCAGCGCCGCTTCGGCGTGGAGCGGGTGATCGTGCGCGTGATGGACCCAGCCCGCGCCAGCTGGTACGGCGAACAGGGCCTGCATACGATCTCCCCGACCAAGCACGCGATCGAGATGTTCGAGCGCGCGCTGGCGCCCGAGCCGGCTTAGCTCATGTACGCGATCATCGTCGGCGCCGGCAAGGTCGGACGCAACCTCGCGCGGGAGCTGATCGGCAAGGGCCACGAGGTCACGCTCATCGAGTCCTCGCGACCGCGCTACCTGGCGATCGAGGAGGAGTTCGAGCACGCCGTGCAGTACGGCGACGCGACCGAGCTGTGGGTGCTCGAGCGCTCCGGCATCCAGCGCGCCGACCTCGTGATCGCCGTCACCGGCGACGACGAGGACAACATGCTCGTCTGCCAGGTCGCCAAGGAGAAGTACCTCTGCGACCGGATCATCGCGCGCGTCAACAACCCGCGAAACCACGACCACTTCCGGCTGCTCGGGATCCAGCCGGCCGTCTCCGCCACCGACCTGATCCTGCGCCTGATCGAGCACGAGGTGCCGCGCTACGGCCTCGTCCACCTGCTCGCACTCGAAGAGGAGCGCCTGGAGATCATCGAGCTCGAGGTCGCCGAGGACGCACCGACCGTCGGGCAGTCCGTCTCCGAGATCGCGCCTGCCCGAGGGCAGCCTGATCATCTCCGTGCTGCGCGGCGGCACCGGCTTCGTGCCCAAGGGCGACACCGTGATCGAGGCCGGCGACGAAGTGCTGCTCGTGCTCGACCCCGGGCTGGAGGAAGCGATCACCGCTTACTTCGCGCCCAACGGGCACGAGCTCGCGAATTAGCCGGTATCCGGCGCCCGGACCGGCCGCGCCGCGCGCTCGACGCGACGTTTCTGCGGGGGCCGTTGGGGTTCGGCTGCCGTCCGCCGTTTGGCTATCCTTTTCGCCTGAGACGCCCTTCCGGGATAGTCCAATTGGCAGTGACGCCCGGTTCTGGTCCGGGAGATTGGGGTTCGAGTCCCTGTCCCGGAGCCTGCGAAAGCCCCGCGCAGTCGCCTACTCCGCCAGCCCCACGGCCTTGAGCGCCTCGCTGGTCTCCTGGTAGAGGCGAACGCGCGAGATCCGGCGGTTGCGAACGGTGAAGACGAGGGCACTTCGGGCGGAGACTTCGATCTCTTCTCGACCGCGCAGGCGAGCTACGTTCGGTACGACGACCGAGTCGTCTATCTCCAGGAATCGCTCCGGCTCTATGACGGTCATCTCGAACATCGCGTACCACTCCGCGTAGAAGCGCAACACCGCATCGATCCCCCGATGGACCCCTGCGAGCTCTCCGAGCGACGCGGACCAGTCCAACTCGACATCAGGCTCAACGATCCCACGAAGGGTCTTGATGTCGCGTCGACTGTAGGCATCGAGCGACCGACGTACCACCTCGACGTTCTCTTGCGACATCGCCTACTCCTCCAGGCCGAGGTCGGCCAAGGCGAGATCATGGTGCCGGTAGGCGCGCCGATTGGCGGCCACGAAGAATCGCCGCGTCAGCTCCGCCGGGCCGGGCGTCGTGGACTCCTGCGACATCGCCCGTCCAGTATCCCGAATGCCGACGCTCCAGGACGGTTATGTCGGCTGGTCACGTGGGGCCAGCCGGCTAACCGAGCGCTTTGACCTCGAGCGCTTCTTTGCTCGTCGAGGTGATCAGGGTGGCGAGCGAGGCGGGTTCGGCTTTGCCTTCGCCGCTCCTCACCAGCAGCGGATCGACCGCGGCGCCTTCGAAAGCCGCCGGTTTCTGTTTGCCTTTGCTGCCGGCGAGTTTGAGTTTGACCGTCCGCGACATCTTGTCGAGCGGGGTCACGACGGCGATCGCCGAGCCTTCGAGCAGGATCGGCACGGCGCCGGCTCCGACGCCGCATTCGAATTCGCCGAGCCTCGTCTGCCCGCCGCCGGCGTGCAGCGCGCTTCCGACCTGAGGGGGATTACCGAGGACACCGGCTTTGATCACGCCGAGTTCGCCTTCGAGCGGACTGAGCGCGACTTCGCCGGTGCTCGTCTTTTCGTTCTGACAGGAGCCTTGCCCGGTCTGTTCGCAGCCGCTCAGCGTGATGTGCAGAACTTCGGTCTTCGGGCCTGTGTATTCGCCCGTGCCGGCGAGCGCGGTGCAGGAGATCTTCGGCATCCGAGCGGTTTCGAGCACGAGCGCGCCGCCCTGCAAGGTGAAGGCGCCCGCGGCGGGGCCGGTGAGCCATTCATAGGCGCCTTTGCCAGGTTCGCTCGCTTTGGTGCAGGTCGCCTCGCTGTAGCTGTCCCGCCCGCCGGCGCTGGTCAGGCAGCGACCGCGTTCGGGCAGGCTCTCGCCGGTCTCGAAGACCTCATCCGCGCCGACGGCTGTGCCGCCGACGTTGGTCGCGGAGACGCGGAAGTGGTAGGTCGTCGCCGGTTTCAGCCCGCTCACTTCTGCGCTGACGGCGACGGCTTCTTCGCCGGCTCCCGGTGAGGGTGTGCAGGGCGCGCTCGCGCTGTATGGCAGCGAGCTGCCGTATTCCAGGCGGCAGTCGGTCACGGCTACGCCGTTGGGGTCGACCGTGGCGCTGAGCGTGGCCGAGCTTGACCCGACGGGCTGGGCGACCATCGTCACGACGCTCGGCGGCGCCGGTCCAGGGGGATTGGACGCAGGGCCCGGTTCGGGGTGTGTCGGCAGCAGCACAGCCGGTTTGGGCGACTGGTTGAAGTCGAAGTCGTTCGCGAGGTCGCCCAGCCCGGGCGCTTCTTCGCGCACGTCGGGGCGTTTGTCGGGACGCCCGTCGGTTTTGGGGTCCAAGCGCTGGCTCGAGAGGAAGTCGTTCTCGATGAACTTCAGGTAGGCGTCGTGACTGAGGCGCTGGTGATCGATGTAGCCGCTCTTGGCGTAGGGGCTGATCACCAGGCCGGGCACGCGCAGGCCGTAGCCGTTGGCGTCGACGTTCGGCGGGTTGACGTGGTCGTAGAAGCCGCCGGAGTCGTCCCACGAGAGGAAGATCGCCGTGCTGCCCCAGCACGAGCTCTTCATGATCGTGTTGATCAGCGTCGTCACGTACGCCTGACCGGTGGATATCAGCGAGGGGCGGTGTTCTGAGACTTTCAGGTTCGGCACGACCCAGGAGACGCTGGGCAGAGCGCATTCGCCGCTGCCGTGGACGGCGTCGTAGAAGCGACCCAGCCCCTGGATGTTCTGCGTCTGTCCGTCTTCCTCGACATCGGTGAAGTCCTCGAGCGGGTTCCAGATGCCCGGCGTCGTCGGGCTCTGGGTCACCTGTTCGCAACTGAGCTCTTCGTCGTCCTCGCAGTCGGGCTCGTTGCCTTCGGTGACGTAGTAGCGCCAGCTCACGCCGGCCTTGTCCATCAGGTAGGTGATGTCGGTCCAGGCGTAGTTGGCCTTGCCGGGTACGGACGGCCCGTCCCAGGTTTTCGACGGCGACTTCGGACTGAGCGAGCTTTTGCAATGGAGCGGGTTCGGGTCTTCTTTGGGGCAGGTCGCCGACCAGGCCGAGACGAGGAAGAGATGCTCCGGCAGGCTCCAGGATCTGGCCGACTCGAACAGGTTGTCCTGCAGCGTGAAGTCTTTCGCGTAGGTCCAGTAGTTGGGGATCTCACGCGCGTCGTGATAGCCCATCACGTCGTTGCATTTCAGCGTTCCGGTCGCGGCGCGCGCTTCCGCTTCGCCCAGGGCAGGGCAGGGCGCGCAGTTCGGATCGGTGCTGCCACGGCATCTCTGGGTCGTCTCTGCCTCGCCCACGAAGCCGTCCATCAGCCCGCCGTCGATGTCGCCTTCGAACGCCGCCAGGCCGTGCGGGCCGCCGGTGTTTTCGTCGCGCGGGTCGTGATAGGGCTTGACGCATCCGCCGTTGGCCGGGTCCGGCACGCACACGCCGCCGGGTATCCCGTTCGCGCCGGGGTACGTGCCGAAGTACTCGTCGAACGAGCGGTTCTCCTGCATGATCATCACGACGTGCTTGATGTTGTGGATGCCTTCGTCCGGCGTCGCCTGGGCGGCAGCGGGAAGCCCGGCTCCGGTCAGCGCGAGCGTGATCGTCAAGAGCAGCAGGCGTCCCAGGGCGATGGCCGCGGGCGTCCGCCGGCGACTGTGCGAACTCACGATCGAACGTCTCCTCTCGCGCTCGCGGCCATTCCCGCCGTGGCCGTTCCTAGACGGAATCCCCCGCACGATTGACGAGACTGTACCGGTTGGGTGCCTGGATGTATCGAGATGAGCGGAGTTGCGCAGGTCAGGGCTTGTGAGCGCGAGCGCGCGTGAAGGAGCGCGCCTGGCGCCGGCTCAGGCGGCGGCGGCCTGCGCGGCCCAGTCGCGATACAGCTCGTAGTAGCGCCCCTCGGCGGCGATCAGCTCGTCGTGGGTGCCCTGCTCGGCGATCTGGCCGTGCTCGAGCACGACGATGCGCCCGGCCTGGCGGATCGTCGAGAGGCGGTGGGCGATCACGATCGAGGTGCGCCCGGCGAGCAGGCGCCTTAGCCCCTGCTCGATGCGCGCCTCGGAGTGCAGGTCGACGTTGGAGGTGGCCTCGTCGAGCACGAGGATGCGCGGGTCGGCGATCAGCGCGCGGGCGAAGGCGATCAGCTGGCGCTGGCCGGCGGAGAGCTGCGTGCCGCGCTCGCCGATTTCGGTGTCGTAGCCGTTGGGCAGCTCTGAGATGAACTCCTCGGCGCCGACGGCGGCGGCGGCGGCGCGAATCTGATCGGCGTCGGCGTCGGGACGCCCGAAGGCGATGTTCTCGGCGACGGTGCCGGAGAAGAGGAAGGCCTCCTGCGGCACGATGCCCATCTGCGAGCGCAGCGAGCTCGAGGCGACTTCGCGCAGGTCGTGGCCGTCGACGAGCACGGCGCCCGAGGTCGGGTCGTAGAAGCGCGCGATCAGCTTGGCCATCGTCGACTTGCCGGCGCCGGTGGCGCCGACCAGCGCGACGGTCTGCCCGGGCGGTATCTGCAGGTTGACGTGATCGAGCGCGAGCACCTGCTCGGTCGAGTCATCGCCGCGTCGCTTCTTGTAGGCGAAGGAGACGTCGTCGAAGTCGACCTCGCCGGCGATCCGTCCCAGCTCGACGGCGTCGGCGCGGTCCTCCAGGTCGGGCTTCTCGTCGAGCAGCTGGAAGATCTTCTCGAGCGCGGCCATCCCCGACTGGTAGGTGGCGTAGAGCTGGGAGAGCTGCTGGATCGGTTCGAACAGGTTCGACAGCGCGGCGACGAAGGCGACGATCGTGCCGATCGAGATGTGCCCTTCGATCGCCTGCAGCCCGCCGTAGAGGACGATCGCGGCGACGGCCAGCCCAGAGAGCATTTCGACGGACGGGAAGTAGGCGGCGTTGAGCTTGACGGTCACCATGTTGGCGTCGCGGTTGTCCTGGTTGAGCGCGACGAACTGCTGCTCGTGCACGGGCTCCTGGGCGAAGGTGCGCACGACGCGGATGCCGGAGAGCGTCTCCTGCAGGTAGCCCGTGATCGAGCCGATCGTCTCTCGCGTGCGGCGGAAGGCGCCGGCGGAGATGATCCGGAACCAGAGCGAGCCGGCGAGCACGATCGGCAGCACGCAGAAGGTGATCAGCGCGAGCTTGACGTCGAGGTAGAGCAGGATGCCGACGGTGCCGATCAGCGTCAGCCCGGCCTGGAACAGCGTCACGACGGAGTCGGTCACGAGCGAGTCGAGCGCCTCGACGTCGTTGGTGATGCGCGAGATCAACACGCCCGCGGGGCGGCTCTCGTAGAAGCCGACGGGCAGCGTCTGCAGGTGCGTGAAGATGCGGATGCGCAGGTCGGCGAGCACGCGCTGGCCGACCCAGCCGACGAGGTAGGTCTGCACGTAGGTCATCAGCCACACGAGCAGCGCGGCGGCCATGAAGGCGAGGACGACGAGCTCGAGTTTGCCGAAGTCGTGGCGCTGGATGCCGTCGTCGATCGCGGCGCGCGCGAGCAGCGGCGGGGCGAGCGAGGCGGCGGTGCCGAGCACGAGCGCGAGCGACGGTCAGCGCGGCGCGGCCGCGGTAGGGCTTGATCAAGCGCAAGCAGCCCGCGCAGGTTGCGCCCGCGCGTGCCGCGGCTGGCGCGCTCGCCGGTCCAGGTCGAGCCGGGTCCGCCGCGCATGACCATCGGGCTCACAGGCCGCTCACCTCGCGTTCGAGCGGCTTGCGCGTCATGAACACCTGATCGGGCAGGCCCTTCTCGACGATCTCGCGATACAGCTCGGAAGCCTGCAGCAGGTGCTCGTGGTCGCCGTGGGCGACGATCCGGCCGTGCTCGAGCACGACGATCTCGTCGGCGAGCGAGATCGTCGAGAGGCGATGGGCGATCACGAAGGTCGTGCGCCCGGCCATCGCCTCGTCGAGCGCGAGCTTGATGCTCTGCTCGGTCGAGGCGTCGACGGCGGAGGTGGCGTCGTCGAGGATCAAGACGCGCGGGTCGGCGAGCAGCGCGCGCGCGATCGCAAGGCGCTGACGCTGCCCGCCGGAGAGCGAGAGCCCGCGCTCGCCGACGCGCGTGTCGAAGCCGTGCGGCAGCCGCGCGACGAAGTCGTAGGCCTGCGCGCGGCGCGCGGCGGCTTCGACGTCCTCGCGGCTGGCGCCGGGCCGCCCGTAGGCGATGTTCTCGGCGACGCTGGCGGAGAACAGGAAGGGGTCGTCGGAGACGACTGCGACGGCCTGGCGCAGCGAGGACAGCTCGACGCGGCGCACGTCGGCGCCGTCGAGCAGCACGGTGCCCGAGCTCGTGTCATACAGCCGCGAGATCAGCGAGACGAGGCTCGTCTTGCCGGAGCCGGTGGCGCCGACGAGCGCAACGGTCGTGCCGGCGGGGATGTCGAGCGAGACGTCGCTGAGCACTGGGCGCGTGGCGCGCGCGGCGAGCTGGTTGCCGTCGCTGTCGCTGTCGAGCGAGAGCGCGCGCGGCCCGGCGTGCACGGCGCCGAAGTCGTCGCCCTCGTCGTAGCGCAGCGTGACGTCGCGAAACTCTACGCGCCCGCTGCCGGGCGGCAGAGGCGATGCGCCGGCGGGCGCGATGATCCGCGGGTCGCGGTCGAGCACCTGGAAGATTCGCTGGCCGGAGGCGGTCGCGCGCTGGGCGAGGCCGAGCGTCACGCCGAGCGAGCGCATCGGGCCGATCAGCATGTTCAGGTAGAGGTAGAACTGCGTGAACTGCCCGAGCGTGAGGTGCGCGTGGATCACGCGGTTGCCGCCGATCAACAGCACGGCGGCGAGCCCGAGCTGGGGCAGGAAGCCGATCGCGGGGTTGAACTTGGCCTCCAGGCGGGTGGCGATCATCGACTGGTCGAACACGCGCGAGACGGAGTGGCGGAAGCGCTGCAGCTGCTGGGGCTCGCGCGCGAAGGACTTGACGACGCGTACGCCGGAGATGTTCTCCTCGGCGTCGGCCGTAAGCTCGCCGATCCGCTGCTGGACCTCCTGGATGGCGGGGCGCGCGGTGCGCCCGTAGCGCTGGGAGATCCACACGACGAACGGCGTCGGCGCCATCGCGATCAGCCCGAGCTCGGGGTTGATGATGATCATCGCGATGCCGGCGAGCACGAGCGTGAGCGCGGACTGCAGGATGAACACGAGCCCGTAGCCGAGGAAGAAGCGCACGGCCTGCAGATCGACGGTGGCGCGCGACATCAGCTGGCCGGTCTGCTGGTGGTCGAAGAAGCCGAGCTCGAGACGCTGCAGGTGGCCGTAGATGCGCTCGCGCAGGTCGAACTCGATGCCGAGCGAGACGCGCCCGGCGATCATCCGCCGCGTGTAGGTCGAGAGCCCAGCGCACGAGCACGATCGCGGCGATCACGATCGCGAGCATCAGCAGCGTGTGGCGGTCGTGCGCGCGTGCGGCCAGTTCGTGGTGGCGGGCGTGGCTGTCGCCGTGCCTGATCGCTTCGACGGCGGAGCCGGTGAAGTGGGGGATCAGCACGGTCACGACCATCGCGAGGCTGGCGAGCAGCCACGAGACGATCAGCCCCCGCTTGTAGGGGCGAAGAAATCCGAGCAGTCGGTAGAACGTGTTCATAGTTGTACGGTCAACGATTATCGCAGGCGACGGCGCGCGAGTGTGGCCGGCCTGGGAACTCCCCGCCTAAGCTTGCTCCATGTCCGAGCGCCCTACCCAACCGCCGCGCGACGGCGCCCGTGCGGGGCTGTGCGACACGTGCGCTCACCAGCAGGAGGTGCGCAACACGCGCGGCTCCGTCTTCTCGCTCTGCACCCGCTCGCGCGTCGATCCAGCTTATCCTCGATACCCACGTGTCCCGGTGCTCGAGTGCGCCGGATACGAGCGCCGGAAGTCCTGATTTTTTGATGATCTGAGAGATGGCCGCGGGCGGCTCGCGCGGCGCGTGCCGCTGAACTCGGGCGGGCGCGGCTCAGCCGGCGACGGCCGCAGCGGGCTCGCCGCCCTGACCCTCGCCCTCGGCGGGAACATGCGGCGCGACGAAGTCGCTGCTGCGCACGAGCACGAAGGCGAAGATCGAGCCGGCGAGCGCGACGCAGGCGGCGATGATCAGGATGCTCGAGAAGGCTTCGGTGAAGCCGACGCGGTAGGAGTGCATCAGCGCTTCGCGCGCGGCGTGCGGCAGCGAGCGTGCGACCTGCCCGACTTCGCCCGAGACGAGCGCCGTCGTCAGTTTGCCGTGGGCGGCGTGCAGCACTTCGCGGCCGGGCCCGGTGGCCAGGGCGGCGGTCGTGTCGCGCGTGACGTCGTGCTGGAAGATCGCCCCGAGCCCGGCGATGCCCGTGGCGATGCCGACCTGGCGGAAGGTGTTGTTGATGCCCGAGGCCATGCCGCTGCGCGAGTGGTGCACGACGCCGACGGCGGTCGAGGCGAGCGGCGGGTTGATCAGCCCGATGCCGGCGCCGGCGAGCACGAAGCCGGGGATCAGCACGGTCCAGTCCGAGCCGGCGTCGACGGCGGTCATCGTCAGCAGGCCGATGCCGACGAGGATCAGCCCGCAGCCGAGCAGCAGGCGAATCGGCACGCGCACGGACAGGCGTCCGGAGAGCGGCGCGACGAAGAACGACAGCAGCGTGATCGGCAGGAAGCGCAGCCCGGCCTGCAGCGGGGTGTAGCCGAGCACGTCCTGGATGTACAGCGTCAAGTACAAGAACATCGAGAACATCGAGGAGGAGATCGCGAAGGCGACGATGCTCGCGCCGGCGAAGGCGGGCTTCTGAAACAGCGTCAGGTCGAGCATCGGGCGCTCCTGGCGGCGCTCGACGATCACGAACAGCACGATCAGCACGGCCGAGCCGATCAGGAAGCCGAGGATGCGGGCCGAGCCCCAGCCCTTTTCGTTGCCTTGGATCAGCGCGAACACGAGCAGGAACAGCGACCCCGAGAACGTCACGAGGCCGAGCCAGTCGACGCCGCGGGCGTTGGGGTCGCGCGACTCGGAGACCTGCGTCAGCGTGAGTGCGACCGCGGCGATCCCGATCGGCACGTTGACGAAGAAGATCCATTCCCAGCCGATGCCCGAGGTGATGATGCCGCCGACGATCGGCCCGACGGCGACGGCGCCGCCGATCACGCCGCCGTACACGCCGAAGGCGATCCCGCGCTCCCTGCCGTGGAAGGCGCCGGCGATCAGCGCGAGCGAGGTGGCGAACATCATCGCGCCGCCGGCGCCCTGCACGGCGCGCGCGAGGTTCAGCGCCAGCGGCGAGCCGGCCAGCCCGCAGGCGGCCGAGGAGAGCGTGAACACGACGAGGCCCGTGACGAACACCATGCGCCGCCCGAAGCGGTCGGCGAGCGCGCCGGCCGTCAAGAGGAACGCGGCGAGCGTCAGCGAGTAGGCGTTGACGACCCACTGCAGGTCCTGGAAGCTCGAGTGCAGCGAGCGCTGGATGTCGGGCAGCGCGACGTTGACGACCGTGATGTCGAGCAGCAGCATGAATATCGCCACCGACACGGCGATCAGCGTCCACCACTTGCGCTCCACGTCCGCTCCTAACCCGCTCGTCCTGATCCGGGATCTCGCCCGGCTGAGGACGCACTATAGGACCGGAGTCCGCTCAGCCCGACTGCAGGTGGCGGCTGAGGAACGGCACGATCTCGGCCCACAGCCGGGCCGCCGGCTCGGGCCGGTAGGTCGGGCGGTAGTCGGCGAAGAAGGCGTGGGACGCGCCGTCGTAGACGTCGACTTTGATCTCCTGGCCGTCCTGGCCGGCCGGCGAGTTGATCGCCTCGCTCGCGCAGCCGCTCGGCGAGCTCGGGCGATGGGTTCTGGTCTTCGGCGCCGACGGCCGCGAGCAGCGGGCAGCGCAGGCCCTCGGCGACGAGCTCGAGCGGCGGCGTCGGGCGCGACTCGGTCGAGCGCTGCTCGGGCGTCGAGCGGTCGATGAAGCCGCCCCAGCAGTCGACGGCGGCGTTGAGCTTGTCCGAGGCGCAGGCGAGCAGCAGCGTGTAGCGCCCGCCCATGCAGAAGCCGATGCAGCCGATCCGCCCGGTCACGCCGTCGAGGCTGCGCAGGTGGTCGGCGGCGCCCTCGAGGTCGCCGAGCGCGCGTCGCGTCGGACGATCGCGAACAGGCGCTTCATCGTCGCTTGCGCGTCGCTCGTGTCGGGCGGGCCGCCTTCGCGCGTGTAGAGGTCGACGCCGAGCGTCACGTAGCCGATGTTGGCGAGGCGGTTGCAGACGTCGCGGATGTGCTCGCCGAGGCCGCCGGCCTCGTGGATCACGACCATCCCGGGGTGGCTGGCCGCGTCGGCCGGGCGCGCGAGGTAGCCGTTGACCTCGGTCCCGCCTGCGCCGGGGAACGTCAGCTCCTCGCCGCTGATCCGGGTGGGGTCGCTGACGGCGCCGGGGACGCCCCGCGGGCTCGCTTTGACCTCGATGCTCGGCATGCTCAGAGCTCCTTGACGGGGTTAGAGGATCGCCTTCGGGTAGGCGCGCGTGGCGGCGGCGAGCATCACCGCGAAGAAGCCGAAGACGACGAGGAAGTCGAGCCACACCTCGCCGGCGCCGCCGACGCCGACGAGCATCTGGCGCAGGCCCTGGACCTCGTAGGTGAGCGGGTTCACGCGCGCGATCACGTGCAGCCAGCCGGGCATCAGGCTGAGCGGGTACAGCGCGCTGGAGGCGAAGAACAGCGGCATCATGATCAGCTGCCCGATGCCCATGAAGCGCTCGCGCTCCTTCACGGCGGCGGCGAGCAGCATCGACATGCAGGCGAAGCCGGCCGTGCCGAGCATCAGCAGCGCGAGCGTGCCGAGCACGCCGTCGACGCTCCAGCGCACGCCGATCCCGGCGACGGCGATCACGACGAGCAGCAGGAGCGCCTGCACGAGCGCGCGCACGCACGCGCCGACGGCCTTGCCGAGCACGATCGCCGTGCGCGGCAGCGGCGTGGCGAGCAGGCGCTGCAGCTGGCCGACGTCGCGTTCCCAGATCACGGCGAGGCCGAAGAAGATCGCGATGAACATCGCCGCCTGCGCCATCACGCCCGGCGCGAGGTAGGCGCGGTATTCGAGCCTGCCGAGCGTCAGCGCGCGCGTGTGGCTGAGCGCGGTGCCGAAGATGAACAGCCACAGCAGCGGCTGCACCGAGCGCGTGAGGATGTCGAGGTGGTCGTGGCGCAGCTTGCGCAGCTCCGACTGCGCCATCGCGTAGGCGCCCTGGCCGAGCGCGCGCAGGCCATAGGCGGTGAACAGGCCGCCGCTCGCGGCGCCCGCTCCGGCGGGGCCGGCACTAGGAGAGCCTGCGGGCAACGCGGCGCTGTGCGCGGACATCGGCGATCCTCCCCTCTGAGTGCTCGTCGATCGCGCGGCCGGTGACCGCCGTGAAGACCTCCTCGAGGCTGTCGGTGCCGTGGCGCTCGAGCAGCTCGGCCGGCTCGCCCTGCTCGACCAGGCGCCCCATGTCCATGATCGCCAGGCGCTCGCAGTAGCGCTCGGCCTCCTCCATCAGGTGCGTCGTGACGAGGATCGTCGTGCCGACCTGCTCGCGCAGCGCGGCGAGGTGCTCCCAGACCATCCGCCGCGCCGAAGGGTCGAGACCGACGGTCGGCTCGTCGAGGAACAGCACGGCCGGGCGGTTGAGCAGCGCCGTGGCGATCTCCAGGCGGCGCAGCATGCCGCCGGAGAGCGTGCGCGCGAGGCGGTCGAGCATCGCCTCGAGCTGCATCGAGGCGATCGCCTGCTCGATCCGCGCCTTGCGCTCGCGCCCGGGGACGCCGGTCACGCGCGCGTAGAAGTCGAGGTTCTCGCGCGCCGTCAGCGCGCCGTCGACGGAGATCGCCTGCGGGATGTAGCCGATCGAGGAGCGCACGGCGAGGCTTTCCGAGCGCACGTCGTGCCCGGCCACGAGCGCACGACCGTCGCTCGGCGGCAGCAGCGTCGTGAGCACGCGGATCGTCGTCGTCTTGCCGGCGCCGTTGGGGCCGAGCAGGCCGAACACCTCGCCGGGCGCGACCGCGAAGGAGACGCCGCCGACGGCGAGCGTCTGCATCGAAGCGCACGACGAGGTCGTCGACGAGCACGGCCGGGGCTGCCGGCGTCGTCACTGCTTCGAGCCGCCCGTCGCCTCGAGCTCGGGCGCGAACGTGCCCTGCGCGCGGGCGTCGAGCTCGCGGATCTTGCGCCTGGCGCGCTTGCGCGTCTCGGACAGCTCGTGCTCGAGCTTGGCCAGCTCGCCGGCGCGCTTGCGCACGAGCTCGAGCTGGCGGTCGATGTGGCCGAGCGCCTCCGCCAGCAGCTCGCGACGGCGCGCGGAGTCGACGTCCTCGCGGCGCAGCTGCGCGCGCACCTCGGCGCGCGCCTCCTCGGCGCTGAGCAGCGTCTTCAGCTCCTCGAGCGAGAGCCCGAGCAGGTCTTTCAGGCGCATCAGCTCGCGCAGGCGCTCGACCTCGGGCTCGCTGTAGAGGCGGTGGCGGCCGGACGGTCGTGCGGGAGCCTCGGGCAGCAGGCCGATCTCCTCGTAGTAGCGGATCGTGCGCGGCGTCGTGCCGGCCAGGCGCGCGACGTCGCCGATGCGCAGGCTGGCGGGCTCGGCCGGCGTCTGGCTCGCGCGAGCGGGCTTTGCCGGCTGCGGGCTCATGCGCGCACCCCCAGCCGTCCCTCGCCGGGCAGGGGAGAGGGCTGGCGCTCGCCCTCGACCGTCTCGTCGCGCCCGGGCACGAAGGCCTCGTCGGCGAGCGCTTCCTCCCACGGCCTGATCGCCGAGCGCTCGTCTGCCTCGGTTGCGGCGTCGGCGTCGGCGGTCACGCTCGCGTGGTCGGGGCGCAGCAGGCAGACGCCGGCGCCGAGCACGGAGGTCGCCGCGAGCACCCACAGGGCGACGTGCATGTTGGCGATGAACGGCGCGAGCTTCTCCGCGGAGAGGCCCTGGGCGAGGCCGGAGAAGACGGCGAACAGCGTCGCCTTCGGCACGGCCGAGGTGACGATCGCGAGCACGAAGGCGATCGACAGCACGGCGCCGGTGTTCTGCAGCAGCGTGCGCGCGCCGGCCGCGATGCCGCGGCGGTGCGCCGGCACGACGCCCATCATCGCGGCCGTGTTGGGGCTGTTGAACATGCCCGAGCCGACGCCGACGACGGCCAGCCACAGGCCGCTCTGCCAGTAGGCCGTGTGCACGTCGAGCGTCGTCATCCCGGCGAGGCCGGCGGCGGTCACGAGCATGCCGAGCGCGGCCAGCGCGCGCGAGCCGTGGCGGTCGGCGTAGATGCCGGCGAGCGGCGAGGCGATCAGCATGCCGAGCGCGAGCGGGATCAGCTTGATGCCGGCCGTGATCGGCGAGTCGCCCTGGGCGCCCTGGAAGTAGAAGACGAACAGGAACATCAGCGCGAAGCGGGCGAGGCCGTTGATGAAGGACGCCGCGCTGGCCGCCGCGAACAGGCGGTTCTTGAAGAGCGCGAGGTCGAGCATCGGCGCGCGCGAGCGGCGCTCGATCACGACCCACAGCGGCAGCAGCACGGCGGCCACGATCAGCGCGCCGATCACGAGCGTGTCGTTCCAGCCGGAGATGCCGCCGCGCGAGACGCCGTAGACGAGGCCGGTCAGGCCGAGCACGAAGGTGCTCGTGCCGAGCACGTCGTAGCTGCGCGCCGTGTCCGGTTTGGCCAGCTCGCGCAGGACGAGCGCGCCCCAGGCGGCGCCGGCGAGCGCGAAGGGGACGTTGAACCAGAAGACCCACTGCCAGGCGATCGCGACGAGCGCGCCGCCGAGCACCGGCCCGAGCACGAGGCCGATCGCGGCGACCATCGTGTTGGCGCCCATCGCCAGACCGAGTTCCTCCTTGGGGAAGGCGTCGGTGACGAGCGCGGCGGCGTTGGCGAACAGGAAGGCCGAGCCGATCCCCTGCAGGATCCGCCAGAGGATCAGCACGGTCGCATCGCCCGAGAAGCCGGCGCCGAGCGAGGCCAGCGCGAACAGCAGGAAGCCGCCGACGTAGGCGCGCTTGCGCCCGAACAGGTCGGACAGGCGGCCGGCCATCAGCACGAGCACGGTGGCCGCGATCAGGTAGGCCAGGATCACCCAGACGAGCGCCAAGCAGGCTCGTGTGCAGCGAGCGCTCGAGGTCGGGCAGCGCGATGATCAGCGTGCCCGAGTTGGTCGCCGCCAGCAGCATGCCGAGGCTCGTGCAGGAGAGCGCCCACCACTTGTAGTTCGCGTGGCCCGCGTCGACGCCGAAGCGCGATCCGGTGGTCATCTTCTTATCCTTAAAAATTGACGTGAACGTAAAGATCACGATAGCAGGGCTCTGCTAGAACATGGGCATGAGCGAGCACAAGGTGGTCAAGTCCGACGAGCAGTGGCGCGAGCAGCTGACGCCCGCGCAGTACGACGTGCTGCGCAAGGCCGGAACCGAGCCTCCGTTCACCGGCGAGTACGTCTACAACAAGGCCTCCGGCGACTATCGCTGCGCGGCCTGCGGCACGAAGCTGTTCGACGCCGACACGAAGTTCGAGTCGGGCACGGGCTGGCCGAGCTTCACCGAGCCGGCCGTCGCCGAGGCCGTCGAGCTGCGCCCGGACAACAGCCTGTTCATGCGCCGCACCGAGGTGCTCTGCCGCACCTGCGGCGGGCATCTGGGGCACGTCTTCGACGACGGGCCCGGCGCCGAGGGACAGCGCTACTGCATCAACTCGGCCGCGCTGCAGTTCGAGCCGGCCGACGCGGCGACGAGCACCGCCGCCGAGGCCGACGGTGGCGCTGCGAGCGCCGCCGGCGAACACGCCGCTTCCTGATCCGACGCGCGCGCTCCGGCGCAGCCGAGTTGCATCACTCGCTAGGCTCCCGTCGATGATCATGGAGGCCCGCGAGAAGCGGCTTTCGACTCCGCTGCAGTGGGGTCGGCGTGAGAAGACGGCCGTCGCGAGCCTGCTCGTGGTGCTCTTGGCCGCGCTGATCGCGCTTGGCGCGTACGCGCTCACGAGCGGCTCGCCGGCGCGCAAGGATTGCGTCGAAGCGCTCGCCCCGAGCACGCTCGGAGGCGTCAGGATCCACGGCTGCGGCGGCCATGCGCGCCAGCTGTGCTCGACCGCGTTGCAGCAGACCGACAAGCGGATCGGCGACGCGCTGACCGAGTCCTGCCGGCGCGCCGGCTTCGCCGTCGGCTGACGGCCTGCCCGAGTCGGCCGGCCGGCGCGCTCTCCGGCGCGCAGCCAGAGACTTTTCTCGCCAATTTGCGGGCAATTCCAGGCAATCTGCCGGCCGCCCCGGCGTTTGCATATGACCCGCAAAACTGGGCTTTTCGCCGCCCTTTGGGGCTGTTTGGGGCGCGTCTATACAGGTGTCGAAAGGCCCAATCCAAGTGTTGGCCAATCTGTCCCTACCGGCCCCCTGACGGTGCCTGTTTCATACCCCGATCGTTGTGGTGCGCTGCCGCTCGCGTGTGCGGGCTGGGGTTTGTCACCCGACATGACGAAAGGGGAACTGCGCGCACATGCCTACCTGGGTTCCATACCTTGAAGGGGCCAAGCAGTGGCTGAATCCTGGCGACAACGCGTGGCAGATGACCGCAGCGACGTTCGTCGGGCTGATGAGCCTGCCTGGCCTGGCGGTCCTGTACGGCGGCGTGATGCAGAAGCGCTGGTCGGTCAACAGCATGATGCTCACGTTCGTCGCCTTCTCGCTCGTGCTGGTCGCGTGGGTGCTGTGGGCGTTCAAGATGGGCTTTGGCAGCCCGATCGGGGGCGGCAAGGGCTTCTTCGACACGTTCTGGGGTAAGTCCGGAACGGTTCTGGGGGCCAACGAACTCCAGAAGCAAGCGATCATCCCGTCGATCTCGACGGGGCCGCCGTTCCACTTCCCGCAGGCATCGCTGATCTACTTCCAGTTCGTGTTCGCGGCGATCACGCCGATCCTGATGCTCGGATCGGTGCTCGGGCGGATCAACTTCAAGGCATGGATTCCATTCGTGCTCTTGTGGATCACGTTCGTGTACACGATCAACGCGTTCCTGATCTGGGGCGGCGGGTTCTTCTCCGCGCACGGCGCACTGGACTACTCCGGTGGCTACGTGATCCACCTCGCGGCCGGCATCTCCGGCTTCGTGGCGGCGGCCGTGATCGGACCGAGATTGCAGCGAGATCGAGAGGTCGACGCGCCCAACAACCTGTTGATGGTCGCGGTCGGCGCCGGTCTGCTGTGGCTCGGTTGGAACGGCTTCAACGGTGGAGACTCCTACTACGCCGGCGCCAACGCGTCGGTGGCGGTGGTCAACACGAACCTGTGCACCGCCGTGGCGATGCTCGTGTGGATCGCCTGGGACTACATCTTCAAGGACAAGCCTTCCTTGATCGGATCGGTCAACGGGATGATCACCGGCTTGGTCGCGATCACGCCAGGAGCCGGTTTCTTCAACGGCTGGGGCGCGGCCGCGGTCGGCATCATCGCCTCGACGATCGTGTGGTTCGCGATCCGCTTCCTCAGCCGTGCTCCCGTCTTCAGAAATGTCGACGACACGCTGGGGGTGATCTATACGCACGGGATCGCCGGACTGACAGGCGGTCTGCTCGTGGGTATCTTCGCCGATCCGCACATCGTCGAGTACATACCGACTGGAGGTGGAGCCGAAGCGCTGCCGGGATTCTCGGGGGTCGTGCACGGCAGCTGGACGCTGCTGCGCTGGCAGGCCGAGACGGCCGCGTTCGTGATCATCTTCAGCGGGATCATGACGTTCATCCTGCTCAAGATCGTGGGGATATTCATCCCGCTCAGGCTCTCGGACGAGGAGCTCGAGATCGGCGACCACGCGATCCACGGCAACGAGGTCTACCCATCGGACGTTCCGACGCTCGGCGGTCCGCACGCGCCGCCGGCGTGGCAGCCCAGCCCGGCGCCGTCAGGCGCCTAGGCCAGGGAGGCCTGGAGCCCAGGGCGCGTCCAGTCCCCGCGGACGCGCCCTGGGTCGGACACGACGGATCGCGGCCCCGCTTCGGCGGGGTCGCTCCGTTTAAGCCGCGAAGGTGGAACATCGGCGGTCTCGACGTCCGTGAGAATCGAAGCCTCCGAGTGCCAGCGAGTCTGTAGAGGACTGCCTCGCAATGCGCCGAAACGTAGTCTGCGGACGCGCAGGCTTACTACGTGCGCTCTCCCGTCGAGGTATCAATATGAGCGAGGCCACGACAGAGGAGCTCGTCCAGCTGGCTTGGGATGTGCTGCCGTCGTCCCATCGCCAGCTACTGACACAGGTAGGTGCGTCTCAATGGGAGATCGTGAATCAGCCGCTTGGTCGGAGAACCGCGGAGCTTCTCCGATCGGCTGGAAGCGAGGTACCCAGCAGCGCGCAGACCCAAGCCGACGACCAGGCGCTTGGTATCTGGGTGCCCGAACTTCGCTTGGTGCTTATCAACGGGGCGCACCCTGCACTCCTCAGCGCCGATTCGTCAACGCGCGAGGCCCTGCTGACCTGGGTCGCCTGGCACGAGTGGGGGCACGCACTAAGCGTCACAGGTCGCTCTTCACATGACCCTGGCGATGGTGCACGATTGCTGGCGCTGGCGCCGGATGGAATACGCGAACGCATCCGGCAAGGGAACTATCCTCGTCGAGAGTTCATCCATGAGCTGATAGCCGAAACCTATGCGCTGCTGATGCGTGAACGCATCGAGGGGAGGGCTGGACAGCCACCATGGCTACCAAACGAGATCTACGAGTTGATGACGAGGATAGGAGCGTGATCCCGGGTTCGCGTGGATTTACGCTGGCCCCCGGCGAAACGGCCGAGCAGTTCCTTGCCGCACGCGATGAGCTGCTTCGCAGCGCTGGCATCGAGCCAGATTGGCCCGGCGCCGCCGAGATCAGGAGGAGAATCGAGGCTGGCGAGCTAGGTCTCTAGCCTGCGTGCTCAGCTCGAAGCAGTAAGCCCGATCGGGCAGCTGACGCCGGTGCCGCCGAGCCCGCAGTAGCCGTTCGGGTTCTTGGCGAGGTACTGCTGGTGGTAGTCCTCGGCGTAGTAGAACGGCCCGGCCTCCGCGATCTCGGTCGTGATCTCGCCGTAGCCCTGCTCTTTCAGACGCGCCTGGTAGCTCTCGCGCGAGGCCTCCGCTGCGGCGCGCTGGGGCTCGCCGTGCCAGTACAGCGCCGAGCGGTACTGCGTGCCCGCGTCGTTGCCCTGGCGCATGCCCTGGGTCGGGTCGTGGCCCTCCCAGAACAGCTTGAGCATGTCCTCGAAGCTCGCCTGCTCGACCTCGAAGGCGACCAGCACGGCCTCGGTGTGACCGGTGCGCCCGCTGCAGACCTCCTCGTAGGTCGGGTTCGGCGTGAAGCCGCCCGCGTAGCCGACGGCCGTCGTGTAGACGCCCGGCGCTTCCCAGAAGATGCGCTCGGCGCCCCAGAAGCAGCCCATGCCGAAGACGGCCGTCTCGACGCCCTCCGGGAACGGGCCCTTCAGCGGCGTGCCGAGCACCTCGTGCCTGGCCGGAACAGGGATCTCCGTCTGGCGCCCCGGAAGGGCTGAATCTGCGTCCACCATCTCGGACTGCTTGCGTGTGAAGAGCATGGCTTTCAGGCTAGTGGATCGGCGCGCGATCCCGGGTGCCCGCTCAGGCTTCGCTCGTGCGCGGCGCGTAGCGGTGGTGGAGCATGAACTCGTTGCCTTCGGGGTCGGCGAAGAACGCCATGTGGCATACGCCGGTGTCGAAGATGTCGCCGTGGAACTCGACGCCGCGCGCTTCGAGCGTCTTGCGCGCCTCGGCCACGTCGTCCACGTGCAGCGCGATCGCCGTCGGCTGGGGGTGGTGCTCGAGGCCCATCTTCTCCGCGTCGATGATGCTCAGCGTGAGGTTGCCCGTCTCGAACTCGGCGAAGTTGCGCTCGGGCATGTAGACCGAGCGCGTGAGGCCGAGCGTGTCGCCGTAGAAGGCGGCCGAGGCGGCCACGTCGTGCGTGGGCAGCGCGACGAAGTCGACGCCCCCGATCAGCTGCTCGGTGGAGGTCGGTGGGGTCACGGGTCGCTCCTTTCTAGCGGGGCTCGAGCACGAACACGGCGATGTCTCTCGAGGTGTTCGCGTCGTAGGCGTCGAAGCCGGCGTACTGCTCGTTCATCTTGCGCCACAGCTCGGCGCGCTCCTCGCCGTCGGTCACGCGCGCACGCACGAGCGAGTGCTCGCGGCCGACCTCGACCTCGGCGTCTGGGTTGGCCTTGAGGTTCAGCGACCACGCCGGCGCTTTCCTGTTGCCCGCGTTGGAGCCGATCACGACGAGCCGCTCGCCGTCTTTCAGATAGAGGACGGGCGCCGTGCGCTGCTGACCTGAACGACGCCCGGTGCTCGTCAGCAGCAGCACCGGGGCGCGGCCGACCTTGCCGCCGAGTCGCCCGCCGCTGAGCCGGTAGAGCGGGACGTTCAGCTTGCCGCTGATCCGCAGCGCCGCTGCGGGCATCGCCATCGAGAAGCGCGACAGCGTGTGGTCGCTTGGCATCGGCGCAGTATCCCACCACAGGCGCCGCGCAGTCGGGCCGCCGAGGCGCAGGTAGGATCGCGACCATGAGCGATCAGCCGGTCGTGCTCTACGAGGCCG
This sequence comes from uncultured Solirubrobacteraceae bacterium, assembly GCA_963743745.1. Lineage (GTDB taxonomy): Bacteria > Actinomycetota > Thermoleophilia > Solirubrobacterales > Solirubrobacteraceae > Palsa-744. The sequence goes on from CAVUQW010000002.1 coordinate 1,796,208, forward strand.
CCGACGGCGTCGCCCGCCTTACGCTGAACCGCCCCGAGCGGGGCAACGCGATCACGCCGCGGCTGATCGCCGAGCTCGTCGAGTGCGTTCGCCGCGCCGATCTCGACCCGTCCGTGCACGTGCTGCTGCTGGCCGGCGCCGGGACCGGCTTCTGCGGCGGCTATGACCTGCTCGAAAGCGCCGAGGGGATGGGGGCGACGGACGGGCGTTCGAACGGAGGGGAGGGGGGTGACGGTTCCGCCGGCAACGCGTCGGCTTCGGCGACTGCCTCGGTGCCGCCCGGCTCGCCGCTCGATCCGGCCGTGATGGCCGCCAACCACGACCCGCGCGGCACGTGGGATCCGATGGTCGACTACGCGATGATGAGCCGCAACGCGCAGGGCTTCATGAGCCTGTTCAACTGCGGCAAGCCCGTGATCTGCAAGGTGCACGGCTTCTGCGTCGCCGGTGGCACCGACATGGCGCTCTGCTCGGACCTGCTCGTGATCGCCGACGACGCCAAGATCGGCTACCCGCCGGCGCGCGTGTGGGGGTCGCCGACGACCTCGCTGTGGGCGCACAGGATCGGCGCGCAGCGCGCCAAGCGGCTGCTGTTCACCGGCGACTCGCTGTCCGGCGCCGAGGCGCTCGAGTGGGGGCTTGCGATCGAGGCGCCCCCGGCCGATCAGCTCGACGAGCGCGCCGAGACGCTCGCGGCGCGGATCGCGCGGATGCCCGTCAACCAGCTGATGATGATGAAGCTGCTCGTCAACCAAACGCTCTACTCGCAGGGGCTGCACGCCAGCCAGGTGCTCGGCACCGTGTTCGACGGCATCGCCCGGCACACCGCCGAGGGCTACGCCTTCCAGCAGCACGCTGCCGAGCACGGTTTTCGTGAGGCCGTCCGTGAGCGCGACGAGCCGTTCGGGGACCTCGGGCGCTCGACGTTCAAAGGCTAGGTAGAATGCGCGCTTCCCGCGGATGTAGCTCAGCTGGCTAGAGCGTCGCCTTGCCATGGCGAAGGTCGAGGGTTCGAATCCCTTCATCCGCTTGAACGAAAGCCCCGGTGATCCGGGGCTTTCGTGCGTTCTGGGCTGATTGCATATCCTCGTGGTCTGCGCTGGGTACCACGTGTGGGTACCAAACTGCTGTGTGTGTCGGCCGCCCATCGGTGCGGGGCTCGGGGTGCGACGTCGCACTTACAGCTGGAGTTCGTCCATCAGACACGCAGCGCGCGAGGGAAAGACGAGATCGCCGGAGACGTGGATCAGGCCACTCGCATAGAGGGCGTTGATTGCGTCGCTGGGGTCAACGGGATCGCCTGTGGACCCCGAGAGCTCACGATGAAGCTCGGCTCTCGACCACGGCTCGTGATCGCCCGCCAGAAGCACCATCAACACGACCCTCTGCGTCTCGTCTACCGGGGAGCGGCAATCGCTACGGTTCGCCTGCATGGGAAGGTCCGTCCTTTCCGTGCCACGCCCCCGGGACAGTTAGCGCTGTCGCCGGGGGCACTCGATTGACTTGTGCTCCAAGTCTACTATCACATCGGCGGTAAGTTTTGTGTCAGCGCGGCTCGCCGGCCAGCGCTTCCGCCCGCTTCACAAGCGCTGACGTCCGAACGCCGAGCCCTTCGGCGAGGCGGACGACGTTGCTCCAACTTGGGTTGCGGCGGCCGTGCTCGACGTTGCTGACCCAGCTCTGTCGGAACCCGGTCGCGCTGGCGAGCTGAACTTGGCTGATGCGGCGCTCCGCGCGGATGGCGTGGACTGCTCGCCCAAGCGCGGCGGCGTCAGGTGTCTGCCCGGGCATCGCAAGGCATACGTTCGCCGTTAGTCACGCGTAGTCCTTGCGGGAGTCGATGAGTCGCCCGAGGGTGCATCGGCCCGGAAGTGTGGCCCACTCGCAGGGCGCGGAAAGTCCGGTGGCATGATCTGTCCGATCTTCCGCGCAAGGTGCCGTGGATGAGCAAACGTGGGAAACACTCGCAGGCTGCCCGCCAGTCACGCGCGCCGTCCGGCCCGTGGTCGGTGCGCTTTCATCCCACGGCGCGAGCGGAGGCGGACGCGGTGCCAACGCAAGAGAGCAAGGCCATCGACAACGCCGTCAACAAGCTCGCCTCGCTTGGCCCGATGCTCCCGTTCCCGCATTCCAGCAAGGTCATGGGAGATCCGGGCGGGTCGCTGCGTGAGCTGCGCCCCCGAGCTGGGCGGAGCCCATGGCGATGCATCTATGAACGCATCGGCGACGTGTTCGTGATCGGTGCCGTCGGCCCGGAGGCTCAGAAGGACAAGGCCGGGTTCGATCGCGCCGTCATTGCGGCTAAGGCGCGGCTTGCTGAAATCGAGCCGTGACGACTCGCTGAACTATCACAAGTTTGGTATATTACTCGCCATGAAGCTCTCGGATCTCCCCACCCACGAGGAAGTCCTCGCCGACCATCTCGATGCCGATCCCGAGTACCGCAAGGTGTGGGAGCGCACCGCACTTGCGCGTGCGGTGGCTGTGAAGGTGATCGCCTACCGCGCAGAGCACGACCTCAGTCAGACCGCGCTAGCCAAGCGCCTGAAGATGAGTCAGCCAGCCGTTGCGCGGCTGGAGAGCGGGGAGCACAACCCGACGTTCCCGATGCTTCTGCGCATCTCCGAGGCGCTGGGAATCGAGCTCGCGATCGACATCACGCCAAGCGGCCAAGAGCCGCAGCTGGTCGGTAGCCGGGCGCGCCATGGTGCCTTGGAGTCCTTCGAGGGCAACGGCTACGCGGTTCTCGTCGCCGCAACCTGAACCTATCGTCCCAACTTGATCCTCAACGTCGATTGGCAGGTCCGCTGCGTGTGTCGGCGACCGAGTCATCGAGTCATTGACGGACATCTCGAGTCGATCATGGTCGCCTTTGCGATTATGTGTGACCCCGATGCCCACTTGGACCACCTGGTACGTCACCGTCGTCCTTGAGGTCGCCGGCAAGGAGCGACAGATTCGCGGCCCCGGTCACTCCGAGCGCGCGTCCGCGGAAGACGATCTAAACGCGCTGCGCGAGCTGCTCGGTACAGGTACGTGGATCAACCTCAGCTGGATCTCCGCCAACCCCAAGAATGTAGTCGCCGCCTATCTCGACAGCAGCAGCGTGGGTGTCGCATAGCCGATGCCTTTCCACGTCATGCTCGAAGCCGGAGCTCAACGTCGAGCGTTCGCGTTCAATGTCTCGAAGGACTTTCTACAAGACCGTGTCCTGAATCCCTGGACGACCGGCCAAGAGTTCGTCCTCTCTGGTCAGCACTGGGATCCCCGAAGGACGCGCACAACGATCTACGAGACGGCGAGCCCGGTTGAGCTCGATGGCGGCGCGGAGTTTCATACTTGGAGCCGTTTCGTGGTCCCGGACGGCCTAGATCAGACAGATCACTTGCTCCAGCTGCCGGCTGGGCCGGAGGCGGCGGATAGGGCGGGCGGGGTCACCTACGCCGAGGACCGACGGAAGGTGATGGTGGTCCTCGGTCGCAACGCCGCGGCGGGAAGAGCCGTCTTCGAGTTTCTGAGGGCGATAGATCTCCGTCCCCTAGAGTGGACCGAGCTGGTGGGTAGCGTCAATGCGGGTGCTCCTTACATTGGTGACGTCCTCGACGCAGCGTTCGCACAAGCGCAGGCCGTCCTCGTTCTCGCGACGCCCGACGATGTCGCGTACCTGCGGAGCGATCTCTTGCCGGAGGGCGATCCCGACGACGAGGGGGTGCCGCGAGGGCAGGCTAGGCCTAACGTCTACTTCGAGGCTGGCATGGCCCTGGGGCGGTTCCCAACACGGACAATCCTCGCCGAGCTTGGGACCCTCCGCCCGGCCAGCGACCTCGGTGGTCGGCACGCCGTGAGACTCGACAACGATCCAGCCTGCCGAAAAGACCTCGCCCAGCGCCTTGAAAAGGCTGGGTGTCTTGTTGATACGTCGGGGGATGCGTGGCTCACCGCCGGCGACTTCACCACCCCGGCGTCAGTGGTGGGGGTGGGGCGTGGAGATCTATCTCCGGAGACCGATCCTCTGGTCGCACGTGCTCGTGCGATGCGCGAGGACCTCAGCGGCCGAAGTGGCTTTGTGGAGATCGGGCTGGCGGGTACCTACAACGATCTAGTGACAGAGTCGGGTATTGGCGGCGTGCCGCTGGCCGAGCCCCGTGCGCCCACGGGTCATGAGCAGCTCACGCGCGCTCCATCGCGAGCGAAGATGACGGCCCAGGAGATGCACACGCACCTCGGCCAACTGATAACGCGGATGACTGGGTCGCCGTCGCCTTGAGCGGCCGGACCTTGGCGCATAGCTGAATCGGTCTCGATCAAGGCCTCTCCCTTGGGTGGGCTTGAACGGCTCAGACCGGGATTCGCCTGGCCATCGGGATTTCGGGCTGCCCCAGATCCGTGTGGTAGGGATCGACGGTTGTCCTGGCGACAGGTAGGCGAGAAGTCCTCACGGGACAGAAATGTCGCTTTAGCGCCGACGTTAGTCACCGTCCTAAACTCAACCGATGCAGCTTGAGGCAATGTGGGTGCACGGCTTCAGGAGATTCGGTGGGCCGAGTCCGACAAAGCTGCGCCTCGACGCTCCTCTCGTCTGTCTCGTAGGGGCGAATGAGGTGGGTAAGTCGACGCTCCTCGACGCGCTCGAGCTTGGCTACAGCGAACCGGGCAATGACCCGGCGGAGGCGCCGCCGGTCGACACACTCGCGCGGACACGCAGCGAAGAGATTTCAAGCGACCGTGACATCGTCCGGCTGCGCTATCGCCTGGACGACGTCGAGCGGGAGCTGCTGGCGCTACTGCACGGCGCTGCGCAGCTGACCGAGGTGCGCTGGCTTGAGCGCATCAAGAAGGCCTCAGGCGCGATCAGTACTGAACTCGTGCCGACGCCCGCGCGAAACAAGCAGCCCCGCAAAGCACTCGCCGCCGCGATCAACGCGGCGCTTGCGGCTGAGTCCTGGCCGCCGCCTGACGAGCTCCAGGGTACCGCCGCAGACCCGGCGACGCTTGCTGCGCTGATTGAGCGCTTGGAGTCGACGAGCCGCTACGTGCCGCCGAGCGAGCTCGAGCAACTACTTGCGTTCGCTGCCTTCCTCGACGACCGCGTCGGCGCGGGCGAGCTAGCTGAGCAGATCAAGAAGGTCGTCGAACTTGAGCGGCTGCCGCATCCGCGCGAGGAGGCGCTCGCCGAGCTCGAGCCGAGAGTGCCGCGCTTCGTCCGCTTCGATGACGCTGTGCGGAACCTCGCCGATGATTACGACCTGGAGGCGACACTGCTTGAGCCGCCAGCCGCATTCGAGAACCTGACGAACCTTGCACAGCTCGACCGTCGCCGGCTGCTGGAGAAGATCCAGACAGGCGAGACTGGCACAGTCAAAGACCTCATCGACGCCGCAAACGACACGCTCCGAGCTCGCTTCGAATCATGGACGCAGCAGCCGCAGGTGACGGTCAGCCTCGACCATTCCGGGACTGTCCTCTCCGTCCACGTGAAGTCCGGGAGCGCCACCAGCATGCGGATCGGCGAGCGAAGCGACGGGCTGCGCCAGTTCGTGGCGCTCGTGGCGCTCACCGCTCAGCAAGGTCACCACGTTCCTCCGATCCTCTTGATCGACGAGGTCGAGCGCCACCTGCACTACGACGCACAGGCCGATTTGATCGGAGTGCTCCAGGAGCAGACCACGGCTGCGCAGGTCATCTACACAACCCACTCGGCGGCCGCGCTGCCCGAGGACCTAGGGTCCGCTGTGCGCGTGGTGCGCGCCATGCCGGGGGCGATGCTCAGCGCCGTCGAGCAGCAGTTCTGGTCGGAGGCTCCCGGTATGGGAGCGCTGTTGCTTGCACTCGGCGCAGGGTCGCTCGCCTTCGTGCCGCTTCGCCCGGCTGTGATCGTCGAGGGCGGCGGCGATCTAATCCTGCTGCCTTCGCTCATCAAGGAGGCGACCGACCAGGCCGTCCTCGGCTTCCAAGTCGTCCCTGGCGCGGCAGGGGTCCCGCCCATGCGGGTCGCGGGTCTCGACCTGAACGGCGTGAAGACCGTGTGGGTTCTCGACGGCGATGACGGTGGCAGAAAACGCCGCGAGTTCCTTGCCAAACACGGCGTCCCTGAGTCGCGCGTGCTGCTCTTGACTGCCGGTGGCGAGCCACTCGACTTGGAGGACCTTGTGGACACGGCCACCTATGTGCAGGCGGTCAACGGCTACGCAAAAGACCTCGGCGGCGAGAGCGAGTTCGAGGCCGGCCAGCTGCCAACCGAACGGTGCGCACGCCACCGCACGATCAACGAGTGGTGTGAGCAGCAGGGGCTCAAGTCTCCGAGCAAGACAGCGATCGCGACCAAGGTTCTCGATCTGCGCGGCGAGCGGCGGCTGGTGGACCCCCAGCGGCGGGTCACGCTGCAGAGGATTCATCGCGAAGCGAGCGGGCTGCTCGCACGCGAACACCTCGATGCCACCGAGTGACGTTCGGCCGCCAGGGTCACGCACGGCACGCCTATGCTGAGCGGGAGCCGCCGCGAGCCGAATGAGCTGCAGGCGCTCGCCGAGCACTGCCTGGAAGACGCGCGCGAATGGACAGTAAGACGCCTGCGCGAGCAGGGGCTGCCCACGTCGGTGACGGTCGAGCGCACGGTCGTCATTGAGCACGACGACGGATCGTGGGGCAGCCAGCCGGAGGTGTCGCAGGTCTCCGCACTTCATCAGCCAGGGATCCCGGCCGCGATCCGCCACCCGTCCGACCATCTCGCATACGGCACGTTCCGCGAGCAGCTGATGCCCCTTGCGGTGCTGGTCGATGAGATCAGCGACCTCGGGGAGGCGCAGAGGGAAGGGTTCATGCCGTCGCTCACCGGGCCCGACGGGATCATCCAGCGCAGCCTCGCGGGGATGTGCGTCGCCTACCTCGCTGGTCTGACAGACCTCGAGATCCCCGACCGTTCGGCGCTCGACCGGCTGGTGAATGAGCTCGCGGAGCTCTGTTCCCGCACGCACATAGTTCGCGTTCACCAGCTCGTGATCTCGGGCGTTCTGGTCAGGGAGCCGATCAGCACCTACAAGGAGGTACGCATCAGGGCGCTCAGTCCGAGCGAGCGCGGTGCCATCGTCGAACGTCAGACCGCCGGATTCTCACCCGGTCCCTCGCACCACATGGAACTGGCGGTCCCCGGACCAGGCTCGCTGTTCAACCCGACAGCCCTGCTTGAGGTCACCTCCAGCCACGCGAAGGGTCAGCCTTATGGACAGGCCGAGCGGATCGCCGCGGTGTGTCTCTCCTTCTACCTGCACGGCTTCGACTTGCAGGGCATGGGAGCCGTCACGAGCTTCGAGCTACCGAAATGGGCGTCCTTCGGCATCAGAGGCAACCCGTTCCCGGTCGGCCAGAAAGACTTCCCGGGCGAGCAGCGTCCGATCTCGCCCGACGACTTCACGACCATCGTCGAGCTGGCGGTGAAGATTCCGGACTTCTCGGCGGAGTCGAATGGGCACCAGATTGCGCTCTCGCGCGTGCTGCGCGGCTGCACCACGCCAGACTCCGGGCTGCTGGACTTCGCGATCGCCCTTGAGGCGGCGCTACTCGGCGACGCCAACAGCGAGCTCGCCTTCCGCTTCGCTCTGTACGGCGCTCTGTTCCTCGCTGGTGAGCGACAGCCCGAGGAGACCTTCAAGCGCCTTGCGCGCCTCTACCGCATCCGTTCGAAGCTCGTGCACGGCTCGCGGGTCCGAGAGGAGGAGCGTCGGACGGCCGAGGATGATGCGGGCCAGCTCGCGCGGGCTGTCATCCGCCGAGCACTTGAGCATGGGTGGCCATCGAAGAAGCACCTGGACCAGTTGGCGCTCGTCGTGCAAGCGTGCAACTGACTGCGACGGCTGGAGCACGATTCAGCGCTGACGAGCGGCTCACCCAGCGCGCCCAACGCTGTCCGCCCACCTAGCCGACGCCAAAGCCCGCGCGCACTGCCCTGCGTGTCCCACCGCTCGACCAGCCGCTTCGCTCCCCCACCGTCGCACAGACTAGATGCACGGGGGCCGAGCGCGGGCCAAAAGAGGCCCACAAAACTGCGTGGCCGCTTTCGGCCATTCGTGGTCATAGACACACGGAACAGAACGGAGGCAGTCCTCGACCACGAGAGATCGGAGCCCGAGATGGACCGTCGAGTAAGGATCACGCTCCCCGAGCCGTTGGTCCGCGTGCTTGAGCGCATGGCCGACGAGGCAGACGAGCCCGTTGCACGCATAGCTGCGCAACTCGTCCGCGACCAGCTTGACCAGCTGAGGGCAGACGGACGACGCATGCCGGCCAAGCGCAGAGCGATCCCCGACAGCCGGCCCAGCGAGCGCCCGCCCTGGCTTGAGCCATACGGCGGTGATCCGAACTGGCGGCGACAGATGTGGGGCGAGATCGTCGCGCTGTGCGGCCGCTATCCGGCTCAGTTGCGGGGGCTCCAGAATGGATGGTGGAACGACGCCGCGCACCTCGAGCACGTGTGCGCTCTCATCTGCTGGCGGCAGCTGCTCGACGACTCTGCGCGCGATCCCGTCGAAGAGCTGAGCTTCCAGCTCCACATCGCCGAGTTTGGGCGCGAGGTCGCTCGGGAGCCGGGCGGTGTAACGAACGCATGGACTCCGGGCGCGCCTCCGGACGACTGGATCTGACATGGGTCTTACTGCTATTAGCTCGGGGTGCGCGAGGACCTAGTGATGGGTGCGCCGCCGCGACGACGACTGACTGCCGATGACGTGCTGACCGCTCGCGACGTTGCCCTGCTGCTGCACGCGCCCGTCTCGACCGTCGAAGACTGGGCACGCCGGGGCATCCTGCCCAGCGTCAAGATCGGAAGACGCAGGCTCTACATCCGCCAGCAGATCGAAACGGCGTTGATCGATCAGAACGTCGAAGAAGATCGGTCCAGCTGACCGACTCCGCGATCGCAGCGCATCAACCGTCGAGGCTGATCGTCAGCGCCTCGACATGCCCGCCGCCGATCGGTGGCTCACGGCCCTCGCCGCGGTACGACGCGATCACCTCGCTCGCGGCGTCAAGCAGCATCGCCCGCGCCTCCTCGACCGTAGGCGCGCAAGTGACAACGGTCGGCCACTCCGCGAGCTGGGCCATCGTCCAGCCGTTCTCGTCGGGCGTGAACACGGCGGTAAGCGTCAACGTGTCGCTCATACCCCAAGTATGCGCCGGCGCGCGCCGGATCCACGCGACGGTGCGGCGCATCAGATCGACGCTACTTACGCCGGGATCGCGTCGACGCCGTTCTCGGCCAAAGGCATGAAGGCCGCCGTGAACGCCTGAGCCTGCTCGGCTGCCGGGCGAGCGTGCAGGTAGCGACTCGTCGTGCTGAGCGCGCTGTGGCCCATCGCCTTCTGGATTGTCACGACGTCGACGCCGCGCGACGCGAGCAGCGAGCCGAACGTGTGGCGCAGGTCGTGGAAGCGCAGCGGCCGGGCCTCGGCGGCGATCTGAGCGCGGCGGTAGCGACGGCGCAAAGCGGAGCCATCGAGCGGGCGGCCGAGCACGTTGCAGAAGACGAGCTCGCCAGGCGCGGTGAAGTGCTCGCGCCGACTCAGTCGGTCGAGCGCGGCGGCGGCCTGGTCGGCGAGCGGCACTCGGCGGACACGCCCTGACTTCGTGGTCGATTCGACGCCCGCGCTCATCGCACGCGCAACGGTCAGCGCCGACCCCTCGAAATCGACATCGCGCCAGCGCAGCGCGAGCAGCTCGCCTGACGCAGACCCGCGTACGCGGCCACGCGAATGATCTCGGCGTCCTGCTGATCCTCGGCGTGTCGCGCGCTTCGCTCGCTGTCGGACACCGCCGGGAACCGAGGGTCGCGGTGGCGACCGTCGGCGAACGCACGCGCGATGGCCTCGATCTCGGCGGGGGAGTAGAAGACGAGCGCGCCGGGGCTAGGCTCGCGGCGCTTGTCGGCGGCGGAGACGGGATTGTCAGACAGCGCGAACGTCGCGGGCTTGCAGCCGTGGTTGAACACCGCCGAGATGACCGCGCGGTACTTGTTGACGGTGCTCGCCGACGCCCCCGTCGCGCTCACCGTCGCGAGCACGTCGTTGACCTCCCGCGTCGTGATCTTCGATGCGGGACGATCGCCAAGCGCCGCAATGACGTGTGCGCGGAGCTCGCCCTCGCCGCGCTTGCGCGGATCGCCGGGCTCGCCGAGGACGCTCTCGCGGTCGCGCAGGGTGGAGGGCTTGGCGCCGGCGACGTCCGCGAGCCATCGCATGTAGTCGTGGGCGACCTCGCGGAAGGTCACGCCCCGCGAGCGGCGCTCCTGCTCGACGCGCTCGGCATCTGCCGTCTCGGCCACGTACTCGGCCACGATCTCCGCTGCTGTCACCACGGCGCCGCGCTCGTCGTACGCGCCGTCGGGAACTCGTCCGCGACGCCGGGTCCACGCGCCCGTGGCCGGGTCTCGCTCGATCCACGCAGGACCTATGCGGCGCTTGACCTGTCGGCCTTGGTGACGGAACTTGGCCTCGTAGAACGGTTGGCCGCGGCTCGCGGACGATCACGTTGGCGTTTGGCTTCGACGGTGACATCGCGCGCTCCGGACCAACCTTACACCGTGGTACCACGTGAGTACCGCGAGGGTCGGTGGGTACCGCTTTGGGTACCAAACGGACGTAATCCGGCATCATCAAGCCGTTTCAGCCATGATCATCGGCCCGAATCTAGGCGACTCGGGGCGCCGAGTCCGGTTTGCCATGGCGAAGGTCGAGGGTTCGAATCCCTTCATCCGCTTCTGGAGGACCCGGCAGTGATACCTGCGGAGTCTCTCTCGTGCCTAAGCCGACGACACGGGTCCGGATCGGTGAGCCTGGAGAACCCAGGGTACGGGTCCGGGTCGCGACGAGCTATCTCGTCAGCGGTCCGAGTCCGCCTCGCGTCTCGGGGGTGTCCGACACCCGGAGGGGCCGGAGGCGGGAGAAAGCAGCAGCAATCAGATCGCGGTGTGGCCGGGAGGGGTCGCATCCTCGACCGAAGGGTCGACCTCGCGAGTCCGGTGCCGTAGATCGGGATGGGTCAGAAAAGCGTCGACGAGCTCTCTCGATCCGCCGATACACGTCCAATCGTCGTCCCACAAAGTGGATACGAGCCACGAGCGATCGGCCGGAAACATCAGATCCGGTAGAGGGCCCTTCCAATGCTGGCGCTCGCGCCAGACACCGGCCTGTGCCGGGCCGGCCTCGACCAGCACATAACGCGCGTCGTCGGTTGGCCCCGGCCTCACCTTCCGCGCGTCCCAGAAAACGATGTCACTGCCACCCGTCTCCAGGTAGCCGATCCACCAGAGCTGCCCTGCGGAGTGCTCGCTGAGCACGGCGAGCACGCCTGCGGCGTGACTGTCGGGGTCCTCGAGAGGCGACTCTGACGAAAGGCGGCGGTCGCCGCTGCCGGGAAGCTCGAGCGTGGCGTAGGCCTCGAACACCGGGGGGATGGCAGACGTGATCGCAAACGACACCTCCGTGTGCTCCCGGATCCAGGTGACGTCGGCTTCCGTGCCGATACGCCACGGGCGACCGTCTCTGTACCCCCAAGCCTCTGCCTCACGGTCGTCGGTCATCGACAGCAGGTTATGCGCAGCACCCTACGTGGCATCTCGTTGCGTTTCGAGTTCAAGCAGTCCCCTCAGGTCTCCCGCCGCCACCCGCTTCGAGCTCTGCGGCCCGCCGGTAGAGGGTCGATTGGCTGATGCCCATGCTCTCCGCCAGCTTGTGCAACAGCTTGGTCTCAGGATCCAGCCGCCCACCTTCCAGCGCGGCGAGGCGCTGGAGGGGCACGCGCGAAGCGCTCGCCAGCTCGCCGGCGCTGATGTGGCGCTGCTCGCGGATCTCACGGATCGCTTCGCCGAGGGCGATCAGGTCATGGGGTTGCTGTCGGGTCACAGAAGTAAAGTCCTCGCAAATGAACGACGACAACTGTCTGCGGAAACGATACTGCATTTATGCACTAACGCGCGTCCGCAAGGATGGGTAGAGCCGCGTCCGATGCCGCCTCGGAGGAGATCCCGTCCGCGCAGTCCCCATCAGGCTGCGCTCTCACAGGCGATCGAGTTGGTGATGGCCGAAGACGACGCGATGACACAGGAGAGCGTCGCCGAGGAGTCCGGCTTGAACATCAGTCAGGTCAGCGCCCTCGTGCGAGGTCAAGGCAATCCGACGTACACGACGATCATAAGGCTCTGCCGGGGTCTGCATGTCCAACCCGGCCGGCTGATGGAGCTCGTCGACGAGATCTACCAACGGGGCTCCAACGGTTGACGTCCTGGAGTCGTCATCCGCCCCCCACTGCTCGTCCAACCGCCACTGCGCCCACGCCCAGCGCCACGCTGAGCAACACGTTCAGCAGGGCCGCCGCTCGGCGTCCATTTCCGACCAGCAGCTCGGTCTCAAGCATCCATGTAGAGAACGTCGTGTAGGAGCCGAGCGTGGCGGTCCCGGCGAGCACGAGTGCATCCCCGCTGAGCGAGAGGCCTGCAAGCAATCCGAGCAGCAGCGACCCACTGGCATTGACGACGAGCGTGGCGATCGGCAGATCGTTGCCGGCGCGCGCCGAGACGATCGTGTGCACGAGAAAGCGTGCGTTGGCGCCCACGCCGCCGAGCACCGCCACGCCGAGCCAGGCCCACACGCTCACGTTGCCGCCTCACGCGCTGCTCCCCACCTGCGTGCGAGCGCCGCTCCTGCGGCGATCGCGAGATAGCCGGCGAGCACGCTCGCCAGCGCGTAGCCGATCGCCGGCCCGAAACGTTCGTGGTCGATCATCCGCACGAGCTCGAGCTGCATCGTCGAGAACGTGGTGTAGGCGCCGCAGAAGCCCGTGCCGAGCAGCGGGTGCCAGTGCGGCGCTTCGGGCGGGCGCTCGCGCAGGTGCGTCGCGATCAGGCCGAGCGCGAAGCAGCCGCTGACGTTGACGATGAACGTCGCCCAAGGCCATGTCGCCACGTCGCTCGTTACTGTCTGCGCCAGCCACACCCGCAGCAGCGAGCCGGCTGCGCCGCCGAGGAAGATCGCGGCGATCTCACGTCTGTCCAGTTGCGGCACGATGCCCAGCTGCTCCTTTCGCGTACACGATTAACTTCTGCGAAAGGAGTCATCAGCCCTTGTCTTCGGTGGGCGGTTCGGAGCGCCGCGCGCTGCGGCGGGCTCGCCTCAGGACTCCATCTGAGCAGGGGCACCGTAGCGCACGCATGCGCTACCGCGGCGCCTTGCAAGCCAGATACCGACCGCCGTCGCCCCGTCTCAGCAGGCCGATCGACTCCAGCTCGCCGAGCGCCTGGAGCAGCTCGCCTGCGTCCGCCGATCCCGCTGTCAGCTTGCCCGGCGTGTCGACGCCGGCGCCGACCTGCTCGAGCACCGCCCGCAGCTTCGCCGAGAGCGGGGCCGGGGAAGGGCCAACTTCGTGCCCATCGCCGGCGGCGTCTCGTGCCGCCGTAGCCGCCGAAGAGCCGACGCCGTGGAGCAGGTCGAGTACGTCCGCCGCGTCACGCACGAGCGTCGCGCCCTCGCGAATCAGCAGATGGCTGCCGCTCGATGCGCGCGAGCTCACCCGACCCGGGCAGGCCACGAGCGTCTTGCCCAGTCCCGCCGCGAGGCGTGCCGCAGCGAGCGTGCGCGGGCTCTCCTCCGACTCGACCACGATCGCCACGTGGGCCAGCGACGCCACGATCCGCTCGGCCGCGTTCGCGCCCCATCGCCGTCCGCGCACGCTCGGCGGCAGCTCGGCGATCGTGCAGCCGCGCCGTTCGAGCAGCTCGCCAGGCGTGCCGGCCGAGCGCGCCACGGCGACGCCCAGCCCGGAGCCCGCGATTGTCAACGTCGGGCCCTCCGCCTCGAGCGCGCCGGCGAGCGCCGCTCGTGCGATCCCGGCGTTCCTGCCCGCCGCGACCGTCACGCCGCTCGCGCCCAAACCGCGACCCAGCTCGCGCGCCAGCTCCAGCCCATAGTCGGTCGGGCGCGAGCAGCCGAGGAGCGCCGCGACCGGTTGCCTCGTGCGTGCACACAGCCGGTCGAGTCCACCCGTCACATACAGCAGATGCGGCGCACCGGGATGCAGCAGTCCGCGCGGGTAGCGCCCGTCGTGGCGGCAGACTGCCGCGATGCCGTTCGCGCTCGGCTCCCGCTCGCCGAACTCGGCGTGCCGTCGTCTCAGCTCCGCGCGCCTGCGCCCGCCGAGCGCCGCGATCAGCTCCTTGTCCTCGAGTGCGAGCAGCGCGAACAGGCGACCGTCCGCGCGGCTGTGGTAGTCGAGCACCGCGCTGAGCTCGCCGAGCAGCCAGCCCCGTCGCAGGCAACGCGCGCAAGCGGCGTGCTCCGCGCCCCCGGCCATCGCTCACGCCGCCCGACCGCCCGCAAGGCTGCCGTCGCCGCGCAGCGCGATCGCCTGCGCGACGTGCCCGGGCCGCACGCGCTCGCAACCGTCGAGGTCGGCGATCGTGCGCGCCACGCGCAGCACGCGGTGCTGGCCTCGCGCGCTGAGCATTCCTCGCTCGCGCGCGCCGCGCAGCAGCTTCTCGCCGCGATCGCTCAGGCGCGCGTGACGGCGCAGCATGCGCGAGTCCATGTGCGCGTTGACGGCCACTCCGTCGTCGCGCAGCCGTGCAGCTTGACGCTTGCGCGCGGCGATCACCTGGGCGCGAGCCTCGCGCGAGCTCGTGCTCGGCGGGGCGTCGAGGTCGTGCGCCGCGTGGTGCTCGAACTGCGCCACCAGGTCGATCCGGTCGAGCAGCGGGCCGCTCAGGCGACGCCGGTGGCGCGCGAGCTCGGCTTCGCTGCAGCGGCACAGGTCGCCGACGCCGGCGTAACCGCAAGGGCACGGGTTGGTCGCCGCGAGCAGCATGAAGCGCGTCGGGTAGATCGCCGAGTGGTTTGCCCGGACGATCGCGATGCGCCCGTCTTCCAGTGGCTGGCGCAGTGCCTCGAGCGCCGCGCGCGAGAACTCGGAGAGCTCGTCGAGCGACAACATCGAATCTACGTGTTATGATGTCCGGCATGAACCTAGACGGCTACTGCCGCGTATCCCAAGTCAAGGGGCGCGGCGGCGAGTCGTTCTTGTCCCCGGACCTCCAGCGCCAGCAGATCGAATCGTGGGCGAAAGCCCACGGCCACAAGATCGCTTGGTGGCATACCGACCTAGATCAGTCGGGCGGCAAGATGGACCGTCCCGGCTTCAACGAAATGATGGCTAGGGTCGAATCGGGCGAGACCGGGGGAGTGGTCGTTGCCAAGCTCGATCGTTTCGCGCGTTCGTTGCCGGGTGCGCTAGAGGCGATCAAGCACCTAGACGAGAACTCCGCCGTGTTCGTGTCGGTCGCTGAGGGCATCGACCCGAATACGTCCGCAGGGAAGATGATGCGCAACCTTCTGTTGGTGCTCGCGGAGTTCGAGCTAGACAGGATTCGGGATAGCTGGCGGACGGCGTTGAGTAACGCGATCGTGGAGCGAGGGGTACAGCCGACCGTCGCGCCATTCGGCTACCGCAAGGACGAGCACAAACGCTTCGTGATTGATCCCGTCGAGGGGCCTTGCGTCCGCGAGATTTTCCGCCGTCGCCTAGCGGGTCAGACGTGGGCCTCCATCGCACGTTGGCTGAACGACGTGAAGAAGGTGACGCCTCGACGCAGCGCCCGCTGGACTGGCGACACCGTGAAGCAACTGGCACGACGCGAGGTCTACCTAGGCGTGATTTCCAAGGGGGACATTCGCAACGAGGAGGCGCACGAGCCGCTAGTCAGCAAGGCCGATTTTCTGCGGGCGCAGGATACGTTTGCGAAGGCGAACGGCGACACCGGCGCTGCCGAGACGCGCCATGTGCTCAACGGGATCATCCGGTGTGCCGGCTGCTCCCGGCTTATGAGCGGGCGTGGCTACAAGCAGAAGAACCAGCCACGGATCATTCAGTACCAATGCAAAGTCCACCACACGGCGGGCGACTGCCCGTCGGCGGCGAACGTCAATGACAGCGTGATCCTGCCGTACGTCGAAGAACAGTTCTTCGCGGCGGTCGGGGACGTGTCGGCCGAATCCCGCGTCGAAACTGCCGAGTTGAGCGAGGCGCTTACCGACGAGGCCGCAGCCCGTGACGCACTCAACAGCTACAGGGACGATCTAGCCCTGCAAAACATGCTCGGCATGGATTCGTTCAAGGACGGGTTGCGTGCCCGCCAAGAGGCATTTGCCGTCGCCTCCGACGCCGTTGAACGTGCGAAGCGTATGGCGGACGGAACGAACCTGCCACCGATCGAGCATCTAACGGCGGCGTGGCCCGAACTAGACCCCGGCGAGCGTCAACGGCTGCTCGCCTCCGCGATTGATGTCGTCTATGTGCGACGAGCGGGCAGCGGACGCAGAAACGTCGCTGATCGGGTCAAGATCGTTTGGCGTGGTGAAAACCGGCACGCCCTGTCCGGTCCCGGTCACAGTGTCCCCATTAGAACCTTCGACTGGTAGCCATGTCGAGCCGGGATGCCGGTCTCGCATGATTGCTGCGAACGTCTGAGCGACGTTCTGGCGCACTCGCGCCGTGCCGCTGGTCAATCCAACTCCAACGCTTCCGGGCTGTATCCCGGCCGGATCAGAAAGACAGCGGCGGCAATGCCCGACTTCGCGCGACGTTCGACTGCTTGTTCAGCGTTCTCGCGCGTGTAGGTTTGGAACCGTGGACCCTTGCTGCCGTCGCGGTTGCGGACTTCGTAGTAAGAGGCTGCCAAATCTATCTCCGTTCGTGTAGCGCGACGCGCCCGGCTTTGGGGGCCGGTCGGTCGCTACCTAGTGGAAGTGGAAAGGTTGGGGGTGCGGCCCGTAGTGACGGTTAGACGCGCCTACGGGACGCAACACGGTGTTGGACGGGTGTTGCACGCCACAACGCCCGTGAATCCGGGCGTGTTGGGGGTGTTGCGGGGGTTCCCGTTTCTGGGGCGGGGGTGCTAGGTCAAATCGTCTACCCGTGGCAGCACGACACCATCCGGCGCGAGCGGTTGCCGTTGCCGATGACGCGGTAAGCGCGAATACGTCTCTTCGTTCGGTACCGACGTGCAGACGGTTGTCTGTGCTAAGAGTGGTCTATGAAACCACTATGCATCGCCACCACATGCGCCGTGTTCGCGTTGATCGCGCCCACGGCCGACGCACGATCCACACATCACCGTCACCACCATCACGCACGGGCGGCGGTCGCCCTACCAGCGCCGACCGCCGATCAATCCGTGTGGCCGGGGCCGGGCTTCAGCGAATCCGAATGGGAAACCGAAATGGCCGAAGCTGGCTTCACACCGGAAGAAACCGCAGCGCTGGCCTAGGCATACGCCGAGCGCGACAACACTTCCATGAACGCAGCCGTGGCGCTGGACCCGTGCAGGGAGAACGTGCTGGTGCGCGGACTTGGGGGTGCCACGAACGCTGACCAATTTGTGGCCTGAGAATTGATGAGGCCGAGTGCATTCGTGATACCGTTCAACTTCACCGTGCGAGCGGACGTATCAATTTCCATGTAGTTGCCGCTCGATATTTCGCCTGTGAACGCGAGTTGTGCCCCGTCCGAATCGCGCTGCACGTACATGTTCTTGATCGGCCCGTGGATCTTGAACACCAGCGGTGATGGACGGTTGCCCGATTGGGCCACGGTAACAGCGCCGCCGCTAGCCTGAGCACCCGAAAGCAGCCATCGCCCGATGTCGGCGGTTCCTGTGTTGTTCCAGTAGAGGTTCGTGGAACTGACCGCGATAGCTGTTGGGGCAGACGCTTCAAGGTAGGGAGCCGCTTCGGTGCCGTTGAGTTTGGCCCGTCCGATCTGATTGAAGCTTTTGGCCGTCCAATAGATGAAGGTGGACGATACGGCCAGCCCTGAAACGTTCCCCCGTTCCCGTGATCCAGTTCAGAGTTACGCCTGTGCCGCTGATAGTGGCGCGCGCAATCGACCCTTTCTGCGTCCAATAGATGTGTTCGGAATCGACTGCTATGGACCCAGTTTCGGGCGTGGTCCCAGCGGTGATATACGGAACAAATTTTGGTTCAATCGTGCCGCCTGCGAGCGTCATCCGGCCGATCAGGATCGAGCCGGTAGGCAAGATGCCCATCCAGTAGATGTGACCGGCATCTATCGCAAGCGCACCGGGCATACCCGGATGCGTGCCCTTCCGTGATTTTCAGTTCCGCACTGGTACGCCAGGTGTTTTCGATTGTGCCACCAGCGATTGCCGCACGACCGATGCCAGCCGAAGTCGTCCAGAAGATGTTCGACCCGTTCACCTTGATATCGGTCGGCTGCGAGGTCGTTTTGATCCATTCCGGTTCGACGGTGCCACCTGCGATGGTGGCACGGCCTATGCAGTTTTTCCCTACCCAATAGATGTGGGCCGCGTCAATGGCGAGGCCACCGTATGCAGTCGTGGATAGCCATTCGGCTTCAGGTTCAACGCCGGTCACGGTGCTGCCGGTCTGGGTTGTTTCGGTTTGGCTGTAGGCCCTAGGGTCCTCGGCAAAGAGCGACGCTGACCACTTCACGATCGCGGCGGCTTCTTCCTCGATTGGTTCAATCTCCGAATCCAACTGCACGACCATCTGAAGTTTCAGGCCGGTGCTTCCCCTCCGTCCACTTCAGCAACGCACCTTCAGCGTTGTCCAGCGATTCAAGGAGCACGCCAGAGATTGCGCGGAATTCTTCTAGCGCTTTGACAACGCCTTCGGTGTGCCACGCCTCCCCCGTGAGGTGGATTGTGCGACCTTCCTCGTAGTGAGTATCGTTCATCGAACCATGCGCCTGTGGGCGCGGCCGCTTCACCTGCCGCAGAGGCCCGACCCCCGCGAGCCCCTGCGCCGTGAGGATGTTTCGCCGGCTGGCTAGCGTGTCTTCGTGAAGCACAACGTCGGTGCCGGTGGAGTTGGCCAGCGTGACCTTGCTAAGCAAGGGACTCTCCGTCGTGCGTCACAACGGGCCGCACCCCGTAGGTGGTGATGTCGCCACGGAGGAACGCGCCGAGTTTCTTCCGCAGGTCGTCGTAATCGTGGGCGAGTTTGCCGCGCAGCTCGATCGCGTCGGCCGATGACAGGCCACTCTCGATTATCTCGGCCGCGTCCTCGTCCAGCGTCGTGCCGGTGCAGTCGGTCACACGTACCTCATATGCGCGGCCGTCGCCGAGCGGGATGACGTTAGATGTGTGTCGCTGCACCACCTCAAAAGTCAGGTTGGTCATTTGCTTTCCATTCGTTCGGGTCCAAGGGCATCCCCGAAGCGGGGGCACGTTGAGGCGTGCCCCCGCCAGTTGCCGACGATTCGGCATCGGGGAGTTGCGACAGTCGAGGAGGATTGACCGCCGCTACCTGGCGCGCGACGAGTGTTGATGACGGTCGCGCGCCAAGATTTAGAGGGGCGCTAGCCCCTGTCGCGGAGCGCTGTCAGCCGAGCGTGTGCGGCGCGTTCCTCCGCTGTGACCGGCTCGTCGGGCCACAGCCGATATTCGCGCGTCTGCTCGACGGCTGCGTCGCGTAGCTCAGGCGTGACCGCTTTCCAGCCATCGGTGAGCCCGACACCAAGGCACCACAGCACGCGGTGCTCGTCGCAGGCGAACCAGAAGTCCGCCCCGAAGTGAATCGGGCCACGACGAAGCCCACAATTGGGGCAGCCAGCACCTACGTTGTGAAACGCCTCTCGCCCGTCGTCCGTGACGACGTGGGGCTCACGGTCGAGATAGGTCTCGATCATCGTTTTAGGTGAACGCTGGGGTCTTGACGCCCGAACCGAGCAGCACACCTACACCGACCGGCTTGCGCACCACTACGGCGATTAGCTGACGGATGACGAAGCGCACCTGCATCGTGCCGCTGAGCGAGTTTTCATCCGCGACGATGACCGGGGCGTTCTGATAGAGCCGCACGGCATCGTTGCGCAGGACGATCGTCGCGTTCCTCTTCCGTGCTCGTGCCGAGCGTCGTCGGCATCGCGGGTACCTGATCGGGCTCCGCAAACGCAGACAGGAGGTCGGGATCAACCGGCACCTTGTTTTCGCTGTAGCCGCTGTAGGCCCATGCATAGCGGCCCGGTGATACGAGGATCGTGTCGGGGATACGCCCGAGGGCTTTGGCGACTTCCGCCCACAGCTTGGCGACGCCCTGACGCACGTACTCCTGCGTGGTCGGGCTCGCGTCCGTGTAGGTCACGCTCTTGATGCCCGACACATTGAGGATGCCGAGGGTCTGTTTGTTCGTGCCGCTCCCGTTGAGGATCTGTTGATCGCGCTTCTCAGCGAGCGCCGAACCAAGCTCGGCGGCAATCTCGAGGTCGAAGCCGGGATCGGCTGCGAGGTCTACGAGCTGTTGCGACGCGATCGCCGAGCCGCTAATCATGGCCGGGCCACTCGTTGAGTAAGTCGAGGTCGTCGGGTCGGTCTGCGACACGGCTTCCCCGTCCGACGCCTGAACTGACACGGTGACGCCCGAATCGAAGCCGGGGATCTTGTCCGCCAGCCCTGCGCCCTTCGGAATCTCGCCCTCCACGCCTAGAACGTCGGGGAGTACGCCAGCCGCACGCGCGGCGGTCGTGAACGCCTCCGTCAGCGATGGCGGCAACCCTGCGGGGATGAACGTGTCGCTAGCGCTAGACAACGCACGGACGGCGGCTAGGCGCGACGCCGCATCGTTGTATTCCGGCTCGTTCAGGCCCGGAATGTGCTTCGACCCGGGGTCAACGAATCCGGTCGGGCCGGGGATCGACCGTTCCATGCGACGGTGCGTCAGTTGCTCGACGGCGAGGTCCTGAAAGAAGCTGTGGTCGCCGGACGCGTACGGGTCGATTTCCTGGTCACGGCGCAGGCGTGGAGCCTTGCCCGCCTTGGGCCGGGCGCGTAGCTCGGCCACCAACTCGCGAGCGTTCGACTCGACGTACGCGGCAGGGTAGGCCGCGCCACAAACCAACGAGATCTCGAAGAGCTCGCCGACCTCGGTCACGCGCCGATGGTTCTCACCTTCGACCCTGCTCCACTCGTCACCGCCGGACGCCACGGAGAAGCCGAAGCTGCATTCGGTCACATGCGCTGTACTGCAAAGCTCGGCCACGTCTCGGCCGAGCGACGTGTTGACAAGCTCGGCCTCGAACGCAAGGCCACGGCTATCTTCAGTGAGCGTCAGCGTGCCAGCGCTACGGCGCGCGAGGATCGCTGAGCGGTCGTGCTGGAATAGCAGCGGCTGATCTGACTTTCGCGCCAGCGCAGCACGGAAGCAACCGGGCGCGAGCGTCTCGCGGAAACCGAGGTCCTCGGATAGCGAGTTGAATACTGCGGCGTGGCCACGGACAACGGGCTTACCGTTGCGGGTCTCGGTCCTGAAGGAAACGGGCACGACGATGTTGCGCCGCTCCGGTACGTCTTTCACTTGCAACTCCTTCTGCGCCACCAACGGCGCCTTGGTTTGGGTACTAGGGGTCCGCTCGCCGGATAGACGATCCTGAGCGGTGGTTTGGGGCAATCAACTTGCCCGCATGGCGTCGTACGGACGCCACATTCCAAGCAGCAGCTAAAGCCGGCCGCTTGCGCGTTGACCGGGGGACGAGCTTGCACTCGCGGAGTCGGCTCGTCGCCCCAAAACTCGACGGCCAAATCAGACGACGCGCCCGTCTCCCAGGGCAAATTCCGCATGGTCCTTTCCTTTCCGTAGGGAACGACGACGAGCGCCCGCGCGCAGCCAGAAAGGAAGCCGCGCGCGGGCGCTATCGCCAGGGGCAGCACGAAGCCGCCAGGCACGCCTGGACCCGCCACACACGGGCGGCGTGCGTCTCAGCGCTCAGAGGACGAAGCGCGCTGAGAAGGTGAGGACCGAAACCGCACACGCGTTGGTGTGGATGGTGCGGTTCGGGAGCGTCGATGTAGAACGCTCAAACTGACAAAAAGCCTACCATGTTCGCGAACGGGCGCGAATCGGACGACTGACCAAAACCATACCCGTATTACTAATAATCGTCGGCCATTATTAGTTATAATCGGCTAGCGCAGCCTAGGCGTGAATCAACCAACTGACGAAAACCGTACCATGATTAGGTATCAACGTCGTTCTTGATTAGGTATCAAGGCCAGGCTGTAGGATGCACGTTCCCCGGAACACCCGCTAGCACGGCGATCCGGTGGGCCAACGCGCACGACCCGCGTTGTCTAGGAACAGCACGCCGTTGTGCGCGAGCACGACCTCGCCGACCCAGCGACGTCCCGCCCCACCGATCAGCCCGGCCGTCGTGATCGAGTGATGCGGCGCGCGCAGCGGGCGCTCGCGGGCAAGCGAGCCGGCCGCCGTGCCGGCGATGCTGTGGATGCGCGTGACTTCGATCGCTTCGGCGCGGCGCAGCGGCGGCAGGATCGAGGCGAGTCGCTGGGCGAGCATCGTCTTGCCCGTGCCCGGCGCGCCGCTGAGCAGGCAGTTGTGGCCACCGGCCGCAGCAATCACGAGCGCGCGCACAGCGTGCGGCTGGCCACGCACGTCGCTCAGGTCGAGCGCCGAGCTTGCACGCGGCGAGCTCGACTGTCGTGGCCGACTCGGAGCGGCATCCGCAGCGCCGCCGCCGAGCACGCGCACTGCGCTGCGCAGGGAGTCGGCGACGGCCACCTCAAGCCCGTCGACCAGCTGCGCCTCGGCGGCCAGCTCGCCGGCGAGCAGAAGCGTCGACAGGCCCGCCTTGCGCGTCGCCTGCGCCACGGCGAGCGTGCCCCGCGACGGGCGCACGCGCCCGTCGAGCGCGAGCTCTCCGAGCAGCGCGTGGCTGTCGAGCCGACCGCACGGGACCTGCCCGCTCGCGGCGAGCACCGCACAGGCGAGCGCGAGGTCGAGCGCAGCACCGGCCTTCGGCACGTCGCCGGGGGCGAGGTTGGCCGTGATCCGTCGCGCGGGGAACTCGTAGCCGGAGTTGAGGATCGCAGCGCGAACGCGCTCGCGCGCCTCGCGCACGGCCGCGTCGGCTAGGCCGACGACGGTGAACGCGGGCAGCCCGCGACGTACGTCGACCTCGACCGCTACCTGTCGCGTCTGCAGTCCATCGATCGTGAACGTATGTGCTCGCGCAAGCATCGCCAGGTGCTCCTCGTGTAGCTCATTGTCGGAGGGACGAGCCTAGGTGGAGCTTGGGATGAGACGCTCGGGCGCTCTCCGCTGGGCACGCGGAGGGCGGATTGAGGCGCCGGTCGGCTTGCGTCGAGAGGGCGCTTATGCGAACATACGTTCGTATGAGGATGCAATGATCGCGTACGGAGGACGAGCCGAGCTTTGTGCCTCGAACGACTCACAGATCCAGGCGCGACCGAACCCGGAGCCACGGGCGCTAGACGATCGGCGCGGTTGGGCCCGCTTCCCCGTCGCCGCTCGGCTGAGCGTCTTCGCTGCGCACGACTTCGAGCCGGCGGGCGGGGGAGGCCCGAGCATGTATCGGCGGCAGCGAGAGCGCCTCGCGCACGAGCGTCTCGACGCTCACGCTGCGGGCGCCGGCGAGGTCGCGCAAGAGGCGATGCTCGGCCGACGAGAGCCGCACGCTGACAGTTCGCATATTCGAATCCTTGATATCGCAGAGCGTATGCAGTTGGCCGTACGTGGTCAAGCAGGGGGCGGTCGAACGGATGGACCCGGGCACACGCGGCTGCCATGTTCTTGAATATGCCGCGCTCTCCGAAACCCGATCCAGCGCTGGCAGCGGCTCTTCGCAGGCTCCGCGAGGACCGCGGGCTGACGCGCGAAGCGCTTGCGTTTCATGCAGGAATTACGACCGCCTCGCTGGCGCGCATCGAGCTGGCGCAGTCAACGCCGGGCTGGGACACGATCCGCCGAATCACCGGTGCGCTGAATCTGTCGATCAGCCGCCTGGCAGCAGCGGTCGAAGCCGCCGAAGAGGGGGCGGCCCGTCCGGCATAGCGAGCGCCGGGCGGGCTGCGGCACCAGATCGAGCTGTGGGGATGGTGCTCGGCGCGGCCATGGCGGGCCGCGCCGAGTGCAGTGTGCAGTCCTGGGCCAGCCCGCGCAGATCTCCGCGCCGCTTCCAACCGAGCGCCGCCGGGAACCTGCTGGCGCTGCGCTGGGCTACAGCCCGGCCGGGTGACGCACGACGTAGCCGCTGGTGTCGCCGACCGAGTCCGACCAACGCGTGCCGGTCTCCTGCTGGGCGATCGTGTCGAAGCGTTTGCCGTCGACGACCATGAACGCGTGTCCGGCGTTGGCGTAGATCGTGATGTACTTGCCGGGGCCGGCTTCGCCGTAGGACTCGAGCTCGGAGGAGTCCTCGGGCGCGCTCAGCAGACCGCCGCCGTGCAGCGCGTATGAGACCGAGCCGGAGCAGTCATACCCGGTCGATTGGAACGAGCCGTGCCCGCCTCCGTAGACGTAGGGCCGCGTGGCGATTTCGTCGCCGGCGGCGATCACGCGCGCGATCACGCTCGAGCCGCCGGAGGAGCTTTCGTGGCTCGAGGAGCCGCTCAGCGCGGAGTGCGGCGGGTTCAGCGTTTCCTGGCTCTTGATCCCGAGCACGCTCCACGTGGCAGGGCCGACGACGCCGTCGACGGTCAACCCGTGGCGCGCCTGCAGCCGCTTGACGGCGGACTCCGTTTCGGGACCGAACGTGCCGTCGGCGTTCAGGTGAAGCGCGCTCTGCAGGCGCGAGACGGGGTCGCCGGAGGCGCCTTCTTCGCCTTCGCCCGATTCGCTGTCGGCGACGCTCGCGGCGTGGGCGCCGTGGTGAGAGTGGGTCCGCGCGGAGGCCGGCGGCGTCAGCGTTTCCTCTTCGGAGATGCCGAGCACGCTCCAGGTGGCGGGGCCGACGACGCCGTCGACGCTGAGCCCGTGGCGCGCCTGCAGGCGCTTGACGGCGGCCTCGGTTTCAGGCCCGAACACGCCGTCGGTCGACAGGTGCAGCGCACTCTGCAGGCGCGAGACGGCGTCGCCTGAGCCTTCGCCTTCTTCTGAGGGCGTGAAGTTGACGGCGTCGCGGCGCACGCCCGATGAGGCGGCGTGCGCGGAGGAGTGCCCCCGCAGCGCGGCGATCGTGGCGGGGCCGACGATGCCGTCGACGGCGAGCCCGTGCGCGGACTGGAAGCTGCGCACGGCTTGTTCGGTTTCGGGGCCGTAGACGCCATCGGCCGAGATGCCGAGCGCTTCCTGCAGCATTTCGACCTGGCGGCCCTGGCTTTCGGAGGTGATCGCGATCATGTGCTCGGTCGTCGTGGCCGGTTCTGAGCCGCTCGAGGCGACGGCGGTGCCGGCGCTGGCGAGGCTCGCCGTGGGTCCGGCGCTGAGCGCGGCGAGCGCGCCCAGCGAGAGCCGTTTGGCGCGCGAGCCCGCCGGGCACGAAGCGGATCTCCTCGGCGCGGCGGCGCGCGCGGGAGCGACCGAGCGAGAGCTCCCAAGGTTGGCTGGCGGCGAGATCGCGGCGCTCGCGCTCGTCCTTCAGCAGCGCGCCGAGGCCGAACGGGTCGAACGAGCGACGATCGCTCGCGAAGCCCGGCTTGGCGCTGCGCTTGCGAGCACGACCTGCCCGCTCGCGACGTGCGCGCGAGCGCTCGAGCGAAGCGTCCCAGGGGGCGACCACAGCAAGATCACGTACGAATCCCGGCATGCAAAGGCGTCCTTTCTCAAACATTGCTTTGCGCCTACGGGGTTAGCTGTCGGGCTCGCGTGAATTACGCTACGCCACTGATGTGGCGATTCGCCCCCGCAGCCTCTCGGCTGCATTGGGTCCCCCGCTCCCTGACCCCATGGGGACAAGGATTCGGCACGAACGCGCTGCAAAGTAGCATGTTTTCCTGCAAGTTGCGTCGCATGGGGAGGTTTGCACAGGTTCTTGCCGACGGGCCTCGGGCGGTCGGCGGCGCGCAACCCGGCGCCCGTCGATAAGCTCGTTCGCCGATGCATCGCGCCGGCTCGACCACCCGCCTGCTGCTCTCGCTGCTCGCCTTCGTCGTACTCGCGGGCGGCATCTTGCTCATCTCCGGTTGCGGCTCTTCGGGCTCCTCCAAGCAGACGACGGCGACGGGCGCGGCGAGTAAGACGAAGGTCGCCTACAAGGCCGAAGCGGTGCTCTCGCCGGCGACGCCCGAGCCGCCGCTGAAACTGCGCAACTACCTCGGTCAGCCGGTCAACATCGACCAGTACCGCGGCAAGCCGGTGCTGATCACGTTCGTCTACACGCACTGCCCGGATGTGTGCCCGCTGATGATCTCGAACCTGCGCGTGGCGCAGAACTTGATGGGCTCCGGCGGTCCGCAGAAGGCGCAGGTGATCGCGGTTTCGGTCGATGCCAAAGGTGACACGCCGAAGACGGTCACGGCGTTCCTGAAGGCGCACGAGATGACGGGGCGGATGCAGTACCTGATCGGCAGCCAGCAGGAACTCTCGCGTGTGTGGAAGGCGTGGGGCGTGGGCTCCGAACGCGACGCGAAGAACCCTGACTTCGTCGAGCACTCGGGCCTCGTCTACGGGATCACGGCATCGGGCAAGCGCGCGGTGCTCTACTCAGCGAGCTTCAAGCCGGCGGCGATCGCGCACGACGTGCCGCTGCTGGCGTCCAACTGAGCACGGGGCAGCGATGAGCCGGCGCCGGCTTCTGTCGATCTCGATCCTGGCGGCAGCGGCGCTGGCGGTGCTGCTCGTGTTCGGGCTCTCCTCCAGCGGCTCGGGGCCAGTCGGTCGGGCGGCGCCGCGATTGCCCCGCGAACACCTGGCGGGGCCGGCGGTGACGCTGGCCGATGTGCTTGCGAGGGCGCACGGGCGCGCGACGCTGATCACGTTCTGGGCGAGCTGGTGCGGGCCGTGCACGCGCGAGGCGGGCGCGCTCGAGCGCTTCTCGCGCAGTCCGTCGGGCAAAGGCCGGCTGATCGGCGTGGACTGGAGCGACGGCCTGTCGGGCGCGCGCGCGTTCGTGGCCAAGCACGGCTGGACGTTCCCGGTGCTGCGCGACGCGGAAGGCACGGTCGGCAACGACTACCGCCTGACGGGGCTGCCGACGACGTTCGTGCTCGACGCGAACGGACGCATCCGCTCGGAGCTGCGCGGGCCGCAGACGCAGGCGACGCTGGCGCAGGCGATGGCCGGCGTGAAGCGCTCGTAGCTCCGGCGATGGCGGACGCGCTGCAAGCGGTGCTGTTCGACCTCGACGGGACGCTGATGGATCACGACGCTGCGCGCGTGGCGGGGCTTCGGGGTCACCTCGCGGAGTGGCTGCCGGGCGCGCAGGCGAGCGAGCTGGCGCGGCTGGACGAGCAGTGGCGGGTGCTCGAGGCGCGCCACTACGACGAATACGCAGCGGGCCGCTGCTCGATGCAGGAGCAGCGCCGCCGCCGGGTGCGCGGCATGCACGAGGCGCTCGGGCGGGATGTCGGCTCCGACGAGGCGGCGGACGAGTGGTTCGAGGCCTATCTGGAGCACTACCGCGCGGAGTGGAGTGCGTTCGAGGATGCGCTCCCGGCGCTCGAGGCGCTCGTGGCGGGCGACCCCGAGATCAAGCTGGCGGTGGTGACGAACGGCGAGGGCGTGGCGCAGCGCGCGAAGCTGACGGCGATCGGCCTGGCCGAGCGCTTCCCGCTGGTCGTGGCCTCGGGCGAGGTCGGTGTGGCCAAGCCGGATGCGGCGATCTTCGCGCTGGCATGCGAGCGGCTCGAGGTCGAGCCGGCCCGGACGGCGCACGTCGGCGACAGGCTCGACCTCGACGCGCACGGCGCTGCGGCGGCCGGGCTGCGGGGCATCTGGCTCGCCCGTCCGGGCGCGCCCGCACCCGCGCCCGCGCCGCCTGCGGCCCCGGAGATCACGACGATCTCGACGCTGCGCGAGCTCTCGACGGCGCTCGGCGCCTGAGCCCTGTGAGGCTCTGAGCGGCTTTGGCCCCTGGCCAACGGCCGACGCTCGCCTTGGGCCAACGGTCGCTTCTTGGCGGCCGATCGTGAATCTAGGATCGCCTGCGTATCGGCACGAGCTACATGCACGCGCGCGACGCTCCTCGCAGGGGTTCTGTTCGCGCTGCTCGCGGCGTCGGCGCAGGCGCCGCCGGCACCCGCATCGGCGGCGACGCTCGGCAGCGCCGACCCGACCGGCTCGGGACCGCCGAGCCCGAGGTCGAAGGTGCGCCGGGCGGGATACCCATCGTCAAAGCGGGTGCGCCGCGCCGAGCGCTACATCGCAAGACGTTCCGGGCGCAAGGCGTTCGCGATCGTCGACGACGACGGCCGGCTGAAGGGCTTCAAGCTGCACAGCCGCTTTCACTCGGCGAGCGTGGTCAAGTCGATGCTGCTCGTGGCCTACCTGCGCAAGCTCGCACGCGAGCACCGCTCGCTCGACAAGGGCAGCCAGGGGCTGCTCTATCCGATGATTCACTCCTCGGACAACGACGCGGCCTCGGCGGTGCTGGCGATCGTCGGCGAGCAGGCGCTCGACCGCGTGGCGCGCGACGCGCACATGCACGACTACGAGCCGGGCGGCGGCACGTGGGGCTTCACGGAGGTCTCGGCGGCCGACCTGGCGCGCTTCTTCTTCCATCTGGACGCGCTGATCCCGCGTCGCTTCGACGACTACGCGCGCTGGCTGCTCTCGAGCATCGAAGCGAGCGAGAGCTGGGGCATACCGGCGGTGGCGCGCCCCGAGTTCCACGTCTACTTCAAGGGCGGCTGGCTGCCGGAAGTGGAAGGCCTGGTCAACCAGGCGGCGCGCCTGGAGCGCCCGGGCATCGTCTTCTCGCTGGCGGTGCTGAGCACGCACGACCCGTCGATGGACTACGGCGAGCAGACGATCGAAGGCGTCACACGGCGACTGCTCGGCCGCGCGCGTTAGCTCGGCTCAGCGCGACGGGAGAGGAGTTGGAGCCCGCCCGGGAGCGGGCGGGCTCTGAGATGACTGACGGGCGCCGTCCTCTAGGCTGTGGGCATGTGCAGAAACATCAGAACGCTCCACAACTTCGAGCCCCCGGCGGACGAGCGCGAGGTCAACGACGCTGCGCTGCAGTACGTGCGCAAGATCAGCGGCACGACGAAGCCCTCGCAGGCCAACGCGGAGGCCTTCGAGCGCGCCGTGCAGGAGGTCGCCGAGGCCACGCGGCGTCTGCTCGACGGGCTCGTGACGGCGGCTCCGCCGAAAGACCGCGAGGTCGAGGCGGCCAAGCGGCGCGCGCGGGCAGCCGAGCGCTACGCGGCCTAGCCGCAGCGGGAGGTAGGCGAGAGACCGCGACGCCAGGCGTCGCGGCTCGGCGCTGCCCGCTGCGGCGAGCTCAGCGCACGAGCGGGCGGATCGCCTCGACGCCGGCCGGCTCGGCCGGCAGGTCGGCGAGCGTCGCGGCGACCTCGGCGGCGAGCGAGATCGTCGTCTCGGGCGTCTCGCGCAGCCAGCGCGCGAGCCAGCGGCAGGCCCACAGGTCGTAGTCGTCGCCCAGCTCGGCCACGAGCGCGACGAGCCGCAGCGCGAGCGGCAGCCCGATCGGGCGGCGCTCGCGCGCGATGTCCTTGGCGATGCCGATCGCGATGTCCAGTTCGCGGCGCTCGAGCGCCGCTTCGAGCTCGCGCGTAGGGCGATAAGGGCCGACTCCCATCATACGAACGTATGTTCGCATGAGAGTCAAGCGGGTTTATAAGTGTCAAATATTGGACCGGCGCTGGCGAGAGCTGCCAATGGACGCGCGCTCAGCGCGGTGAGGCCCGTCGCGGCGGGACATTGCGAAGAGCGCACGGCAAGCGGCTTCGCGGCCAGCAGGGCCCCGAAGCCGCGTATCCCCGTTTCCGACTAGATGCCGATCGCGCGGCGCACGTGCGAGCGGATCGCGACGCGGTACAGCACGTCGGCCAGCAGCGCGGCGACCGTCACCTGACGCATGCTCACCTGGCGAGACTGGCTCGCCGTCCCCGTTGCCCTGCGCGGCCAGTGCGGCGCCGCCGAGCGCGCTTTCCCCATTGTCATCCCTGACTTCCTCTCCCCGCGCCCGGCTCCCACGCCGGGCGATTTTGTCTCCCAGGCGGAGTGTAAATACGGAGCGCTTGCTGTCAAGCCGTGCACGCGGGCATTCCGGCGGTTGCCGCCGAGCGCGACCGTGCGATCGGCTGGGTGAACGCGATCGAGTGGTGTGAGCGATGCCTGTCCGAAGCGCCCGGCCCCCTCCTCGCCCGAGTACGCCGAATGGCTCGTGCTGAGCACGCCCGAGGGCGTATACCTCGGGATCGTCTGCGCCGGCTGCATCGCCGAGCCGGAGCTGCTTGCGCTGGAGCTCGAAGACGCGCTGCTCGCCGCTGCTTGAGCGATCACGGCGCGGGTAGCGGAAGCCCTGCCGATGAGCATGCCGTCCGAAAGCCATCTCGAAATCATCAAAAAGAAGAAGACCGGTCGCGCTCTTCTCCCCGGACGATGACGCTCGCGATCCTCGACATCGACGGCACGCTCGTCGACACCAACGCACGGCTGTCTAGGCGTGGCAATCGGTGGCGACGCTCAGCGCCGCGCAGACCTCGCGCATGCGCTCGTCGCCGAGCTGCCCCAGTCGCTCCACGAGCACGGCGATCGAAACACTCTCGACCGAATCCAGATTGAGGACACATCGTCGCGGGACCGGATCTGCGCCCGGCTCCAGCGCAACCTCGCTGGGCAGACCACGGATCGTGCTCGTACAGGGGGCGATCAGCGTGCGCCTCAGACGCGGAATCGCCGCGTTGCGCGAGAGCACCATGACTGGCCGCCGGCCGATCTCCGGCAGCTCGCACCACCACACCTCTCCCCGTGCGGGAAGAGGCTCCACGCTCACGACGCTGCAGCCGCCTCTCGAAACGACGCCAGGTCACCCCACGCGTCGGCGCCGCTGAGCGGATGCTCCTCATAAGTGGCGTAGGCGGCGTCGATCTCAGCGGCTCGATGCTGGCGTAGGAGTGCCGCGAGAGCTTGGTCGAGAAGGGCGGAGTCCGGAAGGGTCGAAAGTGCTCGCCGGGCATCCGTCAACAGCAGCTCGTCCACCGTTGTACTCACTCGCGTTCGTGCCATGCCACGATTATGCCATAGATATGCTTCGCCGGGTCAAGGATCGCCGACATCCGGCAATCCGGCAATCCCGTCCCGTGCCCCTACTCGTCAACCGGCGTATCAGCCGGCGCAGCGCCGCGCGCGCCCGCTCGGCCTCGCTGCGCGCCTCCTCCGCCTCACGGCTCTTCAGCACGGCCTCGCCCTCGGCGTCCTGGGCGGCGTCCTTGGCCTGCTCCGCCTCGGCCGCGCGTGCACGAGCTTCCTCGTCGAGGCTCTGCGCGCGCTCCTGCGCCTCCAGCGCCACGCGCCGGCGCTCGGCGATCGAGCCGGCGCTCTCGTAGTCGCCCTGCGCCACCGAGATTCCGTACACCTCGGCCAGGCGTTGCGCCGTCGCCTCGTCGAGCATGTCGTCGGCCTTCACGTCGGACGCCGCGTCGAGCTGCGCCGCCGAGTAGTCCAGGCGCACGTGATCGCGACCGACCGTTGCGCTCTGCAGTGGCGCCAAGCGCGAGCGACGACCCAACAGGCCGCTCTTGATCCGCGCGAACACCGCCTCGCCCTGGCCGTCGCTCGGGTAGTAGACCTCCTCGAGCTTGCCCGCTCGCTCACCCTCGCGGTCGAGCACTTCCCGTCCGATCCACTCCTCGATCTGCTCGACGTTCGGCATATGACGAGACTACCCCGCTGGTGTCGCTGCTACCACGCTCGGTTCGAGCCAACCAACTCGACGCGATCGCCGACGCGCACGATGCCGGGCCGCACGACCTCGCCGTACACGCCGAACGGCAAGGGCTCGGTCGTATCGAGGCCCGAACGGAACGAGCGCAGCAAGTCGAGCGTGGGCAGGTCGACGGCGCCGCTCTCGGGGTGCCTGCTCGTGACGATGCAGCGCCCGACGTGGCCGCGCGGGCGAATGGCCGCCGCGCCGACGCGCAGGTCATGCCCGAGCCAGCCGTCCTCGGCGAACGCATCGACGCCGTCGATCTCGATCGTCATGCGAAAGCGCCGCGCGTCCAGCGACTGCTGCTCGGCGACCAGCGCGAGCGCGTCGAGCGAGCCGCGCGAGATCAAGCTCACGGCGCCTTCTGCGCCGCGGTCGATCGCCGAGCTGCCGTCGGCAGCCTGCACGATCCGCAGCTGCTCGCCGGCGTGCTCGGACAGCGCCGCCGAGAATGGCCCGCGCAGCAGGCGCGCCGCGCGCGGGCGGCTGTGAAACCGCGTCTGCAGCTCCTCGCCGAGCTCGATCGCGCCCGAGAGGTGTGAGCCGTCGCCGAAGCGGAGCGTCAGGCGTTCCCCCGCGCCGTCGTCCCGCTCGCCCGGGTCGAGCTCGGCGACGATCTCGTTGAGCGCGCCGGAGTGCTTGCCGTTGACCATCCAGCCGCGCTCCTCGACGAGGTAGAAGCGCCGGTCGCCGCGGGCGCCGCCGGGCTCGAGTACCAGCTGCTCGACGTTTGCGATGCGCAGGCCCTTCACGGGGGCGATGCTGAGCGCCGTGACGCGGGCGGCCTCGCTCGCCATCGCCGCAGTCAATGACCTGCCGGGCGCCCGGCGATCAGCGCGATCGCGTGCGCCAGCGGTCCGGCGAGCGCCTCGCCGGTCTGATCGATGCTCGCGGGGCTGCCCGGGAAGTTGACGATCAGCGTGGCGCCGCGCGTCCCGGCGACGGCGCGCGAGAGCATCCAGTTGGGCGTGTGCGGGCGCGAGGCGTCGCGCATCGCCTCGGCGATCCCGGGCGCCTCGCGCTCGATCACGGCGCTCGTGGCCTCCGGCGTGACGTCGCTCGGCGAGAGTCCGGTGCCGCCGCTGGTGAGGATCAGCGCGCAGCGCTCGGCGTCGGCCCAGTGGCGCAGCCGATCGGCGATCAGCGCGCGGTCGTCGGCGATCAGCTCGCGCCCGGCGAGCTCGAGGCCGAGCCGCTCCACGAGCGCCGCCAAGCGCGGGCCGGACTGATCTGCGCCCGTGTCTGCGCCGCCATCCTCGCCGCGCTCGGCTCGCGCGGCCTTGGAGCTGCTGATCGTGATGATCGCGGCGCGCTCGGGCACTCAGGCGCCCTCGGATGCGTCCCGGGCGTCCTCGTCGCGACGCCAGTCGCTGCGCCCGCCGGTCTTCTCGAGCAGCACGACGTGCTCGATCTCGACGCCGCGCTCGATCCCCTTGACCATGTCGTAGACGGTCAGCGCTGCCACGGCGCAGGCGGTCATCGCCTCCATCTCCACACCGGTGCGATCGACGGCGTGCACCTCGCCGATCAGCTCGACGACACCGTCGGTCGCGTCGACGACCGCCTGCACGTCGATGAACGTCAGCGCGATCGGGTGCGCCAGCGGGATCAGCAGCCCGGTCTGCTTGGCGGCCTGGATCCCGGCGAGCCGGGCCGTCGTCAGCACGTCGCCCTTCGGCGCGTCGCCACGTGCGACGGCGCTCGCGGTCTGCGGCGACATGCGCACGCGCGCGCGTGCCCGGGCGACCCGCTCGCGGGGGTCCTTGGCGCCGACGTCGACCATCCGCGCGCGCCCCTGCTCGTCGAGGTGGGTCAGCCGCTCGTCGCTCATCTCGCGCTCACCCCCGGCGCGCTCGCGCCCGGCGCGGGCGTCCCGCCGACGCGCCGCTCGCTGCCGTCGGCCGCCACCTCGACCTTCCAGATCGGCGCCTCGGCCTTGATCCGGTCGATCGCCTCGCGCGCTCCGGCGAAGGCTTCGTCGCGATGGGGCGCCGAGACGGCCACGACGACGCTCGGCTCGCCGAGCGCGACGGAGCCCGTGCGGTGCTCGGCCGCCGCCGCGCAGAGACCGTGGACGCTGACGCAGTCGGCGAGGATCGCGGCGATCCGCTCGCGTGCCATCTCGGCGTAGGCCTCGTACTCCAGCCGGCTGACCTCGCGCGTGACGCCCTGGAAGGTGACGACGGCGCCGGCGCGCGGGTCGGCCACGATCGCGACCAGACGCTCGACGTTCGGCGCCTCATCGCCGACGGCGACGTGGATGTGCGGCTCGGCACCGGCGGCGTCCGCTGCACCGTCGCCGCCGCTCAGCGGCGGGATCAGCGCGAGCTCGTCGTCGGCGGCCAGGCGCGTGTGCGGCTGGGCGTAGTCGCGGTTGACGGCCAGCTGCACGGGAAGCCGCGCGAGCAGCTCGCCGAGCGCGGGGTCCTCGCGCAGCGCGTCGAGCGCGTCGGCGACGGTCGCGCCGTCGGGGAGCTGCAGCTGCAGGCGGTCGCTGCCGGCGCGCTCGCGCAGCAGCGAGAACAGGCGCACGCTGACGGTCATGCCCGTGCCGAGCGTCATGCCGGCTCCGGCGGGCTGCCCGCGCCGGGCGCAGACGGGGTGGAGCCGAGGCCGGGCACGGCGCCGGGCAGCAGCTCGACCTCGACGCGCGTACCGGCGCTCGCCCCTGCGCCGTCGGCAGGCAGGATCGCGAGCGCGTCGGCGCCGAGCATCGAGGTGAGCACGTGCGATCCCTGCGCGCCGGTCGGCTCGGCCTCCCAGCCTTGCGGGCCGAGCAGCAGGCGGCAGCGCACGGCGTGCGCGCGGCCCGGCGCCTTCTCACAGGCGCTGCGCAGCGTCGCGACCGTCCGTCGCCGCGGTTCGCCAGCGCCGCTCAGCGCGCGCACGGCGGGAGCGACGAACAGACAGAACGTGACGATCGCGGAGACGGGATTGCCGGGCAGCCCGAACACGAGCGTCTGCCCGCGCGTGCCGAACAGCGTCGGCTTGCCCGGCTTCAGCGCGACGCCCCAGAAGCGCTCCTCTACGCCGAGCTCGGCGAGCGCGCCACGCACGTGGTCGTGCTCGCCGACGGACACGCCGCCGCACAGCACGAGCACATCGGCGCGCTCGAGCACGGCGGCGATTGCCTCGCGCGCGGCGACCGCGTCGTCGGCCACGGGCGCACACGCAGGGCCTGCGAGCAGCTCGGCGCCACTCTGCTCGGCGAGCGCGCCGATCGAGTAGGCGTTGGAGTTGTAGATCGCGCCGGCGGCAAGCGGGCGTCCGGGCTCGACGAGCTCGTCGCCGGTCGTGATCACGGCGAGGCGCGCTCGCCGCCCGCAGATCGCCTCGGCCCGTCCGAGTGAGGCGAGCACGCCGAGCTCGGCGGCGCCGAGCGCGGTCCCGGCGCCGAGCACGAGCTCCCCGGCGCGGATGTCGTCGCCGGCGAAGCGGACGTTCGCCTGCGTGTCGGGGGCGGTGAGGATCTCGACGCGCCCGTTCTCGCGCCGCGTCTGCTCGACGGGGACGACGGCGTCGGCGCCGGCGGGCATGGCCGCGCCGGTCGAGATGGCGATCGCCTCACCGCCGCTGAGCGCGCGCGAGGCGGGGCTGCCGGCGCGCGACTCATCGACGACGCTCAGCTCGATCGGCCGCTCGGGGCGGGCGTCGCGCACGTCGAGGCGGCGCAGCGCGAAGCCGTCCATCGCGGAGCTGTCGAAGCCGGGCACGGCGCCGTCGCTGCGCACGTCCTCGGCGAGCACGCGCCCGAGCGCATCGGCGAGCGCGACCGGCTCGCTTGCCAGCGCCTGCACGCAGCCGAGCACGGTTCGCCGGGCCTCGTCGAGCTCGATCAGGGCAGACGCCATCGCCAGAGCGTAGCCCCACCCAGCCAGGGGTATCGTGATCGTGATGGACTCGATCGCCGACCGCCTGGAGCGCCCGCTGCGCGACCTGCGCATCTCGGTCACCGATCGCTGCAACCTGCGCTGCGGCTACTGCATGCCGCGCGAGGTCTTCGGCAGGGACTTCGCCTTCCTCGATCGCTCGGAGCTGCTCTCTTTTGAGGAGATAGAGAGGATCGCGCGGCTGGCGGCCGGGGAGGGGGTGCGAAAGATCCGCCTGACCGGTGGCGAGCCGCTGTTGCGCCGCGATCTGCCTCGACTGGTCGAGATGCTGGCGCGGATCGAGGGGGTCGAGGACCTCGCGCTGACGACGAATGGCACGGCGCTGAGCGCGCACGCGCAGGCGCTCGCCGACGCGGGCCTCGGACGCGTCACGGTCAGTCTCGACGCGCTCGAGCAGCAGGCGTTCTCCTCGATGAGCGACACGCGCGTCCCGGTCGCCCGCGTGCTCGCGGGAATCGACGCGGCGCAGGCCGCGGGCCTGCGCCCGGTCAAGGTCAACATGGTCGTGCGCCGCGGCGTCAACGAGCACTGCGTGACGGCGATGGCCGAGCACTTCCGCGGGCGCGAGCAGGTGCTGCGCCTGATCGAGTACATGGACGTCGGCGAGTCAAACGGCTGGCGCCTGGAGCAGGTCGTCCCGGCGAGCGAGATGCTCGCTCAGATCGACGCGCGCTGGCCATTGCGCGAGCTGCCGGCCAGCCGCGAGGGCGAGGTCGCCTCGCGCTGGGCCTACCGCGACGGCGGCGGTGAGATCGGCGTGATCCACTCGGTCACGGAGCCGTTCTGCAGCGGCTGCACGCGCGCGCGGCTGTCGGCCGACGGCCAGCTCTACACGTGCCTGTTCGCCAAGGGCGGGCACGACCTGCGCGGGCTCTTGCGCGACGGGGCAAGCGACGAGCGGATCGTGCAGCGCCTGCGCCGGATCTGGACTGCTCGCGCCGACCGCTACTCGGAGTTGCGCGCCTCGCCGGGGCGCCGGCAGGAGGGTGCGCGTGTGGAGATGTCCTACATCGGGGGATGACCATATGTTTGAGATCCGTCCCTTCGGGTATTTCGCGCAGGTCGGCCAGCTGACGCCAGCGCTGGCGAGTGCACAGCAAGGGGAAGGGGAGAGAATGAGCAAGGTTAGGGTTGTGGGGCTCTGCCTCGTCGTCGTGGCGGCGTTGGCAGCAGCTACGGCGTCGAGCGCTTCCGCCACGGCGCCCGAATTCGGGCGCTGTCTGAAAACGGCGGGCGGCAAATTCAAAGACGCCAAATGTCTGACTGCCTCTAAACCGGGCGAAGAAAAATACGAATGGTTTCCAGGCGTCGTGAAAAACAAATTCACCACGGCGATCAAACCCAGCACCATCGCCACACTCGAAACGGTCGGTGGCACGAAAATAACCTGCACCGGTGAGACGAGCACCGGCGAATTCATCGTAGGTGGCAACAACAAAGAAGTCGGGAAAATGGTCGCGCGATTCACCGGCTGCGAAACGAACAAACTCAAATGCGAATCGGCCGGCGCCGGGACGGGCAATATCAACACCCACCCGCTTGGCGGCCCGATCGGCTTCGAAACCGAAGTCATACCGCCCAGCAAAGATCACCTTGCAAGCGAACTGCACTCCGAATCGGGCAACATCGCCGAATTCGAATGCGCTGGACTGAAAGTCGTAGTCCGCGGATCCGTGCTCCACAAAATCACCGCCAACGCGATGAAACTGACGGCGACCGAAAAATTCACCGCGTCGAAAGGCAAACAGAAACCAGAACACTTCGCGGGTGGCGTCGCCAAAGAACACATCCTCGAAACGTCGACCAACGGCGGTACGTTCGAACAGTCCGGTCAGACGATCACGGGCATCCTCACCGGTGAAGAAAAGATCGAGGCGAGCACGATCAACTAGCTCGCCGGCGGGTGGTAGGGGCGGCTTGTCCGTCCCTACCACGACGACACGGGGTGCTCCCGCATCTGAGCCGCAGACGGCTCAGCGGCGTTCAACGGCCGACGGGCCACGCCGAGACGTGCTCCGGCGGCAGTTCGACTCGCAGCGACTGGCCGATCGCGAGCTCGTCGGGCGCGAGCGTGCGCACGGTCAGCTCGAGGCCTTCGCCGGGCGCGCCGCCGTCGAGCGCGACGAGCAGCTCACGCTCGCCGCCGAGGTCGGCGTCGTCGAGCAGCGTCGCTGCGTAGCGGCCGGCGGCGCCCAGCTCGATCCGCTCGGGCCGCACCGACCAGGCCACGTCGGTGCCGGCGGCGAGCTCGGTCGTGCCGCTGCGCAGCTCCACGCCGCCGCTGCGGATCGTCCCATCGCCGAGCGCGACCCCGCGGTGCGCGTTGGCGATGCCGAGCAGTGCGGCGACCTGCGGTGAGCCTGGCCTGCGGAACACGGACGCGCGCGTCCCGGCCTGCAGCACGTGCCCGTCGTCGAGCACGACGATCTCATCGGCGAGCAGCGCTGCCTCCTCCGGGTCGTGCGTGACGAGCACCGTGCTCAGGCCGACCTCGCGCTGCAGCCGGCGCAGCTCCCGCCGCAGACGGTCGCGCACGGG
Organism: uncultured Solirubrobacteraceae bacterium; assembly: GCA_963743745.1. GTDB lineage: Bacteria > Actinomycetota > Thermoleophilia > Solirubrobacterales > Solirubrobacteraceae > Palsa-744. The sequence continues at coordinate 1,834,298 of CAVUQW010000002.1, forward strand.
CGCGTCGAGCCCGGCGAAGGGCTCGTCCAGCAGCAGCACGCGCGGTGCGACAGCGAGCGCGCGGGCGAGCGCGACCCGCCGTTGCTGCCCGCCGGACAGCTCGTCGGGGTAGCGACCCTCGAGACCGCCGAGCCCGAGCCGCTCGATCCACCACGCCGCGAGCCCGGGCTGCGCGTGCGCGCCGAACGTCACCTGTCGCCAGACGTCGCGTCGCGGCATCAGCGCGGGCTGTTGCGGGACGTAGCCGAGCTCGCGCCGCTCCGGCGGCCGACCTTGCAGCTCGCTCGATCCGAGCGCGACACGCTCGTGCTCAGCGTCGTCGGCGCCGATCAACCCGGCGAGCAGGCGCAGCGTGAGCGTCTTGCCGGCGCCGGATGGCCCGAGCAGCGCCAGGCGCGGGCCGGCGGAGCGGTGGGCGATCTCGAGCGAGAAGTCGCCGAGGCGCTTGGCCAGGACGAAGTCGAGCGCGGCGGCGTCGCCAGCATCGGGCGCTCTGTGGGCCGGCGCGAGCGGTGCAGGCAGCGAGCGTCGAGTGCGCGGACGCCGTGGCCGGCGCGAGCCGCTCAGCAGCAGCACGGTCAGCGCGGCGGCGAGCGCGACGGCGATCGGCAGCACCGTCGCAGGCAGCCCGGTGGCGTCGAATTCGACGAACGTGTAGACGGGCAGCGAGTAGGGGTGGTAGGCGAGGATGATCGTCGCGCCGAACTCGCCGAAGGAGCGCAGCCAGGCGAGCAGCAGGCCGGCGCCGATGCCGGGCAGCGCGGCGGGCACGGCGACGCGCCAGAAGCGTGCGAGGCGCCCGTGCCCGAGCGAGGCGGCGACGTCCTCGAGCGCGGGGTCGACGGAGGCGAACGAGGCGCGGGCGGCGATCACGAGGAAGGGCGCGGCGACGAACGTCTGCGCGAGCACGATCGCCAGGCGCGTTTCGGTCAGCTTGCCGTCGAACAGGCGCCCGAGCGTCGTGTGCGGCCCGAGCACGTAGAGCAGCAAGAGGCCGCTCATCAGCGGCGGCAGCGCGAGCGGCAGCGCGACGAGCGCGGTCAGTATGCGCGAGTGCAGGCCCTTGCCACGCGCGAGCAGGTAGGCCAGAGGAGTCCCCAGCAGCGCGATCGCGATGGTCGCGACCGTCGCGGTCAGCAGCGAGGTCGCGAGCGCCGAGCCGACCCCAGGCGAGGCCGAGACGCCATTGCGCAGGCGCAGCACGAAGGCGACGATCGGCGCGAGCAGGTACAGCGCGAGCAGCCCGCCGAGCCAGGGCAGCGGGCTGCGGGCGCGGGCGATCACCTCAGCGCGAGGAGCCGACCAGCGTGCGCAAGCTCTTGGGCACGGCCGACTTGCGCCCGGAGAGCTGCGGCTTGAGCGTCACGAGGCCGTTCTTCTTCAGCGTGAACTTGCGCTGTGCGTTCAGCAGGTAGCGCACGAGCGCGGCGGCGCCGGTCGGGTTGGCGGCGCGGTTGAGGATCGTCACGGTGTAGTTGGCGTACTTGTAGACCGGCGTCAACGGGACGGTCACGAGCTGCGCCGAGGAGGCCTCGACGGCGTAGAAGAAGCCGGCGTCGAGCTGGCCGGCCTGCAGGCGCCCGACGAGCGCCGTCTCGGGGTAGACCGGAAACGAGCCGAGCGCCTGCGTGAGCGCGGGCTGGTGCAGCTTGCGCGCGGCCCCTTCGACGGCTTCGACCGTGAGGATGCCCTTGGGGTCGAGCTTCGGGTCGGTGCGCCCGACGAGGATTCCGGGCTCGGTGATCACCTCGTACCAAGGCTTGCCCTGGGCGAGCTGCTTGCCGAACGAGCTGTCGGGGTCGTAGGCGAGCATCAGCGGCGAGGAGGCGAAGGTCGTGTACCACGAGACCCAGTCGCCGTTGGCCGAGCCTTCGAGCAGGTTGTCGGCGGCCGAGGCGGCGCTGATGAACACGTCGCCCTGGCGCACGTCCGCCCTTGATCTGCGCGGCGACTTCGGTCGAGCCGCCGCCGAAGCCGCGGTAGCCGTAGCCGGTGGCCTTGGCGAAGGACGGGCCGAAGTTGTGTTCCATGTAGTTGAGCAGCGAGCCGGCGAACAGCGCCGAGACGGTTCCCGAGGCGGCCGGGCGCGCAGGCGCGCTCGCGCTTGCACCGGCGGTCGAGGTCGAGGCGATCGCGGCGCCGGCCAGCAGGCCGAGCGCGACCCTGATGTGCTTTCTACTCATTGCCTTACTCCTGACTCAGTCGCGTTCGACCATCACCGATGTCGCCTTGACCATCGCCGTCGCCTTCACGCCAGGGGCCAGCCCCAGCTCCTGCACGGAGTCGCGTGTGATCGCGGCCGTGACGAGGAACGGGCCGGCCTCGAGCTCGACGAGCGCCATCACGCCGTCGACCTCGACCGAGCGGACGGTCCCGGCGAAGCGGTTGCGCGCCGAGCCGCGCGTGCCGGTGCGGTGGCGCGTCGGCCGCGAGCTGAGGCGGCGCACCTCGGCCTCGGACACGCGGCGGCGGTTGCGCGCGTCGCGGTGCGTACGCAGCTTCCCGGCGCCGTCCCAGCGCCGCAGCGTGTCGGCGCTCACGCCGAGCGCCTTGGCTGCCTCGCCGAGCGACAGGTCGCGTTTCGCTTGCCTAGGCATTGCATATGCATAGCGCAAAGTCGCGCTGCTCGGCGCTCCGCCGGCAGCCGGCGCGTCGCGGACGACGCACCCTCGCGCGCGTGCGAGCGCGTGCGCGAGGGTGTTAGATAGGTGCCAACTCGAGATCGGAGCGTCCGATGGCACCAATTTCACGCGGCTTTCGCGGACGGCGGCGTAGCGATGTGGACCCAGCCCGGGTTCCACCCGGCCAGTACGTGGTCGAGGACTTCCCCGTGCTGTCGGCGGGGCCGACGCCCCACGCGCCGCTCGAGCAGTGGAGCTTTCAGATCGGCGGCGCCGTCTCGGCGCCGGTGTCTTGGACGTGGGAGCAGTTCCAGGCGCTGGGAGCGGAGACGTTCACGGTCGACATCCACTGCGTGACGAAGTGGTCGAAGCTCGGCACGAGCTGGACGGGCGTGCCGGTCGACACGCTGCTGCAGGGGATCGAGACCGAGGCGGACTACCTCACGGCGTGGTGCGACGGCGGCTACACGACTAACCTCGCGCTGGAGGACGTGACCGACGGCAAGGGCTGGGTCGTCTACGCGTTCGACGGTCAGCCGCTGCAGGCCGAGCACGGCGGCCCGGCGCGCCTGCTCGTGCCGCACCTGTACTTCTGGAAGAGCGCCAAGTGGGTGCGCGGGCTGACGCTGATGAGCGACGACGAGCCGGGCTTCTGGGAGGCGGCGGGCTACCACAACCACGGAGACCCGTGGAAGGAGCAGCGCTATTGGGGGGACTGACGCAGCTCGGCGGCGCAGCGCAGCTCGGCGCGCCGCCCGCGCGGATGCCGCTGCGCTGGCACACGGCGCGCGTCCAGCAGGTGCGCGAGGAGACGGCGCACGCGAAGACGATCGTGCTCGACGATCCGCAGTGGCCGGGCCACGCGGCCGGCCAGCACGCCGACGTTCGCCTGACGGCCGAGGACGGCTACCAGGCGGAGCGCTCCTACTCGATCGCCTCGGCGCCGGAGGAACCGCTCGCGCTGACGGTCGAGCGGATCGACGACGGCGAGGTCTCGCCCTACCTGACCGAAGAGCTGCGCGAGGGCGACGAGCTCGAGCTGCGCGGCCCGATCGGCGGGCACTTCACCTGGCGCACGCGCGACGGCGGCCCGCTGCTGCTGCTCGCGGGCGGCTCGGGGCTCGTGCCGCTGATGGCGATGCTGCGCCACCGCATCGCCCAGGCCGACGACACGGAGGCGCGCCTGCTCGTCTCGAGCCGAAGCCTCGAGGACCTGCTCTACGCGCAGGAGCTCGAGCGCGTGCGCGAGCAGCAGGGAGTGACGGTGCAGATCACGCTGACGCGCGCGCAGCCGCCCGGCTGGACGGGGCTCTCGCGCCGCCTGGACGCGGAGATGCTCGGCGAGCTCGGCCCCGCGCCGGGCGAGCGCCCGCTCGTGTTCGTCTGCGGTCCGACGGCGTTCGTCGAGCACGCGGCGGACGCGCTCGTCGAGCTCGGGCATTCAGCCGAGCGAATCCATGCCGAGCGCTTCGGGCCGAGCGGGAGCTGAGATGAGCGTTCGCCCGGACGCGAGCGAGCCGGTCTCGGGCGAGCGGTACGCGCTCGACGGCAACGCGATCGCGGGCCTGCTCGAGGAGGTGTTCGACGCGGAGATCACGACGGCGCTGCGCGTCTGTCAGTCGTGCGGGACGCGCAGCGCGATCGGTGCACACCGCGCCTACCGCGGCGCCGGCGTCGTGCTGCGCTGCCCGGCGTGCCGCGACTTGGCGGTCGTCGTGGCGCTGCTGCCCGACCGCAGTCGCGTGTGGCTGGCGGGCGAGTGGACGCTCGAGACGCCGCGCCGCTGAGCGTGTCGCCGGCGATCGTCGCGGTGCTTGCGGGCGGCAGGGGCGAGCGCATCGGCGGCGCCAAGCCGACGCGCATGCTGGCGGGCAGGCCGCTGATCGACTACCCGCTGGCCGCGGCGCGTGCGGCGGGGCTGCAGGCGGTGGTCGTGGCCAAGCGCGACACGGAGCTGCCGAGCGGGCTCGCCGAGCCGCTGCTGGTCGAGCCCGACGAGCCACGCCACCCGCTGTGCGGCGCACTGGCCGCACTCGAGCACGCGACGCAAGCCTCGCCGGAGGCGTCGGTCGTGCTGGTCGGTTGCGACATGCCGTTTCTCACGGGAGCGCTGCTCGGCTGGCTGGCGGCGGCGCTCGAGCCGGCGATCCTGCTCGAAGTCGAGGGTCGCGCGCAACCGCTGCCGGCGCGCTGCTCGACCGCGCATGTCCCCCTGCTGCGCGAGGGGCTCGCGAGAGAGGCGCCGCTGCGCGAGGTCTTCCAGTCGCTCGACCCGGCGATCGTCGGCGAGCAGGCGCTCGCGTACTTCGGCGACCCGCGGCGCCTGTGCTTCAGCGTCAACCGCGCCGAGGATCTCGCTGCGGCGGAGCGCTGGCTCTCACCGGGCGAGGACGTGGCCGGGACGTAGGCGCTCGAGACACGCGGCTGCGATCGCCAACGACGTCTATGGCTGCTCGGCCCCACCGCTCGGCGCGACCCGCTCGGCGGCGGCGCGCAGCTCGGCGAGCGACAGCTCCGAGCGCCCGGCGATCCAGCAGGCCAGCGGCGCGGCGGTCCGTTCGGAGGAGTGCGCGGCGGTGCCGGCGAGCTCGAGCAGTTCCCTGATCTCCTGCGCCGAAGGGCCCGGCACGCCGGCCTCGCGCGCGAACGCGGCGATCCATTCGTCTCGGGTCATCGAGCGAAAGCGTAGCCCGGGGGTTGCTCTCCGGGCCATGGCGGGTAGAACTAAGGGGTGAGACGCGTTCCCTCGCTCTCGGACTGGCCGGTGCTGCGCCAGCTGCGCGGCGAGGACCGGCTCGGGCGCGGCGCGGCCGTCAAGTCGCGTGCCAGCGAGGAGCTGCGGGCGCGCACGGTGGACGCCGATCGCGTGGTCAAGTCGGTCTGTCCGTACTGCGCGGTCGGCTGCGCGCAGAAGGTGTACGTCAAGGACGGCAAGGCGGTGCAGATCGAGGGCGACCCGGACGCGCCGCACAGCCGCGGGCGGCTGTGCCCGAAGGGCTCGGCGACGCTGCAGCTGACGACGGGCGACTCGCGCGAGCAGCACGTGCTCTACCGCCGCCCGCACGGCAGCGAGTGGGAGCGACTCGACCTGGAGACGCGCGATGGAGATGGTCGCCGAGAAATTCGTGCGCGATCGCGCGCGAGGGCTGGGAGTGGGAGAGCGAAGGCAGCCGCACGCGCCGCTGCATGAGCATCGCGGCGCTCGGCGGCGCGACGCTCGACAACGAGGAGAACTACCTGATCAAGAAGTTCCTCACGGCGCTCGGGGATCGTGCAGATCGAGAACCAGGCGCGCGTGTGCCACTCCTCGACGGTCGTCGGCCTGGGCACGTCGTTCGGGCGCGGCGCCTCGAGCACGCTCCCGGGGGACCTGCAGAACTCGGACCTGATCGTGCTCGAGGGCTCGAACATGGCCGAGGCGCACCCGGTCGCCTACCAGTGGGTGGTCGAGGCGAAGGCGCGCGGCGCGACGGTGATCCACGTCGATCCGCACTACAGCCGCACGAGCGCGCTGGCCGACATGTTCGTGCCGCTGCGCGCGGGCAGCGACATCGCCTTCCTCGGCGGCGTGATCAACCACGTGCTGAGCACCGAATCGGACTTCCGCGAGTACGTGCTGGCCTACACGAACGCGCCGACGATCATCGGCGAGGAGTTCGAGGACGTCGGCGCCGACGGGCTGTTCTCGGGCTTCGACGAGGACAAGCGCGGCTATGACCCGGCGAGCTGGCAGTACGAGGGGACGATCGTCGCCGCGGCGGCCGGCCAGCGCGACCAGGAGGGCAACCCGCAGGTGCTCGAAGGGGAGGGCGAGGGCGGTGGCGAGGACGCGGCTGCGCAGCCTGCCGACGCTCGATCTGACGCTGCAGCACCCGCGCTGCGTGTGGCAGATCCTCAAGCGCCACTACGCGCAGTACACGCCGGAGACGGTCGAGCGCGTCTGCGGCGTGCCGCAGGAGACTCTTCGCGAAGGTCTGCGAGCTGTTCGTCGCGAACTCGGGGCGCGAGCGCACGACGGCGTTCGTGCACGGGGTCGGCTGGACGCAGCACACGATCGGCTCGCAGTACATCCGCGCGGCCTCGGTGCTGCAGCTCCTGCTCGGCAACATGGGTCGCCCGGGCGGCGGCGTGATGGCGATGCGCGGGCACGCCTCGATCCAGGGCTCCTCGGACATCCCGACGCTGTTCGACACGCTGCCGGGCTACATCCCGATGCCGCACGCGCACCGCCACGAGAACCTCGAGCAGTTCCTCGCGGGGACGTCGGCGCGGCGCGGCTTCTGGGGCAACATGCGCGACTACACGGTCAGCCTGCTGAAGGCCTGGTGGGGCGAGTCGGCGACGGCCGAGAACGACTTCCGCTTCGACTACCTGCCGCGGCTGACGGGCAGCCACTCCACCTACGACACGGTGATGGAGCAGATCAAGGGCACCGTCAAGGGCTACTTCCTGTTCGGCGAGAACCCGGCGGTGGGCTCGGCGAACACGCGCATGCAGCGCCTGGGCATGTCCAAGCTCGACTGGCTCGTCGTGCGCGACTTCTCCTTGATCGAGAGCGCGACGTGGTGGAAGGACGGCCCGGAGATCGAGTCGGGCGAGATGCGCACGGAGGAGATCGCCACGGAGGTGTTCTTCTTCCCGGCGGCGGCGCACATCGAGAAGGACGGAACGTTCACGAACACGCAGCGGATGCTGCAGTGGCACCACAAGGCGCAGGAGCCCGTCGAGGAGCAGCGCAGCGACCTGTCGTTCATCTACGACCTCGGCAAGCGCGTGCGCGAGCGCCTGAAGGGCTCGCAGGAGGAGCGCGACCGCCCGGTGCTCGAGCTGACCTGGGACTACCCGACCGAGGGCGAGCACGAAGAGCCGAGCGCGGAGGCGGTGCTGGCCGAGATCAACGGCTCGGACGCGGACGGCAAGATGCTCTCGGCCTACACCGAGCTGAAGAGCGACGGCTCGACGCGCTGCGGCTGCTGGATCTACTGCGGCTGCTACGCGGACGGCGTCAACCAGACGGCGCGGCGCACGCCGAAGGAGCAGCAGAACTGGACGGGGGGAGAGTGGGCGTGGGCGTGGCCGGCGAACCGCCGGATCCTCTACAACCGCGCATCGGCCGACCCGCAGGGCAAGCCGTGGAGCGAGCGCAAGGCGCTCGTCTGGTGGGACGCCGAGAAAGGCGAATGGACGGGGCACGACACGCCGGACTTCGAGGCGGACAAGCCGCCTGACTACCGCCCGCCGAAGGACGCGAGCGGCCCGGATGCGATCGCGGGCGACACGCCGTTCATCATGCAGGCCGACCAGCGCGGCTGGCTGTTCGCGCCGGCGGGGGTGGCGGACGGCCCGATGCCGACGCACTACGAGCCGCAGGACTCGCCGGTGGCGAACACGATGTACCCCGAGCGCCAGCGCAACCCGGCGCGCGAAGTCTACGAGCACGAGAACAACCGCTACCACCCGGACCCGGACGAGCCGGGCGGGCAGGTCTACCCGATCGTCGTCACGACCTACCGCCTGACCGAGCACTTCACGGCGGGCGGGATGTCGCGCTGGACGCCGTACCTGGCCGAGCTGCAGCCGGAGTTCTTCTGCGAGGTCTCGCCGGAGCTGGCGGAGGAGCGCGGTCTCGAGCACGCGGGCTGGGCGACGCTGATCAGCGCGCGCGGCTGCGTGGAGGCGCGCGTGATGGTGACCGACCGGATGGCGCCACTGCAGATCGAGCGGGCGCACGGTCCACCAGATCGGCATGCCCTACCACTGGGGCGCCAACGGCTACGCCAAAGGCGACTCGATGAACGAGCTGTCCTCGATGGCGCTTGACCCGAGCTCGCACATCCAGGAGGTCAAGGCGCTGAGCGTCGAGATCGTCCCGGGCCGGCGCCCGCGCGGCGCGGCCCGCCAGGAGCTCGTGCGCGAATACCGCGAGCGCGCGGGCGTGACGGCGCAGACGGGGATGAAGCCGTGAGCGCGCAGCCGAGCGCCGCGAACGGGGCGAGCGGCGTCGCTCCGGCGGGCGGCGCGTGCGCGGGCTCGGACAGCCTGCTGGGCACGCTGCTCGAGCAGGGCGAGCCGGCGGGCAGCTCGGGCTGGTCCGAGCACCCGCCGCGCAAAGGCTTCTTCACGGACACGTCGCTGTGCATCGGCTGCAAGGCCTGCGAGGTGGCGTGCAAGGAGTGGAACCAGGTGCCCGAGGACGGCCTGAACTGGACGGGGCACTCGCACGACAACACGGGCGGGCTGAGCGCGGACTCCTGGCGCCACGTGGCGTTCATCGAGCAGCGTGTGGCGGCGTCGAGCACCAGCCGAACTTCGAGCGCGCGCCGGCGGCGGGCGGGGAGGGCCGCGACGGCTTTCGCTGGCTGATGTCCTCGGACGTGTGCAAGCACTGCACGCACGCGGCGTGCCTGGACGTGTGCCCGACGGGGGCGCTGTTCCGCACGGAGTTCGGCACGGTCGTCGTGCAGCAGGACATCTGCAACGGCTGCGGCTACTGCGTGCCGGCGTGCCCCTACGGGGTGATCGACAAACGCGAGGACGACGGGCGCGTGTTCAAGTGCACGCTCTGCTACGACCGGCTCGGCGCGGGCCAGGAACCGGCGTGCGCGAAGGCGTGCCCGACGGACTCGATCCAGTTCGGCGAGCTCGACGAGCTGCGCGAGCGCGCGGCGGTGCGCGTCGAGCAGCTGCACGAGCGGGGCGTGACCGACGCGCGGCTGTACGGCGAGAGCCCGGACGACGGCGTCGGCGGCGACGGCGCGTTCTTCCTGCTGCTGGACGAGCCGGAGGTCTACGGGCTGCCGCCGGACCCGGTCGCGACGACGCGCGACGCTGCCGCGCACGTGGCGCAACGTGGGGATCGCGGCGGGCGCGCTGGTCGCGGGCGCGGTGGCCTCGTTCGCGGGAGCGCGGCGATGAGCGTGCAGAGTGAGAACGGGCGCTCCGGGCAGCCTCGCGACAGCGGCGGCGGCGGGCGCAAGCGCAGGCGCGAGCAGGTCTTCGACTCCTACTACGGGCGCCCGATCGTCGCGCGAGGCGACGTGGGAGTCGCGGGACATCGCGGGCTACTTCTTCCTCGGCGGTCTGGCGGGCGCCTCCTCGGTGCTGGCGGCGGGCGCGCAGCTGACCGGCCGCCCGGCGCTCGCGCGACCGCTCAAGCTCGGCGCTGCGGGCGCGATCCATCTCTCGCTGGTGGCGCTCGTCCACGACCTCGGTCGCCCGGCGCGCTTCTTGAACATGCTGCGCGTGTTCAAGCCGACCTCGCCGATGAGCGTCGGCGTTTGGGTCCTGTTCGCCTACGCCCCGGCGGCGACGGCGGCGGCGCTCGGCGAGCTGGCGGGCACGGGCGAGCTCGCCCGGCGGGTGCGCCCGCTGGCGAGCGCGGGCACGGCGGGGGCGGCGCTGCTCGGCCCGGCGGTCGCCTCCTACACGGCGGCGCTCGTGGCGACCACGGCGACGCCGGCGTGGCACGAGGGCCACCGCGAGATGCCGTTCGTGTTCGTCGGCTCGGCGGCGAGCGCGGCGGCGGGGCTCGGCCTGCTGGCGGCGCCGGTCGCGCAGAACGGCCCGGCGGTGCGCATGGCGGCGCTCGGCGCAGCGGGCGAGCTGACCGCGGTGAAGCTGCTCGAGCGGCGCATCGGGATCGTCGCGGAGACCTACCACGAGGGTCGCGCGGGCAAGCTGATGCGCACGGCGGAGGCGCTGACGGTGGCGGGCGTGGGCGGCGCGCTGGCGCTCGGCCGGCGCAGCCGCTTGGCGGCGGCGCTCAGCGGCGCGGCGCTGCTGGCGGCGTCTGCGTGCGCGCGCTTCGGCATCTTCGAGGCGGGCATCGCGTCGGCGCGCGATCCGAAGTACACGGTCCAGCCCCAGCGCGAACGGCTGGCGGCGGCGGAGCAGGCGGACTCCTCGAAGGCACGGGCGTGACTCGCCTGGCACCGGCGCACGACGGCGCGACGCCACGGGAGCCCTCGCCGCTGGAGCTGCGCCGCGTGGTGCGCGACGGCGAGCAGGACTACGTGGCGGTCGAGGAGCCGCTGGAGATCCGCGTGGAGGGCGAGGCGATCGCGGTGACGATGCGCACGCCGGGCCACGACGAGGAGCTGGCGCTCGGCTTCCTGCGCGGGGAGGGGCTGATCGAGCGAGCCCACGCGGTGGGCATGACCGACGACCTGGCGCTGAACACGATCGAGGTGGCCGGGCCGCTGGCGCGCCGGCCGGACGCGCGGCGCTTCTACACGACGTCCTCGTGCGGCGTGTGCGGCAAGGGGGCGCTCGAAGAGGTCGCGTTCCACGCGCCGGCGCTGCGCGCAGGGGCCGGTCGTCGCGCGCGAGCTGCTTGCTGCACTGCCGGGACGGCTGCTGCAGCCGGGCTTCGAGCGCACGGGCGGGCTGCACGCGACGGGCCTGTTCGATGCGTCAGGCGAGCTGCTCTGCGTGCGTGAGGACGTGGGGCGCCACAACGCGATGGACAAGGTCGTCGGCTGGGCGATGCTCAACGGGTGGCTGCCGCTCCACGGGCACGTCCTGTGCGTCAGCGGGCGGCTGTCGTTCGAGCTCGTGCAGAAGACGGTCGTGGCGGGCGCGGCGATCCTCGTGGGGGTGGGGGCGCCGACGTCGCTGGCGATCGAGCTGGCGGCCGACCGCGGGCTCACGCTGTGCGGGTTCGCGCGGCGCGGCAACGTGAACGTCTACGCGGGCGCCGTGCGCGTGGCCGGTTGATCGCGCTCGGGCCGAGCCGAGCGGTCAGAATGCAGCGGATGACGGGAGAGCCGGACCACGGCAAGCCGCTGCGCGAGCAGGACGTCGATGGCGACCCGCTGCGCGCAGTTCCTGGCTTGGTACGAGCAGGCGCGGGAGTCGGGGATGCGCATGCCCGAAGCGGCGGCGGTGGCGACGGCCGATGCGGACGGGTCGCCGTCGGTGCGGATGGTGCTGGTCAAGGGCTTCGACGACCGCGGCTTCGTGTTCTTCACGAACTACTCGAGCCGCAAGGGGGGCGAGCTGGCGGCGAACCCGCGCGCGGCGCTGCTGTTCCACTGGGACCCGCTCGGCAGGCAGGTGCGGATCACGGGGCCGGTGACGCGCACGAGCGCGGAGGAGACGGCGGCGTACGTCGAGACGCGCCCGCGCGGCAGCCGGCTGAGCGCGCTTGCATCGCCGCAGAGCGAGGTGGTGGCCGACCGCGAGCAGCTCGAGCGCGCGGTGGCAGAGCTGACCGAGCGATACGGCGAGGGCGAGCTGCCGATCTCAGAGGGCTGGGGCGGCTTCCGCGTTGCCGTCGAGGAGATCGAGTTCTGGCAGCAGCGCAGCGACCGCCTGCACGACCGCCTGCGCTACCGGCGTGACGGGCAGGGCGGCTGGGCGATCGAGCGACTGGCGCCATAGCCGCAGACAGCGGCATTCCATTTATTGATATCAAAAAGATAACGATCTGGAATCTGCCTCGGCATAGGTTCTTGCAAGCAACACACGACCCTCTCCCGTGTGTTGCACCTGCTGGCCGAGAACCGAGCCGGGGTGTCGAACTCCCGGCGCCGGCGAGCACGCGCGCAGACAGCGCCGGGGTCCGGCTGGGTGCCGGACCCCGGCCGTCTTCGCCGCCCAAGCGCGGCTGCGGTGAGGCCTGCGACGGTCTCGTCAGTATCGCGATCGGGTAGCACGCTGTCATGGAGAAGCTCACGGTTGCGACGATCGGCGTCTACGGCGCGTCGCTGGAGACGTTCCTCGCCACGCTGGCCGAGGCCGAGGTCGGGCTGGTGCTCGACGTCCGCCAGCGGCGCGGCGTGCGCGGTCGCGAGTACGCATGGGCCAACTCGCTGCGCCTGCAGGGCGCCCTGGCAGATGCCTCGATCGGCTACCGCCATCACCGCGAGCTGGCGCCGACGACGGAGCTGCGCCGGCTGCAGTACCGCGAGGACGATCGCCTCGGCGAGGGCAAGCGCAGCCGCACGGTGCTCGCGCGCGAGTACCGCCGCCGCTACGTGCAGGAGATCCTCGACGGCGTCGACCTCGACGCGTTCGCGGCGAGCCTGCCGCGCGAGCACGCCTCGGCGCTGCTGTGCGTCGAGCGCGACGCGCGCGCGTGCCACCGCTCGCTGATCGCCGAGCGGCTGGCGGTCGAGCACGGGGCGAGGGTCGTCGACCTCGTCGCGTGAGCGTTTCGTTCCGGCGCCGCTCCGCCGTCCAGTCAACCGGGCAACTGCCCGCGACCCGTTACCGGGCGGCGGAGGATCTGGTCAAAGGCAGTGGACGACGGTCTGCTTCATCCAAGAGGGCAGGCGCCGCCGCGAGCGCGCCGCCAGGAGGCTGCTCGCCATTTGGCGCGGCGGACCGGCGGCCACCACATATCGCATCGCGCACTCGCAATAGCTCTGCCAGCCGCCGCTGGCCAGGCACGCATGCAGCGCTGCGGAGCGCACGGCCGGCGTCCAGGCATCGACATTCAGGCCAGCGAGACGGGGAGCCGACTGTTCGAGCGGCCGTCGCTTGGTGGCTTGGGTCGGGACCGTGCGACGAACGGCGACATCGAGGGCGGCGGTTCGATACCCGCCGGCGGCGGCGTCGATGTGAATATGGGTCAGGCCCCGGCCGAGTGGAAGCCAGACCCCGAAGTGGCCGTGGTGATTGGGGGCGAGGTGATGCGCGATCACGACCTTGGACTCGGCGGGCTGGACGGACCCGGTCACGAGGATGCGCCGCACGACCACCGTGGCGCCGCTGGTCGGCGCGACCAAGGACACCTGCACGACGCGGGGGCCGGAGGATCCGCCGCAGCCGGAGATCATGAGCGCCAGCGGCAAGATGCCGAGGCGGGTACGCCAGACACGACCGTCCATGATCGATTCGACGATAGTCAGGCGATCCCGGAGGCGGAACTGCACCAATGTCTAGAACGCCAAGCCTCCCCGCTCGTGGGATGCGGGCCGCACTCGCGAGGAGGCGTTGTGACCCAGACGAAGGTGCAGTTGTACGCGCTCCGGGTGGCGGCCATAGTCCGGTCCCATGCCCAAGACGCGTGCGTCCCGATACGTGGCGGTAGCAACCGCAATGCTGTGCTGCGGGGCCCTGTCAGCGAGTTCAGCCGCGGCAGCTCCGGTCGACAGGACGTCGGCACACGCCGCTGTGACCGCGCTTGTTCGCTGGCAAACGGGGCTGATGGCGGATGCGCCGATCTCCCAGCAGGGCGACGAACAGCTCGTGGCCTCGGTCGCCGCCGGCTGCCCCAACGTGCTTGCGGCCGTCAATCTCTTGCCCTCCTCACAGGTGAACCGCGCCGCGCCCGTCGCCCTCGGCGAGGAGATCGCCGCCGATCTCTACGTCGCGAGATTTCTGCCCGCGGAGCGCGCCGTCACCTCATCGTTCGCCTCGACTGTCGAACGTCTGCCTTGGTCGAGCCGCGCGACGCGCGCGGCGATCAGGCGCGCGATGCAGGCACAGCGCCGCTACTTCGCGTTGGCGCCGAGCAACCTGTGCGCCGACGCCCGTACGCTGGCTGCCTCTAATGCGCAGAGCACACCTCCCGGCACCCTCCGGTTTCTCGCGGTCTTCGGACGCGACTTCGCCGGCGTCCAGGACTCGGCGCTCGACGCCGCGATCAATCGCTTCAAGACAGCTCGCGACGCGTCGCTGATCCGCGCGGCCAACAGAAATGAACCGCTACTCGTAGCTGCGCGGAAGGCTCTCGTGACGAGCGAGGGGCCAAAGGTCCTGTCCATTCTGGGGCTCTCGTCGTCCGTCGGACCACAGCCTGCCCAGCCAGGGGCAGGAAGCGCCGAGGCTCGATGACGTGGTCGCCGCGTCAAGGATGCGATCTACGGCGCGAACGAACGGCTAGGGGTAGCGGAGGGCGTGCATAGGCCTTAGAGGCGACGACCGGAATCGAACCGGTGTAAACGGCTTTGCAGGCCGCTGCGTAGCCACTCCGCCACGTCGCCAGAAGGTCCCCAAGGGTATCGGGCCACGGGCGCTTACGAAGCTTTTGCTCACCGGTTAGCTGCCCTTTCGGATCGCGTTAGTCCCCGCACAGCGAGACCTCTCAGCATGGACCGATCCCGTCCAAGCCCAGGAGGCCAGCCGTGAACAAGCGTCTACTCGCACCCATCCTGCTCGCCGCCCTGCTCGGAGCGGCCGTGGCGAGCGTCGCTGTGATCGCCATCGCAGGTGGCGGTGGCGCGTCCTCGGTCAGGACGACGACCGCCTCGAGCCTCGGCGCTAGCTCTACCGGCACGCGTCAGACGGTCGCCTCGACTGCGCTGTCGGCGACGCAGATCTACAAGCAGGCCTCGGCCGGCGTCGTCTCGATCAAGGCCGTCACGTCCGAGGGCGAAGACAGCGGCACCGGCATCGTGCTCAACGACAAAGGCCTGATCCTGACCAACGATCACGTGGTCGCGGGAGCGAGCAGCCTGACGGTGGCGTCGAAAGGCTCCGCGACGGTCACGCGCTCGGCGACGCTTGTCGGCGAGGAAGCCAATGAGGATCTGGCGCTGATCAAAGTCGACCCGTCCGGCCTCGGCCTGAAGCCGCTTGCGCTGACGAGCTCGAAGTCGGTGCAGGTCGGCGACGCGGTCTACGCGATCGGCAACCCCTACGGCCTCGACGAGACGCTCACGCGCGGGATCGTCTCGGCGCTCGGGCGCACGATCTCGGCGCCCAACGGCTCGAAGATCACAGGCGCGATCCAGACCGACGCTGCGCTCAACCCGGGCAACTCGGGCGGCCCACTGCTCAACGACCAAGGCGAAGTGATCGGCGTGAACTCGCAGATCGCGAGCGAGGCGGCCAGCGTTGCCGGCTCTCAGCCCGGCAGCACCGGCGTCGGCTTCGCCGTCTCCTCCGACACCGTCGCGACGGCGGTCAAGGCGATCGAGGCCGGCAAGGGCGTCTCGTCGAGCTCTGCCACATCTCGCTCGGTGCAGGCCGAAGCCGAAGGCGGCCAGGTTGAAGGTGCGCAGTCGCCATACAGCCGCCGCTCGCCCTACGGAGTGGAAGGCGTCGAAGCGGAACGCGGCGCCGGTCCGACGGGAGCTGAAGAAGGGGCCGAGGGCGCGAACGAGGCCGGTGGTGGGAGCGAAGGACAGGTCGTGATCGTGCCGTGAGCGAGGCGGGGGAGGCCCGGGCTTTGCTCCTTGGCCCAGCCTTCCCCGCGTCGGCGCCGGTCGTCGTTCGTCGCTTGCCGCACCCGCGGTTTCAGCGCCAGCGCGGCCGTTTCGCGTTGATAGGCTTCAGGCCTTCCCAGGGCGATTAGCTCAGCTGGGAGAGCGCCGCCTCGACAAGGCGGAGGTCACTGGTTCGAGCCCAGTATCGCCCATCACCGAAAAGCCCTGCTAACGCGGGGCTTTTTTGTTGGCTGGGGTCCGAGGAACGGGGCTCTAACAGGGTCTGGACCCCGCCTGGGACCCCGGAGCGCAGGCGTGGCCGCTACACCCCGCGAAACGGCAGGCGAGCGGGTAGTCCTGGGTAGGCCAAATCTAGGGCCGTAGCGTGGCCCCTGTGGCGCATTCATTACGTCCGGGCGGGTGGCTGCCGTCAGGCGGCTATGGCAAGCGGCTCATATCCATTCGCGACCTCGCAGACGGGCCTCAAGAAGATCCTGGAAGGCATTCCTGGCTGGGTGACGCCGCCCAAGGTCAACGGACCGTGGCTCTCCGGGGTTGGCTTTTCGGGAGGCTCAGCAGCCCAGAGCCTCGCTGCGCTGCGAGGCGTAGGGATTGTCGGCTCCGACGGCAAACCGACTGAGCTGTGGACTGCACTCAGAACGAAGGACCGAGCGAAGTTCGCGGATGGCATTCGGGCGGCGTATCCCCAGTTCTTCTCGACCTACGCCGACGCGCACCGGAAGGACACAGAGGCTCTGTTGGCCCTCGTTCGGTCGCAAACGGACTACGGCGAGGAAACGCAAAAACGAGTCGTCGCGACGTTCAAGACCTTTTGCGCGTTCGGCGATTTCGAAGCGGAGGCTCCGGGTGGCGACGAGCCTGAGATCAAACAGCCGAAAGACAAAGGGTCGAAAGCGAAAACGCAGCAGGCCGCCGGGGGCGGAGGCGTCGCTCTCACCGTGAACCTCCAGCTACAGCTGCCTGAGAGTGCGGACGGCGACGTCTACGAGAAGTTGTTCGCTGCGATGGCCAAGCACCTCAAAGGGCTCATCGGAGCGGAATGAGCCAGCCGGACGCGGTCCGGGAACTACTGGATCGCATTGGCAAGCTTGACCAAGACGCGAAAGCGATCCTCAGCAAGCATGAGGCCGCGTCGGCACGGGTCATCACGCTCGAGAAGTCGTACGAAGACCTGGGCGCGCTCTCCCTCGATCAAGACGAGCTATTTCGCGAGAGTTTGCGCGCCGTGGAGGCCGGTCTATTCCGTGCGGCCCACGTGATCGCATGGGCCGGCTTCGTTGACTTCCTGCACCACCACCTGATCCCGGAACACCTCGGGGCCCTGCGAGCCGTACGCGAAAAGTGGACGCTGAACGTCGCGGAGGACTTGCGCGAGTGGAGCGAGTTCGCAGTGATCGAAGCGGGGAAGGCGGCAGGCGTCTATACGAACGGCAAAATGAAGGCGCTGCACGGGCTCCTGAACAAGCGAAACGAATGCGCGCACCCCTCGGAATACTTTCCGGACCTGAATGAAGCGCTCGGCTACGTCGCAGAGCTGTTCAAGCGCATCAAAGAGTTGCAGCCCTAGAACGACGAAACCCCGGCTGCTTTTGGAAGGCCTCCGGGGTCTAGATCTAGTCTCGCCGGGACGACCACGTGGTACCACTTCGACTTCTGTCCTCCTGGACCGTCGCCCGTGCCCTTGGGAGAACTTCTCGCCTATCGAGAGCCGGTCCCGAATCGGCCGGAGGTCCGTCGCGGACCACCCCATGAGCAAAGCTAGACCAAGCCCCGGACGGACCCGAGCGCGCTAGGCTCGGGACTCCATGAACGACTAGCCAGGGGGATGGAGATGGCCTCCGCCGCACCTGCCGCCTACACGCTGACGCCCCGCTTCAAGCATAAGCAGACGGGACAGCCTCTTTCGGGCTTCGCCGTGGACTTGACGATCCGGTTTCAGAAGGACGGTGCCGGGTTCTTGCAGGACCACAACTATCCCGGCGACACGGCTGATGGCACGTGGCCGCATAACGACCTCAACGAGCTAAAGAAAACGCTCAACGGTGAGCTTGACCGGCTCTACGAGGAGCACTTCGGCATGCACTAGGGGTCCAGCGCGGGGTCCCGGCGCGTTGATGAGGTGCCGGGACCCGCGCTGGCTGGCGTTACGAGTTGGTGCGTCTTGCCTGTCCTGGTGCCGCCGAACACGGGCGGGTCGAGCTGCTTCAGCGCCTGCCGCACGTGAACGACACCGCGCAGGGTCTACGTCCTTCCGGCGCAGGGCGCATAGCTCGCCAGAGCGCAGGCCCGTGTATGCCGCCGTGTAGACGAGCAACTTGTACGTGTCGGTCGGCATCGCCTCGGCCAGCGTGCGCACTTGCTCGGCGTTCAGGAACACCGGCTCCTGATGCCTGACGGTCGGCAACCCGCGCATCCGCGTGCAGGGGTTCGCCGCGATGATGTTGAGCTCGACCTCCTCGCTCATGATGGCCGAGAGGACCGTGTGCACCTTCCTGACCGCGCCTGGTGCCTTGCCTTCACGCGTGAGCTGCGCGAAGTAGCGCCGACACGTCCCTCTGTTGACGTCCGCTATCGGTGTGCTGCCAAACTCCGGCTCTAGATACGTGCGCAACACCTGCCCGTAGCGCGCGGTGGTGCTGGGGGAGAGGCCAGTCCAGCACGTCTCCTTCCAGACGTCGATCACCTCACGGAACGGGCGCGGCCGGTCAGCGTTCGTCGGCTGGCTGAACATCGCGCCGTGCGCCTCAGCGTCCATGTGCACCAGCCAACGGCGCGCGACGTCTTTGTCACGGAACTGCTTCGCCGTCGGTCGGCTCTGCGGCCCGCGGCTCATATTCCGGGCGTGGATGGTCGATGACGGGATGCCCCCAGAGGAGAGGAACCCAGTTGCCCGCCCCTGCCCGTCTCGTCCCGCCGGCCGTTCGCCGTGCCTTTCTCGCGCTGACCGCGCTGCTGGCCCTCCTCGCGATCGCGGCCGTCCCGGCAGGCGCCGCCCCTTGGAGCTCGCCGGAAGAAGTTTCGATCCCGGGCGGTAGCGCCAGCTGGAGCAAGGTCGGGATCGACGGCGTCGGCAACGCGACGGCGGTCTGGACCCGCAGCGACGGGTTGCAACTCCTCGCACAGGCGGCAGAACGCCCGGTCGGCGGCAGCTGGGGGGCGCCGGTCGACCTATCGGCGCCGGTCGGCAACGCGGAAAACGTGACGCTGGCGGTCGATCCCGCGGGCGACGTCATCGTCGCCTGGAAGCAGCGGCTGGCCGGGTCCGAAGCGATCGAAGCCGCGTACAAGCCGGCCGGGGGTAGCTGGGGAGCGCCGGAAGCGGTCGAATTCGGGTCCGCGGTGGTCGAGACCCCCGCCGTCGCGATCGACGCGGCAGGCGACGCGGTTCTCATCTGGCGACAGGGAGTCGGCGGCAACCACGTGATCCGCGCCACCTCGAAGCCCGCGAGCGGCTCCTGGCAAGCGCCGGTTGCGATCTCGAGCAGCGCCCTCAACGCCGAAGCGCCGGACGTGACGATGAGCGCGAGCGGGACCGCGGCAGCCGTCTGGCAGTCGTCCTCCGGAGCCACGTCTGTGGTCGAATCAAACGAGCTGCCGCTCGGTGGCAGCTGGACCGGTGAAGAAGCGATCTCCGCTCCCGCGACCGTCACCGAACCGCCTCACGTCGTCGCCGATCCCGCCACGGGGGACTTCACCGCGATCTGGTCGCGCAGCAGTACCGGACTCGTCGCCGAAGTCGCCTCGCGACCCGCCGCCGGCGGCTGGAACGCGCCCGAACAGATCTCCACCCCCGCACTCGAAGCGCACGCGCCTGTAGTCGCCGTCGATTCGGCGGGCGACGCCGTCGCCGCCTGGTACCGGTTCGATGGCTCGGTCGGCTCGGTCGAAGGAGCGGTGCTGGCGGCCGGGGGGGCCTGGGCCTCGCCGGTGCGCATCTCCCCGGTCGGCGCCGAAGCCGAAGCCCCACAGGTCGCGATGTCGCCCGCTGGTGCCGCACAGGTGGTGTGGTCCGGCTGGAATGAAAGCACCCACAACTACGCGCTGCGCACAACCAGCCTGCGTCCGAACGGCACCTGGCAAGTCTCGAACCAGCTCAGCCTCGAAGGGGAAGAAGCCTACGGGCCGCACGTCGCGCTCGACGACAGCGGCCATTCGGTGGTTGTCTGGAACGGTGAAGTACCCCTCGGCGCCGAGATCAAGAGCTCTTTCCGCGAAATCAAGACGCCGCTGGTCGTCACCAGGGCCGGGTTCGGGCTCGGGCACCGTGACCAGCATGCCCGCCGGCATCGACTGCGGGGCCACCTGCACCGCCGCGTTCCAGGAAGAAAGCACCGTGACCCTGACCCCCGAAGCCGCCGCAGGCTCGAGCTTCGCGGGCTGGTCGGGTGCCTGCTCCGGAACCGGGGCCTGCACGGTCACGATCGGCGAAGGCCAGTCCTCCGTCGGCGCCGAATTCGTCTTGACCGCGCCGGGCGGCGGCACCGACGAACCGGGTGGCGGCGGTGTCCTCGTGCCGGGGACCGGTGACGCCGGGACCACCACGACTCCGACCACGAGCACCATCCCGGCCCCGCAGGCCCCCCCGCTGAAGATCGTCCCGGCCTGCACCAGCAGGCGTGTCGAGGTCATTCACTGGCGCGTTCGCAAGGGCATACGCCTGCACAGCGTCGCCATCCGCCTCGACGGCGTCGTCTACAGGAGTCTGCCCGGAGGGGCCCGCTCGACGAAGATCAGCTTCCTCGGCAGGCCGCAGGGCGCCGTCGCGGTCAGGATCGAAGGGGTCGGCGTGCACGGTCGGCGCTACGCCGCCCAGCGCAACTACCACCCGTGCGCCTCCAACCGCTCGCATCACACGCTGGGGAACAACGCGCTGAGGCGGTAGGCGAGGGGTCTCAGCGGCCGGCGGGACGGCGCTCATGGGAACCGCTGCCCCGGGGCTCCTGCGGCCGCGGCCGCTCCGTACAGACGACCGATCGACTGGGGCTCGTGTCCGCAAACCGTATGGGGCGAGAAACCGATTGCCCCGAAGTGCGGCCCCCTAGAGAAGCGCCTGCGCGCTCGTAACCAACCCGGAGATCTCATCGGCAGTCGCATTCAGGGGCATCTGGGCGATCTTCGCAATGAGGTTCCTGTAGGAATGAGCCGAGCGTCCGACCGCGCCACGCGGACGTGCCCCCAGGACGAGGAAGTACGCATGGAACAGCGTGGTGATTACGTGCAGCGCCTCCTCGCTCAGCGCCTGAGCATTCCACCAACTATCGAGCCTTAGCCATCCACGGAGCACGTACTCGTCATCGAGGTAGGGCTCGATGTCGCTCTCGAATGCGGCTGTCACCTGTGCGATGACGATCGTCACCTGCTGCTGCGCATCTTCTGTCGCAAGTGAGGCACCCCTCAGCGCCGATATTTCGATGCCGAGGAAGAAAAACGGCGTCAGATCATCGCCGGCGAACGGAAGTAGAGCCAGAAGCTCCTCGCGAGCCTCTTCGAAGTCCCACGCCGGTGCTTCGTCCACGATGTACTCAAGTGCTGATCTCAGGCTTATGATCTCACCCAGTGCGAGCACTACCCGTACGTAGCGGTGCGTTCGTTCGCCGGCTGCGGCTGCCGAATGAAACGGAAGAAAGAATTCGCCCAGTCGGTAGGCGGTCCGACAGCGAGCCAGTACTTCTCTGCGAAGCTCGTCGACCTTACGCCGGTCTGACGTAGTGGTCAGCTCGGCAAACACGACTCCGATGCCGCCGGCGAGCAATGCGCCTGCGAGAAGGCTCTTAGCATCCCGGGTGAGATCCGTGAGCTCGAAAACCAGGACACCAGCCGCGACCGCCAGTGCGGCGAAAACCAAGTTGTAGATGCGGACATGCCTGCGAGTTGCCCAGCGCAAAGCCTGATCGAGGGACCGCGTCGACGGCATGCGTTCGATCATCGACGATCGCATGCGATCCGTCAATCAGGATTTCACCGCAGTGAGACGGGTCTTTCGCCGTGAAATCCCATGACGCTTGCGTTGGCGCTTCGCGTAGCTCGAGGACAGGCGCTAGAAGACCGAGTTGATCTCGAGTGGTTCTTCGCTGATGAACGTCATCGCGCCTTACGTCGGGAAGGCCGGACAGGCGGCGCGGCAATCGACGATGCCGCCGCAGGCGACGCGCCGATCCCTTCGAGCCGTCGTGTTCGCGAGTGGTGCGCTCATGGTGGGTAGCGCTTCGGCTGCAGCGCCGGAATTCGGACGCTGCCTGAAAGTAGCGCTTAAGAGCCTGGGCAACTTCGACGGTGCGAAATGCACGAAAACCGCAGGCGAAGACGCCGGGACCAAAGCCGAAAAAAATCAAAAAGGCAACTACCAGTGGTTCCCCGGTGTCGTGAACAACAAATTCACGACAAAACTTGAAGCCGGCACGTTCATGGTGTTTGAATCCGTGGCCGGCGGCAAGGCCTATTGCTCGGGTGAGATGGGCACCGGCGAATACGCCAGTCCGACCGAAGTTGCCAAACTCGTACTGAAATTCTCGGGGTGCGAAAACTCGAAAGTAGGTTGTGAATCAAACGGGGCAGGCGACGATCACATCACCACCGCCTCGCTTGCCGGCTCGCTCGGCTACGAAACGATCACCGAAGATACTCCCTCGAAGGATAAAGTTGCCCTCGAACTGCACGCCGAAGGTGGCGGTAACGTCGTCGAATTCAATTGTTCCGGGCTTTCCTATGTGATCAGAGGCTCCGTGCTCCACAGAGTCACGCCGAACGCCATGAAGCTGACGACCACCGAAAGGTTCCGTGCGTCGAGGGGAATACAGAAGCCTGAGCATTTCGCCGGGGGCGTCATAGGCGAACATGTTCTCGAATTGAGCTTGAACAGCCAGCCGTTCGCACAGGTCGGACTCACGATGACCGAGACGTTGACGAACGAAGAAAAGGTGGAGACGAGCACCGTCAACTAGCCAGGGGGCACACGCGCGGCCCGGCAAGCGCCGTTTCTGTCTCACCGGGCCTCGTTGCCCTCGACCACGCAGAGCTGTACGCACGCGAAAACCCCTGCATACAGCAGCGTTTCGTCGCGTCGCTCACGGTGCCTGGCGAGAGTGCGCGTCGCACCGGTGCCCCCGAAGAGCCGGTGTGTTGATAGAAGTACCGAGATGAGACGTGCGCGCGCCATCTGCCTGATGCTGTTCGGCTCCGTGCTGCTCGCCGCGCCGGCCCAGGCCTCAGCCGAAGAAATCCCCGCTCCGACGCTGAACGTCAAGGCGGCGGCGGTCCCGATCCCCGGGTTCCCGGGCACGGGCAACTTCTACGGCAAGGGCGCCGACGTCGAAGCCACGCTCGAAATCGCCGGATCTGGATACGGAGCCACGCCGCAGAACCCGAAAGGAAGCGTGCCGCCGGTCTCGGCCGTCAACGTCTACCTGCCCAAGGGCGTGAAGCTGCATCAGTCCGGCTTCGGCTCCTGCGCCGAAGACACGCTCAAGAACGTCGGCCCCACGGGCTGTCCCAAGAGCTCGGTTGCGAGCCCGCTCGGGAGCGTGCTCGGCGAAGTCACATTCGGGACCGAACGCGTGCCCGAGACGGCCACGCTCCAGGCCTTCTTCGGCCCCGCCGGCAGCATCCTCTTCTACACGCAGGGCTCGACTCCCGTCAGCCTCGAAGTCGTCTCGACCGGCCGCTTCGTGCGCAGCTCCGGCAAATACTCCTGGGAGCTGCAGACGCTCGTGCCGCCGGTCGCCACCGTGCCCGGCGCGCCGTTGGCATCGGTCAGCAGGATCCACTTGAAGGCGGGCGCCGCGTACAAGTCGCACGGCAAGGTGGTCCCCTACGGCACCGTGCCGAAGAAGGGCGAATGCCCGAAGGGCGGCTTCTTCGGCAAGACCGAAGTCACCTTCGGCGGGAGCTATGGCGGCGAACGCGAATTCGGGATCCCGGCGAAAACCGTGACGAACGTGATCCGCGTTCCCTGCCCGCGCAGGTAGGCCCTCCCGCCGACAGGCAGATGCCGACGCTCGCCGACCGATGCCGGTCGACGGGCGTGGTCAGCGATCTTCTAGAGGCCGGCGCCGACGCTGACCGGTTCAGAGCGCGGATCCGCTGTGCGCGAGAAGAGCTCCGCCTCCGGCGGCGTGCGCCGCGCGTGTCGCAAGCCGAGGCCGGCCAGGATCGACATGATCAGGGCCAGTCCAAATGAAGCGATCGCGCCCCAGAGCATGATCACGCCGATCGTCGAGAAGCCGTATGCCTCGAGCAGCAGCCCGCGCAGCGTCGTTCCCTGGAACGATGCCTGCTCGAGCGATTTGAGGCTTGCGTCGTTCGGCTTGGCCAGCGCCGCGGCGCTGATCTTCGCGTAGATGCCGTGGTAGGGCATCTGGGCGAGGTGCACCGCGATGAAGTGGTCCGCGTACGCCTGCGCCTGCTGCCCGGTGAGCAGCTGCTGGCCGGCGTACTTCGCCAGGTAGGGGATCATCCCCGGCGTGATCTCCGTGCCGGGCTTCGCATGTGCAAACGCCGCCTTCGGGGGGAAGTAGATCTGCTGCTGTGAAAGCTGTTTGTGGACGTTCGAGCGGGTGAAGCTGTAACCCCACAGCAAGAGGCCACCGGCGACGAGCAGGACAACCACCAGTACCACCCCGCCGAAACTGGTCAAAGTGTCGAAAACCCTGCGACGCATCTGCTGGCTCCTTTGAGTCGGGTAGCGAATCGATCAAGGCGATCCAATCAGCGGCGCCGACCCCGTCCATCGGGGGTATGCAGCAGGCTCGATCAGGGGTTTGCCGCACGCGGCAGGGTGCGTGGGATGACGCTCGGGACATCGGGCTGATAGGAATCGCCCCGCGAGAACGCCATGCCGATCACCCCGACCCCAGCCCAACTCGAGCAACTGATGGCCGCCGATTTCGATGGTCCCGTGATCATGCTCAACCTGCTGCGCTTCAAGGACCGGGCGGACGGGATCGACGAGGGCGTCAGCGGTGCCGAGGCCTATCGCCGCTACGGCGAGGCCACCGCGCCATTTCTGCAGCGGGTCGGCGGCCGGCTGCTGCTCGCCGTCGAGGCCAAGGCGATGGTGATCGGTCCCGAGGCGCTCGAGTGGGACATGGCGCTGATGGTCGAATACCCCTCGCCGGAGAAGTTCTTCGAGATGGCGTCCGACCCCGACTACCTCGCGATCCACGAGCATCGCGCCGCCGCCCTGAGCGACTCACGGCTGATCGCCTGCGAGGGCGTCACCGGCCTGTAGCAATCGCCGCGTCGCTCGCGCTCGCCCGCCGGGCGGCCGTCGACGCTCAGCGCGCGGCGAACAGCGAGAGCGCGTAGGCGCCGGCCGGGTGCTCGCGCGCTCGTTCGACCATCGCCGCCGTCTCGGCGCGCATCTCCTGCGGCTGGGGCAGCGCCACGCCGTAGACCGGCGGCACGATGACCGATGCCGACAGCGACGCGAACGTCAGATCGGCCGCCGTGAACCGCTCCCCGCAGAGGTAGGGGCGCCCGTCGGCGAGCAGCTCGGCGACGAAATCGAGCTCGCCCCAGACGGCGATCTCGTCGTCGCGCTCGATGCCCGGGCTGATCTCCAGCACGCGCCTGATCACGAGCTCGATCGCCGGCCAGCCGTAGCGGATCGTTCGCTCCTCCCAGCGCGGCACGCCCTCGTTGTTGAAGCGCAGCGCCAGCGGGCGGTCGCGCAGCAGGTGCACGTACATCAGCCGCCGTCCCTTCGGCCCGAGCTCCGCGTCGAAGCGCCGGCAGAGGCGCTCGACCTCGGCGCGCGCCTGCGGCTCGGCCGGGAACAGGCGCTGCTCGGGCGGCAGTGCGCTCGTCGACCCATTCGAGGATCTCGTGCGACTCGCCGATCGCGCCGTCTGGTGTGACCAGCACCGGCACCGTCGCGCCGCCGCCCGCCCGCGCCGCCTTGAGCCGGTGGATCCCCTGCACGTGGCGCTCCTCGCGGTAGGCGATCCCCGCTCGCTCGAAGGCCCCAGCGCGCCTTCTCGCAGTAGTGGCTGATCGGGATCGTGAGCAGGCGCAGCACGCTCGCCAGTATCCCGCTTGTCGAACCGCCGGCCGCGGATCTTTCGGCCCCGTGTCCAAATCCCCTGCGCCGAACGCTGGCCAGATGACCCTTTCTGCGAGCGCTTCAGATCGCGATATTTTCAACCATGTACCGCCCCCAACCGCTCACGAGCGATCCGGAGATCATCGGCGGACCGACGCCGATCAAGGCACCGCGCCCGGGCGACACCTATCGCTTCAAGGTGCAGCACGGCACGGCCGAAAAGCACGTCTACGTGCAGATCGCCGACTCGCTGCGCCCAGAGGCCTTCGAGGAGCCGCTTCGTTCCGGGATCGAGTCCAAGGGCGAGTCGGTGCTCGTGAAACTGCTCGAGCGCGGCAACGTGCCCACGCGGATCAAGATCACCTCGGCCGGCATCACCGAGGTCGGGATCGATCGCCGCCAGCGCGCCTGCGCGCTGTAGCCGTGAGCAGGAAGTAGACGACCAGCGTCAGCCCGGCGCCGGCGACGGCGTCGAGCAGGTAGTGGTTGCCCGTCGCCATCACCGCGTAGGTCGTGACGAACGGGTACACGCACGCCAGCGCGCGCAGCCAGCGCCGCTCGCTCAGCGCCCACACGCCGAGCGCGCTCCACGTGGCCCAAGCGATGTGCAGCGAGGGCATCGAGCAGAGCTGGTTCGAGTGAAGCGCCGTCGCGCCGATCTGCCACACGGGCAGCTCGTGCGTGCGCGCGACGAGGTCGACGTAGGCGCTCGAGACCATCCGCGGTGGCGCCACCGGGAAGCTCCAGAAGACGGCGAGCGCGATCAGGTTGACGGCGACGAGCGTCGCGCGCAGCGCGCCGAGTGCGTCCGAGCGCCGCCACCACAGCCACGCGAACACGAGCAGCGTCACGACGATGTGGACGTTTTCGTACCAGAACACGACGATCTCGCTGAGCGTGTGATGACGCGCCAGCGAGACATCGAGCGCGCGCTCCGGATCGAGCCGCAGCGCTCGCTCGAGGTCGAGCACGCTGCCGCCGTTGCGCACCGCGAGCTCCTGTCGCACCGGCGCGAGGTTGTTGATCGCATCGAACAGCCAGCACAGCCACGCGACGATCAACAGATCGACGAGCAACCACACCTGTTCGCGGCGAGCGCGCAGGCGCGGACCGAGCGGCATCGGCGGCAGCGGTGGCAGCGCGGAGCCGCTGCTCGTTGTCTGGCTCGCCGCTCCCACCGCTCGATTAATACAGACGCTACCCTGCGCCGGAATGGCCGACACGAGCACGATCGCCTCGCTGGCCACCGCCGGCGGCACGCTCGTGCTGGCGGTCGCGACCTTCTCCGCGACCCGCTCTGCCAATCGCGCGGCGCGCATCTCCGAGCAGTCGCTGAAGGTCGGCCTGCGCCCGGTGCTGTTCAACGCGCGCCCGCAGGACCCCACGCAGAAGGTCGGCTACGGCGACGACCACTGGGTCGCCCTCCGCGGCGGGCTGGCCGTGGCGCAGGAGGCCGACGGCAACCTCTACCTCGCGATGCCGCTGCGCAACGTCGCCTCGGGCATCGCCGTGCTGCACGGCTGGCACCTGTGGCCGCGTCGCGCCGGCCTGGACGATCCGCACCCGGAGATCGGCGAGTTCCGCACGCAGACGCGCGACCTGTACGTGCCCGCCGGGGACATCAGCTTCTGGCAGGCCGCGCTGCGCGACTCAGACGACGAGCTCTACGCCCCCGTGCGCGAAGCGATCGCGACGGGCGGACCGCTGAGCGTCGACTTGCTCTACGGCGACCACGAGGGCGGCCAGCGCACGATCACGCGCTTCTACATGATCCCGCGTCCGCGTCAGGCCGAGGACGGCGAGGAGGAGCCGTGGCTGCGGCTGTGCTCGGTCTCGCGCCACTGGAACCTCGATCGTGCCGACCCGCGCTGAGCGTCTCCTCGGCCGTGCCGGGCGGGACAGTCCGCTGGAGCCCACGAGGCCGCGGCTAGACTCGCCGAGAGCCGTCCAAATGAGGAGGAAGCCATGCGCGCCGTGCTGCTGAGCGAGACCGGAGGGCCCGAGGTGCTGCGCATCGAGGATCTCCCGACGCCCGAGCCCGCCGACGGGCAGGTGCTGATCCGCGTGCGCGCCGCCTCGATCAACCCGATCGACTGGAAGCAGCGGCGCGGCCTCTCGCAGAAGGAGCTGCCGGCGGTGCTCGGCAACGACATCTCCGGGACGATCGAGCGCTCGCGCGCAGATGGCTTCGCCGAGGGCGAGGACGTGTTCGGCTTCGCGCCGAGCGGCGGCTACGCCGAGTTCGCGGTGGCCCCGACCGCGGCGATCGCCAAGAAGCCGGCGGGCGTGAGCCACGATCAGGCGGCCGCGATCCCCGTCTCCGGGCTGACCGCGTGGCAGGCGCTGTTCGACCGCGGCGGCCTGCAGAGCGGCCAGACGCTGCTCGTCGCCGGCGCCGCCGGCGGCGTCGGTCATTTCGCCGTGCAGCTCGGCAAGCACGCCGGCGCGCGCGTGATCGGCACCGGCTCGGCGCGCAACCGCGAGTTCGTGCTCTCACTCGGCGCCGACGGGTACGTCGACTACGCCTCCGAGGACGTCGCCGAGGTCGTCAGCGACGCGGATGTCGTGTTCGACACGGTCGGCGGCGAGACGACCAAGACGCTCGTGCCGGCCGTGCGTGAGGGCGGCACGATCGTGGTGATCGCCGGGGCGCCGCCCGAGGCCGAGGCGGCCGAGCGCGGGGCGCGCGCTGAGCTGCTGATCATGAGCACGAGCGTCGAGCAGCTCGCGAAGATCGCCGAGCTCGTCGCCTCCGGCGAGGTCAAGGTGGAGATCGCCGGCACGTTCTCGCTCTCCCAGGTCGCGCAGGCGCACGAGCTGAGCGAGGCCGGGCACACGCGCGGCAAGCTGATCCTCGAGCCGTAGGGTCCGGCGCTTCGGCCAGGCGCGCCAGGCGCGGGGCCGCTCAGGCGGCGCTTGCTTCGACCGCGACGCGGTCTTCGCGGCAGATCGCCGGAACGTCCGCTTCGTCGGTGAACACCGGAGCCATCACGCTGCCGGGCGCGAGCGAGTGGGGGTGGCCGAGCAGGTGGCCCATCTCGTGCACGACCGTCAGGCAGAACATGTTCCAGTCGGCCGCCTGCCGCGCCCGCGTCGGCCATTGCCAGCGGGCGAGCGAGATCGTGCACGCCGTATACGTGCTCGGCGGGGCCTGCAGGTCGTTCGCGCCGAGCGGCGATTCGAACGTGACCCAGCCGTCGGTCGTCGCGTCGTTGCCCGCGGCGGGCGGCTGCGCGGCCAGCACGGCTACCTCGCCGCCGCAGGGCACGGCTTTCCAGTAGCGCTCGGCGAGCTTTGCGGCGAGCGCCGGCAGGTTGCGCGTGGCGAGGCTGTCCACGGCGGCGCGCTGCGCGCGAGCGTGGCGTGCGCTCGCCACCGAGCCGGTGCGCTGAGCGGCGGCGGGCTGAGCGACGACGCCCGCCAGCAGCAGCAGCGTCGCTGCGAGCCATGCGCTGAGCGGGAGACGGGGCATTCCCACATGCTCGGCTTACCGGCGGCCTCTTTCATCCTCCCGGCCGGGGGATCTTCCGGGCAAGCGTCGGGGGAGCATCGGGGGAAGCCGGGCTCACCCATCGGCCGCATGCTGTCGATGTGAAGGTGTGCGCTCACCAGCGCCGGGCTCGCCGGCGCAACCGCCGACCCTCGTCACGCTCGTCGTGGCGCGATTCGACGATCTCTTCGCGCGAGGGCTTGGTGAGCTGCTGTCAGGCGATCCGAGCCTGGCGATCGTCGCGCAGGGCATCGAGCAGCGCCGCATCGGTGCCGCGCTGCGGGCGCATCGTCCCGACGTCGCGGTGCTCGACGCGCGCAAGCTGGCCAAGCTCGGTGACGTCCGCGAGCTGACCCTGGATCACCCGTCGACGCGTCTGGTGCTGCTGGGCGACGGCCTCTCGGGCATCGAGTGCGTGCAGCTGCTCGCGTTCGGCGCCAGTGCATGCCTCGGGCGCGACGCTCAGGCGCGCGACGTGCTCAACGCGGTCCATCTCGCCGCGCGCGGCCTGCAGCTGGCTCCGCGAGCGTCGAGGGGCGAGGGGCGGCCGGGCGGTGACCGGCTCACGCGGCGCGAGGCCGAGGTGCTGCCGCTCCTCTCGCAGGGGGCGAGCAACCCTCAGATCGCCGTGGCGCTGGGGATCGGCGTGGAGACCGTGCGAACGCACGCGCGCAACATCTACCGCAAGCTCGGCGTCTCCTCGCGCGGCGAGCTGCTCGCTCCCCTCGAGCGCGAGCGTGCCGAAAGCCCTGCGAGAGACCTCACGCCGCCCCGCCGCCGTGCCCGCGCGGGGCGCCCGCGCCAGCGGCGCGGACACGATGCGCGGCGCCCGTGAAGGCGACAGCGGTCTCCTACGCGGCTGTAGACGTTTGATGTAGCCCGGCTAGCCGCGCTAACGCTGCGGCCGCGAAGCGTCGGGTTACACAACAGGCCGATCAAGGCCGGGGAGCCATTCCCTTTCTATCGCGGCGCCAAGCGCCGCAGTCAGGAGACGCCGATGAACAAAGGCGTCCCAACGCAGCACGAGTCGCCGAGGAGCGACTCCCTCGCAGCAAACCGCGGTCGCTGCCCACGGGTGCGCGCCAAGACGTTCTCGATCCCGATCCTCGCGTTCGCGGGCCTGCTCTGCAGCGCGCTCTTCGCATCCAGCGCGATCGCCGCACCCGCGACGGTCGGCCTGGGAACGGCCACGAGCTTCTCCGTGCTCGCCGGCTCGACCGTCACGAACACCGGCCCGACGACGATGTTCGGCGACCTCGGACTGGCGCCGGGATCCTCGGTCACCGGCGCCCCCGTCGTGCTCGGCCAGACGCACGTGAGCGACGCCGTCGCGATCCAGGCCAAGACCGACCTGACGACCGCCTACAACGACGCCGCCGGGCGCCCGACCGAAGGCTCGGCCGGCACCGACCTCACCGGTCAGACGTTCACGGCCGGCGTGCGCACGGCCAGCAGCTCGCTGCTGCTGTCCTCGGGCAGCGTGATCCTCGACGCCCAGGGGGACCCCAACGCGGTGTTCATCTTCCAGATCGGCTCGACGCTGATCACCGGCTCGAACACGACCGTGCAGCTGATCAACGGCGCGCAGGCGTGCAACGTCTTCTGGCAGGTCGGATCCTCGGCGACGCTGGGCACGGGAACGCGCTTCGTCGGCACCGTGATGGCTGCCGAAACGATCACCGCCAACACGGCGGCGACGATCCACGGCAGGCTGCTCGCGCAGACGGCCGCGGTGAACCTCGACACGAACACGATCACGCAGTCCAACTGCGCGATCGAAGGCACCGAAACGACGACGCCCGAAGAAACGACCGCGCTGGAAGTGACGACGACGGGCGGTGGAACGACGACCGGCGGGACCACGACGGGTACGACCCCGAGCGCAACCACCCCCACGCCGACGGGCGCCGCGCCGGGCGTGACACCTGCGGTGATCCCTCCGCTCGCATCGAAATCGACGGTCGCCAGCAGACGTGCGGCCGCCCACCGCGCCGCCGTCAAGCGAGCCCGCAGGGCCGCGGCCCGGCGCCGTGCGCGCAGGGCCGCGACGACGCGTCGCATGCAGGCGCGACCGGCCCAACCGCAGAGCCCGGGCGCATTCACGGGCTGAGCGCATCGGCCGAGGCTCGCGGGCGAGCAAGCGCTCGCCCGCGGCTTCGACGCGCTCGCTCGCTGCTGGCGCTCGCCGGCGCGAGCTGCCTGCTGGCGGCGATCGGCGCGCAGGCGCCGGCGCCGGCACTGGCCGCCGGCTCGCCGACGGCCGGTGCAAGCCAACAGCTGGCGGAGCTGCTGAGCGGCCACGCCGTGCATCGCCGCCCGCGAGGCGGTTCGCCCGTGCTTGTGACCGTGCCCGCCGTGCGGCCGATCACGGGCGAGCGAACCGCCTTGCCCGTGATCGGGCACGCGCGCAGCGCCGGCGGGATCGCCTGGCTGCGCGTGATGCTGCCCGGACGCCCCAACGGATCGAGCGGCTGGATCGCCAAGCAGGGCACGCGCACGACCAGCCACCGGCTGGCGCATCGCGGTCAGGCTCGGCGCGCGGCGGGTGACGGTCTACCGCCACGGCCGCGCGGTCAGGCGCTTCGCGGCGGTCGTCGGCAAGCCCTCGACGCCGACGCCGACGGGCAGCTTCTTCGTCGAGGAGACGTTGCAGATGAGCACCGGCGAGCCGGGCGGGCCGTACGCGCTCGCGCTCAGCGCGCGCTCGAACGCGCTGCAGGAATTCGAAGGCGGTCCGGGTCAGATCGCGCTGCACGGCCGCGACAACCTCGGCGGCGTGCTCGGCGCGGCCGAATCGCACGGCTGCGTGCGCCTGGCCACGCAGAGCATCGACTGGCTGGCGCAGCGGATCGGCCCGGGCGTGCCCGTGACGATCGCCGCACGCTGACCGGCGCGGCGCCACGCGGCGACGCGCCGGGCGAGCGCTCAGCCGATGTGCGTCGTCGGTTCGCTCGCGGAGAGCTGGTCGGGCAGGTTGATCTCGACGCCCGCCGGCGGGTCGACGTGCCCGGCGAGCAGCGGGTCGTCGGTCTCCTCCATCCACAGCTGCAGGCGCACTGCGCAGGTCGGCGAGCACGTCCGCGTAGGCGGGGTCGTCGAGCAGGTTGTTGGCCTCGTTGGGGTCGAGCACGAGGTCGTACAGCTGCTCTTTGGCGATCTCGCGCTCGCCCCAGCCGGCGCGCAGCAGGAGGTCCTTGCTCGGGCCGTCGTCGGTGTTCGGCAGCACGGGGGTCGTGCGCTCGCCCCAGCGGCGGATGTACTTGTGCCGGCGCGTGCGCACGGCGCGCTGGGGCTCGTAGGCGGCGTGCCAGGTCGAGCCGGCGAAGACCTCCTCGCGCACCTCGCCCTGCTCGCCGCGCAGCAGCGGCATCAGCGAGACGCCCTGCAGGAACGGCGGGCGCTCGATCCCGAGGTGGTCGCAGATCGTGGGGTAGAGGTCGATGTGCGAGACGAGCTCGTCGAGCACGCGCCCGCCGGCGAACGGCCCGGGGCCGCGCAGGATCAGCATCACGCCGAGCCCGCGGTCGTACAGCGTGGCCTTGGCGCCGGGGAAGGGCATGCCGTGATCGGTCGTGAAGATCACCAGCGTGTCCTCGCCCAGGCGCGAGGAGTCGAGCTCGTTGAGCACCATGCCGACGCCGTGGTCGAGCGAGCGCGCGCTGGCCTTGAAGGCGGCCACGTCGGCGCGCACCTCGGGCGCGTCGGGGAGGTTGTTGGGGGGCTTCGAGTACTGCACGTCGCGCAGCGAGCCGGGCCCGAGGAATTCGCGGTGGGTCTCGAAGAAGCCGACGGAGAGAAATAGCGGCCTGTCGCGCTCGCGGCGCAGCACGTCCATCGCCAGCGGCGCGACCGACTCGACGTGCGTCGTCGGCACCTTGACGACCTCGTCGTAGCCGATCGCCTGCGGGTCCTTGGAGATGTGCTGCTCGCCGATCAGCGTCGAGGTGTACCCGACCTTGCGCAGGGTATGGACGATGTGATGGCTGTAGTCGCGCAGCGACCAACCGCGGTGGGCGAGCCCGAGCATGCCGTTGCTCTGCCCGTACTGGCCCGTCAGCAGGCACGCGCGGCTGGCCGAGCAGGTCGGCGCCGCGCAGAAGGCCTCGCGGAACAGCACGCCCTGGTCGGCGAGCGCCTGCACGTTGGGCATCGGCACGGCCTCGCCGTAGGGCTGGATGTAGCGCCCCGTGTCGTGCGAGTGCAGGTAGAGGATGTTCGGCAGGGTCGTCATCTTTTTAATTAATAAATAATAAAAATCATAAATACGACTGGTTCACTGAGTAATCTACTCCTGCGCATGAAGCCGATGCTCTCCTATCTCGTCTGCGCCACGCCCCGCAGCGGCAGCACCCTACTCTGCCACGAGCTCGACCGGACGGGCCTGGCGGGGCATCCGCAGGAGTACTTCGAGGCGCTGCGCCGCTCCGGCCTGCCGCGCCGCCCGCACGAGTACTTCGACCCCGAGCGCCACCCGAACATCGTCGAGCGCCTGGCCTTCCGCGAGATGCTCGAGGACGCGCCCAGGCCCAACCCGCTGTGGCACCCCGACACCTACGACCAGTACCTCGAGTGGGCGCTGGCCGAGGGGACGACCGCCAACGGCGTGTTCGGCGCCAAGCTGATGTGGGGCTACCTCGGCGACTTCGCCGAGCTCTTGCGCGGGATCGACGGGATGGGCGAGCGGCCCCTGCCCGAGCTGCTCGCGCGCGCCTTCCCCGGGCTGCGCTACGTGCAGATCACGCGCCGCGACAAGGTGCGCCAGGCGGTCTCGCTGTGGAAGGCCGTGCAGACGCAGGCCTGGCAGCGCGAAGCCGGCACCAGCGACGGGCGCGAGGGGCGCATGCCCGAGCCCGTCTTCTCCTTCCGCGCGATCAACTACCTGATGCGCCAGCTGAGCGCGCACGACGCCTCCTGGGACGCCTACTTCCTCGGCCTCGGCTACGAGCCGCTGAAGGTCACCTACGAGGAGCTCGCCGAGAGCACCGACGGCGTCGTGCGCTCGGTGCTCGAGTTCCTCGGCATCGCCGCCCCCGAGGACCTGCAGATCGGCGCGCCGCGGCTCTCGGTGCAGGCCGACGAGGTCTCCGAAGCGTGGGTCGCGCGCGTGCTCGAGCACCTCGAGGCGCTCGAGGCGCCCGAGCCCGTTTGAGTAGGCTCCCGCCCATGCGAGCCCACCACGTGCACATCGAGCACGACTTCGCCAAGCCGCCCGAGCGGATCTTCGCCCACCTCGCCGAGCACGAGAACCTGGCCGAGGTGTTCGGCGCGAAGGTCACGCGCCTGCGCGACGGCGAGGGTGGCGAGCGAAACGGCGTCGGCTCGGTGCGCCGGCTGAAAGTCGGGCCGGCGCCGCCGTTCGAGGAGACCGTCGCAGGAGTTCGTCCCGGCGCGGCGGATCGTCTACCGCATCACCAAGGGCGGTCCGCTGCGCGGGCACGTCGGCGTGATGGACTTCGAGCCGAGCCCAAGCGGCGGCACGCGCTTCGTCTACGACATCCGCATCGCCTCGCCGATCCCCGGCCTCGCGCCGCTCGTGACCGCCTCGTTGACGCGCTCGATCTCGAAGGCGCTGGCGGGCGTCGAAGCCGCCGCCTGAAGCAGGCTGATGGACCGGCACGCTGCCTACGAGGAGGCGCGCAGCGTACGCAAGGGGGAGGCGGCCGGCATCGACGGGATGGCCGAGGCGCTCGCCCACGCCTTCTTCGACGACCCCGTGTTCAGCTGGGTGCTGCGCCACGACCCGCGGCGGATGCGGGTGCTGCGCAGCGGCTTCGCGCTGTTCCTGCGGCGCATCTGGCTCGCGCACGAGCACACCTACACGACCGCCGGCACGGCCGGCGCCGCCGTGTGGGAGCCGCCCGGGATGTGGAAGCTCGGCGTCGGCGAGCAGCTGCGGCTGCTGCCGGCGATGCTCGGCGTCTTTCGCCGTCACTCCCCGCGCGTGCTGCGCTCGCTGGCGATACTCGAAGGCGGGCACCCCTCGCCGCCGCAGTTCGCAGAGCACTACTACCTCGCCTTCCTCGGCGTGCACCCCGACTGGCAGGGGCGCGGGCTCGGCGCCTCGCTGCTCGCGCCCGTGCTCGAGCGCTGCGACGCCGAGCGCAAGCCCGCCTTCCTCGAGGCCTCCTCGCCACGCAACCGCGCGCTCTACGAACGGCATGGCTTCGCCGTGATCGAGGAGTTCGCGCTTGGGCGCGACGCTCCACCGCAGTGGCGAATGTGGCGCGAGCCGAGGGCAGACGGCACCTCTCAGGCTTGAACAGCTTTGACCAGCTCTTGTGAGCTATGCGGAAGGGTTGACATCGAGGACGCCTGCGAATACCTTCGTGCCCGATGGGGCTGCATTGGGGGGCGGAGCGTCGTGAGACCGCGGCGCCCGCGACGGGAGGGACAACTGCCGGTCATCGATGCGGCTTGCGTCTGACGCGCCCCTGGAGGGGATGAATCGCCCGCGGGCTTCGACTCGACGGGCCTGGAAGACGAATGGAGACCAGATGATCGGAAAGATTCCAAGCAGAGTCGCGAGGCTGGGAGCCGTCGCATTCGCGTTGGCTGCCGTCTTCGCAGCGACGGCGAGCGCGGCCGGCGCCGCCGAAGTGATCTACAACGACCTCGAAACGCCGAAACCGGGGAACGTCGTCTCGGAGGGCTTCGAGGCCACCCAGACCTCCTCGTTCGGCGGGCAGGTGGAATTCGGCGCCACCGCGCGCAAGAACCCGATCGATCAGCGTCGTCATGAGCAGCTGGGCGTGTCAGACCGGCACGTGGAACGAAAAAAACTGCAAAACGACGATGGGGGCGAAGTTCGAATGGCCGATCACCTTCACGGTGAACGCGGTCGGCCCGGGCGGAACCGTCGGCGCACTGCTCGGCAGCGGCTCGAAGATCGCCAAGATCCCCTACCGGCCTTCCGCGAGCCCCAAATGCACCGGTGAAAGCGCCGGCGCCTGGTACCACATGGGCGAATGCTTCAACGGCAAGGCCGCCAAGGTGACGCTGCCGCTGAAAATCGCCAACCTGCCGTCGCAGGCGATCATCACGATCTCCTACAACACGAGCGACTACGGCGCCACGCCGCAGCGCCCGCAGCCGTGCAACACCGAACCGCAGGGCTGTCCATATGACTCGCTGAACGTCGGCGTGCAGGACGGCTTCGACAACCCCGCCGGCACGCCGCCCACGGTGGGCGCGTTCCCGGCACCCGACACGGCCTACGTCAACGGCACGCCGGAAGAAGGCTGGACCGGCTTCCAGCCGCAGTTCGAAGTGAAGGCCCACTAGCCGGGGGGCTGGCGCCAAGCGCCAGATCGCAGCACCGGAGGGCCCCGCCGACGCGGGGCCCTCCGCGCTTGCGGCCCGCAAGCCCATCGGGGCGGCGTCGTATGACGCTCCTATGCTCGGAGCATGTGCGGGCGCTACACCAACACGGCCGGCGTGCAGGAACTGAACGAACGCTTCAAGGTGCCCTTCCCCGGTCAGGAGGGCACGCACCGCTACAACATCGCCCCCACCGAAGAGGTGCTGACGGTCGTCGCGCCCAAGCGCGAGCCGCGGGCCGAGCTGATGCGCTGGGGCCTGATTCCCTCGTGGGCCGATGACCCGAAGATCGGCAACCGCATGATCAACGCGCGGATCGAGACGGTCACGAGCAAGCCCGCCTACAGGCGCCTCGTGCCGCGCGGCGAACGCCGCGCGCTGCAGATCGCCGACGGCTACTACGAGTGGCTCAAACCGGAGCGCAAGGGCGAGCCCCGCCAGCCGTTCCTGTTCCGCGTCGACGACGGCGTGCCGTTCGCGTTCGCCGCGCTGTGGACGCCGGCCAAGGTCGAGGGCGAGTGGGTGCACAGCGTCGCGCTCTTGACCTGCGACTCGGCACCCAACCGCGTCGCCGCGGCGATCCACGACCGCATGCCCGTGATCCTCGCCGACCGCGACTCCCAGCAGGCCTGGCTCGACGCCGACCTCGGCGCCGAGGAAGCGCTCGCGCTGTGCGGGGCGCTGCCCGAATCGCGCCTCTCGGCGACGCCGGCCAACCCCGCCCTGAACAAGCCCGGAGCCGCCGAGGAGGGCCCCGAGCTGCTGCGCGCCCCCGCCTGAGCGGTCACCCGCGCGCGGGAAGCGCCGGCTTCTTTTCTCGGGCCGGTGGAGGCATCGGTCCATCGCGCGTTGCAATTGACAAGTCCGCTCGCCTGCCTGCCGATGGGAGGACATGGCGTGCGATCACTCCGCCCTGCACAGCGGCGGCGCCCGGTACGCGCCGGGGACCGCTCGGCTTCAGCTCGTGCTGCTGTGCGACTCGTGCGGCAGCGAGCTCGGGCCGCTCGGCAGCGTCGAGTACGAGCTGCGGCCGCGACGGCTCGTCGGCCATCTCGCCGAACTGACCGCGCGCGAGCTCGGGCTCGCCGAGCAGCAGGTCGCGCGCGTGCGCTTCGCCGCGCTCGTCTGCGGCCAGTGCCGCGACCAGATCCCGGCCGAGATCGTGCGCAAGCAGGGCCCGCTCACGCCGGCCGAGTGGAGCGAGGTGCAGCGCCACCCCGAGCTCGGCGCCGCCTTGATCGCCGACGTCAGCCTCGAGGACATCCGCGAGTGGATCCTCAGCCACCGCGAGCGACCCGACGGGCGTGGCTACCCGCGTGGCCTGACTCGCGAGCAGATCCCGCTCGAGGCGCTGATCCTGTCCGTCGCCGACGCCTACACGGCGATCACCAGCGACCGCCCCTATCGCCCGGCGCGCACGCACGAGAGCGCCTGCGATGAGCTGCGCCGCTGCGCCGGCACGCAGTTCGACGAGCACGTCGTCGAGGCGTTCCTCGCGGCCTCCGAGCAGCGCAACCCGCTGCTCGCCCGCGCCGCCGCCTGAGCGGCGCCTCCCGGCGAAGGCGCCGGCCGGGCGTCAGATCTGCGGCAGGCGGTACTTGCGCGTGCGCGGGCAGCGCTCGAGCAGGCCGAGCTCGACGAGCGTCAGCGCGTAGCGGTGCGCCGTGCTCGGGCTCATGCCGAGGTCGTCGGCCAGCTCGACGATCCCGCGCTGCTCGCCGTCCGGGCCGAAGCCCGTGAGCAGCGAGAGCCCGCGCAGCAGCGAGCGCGACAGGCGTGCGATCGGTCGTCTCGCTCGGCATGTAGCCGCGCTGCCGCCAGCGAGCCACGTGCGGCGTCCGCCTCGCCGCCTTCGCCGTGCGTGGCGAGCCGTTGCCGCTGCGTGCGACCGGCGCCGCCAGCGAGTCGGCGATCAGCGTCGAGATGCTCGGGGCTCGCCCGCGGGACGCCGCGCGCACGATCGCGTCGACCTGGGTGGGGGAGAGGGTGATCGTGATCGCTTTCGGCTCTCGATCGGGCATGCGGTCGATTTTCGCATATTCAGACGATCGTCTGCACCGGTGTTTCTCAGTCGATTGTCTGCATCGGTCTCGCCGGCGCCGCCGATCCACGCGCACGCGCACCGGGTGGATAGCCTCCAGCGCTGCGATGACCGTGACCGTGACACTCCCCGACGGCAACGCCGCTGGAGCTGCGCCGACGGCGCCACCGGCGCCGACGCCGCCGCCGCGATCGGCCCCGGCCTCGCGCGCGCCGCGCTCGCGATCGAGGTCAGCCACCCCGAGGCCGGCGAGGCGCCGCGAGCTGCGCGACCTCTCGCGCCCGCTGCCCGACGGCGCGCGACCTCTCGATCCTCACCAAGACGAGCGGCGACGCCGCGCTCGCGCTGATCCGCCACGACGCCGCGCACGTGCTCGCCGACGGCCGTGCTCGAGCTCTATCCCGGGCGTGAAGATCTCGATCGGCCCGCCGATCGAGAACGGCTTCTACTACGACTTCGAGTTCCCCGACGGCGTCAGCGTCTCCGAGGCCGACTTCCCGGCGATCGAAGAGCGCGATGCGCGCGCACGTCAAGGCCGCCGAGCCGTTCGTGCGCCGCGACGTGACGCCCGGCGAGGCGCGCGAGCGCTTCGCGGCCGAGGGCCAGGACTACAAGGTCGAGCTGATCGACGACCTCGTCGCGCACGGCGCCGCACGGGCACCCGCTGCGCGACGCGAGCGTCTCGCTCTACACGAACGGCCCGTTCACCGACCTCTGCCGCGGCCCGCACGCGCCGAGCACCAAGACGCGTCGGCGCGTTCAAGCTGCAGTCGGTCGCCGGCGCCTACTGGCGCGGGGACTCCGAGCCGCACGATGCTCACGCGCATCTACGGCACCGCGTTCTTCACCAAGGACGAGCTGGCCGAGCACCTGCGAGCGGCTCGAGCAGGCCCGCGCCCGCGACCACCGCAAGCTCGGGCCGCGAGCTCGGCCTGTTCACCTTCTCCGAGGTCTCGCCCGGCGCCGCCTTCTGGCTGCCCGCGCGGCACCGACCGTGTGCAACACGCTGCGTCGCGCGTCTCGCGCGAGATGGGCGCGCGCGCGCGGCTACACCGAGGTCAAGACGCCGCAGCTCTACGACGCCGAGCTGTGGAAGACCTCCGGCCACTGGGACAAGTACCGCGAGAACATGTTCATCGCTCGACGTCGAGGACCGCGAGATGGCGCTCAAGCCGATGAACTGCCCCGGCCACTGCGCAGCTGTACGCGCATGCCGGCGCCACTCCTACCGCGACCTGCCCGTGCGCTACTCCGAGCCCGGGCTGCTGCACCGCAACGAGGCCTCGCGGCACGCTGCACGGGCTGCTGCGCGTGCGCCACTTCGCCCAGGACGACGCGCACATCTTCTGCACCGAGGAGCAGGTCCAGGAGGAGGTCGCGCGGCTGCCTGGAGCTGGCCTTCGCCACCTACGCGCTGTTCGACCTCGACGTGCAGCCTCGAGCTCTCGACGCGCCCCGAGCGAGCGGATCGGCGACGACGAGATGTGGGACCGCGCCGAGGCCGCGCTCGCCGACGCGCTCGACGAGCAGGGCCTCGACTACGAGCTCAACGCGGGCGACGGCGCCTTCTACGGCCCGAAGATCGACATGCACATGACCGACTCGCTCGGGCGCTCGTGGCAGCTCGGAACGGTGCAGCTCGACTACACCATGCCCGAGCGCTTCGAGCTCACCTACACCGGCGCCGACAACGCCGAGCACACGCCCGGTGATGATCCACCGCGCGCTGTTCGGCTCCTACGAGCGCTTCATCGGGATCCTGCTCGAGCACTACGCCGGCGAGCTGCCGCTGTGGCTCGCGCCCGTGCAGGCGATCGTGCTGCCGGTCTCCGACCGCTTCAACGACTACGGCGGCGAGCGTGCGCGAGCGCGCTGCGCGCCGACCGGCCTGCGCGTCGAGCTCGACGACCGCAGCGAGTCGGTCGGGCGCAAGATCCGCGAGGCCGAGCTGCGCAAGATCCCCTACATGCTGGTCGTCGGCGAGCGCGAGCAGGAGGAGCGGACCGTCTCGGTGCGCGAGCACCGCGGCGGCGACACCGGCGCGACGACGCTCGACGAAGTTCGTCGAGCAGCTGCTCGCAGGGGAAGCTATACTCGCCCGCCTTGCAGCCGCAGCAAATCTCACAGAGCGCGACGCCTAGCCCGCTTGACGCGCGCGCAACACAGCTAGTGCCGGTCCCTCGCAGGTTCGACCGGCGCCCGCCCGAGCGGGACACGACCAGGATCAACGAGCGCATCCGCGTGCCCGAGGTGCGCCTGATCGACGACGAGGGCAAGCAGATCGGCGTGCTGAAGACGCCCGACGCGCTCGCGCTTCGCCCAGGAGCGCGATCTCGACCTCGTCGAGGTCGCCCCCGAGGCGCGCCCGCCCGTGTGCCGCGTGCTCGACTACTCCAAGTACAAGTACGAGCAGGCGCAGAAGCTGAAGCAGGCGCGCAAGCACCAGCAGCAGATCACGATCCGCGAGATCAAGTTCCGCCCGAAGATCGCCCAGCACGACTACGACACCAAGAAGGACCACGTCGAGCGCTTCCTGCGCCACAAGGACAAGGTCAAGGTCACGATCATGTTCCGCGGGCGCGAGGTGACCCACCCCGAGCGCGGCACCGCGATCCTCGACCGGCTCGCCGAGGAGCTCGCCGAGCTCGGCGTCGTCGAGCAGCGCCCGATGCAGGACGGGCGCAACATGACGATGATGATGGCGCCCTCGAAGGCCGTGCTCGCCGGGCAGAGCCGACGCCGGCGCCGGCCGCCGACGAGGTCTTCACCGAACGGCCGCGCAGCGGCGACGTCGCCGAGACGGCGCTCGAGTCGCGAGCGCTCGGCCGCCGACGTGACGCCGACGAGACGAGCCGCGCCGACGGTCGCCGAGCGCGCCCGCTGCGGAGGCCGCCGAGCCCGCCGCCGACGAGCGCCGGAGCGCTGCCGCGGACGAGCCGACGACGCCGCCGGCGACGCCGGCCGCCGAGCGCGTCTGCCGAGCACCGCGGACGCGTCCGCGGACAGCCGCGCGTGTCATAATCGTTCCGCTGCGCCATGCCCAAGATGAAGACCCACTCCGGCGCGAAGAAGCGCTTCAAAGTCACCGCCACCGGCAAGGTGCGCGGCCGCCACGCCTTCACGAGCCACATCCTCGAGAAGAAGTCGCCGAAACAGAAGCGCGCGCTGGGCGCGGCCGACGATCATGACCGACGCATGACGTGCCGCGCGATCAAGCGGATGCTGGGAGTGGGCAAATGACCCGCGTCAAGCGCTCGGTGCACGCGCGCAAGAAGCGTCGCGCGACGCTCGAGCTGACGAAGGGCTTCCGCGGCGAGGCGCACTCGAACTACAAGCGCGCCAAGGAGGCGCTGATGAAGGCGGACGCCTACGCCTACCGCGACCGGCGCAACCGCAAGCGCGACTTCCGCCGCCTGTGGATCACGCGCATCAACGCCGCCGCGCGGATCAACGGCATGAGCTACTCGCAGTTCATGCACGGCCTCACGCTGGCCGGCGTCGAGCTCGACCGCAAGGTGCTCGCCGACATCGCCGTGCGCGACGCCGACACGTTCCGACGTTTTGCCGAGGCCGCCCGCGAGGCGTCGGCTGCCTGACCCGGCAACCGACATCGACGCAGCCTCCCGGGCGTCGCTCCTGACAAGGACGGCGCCTTTTTTATGTCCCGAGCAGATCGACCAGCACGACCCCGACGATGATCATCGACATCCCCGCACAACCCCCGCCTGAAGGCGCTCCGCGGCTCGCGACGCGCCGCGAGCGCGCGCGCAGCGGGCGCTTCGTGGCCGAGGGCGAGGATCTCGTGCGCGGCCGCCGCGCGCGGCCGGCCGCGCATGCGCTCGAGGGCTTCCGCGTGGCCGGGCCCGAGCTCGGCGACGCGCGGCTTCCACGACGTCGAGCCCGCCGCTGCTGCGCTCGCGTCTCGACGCTCGGCTCGGGCACGCGCGTGATCGGCGTCTACGAGCAGCGCTGGAGCCGCGCCCGCCGGGCCGCTGTGCGTGTACCTGCACGGCGTCGGCGATCCCGGCAACGTCGGCACGGTGCTGCGCTCGGCGCACGCGTTCGGCGCCGTCGTGCGTCGCGCTCGGGCCCGGCTGCGCCGATCCGCACTCGCCGAAGGCGGTGCGCGCGAGCATGGGCGCGATCTTCGCCGTCGCGCTCGCGCGCGTCGAGCGACGTCGGCGAGCTGCCCGGCGAGCGCGTCGCGCTCGTGCGCCGACGCGCCCGAGGTGCTCGTGCAACGCCTGGCCGCGGCGCAAGCGGCGAGCGCCGCCGACGCCCGCGGACGCGCTCACGCTGCTGGTCGGCGCCGAGCGCGACGGGCTGCCCGCGGAGGTCGCTCGCCGCCTGCGAGCGCAGCGCGCGCATCCCGATCGCCGCCGAGTCGCTGAACGCGGCGATGGCCGCGACGGTCGCGCTGTACGAGGTCACGCGGGACGGCCGCGCCCGCGTCATCTAGGGTCCCGGCGTCATGATCGAGCGCATCGCAGCAGCTGCGCGCGCAGGCCGAAGCCGCGATCGCCGCGGCCGCCGACAGCGACGCGCTCGAGGAGCTGCGCGTGCGCTACCTCGGGCGCAAGGCCGAGCTGCCGCAGCTGCTGCGCGGCGTCGCCGCAGCTGCCCGCCCGAGCAGCGCGGCGCGGTCGGCAAGGCCGCCAACCAGGCGCGCCAGGCGCTCGAGGCGCTGATCGAGGCGCGCGCCGCGGCAGCTCGGCGGCGCGGAGCTCGAGCGCGGCCTGCGCGAGCGACCGCGTCGACGTCACGCTGCCCGGCGCGCCGCCGCAGCCGATCGGGCGCCTGCACCTGCTCACGCAGACGCGCCGCGAGCTCGAAGACATCTTCCTCGGCCTCGGCTTCACCGTCATGGAGGGCCCCGAGGTCGAGACCGTCCACTACAACTTCGACGCGCTCAACCACAGCCCGACGCACCCCGCGCGGGCGCGCACCGACACCTTCTACGTCGCCGGCCGCCGCTCGCCGAGGACGCAGCGCGAGCGACGGGCCTGCCGCCGACGCCGCTCGCCGCCGAGGAGCTCGTGCTGCGCACGCACACCTCGCCGATGCAGGTGCGCGCGATGGAGGCGCACCCGCCGCCGCTGTACGTGGTCGATCCCCGGGCGCGTCTACCGGCCCGACTCCGACGCGACGCACACGCCGCAGTTCCACCAGATCGAGGGGCTCGCCGTCGACGAGGACATCACGCTCGCCGACCTCAAGGGCACGCTGCTGACGTTCGCGCGGGCCGTCTTCGGCGACGAGCGCGACGTGCGCCTGCGCCCGCACTTCTTCCCCTTCACCGAGCCGAGCGTCGAGGTCGACGTGTCCTGCTTTCACTGCGACGGCAAGGGCTTCCTGCGCGACGGCTCGCGCTGCCACCTGTGCAAGGGCGAGGGCTGGCTCGAGGTGCTCGGCGCCGGCGAGGTCGACCCCAACGTCTACTCCCACGTGCCCACGACCGAGGCCAACGCGCCCGGCTACGACCCCGAGCAGGTGCAGGGCTTCGCCTGGGGCATGGGCATCGAGCGGATCGCGATGCTCAAGCACGGCATCCCCGACCTGCGCCTGTACTACGAGAACGACCTGCGCTTCCTGGAGCAGTTCTGATGCGCGTCCCGCTGACCTGGCTGCGCGAATACTGCGACCCCGCGCTCGACGTGCGCGCGATCGAGGAGCGCCTGACGCTGACCGGGACGAAGGTCGAGGCGATCCACCACCACGGCGTGCGCGGCGGCCGAGGGCTTCGTCGTCGGGCACGTGCTCGACGGCGAGCCGCACCCCGACGCCGACC
This sequence comes from uncultured Solirubrobacteraceae bacterium, assembly GCA_963743745.1. GTDB lineage: Bacteria > Actinomycetota > Thermoleophilia > Solirubrobacterales > Solirubrobacteraceae > Palsa-744. Next base: position 1,878,709 of record CAVUQW010000002.1, read on the forward strand.
GGCTGCGGGTCTGCACGGTCGACCTCGGCGGCGCGACGGCGAGCCGAGCCGGCGACGATCGTCTGCGGCGCGCCCGAACGTCGCCGCCGGGCAGACCGTCGCCGTCGCCCGGCCCGGCGCCGTGATGCCGGACGGCACGAAGCTCAAGCAGGCCAAGCTGCGCGGCGTCGTCTCCGAAGGGATGATCCTCGCCGAGACCGAGCTCGAGATCGGCGCCGGGCGGCGAGGGGATCATCGTGCTCGACGAGCTGACGCTCGACGCGCGAGTTCGCGCCCGGCACGCCGCTCGCCGACGTGCTGCCGATCGCGACCGACGTGCTCGAGCTCGAGATCACGCCCAACCGCCCCGACTGCCTCGGCGTGTACGGCGTCGCGCGCGAGCTGCACGCCGCCACCGGCGCGCCGCTCGCGCCCGCGCCGTGGCTCGAGGACCCCGGCTCGCGACGGGTGCCGCTCGACGGGCGCCGAGGTGGTCGTCGAGTGCCCCGAGCTGTGCCCGCGCTTCACCGCGCGCGTGTTCGAGGACGTCACGATCGGCCCCTCGCCGCCGTGGCTGAAGGCGCGCCTGATGGCCGCCGGGCAGCGCCCGATCAACAACGTCGTCGACATCACCAACTACGCGATGCTGCTGACCGGCCAGCCGCTGCACGCCTTCGACCTCGACCGCGTCGCCGGCGGCAGGCTGACCGTGCGCCGCGCGCGCGACGGGCGAGCAGGTGCAGACGCTCGACGGGCAGACGCGCACGCTCGACGCGCGAGATGGTCGTGATCGAGGACGCCGACGGGCCGACGTCGATCGCCGGGGTGATGGGCGGCGCGCGCTCGGAGGTCGGCCCGAGACGACGCGCGTGCTGCTCGAGGTCGCCACCTGGGACGGCCCGAACATCCACCGCACCTCCTGGCGCGCTCGGGCTGCGCAGCGAGGCCTCCGGCGCGCTTCGAGAAGGGGCTCGCAGCCCGAGCAGTGCATGCACGCGCAGGCGATCGCCACGCAGCTGATGATCGAGTGTGCGGCGCGCGCGTCGCGCCCGGGCACGATCGACGTCGCGCGAGCCGCCGCCGCCGCTGCAGGTGCTGCGCCTGCGCGAGGCGCGCGTGCGCGGCGATCCTCGGCGTCGCCGTGGCCGCCGAGCGCCAGCGCGAGATCCTGCAGGCGCTCGACTTCGCCTGCGAGCCGTCGACGGGCGAGACCCGGCCGAGGACGGTCTCGACGTGACCGTGCCCGCGCTGCGCCGCGAGCGACGTCACGCGCGAGATCGACCTGATCGAGGAGGTCGCGCGGATCGACGGGCTCGAGCGCCTGCCGGCGACGCTGCCCGCGCGCCGCGGCGCCGCCGGGCGCCTGACCCACGCCCAGCGCGTGCGCAGCGCGTCGCCGAGGACGCGCTGGTCGGGCGCGGCCTGCACGAGGTCGTCGGCTGGAGCTTCACCGAGCCCGGCGCTGCTCGACCGGCTGCGGCTGCCGCCCGAGCACGCGATGCGGCGCGTCGTGACGCTCGAGAACCCGCTGTCGGACGCGCAGTCGATCATGCGCCCGACGCTGCTCGGCTCGCTGCTCGACGCCGCCCGCCACAACGTCGCGCGCAACGGGCCCGACGTCGCGATCTTCGAGTCCGGCACCGTCTACCGCGCCGCCGGCGCGACGCCCGAGCGCGCGACCTGCGCGCCGCGGCGCCGACGAACACCACGCGCTCGGCGCGCTGCTCAGCGGGGCGCTCGCGCCGCGCTCGTGGCGCGGCGAGCCGCGCGCAGGCCGACTTCTTCGCCGCCAAGGCGCTGCTCGCGGCGCTGCTCGACGCGCTTCCACGTGCACTGGTCGGTGCGCGAGGCGCGCAGTGGCCGTTCCTGCATCCCGGGCCGCAGCGCCGCCGTGCTCGCCCGCGATGCCGCCGGCGAGCCGCCGACGCTCGGCTTCGTCGGCGAGCTGCACCCGCTCGTCGCCGGCGCCTGGGACCTCGAGCGCCGACCGCCGCCTTCGCGATCGACCTCGGCAAGCTCGCCGCGCGTCGCGCCCGAGGTCGTCGCCTTCGAGGCGTTCGGCTCGTTCCCCGTCGCTGCGCCAGGACCTCGCCGTCACGCTGCCCGAGCGACGTGCCCGCCGCGCGAGCGTGCTGCACGCGCGTGCGCCGAGCCGGCGGAGAGGACGCTCGACGGCGCCGAGATCTTCGACGTCTACACCGGCAGCCAGGTCGGCGAGGGGCGCCGCTCGCTCGCGCTCGCGCTGTCGTTCCGCGCCGCTCGAGCGCACGCTCACCGACGAGGACGTCGCGCCCGCGCGCGAGCGGATCGTCGCGGCGCTGGCGCGAGCTCGGAGGTGAGCTGCGTGGCTGAGCTGCCCCCACGCGCTCGGCCGCCGGCGAGGCGCCGCGCAGGTGTTCGCCGAGGGCTCACCGCGCGTGCTCGTCGCCGGCGCGACCGGCTTCGCCGGCGCGCTCGCCGCGCACCTGCTCTGGCGCCACCCGCGCTTCGAGCTCGTCGCCGTGACCGGGCGCTCGGAGGTCGGGCGGCGCCTCGACGACCTCTACCCGCGCTACCGCGTGCCGCTGGCGATCGAGCGAGCTCGACCTCGATCGCGCTACGGGCAGCTCGACGCCGCCATCGTCGCCTACCCGCACGCCGCCGCCGCGCCGGCCGTCGGCGACGCTGCGCGAGCGCGGCGTGCGCGTGGTCGACCTCAGCGCCGACTTCCGCCTGCGCCTCGCTCGCGACCTACGAGCAGTGGTACGGCCAGCACCCGCGCCCCGAGCTGCTCGCCGACGCGGTCTACGGCCTGACCGAGCTGCACCGCGACGCAGATCGCCGGCGCCGCGCATCGTCGCCAACCCCGGCTGCTACCCGACGGCCTCGCTGCTCGGCGCTCGCGCCGCTCGCGCGCGCCGGCCTGATCGCCGACGTCGTGATCGACGCCAAGCAGGGCATCTCCGGCGCCGGGCGCGCGTTCGACGAGACGACGCACCTGTCGATGGCCGGCGAGAACATCCTGCCCGTACAAGGTCGCCGAACACCGCCACACGCCCGAGATCGAGGAGCAGCTGGCGCCGCTGCGCGCGGGGCGGCGCCACGGACGAGGTCGCCGTGCTGTTCCAGGCGCACCTCGTGCCGCTCGACCAGGGCGAGCTCGCCAACTGCTACGTGACGACCACGCGCCGCGTCGCAGGACGCCGAGCTGGCCGAGCTGCTACTGCGCCGCCTACGAGCGCGAGCCGTTCGTCGAGGTCGTCGGCGCGCCGCCGGGCACGCGCGAGGTGCAGGGAGACGAACTTCTGCCGCGTGTTCGCCAAGGCCGACCCGCACACCGGCAAGGTCGTCGTGCTCTCGGCGATCGACAACCTGTGGAAGGGCACCTCCTCGCAGGCCGTGCAGAACCTCAACGTGATGTTCGGCTTCGCCGAGACGGAGGGGCTGACGTGAGTCGCGAGGGCGAGAAGGCCGCCGGCACGAACGTGTTCGGCGGCGTCGCCACCGGCCCGCCGCAGCCGTTCTTCCACTCGCGCTGGGTGCCCGCGCCCGAGCACGTGCGCGACCTCGGCCCGGACGCGGGGCTGCCCGGCGGCTTTCGCGCGGCCGGCGTCGCCTGCGGGATCAAGCCGAGCGGCAACCACGACCTCGGGCTGCTCGTGTGCGACGCCGAGCGAGCCGGTCAGCGCGGCGCGCTTCACCGCGACCGGGCTGCCGGCGGCGCCGGTGCTCGTCAGCCAGGAGCGCTGCCGCCTCGACGGCGCTGCGCGCGGTGCTCGCCAACTCCGGCTGCGCCAACGCGGCGACCGGCGGGCGCGGGCTCGACGACGCCGCCAAGACGCAGGGCGCGGCGGCGATGGCGCTCGGCTGCGACCCGGCCGAGATCGCGCTCGCCTCGACCGGCGGGATCAGCCACCACCTGCCCGTCGAGAAGATGCTGCAGGGCATCCTCGCCGCGCGTCCCGCGCTCGAGCAGGGCGGAGACGTGGCCTTCCAGCAGGCGATCCAGACGACCGACGCCTCCGAGAAGCGCGCCAACCTCGAGGTCGAGCTGCCATCGGGCACCGTGCGCCTCAGCGCCCAGTGCAAGGGCGCCGGGATGATCTCGCCGAACTTCGCGACGATGCTGTGCTTCGTGCAGACCGACGCCGCGCTCCGGCCGGAGACGGCCGACCTGCTGCTCGGCGTGTGCGTCAAGCGCTCGTTCGACCGCGCCTCGGTCGACGGCCAGCTCTCGACCAACGACACGGCGATCCTGATCTGCTCGGGCGCGAGCGGGGTGCAGGTCGCGCCCGAGAGCGAGGACGAGCTGCTGCTCGGCGAGGCGCTCGACGCGCTCCTGCGCCAGCTCGCGATCATGATGGTCGCCGACGGCGAGGGCGCCGAGCGGATCGGGCGCGTGATCGTGCGCGGCGGGCATCAGCCGAGCGTCGAGGCGGTCGCGCGCGCCGTCGCCAACTCGCCGCTCGTGAAGACGGCGCTGCACGGCGCCGACCCCAACTGGGGGCGGATCGTGCAGGCGTCGGCGGCGCGCTGCCCGGCACGGCGCCGCTGCAGGTCGACGCTGACGATCGAGGGCATCCCCGTGTGCGTCGCCGGCACCGCGATCGACTACGACGAGCCGGCGCTCGCGAAGGCCGTGCAGGGCAGGGAGATCGAGTACGAGGTCGGGCTGCCGGGGGAGGGGGTCGAGACCGAGGTGTTCTTCTCCGACCTCGGCCACGAGTACGTCACGCATCAACGCCGAGTACACGACATGAGAGGCGGCGATGCCATGCGTGACGTCGCAACGCTGCTCGAGGCGCTGCCCGTACATCCGGGAGTTCCACGGCAAGACGGTCGTGATCAAGTACGGCGGCGCGGCGATGGAGGACGCCGCGCTGCGCGAGGAGTTCGCGCGCGACGTCGTGCTGCTCAAGTACGTCGGGCTGAACCCGATCGTCGTGCACGGCGGCGGCCCGGAGATCAGCGCCTACATGAAGCGCCTCGGCCTGCCCGTCGAGTTCGTCGGCGGCCTGCGCGTGTCCGACGAGGAGACGGTCGAGGTCGCGAAGATGGTGCTGGTCGGCAAGGTCAACAAGGAGATCGTGCTGCGCCTGAACCGCCACGGCCAGCCGGCGGTCGGCCTGTGCGGCGACGACGGCTCGCTGTTCCGCGTCGCGCGCCGCAGCGCGCCCGGCGGCGAGGACATCGGCTTCGTCGGCTCGATCGAGCGCGTCAACATCGGCGTGATCGACCACGTCGCGAGCGACTACATCCCGGTGATCGCCTCGGTCGGCGCCGACCGCGAGGGCAACTCCTACAACATCAACGCCGACGAGGCCGCCGGCGCCGTCGCCGGCGCGCTCGGCGCGTACAAGGTGATCTTCCTCACCGACGTGCCCGGCTGGCTGCGCGGACGCCGAGGATCGCGACAGCCGGATCGCGCGAGGCGAGCACGCGAGCAGGTGCGCGAGGCGCTCGCCGGCGCTCGCCGGCGGCATGCGCCCGAAGCTCGCGGCCTGCGTCGAGGCGATCGACGCCGGCGTCAGCGCCGCGCACATCCTCGACGGGCGCGTGCCGCACTCGCTGCTGCTCGAGCTGTTCACCGACGAAGGCATCGGCACGATGATCGAGGCGACGACGTGAGCCTCGCCGAGCTGCAGGAGCTCGAGCGCACGAGCGTGATCGCCTCCTACGCGCGCCAGCCGGTCGAGTTCGTGCGCGGCGAGGGCGACGCGCCTGTGGGACGACGACGGCAACGAGTACCTCGACTTCCTCTGCGGCATCTCGGTGACGAACGTCGGCCACTGCCACCCGCGCGTGGTCGAGGCGGTGCGCGAGCAGGTCGGCGCGCCTGATGCACGTCTCGAACCTGTTCTACACCGAGCCCGCGATGCGCCTGGCGCAGCGGCTCTCGCAGTCGAGCCTCGGCGGCAAGGTGTTCTTCTGCAACTCCGGCGCCGAGGCCAACGAGGCGGCGATCAAGCTCGCGCGCAAGGCGCGCCCGGGCGGCGACATCGTCGTCGTCTACGGCGCCTTCCACGGGCGCACCTACGGCGCGCTCTCGGCGACGCCGCAGGAGTCGAAGCAGGCGCCGTTCGCGCCGCTCGTGCCCGGGCTTTCGCGCGGTCGAGGCGACGCCCGAGGCGCTCGCGGCGGCGGTCGACGAGAACACGGCGGCGGTGCTGCTCGAGCCGATCCAGGGCGAGAGCGGCGTGCACGTGCTCTCCGAGGAGCTGCCTGCAGGCCGCGCGCGCCGCCTGCGACGAGCACGGCGCGGCGCTGATCTTCGACGAGATCCAGTGCGGCATGGGACGCACGGGCACGCTGTGGGCCTACGAGCAGACCGGCGTCGTGCCCGACGCGCTGACGAGCGCCAAGGCGCTCGGCGGCGGGCTGCCGATCGGCGCGCTCGTGACCGGCGCCGCGGCTCGCCGACGTGCTCGAGCCGGGCGATCACGGCTCGACCTTCGCCGGCGGGCCGATCGTCGCGGCGGCGGCGCTGGCGGCGCTCGAGCTGACTCGACGACCCGGCGCTGCTCGCGCGGCGTGCTCGAGCACGGCCGCGCGCCTGGCCGAGGGCCTCGCGCGGCTGCCGCACGTGCTCGACGTGCGCGGGCGCGGGCTGATGCTCGCCTGCGAGCTCGACGTGGCCGCGCCCGAGGTCGTGCGCCGCGCGCTGCTCGAGCAGCGGCTGGTGACGAACGCGACCGGCCCGACGACGCTGCGCCTGCTGCCGCCGCTGACGGTCACGGCCGATCAGATCGACGAGGCGCTGCGCCGGCTCGGCGCCGTGCTGGGGAGCTGAGCATGCGGCGCGAGCTGGACGGCGGCTTCGAGCTCGACGACGACCGCGAGCGGATCGACATCGACGCGGTGCACGCGTTCATCAGCGGCGAGTCCTACTGGGGCCTCGGCCGCGCGCGCGAGCGCGTCGTGCAGGCCGTGGCCGGCTCCCAGCGCGTGCTCGGGCTCTACCACGAGGGCGCGCAGATCGGCTTCGCGCGCGCCGTGTCCGACGGCGTCACGCTCGCCTACCTGGCCGACGTCTACGTGCTCGGCGACTATCGCGGGCGCGGGCTCGGCCTCGAGCTCGTGCGCGAGATCGTCGAGAACTCGTTCGGCGAGGTGCGCTGGATGCTGCAACACGGCCGACGCGCAGGGGCTGTACGAGCGACTCGGCTTCAGCGAAGAGAAGCCCCCGTATCCGTTGATGGAACGCGCGCCCAGGCGCGCAGCGTCCGTGGAGCCCCGGCGCTAGCCTTCCCCGCCCGTGAACATCGATCGAATTAATAAACATAAGACGATCCCGACGGCTTCCTACGAGGCCGATCCTGCGCAGGTGCAGCCGCGTGCTGCTGCTCTACTCGGGCGGTCTCGACACGAGCGTGATGCTCAAGTGGATCCAGGACGAGTACGAGGCCGAGGTCGTCTGCCTGACCGTCAACCTCGGCCAGCCCGGCGAGGACTACGGCGTGATCGAAGGCAAGGCGCTGAAGCTCGGCGCGCTCGAGTGCCACGTGGTCGACGCGCGCGAGCAGTTCGCCCGCGACTACGTCGTCCCGGCGATCAAGGCCAACGCGCTGTACGGCGGCGGCTACCCGCTGTTCACCGCGCTCGGCCGGCCGCTGATCGCCAAGCTCGCCGTCGACTACGCGCGCAGCTCCGGCTGCGACACGATCGCGCACGGCTGCACCGGCAAGGGCAACGACCAGGTGCGGATCGAGGCGACGATCGCCACGCTCGCGCCCGAGCTGAAGGTGATCGCGCCCGTGCGCTCGCTGGCAGATGGGCCGCGAGGAGGAGATCGCCTACGCGCGCGAGCACGGGATTCCGGTCAAGGGCGGCACCGAGGCCGCGCCGTACTCGATCGACGACAACCTCTGGGGGCGCTCCTCGGAGGGCCGCTGGATCGAGGATCTCGACCACGCGCCCGAGGACGACGTCTTCCAGCTCGTCACGCGGCCCGAGCACGCGCCCGACGAGCCCGAGACGATCGAGGTCGAGTTCGAGGCCGGCGTGCCGGTCGCGCTGAACGGCGAGCGATCGGGCTCGTCGAGCTGCTCGAAGCGATCGCCGAGATCGCCGCGCGCCACGGCGTCGGCATCGTCGACCACATCGAGGACCGCATCGTCGGGCTGAAGGTGCGCGACATCTACGAGGTGCCCGCCGCCGCGATCCTGCTGCCCGCCCACGAGGAGCTCGAGCGCCTCGTCTGCACGATCCACCAGAACCAGTTCAAGCCGCAGCTCGACCACCAGTGGGCCTATCTCGTCTACGCCGGCCTGTGGTGGGAGCCGCTGCGCGAGGACCTCGATTCCTACATGGAGGCCGTCAACGAGCGCGTCAGCGGCACGATCGGCCTGAAGCTGTACAAGGGCCACGCGCGCGTGATCACGCGCTCCTCGCCCAACGCCGTCTACGACGCCAGCCTCGCCTCCTTCGCGCAGTCCGGCGGCCTCTTCTCGCAGACCGCCTCGCCCGGGTTCATCGAGCTGTGGTCGCTGCAGTCGCGGATGGCTTGGCGGCTGCGCAACGAGGAGTAAGGGCCGTCTGACGGTCCTGTGCCGGGCGGTGTTTCTCTACCCGGCGCCCCCCAGCCGGCCGTTCGCTCAGGTCGCGACGGTGCCCGCTGCGTGGTGAGGCGTAGGAAGGGAGCCACCGTGCTCACGCAGGTCATCTGTGTATGCCGCGAGCGCCTCACGGATGCGCTTCGCGACGACCGCGCGCGATGCGCCGAGCGCCACGACGCCCGGGACGTCGGGGATGTAGGCACCCCAAGCCCCGTCGTCGGCCTGCTCGTAGATGACGACGTACTTGCTCATCGAAGATCCTCCAAGCCGCTTGCGCGACGAATGCTACCGAGGGTGCCCTGTCGGCACCGTGTCGCTGTCCTTGTCCGGCAACGATTATGTGGTTCGCTCGAGCCGAATCGCGCCCAGACCTCGTGGGAGCCGCGTCGTCGGATCACGTGCCAGCCGGCATCGATCAGCGCCCTTCGCACGTCTCTGTACTTCTTTGGCATGGCCGGCGACCATAGTCGCGGCTTGGGATGCGACTTTCGGGCGAAGCGCGAGCACATATCGCGGAGACTGCTCGCGCGTCCGGCGTGGCTCCGGCATAGACCTGGGCCGCGCCGGGTAGCATCAGCACCGTGAACGGAACCGGCTACAAGCTCCTGGGTCTCGCGGTCTGGCGCGGCGGCAAGTGGTACCTGCGCAAGCGCGCCCCGTCGCGACGCAAGCTCGTCCTCGTCGGCGCCGGCGGCGTCACGGCGGCGGCGGGCGCGGCAGTGCTCGCGCGGCGCCTGGCGAGCTGAAAAGCGCCCCTTGCGGCGGCTTTGCGGGCGAGCTCAAACCGTCCGAGCCTGAGCGTAGCTTGCGGGCACTGTGATCGCCGAGGGGAACGAGACGCCGGGCGGTGACTCCGGCAGCGCCGCCGAGGGTCGCGGGCGTCGCAGCGAGGGCGATCTGCTCGCCGAACGGCGCGCTCGCCGCACCGCCGAATCGGGCGAGCACGCGCTGACGCTGCGCGCCGAGGCGGCCGAGGCGACGGTGCGCACGCTGGAGACGCACCTCGCGAGCCTGCAGCAGCGCCTGCGCGAGGCCGAGGAGGAGCGCCATCGCCTCGCCGAGCGGATCGAGCAGGCGCGCGAGCACGCGAGGCGCGTCCGAGGTCGGCTGGCGTCCGCCGATCGTCCCGCGGCGCGGAGGCGCTCGAGCGCGAGCTTCAGCGAGTCTCCCAGCGCGAGTACGCCGAGCAGCGGCTGCGGATCGAGGCCGAAGACCGCTGCGGCGATCTCGAACGCGAGGCGCGCGCCGAGGTCGATCGCCTCGCCGCAGCGCCTGCAGGCGAGCGAACGCGAGGCCCAGGCGCTGAGCGCGCGGCTGGAGACGGCCCAGCGCGAGCTGGCGGAGGCCGAGCAGGCGGCCGCCGCGCAGCGCTCGGCGCCTGCTCGGCACCGAGCACGCGCTGCGCATGCGCGTGAGCGAGCTCGAGCACCAGGCGGAGGAGCTCCACGCCGGGTTGGCCGTCGAGCGCGCCGCGCGCGAGCGGGCCGAGCGGCTGCTCGAGGCGATGCAGCAGGCCCAGCGCGGCGCTCTCGCGCTGCTCGGCGGCCTCGCCGACACCGTCTCGCGCCTGCGCGAGGCGGCGCTGCGCAGCGCGAGCGCACCGCCGACCGCCACCATTGCCGGCGCCTCTGGCTGCAGAGGCTCCCCAGGCGCCCACGCCCGCCGGCACGGCCCCTCCGCGTGCCGTGCGTCCTCCCGCGCACGAGCCTGCCGTCGACGCCCGAGCCCAGTCAGGCATCCGCGTCCGTAACGGCGCCGGTCCCGCAGCAGCGCCCGCTCGCCGGCGACGAAGCGCGCAGTGGCGAGATGGCCGAGGCGCTGGCCGCCGCCGTCGAGCGTCTGCGGGCACGCGTGGAGGAGCAGCCGCCGGCGCCGGCCGGCAGCGGCCGCGCGTCGTCCGCCGCACAAGCACAGCATGTCGCTGATCGGCCGCACTCGGCTGCGCCTGCGACAGCGGCGAGAACGACGCAAACAGCGACGCGCCGGCTGATCGGCCGCCGCCGCGATACCTAAGATCGGAAAGACCTTGAGCACACCGTCCTGCGCCCATCTCCACGTCCACTCCGAGTACTCGCTGCTCGACGGCGCGTGCAAGATCGAGGCGCTCGCCAAGCGCGCCGCGGAGTTCGACCAGCCGGCGCTCGGCCTCACCGACCACGGCGTGATGAACGGCGCGGTCGAGCTCTACGAGGCGTGCCGCAAGCACGACGTCAAGCCGATCCTCGGCTGCGAGATCTACCTCGTCGACGACCACGCGGCGCGCGGGCCGGGCAAGGTCGAGCGCAACCACCTGACGCTGCTGGCGTCGAACGACGTCGGCTATCGCAACCTCGTCAAGCTCTCCTCGGCGGGCTTCCTCGACGGGCTGCAGCGCGGCAAGCCGTCGGTCGACATGGGCCTGATCGAGCGCTACTCCGAGGGCGTGATCGCGCTCACCGGCTGCCTCGCCTCGCGCTTCTGCCAGCGGCTGCTCGACGACCGCGTGGACGACGCTCGCGCGCACGCCGATGAGCTGATCGAGCGTGTTCGGCGCCGAGAACGTCTACTTCGAGGTGCAGAAGAACGGGCTGGCGCCGCAGGAGAAGTGCAACGAGGGGATCGTCAGGATCGCGCGCGGAAGTCGGCGGCAGCCTGGTCGGCACCGGCGACGTGCACTACCTGCGCCGCGAGGACTACGACCACCACACGGCGCTGCTGTGCGTGCAGACCAAGAGCACGATCGCCGAGCCGAAGATGACGTTCGAAACGAACGAGTTCTACCTGCGCGACAGCGACGAGATGATCGCCGCGTTCGCGCGAGTGGCCGGAGGCGATCGCGAGCACGCTGGAGATCGCCGAGCGCTGCAACGTCGAGCTCGAGCTCGGCAAGCAGCTGATCCCGAGCTACCCGACGCCGGACGGCGAGCGGCGAGCGCGAGTACCTGCGCGCGCGGGTGCGAAGAGGGCCTGCGCCTGCGCTACGGCGACCCGGTCCCGGCGGCGGCGCTGCGAGCGCATGAACATGGAGCTCGAGGTGATCGACCGGATGGGCTTCAACGCCTACTTCCTGATCGTCTGGGACTTCGTCAAGTACGCCAAGGAGAACGGCATCGCCGTCGGTCCGGGCCGCGGCTCGGCGGCCGGCTCGATCGTCGCCTACTGCCTGGCGATCACCGACGTCGACCCGCTCGCGCTACGACCTGCTGTTCGAGCGCTTCCTCAACCCCGAGCGCGTGTCGATGCCGGACATCGACATCGACTTCTCCGTGCGCGGGCGCGAGCGCGTGATGCGCTACGTGACCGAGAAGTACGGACGCGAGTCGGTCGCGCAGATCGTCACCTTCGGCAAGATGTTCCCGCGCGCGGCCACGCGCGACGCGGCGCGCGTGCTCGGCTACGACTACGGCATCGGCGACCGCCTGGCGAAGCTGATCCCCGACCCGATCATGGGCCGCTCGCCGTCGTTCGAGGACTGCCTGAAGCCGGGCCAGCCGCTGCGCAAGGCGTGCGACGAGGACCCGCAGGCCCAGCAGATCGTCGACGTCGCGCAGGGCCTCGAGGGGATCGTGCGCAACTCCTCGATCCACGCCGCCGCGGTCGTGATCGCCGACCGGCCGCTGACCGACATCGTGCCGCTGCAGCTCGCCGACGCGGGCACCGACGAGAACGGCGAGAAGGTGTACCGCACGGTCACGCAGTTCTCGATGAAGCCGATCGAGGACGATCGGCCTGCTGAAGATGGACTTCCTCGGCCTGCGCAACCTCGACGTGATCGAGGACGCGCTGGACATCATCGAGCGCTCGACCGGACCAGCGCCCGGACATGACGACGCTGCCGCTCGACGATGCGCGCACGTACGAGATGCTCGCGCGCGGCGACTCGACGGGCGTGTTCCAGTTCGAGTCCGAGGGCATGCGCGAGGCGCTGAAGAAGGTCCGCCCGACCGAGTTCGACGACCTCGTCGCGCTCAACGCGCTGTACCGCCCGGGCGCGATGGACCAGATCCCGGTCTACGCCAAGGGCAAGCACAACCCGCGAGTCGATCACCTACCCCGACGAGCGCCTGCGCGCGATCCTCGAGTCCTCCAAGGGCGTGATCCTCTACCAGGAGCAGGCGATGCAGATCTCCAAGGAGCTCGCGCGGCTTCTCGGGCGCCAAGGCGGACGACCTGCGCAAGGCGATCGGCAAGAAGAACCGCGCGGCGATGGCCGCGCTGAAGCCGGAGTTCGTCGAGGGCTGCCGCGCGTCGGGCACGAGCCAGGAGGTGATCGAGTTCCTCTGGAAGACCAACGAGAAGTCGGCCGACTACTCGTTCAACAAGCAGCCACGCCGCGTGCTACGCGCTGATCGCCTACCGCACGGCGTGGCTGAAGGCCAACTACCCGGCCGAGTACATGGCGGCGCTGATCTCCTCGGTGATGTCGACCAAGGACAAGGTCCCGTTCTTCGTCGCGCGCTGCGAGGAGATGGGGATCGAGATCCTGCCGCCCGACGTCAACCTCTCAGACCACGAGTTCACGGTCGTCGAGTCGGCAACATCCGCTTCGGCCTGGACGCGGTCAAGGGCGTCGGCTATCAGGCGGTCGAGGCGATCAAGCGCGCGCGCGAGGAGGGCGGCGAGTTCTCCTCGCTGTGGGACTTCTGCGAGCGCGTCGACAACCGCGCGGTCAACAAGAAGGCGATCGAGGCGCTGATCAAGTGCGGCGCGTTCGGCTCGACCGGGGCGAGCCGCAAGGGCATGCTGGCGGTGCTCGAGCAGGCCCAGGGCGCCGGCCAGAAGATCCAGCAGGACGCGCAGATCGGCCAGGGCTCGATCTTCGACCTCGCACGAACCGGCCGCAGGCGCCGGCGGGCGAGCGGCGCGCCGCGCCGGGCTCGGCGTTCACGAGCCGATCCACCCGCCGATCCCCGGCGAGGAGTTCGAGCAGGCGGAGCTGCTGGCGGTCGAGAAGGAGGCGATCGGGCTGTTCATCTCCGCGCACCCGCTGAAGCCGTTGCGCGAGGCGCTGCGCGCCCGCACGTCGACTGCTCGCTGGCGGCGCTCGCCGACCGCCGCGACAAGGACTGGGTGACGGTCGGCGGGATCATCGTCGAGGCGAAGAAGATCCGCACGCGCAACGGCGACCACATGATGTTCGCGACGCTCGACGACCTCGCGGGCAGCGTCGAGATGCTCGTGTTCGGCAAGGCGCTCGCCGAGCACGAGGCGGCGCTGGCCGTCGACGAGGTCGTGCTCGTGCAAGGGCCGGGTCGACCACAAGGAAGCGGGCAAGACCTGCCTGGTCGTGCAGAGCGTCGAATCGTTCTCGCCGAGCGAGGAGGAGATCGAGCGCGCCAACGCCGAGGCGGGCCGCCGCGCGGCGACGGCCACGGCGATCGCCGAGCCGGTCGCACCTGCGGGTCGACTTGAGCGCGCTCGGAGCAAGCGCGATCGAGGACCTCAAGCACGCGATCGAGGACTTCCCCGGCCCGGCTGAGGTCGTGCTCGACATCGACACCGGCGCGGGCGTGCGCAGGCTCAAGCTGGGCGAGGCCTTCCGCGTGCAGCACACGCCGACGCTGCGGGCCGAGCTCGAACACGCGCTCGCGCCGCTGCGCGCGGCGGCGACGCCTGAGATAGGCGATCGCGCCTGGCTGGCTGCGAGAATGGGCTGAACTGTGGCGAGCGCCGTAGCCCTTGATACCTCACCGCTTACGCTGCTTCGCTCCATGCGTGGCGCGGTCGTCGATGCGCGAATCGCCCATCCGGCTGTCCTTCACGTCGAGATTCGCGACGCAGGTGGTGGCCTTTGGCGTCTAGTGACGCAGGATGCGAAATGGTCGCCGTCCGACGTCGATCAGCTGGTAGGCCGGTCGATTGAGCGCGCCGAGATCGACGAGATGACGGGCCGGCTTCGCTGCGCGCTTTCCGACGGCACAACTTTGGAGATCAAGCCCGAACCAGACCAGGCCGTGGATGATCCTCCGTCCTGGGAACTGATCAGCCCGGGTGGCCTCGTGCTCGAGTTCGGCCCCGGTGTTCGATGGCAGGTCAGCAGTGCCGAGACGCCGGTCTCCTCACACCGCTGAAGACGCTGCCCTTCGGCCACCCGGCCGACTCAGCCGTTTCGCGAGCATCACTTCCTTGCGCCCCGGCCCTTCGCGCTTCTCGCCAGGGGTCTCGAGGATGCACGGCAGCTTCTGCAGCGAGGGGGCAGAGAGAAACGCGGAGCAGCCCTTGCGCCCGAGCTCGCCTTTGCCGACGTTGGCGTGGCGGTCGCGGTTCGAGCCGAGCGGCGTCTGCGAGTCGTTGAGGTGCAGCGAGCGCACGCGTCCCGCGGCCGAGCTTGCGCGAGCACTCGCGCAGCACGCTGCCCATCTTCTCGGGCGTGCGGATGTCATAGCCGGAGGCGAGCAGGTGGCAGGAGTCCAGGCACACGCCGAGGCGCCTGCCGGCGCCGGCGGCGTCGATCAGCGCGGCGAGCTCCTCGAAGGAGCGCCCGAGCGTGCCGCCGGCGCCGGCGGTGTTCTCGAGGTGCAGCTCGCAGCCCTCGCTGTCGGAGAGCGCCTGTTCGATCGTCTTTCCGGCGCGCGCGATCGCCTCGCCGACGTGCCCGGTCTTGGCCGAGCCGGGGTGCAGCACGACGCCGCTGGCGCCGATCGCGTGCCCGACGCGCAGCGAGTGGGTCAGCGAGGTGAGCGACTTGGCGCGGATCTCCTTGTCGTCGGAGGCGCAGTTGAGCAGGTAGACGGCGTGGATCAGCACCGCTTCGATCGGGCTGTCGTTCATCGCCTCGCGGAAGGCGGCGACGTCCTCCTCGCGGTAGGCCGTCGGTTTCCACATCCGCGGCGACTGGTTGAAGATCTGGATCGCTTCGCAGCCTCGCTCGACGCCCCGCTCGATCGCCTTGGGCAGGCCGCCCGCGGGCGATACGTGTGCGCCGATCAGCACGCGAGCGCTGGAGGTGAGCGGATCGCCGCGACCATTAGCATGCGCGCATCGTATGAGGGTTCGCTTCGCTCCATCGCCGACGGGCGCGCTGCACATCGGCGGCGCACGCACGGCGCTGTTCAACTGGCTGCTCGCGCGCCACGAGGGCGGCGAGCTGGTGCTGCGCATCGAGGACACCGACCGCGAGCGCTCGACGCCGGAGAACGTCGAGCAGATCCTCGACTCGCTGCGCTGGCTGGAGCTCGACTGGGACGAGGGGCCGATCATGCAGACCGACCGCGGCGAGCGCCATGGCGAAGCGCTGCAGGCGCTGCTCGACGGCGGACCTCGCGTACCGCTCGAACGCGACGGCGGCCGACGTGAAGGAGTTCAAGGAGCTCTACGGCGCCGAGCGCGGCTTCCGCGGCAAGGCGGAGGACAGCGGGGCGGTGCGCCTGCGCGTGCCCGACGACGGCGCGACGGTCGTGCACGACGCGATCCGCGGGGAGACGCGCTTCGAGCACGTGCACATGGACGACCCGGTGATCGCCCGCGCGGACGGCTCGGTGCTCTACAACTTCGCCGTCGCGATCGACGACCTCGACGCGCGCATCACGCACGTGGTGCGCGGCGAGGATCATCTCTCGAACACGCCGAAGCAGCTGCTCGCGCTGGAGGCGGCGAAATCGGTCGGTCTCGGCGAGGGCGCAGAGCTGCCGATCTACGCGCACCTGCCGCTGCTGCACGGCCCGGACGGCAAGAAGCTCTCAAAGCGCCACGGCGCGGCCTCGGTCGGCGAGCTGCGCGAGGCGGGCTACCTGCCGGCGGCGGTGCGCAACTACATGGCGCTGCTCGGCTGGGGCGCGGGCGACGACGAGACGGTGCTCTCGACGGAGGAGCTGGTCGAGCGCTTCACGCTGGAGACGGTCAGCCGCAACCCGGCGCGCTTCGACGAGGTCAAGCTGCGCTGGCTGAACGGCGTGTACATCCGCGCGCTGCCGCTGGAGGAGCTCGTCGAGCGGGTTGCGTCATACCTCGATCTCACTGACCATGCGCGATTCCGCGATGACCCGCGGCTGGCGCGCGCGGTCGAGATCAGCCAGGAGAAGATCCACACGCTGGCCGACTTCTGGCCGCTGACGGGGCCGTTGCTCGACGCCCCGGTCGACGACGTCAAGGCACGCGAGCGATGGCTCGGCGAGCAGGGGCGCGCGCACGCTGGCCCAGGCGCGCGAGGTCTTGGCAGCTCTGCAGAGCTTTGACGGAGCGTCAGCTCGCGCAGGCGCTCGAAGGTCTCGTCGAGCGCCTCGGGTGCAAGCCGCGCGAGGTCTACCAGCCGCTGCGCGTGGCGCTGACGGGCACGACGATCTCGCCGGGGATCTTCGAGAGCATCGCGCTGCTGGGGCGTGAGGAGACGCTGCGACGGGTCGATGCGGCGCTCGCCATGCCCGCCACGCCGGCGGGCGCGGCAAGTTGATCGCGGGAGCGCTCAATCTCTTGCGCTGAGTTGCCGATATGGGTGGGGAGCGGCCGCCACGGATGGCCGACTACCAGCTAAGCGCAAGATGCCAGCAACCGCTTCCAAGTCAAAGACCAAGACACAGGCAAAGCCGAAGACGGCGCTCAAGGCCGGCAAATCGGCGAAGGCCGACGTTGCCCGCCGCGCGAGCGCCAACGGCAAGGCCCCTGCGAGCAGCGCCAACGGCAAGGATCCGTCCGCGACCAGGCCGTCGCGGGCCACGGCGCCTGCCGGCGGCGGCGGTCAGACCGCACCGGCTCGCCCCGGGGCGAGACCGGCGGCGAACCGCGCCCCTGCCCAGCCGGGCGAGCGCCACCAGAACGAGGGCCACGGCCGTCGCCTGACGATGGCCTTCGAAGCGCTCGAGGCCTACCCGGCGCTGGCGGAGTCCCGCGCGCGGCTGCTCTCGGTGATGGCCAAGGACCACGTCGCCACGGCCGACGTCGTGACGGCGGTCGAGTCCGACGTCGCGATGATCATCGCCGTGCTGCGACTGGCCAACCAGGTGCAGGGCGGGCGCGGGCGCGTCGACACGGCCGTCGCGGCCGTCGAGCTGCTCACGCCGCAGACGGTGCAGAACCTCGCGGGGCGCCTGCGCACATTCGACTTCTTCGAACGCTCGAGCGTGTGGGAGGCGGCGCCGGAGCGCTTCCGCCTGCACGCTCTGGCCACCCAGCACGCGGCCGACAGGATCGCGGCGGAGGTCGGCTTCGAGCATCGCGACCGGCTGACGGCGACGAGCCTGCTGCACGACATCGGCAAGCTCGTGCTGCTGCACGCATACCCGGGCTACCCGGCGCAGGTGCACCGCGGTGCGCGCACGCCCGAGGACCGCATCCACCAGGAGCGCCGCGAGCTGGGCGTCGACCATGCGCTGGTCGGTGGCGTGCTCGCGCGTCGCTGGGGCCTGCCGGCGACGATCGCCACGACGATCGAGCGCCACCACAATCCTGAAGTCGAGGGTGAGGCTGCGATCGTGCGCCTGGCGGACATGCTCGCCCACTACGAGCAGGGCGCGCCGGTCTCGCCCGCCGAGATGCTGCGCACGGCACGCGCCGTCGGGATCGGCCCGGACGAACTGCAGACGCGTGATGTACGAGCTTCCGAGCGCGCCGAGCCAGCGCCGCCGCCACGTCGACCCGTGCCCGCTGTCGGGCCGCGAGCTGGGCGTGCTGCAGCGTCTGGCCGAGGGCAAGGTCTACAAGCAGATCGCCCACGAGCTGACGCTCTCGACGAGCACGGTGCGCACGCACCTGCACAACATCTACGGCAAGCTCGGCGCCGTCGACCGGGCGCAGGCTGTGCTGATCGCCACAGAGCGCGGCTGGCTCTAAGCCGTATCGCCGGCCGGCCTGCACCGCCGCCCGCGCATCCCCGCAGTTGCGTAGCATCGCTCGTACGGATGATCTCGATCACGAGCAAGTCGCCGTACGCGGTGCTGGCGCTGGCCGAGCTGGCGCGCAGCGGCGGCTCGGAGCCGGTGCCGATCGGCGAGCTGGCGCGCAAGCGCGACGTGCCGGTGCAGTTCCTCGAGCAGCTGTTCGCGGTGCTGCGCAGGGCGGGCGTGATCAGCTCCCAGCGCGGCGTGAAGGGCGGCTACCGCTTCGCGCGCGAGCCGGCCGAGGTGACGGTGCTGGAGATCGTCGAGTTGCTCGACGGGCCGCTCGGCCGCGATGCGCAGGGGCCGTTCGCGGACGCGGCGGCGGCGGCTCGCACCGTGCTCGAGCAGACGACGATCGCCGACGTGATCGAGCGCGAGGCCCGCGAGGCGGGCGCGAGCATGTACCACATCTGATCGTGGCCCAGCCATTCTCGGCGTTTGACTGCCAAGCGGACTCGACCGCTGACGAACGCTAGACCGCTGCGTCGAGTGCCGACTGTCGCGCAACGTGCGATCGACGCCTCTCTATCAACTGCTTGCCTGCGGGTGCTGGACGGCGGTCACAGTCTGCGATAGGCGCGCTGCGGGATACTGGGCGGGCGATGTCTGAGGAGTCCAGGGGGCAAAGCCCGGTTGAGCTTGTGGGCAGGGCGCTCGAGGCTGCAAATCGCCGTGATCTCGACGCGGTGATGAGCAGCTTTGCAGTGGATGCGGTCTTTGAGGGACGGGCGCTGGGGGACATCTTCGAAGGCCAAGCGGCGATTCGTGCCTTCGTTGAGAGCTGGTTTGGCACGTACGAGGAGTTGGAGTACGGGCTCGAGGAAGTCCGCGATCTCGGCAATGGGGTTGTGTTTACCGTGGTCGTTCAGAACGGTCGTCCTGCCGGCAGCGCCGGTCACGTTCGACAGCGCGAGGGATGGGTCTTCGTCTGGGTACGAGGCTTGTGCGCACGCCTTACGATCTCCGAGGTCGACGAGGCCCGCGCTGCCGCCGAACGCCTCGCCGGGGAACGGGCGTAGGAGATGTCGCAGGAGAACGCGGAACTGGTGCGGAGGTCGTATGCGGCCTTCAACGCAGGCGGAACGGAGTAGGACATCCACGAACGCGGCCAGGGAGGCTGCGTGGCAATCCGACGGCCGCGAAGGCCTAGCCGGCTTTTCGCAGGGAGAGACTTCCCCGCAGCCCGGTGGCGTCGAGCACGCGCTGGACGGGCCGGCTCGCGGGAGTCACGTGGTAGTCGCAGTCAGAGGCCTGGCACGTCGTGCGTGCGTTGAGCAGGGCCCGCAGCCCCATGGAGTCCATGAAGTCGATCGCGCAAAGGTCCAGCACGAGCTCCTTGGCGCCAGTCGCGCATGCCTCCTCGACAGCGTCTTCGAGCACCTGCGCCGAACCTATGTCGAGCTCGCCGCTCAAGGTGAGGACGTGGCGCTTGTCCTTGACGGCGGTGTAGATGCGCAAGTGACCGATGCTGCGCCGCCCGGCGGCAGACGGCTGGTCACTGACCGTGATCAGTTCGACGGCCTGTCCCTTGCGGACCTGACACCTCGGGCACAGGTCGCCGGCGGACCCCTGGTAAGGCACGTCCAGCCCACAGCTCAGGCACTTCAATCGCAGCATCGTTCCCTTGTTCCTCCCGCTGCGGAGAAGTACCCGCTGTCGCCGAGCGGCAAACGCTGTGACGACGGCGCGCCTCAGGGCGTGACGTACCCGAGCCCGCTGCGCGAGGAGGTGGCGACGGGAACCCCGCCGGACCAGTCGATCTCGAGGTACACGCGCGAGTTGTACAGCGGTTCGAGGTTGGCGACGCTCTGGCGCGTGCGCGTGTCGATCACGTCGCCGGAATCGCCGACGTAGACGAAGCGACCGTCGAGGCTGTGCTGCAGCCACCCCTCGCGCAGGCAGTCGTAGGTGCAGCCGACCTGCGAGCCGCTCATCGCGCGCGTCTGCTTGATGTCCGCGACCTGTTTGGGCGGCGAGCCCGGCAGGCCGCTGATGTCGAACACGTGCACGTAGCTGTTGGGCTGGTCGATCAGCCACAGCTCCTTCTCGTCGGGCGAGAGCGAGATCCCGTGGCTGGGGGAGCTCGGGCCGGCCTGCCCGGAGGTGTAGGGGAAGGGCCCGGAGACGGGCACCGTGTAGAGCACTTTCCCGCTCGAGATGCTCGAGACCTGGAAGCCGAGGTAGCCGGTGGCGGTGGTGAAGGCGAGCGTCTGGCTGCCGTTGATCGTGAAGGGCCGCACGGTCCCCGACAGCAGCGGGCCGATCTGTTTGATCAGCTGGTTGCTCTGCGTGTCGGCCTCGGTCAGGAAGCTCGCGTTGCGCCCGCCCATGAAGACGTGCTTGCCGTCGAGGCTGACGATCGTGTTGTGCGGGCCGCTGCCGCCTTCGATCCTGCCCGTGATGTTGCCGGTGGCGGCTTCGATCACGTTCCAGTTGCTCGCGCTGGAGGCCTCGCCGACGGGCATGTAGATCGTCTTGCCGTCGGGCGTGATCGCCATGCTGTCGATCCCTTCGGAGTAGGCGCGCGTCCAGAGGATCTTTTCGCCGAGCAGGTCGTAGGCAAGCATCGTGCCGCCCCCGCCGGCGCTGCTGTCGTTGCCGTAGCTGACGTAGAGGGTGTGGGTGGTCGGGCTGGCGGCGGCCCCGCGCACGTCGGTCGCGGCGGCGGGCAGTGCGATCGTCTTGACCAGCCTCTGGCCGTTGTCCATGTCGTAGACGTCGATCGCCTTGGACGGGAACACGTACTCGTAGTGCTGCACACCGCCGCCTCCGCCTCCACCTTCTGTCGCGGCATAGCTCGCATACAGCGACATCTGCTCGCCGTCGACGGTCGCGGTCCCGAACGGATCGCTGGGACCGGAGGTGAAGGTGTTGGCGTTCCAGTCGCGCGAGCCGGCGACGGTGTCGTAGCGGAAGCCGGCGACGCCGCTGCCGGCGCCGCTGATCAGCCCGATCCAGTAGGTGCCGGCGGGGAGGTCGAGCGGCGAGGGGAAGCTGAGGTCATACCAGCCGGGCGCGCCGGTGCTCTGGAAGGTGAGCTGGGCGGTGGCTCCGAGCAGGCTGCCGGGCTTGCCGGCGGCGTCGGCGTAGAGCACTCCCTCGAGCGCCTGCTGACCGGAGGTGCCGGTCGGGGCGAGGTACACGCTGAGCTTCGACACGGACCCCGCCACAGGCAGCGTGTAGGCGCTCACGCGCTTGCGGTTGGCCGAGAAGGTGTCCGTGGAGGCGCCGATCGAGGTCTTGCCGAACGTGCTTGCAGGAGGCGGGGCAGGCGCGATCTTGGCGGTCGCGGCCGAGCTGGCGGCAGCGCCGGCGCCGCCTTCGTTGCTGGCGGTCTCCTGCACCCTCAGCGTGTGTTCGACGTCGCCGGCGACCGGCACGTACGTCTGCTTGGTGGCGCCTGAGATCGGCAGGCAGCCGCTGCCGAGCGCATCGCATTGCAGCCACTGGTAGGTGAAGCCGGTGGGGGAGTTGGTCCAGCTGCCGTTGTGCTCGCTCAGCGTCTGGCCCTGCTGCGGGCTGCCGGTGATCGTCGGCGGGCTGGTGTTGACGGGGGCGGCTGGGCCTTCTTCGGGCGAGTAGGTGGCATACAGCGAGGCCTGCTCGCCGTCGGTGGTGACGCTGCCGAACGGATTGCTCGGTCCGCCGGCGTAGGCGTTGGCGTTGTAGTCGCGCGCCGCGGCGACGGTGTCGTAGCGAAAGGCGGCGACGTTGGAGGTGGCGCCGGTGATCACGCCGATCCAGTAGCTGCCGGCGGGCAGTTTGACGGCGGCGGCGAAGGGCAGGTCATACCAGCCGGCGGCGCTGCCGGACTTGAAGCTCAGCTGTTCGGAGACGGCGATCAGCGCTTGCGGCTTGCCGGCGCTGTCGGCGTAGATGACACCCTCGATCGCCTGTTCGCCGGCGGTGGCGGTTGGCGCCAGGTACACGCTCAGCTTGCTGACGGCGCCGGCGCCGGCGAGCGCGTAGCGATTGACGCGCTTTCGCCCGGAGAGGAAGGTGTCGCTCGAGGCGCCGACGGTCGTCTTGCCGAAGGTGGCGGCCGAGCTGACCTGCGCCCGGGAGCCTGCGAGCAGCGAGACGAACAGCGCGAGCGCGAGCAGAAGCGTCGGCGCGGCTCGGTACGCGCGCGACGGACCCCGGCTCGACGTCGACCCATCCGTGGACCTCACAAGCGCTGACCCCCGGCTCCGTTCGTGGGCGTATGACGCTATCAGCTGTGTTGATGTCTGAATTGATCTGAGCCAGTCTGTCCCCCTTTGACAAGCCCTAAGTACCTGCATTTTGGACACGTGGATAAGAAATCGGCCATGCATTGACTTGGCGTCATTTTGCGTTTACTTTGCGTGAAGAGAAAGGGCGTCGAGGGGACGTGATGCGTGGCGAACCGCGCGTGCCGGACTGTCGGCGATAGGCGATGCGAGACAACTGAAGGGATGGACCACCGACGATGAGTCCGCTGCAAGCGATGGATCGCGCAACGGCGACCGCATCATGTAGGGCAACGGCAGCTCCGGGAGCATCGGTGCTGATCGCCCGTCGGCGGCGTGTCCCTACGGGGGCGGCGCTTGCGACGGCGCTGCTCCTGCTGGCCCTGACGGTGGCGCTGGCGACAGGCTTCGGTCCATCGATCGGCGAAGGGGGTGCACCGGCGCGCTCGGCGAGCTCTGCGACGGCAAGTATTCCGGCGGCGGCTCGCGCAGAGGTCTCGGCGGCGCTCGGCGCGGCGCAACCGGCATTCCACGTCCACGCCACGGCTCACGGCAGTCTCGCTGCGAGCAACGCGGCGCAGGGGCTCGGCGCGCGCTTCGCGACCGGAGGTGTGACGGTCAGCAAGGCGGCTCTCAACCTTCACCTGAGCTTGCGCTCGGTGGGCTTCGGCGAGGCTGGGCGCGAGACGGCTGCGGCGGCCAGTCCGACTGCGTACTCGAACCGAGTGACGTACGCGCGCGGCGCCGTCAGCGAGTGGTACGCAAACGGCCCGGCGGGCCTCGAGCAGGGCTTCACGCTGCTGCGCGCTCCGGCGAGGGCGCGGACGGCTGCGCCGGATGCGCCGCTGACGGTCGACTTGGCGCTGGCGGCGAACGCCCGTCCGAGGCTCGCGGCGAACGGCCGGGGCTTCACGCTCCAGCGCGGCGAGGCGCAGCTCCGCTACGGCGACCTGCTCAGCACTGACGCGAGCGGACGGGCGCTGCGGACGTGGCTGACGCTGGCAGGCGGCCACGTACTGATCCACGTGGCGGCGGCGCACGCGCGCTATCCGCTGCGGATCGACCCGCTGGTGCAGGCCGGCACAAAGCTGACGGCCGGCGAAGAGGAAGGTGCGGGACTGTTCGGCACGAGTGTGGCGCTGTCGGCGGATGGCAGCACGCTGCTGGTGGGCGCCCCGCGCGATCAGAACCCGAACGACGGGGCGGCATGGGTGTTCGTGCGCGAAGGAACGTCCTGGGTGCAGCAGGGACCGAAGTTGACGGCGGCGGAACCGCCGAAAGGCCTGAGCCTGGAAGAACAGTGCACGGAAGAATCTCCCGACGAAGCGGGCGAATGCGCATTCGGCGCCAGCGTGGCGCTGTCGGCGGACGGCAACACGGCGTTGGTTGGGGAACCGTCGGCGACGACGACGCCGGGCAGCGCCGTGGTGTTCACCCGCAGCGGCTCGACATGGACGCGCACGTGCGGTGCTCAAGGGAACCTCCAGCGGCGGCGAAGGTCGGTTCGGCCGCAGCGTGGCGCTTTCGGCGGACGGAGAAACGGCGCTGATCGGCAATCCTTCGGCCGCCCTGCAGCAGGGCAGGGCGTGGGTGTTCAAGGACGGCGCCTCGGGCTGGACGGTCGACGCGATGCTGAAGGACTCAGAACAGAGCCGCTTTGCCCACTTCGGCCGCAGCGTGGCGCTCTCGAGTGACGGCATGACGGCGCTGATCGGCGGCCCGGGCGACTCGGCCTTCGCGGGGGCGGCGTGGGTATTCACACGCGGCGCTTCGGGCTGGAGCCGCAGGCGGGCAAGCTGACGGGGGAAGGTGAGAGCGGGCAAGCGCACTTCGGCAGGAGCGTGGCCGTTTCGGGCGACGCGACGGAGGCGTTGATCGGGGGTTTGACCGACGCAGAAGGCCAGGGTGCGGTGTGGCCGTTCGGGCGCTCGGGCGGTTCGTTCGTGCAGCAGGCAGCGAAGCTCACGGGCGGCTCGGACGAACTGCATTTCGGCTACAGCGTGGCGCTGTCGGGCGACGGCACGCTCGGCGCGGTCGGCTCGCCGCGGGCGGAAACGACCGGCCTGGTGACGGTGCTCAGGCGCTCGGGTTCGAGCTGGCAGGCCGACGAAGAACGTTTGGCAGGCCGAGAAGGGGCAGGGACTGGCCGAAGCTTCCAGGGCGCGGCGGTTGCGATCTCGAAAGACGGCGGGGTTCTCGGTGTGGGCGGTCCGCACGACAACAACCAGGTGGGCGCGGCGTGGGTCTTCCTGCCGGGCCTGACACCGCTCCCGCCGGCTGTCGCGAACGTCGTGCCGGGCTCGGGTGAAGCGGGTATCACGGTGACGGTCAAGGGCGAAAACTTCACGGGAGCGGAACAGGTGTTCTTCGGCTCGACGCCTGCCACGTTCGAAAAGAAGTCGGCGCTGACGATCGAAGCGGTGGCGCCGCCGGGCCTCACGGGCACGGTCGACGTGACGGTCAAGACGCCGTCGGGTGTCAGCCCGGTCAACAGACCGGGCGACGAGTTCCACTACACGAGCAAAGGCAAAGACCCATTGCCGGGGGACGGCGGCGACGGCTCGGGGACGGGCACCCAGACGACGAGCGGCGCCGGCGGCACGAAGATCGCCAGCGGCGGAGTGCTGGGCACGACGAGCTCGGGCGGAGCGTGCCTGCTGAGCCTGCGCAGCAAGAACCTGGCGGTGACGGGCTCGCGCACCGTCGCGCTGCGCCTGCAGCGCACGGGGGCGGGTGCGTGCAGCGGCAAGCTGACGCTGAGCTTCAACAAGGCCAAGCGCGGCAAGCGGCCGAAGCTTGCTGACGATCGGGACGGCGTCGTTCGCGATGGGCTCGGCGAGCAGCAAAGTGCTGAAGATCAACCTGAACAAGGCGGGCCGCAAGCTGTTCGCGAGCCATCGGCGCAGGCTCAACGCGAGCCTGTCGGTCGTGCGCTCGGTGCCGGCGCCGAAGCTGGCGCGCAGCGCGAGCGTGCGCCTTACGTGGAAGAAAACGAACAAGGTCAAGCTCGGGCACTGACGCTCATGCGTGGGTGACGGCGCCCGCGGGGGCGGCGCTGAGGCCTCGTTCACTATTGTCGGGGCCGTATGGCCCGAATCCCGATCAACATTTCGCAGCTGGTGGGGAGCACCCCGCTGGTCGAGCTGGGCGAGATGCTGGCGGGCACGCCCGCCTCGGAGAACGGGGTGCGCCTGTTCGCGAAGCTCGAGTCGTTCAACCCGGGCGGCAGCGTGAAGGACCGGATCGGCGTGGCGATGATCGAAGCGGCGGAGGCGGAGGGCAGGATCGAGCCGGGCCGCACGACGATCGTGGAGGCGACGAGCGGCAACACGGGGATCGCGCTGGCGTTCGTGTGCGCGGCGAAGGGCTATGACCTGGTGCTGACGCTGCCGCAGGGGATGAGCCGCGAGCGCGAGAGCCTGCTGCGGCTGTACGGGGCGCGCGTGCAGGTGACGGAGTCGATGGGCGGCATGAGCGAGGCGGTCGAGGCGGCGCAGGCGATGGCGCGGGATGCGGACGTGTTCCTGCCTGACCAGTTCACGAACCCGGCGAACCCGGAGGCCCACCGCAAGCACACGGGCCCGGAGATCGAGCGGGCGCTGGACGGCGATGTGGACGTGCTCGTGGCGGGCGTCGGCACGGGGGGGACGATCACGGGCGTGGGCGAGTACCTGCGCCGAGGCAATCCGAAGCTGCGGGTGGTGGCGGTCGAGCCGCGCGGCTCGGCGGTGCTCTCGGGCGAGCGTCCGGGGCCGCACCGCATCCAGGGGATCGGCGCGGGCTTCGTGCCGCCGGTGCTCAACCGCGAGCTGCTCGACGAGGTGATGGCGGTCTCAGACGACGACGCGATCCACACGGCGTGGGCGTGCGCGAAACGGGGGGGCTGCTGGCGGGCATCTCGTGCGGGGCGGCGCTGTGGGCGGCGCTCGAGGTCGCGCAGCGGCCGGAGTCGAAGGGCAAGCGCATCGTCGTCGTCATGCCGGACTCCGGCGAGCGCTACGTCTCTCAAGCCGTTTTTCGCGCCCTGAGCGGGGAACGATTTTTGATGGGCCCCTCACGGGGCCGATGACCGCCGAGCGGGCGGCTGCGGAAATAGCTGCACGCTCAACTATCTCGCGATTTCGGCGCTACGCTTCTGAGATGGCCGGCTTCGAGCTCGCGCGGGTCGCCAAGGAGCTGCGTCGCGATGTGCAGGCGGCGCGAACGCGCGATCCGGCGGCGCGCGATGTCGGGCCAGCTCGAGATCCTCGCGACGTGGCCGGGCATCCACGCGCTGCTGGCGCATCGCGTCGCGCACGCGCTGCGACGCGGCGGGGGTGCCGCTGCTGCCGCGGGTGATCTCGACGCTGACGCGCGACGCTGACGGGGATCGAGATCCACCCGACGGCGTCGATCGGCGGCGGCCTGTTCATCGACCACGGCACGGGCGTGGTGATCGGCGAGACGGCCGAGATCGGCGACAACGTCACGCTCTACCAGGGCGTGACGCTGGGCGGCACCGGCTTCGCGACGGGCAAGCGCCACCCGACGGTCCAGGACAACGTGACGATCGGCTCCGGCGCGAAGCTGCTCGGACCGATCACGATCGGCCACGGCGCGAAGATCGGCGCGAACAGCGTGGTGATCACGGACGTGCCGCCGAACTCGACGGTCGTCGGCAACCCGGGCCATCCGGTCCGGGTCGAGGGCCGGCGCCCGGAGGGTCCGGATGCCGACTGGATCCACCTGCCGGACCCGATCGCCGACGCGATCCAGGGGCTCGCGAGCCGGATCGGGGCGCTCGAACGGACGGTGGCCGATCTGTCGGAGGACAGTCCTGAGCCGGTTGCCGAGGTGCGGCCGCTGCGGACGGTGAAGGGGCCTAATCCGGCGGGGGGCTGATACGCGGCATACAGGCGAGTCCGCGCGGTTGAAGGCGGCAGTCGGCGTCGCGGGCGGCGTTCGCACCCGCGACGCCGACGTATTTGCTGTAGATGAAGAACTGGATCATCTTGGCGAATTTGACTTCTTGGGTGTCGTTCTCTCCAGCAGCTTCGAATTTTTCACCGATTTTTGCTTCTAGCCCTACTGCTTTTTCGCACAGTTTAGTCGGAGCGTTGCATGACGTGTATTTCTGTTTGCCTTTGCTCTGTTCGAACACGAATTTGGTTTCGGTTCCCTCGGACGGAGAGTTGATACGCACCGAGAACGGATCCCTTCACGCTCACTTTCACGACACCGCACGTGATTTCAAGAGTGGCGGGTAGCGTGATGGCTATGCCCCAAGTGGTTTCATTTTCGGCGGTAGACGAACATCAGCCGTTTGGAGTTTGGCTTCGGTCACTAACACGACGCCCGCGGCATCGCCGGCGGTGTGGCACGATACTTCGCCATTTTTTACGCCCGTGAATTCGAATTTGATATTCCCTTCGGTGTGGTTGGTGCGTTCGCCGCTGGCGCTTCCTCCAGTGCCCGTGAGCGCAAGGCCGCCCACGGTTTCAAGTCTACTCGCACCGGTTTTCGCGGTGAAGGTGTCGGGAAGAGTTTCCGCAGATAAGACGTAAGCTTCGGGTTCCGACGCGACCTTTTCGAATTCGCCTTTGCCTTCACCGACTTCGGTCGCGCAACCTTCGGTTGTAGTGGCCGGTTTTGGCTTTAGCAACTTTGGCGCATTCCTGTCCCAGGGCAAGGCTTTTTCCCCCGCGCGATACAGTCGACTTCGAGGAACTCCCAGAATGAGAACGTTAACTTTTCTTCGCACGCACGTGTGTTAACGTTACGTTTCATGGAATAGCCGGTCATGTTGAGTGTTTTTGCGCAACGCGCCGAAGCGGGCGAAGCCGCAATCGCATTGAGCAGAAGTACTCCGCCTACGAGTCCTATGACCGTCGCGAGCTTCATTTGAGTAACCCCCGTTGCTTGTCAGAGCTGAGGTTCGCGTGCCGGTAGAGCTTGCGCGCACTCCAGCTCGATGGATGCTCCTTTTCAAGTCCAGTTGAGCTCGCGGTTATTGCGATGTCAAGTGTTGGGTCTGGTTGTCTCTGATTGGCAGCCCAGGAGCAAGGAAGCTGTGAAGTCTGGCGGCGGTTGTCCCCGCTACGTGGCCTGTTTCCATCAACCAGTCCGCGTGATCGGGCTGCCCGTGGGGAGGCGTGCGAAGCTCGGCGCAGATTTCGATACGAGCTGCGTGGCGCCGTCGGCGCAGTGCGCGGCCCGCCGCTGACGATGTCCAGCCGTCATCAGGCCTATGCTGGAGCGATGGCCGCAACCCCCACGCCGAGCACCTCCAGGAGCTGCTGGAAGGCCTCAACGAGCCCCAGCGCGAGGCGGTCACGCACGGCGAGGGGCCGCTGCTGATCCTCGCCGGCGCGGGCAGCGGCAAGACGCGCGTCTTGACCCATCGGATCGCACATCTGATCTACACCGACGAGGCCCAGCCGAACGAGATCCTCGCGATCACGTTCACGAACAAGGCGGCCAAGGAGATGAGCGGCCGCGTGGAACGGCTGCTGGGCCGACGTACGCGCGGCATGTGGCTGATGACCTTCCACGCCGCCTGCGCGCGGATCCTGCGGGTCGAGGCCGAGCGGCTCGGCTACACGCGGCAGTTCACGATCTACGACCAGGCCGACGCGCGGCGGCTGACCAAGCGCTGCGCCGACGCCGTCGGCGTCGATCCCAAGCGCTACACGCCGGCCGCGATCCACAACCAGATCTCGGCCGCCAAGAACCGCCTGCGCTCGGCATCGGACCTGCGAGAAGACGCCGCCGACTCGCAGTTCGCGGAGATGCTCGCCGACGTCTACGAACTCTACGAGCGCGACCTGCTGCGGATGAACGCGATGGACTTCGACGACCTGCTGTTTCGCACGGTGAACCTGCTCGAGCTGTTCGAGGACGTGCGCGAGCGCTACCAGACGGCCTTCCGCCACGTGCTCGTCGACGAGTACCAGGACACCAACTACGCGCAGTACCGGATGCTGCAGCTGCTCGTCGGCGGCGGGCGCGAGGAGCCGGCACGCGGGAACCGCTGAGCATCCCCGGTCACCGCAACCTGGCGGTGGTCGGCGACGACACACAGTCGATTTATTCGCTTCCGCGGCGCCGACATGAAGAATATCCTCGACTTCCAGCAGGACTTCCCTGACGCCCGCGTGGTCAAGCTCGAGCAGAACTACCGCTCGACCGAGACGATCCTGCGCGCGGCCAACGCCGTGATCGCGAACAACCGCGGCGGCATCGCCAAGCGCCTCTGGAGCGACAACGGCGAGGGCGATCAGATCCACCTGCGCGGGCTCGAGGACGAGCACGCCGAGGCGCGCTTCGTCGTCGGTGAGATCGAGCGGCTCGTCGACGAGGGCGCCTCGCGCGAGGAGATCGCCGTGCTGTACCGCACGAACGCGATGTCGCGCGTGATCGAGGACACGCTCGTGCGCCGCGAGATCTCCTACCAGGTGATCGGCGGCACGAAGTTCTACGAGCGCGCCGAGATCAAGGACGCGATCGCCTACCTGCTGTTCCTGGCCAACCCGTTCGACGTGGTCAGCTTCACGCGGATCGCCAACTCGCCGCGGCGCGGGCTCGGGCAGACCTCGCTGGCGCGCGTGCTCGCGCACGCCGACGCCGCCGACATCTCGGTCTGGCAGGCGGCGGCCGCGCCCGAGGAGGTGCCCGGGCTCGGCACGGCCGCGATCAAGGCGCTCAGGCGCTTCATGGACACGATGGCCGAGCTGCGCAAGCTCGCCGGCACGGCCAACGACGACGGCACGCCCGAGCGCGAGGACGACGAGCTCTCACTCGACATCGATGCCGCGACGCGGCGCGAGCGCCGACGGCGTGCCGGTCGGCGACCTGATCGAGGCCGTGCTCTCGCAGACGGGCTACGTCGAGGCGCTCGAGGCCGAGCGCACGATCGAGGCGCAGGGGCGGATCGAGAACCTCGAGCAGCTCGTCGAGGTCGGCCGCGAGTTCGACGCCACGGCCGAGGCCGAGAACGACACCTCGGAGGTCTTCCTGCAGGAGGTCGCGCTCGTCGCCGACGCCGACGCGCGCAGCGACGACGAGGGCCTGGTCACGCTGATGACGCTGCACAACGCGAAGGGTCTCGAGTACCCGACGATCTTCATCGCCGGCTGCGAGGAGGGCGTCTTCCCGCACTCGCGCGCGCTCGACGAGGGCGGCCTCGAGGAGGAGCGGCGCCTGTTCTACGTCGGCGTGACGCGCGCGATGCGCGAGCTGTACCTGACCTACGCCCAGCGCCGCGCCGTGTTCGGCGCGCAGACGATGGGCCTGCGCAGCCGCTTCCTCGGCGAGATCCCGGCCGAGCTGCTCGACGAGGTCGAGCCGAGCGATCGTCTGCGGATCGGCGCGCCGAGCGGGCCGATCACGGCTGGGCTCGGCCGCGGCAGGCGCGCGACCGCGCTGCTCGGCGGCTCGGGCTCCGCCGGGGGCAACGGCTCCGGCGGCGGCGAGTGGGCCGCCTCGAGCTCGCCGCAGACCGCCGTCGCGTTCCGCCTCGGCGAGGACGTCGTGCACGCGGCCTTCGGCGAGGGCGTCGTCACCGGCGTCGAGCCGGACGGCGTGATCGTCGTGCGCTTCGCCGGCGACGGCTCCGAGCGCAAGCTGATGGCCGAGTACGCGCCCGTCAGCCGCCGCTGAGCAGCCGATGCCGAGCCGCCAGTCCGACGCGTAGCATCACGCCGGTGAGCGCTCAGATCATCGACGGCAAGGCGATCGCCGCACGCGTGCGCGCCGAGGTGGCCGAGCAGGTGAGGCTGTTCAACGAGCAGACCGGCCGCGTGCCCGGGCCTTGCGACCGTGCTCGTCGGCGACGACCCCGCCTCGGCCGTCTACGTCGGCGGCAAGCAGCGCGCCTGCGCCGAGGTCGGGATGACGCCGTTCGACGTGCGCCTGCCCGCCGACTCCTCGTTCGAGGCCGTGGCTGACGAGCTCGCGCGGCTGAAGGCCGACGAGCAGGTCAGCGGCATCCTCCTGCAGCTGCCCGTGCCCGACCACCTCGACGGCCCGACGTTGACGAACATGGTCCCGCCGGAGAAGGACGTCGACGGGCTCACGCCCGTCAACACGGGGCTGCTCTCGCTCGGCCTGCCCGGCCTGCGCTCGTGCACGCCGCAGGGCGTGATGGAGCTGCTCGCGCATACCGGAGTGCAGCTGGAAGGCGCCGAAGCGGTCGTCGTCGGGCGCTCGAACCTGTTCGGCAAGCCGATGGCGCAGCTGCTGCTCGAGCGCAACGCAACCGTCACCGTGTGCCACTC
The DNA here is from genome assembly GCA_963743745.1 of uncultured Solirubrobacteraceae bacterium. GTDB lineage: Bacteria > Actinomycetota > Thermoleophilia > Solirubrobacterales > Solirubrobacteraceae > Palsa-744. Next base: position 1,910,478 of record CAVUQW010000002.1, read on the forward strand.
GCGCACGCGCGATCTGCGCGAGGTGTGCGCCCGCGCCGACGTGCTGATCGCCGCCGTCGGGCGAGCGCGACTGATCGGCGAGGGCTTCGTCAAGCCCGGCGCTGTCGTGATCGACGTCGGCATGAACCGCCTCACGCCCGAGCAGGCCGGCAACAAGAGCGGTCTCGTCGGCGACGTCGACTTCGCCGCGGCCTCGCAGGTGGCCTCGTGGATCACGCCCGTTCCGGGCGGCGTCGGGCCGACGACGATCGCCTTCCTGCTGCGCAACACGTTGCAGGCTGCCCGTCGCCAGGCGGGAATCGAGCAATGACGTCGAAGCACTCCCGACATGAGCCTTAGCAAGGTCCGCGTCGGCGAGCTGCTGGCGCTGGTGGGCGCCGCCTGCGTGATCGTCTCGCTGCTGGTGCCCTATTACGAAGGCCCGACGACGGGCACGCTCACAGTCTGGGACACGTTCGGCCCGGCCGCCGCGCTGCTGCTGGCGACGGCGGCGGCGGGCCTGTGCCTGTTCGCGACGACGCTGACCGAGCGCAGCACCGCGCTGCCCGTGGTCGCGACCGTGTGGGCTATCCCGCTCGGCCTGGCGGGCGTGATCTCGGCGATCGTGCGGCTGCTCGAGCGACCGAGCCACGCGACCGCCGTCTGCTCCGGCGCGTGGCTCGCGCTCGCCGGCACGCTCGCGATCCTCGCCGGCGCATGGCAGGCGATTCGCGACGAACGACGCTCGAAGTACACGCCGGCGGCGCCCGCGCCGCGCCCAGCTCCGAACGGCGGCGGCGACGCGAACGGCGGGGAGGCACGGTGAAACCCGACGCGGACCGGGCGCGTCTGCCCGAGCGTCTCGAGGCGGGTGGCGCGATCGCCCTGTTCGTCTTCCTCTTCTTCCTGCACTGGTACGGCGGCAGCATCTCGGGGCTGTTCCCCGGAAGCCACATCAGCGGCGGCACGGTCGAGGCGACCGGCTGGGAAGCGTTCACGAGCAGTCGCTGGATCTGGCTCGGGACGATCGTCTTCGCGCTTTGCGGGGCGCTTGCCGGGGTGGTGGCCTACCGGTTCGAGGGCCGCGTGCAGATCGGGGCCGTCGTACTGGGCTTGGGCGCGCTGTCGAGCGTCTTGATCGTCTACCGGATCCTCTTCACCCGGGGGCCAACGCGAGCGGGCACGGAATACACATCACCTACGGCATCAAGTTCGGCATCTGGCTCGGCCTGCTCGCGGCGCTCGCGATCACGCTCGGCGGTTACATGCAGCTGCGGGCCGAAAACGGGGCGTCCCTGCTTCCTCTGCCCGAGCGCAAACCGCGGCCGGCGGCAGCGCCCGAGCCGTCGAGCGATCAGCCGGAGCAGGCGTTCAGGGGGCTGACCGTCTCACAACCAGAGCCCGGCGCGGGCTCGCCGCCGCCCGATCGCGGCGCTTAGCTCGGCCGCCTAGAATCCGCGGCGTGATCGACCGCGACGAGGTATTGCACGTGGCGCGCCTGGCGCGCCTGGCGCTGAGCGAGGACGAGCTCGAGCCGATGGCGCAGGAGCTCTCGGCCGTGCTCGACCACATCGCCAAGATCGGCGAGCTCGAGCTCGATGACGTGCCACCGACCTCCCACGTCGTCGAGCTGACCGGCGCGCTGCGTCCCGACGAGCCACGCCCATCGCTGCCGCGGGAGGTCGCACTCGAGCAGGCGCCGGCCGTCGATCAGGACGGGTTCCTCGTGCCGAGCCCCCAGGCGTAGCGATGGGTGATGATCTGTTGAAGCTCTCGGCAGCCCAGGCCGCTGCGGCGATCGAGCGAGGCGACGTCAGCGCCGACGAGCTGTTCGCCTTCTACCGCGAGCGTGCGCAGGCTGACGCGAGTGCCAACGGCCAGGGGCTGAACTGCTTCACATGGGTTGCCGAGGACGCATCGAGCACGCCGCTGGAGTCTGGCCCGGGCTGGTCGGACTCGACGGGCACCCCCGGGAACGGCCCGCTGGCCGGCGTGCCGCTCGCCGTCAAGGACCTGTTCTGCACGAAGGGCGTGCCGAGCCAGTCGGGCTCGCGCATCCTCGAGGGCTACCGCCCGCCGTACACGGCGAGCGCAGTGCAGGCGCTGACGGGGGCCGGTGCGACGCTCCTCGCCAAGACCAACCAGGACGAGTTCGCGATGGGCTCCTCGACCGAGAACTCGGCGTACGGGCCGACGCTCAACCCGTGGGACCGCTCCCGCGTGCCGGGCGGCAGCTCAGGCGGCAGCGCAGCGGCGGTCGCCGCCGGGCTCGCGCCGTGGGCGATCGGCACGGACACGGGCGGCTCGATCCGCCAGCCGGCCGCCCTGTGCGGGATCGTCGGTCTCAAGCCGACGTACGGCGCCGTCTCGCGCTTCGGCATGATCGCGTTCGCCTCCTCGCTCGACCAGGCCGGTCCGCTGACGCGCGACGTGACCGACGCGGCGCTGATGCTCAAGCAGATGGTCGGGCGCGACCGCTGCGACGCGACCTCGCTCGACTACCCGCACGAGATCGAGCTGCCGCGTGCCGAGCGCCTCGACGGCCTGCGCCTCGGCGTGCCCGCCGAGCTGCGCGCGCCCGACCCCGAGGCGGCCGGCGGCGAGGCGGACGCGGGGGCGCAGATCGAGCCGGGCGTGCGCGAGTCCTTCGAGCGCGCGCTGAAGCTCGCCGAAGAGCTGGGCGCCGCGGTCGAGGAGATCCGCCTGCCGCACGCGCCGCACGCGCTCTCGGCCTACTACGTGCTCGCGCCGTCGGAGGCCAGCTCGAACCTGGCGCGCTTCGACGGCGTGCGCTACGGCATGCGCGCGCCCGACGCCGACGATCTGCTCGACATGTACACGCGCACGCGCCACGACGGCTTCGGCAAGGAGGTCAAGCGGCGGATCATGCTCGGCACGTACGCGCTCTCCTCGGGCTACTACGACGCCTACTACGGCCGCGCCCAGCGCGTGCGCACGAAGATCGCCGAGGACTTCAAGACGGCCTTCGAGAAGGTCGATCTGATCGTCACGCCGACCTCGGCCAACGTCGCCTTCGGCCTCGGCGAGAAGACGGCCAACCCGTGGTCTATGTACCTGAGCGACTACTTCACCGTGCCGATGTCGCTCGCCGGCATCCCCGCGATCTCGATTCCCTGTGGCCTGTCCGACGGGCTGCCCGTCGGCCTGCAGATCGCCGGCCCCGCGTTCAGCGAGAACAGGCTGCTCGACGCTTCCTTCGCGCTCGAGCAGGCGCTCGGCTTCGAGGAGGGCGCGGCGCGTGTCTGACGCCGAGGAGCTCGACGGCGGCGCGCGGCGCGGGCAGCGACGGGACCGACGCCGTGGCAGGCGGCGGTCCGGGCACGAACGGCGCCGGGCCGCGCCTCGAGCCTGTGATCGGCCTGGAGATCCACGTCCAGCTGGCGACCAAGACGAAGATGTTCTGCAGCTGCGCGCTGTCGTTTGGCGAGCCGCCCAACACGCGTACCTGCCCCGTCTGCCTCGGGCTGCCCGGCAGCCTGCCGGTGGCCAATGCCCAGGCGATTCACTTCGGCCTGATGATCGGCATGGCGCTCGGCTCCGAGCTCGCGCCGCGTTCCATCTTTCATCGTAAGAATTATTTTTATCCTGATTTGCCGAAGGGCTACCAGATCTCTCAGTACGACGAGCCGCTGTGCCTCGGCGGTCACCTCGGCGAGGTTCGGATTCATCGCGTTCACCTCGAGGAGGACGCGGCCAAGCTGACGCACGTGGGGGAGAGTGGGCGGATTCACGGTTCCGATGCGAGCGTCGTCGACTTCAACCGTGGTGGCACGCCGCTGGCTGAGATCGTCACCGAGCCCGACATTCGCACGGCCGAGCAGGCGAGTGAGTGGTTGAAGCTGCTGCGCACGACTTTGCGCGCGCTCGGTGTGAGCGATGTGAACATGGAGGAGGGCTCGCTGCGCTGCGACGCCAACATCTCGCTGCGGCCGGCCGGCACCGACGGGCTCGGGGTGAAGACCGAGCTGAAGAACATGAACTCCTTCCGTTTCATCGAACGTGGGATCAAGGCCGAGGTCGAGCGCCAGCGCGGGATCATCGAAGGCGGCGGGCAGGTCGTGCAGGAGACGCTTCACTTCGACCCGGATTCGGGTGCGATCTCCTCGCTGCGCTCGAAGGAGGAGGCGCACGACTACCGCTACTTCCCCGAGCCAGATCTTTTGCCGGTGGCGATCGACGAGGGGATGCTCGAGGCGGCGCGCGACGACATGAGCGAGCTGCCGGCGGCGCGCGCTGAGCGTTTTGAGCGCGAGCTCGACTGACTGCTGAGAGTGCGCAGCTTCTGGCCTTCCGGAGTGAGCTCGGCGACTACTTCGAGCAGGCGCTGGCAGCGAAGGCCGAGCCGGCGCCGCCGGCGCAGGCGCTTGCCAACTGGGTAGGCGGCGACCTCATCTCACGGCTCGGCGAGGGCGAGGATCCGGCCGACTCGAAGGTCGAGCCGGGCGCGCTCGCGGCGCTCGTCGGGCTCGTCGCGGAGAAGAAGGTCAGCGTCGGCGCTGGGCGCCAGGTGCTCGACAAGCTCGTCGCCGAGGGCGGCAGCGACCCGGCTGCGATCGTCGAGGCCGAGGGGCTTGCCGCGATCGGCGGGGGCGATGAGCTGGCTGAGATCGTGGCGGCTGCGCTGGCGGCCAACGCCGATGCCGCCGAGCGCGTGCGCGGCGGCAACGCCAAGGCGATCGGGCCGATCATCGGGGCCGTGATGCGCGAGACCAAGGGGCGCGCCGACGGGGGCGAGGTCACGCGGCTCGTGCACGAGCAGCTCGGGATCTAAGCCGCGGGCGCCGAACGCGACGACGCCGAGGTCAGCCGAGAACGTTCATGTACATCGCCGGCATTGAGTGGAGAGAGATGCCGGGACGCCTGCCTCTCGTCAACGGTGCTGACGTCCTTCCGCTTGCGCCTTTCACGATTCTCTTCGGGGTCAACGACAGCGGCAAGAGCTCGACCTTGCGCCTCCTCGCAAGGCAACTCGACGGGATCTCGCGCAGGCAGGAGGACATGCTCGAAAGCACGACGATCGTGAGCTTTCGCAACGATCCGGCGGCGCTTGGGGCGCTGCTCGTGGACGTCGAAGCGCGCGGTTTCGCGCACTCAACGGCTGCCGAGTGGGTGCAACGGACGCTGGCCGATCACCCACAGCTGTTCGGCGACAGAGCCGCCACGCCGGCAGCGATGCTCGCGCAGGCGCCGGTGTTCGCGCTGGAGGTCGAGGCCGACCTCAAATCGGGTCGTCCCGCCGACGATGGCGCCTGGTTGGTCAGCGTTGTCGCCTCGCCCGCCACGCGAAAGAGCTTTCCAGCCGCTCGGAATGCGCTCGAGCGCCTACGCGGGCGCGGAAGGAGCCGACACGCGCCTGAGCTGCCCGATCCTCGATTTCTCGGACGTCCCCTGCGCCCGTGGTTCTTCGGCGAGCTCGGTCGCACTTCGTTGCCGCTCGTGCCACAGCCGGTGCGCCTGCCCCAGGGCGTGGACGTCGCGGTGCGGGCGCTCGAGAGCGCGGTCGAGCGGGCGCGACGCGCCTTTCGCGCCTGGTCGGCAAGCGTGGGGCTCAAGCTGCCCGACGAAGATCGAGCGAACCAGTGGGTCACCACCGACGGCATGCCCGATCGGTTCGTGGTGGGGTTCGTGAGCCAGCTCGAGCTCGCCTCGGAATCTCTGCTTCCTCCGTTCGTGAGCTCCACGTACAGACTCGACTTCGACGCATCGTCACCGCTGAAAGACCCCGGCGTAACACGGCTGAACGCGCGCATGAGCGCGTGATGGAGCTGCGCGCATACGAGACGTTCGCCGAGAAGTTCCGGCTCGACGGGATGGCGTCCGGCTGCCAGCTTTCGGTTGAGCTGGCGCTTTGGGATCTCGTTGCGGAGGCCGATCGCGCAACCGCCTCATCCGGCTGGCCGCCTGCGACCCGATGGCACGGTCGCTTGAGCGTCGAGGTGCGCCGGTCGCGCGGCTCGAGCACAATCGTCGCTGCTTCCCAACCGGAAGCACATGGCATATCCCGTCTGGCTGTGCGCCGACGAGGAGCGCGCTTGGCAGCTCGACGTGCTCGCGGTCACGCCGCGCGATCCGCGCATCGCCGACGCGCTCGTCGAAACCGAACGGGCGGTGAGGCCGCGCCTGATGCTGATCGACGAGCCGGAGCGACACCTCAATGCGACGATCGCCAAGGATGCCGCAGCTTGGCTGCTGCGACGCGCCGAAGAGGGCGCTGCGGTCGAAACCGTGATCGCCCGCGCGTTCGCCGGCTTTCCTCGCCTGCCACGGTGAGAGCGTTCGTCATCTTCCGTCCGCAGGGCCGCCAATCGCCTGGCATACACGACGTTGCGCCAACCGATCACGAAGCGCTCGCGGAGGTGTGCCCGAGAGATGCAACTCGATCAGCGGAGTTGTTCGGCTTGGTCGAGGCGATCGTCTGGGTCGAGGGCCCGATGGATCTCGCGGTCGTCAACGAGCTCTGCCGAGAGGCGCTGCAGCGTCGCGGCGCGCGGGTCGCCATGTTCGGAAGGTCTCGGAACATGCAAGCGATTCTCGAGAACCCAGTCTCGCGTCTGCCAAATCTCGGCTTCGTCGTGCTCGTCGACGATCTCGACGAGACCCAGCTCGATCAGCGTGCGAGCGCGCCCGAGCGCCGTGAAGCGCGAGGATTCCGCGGAGCTGAGGTCAAGCGCAGATCTACTCCGGCGGGCACGGGCGTGCGGTAGGCAGGTCGAGCTCGTCTCGCATGGATTCCCCGATGTCTTCTTCGCTCTTTCCGATGCGGCATTGGCCGAGCTCGCCAAGCGCCCCTGGCCGGGAACGCAGGCAGTCCTTCGCCAGGCTGCTGAAGCCGGCCTGGCGAAGAGCAGGCTCAAGGGGTTCGTGGCCGATCGATACGGGTCAAGGTCGACGCCGCCAGCTGCCGCTACGCAGCCGAGCTGACACGCCGTCGTGCACTGCCGGAGTGGGTGGGCCGTCTGCTTTGCGCCGTCGACGCCGCGCGCGCCGCCCCGACACCCTGAGGCTTCGTTGCTGCAAATTTTCGGACTCCCGGCCAATGGCACGGGTCGTCGCCGCGCCAACATGCCGGCCATGCAGTCCTCCTCTCTCAACACAACCTCAGCTTCTCCTCGGCGGTTCATCCTGCTGCCGGAGGAGTCGGTGGATGGACACGGTCAGCGACCGCGGATCCGTCGCTATCGCCTCACGAGCGTCGGTCGGCGCCCCGGCTTGAACGGGGTCGATGTCGCAACCGCACGGATAGCCCGCGAGTCCGGTCGGCTCAGCCGGGTGTAGCAACGGCGTCCCACACCGATCCCGCTTCGGCTCCCCTCTGGCCGGGGCGGGCGTGTGCAGCCGGACAGGGCCGCGGTTCCCTGTCCGGCTGCACCACCGAAGCGCGGCTGCACGCTGGCCCCCGACTTCGCCGCAGAAGCCGTTCGGGCGAGTACCCTGGTCCTATGAACGAATCAACTTCCAAACCGCTTCGGCCGGACGATCGTCGCGGGCCTGGTCC
>CAVUQW010000003.1:0-836272 GCA_963743745.1 uncultured Solirubrobacteraceae bacterium
GAGCAGTCGGCTCGCGGACTGCTCGACACTTCGGTCGTGATCGAGCTCGAGACGCTTGATCCCAAGCTGCTGCCGAAGGAGCTTGCCGTCTCGGCGATCACGTTCGCCGAGCTCGCGGCCGGTCCACACGCCGCGGCCGACCTCGACGAGCGGGCGCGCCGTCAGGAACGCCTCCAGCGCTCGGAAGCGACTTTCGAGCCACTCCCATTCGACGCTGCCGCAGCTCACGCCTACGGTCGCGTCTATGCGGCGGTTACCGCCGCGGGCCGGAAGGCGCGGGGGCGCCGTGCGGTGGATCTGCTGGTGGCCGCGATCGCGCTGGCAAGGGAGCTGCCCCTCTACACACGCAATGCCGATGACTTCGCCGGACTCGAGCAACTGCTCGAGATCGTTCCCGTGCCCGCTTAGCCAGCGAGCAATGCGAGACGGCGCCTCCGCCGCGTGCCCGACACGACTGATCGCCGTGTTCGGTCCTAAGCTCTCGCTCGGATGAAGGTGAGAAAGCTTGCGCGCACGGACTGGCCGACGGTGCTCGAGCTGAACGAGGCGTCGGTGCGCGAGCTCAGCCCGCTCGACGAGGCACGGCTGCAGTACATCCTCGAGCTCGCCCACGCCGCCCTCGTAGTCGAGCGCGACGGCGAGGTCGCGGCCTTCGCGATCGCGATCGCGCCGGGCACCCCCTACGACAGCGCCAACTACCGCTGGTTCGCCGAGCGCTATGAGCGCTTCCTCTACCTCGACCGCATCGCCGTCGGCGCCGCCCATCGCCGCCACGGGCTCGGCGCGCTCCTGTATGACGCGATGGAGGAGGCTGCGCGGCCGTTCGGTCAGATGGTCTGCGACGTCAACGTCAGGCCGCGCAACGACGCCTCGCTCGGGTTCCACGCCGCGCGCGGCTATGAAGACGTCGGGCGCCTGGAGCACGGCGAGGTGAAGACGGTCGCGCTGATGCGCAAGCAGCTCTGAGAGAGGATCGGCCTAGAGGACCTTCGAGAGGAACTCGCGCGTGCGCTCGTGCTGCGGGTTGCCGAGCACCTCGTTCGGCGGACCGGACTCGACGACGAGGCCGTCGTCCATGAACGTGACCGTGTCGGCGACCTCGCGCGCGAAGCCCATCTCGTGCGTGACGACGACCATCGTCATGCCCTGGCGCGCGAGCAGCTGCATCGCTGAGAGCACGTCGCCGACCAGCTCGGGGTCGAGCGCCGAGGTGGGCTCGTCGAACAGCATCAGCTTCGGCCGCATCGCCAGCGCCCGCGCGATCGCCACGCGCTGCTGCTGCCCGCCGGATAGCTGCGAGGGGTAGACGTCGAGCTTGTCGTCGAGGCCGACTCGCCCGAGCAGCTCCTGCGCATGCTCGCGCGCCTGATCGCCAGGCTCGCCCTTGACGCGAATCGGCGCGCACGTGACGTTCTCGCGGGCCGTCATGTGCGGGAACAGGTTGAAGTGCTGGAAGACCATGCCGATCTCGGCGCGCTTGCGCGCGACCTCGGACTCGTGCAGCTCGTGCAGCTTCTCCCCCTCTTCGCGGTAGCCGACGAGCTCGCCGTCGACCGACAGCCGGCCCGAGTCGATCTTCTCCAGGTGATTGATGCAGCGCAGGAACGTCGACTTGCCCGATCCCGAGGGTCCGAGCAGGCACATCACCTCGCCCGGCTGCACCTCGAGCGTGATGCCCTTCAGCACCTCGTTTCGGGCAAAGCGCTTGCGCACCGCTTCGGCCTTGACCATCGGCTTGGTCATGTCTGGTGGCCGAAGGAAAGCAGGCCCGCGCGCACCCGTTCGAACGGGCCGGCCTGGCGCGTGCGCTCGCCGCGCCCGTAGTAGCGCTCGAGGTAGTACTGCCCGACGTACAGCACGCTGGTGCAGACGAGGTACCAGACGCTCGCGACGATCAGCAGCGGAATTGTCTTGAAATTGACCGAGTAGATGATCTGCGAGCCATAGAGCAGGTCGCCGACTGCGATCACGCTGACCAGCGAAGTCGTCTTCAGCATCGAGATCGTCTCGTTGCCCGTCGGCGGGATGATCACGCGCATCGCCTGCGGCAGCACGATCCGGCGCATCGTCTGCAGGCGCGTCATGCCCAGCGACTGCGCCGCGTCCGCCTGCCCCGGATCGACCGAGATGATCCCGGCCCTGACGATCTCCGCCATGTAGGCGCCCTCGTTCAGCCCGAGGCCGAGGATCGCCGCCGTGAACGGCGTGATCAGCGAGTTCGCGTCGGCGTGGATGAACGAGGGGCCGAACGGCACGCCGAGCCCGATCTTCGGGTACAGCGCGGCGATGTTGTACCAGAACAGCAGCTGCACGAGGACCGGCGTGCCGCGGAAGAACCAGATGTAGAACGAGCTCGCGCCCGAGACGAGCCAGTTGGGCGAGAGGCGCATCACGGCGAGCAGCAGGCCCAGCACGATGCCGATGCCCATCGCGATCGCCGTCAGCTCGATCGTCACGCGCAACCCGTGTGTAATCCGCGCATCGAACAGGTACTTGCCGACGACCCCCCATTGGAAGTTGGGGTTGTCAACAACCGAGCGGACGAGGGCAATCGCAACGATCAAGACGATCGCGGCGGCAACCCACCGCCCCGGGCGCCTAACCGGAACGGCGCGGATGTCCTCGGGCCGTCCGGCCGCTGCGGGGGTCGGCTCGCCCGAGGACACCGTCTACTTCACTCGCTCAAATGCTCGGCTCGGCGGTCACTCGCTCAGCCGATCGCGCCGTTGACCGTCGGCGCTTTGATCGCCCCCGACTGCAGGCCCCACTTGGCGAGGATTTTTGCGTACCTACCGTCGGCGATCACGGCCTTCACCGCTTCGAGCACCGGCGTCGTCATGCCGCTCGTCTTCGGGATCGCGATCCCGTAGGGCGCGACTTCGTACTCCTTGCCGATCAGCTTGAAGCCACCTTCAGACTGTTTGACCTGGTAGTCGGCCACCGGCGAGTCGGCCATGCCCACTTCCGCGCGTCCGCTGGAGACGGCCAGGTTGACCGCGTTCTGGCCGGGGAAGCTCAACGTCGTCACGGCCTTCTTTCCTTCTTTCGTGCACGTCTTGCTCTGCTTTTCGGCTTCTTCGGCCTCGACGGTTCCCTTCTCGGCGGCGACAGTCTTGCCGCACAGGTCAGCGACGGTCGTCACGGCCGGGTTCGCCGAGCTCTTCGCGTAGAAGGAGATTCCCGCGCTGAAGTAGTCGACGAAGTCGACCGTCTTCTCGCGTTCCTTGGTGTCCGTGAAAGAGGAGATGCCCAGGTCATAGCGCCCTGCGGCGAGGCCGGGGATGATCGTTTCGAAGTCCGAGTTGATCAGCTTCGCTTTCAGCCCGAGCGTGCTCGCGATCGCTTCCATCAGTTCGGCGTCCATCCCGATCACCGTGTGACCGTCGGAGGCGATGAACTCGTTCGGCGCGTACTGGGCTTCGGTCGCGACGTTGAGCGTGCCCTTCGATTTGATCGCCGCCGGCACCTGCGCGGCGAGTGAGGCGTTGGCTGCCGTCGTGCTGCTCGAAGTCGAGCTTGACGTCGTGCTGGAGGACGAGGAGCTGCTGCTCCCGCATCCAGTGAGCACGACGAGAACGAGTACGACGGCCGCGGCGGCTGCCACGAGCTTTCTCATCCGAACCCTCCTGGGTGATTTGGGGACTGAACCTTGAGGGTCCAAAGAGCCCCGCAGTATAAGTGGCGGATGTCTCGCGAGTACCGTCGCGGTACCCCGGTGACAGATAGGCGCGCGGCGCTCAGATCTCGAGGTAGCGGAGCACGACGCGTCCGAGCAGGATCACGTCGCTGTTGTGCAGGTCTGCCTGCACGATCCGCTGGCCGTTGACGAACGTGCCGTTGGAGCTGCGATCGTCGAGCAGGCGCGAGCCCGCAGGGCCGTGTACGAGCATCGCGTGGCGGCGCGAGACCGACTTCTCGTCCAGGTGCAGATCGGCCGACAGCCCGCGCCCGATGTGCATCACGCCCTCTTCGATCGGGATCAGCAGCGACTCGCCGGAGCTCTGGATCTCCAGGTAGTGACCCGGGCCACTCGGGCGCTCGGAGATCGCCTTGCGCCGCGTGCTCTCGTCGAGGCACGCGATCGCATCGACCCGCTCCGTGTGCCCTTCGGCTGTTGCTGAACGGATGGGAGTTTGCGCGGTCATACGAGTCAGTCGACTCAATGCTACCCAGGTGCTCCTCAAGCGCAGCTAAGAAACTGCAGCGCCTCGAAAATGCTCGCAATTTCCGAACTTTTGGCTACGGTTTCGTCGCAATTGCACGAGATCTTCCGGCGACTCACCGGCGCCCCCCGCCTGTGGCTCCGCCCAAGCGTGGTCGCTGGGCTTCGGCTAGCTCGTCGCGGCGCGCTCTGGCGTACGTGCTTCGGCAAAGGCGGCCAGCAGCGCATCCTCGGTGACGTTCAGCAGATGAATGCCCTCGGCCGTCAACGACAGGCGCTGCTCGCCCTCGCCGAGCGCTGACTCGAGGTAGCCGAGCTCGGCGAGCTCCGCAAGCCCCTTCTCCACGCTCGCGCGGTCGGCGCCGGTCCGCTGGGCCAGCTCCGCAGCCGTCGCGCCGTCGGGGCCGGGCGGGTACATCAGCGCCACCGCCTCGCGCCCGAGCTCGCCGTGCTTGTCCTCGGCCCAGCGCGCGAGGACGAACTGGACGGTCCGCTCGTCGAGCGCCTGCGAAGCCGGGGGCAGGCTCGCGAGCTTCCGGCGGTGACGCCGGCTCCACGCCCGGCCATAGGCGTAGAGCGCGATCACGGGGACCACGAATCCGGCGTACTCCTCGACCGGGATCTTCCCGATGTGCGCAATCACGAGCATGTGCGTTGCACTCAAGTATTCACCGAGGAGAGCAGCCACAGCCCCAGGCTCGTGAAGCCGACCATCACGACGAGCATCCAGTACTGCGAGCGCACGACCTCTTCGCTCGAGCGGCATGTTGCCAGCGCGCGGTCGTGCGCGAGCGCGAGGCCGCACACGTGGCCTGCGACCAGGGCCAGCACCTGCACGTACCAGATGCCGGTCGAGCCGATCAGGTTGTAGTGGACGTGCCAGTGCGCCGTGCCGAAGTAATCGCTGCCGTGGCCGAGCGGGTTCGAGGCGAGGTAGCCGATCGCCTGGCCCTGCCAGACGAGCAGCGAGAAGTAGTGCGCAAGCACGTAGGCGAAGCCGATCGGCACGAGCGTGTGCGCGTAGGAGCGCGCGAGCGCGCGGGCGTCGTAGCGGCGTGAGACCGAGCGCATGCCGAGCACGCCGAGCCAGTAGAAGGCGGCGACGATCGCGATCGCGAGCAGCATGCCGAGTGAGTCGGCGAGCTCGTCCGCGGGCGTGTCGCCGAGCCCGAGGGCGGTGAACCAGCTCTGCACGTGCGGCTGCAGCGTGTTCCACACGACGCCGTTGGAGGCGCCGTCGAACGTGGTGATGCCGATGATCGCGAGCACGAGCGCCACTGCGCCCGACTCGCCGCCGAACGAGCTCAGCGCCGACAGCGGCCGTCGCCGCCACAGCGCGCCGTCGCGCACATCCAGCCCCGAGAGGCGCGCGAGCAGGCCGAAGTAGCCGCCGAACGCGTCGCCGCGCTCGCTCCACTGCTCGATCCCGAACAGCGCCATGCCGCCCAGCATCAGCGCAAAGTAGGCGAGCGACAGCGAAGCGAGAATCACGGGGTCGTCGTGGTCGTGGTAGATCAGCTCGAGCCAGGCGAAGCCGATCAGGCCCGCCACGACCGGCCAGCGACCGAGCCAGGCCGGGTAGGAGAGCGGCGCTCGCCAGCGCAGGCCGACGCGCGCTCCGGCCCAGCGCACGCCGCGCGCGACCGCCCGCCAAGGGCTGAACGCGCTGAACCAGTTGCCGAGCAACCCGCTCGACAGCGGCACGGCCACCCAGAAGACGACGAAGATGAAGGTCGGGTCGAAGTTGGCCTTGGGCGCCGCGACGCCCTCATAGCCGGCGTAGATCACGAGCGCGAACAGCGCGAGGCCGATCGCACCGGCCGGCACGGCGATCCACTCGGGCCATGCGCAGACGCGGCGCTCGCTCACCTGCTGCAGGCGCGGGCGCGACCACATCGCCGAAAGCAGCACGAACGAGACCACGAGCACGATCGCCGCAGCCCACGCGAACAGCCACGCGGGCACGGGCAGGCTCGCCCGTCCGGATACGCCGTGAGCTTCGGCGGCCAGCGGCCATGCAGCCGACGAAAGCAGCAGTCCGGCGGTCAGCAGCGTCGCTCGGAGCGCCGCCGGCAGACGGTTTCGCGCGCGCTTGGGCGTGAGTTTGAAAGGCATCGGTCCTCGCAGTTCGAGATGGCGTTGACCGGCGCGCAGCCGGGTGGCCACTCGCCGACTAGCTCGGAGCCAAGCGCAGCAGCGGCGGCGGTCGCACGGCCAGCGCGTATCCGATCAGCCGGCCGCCACGTGGCAGCAGCGCTCGCGGAGTGCGCCTGCGAGCCGCGCCCCGAGGCGCCCTCGCGCGGCCACCACGATCGCGATCGCGATCGAGTCTTGCTACGAGGGCGCGCTCGCCGGGATAGCGCCGGAGCGCCAGCACCGCGAGAATCGTCAGCGCCGGAGCGAGGTACGCGAGGGCTGGCAGCAGCTGAGCCATCGGAGGAGCCACGATATCGCTGCGCGCTCGCCGGTAGTCTGAAGCGGGATGCACGCGCTCCCGCTCGCCGTCTCAACCGACCTCGAGGACGTCGTGCAGGTCGGTCCCCTGCTGCTGCTCGCGCTGCTCTATGCGCGGCGCGTACGCACGCTCGCGCGGACCGGTCACCCCGTCTCAGGCTGGCGCCAGGCGTGCTTCTACGGAGGCCTCGTGACGATCGCTGCCACGCTCACCTCGCTCGGCGGGGCCAGCCAGGACCTGCTGTACATGCACATGATCGAGCACCTGCTGGTCGGCGACATCGCGGCGCTCTTGATCGTGCTCGGCCTGACCGGCCCGCTGATCGCCCCGATCCTGAAAATAAAGCTGTTCGATCGCCTGCGTGTGCTCTCGCATCCGGCGATCGCCTTTCCGCTGTGGGCGATCGACCTGTACGTGTGGCACATCCCGACGCTGTACCAGGCCGCGCTACGCCACAACGGCGTGCATGCGCTCGAGCACGCGATGTTCCTCGCGTTCGGCGTGAACATGTGGATGTGCCTCGTCGGCCCGCTGCCGACGCCCGGCTGGTTCGGCAACCTCGGGCGGCTCTTCTACATCGTCGCCGTGCGCCTCGCCGGGACGGTGCTCGGCAACATCTTCCTCTGGTCGGGGACCGTCTTCTATCCCTTCTACAGCCACGGCGACGCCGTGCATCACATCTCGCCGCTCGCCGATCAGAACATCGCCGGCGCGATCATGATGGTCGAGGAGTCATTCCTCACGCTCGGCCTGTTCTGCTGGCTGTTCCTGCGCGCCGCGCGCGAGGGCGAGGAGCGCCAGAACCTGCTCGACTACGCCCAGCTGCACGGGCTCGAGCTCAGCGACGAGCGTGCCGCGCGGGCCGTCGCCGCCGGACGCGGCGCCGAGCTCAAGCGCCGCCTCGAGGGCCGGGTCGAGACGGTCGAGCCCGTCGAGCGAGCCTGATTCGCACGCCCCGAGCGCGCCGCCGAGCTGCCGCCGGGCCGACCGAACGGCGCTAATCTGCGGGGCATGTGTGCAGGGTGCGCGATGGCCGCCGCTTCGGCCGCGACCGGCTTCCGGACTTGGCTTCAGAATCACCACTTCAGCTGGCTGACGCCCAAGCGCATGCGCGCCCTGACGATTGCCGCGATGTGCGCCGCCGGCCTCGTCTCGACCGTCGGCATCAGCGGCTCGACGACCCCTGCCGGAGCTGCTCGGCCCAGCGCGGCCGCGCATCACGCGACGCCCTCCCCCTCCGCGCAGCCGAATCGCTGAGCGCTTCGCGCGTGTTCGTCCTGCTGCTGATCGTCGTTCCCGTGATCGAGCTGTTCGTGCTGATCGATGTCGCACATGCGATCGGCTGGCCAGCGGCGCTCTTGCTGCTGGCAGCAGCCTCGCTGCTCGGCATGCGCCTCGTGCGCATCGAAGGGCGCGCCGCGATCCAGCGAGTCTCATCGGCCGTCTCAGGACGCCCCCAACCGGCAGGCGCCACGCTCGACGGCGCGCTCGGGTTCCTCGGCAGCATGCTGCTCGCGGTCCCCGGCTTCGTCACCGACGCGCTCGGGGCGCTGCTCCTGTTGAGACCCACTCGCGCGCTGACACGCCGGTGGATCTCGCGCCGCTACGCCACGCGGTTGATGAACTTCGTCGCCGCGAGCAGCCGCTTCACGCCGCGCGGCCGTGGCCGCTGGCCGGCCGACGTCGAGTCGACGGCCGTCGAGGACGACCTCGACAGGCTCGGGCGCTGAGCCGCGCCGGCGGCTTCCTAGCCGCCGGCGACGGCCGGCAGGATCGTCAGCTCGGCGCCGTCGGAGACCGGCGTCTCGAGCCCGTCGAGGAAGCGGATGTCCTCGCCGCCGACGTAGACGTTGACGAACCGGCGCAGACCGCCCTGCTCGTCGTAGATCCGCGCGCGCAGCTCGTCGTAGCGCTCGAACAGGCCGTCGAGCACCTCCTGCACGGTCGCGCCGTCGACCTCGGTCTCGGCCTCGCCGCCCGCCGCAGCGCGCAGCTGCGTCGGGATCTTCACGGTGACCGCCATCAGCGGGAGACGTCGAGCCGAGCCAGGCGCAGGAGCGAATGTGCTGGCACATGGCGACCGAGGCGCCTCGAAGGCCTCGACCGTCGAGCCTCGACCTCGGTGCGATCGTGTGCGTCTCGAACGTCCCGCGCACCGCGTCGAGCGTCTTCAGGCCCTCGCCGGTGATCACGAGCACGACGCGCTCGTCGGGGTCGATGTCGCCGCGCGCGGCGAGCTTGGCCAGCGCCGCCGTCGTGACGCCGCCGGCCGTCTCGGTGAAGATGCCGGTCGTCTCTGCGAGCAGCTTGATGCCCTCGCGGATCTCGTCGTCGGTGACCGCGTCGATCGCGCCGCCGGTGCGGCGCGCGAGGTCGAGCGCGTACGGGCCGTCGGCCGGGTTGCCGATCGCCAGCGACTTGGCGATCGTGTCCGGCTTGACCGGGCGGCAGAAGTCGTGGCCCGTCGGCGAAGGCGCTCGCGACCGGCGAGCAGCCCGCCGCCTGGGCGCCGTTCATCGCCGGCAGCTCGCCCTCGACGAGCCCGAGCTCGATCCACTCCTCGAAGCCGCGCGCGATCTTCGTGAACAGCGAGCCCGAGGCGATCGGCACGACGCAGCGGTCGGGCAGCTCCCAGCCGAGCTGCTCGGCGATCTCGAAGGCGAGCGTCTTCGAGCCCTCGGCGTAGTACGGGCGCATGTTGATGTTGACGAACGCCCAGTCGCGCTCGGCGGACAGCTCGGTGCAGAGGCGGTTGACGTCGTCGTAGTTGCCTCGCACGCCGACCAGGTTCGTGCCGTAGATGCCCGTCGCGAGCACCTTCTGCTCCTCGAGGTCGGCCGGGATGAAGACGTAGGAGTCGAGGCCGAGCGCCGCGCCGTGGGCGGCGACGGCGTTGGCGAGGTTGCCGGTCGAGGCGCACGCGATCGTCTCGAAGCCGAGCTCGCGGGCGCGCGTCGACGGCGACCGAGACGACGCGGTCCTTGAACGAGTGCGTCGGGTTGGCGGCGTCGTTCTTGACCCACACCTCGCCCAGGCCGAGCCGCTCGGCGAGCCGGTCGGCGCGGATCAGCGGCGTGCAGCCGGCCGGCAGGCCGACGCGCGAGGCCAGCCGCCCGACGGTCCGGGAGGACCTCCGGCCAGCGGCAGGAAGTCGGCGTAGCGCCAGATGTTCTGCGGGCCGCCCTGGATGCGCCGGCGCAGCTCGCCGACGTCGCGGCTGATGCGGCTGTGGTCGTAGGCGACCTCGAGCGGGCCGAAGCAGCGCTCGCAGACGTACAGCGCCTCGAGCGGGTACTCGGTCTTGCACTCCTTGCACTGCAGATGACTTGCTGCCATTGGGGGCTCATTCGATAAAACCTCCGCCGGGTCCTGTGGCGAAGGGCGCGAAGCCCGGCCACACATCTCCCTGGAATTGGCACCTTCCCGCCTGTGACTTGGCGGTGGTTGCCGGGGTTTCGTAGGGCCAGTCCCTCCACCCCTCTGGATGCGTACAGCTATGTGCGGCAGTCTAGCAATCCCGTAGACGGATGTGCAACGCAGGCCGCCTCGCGTCGACGCGCGATGCCGTCGCCCGCAGGCGGTAACGCATCCGCGGCCGCGGTGTAGGCGCTGATGGATGAGCACCCCTTCCACGCGCACCCCCACGCGCGGGCAGGAGCGGCGCCTGAGCGAAAGCGCCGCCTCCGCTCGAGCCCTACGCCGCCGCCAGCAAGCGGCGCATGCTGATCATCGTCAACCCGTACGCGACGACCGTCTCCGACCGGCTGCGCAACCTCGTCGTGTACGCGCTGACGGGGCGCTACGACGTCGACGCCGTCGACACCGAGTCGCGCGGCCACGCGACCGAGCTGTGCCGCGAGGCCGCGCACGAGGGCTACGACGTGGTCGTCGCCTTCGGCGGCGACGGCACGGTCAACGAGGCCGCCAACGGCCTGCTCGGCTCGGACACGCCGCTGAGCTGCCTGCCGGGCGGCTCGGCCAACGTGTTCGGCAGGATGCTCGGGATCCCGGGCGAGGTCGTCGACGCGACCGAGCACCTGCTCGCGATGGCCGACGACTGGCGCGCGCGCAAGGTCGACCTCGGCGTCGTCAACGACCGCTGCTTCACGTTCACCGCCGGCGTCGGCCTCGACGCGAGCGTCGTCGAGCGCGTCGACGCACAGCCCAAGCTGAAGGCCCGCTTCGGCCCGTACTTCTTCACCTGGAAGGCGCTCGCCGTGGCGCCGCTACCTCGTGCGCCCGCCGCGCATGCTGATCGACACCGGCGAGGAGACGCTGCACGGGGTCACGGCGATCATCCAGAACGGCGCGCCCTTCACCTACTTCGACGACCGGCCGATCGAGATCGCCGAGGGCGCGACGCTCGACTCCGGCGCGCTCGCCGGCGCCGTGCTGCGCCGCGCGACCCCGCTCGCCTTCTCCTCGATCGCCGTGCGCGCGCTGTCCTCGCACGCCAAGGTGGTCGGCAACCGACAGATCACCGGCCTGCACGCGCTTCGAGGGACTGACCGTGCGCAGCGCCGACGGCCGCCCGCTGCCGCTGCAGGTCGACGGCGACTACCTCGGCGAGGTGCACGAGGCGCGCTACTCGATCAAGCCGCGCGCCCTGACCGTCGTCGCCTAGGCGAACGCTGACCGGCGCGATACTGCGTCCTCAGTCGCTCACGTACAGAAAGCACGCAGCGCTCCCTGCGTCCTTGTCTCGCTTGGTCAGCGTCCGCCTAGATGGTCAGCCGGCGCCGCCCGGCGTGACGCGGTAGGCGTCGAACACGGAGTCGATGTTGCGCATGCGCGTGATCGCGCCCTTCAGCGTGTGCGTGTCGGCGACCTCGACGACGAAGCGGTTCTTGACCATCGGCGGGGCCGACATGCAGCGCGCTTCGAGGATGTTCGCGCCCGACTCGGAGAAGACGCGCGAGAGGTCCTCCAGCAGACGGTGGCGGTCCCACGCGTCGATCTGGATTTCGACGACGAAGGCCGTCGACTGGTCGCCTTCCCAGGCGACGCTCGTGAAGCGCTCGGGGTCCTTGCTTCAGGAGCGCCACGTTGGGGCAGTCTTCGCGGTGGATCGTGATCCCGCGCCCGAGCGAGATGTAGCCGACGATCTCATCGCCCGGCACCGGGCGACAGCACTTGGCCAGGCGCAGCATCACGTCTTCGACGCCCTCGACCTTGATCCCGTACTGGCCCGAGGACTTGGTCGGACGCCGGCGCTGGCGCCCGACGCGCAGCAGGTCGGCGGCGGCCGACTCGCCGCCGTCGGCCGCCTCGCCCTGCTTCAGGCGCTGCATCACCTTGCTGACGACGAGCTTCGGCGAGACCTTGGCCGCGCCGAGCGCGATGTAGAAGTCGTCGGCCTTGCGGTAGCCGACCTCGCGGATCACGTCGGCGAGGATCGCCGAGCCGGTGATCTTCTGCGCCGGCAGGCCCGCTTTGCGCAGGTGCTCCTGCAGCAGGTCGCGACCGGTGTGCTCGGTGTCCTGGCGCGACTCGGCCTTGAACCAGGCCTTGATCTTGTTGCGCGCGCGGGTCGTCTTGACCATCGCCAGCCAGTCGCGCGAGGGCCCGCGCTCGCGCTTGGCCGTGAGGATCTCGACGATGTCGCCCGAGCGCAGCTCGTAGTGCAGCGGCACGATCTTGCCGTTGACGCGCGCGCCGACGCAGCGGTGGCCGATCTCGGTGTGCACCTCGTAGGCGAAGTCCAGCGGCGTCGCGCCGGCCGCCAGCGACTTGACCTGGCCCTTGGGCGTGAACACGAAGACCTCTTCCTCGAACAGGTCCGTGCGCAGCGTCTCCATGAACTCGCGCGGGTCCGAGAGCTCTTTCTGCCAGTCGAGCATCGAGCGCAGCCACTTCATCTTCGCGTCGCCGCCCTGGCCCTCGCCGTCCTGCGCTTCGGGCGCGCCGTTCGGGCCCTGCTTGTAGACCCAGTGCGCGGCGACGCCGAACTCGGCCATCTCGTGCATCTCCTGCGTGCGGATCTGGATCTCCAGCGGCCGCCCCTCGGGACCGATCACGGTCGTGTGCAGCGACTGGTACATGTTGAACTTCGGCATCGCGATGAAGTCCTTGAAGCGCCCCGGCAGCGGCTTCCACAGCGAGTGGATCACTCCGACCGTGCCGTAGCAGTCCTTCACCGAGTCGACGATCACGCGCATCGCCGTGAGGTCGTAGATCTCGTTGAACTCACGACCCTTCTTCGTCATCTTTGAATAAATTGAATAAAAATGCTTTGCCCGTCCGGCGATCTGCGCCTGGATGCCGAGCTCGGCGAGCTCCCGTGACAGGTATTCCCCGGCCTGGCTGACGTAGCCCTCGCGGTCGTCGCGCTGCTGGGCGACGAGGCCCTTGATCTCCTGGTACTTGCGCGGGTGCAGCGTCGCGAAGGCGAGGTCCTCGAGCTCCCACTTGATCGCGTGGATACCCAGGCGGTGGGCCAGCGGCGCGTAGATGTCGAGCGTCTCGCGCGCCTTGTCCATCTGCTTCTGCTTGGGCATCGCCTCGATCGTGCGCATGTTGTGCAGGCGATCGGCCAGCTTGATCAGGATGACCCGCACGTCGGTGGCCATCGCGACCATCATCTTGCGGTAGTTCTCCGCCTGCGCCTCGTCGTGGGACTGGAACGTCGATCCCCGTCAGCTTCGTCACGCCGTCGACGATCTGCGCGATCTCATCGCCGAAGCGCTCGCGCACCTCCTCGATCGAGGCCTTCGTGTCCTCGACCGTGTCGTGCAGCAGCGCCGCGCACAGCGTCTCCGTGTCCAGGCGCATGCCCGCGCAGATCCGCGCCACCCCGACCGGGTGCACGATGAAGTCCTCGCCCGACTTGCGCCGCTGCGCGGAGTGGTGCTCGCAGGCGAACACGAACGCGTCCTGCACGCGCGCGCGGTCGATCTCCACGGCCGAGTCCGCGGCGTGCTCGGAGACGATCGCGAACAGGTCCGCCAGCAGGCGCCGCTCGGGCTCTGAGAGGTCCAGGCGCGCCGGCGCGGCGCGACTCGGGCGCGGCGGGGTGCCCGGCGGCGCGTGCCCCGGCGCGCTCGGCGGGCGATGCCGAGACCGTTGCTGCAGGCGCAGTGCCCTCCTGTGGCCGTGGCTGCTCGGCCAGCTCAGTCGGGCGTGCTCCGTTTGGATCCCTGGCTACCGCCATCCTCTATAGGTTAGGGGACGCTCCCGCGGGATTGAAGCGCTTGCAGCGGCGCTCAGCAGAGCGCCAGCTGGCCGTGCTCGCCCTCGGCGACCGGGGTGCGTTGATCCGGCTGCTCGACGGGCTCGGCAGCGGGCTGCGGGACGGGGCGCTCAGACGCCGATCGCGCCGCGCGAGCGAGCGGCTCGGCCTCCGGCCTGACTTCGGGCTCAGCCTCGCGCTGCGCGCGCTCATCGCGCAGCGAGCGCGCCTCGATCCGTGGCTCGGCCGGCCTCGCGTGGCGCAGCACCAGGCGCGGCTCGCAGACGCCGTTCCATTCGTTGACCTCGAGCTTGAACGTCGCTTCCACGGGCGCCCCGTCTTCGACCGGCAGCTTGCCGCCCATGCCGAAGGCGACCGCCTGCGCTCGGGCGCCGCGCGATTCGACGGTGAAGCGCACGTGCTTGCCTTCGCCCATCGCCCGCCCGTCGCGCAGGCACGCCTCGGCGACCATCAAGCGAGACGCCCGGGTTGCCGTGCCCGAACGGCGCCAGGCGCTGCAGCTCTTCGGCAAGGCCCATGCCGAGCTCATCGCCGCCGACGATCGCGTCGACGCGCTCGACCGGTGAGAGATCCGCTGCCGCGAGCACGCGCGTGGCGTGCTGCTCGAGCGCCGCCGCCAGCGCCGGCACGCGCTCGCGCTCGATCTCGAGACCCGCCGCGGCGCGGTGCCCGCCGTAGCGGAGCATCTGCTCAGAGCACTCGGTCAGTCCTGCCAGCAGGTCGAAGCCGGGGATGCTGCGCGCCGAGCCTTTGCCGCTCGCCCCGTCGAGCGCGATCAGCACGACCGGGCGATGGTGGGTCTCGGCCAGGCGCGAGGCGACGATGCCGACGACCCCCGCATGCCACTGCTCGCCGGCGAGCACGTAGGCCGAGCGCTCGCCCAGCTCGGCGACCTGCGCTTCGGCCTCCCAGCGGATGCGTTGCTCGGCCTCGCGGCGCTCGTGGTTGGCGCGGTCGAGCTCCTGCGCCACCTGCTGCGCGCGCAGCGGATCCTCGGTCAGCAGCAGCTCGAGGCCGGCGTCGGCGCGGTACATGCGCCCAGCCGCGTTCAGCCGCGGCGCCAGCGCGAAGCCGAGCGCGCGCTCGTCCACGCGCCCGGGCGCGACGCGCGCGACGGCCATCAGCGCGCGCAGGCCCGGCCTGCGCGTCGTTGCCAGCGCACGCAGGCCGCGGCGCACGAGCGTGCGGTTCTCGCCGATCAGCGGCACGACGTCGGCAACCGTCGCCAGCGCCACCAGCTCGAGCTCTGACTCGAGCTCCAGCGGGTCGCGCCCGGCGGCGGCGAACACGGCCTGGGCGAGCTTGTAGGCCACCGCCGTCGCGCACAGCTCCGCACACGGGTAGCCGCACAGGGCCGGGTGCACGAGCGGCGCGTCCGGCAGCTGCCCGTCGGCGCGCGCTGCGTGATGGTCGGTGACGACCACCTGCATGCCGAGCTCGCGCGCGAGCGCCACCTCCTCGACGGCCGTGACCGCGCAGTCGACGGTGACGAGCAGCTTCGTGCCGCGCTGCGCCAGGCGCCTGACGGTCGCCGCCGCCAGGCCGTAGCCGTCGCCGATGCGGTCGGGCAGGTAGGAGTCGACGTCGGCGCCGAGCGCACGCAGCGCGCGCACGAGGATCGCCGTCGAGCAGATGCCATCGACGTCGTAGTCGCCGTGGATCGTGATCCTGCGCGCAGTCGAGACGTGCGCGAGGATCGTCTGCACCGCCTGCTCGATGCCCGCGAAGGCGCTCGGCGGGTGCTCCTCGGCGGCCTCGAGGAAGGCGCGCGCACGATCGGGCTCGCCGAGCCCGCGGCGCACGAGCACCTGCGCGAGCGCGCCGCTGAGCGCCAGCTCGCGGCGCAGGCGCGCGACCTGCTCGCTCGGGCAATCTGCGATCTGAAAGCGCGTAGGCAGCATCGCGGCCACAGTACGGCCAGGGCGGGACGGAAGCCGGTGCGGCTCAGACTTCTTCTGCGCTGTGTGCGGCGCTTCGTTCGCGCCGCATGCCCTCGAGGTACACGAGGCCCATGCCGATCAGCGCGCCAGGGATCGCGTACAGCACGATCGAGACGTCGGTCGCGCTTTCGCCGGGGATCTTCAGCGAGGAGACCTTGATCGAGTAGATGATCAGCCCGACCACGATCGCGCCGACGAGCGAGCCGACGAAGGCGCCGACGATGCCGCCCCAGAAGCGGTCCGGCAGGAAGATCGTGAAGTGCCAGATCGCGAGCCCCATCATCACCCAGGCGAGCAGTCCCATCAGCGTCTCCCGTGCTTGCGGTTGCGCTGGCGTTTGCGCTTCGGCGCCGGCTTGTCCTGCTTCATCACGAGATCCTCGGGCGTCAGGTCGGCCGCCGGGTCGCGCTCGGCCGGCTGCTCGGTCTCGGCCGGCGGCTGCGACGGCGCGCGGCGTGCTTTGCGCGGCTTCTGCGCCACGCCCGCGCCGCCCGCGCCCGGCGCCGGGCGCGCGGGCTGGTCCACGTCGAGGTCGCGCACGAGCTCCTGGAACTCATCGCGCGAGAGCTGCTCGCCGGCGCCGGCGTCCGGCGGCCCGTCGGCGCCGAAGATCGAGACGTTGCGCTTGCGCTGCCTGGCCGGCTCGACGTCCTCGGGCACGCCGCCGACAGCCACCGCGTAGGCCGGCACCTCGCCGAGTTCGCGCACGATCCGCGCGCGGCGGTTGCGGTAGCTGCCCTCGCGCTCCTTCCAGTGCGTCAGCACCGGCGAGGCGATGAAGATCGACGAGTAGGCGCCCGAGGCGACGCCGACCATCAGCGCGAAGGCGAAGTCCTTCAGCGTTTCGCCGCCGAAGAACAGCAGCGCGACCACCGGCAGCAGCGTGCAGAAGCTCGTCGCCAGCGATCGCGTCAGCACCTCGGACATCGAGCGGTTGACGATCTGCGAGAACGCGGCGCGCGGCATCCGCGGCACGTTCTCGCGCACACGGTCGAACACGATGATCGTGTCGTAGAGCGAGTAGCCGAGGATCGTCAGCAGCGCCGCGACCGTCGAGGTCGTCACTTCGCGCCCGGTCAGCGCGTACACGCCGGCCGTGATCAGCAGGTCGTGCATCAGCGCGATCAGCACCGGGATCGCGTACTTCCACTCGAAGCGCAGCGCGATGTAGACCGAGATCACCAGCAGCGAGGCGATGATCGCGATCACCGCGCTGTTGGCGACCGTCTTGCCGAAGGTCGGGCCGATCGAGGTCGAGGAGAAGTTCCGCGTGCCGGTCGTGGCGCCGCTTGCGAACTTCGCGTCGAGCGCCGCCTTGATCGATTGGACCTTGTTCGGCTTGAGCGTCTTGGTCGAGATCTGGTAGCCCGCGCCGCCGATGCTCTTGTTGTTGAATTTCTGGATCTCCGCGTTGCCGTAGCCGGCGCTCTTCATCACCGATTGGATCTGGCTCTCGCTGACGGGCTGGGAGAAGGCCGTCTGGATCCGCGTGCCCGACTTGAAGTCGATGCCGAAGTTCAGCCCGCTGCCGCCGATCGCCAGCGCGCCGATCAGCAGGATCGTGCCCGACAGCGAGAAGAACCACTTCGAGGCGCCCATGAAGTCGAACGTCCAGCCTTTGCCGCGTCGCGCCGCTCCGAGCGCCGCCGGATGGGTGACGAGCTTCGAGCGGCCCATCGAGCCGAGCATCGCCTGCGTGGCGAGCACCGCCGTGAACAGCGAGACGAGCGTGCCGATGCCGAGCGTCAGCGCGAAGCCCTTGACTTCGGCGGTCGCCAGCACGAACAGGATGAACGCGGTCATGAACGTGACGACGTTGGCGTCGACGATCGCCGCGAAACCGCGTTTGTAGCCCGTCGCGATGCCGGCGATCACCGATCTGCCGCCGCGTATCTCCTCCTTGACGCGCTCGAAGATGACGATGTTCGCGTCGGCCGCGACGCCGATCGTGAGGATGTAGCCGGCGATCCCCGGCAGCGTCAGCGTGATCGGGATCAGCTTGATCAGCGCGAAGAAGTAGACGCCGTAGATCACGAGACCGCCGATCGCGATCACCCCCAGCACGCGGTAGAAGATCAGCAGGAACAGGCAGACGATGCCGAAGCCGACGAGGCCCGCGATCAGCCCCTGGTTGAGCGCCGTTTTGCCGAGCGTCGCCGAGACCTGGGAGTTCGGAGATCAGCTCGAGCTTGATCGGCAGCGCGCCCGACTGCAGCTCCTTCGCCAGTTCCTGCGCCGAGCTGATCGTGAAGCCGCCGGAGATCTGCGAGCCGGTGTTGGCGTCGATCCCTTCCGGGTACTTCGTGTAGTCGATCGACGGCGTCGTGATCAGCTGGTCGTCGAGCACGACCGCGAAGTGCTGCTGGGCCGCTTCCTTGCCGACGCCCGGCAGCTGCGCTTCCTGGCCGCGGTGGGCGATTTCCTTGGTCGTCTGCTGGAAGACGCTCTTGCCGTGGCCCGTGAAGTCGAAGGTCACGTTCGGCGCGCCCGTACCGCCGCCGCCTTCGTCGAAGCCCTGGCGCGGGTTCTTGACCTCGGCCCCCGTCAGCACCGGGTTGTCCTTGATCACGAACCAGCTGTTCGGTTCCTTCTTGGTGACCTTGCCGTTGACGCCTTCGATCGGGCGGGAGCGCACGAGCACCGTGCCCGGCTTGACGCGCACCGCCTTGACGTTCGCGGTCTTCTTGAACTTTTCGCTGAACAGGTTCTTTTCGGTTTCCTCGGGTCCGCGCAGCACCTTTTCGTGCTTCGGTTCGAGCAGGTACCAGCTGCCGTAGATGCATTCCCCGACCTGCTGGGGCGTGCAGCCCTTGCTCCACGTCGTGTCCGTCTTGCGCAGTTCCGGCGCGCGTTTCTCGGCGCGCAGGACCGCCTGGTACTCGGGCAGCCCGAACTGCGCTTCACCGGCGCGCGGGCCGCCCGTCGCGGTCGCTTCTTTGGGGCGCCGGCTTGCCGCTTGCGCCGATCACGTTCGGCTCCCAGTCGTAGAAGTACAGCTGGGCGGTCTTGCCGACCTCCTGTTCGGCGCGCTTGGCGTCGGTGACTTCCGGCAGCGCGACGTCGATTTCGTCCGAGCCCGAGCGCTGGATTTCGCGGCTCGGAGACGCCGAGCTGGTCGACGCGGCTGCGCATGATGTCGATCGCCGGTTGAGCGACTCGGAGTCGACTTTCGACTGCGCCGTGGGCTTGGCCTGGTAGACGAGCTCGACGCCGCCCTTCAGGTCGAGCCCGAGGCGCGTCTTTTTCGCCGCGATCACGACCGACCGAGGCGGCGATCAGCCCGGCGACGAGCAGACAGGATCGAGTGTGTTGCGGCGGCGGTCGGTCATCGTGCGCTCGAAGTTGAGACTACTTGTCGGGGGTCAGCACGAGCAGGAGCCCGCCGTCGTCGTCGTAGGCCGGGAACATGTCGGCCGTCGCGCGCGCCGGCGTGGTCGCGTTCGCCCGCGACCTGCACCGGCACCTCGAGCTCGCGCACTCCCCACTCGAGCACCGTGTCGACCGGGGTCGTCGCCGTTCGTCGAAACGAAGCCCGAGCACCTGCTCGCACGCGCTGGCCGATCACCTCTTCCTCCTCGAAGCCGGTCAGCTCGAAGGAGCCTCGCCCGCAGCCGATCACGCGGCCCTCGCCGTCGCAGACGAAGAACGCGGCGTCCGGCGCCGGGTAGTAGTCGTCGAGCAGCTCGAAGAGGAACGCGAAGCCGCACTTCGCGCAGCCGCGTTCGGCTCGCGCGTGAAGCCGACGTTGCGGTCGACGCTCGGTCGAGCGGTCGCCGCAGTTGGGGCAGATGAACGGGTGGGCCATGGTCCGGCTACAGCCTACGCAAGGCGCGCCTGGCGATGGCCGCACTGCACACGCGATCAGAACAGCGCCGGGCCGGCGGGCGTCGGCGGCTCGCAAGCCCAGGTGGGCGAACGCCGCGGCGGTCGCCACCCGCCCGCGCGGCGTGCGCTTGATCAGGCCCAGCTGGAGCAGATAGGGCTCGTAGACGTCCTCGATCGTGTCCTGCTCCTCGCCGACCGCGACCGCGAGCGTCGAGAGCCCGACCGGGCCGCCGCCGAACTTCTCGCAGATCGCGCGCAGGATCTCGCGGTCGAGGCGGTCGAGGCCGAGCTCGTCGACCTCGAGCAGCTCGAGCGCCGCGTGCGCCGCGTGCGCCGTGACGACGCCCGTCCATCGCGCACCTCGGCGAAGTCGCGGACGCGCTTGAGCAGCCGGTTGGCGACGCGCGGCGTGCCGCGGCTGCGCTCGGCGATCGCGCTCGCCCCCTCCGTCGTCGAGCTCGACCTCGAGGATCCGCGCCGAGCGGCGCACGATCGCTCGCCAGCTCGTCGAGCGCTGTAGGGCTCGAGGCGCGCCTGGATGCCGAAGCGGTCGCGCAGCGGCGTCGTCAGCAGGCCGGCGCGCGTCGTCGCGCCGATCAGCGTGAACGGCGGCAGCTCGAGCGTGACGACGCGCGCGCCCGCGCCCTGGCCGACGGTGATCGGCAGGCGGCGGTCCTCCATCGCCGGGTAGAACGTCTCCTCGAGCGCGCGCGGCAGGCGGTGGATCTCGTCGACGAAGAACACGCTGCGCGGCTCGAGCGCGGTCAGGAACGCGGCGATGTCGCCCTTGCGCTCGAGCGCCGGGCCGGCGGTCTGCACGAACGGGACGCTCGAGCTCGGCGGCGACGATCTGCGCGAGCGAGGTCTTGCCGAGGCCCGGCGGCCCGGCCAGCAGCACGTGGTCGAGCGCGTCGCCGCGCGCCGCTCGCCGCCTCGATCGCGACCGCGAGCTGCTCGCGCAGCGCGTGCTGCCCGACGAAGTCCTCGAGCCGCCGCGGGCGCAGCGAGCGGTCGAGCTCGTCCTCGGCGACGAGGTAGGGCGTCTGGATCGCGCCGTCTCGGCCGTGACGCTGCCCTCGCGCTCACGCGCCGGCCCTCGCGGGCGCAGCGCGTGCGCGATCAGCTCCTCGGCGCTCTCGCCCTCGGCGTCGAGCAGCAGGCTGTCGACCTCGGCCGGCGCGAAGCCGAGCTCGAGCAGCCCGTCGCGCGCGAGCGTGCGCGCGGCATCGCTCGGGCCTCGGCCGCTCGCCTCCGCGCGCACGACGATCGTCCTCGCCGACCGCTCCTCGCCGCGCACGCCGACCTTCTCGCGCAGCTCGACGATGATCCGCTCGGCCGTGCGCTTGCCGATCCCCGGGACGGCCTGGAAGCGGGCCGCGTCGCCGGCCGCGATCGCCGCGAGCAGCTCGCGCGGCGGCGCCGCCCGAGAGCACCGCGAGCGCGACCTTCGGGCCGACCGCCTGGACGCCGAGCAGCATCAGGAACAGGTCGCGCTCCTGCTCGGCGTCGAAAGCCGTACGAGCGCGAGCGCGTCGTCGCGCACGATCAGGTGCGCGTGCAGCGTCACCTGCTCGCCGACGGCCGGCACGTGCCGGAGCGTCTCGCGCCGAGACCGCCAGCGCGGTAGCCGACGCCGCCGCACAGGACGACGACGTGGTCGGCGCGGCGCACCGCGACCTCGCCGCGAACGCAGCGCGATCATCGCTCGCCGCACCTGCGGCCGAGCGCGCGTGCGCGAGCGGCGCGCGGTTGGCGTGGCAGATCGCGACCGCGAGCGCGTCGGCGGCGTGGTCGGGGCGGCGGCTCCGGCTCGAGCGCCGAGCAGCGCCGCGACCATCCGCGCGACCTGGTCCTTGTCGGCGCGCGCCGCTGCCGCAGACCGCGCCCTTGACCTGCTGCGGCGTGTAGCCCGTGCACGGCAGCCCGCGCTGGCCGGCGGCCAGCATCACGACGCCGCGCGCCTGGCCGACGGCGAACGCCGTGCGCACGTTCTGCGCCGAAGTAGAGCTCCTCGAGCGCGATCGCGTCGGGCTCGTGCGTCGGCGATCAGCTCGCTCGAGCGCGTCGTGGATGTCGGCCAGGCGCCGCTCGGCGCGCCCGCTCGGCCGGCGTCTCGATCACGCCGCCGTCGAGCGCGACGCAGCCGCCCGCCGCGGCGCTCGACGACGCCGTAGCCGGTGTTCGCCAGTCCGGGATCGATGCCGAGGACGATCATGTGCCCGTGATTCTGCGCTCGGCTCCGGACGCCTGCCTGCAGCGCGAGCTGCTCGGCCGTGCCTGCCGCTGCGCCGGGGTGCCTTACCCTGCGCAGGGATGAGCGCCGAGCCGATCGACTTCGCGGCCGCGGGCCTGCTCGACGGGCTCGACGGGATCCCAGCGCGCGGAGCGCATCGCGCTGCTGGCGCAGCTCGCCGCCGACGGCGTGCCGCTGTCAGAGCTGCGCCGCAGCACGCGACGCGGGGCCGATCATGTACCTGCCGGCCGATCGCGTGATCGTCAGCAGCGAGCGCTACACGGCCGGCGAAATCGCGCAGCTGAGCGGCGTCGAGGAGGACTTCCTGATCGCCGCGCGCCGCGCGATGGGCCTGCCGATCCCCGAGCCCGACGAGGCCGCTGTACACCGAGGCCGAGCTCGAGTCGGCGCGCACCACGCACGATCGCCCGCGCCGCTGGGATCTCCGACGACGAGCTGCTCGGATCTGATGCGCGTGCTCGGGCGCAGCCTCTCGCAGGTCGCCGAAACGCTGCGCGCGCTGCCGCTGAAACTCGTGCTCGAGCCGGGTATGAGCGAGCCGGAGCTGGCCAGCCGCTACGCGCAGGCGCGCCGGCGCGCTGTATCCGCTGGTCGATCCGCTGCTGGACGAGCGTGCTCGCGCTGCATCTGCAGACACGCCACGCAGAGCACCGTCGTCTCAGCGCTGGAGCGAAGCGGCGGACAGCTGCCGGGCTCCCGCGAGGTGACCGTCGTGCTTCGCGGACCTCGTCGGCTTCACGCGCCTGGGCGAGGAAGTCGCGCCGGATCGAGCTCGGGCGCCTGGCGGTCCGCCTGGAAGAGCTCGCCGGCGACGTCGCCGAGCCACCGGTCGCGCCTCGTCAAGACGATCGGCGACGCCGCGATGCAGGCCTCGCCCCAGCCCGAGCCGTTGCTGAACGCGGCGCTGCGCCTGATCGACGCAGCCGACGCCGGAGGCGAGGACTTCCCGCAGCTGCGCGCAGGCGCGGCGCTCGGCCAGGCGCTGCCCCGCGCGGCGCGACTGGTCGAGCCGCCGGTCAACCTGGCGAGCCGGATCACCGCCGTTGCGAGGCCGAGCAGCCTGCTCGTCGAGCGCGAGCTGCGCGAGAGCGTCGCACGGCCGCCTACTCGCTGGTCGTTCGCCGGCGAGCGCCGGCTGAAGCGGCATCCGCGGCCCGCGTGCCGCTGTACCGCGCCCGGCGCGACGAGCTCGCGCCGCTCAGCCGGCGACCCGCTCGAGGACCTCGCCGGCGACGTCGAAGTTGGCGTGCACCGCGTCGACGTCGTCGTTGTCCTCGAGCGCCTCGATCAGGCGCATCAAGCGTGCCGCGCTGGCCCTCCTCGATCGAGCACGACGCGTCGTCGGGCGCTGGATCACCTCGGCGCTCTCGATCTCGACGCCGGCGTCCTCGAGCGCCGCGCACCGCGGTGAGGTCGCCGGCTCGGTAGATCACCTCGAGCACGTCGTCGTCGGCGACGATGTCCTCGGCGCCCGCCTCGACGGCGACCAGCAGGTCGTCCTCGCCGTAGCGCGTCGGCGTCGATCACGATCGCGCCGCGCTTGTCGAACAGGTAGGCGACCGAGCCGGGCTCGCCGAGGTTGCCGCCGTGCTTGGTGAAGGCAGTGGCGCACGTCGGCGCCGGTGCGGTTGCGGTTGTCGGTGTAGCGCCTCGATCAGCAGCGCCACGCCGCCGGGGCCGTAGCCCTCGTAGAGCACGGTCTCGATCGCGTCGGCGTCGGCGCCGTCGCCGGTCCCCTTCGCGATCGCGCGCTCGATGTTGTCCTTCGGCATCGACGCGTCGTGGGCCTTCTGGATCGCCGTTCGCGAGCGCGGCGTTGCCGATCGGAGTCGCCGCCGCCCTCGCGCGCGGCGACCGTGATCGCGCGCGCGAGCTTGGTGAACTGCTCGCCGCGCCGCGCGTCGACGATCGCCTTCTTGTGCTTGATCCTCGCCCACTTGGAATGTCCGGACATGCCTGCATTCTAGGAGCGAGCGGCCCCGCGTCGTCGGTCCCCGCGGCCCCATACGATGGGCGGCCATGGGCGTCGACCTCTCATCGGAGCATCTTCAAGGCCTACGACATCCGCGGCCTCTACGGCGAGCAGATCGACGGCGACATCGCCGAGCGCGATCGGCCGCGCGTTCGCGCGCGTGCTCGCCGGGCTCGCCGGCAAGCCGGTCGGCGAGCTGCGCGCTCGGCCTCGGCCGCGACATGCGCCTGACCGCGCCGCGAGCTCGGCCGCGCGCTACCGCGACGGGCATGCGTCGCCGAGGGCGCGCACGTGCTCGACGCCGGCCAGGTCGGCACCGAGATGCTCTACTTCCTCGTCGGCTCGCGCGAGCTCGACGGCGGGCTGATGTGCACCGCCTCGCACAACCCGAAGGCCTACACCGGCGCGAAGCTCGTGCGCGAGGGCGCGATCGCGCTGTCCGGCGACGCCGGGCATCGAGCGACGTGCGCGCGCTCGTCGAGGCCGCTCGGCGCTGCCGGCGAGCGCCGCCGGCGCGGCGGCGCGCGCTCGAGGAGGTCGACCTCTACGACGAGTTCCAGGCCGCGGCGCTGCGCTTCATCGACCCGGACGCGATCGCTCGCGGCGCTGCTGAAGGTCGTCGTCGACGGCGGCAACGGGATGGCCGGGCCGATGGTCGGCCCGCTGCTCGAGCGCCTCGACCTCGAGCTGATCGACGACCTACTGGACGCCGGACGGCAACTTCCCCGACCACGAGCCCAACCCGCTGCTGCCCGAGAACCGCGAGCTGATCATCGCGCGGGTGCGCGAGACGCGGCGCCGACCTCGGGATCGCCTGGGACGGCGACGCCGACCGCTGCTTCTTCATCGACGAGCACGGGCGCGTTCGTCGACGGCGACTTCCTCACCGCGCTGCTGGCCGAGTCGCTGCTGCGCAAGAACCCGGGCGAGGCGATCCTCTACGACGTGCGCGCGAGCCGCGCGGTGGCCGACACGGTCACGGCGGCCGGCGGCACGCCGTTCATCAACCGCGTCGGCCACGCGTTCTTCAAGACGCGGATGCGCGAGGAGGGCTCGCTGTTCGGCGGCGAGGTCTCCGGCCACTACTACTTCCGCGACTTCTACTGCGCCGACTCGGGCACGATCCCGGCGCTGCTGATGCTCGAGCTGCTGCGCGCGCGAGGGCAAGCCGCTGTCGGCAGCTGCTCGCGCCCTACCGCGAGCGCTACTTCATCTCCGGCGAGATCAACTCCGAGGTCGCCGACCCGCCGGCGAAGATCGAGGAGATCGCCGAGCGCTACGCCGACGCCGCGCCAGACACGCCTCGACGGGATCTCGATCGACTACGACGACTGGCACTTCAACGTGCGCCCGTCGAACACCGAGCCGCTGCTGCGGCTGTGCCTCGAGTCGCTCGTCTCGCCAGGAGGACATGGAGCGGCGGCGCGACGAGGTGCTCGCGCTGATCCGCTGCGTGAGCGACTGGCCGCGGCCGTGAGCGAGCAGGACGAGCGGCGCGAGCAAGAGGCGCGCGAGCGCCTCGCGCAGGCGGCCGAGGCGGGCATCCACCGGCTGGCGATCCCGACGCCGTTCCAGGTCGGCCGCGTCAACGCCTACCTGATCGAGGACGCGCCGCTGACGCTGGTCGACTCCGGGCCGAACTCGGGCAAGGCGCTCGACGAGCTCGAGCGCGCGCTCGCCGGCCTCGGCCACACGGTCGAGGACCTCGAGCTGCTGATCGTCACCCACCAGCACATCGACCACTTCGGCCTGGCCTCGATCCTCGCGCGGCGCTCGGGCGCCGAGGTCGCGGCGCTCGACCGGCTCGCGCCGTTCCTGGCGAGCTTCGGCGCGAGACGGACCTCGACGACGCCTTCGCGCAGAACCTGATGCTGCGCCACGGCATCCCCGCCGACGTCGTCACCGCGCTGCGCGCCGTCTCGGCGAGCTTCCGCGGCTGGGGCTCGCCGGTGCAGGTCACCCAGCCGCTCGCGCCCGACGAGCGAGCTGCGCCTGCGCGACCGCACGCTGCAGGTGCTGCACCGCCCCGGACACAGCCCGTCGGACACGGTCTTCCTCGACCGGTCCAGCTCGATCCTGCTCGCCGCCGATCACCTGATCGCGCACATCTCCTCCAACCCGCTGCTCTCGCGCCCGCTCGGCGCCGAGCCGGACGTGGGCTCGCAGCGACCGCAGGCGCTGCTCACGTACATGGCCTCGCTGGAACAGACGCGCGAGATGGAGCTCTCGCTCGTGCTGCCCGGCCACGGCGACCCGATCGTCGACCACGCCGCGCTGATCGACGAGCGCTTCCGCATGCATCGCCGCCGCGCCGAGAAGATCCGCCGCCTGATCGCCGCCGAGCCGCGCACGGCGCACGAGATCGCTCAGGAGCTGTGGGGCAACGTGGCCGTCACGCAGGCCTATCTCACGCTCTCGGAGGTGCTCGGCCACGCCGACCTGCTGCTGCAGGACGGCAGCGTGGTCGAAACCGAGGCCGACGGGGTCGTGCGCTTCGCCGAGGCCCAGTAGATCGGACTGCGGCCCGTCGGCGCCGATGAGCCGATCGACCCGAGCACCACCCGCCCGGCACCAGGCCGCCGCGCCGCTTTCGCCCGCGGCTGCACTGGGAGCTCGTGATCTGCAGCCTGAGCGGGCACGCGCTGGTCGGCCGGCACGCCGCCGCGTTGCGCGCGCAGGATGCGATCTTCGCGCGCGAGGATACGGCGGGCGTTCGCTGGTTTCGCTGCCTGCGCTGCGACAGCTGGCTGCCGCTGCCTGCGCCCGAGCAGACGACGCAAGAGCACCCACCCTCGCGCGAGCAGATCGAGCTGCCGCTGCGTGGCAAGCCGCTGCGCGACAAGGTCGTGCTGCGGCTGATCGCGATCGACCGGGCGTTTCACTTCGTCGTGCTCGTCGGGCTCGGCGTGCTCGTGCTGCTGTTCGCCGCCGACCGCGCGACGCTTGCGCGACACCTTCTACAAAGTGATCACCGACCTGCAGGGCGGCGTCGCGGCGAGCCAGTCGCACGCGCACGGCATCCTGCACGAGATCGACAACGCCTTCACCACGTCCTCCTCGCACCTGCACCTCGTCGGCGCCGTGCTGCTCGTGTACGGCGCCGTCGAGGGGATCGAGGCCGCCGGCCTGTGGTACCAGCGGCGCTGGGCGGAGTACCTGACCTTCCTCGTCACCGCCTCGCTGCTGCCGCTCGAGATCTACGAGCTCGCCACCCGCGCGACCGTGTTCAAGGCGATCGCGTTCGTGATCAACGTCGCCGTCGTCGTCTACCTGCTGCGCGCCAAGCGCCTGTTCGGGCTGCGCGGCGGCGTCGCCGCCGAGCACGCCGAGGCGGCGATCGACCAGGGTTGGGAGGCGCTCGAACGCACGGCGCCGCCGGTCGCGGCCTCCCCAGCGGCGCACGCGGGCTGAGCGCCGCCGGCCGAAGTCGCGGCCGCCACCCACCGCTTCACCTCACGTTTCCTCGCCGTCCGGCGTTATGCATTCCATGACGACAACACGCGAAGACCTCCGCTTCACATCGGGCACAGAGACGTGCGCCGCCTGGCTGTACCCGGCCGCCGAACCGGCGGACGCGACGCGGTGAGTCCGCGGCCACGAGCGGCGAGCCCGCCACGAGCACCCAGGCACCCGGCGGCGCGACGGTGCCCCTGATCGTGATCGGGCACGGCATGTCGGGCACACGACGCGATCGCCTGGGGGCCTTCGCCGAGCGCTTCGCCGCGGCGGGCGTCGCGGCGCTCGTGTTCGACCATCGCGGCTTCGGCGACAGCGGCGGCGAGCGCGACCTGTTCGACCCGGCGCTGCAGCTCGAGGACTGGCGCGCGGCAATCGCCTTCGGACGTTCGCTGCCGCGGATCGACGGAGACCGCGTGGCGACGTTCGGCTCTTCGATGGGCGGCGGCAACGCGCTCGCCGCGGCCGCCGAGGACGAGCGCATCGCGGCGGCGATCAGCCAGGTGCCGTTCCTCGACATCGTGCTGCAGGCGCACCGCTCATCCCCGCGAGTGACCGCGAAAGTGCTCGCGGCGGCCGCGCGCGGCCGGCACCTGCCCGTGCTGGGCGAGCCGGACGAGGCGGCGCTGCTCAACGCCCCCGGCGCAGCCGCCGGCTGGCGGCACGTCGTGGCGATCGGCGAGGACTCGCGCTGGCGCGACCGCATCTCCACGGGCTGGCTGCTCGGGCGCCCCTACCGTCCGGGCCGCAAAGCCGCCAAGCTTCACTGCCCGTGGCTCGTCTGCGTCGGCGAGGCCGATCGCGTGGCGCGCCCCGGCCCGGCGATCGCCGCCGCGCATCGCGCGCCGCTGGGCGAGCTGCGCACCTACCCCGGCGTCGACCACTTCGACATCTACGACGGTCCCGTACACGAGGCGCTCGTCGCCGATCAGCTCGCCTTCCTGCGCAGGCACCTGCTCGGCGCGCGCGAGGGCGCCGAGGCGGTGCTCAGCTGCGCCTAGCCTCGGCCCGCTCGAGGAACAGCCGGTGCAGGCGGTCGTCCTCGCCGAGCTCGGGGTGGAAGGCGACCGCCAGGAGGTCGCCCTCGCGCGCCGCGACCGGGTGGCCGTCGAGCTCGCCGAGCACCTCGACGCCGGGCCCGTGCTCGGCGATCCACGGCGCGCGGATGAAGACGCCGTGGAACGGGCCGCCGTCGAAGCCGGCGAGCGCGACGTCGGCCTCGAAGCTGTGGACCTGGCGGCCGAACGCGTTGCGCTCGCAGCGCATGTCCAGCACGCCGAGGTGCTCGCGGTCGAGCATGATCAGCCCGGCGCAGGTGCCGAGCACCGGCAGCCCTGCGCGCGCGAGCGCGCGCAGCGGCTCGGCCAGCCCCTCGCGCTCGATCGCCGAGCGTCATCGTCGTCGACTCGCCGCCGGGGATCACGAGCGCCGTCGAGCCCGTCGAGGTCGGCCGACCACGCGCACCTCGCGCACGCTCGCGCCGAGCGCTGCGAGCACGCGCCGTGCGCCTCGAAGTCGCCCTGCAGCGCGAGCACGCCGATCAGCGGGCTCGCGAGTCGCCGCGACGCCGGGACGTCGCGTCGCCGGATCGCGCGGCGACTACCAGCCGCGGCGCGGCGCAGCAGCTGCTCCGCCGGTGGCGAGCTGTGCGAGCGTCTCGAGGCTCGTCCATCGCCGCGCCGAGGCCCTCGCGAGGCCGCGGCGACGCGCTCGGGGTCGGCGCAGTGCGTCGTCGCCTCGACGATCGCCGCGCGCCCGCGCCGCCGGGTCGTCGGACTTGAAGATGCCCGAGCCGACGAACACGCCCTCGGCGCCGAGCTGCATCACCAGCGACGCGTCGGCCGGCGTCGCGATGCCGCCGGCGCAGAACATCACGACCGGCAGCCGCCCGTCGCGCGCGACCTGCGCGGACGAGCTCGAGCGGCGCCGCCGAGCTCCTTGGCCGCGGTCGCCAGCTCGGCCGGCGTCGAGCGTCGCTCAGCCGGCGGATCTCGCCCGGTGATCGTGCGCAGGTGGCGCACCGCCTCGACGATGTCGCCGGTGCCGGCCTCGCCCTTGGAGCGGATCATCGCCGCGCCCTCGCCGATCCGCCGCAGCGCCTCGCCGAGGTTGGTCGCGCCGCACACGAACGGCACCTTGAAGGCCCACTTGTCGATGTGGTTGGCCTCGTCGGCCGGCGTCAGCACCTCGGACTCGTCGATGTAGTCGACCTCGAGCGCCTCGAGCACCTGCGCCTCGGCGAAGTGCCCGATGCGCGCCTTGGCCATCACCGGGATCGTGACCGCCTCCTGGATGCCCGCGGATCATCTCCGGGTCGGACATCCGCGCGACGCCGCCGTCGCGGCGGATGTCGGCCGGCACGCGCTCGAGCGCCATCACCGCGCAGGCGCCCGCGTCCTCGGCGATCCGCGCCTGCTCGGGCGTGACGACGTCCATGATCACGCCGCCCTTGAGCATCTCGGCCAGGCCCGTCTTGACGCGGAATGTGCGCTTCGTCGCGCATCTGCGCCGATTCTAGCCTGCGCGCTGCGCGCTACTTCAGCCGGAACGCCTTGATGCGATCGTCGTACTGCTCCTCGTCGCGCGAGTAGACGCCGTAGGCGAGCGCCTGGATCATGCTGAGCAGCGCGGTGTGCGAGCGCACGTAGGCCGGGCTGTTCGACGAGTAGTAGAGCTTGATCTGGGCGAGCTTGGCGACCTCCGAGAGCGTCGCGTCGGTGATCGCCATCGTCGTCGCCTTGCGGTGGCGGGCGAGCTTCATCGCGCGCACGACGAGCGCGTGCGGGCGGCCGGCCGAGAGCGCCGATCACGAGCGTGTCGGCGTCGATCCGCCCGAGCCGGCTGAGCGCCTCCTGCGACGGGCTCGCGACGAGCTCGGCGCGCAGGTCGAGCAGCATCAGCAGGTGGCGCAGGTAGCTGGCGAAGAAGGCCATCTGGTCGGTGCCCGGCGATCACGATCCGGTCGGCCGAGGCGATCGCCTCGATCGCGCGCTCGATCGTCGCCGCGCGAGACCTTGCGCGCGGTCTCCTCGACGTTGACGTGGTCGGCCGCGAGCGCCGTCTCGAACTCGGTCTGGTCGAGCGAGAACAGCGGCGCCGAGGACGTCGCCGTCGGCCGCGCGCCGTGGCGTGCGCGCGCCGGTACTCCTCGCGCGCGGCCGCGCTGCAGCTCGGGAAAGCCCTCGAAGCCGAGCGCCTGCGAGAAGCGCACGACCGTCGAGCTCGAGGTGTTGGCGCGGCGGGCGAGCTCCTCGGCCGTCTGGAAGGCCGCCTCGTCGAGGTGGTCGATGATGTACTGGGCGACGTCCTTCTGCGAGCGCGAGCACTCGTCGAAGCGCGACTGGATGTAGGTCGAGAGCGTCTGCGGCTCGCTGGTGCCCCGTCGCTGCCGGTCGCGGCGGATCTCTGCGTGGATGCTGCCCTCTTCATCAGTGACGTTGTCATTCGACGATCCGTTTCGCACTTCCTCCAACGCGGCCGATGATCCGCGGTCCGGCGGACCGC
Organism: uncultured Solirubrobacteraceae bacterium; assembly: GCA_963743745.1. GTDB lineage: Bacteria > Actinomycetota > Thermoleophilia > Solirubrobacterales > Solirubrobacteraceae > Palsa-744. The sequence goes on from CAVUQW010000003.1 coordinate 30,758, forward strand.
GTAACTACGCTTCGACGCCCGATGGTTCGCCGCGGTCCGACCCGACTCACCGTGCCCGCACGCGACCGCCGGGCGACGCCGATGAGGATCGCGATCGTCGGCGGCGGCGTCTCCGGGCATCGTCGCCGCCCACCTGCTGCACGCCGCGCACGAGATCGTCGCTGTACGAGGCCGGCGACCTACGCTCGGCGGCCACACGAACACGATCCGCGTCGACGCGCGAGCACGGACACCTGGCACGTCGACACCGGCTTCATCGTGCTCAACGACCGCAACTACCCGCGCTTCACGCGCGCTGCTCGCGCGACGCCGGCGTCGCCACTCCAGCCGACGCACATGGGCTTCTCGGTCAAGGGCGAGGACGAGGACTTCGAGTACGCCGGCACGCCGCGCGGCGTCTTCTGCCAGCGCGCGCAACCTCGCTCGGCCCGCGCTTCTGGCGGATGCTCGCCGACCTGCGTCCGCTTCAACCGCGCGCTGCGCGCGCTCGCTGCGGCGCGAGCGCGACGACGGCCGCGTCGCTCGCGCGAGTTCGTCGCGCGACGGCGGCTACTCGCGCTGCGTTCGTCGAGCGGCTGATCGTGCCGCAGGTCTCGGCCGTGTGGTCGGCCGACCCGGCGCCGCTGTGGAGCTTCCCGGTGCGCTTCCTCGCCGAGTTCTTCGCCAACCACGGCATGCTCGGCTTCCGCGACCGCCCGCGGTGGCAGACCGTCGTCGGCGGCTCGCACCGCTACGTCGAGGCGCTGACGCGCGCCGTTCGCGACCGCGATCCGCCTCGCGCACGCCGGTCGACGTCGATCCGCCGCGACGACGACGGCGTCGACGTCGCGCCGCGCGGCGGCGGCGCCGAGCGCTTCGACGAGGTCATCCTCGCCTGCCACGCCGACCAGGCGCTCGCGCTGCTCGACGACCCGTCCGCCGCGCGAGCGCGAGCTGCTCGGCGCGTTCCCCTACCAGCCCAACGAGGCCGTCGCTGCACACCGACTGCGACGCTGCTGCCGCGCCGGCGCGGCGGCGCGCGCAGGCCTGGAACTTCCACCTCTTCGCGAGCCGCGCGCCGCTGACGCACCGTCACCTACTACATGAACCACCTCCAGCGGCTCGACGCGCGCCGAGCGACTTCTGCGTCACGCTCAACCTGACCGAGCGCATCGACCCGGCGAAGGTCATCCGCACGATCCCCTACGCCCACCCGGTCTTCACGCCGCGCGGGCGTCGCCGCGCAGGCGCGCTGGCGCGAGATCTCGCGGCGTGCGGCGCACGCACTACTGCGGCGCCTACTGGGGCTGGGGCTTCCACGAGGACGGCGTCGTCTCGGCGCTGCGCGCCGTTCGAGGGGCTGTGAACGTCGCCGTGCCGACGTCGAGCTGCGTGCTACGACGGGCTGCGGTCCGCCACCGCCGCCTACGAGGGCTCGGCGTCGCCGCGCCACGACGCTCGCCGACGAGCTGCGCACCGCTGTTCATGGTCTACCTCGACCTCGACGAGCTGCCCGCGCTGTTCGACGGCTACGCCGCTGTGCGTCGGCGCGGCGCGCCGGCGCTCGCCTGGTTCCGCCGCGCCGACCACCTCGGCGACCCGGCCGCAGCCGCTCGCCGACGCCGTCCGCGCGCTCGTCGCCGCGCGCACCGGCAGCGCGCCCGACGGGCCCGATCCGCCTGCTCACGAACCTGCGCTACCTCGGTCACTGCTTCAACCCGGTCAGCTTCTACTACTGCTTCGACGCCGCCGGCGCGCCGCGTCGACGCCGTCGTCGCCGAGGTGACCAACACGCCGTGGGGCGAGCGCCACGCCTACGTGCTCGGCGCCGACGACCCGGCGCGCGCCGCGGCCGCGCGGCGCGTCATGCGCGGCGAGTTCGCCAAGGAGTTCCACGTCTCGCCGTTCATGGGCATGGACCACACCTACGACTGGCGGCTGACCGAGCCCGGCGAGCAGCCTGATCGTCCACATCGAGTCGAGCGCGCGGCGCCGCTCGACGGGCGCGCGTGTTCGACGCGACGCTCTCGCTGCGCGCGCCGCCCGCTCGACGCGCAGGCGCTGCGCCGGCTGCTCGCGCGCCACCCGGTCCGCCGACGCTGCGCCTGACGCGCGGATCTACGCCCACGGCGCTGCGGTCTGCGCCTGAAGGGCGCGCGCTACCTCCCGAACCCGAGCGGCGCGCAGCCGCGCGGGCATGAGCATCGCGCTCACGTGGCGCGGCGCGAGCGATGAGCGCGGCCCAGCGCCACCGAGACCGTGCCGAGCGGGCGCCGCCTCGACCGCGCACGGCTGGCGACGCTCGAGCCGGTCGTGCTCGAGCGACGGCGAGCACGGCGCGCGCATCTCGGACGGCTCCTGCGATCCGCCCGCGCTGCTCGACCGGCTCGCGCGCCGGATCGTGCTGCGCCTGCTCGTCGGCGCATGCGCCGCGGCGCGCTCGCTGCTCGTCGAGGGCGCCGGCGCCTGCGCTTCGGCGCGCGCGGCGGCGAGCGCGCGCCGCGCGGCCGACGCTGCACGTCCGCTCGCCGCGCTTCTACCGCGCGCTGCTGCGCGGCATCGCTCGGCCTCAGCGAGGCCTACGCGGGCGGGCTGTTGGACTGCGACGACCTCGCTCGAGCTGACGCGCCTGCGGCGCTCAACATGCCCGCTCTCGACCGCTGGCGCCGCGGCGTCGCGCCCGTTGCGTCGCGCCGCTCGCAGCGCGCGGCCGCGCTGGCTGCGCGCGCAACACGCCCGCGCGCGCGCGCCGCAACGATCGCCGCCCACTACGACCTCGGCAACGACCTCTTCGGGCTGATGCTCGACGAGACGATGATGTACTCCTGCGCGATCTTCGAGCGCGCCCGACGGCGACGCTGCGACGAGGCGCCAGCTCGCCAAGCTCGACCGCATCTGCCGCAAGCTCGACCTCGGCCCCGGCGACCACGTGCTCGAGATCGGCACCGGCTGGGGCGGCTTCGCGATCCACGCCGCCGCGCGCTACGGCTGCCGCGTGACGACGACGACGATCTCCGCCGAGCAGCACGCGCTCGCGCGCCGAGCGCGTCCGCGCCGCCGGGCTCGAGGACCGCGTCACGCTGCTGCTCGAGGACTACCGCGACCTCGAGCGGCACGCTACGACAAGCTCGTCTCGATCGAGATGATCGAGGCCGTCGGCTGGCAGTACTTCGACACCTTCTTCCGCCGCTGCTCGGCGCTGCTGACGCCGGACGGCGCGATGCTGCTGCAGGCGATCACGATCGACGACCGCGCCTACGAGGTCGAGAAGGCCGCCAAGCAGCTTCACCAACACGCACATCTTCCCCGGCGGCTGCCTGCCCTCGCTGGAGGTGATCTCGCGCTCGGTCGCGCGCGTCACCGACCTGCGCGCAGGTCCACCTCGAGGACATCACCGCGCACTACGCCACGACGCTGCGCTGCTGGCGCGAGCACTTCCTCGCCGCCGCCGAGCGGGTCTCGCGCGCTCGGCTACGACGAGCGCTTCCGGCGCATGTGGGAGCTCTACCTCGCCTACTGCGAGGGCGGCTTTCGCGAGCGGCGCATCCAGGACGTGCAGCTGCTGCTGGCCAAGCCGCAGTTTCGCTGAGGCCGGCCTCGCCAGGTAGGGTCCGCGCGATGCAGCGCAACCTGTACGAGGACGTCCACGAAGACTTCCGCGCGAGCTTTCGCACGTTCCTGCAGCGCGAGGTGATCGGCGAGGACGGTCGCTACGGCGAGTGGGAGCGCGACGGGCATCGTGCCGCGCGAGGTGTTCGCGCAGGCCGGTCGCGGCGGCTTCCTCGGCGATGGCGTGCCCGAGCGCTACGGCGGCGCCGGCGTCGAGGACTTCCGCTTCAACCTCGTGATCGGCGAGGAGTGCCAGCGCGCGCGGCGTCGGCGGCTTCGGGCTCGGGCATCACGCTGCACAACGACATCTGCCTGCCCTACTTCCTCACCTACTGCAACGAGGAGCAGCGCGAGCGCTGGCTGCCCGGGATCGTCTCCGGCGAGCTGATCACGCGCGATCGCGATGACCGAGCCCGGGATCGGCTCCGACCTCGCCGGGATGACGCACGACGCGCGATCCGCGACGGACGACCACTACGTCGTCAACGGCGCGAAGACGTTCATCACCAACGGGATCAACGCCGACCTCGTGATCACCGCCGTGAAGACCGACCCCGCGCGAGCGCCACCGCGGCATCAGCCTGCTCGTCCTCGAGCGCGGCATGGAGGGCTTCGAGCGCGGGCGCAACCTCGAGAAGATCGGCCAGCACGCGCAGGACACCGCCGAGCTGTTCTTCACCGACGTGCACGTGCCGGTCGAGAACCTGCTCGGCGAGGAGGGCGAGGGCTTCCGCTACCTCGTCTCGAACCTCGCCCCAGGAGCGCCTCTCGATCGCCGCGTCGGCGCGTCGCCGCCGCCGAGGCGGCGCTCGACTGGACGCTCGACTACGTGCGCGAGCGCAAGGCCTTCGGCCAGCCGATCGGCTCCTTCCAGAACTCGCGCTTCGCGCTCGCCGAGCTGCGCGGCGAGGTCGACGATCGCGCGCGCCTACATCGACCGCTGCGTCGCAGGCGCTCGACGCCGGCGAGCTGACCGCCGAGGACGCGGCGATCGCCAAGTGGTGGTGCACCGAGCTGCAGGGCCGCGTCGATCGACCGCTGCCTGCAGCTGCACGGCGGCTACGGCTACATGATCGAGTACCCGATCGCGCGCGCCTACGCCGACGCGCGCGTGACGCGCATCTACGGCGGCACCAACGAGATCATGAAGGAGATCATCGGCCGCTCGCTGGGGCTGTAGGAGGTCGCGACCCGCGGGCAGCTCGATGTGACGCTCAGTCGCGCGACCGCCAGCACGCGCGCGCTCGCCGGCGTCAGCGCGCGGCCGCTCGATCGGCGACCGCCTAGCTCGTCGAGCTCGCCGGCGAGCTCCACGAAGTAGTCGAGCGAGCGCGGGTTGGCCAGCGAGTCGACGCTCGCGGCCTGCTCGACGGCGGCGCCCATCAGGATGCGCTTGACCGGCACCTCGAGCACCTTGCCGGAGAGCGTGCGCGGGACCTCGGCGATCTGGCGGACCTCGTTGGGGACGTGGCGCGGCGAGCAGTCCTCGCGGATGCGGCGCTTGATCTGCTTGCGTCGAGCTCCTCGTCGAGCTCGCTGCCCTCGCGCGAGCACGACGAACAGGACCATCCAGCAGCTCGTCCTCGCCCGGCCGCGCCGGGACGTCGACGACGAGCGCGTCGAGCACCTCCGCGAGCGACGGCCGCCGCGCGGTAGATCTCGCTCGTGCCCATGCGCACGCCCTGGCGGTTGATCGTCGAGTCCGAGCGGCCGTAGATGACGGCGCCGCCGCGCGGCGTGATGCGGATCCAGTCGCCGTGGCGCCAGACGCCCGGGTACATCGAGAAGTAGCTCTCGCGCAGGCGCTCGCCGCTCCTCATCGCCCCAGAAGAACAGCGGCATCGAGGGCATCGGCTCGGTGATCACCAGCTCGCCGACCTCGATCGACGATGCGCGTCGCCCTGCTCGTCCCAGGCCTCGACCGCGCAGCCGAGCGATGCGGCACTGCAGCTCGCCTTCGTAGACCGGCAGCAGCGGGCAGCCGCCGACGAACGCCGTGCAGACGTCGGTGCCGCCGCTCGTCGAGAACAGCCAGATCGTCAGAGCCGACGTGCTCGTAGACCCAGCGGAAGCTCTCCGGCGCGAGCGGCGAGCCGGTCGAGCCGATCGCGCGCAGCGCGCTCAGGTCGTGGTCGCGGCCCGGCTCGATGCCCGTCCTTCTCGCAGCTCGCGAGCAGACCGGCGCTGACGCCCATGCAGGTGATCTGCCGGCACGCTCGGCCAGAGCGCCACAGCACGCCCAGGTCGGGGTGCGCCGGGCTGCCGTCGTACAGCACGATCGCGGCGTCCGAGAGCAGGCAGCCGACGAGGAAGTTCCACATCATCCAGCCCGTCGTCGTGAACCAGAACATGCGGTCGCCGGGGCGCAGGTCGAGGTGCAGGCGCTTCTTCAGCTGCTCGAGCAGGATGCCGCCGTGCCCGTGCACGATCGCCTTCGGCAGGCCGGTCGTGCCGGAGGAGTAGAGCACCCACAGCGGGTGGTCGAACGGGACCTGCTCGAAGCTCAGCTCGCTGCCCGCGCCGCGCTGCAGGAGCTCCTGCCAGCAGCAGCGCCCGCTCAGGGCCCGCCGAGCTCGCCCGCCGCGGCGTCGCGCCGAGAGGTAGGGCAGCAGCACGACGTGCTCGACCGTCGGCAGCTCGGCGAGGATCGCCTCGGCGTCGGCCGATGCGGTCGAAGTCCTTGCCGCCGTGGCGGTAGCCGTCGACGGTGAAGAAGACCTTCGGCTCGATCTGGGCGAAGCGGTCGATCACGCTGCGCGCGCCGAACTCGGGCGCCGCGCTCGACCAGATCGCACCGAGCGCGGCCGTCGCGAGGAAGGCGACCAGCGTCTCGGGGATGTTCGGCATGTAGGCGACCACGCGGTCGCCGCGCCCGACGCCGAGCGCGCGCAGCGCCGCGGCCACGCGCGCCACCTGCGCGCTCAGCTCGCCCCAGGTCAGCTGCTGCAGCTCGCGCAGCTCCGAGCTGTGCAGGACCGCGATCGCGTCAGGCTCGCGACCTCCGCCGCGCCCGTCCGTGCGCCGGGCCGCGCAGCATGTTCTCGGCGTAGTTGAGCTCGGCGCCCTCGAACCAGCTGCGCGCCGGGCATCTCGCGCTCGCCGAGCACCCGCTCGTGCGCGACGCGAGGCGCGCACGCCGAAGAACTCCCAGATGTCCTGCCCAGAAGTCCTCGAGCTCGTCGACCGACCAGCGCCACAGCTCCTCGTAGTCCGCGAACTCGCGGCCGTGGCGCTCGCCGGCCCAGCGCATGAAGCGCGTCATCTCCGCGCGCTCGCGATCGGCCGCGCTCGGCTGCCACAGCGGCGCCTGCTCGGCGGGCCCTGCGGCCGGCTCGGGGGTCTGCTGGAGGCGCTGGACATGCGGGTATTCTCGCGGTTTGTGGATCTCTCTGGGCTGCGCGCCGAGTTTCCCGTCCTTGCGGAAGCTCGCCTACCTGAACGCCGGCACCGACGGTCCACTGCCCGCCGGCGCCGTGCGGCGCGGCGAGCGCGGAGCTCGAGCGCGAGGCCGCCGACGGGCGCACCACGGCGCACTTCGAACGGCGCACCGAGCTGAGCGAGCTGCTGCGCGCGGCCTACGCCCGGCGCTCGGCTGCCGAGCCGGCGGACGTCGCGCTGACGACCTGCACGAGCGACGGCATCGGCCCAGGTGATCGGCGGCCTCGCGCTCGGCGGCGGCGATGAGATCCTCACGAGCGACGAGGAGCACCCCGGGCTGCTCGGCGCGCTCGGCGCCGCGCGCGAGCTGCACGGCGTCGCGATCCGCGAGGTGCCGCTCGCCGAGATCGCCGAGGCCGTCGGCCCGCGCACCCGGCTCGTCGCCTGCTCGCACGTCGGCTGGATGAGCGGCAGCCTCGCGCCCGCCGAGCTCGCCGAGCTCGACGTGCCGGTGCTGCTCGACGGCGCGCAGGGCGTCGGCGCGGTCCCGGTCGACGTGAAGGCGCTCGGCTGCGACGCCTACGCCGGCGCCGGGCAGAAGTGGCTGTGCGGCCCCGACGGGCCGGGCATGCTCTACGTCACGCCCGAGCTTCGCGCGAGCGCCTCGCCGTCTCGCGGCGCGGCTACGCCAACCTCGCGGACCCCAACAGCGGCGTCGCAGGCGAGCCTGCACGAGGACGCGCGCCGCCTCGAGACGCTGTCGCTGAGCGCCGAGACGGTCGCCTGCGCGCTGGCCGCGATCGAGCTGCTCGAGGCGGTCGGCTGGAGCGAGCTGCACGAGCGCGCGCGCACGCTCGCCACGCGCCTCGCCGAGCGAGCTGCGCCGAGCGCGGCCGCGCCGTCGCGCCGCGCGAGCGAGAGCACGCTCGTGTCCTTCGACGAGCGCCGACCCGGAGGCCGAGCGCGAGCGGCTCGCCGAGCGCGGGTGTGATCCTGCGCAACATCCCCGGGCGCCCGTGGCTGCGCGCGTCCGTCGGCGCGTGGAACGACGAGGACGACCTCGAGCGGCTGCTCGGCGTCGCTCTCGGCATGACGCGCACCCGGGCAGGCGGCCCCAGCTGCCGAGCTCGCGCGAGACGCCGCTGCCGGCAGCTTCGAGCGCCGGCGCGGCGCGCGGCTTGCGACCAGCATCACCTCGCACTCGCCGGCGTGCTCGCGCTGTCGGCCGTCGCTGAACGTGCACCGCCTCTCCCAGAACGGCTACGGCAACATCTTCTACTCGGCCGGCGTGAAGTCGATGCTGCGCTCGTGGCACAACTTCTTCTTCGTCTCCTTCGACCCCGGCGGGCTGATCATGGTCGACAAGCCGCCGCTCGGCCTGTGGGTGCAGGCGCTCAGCGCCAAGCTGTTCGGCTTCACGCCGCTCAGCCTGCTGCTGCCGGAGGCGATCTCGGCGTGCTCGCGGTCGCGCTGCTCTACCTCATGCTCGCGCGGCGCCTCGGCGCGCTGGGCCGGCGTCGCCGGCGCGCTCGCGCTGGCCGTGTTCCCGTCGTTCGTCGCGATCTCGCGCACGAACAACGTCGACGCGCTGCTGATCCTGCTGATGATCCTCGCCTGCGAGGCCGCGCTGCGCGCGATGCGAAACGGGCCGCTGGCGGAGCGCTGTTGTGCGAGCGGCGTGCTCGTCGGGCTGGCCTTCAACACGAAGACGCTCGCCGCCTACCTGATCGTGCCGGGCATCGCGCTCGCCTTCCTGCTCTGCGCGCCCGGGATCGCTGCGCCGCGCCTCTGCAGCTGCTCGCCGGCGGCGCCTGTGCTGCTCGCCGTCTCCGTCCGCGTGGATGCTCGCCGTCGAACTGACGCCCGCCTCCCAGCGCCCGTTCGTCGGCAGCTCGACCGACAACACGGAGCTCGGCCTGACGTTCAGCTACAACGGCTTCGGGCGCGTCGGCGGGCAGACCGGCGGCCCCGGACAGATCCCGGTCGGCGCCGGCGGGCGTCGCGCGCGCCGTCAGCGCACCGGCAAGGCCGGCACGCCAAGCCGAGCCCCGTGCACACGGTCAAGGCCCGACGCGGCACTCGTCCGCGGCCTCGCCAACGGGCGCGAACCGCAACCCGATCCCGTTCGGCGGCCCGGTCGGTCCGCTGCGCCTGTTCGGACGCGGGCTCGGCGACCAGGGCGCCTGGATGCTCCCGTTCGCGCTGCTCGGGCTGCTCGGCTTCGCGCTGCTCGTGCTGGTGCCCGAGCGCGGCGGCGGGAGCCGCGCCGGCTCGAAGGCCCCTCCGCTCGAGGCCGAGCAGCCCGCGCCGGCGCGACGCCGCGCGATACCCCGACCGGCGTGACCCGCGCCTGGCGCTGCTGATCGTGCTCGGCGGCTGGTTCGCTCGTGCGAGGCCGCCGTGCTGAGCCTGTCGAAGGGGATCGTCCACCCCTACTACGTCTCCGCGCTCGGACCCGGCGTCGCGGCGATGGTCGGCGCCGGCGTCTTCGCCTTCGCGCGGTTCGCGCGCCGAAGCAGACTGGCGCCTGCTGCTGCTCGCCGGCGCGGCCGCGGCGACGGTGCCGGCGCAGCTCGTGCTGCTGCACCGCGATCACTACATGTCGTGGTTCACCGTGCCGCTGATCGGCGCCGATCGACGCTGCTGCTCGTCGTCGTGCTCTCGCTCGTGCCGCCCTGCGCCGGCTCGCGCCCGGCGCGGTCGCGCTCGTGCTCGGCGTGCTGCTGCGTCGCGCCGGCCGTCTACTCCGCGAGCAACTGGCTCGCGCCGGTGCAGTCGACCTTCCCGGCCGCCGGGCCCGCGCAGGCCGCGGCCGGCCCCGGCGGCTACGGCGTCAACGACGAGCACGTCAAAGTCGACCGCGCGCTGCTGCGCTACGTCGAGAGCCACCGCCCCGGCACGCGCTGGTCGGTGCTCACCGACGCCTCCAACACGGCTTCGCCGATGATCCTGCTCGGCGGCCGAGGCCGGCTCGCTCGGCGGCTTCAGCGGCACCGACCCGGCGCTCGACGGGCCCGGCCTGGCGCGCTACGTCGACCGCCGGCAAGGCGCGCTACGTGATCGCTCGGCGGCGAGTTCTCCACGCGCGGCGGCAACGAAGGCGACCGAGGCGGTGCAGCGCGTCTGCCGCGTCGTGCCCACGCGCACATGGCTGCCGCGCCCGCTTGCAGCCCAACGGCCTGATCCTGTTCGACTGCGCCGGGCGCGAACGGCAGCTCGCGCCGCAGCCTGAGGCGCCTGGCAGCGCGCACGGCGCGCGAGCCGCGCTCAGGCGGCGACGGCCAGCTCGCGGTGGAAGGCGCGCGCGAACAGCTCGCGCTCGCGGCCGGCCGCCCAGCGCGGCACGACCGCCTCGCCGTCGGCGATCAGGCTGCAGCTCGACTCGTTCCGTCGTGCAGCGCGATGCTCGTGCCGCGCACGAGCTGGTCGCGCGAGCGCTCGAGGTCCTCGGCCAGGCGCAGCAGCACCGCGCAGCGATCCAGGCGCTCGGCGTCGCCCTCGCCGAACAGCGCCGCGCAGCGGCCCGGGTCGGGCATCCCCTTGCGGTGGTAGCGCGCCGCCTGGGCGATGATCGCGACCTCGACCGGCGTGAAGCCGGGCAGCCCGCCGTTGAGGATCAGATAGCGCGAGTGCTTGTGGTGGTCGTCGTAGTCGACCGACATGCCGATGTCGTGCAGCATGCAGGCCGCCCACAGCAGCTCGCGCTCGCGCGCATCGCCATCGTGCAGCCCCACGCGCGGCGAGCTCGTCGAACATGCCGAGCGCGAGCGCCGCGACGTGGCGGGTGTGCGCGACGTCGAGGTGGTACTGGCCGGCGAGGTTCAGGACGCTCGCCCGGCGCACGTCCTCGAACAGCGGCTCGGCGCCCGGCGATCCGCCGGTCAGCAAACGCTCGAAGAAGACGCCCTCGCGCAGCCCCGCCTCGGTCGTCTCGAGGCCCTCGAAGCCGCCGGCCTGCAGCACGCCCTGGACGACGAGCGCGCCGGCCAGGATCAGGTCCGCGCGGGCCGGCTTGATGCCCGGGCACACGGGCGCGCTCGGCGGCCGGCAGCGCGGCCAGGCGCTCGACCAGCTCCGTCGAGCGCCTCGCGCTCGATCACCATGCCCTGCACGCCGTTGGACGGCAGGCCGGCCGCGCGCTGGGCGGCGGCCGCGAGGTTGCGCACGGTGCCGCCGATCCCGACCAGGCGCCTGCCCGGCGCGCCGCCGTCCTCCGCGCCCGCCGAAGCCAGGTCGCGCCTGCTGCAAGCTCCGTCGGCGACGTGCTCGCGCAGCTCCTCCAGCTGGCTTGCGCTTGGCCGGCCCGTTGGGCGGCAGGAAGCGCTCGCTCATCCGCACCGTGCCCAGCCGCCAGGAGCCCGAGCTCGCGCGCGAGGCGATCCGCGACACGCACGAGCTGCATCGAGCCGCCGCCGAGGTCGAGCACGAAGCCGTCGCTCGAGCGTCGTCGAGTTGACCGCCGCCAGGTAGCCGTAGCGCGCCTCCTCCTCGCCGCGAGAGCACGCGGATCGGCAAGTCGAAGCGCTCGCGCGCCTGACCGAGGAAGTCCTCGGCGTTACTCGCGTCGCGAATCGCGCTCGTGGCCACGCGCGTCCACCGCAGCCGCCCTCGAGGCCGCTCGCCTCGGCGAAGTGGGCGAACACGTCGAGCGTCGCCAGCGCCCGCGCGATCGGGGCTTCGTGCCGAGCTCGCCGCTTGCGCACCATCCCCTCGCCGATCCGCACCGGCTCATAGATCTCATCCGTGCGCTTCCACCAGCCCTCGCCCGCCAGGAAGACGACGAGCCGAACGAGTTCGAGCCGAGATCGATCACGGCGAGGCGCTCGTTGGGCTGCATCGACTGAGCGTATTCGCCGTATCGGCGGGCTCGATCCGGACTTCGCGAGCCGTGCGGACGCGCGGCCCGGGCCGCGCCGGGCTCAGGCCGGCGAGTCGTCGGGCGTGCTCAGCACATGCATGTGCTCGGCCACGCTCGTGATGCTCAGCAGCCGCTGGACCTGCGGCGAGCCCTGCGTGATCGCGAACTCCTGACCGCGCGCCCGCGAGCCCTCGTGGGCGAGCAGGATCACGCGCAGCCCCGTCGAGTCGACGAACTTCAGCTCGTCCAGATCGAGCACGAGCAGCGGCGCCGAGGCGACGTCCGCGTCCTCCAGCGCGCGCTCGAAGATCGGCGAGCTCGCCAGGTCCAATTCGCCCGTCAGGTGCAGCACGACCCGCTCGTCCGTGCGTCTCGCGTCGACCCGCAGGTGCTCCTGAGCGCCCACGCCCGCATCGTATCGCAAGGCTTTTCCCCACTGCCCTGGACCGGCCGGCTCGCGCTCGATCGACGCCGGCGCGGCCGGTGGCGGGTCCTGCTGGGCGCTCCGCGCCGCGGCGGCCGGCTCGCGCTTGGCCCGGCGCAGCAGCGGCGCCACGAACCACAGGCCGGCGAACGGCACCGCCACGAGCCCCGCCGTGACGATGCCCGCCGTCGCTCCGAACATCTTCGTCGTCACGAGCAGCACGCTGCCGCACATCGCCAGCGCGAGGAACGCGAGGCCCGCGATCGAGACGCGGTTGGCCAGGAACACGAGGTGGGGCTTGTCGTCGGCACGGAACAGCAGCCGGTGATAGGCCGCCGGGGCAAGCGTGCACAGAGCCGCGAGGACCGAACACAGGAGCGTCGCGAAGTACACGCCGCGCTCGAACGGCCCGACGCCGACGAATCCCGTGTTGAACGGCACGATCAAGAGGAACGCGAACAGGACCTGCACGCCGGTCACGACGACGCGCAGCTCCCCCGTCATCTCCTCGAGGTTGCGATCGACGCGCTGCATCGGCGTCTCCGGGCGCCCGTCCCCACTGAGCGCGCCTGCAGCGCTCGCTCCGGCGCCACCCGGCGATCCGCCGGGTGGCGGCTGCGCCGCAGCAGACCAGGCCTGTCCGTGCGCGGGCGTGCTCGCCGAGCCGGATGCTGCGTCGGAGATTGATCGAGCTTCTGACATCGAGACGCACGCGCTGAGTGACCCCGCTGATGCCATACCCCGTCTGCGAGCTGCCGACACCTCGCGACACCCGTGTCCCCGTTTGGCGGCGATTGGGCTCGGGTACGGAAATCACAGTTCGTGTACCCGAGCAGAGGAGGTCTCCGATGCCACCGCGCGGCGTGAAGAAGGGAAGCAAGCGGGCCAGGCAGTACGAGCACGTCAAGCAGAGCGAGCGCGAACAGGGAGCCTCCGAGTCACGCGCCGAGGAGATCGCCGCCCGCACGGTCAACAAGGAGCGCGCCCGCAGCGGCGAGTCGAGGACGCGCTCGCGCAGCTCGGTCGAGGACATCTCCTCCGGGCGCCGCGGCGGCCTGCGCTCGGGCAAAGCCGGCCCGCGCGGACGCACGCGCGAGCAGCTCTACGAGGAGGCGCGCAAGCTCGGCGTCGACGGGCGCTCGCGCATGAGCAAGTCGCAGCTGCAGCGGGCCGTCGAGAACAAGAAGCGCTAAGCGGCGGCGTCGAGCCGCATGTGGACGCGCACGGCCGTGCCGTCCGGGCTCGAGCGAATCTGCGCGAGATCGCAGAGCTGGTTGACGAGCCACAGGCCGCGGCCGCCGTACTGGTCGACCGGCGGCGGCAGCCGGCCCGCCAGCGGATCGCGGATGAAGCCATGGTCGCGCACCTCGCACACGAGCGCCCCCGGCTCGCGCCAGATGCGCAGCGTGCCGCCACCGCCGCCGTACTGCACGCTGTTGGTGACGAGCTCGTTGACCGCCAGCACGAGGTCTTCGCGTGAGATCTCCGGCAGGCCCGCCCTCGCCCCCTGCTGGGCGACGAGGCTGCGGATCGCGCCGAGGCCGTGCGCCGTGAACGCCAGCTCCTCGCGCTCGGCCGGCGGGCTCGACAGCGAGCCGCTGAACGGGCCCTGGGCGCCGTGCAGCGAGCGGTATGCGCTGTTGCGCCGGCTGACGCCTTCGTGCATCACGGCGCGATGACTCGCGCGCGCCGCCTCGATCGTCTGCTTGTCGAGCGCCTCGAGGTCATACGGACACAACAGGCGCCAGGCCGGGCCGGCCGCGAAGGCCTGCTCCAGCAGCGCCTCGTAGCGCCGGCACTCCTCCAGCTCCGCCGCCGAGCGGCTGGGCCAGGCCGTTTCGCCGATGCCCCGCACCGAGCGTCGCTCGGCGGCGCTCTCGGCGAGGAACTTGCGCCAGGCCGGGATCATGCGGGCCGGGTTTCGCCCGAGCTCGCCCACGCCGAGGAAGCGAACGCGCTCGGCATCCTCGCCGAGCGCGCGCCTGAGCAGATCGGCTCGCCGCTCGTCCACCGCGACGAGCACGGCCTCCTCGGCAGCCAACGCGTCCGCGATGAAGGGCAGCGTTCCCTGCAGGAAGCCGTCCTCACCGTTGTAGAAGAGCGCCTCGTGGTGGAACGCGTCCTCCACGAGGGCGACCCTCACAGCCGCCGCCTGGGACAGCTCGCGTGTTGCCGACTGGGCCATCGCCGATTTCCTGCCTCCGCCTAGCGTCCGTACCAGCGCCTGCCGCCGCCGTCGGCGACACCGCCGACGAAGAAGCCGATCAACCAGAGGAGAACGGCGATGATCAGCACGTACCAGAGCACGTGCGCTGCAAAGCCGAGTCCCCCGAATATGGCCAAGATGAGCACGAGTGCGATCAGGGCAGCCATGTTTTTCCTCCTTGTGAAAGGCCCAGCACGGATGCGCCGGGCGCTTGCTCAGGTCTACCCCGTCTCGACATCGGTCAATCCAGGGTCGGCAGCGCAGAGCCGTTGCTGGACCGTTGCGCGCCGGCTTTGGACGGCTGTTTACGACTCTCAACCGGGCTGTTTTCGCCGTATCGGCCGGTAGCCCAAGCCGGCGAAGCCGATCTACCGGCGAAGCCCGGGCCTCGCCCACTCGGCGGCCCGGGCTCGCTCGGCGGCGGGGTCCTAGGCGGCGCCCACAGGCTGGGCGCCGGTCGGCTCGCCGCTCGACCCCTTGGCCGAGAGCGGCCCCTCTGCGGTGAGGGGTTTGGCGATGTCCTCGAGGCTGCGCCGCTCGGCGTTGATGCCGAGGAACAGCTCGGCGATGCCGCCGATGATCATCATCACGGCGCCCAGGCCGAGCGCGAGGAACACCTGCTCGTAGCTTTCGGTGTTGATCATGCGGCTGAACACCTGCGGCCCGATCACGCCGCCGATGCCCGTGCCGACGGCGTAGAAGACGGCGATACAGAGCGCGCGCGTCTCCATCGGGAACACCTCCGAGACGGTCAGGTAGGCCGCGCTCGCGCCGGCCGAGGCGAAGAAGAAGACGACGCAGATGCACGCCGTGAAGGAGACGTCGTCGAGCTGGTGTTCCCTGAACAGCAGGCCAGTGACGATCAGCAGCACGCCCGAGAGGATGTAGGTGCCGGCGATCATCGGCTTGCGCCCGACGATGTCGAACAGCGGGCTGAGCAGCAGCGCGCCGGCGAAGTTGCCGGCCGCGAACACGGCGATGTAGTACGGCGTGTTGCCCGACGACGCGTGGAAGTACAGGCTCAGCAGGTTGCCGAAGCCGAACAGGATCGAGTTGTAGAGGAAGGCCTGGCCGATGAACAGCGACAGCCCGAGCACCGTGCGCTTGGGGTAGGTCTTCACGACGGTCGTGATGATCGTGCGCAGCGGGATCGCGCGGCGCTGGTGCACCGTCATCGGCTCGCCCTCGGCCTCTGGCAGCGGCTCGCCCGTCTCCTGTTCGACCTCCTCTTCGATGTCCTTGACGATCTTCTCGGCCTCCTGCTCGCGGCCGTGGATGAACAGCCAGCGTGGGCTCTCGGGCACGTGACGGCGCACGAGCAGCACGGCCAGGCCGATCACGGCGCCGAGCACGAACGACAGGCGCCAGCCGAGGTTCGTCGGGAAGATGTTCGTGTTCAGCATCAGCACGGCGAGCAGCGAGCCGCCGATGCCGCCGAGCCAGTAGCTGCCGTTGATCGAGATGTCCACGCGCCCGCGATGGTTCTTCGGGATCAGCTCGTCGATCGCCGAGTTGATCGCCGCGTACTCGCCGCCGATGCCCATCCCCGTGATGAAGCGCACGATGAAGAACCAGCCGGGGAAGAACGAGACCGACGTCAGCAGCACGCCGCCGAGGTAGATGAGCAGCGTGATCATGAACAGCTTCTTGCGCCCCAGGCGGTCGGTCAGCTCGCCGAACACGAGCGCGCCGACACAGGCGCCGCCGATGTACAGCGAAGCCGCCCAGCCCGAGACGTCGGCGGCCGAGATGCCGACGCCGGCGCCAGGTTCTGAGATGCGACTGGAGATCGCGCCGACGACGTTCACCTCGAGGCCGTCGAGGATCCACGCCGTGCCCAGGCCGAGGATGATCAGCCAGTGAAAGCGCGACCACGGCAGCCTGTCCAGGCGCGCCGGAATGCTCGTGCGGATCGTCCCCAGCCCGTTCTTGCTGCTGCTGTCCATCTGCCTCACCTCGCTGCCCTCCCGATCGACCCGGTTCCGCGCCTTGCAAGGCGCCTTGCAAGGCGCCGCCGAAGCGGCGCCGGCCCGGCAAATCGGGCCGGGAAACGACTACCCGCAGCGTTTGCGCGCCAACCGCTTCAGACACACGCCGGCGCGATGGCGGCGCACGACGAAGGCCATCAATATTTATTTTGAGATTGATGTTTAGGACCGTCTGCGCAGGGCAAATGACCGTCTGGAGTTGTCCTCCCTCAGGCGGTGGCCGCTACCCCCGGCGGTCACCGCCTATTTTTTGCCCCGAGCTCGCCGTCAGCGCTCGTCGCGCATCGTCAGCTCGAGCATCTCGAAGGCGCCCTCGCTGGCGATCCGGCGCTCGTCGGTGAGCTTCTCGACGACCGGTCCGATGCCGGTGTCGCTGCTCGCCATCAGCTTCCCCGCGTCGCCCCCGCCGAGCGGGCCGAGGCGCAGCTCGACCTCGCGCGTGCCGACCTGCACCGACAGCGTCATGTGCTGCTGCACGCTCGACTGAAAGCCCCGCGAGACGAGCGCGTCGGCGAGCAGTTCCGCGTCTGAGATGCGGTCGGTCGTGAAGTGCGCGCGGGCCGCCAGCACGCACATCACGCGTGGCAGCACGCGCCCCGCCAGCTCACTCGGCGCCAGCGCCAGCCCGGTCGTCGTGGCCAGCGCCGCCTCGGCCACCGCCGGCGCCTCGAAGCTGCCTTCTTCCAGCGGCGCCAGCGACTCGGTGCCGGGCGTCGAGAACTCCATGCGCACCTCCGTGCCGCCGCCCTCGACGTCCTTGAACTCGACGCGCGGCGCGAGTGCCTGGATGATCGAGAGGCCGATGCCGAGCGCGTTTTCCTCCTCGCTGCGGATGTGCGGCTTGATCCCCGTGCCGCGGTCGCGCACGACGACTTCCACGGCCGACGGCGCCACGTAGAGCTCGACCTGCAGCGGCCCTTCGCCGCCGTCGTAGGCATGCAGCACGACGTTGTTGCACGCCTCCGTCACGGCCGTGCGGATGTCGTTGAGCTCGACCCCGTCGACGCCCACCGTCTCCGCCAGTCCGCTGAGCGTCTCGCGCACCAGCAGGACGTTCTCGGGTTGGTTCGACAGCGTCAGGCTGACGTTCGGAGCCGCGGCCATCACCGGATCAACGATACGCGCCGGTGAGGAGGTTCCATCCAATCGGCGATCGGCGAAACCGAACGGCTCCTTCTGCCGGTCAGCTCTTGGTGTCTGTCAGCGCGCGAAGCTGATCGAGCGAGCGTCGCAAGAGGCGCGAGACCTGCATCTGCGAGATGCCCACGCGAGCCGCGATCTCGGTCTGCGTCAAGTCCTCGACGAAGCGCATACGCAGGATCTGGCGCTCGCGCTGGGGAATCCGCCCGAGCACGGCGCTGACCGTCGCGTCGAGCTCGACCAGCTCGTAGCGCTCGTCCTCCTCGCCCATCGCGTCGCCGTAGGACGTCGCTTCGTCCGTCGCGCCCGGGCGCGGGGCGTCGAGCGAGAGCGACTCGTAGGCCTGGATCGCCTGCAGCGCGTCGATTACGTCGTCCTGGCCGAGCTCGAGGTACTGCGCCAGCTCCTGCACCGTCGGCGCGCGACCGCGCTCGTTGGCCAGGCGCTCCTGCGCGTCGCGCACCTTCAGCGCGCGTTCCTGAGAGCCGCGGGGGACGTGCACCGACCAGCCCGCGTCGCGGAAGTGGCGGCGCATCTCGCCGAGGATCGTCGGCACGGCGAACGACGCGAACGGGTGACCCATCTCCGGGTCGAAGCGGTCGAGCGCCTTCAACAGGCCCAGCGAGGCGACCTGCAGCAGGTCCTCGAACGGCTCGGAGGAGCGGTCGTAGCGGCGCGCGAGGCTGCGCGCGAGCGGCATGAAGCGGCGAACCAATTCCTCGCGGGCGAGCCTGTCGCCCTGCTGGTGCCGCGCAAACAGCTGCTGCTCCTCGCTCGTGCCCGGAACGAATCTGGACCCGCGCGTGGCCGTCGAAAGCGCCATCTCGGTAACCGTCATGCCGTTCCTCCCCGTCGGTTCGCTTAAAGGTCTCCGACTCACTGCCCCCACAGTTTACTACCGCTTTGCCGGGAGTGTGCGGTCGTCTGATACCTGCTCGGCCTTGCCCCGCTGCTGTCCGCTGCGTATTCGCGGTGGAGCTTGTCCTGGATCACCACGATCCCCAGCGGTTGCTTATCTAAACACACATGTTCGTCTGTGTCAAGTCGAAACAGCACAACCCTTCATCCTGCTGTTTTGGCTCTGCAATGCGGGATTGCCGGATGACATGGGGATCTGAGCGGTCCTTGGAGAAACGAAGACGGAGAAATATTTCTTGCTCGGGCGACGCCTCGTCACCCGGCGGGAGCGACGGCGTACCAGTCGAGCCTGAGCTCGGGTGCCCGCTCGCACACCTCCTCGAGCGCGTCGAGCACGGCGCGGCGGCCGACTTCGACGCGTTCCTCGCGCGCCATCGAGACCGACTCGTCGCTGTCGAGGCTCGCCCCGATCTCATCGCCCGACACCGAGAAGCGCACGTCTTCGCAGCGCCTCGGAATCCGCTCGCCCAGAAGGCTCATGGCGCGATCGGGAGGAGTCACCGCAGCGTGCCTCGTGATCCTGAATCCCACCCCCGAGTACCTCATCGCCAAATCGTAGCGCTGCCGGCGCTGCGGTCAATGGGATGAAAGTCGAGCTTTGCAGCGGTTTTGCCGGGTTTGCCGCGGTCGTCGATACGTCCGCAGCGGGCCGGCGGTCACAGATCGAGCACCACGTCGCCGGATGGCCGTGAGCAGCAGATCAGCGCACTCCCCTCGGCCGGCGGCTCGACGGGGTCCGGGTCGTAGGCGAGCTCGCCGGCGACGAGCGTCGTCTCGCAGTTGTGGCAGACGCCGGTGCGGCAAGACCAGCGGACCGGGACGTCGCAGGCTTCGGCGAACTCGAGCAGGCTGGCGAAGTCCTCGCTCCAGGGGACGGCGAGGCTGCTGCGGGCGAACTCGATCGTCGGCCCGTCCCCGGGCTGACCAGCGGGAACATGCGGCCGGCGGGCGGGCGCCTGCGCGATTCCGGGGGTCATCGACGGCGCCGGTCCAAACGGCTCGGTGTGGATGTGGGCGGCGCCGAGGCCGACGGCGACGAGCGCGGCGCTGATCTCGTCCATGAACGGCGCCGGGCCGCAGATGTACGCCTCCGCGCTCTGCGCCGGCGCGAGCTCGGCGAGCACCGGCCCTGCCAGCCGGCCTGCCGCGTCGAAGTCACGACCCTCGAGGTCGCTCGGGGCAGGATGGCTGTAGTAGACGTGGCTGCGAACGTTCGGCAGCGCCGCGAGCAGCGTCCGGGCCTCGTCGGCGAACGAATGCTCGCGGCCGCTGCGTGCGCCGTGCAGCCACCAGATCTCCCGGTCGGAGTGCTGCTCGGCGAGCGCGTGGAGCATGGCGAGGACCGGGGTCGCGCCGATGCCCGCGCTGATCAGCAGCACAGGCGCTTCGGTCGCGTCGAGAATGAAGCTGCCGCGCGGCGCTGCCACGTCGAGCTCGTCGCCGATCGCGAGCCGTGTGTGCAGATAGCCGCTGGCCGTGCCGTCGCGCTCGCGCTTGACCGTGATCCGGTAGTAGCCGGCGTCGGGCGGCCCGGAGAGCGAGTAGTTGCGCAGCACCGACTTCTCGGCGTCCGCCGGGTGGACCCGCAGCGTGAGGTACTGGCCCGGCCGTGCCGCCGGAAGCGGCCTGCCGTCGGGATCCTCGAAGCGGATCGAGATCACCGAATCGCTCTCCTGCTCGATCGCGGTGACGGTCAGTCGACGGAAGCCGGGCCACGCCGGAGGTGGACTGGCCGCCGCGAGGCCCGCGTTGCCGCCGCCGGGCTCTCCGTCGAGCAAGGCGCGAAACGATTCTTGCCAGCCGGCGCTGAGCGCGGGGATGCGGAGGGCGCGAAGCAACGACTGGCGCGGGTGACCGGGGAGGTAGAGCAGCGCGCTCAGCTCGGCCACCGTCATCTGCTCCGGGCCCGATGCGAGCTTGACGATCTGATCGCCCGCCTGCACCTCGCCCTCTTGCAGCACGCGGAAGTAGAAGCCCGGACGGCGGTGGGAGACCAGCAGAGCCGGGATGCGCGGATCGTTCATGCGGATCCCGACCCGGTAGCACGTCACGCGAGGTTGTGTGACCTCGAAGATCGCGCTGCCGATCCGGTAGCGGTCGCCGACGCAGACTTCGTCGTCGTGAAGGCCTTCGATCGTGAAGTTCTCGCCGAACTGCCCGTAGACGAAGTCGTCTCGTCCGAGCTCTCGTTCCCAGTGGCCGTAGGAGTCGCGCTGGTAGACGAAGACGGCGCGCTGCTCGCCACCGTGTCCCGCGAGGTCGCCTTGCCCGTCGCCCTCGACGTTGAGCTTGCCCACTCGGCGAGCGCCGCTCACCGAGTCCTTGTAGACGCCCGTGAAGACCGTCTTGCCCTGCCAGGGCACGTCCTTGGGCATGCCGACGTTGACCGACAGCAGCGTGCCCGCCGGAGCGGCGGCCAGGGTCATCAGCTAGTTGGTGTCATGCCGATCGCCGCATCGCATTTGCCGCCTGGGCCGCCGGTGACGAAGTAGCTTTCGTCCGTGAGGAGTTCCCGGCCCACGACGTTCCCCGCGTACCGTTCGCTCGAGACCTTTTCCTTTTCGGCTTCGAGAGCGGTCCAGAACGCCGGGCTGGGCGCGGCGGGCTCTGAGAAGTGTTCGTTTGTCGTGACAAATGGTTCGCCGTTGATCGAGGTCACCCGCGTCTGCATGAACGTGATCGCGAACGGGGCCGTGTAGTTCATTTCGAGCACGACCTTGTTCGCCACGTCTTCGGTGCACTTCGCTTCGAGCGCGATGCCCTCGATCGTGCCGACGTTCGTGAAGCTCGGGCTCGCCGACGCCGGCAGCGCGATCGTCAGCTGCGAAGCACCCGGTCCCTGGGGGCCCACCCCGCCCTGCGTGCCTCCGCCGCCTTGAGCCCCCTGGCCTCCCGCGGCGCCTGCGGGACCGGCTTGGCCGGTCACGCCCTTTGCCCCACTCCTGCCGTTGTGGCCCTGGAGCTTCTTCAGCACCTTCGGGTTGATCTGCTTCGTCGAGTTGATCAGGTAGTGGTTCGCCGCGAGCGCTCCGCCCGACATCGAGAAGACCAGGGCGAGCGTGGCCGCCACGTTGGCATAGGTGGTACGTCTGCGCATCGGTCTGGCCTCCCGGTCGGGTCGCAGGGTGCGGGGAGGCTATTGCTGGGTGAGGACGGGTCGGAATGGCCGTCGCACGAACTTGTACTCATTGACCTCGCGCTCGACGCGCTGGCGTTCCTGGCGGTTGTGCTGATCTACTTGCCTGTTGTAAGCATCGACCTGCCGGCGTTGTTCGGCTTCCGCCTGCCGGACAGCACGTTCGTACGCAGCTCGGTCCACGCATCGTTTGTATCAAACGCCAGGGACGAACTTGTGTTCGCTTCAGCGCCGAGGAAGATCTCATGCTCAGACCTCGATATCCCACGGCGAGAGCACCTGGCGTGCGGGGGTTCTCATGGGGTCGCGGGTGGGACCGCACGGCGTCATCTGCTGACTTTCGATGACCTTCCGTGACCTATGTAGCCCCGGCGCAATGCCGAAACAATGGGCCCGCCTGGACTCGAACCAGGGACCTACCGATTATGAGTCGGCAGCTCTAACCAACTGAGCTACGGGCCCTACACGCCCGCGGGCAAAGCGCCCGAGCGCGGCCGGTCAGACCGGCCAGCAGAAGCTACCAGCGAGATGTGGAATGCTCCCGCGGCCGTCCGCGGGGCGGCGGCGCGGCAGGCCGGGAGAGCGGCGCCGGACTTCAAGGGAAGGGACTGCAGATGGCAGAGCGTGCGGCGATCGTGACGGGGGCCTCGAGCGGCATCGGACTGGCGATCGCGAGGGTGCTGGGCGAGGAAGGCTACGGCGTGACGATGGCGGCGCGGCGGCCGGAGAAGCTCGACGACGCGGTCAAGGGACTGGCGGACGACGGCCTGGACGTGCAGGCGGTGGCGGCGAACGTGGCGGACGAGGCGGAGATCAAGAAGGTCGTGGACACCCACCGCGAGCGCTACGGGCGCCTGGACGTGCTGGTCAACAACGCGGGCGTGGGCATCGGCGCGCCGGTGGGCGAGATCCAGACGAAGCACCTGGACATGCAGCTCGGCATCAACCTGCGCCAGATCGTCCTCTTCTACCGCGAAGCGGTCTCGATGCTGCTGGAGGCGGGCTCAGAGC
Source organism: uncultured Solirubrobacteraceae bacterium (assembly GCA_963743745.1). Classification (GTDB taxonomy): domain Bacteria; phylum Actinomycetota; class Thermoleophilia; order Solirubrobacterales; family Solirubrobacteraceae; genus Palsa-744. The sequence continues at coordinate 53,405 of CAVUQW010000003.1, forward strand.
ACCACAACGCGCTCGTGGTCAACACGTCGTCGATCTCGGGCAAGCGCGCGGAGGGCTGGCTGGCGGTCTACTCGGCGACCAAGCACGGCGTGGTCGGCTGGACGGAAGCGATGAACAAGGAACTGGGCAAGCAGGGGATCAAGTCCACTGCCCTCTGCCCGGCGTTCGTCGACACGCCGATGACGGAGTTCGTCAAGGGCCAGGTCCCGGCGGATGAGATGATCACGCCGCAGGACATCGCCGAGTCGGTGCGCTACCTGCTGAGGACCTCGCCGGCGTGCGTGGTGCCGGAGATCATGTTCATCCGCCCGGGCGACTCGCTGTAGGGGCTGTGCGGCTCGGGGCTCGCGCGGCGTAGGCGTCTCCCTCTGCGCTTGACGACGATCTCGCCGCGCGGGTCGCGCTGCTCGCGCTCGCGGCGGCGCACGGCGCCGCGGTGCTCGTGAATCGCCTGGTCGAAGTCGACGTCGCCGGCGCTCAGGAGGCTCTCTTCGAGCTGGCCGATCAGGATGCTGCGCTCGCGGCGGGTCGCCGCGCGTGCGTGGCGCCCGGCGCGCGTGAAGCGATCCCAGGCATGCGCGAAGGAGAGGAAGTTGGTGCGCCCGCCGCGGCGGTGGGCGGCGAGCATCGGGCAGACGCCGCCGTGTCCGTCGGTGTAGGCGCCGACGATGATCCGCTCGGAGCTGCGAACGCCTTCGAGCATGGCGGTGCGGGTGGCGACGCGGCAGGCAGTCGATCGTCAGGCGCAGCGTCTCGACGTTTCGTCTGGATGAGGATTTAGGACGAATTCCCATAGGGTGTGGTCCTGCCGGGGGCGGAGCGCAGCCGCCGGCGTGGGGCGCGAACCAGCGTAGGCAGCGCGTCTCTGCAGCGCAACGAAACCCTCCGGTTGAAAGGAAATTTGCACATGAAGCTCGGCGTGCACATCGGCTACTGGGGCCTCGGCCTCAGCTCGGAGGATCAGCTGCGAATCGTGCAGGAGGCCGAGCGCTTGGGCTATGACTCGGTCTGGGCGGCCGAGGCGTACGGCTCGGACACGGCGACCGTGCTGGGCTGGCTGGCGGGACAGACCTCGACGATCCGCCTCGGCTCGGGGATCTTCCAGATGCCGGGGCGCTCGGCGGCGATGACGGCGATGACGGCGGCCACGATCGACCAGCTCTCCAACGGGCGCATGATCTGCGGCATCGGCTCCTCGGGCCCACAGGTGGCCGAGGGCTGGCACGGGCAGCGCTTTGCCAAACAGCTTCAGCGCACGCGCGAGTACGTGGCGGTCGTGCGCATGGCGCTGGCGCGCGAGCGCGTCGAGTTCCACGGCGAGACGCTCGAGCTGCCGCTGCCCGACGGACCGGGCAAGGCGCTGAAGCTGACGATCTCGCCGGTGCAGGAGCGCATCCCGATCTACCTGGCGGCGATCGGGCCGAAGAACACGGCGCTGGCGGGCGAGATCGCGGACGGCTGGATCCCGACGCTGTTCAGCCCGGAGCACGTCTCCGAGCTGCGACCGCTGCTCGAGGAGGGCGCGGCGCGCTCGGGCAAATCGCTCGACGGCTTCGACATCGCGCCGACGGTCAGCCTGTGCATCACGGACGACCTCGAGGCGGCGCGCAACACGATGCGCCCGTTCGTGGCGCTGTACGTCGGCGGGATGGGCTCGCGCAAGCAGAACTTCTACAACCAGCTCGTCAGCCGCTACGGCTACGAGGCCGAGGCGAAGACGATCCAGGACCTGTACCTGGAAGGCAAGCGCGAGGAGGCGATGGCGGCGATCCCGGACGCGCTGATCGACCAGGTCTCGCTGTGCGGGCCGCAGGACGTCGTGCGCGAGCGCCTGGCGATCTACCGCGACGCGGGCGTGGGCACGCTCGGTGTGACGCCGACGGCGTTCGACGCGGACGAGCGCCTGCAGCAGCTGCGCCTGCTCGCCGAGCTCGCGGCCTGAGCAGCGCGTGAGCGACAGCCCGCGGCGGATCCTGCTCGGCGCGTTCGGCGACCCGGGCCACGCGTTCCCGATGATCGCGCTCGGGCGCGCGCTCGTTGCGCGCGGGCACGAGGTGACGCTGCAGACGTGGACGCGCTGGCGCGAGCAGGTCGAGGCGGAGGGCATGGCGTTCGCGACGGCGCCCGAGTACCAGGTCTTCCCGCAGGGCCCGGAGCCGTTGGACTTCTACGAGGCGGTCGTGCACGCGACGCGCGACACGCTCCCGCTCGTGCGCGAGCTGCGTCCGCACGTGGTCGTCTCGGACATCCTCACGCTCGCGCCGGCGCTTGCGGGAGAGCTCGAGGGCGTGCGGGGGGCGACGCTCGTGCCGCACATCTATCCGCAGGGCGAGCGCGACTTCCCGATCTACTCGCTCGGCGCGCGCCTGCCGCGCAGCGCGCTCGGCCGGGCGCTCTGGCGCGCAGCGCAGCGCCCGGTCGATCGCGGCCTGGAGCTGGGGCGCACGGAGCTGAACGCGACGCGCGAGTCCGTCGGGTTGCCCCCCTCCCCTACGTCCACAACGGCATCAGCCGCGAACTGGCGATCGTGGCGACGTTCCCGCAGCTCGAGTACCCGCGCACGTGGGCGGAGAACGTGCACGTCGTGGGGCCGCTGATGTGGGAGCCGCCGACGGCCGACGTCGAGCTGCCGCCGGGCGATGCGCCGCTCGTGCTGATCGCGCCCTCGACGGCGCAGGACGGCGAGCACCGGATGCTGCGCGCCGCGCTGAAGGGGCTCGCCGATGCGCCGGTGCGCGTGCTCGGGACGTGGAACCGGCGGCTGCCGCCGCAGCCGCTGCCGGTGCCCGAGAACGCGCGCCTGGTCGACTGGGTCTCCTACTCGCGCACGATGCCCCACTGCGACGTGGTCGTCTGCCACGCCGGCCACGGCACGCTCGTGCGCGCGCTGTCCTGCGGCTGCGCCGTCGTCGCCTGCCCGGCGGTGGGCGACATGAACGAGAACGCCGCGCGGATGGACTGGGCCGGAGCCGGCGTGCGCGCTGCCCCGCCGGTTCGTCGGGCCACGGACGCTGCGGCTGGCCGTCGAACGCGCGCTCGGCGACGAGTCGATCGGCGCCCGCGCGAAGGAGCTCGCTGCGTGGAACCGCGCGCACGACGCCGGCGCCGCCGCCGCGGCGCTCGTCGAGAAGCTGGCCGGCGAAGGACGAGACGGCCTGAGTCACCGCCCGAGCCGGCGGGTCCGTTGGCATACTCGGGTACATGGCCGACGCCGTCACCCGCTACTGCGCCGCCTCGGAGGAAAACGACATCGACGCGATCATGGCCACGCTCGCGCCCGACGCCGCGCTCGTCTCGCCGCTGTCCGGCCGGATGGTCTTCCGCGGACATGACGACCTGCGAATCCTGCTCACCGCCGTCTACGGCTCGATGGGCGGCCTGCGCTGGGTGCAGCAGATCGGCGAGGGCACCGCCGATCGCGTCGCCATCGCCGAGGGGCGCGTTGGCGCCACGCAGCTGGGCGACGCGATGGTCTTCGAGCTCGGCGACAGCGGGCTGATCCGCCGCATCCGGCCTCACCTGCGCCCCTGGCTCGGGACGACCGTCTTCGCCTTGATACTCGGGCCGAAGATCGCGCGCCACCCCGGTATGGTGCTGCGCGCCCTGCGCGGCTGACGGCGCAGGCGTCTAAGAAGCTCCGGGGGTGGGACTCGAACCCACAACCGTCCGGTTAACAGCCGGATACTCTGCCAATTGAGCTACCCCGGATCGGGTGGACCCTCCGTCGTCGAGGCCCGCTCCAGCGTAACCGCTGGAATGGATGCGCTTCCATCCTCGACTTCAGCATGGCAATTAGAGCACAGAAGCACGCACTTGCGTGCCTCCGCGCGGAGCGTTTCGAGCGATAGCGCAACGCCCTTCGCATTGATTTCGATGCGCTTCTCCGCAGGCTCGAGGTGATGGAAGTGGAGAGCGCGCATGCTCTCCCCGTAGCCGCAGATCGCGCAGGCTCCGCCGGCTTCTCGCACGAGCGTCTCCTTCACCTTGCGGCGACGGCGCGATACCGCTTCCGCGCGACAGCGCCGGCAGCGGTAGTAGCCGCGTCCGTCGAGCACGTAGGCCGTCTCGCCGTGTCGCCGGCAGGTCAGCGTCGCGACCACGAGCCCCGCGCTGCTCGCCGCCACGGCCTGTGGCGAGCGTCGGCGTCCGCGCGTGCTCTGCGTGCTCAAGCCATGTCTCCCCAGCCAGTACCTGACCGTCGCCTTGCTCCGATCGAGCTGCAGGGAGATCTCCGCGATCGTCATGCCGCGCTCGATGAGCGCCGTCAGCTGCGCCTGGGAGAGGCCGCCTCTCGCGGCGTGTCGCCGCGCGTTGGGAGCCGTCAGACCGAACTTCTCCAGCCAATACGCAACCGTCGATTCGTGACGATCGAGCCGCCTGCCGATCTCGGCGAGCGACAGTCCCTCTGCCAGCAGCCCCTGCAAGACGGCGCGATCCATGCACCGTATTGTCGTCAGCCCTTGGGACGCAACCGTTCGTCAATCGCCGTGCCGCCGCAGGGCATGGTTGCCGTTCGTCGAGCCCTCAGCGAGAGCGACGGAGCTCGCGGAGCGGTCGTTCGCCACGAGTCTCGACTCGAGCTGCGCGCGCACGACCCCGCGCAAGCCGCCGAACCGCGCCGCGCCCAGCAGGAACCCGATCCCCCAGGTCGCGTGCATCGTGACCAGCACCGTCGGCAGCCCGGCGGCAACGTGCAGGGGCGCCCTGCTGCCTGGCGCGAACGCTCTCCGCGACGACGGCGCCGGCGTACAGCCCGAGACCGGCTCGCGCACTCGCGCGCAGCGGCTTCGGCGCCGTCACGGCGGCCGCCGCAGCGAGCACGAGACCCGGAGGGAGCAGGTGCGAGGTGCGCAAGCTGCCGGGGTGGCGGCTGGCCGTCTTGGCGCGGTAGAAGCCGTAGCGACCGTACTGTCGCGCCAGCGCAACCACGCCGTCGCGGGGCAGGTACGTCGCAACCATCGAGGAGACGCTGACGATCCGTCCGCCGCGCTCGAGGATGCGGGCGGCCAGCTCCGAGTCCTGGTTGACCGGAAAGCCGCAGTCCCACCCGCCGAGGCGCTCGACCGTCCGGCGCCGCCACACTCCCGCGAACACGCCCGTGTCGAGTTCCTTCTCCGCCAAGCCGTCACATACGGCCGCCTCCCAGCGACCCGAGCCGCCGATCCCCAGGCGCGTTTCGAGCGCCAACGACACGCGGCTGGACCAGCGCCCCGTGCCTTCCGGACGCATCGGCCCCGTGACCTGCTCGACGGCATCGTCTCGACACAGGCGTTCGACGCCGGTCGCGAGGTAGCAGGATGGGAATCGCGAGTGCGCGTCCATCCGCGCGACGTACTCGCCGCGCGCGTGGCTCAGGGCGATGTTGAGCGCGACCGGCGTCGTCCGTGCGGGGTTCTCGAGCAGGCGGATGAGCGGGTCGCTCTCGGCAAGCTCCGTGAGGATCGTTTTTGTCTCCTCATCCGAACCGCCGTCGACCAGCAGCAGCTCCATCGTCAGGCCGCGCAGCTCCTGCGCCTGCATCGAGGCGACGCTCTCGCGCAGCTGAGCGCCCTCGTTCAGCACCGGCACCAGCACGCTGATGTCGATCGCGGCGCTCATGGCACGTGTCTCCCCACGCGAAACCCCGACGGGACCGTAGCCCAGCGTTCCAGACTTCGGTACTGCACGATCGTCTAGGTCTTGCCACGCGCACCCCGCCCCCTGCGATGGCGATCGCCCGTCAGTACTCCCGCTCCCCCGTCTCCTCGAGCACCCGCCCGTAGGCCCGGTCGAACTGCCGCTTGACCTCTGCCCGCTGCCCGGCGAGCGTGCTGACCTCGCCGCTGTGCTCGCCCCGCGCGCGCTGGATCTGCCGGTCGACGCGCGCCAGCTCGAGCTGCAGGCGCTGGGCCTCGAGCTTGGCCGGCTTGGCGATCGACTCGCGCCCGCCCTCGACGATCAGCTCCGCGATCAGACCCTTCAGCTCTGGGTCTTCGTCGAGGCCCCCCTGCCCGTTCCCAGACGACGCCGCCATCGGCTCGCGCAGGTCGCCCGCCGCCAGGTGGCGCGCCGCGCGCCGCAGCAGCTCGCTGGAGAAATCCTCCTCGATGTCGATGCTCGCGAGCATCGCCGCGCCCTCCTCCGGCGAGGCGATGCACAGCGCGAGGAACGCGCGCTCGGTGTCCTCGCGTCCCGACAGCGTCCGCGCCCGGCCCTGCGCGCCGTTGCCCGCGCGTCCCGTCCCAGCGCCTTCGCCCTGCTGCCCCTGCCGATCGCCACCGCGCCCGGCCCCCCGCTCGCCGCCGCGCCCGCCCGAGGAAGCCGCGGGCGCCGCCGTCAGGCGCTGCTCGAACACACTGTCGCGCACCGCCAGGCGGCCCGAGGCCATGCGGATCAGCTCCATCCGCATCGCCCCCTCCGGCAGCTGCGCGAACACCGGGCGCAGCTCGTCGATCATCCGGTCCTGCCCCTCCGGGCTCGAGTGATCGCCGTTCGCCAGCACCCGTTCCACGCGGAAGCGCACGAACGGCACCGAGCGCTCGACCGCCGCCGCGATCGCCTGCGGGCCGTCGCGCTGGATCAGATCCGCTGGATCGGCGCCCTCGGGCAACGGCACCACGCGCAGCTCGAGGTTGCGCTTCGCCGCGAGCCCCGACGCGCGCAGCATCGCCTCCTGCCCCGCGCTGTCCGCGTCGAGCGCCAGCAGCACCGTCTGCGCCATCCGCGCCAGCTCGCCCACCTGCTCGCCCGTCAGCGCCGTGCCCATCAGCCCGACCGCGTTGCGCATCCCCGCCTGGTGCAGCGCGATCACGTCCGTGTAGCCCTCGCACAGGATCACCGACCCCGCCTTCGTCGCGTGCGCCCGCGCCAAGTCGGCGCCGTAGAGGTGAAGACCCTTGTGGTAGACGTCGTTGTCCGAGGTGTTCAGGTACTTCGGTTTCTGCTCCTCGCGCATCGCGCGCGCGCCGAAGCCGAGTACGCGACCGCGCACGTCCGCCAGCGGGAACATGATCCGCCCGCGAAAGCGGTCATACGCCTGCCCGTTCTGCTTCGAGCGCTGCGCCAGCCCCGTCGCGTACAGCTCCTGCTCTGAGAACCCGCCGCGGCGCGAGGCCAGCAGCACCCGGTCCCACGCGCTCGGCGCATAGCCGACGCCGAACTCGCGCAGCGTCGCCTCCTGCAGGCCCCTGCCCTTCAGGTACTCCCGCGCGCGCTCGGCCTCGCTCGACTCCCACAGGTAGCGCTCGTAGTAGCCCGCCGTGCGCTTGAGCAGCTCGAGCAGCCGCTCGCGGCGCCTGCGCCGCTCTTCCTCGCGCGGGTCCTCCTGCTCGCGCTGCAGCTCCACGTTGTAGCGCTCGGCCAGCAGCTCCAGCGCCGCCTTGAAGTCGACGCCCTCCGTCTCCTGCACGAACGTGAACACGTCGCCCGAGGCCTGGCAGCCGAAGCAGTAGTAGACCTTCTGCACCGGGTCGATCCCGAACGACGGCGTGCGCTCGTCGTGGAACGGGCACAGCCCCTCCATCCGCGCCGGCCCCGCCCGGCGCAGCTCCGTGCGCGCCGAGACGAGCTCCGCGAAGTCGACCGCGTCGCGCACGCGATCCCTCGAGTCGTTCGTGTAGAGCGCCACGTCCGCCAACCTAGCGGGCGAACGCCTGCGGCACATCCAGCTCCGTGTAGAGCCTTATGCAGTAGCGATCGGTCATCCCCGCCAGGTAGTCCGTCACCCGCTGCGCCAGCTCCGCCGCGCCCAACTCCTCCGCGCCGCCCGGCAGCCCCGCCGGATTCTCCACGTAGTGCTCGAACAGCCGCCGCACCACGCGTGCGATGCGCCTGTGCTCCGCGCGCACCGCCGGCCCCAGGTAGACGCGCTCGAACATGAAGTCGCGCAGCGCCGCCATCGCCGGCCCCGCCTGCGGCCCCTGCACGATCTCCCCGGCCCGCGCCGAGTGCTCGACCATGTCGTGCACGAGCGCGTCGATCCGCGCGGAGCCCGTCGCGCCGAGCACCGCGATCGGCTCCGCCGGCAGGTCCGCCTCGCTCAACAGCCCCGCGCGCACGGCGTCGTCGATGTCGTGGTTGATGTACGCCACGCGGTCGATCACGCGCACGATCCGGCCCTCGAGCGTCTGCGGCTCCGGCGCGCGGCTCGAGTGCCGCGCGATCCCGTCGCGCACCTGCTCGGTCAGGTTCAGCCCGGCCCCGTCGCGCTCGAGGCGGTCGACCACGCGCAGCGAGTGCTCGTAGTGGCGGAAGTCCAGGCCGAAGCGCTCTTTCAGGCAGCTGTCGAGCACCTCCTCGCCGATGTGCCCGAACGGCGGGTGCCCGAGGTCGTGCCCGAGGCCGATCGCCTCGACCAGGTCCTCGTTCAGGCGCAGCGCCCGCGCCACCGTGCGCGAGATCGTCGTCACCTCGAGCGTGTGCGTGAGGCGCGTGCGGTAGTGATCGCCCTGCGGCGCCACGAACACCTGCGTCTTGTGCGTCAGGCGCCTGAAGGCCTTGCTGTGCACGATCCTGTCGCGGTCGCGCTGAAACGGCGTGCGCAGCTCGCAGTCCTGCTCCGCGCGCAGCCGCCGCGCCGGGTAGGAGCGCGCCGCCGCCGGCGCCAGCAACTGCTCCTCCTGCACGCGCACGCGCGCCGCGAACTCGCCGGCCACCGTCTCGAGCTGCTCTGTCGTGCTCATCCTTCGATTCTGGCAGCGTGCGCGGCCGTTCAAGGACGGCGCTTTGCGAACCCGTCCGCCGCGCTCAGCGCGCGCCGCGGTCCCAGTCGCCGCGGCCCGTGAAGGCGTTGACCCAGTGGCGCCAGTTGTGCTGCTTTGCCGGGTCCTCGTCGTACACCGGCGCCGCGTGCTCCGGCGGCGGCAGCCCCTCGGCCGCGCTCGCGTCGATCCGCAGGTCGACGCCGCGTTCGTGGATCGAGGCGATCGCGGCCGCCTCGAGGAACCTGATGCCGTGCTTCGGCGTGTCGATCAGCAGGCCGTGGAAGACGTCCTTCTCGGGCGCGCTCAGCACGGCGCCGACCGTGCCTACCTGCTCACCCCCGGAGGCGAGCACGGGCACGCCCTCCTCGAGCATCTGGTAGGCGATCGGCTGCCCCTCGTCCATCGCGCCAAGATACCTGTCGCCGCCGCGGCTCGTGGCCGTCGCCGCCCGGCGCCGCTCAGCCCGTGCGGGCTGCGGCCGGCATCAGCCGCAGGTGCGCGTGGTGCTCGAGCGTCGCCGAGATCGCGCGCTCGACCTGGCCGAGCGCCTGCTCCGGCGCGTCCGGCGCCTCGTGCAGCGGCGAGCCGAATGCGTCGGTCATGAAGCGGTAGGCCTGGTCTTCCAGCGCGAACGACCCGGCCTCGCACGCCCCGCAGACGACCCCGCCGGCGGCCCCCGAGAAGCCCACGAGCCCCTCCGGCTCACCGCACGACGCGCACGATCCGAGCTGCGGCGCGAGGCCCGCCGCGAGCAGCAGCTTCAAGCGGAACGCCAGCGCCCCCGCGCGCGCCGCCACCGGCGCGCCCGCGCCCGGCCGCGTGCGGCCAGCCGCCTGCTCGTCGAGCAGCGCGAGCTTGCGGCAGAGCAGGTTGAACACGCCCGGGTGCGGCTCGGAGGTCTCGAACAGCCGCCCCACCGCGTCGCACGCGCGCGCCGCCGCGTCGAGCGCCGCCGCGTCCTCGCGCAGGTGGCGGTGGCCGTCGACCGTCTCCGCCCCCGTCACCGTCAACAGCTCGCCGCGGCCTTCGTGCAGCTCGATGCGAAGCCTGAAGAACGGCTCCAGGCGCCCGCCGAAGCGGCTGCGCGAGCGGCGCACGCCCTTGGCGATCGCCCCCACGCGCCCGCGCCCGGGCGTGTACAGGTGCAGGATGCGATCGGCCTCGCCGTAGCGCATCGAGCGCAGCACGACCGCCTCGCTCTTGATCGGCCCAGCCATGGTGCCGAGTCTAGAAGTGAAGTCGGCGCTATCACCGACCGCCGGCGTGCCGGCTAGAGCCGGGTCATCAGCGAGCGATACGCCGCGAACGCAGGCTTCGCCACGTAGGCGTCGCTCATCAGCCCGTAATGGTCCTCGAAGCTCGAACTCGAGGAGTTGGCGTCGCGCAGGTCGAACCAGCGGTAGTCGGTCACGTTGAACGTGGCGCGGTAGTCGAAGACCGCACCCACGGCAGCCGTCAGCACGGTGCTCTGCGCGGCTTCGTCGCGCGTCGAGCCGGTCGGCGCGCCGCTCTCGCACACGTGGATCGGCACCGCGTGAGAGAGCCCGGCCAGCGGCATGAAGCGATTGCGAAGCGCCCCGAGCGCATCGACCGTCGCCTGACGGGTCGCGCTCGCGAGCGACAGCCCCGGCGTCAACGCCGGCCCCCACGTGCCGGGGTATGCGTCGATTCCCACCCAGTCGAGCGCGCGCGCGAACGACGAGCCGCCGTGCGTGCCGAGGTAGCTGAAGAATTCTTCCTCGGAGGAGCCCAATTGATAGGCCCAGTTGAAGCCGACCTTCAGCTGCGAGTGGCCGTCGCTTTCGATCTCGCCCTTGGCGCCCTGCACGCCGGCGATCAGGGCGTCGCGCGCGCCGGCGTAGTAGCCGTCGGAGGCGTTCGGCGCACCGCTCACGTTCGCCTCGTTGGTGACCTGCAGCGATGTCAGGCCACCGTTGGAGCCGAGGTCGTCGACGGCCTGACGGACGAACGACACGAAGCCGGAAACGTTCGTCGCCGGGTCGCTCCCGGACGGGCGGAAGCAGAGCACCAGTTCGACCTGAAATCCGGCAGCCGTGTATTCGGCGAGCTGCTCGCTCACCTGCTGCGCCGCCGAGCTCGCGCCCGGGCCTTCGTAGCTGGCGTACATGCGCAGGACGAACGCCCGACCCGGCGGGCGCAGCTGTTGCAGCGCCGCCAGGCGCTGCTGCGGGTCCTCGGGGTGCAGCGGGCCGGCGGCGTTGACCGTGCCTGCCGCCCCACCGGGATACACGCCGAACAGCAGCGACGGCGCGGAGGCCGACTGCGCGTGCCCGTTCACGACGGCTTGGCCGCGTTGGTGTCGGGCGACGGTGATGCGTCGAGCGACGCGTCGCCTGCGGTGGGAGTGGCGAGCAGCGCGTCGGTGTCGCCGGCCGGCTCGTGCGCCGTGCGAGCGCTGTGCATGCGAGCGCGCCGAGGCGTGCTGAGCACGGCGATCACCGGCAGCCGCGCCGGCTGAGAGGAACGTCGCGGACGCGAGCATCGCGACCAGCAGCGACCAGCAGACGATCGCGCCGGCACGCGGGGATCGGCGCGGTGCTCGCGCTGAAGCGGCGCGCGCGCCGTGCGAGCGGGGGCCCATGCTTGGGCACTCGACTCGCCCACGCGCAGGCTTGAGCAGATGCGCAACAGTTCAACGAGCGTCGTCATGGAGCGCGCGTGTCCTAGCGGTAGCGGGAACTGCGGGCGCCGGCGGCGAACGCCCGCTCGGCGGCGTGCGAGGTCTCGACCCGCCAGTCGGAGGCCGTCGGCACGTCGAACCAGATCAGCGAGACGATCTCGGGGTTGGCGGCGAGCGTGCCGAACATCTCGCGAATCCAGCGCGCCTTGTCGCCACCGCGCTCGGCTACGCCCACCTCGCTGATCTCGACGGGCTTGCTCGGCGCGATCCGCCGCAGAAGCGCCAGCGGACGGTCGAGCTTTTCGGCGAACGACCGCCAGGGCCCGTACTTCAACTGAGAGCCGCCGTTGAACAGCGACAGGCCGACCATGTCCACGTAGCGATCGCCGGGATACTCTTCGGCGTCGATGCTCGTCGCGATCGCGACCGGGCTCCACACCCACACGACGTTCCCGGCGCCGGCGGCACGGAACAGATCGTGCACGTGGCGCCACGCGGCCACGAACTCGGCGGGGCTGTTGCCGTAGGCACGTGCCGACCATGGGTACCAGTTGCCGTTCATCTCCTGCGCGAAGCGCAGGCGGACCTCTTTGCCGTAGGCGGCCAGGCCCCTCGCCCAGGAACGAATGTAGGCGTCGTGAGCCCCGTCGGCGATGCTGCGCAGGGAGTATTCGGGCTGGCGGGAATAGGGCCCCTTGGCGTAGTCCCACGGCTCCCACGTGATCTCCGGCACGCTGCCCCGGCGCGAGACGGCCTCCAGCTGAGCGCGCGAGACGGGGTCGTGCTTCCAGTCGGAGTACCACATGACCACGCTGAGGTGCTTGTGGGCCACGAGTTCGAGGCGCCCCACGGAGCTCAGCTCACTCGGCTTCCACTGACGCCACTCGTTGCGCGCCAGCGGAGTCGTCGTCGCGCCGAGATCCACGCTCGCGGTCGGGGTGGCCGCAAGCGGGCGCGCCGGGTCCGCGGAGGATCCGGCGCTCGACGCGCCGCGGTAGCCGATCAGCGCGAGGATCGCGACGATCAGCAGCAGCGGAGGGATCGCCCGTCGCAAGCCTGCGCCCCGCCCGCCGCCTCCGCTCGATCCCTTTCCGCTCAGCATCTGCGTGACGCCTCAGGAGACGGCGCTGATCATCGGGGTCCATGCGGCTATCGCCGAGAAGGCAAGGCAGGCGAGCAGCGCGCCGGCGCATGCGAGCACGCCCACGCGCATGCGCAGAGCCGCACGCATCCCGGCCGGTCCGGCGGCCAGTTCGCGGATCTCCAGGACGAGGGTCGTCTGCAGCATCACCAGCCCGAGCACCCCGTTCACGAGCGCCAGGCCGAAGTAGCCCTGAACGCCGCCCTGGGCGGACGATGCCTGAAAGGACCACACCGCGATCAGTGGCAACGCCGTCAGGAAGATGTACGGGCCGTAGATGCTCGATGCGCGCGGCCCCCGCTGTCCGGCCACGCCCTTCGGCGTGATCATGTAGTCGCGTTTGATGCGCAGCACGACGTTCGCCAGCGCCCACAGAACCACTGGCCAGCGGGCGATCTCGAGAATCACCCCGCGCCAGGACAGGCGCACGCCACCCGGCTGGAACCATCTGCGCGTCGCGCACCACATCAAGCTCGACGTCAGCGGCACCGGCAGGAAGTAGAGGAGAAATTCCCCGAGCCCGACGTCGGCGATCGGACGGTCGGCGAACAGCGCGACCGCCGGCAGGATCCACAGCAGGCCGAGCGAAACCGACCACAGCGTGTACCAGCTCTGACAGAACAGGAACTGGAAGGCCTGCCCGAGCGAGTAGCGACGAATCAACCGCGGCGTGCGCCGCAGGAAGATTTCGATCATCGAGTGCGCCCACGCGAACTGCTGGCGCAGGTACGTGGCGAAGTTGTGCGGGCCGTCGCCCACGGCGATCAGCTCGGGCACGAAGACGCCACGGTACCCGTGCGCCGCGAGCATCACCGTGTCGAGATGATCCTCGGCGCGCGTCGGCTGAAAGCCGCCGATCTCGCGGATCGCGGCCGTTCGGTAGGTCGTGTGGGAGCCGATGATGAACGGCGTTTCGGTGGCGCCGTAGAAGCCCATCTGCAAAGGGCCCTGGAACACGAGATCTTGCTCTGCCAGGCCGCGGGCCGCCCAGTTGTCGAGGTTGCCGCACACACTCGGCGCCTGCACCCAGGCGATCCCCGGGTCGGTGAAATACCCGAGCACCCGGTGCAGGTAGTCCGCACGCGGCAGATGGTCGATGTCCATCTGCACGAAAGCCTCGTAGTGCTCGCCGATCGAATCCATCTCGTCGAGCCACGCGTTTACGTTGCCGGCCTTCGTCGCGAGCTGAAACGGCGGCTCGGGCTGGTTCCAGCGGGCCACCCCGCGGCGCGTGAAATAGCGCACGCCGCAAGCCTCTGCGAGCTCGCGAACCTCAGCGCTGTCGCCCTCGTCCAGCACCCAGCTGTCGTGCGGGTAGTCGACGCTCGCGAGCGCTTCGAGCTGCTTGCGGATCACACCCAACGACTCGCTCGAGGGCACGCACAGCGTGATCATCGCCACGCGCATGCCGACCGGCGCCGGGACCTCGATCGGGCGGCGCATCTTGCGCACGTACATCCAGAAGAACGACGGCAGAACCGTTGTCTGGTAGATGAGCATCGTCGTCTGCGTCCAGTAGAGCCACGGCGTGCCGCCGCTGGCGTGTCCGAGCCACCAGACCCAGAACGTCGTCGTGACGACGGCCCACAGCAGCGCGATCGCCAGGTGCGTCAACTTGTGCCTGGATGACAGCGCGCTCTCAGAGCGGTGGCGCGTCTCGGCGGCGCTCGAGGCGGGCGGACTCGAAGCGGGCGCTCTGCAGGTGCGGCCCGGGTCGGCGCGCAGCGCGGTCAGCGAGCTTGCCGCAGGACCGCGATCGACGCGGAGCTGTGGACCTGCCGCGAGCGGCAACGGCGCAAGTTGGGCGATGCGTGCGGCGAGGGGGCCCGCACCGGCGATCAGCGCAAGCCGGATCGCCGCGAGAGGCCGCATCGCGGCAGCAACCGCGGATGAGCTGTCACCTCGGTGCGACGACCTGCTCGAATCCGTGGGCGCTTCGCGTGGCCTCATGCCGTTCCTCGATCCATGCCGGCGTCCATGCCAGGCAGTCGACCGCAGCGTAAGAGCGGGCCTGGCCCGGCGGAACGAGAAGAACGTCTAGGCGACCGGCACTTAGGTCGAGGTGCCGGGCGGTGGGTCGGCTGAGCTCCCACGGCCGGCGCCCGTGCGCACACGCCCGCAAGGGCGCCGCCCCGGCGGCGCCGATGGCCCGGTTTGAGCTTCACGCGCAGCGGGGAGACTGTCCCTGGCGATCATCTTGCGAAGCTATACTTAATGAAGTAATGAGCAAAGTCACGGTGTACACGACCGACCCGTGCTCCTTCTGCCCGCGCGTCAAGGCGCTGCTGGAGTCGCGCGGCGTCGAGTTCGCCGAAGTCAACCTCTCGAAGGACCCCGCCGGGCGGGTCGAGCTCGTTCGCCGCACCGGCATGATGAGCTTCCCCCAGGTGCTCGTCGACGATCGCCTGATCGGCGGCTACGCCGAGGTGCTGAAGGCCGCCGACAGCGGCGAGCTCGACGAGCTGCTCGCCGCCTGAGCCGGCCGCCTAAGCGGCGATGCGAGCCCGCTTGGCCGGACGCCTGCGCAGGCGCGGCCGCGGCTGGCAGTGCTCGCACACGTACGTCCCGCGCCCGGCGACGACCATCTTCACGATCGTCGTGCCGCAGCGCACGCACGGCTCGCCCTCGCGCAGGTGCACGAGGAAGCGATCCTGGAAGGACGCCCGGACGCCGTCGATGTGGCGGAAGTCGTCGATCGAGGCGCCGCGCGCGTCGATCCCGGCCTGCAGCGCCTCGACGACGCCGTCGCGCAGCAGCTCGTACTGCTCGCGCGTGCAGCTTGCCCGCCGGGCGCAGCGGGTGGACGTAGGCGCGGAACAGCGCCTCGTCGGCGTAGATGTTGCCGACGCCCGCGACTGGCGCTGGTCGAGCAGGAACGCCTTGATCGGCCCGCACCCGCCCGCGCGCCATCGCGCGCAGGTGCTCGCCCGTGAACTCGGCGTCGAACGGCTCGATGCCCAGGCGCGCGTCGAGGAACGCGATCGAGCGCATCGCCCCCGAGCAGCAGCTCGCCCGTGCCGAAGCGCCGCGGGTCGACGATCGCCAGGCGCAGCTTCGGCTTCGAGGTCGATCCGCACGCGCGTGTGCAGCGGCTCCGGTTTCGGGTCGAGCAGCACGGCGCCCGTCATGCGCAGGTGCTGCGCCAGGTGCACGTCGTCGCTGAGGTGCCACACGAGGTACTTGCCGCGCCTGCCGAGCGACTCCACGCGCCGGCCCTGCAGCGCGTCCTCGAGCTCCCGCGGCGCGAGCGGTCGCGACCAGCGCGGATCGTCGATCTGCACGCGCACGATCCGCCGGCCCTCGACGTGCGGGGCCAGCTGGCGCCTGATCGTCTCGACCTCGGGCAGCTCGGGCATGCGCTCAGCTTATGCGTCGCGCCTCACCGAGCCGATGCCACGCGACGGCCTCATGCGGGACCGACGAACGGCTCCCCCGGCAGCCCATCGGCCGTCGCGCCCGGCGAGCCAGCGCAGCACGCTCGCGCCGACGTCCGCCAGCGGCCCGTCGTGGCGCCGCCCGCCATAGGCCCCGCCCCGCGCCACGCTCGCGACCATCGATCCGGTGACGGCGAGCAGCGGCGCGTACTCGCGCGTGTGGTCGGTCCCGGCGTGGCTCGGGTCGACGCCGTGGTCGGCCGTCACGACCAGCAGGTCGCGCTCACGCAGCCGCGGCAGCCAACGAGCGATCGCGCTCGTCGAGCTCGGCGCAGCGCCCCCGCGAAGCCCTCGACGTCCTTGCGGTGTCCGTAGATCTGGTCGGTCTCGATCAGGTTCACGAAGACGAATCCCGCTTGCGAGCTGCTCGAGCAGCGCCGTCCACGCTCGCCAGCGCCTGCGCGTTCGTCGCGCCCGGGTGCTTGTGCGCGACCCCCACGCCCGCGAACAGATCGTCGATCTTGCCGACGCCGTGGACCTCCACGCCCGCGTCGGCTGAGCTCCTGCAGGTAGCTGCGCCCCGGCGGCGGCAGCGCGAAGTCGCGCCGCCCCTCGGTGCGCTCGAACGCGCCCTCGGCGCCGGCGAACGGGCGCGCGATCACGCGCCCCACGGCGTGCTCGCCGCGTCATCGCTCGGCTCGCGCCGCCGCGCACGCGCGGTAGAGCTCGGCCGGCGGCACGCGATCGACGTGCGCCGCGAGCTGCAGCACCGAGTCCTGCGAGGTGTAGAGGATCAGCGCCCCCGTGCGCACGTGCTCGGCGCCGAAGTCCTCGATCGCCGCGATGCCGTTGTACGGCTCGTTGCAGATCACCTCGTGGCCCGATCGCGCGCTCGCAGGCGCTCGATCACCTCCGGCGGGAAGCCGTCCGGATAGGTGGGCAGCGGCACTCTGCAGCACCGACGCCCATCAGCTCCCAGTGGCCGGTCGTCGAGTCCTTGCCCGGGCCGAGCGGGTGCAGCCGGCCGTGGATCGCCGGGTCCGCCGCCGGCGCGCACGCCCTCGATCAGCGCGTGATCGAGCCGAGGCCGAGCCGCCCGAGCGCCGGCAGCTGCAGCCCGCCGACCGCCTCGGCCACGTGCGCCAGCGTGTTCGTGCCCTCGTCGCCGTAGCTCGCCGCGTCGGGCAGCGCGCCGACGCCGCACGCGTCGATCACGACCACGAGCGCCCGCGCATCCGGCGCGGGCAGCCGGAGCGCCCGGCTCGCGGCTGCCGGGAGCGTCGATGCTCAAGGCGAGGACGCGCGCGGGTGCGCGCTGAAGTAGGCGTCCTTGAGGCGCTCGGCCGAGAGGTGCGTGTAGATCTGCGTCGTCGCGAGGTCGGCGTGCCCGAGCATCTCCTGCAGCGAGCGCAGGTCGCAGCCGCCGGCGAGCAGGTGCGTCGCGAAGGTGTGGCGCAGCGTGTGCGGGCTCATCCGCTCCTCCAGGCCCGCGCCGCGCGCGTGGCCCTGCACGATCTTGTAGAGGCCCTGGCGCGTGAGGCCGCCGCCGCGGCGGTTGACGAACAGCTGCGACTCGCTCGCGCACGCCGACGAGCTGCGGGCGCCCGCGCGCGCAGGTAGGCCGTCAGCGCCGCGAGCGCCTGGCGGCCGATCGGCACGAGGCGCTCCTTGGAGCCCTTGCCGCGCGCGCGCAGCATGCCCTGCTCGAGGTCGACGTCGCCGAGCTCGAGGCCGACCGCCTCCGACGCGCGCAGCCCGCACGCGTACATCAGCTCGAGCAGCGCGCGGTCGCGCAGCGCGAGCGGGCTCGCGTGCCCTTCGGCTCGCGCGAGCAGCGCGCGCGACCTCGTCGCGGCTGAGCACCTGCGGCAGGCGCTGGGTCTTGCGCGGCGCCGCGCAGCTCGGCCGTCGGGTCGTGCTCGATCAGCCCCTCGCGGCGCAGGTGGCGGTAGAACGAGCGCAGGCAGGCGACCTTGCGCTGCGAGCGTCGCCGGCGCGACCGGCGGGCGCTCGCTCGCCGCCGGCGGCGAGCTCGGCGAGGAAGGCGGCGAGGTCGCCGTGCGCGGCGTCCGTCGACGCGCAGCCCGCGCCGCGGCGAGGAAGTGCGCCGAACTGCAGCAGGTCGGAGCGGTAGGCCTCGAGCGTGTTGCGCGACAGGCCGCGCTCGAGCTCGAGGTAGGCGAGGAAGTCGAGCACGAGCTGCTCGAAGCGCCGGCCGTCGGGCGGCGGGCGCGGCCTGCGCGGTGCTCATCGCGCGCCGGGCTTCGCCTCGCGGCTGCGCGCGCGCGTCCTTGGCGGTGCAACCGGCGCGTTCAGCCGCCGCGCGCGCAGCCAGCAGCAGCGCCGATCAGCGTCTTCGCGTCGCGGCACTCGGCGATCGCGCTCGTCGAGGTCGTCCAGCGGCCAGGGCACGATCTCGATCCGCTCGTTCTCGCTCGCTCTCGGCGCTGCGCGTCGTGCAGGTCGGTCGCCGCGAACAGGTGCACGCGCTCGTCGGTGAAGCCGGCGCTCGTGTAGTAGACGAGGATCGGCTCCCAGCGCTCGGCGCCCTGGCCGATCTCCTCGGCGAGCTCGCGCTGGGCGGCCTGCCAGCGGCGCCTCGCCCTCGACGTCGAGCTCGCCCGGCCGGGATCTCGAGCAGCGCCGGCTCGCCGACCGCCTCGCGCGGCTGGCGCACGAGCCAGACGTGCCGCTCGTCGTAGGCGACGATCGCCGACGGCGCCCTCGTGGCGGACGATCTCGCGCGTGACCTCCTCGCCGTCGGCGTGGCGGAAGCGCTCGACGCGCACGTCGACGATCTCGCCCTCGTAGACGGTCTCGCCGCCGAGCGGCTCGAAGCTGCGCGTCCGCGCGACCGCCTCGGTCATGTCTCGGCCGCCAGCTCGGCGAGCGCCGTGCCCGCCGGCCAGCGCGGCGCCGAAGAACAGCGGGTCCTGCGCGAGCGTGCGCCCCATCGTGCTCGCCGGCAGGCCCGCTGGCGGCGTAGCCGGGGAGGTCGACCGTCGCGCGGCGCCAGTCGTGGCGCGTGATCCGCACGGGGCGCTCGACGTCGAGCGCGAGCGCCGGGCGCGGCGAGCTCTCGCCGCCGAACACGGCGCCGAGCCCGGCCGCAGGTCGGCGCCGACCGGCGAGCGCATCCCGGCCGGCAGCGCGACCGTGACGGGCTCGAGCAGCAGGTCGAGCACGGTCCGCGTGTGATGGGAGATGCCGCGGTGGCGCTCGCGCGCGTCGCCCGAGGACATCCGCGCGACGAGCAGCGTCGGCGCAGCCGAGCGCGAGCGCCGCGTGCGCCGAGTCGAGCGCCGCCATGCCGCCGTGGCCGAGCGCCGAGCCCGAGCCGAGGATGCCCGGGCCGGGGCCGCAGACGGCGGCGTCCCAGCCGAGCGCGCGCAGCCCGTGGTGCAGCGCGCCGGCCGTCGTGATCGCCTCGCCCTCGCCCGCCGAACGCCGCGCCGGCGGTCAGGTGGCCGGCCAGCAGGCCGCGCTCGCGCAGCTCGCGCACGGTGCGCGAGTGCCCGCCCGGCAGCGCGCCGCCGGCGGTCTGCACGTAGCCGAGCCGCGCGCCCGGCGCGGCCTGCGGCGAACGCCCACGCGAGCGGCGGCGAGCTGGCCGTGCAGCGCGAGCACGCGCGACGGGCCGCTCGAGCGGCAGCGCCGAGCGCGCTCGTCCCTCGACCGGCAGCGACGGCGTGCTGCAGGCTCGTGTAGTTGAGCTTCATCACGTGCGCGCCCGGCGCGCCCGTCGCCGTCGAGGCCGCGCGTGAGGTTGACGTGGACGACGTCGAAGCCGCCCGAGCCGAGCCCGAGGTCGAGCGCCTCGACGTTGACGATCAGCTCGTCGCCGAGCTCGCGCGCGCCCGACGAGCGCCGACGTCGGCGATCGCCGGACGTCGCGCGCCGGCGCTCGCTCGGCTCGACCTCGAGACGCAGCTCGCTGCTCAGGCCCGTCGGCTCCAGCGTCGCGTCGCGCGCGGACCCGGCATCGACCACGATCGCGCGGCGCAGCTTCAGCATCGGTCCGGAAGCTAGCGCGCCGTCGCAGCGAGCGTCGGCGGCGGCGTCGAGCAGCGCGAGCGCGACGTCGAGCATCCCCTCGAGCGCCGCGACGCTGACGCGCTCGCCGGGCTCGTGGTTGCGCTCGGTGCCGTTGGCGAGGTTGACGCACGGCGAAGCCCGCGGCGACGCAGCGCGTTGGCGTCCGAGCCGCCGCCGCTGGCGATCCGCACGCGGCTCGTAGCCGCACGCCGCGCAGCGCCGCCTCGGCGACGCGCACCGCCGGCGCGCGCGGCGCGTCAGGCGGTAGCCGTCGAACAGGCGCTGCGACGCGTGACGTCGACGTCGCACTCGCAGTCGGGCATGTTGGCCGCGTCGTGCAGCGCGGTCGACGATCTCCGCGACGAGCGCCTCGGCGCGCGCGTCGTCGAGCGCCGCGCACCTCGCGCGACGAGCGGCAGCGCTCGGGCACGACGTTCGTCGCGCGTGCCGCCGGCGATCGTGCCGACGTTCGCCGTCGTCTCGCTCGTCGAGGCGCCCGAGCCGCATCGCGGCGATCGCGCGCGCGGCGGCGAGGATCGCGCTGCGGCCCGTCCTCCGGGCGGATGCCCGGCGTGCGCCGCCGCGCCGCGGAAGTCGGCCTCGATGCGGAAGTACGTCGGCGAGGCGACGACGATCTCGCCGATCGGCGAGGCGTGGTCGAAGACGTAGCCGAAGTCGCTGCGCAGCGGCGACGCGTCGAACGCCTGCGCGCCGGCCAGCGCGGTCTCCTCGCCGACCGTGAACAGCAGCTCGAGGTCGACCGGCGCGCCGGCGCTGCGCAGCGCGGCGCGCGAGCGCGAGCATGCACCGCGACGGCGGCCTTGTTGTCGGCGCCGAGGATCGCCGTCGTTGGCGTTCTCCCAGCACGCCGTCGTCGAGCACCGGCTCGACGGGCGCCTGCAGCGGGCACCGTGTCGAGGTGCGCGCAGAGCAGCAGCGAGCGTGCGCCGCCCTCGCCGACCGCGCTCGCCGGGGATGCGCGCGAGCAGGTTGCCGCAGTCCGCGCCCGCGCGGCGCCGGCGTCGTCCTCGTGCACGTCGACGCCGAGCGCGCGCAGCTCGGCGATCACGCGCTCGGCGCACGCCCGCTCGCTGCCGGACGGGCTCTCGATCCGGCACAGCTCGGCGAACGTGTCGTTCAGGTAGCGGCGCTCGAGCTCGCCGACGCGCGAGTGGACAGCGTCGATGCTCACAGCACGTCGGCGCGCTCGCCGACGCGACCGTCCGAGCCATGCGCCTGCGGACGGTCCGCGGGACCGTCGGCGGCGCGCTCGAGCGCGGCGGCGACGAACTCGCGGAACAGCGGCGCCGGGCGCTCGGGGCGCGACTTGAACTCCGGGTGGAACTGCGAGGCGACGAAGAACGGGTGCTCGTCGGCAGCTCGATCACCTCGACCAGGCGCTCGTCGGGCGAGGTGCCCGGAGATGCACGAGCCCGGCCGCCTCGAGGCGCTTGCGCAGCAGGTTGTTGACCTCGTAGCGGTGGCGGTGGCGCTCGTAGACGACGGCCTCGCCGTAGATCTCGCGCACGCGCGTGCCGTCGTGCAGCTTGATCGGGTCGGCGCCGAGGCGCATCGTCCCGCCGAGGTCGGCGACCTCCTTCTGCTCGGGCAGCAGGTCGATCACCGGGATAGGGCGTCTCGAGGTCGCAACTCGGTCGAGTTGGCGCCCTCCATGCCGGCGACGTGGCGCGCGAACTCGGCGACCGCGACCTGCATGCCCGAGGCAGATCCCGAGGTACGGGATCGCGCTGCTCGCGCGCGACGCGCGCGGCGGCGATCTTGCCCTCGATGCCGCGCCCGCCGAAGCCGCCGGGGATCAGGATCCCGTCGGCCTGCTGCCAGGCGCTCGCGCACGGCGTCGTCGGCGCCCTCGAGCGTCTCGGAGTCGACCCAGTCGATCTCGACGCGGCTGTCCGTGCAGCGAGGCCGGCGTGGCGCAGCGCCTCGGACGACCGACAGGTAGGCGTCCTCGAGCTGCACGTACTTGCCGACGAGCGCGATCCGCACGGTCGCGCGTGGCCGTCGCCGGCGCGCTCGATCGGCTCGGCCCACTCGTCAGGTCGGGCGCCGGCGCCTCGACGCCGAAGTGCTCGAGGATGAAGTCGTCGACGCCCTGCTCGCGGAAGGTGAGCGGGCACCTTGTAGATGTTGTCGACGTCGTAGGCGGAGACGATCGCCTCGACCGGCAGGCTCGCGAACAGCGCGATCTTCTTGCGGATCTCCGGCGAGAGCGCGCTCTCGGAGCGGCACATCAGCATGTCCGGCGCGATGCCGATGCGGCGCAGCTCGTTGACCGAGTGCTGCGTCGGCTTGGTCTTCAGCTCGCCGGCGTGGCCGATGTAGGGCACGAGCGTGAGGTGGATGAACATGCAGCGCCGCCGGCCGACGTCGACCGGGAACTGGCGGATCGCCTCGAGGAACGGCAGCGACTCGATGTCGCCGACGGTGCCGCCGATCTCGGTGATGACGAAGTCGACGTCGCTGGACTCGGCGATCAGCGCGATCCGCTGCTTGATCTCGTCGGTGATGTGCGGGACGACCTGCACGGTGCCGCCGAGGTAGTCGCCGCGGCGCTCGCGGCGGATCACCGTGTTGTAGATGCCGCCGGCGGTGACGTTCGAGGCGCGGCTCGTGTTGGCGTCGGTGAAGCGCTCGTAGTGGCCGAGGTCGAGGTCGGTCTCGGCGCCGTCCTCGGTCACGAACACCTCGCCGTGCTGGTAGGGCGACATCGTGCCGGGGTCGACGTTGATGTAGGGGTCGAACTTCTGCAGGCCGACGGTCAGGCCGCGCGCGACGAGCAGCCGCCCGATCGAGGCCGCCGCGATGCCCTTGCCGAGCGAGGAGACGACGCCGCCGGTCACGAAGATGAAGCGCGTGCCGCTTGGAACCTGTGCGTGTCGGTCGGAGTATTGCGAGGTCATGCGGGCCTGCCCAAGGAGTCTAGATGGCGCAGCCCCGGAGTCCGTTCGACAAACTCGGAAATTGAGCGAAGCTCTCCGTAGACGGTGAGCGCGGCGAGCAGCGACGAGCGCGATCAGCTGGCCGGTGCCGGACAGCGTCAGCACGAGCCACAGGCCGGCGAGCGCCCCGAGCAGGTTCGCGCCGGTGTCGCCGAGCATCGCCCGCTCGCGCAGGTCGTACAGCGCCGGCGACGAGCGCCGGCGCGGCGAACAGGCCGAGCGTCCACAGCGGCGCGGGCTCGCCCGCGCCGATCGTCAGGCCGAGCGCCGAGCAGCACGAACGCCTTGATCGAGCGGCCCGGGCGCAGGTCGAGCAGGTTGAAGGCGTTCGTCGCGAGCACGAGCACGCCGGCGGCGAGCAGCCAGCGCCCGTCGGAGAGCCCGAGCCAGCTCATCGCGAGCAGCGCCAGGCCGAGCGAGCCGGCGGCCTTCAGCGCCCCCGTCGAGAGCTCGCCGCGCAGCACCGCCGAGCCGTGACCGCGCCAGCCGCGCGGCGCCGCAGGTGTCCCACGGGGCCGTCCTGCGCCCGCTCGCCGAGCGTGTCGTCGATCAGCCCGAGCGCGAGCACGCCGAGCGCATAAACGGCCACGGGCCAGATCTCGGGGTGGAACACTTCGGCCGAGGCGAGCACGGCGAGCAGCATCAGCGGGATCAGCGCCAGCAGCGCGGCGGCGAGCGTCGAGCACGCCGAAGGGAAACGGCAGCGCGCGCCCGCGGTAGTTGACCTTCACGTGCCCGCCGTCGGCCAGCGTGCGCAGCAGCGACGGGGCGAGGACCGCGGCGCCGGCGAGCGCGAGGAGGAACGGGAGCGCGTGCATCGCTTGAAGCTAGCGACGGGACCGGATGCCGGTCACGGCGTGCTCGTGCTCGTGCCGACGACGTTCGGCAGCAGCGAGTCGGCGGTCGACTTCGTCCCGAAGGCGCCGTGCGCGCCGGTCAGCGCGTAGACGAGCGCTGCCTGGCCGGCGGTCACGTCGAGGTCGTCGACGCTGGCCAGATCTTTGCCCTGATACCAGGGGATCTGCGAGGGTTCGGTCCCGCTCAGCTCGACGCCGACGACGGGGATGCCGACCGTGCCCACGCCGTCCAGCAGCCCCGTCTCGAACTGCGAGGAGGCCTTGGCCTGTTCGGGCGTGAGCTTCGACGGGTCGCCGCGCATCACGACGAGCGCGTCGAGGCGCCCGAGCTGCCCGTCGAAGGCGCTCAGCAGGCGCGGGCGCACGCGGCTGATCAGCTCGCGATCGACCTGCGCGCCGCCGCTGACGAGCTGCTTGCCGATGATCGTGGCGAAGTCTTCGAGCAGTTCGCCGGAGGCGGCGCTGCGGGGCGGGCCTTCGCCGCCGGTCGCGCCGGTGGTGCCCGTGCCGGTGCTTGCGGTGCCTTCCCCGGCTTGGGCGGCTTCGGCGGCTTCGACTTCGGCGGGCGTGGGAGCGAGCCCGGCGAAGCGCGTCCCTCGGCCAGCCGCGCGATCCCGGCCAGGTCGAGCGGCTCGCGCACGGCGATCACCGTCGCGAGGTCCCCGCCCGCCTGCGTGACCGCCTCGCGCACGTAGCCGTTGACGCCGTTGGACGGCGGCCCGAGGAACACGAGCCCGACGTTCCTGCCGCTGAGCAGGCCGTGCACGGCGATCGGGTAGAGGTCGTTGACGAACGTTTCCTCGCTGCTCAGTTGCGAGCGCAGCTGTTCGGCCTGGTGCTGGGCACCGCTGACTTCCGAGCTGAGGTCGTGGACGATCCCGCTCTTGGCCGAGGAGACGAGGTTGGAGTCGCCGATCGCCACGCCGATCAGCGACGCCGACGGCGAGCGCGAGCAGCACGGCGGCCAGCGAGAGCGCGTGGTAGCGGAAGTCGAACATCGGAGCGTGGAAGCGGCGCTCAGCCGCCGAGCAGCAGCTGGAGCTTGAGCCAGAGCAGGTTCGCGACGTCGCGCAGCGCGGGCGTCATCCAGACGACCGCGATCAGCGCGATCAGGCCAGCCGCGATCACGACGAGCAGCGGCGTCAGCCCAGGCTGCGGGCGGTACAGGCGGCTGACGCCCTTGGCGTCGACGAGGATCTCGCCGATCCGCAGGCGCGTGAGGAAGGTCGAGGACATGCCCTTGCGGTTGCGGTCGAGGAACTCGACGAGGTTGAACTGCGAGCCGACGGAGACGATCAGTCGCGCGCCCTTCTCGGCGGCGATCAGCATCGCGACGTCCTGGCTCGTGCCGGGGGCGGGAACGAGCTTGAACGGGACGCCCAGCCGCTCGAGGCGCTCGCGGCCCGGGGCGCGCCCGTCCGTGGTAGGCTGTGGACGACGAGCTCGGCCCCGCAGCGCAGCGCGGCCTCTCCGGCGGAGTCCATGTCGCCGACGATCATGTCCGGCTTGCAGCCCCTCCTCGAGCAGCGCCTCGGCGCCGCCGTCGACGGCGACGATCACGGGGCGCATGTCGCGGATGAACGGCCGCAGCGCGCGTAGGTCGCGCTGGTGGTCGACGCCGCGCACGACGACCAGCGTCGAGCGATCGCGGAAGTCGGTGGCGAAGCGCGGCAGCTCGATGCGCCCGGCGAGCAGCTCGCGCTCCTCGCGCATGTGCTCGATCGTGTTGTGCGCGAAGCGCTCGAGCGCCTCGCCGATCTCGCGCCGGCGCTCCTCGGTTTCGGCGCGCACGCGCTCGAGGCCGAGCACGGCGCCGCGCGCGAGCAGCTTCCCCCTGCGCAGCACCTCGCCGGTGATCCCGTCGGCCGGCCCTTCGGCGACGACGACGAGCGGATCGCCGTCGTCGATCAGCTCGAACAGCTCGTCGCCGGGCAGGTCGACGAGCAGGATGCCCGCCTCGACGAGCAGCTGCGGGCCGAGGTTCGGGTAGGTGCCCGATGGAGGAGGGACGGCAGTTGAGCACGGCCCCGACGCCGGCCGCGATCAGCTCCTCGGCCGAGACGCGATCGATGTCGCTGGTGGTCGACCAGCGCGATGTCGCCGCGCACGAGGTGCTTGACGAGCAGCTTCGTGCGCCGCCCGGAGCGGACGGGGCCGCTCACGGTGCGCGCGAGCATGCGCCGTTCGGCGGGACGATCGGGCGAGTCGCGGGGGCGAGCTCGCCGCCGGAAACCGGCACGGAGGGGCTCGGTCGCGTCGAGGCCATCAGTCCGAGAGTAACGCGCGCAGGCGTCGGGCGCGAGCGGCGCACGCGCCGAAACGCCTGCTCAGGCGGCGCGGCGCAGGTCCCGCGCGTGGCGCCGCGCGGCAGCGTCGTCGGCGTCGGCACCGAGCATTCGCACGAGCTCGGAGACGACCTCGCGCTCGGCGAGCTGCACGACGCTCGTGCGCGCCAGCTCGTCGGCCGTCTCCTTGACGATCGAGAAATGACGGTCGCCGAGCGAGGCGATCTGCGGCAGATGGGTGATGCACAGAAGCTGGCGCGTGTGGCCGAGCTCCTGCAAGCGCGCACCGACGGCACGTGCCGTGTGGCCGCCGATTCCGGCGTCGATCTCGTCGAACACGAGCGTCTCGCCGGAATGTGCCGGTTCGGCATCCGCCGAGCGCCGCCCCTTCGCGCGCTTGCCGGCCGGCAGCGCCCGCGCGCCTGCCGTTACGAGCGCGAGCATCACGCGCGAGAGCTCGCCGCCCGAGGCGATCTCGCGCAGCGGACCCGCCGGCACCCCGGGATTGGGCGCGATCAGGAACTCGACCGTGTCGCCTCCCGCCGGCCCCGCCTCGCGCGGGGCGATCGCGACCTCGAACGAGGCATCGGGCATCGCCAGCGAGGCGAGCTGCTCGCGCACGCCGCGCTCGAGCAGCGGCGCGGCAGCTTCGCGCGCGCCGCGCAGCGCCATCACCTGCTCGTCGAGCACCTCCAGCGCACGGCGGTGGAGCTCGCCGGCCTGCTCCAGCGCGTCCTCGGCGCCCGCCAGCTCGTCGCGCCGCGCCCGCGTGGACAGGCCATGCTCGAGCACGCGCTCGATGCTGCCGCCGTGCTTGCGCATCAACCGCTCGAGCGCCGCCAGGCGCTCTTCGATTCCGTCGAGCGTCGACCCGCCCTCGGAGGACTCGCCCTCCTGCGAGCCCTCGGCATAGGCGCGCAGCTCGACCGCGAGATCGTCGGACTCGATGCTGAGCGCGCGTACGCGCTCGGCGAGGCCGTCGAGGCGAGGGTCGATGCCCTGCACGGAGTCCAGACCGGCTCCGGCCTGCGCGAGCCGACTGCCCATCCCGGCGCCGTCGCCGCCGTCGCCGGTGAGCGTTTCGGCCGCCGCGCCGGCCGCCGAGCACAGCGCATCGGCGCGGCGCACGCGCTCGCGCCGCGCGAGCAGCTCCTCGTATTCCTGCTGGTCGGGCGCCGCGGAGTCGATCTCGGCGAGCTCGAACTCGAGCAGGTCGAGCTCGCGCTCGCGCGCGCCGGCGAGCTCGCGCAGCTCCTGCAGGCGCTCCTGCAGGCGTCGCACCTCGGCGTATGCCTCGGCGCACGTTCGCAGCCGCAGCGCCTGCTCGGCGCCGCACAGCTCGTCGAGGAGCCCCAGCTGCTTGGTGGCGATCGTCAGCTTGCGATGCTCGTGCTGGCCGTAGAAGGACATCAGCGCGCCGCCGAGGTCGCGCAGCTCGCCGACCGTCGCCGCGCGCCCGTTCAGGTAGGCGCGGGTGCGACCGTCGGCAGACACGCGCCGCGCCAGCACGATCTCCTCGGCGTCCGCAGGCAGGCGCTCGGCGAACCGCTCTCCCAGCGCCGGCGGCAGCTCGAAGATCCCCTCGACGTATGCCTCCTCGGCGCCGGGACGGACGATCCCCGGGCGCGCACGCCCACCGAGCAGCAGGTCGAGGGCGTGGGCGAGCACGGTCTTGCCGGCGCCGGTCTCTCCCGTGAGCACGTTGAGGCCCGGCGCGAGGCGCAGCTGAGCCTGCTCGATCAGCAGCAGGTTCTCGACACGCAGCTCGGACAGCACCGGGCAGGTGTAGCAGCGCCCGCCGACGGATCTCGCGCTCGTGCCCGTCCCAGCCGAGCGACGAGCCGCCGCGGGAGCGATCGCGCGCGCAACCGGCGCCCGGCACTGTAGAGGTCGCTTCCGGCTGACGATAAGGACCGTAACCTGTGGCGACGCGGGCGCCGCGGATCGTGCGTGCGCCCCACCACACGTCCGCACGAGGCATGGCTGCCAGCGACAACAATCCGACCCCAGGACCGCCTACCGAGCGGGTCCTCTGCCTGTCCGCGGAGGGTCTACAGGGGCGGCTGCATGAGGAGATCAACCGCGCCGAACGCCACGAGACGCAGCTCAGCTGCCTGCTGGTGAGGATCGGCAACCTCGAGGAACTCGCCCGCGAGCACGGCGAGGAGCTCTCGGAGGAGACGCTGGCCTACGTCGCCAGAACGCTGGCCGCCCAGGTACGCGGCTTCGATCGGGTGGGGCGCCCGAGCGACGGCGAGCTGCTGCTGATCCTGCCGGGAGCCGACGGGCCGCGCGGGGAGATCGTCGCCCGGCGCGTGCTCGAGCGCCTGCGCACGATCAAGGTCGAAGCCGAAGGTGCGCGACGGCCGCTTCGCATCTCCGTCGGCCTCGCCGCGTGGCATGAAAATTTGGGAGCGGAGGAACTGCTGGAACAAGCGCGCCTGGCGGCGCGCCGTGGCAACGGCGTGGAGCCCGGGCCCGGACTGCCTGGCTCCTCGCCGCCCGTGCTTGGACGGCCGCACGGGCCTGCATAATCAAGCCAGTGCTCACGGGATCTGAGCTTTGGCTGCTGCGCCTGATGGCCGACCGAGGCCTTGCGCTGCTCGACGCCGACACGCTGCTCGTGGTGATCGAGGAGCGCGGCGAGCTGCGCGTCGCCGCCTCCGCCGGCAGCTCGACCGTGCGCGTGCGGATCGTTCCCGTGCAGGGGAGCGCGCTCGGCGAGCTGTTCGCGTCCGGGAAGCCGCTGGCGCTCGAGCGGCCGCGGGGCCGAGACGCACTGTGGCTGCACGAGCTGGGCGTCGAGGTGCGCGCGGCGCTGGTCGAGCCGCTCAGCATGGAGGGCCAGGGCGGCGGCATGGTGATCGCGCTGCGCACAGACAAGGGCTTCCGCGGTCCAGACCGCGACGCCCTTCAGGCCTTCGCGACGAGCGTCGCGCAGCGTTTGGCGGCCGAGCGCTCGGTCGAGATCGAAAGGCTCCGCTACGGCATGGAGGCGCGCGAGCGCGAGCGCACGCGCTGGGCGCGAGAGATCCACGACGAGAGCATCCAGGGCATGGGGGCGCTCAAGCTGCGTCTGGCAAACGCGCGCGACATCGACGATCCGACGGCGCTGCGCGAGGCGGTCGACATGGTGCTCGACGGCCTCGGCAACGAGATCGACGGGCTGCGCCACCTGATCACCGAGCTTCGCCCGGCGGCGCTCGACGAGCTCGGGCTCGCGGCGGCGCTGGAGGCGCTCGCCCGACGCGCGCAGGCGATCGACGGGCTCGACGTGCAGGTTCAGGTCGAGCTCGGCCAGGAGGACGGCAGGCGCCTGGACGCGGAGCTCGAGAGCACGGTCTATCGAATCGTGCAGGAGGCCCTGACGAACGTCAGCCGCCATGCGGAAGCCACGAAGGCCGTGGTCAGCGTCACCGAGAACGGCGGCGTGATCAGCGCGTCGGTGACCGACGACGGCAAAGGCCTTCCGGGCGCGGAGCGCCTGGGCCCGCGCGGCGACGGCCTCGAGGGCGGCTTCGGCATGGGCGGGATGCGCGAGCGCGCCGAGCTCGTCGGCGGCGAGCTCGAGTTCGGCAACGCCCCGGAGCGCGGCACGAGGGTCCGGCTGATGGTGCCGCTCGCCGGACGCCCCTCAGCCGCGGACGAGGCAGCCGCCCAAGCGGCCCAGCTCGACGCGCTCAGCCGCTGAGCCTCTATTCAGCCAGGCCGATGCGGCGTACGTAGGCGGTGATCTCGGCGCGAGAAGAGAACCCGAGCTTCTCGATCGCACGGGCGCGGTAGGTCTTCACGGTGCGCTCCGCGACGTGCAGCTCCTCGGCGATCTGAGGGTTGGTGTAGCCGTTTGCGATCAGCCTGACCACCTCTCGCTCGCGCTCGCTCAGCACGACGCCGTCGGAGGAGCCCTCCTCGCCGGTCGCCATCAAGGCTCCGAGCCGCGGGTGCAGGTAGCTGCCGCCGGAGACGGCCAGGCGGAAGGCCTGCAGCAGCTCGGCCGGCTCGGCCTCCTTCAGCACGTAGCTGCGCGCTCCCGCCCGCAGCGCCTGTCGCGCGTACTCGGGGTCCTCGCGCATCGTCAGGATCGCGACGGCGAGCGTCGGATGCGCGATGAAGCACGACGGCAGCGCGGCGAGGCTCGAGCCACCGGGCATCGTCAGATCGAGCGTCAGCAGATCGGGCTTGTGCTCGCGCACTTCGCGGACCGTCGAGGGCACGTCGGCGGCTTCGGCGACGACGCGGAACTCGTCCTTCTCGCGCTCGAGCACGGCGCGGATGCCGTCGCGCACGACGGTGTGATCGTCGGCGATGATCACGTCGATCGGGCGGTCGACCCCCGCGGCGGCTTCCTCCATGCCGGACACCGTACTGGGTCGTCAAGACCGATCCTGTCGGTCCTTCGGGACGACACGAGTCTGCACCTTTGGGACGACACGATCAGCACCGTCCGGACGTCAGAGAAACGGCCGAAGAGGTCTCATCATGTCGTACATGACCACCCTAGCCATCCAGAGACGCGCCGCTTTCGAGGGACCGAAGCTGCGCCTGCTGCCCAAAAGGGGCAGCCTGCAGCTTCGCCCGGCGGGCCTCGAATCCGCCGCCCGCCCGACCGACCAGGCAGCATCTGAGCGCGCGGCTGCGCCGCGCTCGATCCTGCTCGCGGGGGGCGACGCCGGCGATCGCGAGGCGGTGCTCAGCGACCTGCGCCGGACGATGCCCGGGGGGACGACCTTCAGGCAGGCGGGGGCGCTGTGGGAGGTTCTTGCGCGCGCGGCCGAGAGCAGCATGGTCGTGCTCAGCGGCGAGCTCGACGAAGTCCCTGCCGAGTCGCTGATGCACATGCTCGCGCACCGCAACCCGGCCCTTCCGGTCGTGAGCGTTGACGCGACCGCCTGCGCCGCCTGAGACGGCCGGTCACAGCGGCCGCCGATTCGCTTCCGGCGAGACCGCCGGGCGCGCATCCACCGGGACGAAGTGGGGAGCGCCTTGCATGCCTCGATCCCCGTGGCGGCAACCGTTAGCGTTGCCCTATGCCCCAGCTGCCGCGCTCTCGCCGCCTGCGGCGGATCGTTTTCGCGTACACGATCAACCGGTTCGGCACCTGGTTCGGTTATGTCGCGCTTTCGATCGTCGTCTTCGATCAAACCCACAGCGCGCTCGCCGTGGCGGCTCTGCTCGTCGGCAGCCAGGTGCTCTCGGCCTTTCTCGTGCCGGCGCTCGTGGCGCGCGTGGAGTCGACCTCCGCGCCCTCCAGCCTGAGCGGCCTGTATCTGTTCGAGGCGGTCGTCACCGGCGGCCTCGCCTTCGTCGTCTCCTCACACTTCTCGCTGCCGCTCGTGCTCGTGCTCGTCGCCGTCGACGGCACGGCGGCGCTGGCCGCGAGTGCGCTCCTGCGCGCGGCCGCGGCGAACTGCGCGCGCGAGTCGGTGTCGACGCTCGGAGCAGACGAGCAGGAGCGCGAGAAGGCCGCGCAAGAGGCCGAGCGCGTGGCCAATGCGGCAATGAACGTGGGCTTTGCGATCACCTTCACGCTCGGCCCGGCGCTTGCCGGGCTGACGGTCCCGGCCTTCGGGGCTTCGACGGCGCTGATCATCGACGTCGTCAGCTTCCTCGCCTGCGGTGCGATCGTGATGAACCTTCGCCCGCACGTCGACGACGCCGAGACGGCCTCCGTACAGGAGCGCCTGCGGGCCGCGCTGACGCACATCAAGGGTGCTCCCAACCTGCGCCGGCTGCTGATCACGCAGGCAGTGGCGCTGACCTTCTTCACCGTCTCCGGGCCGGTCGAGGTCGCCTACGCGAAGCTGAGCCTGGACGCGGGCGACTCGGGCTACGGCGTACTGGTCGGCACGTGGGGCCTCGGCGTCACGATCGGCAGCATCGTCTTCGCCCGCTCGATCGATCGCTCGCTGCGACTCCTGCTGAGCACGGCGACGCTCGCCGTCGGCCTCTCCTACATCGGCTGGGCGCTCGCGCCGGGGCTGATCGTGGCCTGCGTGATCGGCCTCGTCGGGGGCCTCGGCAACGGCGTGCAATGGGCCTCGCTGATCAGCTCCGTGCAGAAGCTCACGCCGCGCGCACTGCAGGGCAGGATCATGGGCGCCGTCGAATCGGTCGGCGCGATCGCCCCGGCCGTCGGCTTCTCACTCGGTGGTGCCCTGACGGCTTTGAGCTCCCCGCGAACGGCCTTCTTCGTCGCGGGCGTCGGCGCAACCCTGAGCACGATCGCATTCCTGAGAATCAACACCGACGCCGGCGTCCCGGCGCAGACGCCGGCCACACAGCCCGAGGACGAGCCCTCGGTAGAGCAGCTCTCGCCGGAGGCCGCCGAGGCCACGGCGGCCCGCTCCTCGCACGTGGGCTCCAGCGGCGCGATGACGCAGGGCTGAACGGGAAGGGCAGCCGGCGGCGGAAACGGACCGCCGGGACGACGCAGCCGGAGCGTCCAGCAGCTGCCCATCCCCTTAAGGACGACGCGCTCGTAGCCGTTAAGGACTAAGGAAACCTCTTCATGTCGAGCAATAAGGCAATCCGCACCTTCTTCGCCGCCGAGGCGCTCCTGCTGGCGGCCTCGCTCGTGCTGGCCACGCTGGTCTCCCAACCGAGCGAATGGAATCCGCTGTGGCTCGTGGTCCTGCTCGGCGCGCTGTCGCTGGGCGGCCAGGGACTGCAGTTCACGATTCGCGGCCAGAACCTCTCGGCCGGCTTCGTCGCGCAGGTGCTGGCGATGAGCCTGCTCGGCCCGGCGCCCGCCGTGGCGATCGCGCTGCTCGCAGCGATCTTCATCTCGGCCCGCCGCCGGCTCTCGCCGGCACACTGGCTGGGGAACCTGTCGAGTTTCGCCTTCTGCCCGCTGGTCGGCGGGCTGATCGTGCAGGCGCTGATCGGCAATGTCCACGATCCGAGCAACGGCCTCGCCCGCGGCATCACCTTCGGACTGGTCGTCTTCGGCGTGTTCCTCGTGACCAACGCCCTGAACTTCGCCGTGATCGCGCTCGACAACCGGATCATCGAAAACCGCCGCCTGCTGCAGCAGGTCCAAGAACTGTTCGTGCCGATGCTGCCCGGGCAGGTCGCCGCCGGAGCGCTGACGGCGGTGCTCGCCGTCGCCTACGTCAAGCTCGGACTGGCCGCGCTGATCGCCGCGGTGCTGGTGATCGGGATCTTCCAGTACCTGATGGTGGCGCTGCTGCGCTCCGAGGACCGTGCCGATCAGCTGGAAGCGCGCTCGATCCACCTCGCCTCGTTGCAGCTGGGCGTGCTCTCGACGCTGGTCGAGACGCTCGCGCTGCGAGACAAATCGACCGCACGCCACGCCGCCGCCGTGGCCCGCTATGCGCGCAGGCTGGCCGAGGCGATCGGATGCGACGAGAACGAACAGGATCTCGCGCACACGGCGGGACTGCTGCACGACATCGGCAAGTTCGCGCTGCCCGACCGGATCCTCCACGCCGAGGTGCTCTCCGACGACGACTGGGCGGTGATTCGCCGCCACCCGCAGGACGGGGCGACGCTGGTGGGCCGGCTCGACGGCTACGGACCGGTCGCCGACGCGATCCTCTACCACCACGAGCACGTCGACGGCAGCGGCTACCCGGCGGGGCTGATCGGCAACGAGATCCCGCTGATCTCACGCATCATCGCCGTCTGCTCCACATACGACACGCTGACAGCGCGCGACTCCTACCGCTCGCCGAGGACTCCGCAGGACGCGCTCACCGAGATGCGCCGCGTCGCCGGTCGCCAACTCGACGCCGAGATGGTCAACGCGTTCGTCGAGATGCTCGAGAACGACGGGCCGATGCGCGCAGCCGAAGGCGACGACGCCAGCTTCGAGGAGGAGCTCGCGTTCGGCAGACGCGCACAGACCTTCGCGCAGCCGTTGCTGAGCTGAGAAAAAAAGAAGAGGGCGCCGCACCCGCAGTCGGGTGGCGACGCCCTCAGATCCGGCCGCAGTGCGGCCTAAGAAACGGCTCTAGTGGTTCCAACGCACGATAGATCTCCTTCGCTTGGGCCCATACGGGCGTTTGCGAGGCGCACCCCTCTGGCTCCATCCATAGGAAATCCGCAACCTTTGAGTAGGTTCAGTCAAGAATAGCGAAGGATCAGGCGAAAAGTCCAGTCTGAGTAGCTATGTGCATGAATGATTGCAATTGCAGGACATTCGATGGCCGATGCGTCGCGCAGAATCGGACGGTGTGCAGACAAATCCCCTCGTTGCGCCCAGTATTCGCGGGCCATACCGCTAGATCAGGCCACCGTGCGATCGATCAAAGGTCCACAAAGCTCTGCGGCGCTCAACTCATTCCCTGCCGATGCCGAAACACCCAGCGAGGACGGGCACGCTCCGATCAGGAGCCGACCTTCCCGCCACGACACCTACCGACAGGCGAACCAATGACCACCAGCGCCACTCTCCCCCGCAACGGCCGTCAGCTCGTCTTCACGAGCTCGCAGGCGGCGAGCTATCTAGGCGTCTCGCTGGCGACGATTCGTCGCTGGACCGATGCCGGGCACATCGCCTGCTATCGCACGCCAGGCGGTCAGCGCCGCTTCGCGCGCCAGCAGCTCGACGAGTTCATGAACTCGATGCACCGCGACGGCGCGGCCGAGCACGGCCCCGCCCCCGTCGTGCAGCACGGTCCGAGCGCCAAAGTCGCCTGAAGCACGACCGCCGCGCATCGGGGCGCGCGCATCAGGGTCGCGAGCCTCAAGGCGAAATGCCGCACCGGGCCGACCCGACCCGACCCGGCTCGGGGCGCCCGAGGCGAAACGCCGCCTGGCCGCGCTCAGCTCGCCAGCCGGCCGAACTTCTCGCGCAGGCGCAGGTAGAAGGAGCTTCCCGGGAGCTGGGCGATCGTGCCGATCTCGCCGACGAAGCGCGCGTCGATCTTCCCGCCGGCCACGATCTCACCGGCCGGACGGCCGTCGAGCGCAACGTCGAGCGGCTCGCCCGAGCGGTTGTGGATCGTCAGCCGGTCGCCAGGCGCGACGACCAGGGCACGCGCCGTCAGCGAGTGCGGCGCAATGAACGAGACGACAAAGCCTTCCACGCCCCACGCCATCACGGGGCCGCCGTTGGCGAGGTTGTAGCCCGTGGACCCCGCCGGGGTGGCGACGACGAGCCCGTCGCAGCGCACGCTGCCCACTTCCTCGCCCTCGATCTCATAGGCGAGCTCGGCCACGCGCTCGCCGACCTTGCGGTGGATCGCCACGTCGTTGACCGCCGCCTGGCCGGACAGGCCGGGCCGTTCGACGTCCTGCGCGCGTTCTGAGCCAGCCCCGCGTGCGCTCGCCTCGGCCGGCGAGCCCAGGCCGTCGCCGTCGAGCACGATCGCCGGCAGGCGCAACAGCTCGAAGTCGCCCTCGACGGCGCGGCGCATCCCCTCCTCGAGCTCGTCCGGCTCGACCGTCGCGAG
The DNA here is from genome assembly GCA_963743745.1 of uncultured Solirubrobacteraceae bacterium. Lineage (GTDB taxonomy): Bacteria > Actinomycetota > Thermoleophilia > Solirubrobacterales > Solirubrobacteraceae > Palsa-744. The sequence goes on from CAVUQW010000003.1 coordinate 88,795, forward strand.
GAAGCCGATCTCACCGAAGTTGATCGCGAAGACGGGCACGTCGGTGCCCCTGTAGAGGCGCAGCGCGCGCAGGATCGTGCCGTCCCCGCCCAGCGCGATGCAGAGCTCGACGTCCTCCTTCAACGGCGCGTCGAGCTCGAGCCCGGGACCGCCCGTGAGCCCGTGCCTGCGCGTCTCGCGCTCGTCCAGGCGCAACTTGACGCCGGCCTGCGCGGCGAGCTCGGCCAGGCGCTTCAGGGCCGGCGTCGTCTCCTCGGGGCGCCGGTGGGTGAGCACGGTGAACTCCCTCACGGCTCGACCTCGCGCGCCAGGCGCTCGAGCTCGGAAGCGCGCGCCTCGTCGAGGATCTCGCCGCGGCGCCCGTCGCTCGCGTTCGCGGGATCGGTCAACCACAGGAACGTCTCGCGGTTGCCCTTCGGCCCGGGCAGGCCGGAGGAGGCGTAGGAGGCGACGCCGGCGCCGAGCGAGAGCGCCGCCCGGCCAACCCCGAGCAGCGCCTCTCGGCGCGTCTCGGCGTCGCGTACGACGCCCCCCTTGCCGACCCGCTCGCGGCCCACCTCGAACTGCGGCTTGATCATCGCGAGCGCGTCATAACCGGCCGCCAAACAGCCCAATACGGCGCCGAGCACCTTCTCCAGCGAGATGAACGAGACGTCGATCACGGCCAGGTCGGGGGCAAATGGCAGCATCGCCGGCTCCAGCGTCCGGGCGTTCGTGCGCTCGAGCACCGTCACGCGTGAATCGTTGCGCAGGCTCCACGCAAGCGTCCCGTAGCCGACGTCGACGGCGATCACCTCGCTCACGCCGCGCTGCAGCAGGCAGTCCGTGAAGCCGCCCGTCGAGGCGCCCACGTCGAGTGCACGGCGCCCGGCGACCTCGAGCCCCGTGGCGTCGAGCGCGTTCGCCAGCTTGACCCCGCCACGCGAGACGTATGCGGGGCCCTGGGCGACGTGCAGCTGCTCGCCGTCGTCGATCAGCTCTCCCGGCTTCTGCGCGCGGCGCTCTGCGACGCCGACGCGCACCTCACCCGCCATCACCGACGCCGCCGCGCGGCTTCGCGAGGGAAACAGGCCCCGCTCGGCGAGCAGCGCATCGAGACGTCGCTTTCCCATGCTGCAAAACCCTTGCACATGTGGGCTTCTCGACACGAACGGATTGCACCGGCGCGGATCCGGCGGAGATCTGTGCGCAAGGTCACACTTGGTTAGCCGCTGTATAAGCCGGATTCGTTGAGCGAGTCCGTCGTCCGAGCGCCATAGCTTCGCCCCTCCAAATCCATAGGTTGGCCCCGGCGCAGCGTGAACTGCCCGGGGCCGTGGCACAGGAGGCTGGCTCCCATGCACGACGAATCGAAGCAGGACGGCTGTCCGCTGGACAGTCGTGCAGAGCATCTTGTTGTTCTCGCGGTCGCAGGCGTCAGGAGAGGACGCCGACGCGAGCGCATCCACAGCGAACTGAGCGATCTTGGCGCCCAGCGGGTAGACGAGGCGATTGCGAGCCTCGCAGATGCCGGTGTGGTGGTCGTGGCGGGCCGCTCAGTCCACCAGTCGAGCGCCCTGGAGAGGATCGACGCGCTCAACTTCCTGGCGATCTGATGGCGAGCAAGAAGTCAGCCGCGAACCGCGCGTTGGGCGAGGCGATGCGCTCAGTGCGACGCGAACGCGGCTACAACCAAGAGGGATTGGCCCGACGCTCTGGGCTGGACCGGAGCTACTACGGCGCGATTGAGCGCGGTGAGTACAACGTGTCCGTGGATACGGCGGCGAAGGTCGCGGCGGGGGCTGGGTATGCATCTAAGCGTGCTGTTCGCGCGGGCAGGGCTCTAGCGGAGCGTGGATCACATGCTGCGGAATTCCGAGAATCGATACGATCCTCGCCATGTCGAGGTCGCGTGAGGAGGATCGCCCAACACCACCCGCGCGACCCCAGCAGCCACCTCCGCGCCCTGCGCCGAGGCCGGAGCCGCCGGAGGAACACGCCAAGGAAGCCCCGCCTCCGGCAGCGACTCCCCCATGGCCGACGGAGGAAGTGGACGAGGCCGATTCTCCCTAGAGCGTGCGAGAGAGCAGCGCTGCGGCAATCTCGGCTAGGCCCACAATCAGCACCGGCCACCACCAGAACGTTGCTGACCAGAATCGCGCGGGCCGCTTGCGCGCATCGAAGGCTTCCGCACGCTTCTTGTTCGCTACTTTCGCCCCGTCGAGAATCCGGCAGTAGAAGTCAATCGCGTGCGACGCGAACTCTTGCGGGGGGACCGCCAAGCCTCTCTCCATCGCTCTGAGGCTTGTGGTACCAACGTCCTCTCGGGTCTGCAACCGCCATACCCGCGCGCTTGCTCGCAGAAGCAAGCTGAGTGCTCCTGCTTGAAGGAGCAGGCCCGCCACGAGCCCATAGGTCCAACCCTTCGGTGTGTCTGCCGTAAGAGACGTTGCTGCGATGGCCTGGGTCACGGCGAACCATGAGCCCGCGAGAGTGGCCTGCCCACGCGCCTTGGCGTCGAAGCGCTCGGCGCGGCGAAACTCGGCATCGATTGCGGCTCGTGCCGCGTCGAGGACGTGCGCAACGTTCTCGGATGGCGTATCGCTCTCCATAGTCAGCGGCTCCTTCTGTTCCGTGAATCGGACTGTAACCGGCTTCCGAAACGCGGGGTATCGATCACATGGACCTTGAATTCATCAAGTGGGCCGTGGGTCTGCTGTTCTTGTTCTGGAGCCTGTACAAGGCTTTCCGGACGGGCAGCGCCCGTGGCTACATCTAGGAAATCGGTGCGTCGCGCTGCGGTAGCCTGACCGCATGGTCGAGCCTCCGCACCGCGACGAGCCGAAACAGACCACGCCAGCGGGCCATCGCATCCCGGTCCCGACGCGCGAGGCGTTCGAGCGCTTGGTCAAGAAGGTCGCGCCGCCGCCAAGAGGTCGTAAACCCCCTGGCGAGACAGACGAGCCTCCCGAGCGATCTGAGCGATAGGCACGCCCGCGGACTGCGCCCGTAGGCAGCAGTCGCGTAGATCGTTCGTCGCGGCGACGCGCAGGCGCTCGGCGTACTCCCTGCGCTTGGCTGCACGGCGGATGCCCTTGACTGCCTCGGATTCGCTCATCGGGTCGTCTCATCGAGCAGCGTCTCGAACATCGAGGACGGCGAGTAGCGGGCATTCCGGCGCCACACGAACTCATTGAGATAGCCCTGCAGCCAGTGGTGGGACACCTTGCGGTAGGTGCCACGGATCGCGGGCTTCAAGTGGCCGAAGAATCCCTCGATCGTGTTCGTGTAGGTGTCGCCTTCGACATACATCCCCGCCGAGTGGTTGATCCGACTATGGGCGAGGAAATGGCGGTCCAGGCCATTGTAGGCACCCCACTCGTCGGTGACGATGATCGACTCTGGTTCGACCCACTCGATCAGCTTCGCTTTCAGCGCCGGCCCTCTGCGCGAGGGCAGCACCGTTGCCTTGACCCGCCCGCCGCGTTCCACAGCGGCGAACACCGTTGCTCTACTACGTTCGCGCAGTTTCATCGCCTCCGAGCGCCGGTTGATCGGAGGCCCGATGGTCAGGTACGGGTGCTTGCCGTGGGGTTTGCGCGGCTTGCCGTCTACGGAGGTCTCATCGGCCTCTACGTCGCCTCTCAGCGGCTCTCCGTCGTCGGCCATCAGCTCGTTGCGGATCAGGTTGAGCATCCTCCAGGCCGTGCGGTACGAGACGCCGATCTCGCGCTCTAGCTGCTTGGCCGACAGGCCACAGCGAGTGCTAGCCATCATGTACATCGCGTAGAACCACAGGTGCAGGGACGTGGAGGACTTGGCGAAGATCGTCCCGGCCGTCGGGTGTACGTGGTGGCCACAGCCGGTGCAGGTCCAGGACTGCCGACCCTGCGCCGTGGCGTAGCGCTTGAACACGCGCTCGCGCTCGCACTTGGGGCACTCGGCGTGCTCCCCGTCGGTCGAGAAGCGCGAGCGCCACAGGTGGTCCAGGCAGGCGGCATCGTCGGGGTACTCGCGCATGAACTCCATGAGCGAGAACGTGGAGTCCGAGCAAGCCGTGCGGGTCGGATCGTGTCGGTTTCCTGCGGCCATGCTGTCAATATACTTGACACATCGGATGGTGTCAAGTGTCTTGACGCCCTAGCGCTATCCCGAGTAGGCTCGGCTCGATGGAGCGCGTGGAAGAACCCTCGCTGGCTGGCTGTTGGTCAAAGCACGGTCGAGCAAAAGGACATATCGAAGCTCTCGAAGGTCTCTTGCGCGAGTTCGGCGACAGCGAGCCCTATCGAATCACCAGCAAGTTCGATCGTGAACAGCGGGCGCTCATCGTTACGGCAAAGACGCTGCACAAGCCCGACGCCATCCTCTGGGGACTTCTGCTCGGCGACATCATCCACAACCTCAGATCGGCGCTCGACCACCTGGTTTGGCAGCTCGCGCTGCTGAGCGGGTCCAGAACCAGGAACCCATCTTCAGTTCCCAATCGCGGACACCAAGCGGATCTACCGCTCGCCCGGCAAGAAAGGGCAGCCGAGCATGCGCGAGTACCGACTGCGAGGCGTCGCGGAGCCGTATCGGGCAGTCATCGACGAAGCACAGCCTTACCTCGCTGGGCGCGACGCGAAGGCGCAGTCGCTCAGCATCCTCGGCTACCTCTCCAATGTGGACAAGCACCGCTTTATCCACCGGCCTTCTCGGTCATTGACGACAAATCTCCCGAGCGCGTCCGAGTCGTCGGCAACGCGGACGCTGGTGAGATGTTGGGGGTCAAACGCGACCCCTTTCCGGCGGACGGTGAAGCAGAGGTCGCACGGCTGCCCTTTAGCTGCCCTGGGTCGCATCCCGACGTGAAAGTGGAGGGCGATCTGCCCCTGATCGTAGGCTTCAGCGATCGTGGCGTGCGCTCCCACGAAGTGGGGGTCATCTATCAGGACGTTGGGTACGTCCTCGAAGCCCACGCAGCCGCCTTCGTCTAGCTCGGCGTTCATCGAGCGGGGCGATTCGGTGGCGGGCTTATACAGAGGCTGCGCAAGTGTGCGCAAGGTCACAGATGGCGTCGTCTGCTGTGCCCATCATGTTGTTCGTACCCCGCAGCACTGCAGCACTGCAGCATCCCTCCTCCCTCGAAACGGCCCGCCTCCCCAGCGGGCCGTTTCATTTAAGCCCGGATCGGCCGGCCGTCCCGCGCCTGTGCTCATCGCCGACGTGCCGGAAACGACACCGAGCGGTACCCGTGACCCGAGGGGCCGGGCCCGTCAGGCGCCGATGATCGCCGATTGGCGATCGGAGATCGCTGCCGCGACCCGTTCGGCGATCCGCTCGGGCGTGAAGCCGATCTCCTCGTGCAGCAGCGCCGGCTTGCCGTGCGTGACGTAGCGATCGGGCAGGCCCACGCGCAGGATGCGCGGCGTTGCGCCGGTCTCGTTCAGGGTCTCCCACACGGCCGAGCCGAAGCCCCCTGCGAGCACACCCTCCTCGACCGTCACGAGCAGGTCGTGCTCGGCCGCGAGCTGGGCCATCAGGCCCGCGTCGATCGGCTTTGCAAAGCGCGCGTCGACGACCGTCACGGAGAGATCCGAGCCGGTCGCGAGCTCCTCGGCGGCCGCCAGCGCCTTGCCGACGCCGCTGCCGTAGCCGATCAGCGCGACACGTCTGCCCGCCGCCTCGCCGGCGCCGCCCTCGCGGAGGATCTCGCCCGTGCCGATCGCGATCGGGTGCGGCTCCTGCGGCAGCTCCACGCCCGTACCCTCCCCGCGCGGGTAGCGCAACGCGATCGGGCCGTCGAACAGCAACGCCGTGCGCAGCATGTGCACGAGCATCGCCTCGTCGCGCGGGGCCATCAGCACGATGTTCGGCAGGCAGCGCAGGTAGGCGATGTCGAACGCGCCGTGGTGCGTCGGGCCGTCATCGCCGACCAGGCCGGCGCGGTCCATCGCGAAGACCACGTTCAGCTTCTGCAGGCACACGTCGTGCACGATCTGGTCGTAGGCTCGCTGCAGGAAGGTCGAGTAGATCGCCGCCACCGGCTTCACTCCCTCGAGCGCCAGGCCAGATGCGAACAGGATCGCCTGCTGCTCAGCGATGCCCACGTCGAAGTAGCGCTCGGGCATCGCCTTCTGCAGGATGCTCAGCCCCGTTCCGGAGTTCATCGCCGCCGTGATCCCGACCACGCGCCGGTCGCGTTCGCACTCGCGCACCAGCGCTTCGCCGAAGACCTGCGTGTATTGCGGCGCAGGGCGCTTCGCGGCCTTCGAGGTCATTCGGTTCGAACGCGCCGAGGGAACCGTCGGGAGGCCGTTCTCGATCGACTTCGGCTTCGCCGCGTGCCACTGCTCCATGCCCTCCAGGCCGCCGTCCTCGGCCGGAGCGAAGCCCTTGCCCTTGACCGTCGCGATGTGCACGACAACCGGGCGTTCGGCAGCCAGCGCCTCGTTCAGCGCCTCGCGCAGCGCGTGCACATCGTGCCCGTCGATCACGCCCATGTAGGCCCAGTCGAGCTCCTCCCACCACAGCCCCGGCGCCCAGAACGCCTTGATCGACTCCTTCAGCTGGGGTCCAAGGCGCTCGAAGGCCGAGCCGATGCCGCCGGGCAGGCGTGCGAGCCCCCCCTCGACGCCCGCGCGTGCGTGCCACAGCTTCGGGTTCAGACGCACACGGTTGAAGTAGCGCGAGAGCGCTCCCACGTTCGGCGCGATCGACATGCCGTTGTCGTTGAGCACGACCACCATCGGCGTGCCCAGGCCGCCGGCCTGGCCGATCGCCTCGAACGCCACGCCGCCGGTCATCGCCCCGTCGCCGATCACCGCGACTACCTTCCCATCGGCCTCGCCGCCCAGCACGCGCATGCCCTCCTTCAGGCCGACCGCGTAGCCGATCGACGTGGACGCGTGCCCGGCGCCCATGATGTCGTGCTCGGACTCCTCGCGCGAGCAGAACGGAGCGACGCCGCCGTACTGGCGGATCGTCTCCAGGCCATCGCGACGGCCGGTGAGGATCTTGTGCGGGTAGGCCTGGTGCCCGACGTCCCAGAGGATCTTGTCCTTCGGCGAGTCCAGCACCGAGTGCAGGGCCACCGCGAGCTCGCACGTGCCCAGGTTCGCGCCGAAGTGCCCGCCGATCTCACCGACCGTGTCGATGATGTGCGTGCGCACCTCCTGTGCGAGCGTCTGCAGCTCCTGCTCGGAGAGCCCGCGCAGGTCTTGCGGGCCCTCGATCCGGTCGAGCAGCTTCTCCTCGCTTGCGGGTTTCTGCTTTCGGCTCATGACGTTCGCGTGTAGATGAAGTCGGCGATCCGTTCGAGCTCATCTGTCGCCTGCTCGCCGCGCGGACCGCGCTGCGCTCCTGCGCCGACGCCGGCCGCCGCCGGCGTGCGCTCGGCCGCTTCGCTCAGCGCCCGCACCGCCGTGGCATGCGATTCGCCCGCCAGCTCCCTGGCGCGATCGATCCCGAACTCGCTCACGTATGTCTGCTTGCCATGACGCTCATCGCTGCCTCGCGGCTTTCCAAGGGCGTCGTCCGTGCCCGTCACGTCGAGTATGTCGTCCACGATCTGAAACAACACGCCGAGCTCCGAGGCAAAGAGACGAAGGGGAACGGCCGCGGGTCCATCCGCGACCCCTCCCAACAGTAGTACGCACAGCACGGAGGCACCGATCAGCCGTCCTGTCTTCAGCTCGTGCAAGCGCCGCAGCGAGGCGCCCCCAGCCGGCGCCCCCGCCTCGACGTCGACGTACTGGCCGCCGACCATGCCGTTGACGCCTGTCGCCGCCGCCAGCTCGGCCGCAGCCAGCAGCACCCGCTCGGGCGCCGAGCGCTGGTGGGTGAGCAGGTGATGGAAGGCCTCCGCGTAGAGACCGTCGCCCGCCAGGATCGCCACGCCCTCGCCGAACTTCACGTGACAGGTCGGCTGGCCGCGGCGCAACGCGTCGTCGTCCATCGCCGGCAGGTCGTCGTGGATCAGCGAATAGGTGTGCACCAGCTCGAGCGCCGCCGCAAGCGGCATCACCTCCTGTGGCTCCATCCCTACTGCTCGCGCCGTCGCCAGCGCGAGCACCGGGCGGATCCGCTTGCCGCCGCCCAGCAGCGAGTAGCGCATCGCCTCCTCCAGGCCCGCTGTCAGCGCCTCTTCGGAGAAGCGCAGCTCGGCGAGGTAGCGCTCGACGTCGTCGCGCAGGTTCTCTGGGTAGGTGGCGCTCACGAGCGGCAGGACACCCCTACAGCAGGGTGTCCTGACCGGGCGGCGGGGCCTGGACCTCGGCGCGTGTGAGCTCCTCGAGCTCTGAGGCCGCCTGCGTGGCGAGCGTCGCGCAGTCCTCGACCATCGTCGCCGCCGCGTCCTGGGAGAGCTCGCCCGAGCGCAGCTGCTCGGCCGCGCGCTCCAGGCGGGCGATCAGGTCGTCGAGATGCTCTGTGCTCGCGCCGCTCATCAGATCGCAGCATTCTCGCGCACGTCGCGGAGGACTGCCGCGAGCACGCCGTTGACGAACCCCGGCGCCTCCGCGCCGCAGAACGTCTTCGCGCTCTCCACGGCCTCCTCGATCGCGCCCTCCGGCGGGATCGGCTGCTCCCCGGGGACCGCGTCCGGGTGCAGCATCTCGATCAGCGCGACGCGCATGATGCTGCGCTCCAGCGGCTGGATCCGCTGCACCGCCCAACCATGTGAGTGGCGGTCGATCACCTCGTCGAGCTCCGGCGCGCGGTCGGCCGCCGCGTGCGCCAGCGCACGCACGAACATCGAGTCCTTCGAGGCGAACGTCTGCGCCAGCGGACGACCGGTGAGGTCGTGCTGGTAGAGCGCCACCACCGCCGCCCTGCGCTGCTCGGAACGACGCATCGCTATGCGCGCGCCACGTATTCGCCCGAGCGGGTGTCCACGCGGATGCGCTGACCCGGCTCGACGAACAACGGCACCTGGATCACGGCCCCCGTCTCGAGCGTGGCCGGCTTGGTCCCGCCGCCCGAGGCCGTGTCGCCGCGTACGCCCGGGTCGGCCTGCGTGACCTCGAGGTCGATCGTGCTCGGCAGCTGCAGATCCGAGGGCTGGCCGTCGATGAACAGCACGTCGACCTCGGCGCTCGGCGGCGTCCAGCGCAGCCCATCCGCGATCGCCGTTTCGGGCACCGCGATCTGTTCGAAGGACTGCGTGTCCATCATGTGCGCGTCCGTGCCGTCGGCATAGAGGAACTGCATCTTGCGCGCCTCCGTGCGCACCTCGCGGAACTTCTCACCCGCCCGGAACGTGCGGTCGATCACGTTGCCGTCCGAGGCCCGGCGCAGCTTCGTGCGCACGAACGCTCCGCCCTTGCCCGGCTTCACGTGCTGGAACTCGAGGATCTTGAAGATCGTCCCATCGACCTCGATGTGGTTGCCGTTCTTGAATTGGTTGGTGCTGATCGCCACGGCTCCGCATCATAGGAGGACGATCTCGGCGCGCCGCGATATGATGATTTCATATGTCCCGCCTGCTTTCCGTCTCGATTCCCGACGACCTCGCCACCGAGGCCGAGGCGCTGGCCCGCGCGACGGGCAAGACCAAGAGCGAGGTGGTGCGCGACGCGTTGCGCCGCCACGTGCAGCACGAGCGCCTCGCCGAGCTCCGACGCTATGGACGCAACCAAGCGGAGGGTCTCGGGGTGGGTCCCGAAGACGTCGAGAAGCTGGTCGATGAGCTGCGCTCGACTCGGGCGTGACCCCGCGCGTCCTCTGTGACACGAACGTCCTCGTATCGGCCTTCATCGCCGGCGGACCGCCGAGCCGCGTAGTCGAGGCGGCGATCGAAGGGCGCGTCGAACTCGTGCTCGCCGATCCGGTTCTCGACGAGCTCGAACGTGTCTTGAGCACGAAGCTCGGATTCACAGCAGAGCGTGTACGCGAAATCGTCGTCCTGCTGGAGGAGCTTGCGAGTGAGCGGACCCCAGCGCCGACGACGCCGCCCGCACCGATCACGGGCGACCCCGATGACGACTTGATCCTCGCGTGCGCGATCGATGCGGACGCTCAGATCGTCGTATCGGGCGACCGGCGGCACCTGCTGCCCGTCGGCGAGCATCGCGGCGTCCGGATCATCACGCCACAGGCCCTACTCGCCGAGCTGGCCAACGCCTGACTCGCTGGACGGGACGGCCCGGCGACGCGTCTGACGATCGCCCTCGCCACTCAAGCATCGCCCCCTGACAACCGATGCCAACCCATGAGGCGCATCGCACGCGAGAACGCCCCCTGGGCAGTAGCCGCGCTCGCCGGCTGCGCGCTGCTCGCGTGGCTGGGCCTGGAAGGCTTCGCCTGGAGCGACTACGAAACCGAGTCGCGGCCGGCCTTCGAAGCGCTCGTGCACGGGCATCTCACAGGCTTCCTCAGGCTCGTCCCGGCCTACGGCGGCTCGCTCGTCGAGCGCGCCCCCTTCGCACTGATCCCCGGCCTCTGGAACGGCGGCGAACTGGCGGTCTACCGGGCCGTCGCCGTACCGTGCCTGCTCGCCGGCGCGCTGTTCGGCGTGTGGCTGGTGGCGCGCATGCGCGCCGAAGGCCGCCCGCGTCCCGTGCAGCTGCTCGCGCTGTCCATCTGCGTCGTCAACCCGATCACGTTGCGCGCGCTGGAAGTAGGCCACCCGGAGGAGCTGCTGGGCGCCGTCCTGTGCATCGCCGCCATCCTGCTCGCCGCCGATCGGCGTCCGCTGTGGGCCGGGCTCGCGCTCGGCTTGGCAATCGCCAACAAGGAGTGGGCCCTGCTCGCGCTCGGCCCCGTGCTGCTCGCGCTGCCACCGAACCGACGGCTCTCCTGCGCGATCTCCGCCGGCGCCGCCGCCGGCGCGGTGCTCGCTCCTCTGATGCTCGCCCATTCGGGTGGCTTCATCGCCGCCACGCGCGCCAGCGCCACCCCCGCCGGCGTGATCTTCCATCCCAGTCAGATCTGGTGGTTCCTCGGCCACCACGTCCCCTACACGCACGGTCCACTCGCGCCGCTGCAGCCCGGCGATCGCGTCGGCCCGACCTGGACGAGCGCCATCTGCCATCCGCTGATCCTGATTTGCGGCGGCGTCGTCGGCGCTGCGCTGTGGCTGCGGGAGCGTCGCCGCGGACCGACTTCGCAATCGACTGCTCTGCTCGCCTTCGCGTTGCTGATGCTGCTGCGCTGCGTGCTGGACACGTGGGACACCGCCTACTACACGCTCCCCTTCCTGCTCGCCGTGCTCACCTGGGAGGTAAGCGACCCGCGGCGACGGGCCCCGGTGCTGGCGGCAAGCTGCACCGTGCTCGCCTACCTCAATTTCCTCTGGCTCCCCTCCCACGGCTCCGCCGACCTGCAGGCGGCGCTGTTCCTCGCATGGTCGCTGCCGCTTGCGCTGGCGCTCGGCTTGCGCCTGTTCGCGCCAGGATCGACGATGCGCTTGCCGCGGCGCAGGCAGGGCGTACGCGAGCGCGCTCAGATGACCGTGAAGTCCTTTGAGAGCCCGGTGAGGATCTCGTGACCGTGCTCGCGCACGACGAGCAGATCCTCGATCCTCACGCCTAGCCGCCCCGGAAGGTAGACGCCCGGCTCGACGGTCACCACGTTGCCCGCCTGCAGCGGCTGCTCGCTTTCGATCCGCGACAGCCGCGGGCGCCTCGTGCACGTCGAGGCCCACACCGTGACCGAGCCCGTGGCCGAAATGCTCGCCATGCCCCGCGCGCTCGATCACGGCGCGCGCGACCGCGTCCACGTCGCGCCCCGTCGGGCCGGCCTGCACGGCCGCCACGCCCGCTTCCTGGGCGCTCAGCACGAGCTCGTAGATCTCGCGCGCCTGCGCCGAGATGCCCTCGCCGGTCGCGTACGTGCGCGTGCAGTCCGAGCAGTAGCCCTCGTGGATCGCGCCCCAGTCGATCGTCACCAGCACATCGCGCGGGATCGCCTCCGCGCGCGGCTCGGCGTGCGGCAGCGCCCCGTGCGTCCCCGACGCGACGATCGACGGGAAGCTCGGCGCCTCGGCGCCCAAGCGGCGCATGCGCAGCTCGAGCTCGATCGCCACCTCGCGCTCGGAGTGGCCGACGAGGCCCGCTTCGAGCACGCCCCGAAGCGCCTCGTCGGCAAGCTCTGCCGCCGCGCGCATCAGCTCGATCTCGCCCTCGTCCTTGACCGCGCGCAGGCGCTCGACGACTCCCGCGCACTCCGCAAGCTCCCAGCCTTGCGGCAGCGCCGCCGCCAGGCGCGCGCGATCGGCGACCGTCGTGCTCGCGTCGTCGATAGCCGAGCCTGCCGCTCGAGCCCTCGAGCGAGCCGGCGGCGGCATCGACGAGGCTGCCCGAGACGATCTCGCGCGTGAACTCCTGCGGGACCTGCGAGGCCGATTGGGCCGTGTAACGGAAGTCCGTGAAGAAGCGGTGCTCGCCCGCCTCCCCGGCCGCGATCAGCGCGAGCCCGTTGCTGCCCGTGAAGCCGCTCAGGTAGCGCAGGTTGATCGGCGCCGCCACGAGCAGCGCGTCGAGCTCGCGCTCGCGCAGCGCCACCGCGAGGCGCTCGACACGCGCGAGCTCGCTGGTCGCGCCGGCGCTCATCGCGCGCCCCCGTCGAGCTGCTCGTGCAGCAGCTCGAGCGCGTCCACGTAGCCGTCCGCCCCGCGCCCGGAGATCGTCGCCAGGCAAAGCTCGCCGATCACCGACGTGCGCCGCCACGGCTCGCGTGCCTGCACGTCTGAGAGATGGACCTCCACGGCCGGCACGCCCGCGATCTCCAGCGCGTCGCGCAGCGACCACGCGTAGTGCGTCCACGCGCCCGGGTTGAGGATCACCGCGTCCGCATCCTCGCGCAGTGCGTGCAGGCGCTCGACGAACGCGCCCTCGTGGTTCGACTGGAAGAAGCTCGCGCTGCATTCCCAGCTCAGCCGCCCGCCCCGCCACGCGCTGCTCGAGCTCTGTGAGCGTGAGCGTGCCGTAGACGCCTGGGTCGCGGCGGCCGAGCTGGTCCAGGTTGACCCCGTGCATCACCTCTATGCGCCGGCCGTGCTCGCTCATCGCCACGACATCATCGCGGCTGCGCGAGCTCCGCGACGGCCGCCCGCAGCTCGTCCTCGGCGACCGTGCAGCCCGGGCGCGCCTGACCCGGCTCTGCCAGCAGCACGAACGGCAGCTCCTTGCCCAGGCGCTTCTTGTCGCGCGCCGTCGCCGCCACGACCTGCTCGGTGCTGGCGCCGTCGAAGCCGACCGGCAAGTCGCGCGCCAGGAGCAGCTCGCGCACCTGCTCGCGCAGCGCATCCGCGCCCGACAGGCGCAGCGCCGCGAGCAGCCCGATGCCGACCGCCTCGCCGTGGCTGTAGCGGTGGTAGCCCGTCGCCGTCTCGATCGCGTGGCCGACCGTGTGGCCGAGGTTGAGCACCTGACGGCGCCCCGCGTCGCGCTCGTCCGCGGCGACCACCGCGAGCTTCGTGCGCGCGCACGCCAGCACGATCTGCTCGTCGAGATCCTCGCCGGCGGCCACGCGCTGCCACAGCGTCCCCCCCGCGATCAGCGCCGTCTTCAGCACCTCCACCCAGCCCGCCGCGAGCTCTCGCGGCGGCAGGCTTTCGAGCGTGTCCGGATCGACGAGCACGCCCGCCGGCTGGTGGTAGGCGCCGACGTAGTTCTTCGCCTCCGGCAGGTCGACGCCCGTCTTGCCGCCGTAGGCCGAGTCGACCTGCGCGACCAGGGTGGTCGGCAGCTGCACGATCGGCACGCCGCGCTGGTAGGTGGCCGCGCAGAAGCCCGCCAGATCGCCGACGACGCCGCCGCCGAGCGCGACCACGTGATCGGCGCGCGTGAGGCCCGCCGCGACCATGGCACGCCACACGGCCTCCGCCGTCGCGAGCGTCTTCTCGCCCGGCGCGATCGCGATCGTCCCGGCCAGCTCGCCGAGCTGCTCTCCGTAGAGCGCGCCCGCGTTCTCATCGGTCACGAGGAACGGCCGCGAGCGCGAGCGCTCGAGCGGCCACAGCTCCTGCCCGGCGTCCGTGCCGAGCGCGCGCATCAGCCCGCGCCCGATCAGCACCGGGTACTCGCCCGAGGCGCTCGCCGCCCACAACAGACGCGTGCCCCGCGGCGCGGCTGCCAGCGCACGCAGCGCGTCGAGCACGCGCGCCGCACCGCCGCGCGGGAGCGCCGGCAGGATCGCATCGGCTGTGCGCTCATAAAGCTCGCCGCGCTCGGCGTGCAGCGCGAGGAAGGCCTCACGATCGCGCGCCAGCGGGCGCTGCATCGCTCCCGGCAGCGCCTCGGCGCTCGCGCCGGCGACGCGCTCCCACGCCCGCTCGGCCTCGACGTCGAGCAGCACGACCACGTGCGGCTCCAGGGCCGTGCGCACGCGCGCCGAGAGGATGCTGCCGCCGCCCAGCGCAATCACCGCCCCCGGCGCCGCCGCGTCGAGCAGCTCGCACACGAGCTGCTCCTCGGCCGCGCGGAAGGACTGCCTCGCCGCCGCGCTCGAACTCCTCCGCGACCGAGTGCCCGAAGCGCTCGGCCAGCAGCTCGTCGCTGTCGATCGCCTGCACGCCGAGCGCCTGCGCGAGCTCGACCGCGACGGTCGACTTGCCCGCGCCCATGAAGCCGATCAGGACCAGCGCGCGCCGCGGCGCCGCGGCTACGGAAGCCATCCGATCCGCTCCGTGTAGGCACGGAGAGCCTCGCGCACGTCGTCGATGTGATCTCCGCCGAACTTGCGCCGGTAGGCGTCGGCCAGCACGAACGCGACCATCGCCTCGCCGACGACGCCGGCCGCCGGCACCGTGCACGAGTCGGTGCGCTCGCGCAGCGCCTGCGCCGGCTCGTGCGTCGCGGTGTCGACCGAGCGCAGCGGCTTGGTCAGCGTCGGCAGCGGCTTCATCGCCCCGCGCACGATCAGCGGCAGGCCGTTGGTCATGCCGCCCTCCAGGCCGCCCGCGTGGTTGGTCTCGCGGTAGAAGCCCCGCTCGGAGGAGTAGTAGATCTCGTCGTGCGCCAGCGAGCCGGGCAGCCCCGCGATCTTGAACGCGTCGCCGATCGAGGCTCCCTTGACGGCCTGGATCGAGCAGATCGCCATCGCCAGGCGTCCGTCCATGCGCTCCTCCCAGGAGACGTGCGAGCCGAGCCCCGGCACGAGGCCGAAGGCCTGCACCTCGAACACGCCGCCGAGCGACTCGTTGGCCTTGCGCAGGTCGTCGATCTCGCGCACCATCGCGCGCGTGGCCTCGGCGTCCAGGCAGCGCACGGGCGAGTCGTCGACCTCCGCGAAGTCCTCGAGCGTCAGCTCGCGACTCCGCTCGGGGGCGTGCACCGAGGCGATCTGCACGACGTGCGAGCGGACCTCGACGCCAAGCGCCCGCAGGAAGGACTTGCACAGCGCGCCGCCCGCTACGCGCGCCGCCGTCTCGCGCGCAGACGCGCGCTCGAGGATGTTGCGCACGTCTGACTGCTTGTACTTCTGCGTGCCCACCAGGTCTGCGTGGCCGGGCCGCGGGAGGTGCACCTCGGCGATCTCCTCGTCCACCGGCCAGGGGTTCATCCGCTCCTCCCAGTTGGCGTAGTCGCGGTTGGCGACCTGCAGCGCGATCGGGCCGCCGAGCGTGCGGCCGTGGCGGATGCCCGCCGTCACCTCCGCGGCGTCGCGCTCGATCTTCATGCGCCCGCCGCGCCCGTGCCCGAGCTGGCGACGCGCCATGTCCGCGTTGAGGTCGTGCGGGGCGATCTGAAGGCCCGCGGGCAGGCCCTCGACGACGCACGTGAGCCCAGGCCCGTGCGACTCGCCGGCTGTGATCAGACGGAGCGACACATGCGCAAGCTTATTTGCTGCGCAGTCAGCGCTTGAACGCCGCGCCCCACGCCGAGGCGTGAGCGCGTGCGAAGGCGTGGCCGGTTCCCCGGAACACGAGCACGCTGCCGTCGCGCGAGTAGCGCAGACCAGGGACTGCCATCAGGCCGTATTCGCGCAAGATCTTCAGGCCGGCCTTCGATTCGACGCCGCTTCCGAGCGCCACGCTGGCGGTCTTCGCGGCCTTGCCGGTCTGCCCGGCTTTGGCCTTGATCGCTTCGATCTTCACGACGTGCAGCTCGTAGGTGATCGCCGTGCCTCCGAGCGGCACGTATTCGAGTTCCTCCGTGTCGCCTTCTTTGAGGTCGATCGCCTGGCACTGCGAGGCGCTCGGCAGGCAGGCCGCGCTGCCGCGCAGGATCGCTTCGCCGACCAGCGTGAACGTCGCGCTCTTGCCCCCCGCGACAACGCCGCGGAAGACGATCAAAGGCTGGGTCGCCGAAGGCAGCGGCTGCTGGCGCTTGAGATCCTCATACGAGGTCAGCCCGGCGCTGAGCACCGGCGTACCCGCCGGAGCCGTCCCGAACAGGACCGAGACCTTGTAGGCCTTGCCTTTGGAAGTTTTCTTTTCCTGCTGCGTGCCGCCGCTCTGCGAGTTGGTTTCCGAGCCCGAGCTGCCCGAGCTCGAGCCTTCGGAGCCGGAGCCTCCCGAGCTCGAGCTGCTTTCGCCGTTCGCGGCGCTGCCGCTCGTCGAGGCTCCCGAGCCGCTCGCGGACGTCGCCGCCGTGGTCGCGCTCTTGACGCCTGGTAGCGGCTTGAAGGGATTGCGCGCGGCTCCTCCACCCGTCTGCTCGGCGGTCCCGCTGGTCGTCTCGGCCACCGACGTCTTCGTGCTCGCAGCCGCCGTGACGGCGATCCCCGACGTCTTCGGCACCGCCACGGGCGCGCTCGCGGCAGGGGCCGGTGAGCTCGAGCCGCCGCCGATCGCCGCGTAGACGATCGCAGCGAGCAGCGCCGCGCCCAGCAGCGCGAGCAGCGGCGTCAGCCGCCGGTCCAACAGGTCGGACTTCAAGGAGCCGAAGAAGGCGTTCATCGAACCGCTCCGATCGTTGCCGCGGGCGCTGCCGGCGTGCTCGACGCCGGTGCGCTCGACGCGCTCGTCGCGCTGCTCGACGTGGCCGGCGAGGTCGGGGTTGCGCCCGCGGTCAGCCCCTGGCTGGCCGGCAGCACATACGCCGTTGCCGTGATCGTGCCGGTCAGCCCAGAGGAGCCTTCCGTGCCCACAGGTTCGAGCTTGACCGCCTGCAGCGTCAGCAGGCGCCCGCTCACCTGAAGGCCGCCGGACGAGGTGCGCACGGTTGCCGCGTTGAGCTGGCGGAAGAGGTGGTAGAGGTCGTTGAAGCTGCCGCCGAAAACGAACGTGAAGGGCATCTGCGTGAAGCCCGCGCTCGCCGCCGCCGCGGCAACGGTGCTGGAAGCCGAGCTTGCGCTCGAGCCGCTGCCCCCGGCGCCGCCGGTGGTGATCGAGTTGAACTGCACGTGCTTCTCGTTCGTGGCCTGAGCGATCTGGTACATCAGCGAAGGCACTTCTTCGCTCGCCGGGACGGCTTTGCCGAGGCTCACCACCGAGGAGTACGCCGCGGAGTAGCGCCGCTGCGAGGCACGTGCGCTGGCCGCGTCGCCCTGGGCGCTCGCCAGCTTGGTGCTCGCCGCGCTCACTTCGCTGTTCAGTTTGCTCGCCTTGGTGCGCTCAGGCGAGACCAGCAGCAGCCAGACGGCTGCCAGCAGGGCCAGGGCGATTACGCCAATCAGGACGAGTCGGTCGCGCGTGGTCACCGTCAGCCTCCCGTCGATGCCGTCAGTTTGGTGGCCGAGCCGCTGCCGGCAGCGGGCGTCGGCAGCGGTTCAAAGGTGATCTGAACCGTGAAGGTTGGGCTCTGCGCCTTGCACTTGCCGCTGCTCGAAGCGCCCCCCGCCCCGGTCGAGCTCGATTTGGCCGAGCTCTGCAGGCTGACCGCGCTGACGCCGTCCATCAGGCGCAGTCGCTGAAGCGTCAGGGCAACCTCCGCCTGGGTGGAGGCGCAGCCGGCGAGCGTCATCGTCGGGACGCTGCCGGGCGGGGTCGCAGACGTTGCCGCCGGAGCGGCCGGCGTCGTCGTCGCTGTCGCCGCCGGAGCGCCGGCCGTCGCGGACGTCCGCCGCGCGCCGACGGTGCCGTCGATCGAGGAGATCGACGTCTCCCTTGGCAGCACGCGGCCAAGCTCGTGAAACGCATGCGCCCAGTCGAAGCGCGAGTCGACGACGGCCTCGACCGCCTGCATCCGCTGTTCGCGCAGCGAGACGAAGGTCGTGTAGGGAGTCAGCGCGGTGGCGGCTTCCTGGGCGCGCTGGGTCTGCGCATTGATCGAAGCGAGTTTGGCTTCGCGGTCTGAGACCTTGTGGCGCGCCATGCCGAACATCAGCACGAGCACCGCCAGCACGCCGAGCGCGCCGAGCACGATGTAGGCGGCGCCGCCCGAGCGTCCGACGCCGACCGAGCCGCCGCGGCGCTCATCGGAGGGAATCAGGTTTACGGCCTTCATCGCGGCGCCTCCGTGGCCGCAAGCCCCGCCGCGACCGCCAAGCGGTTGGTCGAGACCTTGCCCTGCAGGTCTGCGTCGACCAGGCCGACGACCTGCTTGCGGACCTCCATGCCGAGCGCCGACTGAAGCGCCTCGGCGAAGCCCGGAAGATCGAGCGCGCCTCCGCTGAGAGCGACGTGTGAGACTTCTCCGCCCTGCTCCTGCGTGCGGTGGAAGTCGAGCGAGTTGCGCACCTCGCCGGCAATCTCGCGCACGCCGTTCTCGACGACGCCGCGGATGTCCTCGTCGGAGCGAGCGGGTGCAGCAGCGCTCTCGGCGGGCGCCGGCGGAGCCTGTGCCGCGGCGATCTGCTCGGCGTAGCCCAACGCGCGTTCCTGCGCCTCGTGCTGCTTGCGAGCCGAATCGGTGTCCTCGATCGAACGCTCGGCCGCGATCTCCTCCCCGGCGGCGGACTGATCTTCGGATCGCTCGACGGGCTCCTGCTCGAGCGCCGCTTCGATCGCCGTGACGGCGTCCTCGGCGATCGGCGCGGGAGCGGCCTTTGCGAACGCACCCGCGTCGGCCGCCTTCGGCGCGCCAAGGTCGACCGTCGCGAGCAGCGCGCGCGCCTCGCCTAGCGAGATCGCCCGGCGCGCCGCCAGCTCACCGGCCATCGCCTCGACGCCGCCGCCGATCACTCGCGTGAAGCGGCATACGGTGCCCTCGGCGATCGCCAGGTTGGCGAGTCCGTCTACGTTCAAATAGAGCACGCGCCCGGTCTCGCCTTCGGCGCGATCGTGCAGCGAGCGGATCAGCGCGAAGGCCGACAGGTCGACGCCCTCCGGCGTGAGACCCGCTTGACGCACTGCCGTCAAGAGCTTTTCGACCATGTCGCGCTGGGCGGCCACCAGCACCACGCGCTGGCGCTGGCCCGACGGCGTGTCGACCAGTCCGAGCGGGTGGAAGTCGAGCACCGCGTTGGAAAGCGGCATCGGCACCTGGTCCTGGGCCTGGAAGCGCACCGCCGCGGCGAGCTCCTTGCGGTCGGTCACCGGCGGAAGGTCGAGCGTGCGCATCACCGTGCGCTGGTTGGCGATGCCGACGCGGACGCGCTTGCCGAGGCCGCCTGCCGAGAACATCTCGCGCAGCGCCTCCGTCAGCGCGTCGATGTCGACGACCTCGCCCTCGCGCACCGTGTCGGCGTCGAGCGGCTGAGCGGCTGCGCGTTCGGCGAGGATCGAGCCGTTCACGCGCGCCTTGACGGCGGCTACGAGCCCCGGCTCGATGTCGAGCCCGACGATCTCGCCCGAGCTGGAGCGCGAGGAGAGCTTCGACAGCTTCGGCAGCCGAAGCGTTGCGCTCGAAAGCGAAGGCAGTGAGGAGGGTGAGGGGAGTGAAGGACGCATTTGGTGCTTGCGCGCAGCAGGTGCGCAGGAGCCGTATCGGCGCGAGCCGGGTAGCCCTTTAGCGCTGGGCGCCTAGAGGAAGTGATGGACGTAGAGATGGACGATTTCCGCGCCGACGAAGCTCGCCGCGACGGCGCCGAAGGCGAGGAAGGGGCCGAACGGCACCTTCGCCTTGCGCCCCTCCTGCACACCCCTGCGCACGAGGATCGCTCCCCCCACCAGCGCCCCGGCGAACAGCGCGATGAAGATCGCCGGCGCCACCGCACTGCCGAGGAACAGTCCCATCACGCCGGCGAGCTTGACGTCGCCCATGCCCATCCCGCCGGGATAGGCGAGCGCCGCGAGCAGCAGGAAGCCGCCGCCGGCCGCGCCTGCGATCAGCCGAGCAGGCTCGCCGCTCGGGTCGAGCGCGAGCCCGATCACGAGCGCCAGCACCGCGCCGAGCGCCGTCAGGGTGTTGGGGATGATCTGATGCTCGATGTCGATCAGGGCCGCCGGGACCACGATCAGGATCAGCGCCACGCTCAACGCGATCGAAGCTGCCGAGCCGTGCGCCAGCACGGCGCCCGCGCAGAGCAGGCCCGTGAGCGCCTCGACCAGCGGATAGCGGGGCGAGATCGCAGCGTCACAGCTTCGACAGCGCCCGCGCAGCAGCAGGAACGAGAGAATCGGGATGTTGTCCCACGGCTTCACCGGCGCCGCGCACGCCGGGCAGTGCGATGCGGGACCCAGCAGCGACTCGTGCCGCGGCAGCCGGTAGGCGACCACGTTGAGGAAAGAGCCGAAGCAGGTTCCGAGTATGCCCGCGAAGGCTGCCATCTCCATGCTGATTCATCGGTCCCCGGTGGCCGGCACTTGAGCCGTCGGGAAGCTCCTGCTACCAGGTTTTGGAAGCGGTGCAGCCGCCGCCCGTGCCCGTGCACGTGCGCGTGACGACGCCTTCTTTGTTTTTGATCGTGAACGTGTCGCTCGTGCTCGGGGCGGTCGCCGTGACCGAATATTCTTTGGCGCCACCCGAGGCCGCGCTGATCCAAGCGTTGTTGTTTTCCGATTTCGTCGGAATCGTCTTCTCGATCGAGTTCAGTTCGGTCGGACTCACTTTCGTGTAGTCGCCGCCGTTTTCCGTGCCGATCGTCTCCGACGCGGTCTGAGCCGTACGAGCAAGCTCCTTCGCCGAGGCGTCGTTGGCCTTGCCCTTCTGGTTCAGGAACGAGGGAATCGCGATCGCGGCGAGGATGCCGATGATCAAGACCACGACCAGCAGCTCGATAAGGGTGAAGCCGCGCTCGTCACGCAGGCCTCGAGAGGGGTTTCGCATGGGTGCCTCCTCGGCGTGGTCTGCGGAGATCGGCGTCGACTGTGCGCCGTCACGACTCGCAGTTGTTGTTGGGATCTCGTTGGCCATCATTTCGACACAGCGCGGGGCGCTTGTCACACCCTGCATCGGCGGCGGCCGAGCGGCGCATTAGGCCTACGTAGAAATGCACCGGATCTGTCGCGCCACCATGACGCCCCGTATCGATCGAGCCGCCGCTCAGGCAGGTGCGACCAGGTGGCGACTGACCTGCGTGCCGATCCGAGAGTCCCGCAGGGCTCTCGTGAACGGTGGCCAACGTGTGCGAAGGCGCAGGCACGTGCGCAACGCAAAAGGGGCGGCCTCGCGGCCGCCCCTTTCTGCTTTTGCTCGCCGAACCGGGCTAAGCAGCCCGGCAGGCAAAGCGGGTGATTACCAGGTTTTCGACGCCGTGCATCCGCCGCCGGTGCCCGTGCAGGTGCGGGACACGACACCTTTTACGTTTTTGATCGTGAACGTGTCGTTCGTGCTCGGCGCCGTGGCGGTCACGGTGTATTCTTCCGCCGCGCCCGAGGCCGCGCTGATCCACGCGTTGTTGTTTTCTTCTTTGGTCGGGATCGTTTTTTCGATCGAGTTCAATTCGGTCGGCGACACTTTCGCGTAGCTACCGCTGTTTTCCGTCGCGATCGTCTCCGCCGTCGTCTGAGCCGTACGAGCAAGCTCCTTCGCCGAAGCGTCGTTGGCCTTGCCCTTCTGGTTCAGGAACGAGGGAATCGCGATCGCGGCGAGGATGCCGATGATCAGGATGACGACCAGGAGCTCGATAAGAGTGAAACCACCCTCATTGCTCAAGCGCTGGCGCAGTCGATACAGCATGTGTGATCCTCCTAGGATCCGTTTTTGAGCGCCAGCTCTTGGCCCATCGCCCACACGTGGCGATGCGGTCCCCCATCAGATCGATCGGTGAAAATCTTCTCTTCGAGAGGCCGCCGGCTTTGCTACGCACCCGGAAAGGATGCTTGCCCTGGCGCCTCGACACTGGCTTTGTCAGCCCGTGCATCGACCTGCTCCGGCACGATCTTTAGCGTTGCATCAAGCTTGGACGCATGCACTACCCGCCCGTTCGACGCATCGGTCGGTCGCAGTGGTCCGCTTGCACTGCCGGCGCGAGCCGCCGCCGGCATTTCGTCACTCGACCGCCGCTTCCTCGCCTTCGTCGACCGGCGCTTCCTCGCCCTTCGCGCCGTCTTGCCATTTCGCCTGGGCATCGATCCCCGGCAGGCGCACGCCGCCACCCTCACACCACGGGCAGGTGACCGTGCTCGGCGTGCCGCCGAGGTTGGAGATCACCTTGCCGCTGCCGCGGCAGGGCATACACTCCCGCGGCTGGTGGGCCTCCTCCGTTCGATCTTCGCTGTCGGTGCTCTCACTCGCCACGAGGCGATGAGCCTAGCGTCCCGCCGATGAGAAGGCCCGTCAGGCCGCTCGAGTGGGCGATCCTCGCCCTGATCACGCTCGCCGCCGCCGCGCTGCGGCTGATCCTGATCGGCAAGGTCGCCCCCGACCCGTTCTACGACGCCGCCGTGCGCAGCATGGGGCTCTCCTGGCACAACTTCTTCTTCGGCGCCTTCGAGCCCGCCGCGAGCGTCTCGATCGACAAGCCGCCCGTCGACCTCTGGCTGCAGGTGGCGAGCGTCAAGCTGTTCGGCTTCTCCACGAGCACGCTGAAGCTGCCCGAGGCGCTCTCGGGCATCGCAGCCGTGCCGCTGCTGTTCCTAGCCGTGCGGCGGATCTGGAACCCGATCGCCGGACTCGCCGCCGCCGCCTCGCTCGCCGTGCTTCCCGTCGAGGTGATCACCTCGCGCAGCGACACGATGGACGGGGTGATGATGGTGCTGATCGTGCTCGCGCTGCTGTTCGTCGTGCGCGCATGCGAGAGCGGCCGGACGGGCTGGCTGCTGGCCGGCGCCGCCGCGCTCGGGCTGGCCTTCGACGTGAAGATCCTCGAGTCGCTCGTCGCGCTGCCCGGCCTCGCGCTGCTCGCTCTGCTCGGCTTCCCCGGATCGATCGGCAAGCGCGCGCTGAAGCTCGCCGCGGCCGGCGCCGTGTACGTGCTCGTCGCGCTCGCCTGGCTGACCGCCACGCTGTTCGTTCCTTCCCACGACCGCCCCTGGGCGATCGGCTCGACCAATGGGAGCGCCTGGAACGCGGTGTTCGTGTTCAACGGCAAAGACCGGCTCGGCGGCAAATCGCCCGAACCCGGTGGCAGGGAATACGAACCGGGACACAAATACCCCGTCGCCACGCAGTCCCAGCGCGACCACATCCCGATCCTCCCCCCATCCCCCACCAGGCTGCTCGCGCGCGTCGGGCCGCTGTCGGGCGAGCGCCTCGGCCTCGAGCTGCTCGCCGCGCTGCTGCTCGGCGTGCCCGCGCTGCTGTGCGGCGTGATGCTGCGCCGGCGACGGCTCGCCGGGGAATCCGAGGACGACGACGCCGACGCGCACGACGACGCAGATACAGGCACCCACACGAGCACGACCGGGCGCGCCGACGCGAACCAGGGTACGGCCGTCGGGACGAACGCCCGTGGCGACGAAGCTACGCAGGCGGTAATGCCGCGCGAGCGCACGCTGAACCTGGCCTTCGCCGCCGGCCTCGGTCTCTGGCTGCTCACCGGCATCGTGCTGTTCAGCCACATGGTGCGCCTGCACCCGCGCTACGTCGAGGGCGTCGTGCCCGCCGTCGCCGCCGTGCTCGGGATCGGCGCCGCCTGGGCCGCCGAGCCGCGCGGCCGGCTGCGCCCCGCCGCCCTGCTGATCGCGCTCGCCGCCGTCGTCTACTACGGCGAGCGGCTGCTCTACGGCACGCCCGGCGTGTGGTGGATCTCCTCACTCGCCGCGCTCGCCGCGCTCGCAGCCGCCGCGCTCGCGCGCCTGCCCGCGCTGCCCGCCGCGGCTTCGCTCGCTGCTCGCCCCCGGCGCAGTGCTCGCGCTGAGCCTCGTCGCGATGCTCGCGATCTCCGTGCAGACCGACATCCGTGCGATCAACGACCACGTGACCGACGCCGGCGAGGTCGGCGTGCTGCCCGGCGACGTGCTCGACCCGCTGTCGAGCTACCTGCGCGCGCACCAGGGCACCGCGCGCTACGAGGTCGCCGCGCAGTCGGCCACGCAGATCGGCGCGCTGATCGTCAAGGACGCGCGACCCGTCGTCGTGCTCACGAGCTACGCCGCGAAGGTGTTCACCACCGTCGAGCAGCTCAAGCAGAAGATCGCCGCCGGCGAAGTGCGCTACGCCTTCCTCAACGCGCCCTGTCCGCATCTGATCTCGCCGAAAAACCCGGCCTGCTCGCCGCCGGCCAAGTGGATCCGCGCACACGGCACCGACGTCTCGCGCAAGGCCGGCCTGCCCCACAACAAGGTGCTCTGGCGCCTGCCCGGAGTCGCGCCGTGAGCGACTCCGGAATGCTCGCGCTCGATCAGGCGCTCGTCGCCGAAGCGCGCGCCGCCGGGCGGCTCGGAATCGATACCGAGTTCGTCGGCGAGGGGCGCTACCGCACGCTGCTCTGCCTGATCCAGCTCGCCGTGCCGCACGGCGACGGCGAGGGCAAAACGATCGTCGTGCTCGACCCGCTCGCCGAGGGCTTCGACGGCTCCTCGCTGGCCGCGCTGCTGGCCGATCCGGCGATCGAGATCGTCGTGCACGCCGGGCGCCAGGACGTCGCGCTCGCGCGCCGCGTGCTCGGCACGGACGTGACCAACGTGTTCGACACGCAGGTCGCCGCCGGCTTCGCCGGGCTCGGCGCGCAGTCCTCCTATGACTCGCTGCTCGGCGATGTGCTCGACGTGCGCGTCGCCAAGAGCGCCAGCTTCACCCGCTGGGAGCGTCGCCCGCTCTCCGACGAGCAGCTCTCCTACGCGCGCGAGGACGTCGAGCACCTGCTCGAGCTGGCCGCCGAGCTCGAGCGCCGCCTCGCCGCGCTCGGGCGACTGGAGTGGGCGCGCGAGGAGTGCGAGCCGCTGGCGCGAGCAAGCGACGAACGCGACCCCGAGGCGATCTTTCAGCGCCTGCCGCGCGTGCGCGGGCTGAGCCCCTCCGCGCGGCCCGTCGCGCGCGCGCTCGTGCAGTGGCGCGAGCAGACCGCCGCGCGCCAGGACCGCCCCGTGCAGGGCGTGCTCGGCGACGCCGCGCTGATGGAGATCGCCAAGCGCAAGCCCGGCTCGACCGGCGAGCTGGAGCAGATCCGCGGCTCCGGCGCCGCCAACCTGCGCCGCCGCGGCGAGGAGCTGATCGAGGTCGTCAAGCGCGCCCGCGAGCTGCCCGCCGAGAAGGCCCCGCGCGAGGAGCGTCCGCCGACGCCGCGTCCGAGGACGCGCCGCTGATCGCGCTCGGCGAGGCGCTGCTGCGCGCTCGTGCCCGCGAGGCCGGCCTCGCCTACGAGCTGCTCGCCGCTCGCGCCGACCTGCAGGCGATCGTCGCCGGCTGGCGCGCCGGCGAGCAGGAGGCCGATGTGCGCACGCTGCGCGGCTGGCGGCGCGAGCTCGCCGGCGGCGAGCTGCTCGCATTGCTCGACGGGCGCATCAGGCTGTCCGTCGAGGGCCGGGCGCTGCGGATCGAGCCCGCCGAAGAGCGCTGAGCGCGGTCCGGCCCCGTGCGTGCCGGCGGGAATCTGCGCAGCCGGCGCTCCCGCCGGCGAAGCCCTCTCAATCCGAGGCAATAGGCGACCCAGCGACGTCCGCGCCGGGGGCGATAGTGCGCTCATGCCGCATCGCGTACTTGCCTCGGCCGCGAGGGAGGCCTATCACGTCGCCAGAGCCAGCACCGCCACCCATCGGCGCTTGCGCGACCACCTCACGGCGATCCTGTTCGCGACGCTCGGCGTCGATCTCGTTTGCGCGCTCCTCGCGTTCCTGGCCGAGCGCCACTCGCCCGAAACCGACATCGAGACGTTCGGCAGCGCTTTCTTCTGGACCAGCACGCAGCTGCTGACGGTCTCTTCGTCCGTGAAGAACCCGATCTCCGGCAGCGGCCGGGTGCTCGACATATTCATGGAGATCTGGGCGATCACGGTGATCGCGACGCTCGCCGGCGCAATGGGCAGCTTCCTGCAGAAGCGAGGCGAGGAGATCGACGAAGCACGCTGAGGTCCGCCGAGAGCACCTGTGGAGGCTTAGGGCGTCTGCAGGTTGTGGACCGGGAACTCCTTGACATCGGGCGGACTTGGAAAGCCCTCGTCGCCAAGCCCATGCAGCCGCGGCATCAGCCGCTCCTGGACGAAGGCCTCGAATGCCTCGCGTGACTCCCAGAAGTCGATCACACCCCAGCCGCCCTCGACCGGTCCGGCGGAGTGGACGATCATCCCGTTCGGCGGGTCTGTGTCGATCTCCATCACGCCGTGGGCTCTGTCGTAGTTCTCCTGCGTTCCTCCGGCGAACTTCAGTCTTATGCCGACAGGCATTGCGACCCCTCTCGTGGGTTGTTTCGCGCGACACTACTCCGGCGGAGCCCACGCTAGCCTCAGCCCATGGATCGCGAGGGCAAGCTTGTGCGTTCCCGCGCCTTGCTCGATCGTGGCGAGGCGCTTCGAGCCGCGGGCCTGGCGGAGTAGGCGATGTCGCAGGAGAACGTCGAGGCGCTGAGGCGCTCGAACGCCGCGTTCAACCGTGGCGACCGCGAGACCGCTTTCGCCGACTACCACCAAGACGTCGAAGTTCGCGATCTTCAGCCCGCTCCAGACTCGCCTGCACACCTCCGATGTGTTCGAGTTCGCCGAGGGGAAGATCGTTCGAGCCACGCTCGCCTACCGGAACAAGGACGATGCCCTCAAAGCCGTGGGGGAGGAGTAGGACCTCCATCCGGTGCAGCGGCCCGCGGGCGAGGAGTCGAGGGCTTTGAGAGGCTCGAAGCCCGCGATCTCGACAGCACGCTCCTTCGGGTAGAGGTCCCTGCCGATGGCTCTACAGAGCTATCGGGAGGTGGCTCCGGCTATTTGATGTTGTTGTAGACCGTGAACAGCGGCAGGTACATCGAGATCACGATGAAGCCGACGATGCCGCCGATCACGATGATCATGATCGGCTCGAGGATCGACGTCAGCGCCTTGACCGACGCTTCCACCTGATCCTCGTAGAACTCCGCGACCTTGTCGAGCATCGTGTCCAGCGCACCCGTTTCCTCGCCGACGCCGACCATGTGCGTGACCATCACCGGGAAGATCGGGGCCTGCGCCAGCGGCGCAGCGATCGTGCCGCCGCGCTTGACCGACGCGATCACGCCCTCCATCGCCTCCTCGACCGCCACGTTGCCGCCCGTGCGGCCCGTGATGTCGAGCGCCAGCAGCAGCGGCACGCCGGCGCTCGTCAGCGACGACAGCGTGCGCGACCAGCGCGCCACCGCCACCTGCTGCACGATCGCGCCGATCTTCATCGGGATGCGCAGGCGGAAGTGATCCCACTGCGGGCGACCCCACGAGGACTTCTTCCACTTCACGAAGGCCACCGCCGTGCCCCCAGCCAGCAGGAAGATCAGCCACCAGTAGCCCGTCACCGCATGCGAGAGGAAGACCGAGACCTTCGTGATCGACGGCAGTTCGCCGCCGAACTCCTTGAAGACACCCTCGAACACCGGCACGAGGAACGCCACGAGCGCCATCATCACGCCCACCGCGAAGACGATCACGAGCGTCGGGTAGACCATCGCCGACTTGATCTGCCGGCGCAGCGAGGCGTCCTTCTCGAGCTGATCGGCCACGCGCAAGAGCGCGTCCTCGAGCACACCGCCCGCCTCCCCCGCCTGCGTCATCGCGACGAACAACGGGTTGAAGACCTTCGGGTGGCGCGCCAGCGAGTCGCTCAGCGAGAGGCCCCCCTCGACGTCCTTGCGCACCGCCACGATCGTTTCCTTGAGGAACTTGTTCTCGGTCTGCCACTCGAGCACGTAGAGCGCGCGCAGGATGCTCATGCCCGAGGTGATCATCGTCGCCAGCTGGCGAGAGAAGATGGCCAGCTCAGAGGCGTTGACCCGCTTCTGACCGGGCAGCTCGATCTCGCGCGAGGCGTGCTTCTCGGTGATCTCCAGCACGATCAGCTCGCGCTGCTTGAGCTGGTCTGAGACCGCCTGCTTGGAGTCTGCCTCCAGCTCGCCACGCGCCTTGACGCCGGCGAGGTCCATTGCCTTGAAGACGTACGTGCTCATCGCCGCGCTCTCCTATGCCGCCGCGCGCTGACCGACGTCGAGCGTCTCGGCGCCGAGCAGGCGCCCGAGCTCCTCCGGCGTCGAGGAGCGCGATTCGGCCAGCTTGCGGCTGATCTGACCGCTGCGCACGAGCGTCGCAAGGGAGGTGTCCATCGTCTGCATGCCCGCCGCCGAGCTCGTCTGCAGCACCGAGTAGATCTGGTGGGTCTTGCCCTCGCGGATCAGGTTGCGCACGGCCGGGTTCGGCACGAGGATCTCGGTCGCCACCACGCGCCCCGAGCCGTCCGCCGTGGGCAGCAGCTGCTGGGTCATGATCCCCTGCAGCGCCACCGACAGCTGCACGCGCACCTGACCCTGCTGGTGGGCCGGGAACACGTCGATGATGCGGTCGATCGTCTGCGCCGTGTCCTGCGTGTGCAGCGTCGCGAACACCAGATGGCCCGTCTCCGCCGCGGTCAGCGCTGTCGAGATCGTGTCGAGGTCGCGCATCTCGCCGACCAGGATCACGTCCGGGTCCTGGCGCAGGGCCGCCTTCAGCGCGTCGCCGAAGCTCTGCGCGTCCGAGCCCAGCTCGCGCTGGTTGACCAGGCACTTCTTGTGCCCGTGGAGGAACTCGATCGGGTCCTCGATCGTCATGATGTGCTCCTCGCGCGTGCTGTTGATCTCATCGATCATCGCCGCCAGCGAGGTCGACTTGCCCGAGCCCGTCGGGCCCGTCACGAGCACGAAGCCGCGCGGGCGGCGCGTGAACTCGTGCACCGCAGCCGGCAGGCCCAGCTCGTCGATGCTCGACAGGTTGAACGGGATCAGGCGAAACGCCGCGCCGAGGGCGCCGCGCTGGAAGTACGCGTTCACACGAAAGCGGGCGTGACCCGGGATCGAGTAGGCGAAGTCCAGCTGCCAGTCCGTCTCAAGACGCTGGCGCTGATCGCCCGAGAGGATCGAATAGATGATCTCGCGCGTGTCCGTCGCCGAGAGCTTCGGGTATTGCTCCAGTGGGGTCAGGCGCCCACGGACACGGATCGTCGGGTGCGCGCCGGCGCTCAGGTGCAGGTCGGACGCCCGGCGCGAGACGACCTCCATCAGCAGATCTGCGAAATCTATATCCATGGGTCCGCCCATCGACCGCAGGCCGCTGACAATCGCGTGCAATGCCCCGCACTGGACAAAGGTTCGAGCACGCTTGAGGGATCGTCCGAGCGCTGCTATGAGCCCAGCGCCCGCGGCCGGCAGCGGGCCTTATCGCTTGGCCCGCGCCGCCTCGCGCATGACCTTCAGCGGCGCCTCGCGTCCCGTCCACAGCTCGAAGCTGAGCGCCGCCCTGCGCCACGAGGATCTCCAGCCCGTCGAGCGTGCGCGCCCCCTGCGCCCGCGCCGCCGCCAGCAGCTCTGTCGCCTGCTCGCGGTAGACGAGGTCGACGACCGTCTCGAACTCGCCGATCAGCGCCGGCGTGAGGCCGAGCTGCCCGATCTCCTCCGCCGGCGCCGGCGCGAGCCCGACCGCCGTGCAGTTGACCAGCAGCTCGGCGCGCCCCGGCTCGCTCACCGCGCGTGCGCCCGAGCTCGTGCGCCAGCGCCGCCGCGCGCTCGCGCTGTGCGATTCCAGATCGCCACCTCCGCCGCGCCCGCCTCGCGCAGCGCCCAGACCGCCGCCGCGCGCGCTGCCCCCCGCGCCCAGCACGAGCGCGCGCTTGCCGGTGAGCGGCTCGCCGATCGCCGCGATCAGACCCGGGCGCGTCCGTGTTGTCCGCCGCGATCGCTCCGTCCGCGGCGAACGTGAGCGTGTTCGCCGCGCCGATCGCCCTCGCCGCCTCGCTCGCCGAGTCGGCCAGCGCCAGCGCCGCCTGCTTGTGCGGGATCGTCACGTTCGCGCCCGACGAAGCCGGCGCCGCCGAGCGCGCGCGTCGTCTCGGCGAACAGCTCCGGCGGCACCGGCAGCAGCTGGTAGCGCCAGTCGCCGCATCCCGAGCGCCGCGAGCGCCGCGTTGTGGATCGCCGGCGAGCGGCTGTGCGCGACCGGCCAGCCGAGCACGCCCAGGCGATGCATCACTTGCTTCTTGCACGCCGGCGGCTTGCCGCCGTTCTTCTTCACCGCGGCGTCGTAGGCCGCGACGTCCTTTTCGAACTGCGCGTAGGACTTCGAGAAGACCTGCTCGCCGCAGCCGTCCGCGCCCGCCACGTAGTACAGGTAGGGCACGTGCGCCGGGTGCGCCGCCGCGTGGATCGAGGCCTCGCCCGGGTTGCGAGATCGGCGTCGGCGGCAGGCCTTTGTGCGTGCGCGTGTTGTACGGCGAGTCGATCTTCAGCATCGACTGCGTCAGTTCGCCCGTGTACGTCGCGATCCCTTTCTGCTGCTCCACCGCGTAGTAGATCGTCGCGTCGATTCCCAGCGGGATCCCTTCGCGCAGGCGGTTGTAGATGACCGCCGCGATCAGCGGCCGGTCGTGTTCGCTCTGCGCCTCGCGCTCGATCATCGAGGCGACCGTCAGCATCTCGTACGGCGTCACGCCCAGCGCGTGCGCGCGGCGCGTGTCCGACGAGCCGAAGCGCCTGCGGAAGGCGATCAGCTGTTCGTCGACGAGCTTCTGCACCGGCGCCCCCGCGCGCAGGTCATACGTCGCCGGGAAGAGGAAGCCCTCGAGGTTGCGCGTGCCGCGCGGCGCGCCGTAGTGGCGCGGGCTGAGCAGCTTCGAGCGCTCGCTCGCCGCCAGGTAGTCGCCGCTCAGCGCGTCTTCGTGCACGAGCTCTGCGATCTGCCGGCGCGTGTAGCCCTCCGGGATCACGACCTTCACCGCGATCACCTTCGGCGGCGGCTTGCTCAGCGCGTCGATCGCCGCCGAGTAGCTCATGTCGTGCTCGAGCACGAAGCGTCCCGAGTGAAGCGAGCTGCGCTTGCCCGCGAGCAGCGCCCGCAGATTGAAGAAGAAGCCCGAGGAGACGACGTCGTCGTGCGCCAGGATCGAGCCGATCTTGCTCGAGCTCGAGCCCTTCGGGATCTGCACGATCACCCTGCCGTGGCCGTCGCCCGCAAACGGCTGGAACAGCGACAGCAGGAACCACACGAGCGCGATCGCCGCCGCCAGCGCCACGAGCGCCGCCACCGCGCGCACGCGTCAGGCGCCCGCGCGGTGGCCGGCCGCCCTTGCGCGCGGCGCGTCCAACGCGCCCGCCGCCGCCTCCGCCGCGTCCCCTGCCCCGTCCCGCCGAGAGGCCCGCGCCGCCCGGGATGCCGCTCGCTCGGCGCGCCGGATCCGGCTGGGACGCATGCACCTCGTCGTGCTCGATGTCCAGGTCCTGCGGTGGACCAGCCGCCGCAGGCGCAGCAGAGTCGGCCTGCACTTGTCGCCGGCTCGGACGTCGACGGCTCGTACGCCGGCTCGGGCGCCGGCGCGACTGCAGGCGGGGGCGCGGCGGCAGGCGGCGGGCCTGGAACAGCGCCGGGCATCGGTTCGGCGACTGGCTGCCAGGCCGGCGGCGATGGCGGAGCAGGCTCGGGCTCGGGCTCGGGCACGGGCGCGGCACCGGCGGTGGGCGGCTCGCCGACGGCCTCGGCCGGCGCGGCCGGCGGCGCCTGCCCTTCGCGCTCCGCGCGCCGGCGTTCGCGCTCCAGGCGATCGCGCTCGCGCTCCTGCGCCGTGCGTTCGTGCGAGTCCTGTGAGCGGTTGCCGCGAGCCAAGTTGAAGACCTTATTGAGGCTGCGCCGCCATCCAGCTCTCGAGCATGTGCGCAGCCGCGCGCGAGTCCTCGCTGGCGCTGGCCGGGCCGTCCAGGCGCTGCGCCATCCGCGTCGTGAAGCGCTCGTCGTGCAGCTCGACCGGCACGCCCTCGCCGAGCCGGCGGCCGAGCCGCTCGGCGAACTCGCGCGTCTCGCGCGTCTGCTCGGTGTCGTGACCGCTCAGCGACAGCGGCAGCCCGACGACGACGCGCTCCACCTCGCGCTCGCCCACGAGCCGCGACGATCGCGGCGAGGCCGCGCTTGCTGCCCGGGCGCAGCACCGGCTCGATCGGCGTGACGATCGTTCCCGTCGGGTCGCTCACCGCGCAGCCGCACCGGGCGCTGCCGTAGTCGAGCGCCAGCACGCGCATCAGCCTTGGAGCGCCGCGGCGATCGCCACCTTGGCCGCCTCGAGCGCCTCGCCGAGCTTCTCCGGCTCGCGCCCGCCGGCCTGCGCCAGCGTGTCGCGCCCGCCGCCGCCGCCGCCGACGACGGCCGCCGCCTGCTTGACGATCTCGCCGGCCTTCACGCCGCGCTGCACCAGCTCCGGCGCGACGCTGACGAGCAGGTGCGCGCGCCCCTCGACGCCCGTGCCGAGCACGATCGCCGCGCCGCGAGCTTGCCCTTCAGCCGATCGGCCACGTCGAGCAGCGCCTTGGCGTCGGGCAGCTCGACCACGCGCCGCCAGCACCGGCGCGCCGTCGAGTCCACCGACGCCGCGCGATCAGATCGATCGATATCGACCGCGCCGTCGCCCGCACCGCCCGCGGCGCCGCTCTTCAGCTTCTTCTCGAGCTCCCTGCGCTCCTGCTCGCGCGCGCTTGACGAGCTCGCGCCGCCTGCTCGGGGCGCGTGCGCAGCGTCTGCGCCACCTCGCCGAGCAGCCCTGTCGTGGGCGCGCAAGCAGCTCGACCGCCGCCGGGCCCGTCAGCGCCTCGATGCGGCGCACGTTGGCCGCGCTCGAGGTCTCCGCGACGATCCGGAACAGGCCGATCTCGGCGGTCGAGCGCACGTGCGTGCCGCCGCACAGCTCGCGCGAGTAGTCGCCGTCGCCGACCTCGACCATGCGCACGACGTCGCCGTACTTCTCGCCGAACAGCGCCATCGCGCCGAGGCGCTTGGCCTCGTCGAGCGTCGTCGTGATCGGGCGCACCGGGTCGTTGCGCGCGATCCACTCGTTGACGCGATCCTCGACGTCGCGCAGCTCCTCGTCGGTCAGCGCCTGTCCGTGGCTGAAGTCGAAGCGCAGCTTGTCCGGGCCCGACGTAGGAGCCGGCCTGGCGCACGTGGCTGCCGAGGCGCTCGCGCAGCGCCGCCTGCAGCAGGTGCGTCGCGGTGTGGTTGGCCTCGGTCGCGTGACGCGCGCGATGGTCGACGCGCGCGAGCACCTGCTCGCCGGGCTCGAGCTCGCCCCGCTCGATCACGACCGACAGCGCCTGGTCGTCGCCCAGGCGGAACACCTCCTGCACGCGCGCGCGGCAGTCGCCGTGCTCGCATTCGATCGTGCCGACGTCGGCGACCTGGCCGCCGCCGGGCGCGTAGAACGGCGACTCGGCGAGCTTCACCAGATAGCCGCCCTCGTGCCGGCTCGAGCGCGCCGACGGTCGTGTGCTGGCGCTCGGTCTCATAGCCGGTGAAGCGCGTCTGGAAGTCCGTCTGTCCGGCGAAGGCGCCGGCCAGCGCGCGCGGGTCGCCGGCGCCCGCGCCGCCGTTGGCCGCCGCGCCCGCGCCCGGCGAGCCGCCCGCGCGGCTGCGCGCGCGCTGCTCGTCCATCAGCGACTCGAAGTCGCCCTCGATCGCCGAGATCCTGCTCGCCGAGCAGCTCCTTGGTCATCTCGATACGGGAAGCCGTAGGTGTCGTGCAGGCGGAAGACGTCGTCCGCCGGCGACGTTCGCGCGCCCCGCGCTCGCGCGCCTGCTCGATCAGCTCCGCGCAGCGTCTGCAGGCCCTGCGTCGAGCGTGCGCCCGAAGCCCTCCTCCTCGGAGGCCAGCCACGTCTCGATCGCCGCGCGCTGCTCGCGCAGCTCGGGGTAGACGCCGCCCATCAGCTCCTGCACGCGCTCGGCGTAGCGCGCGAGGAAGCCCTGCTCCAGCTCGAGCGCGCGCCCCTGCTGGATCGCGCGGCGCATCACCCGGCGCAGCACGTAGCCGCGATCCTCGTTGGAGGGCACGACGCCGTCGGCGACGAGGAAGGTCATCGCGCGCGAGTGGTCGGCGAGGATCCGCAGCGCGCGATCGACCGCGAAGTCCTCGCCGTAGCGCGCGCCCGGAGAGCTGCTCGCCGAGCTCGATCAGCGGCTGGAACTGGTCGGTCTCGAACACCGAGCGGCTTGTCCTGCAGGATCGCCGCCATGCGGTTCAGGCCCATGCCCGGTGTCGATGTTGTTGGCCGGCAGCGGCTTCGAGCCGTTCGCCGGCTGCTGGTCGTACTGCATGAACACGAGGTTCCAGTACTCCAGGAAGCGCTCGTTCTCGCCGCCCGGCAGATCGTCGGGCGCGCCGAACTCGACGCCGCGATCGAGGTACAGCTCCGAGCACGGCCCGCAGGGACCGCTCGGACCGGCCTGCCAGAAGTTCTCCGAGCGCGGGCACTGCACGATCCGCTCGCGCGGGCACGCCCGACCTCCAGCCAGTGCGCGATCGCCTCCTCGTCGGGGCCGAGCCCGAGCCCCTCGTCGCCCTCGAACACGGTCACCCAGATGTCCTCCGCGGGAAGCCGAACACCTCGCGCGAGAGCTCCCAGGCGAACTCGATCGCCTCGTGCTTGAAGTAGTCGCCGAAGGAGAAGTTGCCGAGCATCTCAAAGAACGTCAGGTGGCGGGCGGTGTTGCCGACGTTGTCGATGTCGACCGTGCGAAAGCACCTTCTGGCAGCTCGGTCAGGCGCGTCGCGGGCGGCGTCTCCTGGCCGAGGAAGTACGGCTTCAGCGGGTGCATCCCGGCGACCGTCAGCAGCGCCGAGGGATCGTGCGCGGAAGGCACGAGCGAGGCCGAGGGAATGCGCTTGTGCCCGCGCTCCTCGAAGAACGCCAGGTAGCGCTCGCGGATCTCGTCGGAGGTCATCGCGCGGATGCATCTCAGGTGCGGGCTGCGACCGCGCGGCGCTCAGCGCGATCGTCCCGTAGCCGACGACCACGTCGCCGGCGTACAGGCAGGCGAGCTGGCCGGGCGCGGTGCGCTCGGCGCGGCTCGGCCAGGGAGATGCGTCGCGCTCGCGTGGCGCCCGGCGCGCAGGTCGCGCTCGACGCGGCAGGGAAAGCGCCGCCCGTGCGAGCGCACGCGCACGCCGTCGACGCAGGCGCCGTCGCGGTGCAGCGTCAGGTCGCTGACGGGCACGCTGTGCGCGAGCAGCGCCTCGCGCGGGCCGACGGTGACGGTGTTCGCGCGCGGGTCGGTCGCGAGCACGTAGAGCGGCTCGCGGCGCGCCGATGCCGAGGCCGTGGCGCTGGCCGACGGTGTAGGCGTGCGCGCCGCGGTGCTCGCCGAGCACGGCTCGCCGTCGCGATCGACGATCGGGCCGGGCTGTCGCGCCGAGGCCGCCGTGGCGCTCGAGGAAGTCGCCGTGGCGCGTGCCGGCGAGGAAGCAGAGGTCCTGCGAGTCGGGCTTGCGCGCGACGGCGCAGGCCGGCTTCGGCGGCCAGCTCGCGCACCTGGTCCTTGTGCAGCTCGCCGAGCGGGAAGCGCAGGCGCTCGAGCGAGGACGGCGCGAGCGCGGAGAGCACGTAGGTCTGGTCCTTGGCGACGTCGGCGGCCATGCCGCAGCAGTCCGGCCGTCGCTGCGACGCGCGCGTAGTGGCCGGTCGCGAGCGTCTGCGCGCCGAGCCGCTCGCCGAGCTCGAGCATCGCGTCGAGGCGCACGTTGCCGTTGCAGCGCACGCACGGGTTGGGCGTGAGGCCGGCCTCGTGGTCGGCGAGCCAGCCGTCGACGACGCCGGCGCGGAACTCGGCGCGCAGGTCGATCGAGAGGTGCGGCATGCCGAGGCCGTGGGCGAGCTCGCGCGCGCCGCGCACGGCCTGCGCCGAGCAGCAGCTCGCGCTCGCCGTCGTTCTCGGGGTCGGACCACAGCTCGAGCGTGACGCCGACGGCCTCGGCGCCGTCGCGGGCGACGAGCAGGGCGGCGACGGCGCTGTCGACGCCGCCGCTCATCGCGACGAGCGTGCGCGCGGCGGACGGCGCGAGCCGCGCCTGCTCGCGCGCGGCCCAGCCGAGCGCGCGGTGCAGCGCGTCGGCGGCGAGCTCGGCGGCGTGGCGCTTGGCGGCGCTGAGCCCGCCGAGCTCCGCGTTCGATCTCGCTCGGGACCGATCCGGGCGGCGTCGAGCAGCGGCGCGCCGCGGATCAGGCCGACGACGGCGCTGCCGGCGGCGATCGCGGCGCCGCAGCCGCTGGCGTCGAAGCCGGCGTCGAGGATCCGGCCGTCGGCGCTGCTCGGATCGACGGCCAGCGAGATGCGGACGAGGTCGCCGCAGGCGGCGCCGCCGGCGGCGCCGGTGTGCGCGTCGGCGGGCAGTGTGGCCGCGCCGGAGCGGGTGTTCGAGGTGCTGCTGCAGGCTTTCGGAGGCGCTTCTCACGCTTCCGAGTTTAAGGCTACTTGGCCCGCTTGACTTCCTTGATCGCCTGAGCGATCGAGAAGGCGTCGGTCAGACCGGTCAGGCTCGACGTGGAGCCCTTGGCGTTGATCAGCAGGATCGTCGGCGTCGAGTAGACCTGCACGGTGTGCGTGAAGGAGCCGAACGAGCCGACCTGGCTCGAGCGGGCGACGTGCACTGCGAGCTTGCCGTGCTGGGCGCGGCCGGCGGCGCGCAGTTCGCGGCGAACGGTCGCGTCGACGGCGCCTTTGGGGTTCCAGAAGAGGACGGCGACGACCTTGCCGTGCTTCAGCTCGCCTTCGACGACGGCCTGCATCGCGGGCACGCCGCTGGCGGCTTTGCTCTGCTGAGAGTTGTGCGCCTGGCTGGCTCTGTCTCGCCTGAGCCTGGGTCTGCTTGGCGCTCTGGGACTGCGAAGTCTGGGACTGCGCGCGCTGGGCCTGCGCGCCGCTCGAGCTCTGCGCGGAGCCCTGCTGCTTGGCGTTCTGCTGGGACTGGGCGACGGCGCCGCGCGCCTTCTGGATCGCTCGCGAGAGCCCTTCGACGCCGGGCGCGGAGCCGTGGTAGACGCCGCCCTTGGATGCGGGCGTGCCGCCGCCGGGCGCGCTCTGGGAAGCGGAGGTACTGGCCGGCGAGGAGCTCGCGGCGGAAGGCGAGCTGGAGCTCGAGCTTTCGCCGCCGGAGTGCCCGCGCAGGGCGAGGAACCAGACGGCGACGAGCAGGACGAGCGCGGCAAGCGCGATCTGGAAGGGGCGCGAGATGTGCGTCATTGCCCTCTCCTTCGGCAACTTGGGCGCGAGAGTTGAGCGGCGCAGCGCACGGCGGACGGCTCTGGCCGATGCTGCAAGATCGCTTTCAGCGCCCGCGAGCGAGCGGCGCGGGGCGTCTCAGAGCGTGCGCAGCCCGCGCAGCACGGCGTGCACGACGGTGTCGGTGGCGATCCGCTCCTGCCCGCCGTCCTGCATGTCCTTGAGCGCGGTGTGGTCGTCTTCGACGATCGCGACGTAGCGCGCGCCGAGCGCGTCGGCGTGGCCGAGCTGGCCTTTGAGCGAGCGCCCGGCGAGCTCCATCTGCGCGGCAAGGCCGGCGGAGCGCGCGTCGTGCAGCAGGCCGAAGGCGACGCGCCGCGAGTCCTCGCTCGTCGAGCGCGATGAACAGGTCGACGGGGCTGGCGGCGGCGTGCTGCCCGTCGCCGGCGAGCAGGATGCGCTCGATCCCGGCGGCCCAGCCGATGCCGGGCGTGGGCTTGCCGCCGAGCAGCTCGATCAGGCCGTCGTAGCGCCCGCCGCCGCCGACGCCGCTCTGCGCGCCGAGCGCGTCGGAGGTGAACTCGAAGACGGTGCGCGTGTAGTAGTCGAGGCCGCGCACGAGCGTGGAGTCGACCTCGTAGGCGACGGAGGCCTCGTCGAGCAGCGCGCGCACCTCGGCGAAGTGCGCGGCGTCGTCGGGGCTGAGCTGATCGAGCAGGCGCGGGGCGCCGGCCATCACGCGCCGGGTGCCCTCGTGGTCTGCGTCGAAGGCGCGCAGCGGGTTGAGCTCGATCCGCGCGCGCACGTCCTCGGATAGCTCGGACTCGTGCGCGCGCAGGTACGACTGCAGGCGCTCGCGATACTCGACGCGCGCCTCGGGGCTGCCGAGGCTCGAGAGGCGCAGGCGCACCTCGCGCACGCCCATCTGCTCGAGCAGCGCGGCGAGCAGGGCGATCGACTCGGCGTCGACGGCGGGATCCTCGGAGCCGATCGCCTCGGCGCCGACCTGCCAGAACTGGCGGTAGCGCCCGGCCTGGGCGCGCTCGTGGCGGAAGAAGCTCGAGAGGTACCACAGCTTCACGGGCTGGCGGCGCTTGTGCATGCCGTGCTCGACGTAGGCGCGGCAGACGGGCGCGGTCCCCTCGGGGCGCAGCGTGAGCGAGCGCTCGGAGGCGTCCTCGAAGGTGAACATCTCCTTGCGCACGATGTCGGTGGACTCGCCGACGCCGCGGGCGAACAGCTCGGTGGCCTCGAAGGTGGGCGTCTCGATCCGCTCGTAGCCGGCGCCCTCGAGCAGCGCGCGGGCGCGGGCCTCGAGCGTGGCGCGCTCGTGCGCCTGCTCGCCGAGCACGTCGTAGGTGCCGCGCGGCGCTTTGAGCTTGGGCGCGCTCAACTTCCGGCGGCGGACGCGTCGGGCGCGATCGCGGCGGCGCGCGGCACGCGCTCGCGCAGCTCTGCGAGGAAGGGGTTGGTGTCGCGCTCGCGTCCGAGCGTGGTCACGCCCATGTGGCCCGGGTAGACGACGGTCTCGGGGGCGAACGAGCGCAGCAGGCCGCCGATCGAGCGCTCGAGCGTGGGCCAGTCGCCGCCGGGCAGGTCGACGCGCCCGACGGAGCCCTGGAAGAGCACGTCGCCGGAGAGCAAGGAGGCGGTCTCCCGGCTGCCTGACGGGGCGATCGCGTAGGTGACGTGGCCGGGGCTGTGCCCTGGGGTGAAGATTATTTTGATATCGAGATCGGCCAGCGTGATGCTCTCGCCGCCGGCGACCGTGTGATCGGCCTCGTAGCTCTCGAAGGGGCCGAAGCCGGGCGGCACCCAGCTCATCACGTCGGCGAGCACGGGGCGCTCGATCTCGGGGCAGTAGACGGGGGCGCCGGTGGCCGCGCGCCACGGGCGCGACGGCGCCGATGTGGTCGAAGTGGCAGTGCGTGATCAGGATCGCCTCGATCCGCACGCCGAGCGCGTCGATCGCCTCGAGCAGGCGCTCGGGCTCATCGCCGGGGTCGACGATCACGGCGGGGCGGCGGCCGTCCTCGCCGGCGGGGGCGGCGGGGTTGCTGACGATGTAGCTGTTCTCCTGCACCATGCCGACGGTGAAGGAGCGCACGTCGAGGGCGCTCATCGCGCGCCCGCCTTGCCGCCACCGCCCTTGGCCCTGGCCTTGGCCTGGCGGCGTCTGTAGAGCCAGCTGTCGCTGTAGTAGCTGATCGGCGTGTAGGCGATCAGCCCGACGAAGAAGTAGGCGACTGACTGGCCGGCGCTGGCTTTGAGGACCAGCCCGGAGAGCAGCACGAGCGCGGTGGCGGCGACGAGCGCGCGCACGAAGGCGCCGCGCCAGCTGGGCGGGCGGTTGCTGCGGTCGAGGCGCTGCTGTTTGGCCTTGGCGGCCTCGGCGGCCTTGCCGCTCTTCTCGGCGGCGGTCGGCTTGCGTCCGGTGCGTCCGCGCGACTCGACGACGCCGGCGGCGTTGCCGCGGTGCTTGGTCCGGCGTTTGCGCCTGGTCTGGGCCATCCAAGGAGCCTAGTGCGTTTCGGGCGCCACGGACTCGGCGAGGGCGTTCTCGATCAGATGGCGCGCGGGGTCGAAGCCGGGCAGCGGCAGGTCGGGCGAGAGGCCCTCGAAGGCGGCGCGCGGAGCGAGGCCGACGAGCTCGCCGCTCGCGACGGGCGCGAGCTCATCGACGGCCTTTACGACCTCGGCGAGCGGCAGCTCGAGCGGGCGCTCGACGTTCATCGAGACCTGCACGACGCCGCCGCTGAGGGCGATCGCGATGGCCCTGACGCCGGGCAGCCCGCGGGCGCCGCCTTCGCGCACGAGCGAGGCGACGAGGCGGGCGTCCTCGATCGTGGCGGGCGCGCGCAGCTGCAGGTTGAAGGCGACGAGCGGCTCGCGCGCGGCGACGAGCACGGCGCCGGCGCTCGGGTGGAGCTCGGCGGGGCCGAAGTCGGGACGCACTTCACCGGCAGCGAGCCGCTCGGCAAGACCGGCGACGCCGCCGCGCCTGAGCTCGGCGCGCGTGCGGCCGGGCAGCTCGCCGGCGAGCTCGCCGTAGAGGAAGACGGGCACGTCGAGCTCGCTTGCCGATGCGCTCGCCGACGACGAGCGCCTCGGCGCAGGCGGCGCCGCGCATGCGCTCGTCGAAGTAGACGAGCGGGACGACGTCGATCGCGCCGACGTGCGGGTGGGCGCCGCGCTCGGCGGGGTCGGCGCTGAAGCGGCTGAGCACGTCGATCGAGCGGACGGCCTCGGCGGCGCCGCCGAGCAGCGAGTCGGCGAGCTCGCGCGGCGGGCCGGCGAGCGTGTAGACGGAGCGGTGGTGGTCGGGGTCGGAGTGGACATCGAGCAGGCGGACGGAACTTCCGTGGCCTGCAGCGGGACGCGCCGGCGCGAAGGCAGCTCCGACGTGCTCGATCGTCGCCTCGTCGC
This sequence comes from uncultured Solirubrobacteraceae bacterium, assembly GCA_963743745.1. Lineage (GTDB taxonomy): Bacteria > Actinomycetota > Thermoleophilia > Solirubrobacterales > Solirubrobacteraceae > Palsa-744. The sequence goes on from CAVUQW010000003.1 coordinate 129,439, forward strand.
GGCCCTCGGAGACGTTGGGTACGGCGAGCAGGATCGGCGCGAGCACGGTCACGAGATTAGACCGCGGCGAGCCTTGACTTCAGCACCACCGCGATGAAGAGTGTGCGCAATCCGATCGGGAGGTTGAGATGAGCGGTGTTGAAGCGAGCAGCGAGGAGCGCGGCGAGCACGCCGCCGGTGGTCGCGGGGGAGTTCAAGCTCGAGGTCGTCGTGCTCCCGGTCGCGGATGCCGATCGGGCAAAGCGCTTCTACGAGGGGCTGGGCTGGCGCCTGGACGCGGACTTCTCTCCGACCGAGGAGTTCCGCATCGTCCAGTTGACGCCGCCGGGCTCGGCGTGCTCGATCCAGTTCGGGATCGGCCTCAGCTCGGCGGCGCCGGGCTCGGTCGCAGAGCCTGTACCTGGCGGTCGCCGACATCGAGGCTGCGCGCGCGGAGCTGATCGCGCATGGCGCGGAGGTGGGCGAGGTGTTCCACGAAGGGACGCCGGGCGCTCGCTTTCGCGAGTCCGACCACGCGGCCGGGCCCTCGCCGGACCCGTACAGCTCGTTTGCGACGTTCAGCGATCCGGACGGCAACGGCTGGCTGCTGCAAGAGATAACGGCCCGCCTTCCGGGCCGCTGAGAGGAGGAGCGATGGCGACGAGCTACGAGTCTGTGGAGGACCTCGCGGAGGCGCTCAGGCGCGCGGCGGCGGCGCACGGCGAGCACGAGGAGCGAACGGGCGAGGCGGATGAGAACTGGCCGGACTGGTACGCGCTCTACATGGTGCGCGAGCGCGCGGGCGAGGAGCTGCCGAGATGAGCGACTACGACGTGATCGTGCTCGGCGCGGGCTCCCCGGGCGAGCACTGCGCGGGGGCGCTCGCGGAGGGCGGCCTGCGGGTGGCCGTGGTCGAGCGCGAGCTCGTGGGAGGCGAGTGCTCCTACTGGGCCTGCATCCCGTCGAAGACGCTGCTGCGCCCGGGCGAGGCGGTGCACGGGGCGCGCGAGGCGGCGGCGAGCGCCGAGGTCGACGTCGAGGCGGCGCTTGCGTGGCGCGACTTCATGGTCTCCGACCACACCGACGAGGGAGCGGCGCAGTGGCTGGCCGATCACGGCATCGATCTGCTGCGCGGCAGCGGCCGGCTCGCGGGACCGGGCGCGGTCGAGGTCGACGGCGTGCGCCACACGGCCGATCACGTGGTGCTCGCGAACGGGGCCGACCCGGTCGTGCCGCCGGTGCCGGGTCTGCGCGAGCTGGAGGGCGTCTGGAGCAACCGCGAGGTGACGGCGATGACGGCGGTACCGCGGCGGCTGCTTGATCCTCGGCGGCGGCCCGGTCGGCGTGGAGATGGGTCAGGCCGTGCGCCGGCTCGGGGGCGAGGCGGTCGTGATCGACATGGCCGACCACCTGCTCGCGCGCGAGCCTGCTCCGCTGGGCGAGGCGCTCGGCGAGGTGCTTCGCGGCGAAGGCATCGAGCTCGTCCTCTCGGCGAACGCGAGCGCGGCGCGGCGCGAGGGCGAGGAGTACGTGCTCGAGCTCGACGACGGGCGCGAGCTGCGCGGCGAGAAGCTGCTCGTCGCCACCGGCCGGCGTCCGCGCGTCAACGGGATCGGCCTGGAGAGCGTCGGCGTGGAGGCGGACGCGCACGGCGTCCCGGTCGACGCGCACCTGCGCGCGGCGGAGGGGCTGTGGGCGATCGGCGACGTCAACGGCGCGTGGCCGCTGACGCACGTCGGCAAGTACCAGGGCGAGGTGGTCGCGTCGAACATCCTCGGACAGCCGCGCAAGGCCGACTACGAGGCGGTCCCGCGCGTCGTCTACACCGATCCACAGGCGGCATCGGTCGGCGCCTCGGCGGGTCGCTTCAGCGCGACGGCCTCCTTGTCGGGAATACCGAAGACGGCGACCTACACGCGCGCATACGCGGAGAGCAAGGGCTTCTTGACGCTGCTCAGCGACGGCGAGCGACTGACGGGGGCCTACGCGCTGGGCCCGGAGGCGGGCGAGTGGCTGCAGCAGGCGACGCTCGCGATCCGCGCGCACGTCCCGCTCGAGGTCCTGACCGACACGATCCAGCCGTTCCCGACGTTCTCGGAGATCTACGTCGAGGCGCTGAAGTCGCTGCGCGGCGAGATCGCGGCGAAGTCGAAGGCCGTCGGCGCGGGGCCGCCGATGGCGAGCTAGGAAGGAGAGAGGCGATGAGCAACGGGACCGCCGCGGGCGCCGCGCCACGCGAGCCGGCGCTGGGCGGCCAGACGGTCGTCGTGATCGGCGGCAGCGCTGGGATCGGCTTGGAGACGGCCCGCCTCGCTCGCGCCGAGGGCGCGGAGGTGATCCTCACGGGCCGAAACCCGGAGCGCCTGGAGCACGCCGCACGAGAGCTCGGCGCGCTCAGCAGCGCCGCGTTCGACGCAACCGACGAGCAGCAGCTCGAGCGCTTCTTCGAGGAGCTCCAGGGCCCGATCGACCATCTGATGCTCTCGGGCAGCGGTCCCTACTACGCGCCGCTCGCGGAGATGGACTTCGAGCAGGCGCGCCAAGACATCGACCGCCACCTGCTGCTGCCGATGCGGGTCGCTCGTCACGTCACGGGGAAGGTGCGGCCGGGCGGGTCGCTGGTCTTCATCAGCGGCACCGGAGGCCGCCACCGCGGCGTCGGGCTCACGCTGATCGGGGCGATCACGGCGGCGACGCCGGCGCTCGTGGCGAACCTCGCGGTGGAGATCGCGCCGATCCGCGCGAACGTGATCGCGCCCGGCTTCGTCGACACGCCCCTGTCGGCCTCGCTGCTCGGCGAGGGGCTGGAAGCTCGCCGCGAGGAGCTTCGGGCTACGCTGCCGATCGGCCGCGTCGTGGGTCCGCGGGACGTCGCGGCCCTGGCGCTGCACCTGATGACCAACACGGCGCTCACGGGCGCGACCTACGACGTCGACGGCGGGCAGCAGCTCGTCGCGTGAGGAAAGGCGGTCCCGTATGCGCTCCGACATCGTCCCCGGCGCCACGTTCCCGGACTACGAGTTGCCGGATCACACGAAAACCCCGCGCAAGCTCAGCGAGCTGCAGGGCGAGGACCCGCTGATCCTCACGCTCGCCCGTGGCAACTACTGCCCGAAGGAGCACCAGCAGCACCTGGAGCTGGCGGCGAACTACCCGAAGATCGCAGTGGCCTACACACAGGTCGCGACGATCTCCACGGACGAGGACCACGCGAGCAAAGAGCTCCGTGCCTCCGTGGGCGCGGTCTGGCCGTTCCTCTCAGACCCGGGGCGGATCGTGCAGAAAGACCTGGAGATCCAGGAGTACACGGACGCCGAGAACGACCCGATGATCCCGCACACGCTGGTGCTGAAGCCGGGGCTGGTGATCCACACCATCTACAACGGCTACTGGTTCTGGGGACGACCCTCGTTCGCGGATCTCTGGCGCGATCTGCGCGAGGTCAGCAAGGAGATCCGCCCCGACTGGGACCTCGGCACGCCGGGGCTGCGGGAGGCTTGGGAGAAGGGCGAGCGCTCTCCGTTCCACGGCTTCGACTGAGCCTCGGGCGAAGCAGCAGCACTCCCGGGCGGCACGTGCCGGTCAGATGCCTGCTCGGAGCGGCGGATCGACGTCGTCGTAGATGCGCGCGGCGGCGAGCTTGCCGGCGGGGCCGCGCGCGTAGACGGCCACGCCGGCCTGCGGCGGCAGGTCGGTCTGCCCCCAGCGAACGACGTTGTACTCGAGCGCGCACGAGCGACCGTCGTCGATCGTTGCGCAGTGCTCGAGCGGGATGCCGCCTCCGGCGGAGAACAGCTGCTCGTAGAACGTGCGAAGGCCGTCTGAGCCGCGGTGGACGTGCTCGCCGCCTGCGGGCTCGCGGGCATAGCCGTCGGCTTCGAACGTCGCGAGGATCGCGTCGAGGTCGCCGGCGGCCAGCGCGCGCTGGTAGTCGCCGACGACATCCGACTCGCGCACGTCGGCGTCGGGTTGGAGCAAGGGCGGCCGGTTGGCGTGCCGGCCGGTGAGCGGCCAGCTGCTGAAGTAGATGCGCAGCTCGGTGAGGCGCCCGCGGGAGTCGTGGTCGGCGACCATCGCGTGGGGAAGGCCGATCCGCCCGTGCTCGCCGTCGAGCTCGAGCACGACCTCCTCGAAGCCCCTGTGCTCCATCACGACGCGCTCGACGTCGGACACCGAGACGTTGCGCCGCGTGAGCCACTCGTTCGTGTCGGCGACGAACGCCTCGAACGCGCGCACGCCGCTGACCCGCCCGCGCACCGGATGCTGCAACAGCGGCTCGCCGGCGAACGAGTCGACGAGCGCGCCCAGCTCGCCCGCCAGCAAGCCGTCGAAGTAGGGGACGATCGCGACCTCCTGCTGCTGCTTCTCTTCGAACTGCTCGAGCACGGGCGCGGAGAACAGCTCGGGGATCCACGGCATACGAGAAGCGTCTCACAACACGGCCCTCGATCCGCGCGGCCGACGACGGCGACGAAGCTAAACTGCGCCACCCCGCCGGAGTAGCTCAGCTGGTTAGAGCAGCGGAATCATAATCCGCGTGTCGGGGGTTCGAGTCCCTCCTCCGGCATTCCTCGTTTGGCTCTGGAGTGCGGGTTTGCGGCATTAGGTCGCGATCCGGCACGACGGACTTTGTCCCAATTTTGTCCCGAAGCTGGGACGAAGTCGGAGTAGCAACGATGGGCTTTTACGCGCCTCCGGCGGCTTGCGCGGATGGCGCCTGATGCCGCGCATCAGCTTCTTCTACGGGATCACGATCGCGATGTTCTGGGATGAGAGCGGACATCAGACGCCACACTTCCACGCCACGTACTCGGGACGTAACGCATCACTCGCGATTGACGGGACAATCCTTGCGGGCTCACTCCCGCCACGAGCCCTCAAGCTCGTCCGACGATGGGCATCGCTTCATCAGACGGAGCTCGCGGCCAATTGGCATCGCGCCCGTCAACAGGAACCTCTATGCCTCATCGACCCGCTGGCGTAAAATCCGCTTCATGACAAATGTCGGCTACCTTCCTGCGGTGACCGCTGTAGAGGTCATCGGCGAGTACGAGCTGCGACTTACTTTCGACGACGGAACCGTTGGCGACGTCTCATTCTCGGATCGTCGAGTGGACCGGCGTATTCGAGCCGCTGCGCGATCCGGCACGTTTCGCGAAGGTCCAAATCGATCCCCTGTTCGCCACGATCGTCTGGCCCGAGGACGGGCTAGACATGGCGCCCGAGCCGCTCTACGCCGACGCGAAGCGCCACCAGGTCACGCGCCAGCCGTAGCCGCTCTGCCCCTCGACTCAAGCCCCGACAGGCATCTGACTGCCCATCCGATGGCCCGCGTCCGCTAGGGCGAGCTCGGCGTGAACGTCACAGTCCGGCGAACTTCGGCGGGCACCGCTCCCGGCGTGTCCTGCTGCTGGGTGTCCGCAGTCCCGAGGTCGACGGTGAAATGCAGGCGCCCTTTGCGATCCGGCCGCGCGCTCGCCTGCATTGCGCCGTGCAGCTCGACGAGCCGTACACCCGGGAACAGCGGCGGCGTGATCACGCTCGTCGTGCCCGAGCCGACCAGCGTCAGGCCTTCGGGGCTGACGGATTGGAGCTGGAGCTGCTCGACGGCGCGCGCCGGATCGGCGCCGATGTGCCAGCCCCAGACGTCGAATTCAGGCTCGATCGATTCGTAGTCGAATGGGGACGGCGCCGCCGGCGGGTGTGCGAAGTCTTCGGTGAGGACCGTCATCGTGTCGGCGATCTCGCGTTCGAAGTTGGGCGGCGTGTGGCAGCCGGCGCCGTAGTCCTCCCAGAGGTGCGGGATGGCGAGTTCGGTGAGCTTTTCGTGGAAGTCGACGCTGGCGATGTGCACGCCGCCCTCGATCACGCACGAGGCGGAGTCGGCCGACAGGAGTTCCTCGCCGATCGCCGGGTTGGGTACTCCGTTAGCCGTGCGTACCTGCAGATCGAGGCCGCGCAGATTGTCGGCGAGATCGGTCGGATTGTGGCCGCGCCAGCGGATTTCCTGCGTGGCGCGCGGCCCGTAGATCGCATCGACTTCGCCTTCCTGGAAGGTCGGGCTGACCGACAGCGCGGCGGCGAGGGGCGCCGGGTTGCTGTCGACCGCGCCGGAGATGCTCGCGGCGTCGGCGAACAGGTCGGGGTGGCGCGCGGCGAACATCATCGAGCCGTAACCACCCATCGAGACGCCCGCGACGGCGCGCTGGGAGCGTTCGGGGATCGTGCGGAAATGGTGGTCGATCAGCGGGATCAGCTGTTCGATCACGTAGGTCTCGTATTCGGGCGGACCGAATACGCCGCCGTTGTACCAGTCGCTCCAATATCCGCTGTCGCCGTTCGGCGAGACGATGATCGCGGGGAAGGACTTCGACAGTTCGACGCCGTGGACGACCGCGTTGAAGCTCGCGTACGTGTTCATCGTGCCGGCGAGGAAGTACGCGACCGGCCAGCGCCGTTGACGGTCGGTGTAGTAACCGACGGGGAGGTCCACGTCGACGTGCGTAGGCGCGGTGAAAGCGGGCGTGGAGATCGTGAGTTCCACCACGCGCGGCGCGATGCGCTTTTTCGCCGTGATCCGAGCCGCGTTTGCGTCTGCCGAAGCCGCCGTGGCGAGCAGAAGCGCTGCGGCCAGACCGCATACGTACAAGCTTCGACGACGACCGTCCCATACGCGTGCCAACCGCGCCGAGACAGCTTTGCCTCCCCGTCCCCCGCGCATGGACGCGCATTGCCCGCCCCGTGCGAGAAATAAACGCCCGGCGCCATCGAGCGTCAGACCCCGCAAGCGGCAAGAACCTCTAGCGAACGATCGTGAAGCGAAGCGCGCGCGTCGCCGAGCGCTTTCCAGCTGCGTTCGTAGCGCTGATCAGCACCATGTAGCGCCCAGGCGGCAGCTTCTTCGAGCGCGTGAGCAGCCCCTGGAACGCGAGCTTGTTCAAACCGGAGTGGGCGGCGAAGGACAGCGTGCCACGCTTGATCGTGCGTTTGCATGCGCGCTTGCGGCGGTTCGTCTTCGTCGGGGCGACGCACCGGCCCTTGACCGACCTGCCGCCGACCTGCTGGGCGAAGACAAAGCGGGCGCTCGCCGCCTGGTCGAGGGTGAACGAGAACGTAGTGCCCACCGGAGCCTTCTTCTTGCTCCTGCGGGACAGAACAGCCGACCGCTTGCCCTCGCGCCAGACGGCGTGTGACTGACCTGCGTTGGACACCGTCGGCGCATGGGACGGACGGGTACCGGGGACGACAAGAGGCGCGGAGGTGGCGAACGTCTGGTCGGCGCCGTACGCCGTGCTGACGCCGTTCTGCACGACCAAGCGGAAGTGGTAGAGCGTTGCGGGCCGCAGCCCCACGACAGATGCGGCGATCCCAGCCTGTGCCGTCGTCGGCCCGATCGGCTGCGCCGAAGTGAGCGAACCGTAGGCACCGGTCGTGCCGTACTGGAAGAACGTGCTGGCCCCGGCGAGGTCGGGGTTTGCGCCGCTGCCGTTCAGCGTGGCCGAGGTTGTCGTCACGGCACCCGCCCGCCCGCTCGTCGCACTCGGCGTCGCCAGCTCGAAGGCGCCGATGTCACATCCGGAGCCCGCCGGGCGCAGCACGCCCCGTTGATCGGTCGGCGGGCACGCCGCGCTTGCGGCTGCGTCGATCGCGGGGCTGGTAGGCGCGAGCGCCATCGTCTGCGTGGCACCGCCGTTGTCGGCCAGCGGCGCGAGCAGCGGGTCGGCGCCGACGATGTCTCCGGCGGCGGTGAAGCCGCAGTCGTTGAGGCTGTCGAGGTTGTGTCCCTGCGACTGGATGGCCGATTTCGGCGCTGCCGCGCAGTTCGCACTCGTCACGGCCGTGCCGCCCGCGACGATCGTGTTCTGCAGCGTGACCGTCGCTTCTCTGGAGGCGAGAAGATTGCCGCCGAGTCCTTTCGGGCCGGACGCGACGTTCGAGGCGATCGTGGTGTTCGTCGCTTCGGCGGTCGTTTCCTCGGCTTCCACGCCTCCGCCTTCGCTGAATTCAGCCGTGGCGGTGTTGGCGGCGATCGTGCTGTTGAGGAGCGACAGCGATCCCTGGAACTGCAGGATGCCGCCCCCCTGGGAAATCGTCCCCGCGCCGCCCTCGGTCGCGGCGTTGGCGCTGAGGGTCGTGCGCGTAAGCGCCGTCGTCGTGAAGAACGCGACGATCGCACCGCCCTGGGCGACCGATCCGCCGATCGCTTTGTTGCCGCTCACGGTGCTGTCGGCGATCGTCAGCGACCCGCGCAGGCTCTCGATGCCCCCGCCCTCGGGCACGCCGCCGGGCATCGCAATCGAGGCCGTGTTGCCGCTGATCGTGCTGCCGCTGATGCTGACCGAGCCTTCGCTGCTGGCAACTCCGCCACCCCCCGGTATCCCGCCCCCGCCAGGGGTGATCGCCGCCGTGTTGCCGCTGATCGTCGAGTCGATGACCTCCAGCGTGCCGGTTTTGTTCGAGACACCGCCGCCTTCAATGATGCCGCCGCTTGTGTTGCTGACGGTGTTGCCCGTGACCGTGACGTCGCGGAGTACCAGCGTGCCCGCGCCGTTGGCGATCCCGCCGCCGGCCGCCGAGGCGCCCGACAGACCGCCGCCTGTGACCGTCAGGCCGGACAACGTCGCGTTGTTCGCGGTCACGTCGAAAACCCGGTTGTTGCCGTCGCCGACGATGCGGACGGCCGGTCCCGAGCCTTCGATCGAGACATCCTTCGAGACGACGAGTTCGGCCGAGGTGACGAGGTAGTCGCCCGGGGTCGGGATCGAGATCGTTTCCCCGGGTTTCGCGGCAGCGAGGGCGGCGCGCAGCGAGCCCGCACCTGAGTCTGCGGTGTTCGTGACGACGATCACCGAGGCGTCCGCAGCACCCGCCAGAGGGATCGCCAGCGCACAGGCGCACGCCGTTGCGGCCAGTGCGAAGCGGCGAGTCCTCCGCACCGCCAGTGCGCGAGCATGGTCTGTGACGGTCATCCGCCCCTCTTGTATCCGCCTGGATGTGCCTACGTCAAGTCCGGTGGACTTCGATTTGATCGCGCCCTGCGGACACGTTGTGAGTTTCGGCCGGCTAACGCGCCCTCGCGCGAGCAGGCCGCCCTCGAGTGAGCTCCTTCACCAGCGCCGCCACCGAGCGCTCGAGCTGCTCGATCGTCGCATCGTTCACGCGCTCGATGCCGACAGCCCGGTTCAGCCATGCGTTGATCTCGCGATGACTGCTTCTCTTGTGCCGGGCGAGCTCTCCGACGAGGCGGCTCCGCTCTCGGCGCAGCTCGGCGCGCTGCTCGAAGACCGCACGTGGCGCCGGCTCCGGCGCGGGCACGGAGAGCCTCGCGGCCGCGACATCGGCAGCAGCGGGGCCCGGAGCGGACCCACGCGCGGCCTGGGGCGCGCCGAACAGCGTCATCTGCGCCGCGAACTCGGCGCTCAGCGGCACGAAGTCAGGACTCGGCGAAGGCTCGCTGGCGCGCCGCTCGGCAAGCTCCTCCGGCTCCTCGCCGGGCTCCTCGCCTCGCAGGACGTGGCGCAGCTCACTTTCGATCTCGGCGGCATGGGCGCGCAGGGTCTGGTCGGCCGGGAGGTAGAGCCAGCTCGGCTCGGCCGCCCTGCCCGGGGTCGTGCGCACGAAGCGCCCGACGATCTGGCGGAAGATCAGCGGCGTCTTGGCGGCGCTTGCGTAGACGCCGACGCGCAGGCGCGGGATGTCGACGCCCTCGGAGACCATGTTGACGGCGACGATCCACGGATCGCGCGAGCCGCGAAAGTCGGCCAGCTTGCGCGCGGCGCGCGCCTCTGTGTGCAGCACGACGACCGGCGTGCGTCCGGTCGCCTCGCTCAGCAGCTTTGCGATCTGGCGCGCGTGCGACGCGTCGGCGGCGATCGCCAGCGCGCCCGCGTCGCTGTGTCCGCCGGCGCGCAGCGCGCGCAGCTTGGCGTCGGCCTCTTTGAGGATCCGTGGCAGCCCGTCGGGAAGCTCCGTCGAGATCGCCGTGCGGTAGCGGCGGCTCGCCTCGCGCCCGGTGAGGACCGTCTCGAAGGAGGACTCGATCACGTCGTCGCCGCTGCGCCAGGAGAGGCTGCCGTCGAACGTGACGAACGCAACCGGTCGGCAGATTCCCTCCGCGACGGCCTGCTCATAGGTGTAGGTGACGTCCGGCACGACCACGCCGTCGTCGTCGTAGCGAACGCCGGGAATCGGCGTGGCATCCGAGCGAAACGGCGTGCCCGAGAGCAAGAGCCAGCGCTCGGCCCGGGTGAACGCCCGGCGAAAGCCGACACCCCAGGCGAGGTCTTCGCCGAGATGGTGCGCCTCATCGACGATGACGAGCGTGTCACGGCGGACCTTCGTCGCCCACGCCGCCGGGTCGCTCGCGACCCGTGCGTAGGTGACCGCGACGCCGTGGAAGTCGCGCGGCGGGTCGGCGCTCTCGGCGTCCGGCTGGAGCTGCACGCCGAGCGCCGCCGCGGCCGCGGCCCACTGGCGCGTCAGCGGCGTCGTCGGGCAGAGCACGACGACGCGCTTGCAGACCTGCCTCGCGAGCAGGTCTGCGGCGAGCTCGAGCGCCGGGCGTGTCTTGCCGGCACCTGGCGCCGCCGAGATCAAGAACGGGCCGCCTTGCCAGTCGGCCAAGCGGTCGAGGGCATGGCGTTGCCAGGCGCGCAGCGATGTCGAGGTGTTGCGCGTCAAACGGCCCGGCATGCTGCGGCATGGCACGGACGGATGCTCGCGCCGGCCCGCGAGTAGGCGGGCGGCAGTCGCCTGACGGTCGCCGTCGCTCACGGCGGTCCCTATTTCTTGCTCGCCCTACAGCACCGGGCCCAAGCGCCCGATATGCGGGTATGCGAATCACCCGCAATCCCTACCAGCGCATGGCTGCCGGCTGTGCGCTGCTGGCGCTGATCGCCAGCCTGACGGCCTACCCACCGGCGGCCGTCCCTCTCCTGATGGTCGGGTTTGGGCTCGCACTGCGCACGCGCTGAGCTGGGCCACCGCGCGCACCGGTCACGACGAGGCAGTGTGCTGCCTACCGCCCCGGGGCCGCCGCGAGCTAGTCTCCACCAATGCCCGCGACCACACCCACCGAGATCGACGCGACCCGCGTCGAGGAGCTGACCCGCCTCGAGCTCGAGGCGCTCAACGCCCGCACGGCCGCCTCGGCCAAGATGTACGAGCGCGCCGGCAACTCGCTCAGCGGCGGCGTCGCCTCCTCCTACCAGCTGCGCGACCCCTGGCCGATCTACCTCGTCTCCGGCGAGGGCGCCGCGCGTCGTCGACGTCGACGGCAACAGCTACTGGGACTTCCACAACGGCTTCGGCTCGATGGTGCAGGGCCACGCGCACCCGGCGATCGTCAAGGCCGTGCGCGAGCGCGTCGCGCTGGGGACGCACTTCGCCGCCGTCACCGAGGACACCGTGATCGTCGCCGAGGAGCTCGCCAAGCGCTTCGAGCTGGCGCGCTGGCGCTTCGTCAACTCCGGCTCGGAGGCGACGATGGACGCGATCCGGATCGCTCGCGGGCTGACCGGGCGCGAGACGATCGTGAAGATCTTCGGCTCCTACCACGGCCACCACGACGGCGTGATGGTCTCGATCGGCGTCCCCTACGACGACATCGGCGACCGCGACAACCTCGCCTCGCTGCCCTACGGCGCCGGCATCCCGAAGGCCGTCGTCGAGCTGACGATGCCCGTGCCGTTCAACGACGCCGAGGCGATGGAGCGGCGGATCGAGCGCCTCGAGCGGCGAAGGGCGCAAGCCGGCCTGCGTGATCATGGAGGCCGCGATGATGAACCTCGGCGTCGTGCTGCCGCAGGACGGGCTACCTGCGAGGCGGTCCGCGAGATCACCGAGCGCCACGACATCGTGCTGATCTTCGACGAGGTCAAGACGGGCCTCGCGATCGCCGCCGGCGGCGCGACCGAGCGCTTCGGCGTGCAGCCCGACATGGTCACGCTGGCAAAGACGCTCGGCGGCGGCCTGCCGTCCGGCGCGATCGGCGGCACCGAGGAGGTGATGCGCGTCGTCGAGGACGGCAGCGTCTACCAGGTCGGCACCTACAACGGCAACCCGCTGTCGATGGCCGCCGCGCGCGCCAGCCTGCGAGGAGGTCCTGACGCCGGCCGCCTACGGCACCTCGACGCGCTCAACGAGCGCATCGTCGCCGGCTGCGAGGCCGTGATCGAGCGCCACCGGCTGCCCGGCTACGCCGTCGGCATCGGCTCGAAGGGCTGCGTCACCTTCTCGCCCACGCCCGATCGTCGACTACGAGACCTTCAAGGCCAACCAGGACGTCGCCGTCACCGAGCTCGCCTGGCTGTGGAACATGAACCGCGGCATCTACATGACGCCCGGGCGCGAGGAGGAGTGGACGCTGTCGGTGACGCACACCGACGAGGCGATCGACGACTACGTGCAGGCCTTCGACGAGATGGCCGCCGCGATCACGCAGTAGCTCAGCGCAGGGCCGCGGCGAGCAGCACCGCCGCCAAGACCCCCACCACGAGCACACCCAAAGCCCACACGAAGCGGGGACGGACAGCCGGTCGTGCCGGCTGTCCGCGGACAGCCCGCTTTGCGTGTTCGAGCTGCGTGTAGATCACGATCCGGCCGAGCAAGGCGAGCACTCCGGCTGTGCCGGCCAGGCCAGGGCGCGCCGATTGCGGGATGCCTGAACCGGCCACGATCGCGAGCACGGCGAGCGCCTCGCAGGCGGCGGCGAATCGCAGGGGGCCTTTGCCGAGGATCACGCCGACGAGTCGGCTGCGCACGGGAGCCGTCAGATGAGCACAGAACCGCCAGGCGTAGAACGCGGGGATCGTCAGAACCAGGAGCGGCAGCAGCCTCGCGACCGCCCCGCCCGATTTCGCGCTGAGCCGGCCCACGACATAGGCGTCGATCAGCAGCAGGTAGGCGGTTTTCGAGAGGAACACCCGCAGGAGCGCCTCGACGGCCGCTCGGCTCCGCCCCGCCTCGGGGTCGGCGCGGGCAGCCCGCGAGTACCCGGCCGCCGCGGCGGCGAGCACGGCGGGATCGTTCACGCGGCGACGCAGGCGCAGGCCGGCGAGCGCGTGCTGCGCGGCAGCATTTCCTGGATCCAGCTCGAGCACCCTTCGGAATGCGCGCTGCGCGCCTGCTCGGTCCTCCGCAGCTGCGGCCACGCGTCCCGCCGTCAGATGGGCTTCGGGTTCCCTTGGCGCCAATGCCAGCATCCTCTCGATCAGCTCGTGAACCTCCGGGCTGTCGGCGCCCTCGCGCGCCCGGAGCACGGCGAGCCGGTCGAGCGCACGCCAGTCGAAAGGGTCGATCCGCACCGCCTCGCGGGCATGCCGGACCGCCTCCTGCGAGCGCCCCAGGCGATCGAGCGCGAAACTCGCAACTAGATGAGGGAGCGTGCCATGGCCGCTGAGCCTGCACGCTCTAGCGGCCTGATCCACAGCCTGCTCGTAGCGCTCCGCCCCGAGCTCCGCGCGCGCGAGCAGACTCCGTGCCCTCCAGTCCGCAGGATCGCGTTCGACCACCCGCTCGAGCAGGCCGCTCGCCTCGTCGAACTCGCCCGCGTCGCAAAGCGCCGCCGCGTGCTCGATCAGCTCCTCGAAGTGATTGGACACGTCCAAGGATCGGCACGAACCGAGCCCGGCCTGAGGTTGCCCGCCCCGGCCTCGGCGGTTGCGCCGGCGCCTCACGCCGCGCTCAGCGACCCGCGGTGCGTCGACGCTCGCGCTCGCCCGTCAAACTACGCGCTCGCTGCGGACGCCCACGCGCCCGGACAGCTGAGATCCCCACCATGAGCATCCGCCCCGAACAAGCCGCCCCCGCCAGCGATCCCGACGACGGCCTCGGCGTAACGGCCGACGCGAGAGCGCGCCTAGCCGAAACGCTCTCGCTCGCGGCGCGCCACCTCGACCCGTCGCTCGTCGACGTGCTGCGGATCCTCGGCTTCGACAAGGAGTACGCGCTCGGCGCAAGGGCTCCTACCTCTACGACGCGGCCGGCCGCGCCTACCTCGACTTCCACACCGGCGAGGGCTTCGCCAGCCTCGGCCACAACCACCCCGACGTGCGCGACGTGCTGCAGGCGACGCTCGCCGCCGACCTCGTCGACGGCGTGCAGATCCACTACTCGGCGCTCGCCGGGATGCTCGCCGAGGCGCTCACGCAGCGCCTGCCGCGCGGCGCTCGACGCCGTGTTCTTCGCGAGCACCGGCGCCGAGGCCGTCGACTCGGCGATGAAGTTCGCGCGCGCCGCGACCGGGCGGCCGCGGCTGCTCTCGTGCGAGCAGCAGCTTCCACGGCGTCACGCTCGGCCCGCTCTCGCTCGTCGGCGACGAGTTCTTCAAGGAGGGCTTCGGGCCGCTGCTGCCCGGCTGCGCGCGCGTGCCGTTCGGCGACCTCGACGCGGCTCGAGGCGGAGCTGCGCGCGAAGGACGTCGCCGCGTTCATCGTCGAGCCGATCCAGGGCCGCGATGGTGACGCTGCCGCCCGCGGGCTACCTGCAGGCCGCGCAGGAGCTCTGCCGCCGCTACGGCACGCTGTTCGTCGCTCGACGAGATCCAGACCGGGCTCGGGCGCACGGGCAAGTGGTTCGCGCTCGAGCACTGGGGCCTCGAGCCCGACTTCGTGCTCGTCGGCAAGGCGCTCAGCGGCGGCTACATGCCGGTCGCGGCGATGGTCACCACGCCGCGAGATCTACCAGCGCGCCGTCGGCACGCTCGAGCGCTGCTACGTGCACCAGTCGACCTACGGCCGCAACCGCCTGTCGATGGCCGCCGGCCTCGCCACGCTGCGGATCATCGAGCGCGACGGCCTCGTCGAGCACGCCGCGCGGATCGGCGCGCTGCTGCGCGACGGCCTGCTCGAGCTGCAGCAGCGCTACGAGATGATCGAGCGAGGTCCGCGGCCGCGGGCTGATGATCGGGATCGAGCTGCGGCGCGCCGAGCTCGCGCGTCGCGCGGCTGAACTGGCGCCTGATCCACATGGCCAGCGAGGGCCTGTTCCCGCAGCTGATCGTGATCCCGCTGCACCGCGACCACGGCGTGATCACGATGGCCGCCGGCAAGAACGACGTGATCAAGCTGCTGCCGCCGCTGACGCTGTCCGAGGCCGAGGCGCAGACAGCTTCCTGCGACGCGCTCGACGCCGTGCTCGCCGACTGCGAGGGCGCCGGCGGGCAAGAACTGGGGCGTCGTGCGCGACATCGCCACCGCGACGCTGCGCCGCCGCGCACGCCGCAGAGAGCCGCCCGAAGCGCCGCCGCCGCGAGCGACTCGACGCCGTCTCGCGGCACGCCGCAGTCGACATCGACGCGCGACGACGTCTGCCTGGTCACCGGCGCCAGCGGCTTCATCGGCGGGCACCTCGCGCAGCGCCTCGTGCGCGAGGGCCACCAGGTCCGCTGCCTCGTGCGCGCCAGCAGCGACACCTCGCGGCTCGAGCGACGCTCGACGTCGAGATCGCCGTCGGCGACCTCGACCAGCGCGCGCTCGCTCGCGCGCGCCGTCGAGGGCTGCCACTACGTCTTCCACTGCGGCGCGCTGGTGTCGGACTGGGCGACGACGCAGGAGATCACGCAGACCAACGTCGCACGGCACGCGCAACCTGCTCGAGGCCTCCGCCGGCGCGTCGGTGCGAGCGCTTCGTCCACTTCCGCACCACCGACGTCTACGGCTACCCGCGGCGGCGCGGCGATCGACGAGACGCACACGGCGACGCGGCTTCCGCAACTGGTACGCGCAGACGCAAGCTGGCCGCCGAGGCCGAGGTTCGCCGCGTCGAAGCCGGCGCACGCGCTCGACGCCGTGATCCTGCGCCCGGCGACCGTCTACGGGCCGCGCTCGCGCGACGTCGTCGGCGAGATCGCGCGCGCGATCCGCGGCGGCAACATGCTGCTGATCGACGGCGGCCGCGCCGTCGCCGGGCTCTGCTACGTCGACAACCTGATCGACGCGGCGGTGCTCGCGCTGCGCCACGAGGCCGCGCCCGGCCAGGCGTTCAACGTCACCGACGGCCTCGACGTCACCTGGCGGGAGTTCACCGACGGGCTCGCCGAGGGCCTCGGCTGCGCGCAGGTCCGCTGGAGCATGCCCTACTGGGCTGGCGAGCGGCGTCGGCTTCTCGCTCGAGCACGGCTACCGCGCTGCTGCGCCGCACGACCGGCCTGAGCGCGCCGCCGCTGCTCTCGCGCCAGGCCGTCCACGTGCTCGGCCGCAACCAGGACTTCAGCAACCGCAAGGCGCGCGAGATGCTCGGCTGGGAGCCACGCGTCGATTACCCGACCGGTTTGCGGGAAACCATCGAGTGGCTGCGTGCCGAGTATCCCGAGCAGGCGTGAGTCCCGCACCTAAGTAGTTCTCCGAAGCCGCTGCGGCTGCAAGCCGGCGATCAGATGTTTCGCCGCGGCTGAATCGTGAGAATTGGATTAATATCGCTCCGCAGAACTCGCAAGGTGATCCGGATCGCCCCCCGAAACGTATTTCCAGCATGGACCCAACCGCGGGAGGGCACAGCCAGGGCGAAGCGCCGCACGGGGGCAAGATCGTCCTCTCGCTGTCGCGCAGCCAGATCGCGATGGTCCTGCGCGCGGCCGACGCGAGCGGCGCCCCCTCAACGCTGCTCTCCGGCCTCGAGGCCGGAGCCGGCTCTCCCCTCTCTGCCAGCGTGGATGAGCTGCTGAAGCTGGCCGAGGCCGACGAGCGCCGCCTCTCGCGCTCGCTGCTCTCGGGCCTGCTCGTGCTCGCCTGCTTCCCGCTCGACGGCACCCAGTTGGGCGTCGCCGAGCTCGCGCGGCGGCTCGACATGAGTCCGAGCGCGACGCACCGCTACATCAGCACGCTCGTCGCAGCCGAGCTGCTCGAGCGCGACCCGCAGACTCGCCGGTACCGGCTCGCGCAGAAGCACTCAGGCCCCGGCGCGCCGTCTGCGAACGGAGCCTGAGCGACCTACATATAGTGCGCCCATGGGGGCACACGACGCAACGGCGCAGCCGCAGAGCGCGGCGATGCCCTCCCCGTTCCCGCCGATCGCCGAGTACGCGTTCCTCTCGGACTGCCACACCGGCGCGCTGCTCGCCCCCGACGGCAGCGTCGACTGGCTGTGCGTGCCGCGCTTCGACGCCCCCAGCGTGTTCGGCGCGCTGCTCGACCGCCAGGCCGGCGACTTCCGCTTTGCCCCGTTCGGCGTCAACGTGCCCTCGGCGCGCACGTACGAGCCGGGCACGAACATGCTGCTGACGACCTGGAAGACGCCGACCGGCTGGGCGATCGTGCGCGACGCGCTCGTGCTCGGGCCGCGCCGCGGCGAGGACCGCGTGACGCCGCACACGCGCCCGCCGACCGACGAAGACGCCGAGCACCTGCTCGTGCGCGTCGCGATGTGCCTCGACGGCGAGGTCGAGATGGAGCTGACCTGCGCGCCCGTGTTCGACTACGGGCGCGTGCCCGCCGAGCTGGAGCGTCGGCGAGGACGGCCACAGCGCGCGAGGCGAGCGGCGGCGAGCTGACGATCGGCCTGCGCACGGACATGGCCGTCGGCGTCGAGGGCGACCGCGTCAGGGCGCGACACGTGCTCGCCAAAGGCGAGCAGATCTTCTGCGCGCTGTCCTGGGAGCAGGAGCTGCGCGCGCCGCAGAGCATCGACGAGGCCAACGAGCGGCTCGCCGCCACGGCGCACTTCTGGCGCAGCTGGCTGGCCCGCGCGCGGATCCCCGATCACCGCTGGCGCGAATCGATGCAGCGCTCGGCGCTGACGATCAAGGGCCTCACGTACATGCCCACCGGCGCGACCGTGGCAGCGCTGACGACCTCGCTGCCCGAGACTCCCGGCGGCGAGCGCAACTGGGACTACCGCTACACCTGGCTGCGCGACTCGACGTTCACGCTGAAGGCGCTGCACTACCTCAACCTCGACTGGGAGGCCGAGGAGTTCATGCAGTTCGTCGCCGACCTGCAGTGCAACGAGGACGGCGCGCTGCAGATCATGTACGGGATCGACGGCGAGCGCGACCTGACCGAGTCCACGCGCGAGGACCTCTCCGGCTACGCCGGCGCGCGCCCCGTGCGGATCGGCAACGGCGCCTTCGACCAGCGCCAGAACGACGTGTTCGGCGCGGCGCTCGACGCGATCCTGCTGCACACCAACCGCAGCCAGCGCCTGCCACGGCGGCTGTGGCCGCTCGTGCAGGCGCAAGCCAAGTGCGCGAGCGAGATCTGGCGCGAGCCCGACCAGGGCATCTGGGAGGCGCGCGGCGCTCCCCGCCACTACGTCTCCTCCAAGCTGATGTGCTGGGTCGCGCTCGACCGCGCGTGCAAGATCGCCGCGATCCGCGGCGACGCCGACGCCGAGAGCGCCTGGCGCGCCACGGCTGAGGAGATCCGCGAGGACATCCTCGCCCACGGCCTGCGCGACGACGGCGTGCTGCGCCAGCACTACGAGACCGACGCGCTCGACGCCTCCAACCTGCTCGCCGCGCTGTTCGGCTTCCTGCCGGGCCACGACGAGCGCATGCGCGCGAGCGTGCTGGCGATCGCCGAAGAGCTGTCAGAGGACGGCTTCGTGCTGCGCTACCGCACCGAGGAGACCGACGACGGCATGTCCGGCAAGGAGGGCAGCTTCCTGATCTGCTCCTTCTGGCTCGTCTCGGGGCTGTCGATCATCGGCGAGCCCCAGCGCGCCCGCGACCTGATGGAAAAGCTGCTCAGCGTCGCCTCGCCGCTCGGCCTCTACGCCGAGGAGCTCGACTCGGCCACGGGACGCCACCTGGGCAACTTCCCCCAGGCCTTCTCCCACCTCGCGCTGATCGAGGCGGCCGGTCGGATCATCGTCGGCGAGCGCCTCGCCGAGGTGTCCTGGTAGCGAGCGCTATGCGCCTGCGGCGATCCGCTTGGCCGTCTGGTGCTCGGGGCGCACGCGCACGACGTCCCACGCCAGCCGGCAGCGCTCGAGGCCGCTGATCAGCCACGCGCCCGGATCGAGCCTGCCGGCGCCCGAGCCCGTGGCGCGCCGAGGTCGGGAACGCGTGGTGGTTGTTGTGCCACGCCTCGCCGAACGCGAGCGGCGCCAGCCACGCGAGGTTGCGCGACTGGTCGCCGGTCGCGAACGGGCGCCGGCCGAAGAAGTGACACAGCGAGTTGATGCTGAAGGTCGCGTGGTGCAGCAGGAAGATGCGCACCGCGCCGCCCCACAGCAGGCCGGTCAGGCCGCCCAGCGAGCGAGCCCGTCAGCGCGACGCCGAGGCCGAACGGGAAGGCCAGCCCGACGAGCACCCACAGCGGGAACGTGCGGCTGACGAAGCGCAGGTCGCGGTCGGCGAGCAGGTCCTTGGCGTAGCGGCGCGGGTTGGCCATGTCCTGGCCGCGGAACATCCAGCCGACGTGCGCGTGGCCGAGCCCGCGCAGCGCACCGCGCCAGCCCGGCGCCCGCTCGACGTGCGGGCTGTGCGGGTCGCCCGCGCTGGTCGGAGAAGCGGTGGTGCTTGCGGTGCGTGGAGACCCACTCGATCACCGGCCCCTCGACCGCCATCGAGCCGAGCACGGCGAACAGCCGCACGCAGCGCGCGCGTGGTCTTGAAGCTGCGGTGCGTGAACAGGCGGTGGAAGCCGACCGTGATCCCGATGCCCGGTCAGCGTGTAGGTGATCGCGAGCACGACCAGGTCCTGCCAGTGCAGGGTGCCGCCCCACGCCAGCCAGCCGGCGAGCACGACCGCCGCCAGCGGCACCGCGATCACGACGCCGTTGACCGCGCGCTCGGCGCCCTCGTGCTCGATCGCGACCATTTCGGCCTCGCCCTGCGGTGGATCTGCGGACGACGGGACACCCCGCGCCCGGCGCTCGGACATGTCGGTCATGCGAAACCTCCTTGATCGCCCCCGGACTGCCCGTGAGGGTCCCTCCGAGCGACTCTCGTCGTGAACGGCTCTACGTCGCTAGGGAGAAGCGGTCCGTGAGGTCGCCGCGAGCGCTTCGGCGGCGGTGTCCGCGCAGGCTGGTTCGCGAAAGCGGGAGTGGCCTTGAAGGAACGATTCTACGCCTTCGATCTAATTATTTTGTGAAGAGATGACCACCGGGGCGCGCTCACGGCGTCAGCACGATCTTCAGCGCCTCGCGCCGGTCGAAGATCTCATAGGCCTCCGGCGCATCGGCAAGCTTCATGTGGTGGGTCACGAGCGGCGCCGGATCCAGGCGCCCGTCGGCGAGCATCTCGAGCACCGGGTCCAGGTGCGCGATCACGTTGGCCTGCCCGCCCCTGACCGTGAGTGACTTCAGCCACGCCAGGCCGAGGTGTATCTCCCCTCGCTCGGAGTAGATGCCGATGCACTGCACCCGCCCGCACGCGCGCGTCAGGCGGATCGCCATGTCGAGCACGTCGGTGTGGCCGACCGCGTCGATCGCCACGTCGACGCCGCCGCGGCGCTCTGTCAGCATCCTCACCTCGCCCCGCACGTCCTGCTCGGTGAGGTGCAGCGGGATCGCGCCGAAGGACTCGGCGACCGCCAGACGCTGCGCGACCGAGTCGATCGCGATCACGCGCGCGCCCGCGAGCACGGCCGCCTGCACCGCACACAGCCCAACCGGCCCGAGCCCGAGCACGGCCGCCGTCTCCCCCGCCTGCAGGCCGCTGGCGGCGACGCCGTGGTAGCCCGTGCCCATCACGTCGCCCGCGAACAGCGCCACGTCGTCTGCGACGCCCTCCGGCACGCGCCGCAGCACCAGGTTCGCGCGCGGCACGAGCGCGAACTCGGCCTGCGTGCCCTGCAGCGAGCCCATCGTCTCGCCGAGACCGAACGTGCGCGACTCCACGCAGCGCTGGTACTCGCCGCGCATGCAGTGGAAGCACGTCCCGCACGCGGTCTGAAAGCAGCCCGCCACGCGGTCGCCGACCTGCACGCGCGTGACCGCGTCGCCCGCCTCGATCACCGTGCCGACGTACTCGTGGCCGATCGTGAAGCCCGCTTCGATCTTCAGGCGGCCGTGGTAGATGTGCAGATCCGAGCCGCACACGCCCGTCGCGTCGATCCGCACGAGCGCGTCGTCGGGCGCGAGCAGCTCCGGCATCGGGCGCTCCTCGATGCGCACCTCGCCGGGCCCCTGAAACGTCAGCGCACGCATGCGCACATACCGGTCAATCTCTTATCGATCAAAAAAGACTGCCTCTCCATACCGATCGGTCGATACGTTATCCGAGAGGACGATCAAACGAACGGCGGTGCTCGCGCTAGCGTTCGCCCCGATGCCGGCCCCCTTCGTGCACGAGCTGCGAGTCCGCTACGGCGAGTGCGACCCCCAGGGCATCGTCTTCAACGCCAACTACCTGCTCTATTTCGACGTCGTCTTCACCGAGCTGTGGCGCGCCGCCGTCGGGCCCTGGCAGGAGATGGTGGCGCGCGGCATCGACGCCGTCGTCGCCGACGCCAGCTTGAGCTTCCGCGCCCCCGCGCGCTTCGACGACGAGCTCGAGCTGCGCGCGCGGATCGCCAAGCTCGGGCGCACCTCGTTGACGACCGAGATCGACGTCGTGCGCGGCGAGCAGCTGCTCGTCTCGGGCACGCTGCGCCACGTCTGCGTGAGCACCGAGACCTGGGGCAAGACCGAGCTTCCCGAGTGGGTCCGCAGCGGCCTCGAGCCGTTCGTGAGCGCCGGCGCCGGCGCCGGCTGAACGGCGCGCGCCCGGGCTGGATCCAGACCGGACGGTCCGCATCCGGGCGTGCACCCGTGCGCCCGGGCGCCGCTGCGCCTAGGATTAAGCGTGATCGATCGAGAGGGGTACCGCCGTACGGAGAGAAAGCCGTCCGGACGGTCCTATGGGGGAGTGAGATGAAGGGCGCTGGTGTGAGCCAAAGCACGCCGGAGAGGAGAGTCGCGGAAGACCCGCTCAGCGGTCGCGAAGTGCGCGCCGCGATCCTCGCCGCCGCCGGGCTCTACGCCGTCGGCGGGGCGCTGTGCGCGACCGCCTTCCTGCTCCCGCACGTGCGCGCCCCCGCCGCGATCGCGGCCGTCGGCATCAACGCCTACCTCGTCGCCGCCACGCTCGTGATCGCGGCCCAGCGCAAGCGCGGCGGGCTCGAGCTCGCCTTCGTCGCCGACCTGTGGGGCGTCGTGCTGATCGCCGTGCTGTGCGCAGGCTCAAACGGCGCGAGCAGCCCGTTTGCGCTGATCTACTTCTTCGCGATCGGCCACGCCGCCGCCTTCCAGCCCCGCGGGCGCTACGTGCTCGTCACGCTCGCCGGGCTGATCGCCTTCCTCTTGCCGATCGCCTACGAAGACGTCTCCGCCACGTTCGGCGCCGTCGCCTGCGTCGGCCTCGTGCTCGCGATCCTCACGACCGTCGTGATCCACCTCGCGCTGAACGGCGTGCGCGAGCACCGTCACCGCCTCAAATTCCTGATCGACGCGACGGCCACCTTCGACAGCTCGCTCGACCCCGCCGAGGCGCTGCGCAACCTCGCGCGGGCCGCCGTGCCGGAGCTGGCCGAGCTGTGCGTGATCTACCTGCTCGACAGCGACGGGCAGATCGAGCGGACCGTCGCCGCCGGCGTCGATCCCGCGCTCGCGCGCGAAGTCGAGCGCGTGCGCGAGCAGGTCCCGCTGGACCTCGCCGGCGTGCACCCCGTCGCCGAGGTGCTGCGCACCGGTGAGCCGCGCGTGATCGCCGACCTGACCGACCAGGCCGCGCTCGCACGGCTCGCCGACAGCGCAGAGCACCAGCGGATCATGCGCGACGCCGGCTACCGCTCGGCCGCCGTCTTCCCGATGGTCGCGCGCGGCCGCACGCACGGCGCGATCTCCTTCCTGCACATCGAAAACGACGCTCCCTACGGGCGCGGCGTGTTCGACGTGCTCGCCGACCTCTCAGACCGCGCCGCGCTGGCCTTCGACAACGCGCGCCTGTACGCCGAGCGCTCCTACGTCGCGCAGACGCTCAGGCGCAGCCTGATGCCCTCCTCGCTGCCCGTGATTCCCGGACTCGAGCTCGCGAGCTTCTTCCGCCCGCTCGGCGCCGGCAGCGAAGTCGGCGGCGACTTCTACGACGCCTTCGGCGACGAGCACAGCTGCTGGCTGGTCGTCGGCGACGTCTGCGGCAAGGGCGCCGAGGCCGCCGCGCTGACCGGCTTCTTGCGCCACACGACGGTCGCCTACGCGCGCGACGCCGTCAGCCCGGCTCGCGTGCTCTCGCAGGTCAACCGGGTGATGCTCGACCAGGACTTCGACGGGCGCTTCGCCACGGCGATCCTCGTGCACCTGCGCTTCACCGGCGGCAAGGTCGCCGTCACGCTCGCCTCGGCCGGCCACCCGGCCGCGCTGTTGACCCGCGCCGGCGGCGCAACCACGCAGCTGGGCGAGCCCGGCGCGCTGCTCGGCGTGTTCGCCGACGCCGAGGTCGTCGAGGCCTCGGCCGTGCTCGAGCCGGGCGACTCGCTCGCGCTGTACACCGACGGCCTGCTCGAGGCGCACGCGCCCGAGCGGACCGTCACGCCCGAGCAGATGATCGAGCGCCTCGGCGCCAGCGCGCCCGAGGCCGCGCGCGAGGCGATCGAGGCGCTGCTCGGCCTGGTCGAGCTCGACGAGCACGTGCGCGACGACATCGCGATCCTCAGCGCACGCGTGACGCCGGCGGCGAGCGGCGTCGGCACGCTCGACGAGCGTCCCAGCGCGGACGTCGGCGCCGAGGCGCTCGAGCTCGGCGTGGGCGCCTCGGCCGAGGGCGGCCGGCGCGCCGTCTAGGTGTAGTTCCTAGCCACAGCGACGCCGCTCGCCTCGGCGATCGCGGCGCCGGCGACCGATTCTCGTGAACGCGTCTGATAGACCCCGCACGATGGGCGCCAGCGAGCAGCAGCCGCGGTCCCCCCGGCGGTGGATCAGGCACCGGCGAGCCGGCGTGGTCGTGGCCGCGATTCTGCTGGCTGGACTGCTCGCCTTCGCGCTCTCGCGGCTCGGGCTGCACCGGATCGGCCACGCGCTGGTCACGGCAAAGCCCGGTTGGGTGGCGCTCGCCTTCGTGCTGATGGCCAGCTCGCTCGTGCTGCGCTCGATCTCCTGGCACGAGGTGCTGCGCGCGGCGCTGCCCGATACGCCGATCCCGTGGGTCGCCGTCACGCGCGCGACGATGATCGGCGTGATGGGCTCGGCCGTCGTGCCCGGCCGCGTCGGCGAGCCGGCGCGCGTGGTCGTGATCACCCGGCGCCTGGAAGGCGCCAGCCGCCGGCAGCTGCCGATCGTCGCCGGCACGGTCTTCTCGCAGACGCTGATCAACCTGCTCGCGCTGGCGATCCTCGCCGCGATCACGTTCACGAGCGTGCCGCTGCTCAGCGGGCACCCGGCCGGGATCGCGACGGCGATCGCGATCCCGCTGTTGATCGCCGCGCTCGTCGTCGCCGGGCCGCGCCTGCTCGCGCTCGGCCAGCGCGCGCGCCATCCCCGCGTGGCGAAGGCCGCGCGCTCGCTCGCCGCCGTCTTCGCGCTCGCGCGACGCGGCCTGATCGTGTTCGCGCGCCCGCGCTTCGGCGCCCCCGCGATCGCCTTCCAGCTGCTCGCCTGGACGTTTCAGTGGCTCTCCTGCTACGCCGTGCTGCTGGCGCTCGGGCTGACGCACAAGGCCGGGCTCGACGCCGCCGCCGCCGTGCTGCTCGCCGTCAACGTGTCGGCGATCCTGCCGGCGACGCCGTCGAACGTCGGCGTCTTCCAGGCCGCCTGCCTGGTCGTGCTCGCCGCCTACGGAGTCGGCGGCGGCCCCGGCCTGGCCTACGGGATCATTCTGCAGGCTGTCGAGGTGCTGACGGCGCTCGCGCTCGGCGTGCCGGCGCTGCTCGCCGAGGGGCTGACCTGGCGCGACATCCGCGCCGGCTCGGAGTCAGAGCGCGTGCGCGTGGAGGAAGAGGTCGAGCAGGCCGAGGAGAGCCTCAGCCCACCAGCGCTCTGAGCGATTGGCGCAGCGAGCCGGTCGTCTGCAGCACGGCCGTCGGCTCGTAGCCGCAGTGCGCCATGCAGTTTTCGCAGCGAGGGTCCTTGCCGCGGCCGTACTTCTCCCAGTCGGTCGTCTCGATCAGCTCTTTGTAGGTCTCCGTGTAGCCGTCGGCCATCAGGTAGCACGGGCGCTGCCAGCCGAACAGCGAGTAGCTCGGGATGCCCCAGGCCGTGCAGTCGAATTCGGCCTTGCCCTCGAGGAAGTCGAGAAACAGCGGGCTGTGGTTCAGGCGCCACTTCTTGCGCCGGCCTTCGCCGAAGGCCTCCTTGAACAGCTTGCGCGTCTCGGTAACGCCGAGGAAGTGCTCCTGGTCGGGGGCTTTCTCATACGCGTAGGCCGGTGAGATCATCATCTCGTCGACTTCGAGGTCGTCGTTGAGGAAGTCGAGCACCTCGCGCACGGTCTTCGGCGAGTCCTGCGTGAAGAACGTCGTGTTCGTCGTCACGCGGAAGCCGGCAGCCTTGGCGGCCTTGATCGCGGAGACCGCCTTGACGAAGACGCCCTCGCGCTCGACCGAGGCGTCGTGGCGCTCCTGCAGGCCGTCCATGTGCACGGCCCAGGAGAAGTACGGGCTCGGCTTGAAGTTCTCGAGCTTCTTCTCCAACAGCAGCGCGTTCGTGCAGAGGTAGACGAACTTCTTTTTTTTGATCAGCCGATCGGCGATCACGTGGATCTCGGGATGGATCAGCGGCTCGCCGCCGGCGATCGAGACCATCGGCGCGCCGCTCTCTTCGATCGCACCGATCGCCTGCTCGACGGGCATGCGCCGGCGCAGCTCGTGCTCGGGATGCTGGATCTTGCCGCAGCCCGAGCAGGCCAGGTTGCACTGGAACAGCGGCTCGAGCTCGACGATCAACGGGAACTTCTCGCGTTTGGCCAAGCGCTGGCGCATCAGGTAGGCGCCCATGCGCGTGCTTTGTCTGAGGCCGGCCATTGGCGTACCTTAGCCCCCCGGGTCCCAGTCCTGAAGCGCAACGGCAGAAGCGCGGCGCAAAGCCTGCGCCGCCTTCAGCGCTCCGCCCACCGCCTGCACGCGAAACAGCTCGTGGCTGGGGCTGTCGAGCACGACGCGCACGACCGCGAACGGCCGTCCCGCGGCGCCCGCCGCGAGCCACGGCGACTCCATGTCGACGGCCAGCGCGCCCGCCGCGCGCAGCTGCTCGCGCCGCTCGCCGGTGGCGATCTTGCCGACGCCGACGATCGGGCCCTGGCGCACGCTCAGGCCGGCGCCGAGCAGGGCGCCGGCGAGCCGCTCGGCGCCGTGGCAGTCGGCGCGCACGAACTCGTGGCCTTCGTCGTCGGTCGCCCACACCTGCTCGGCGACGATCACTTCGCCCGGGCGCGACTGCGCGTCCAGGCCGCCGCAGAAGCCGAGCACGATCAGCCCATGCGCCGGCTCCTCGCGCAGCCGCTCGGCCGCCGCGAGCGACTTCTCCGGGCCCATCCCGGTCTTGCGCACGCGCGCGCCGCGCGCTCCCGAGCGGATCAGGGCCTGCTCGAGCGCCAGCGGCGCCGCGACGAGCACGCCCCTCACGCGTGCACCGCCTCCTGCTCGAGCGCCGAGCGCACGCTGCGCGCCGCCGCGTGCCCGCTGAGCACGGCGCTCTCGAGCGTCGCCGGCCAGCCCGTGGCCGTCCAGCTGCCCGCCAGCACGAGCCCGGCGACGCCCGTGTCCGGACCTGGGCGAAGCGCCGCCGTGCCGGGGACCGCGCGAAACGTCGCCGCGTGCTCGCGCGTCGCGAGGAAGCTCTCGAGCTTCGCGCCGCGCGCCCGCGGCAGCAGCTGCTCGATCGCCGGCAGGTACTGCTCGCGCAGCGCGTCCACGCTCATCTGCATCTCGCGATCCGCGCCCGACAGCGAGACGGCCAGGTACTGACAGCCCGGCGGGGCCCCCGCCGCGGCGCTGCGATCGAACAGGTACTGCACCGGGGTGCCCACGCCGGCCGCGAACGGCTGCTCGCAGACCACGCGGTCATAGACGACGTGCAGGTTGACGATCGGCGCGCTGCCGAGGCCGCGGATCGCCTGCGCGTGCTGGGGCAGCAGCGGCTCGATCAGTCCCGCCGCGCGCGCGTGCGGCAGGGCGACGATCACCGCGTCGGCGCCAAGGCCGTCGCCTGTGTCGGCTTCGGCGTCGCCGGCCTGCGCCGGTTCCTCGTCCTCGGGCTCGGCGCGCGCGGCACCGGTGCCGCGTGCGACCTCGAAGCCGGCTTCGACGCGGCGCACCCGCTGCGCGCGCCAGCCGAGGCGGAACTCGACCCCCGCGTCGCGCAGCGCCGCCTCGGCGGGCTCGCCGATCACGTCGGCCAGCGTGCCCACGTGAAAGCCGATGTCGCCCGCGTCGGCGCTCGCGAGCAGGCCCGTCTGGAAGACGAACGCGCCGAGCGCGAGCGAGGCCTCGGCGGCCGGGCAGGTTGAGCGTCGGCAGCGCGATCAGGTCCCACAGCGCCGCGAGCGACTGCTCGTTCTGGCCGAGATCCGCCAGCCAGTCGCCGAGCGTGCGCGGTCGAGCTCGGGGTCGCTCGGGTCGAGCGCGGCGAGCGCGCGCGCGGCGAGCGCCGCGCTGAAGCGCTGCGCCGGCTTCAGGTGGGGGTAGCGCGCGAGCGCGCCGGCCAGGTGCAGCGGCGGCGGCAGCGTGCCGCGGCGCAGCACGACGGGCGGCCTGCCGGGGCTCAGCACGGGGATCTCCAGGCGCTCCTGCACGGCCACGTGGCGCTCCGAGCCCAGGCGTGCCAGCAGCGCGCGGTAGGCGGTGCAGCAGCGCAGGAACACGTGCTGGCCGTTGTCCAGGCGCATGCCGTCGCGCTCGAAGGAGTAGGCCGCGCCGCCGAGCCGGCGCCTGACCTCGACGAGCGTCACGCGCGCGCCCGCGTCGGCGCAGTCGAGCGCGGCCGCGATGCCGGCCAGCCCGCCGCCGATCACGACGACACGCTGCCCGCCGAGGCGCTCACGAGCCCCTCCCGGCGAAGCTGCGCAGCGCGACGAGCAGCTTCTCGGGAGTCGAGCAGCGAGGTGCGCGCGCTGAGCGCGCCCGGCGGATCGGCCTCGATCCGCGCGAGCAGGCGGTGGTAGATGCCGGCCATCGCCGACACGCAGGCCCCGCTGCGCCGGTCGAGCAGCGGCACGAGCGCAGCCCGCGCTCGAACCACTGCTGCGCGCGCTCGGCCTCGAAGCGCATCAGCTCGCTCAGCGGCTCGGCCTGCGCCGCCGCCAGCGCCGCCACGCGGCTCGCGCGCTGCGCCATCTCCCGATCCTCCCCCGGCTCGACGCCGAAGCGCCGGAGGTCCTCGGCGGGCAGGTAGACGCGGCCGTTCTCGGCGTCCTCGCGCACGTCGCGCAGGATGTTCGTCAGCTGCAGCGCGACGCCGAGGTCGTCGGCGAGCGCTTCGATCTGCGCCTGGCCGAGCTCCGCGCCCGGCCCGTGTCCGCCGCCGCCGCGCTGGCGAAGATCGCCAGGCACGATCCGCCCGATCGCACCGGCGACGCGCCGGCAGTAGAGCGACGAGCTCCTCGAAGCTCTCGTAGCTGACGCCGTCGACGTCCATGCGCACGCCCTCGATCAGCTCGCCCATGCGCGCCGGGCGGCAGCGAGAAGCGCCGTGCGCGTCGGCCAGCGCGACGATCACGGGGTCCTCGCCGGGCGCGGCGCCGCTGCGTTCGAGCTCGGCCAGCTGCTCGGCCGAGCTGCTCGAGCGCTCGCAGCTTCTCCGCGTGCGGCAGATCGCCGTCGCCGATGTCGTCGATCCGCCGCGCGAACGCGTACACCGCGCACATCGCACGGCGGCGCTCGCGCGCCAGCAGGCGGATGCCGTAGTAGAAGTTCGCGGCCTGCGCGCGCGTGATCGCCTCGCAGCGGTCGTAGGCCTCGCTCGTGTCGATCGTGCCGCTCACGCCGACAAGGATGGCGCCCCCGGCGCCCTGAGCGCGGCGCAGCGCGCGACCCGGCCGCTCACGCGCGGCTCTGGGCGTGGCGCGAGCGCCTGCGGCCGGGCGCTTGCAGAGCGTCGCCAGCAGCGCCAGCAGCCGGCGAGCGCCGGAGGCCTGCGGCGCACCCGCGAGCACGTCGTAGCCGGCGCGCTCGATCGCGTCGAGCGCCGCGCGCCCGCCGGCGACGAAGGCGGCGACGGCGAGGCGCTCACGTCCGCGCAGCTCGCCGATCAGCGGCGCCCCCGCGTCGAGCAGCGCGCGCGCCGCGCTCGACCTCGAAGGCCAGCACGGCACGCAGCGGCTGCGGCGTCCGGCGCTGCTCGACGCCGCGTGGCGATCTGCTCGACCGCAGCAGCCGAAGCGCTCGAGATCCTCGAGCGGCAGGTAGACGCGTCCGGCGGCGTAGTCCTCGGCGACGTCCTGGCAGTGCTCGGCGAGCTGCAGCGCCGTGCAGATCGAGTCCGACAGAGCGATCCGCTCGGGCGTGGCGGCGCCGAACACGCCGAGCACGATCTCGCCGACCGGGTCGGCCGAGAGCGCGCAGTAGCCGCGCAGCTGCTCCCAGGTCCGATAGCGCGAGACGCGCTGGTCGGTGCGGTTGGCCTCGATCAGGCGCTCGAACGGCTCGCGCGGCAGCGCAGCAGGCCTGCGACGGTCTGCGCGAGGCGCTGCATCAGCGGGTGCTCGGCGCACGTCGTGCGTAGGCGCGCTCGAGTTCGCCTGCAGCCAGTCGAGCGCGGCCAGGCGATCGCCCGGCGCGCTGTCGCCGAGCTCGTCGACGAGGCGCGCGAAGCCGTACACGGCCAGCAGGTGGGCGCGCACGCGGGCGCGGCAGCACGCGGCTGGCGACGGGGAAGTTCTCGCCCTCGGCGCGTGCCATCACCTCCCGCGCGCTCGGGGCCGGCGGCGCGGCCTCGGCCAGCAGCATCATCCGCGTCGGCGACGTCACACCCGGCAGCGTCCGAGCGCCATCATCGGAAACGCGAGCCGGTAGAGGTGGTAGTTGATGTAGTAGTCGGACGGGAAGCCGGTGCCCGTGTACTGCGGCTCGTCCCAGCCGCCGTCGGCGCGCTGGGTGCGCGACCAGCCAGCCGACGCCGCGCTCGATCGCCCCGGCGCAGCGCGCGCCCTGCCCCTCGCGCGCCGCGTGCAGCGCCAGCAGCGCCCAGGCGGTCTGCGAGGCGGTGCTCGGGCCGCGCCCGATCCACGTCGGGGTCGTCGTAGGAGCGCGGGTCCTCGCCCCAGCCGCCGTCCTCGTTCTGATGCGCCCGCAGCCACTGCGACGGCGCGCACGATGCACGGCGCCGCGGCTCGATCGCCGGCGGCGACGAGCGCCGGCACGGCGGCGCCGGTGCCGTAGACGTGGTTGACGCCCCAGCGCCCGAACCAGGAGCCGTCGGGCTCCTGCTGCGCCGATCAGCCAGCCGACGCCGCGCTGCGCGGCCGGCGTGTCGAGCAGGCCGAGCGCGGCGAGCATCTCCAGGGCGTGCGCGCGTCACGTCGGCGCTCGGCTCGTCGATCACCTCGCCGAAGTCCAGGAACGGCAGCTCGCGCACGAGCGCGACGCGTGTTGTCGGCGTCGAACGCGCCCCAGCCGCCGTCGGCGCTCTGCATCCCCTGCACCCAGCCCGCGGCGCGCTCGATCGCGCCGCGTCCAGCTGCGGCGTCGCGTCTGACGCGGCGCAGCGCGAGCACGACCTCGGCGGTGTCGTCGACGTCGGGGTAGTTGACGTTGTGCGAACTCGAACGCCCAGCCGCCGGGCGCGAGCCTCGGCCGCGCGACCGCCCAGTCGCCGCGGCCGCGACCTCCTCGCTCGAGCAGCCAGTCGGCGGCGCGCACCAGCGCCGGATGATCGCCGGGCAGGCCGGCGTCGCTGAGCGCGATCGATCGCGAGCGCCGTGTCCCAGACGGGCGACTGGCACGCTTCCAGGCGCCGGCTCGCTCCGGCCGGCGCGCCCGACGCCGCGGCTGTCGTCGCGGTCCTCGACCATGAAGCGGTCGAGCCCCTCCAGGCCGCGCCGCATCACCGGATGCTCGAGCGGGTAGCCGCTCAGGTGCAGGGCGATCAGCGAGTACACCCACGGCGGCTGGATCCCGCCCCAGGAGCCGTCGGCCTCCTGGCGGCGCACGATCCAGCGCTCGGCGCGGGCGATCGCGAGGCGGCGCAGCGGGCGGATCGGGTGGCGCTCGTAGACAGCGCGAGAGCGCAGTCGAGACACCGCGCAGCGCGCGCGGGCGCTCGGCGCGCGGCGTCGGGACCGCCGGCGTCCAGCTCGACGAGCTCGAACGGAAGCGGCGCGCACGGGCCGGTGGGCTTTGACGAGCGACAGCGCGACGATCGTCTGGCGCGCCCAGCAGGCGAAGTCGTAGACGTTGAGCGGCACCCACCGCGGCAGCAGCATGACCTCGGGCGGCAGCGCCGGGACGCGGTCCCACGACCACAGCCCGAACAGCGCCAGCCACAGGTGCGTGAACACGCGCGCCCGCTCGACCCCGCCCTGCGCGCGGATCGAACGCGGCCGCGATCGCGCATGTGCTCGGCCTCGGGCGGATCGCCGGCCAGGCGCAGCGCCCAGTAGGCCTCGATCGTCGTCGACAGGTCGCCGGGGCCGCCGTGGAAGTTGGTCCACGTGCCGTCGGCGCGCTGCTGGGAGCGAATCCAGGCCGCCGAGCGCTCGGTCTCCGCGGCGCTCGCGCACGCCGAGGAACTCGCGCAGGAGCATGTCCTCGGCGTCCATCGTCACGTTCGTCTGCAGCTCTCCCTGCCACCAGCCGGCCTCGTCCTGGAGCGAGAGCAGGTGCTCGCAGGCCAGCTTCAGCGCCACCTCGGCCTCGTTCTGTACCTCGATGGTCGTGGACGCCATGGCAGGAACTTAAATGTTTTGATCGGACGACGACATTTGCAGGCGCAACGAGCCCGTGCCCGCCGTCAGCCGGGAGACGCTCGCGCCGCTCGGCACGAGCACCTCGGGGTGGGCGTTGCGTGATCACGTGGCGGCGCAGATCGGCCTCAGACACGGGGCGAGGGATCGAGGATACGAAGCGATACACGATCAGGCCGTCTACGTTTCGCCGCTCGAGCAAGCTGAAGCCGGGCGCAGGCGGGTTTGCGGCCCCTGAGCGCAGCGGGGAGTAGCCGGTCTCGTCGATCTCGCTCACCGTCACGGCGTCGTGACGCGAGAGGTTGTGCAGGTGCAGCTCGGCAGGTAGTACTCCAGCGGAGCCGCGCCGAGCTCGACCGTCGTGAGCACGCGGCCCGCGCCGGTGGCGGTGTCCGAGCCACCCGCTGAGCCTAGTGCGGCAGCCGCCCCCGGCGCCTGCGCGGGAGCTCGCAGCAGCTTGGCCACGTCGCGCCAGTCGCCGCGCTGCAGGCGCGGACTGAGATCGACGTCGATCGTCACGGCGAGGAAGGCCGCGGCGCCCGCGCCGCGAGCAGCCAGCCGAGCGGCCCGTCGATCGCGGCGACGAGGATCGCGATCAGCACGCTCAGCGGGATCATCGCGCCGACGAGGTTGCGCGGCGCGAGGTAGTCGGCGCCGGCCACCGCCAGCGCGATCGGCGCGAGCACGGCGAAGCCCGCGATCACAGGCAGAGCGACGCAGCTTCGCGCGAGCGCGCCGGGGAGGGGGCGTCGCCAAGCGCGGGCGCGTGCGAGGACGGCTCGCGGCGAGCGACGAGCGGACCGGTTGCGAGGTCCCGCGCACGGGCGCCGCGAGCAGCCTCCAGCCGCCGAGCAGCACGCCGGCGAGCAGCGGCAGAGCGACGAGCAGCTCGACGCCGTGCCCGAGCGACCCGCCGGAGTAGCCGGTCAGGTAGTACTGCGGGATCGCCTGCAAGCGGCTGGAGAGCGCCCAGCGCCCGATCCACTGCGTGCCGTGCCCGCCCTGCGCGGAGATCAGCGGCAGCAGCGCCAGGCCGACGAGCGCGAGCGCGCCGATCGCGGGCAGCGCCGCCCTGCGCACAGCGTCGCTCGCGCAGACAGCCACAGGGCCATCGGCACGAGCAGGAACACGGCGAAGTAGTGGGTCAGCAGCGCCAGCGCGCCGCTCAGCGCGAAGGCCGCGGCTCGTCTGCCGCCCGGCCGATGCCGCAGCCGCGCGAAGCAGAGCATCGCGAGCGCGGCGAAGAACACGAACAGGCCATACGCGCGCGCCTCCTGCGAGTACCAGACGAACAGCGGGTTGACGGCGACGAGCGCGGCGCCGATCAGCGCCGCGCGGCGCCCGGCCAGCTCGCTGCCGATCGCCCACACGACGGGCACGGTCGCGATCCCGGCGAGCGCCGAGGGCAGCCGCAGCGCGAGCGCGCCGTCGCCGAGCACGCGCGCGTCGGCCCAGGCCAGCAGGTACCAGAGCGGCGGCGTGTTCTCGCTGTGCACGAGCGATTTCAGCGTCGCGCCGAGACCGGAGTGCAGCACGTGCACGGGCGTGAACGCCTCGTCGTACCAGAAGCCCTGCTCGGTCGAGCGTGGCCAGGCGCAGCGCCGCCGCGAGCAGCGATCAGCGCGGCCAGCGGCCACCAGCCCGGCAGTCGCCGCTCGCCGACGGCGCCCGCCGGCGCCTCGGCGGCCACGGCGCTCATCGCGGGCACGCCCTCTGCGCCTTGGTCGTGCCGAAGCAGGCGTAGCGGTAGCGGTAGAGGTCTTCGGCCTTCGCCGGCAGGTACCAGCCCCCGCGCGCAGCGCGGTAGCCGTGCACGACCGGGCCGGTCATCTGCAGGCAGATCTGCACGCGCTCTTTCGGCGGGCCCGGGACCGTGTTGCCGCAGACCACGTCGGTCGTCGTGTGGTGGTCGATGTCCTGTTCGGTCGAGACGTTCTTGTAGTCGTGCCCGGTGTAGGCGCGCCACGTGCGCAGGTCGGCGACGAGCCGGTGGTTGGTGTGCGTGCCGAGCACCACGTCGTTGACGATCGCGATCGCGAGCAGCAGGCCGACGAGCAGCAGCACGACCGTCTCGACCCGCCACAGGCGCCCGCTGCCCTTGCGCTCCTGCTCGAGCGGGCGCAGCGACGGGGGCAGCCTTTGCAGGCGCTGCTCGAGCGTGCTCATTTGACCGGCGCCAGCAGCGGCGTCATCTGATGGAGGATGAACAGCGCCTGGATCGCGAGCGTGGCGACGAGCAGCCGGCGATCGCGCGCGATCACGGCCAGCGGCAGCGGCCAGAGGATGTACCAGGCGAGCAGCCAGGTGCTCGTGACCGAGATCGCGAGCAGCGCCCAGCCCGAGGCGGCGACCCAGTCATAGCCCCGCCACGTGCGCCACAGCAGGTGCAGCACGATCACCACGAGCGCCGCCTTGAGCAGGTCGTGGTCGATCGGGAACACGCCGGGCTTGCCGAACAGGTGGGCGATCTCGGTCGGGAAGCTGTCGGTCGAGACGAACGCGGCGTCGCGGTTGAGCGCGGCGACGATGTTGACGCCGTCGACGCCGAACACGGCGTAAGCGACGACGGCTCCCAGCGCGAGCGCGGCGAGCGCGGCGAGCACCTGTGTGACGCTGCGCCGCGCGAGGATCATGAACGGCAGCAGCGCGGCGACGGTCGCCTTGACGAGCGCTCCGGCGACGACGGTCGCCGCCGCCGGGCCGTCGCGCCCGGCGAACGGTCAGCGCGACGGCGACCATCATCAGCGCCATCATCAGCAGGTCGTTGTGCGCGCCGCCGAGCGCGTAGATCACGTACAGCGGGTTGGCGCCGACGATCAGCAGCGCCTTCAGCGGGTCGATCCCACGCAAGCGCGCGCAGCGCCACGTGAGCGCGAGCGTGACGGCGCTCGAGAGCATCGCCAGCAGCTTCATCCCCCAGATCGCGCCGTTGACGCCGAGCAGCCCGAACGGGTAGGAGATCAGCGTGTAGATCGGGCCGTAGGCGGTGGCGACCTTCTTCCAGTCGGGGCCGACGTAGTGGTAGACGGGGTCGTGCGAGATCGCGACCGGCCCGTGCGTGTACGGGTTCAGCCCGTGTTCGACGCCCATCCGCGCGTAGGCGATGTAGCTGAAGACGTCGGTCGAGAGCAGGATCGGCCCGACGAAGACGATCGCGTGCAGAACCACGATCAGCGCGATCGCCCAGCGTTTGGAGATCCCGCGGGCGGCCGCGATCAGCCCCGCGTAGCCCGCCGAGAAGGCGAGCACGGCGATCAGGAAGATGCGAAAGCCGAGGCGCTCGCCGATGCCCGAGAGCCAGCCCGCGATCTCGGGCGACTTGGGTATCAGCGAGGAGTGCCCGACGGCGCCGTCGAGCACGATCTCGGCGGTCGCCGCGAGCAGCAGCAGCGCGCAGGCAGCCGCCAGCGCCGGCGCCCACTGCGTGGCGCTGCCGGCGCGTGTGCGGGCTGGCAGTGGTTCGCTCTGCGCGGCGACGTTCACGACGCCGCGCGGCTCACAAGGCGGTCCAGACGGTCTTCGTCTCCAGGTAGGCGTCGAGGCCGTCGTGGCCGTGCTCGCGCCCGATCCCCGAGGCCTTGAAGCCGCCGAACGGCGCCGGCGGCTCGGCGTTGCCCCAGGTGTTGACGTAGACGGTGCCGGCGCGCAGCAGCGCCGCGAGCCTGTGCGCGCTGCCGATGTCGCGCGTCCAGACGCCGGCGGCGAGCCCGTAGTCGCCGTCGTTGGCGCGCGCGGCGACCTCCTCGAGCGAGTCGTACGGCGAGGCCACGAGCACCGGGCCGAAGATCTCCTCGCGCGCGATCTTCAGCTCGTCGGAGGTCGTGCTGAACAGCGTCGGCTCGACGAAGTAGCCACCGCTGTCGCCGAGCGTCGTCTCGCCGCCGGCGACGAGCTCGGCTCCCTCGCTGCTTGCCGGAGTCGATGTAGCCCATCACGCGGTCGCGCTGCTCGGCCGAGACGAGCGGGCCGAGCTGGCGTGTCGGGGTCCAGGCCCGGACCGAGCTTGGCGGCCTTGGCCGCGCTCGGCGAGCGCGCCCATCACCTCGTCGAACGCCTCGGCGGGCACGAACAGGCGCGAGCCCGCGTTGCAGGCCTGGCCGGAGTTGAAGTAGATCGCCCTGGAAGGAGCCCTTGATCGCCGCTTCGATGTCGGCGTCGGGGAGGATGATGTTGGGCGACTTGCCGCCGAGCTCGAGCGTCACGCGCTTGAGCGCCTTGCCGGCCTTCGCTCCGATCTCGCGCCCGACCGCGGTCGAGCCGGTGAACGCGATCTTGTCGACGCCCGGGCTGTCGACGAGCGCCGCGCCGGTCGAGCCGTCGCCGGTGATCACGTTGAGCACGCCCGGCGGGAAGCCGACCTCGAGCGCCAGCTCGCCGAGGCGCAGCGCGGTCAGCGGCGTCTGCTCGGCGGGCTTGAGCACGACCGTGCAGCCGGCGGCGAGCGCGGGTCCGAGCTTCCAGGCGGCCATCAGCAGCGGGAAGTTCCACGGGACGATCTGCCCGCACACGCCGACCGGCTCGCGGCGGGTGTAGCAGAGCATGTTGGGCGCGGTCACCGGCAGCACGCCGCCCTCGATCTTCGTCGGCCAGCCCGCGAAGTAGCGCAGGTGAGCGGCGGCGCCGCGCACGTCGACGTACTTGGCCAGGCCGACGGGCTTGCCGTTGTCGAGCGACTCGAGCTCGGCGAGCTCCTCGGCGTGGTCTTCGATCGCCTGCGCGAGCGCGTGCATCAGCTGCTCGCGCCCGGTCGCCGGCATGCTCGCCCAGGGACCGGACTCGAACGCCTCGCGCGCGGCGCGCGACGGCGCGCTCGACGTCCTCGGCGCCGGCCTGCGCGACCGTCGCGATCTCGCGGCCGGTGGAGGGGTCGAGCGTGGCGAACGTGGCGCCGTCGGCGGCGTCGAGGCGCTCGTCGCCGATCAGCAGCTGCTGCGGGCGGGCGAGGAACTCGCGCGCGGCGGCGCCGAGCGCGTCGGGCAGTGCGGTGGCTGTGTCGGCGGCGGCGTTCATGGCAGCTCCTTGTTCGCGCGGCTTTACGGTTGTGCGCGGTGGTGCGCGGCTACGGTTGCAGGACGATCTTCAGCGCCTCGCGGCGGTCGTACAGAGCGTACGCCTCGGGTGCCTCGCTCGAGGCCCATGTGGTGCGTCACGAGCGGTCCGGGGTCGAGGCGCCCGCTCGCCATCAGCTCGAGCACGCGGTCGACGTGCCCGATCACGTTGGCGTGGCCGGAGCGCATGTTCATCGCCTTGATCCAGAACAGGCCCATGTGCACCTCGCAGCGCTCGGCGTAGACGCCGATCGCCTGCACCGTGCCGCACTTGCGCGTGAGGCGGATCGCCAGCTCGAGCGCGCGCGGGTCGCCGACGGCGTCGATGCAGGCGTCGACGCCCCGGCCCTCGGTCGCCGCACGCGCGGCGGCGCGCGGGTCCTCCTCGGTCAGGTGCACGGGCTCGGCGCCGAAGGACTCGGCCATCTTCAAGCGCTCGGGCACCGTGTCGACGGCGATCACCTGCGCGGCGCCCATCGCGAAGCGCGGCCTGCACGGCGCACAGCCCGACCGGCCCGAGGCCGAGCACGGCCGCCGTGTCGCCGGGCTGCAGGCCGCTTTCGGCGGCGGCGTGGTAGCCGGTGCCCATCACGTCGCCGGCGAACAGCGCGACGTCGTCGCTCATGCCCTCGGGCACCTTGCGCAGCACGAGGTCGGCGCTCGGCACGAGCGCCTGCTCGGCCTGCGTGCCCTGCAGCGAGCCGAGCGTCGCGCCGTGCCCGAACGTGCGCGAGGAGTCGCACTTGTGGAACAGGCCCCGCCGGCAGAAGAAGCAGTGTCCGCAGGCGGTCTGAAAGCAGCCGAGCACGCGGTCGCCGACGCTCACCTCGCGCACCTCGTCGCCGACGGCGGTGACGGTGCCGACGTACTCGTGGCCGATCGTGAAGCCCGGTTCGATCTTCACGCGGCCGTGGTAGATGTGCAGGTCCGAGCCGCACACGCCGCTCGCCTCGATGCGGACGATCGCGTCGTCGGCTCGAGCAGCTCGGGCTCGGCGACGTCCTCGACGCGAACTTCGCCCGGGCGCCTGGAAGGTGACGGCACGCATCGGCGCCCACCCTAGAGGAAGGGCGCATATGCTGCGCACATGTCCGCGCCGTCGAAGGCCGTGCTGATCACGGGCTGCTCATCGGGTATCGGCCGCGCCACGGCGCTGCGCCTGGCCGGCGCGGGCTGGACGGTCTACGCGACCGCGCGCCGGCCCGAGACGCTCGCCGAGCTGCGAGGCAGCCGGCTGCCGCACGCTCGCGCTCGACGTCACCGACGAGCAGTCGATGCAGGCGGTCGTGGCCGAGATCGAGCGCACCGAGGGCGCGGTCGGCGTGCTGATCAACAACGCCGGCTACAGCCAGAGCGGCGCGATCGAGACGGTGCCGCTGGAGGCCGTGCGGCGGCAGTTCGAGACGAACGTGTTCGGCCTCGTGCGCCTGACCCAGCTGGTGCTGCCGAAGATGCGCGCCCAGCGCTGGGGCAAGATCGTCAACGTCGGCTCGATGGGCGGGCGCCTGTCGTTTCCCGGCGGCGGGCACTACCACGCGACCAAGCACGCGCTGGAGGCGATCTCCGACGCGCTGCGCTTCGAGCTGCGCGGCTTCGGCATCGACGTGATCCTGCTCGAGCCGGGCCTGATCACGACCGAGTTCGGCGAGGCCGCCACGGCGAGCATGGCCGATGTGGAGCTGACCGGCGAGGATCCCTACGCGACGTTCAACACGACCGTCGGCGCCGTCACCAAAGGCGCCTACGACGGCCCGATGAAGCTGCTCGGCGGCGGCCCCGACCGCGTCGCCAAGGTGATCGAGCGCGCGCTCAAGCGCCGCCATCCCCCGGCCCGCATCACGATCACCCCCTCCGCCAAGGTCACGATCGCGATGCGCCGCTGATGCCCGACCGCCTGTGGGACGCGGCGATGCGCGCCCAGTTCCCGCAGCCGCGCTAGGCGCGACGGCCGGCCCGGACGGCCGGCCCGAACCGCCGTGGCGGCCGGAGCGTCACAGTTGAGCCAGAAGCGGAGGCCGGCTCGGCTGAGCCGGATGGCGTTAAACGGCATCGCACGCGCTCCGTCCGTCGCCAGAGCGCCTACCCGGCATCGGCGCGGGCGCCCGATCTCGAACCCCTGCGCGTAGTCGACGCCGTAGCTCGCGCAGCAGCTCGAGCGTCTCCCGGTCGCCGACGAACTCGGCGATCGTCTGCTGGCCCATCTCGCGGACGAGCCCGACGAGCGCCCGCACGACGAGCTGGTCGTGCGCGCGAGCCGGGCAGCCCGCGGATGAAGTCGCCGTCGATCTTCAGGTAGCTGAACGGGCAGGTGCTTGAGGTAGTGGAAGGAGCCGAAGCCGGCGCCGAAGTCGTCGAGCGCGACGGCGCAGCCGAGCCGCTGCACGCCGGCGCAGAACTCGCTCGCGCGCGGCATGTCGGAGATCGAGGCGGTCTCGGTGACCTCGATCACCAGGCGCTGCGGATCGACGCCGTGGCAGCGCGAGCGCGCGCTCGATCTCGCCGAGCATTCGCGGGTCGGTGACCGACAGCGCCGACAGGTTCATCGCGATGCGTGTCCCGGCGAGCCGGCGAGCAGCGCGACGACCTTCTCGAGCACCATCCGGTCGATCTCGCGGATCAGGCCGTAGCGCTCGGCGGCCGGCAGGAAGCTGGCCGGCCCGATCACGCCGCCGTCGGGCTCGTCGGCCAGGCGCACGAGCGCCTCGTGGTGGGAGAGACGACCGTCGGCGAGCGAGACGATCGGCTGGTAGTGCAAGACGAACAGGTCCTGCTCGAGCGCGCGGCGCAGGCGCGCCAGCCACGGGCGGCGCTGCAGCCCGGCGGGCGAGCAGATCCGCTCGGCGCCGGGCTGTGGGCACGGCCATGCCGCGGTAGCGCTGCTGCGCCGGCCTGGCCGGTTCGCGCATCAGCATCCGCGACTTGGCCAGGGCGATCGTCGAGGTCCGCATCAGGCGGACGTTTTCGACGGTGCGCGGCGCGGTCCCCTGCGACTGACAGCGCGCGCCCGCGCCGCTTCAGGCGCGCCCGCGGGGCTCGTACGGGCGCCGGGCGCGCTCGGAGACGACGAGCAGCAGCGCGAGCAGCACGAAGTTCATCACGACCGAGGAGCCTCCGTAGGCGACGAACGGCAGCGTCACGCCGGTCAGCGGGATCACGCGCGTGACGCCGCCGACGATCACGAACACCTGCATCGCCACGACGAAGGACAGGCCGGTCGCGAGCAGCTTGGAGAACGAGTCGCGCGCGAGCGCCGCCGTCTTCAGGCCGCGCGCGACGAACAGCAGGTAGACGAGCAGCAGGCCCGCGGCCCCGGCGAGGCCGAGCTCGTTGGTGATCACGGCGTAGATCGTGTCGCTTTCGGGCACAGGCAGGATCGGCCCGCCGCCGTGCGGCAGGCGCAGCAGCGACTGATCGAAGCCGGTGCCGAGCAGGCCGCCGTCGGCCTGCGCGAACAGCGATTGCGCGAGCTGGTAGCTGCCGCCGGCCGGCTTGTTCGTAGAGCGCCGGGTCGAAGGGGTGTTCCCAGGCGAGCACGCGCGAGTGCACGTGGCTGACGTGGCCGGCGACGAACCACGCGCCGAACGCGAACAAGACGAGCCCGATGAAGGGAAAGGAGAAGCGGCCGGTGGCGACGTAGAGCAGGGCGAGGAAAGCGCCGTAGAACATCAGCGAGGTGCCGAGCTCGCGCGTCAGCAGCAGCGTGCCCATCGCGGCGCCCCACACGATCAGCATCGGCCCGAACTGCTTCATCGGCGGGATCGTCAGGCCGAGTACGCGCCGCCCGGCGGTGACGAGCACCTGGCGGTTGTCGCGCAGGTAGCTGGCGAGGAATATGACGATCGCGATCTTGGCGAGCTCGGAGGGCTGGAAGGAGATCGAGCCGACGCGGATGTCGAGGTAGGCGCCGTTGACCTGCGCGCCGATTCCGGGCAGTCGCGGCAGGATCGTCATGCCGATGCCGACGGCGGCGATCGTGTAGCGATAGCGCTCGAGCACGCCCACGCCGCGACCGCGCAGGGCGATGATCGTGGCGGCGAACAGGACGAGCCCGACGACCATCCACTGCGCCTGCTGGCGCGCCAGCACGGGATCGATCCGGTAGACCATCACGATGCCGACGCTCGCCAGCACGGCGGCGAGCGGGAACAGGTAGGGATCGGCGTGCGGCAGCGCGAAGCGGATCACCAGGTGCGCGGCCAGGCACAGTCCGAGGAACAGCGCCCCGTAGGTCAAGGAGACCGAAGAGGCGTGGTTCAGGGTCAGGTTCGTTTCGGCCCCGGGCGCGATGTCTTCGGCCTGGATGAAGATCGCGGTGAAGCCGGCGATCACCAGCAGCGCCGAGGGCACGAGGCCCAAGAGCTCGCGATTTCTGGCGCTCAGCACTCCCGCGAGCGTACCTGCAGATCCGGCGCAGGCACGCCGCATCGCTCGCTACCCTACGGCGAACGTGCGTGCCGACGGGGGGTTGGCGCACGCCTCGATTCAGCTATGAGCTGCCGCCTGGAGACATCCCATGGATGAACGCGCCCCGTCGCTGGCCTGGGGTATGTGGAAGCGCTTCCTCGTCGCGGCGGTGCTGATCGCCGGGCTGGCGGGCGGCGCGACGGCGACGATCGCGCTGAACGAAGTCGAAAGCGTCGGCGGCGAAATCTTCAACAAAGGCAACACGCTCAAAGTCAAAGAAGGCCTGATCAAGTACACAGGCGGCCCCCAGACCTACCTGATCCTCGGCTCCGACCGGCGTTCGAAGTCGAAGGACGCCCTCGACCGCACGGACCCGCCGCACAGCGACACGATGCTGCTCGTGCGCTTCGACCCGGGCCAGGGTCAAACCTCGGTGATGTCGATCCCGCGCGACCTGCTCGTCAACATCAAAAGCTCCAAAGGCGAGTACTACCCGCAGGAAAAGATCAACGCCGCCTACACCTACGGCGCGCGGCTCGGCGGCGTCAAAGGCTCGATGGAACTCGCCGCCGAAACGATCGAGAAGGAAGTCTTCCCGGGTCTCGTGATCAACGGCATCGTCGACGTCAACTTCGCCAGCTTCATCAAGATCGTCGACACGCTCGGCTGCGTGTACGTCAACGTCGATCACCGCTACCTGCACATCAACGGCGAAGGCGGCGAACTGTATTCCGAAATCAACCTCCAGCCGGGCTATCAGAAGCTCTGTTACAACAACGCGCTGAGCTACGTGCGCTACCGCCACGGCGACTCCGACTTCGTGCGTGTCGCGCGCCAGCAGGACTTCCTGCGCGCGCTGCGCGAGCAGGTCTCCTCGGAAAATCTGCTGAAACAGGTCAGGCACGTCGCCCATGTCGTCGGCAAGGCGATCGTCACGGCCGGCTTCAGCTCCTCGGCCGAACGCGTCATCGACCTGGCAAAGCTGATCGGCTTCTCCCAGGGCAAGCCGTTGCGCCAGGTCAAGTTCCAGGCGACAAGCACCAACTTCGCCCTGAAGGGGGGCTCGTATGTGACGAGCACGAAGGAGCTCGAGCACGCGACGCTCGAAGACTTCCTCAACGGCGACGAAAAGGTCGCTGAGCCCAAGCCGAGCACCCCCCACCACTCGAGCCGAAAAGGGCATGGCCACAAGCACGCCCACCACGCCTCCGCCCCCTCCTCGGCCTCGCTCGGCCTCGCCCCCACGCCGACGTCGGGCGATGAGGAACTGGCCAAGCAGACGATCAACATGCCGCTGCACGTGCTCTACCCGAGCCTGCAGACCGCCGCGGCCGAAGCGCAGCCGACGCGCGCTTACGACCTGCGCGACAAGGGCCAGCGGCTGCGCCACGCCTACGTGGTCGTGTTCAAACAGAACACGCTCGGCGGCTACTACGACTTCGAGGGCACGGACTGGCCGAAGCCACCGCTGATCGCGCACCCCAACCAGCAGCGGAAAATCGGCCACAAGACCTACATGCTGTTCACCGACGGCAGCCACATTCACGTGATCGCCTGGCGCCAGGGCAAGATGCTCTACTGGGTCACGAACACCCTGCTCGAGGATCTCTCCAACGAGCAGATGCTCGCGATCGCGCGCTCGCGCAAAGCCCTTGCGCTAGAACGTCGCTGCTCGTGCGCGAGGCACGACTCTGGTCAGAGCGCGGCCTGGCGTGCCTCGCGCTTGGTCGAGCGCGGCGTTGACGAGCGCATCGGCCTCGGCGTTCTGTGCCCGCGGGACGGTGCGGATCGACCAGCGCGCGAAGCGTGAGATGGACGCCAGCGCTTCGCCGTGAAGCGACTTGAGCGCGGCGTTCTTGACCTTGTACTGGCCGAGCACCTGCTTGGCGATCAGCTCGGAGTCGCCGATCACCTCGACCTCGTCCGCGCCGAGCTCGCGTGCCTGCTCGAGACCGAGCAGCAGCGCGCGGTACTCGGCGACGTTGTTGGTCGTAGAGCCCAGCAACTGCGAATGCTCGCCCAAAATCTCGCCGTCGGGCGTCGAGATCACGCAGGCGGCAGCCGCCGGACCGGGGTTGCCGCGGGCTCCGCCGTCGACATGCACCACCACCTTCATCGGCGTGAAGTATGCAGTCTGGCTAGGCGGTGGCCCGCGCGAGCGGCGGCAGGTCGCCCGGAACGCGGGCACGCCTGCGGTCGCGCACGATGCGGCGCTGCTTTTGGTCGCTCGACTCGGATGTCGCGACGGAGCGCCCACGACGGGCGCGCCGGTCGAACTCGCGACGGTCCACGATCACGGTGACGTTGTCGTCGTGCTCGTAGTACTCGACGAGCTTCGGATACAGCTCATCGGCCAGCGGCCTGGGTACGACGCAGTAGATCATGCCCGCACGATCTTACTCCTAGATTTCCGATAATCAACCCTTTGCACAGTCGTGCGAATGGGCTCGGCGGGTCTAGATCAGCGCCAGCGTGCCGCGCTCGTCGGCGAGCGCGTTGGCGATGCGGTCCTCGGGTCCCAGCTCGGTCAGCTCGGTGCCCTGCGCAATTGCCCTGGCCTGGAGTCCCTGCAGGTCGTCGAGGTCGACCTCGTAGGTGTACCAGCAGAGCTCCCACGCGAGCACGATCACGACGGAGCTCGCCACGGCCTCTCCCTCGCGGACCGTCACCTCCGGCGCTCCGAGCGAGCGCGTCAAGCTGGCCACGCGGCGCGGGTACTCGCCCGTGTTGAAAACGTCCACCGCCTGCTGCAGCGGCCCGTCGTAGCGGACGGGGCCCGATCGACGTTGCTCGAGCGCCTGATCGGCAGCGTAACCGCCGTCCCCGGGGGCAGACGCGGCGCTTTCGCCCACCGGCACCCCGGCGTCCTCGGAGCCACCGGCGCCGAAGAAGTCATACGGCTCACCGGCCCGGCCGTAGGGTCCAGCCGCTGCCTCGGTCGTCTCGCCCTCGGCGCGTCGCGCCTGGCGCAGGCGCCCGAACAGCGCGCGCCGGCGACCGTTGCGCAGCGGCGCCTCGCCAGCCTGATGCACGGCCGAGCCGCGCTTCCAACCCTGGTGGGCGGCGCGCGGCGCGCACAGCTCGCAGACGATGCGCGGCTCACCGGCGGCCAGGAAGGTGTCGGGCTGCTCGCCACGCAGCAGGCGCCGTTCGCACACGTCGCAGGCGACATCCGGCTGCGAGGTGACGATCGATCTAGTGCTCATAGGCTGAGCAGCGTAGCGGTAGCCGACGCCTTTTGGCCGGGACGCCAGCCAGATTGTCGCTACGCGTGCGCCGCCGTGCGCTCATCCCCGGCTTGCGAGACGAGCTTCTGCGCGAGGTGCCCCGGCACCTCCTCGTAGCGCAGGAACTCCAGCGTGTAGTCGCCCTGCCCACCCGTGATCGAGCGCAGGTCGGGCGCGTAGGCGAGCACCTCGGACATCGGCACCTCGGCCTTGATCTCGGTCATCGCACCGACCGGCTCCATCCCCAGCGGATGCCCGCGACGGCTGTTCAGGTCGCCGATCACGTCGCCCACGTACGTCTCCGGCACCGACAACGTGACGCGCATGATCGGCTCCAGCAGGACGGGCTCGGCCAGCTCGAGCGCC
The DNA here is from genome assembly GCA_963743745.1 of uncultured Solirubrobacteraceae bacterium. Lineage (GTDB taxonomy): Bacteria > Actinomycetota > Thermoleophilia > Solirubrobacterales > Solirubrobacteraceae > Palsa-744. The sequence goes on from CAVUQW010000003.1 coordinate 174,219, forward strand.
TGTTTCATCGCCTGCGTGCCGGCCAGCTTGAAGGCGATCTCCGAGGAGTCGACCGAGTGATGGGAGCCGTCGACGAGGCGCACGCGCACGCCCTTCACCGGATAGCCGGCGAGCACGCCCGACTGCATCGCATCGCGCACGCCCTTCTCGACGGCGGGGATGAACGAGTTCGGGATCACCCCGCCCTTGATCTTGTCCTCGAACTCGAACTCCTGATCGGTCTCGAGCGGCTCGATCTCGATGTGGCACTCGCCGAACTGCCCTCGTCCGCCCGACTGCTTCTTGTGCTTGCCATGCGCCTTGGCCACCCCGCGAATCGTCTCCTGGTAGGGCACGCGCGGCGGCTGCAGGCTCACCTCGACGCCGAAGCGGTCGCGTAGGCGGTCGACGATCACTTCGACGTGGACCTGCGAGAGGCCCGCCACGATCTGCTCGCCGGTCTGCGGGTCGCGGTGCAGGTCGATCGTCGGATCCTCCTCCTGAAGGCGGTGCAGCGAGGCGAACACCTTCTCCTCATCGCCCCTGCTCTTGGGCTCGATCGCGAACGCCATCACCGGCGCCGGCAGTTGCAGCCGGGGCATCTCGATCGGCTCGTCGCGATCGGCCAGCCAGTCGCCGGCGCGGGTCTCCTTGAGCTTGGCCACCGCGCCGATGTCGCCCGGCCCGAACTCGCCGACGTGGCGCACCTCCTTGCCCTCGAACACGACCAGCTGCCCGATCCGCTCCTTGGCGTGGGCACGCGTGTTGAGCACGTGGCTGTCGGCCGACATCACGCCCTGGTAGACGCGCAGCAGGTTGATCCGCCCGGCGAACGGATCCGCACGCGTCTTGAACACGTAGGCGAACAGCTCGCGCTCCTCGCTGGCCTGCAGCTCGATCTCACCGACACGCAGAGCGCCGTGCTTGACCGGCGAGGGCAGATCCTCGACGATCGCGTCCAAGAGGCGCGAGGTGCCGAGATTGCGCGTCGCCACGCCGCACACGACCGGAAAGATCTTGCCGTGGTTCGTGCCCTCCTTGAGCGCGTCCACGATCTCCTGGTGGGAGATCTCCTCGCCTTCCAGGTAGCGCTCCATCAACGTGTCGGACACTTCGCAGACCTCGTCCATCAGCTTCTCGCGGAACTCCTGCGCGCGCTCTGCCTGCTCCTCGGGAATCGGGATCTCGCTCCACCCAGCCCGCTCGGCCGAGTCCTGGCGGTAGGCCTTCATGTCGACCAGGTCGATCACGCCCTGCACGTCCTGCTCGGAGCCGATCGGGATCTCCGTCGCGACGGCGTGCGGGCCGAACGCACGCTTGATCTGCTCCAGCGCGCGGAAGAAGTCGGCGCGCTCGCGGTCGAGCATGTTCACGAACAGCATCCGCGCGATGTCCAGCTCGGCGGCACGCGTCCACAGACGGCTGGTCGAGACCTCCACGCCCATCACGGCGTTGACGACGAACACGGCCGACTCGCAGACGCGCAGAGCGCCGAGCGCGTCCGCGACGAAGCTCGGCTCGCCCGGCGTGTCGAGCAGGTTGATCTTGCGCTCTCGCCACTGAAACGAGCTGAGCGTCGCCGATATCGACATCTGCCGCGACTGCTCGTCGGGGTCGGCATCCGACACGGTGCTTCCGTCAGGGACCGAGCCGAGCCGAGCCGTCACGCCGGCCTCGAACAGCAGCGCCTCGTGCAGCGAGGTCTTGCCCGCGCCGCGATGGCCGACAAGGGCGACGTTGCGAATCCGGTCCGCCGGCAGGCGGTCTCCCATGGGTCGCATGCGATCTCCTCTCTAGCTGTGAGATCACCATACCGCCGGGCGGCGGCTCGCGCCAGAGCGCTACGCCAAGCCGAACCAGCGCGCGCGCCGGCTCGAGCCGAAGTGCTCCTTCTCGCGGACGAGCATGTCCGAGGGTTCCCGGAAGACGCCCGTCGGCTTGGGTCCTGAGAGGAAGTCGACATCGACTCGTCCCACCCGGCCGGAGCCGAACTCGATGTAGCAGGAGCCGCGCCCGTCATAGACGCCGCCCGGCTCGCCCGGCTCGCCGCGCTCGGCCTGCGCGATCAGCTGGGAAGCCACCACACGCGCCGCTCCCTCGGCGAACACGCCCGCTTTGGGAACGCCGACCTGCGCGACGTCGCCGACCGCGTAGACGTCGGGGTAGCGCGTCTGGAGCGTGCGCGGATCGACCGGCACGTAGCCGCTCTCGTCGGTCATCCCGCTCTCCGCCGCGACCGCGGCCGCGCGGTGCTTGGGCACGCCGAGAAACAGGTCGTAGGGAAGCTCTTCGCCGTCCTCGTACACGACCACGCCGCGAGCGCCGTCGAGCGAAGCGATACGACGGCCGGGCGAGAACTCGATGTCGCGCTCGGCGAATGCCCCGATGAGCGCCTGCGAAGTCTCCGGCGAGGGCGGCACGGGACTTGGAAGGGGGATCGTGAACGTGATCTGGCAACGATCGCGGACGCCGCGCGCCGTGAGCTGGTCGTGCAGGAGCAGGGCGGCCTCACTGGGCGCCGGCGGGCACTTGAACGGCGCGCCGCAGACGCCGATCACCACACGTCCGCTCGTGAAGTTCGGCAGCACCCCGGCCAGTCGTTCGGCGCCGGCCACCGAGTAGAACTCGTTGCCGGCCTCGAGCAGACCCGGGGTCGCGTCGTAGTCGTAGTCGGCGCCGAGTGCGACCACGAGCACGTCCGCCTCGTGCGTCTCCACGTCGGTGGTCACCCGGCGCGCCTCGGGATCGATCGCCGTCACCGTCTGGCGCAGCAGGCGCACGCCTGGCTTGGTCAGCTCGGCATACGGCAGGCGTACCGCTTCGGCGCTCTCGCGCCCGAACATGATGTCCAGCTTGGAGTAGCCGAACACGAACGCCTCGCCCTTGTCGATCAGCGTCACCTCGACGCGCTCGCCGAGCTGCTCGGAGAGCATCGTCGAGAGCTCGAGGCCGCCGAACCCGGCACCCAGGATGAGAATGCGGCGCGCCATCGAGCGCGATCCTATGCGACCGCAGCGTCGAGCGGACGCTCGCGATACCCGTAGAAGCCCGCACCCCGTCCTGCGGCGAAACCCGCTTACAGCGCCCCACGCCGCCGCCTAGGCTCGAACTGAATCGATCTTTCACACATCGACACCAACCCAGGGGGTGAGGACATGAGCTACCAGGAACCGAAGCGCGGGAGCGAGACAAAAGACCAGCGGGAGTTCGACGAGGCCGTCAACAACAAAGGCAAGGTCGTGCTCGAGTGGTTCGCAGGCGTCGGCATCCTGGCGGCCGTCCTGATGTCGACCGTCGCGCTGATCCAGAGCGGCGAACGCAAGGAAGTCGTCACGGTGAGCGCGAGCGCGACGCCGGCGGCGAGCACGGCGAGCACGGCTGCGGCACAGCCCGCACTGCCGCCGGTATCGCTGAAGATAATCGGCGCCTACAAGCCGGGCCCCGACGGAAAGAAGCACGATGCGTTCACGACGACCGAATTCGCCGTCCACGTCGGCGAGCCGCTGACGCTGAAGATCGACAACACCGACGACGTGCCGCACAGCATCACCTCGCCCGTGGCCGGCGTGAACATCACGATCCAGCCGGGCGTCCACGAGTACAAGATGACCGTCAACGAAAAGGGTCGCTTCCAGTGGTTCTGCGTGATCCCGTGCGACAGCGACGCAAAGGGCTGGGCGATGGAAAACGCGGGCTTCATGGCCGGCTACATCACCGCCACATGACCGCCGGCGCGCGAGCGCCACGACTTGCTGCTCCCGTCTGACGCCCCGGAACCCCGGGGCGTCAGTCGTCGAAGGACTCCTCCTGCATGCGCGAGCGCAGCCGCAGCACGGCCTTCGTGTGCATCTGCGACACGCGCGACTCGGTCACGCCGAGCACCTCGCCGATCTCGCGCAGGGTCAGGTTCTCGTAGTAGTAGAGCGCGATCACGAGCTTCTCGCGCTCGGGCAGCTTGGCGATCGAGTCAGCGATCCGGTCCTTCAGGTCGCCGACGTCCAGCGAGCGCGCCGGGTCCGGCGCGTTCGGGTCCTCGATCGTGTCCATCAGCGAGACCTGGTCGCCGCTCGAGTCCGACACGCTCCAAAGCTCGTCGAGCGCGACCATCGAGGAGTGCGAGATCGCCAGCAGCGACTCGTTCAGTTCGTCGACCGTGATGCCGAGCTCGTCCGCGATCTCCTGGTCGGTCGGCGCGCGCTGCAGCGTGTTCTCGAGCTTCGCGTTGGCTCGCTCGACTTCGCGCGCCCGCGCACGCACGCTGCGCGGCACCCAGTCCATCGAGCGCAGCTCGTCGATGATCGCGCCCTTGATGCGCATGATCGCGTACGTCTCGAACTTGATGTCACGCGACAGGTCGAAGCGCTCGATCGCAGAGATCAAGCCCACCAAGCCGTAGGAGATCAGGTCGGCCTCCTCGACATGCGGCGGCAAGCCGGCCGCGGTGCGGCCCGCTACGTACTTGACCAGCGGCGAGTAGGCGACGACCAGTCGCTCACGGACCTTGTTGTCGCCGTCGGACTTGTATCGTCGCCACAGTTCCCGCAGCTCGATCGGTTTGACATTGGTCTCCAGGGTGATTCCCCTTTATCAGGCCCGAGGGTGGCTGCGCGCGTAGGCGCTTTTCAGTCGCGCGGACTCTACCCGAGTGTAAATCTGGGTGCTCGACACACTCGCGTGCCCCAAGAGCTCCTGGATGCTGCGCAGATCTGCGCCTCCATCGAGCAGATGCGTCGCGAAGCTGTGCCTCAGCGCGTGCGGCGAGACCGCGCCCCCCGCGCGATCGGACACCGCCCCGGCCCGGGCAGTCCACATCCGCAGGCGGCGCCTGACATCACTCGTGCCGAGCGGGCGACCCGTCTTCGAGAGGAACAGCACATCGGCCACGCCCGACCGGCCGCCCTGCACTCGCGGCTCCGCCGCCAGCGCGCCGCGCGCGCGATCGAGATACTCCCGCACCGCCTTCATCGCCGGCTCGCCGACCGGCACGAAGCGCGTCTTTCGCCCCTTGCCCTCGACGCGCAGCTGCTCGCCGTCGTGGTCCACGTCGATCACCTTCAGCGAAACGAGCTCCTCGGCGCGCAGGCCGCAGGCGTAGGCCAGCTCGAACATCGCGCGGTCGCGGAGCTCGAGCGGCCCGCCCGCCGGGATCGCGTCGAGCAGCCCGGCGGCTTCGCGCGCGCTGAGCACACGCGGCAGGTGGGCACCGCGGCGCGGCGTCGAGACGAGGTCCGCCGGGTTCTCGCCGATCGCACCATGCTCGCGCTGGCTTGCAAACAGGGCGCGGATCGCCGCCAGCTTGCGCGCGCTCGTGCTCGGCGCCGCGCCTTGCTCTGAAAGATGCGCGATGTAGCGGCGCACCGCCTTCGGGTCGAGCTCCTGCGGAGCAAGGCCCTGCGCGCCCGCCCAATGCGCGAACTGCTCGAGGTCGACGCCGTAGGCGCGTCGCGTGCGCGCGGCCGCGTCGCGGCGCGCGAGATCATCCATCAACAGGCCAATCGCCTCGTGCCACTCTCCGCCGGTTCGAGCGTCGTCCATGACCTCGCCTATTCGCCGCCACCGGCCTCGCGCCCTGCCTGCATGTCTGCGTCCCATTACCCGCTGCGCACCCGCTACATTCACGCTGTGACCGCAGCGCCCCGCCTTCCAACTACCCGCGGGCGCTTCGCCGGCCCCGCCTAGTGTTCGGCCCCTCCACACGCAGGAGCTGGCAGGACGTCGACTGGCGCTCCCACCAGCAGTGGATCGAGGTCGACGGCAATCCGATCAACACGATCGAGCTCGGTCCCGAAGAAGATCGCGGCTCCCAGCCGCTCGTGTTCGTGCACGGACTGTCCGGCTCCTGGCCCAACTGGCTCGAGCAGCTGCCCGCCTTCGCCGCCACGCACCGGGTCATCGCGCTGGACCTGCCCGGCTTCGGTCACTCGCCGATGCCGCGGCAGGAGATCTCGATCTCCGGCTACGCGCGGATGCTCGAGCGGCTGCTCGGCCAGCTCGGCATCGACGCCGCAGCCGTCGTCGGCAACTCGATGGGCGGCTTCATCGCGGCCGAGCTCGCGATCGCCTATCCGCAGCGCGTCGAGCGCCTCGTGCTCGTCTCGGCGGCGGGGATCTCGACGCACAACCACCGAGGCTCGGTTACCGCGCTGCCTGCCATGCGCACGCTCGAGCGCTCGCTGATGGCCGCCGCAGCGTGGACCGCGTCCAAGTCCGACAACGTCGCCCGCCGCGCGCGGCTGCGCGACGCTGCGCTCGGCGTCGTCGTGCGCCACCCCTCAAAGCTCGAAGCCGCGCTTGCGGCCGAGCAGATTCGCGGCGCCGGCAAGCCCGGCTTCATGCAGGGCCTCGAAGCCGTGCTGCACTACGAGATCCGCGAGCGCCTGCGCGAGATCGCTTGCCCCACGCTGATCGTCTGGGGCGACCGCGACCGGCTGATCAGCGTGCGCGACGCCGACGTGTTCGCCGAGCTGATCCCGAACTCGCGCAAAGTCGTGTTCGGCGACACAGGACACATGTCGATGCTCGAGCGCCCCGAGGCGTTCAACGCCCTGCTCGAGGAATTCCTCGCCGAATAGCTAGAGCGCGACGGCGCCTTCGGAGGCGCTGCCGACGAGCTTCGCGTACTTGCGGATCGCCACGTCGATGTGCTCGTCCGCCCGCGGCGGGCGCTCATATGCGGCCACGCGCCTCGCAATCTCCTCGTCTGAGAGCGCCACGTCCAGACGCCCCGCGTCTACGTCGATCGTCACCTGATCTCCGCTCGCGAGCGCGGCGATCGGCCCGCCGCGAACCGCCTCGGGCGCGACGTGCGCGACCATGAAGCCGTGCGTGGCGCCGGAGAAGCGCCCGTCGGTGATCAGCGCCACCTGCTCGCCCAGACCCTCGCCGACGATCGCCGCCGTGACGGCAAGCATCTCGCGCATGCCCGGGCCGCCGGCCGGCCCCTCGGCACGGATCACGACGACGTCGCCTGCTTCGATCTCGTGCGCGAGCACGGCGGCCATCGCGTCCTCCTCGCCGTCGAACACGCGCGCAGGCCCCGAGTGTTTGCGCCGCTCGTGACCTGAGAGCTTGACCACGCAGCCATCCGGCGCCACGTTGCCGCGCAGGATCGCGAAGCCGCCCGTCGCTTTGATCGGGTTCTCGAGCGCACGGACGACCGGCTGGCCGTCCGTCTCCTGGGCCTCCTCGGCGTGTTCGCCGATCGTGCGCCCCGTGACCGTGATCGCCTCGCCGTCGAGGACGCCTGCGTCCTTCAGCCGCTTGAGCACGAGCGGGACGCCGCCCGCGTCATACAGATCGGTCGCCGCGTACTGCCCGCCCGGCTGCAGATCGCACAGCAGCGGCGTGCGCTCGGAGATCCCCTCGAACTCGTCGATCGTCAGCGGCACGCCCATTTCGCGCGCCACCGCCAGCAGGTGCAGCACGCCGTTGGTCGAGCCGCCGCTCGTAGCCACCGCCGCGATCGCATTTTCGAGCGCCTGCTTGGTGATCACGTGCGAGGGGAGCTGCCCACGACGCAGCACGTCCATCACAAGTTCGCCGCACTGCTTGGCCACCTCGAGCTTGCGCCCATCCTCGGCCGGCACCATCGCCGAGCCGGCCGGCGAGATGCCGAGCGCCTCGAAGGCCATCGCCATCGTGTTCGCCGTGAACTGCCCGCCGCACGCGCCGGCGCCAGGCGACGCCGCCTCCTCCAGCTCGTGCAGCTCGTCCTCTGAGATCTTGCCCGACGCGAACTCGCCGACGGCCTCGAACACCTGCTGGATCGTCACCTCGACGCCCTTGTACCAGCCCGGCTTGATCGAACCGCCGTAGAGCATCAAGCCCGGGATGTTCAGACGGGCGAGCGCCATCACCGTGCCAGGGATCGTCTTGTCGCAGCCCGAGATCGTCACCAGCGCGTCGAAAGCGTGCGCGCTTGCCACCAGCTCGATCGAGTCCGCGATCAGCTCGCGTGAGACCAGCGAGGCGCGCATTCCGGCCGTGCCCATCGTGATCCCGTCGGAGATCGCGATCGTGTTCAGCTCCATCGGCGTACCGCCGGCAGCGCGAATGCCCTCCTTGACCTTCGCCGCCAGCACGCGGTTGTTGAAGTTGCACGGCATCGTCTCGATCCACGAGTGCGCGACGCCGACGATCGGCTTGGCCAGATCCTCGGCCGAGTAGCCGATCCCATGCAGGTAGGCGCGCGCCGCCGCACGCTCCGGGCCCTCTGTGAGGGCGCGGCTGCGGTGCTTTACGTCAAAGGCTGTCTCGGTGCTCACGCGGCGCGCACGATATCTGTTGCGCCGCGCGCCGCTCTCGCGCTCCCAGCGCGTGAGCCGCGCGAGGTCGCGCCTGACCTGCTCCGGATCGATCTGGCGACCCGGCAGGTGCATGTTTGCCTGCTCGATCAGGCAGCGCTCGTCGGCCTTCAGCGCCATCCACTTCGCCAGCACGTCATCGGAGTCCGGCAGGCGCGCACTGCCGTAGGGGCGCGAGTGGTCCGGGAAGGCCACGCAGTACTCGTTCAAGAGCGCCCCCGTCTGCGGCACGTAGGCGACAATCGGGCGATGCGGGTAGATCAGGTAGGCGTAGGAGGCGCCCGCCGCGTGCGCGCGCTCGCCGAGGCCGCCCCACAGGCGCAGGAAGCCGAGGTCCCGATACATCGCCCAGTCGTACTCCTCGATGCACGAGCGCAGCAGCTCGCGCGCCCGCTGCTCGGCGCGGCGCTCGCGCCCCGGGTCATAGCCCAGCTGCGCGCTGTCACGCATCCGTGCGCGCTCGCGCAGCCGCTGCAGCCGGGAGCGCACCGCCGCGAACGCGCGCAGAGCATCGGGGCGCGCCAGCTCCCACAGCAGCACCACGAGCACGATCGCCGCGGTGCCCAGCGCGAGCAGCATCGCGCTCAGCGAGCCGTCCGGGTGGCGGCGGAGCGCTGAGCTCCACCCGCGGCGCGCGGGAAGAAGATCACGCGCTCGGCATCGCGCGGCACCTCGCCGAAGCTCTTGACGAGCTCTGCCTCGCGTCGGCCGTCACGGCGCTCGCTCGGCACCGCCGCCCACATACCGGCGTCGAGCTCGCGGCGAAACGCCTCGATCAGCAGCTGTTCCTGCTCGGCCACCTCGACGTCGCCCTCCGCCAGCAAGATCTCCCCATGACCCGGCTTCATCCGCAGCAGCTTCATCGTGCCCGGATTATGGCAAACAGGCTGTGTCACACCGCCCGCTTGCTCAGGAGCCCGCCGTCCCGTCGCTCCGCGCCCTGATCCGCGCCAGGCCGAGCACGTCGACCGGACCCGCGCCGGCGCCCACGTCGCGCAGACCTTCGCGCACGGCCTCGGCCGTCAGCGCGCGGGCCACGCGCGCAGCCGCAAGCGGCGTGGCGCCCAGCGCCAGCTGCGCCGCAAGCAGCGAGGAATGCGTGCATCCGGAGCCATGCGCCGCCCCGTCGGGGTAGCGCTCTCCCTCGATCTCGACTGGCTGGGCACCCTCGCCACGATCGAGAAACAGATCCACCGTGCGCTTGCGATGCCCGCCGGTCACGACGACGGCACGCGGACCGAGTGCGAGCAGCGCACGCGCCAGCTCCTGCACCTGCGCCGTCTCTCGCTCGGCATCGGCACCCTCGTCTTCGCGCTCGCGCTCGTCCGGCGGCGGCGCGCCCGCGAGCGCGCGCGCCTCGGGCAGGTTCGGCGTGAGCACGCTCGCACGCGGCAGGATCAGCTCGACGAGCGCCTGCTGGGCGTCTGCCATCAGCAGCCGCGCACCAGACTCGGCGACCATCACCGGGTCGACCACGACCGGGGTGCCCGGCGGCAGCTCGTCGAGCGCTTCCGCGACCGCGCGTGCGCTCTGCGCCGTACCGATCATGCCGACCTTCACCGCGTCGATCCCGATGTCGGCGAGCACCGCGCGCACCTGCGCGAGGATCGTCTCCGCCGGGACCGCGTGGATCGCGCTGACGCCCGTCGTGTTCTGCGCCGTGATCGCCGTGATCGCGACCGTGCCGTGTACGCCACAGCGCGCGAACGCCTTCAGATCCGCCTCGATCCCCGCGCCACCGCCCGAGTCCGAGCCGGCGATCGTCAGCGCGACCGGCGTGCGCGGCTCGGCCACCCTTCTAGGACGCCGGGGCAGCCGGCCGCGAATCGCCGGCGCGCGGCGGGAAGATCGTGTAGCTGCCGATCGCCGTCACCAGCAGCCTTCCGTCCTCGTGGCTCACCTCGCTGCGCATCACCGCCGTGCGCCGGTTGCGCCGGTCCAGCGTCGTGCGGCAGACGATCTCGCCCTCGGTGGCCGTCTGCACGTAGTTGACCGCGATGCTGATTGTCGCAATCCGCTCCTCACGCGTCGTCTGCGCCCACAGCGTCGAGCCCATGCAGTAGTCGACGAGCGCATACGTCGCCACTCCGGAGAGCAGGCCGCCCGCGTTGATCAGCTCCGGGCGGATCGTCAGGCGAACGGTCTGCGGATCCTCCCAGCGCAGGCCCATGAAGCGTGTGATGCCGTCGATCCCGCCAGGACTCTCACGGCGCCGCGTCCGCAGCTCCTCCTCGGAGAGCTGCGCCAGGACTCGCCGGCGCGTCCTCGGCGCTCTGCGGATCTGCGGCGGGCTCCTGCACAGGCACGCAGGCTAGCGAGCCGAGCTGCTCGGCACAGCGCACACCGACAGCCGAGGCATCCCAAGCGCGGCGTAGCCTGCGGCGATGGACAGCAGAGGCCAACCGCGTGTCGCAAGCCAGGGCACTCCCGGCGCACACCGATCCGCGCCGTGCGCTGGGCAGGCGCGGCGAGCAGCTCGCCGCCGAGCATCTGCGCCGGCGGGGCTGCGTCGAGCTGGCGCGCAACGTGCGCACGCGCGAAGGCGAGATCGACCTGATCGTGCTCGACCAGCGGGTGCTCGTGTTCGTCGAGGTCAAGACGCGCCAGGTGCCGCGCCGCCGAGCGATCCACGAACAGGATGACCCGCTCCAGGGCCTCGGCCGGCGCCAGCGCCGGCGCATTCGGCGCCTCGCCGCCGCTTGGCTGCGCGATCAGCGCGAGCGGCGCCCGAGCGCGGAGGCGATCCGCTTCGACGCGATCGGGGTCGTGCTCGACTCCGACGGCGCGCCGCGGCGCATCGACCACTTGCGAGAAGCGTTCTGAGCCAAGAAGCGTTCTGTGCAGGGCTACAGCGCGAGCTGCTGGTAGGCCAGCGACTGAAACGACATGCGGTGCAGCGGCGAGACTCCCTGGCGCAGGATCGCCTCGCGGTGCACCGGCGTCGAGTAGCCGACGTGCTCGGCGAAGCTCCATCCCGGATGCTCGCTGTCGGCGTGGTGCATGTAGCGATCGCGCGTCACCTTCGCGACGATCGACGCCGCCGCGATCGCGGCGCTCGTCGCGTCGCCGTCGACGATCGCTCGCTGCGGGCGCCCGAAGTCGCGCACCGGGAAGCCGTCGCTCAGGCACAGCACCTCGCCGCGCACGTCGCGCGTGACGCCGATCAGCGCGTCGCGCAGGGCCGCCAGGTTCGTCTTGTGCAGGCCCCGCTCGTCGATCCCGCGCACGCAGCGCGAGATCACGATCACTCTCTCGGCGCTGCGCAGCACGAGCGGGAACAGCTCCTCGCGCGCCTCCGCGGTGTGCTGCTTGGAGTCGTTCAGCGCGCTCAGCGCCCGCAGCTCGCGAGTGGTCAGCGCGTCGTAGTCGAACAGCACTCCGGCCGCCACGAGCGGCCCGGCGAGACAACCGCGCCCGGCCTCGTCGGCGCCCGCGATCAGCGGGACGCCGAGACGGCGGTCGAACGCGAACAGCCGCCGGCCGCTGCCGCTGCGACGCGCTCTCCTGCGCGCGCGAGCCGAGCTCCCCGACTTGCGCCCCGCGCCTGCGGCTCGGGCTAGAGGACGCCGATGCGGTCGGGCGGCCAGTAGGTGGCGAAGGCTCCACCGATGATCCATCCGGTGGGGACTGGTCCCCAGAAGCGGCTGTCGTCGGATTCCCCACGGTTGTCGCCCATCATGAACCAGTGGCCGGGCGGAACCTTGATCGCCACCGGGAAGTTGCACTCCGAGACGCCCGGGCACGGGCGAATGTAGGAGTCCTTCTCGCGCTTGCCGTTGCGGATCACGTGACCTTCTTCGATCTTGATCGTGTCGCCCGGGCCGGCGACGATGCGCTTGATGAAGTTTTCGCTCGCCTCCTTGTTTTCCGGCTTTGCGCACGGCGCGCCCCCAGGCGTGATGTGCGTGCCGTTGCCGCACTGCTCCTCTTTCGCGCCCGCGGGCGGGTGAAAGACGGCTATCTCGCCGACGTGCGGCTTGCTGAAGTGCATGCCGATGCGGTTGACGAGCACGCGCTGACCGACAGCCAACGTCGGTTCCATCGACCCGCTCGGGATGCGGTAGGGCTTGACGATCCAAGCCTGGATGGCGAGCGCCAGCCCAAGCGCGACGACTACGATCACGACGAGCTCGACGATCGAGCCCATCGTCGTTTTCGAGCGTTTGCCGCGGAGTTTCACGCCGGCTCGTCGCCGCCGACGTCCCCCTCGTCCGCATCGGCATCGAGGGACTTCTCGGCGTCGCCCGCAGCGGCGCCCTGCGCCTGCGGGCCCGAATCGGCGGCGTCTGCTGAGAGCGCAGCCGGGTCGGTGTCGGACTGCTCGCCGGCCGCCTCGGTGGGCGCCTCGGCCGGCTCGGTCGTAGCCGGCTGCCCGTCCTGCACGGCCGCGGTCTCGGGCCCCTCGACGGCCGCGTCCTGCGCAAGCAAGGTCTCCTCGGCGGTCATGCCGTCCGCGTCGGTCGCGCCCACCGGCTCGTGCAGCAGCCCGGGCTCGATCGTCTCCTCGGGTCCGGAGTAGCGACGCTCGCGCACCCGCGCTCGCTTGCCGACGCGGTCGCGCAGGTAGTAGAGCTTGGCTCGGCGCACGTCCCCGCGCGCCGCCAGCTCGATGCGCTCGATCTTCGGCGAGTGCACGGGGAACATGCGCTCCACGCCGACGCCGAAGGACTGCTTGCGCACGGTGAAGGTCTCGCGCATGCCGTGGCCCTGGCGCTTGATCACGACCCCCTCGAAGACCTGCACGCGGCGGCGCGTGCCCTCGATCACCTGGAAGTGGACCTTAACGCGATCGCCCGGGGCGAAGTTTGGAACGCGGCGCAACTGCGCGCGCTCGATTGTTTCGATGACGCTGCTCATAACGGTTAGGAGGGGGCGCGTCGTTGCTCGCCTGGACAATTCCTCAGAGGGGCCCGGCCGACGCGGCTAGGAATGGTAGCGGACCGTCAGCGAGCGCCGCGTCACTGACGCGAAGGGCGATGCCGAGCGCCGTTCGCGCCGTGCTCGAGAGAGCTCGCGGCCTCAGATCACGACGTGCGCTCGCCGCGCTCGCGGCTGCGCTCGCGCCGCCACTGCTCGATCCGGGCGTGATGCCCCGAGAGCAGGATCTCCGGCACGCGCCAGCCACGATGCTCGGCCGGGCGCGTGTAGTGCGGGTACTCAGGATTGCCCTCGAGCGCGGCGCTGAAGGACTCCTCGACCGCCGAGCGCTCGTCGCCGAGCGCACCTGGCAGCTTGCGCAGGACCGTGTCGCACACGACCATCGCGGCGAGCTCGCCGCCCGAGAGCACGTAGCGCCCGATCGAGACGACGTCGCTGCAGAAGTGCTCGACGATGCGCTCGTCGAAGCCCTCGTAGCGGCCGCACAGCAGCGTCAGCGCCGGCTCCGCCGCGAGCTCGTCGACGAGGCCGTCGTCGAGCAGGCGCCCGCCGGGCGCGAGGGCGATCACGCGCCTTTGCTCGCGCAGCTCGACCGGATCGATCCGGTAGCGAGCGCGCAGCGCGGCTTCGACCACGTCGACCCGCAGCACCATGCCCGCTCCGCCGCCAAACGGCGTGTCGTCGACCTGCGCGCCGCTCAGCGGCGAATGCTCGCGCAGGCTCAGCAGCTGCAGGCTCGACCCCGCCGCCAGCGCGTTGGCGACGTGGCGCTGGGAGGCGAACCAGTCAAACCACTCCGGGAACAGCGTGAAGACGTCAAGCTCGATCGTCGTCCACCCCCTCCTGCGCGCCGGGCAGGTCGAGGAAGTCGGCGTCGACCTCGATCCGCCGTGTCGAGACGTCGATTTCGCGGATCGCGTCTCTGACCATCGGCACGAGCAGCGGCGTCGTCTGATCGGGAGCTCGCACTTCGAGCGTCTCGCACGAGGGCAGCTCGAGCAGGCGCGCCACGGTGCCGAGCGCCCGCCCCGCCGCCCACACCTCACATCCCTCCAGTTCGTGCGCCCACCACTCGCCCTCGCCGAGCGCCGGCGCCTGCGCCGCTTGGACCGTCAGCGTCTGCCCGCGCAGCGCCTCTGCGCTCGCGCGATCCTCGACCCCATCCAAGCGGACGATCGGACGCTGCTCGGTACCCGAGCGGCGCACGATCTCGCCGCTGCGCCCGGCTACCTCGACGCTCGCGCCGAGCGTCAAAAGACGAGACACCGGCCCGGTCACGTAGAAGCTCCCGTCGAGCCCGTGCGCACGCCCGACGCGCCCGGCGCTCAGCTGTGCCTCCGGGTCGCTCACGGCGCGGCGCTCAGCTCGCGGCGGTGAGAGGACTCAGTCGACGATGTCGACGAGCACATGACAGCCCTCGCCGGTCGCGGCCGCTTTGACGACCGTGCGCAGCGCGTGCGCGGTTCGCCCGCCGCGCCCGATCACCCGGCCGTAGTCCTCGTCGCCGACGCAGAGCTCGAGCACGATCGTGCCGCCGTCGCCCTCGAACTGCTCGACGGCGACCTCTTCGGGGTCGTCGACGAGCCCTTCGGCGAGGTATTCGAGCAGCCGCCGCGGGACTTCGCTCGGGCTCTCGGCGCTCATGCTCGGCCTTCGTTCATCGCAGCTCTGGGTCCGGCGCCGGCGCTCGACTCGCGCCCGTCACGCTCAGCCCCGGGCGTCGATCCCTTGCGTGCGCAGCAGCTTGCGCACCGTGTTCGACGGCTGCGCGCCGCGCGCCAGCCAGCTGCGCGCGCGCTCCTCGTCGAGCACGATCGTCGAGGGGTCGGTCTGCGCGTTGTAGTGGCCGATCGTCTCGATCACGCGACCGTCGCGCGGCGAGCGCTGGTCGGCGACGACGACACGCCAGATCGGGTCCTTCTTACCGCCCACACGCGTGAGCCTGAGCCTTACCGACACTTTTTCCTCTCTGCTGGATACGGGTGCTTGAGAAGTTTGCGATGCAGAGCTTAGACGGTGCGCAGCCCGAAGGCCGGGCGCTCGGCGCCGATGCGCCCCGCTATCGCGCCCCGCGCATCAGCGCGCCGATGTCGGGCATCTTGCCGCGGCCGACCTGACGCATGATCTTGCGCGTCTGGTCGAACTGCTTGATCAGACGGCTGACCGCCTGCACGTTGGTGCCCGAGCCGCGCGCGATCCGCAGCCGTCGCGAGCCCTTGATCAGCTCCGGGCGGCGACGCTCTTCGGGGGTCATCGAGAGGATGATCGCCTGGATCCGGTCGAGCTCGCGCTCGTCGACCTTCATCTGCTGCAGCTGATGTCCCGCGAGGCCGGGGATCATCCCGAGCAGGTTCGTCAGCGGGCCCATTTTGCGGATGCTCTTGAGCTGGCCGAGGAAGTCGTCGAGGTCGAACTCGTTGCGACGCAGCTTGCGCTCGAGCGCCGCCGCGTCCTCCTGGTCGAAGGTCCGCTCGGCCTGCTCGATCAGCGTCATCACGTCGCCCATGCCGAGGATCCGCTGCGCCATCCGGTCGGGGTGGAAGCGCTCGAACTGGTCGAGCTTCTCGCCGGTGGAGGCGAACAGGATCGGCTTGCCGGTGACCGCCTTGACCGACAGCGCCGCGCCGCCGCGCGCGTCGCCGTCGAGCTTGCTCATCACGACGCCGTCGAACTTGACCGACCTCGGCGAACTGCTCGGCGACGTTGACGGCGTCCTGACCGGTCATCGCGTCGACGACGAGCAGCACGCTGTGCGGCTTGACCGCCGCGCGGATCCGCACGAGCTCGTCCATCAGCTCCTCGTCGACGTGCAGGCGCCCGCTCGTGTCGACGATCAGCACGTCCTTGCCGTCCTCGCGCGCGCGCTCGAGCGCCCACGTGGCGATCTCCACCGGATCGCGATCGGTGCCCTGCTCGTAGACCTCGGCACCGGCCTGCGCGCCGACCTTGACGAGCTGCTCGACCGCCGCCGGGCGGTACACGTCGCAGGCGGCGACCGCCACCGAGGAGGAGTGCTCCTCGCGCAGGTAGCGCGCCAGCTTGGCGGTCGCGGTCGTCTTGCCCGAGCCCTGCAGCCCCGCCATCAGGATCACCGTCGGCGGTTGCGGCGAGAAGCTCAGCCCCGCCGAGGCGCCGCCCATCAACTCGGTCAGCTGATCGCCGACGATCTTCACGACCTGCTGGCCCGGGTTCAGACCGCCGATCACGTCGGCGCCCAGGCAGCGCTCCTTCAGCTGCGGCGGTGAACTCGCGTACGACCTTGAAGTTGACGTCCGCCTCGAGCAGCGCGAGGCGGATCTCGCGCATCGCCGCGTCGATGTCCTGCTCGGTCAGCGTGCCGCGGTTGCGGACGTCGGTGAGCGTCGCCTGCAGTTTTTCGGCGAGCGCGTCGAACATGCCCTAGCCGTCTCCGCGGGGACGGCGCGGGCGGAGCGGCGGTGGGCCGCCCGGCTGCGAGCCGGACGGGCCGGGGAGCTCGCCGGGGCTGTCGGGGCCGGCGGGAGCGCCGCCGCCTCGATCGGGCGGCTCGTTCGGGCCGCTGCCTGTGGCACGCGCCAGCGCCTCGCCGATGCCGCCGAAGGCCTGCGGCGAACTCCGACGGGCACGACGAACACCTTGTTCGCGTCGCCTTCGGCGAGCTGCGGCAGCATCTGCAGGTATTCGTAGCTGAGCAGCTCGCGATTCGGTTTGCCCTCGTGGATCGCCGTGAAGACGGTGTCGATCGCCTTCGCTTCGCCCTCGGCGCGCAGGATCGCCGCCTGGCGCTCGCCCTCGGCGTCGAGCACGGCGGCCTGCTGGGCGCCTTCGGCGGTGAGCACGGCGGCCTGCTTGGCGCCCTCGGCGGTGAGGATCTGCGACTGCTTCTCTCCTTCGGCGGTGAGGATCGCGGCGCGCCGGTCGCGCTCGGCGCGCATCTGCTTCTCCATCGCTGAGCGGATGTCCGGCGGCGGGTCGACCGACTTGATCTCCACGCGGTTGATCCTGATGCCCCACTTGCCGGTCGCCTCGTCGAGCACGACGCGCAGCTCGGTGTTGACGTTCTCGCGCGCCGTCAGCGTCGCCTCGAGCGTCAGGCCGCCGATCACGTTGCGCAGCGTCGTCACCGTCAGCTGCTCGATCGCCTGCAGCGGGTTGGCGATTTCGTAGGTCGCCGAGCGGGGGTCGGTGATCGTGAAGTAGAGGACCGTCTCGATGCCGACGACGACGTTGTCTTCGGTGATCACCGACTGCGGCGAGAAGTTGACGACCTGCTCGCGCAGATCGACGAGCGGCTTCACGCGGTCGATGAACGGCGTGACGATCGTCAGGCCCGGCTCGAGCGTGCGGCTGTAGCGGCCGAGCCGCTCGACGACCCCGGCCCGCGCCTGCGGGATCACGCGGATCGTGCGCGCGGCGACGATCAGCGCGAACACGACCACGACGACGATGACGATGAGAGCAACCACTCCAGCGGCCTCCTTTAGTGCATGACGAGCGCCGTGGCGCCCCTTATCTCGACGACCTCGACGCGCTCCCCCGCGTCGATCACCTCGTGTTCGTCGTAGCTGCGCGCCGTCCACACCTCACCGCCGTCGATCTTCACGCAGCCGACGCCCTCGTCGTTGGCGATCCGCTCGAGCACGATCGCCGGACGACCGACGAGCGCCGCCGCTCCCGTGCGGATCGAGGGCGGCAGCCGGCGGTGGCGCTGCGCCACCGGGCGCAGCGTGGCGAACACGATGCCCGACGCGACGACGAAGACGATCGCCGAGAGCCGCCGCGCCCACGCCGAGCAGGCGCAAGCACCGCGGCGAGCGCCGCGCCGACGGCGAACGGCGCGAGGTAGAAGCCGCCCTGATGCATCTCGCCGACACCCAGGACGCAGGCCGCGATCAACCAGATGACCCAAACGTCCATCTGCTCAGGTTATCTCCACTGGCGCGCCATCGCGCGGGTCCTCACGGTGCGACCAGCGCCCGCGCGAATTCCTCGGAGTCGAACGGGCGCAGGTCCTCGACCGTCTCGCCGACCCCGATCAGCTTCACGGGCAGCGCGAGCTCGCGCGCGATCGCCAGCGCGATGCCGCCGCGCGCCGTGCCGTCGAGCTTCGTCAGCACCACCCCGCGTGACGTCGGCGGCCTGCGCGAACAGCTTCGCCTGGCGCAGCCCGTTCTGGCCGGTGGTCGCGTCGATCGTCAGCAGCGTCTCGTGCGGCGCGCCCTCCAGCTGCCGGGCGATCACGCGGCGGATCTTGGTCAGCTCGCCCATCAGGTCGTCCTGCGTGTGCAGTCGCCCGGCCGTGTCGATGATCACCACGTCGACGTCATCCGTGCGCGCCCGGGCGATCGCCTCGAAGGCGACGGCGCCGGGATCTGAGCCGGGCGGGCCCGTGACGATCTCGCACTCGGCGCGCTCGGCCCAGCCTTCGAGCTGCTCGCTCGCCGCCGCGCGGAAGGTGTCGGCGGCGCCCAGCAGCACCGAGCGACCGAGCTCCTGGCGCAGGTGCCAGGCGAGCTTGCCGATCGTCGTCGTCTTGCCCGTCCCGTTGACGCCGACCGCCAGGATCACCGTCGGGTGGCTGCGCAGGTCGATGCGCTCCTCGCCGACGCGCGTCGTCTCCGACAGCAGCCCGATCAGCCGCTCGCTGAGCGCCTCGCCGCCCTCGAGCCCACCCTCCGCGACCTCCGCCTCGAGCGTGCCCACGACCGCCGCCGTCGTGCTCGCGCCGACGTCCGCCATGATCAGCGCCTCCTCGAGGCGTTCCCAGGTGTGCTCGTCGAGCACGCCGAACAGCGTCGCCTGGATCTCCGCGCCGAGCGCCTGGCGCGTCTTGGCCAGGCTCTCGCGCAGGCGTTTGAAGAGGCCGCGTTGCGCGCGGCAGGCTGCGGCGCGTCCTCCTTCGAGCTCGACTCCGCTCCCGTGGCCGAGCCGGCGTGCTCGACGATGAACAGATCGCTCCAGTCGCGCGCCACAGGGCGAGCGAAGATATCAGGCGACTTCGGCCACCTCGGGGGCCTCCGCCTGCCTGTGCTCGTCCGGCTGCTGCTCGGCCGGCAGGCGCCGCGAGAGCACCTTGGAGACGCCGTCGCCGCCCATCGAGACGCCGAACAGCCAGTCGGCCGCCTCCATCGTGCGCTTCTGGTGGGTGATCACGATGAACTGCGCGCGGTCGGAGTAACGGCGCAGCAGCGCCAGGAAGCGGTCGAGGTTGAGGTCGTCGAGCGCCGCCTCGACCTCGTCGAGGATGTAGAAGGGGCACGGGCGCGCGAGGAACACGGCGAACAGGAAGGCGAGCGCGGTCATCGACTTCTCGCCGCCCGAGAGCAGCGACAGGCGCTTGGTCGACTTGCCCGCCGGGGTGATCTCGATCTCGACGCCGAGCAGGTCTCCTCCTGTCGCTCCTCGGCCTCGGCCTCGGCCTCGGCGGCCTCCTCGGCTGCCTCCGCGCTCGGCTGCTCTCCTGCCGCCGCTGCGCCGAGCGGCTGCACGTTCGCGGCCTTGCCGTTGGCGTCCGCCGGCGACTGACCACCGAGCACGCCGCGCGCGGGCTGCTCTTCGCTGACCAGCCGCAGCCGTCCCGAGCCGCCCGGGAACACGTCGCCGACGAGCTCCTCGAAGTTGCGCGCCGCCGCCTGGAAGGTCTCCTCGAAGGTCTCCTGGATCTGGCGGTCGGTGTCGCGGATCACCCCGCGCAGCTCGCGCAGCGCCGTCTCCAGGTCGGCACGGCGCCCCTCCATCTCCTCGACGTGCGCGACCGCCTCGGCGTACTCCTCCTGCGCGAGCGGGTTGACCGGGCCGAGCTGCTCGCGCCGGCGGCCCAGCCGCTCCACACGCGCGCGCAGCGCGTCGATCTCCTCCTCGCCGAGACGCTCCGGCTCGGCTGACTCCGCGGGCTGCGGGAGCGCGAGCTCCAGGCGCTCCGCCACGGTCTTCAGCTCGAGCTCCGCGTCATGCGCCTGGTCGCGCAGGCGCTGGGCTGCGACCTCGGCCGCCGTCACCGTCTCGCCGGCCGCGCGCAACGCCGTCTGGATCTCGGCCTCGAGCGCCGCGCACTCGCGCAGCTCGCCCGCCATCTGCTCGCCCGCCGCGCGATCGGCGGCGAGCTCGCGCTCGAGCGTCGCGAAGCGCTCCTGCACCGCCGCAGCCGCGTCGCGCAGGACGGCCGCGAGGCGCTCGGCGCGTGGCGCAAGCGCTTGGTCGGCAGCGAGCTGGGCGCGAACGCGCCCGAGCTTCGCGCGGGCCTGCTCGGCCTCGCGCGCCAGACGCGACGCGTTCGCCCGCTCGGACGCGAGCGCGCCCTCGAGCTCGGCCTTGCGCACCGCCATCGGGCCCTCCGCCGGCGCCGCGCGGCGCTGCTCGATCAGCCACTGCGAGCGGCGCACCGCCTCGGCCGCCTCCGTCTGCACGCGCTGGGCGCCGCGCAGCGCCTCCTCCGCCGCGACGCGCGACTGCTCGATCGATTGCAGCTCGCCCAGCGCGGCCTCGCCGGCCGCGAGTACAGCCTGCTCGCCCTGTGCGGTGCGCTCGGTCTCCGCGATCAGGCGGTCGCGTTCGTTGCGCCGCGCCAGCACGCGCTCGGTGCCACCCTCGGCGAGCTGGCGCACCTCGCCCCAGGCGGCGAACCAGACGCGTCCGCCGCGCGTGACCGCGATGCCCGTGAAGTCCCTCGGCACGTCCTCCAGGTGCTCGACGACCCACGCGTCGGCCAGCAGCCTGCCGGCGAGGCTCAACACGGGCTCCGGGCCGTCGAGCAGGTCGAGCAGTCGCTGCGCGCCCGCCGGCATCGGCGTCCGCCCCGCGCCCGCCCCCCGCGGGCCCCTGACCGCCCGCCGCGCCGGCCAGCAGGGCCGTGCCACCGTCCGGGCCGGCGCCGTCGAGCAGCGACTCCGCGCCGGCGACGTCCTCGACGACGGCGGCGTCGAGCCGCCCGCCGAGCGCCGCCGCGAGCGCCAGCTCGTAGCCGTCGCGCACGCGCAGATCCTCGCTGAGCGCGCGCGGCGCCCCGCCCTCGCCGTCGCGCACCGATGCGTGGCCGCGCAGGAACTGGTTGGCGGCCGCCAGCTCGGCGCCGACGCGGGCCGTCTCGCGACGCGCCTGCTCGACTGCGCGCTCGGCCTGCATCAGGCGCTCGCGCGCCTCGCTCGCCTCGGCGTCGGCAGCGCTCGCGCTGCGCCTGGGCGGCGGCGACCTGCTCGGAGGCCTCCTGCTCGCGCGTGCGCTGGAGCACGAGCGCCTGCTCGAGCTCGGCCAGCTCCTCGCCCAGCTCGCGCTCGCGCCGCTGCGCGATCTCGGCCAGCTCGGCCTCGAGTGCCGCGATGCGCCGCTGCACGGCGCCCGTCTCGTCCTCGGACGCGCTGTCCGCGACGGCGCCCGAGTCGCTCGCATCCAGCTCGGCCAGCTCCGCCCGCAGTCGCTCGATCCGCCGCGCAAGCGTCTGCGCCGCCGCCGCGACCTGCTCGCCGCGCAGGCCGAGGCGCTCGTGCGCCGAGCGCCCGGCGTAGAGCGGCGCGAGAGCTCGTCGTGGCGCTCGGCGCGCTCGGACAGCGCGCGCTCGGCATGCCCGCGGCGGTCGACCGTCTGCTGCAGCTTGGCCTCGATCTGCTCGCGCGCGGCGCGCGCCTCGCTCACGCTGGACTCGGCGGCGGCGAGCTCGACGTGGCTCACGGCGGCTGCGTCCTGGCCAGCTCCCAGCGCGCCTCGAGCGTCTGGCGCTCGAGGCGCTCGTGCAGCTCGGCCGCTTCGGCCTGGCGCTTGAGCGGGCGCAGCCGCGTGCGCGCCTCGCGCTCGACGTCGAGCGCGCGGTCGAGGTTCTCCTGCGTGCGCTCGAGCTTCAGCTGCGCGCGGCGGCGGCGCTTGCGGTGCTTGCCCAGGCCCGCCGCCTCCTCGATCAGCAGGCGCCGGTCGCGCGGCTTGGAGGTGACGATCGCCTCGACGCGCCCCTGCGAGATGACCGAGTGCGTCTCCTTGCCGAGGCCGGTGTCGGAGAGCACCTCGATCACGTCGCTGAGCCGGCAGCGGGCGCCGTTGAGGCGGTAGCCGCCCTCGCCGGTGCGCTCCAGGCGGCGGACGATCGAGATCTCGCTCAGCGGCAGGTCGACCGTGCCGTCGGAGTTGTCGAGCACGATCTCGACCTCGGCCGCGCTGCGCGCCTGCACGCCGCGCCCGCCGCCGAAGATCACGTCCTGCATCGACTGGCCGCGGACCGCGAGCGGCGACTGCTCGCCCATCGCCCACAGCACGGCGTCGGTGACGTTGGACTTGCCCGAGCCGTTCGGCCCGACGACGACGCTGACGCCCGGGCCGAAGTCCAGGCGCGTGCGGTCGGGGAAGGACTTGAAGCCCTTCAGCGTGAGCGACTTCAGGCGCATCGCGCGGCTCATGCCCCCATCTGCTCGACGGCCTCGCGCGCGGCCTCCTGCTCGGCGTGCTTCTTGCTGCGTCCGCGCCCGCTGCCGAGCCTGCGCCCGTCCACGCGCGCGACGACCGTGTAGGTGCGCTCGTGCGGCGGGCCCTCCTCGGCGGTGACCTCGTAGTCGACCTCCTCGCCGCGGCGCGCGAGCAGCTCCTGCAGCGCCGACTTGAAGTCGACCGGGTGCTCGAGCGCCTCCTCGATCTCCGGCGCGAAGGCCTCGACGACCGCCTGCGCGGTGCGCTCGTAGCCGGCGTGCAGGTAGCAGGCGCCGATCACCGCCTCGATCACCGACGCGAGCACCCGCTCGGTCTCGACCAGCGCCGCCGCGCTGCCCCGCACGCCCGCCGGCGCGGCCGCGCGCAGCCGCTCGGGCAGCGCCGAGCCGCTCGGCGACGGCACGGCACGAGGGCCCGGAGACGGCCTGCGCGCGGATCTTCGTCAGCCGTCCCGGCGCCGAAGCGCTCGGCCTCCAGCCGCGGATACAGGTGCGTGGTGACCGCCAGCGCGAGCACGCTGTCGCCGAGGAACGCCAGCCGCGCGTAGGAGTCGCCGCGACGCTCGGTCCACGAGGCGTGCGTGAAGACCTGGCGCGCGAGATCCTCCGGCAGCTCCTCCAGCAGCTCGCCGAGCAGCTTCATGGCCGCCCATTCGCCGCCCCGCGCGTGCGCGAGCACGAAGTCGACGGCCTGGCCGACGGTGAGGATCTGCGCGGCCTGCTCGTCGGACATCCTCACGCCGTAGGTGTCCTCGAGCTCCTGCACGAGCGTGTAGAGGTCGAGCGAGTCGGCCTCGAGGTCCTCCTGAAGCGCGTGTCGACGCCGATCGCGCGAGGCCTCGACGTCGAGCTCGTCGGCGAGATGCGTCCCGGATCAGGTCGAACACCTGCTCGCGCGTGAGCGCGCTCACAGCTCCCTCGCGAGGGCAGTCGAGCGCGGGCGTGCGCGGGCAGTCGGACATGTTCGTCGGGGGCGAGTTCGGTGCGCTCATTCAGCCTGCGCCAGGCTAGCGCCCGACGCGGACACGGGCGACTCGCGCAGCGCGCCCGCGCTTGCCAGCGCGCGCTCGGTCCGGCCGACGACGTCCTCGCGCGCGCCGCGCTCGCGCACGCACGATCGCCGCGCGAAGCCCGTGCGCGAGAAGCGCCCGTGCGGGACGACGCCGAGCCGGCGCAGCCCGAGCAGGTAGGCGCCGCCCTGCCGCTCGGGATCGATCTCCTCGCGGAACCCGCGCAGCGCGGGGCGCAGCAGCAGCGCCGCCGAGCTTGGCGCGCGGCGAGGACATCGCCGCGTCGCGGATCGCGCGCAGCGATCGTCTGCGAGACGCCCTCGATCAGCTTCAGCGCGACGTTGCCGGTGAAGCCGTCGGTGACGACCACGTCGGCGACGCCGGCCAGCACGTCGCCGCCCTCGACGTTGCCGACGAACTCGAACGCGTCGCTGCCCGCGCTCGCGCGCTCGCTCAGCTCGCGCGTGCGTCTCGACCACGAGCTCGGCTGCCGCGCTCGGCCTCCTCGCCGTTGGACAGCAGCCCGACGCGCGGGCGCTCGACGCCGAGCACGGTGCTCGCATAGCGCGGCGCCCATGAACGCGAACTGCACGAGGTGCTCGGGCCGCGCCGTCGGCGTTCGCGCCGACGTCCAGCAGCGTCACCGGCCTGCCCGGGAACGGCAGCGGCAGCGCCAGCGCCGGGCGGTGGATGCCGCGCGCGCGCTTGATGTTGAACAGCCCCGCCGCGAGCGCCGCGCCGGTGCCGCCGGCGCACACGAGCGCCTGCGCGCGGCCGTCGGCGACCGCTCGCGCGGCCTGCACGATCGACGCGTCGGGGTTGGCGCGCACGGCGCGCGCCGGGTCGGCGCTCTTGGCGATCGAGACCGGCGCGTCGACGATCTCGACGCCCGGCGGGCGGATCGCCGAGCTCGGCGGCCGGGCCGAACAGGATCACGCGCACGCCCTGCTCCGCCGCGATGCGCCGCGCCGGCGGCGACCTCCGCCGGGCCCAGGTCGGCGCCGTTGCAGTCGACCGCGACGACCGCTGCCTCGGAGTCTGGGCGGTCTGGCGGCGCGGGCGAGGACAGCGACTCGGTCGCCACCGGGACGCTACTCGTCGTGGTCGTGATCGTGGTCGTGCTCGTGTGCAGCCGGCGCGACCACCTCACGACCGGCGTAGGTAGCCGCAGACGGGGCACACGCGATGCGGCCGGCGCGGGCTGTGGCACTGCGGGCACGCGTTGACCGCGGGCGCGCCGATCTTGTGCTGCGCGCGGCGCTTGGCCGTGCGGCTGTGGGATTGCTTTTGCTTGGGGACCGCCATGGACGCGAGAAGGCTACCAGCCCGCCGGCGCCTGCCCGTGCCCGAGATCGGCTTCGCTAGTCGAGCTTCAGCTCGCGCAGCTTCGCCCAGCGCGGGTCGGGCGCGCGCTCGTGGCGGTGCTCGGGCCCGGCCTCGTTGAGGTCGGCGGCGCAGACCGGGCACAGCCCGGCGCAGTCCTCGCGGCAGAGGATCTGCTCGGCAGCGCCAGCGCGAACGCGTCGCGCGCCCAGCCGGCGAGGTCGAGTGTCTCCTCGTCGACGTACGGGCTCTCGAGCTCCTCCCCTCCGCCCGGCTGGTCGACCTCGCGCGCGTCGACCTCGACCGCCGGCGCGCGCCGGCTTCAGGCAGCGCATGCACGGCCCGTCGAGGTCCGCCGTCGAAGCGCAGCCGCAGCGCGTAGCCGCCGCCGATCATGCGCGAGACGTCGAGCACGACCGGCACGCGCTCGGGCTCGGCCGCGTAGCGCTCGCCGCCGAGCTCGAGCGCCTCGATCGGCACGTCGAGCTCCAGGCGGCGCCCCTCGCCGGAGCTCAGGCGCAGCGCGCCGAGGTCGAAATCGTGCGTCTGGCGGGCATCGCACTCAGGCTAGCGAGGCGTCCGCCGCGACCGGCCTGCCGGCCAGGGCGATGCCGAGTGTCGTCCCGGCCCTAGGACGGCGCTAGGCCGTCTGCAGCTCGCGCTTGAGCACCTTGCCGGTCGCGTTGCGCGGCAGCTCGTCGACGAACACGACGTCGCGCGGCACCTTGTAGCGGGCGAGGTTCTCGCTTCACGTAGCTCCTTGACCTCCTCCTCGCTCAGCGGCGCGCCGTCGCGCAGCACGACGAACGCCTTCAGGCGCTGGCCGAACTCCTCGTCGGCGCACGCCGATCGACCGCGACCTCGTCGATCGCCTCGTGCTCGGCGAGCAGGTCCTCGACCTCGCGCGGGAACACGTTCTCGCCGCCGCGAGACGATCATGTCGTCGTCGCGGCCGTCGACGAACAGCCGCCCGTCGGCGTCGAAGTGGCCGACGTCGCCGGTCGCTCATCAGGCCGTCGATCATCGTCCTTGCCGCCGCCGCCGGTGTAGCCGTCGAACACCATCTCGTTGCCGACGAAGATGCGCCCGCTGTCGCCCGGTCGGCGACCTCGCGTCCGTCGTCGTCGAGCAGCTTCACGACGCGTGCCCATGCGGCGGCGCGCCCGGCCGTGCCCGGCGCGGCGCGCAGGTCCGCCGGCGTGGCGATCGTCGCCCACGCGACCTCGGTCGAGCCGTAGAGGTTGTAGAGCACGTCGCCGAACGCGTCCATCGCGCGCGTGCGCCAGCTCGCCCGGCAGCGCCGAGCCGCTCACGGCGATCACCTGCAGCGAGCTCGTGTCGTAGCGCGCGAGCGTCTCGGCGCCGAGCTCGAGGATCCGCTGCAGCATCACCGGCACGACGACGAGCGCGCTCGCGCGATGCTGGGCGATCGGCGCCGAGCGTCTCCTCCGGATCGAAGCGCGCGGCGCAGCACGAGCGTCGAGGACAGCGCCAAGCCCGAGCGTGAAGTGCGCGTAGCCCCAGGAGTGAAACAGCGGCGCGGCGATCATCGTCGTCCTCGCGCGCCTGCAGCGGGATCTTCGAGAACAGCGCCGCCGCCGGGTCGAGCGAGTCGCGGCTGCGTGCGCGAGGCGCCCTTCGGCGTGCCCGGTCGTGCCCGAGGTGAGGATCACGACCCGCCGCGTCTCGACGGGCGGCGGCAGCGCCGCGTCGAGCCCGCCGCGATCAGCTCCTCGAGCGTCGGGTGCGGCCGGCGCTCGGCCCGGGTCGCTGCCAGGCGATGAAGCGCGCTGCGGCCCTCGCGCCCGTCGGCGACGAGCTCCGCGAACTCCTCGTCGTAGATCACGCGCGCCGGGTCTCTCGCGGCGCAGCACGTCGGCGATCTGCGGGCCGGCGAACGCCGTGTTGAGTAGCAGCGCGTCGCGCCGAGCTTCGACGCACGCGACCGTCGCCTCGATGAAGCCGCGGTGGTTGCGGCACATGATCGCGATCGCGTCGCCGCTCGCCGACGCCGAGCTCGCGCAGCCCGCGCGCGAGCGCGTTGGTGCGCCGGTCGAGCTCGCGCGAAGGTGAGCGTCCCGCGCTCGTCGACGATCGCCGGCGCGATCGGGAGTGCGGATCGGCGCCGAGATGCGCGTAGCCGGCCGCGGCGTCGGCCCCCAGCGCAGCATCGCCAGCGCCGACGCGCACGAGCTTGTCGGGCCGCTCGAGGCTGCGACCACGCCGGCGCGCGCGAGCACGACGGTCCGTGCGCGACGTGCAGCGTGTCGCAGCCTCGCGGGCGTCTCACGCGCTGACCATCCAAGCGCCTGCGCGCGCCGGCAACGCGCGGCGAACGGCGCTAGCCGACTTCGGCCGGCTCGTCCTTGCCCTGCAGGCGCTCGCGGCCGCGCTGCACGGCGGCGATGAACTTCGACAGGTTGACCTCGAGCGTGTTGAGGATCTCGTCGGCGTAGTCCTCGGCGCCGAGGCGGATCTCCCGCTCGCGCGCCCGCGCGTCCTCGACGATGTCCTCGGCGGCGCGCTCGGCCTGCTTGGTGACCTCCTCGCTCGCCGACCAGGCGCTCCTGGCGCTCGCGCGCCTCCTTGACGATCCGCTCGGCCTCGCGCTTGGCCTCGGCGAGCATCTCCTGGCGCTCCTTGACGATCCAGCGCGCCTGCTTGATCTCCTCGGGGATCGTCGCGCGCATCTGGTCGAGGATGTCGTAGATCTCCTCCTTGTCGACGCGCACCTGATCGGTCAGCGGCACCGGCTTGGCGTTGTGCACCAGGTCGTCGAGCTTGTCGATCAGTACGAGGACGTCCATTGCGCCTACACGAGCGTGACTGCGCCCGTGACGGGCCGTAGATCGAGTTGCTCGATCACGTGTCGTCCCATTTCGTCAGCGCTCGAGCTCTTCCTGCAAGCGCTCGGCCACCGCGTCGGGGCACCAGATCGTCGATCCGCCCGCCGAACGTCGCGAGCTCCTTGACGCCGCTCGAGGAGAGAAGCTGTACTCCGGGCTCGCCATCAGGTAGACCGACTCGATCTCCGGGTCCTGGCGGCGGTTGAGCTGGTTCATCTCCAGCTCGTACTCGAAGTCCGAGATCGCGCGCAGCCCCTTGACGATCGCGCGCGCCCCGACGCTGGCGCGCGAACTCGACGACGAGCGTGTCGAACGGCTCCGCGCGCACGCCGCCAGGTGCGGCGGTCGCCTCTGCGATGAACTCGAGCCGCTCCTCGAGTCGGGAACAGCGCCTTGCTACTTGCGCACCGAGTGGTCGACGACGGCCACGATCGACCTCGTCGAACAGCGCGGCCGCGCGGCGTGATCACGTCGAGGTGGCCGTTGGTGATCGGGTCATAGGAGCCCGGGCAGACGGCGATCGACGGTTCGCTGGCTGGCGTCATGTCGGCTCGTCTGGTGGATTCGGATCAAGGTGTCGCCGTAGCGGCGCTCGCGCTCCAGCGCGCAGCCCGAGCTCCAGCGGCGCTCGCCGGTCGCTCTCGCACGACCACGCGCGCCGCCGCGGCCGAGCACCGGCCGGCGAGCGCCACCGAGAGCTCGGGTCCCCGAGTCGCGTCCGCCTCGCGTAGGGAGGGTCGAGGAAGACCAGATCGTATGTCTCTCCGCGCGCCGTGCGGCCGGAGCGCGGCGCAGGGCGTCCGATCGCGCGCACCTGCGCTCGCGGCGGACCGAGCCCGAGCGCCGTCCAGGTTCGCGCGCAGCGCGCGCGAGCGCGGCGCCGTCGCGCTCGACGAACACGGCCTGCGCGGCGCCGCGCGAGAGCGCCTCGATCCCGAGCGCCCCGCGAGCCGGCGAACAGGTCGAGCACGCGCGCGCCGTCGAGCGTCGCCGAGCATCGAGAACAGCGCCTCGCGCACGCGCTCGGACGTCGGCCGCGTCGCGCGCGCCGCGCGGCGCCTGCAGCCGCCGCCCGCCGAGCTCGCCCGCGATCACCCGCATCGGCTGCCGTCGCGCACGCCTAGCGCCCGCGGGATGCGCGCGTCGCCGCCGCGACTGGACGGAGCCTGCCGGCTACGCCGCGATCGGCTCGAGCGCCTCGGCGCCGAGGCCCGCGCAGCGCTCGCCGAGCAGCACGTGCTCGGGCGCGCGCAGCCGCGGGTCGGCGGCGATGCAGCGACTCGGCCGCGCGCGCGCGCGCGCTCGAGCAGCGTCCGCGTCCTCGGGCAGCTGCGCGACCGCGAAGCTGGCCGCAGCGCCCGACTGCCGCGTGCCGATCAGCTCGCCCTCGCTGGCGCAGCGCGCAGGTCGATCTCGGCCAGCTCGAAGCCGTCGTCGTGCGTCGGCCAGCGCCCGCAGCCGCGGCGAGCCCTTCGGCCCGCACAGCAGGCACAGCGACGCGGTGCTCGCCGCGCCCGACCCGCCCGCGCAGCTGGTGCAGCTGGGAGATCCCGAAGCGCTCGGCGTTCTCGACGAGCATCACGGTCGCGTTGGGCACGTCGATGCCGACCTCGATCACGGTCGTCGCGACGAGCACGTCGGCCTCGCCCGCGGCGAACGCCGCCATCGCCGCCTGCTTCTCGCGGTGGCGCATCTGGCCGTGCAGCAGCACGAGCCGGTAGCTCGCGCAGCTCGCCGTCGCGCAGCCGCTCGAACTCGGCGGTCGCCGCGCGCAGCTCGCCGCACGCCGGCGACTGGGCGGCGCCGTCCGTCCCGGCGCTCGGCTCCTGCTCGACCAGCGGGCAGACGACGAACGCCTGGCGCCCGCGCCGCGAGCTCCTCGCGGAGCTCGCTCGTAGGCGCGCGCGCGCTCGCGCTCGCCGCGCGACGACGTGCGTGTCGATCGGCTGCCGCCCGAGCGGCAGCTCGCGCAGGCGTGTCTTGTCGAGATCGCCGTAGCTCGCACAGCGCGAGCGTGCGCGGGATCGGCGTCGCGGTCATGTGCAGCACGTGCGGCGCGAGCCCGTCCGGCGCCTTGCTCCGAGCGCCGCGCGCTGGCGCACGCCGAAGCGGTGCTGCTCGTCGACCACCGCGACCGCCAGCGAGCGGAACGCGCACGTCGGGCTCGATCAGCGCGTGCGTGCCGACGACCAGCGAGCAGCTCGCCGCTCGCCAGCTTGCCCAGCATCTCCGCGCGCGCGCGCGCGCCGGCGTCGAGCCCGTCAGCAGCGCGAGCGTCACCGGCTCGCCGCCCAGCAGGCGCTGGATCGTCGCGAAGTGCTGCTCGGCGAGCGTCTCGGTCGGCGCCATCAGCGCCGCCTGGCAGCCGTGCTCGACGGCGCGCAGCATCGCGTACAGCGCGACCACCGTCTTGCCGCTGCCGACCTCGCCCATCAGCAGCCGCTGCATCGGCGCGCTCGCTCGCGAGCTCGTCGCGCGATCTCGTCGATCGCGCCGCGCTGGTCGCCGGTCAGCGCGAACGGCAGCCCGCTCGGCCAGCCAGCGCGCGCGTCAGCGTCGGCGCCTGCGTCGAGCGCGCGTCGCGCCTCGCGCCCGCGCCGGCGCGCGCGCGCGCGCGCAGCAGCGCGAGCTGGGTCAGCAGCAGCTCCTCGAAGGCGAGCCGCTCGCGCGGCCGCGCTCGCGTCCTGCGGGCGTCGCGCGCGAAGTGCATCGCCGCCAGCGCGCTCGCCGCGGTCGGGCAGCCGCTCGCGCGCCCGCGAGCCGCCCCGGCAGCGGCTCGACGACGTCGCGCAGCGCGCTCGCTCGGCGCCGCACGAGCGTCGAGGATCTGCGTCGAGCTGACAGCCCTCGGTCGCCGGGTAGTGGGCGACGACTCTGCGACCGTCGGCCGCGTGCCGGCGGCCGGCCGGTGCCCCTCGCTCGGTGCGTCACCGCCGGCTCGGCGTGCTCCGGCGAGCCGCCCGGGCAGGAGCGCGATGTGAGACGCGGAAGCCACCGCGCTCGTCGGCCTTGCCGTGCAGCACCAGGCGCGTGCCCGGCCGGTAGCGCTGCGACCAGCCACGGCTGGTTGAAGAACGTCGCGCGCATCGTGCCCGTCGCGTCGGCGACCGTCGCCTCGACGAGCGGGCGCATCCCGCGCCGGCGGACCGGCCGCGCGGCGATCGCGCGCACCTCGACGAGCGACCGTCGCCGTCTCGCCGGCGCGCAGCGCGGCGATCGTGCGCGCCTCGCGGCGGTCCCGCGGCAGGTGCTCGAGCAGGTCGCCGATCGTGGCAGGCCGAGCGCGCGCATGCCCTCGGCGACCTTGCCGCGCGGCAGCGTCAGCGGCGCCAGCAGCCGCTGCGGGCGCGGCCAGCGCACCGGCGCCGCCAGCAGCTCCGCGCGGCTCAGCGCACGGCCCCCCGCGAATGCGTGCGCCGCGGCGCGATCCGGCGCACCGACGGCTCCACGCCGGCCGTGTCCGGCGTCTCGGTGCTCATCGCGGGCATCTCGCGCCCATCATGATCGCGCCGGCGGTCGTAAGCGTCGCGCTACTCGGCCGCGAGCAGCCACCAGTAGGTCGGCTGCCCGCCGTGGCGCTGCTCGAGCTCGACGTCGCCGTCGGCCAGCTGCTCGATCTCGCCCAGCCCGAGCGGCGCGCCCTCGCCGGCGAGCAGCTGATCAGCTCCGGCGCTCGCCGCCGTCGCCGAGCGCGAGCGCCGCGAGCACCGCGCGCAGCGTCGTCCGTCGGGTCGCCCCAGGCGACGACCTCGTCCTGACGAAGCCGACCGCCTCGCCGCTGCGCGAAGCGCCCCTCCGCGTCGTCGCGCGCGGCCGGCGCGACCGCGCCGGTGCGCACGCGGGCGAGCGCCTCCGCGATCGCCTGCGCGTTCTGCTCGACCGGGCGATCGGGGTCGAGCACGACCGCGCCGCGAGCCCCGCCTGCTGGCTCGTCGTGCGCGCCGACCACGACCTGCTTGTCCGAGAGCTCGGCGGCGCGCTCGGCGGCCATGATCACGTTCGCGCTGTTCGGCAGCACGACGACCTCCTCGGCCGGCACCGCGTGGATCGCGGCGAGCAGCTCGTAGGTCGACGGGTTCAGCGTCGGGCCGCCGTCGAGCGTCTGCACGCCGAGCTCTCGAACAGCTCGGCGATGCCATCGCCGCTGACGACGGCCAGCACGCCGCAGCGCGTCGCGGCTGCTCGCGCACGGCCCCGGAGCGGCATGACCGTTGGCGGCGCGGCGATCGGGCGCCTCGCCGTTGGACCGGCTGGCGTTAGCGGCGGCGCCATTGCCCGCGTGCGCCGAGGCGGCGCCGTTCGCGGCGGCGTGGGAGCCGTCTGCGTCGCTTGCGCGCTCGCGCGCCAGCCGCGCGTCGCGCTCGCCGACCTGCACGCGCATGTCGGCGACGTCGAGGCGCGAGACCTCGCCGCGCCGGCGAACGACGGCCGTCGCCTGCTCGGGCTCGTCGGTGTGGACGTGGACCTTCAGCGTGCTTCGCGTCGCCGACGACGAGCACCGAGTCGCCGAGCGCCTCGAGCGGCGCGATGAAGCGACCCGGGCTGAGGCCGTCGCCGGTGACCGCGAAGTTCGTGCAGAAGCGGTAGGTGCCCGAGCTGTGCTGCGGGTGGGTGATCCGCGCCGGCGCGTGGTGGTCGAGCGCCGGCGGCTCGTCGCCGCGCAGCGCCGCGACGATGCCGGCGAAGATGATCGTCAGCCCGTAGCCGCCGGCGTCGACGACGCCCGCGTCGCGCAGCACCGCGAGCAGCTCCGGCCTGCGCTTGACCGAGTCCTGCCCGGCGTCGACCGCGCGCTCGAGCGCCGCCGCGATCGCGCGTCCTGCTCGCTCGGCTCGGTCGCCGGGCCGAGGCGCGGTTCTCCGGGCTGTGCGCCACGTCGGTGACGATCTGGTGCGCCATCTCGCGCACGACGGTCAGGATCGTGCCCTCGGCCGGCTCGCGCACCGAGGCGTAGGCGCGGTCGGCCGCGCGGGCCAGCGCCGCGCCGATCAGCGTCGCGTCGATCAGCTCGCCCGGGCGCGAGACGAGCTCCTCGGCGGCGCCGCGGATCAGCTGCGAGAGGATCACGCCGGAGTTGCCGCGCGCGCCCGAGCAGCGCCGCGCGCGCGACCGACTCGACGATCTCGTCGCGGCCGATCTCGTCGATCGTGCGCTCGCCGTCGCGGCCACCAGGCGGTCGAGCTCGTCGAGCACGGCGCGCAGCGTCAGCACCATGTTGTCGCCCGTGTCGCCGTCGGCGACCGGGAACACGTTGAGGTCGTTGACCTCCTGGCGGCGCGACTCCAGATGCGCCAGCGCGCCCGCGACAGCAGCGCGAAAGCGGACCAGATTCGGGTCGGTCACGGGGAACGTCTATCAGCTAGGCCGGGCGCCTTGCACCCTGCGTGCTCCCGGACGGACGTTCGGCCGAGCTACAGGCCTTCGTGACCTTGCCGGCCTTGAGGCAGCGCGTGCACACGTAGACGCGCTGGGCGCGGCGCCCACGAGGATCCGCACCTTCTGCAGGTTCGGGTCGAAGCGCCGCTTGGTCGCGACCATCGAGTGGCTGCGGCTGTTGCCGAACGCCGGCCCCTTGCCGCAGCTGTGACAGACCTTGGCCATCGCCGGGGCAGTCTAGCGATCCGGCGACCGCCGCTCAGGACGCGGCGAGCTCGCGCCGCAGCGCGGCCATCGCGAGCACGGCCTCGGCGGCGTGCGCGCCCTGGTCGCGCTTGCCGCCGCCCGAGCGCGCGAGCGCCTGCTCCATGCGTCTCGACCGTGAGCACGCCGAACGCGCACGGCACGCCCGTGCCGCAGCTGCACCTGCATCGATCCCGCGCGCGGCCTCGGCGCAGACGTAGTCGTAGTGGTCGGTCTCGCCGCGGATCACGGCGCCGAGGCAGGCGACGCCGGCGAAGCGGCCCGAGCGCGCGGCGTAGCT
Source organism: uncultured Solirubrobacteraceae bacterium (assembly GCA_963743745.1). Classification (GTDB taxonomy): domain Bacteria; phylum Actinomycetota; class Thermoleophilia; order Solirubrobacterales; family Solirubrobacteraceae; genus Palsa-744. The sequence goes on from CAVUQW010000003.1 coordinate 207,864, forward strand.
GGCGGCCAGCGGCAGCTCGAAGGCGCCGGGCACGTCGAACACCTCGACCGTGCGTCGCCGTCTTGCGCGAACGCCGCCGGCGCCCGTCGACGAGCCGCTCGGCGAGGTCCTCGTAGAAGCGGGCGACGACGATCGCGAAGCTGTCGCTCACGAGCCGCGGCGCTCCTCGCGGGCGTCCTCGTCGGCGCGCCTGTCGGCGGCGCGCCTGTCGCCCTCGCGACGCTCCTCGGCGCGGTCGTGCTCGCGCTCGGCGTGCAGCAGCTCGTCGTCGAGGTTCAGCCCCTGGTGGTGCAGCGTGTGGCCCATCTGCTCGCGCTTGGTGCGCAGGTAGGCCTCGTTGTGCGCGTTCGGCGCGTGCTCGATCGGGATCTGCTCGGTGACCGACAGGCCGTAGCCCTCGAGGCCGCGGATCTTCTTCGGGTTGTTGGTGAGGATGCGGATCGAGGACAGCCCGAGGTCGGCGAGGATCTGCGCGCCGATGCCGTAGTCGCGCAGGTCGGCCGGCAGCCCGAGGCGCTCGTTGGCCTCGACCGTGTCGAGGCCCTCCTCCTGCAGGCGGTAGGCGCGCAGCTTGTTGAGCAGGCCGATGCCGCGGCCCTCCTGGGCGAGGTAGAGCAGCACGCCCTCGCCCTCGCGCTCGATCATCGCCAGCGCCGCCTCGAGCTGCTCGCCGCAGTCGCAGCGCAGCGAGTGGAAGACGTCGCCGGTGAGGCACTCCGAGTGCACGCGCACGAGCACGTCCGGCCGGCCCGCGACGTCGCCCTTGACGAGCGCGACGTGGTGCTTCTCGTCGACCAGCGAGCGGTAGCCGACCGCCTCGAAGTCGCCGAAGGTCGTCGGCAGCCGCGTCGCGACGACGCGCTCGATCAGCTTGTCGTTGCGCCGCCGGTAGGCGATCAGGTCGGCGATCGTGACCATCTTCAGGCCGTGGCGCTCGCAGTACTCGGCGAGGTCGGGCACGCGCGCCATCGAGCCGTCGTCGTTCATCACCTCGCAGATCACGCCCGCCGGGATCAGCCCGGCCAGGCGCGCGAGGTCGACGCTCGCCTCGGTGTGGCCGGTGCGCTCGAGCACGCCGCCCGGCTTGGCCTTCAGCGGGTTGACGTGCCCCGGCTGGACGAGGTCGTCGGGCTTCGACTTGGGGTCGACGGCGACCTGCATCGTGTGCGCGCGGTCGTGCGCCGAGACGCCGGTCGTGACGCCGTCGCGCGCCTCGATCGTGACCGTGAACGGCGTCTGCAGCGCCGACTCGTTCTTCGCCGTCATCAGCTCGAGGCCGAGCTCGTCGCAGCGCTCGGGGGTCAGCGCCAGGCAGATCCAGCCGCGCGCCTCCTTGGCCATGAAGTTGATCGCCTCGGGCGTGACGAACTGCGCCGCCATCACGAGGTCGCCCTCGTTCTCGCGGTCCTCGTCGTCGCAGACGACGACCATCCGGCCCTGGCGGATCTCGTCGATCGCCTCCTCGATCGTCGCGAACGGCGTGGTCGTACGTGTGCTCATGGGACTCCTTCGGTCACCGGCGCCTGCTCCTGTAGTCGTGACCCCAGCAGCCGCTCGACGTGCTTGGCGAGGACGTCGACCTCGACGTTGACCCGGCCGCCCACCTCGGCCGCCCCCAAGCGTCGTCGCGCTGCAGCGTCTCGGGGATCAGCGAGACGGCGAAGCCGCGCTCGCTCGAGCGCGCTGACCGTCAGGCTGACGCCGTCGAGCGCGATCGAGCCCTTCTCGACGACGTAGCGCCGCAGCGCCGGCTCGACCTCGATCTCGAGCACCCGCGAGATCCCCTCGGCACGGATTCCAGCGACGGTCCCGGTGCCGTCGACGTGCCCCTGCACGACGTGACCGCCGAGCCGGTCGCTCGGCGCGCAGCGGCAGCTCGAGGTTGACCGGCGCGCCGGCGCGCAGGTCGCCGAGCGAGGAGCGCCGCAGCGTCTCGGCCATCACCTCGGCCGTGAACGCGTCCTCGCGCACCTCGGTCGCCGTCAGGCAGACGCCGTTGACCGCGATCGAGTCGCCCTCGCCGAGCTCCGCGGCCAGCCGCGTGGCGATCGCGCACGCGCGCGCCCCCGTCGTCGAGCTCCAGCGCGCTCACGCTGCCCCGATCGGCGACCAGCCCGGTGAACATCAGACGACCGTCTCTCTTTCAACGTTAATATTAATCATTAAAAATATCACCACTCGCGCAGTCGCGCGGAGATCAAGCAGGTCCTCGCCGACCGACTCGCAGTCGAAGCGTCAGCGCGCGCATCGCCTCGGAGATGCGCTCGACGCCCTCGCCCTCGAGCGGATCGCGAGCCGCGCTGCCGCCGAGCAGCATCGGCGCGAGGAACAGGCGCACCTCGTCGATCTCGCCGGCGTCGAGGAACGCGCCCGCCAGGTGCGGGCCGCCCTCGAGCAGCATCGAGGCGACGCCGAGCGCGCCGAGCTGCTCGAGCGCCGAGCGCACGCGCGCCGGCTCGTTCTCGCCGGTCGCCACGAGCACCTGCGCGCCGGCCGCCTCCAGCGCGTCCGTGTCCGCGCGCGCCGCCGCGCGCGAGACGACGACCGTCAGCGGGATCTCGGCCGCCGCGCTGCACGAGCTGCGAGTCGGCGGCAGGCGCGCGAGCGAGTCGAACACGACGCGCCGCGGCTGCGTCGAGAGCTCCGCCAGCTCCCCCTCCGGCGCGCCGTCAGCTGCGGGTCGTCGGCCAGCGCCGTGCCGATGCCGACGACGACCGCGTCGACCGACGCGCGCCAGTGGTGCGCCAGCTCGCGGCTCGACTCGCCGCTGATCCACTTGCGAGTCGCCCGTGCGCGTGGCCACCTTGCCGTCGAGCGTCATCGCCGACTTGAACAGCACCCACGGCCGCCCGATGCGGGCGTGCTTGCGAAAGGCCTGGTTGAGCAGCCGCGCGCGCGTCGCCAGCTCGCCGTCGGCCAGCACGACCTCGACGCCCTCGTCGCGCAGGATGCCGAGGCCGCGGCCCGAGGCCTTCTCGGTCGGGTCGTCCGAGCCGACCACGACGCGCTTGATCCCCGCCTGCAGGATCGCGTCCGTGCACGGCGGCGTCTTGCCCTCGTGGCAGCACGGCTCGAGCGAGACGTACAGCGTCGCCTCGCGACAGATCCTCCAGGCCGCACGCCTCGATCGCGTTGACCTCGGCGTGCGCCGCCGCCGTAGCGTCTCGTGCCAGCCCTCGCCGAGCACCGCCTCGCCGCGCGCGATCACGGCGCCGACGACCGGGTTCGGCTTGACCACGCCCGCGCCCTTGCCCGCGAGCTCGATCGCGCGCGTCAGGTGCGCCCTGTCGGTGTCCGTGCCGATCGTCATCTCATCTCCTGCGACCCAGGATAACCCTGCTCAGGCCGCGCACCGGCCGCCGTGCAGGCGGTAGACCGTGATCGACGGCCCCGGCCGGGCGTAGGCGAGCGGGTAGTAGTCGAAGCTCCAGTCGAAGCCGAACGGCACCGGTCCCCGCCCGCGCCCGTAGGGCGAGGAGCGGAAGACCACTTCGCCGCGCTCTTGCAGCGTGCGGTAGTAGGCGATCGCCAGCGGCACCGCCTGGCGGGTCGGCGTAGGCGCGCCCGGACTGCGTCGAGCCGCTGATCACCCAGCAGTAGCCCTTGCGTTCGTAGTAGCCGACCAGCGCCGGGCTGAGCGTGCGCTCGTAGTTCTCGATCGCCACCTGGGGACCCCGCTGCTGCAGCGGCCCCGATCGGTCCGATGGCGCGAGGCGGTTGAGCAGGTCGGGGTACTTCAGCCACACGCCGCGGTTGCGCGTCGCCGGCACGTTGCCCGGGTATTCGCGCGCCCAGCCGTCCGGCGAGATCGGCTCGACCACGATCCGCGCGCGCCGCGGCACGTGCGCCGAGCATCCATTGGCGCGTCACGTTGCGCGTGTCCGCGCGCGCCAGCACGAGGCCCGAGTGGACGCTGTAGACGAGGCCCTGCGCGAGCAGCAGCGCCGCCAGCAGGGCCGCCGCGCCGACCGCCAGCGGAGCCCGGCGCGCGTCCGGGACACGGCCGAGCAGCGCGGCGAGCCGGCCGGCGAGCCACAGCGCGAAGAACGCCGCCAAGCAGGCACAGCAGCGGCAGGATCGGCATCAGCCAGCGGCCGAAGTAGCGGCCCTGCAGGCCCATGAACACGAGGAACAGGACCGGCGCCGGCACGAGCAGCCAGCCGAGCGCCGGGCGCCGGCGCCAGATCGCCAGCGCGCCGCCGAGCGCCGCCAGCGCCGGCAGCCAGCCGAGCCCCCAGCTGAGCGACCACAGGTAGTAGACGAAGCCGCCCTGCCTCGGCGCGCCGAGCTTGCCCTGGGCTTCGGCCGAGAGCGAGGACTGGTGCACCAGTTCGGCGTGGAAGGACTTGTAGTCGAGCAGCCAGAACGGGTTGGCCGCGAAGAAGGCCGCGAACGCGAGCACCGCCGTGAGGGCCACGCCGAGCGCGACCGTCGCCACCGCGCGTCTGTCGATTCGCGGCCGGCCGGGCTCGCCGTCGCCGAGCAGCCGTGCGCCGCGCCGCCGCGAGCAGCGGCACGAGCGCGATCCCGGCCGTGTACTTCGTCGCGCACGCCAGGCCGAGGCCGATCCCGGCCAGCGCGTAGTCGCGCCTTCGCCCTTTGCGGAGAACGCCCGCGCTGCCGAGCAGCGACAGCGTCAGCGGCGCCAGCGTGGGCACGTCGTTGAGCGCCAGGTGCGAGTAGAACACGGGCAGGAACGCGACCGCCTCGATCGCCGCCGCGAGCAGGCCCGCGGCGCGGCCGAACAGGCGCGCGCCGGTCGCATACAGCAGCCACAGCGCGATCACGCCGAGCACGGCGACGGCGACGCGCGCGAGCGTGTAGACCTCGGTCGGGTCGTAGGCGAAGGCGTGGCGCACGCCGCCCGCGCCGCCGTAGGCGAGCGCGAACAGGTAGTGCAGCACGTAGGTGAAGCCCGGCGGGTTGGCGAAGTAGTGCGGGTTCAGGTCGTGCCCGAAGATCGCCACCGCGCGCGGCACGAAGTGGTCGGCCTCGTCGGCGTTGTACGCGTACGGCAGCCCCTGCTGCACGCCCCACAGGCGCAGCCCGAGCCCGCCCGCCAGGATCAGCGCCAGCGCCGGCCACGCCCAGCGCCGCGACAGCTGCGCCCCGAGCAACGCCGGGACGCGCTCAGCAGTTGCCATAGACCGCGTAGTAGTGGCTCGTGAAGATGCGGTGGTAGCCGTCCTGCGGGATCTGGTCGCGCGGGTCGTCGCCGACGTCGACGATCGCCTCGTAGAACACGGCGCTGCCGAGCGGGTAGACCGCCACGCTGCCGCGCCTGATGCGGTTCTCGAGCGCGTGCGAGCCCTTGCTGCACGTCCGCCCGCGCCTGGCTGCGCGCGACGATGTCGTGCTGGTCGGTCGTGTCGAGGATCCAGCGCGCGTCGGGGATCAGCTTGTTGTTGGGCAGCGTCAGCAGCGGGCAGCGCTTCAGTTCGCGCTTGACCGCCGGGTTGGCCAGCGCCACGGCGAGGCCCTTGTGGAAGTCCTCGTGGTAGGCCAGCGTCGTGCGCAGGCTCGACAGGCTCAGCGTCGTCGCCGCCGAGAATCCGCCGTAGAGCACGAGCAGCGCCGCGCCGGCCATCCATACGCGGCGCATCAGCGTGCCCGGCTCGAGCATCGCCCAGCCGCCGATCGCCACGGCGCAGAACAGCAGCAGCATCACGGCCGCCGCCGAGCAGGTAGCGGTCGATCACCGACGCGCCGGCGGCGCCCTCGAGCACGAACACGCCGAGCAGCAGCAGCAGCGCCGCCAGCGGCGTGCGCATGCGCCGCGGCGCCAGCCAGACCGCCAGGCCGATGCCGGCGATCGCCCCGAGCAGCACCGGCAGCTTGTCGATCCGCACGGTGAACGTCCACAGCGAGCCGATCACGCCTGCGAGCCCCTGCGTGCGGCCGAGTTCCTGCGCGAGGCCCGAGGTCGAGGTCAGCGAGTAGAACGGCTTGCCCGTGACGATCAGATCGACGAGCACCCACACGAGCGGACCGATCGCGGCAAGCGCCGTATACAGCAGCAGCGTGCGCCGCGAGACGCGGTTGGACTGCTCGGCACGACGCACCACAGCCAGTAGGCGCCGGCCAGCAACCACGCGTCCGGGCGCAGCAGCCCGGCGGCCGCCAGCAGCGCGAACACCGCCGGGCCGCGCCGCGGCCTTTGCACCTCGAGCACGACCGCCCAGACGATCAGGGCGAGGTAGGTGATGTCGAGGTAGCCCTGCGCCGCGAGGTTCTCGAGGAAGAAGCGGCTGAGCACGAGCAGCCCCGCGACGAGCCCGACGAGCGGGCCGAAGCACAGCCGCCCGAGGCGGTAGAGGCCGGCGACGAGCGGCGACGAACGAGCCGATCGAGCCGAGCACCATCAGCCGCGCGCCGCCGTCGCCGAAGATCGAGCAGAACGCGCCGAAGGCGATCGCCAGCGGGTGCTCGGTCGGTCCGCGGTAGACGCGGAAGTCGGGCAGGTGCGCGTGCAGCAGGTCGCGCCCCCACAGCAGCGCGTAGAAGGAGTCGTAGGTCGGGTAGGTCGGGTAGACGAAGTAGCCGATCAGCGCGCCCACGCACATCACGGCGAACGCGAGCTTCGCCCACGTCGCGGCACGCACCGCGCGAATCGGCCCCAACCGGATCGAGCCCGGTCGCCGCCGGGTGAGCGTCGCGCTTTCCATCGAGACTCGGCCGGCGCGAGGACCGGCGCCGGCACGGCCCGCACGCTGTGTTGCCAGGACCGCCCTCGCGCTTTGGGATACTGCCGGAAGCCAAGTCTAGGCAATCGCGCCGATGAAGCTCAGGCATCTCTCGACATGAAGCTCATCATCCAGATCCCCTGCTTCAACGAGGCAGACCAGCTTCCCCAGACGCTCGCCGACCTGCCCCGCGAGGTGGACGGATTCGACGTCGTCGAGTGGCTGGTCATCGACGACGGCTCGACCGACGAGACGGTCGCCGTCGCGCGCGCCCACGGCGTCGACCACCTCGTGCGCCTGACCAACAACAAGGGCCTCGCGACGGGCTTCCAGGCCGGCATCGACACCGCCCTGAAGCTCGGCGCCGACGTGATCGTCAACACCGACGCCGACAACCAGTACTACGGCCCGGACATCGCCCGGCTCGTCGCGCCGATCGTCGCCGGGCGCGCCGACATGGTCGTCGGCGACCGCGAGGTGACCGGGATCGAACACTTCTCGCCGCTGAAGAAGGCGCTGCAGCGGCTCGGCTCGTGGGTCGTGCGCCAGGCCTCCTCGACCGTCGGTGCCCGACACGACCTCGGGCTTTCGCGCGTACAACCGCGAGGCGGCGATCCAGATGATCGTCGTCTCGAAGTTCACCTACACGCTCGAGACGATCATCCAGGCCGGCAAGCAGCTCGTCGCGATCGACCACGTCCCGGTGCGCACGAACCCGAAGACGCGCGAGTCGCGGCTGTTCCCCTCGATGGGCGCCTACGTGCGCCGCAACGCCGTCTCGATCTTCCGCATCTACGCGCAGTACGAGCCGCTGCGCGTGTTCTGGAGCCTCGCGCTGCTGATGGGCCTCGTCGCGATCGGCGTGTGGATCCGCTTCGCCGTCGCCTACGTCGAAGGCAACGGCAAGGGCCACGTGCAGTCGCTGATCCTCGGCGCCGTGCTGTTCATCGCCGCCGTCGTGCTGTGGGCGCTCGGCGTGATCGGCGACCTGCTCGCCGCCCAGCGCGTGATGACGCAGAAGACCTTCGAGCGCGTGCGGCGGATCGAGCTGCAGCTCGGCGTCGCGCCCTCGCACTACGAACCGGGCCAGCCGGCCGACGGCGCGCGCGAGCCCGGCGAGCAGGCAGCCGGCGCCGCGGCGCAGAAGCCCGGCGACGGCACGGGCGCACCCGGCGAGGCGCGCGATGAGCCGCGCCAGGAGGCGGTGCGCCTGTGAGCGGCGGTGTGACCGTCTCCGAGGACGGCATCGTCACGGGCAACACCTACGACAAGTACGGCTCGGAGAACCCGGTCGTGCGCCGCCTGATGGCGGCTTCGAGCGCACGCTCGACGAGCTGTTGGCCCAGGCGCGGCCGCAGTCGCTGCTCGACGTCGGCTGCGGCGAGGGCGTGCTCGTGCACCGCTGGGCGCTGTCGATGCCGCAGGCGCGGCTCGTCGGCATCGACCTCGAGGAGGAGTCGATCCAGGCCGGCTGGGCCGAGCGCGAGGCGCCCAACCTCGAGTACCGCACGATGCGGGCCGAGGACCTGCCGTTCGCCGACGGACGAGTTCGATCTGGCCAGCGCGATCGAGGTGCTCGAGCACGTCCCCGACCCCGAGCACACGCTCGCCGAGATGGCGCGCTGCGCCGCGCGCCACCTGCTCGTGTCGGTCCCGCGCGAGCCGCTGTGGCGGATGCTGAACATGGCTCGCGGCGCCTACTCGGCCAGCTCGGCAACACGCCCGGGCACCTCAACCACTGGTCCAAGCGCTCGTTCACGAGCTGCTCGCGCGCCACGGCGAGGTCGTCGAGGCCCGCTCGCCGTTCCCCTGGACGATGCTGCTTGTCCGGCTTAGATGGCCTCCAGGCCCTGTGAGCGCACGCCGGCGAGCGCCGTCGACCGAAGCGCCCAGGGCGCACCGATCTCGGCGCGCAGCCGGCTCCTACGGCAGCGGCGCGCGGATCCTCTCGATCGGGATCGCCTCGACCGGCCTGCTGACGTTCGCGTACTTCTCGATCGCCAGCCACGTGCTCGGCGAACAGCCGGCCAAGCGGATCGACCTGCTGTGGTCGGTCATGTTCGTGATCATCTCGGTGATCTACCGGCCGATCGAACAGCTGCTCTCGCGCACGATCGCCGAACGCCGGGCGCGCGGCCACGCCGAGCACGCGATGCGCGTGCCGATGCTGATCCAGGCCGACTTCGCGCTGATCTTCCTGATCGTCGCGCTGGCGCTGCACGACACGCTGTCGACGACGTCTTCGACCACGAGGAACGCTGTACCTCGTGCTCGTCGTCGGCACGCTCGCCTACGCCGCCAGCTACTTCGCGCGCGGCTGGCTCGCCGGGCACCAGCACTTCGGGCTGTTCGGCGGACTCGTGCTGATGGAGTCGGTCTCGCGCGTCGTGCTTCGCGCTGGCCGTCGCGATCGGCATCGCCAGCGGGCAGACCGCCGTCGCGCTCGGGATCGCCGCGGCGCCGTTCGTCTCGCTCGTCGTCGTGCCGGTCGCGTTCGCGCGCACGCGGCCGAGCGGGCGCTCGGGCGCGAGGAGTCCGGCGGCGGCGCACGAGCAGGCGCTCGCCGCGGCGATCACCGTCGACGAGGCCGACGCCGCGCTCGCCGGGCCCGGGCACGGAGGGCGTCCAGGAGAGCGGCGGCCGTCCACGACGACCTCTCGCTGCGCCGCGGCGGCGGCTTCGCCGTGTGGGTGTCCGGGATCATGCTCTCCGAGCAGACGCTGCTGAACGCCGCCGTGCTGACCGTCGCCGCGACCTCGCCCAACCGCGCGCTCGCCGGGATCGTGTTCAACGTGCTGCTGATCGCGCGCGCGCCGCTGCAGCTGTTCCAGGCGATCCAGACCTCGCTGCTGCCGCACCTCACCGGCCTCGAGGCGACCGCCGGCCACGAGGCCTTCGCCCGCGCGATCCGCACGACGGTGCTCGCGATCGCCGCCTTCGCCGGGGTCGTCGCGCTCGGGCTGCTGCTCGTCGGCCCGTTCGCGCTGCGCCACGTCTTCTTCGGGCAGGACTTCCACTACAACGGCATCGGCCTCGCGCTGATCGGCGTCGGCATGGGCCTGCACCTGTGCTCGGGCGCGCTCAACCAGGCCGCGCTCGCGCGCGACCGCGCTCGCGCCGCCGCCGGCTGCTGGCTGCTGGCTGCGGCGGCGTTCGTCGGCTGGATGCTGATCCCGGCGGTCTCCGACCAGCTGCTGCGCACCGAGGTCGGCTACGCCGGCGCGACCGCCCTGCTGGCGCTCGCGCTCACGCTGCTCTACCGGCGGGGCACTCAGGCGGCGCCGATCGACTCGGCGATCGCGAGGTAGGCCGCGCCGGGGTCGGCGCGCCGAAGATCGCCGAGCCGGCGACGAACACGCTCGCGCCGGCCTGCCGGCAGCGCGGCGCCGTGTCGGGCGTCGATGCCGCCGTCGACCTGGACGGCGACGCCGTCGCCGACGATCGCACGCACGCGCGGGAGCTTCTCGAGCGAGTGCGCGATGAACGCCTGGCCGCCCCAGCCGGGGTTGACCGTCATGCACAGCGCCATGTCGATCGCGCCGGCGACCTCGCGAGAGCGCGCCCGCGGCGTGCCGGGGTTGATCGCCACGCCGACGCACGCGCCGGCTCGCGCGATCATGCTCGCGCGCGTACGCGATGTGCGGCGTCGCCTCGGCGTGGAAGGTGATCGAGTCGGCGCCGGCCTTGACGAACTCCGCGATCTGGCGCTCGGGGCGCTCGATCATCAGGTGCACGTCGAGCATCGCCCCGGCCTCGCGCGCCTGCGTCGCGCGAGCGCCTCGACCACGACCGGCCCGATCGTGATCGGCGGCACGAAGTGCCCGTCCATCACGTCGACGTGGATCACCCGCGCGCCGGCGTCGAGCACCTCGCCGACCTGCTCGCGCAGGCGTCCGAAGTCGGCCGAGAGGATCGACGGCGCGACGCGCACGCCGCCCAGCAGTCGCGCGCCGACTCGCTCATATGGGCTGCAGCATGCTGTCGCCGCAGTGATTGCACTTCAGGATCGCCGTCGAGGACATGCGCACGATCGTCGAGTGCTCGCCGCAGTTCGGGCAGACCGAGGTCAGCTCGAAGCGGTGCAGGCAGTACACGCAGCGGTAGCGCCCGGGCAGGTTGGTCGGGCGCAGCCAGGGCTCGCCGCAATTCGGGCAGTGCGGGCCGAGATCGACGGACGCCTTGGCGGAAGCGTTCGGCTCGCCCTCCACGCCTCAGCTCCTGCGCAGTCGCGCGATGAAGAAGCCCGCCGTGCGGTCGCGGTGCGGCAGCGTCACGACGGTCCCGGGCAAGGAGATCCGCGGCTCTCCATCGCTGAGGGCCGGCAGCTCAGTAGCGAGGTCGTCGAGGCTGAAATCGGCGTGAGAATCGAGGAATCCTTCGATCAGGTGCTCGTTCTCGATCGGGGAGATCGTGCACGTAGAGTAGACAAGCACGCCGCCCGGACGTAGAGCCGCCGCCCCGGCGGCGAGGATCGACCGCTGCGTCGCGGCCATCTGCACGACGTCGGCCTCACCGACGCGCCAGCGCAGGTCGGCGCGCGCCTGCAGCACGCCGAGCCCGGAGCACGGCGGATCGACGAGCACACGGTCGAACACGGCGCCCTCGGCGCGCGGCGCGGCCGCGTCGCCGAGCTCGACGCGCACGCTGCCGGCGCGCAGCCGCCGGGCCGTCCGCTCGAGCGCCCCGGCACGAGCGCGGTTGCGCTCGACGGCGAGCACCGAACCCTCTCCTTGCATCAGCGCGGCAAGATGCGTCGTCTTGCCCCCCGGCGCCGCGCACAGGTCGAGCACGCGCTCACCCGGTGACGGGCCGAGCGTGCGCGCGACGAGCATCGCCGCGCGCGACTGCGCGAGGAACGCGCCCTCCTGCCACAGCGACGAGTCGTGCAGGTCGAACGGGCCGTCGAGCACGAGCGCTTCGGCGATCGTCTCGTCGCGGTGCGCCGAGACCGACTGCGCGGCCAGTCCCCGCTCGAGCGAATCGGGGTCGTCGACGAGCGTGTTCGCGCGCAGCGCCACCTCGCCGGGCTCGTTGTCGCTCGCCAGCAGCGCCCGCGCGTCCTCGGCGCCGAGCCGCTCCCACCACAGGCGCACGATCCACTCGGGGTGCGAGTGCAGCACGGCCGCGTGCTGCGGTGTCGCGTCGTCGAGTGAGCCGAGCAGCGCGCCCGCTCCTTCGCGCGCTGCACGCCTGAGCACGGCGTTGACGAGGCCGTGGCCGCCGCGCCCGTGGCGCTTGGCGAGCTCGACCGTGTCGGCGACGACAGCGTGGTCGGGCGAGCCGGAGAGGTAGAGCAACTCGTACAGGCCGAGCCGCAGGGCGGCGAGCACCGGCGGATCCAGGCGCGCCGCCGGGCGCTCGGCGAGGCGCCCGATCAGGTGGTCGAGCGTGCCCTTGCGCTGCACCGAGCCGAACGCCAGGCGCATCGCCAGCGCCCGGTCGCGCGCGTCGAGCCGCGCCGAGTCCGACTCGGCGCGCAACGCGAGATCGGCGTATGCGCCCTGCTCGAAGACCCGCCGCAGCACGGCGTAGGCGCAGCTGCGGGCGGGCGCGATCGCCTTGCCGCCAACATCCGCTCGCGGCCGGCCGCCCGCCTTGCCCGGCCCACCGGAACCTCTCGCCTGCTCGTGCACTGCGGCCATGATCCGCTATCCGGCGCGGGCGGCGCGGGCCGGCGCGCAGACCTCGGCCAGATCGCCCGCCAGGCGTGCGGACTCGGCCTCGGCGAGCGTGGCGATCGTGATGCGGATCGCGGGCGGGCTCGCCGCAAGCCGGAAGGGCGTGCCCGGCGCCACCACCCAGCCGCGCTCGGAGAGCGCGCCGACGACGCCCGTCTCATCCTCCACGGGCACCCACACGTTCAAGCCGGACGCCGCCGAGGCCGGCACGCCCGCTCTTGCGAGCTCGTCCAGCAGGCGCTCGCGCCGAGCCGTGTAGGTCGCCGCGGCGCGGGCGGTCAGCTCGTCCACGTGCGGGTCCTGCCAGAGGCCGAGCACGAGGCGCTGGAGGATGTGGCTGACCCAGCCCGGTCCGCACTGCTGGCGCCCCTCGACACGCGCGAGCGTGTGCCGAGTCGGCGGCGAGCACGGCCAGGCGCAGGTCGGGACCGAGCGCCTTGGCGACCGAGCGCACGGCGGCCCAGCGCTCGCGTCCGGCGGCGAGCGTGTGCAGCGGGCTGCCGGCGACCTCGCCGAGGTGGTCGTCCTCGATCACGAGCACGCTGCGGCGCCTGCTCGAGCACCGCTCGGAGCGCGGCGGCACGCTCGGCGTCGAACGCGGCACCCGTCGGGTTCTGCCCGCGCGGCGTGAAGATCGCCGCGCTTGCGCCGCGCGCGAGCGCGGCCGTCAGCTCGGCCGGTTGCATGCCGCGCTCGTCGACGGCGACCGGCTCGAGCGCCAGGCCGCGCGCCCGCAGCAGGTCGAACAGCGCGGCGTAGCCGGGGTTCTCGACGGCCACGCGGTCTCCGGGGCGCAGATGCACGTCGATCACACGCTCGATCGCGTCGAGCGCACCGCTGAGGATGCAGGCCCGCTCGGCCGCGATCCCGTCCGCGCGCAGGCGCCCGCACGCCAGCTCGGCCAGCTCGGGCAGCGCCGCCGGCTCGCCGTAGAGCCGCGGCGGCAGGTTCGTGCCGGCCAGCGCGCGCTTGAGGTCGGGCAGCAGCTGCGGGTCGGGATTGCCTCGGGAGAGATCGCGAGCGCCCGGGGGGATCGGCAGCGGCGAGCGGCGCGATCCGATCGGCGGGCGTTCGCCGATCCGCGAGCCGCGGCGCGGCTCGCTCACGACGACGCCGCGGCGGCGCAGCTCGGCCACGGCCGCAGCTACCGTGACCGGGCTCAGCCCGACCTCGACGGCCAGTCGCCGGATCGAAGGCAGCGGAGCTCCGGGCCTCAGCGCCCCCTCGGAGACGGCCTGTTCGACGCTCTCGACGAGCTCAGCGGCGTTGCCGGCGGTGATCCTGTACTGTATTGATTCAGTCAACGATCTGTACTGTAACAGTCTGGGAGGACCGTGTGCCACCTTCTCCGAGCGCCTCGAACGCCGTGCCGGCGCAGCCCGCCTCCGATCGCGTGCGCCTGCGCCGCAAGCGCGAACGCGGAACCTACGATCGGGCCGCGATCGACGCGATCCTCGACGAGGCTCTGATCGCTCACCTCGGGATCGTCGACGAGCACGGTCAGCCGTTCGTGATCCCGACGCTGCACGCGCGCGACGGCGAGGTCGTTTACCTGCACGGCTCGACGGCGAGCCGCACGCTGCGTGCGCTGCAGCGCGGCGCCCCGGCCTGCCTGACCGTGTCGCTGCTCGACGGGCTCGTGCTGGCGCGCTCCGCGATGCACCACTCGGCCAACTACCGCTCGGCGATGCTGCTCGGCCAAGCGCGGATCGTCGAGGACGAGCACGAGAAGCTGGCGGCGCTCGAGGCGATCGTCGAGCACATCGTGCCCGGGCGCTGGGCCGAAGCCAGGCAGCCGAGCGAGAACGAGCTGAAGGCGACCGCCGTGCTGGCGCTGGCGATCGAGGAGGCCTCGGTCAAGATTCGCACCGGGCCGCCGATCGACGACGAGGAGGATTACGCGCTGCCCGTGTGGGCCGGGGTGATCCCGATCGCCAGCGAGGCGCGCGCGGCCGAGGCGGACCCGCGCCTGGCCGACGGGGTTGCGGTGCCGGACACGGCGGCGCGCTATGCCCGGCCGGTTAGGCCGCGCCCGCGCAGGTAGGAGGCGGCGTCCATCGGCCGGCCGCCCGGCGGCTGCACGATGAGCAGCTCGAGCGCACCGTCGGCGCAGACGAGCAGCAGGCGCCCGTCGCGCTCCACCAGGCCCAGCTGCAGATCCTCCGTGGCCGGAAGCTCGGGCGTCGCGAGCGCCGCCTGCTGCACGCCCAAGATGGCGCCGTCGGGCAGCTCGGCGCGGGCGCCGATGTGCGGGTGCAGCGCGCGCACGACACGCTCCAGCTCGACGGCGGAGCGGGCTGGGTCGAGCAGACGATCGCTCGGCTCGATCTTCTCGGCATACGTGACGCCGGCCTCGTCCTGCTCGGCGAACTCGAGCGCGCGCCCGGCGGCCAACTCGTCGAGCGCGCCCAGCAGCAGCTCGCCGCTGATCGCCTGCAGCCGCGCGGCGAGTGAGCCATAACTGTCCGTGGGCTCGATCGGCTCGCTCTGCGACGCCCAGACGGGCCCGCTGTCGAGACCGGCCGTGAGGCGCATGATCGAGACCCCCGTGCGCTCGTCGCCGGCCATGATCGCGCGCTCCAACGGCGCCGCGCCGCGCCAGCGCGGGAGCAGTGAAGGATGCACGTTGAGCAGCAGGTGCGCCGAGAGCAGCGGCTCGCGGATCAGCGCTCCGAACGCGCACACGACGACGGCCGCGGGCTCGACGGCCGCGATCCGCGCCGCCGTCTGCTCGTCGTTCACGTTCTCCGGCTGCTCGAGCGCCAAGCCGAGCGCGCGGGCGTGCTCGGCCACGGGCGGAGAGGAGAGGCGCCGGCCGCGACCGCGGGGACGGTCCGGCCTGGTCAGGACCAGCGAAGGACGATGCTCTGGGCGGGAGGCGAGCCTGTCGAGGACAGACGCGGCGAAGTCGGTCGTGCCGAGGAAGACGATGCTCAACGTGGAAGCGCTCGCCTAGGCGGCGTCGGCCGTCTCGCGCGCCTCGCGCATCGCGCGCATCGCCTCCTTGCGCGCCTCGCGCGAGATGCGATCGAGGATCAGGACGCCGTCGAGGTGGTCGACCTCGTGCTGGATCACGCGTGCCGGCAGGCCCTCGGCCTCGATCTCCAGCGGCTCGCCGCGCTCGTCCTGCGCGCTCACGCGCACGCGCGCCGCGCGCTCCACCTCGACATGCACGCCGGGCAGGCTGAGACAACCCTCCATCGCGCTCTCGAGCTCCTCGCTGCGCCACTCGATCACCGGATTCACAAGCGCCGTCAGCGGATCTTCGGCGTAGGCGCGGTAGACGAGCACGCGGTGCAGCACGCCGAGCTGCGTGGCAGCAAGCCCGACGCCGAGCGCGTCGTGCATCAGCACGCCCATCCGCTCGACCTCCTGCGCCAGCTTCTCGTCGAAGCGCTCCACCGGCAGCGCCTTCGCCCGCAGCACCGGATCGCCGAGCTTGCGCACACGCGCGAGCGCCGCGTCGCGCCTGGCTCGCGTCTCGGGATCGAGCTCTTCCGGCGCGTCCTGCTCGCGCTCGACCTCGACGTCGGCTTCCTCGGAGATCGGCGTCGGCAGCTCCTCGAACTCCGGTTCGTCAGCGGTGTCGCCCTGTGCGGCCATGACGCTCAGTCTATGAGGACCGGCGCGTCGGAGGAGGTCCCGCCGGGTCTACTTCTTCAACTTGACCGTGACCGTCTGCGCGTGCGAAACCGGCGTGCCGCCGCGCGAGGACTGGAAGCTCAGCACGATCGAAACCGGCACGCCCTTCTTCTGCTTCAGCGCGGCCTTCAGCGCCTTCAGCGCGGCCGCGCTCGGCTTCAGCGTGATCGCGACGCTACCCGCGGCGGCGAGCGCCTGGCTCCCCTTGGCGAAGGTGATCTTCGCCGGCAGGCAGCGGCCGCGGAGCCTGAGCTGGCCCTTCTTGCACTTGGCGCTCGACGCGAATGCGCCGAACTTGCCGTTGGCGAAGGTCGCGCCCCAGCTGAGCGTCCCGGGATCGCTGAACGTCGCTTTGAGCGTGATCGCACCAGTCGCCGCATTGATACCGCCCGCCTGTGCGACGAAGGCGCTATTTGGCGATACCGGTTGCGTCGTTGCGACGGACGAGGAGGTAGCAGTTGAGCCAGTCGTGGTGACTGAGCTGGTCGTGGTGACCGGCGGCGGCACAACCGGCCCGGCCGGCGGCGGCGGGGGGGCGACGGTTACAGTCGTGACGATTGTCGAGCCGGTCGAGCCCGTGAGCGCGTCTTTGGGTGTCACCGTGAGCGTGTATTCGCCGGCGGTCGCATACGTGTGGCTTGGCGACGGGCCCGTCGCCGTTCCGCCATCCCCAAACGTCCAGCTCGGGTCGAACGCCCCGTATGGATCAGCTGCGCTGCTGGTGAAGCTGGCGGGCTGGCCGGCCGTCGCGGCGCCGATGCCAAGCGCAACTCCAGTCAGCGCAAGCGGCTTCATGAGGCACGCTTCGCCTGCGTTGTCCCACTCGCTCTGTAGGTAGTAGTGGCCGGTGTCGATCGCCTGATTGAAGAGCGTGTTGCTGCCCCCGGTGCTGCCCAGCGTCGGCAAGAAGGCGTTTTCGTCGTAGCCGATCCCATCTTCTTCGAAGTCAGGGCTGACGCCATTGCACTTGTCGCCGATCTCGAGACCGAATTCATCGACCCAGGCGGTCTTTTCAGGAACGTTCACCAGCGGGTCGGTGACTGCCTCGATGTACTCGTGGCTGATGTACTTCAAAGCGATGTCGGCATATCTGGTGCTGGCGTTCGTGCCCGCTTCGTCGCCGTTGGGAAGTTGCCGGCCACCCAGCCCATCGTCTTGGCAGCCCTTCGCAAACGACGTGTCGAGCAGCGAGAACGGGATGTCCGCGTAGATGATCTCGTTCGGCGTCGCCGGACTGATGTAGCTGTGGTAGGCGCAGTAGAAGTTGTTCGAGCAGACCTGTTTGCCTTCGACGACTTCGGGCAAGCAGGTGGCGACGTTGTGAGGCAACAGCACGAAGTAGAGCTGCGTCGGCCCCTTGGGCAGGCTGTTTTCGGCAATGAAGGTCGACAGCTCTTCCTGGAGCTGTTTGTCGAACAGGCACGCAGCGTAGGGCCCTTTGTCCACTTCATTCGGGACCGTGCAGTTTTCGGTTTTCGGATAGGCGTGGCTATCGACCAGAGCGCCTGCGAACGTTGAGTCGTACGCCGCATGGCCGGTTGAGTCGGTGTACTGCCCCGCTACGGCGAAGACATTGGTCGGTAGCCCGCTGTCGTGGGCCACGTCGCCGAAGAAGCTTTCGACGATTCCCTTCGTCGTGCCGGTGAACTGACTGGTGGGCGGGTCCCAATAGATCACATGCGTTGTGGCGCCGTGCATGACGGGCCCGTCTTCCACGTTTTCGAGCTCGGAGCCACCGAAGGGCGGTTCGTCGAAGGCTCGTGCCGTGGCACGGGCCCTGGACTGGTGCTGTTCACGATAGGCCCCGACCAGTTTCGCTTCGACGGCGTCGTTGATCGGCGTGATCCCGTAGCCATGGCCGCCGATCTTCGCGACGACCGCCGTGGCGGGCGTCGCACCCGTCGACAGCATCAGCGCGACCGCGCATGAGCAGAGAGCAACGATGCCCCGTGAACGTCCCCGGCCGAGCGTCCGCATGTATCCCCCGTCTTCTCGATGATGAGCTTCTATGCGCGCCGGAGCATACCGTCCCAGCTCAGCAGAAGTAACTACATCGTTTGGCTACTGCGGATCGACATCCACGCTGAAGTTCACCCCATGGTGAGCGCGCGAGCCGGCCACACGCTGCACCGCCTCCCCGATCGCCTGAACGGCGGGAAGCCTGCTCGGAGCCTTCACCACGAGCGACTCCCGCTCGCGCCCGCGCAGGCGGAAGAGCGGCGCCGGGCCGAGCACTGTGATCGACCCTCCGGCCCCCTCCGCTGCGGCTGTTCGAGCGCCGAGCGCGTCGCGTATGGCGACCGCCGCCCGGCGGGCCGCCTCGCTCTGCTCGGCCGAGCAGACGATCCTGACGAGATGAGAGAACGGCGGGTAGCCGAGCGCCATGCGGCGCTCGAGCTCGCTGCTCAGGAAGCCAGCGCTGTCGTGGCGGGCAGCGAGCGCGATCGCACGAGCCTGAGGAGCGATCGTCTGCACCAGCACACGCCCCTCGCCGCCGCGCCCGACGCGTCCGGCGAGTTGCGCGATCAATGCGAACGTGCGCTCCTCGGCGCGGAAGTCGGGAAAGCGTAGGGTCGCGTCCGCGTCGAGCACGACGCCGAGCGTCACATCGGGGAAATCATGCCCCTTGGCGACCATCTGCGTGCCGATCAGCACGCCGCACTCGGCCGCCTCGAAGCGCCGCAGCAGCGCACTGACCGAGCTCTCGCGCGTGGCCGCCGCCGTCTCCTCGCCGGGCGCCACTCCGTCCGCCGGCGCCGACGTCCCGCCCGTGACATCGGCGTCGAGCCTGAAGATCGGGAAGGCGCCGTCGTCGAGCACGGCCGACAGCTCGTGCTGCAGGCGCTCGGTGCCGGCACCATGGCGGGCGACCGAGGACGACCCGCACGCGCCGCAGCGCTCGGGCACGCGCTCGCGGTGGCCGCAGTGATGGCACGCCAAGAAGCCGCCGGCTCGATGCAGGACCAGCGCGACGTCGCAGTCGGGACAGCTCCACACCTGACCGCACGAGCGGCAGGAGAGGAAGTTCGACCAGCCACGCCTGTTGAGCAGCACGATCGCCTTCGTGCGCACCTCGCGCACGCTCGCGAGCGCCTGCACGGTCTCCGGATGCAGGCCCTGCCGACCGACCTCCGATCCCTCGCCGCGCATGTCGAGCACCTCGACGCGCGGCAGCGGACGTCCGTCCACCCGCCGGGGCAGGAGCAGCGACTCGACGCGATGCTCGCTCTCGGCGCGGGGCGTGGCGCTGCCGAGCAGCAGCACGGCGCCACTTCGGCGGGCGCGCTCGGCGGCCGCATCGCGCGCGTCGTAGCGCGGATCGCCTTCGTGCTTGTAGGAGGAGTCGTGCTCCTCGTCGACGACGATCAGGCCGAGGTCTTCGATCGGCGCGAACACGGCCGAGCGCGGACCGACGCAGATGCGCGCCTCCCCCTCGCGCAGCCGCCGCCACTCCGCGTAGCGCTCGCCCTGGCGAAGCTGCGAGTGCAGCACCGCCACCGTCTCGCCGAAGCGGTCGATGAAACGGCCGACCGTTTGCGGCGTCAGCGCGATCTCGGGCACCAGCACGATCACGCCCCGCCCCTGCTCGAGGGCGGTCTCGGCGGCGCGCAGGTAGATCTCCGTCTTGCCCGAGCCCGTCACGCCGTGCAGCAGCAGCTCGTGCGCCGTGCGCTGCTCCAGCGCGCGCTGCAGCGAGGCCAACGCCGCGCTCTGGTCCTCGTTCAGCGCCAGCGCGGCCGGCGCCCGCGCGCCGACCGAGAGGTGCTCGGGACGCTTGACCGCACGGCGCTTTCGCCCGCTGAGCCTGCGCGTCGCGCCCGGCGGCAGCACGAGCCCGAGCGCCCTGGCGAGCGTCGAGCAGTACTCGGCCGCGATCCATTCGGCCAGGCCGACCATCTCGGCCGGCACGCCCAGCTCGAGCGCGCGCAGTGGCGCGAGCAGCTTCTCGGTGGCGACCTCGCTCGACTCGGCCAGCCCGACGACGACCCCGAGCACCTCCCTGCGCCCGAACGGGACGACGAGCATCGAGCCGACGGCGACCACGCCGCCGCGCAGCTCCTCGGGCAGGCGATAGTCGAACGGCCCGCGCAGCGCGCGGGCCGTCGTCATCGGCTCGACCTGGGCGATCGAAGGCATCGCCCAGGACAGTAGAGCCGAACCCGGACTACGCTCCCGCGGCCGCCTTCAGCGCGTCGGCCTTGTCGGTCTTCTCCCACGTGAAGTCGTGGTCGTCGCGGCCGAAGTGGCCGTATGCGGCCGTCTTCTGGTAGATCGGGCGGTGCAGGTTGAGCTCCTCGCGGAACGCGCCCGGACGCAGGTC
Organism: uncultured Solirubrobacteraceae bacterium; assembly: GCA_963743745.1. Taxonomy (GTDB): domain Bacteria; phylum Actinomycetota; class Thermoleophilia; order Solirubrobacterales; family Solirubrobacteraceae; genus Palsa-744. The sequence goes on from CAVUQW010000003.1 coordinate 228,188, forward strand.
GAAGACCTCGTCGACGGCCCTGGCGATCTGCCCGCGCGTGTGCCCGCTCAGCTCGGTGCCGAACGTCTCGACCATCACCGAGACCGGGTGCGCGACGCCGATCGCGTAGGCGACCTGCACTTCGGCGCGTTCGGCGAGCCCCGCCGCGACGATGTTCTTCGCCACCCAGCGCGCCGCGTAGGCGGCCGAGCGATCGACCTTCGAGGGGTCCTTGCCGGAGAAGGCGCCGCCGCCGTGGCGCGCCATGCCGCCGTAGGTGTCGACGATGATCTTGCGCCCCGTCAGGCCGGCGTCGCCGACCGGGCCGCCGATCACGAAGCGCCCGGTCGGGTTGACGAGGAAGTTCTTGCGCAGCTTCGACTCCTCGTACATGTCCTTCGGCAGGATCGGCTCGACGACGTGCTCCCACAGGTCGTCCGGGATCAGCGCCTCCGCGCCCTCGCCGTGCTGGGTGGAGATCAGGAGCTTTTCGATCTCCTTCGGCTTGCCGTCGACGTAGCGAACGCTCACCTGGGTCTTGCCGTCGGGGCGCAGGTAGTCGAGCGTGTCGGCCTTGCGCACCGCCGCCAGGCGCTCGGCGAGCCGGTGCGCGAGCGAGATCGGCAGCGGCATCAGCGCGTCGGTCTCGTTGGAGGCGTAGCCGAACATCATCCCCTGGTCGCCCGCGCCGGCCACGTCGAGCTCGTCGTCGTCGCTCGCGTCGGTGCGCGCCTCGTAGGCCTTGTCGACGCCCTGCGCGATGTCCGGGCGACTGCTTGTCGATCGCGTTCAGCACCGCGCAGGAGTCGGCCGAGAAGCCGAGGTCGGCGTCGGTGTAGCCGATCTTGCGGATCGTCTCGCGCGCGATCTCCTGGATGTCGACGTAGGTGTCCGTCGAGATCTCGCCCGAGACGACGACCAGGCCCGTGTTCACGAGCGTCTCGCACGCCACGCGGCCGTAGGGGTCGGCGGCCATGACCGCGTCGAGCACACCGTCTGAGATCTGGTCGGCGATCTTGTCCGGGTGCCCCTCGGTGACGGACTCGGACGTGAACAGGAATTCGTTGTCGGAAAACTGATTCATGGCGGCAGCGGTTCGCTCCAGGGGTCGTCTGTCGGATATGGCCGGCGTGGGGCCGGCGAGAGCCGGGACAGTCTAGGCGAACGCGAGGACTTTTTCGTTCAGCGAGGGCCGGTCGCGGCGGCCTCTTCGACGGCGGCTGGGCGTCCTCGCCCACCAGCTCGGCGTCGTCCGCCGGCGCCGGCTGCGATGCGCGTTCGCGCGCCGCCCGCGGGCTCAGCCCGCCCGCGCTGTCCGCGCTCGACGAAGTCGATGATCAGCGGCACGCCATCCATGCCATAGCGCGCGCGCAGGCGGTTCTCGAGGAAGTAGGCGTAGTCGCGGGTCACCCGGGCGCGCGAGTTGACCTGGATCGCAAAGCGCGGCGGTCGCTGGTCGATCTGCGTCATGTAGATCAGCTTCAGGCGGTGCTGGCTGGAGCCTCGGCGAGTGCCCACCGGCGGCTGGCGCGCCTGGATCGCCTCGGCCAGGAAGCGGTTGAGCTCGGAGGTCGGGAATCCGATTGGACATGCGGTCGCCGAGCACGATCGCTTCGGTCAACAGGCGCGCCACGTGACGGCCGGTCTTGGCGCTGGCCGTGAGCACCCGCGGTCGCAGGCGCAGCTTCTCCGCGACCCGGGCGCGCTCGTGGTCGAGGTCGTCCTCGCTGCCCTCGCGCACGTCCCACTTGTTCAGCACGATCGCCGTCGCGCAGCCGGCCTTCATCGCCAGCTCGGCCACGCGCAGGTCCTGCGAGGTCACGCCGTCGGTCGCGTCGCATACGACGAGCGCGACGTCGGCGCGGTCGGCCGCGCGCTGCGAGCGCAGCGTCGTGTAGTACTCGACCGAGTCCGACACCTTCGACTGGCGGCGGATGCCGGCCGTGTCGACGAGCGTCAGCTTGCGATCGCCGACGAGCAGCGGCATGTCGATCGCGTCGCGCGTGGTGCCGGCCAGCTCGGAGACGATCACCCGCTCCTCGCCGAGGAAGCGGTTCACGAGCGAGGACTTGCCCACGTTCGGGCGCCCGATCACGGCGAGGCGGACCGTCGTCGTCGTCTCGTGGCCTCGTCGCCTTCGGGCAGCAGCTCGACGATCCGGTCGAGGAGGTCGCCCGTGCCGAGCCCCTGGGCCGCGGATACCGGAATCGGCTCGCCCAGTCCGAGACGGTGGAACTCGGCGGCCAGCGGCACCTCGGCCACACCGTCGCACTTGTTCGCAGCGACGATCGTCGGCAGCGGCGCGCGGCGCAGCAGGTCGGCCATCTCCTCATCGCCCGGGCGCACGCCGGCGCGCGCGTCGACGACGAGCACCGCGACCTCGGCGTCGGCGATCCCCGCGCGCGCCTGGTCGCGGATCGAGCCCGCCAGCGGGTCCTCGTCCTGGAAGTCGATGCCGCCCGTGTCGATCAGCTTGAACTGGCGCCCGTTCCACTCGCAGTCGATCTCGTTGCGGTCGCGCGTGACCCCCGGGCGCTCGTGCACGACCGCCTCGCGCGGCTGCCCGAGAGCCGGTTGATCAGCGAGGACTTGCCCACGTTTGGATACCCGACGATTGCGACCTTCATAGACCCAGGCTAGCCTGCGGCGTCGCGCGCGAGGGCGGCGATGCGCGCGACGACCTGCTCGACGTCCATTCCCGTCGTGTCCAGCGTGAGGGCGCCGGGCGCCGCCTGCAGCGGGCTGTGGCTGCGCGTGGAGTCGCGCTCGTCGCGCAGCGACTGCTCGGCGAGCACCGTGCCCGGATCGGCGCCCAGCTCGGCCGCCCGCCGCCGCGCGCGCTCCTCGGCGCTCGCCGTGAGATACACCTTCAGCTCCGCCTCGGGCGCCACGACGGTGCCGATGTCACGACCCTCCGCGACCCAGTCGCCGGCGTCGATCAGCGCCCGCTGCTGAGCGACGAGCGCCTCGCGCACGCCGGGGTCGGCGGCTACCCGCGAGGCGGCCTCCGACACGTCAGACGCGCGGATCCGCTCGCTCACGTCGCGGCCGTCGAGGATCGTGCGAGGGATCCCGCCCTGCTCGCGCAGCTCGATCCGCGCCGCGCGGGCGAGCTCCGCCGGCTCGCGCCCAGGCTCCTGCAGCGACAGCAGCGCGACGCAGCGGTACATCGCGCCGCTGTCCAGATAGGTGAAGCCGAGCTCGCGCGCGACGGCGCGCGCGACCGTCGACTTGCCCGCACCGGCCGGCCCGTCGATCGCTACGAGCAAAGCCCCGTCAGATCCTCGACGAAGCCCGGATAGGACACGGCGGCGGCCTCGACCCCGATCACCTCGACGCCCTCCTTCGAAGCGAGGCCGGCGACCGCGCCCATCATCGCCATGCGGTGGTCGCCGTTGGCGTCGATCGCGCCGCCGCGCAGCCCGCCGCTGCCCTGCACGACGAAGCCGTCCTCGGTGGCCTCGATCTCAGCGCCGAGTCCGCGCAGTCCCTCGACCACGCCCGCGATCCGGTCGGACTCCTTCAACGCGCAGCTCATGGGCGCCGCGCACGACTGTCTCGACCCTCGGCGAAGCAGCCGAGCAGCGCCACCAGCGGCAGCTCGTCGATCGCCAGCGGCACCTCCTCGGGCTCGACGGTCGTGCCCTCGAGCGCCCCGTGCGCGACGTCCAGGTCGCTGACCGGCTCCTCGCCGATCAACTCCCCCGTCTCGTCCTCGAGATCGCCGAGCACGATGCCCTGCATGCGCCGCACGATCCGGATGAAGCCCGTGCGCGTCCAGTTCACGCCGACGTCGCCGATCAACAGGCGCGACTGCGGCACGAGCACGCCCGCCGTGATCAGGAAGGCCGCCGAGCTGGGGTCGCCGGGAACGCGCACGCGGTCGAGCAGCAGCTCGTCGGCGTTGACGACCGTCACGTGGCGCCCGTTGCGGTGCACGCCCACGCCCGCGCGCAGCAGCATCCGCTCGGTGTGATCGCGACTGCGCGCCGGCTCCGAGACCGTCGTCGCCCCGTCGGCTGCGAGCGCGGCCAGCAGCACGCACGACTTGACCTGAGCGCTCGCCACGGGCATGTCGTAGGAGATCGCGCGCAGGTGCGTGCCGCGCACGATCAGCGGGGGGAAGCGGTCGTCGCGAGCGCTGAGGTCGGCGCCCATCAGGCGCAGCGGCTCGGCCACGCGGTCGACCGGACGCCGGCGGATCGACTCGTCGCCGTCGAGCGTGAACGTGCGCCCCTCCTGCGCCGCGAGCCAGCCCGGCAGCAGGCGCAGCAGCGTGCCGGCGTTGCCGACGTCGATCGGCCCGTCGGGCTCGCGCGCCTCGCGCAGGCCGGTGCCGCGGATCACGACCTCCTGCTCGCGCAGCTCGACGAGCGCACCGAGCGCGCGCACCGCCTCGAGCGTCGAGTTCGTGTCCGCCGCGGACAGGTAGCGCTCGATCCGCACCGGCTCGGAGGACATCGCGCCGAGCAGCGCCGCGCGATGTGAGATCGACTTGTCCGGGGGCGCCTGCAGCTCGCCGCTGAGTCCGCGCGTCGGCTCGAAGCGCATGTTCATGCGAGCGTCACCGCGAAGCCGAGCTCGGCGATCAGCTCGCGGGCGCGCGCCGCCTCGCGCTCGCCCGCGATCCACAGCGCGACGACGCCCTGACTGTTGTCCTCCGATGGCGACAGCGCCATGTCGAGGATGTTCACGCCGGCGCCGCCGAGCGCGAGCGCGATCTCGGCGATCACGCCGGGACGGTTGGGCACCGAGACCCGCAGCTCCGACAGGTCCGCGTCGCCGGTGCCTGCGCCGAGCAGCCCTGCGTGCTCGTCGCGTGCCGAGTCGATCCAGGCGGCGATCGCGGCGGCGTTGCCCACGGCGAGTTTCTCGCGCGCCTCTGCCATGCGTCCCGCGAACTCGTCGATCGCCTCGATCAGCGCGTCGCGATTGGAGATGAAGATGTCCGTCCAGATTGCGCTGTTGGCTCCCGCCACGCGGGTCGCGTCGCGAAAGCTCGGGCCGACCGCGGGCAGGCGTCCCGGCGAGGCCTGCTCGAGCGTTCCGCTCGCCTGCGCGACGAGCAGGTTGGCGAGCACGTGCGGCAGATGCGAGACGGCCGCCAGCAGCCGATCGTGGGTCTCCGCGTCGATCGCCGCCGGGCGCGCGCCGATCGTCGTCAGCAGACGGTGCAGGCGCTCGTATAAGACGCCCGCCGTGCTGCCGCTCGCCGGCGTCAGGTACCACACGGCGCCGTCGAACAGGTCCTCGCGCGCCTGCTCCACGCCCGCCGTCTCGGCGCCCGCCAGCGGATGCCCACCGATCAGGCGCTCATCCGAGCCGGCCTCGGAGAGCACGCCCTTGGTCGAGCCGACGTCGGTGACGACCGCATCGGCCCGGGCGCTCTGCAACGCCAGGCGCACCGTCTCCGCCAGCGCACCGACGGGCGCAGCGACGAACACGACGTCGGCGTCCTCGACGGCGCCCGCTACGTCGCTCGCCATGCGATCGACCGCGCCGAGCTCGAGTGCCCGCTCGCCCACGCGCACGTCGGGGTCATAGCCGCACACGTGCGCGCCCGCGCGCCGCCGGGTGGCCAGGCCGATGGAGCCGCCGATCAGCCCGACCCCCAGTACCGCGACGTTCAAGGAACAGGCACCAAGCCCATCAGACGGCGCTGAGCGCCTTGCCCGCGAGCTCTGCCGCCTGCTCGACCGCCGTCGCGTATGCCGCGAAGTCCTCGGCGCGCAGCGCCTGCGGGCCATCGCAGATCGCCGCCTCCGGACGCGGATGCACCTCGACGATGATCCCGTCGGCGCCGACCGCCGCCGCGGCCAGCGACAAGGGCGTCACCAGGTCGCGCCGGCCCGCCGCATGGCTCGGGTCGACGATCACCGGCAGGTGCGTGAGCTCCTTCAGCACCGGCACGGCCATCAGGTCGAGCGTGAAGCGGTACGCCGTCTCGAACGTGCGGATACCGCGCTCGCACAGCATCACGTTGGGGTTGCCTTCCTTGAGGATGTACTCGGCCGCCATCAGCAGCTCGTCGAGCGTCGCCGAGAGCCCGCGCTTGAGCAGCGCCGGGCGCCCGGAGCGACCGATCTCCGTCAGCAGCGGATAGTTCTGCATGTTGCGCGCGCCGATCTGCACGACGTCGGCGACCTCGAGCACGTCGTCGATGTCGCGCATGTCCATCAGCTCGGTGACGACCGGCAGCCCTGTCTCCCTCTTGGCCTCGGCGAGCAGCCGAAGCCCCTCCTGCCCGAGCCCCTGGAAAGCGTAGGGGGAGGTGCGCGGCTTGTACGCGCCGCCGCGCAGGAACGAGGCGCCGCCGTCATTGACCACGCGCGCCGTTTCCAGCAGCTGCTCGCGTGACTCGACCGTGCACGGGCCGGCCATCAGCGCGAAGTTGCCGCCACCGACCTTGCGCCCGTCGATCTCGAGCACGGTTCGCTCGCCGTGCTTGATCTCGGCGGAAGCGAGCTTGTAGGGCTTGAGGATCGGCATCACGCGATCGACTCCGGGCTCGCCCTCGAGCCCGAGGCTCTCGATGCTCGCATCCTGCTCGACGTCTCCGATGGCGCCGATCACGGTCACCCGGGCACCCTTGATCGGATGCGCCAGCGCCCCCGCCCGCTCGACTTTCTCGACGACCGACTCGATCTCCTGCTCGGTCGCGGACTCCTTCATCACGATCATCATCGTTTCATCCTTTCAATGCGCCAAATCTTAGGTGGTCGCCGCTGGCCCTGCCAGGGCTCTGGATCGTGAGCGCCGCGGCCCGAGAGGGGCGCGGAGAGGGCGTTTTCCGCCCTGCGGGAAGGCGCTCGATCCCTACGGGGATCCGGTGCGACCGCTCGGCCCGCTCACGTACGGACCCAGGTCGAAGCGCCTAGCTAAATCGCCAGGTGCGAAGCGAATACGACCATGCGGCGCGCGGCGCCACGGCGGCGCGGGCGCGAGAGGAGCCGGAGATTTCGAGGCTGAGCTTCTGCATGGTCGATCTCGCAGGTTGTAGCACCTTCACAGAACCTCGGCAAGCGCTTGCAGAAAGCGTTCATTCTCGGCCGGCGTGCCGTAGGTGACGCGCAGCGCACCCTCGCCGCCGAGCGCCGTGCCGGCGCGCACGAGGATGCCCCGATCCGCGAGTCCTCTTATGACCTCCTGCTCGTCACGTCCCTCGCCGAGCTGAAACCAGCAGAAGTTGGCCTGTGACTCGGCCGGATCGAGACCCAGCGCGCGCAGGCGCTCGTCGACCGAAGTGCGCTCGGCCACGTTGCGAGCGACGCGCTCGATCACGGCGTCCTGGTGGGAGAGCGCCTCGACCGCGGCCGCCTGCGCGAGCGCGTTGCAGAAGAACGGCTGGCGCACCTGGTCGAGCGCGCGCGGCAGCGCGTCCGAGCCGCACAGCGCGAAGCCGACGCGAAGCCCGCAGAGGCCGTGCACCTTGGAGAACGTGCGCAGCAGCATCAGGTTGGGGTGGCGCTCGAGCAGCTCGATCGACGCGTCCGGGTCGTCGAGCAGGTTGAACTCGCAGTAGGCCTCGTCGACGATCGCGCACACGTGCAGCGGCACCTCGTCGAGGAAGGCGGCGATCTGCGCAAGCGGCAGCGCCGTGCTCGTCGGGTTGTTCGGGTTGCACACGATCACGATCCGCGTGGCGACGGTGATCTCGCGCAGCATCGCCGGCAGGTCGTGGCGCTCTGCCTCGTCGAGCGCGACGGTCACGGCGCGCGCGCCCGAGGCCGCGCTGAGGTGCGGATAGACCGAGAACGACGGCCACGCGTAGATCAGCTCGGCGCCGGGCTCGAGCAGCGCCTCGCCCGCGGCCAGCAAGATGTCGCACGAGCCGTTGCCGATCGCGATGCGCGACTGCGGCACGTCGTAGCGCTCGCTCAAGCGCCGGCGCAGCAGCGAGTTCGAGGGATCCGGATAGCGGTTCAGCGAGCCGAGCGTGCGCTCGATCGCCTCGCGCACCTCCGCCAGCGGCGGATAGGGCGACTCGTTGCTGGCCAGGCGCACGAGCTCGAGCCCCTCGCCGTAGCCGCCGGCCGCTGGATAGGACGGCAGTCGCGCGATGCGCTCTGAGAACTCGAGTGCCACGTGCCTATTGTGCCGCGACGACGCGAACAGCGCCGGCTACTGAGCCGCGGCGAGGTCCTCGCGCAGCGCGCTGGCCTCGTGTAGGTAGACGTGCTGGGGAACGTGATCCTCCGGGGCGTAGTAGTGGATCATCACGCGGATCACGCGCGGCAGCGAACCGGCCACAGCGATCTCACGGGCGCACAGCAGCGGCACCCCCTCGAAGCCGATCGTCCGCGCCGCGGCCGCCGGAAAGGCGGCGTCGAGGTCGTTCGTAGCCGTGAACAGGCAGCTGACGACGTTCTCCGGGCCAAGGCCGTTGCGCTCCATCAGCGCGCGCATCAGCTCGGTGGTTGCATCGAGGATCGCCTCCTCGTCGTTGCGCTCGACGCTGATCGCGCCGCGTAAGGCAAACAGTCTCATCGCGCGACGATTCTGTCAGAGCGTCTTCAGAGACCGCGCAGCAGATCGAGCTCGGACTGCTCGAGCCGCCGGTATTCGCCGGCGGCGAGGGGGTCGAGCCGCAGCGGACCGAAGCGCACGCGGCGCAGCTCCAGCACCTCTCGCCCGACGGCCGAGCACATGCGTCGCACCTGCCGATTGCGGCCCTCGTGAATCGTCAGCTCGAGCTCGTGCTCACCCAGGCGGCGGGCCTCGGCCGGCGCCGTGCGTCCGTCCTCCAGCTCGACTCCCTCGCGCAGCCGCCGTAGCGATGCCTCGTCGATCGGCTTGCCGGCGAGCTTCGCCCGGTAGCTCTTGGGCACCTCGAAGCGAGGGTGCGTGAGCCGGTTGGCGAGCTCGCCGTCGTTGGTCAGCAGGATCAGCCCGCTGCTGTCGGCGTCCAGGCGCCCAACCGGGTAGAGGCGCAGGCCGTCGTCCGGGAGCAGGCCGACGACGGTCGGGCGGCCGTGGGTGTCCTGCGCGGTCGAGACGACGCCGACTGGCTTGTGCACGGCGTATGTCACGCGCGGCTCGGGCCCGCTGACCGCAGCACCGTCGACGAGGATGCGGTTGTCCTCGCCGACATCGCGCGCCGGATCGCGGACAGTCTCGCCGTCGACGCGCACGCGCCCTTCGGCGATCAGCGACTCGGCGGCGCGGCGCGAGGCGACGCCGGCGTGAGCGAGGTGCTTGACCAGGCGCATCAGCGCGGCAGCGGCTTGCCAGGCGGCGTTCCTCGCCTGGCAACCGCCGTGGTCTGGGATAGGGGTCCCGGGAAGCGAGCCATCTGCTGCAACCATTACCAGTCATGGACCTCGCCTTGCTGGAGAAGACGCTCGCCGAGCACGACGAGCCGCGCTTTCGCGCGCGGCAGGTGTGGGCCTGGGCGGCGCGCGGGGCGCAGGGCTATGAGGAGATGACCGACCTGCCCGCCGGGCTGCGCGACGCGCTCGCCCGCGAGCTGCCGTTCTCGAGCCTCAGCCTGCAGCACGAGGCCCGCGCGAGCGACGGCACCGTCAAGGCCCTGTTCGCGACAACCGACGGCCGAGCGCTCGAGGCCGTGCTGATGCGCTACCGCGACGGTCGTCGCTCGATCTGCCTCTCCTCGCAATCCGGCTGCCCGTTGACCTGCACGTTCTGCGCCACCGGCCAGATGAAATTCGCGCGCAACCTGACGGCCTCGGAGATCGTCGACCAAGCGCTGCACTTCCACCGCATGCAGCGGGACGGCGGGCGGCTCAGCAACTGCGTCTTCATGGGCATGGGCGAGCCGATGCTGAACCTCGACAACGTGCTCGCTGCATGCGAGCGCCTGCCTGATCTCGGCATCGGCCACCGCCATACTGCGATCTCCACTGTCGGCTGGATCCCGGGCATCGAGGCGCTCGCCGAGCAGGACATGCCGTTGCGCCTCGCCCTCTCGCTGCATGCCGCCGACGAAGCTCTGCGCAGCGAGCTGATGCCCGTAAACGAGCGCTACCCGCTGAGCGAGGTGATCGAGGCCTGCCGCGACTTCTACGCGCGCAAGCGCCGCCGCGTGTTCGTCGAGTACGTGATGCTCAAGGGCGTCAACGACCGCTACGAGCAGGCGCTCGCGCTCGCGCGGCTGCTCGCGAGCGAAGGCCCGGAGCACCGCTCGCGCCGAGGCAGCGGCGCCTCGAGCGACCCTGCCGGCAACTCGATCTTCAAGGTCAACCTGATCCCCTACAACCCGACCGGCTCCCCCTTCGAGGGCTCCACGCGCGCCTCGATCGGCGCCTTCCGCGACGCGCTGCAGGCAAACGGCGTCCCCGCCACGATCCGGCTCACGCGCGGGCAGGACATCGACGCCGCCTGCGGGCAGTTGGCGGCGCGCACGCAATAGACGCATCTTGGTAGCTTGTGCGGAGCGGCACGAGGTGCCGGTCCACGGAGAGAGTTTCGGCGCCCTGCCCGTCCCACTCTTCAACTCCATGCCGGGAGGCGACCATGAGCACGATGGACATCGACGAAGCCAAGCTCGAAGCATTCATGGGCCAGGCGGTGACGGACATGGGCGCGATCGATCAGCGCGCCGCTGATGCGTGATCGGGGAGAAGCTCGGCCTGTACAAGGCGATGGCCGGCGCCGGTCCGCTGACCTCGACAGGAGGTCGCCGAGCGCCGGGCGCCGCCGAGCGCTCCGTGCGCGAGTGGCTGCGCAACCAGGCCGCCGGCGGCTACGTGACCTACGACCCGGAGAGCCGACACGCTACACGCTGCCGGCCGAGCAGGCGCTCGCGCTCGCCGACGAGGAGAGCCCGTTCTACCTCCTCGGCGTGTACGACTTGATCGCGTCGCTCTACGCCGACGAGGACCGGATCCTCGAGGCGTTCCGCAGCGGCGACGGGATGGGCTGGCACGAGCACGACCACCGGCTGTTCCGCGGCACCGAGCGCTTCTTCCGTCCCGGCTACAGAGGCGAACCTCGTCGCGGAGTGGATCCCGGCGCTCGAGGGCGTCGAGGAGAAGCTCGAGCGCGGCGCGAAGGTCGCCGACGTCGGCTGCGGCCACGGCGCGTCGACGATCCTCATGGCCGAAGCGTTCCCGAACTCGCGAGTTCCTCGGCTTCGACTACCACGACGCGTCGATCGAGCGAGCCCGCGAAGCGGCCGACGCAGGCCGGCGTCGCCGAGCGAATCACGTTCGACGTCGCCACGGCGAAGGACTACCCGGGCGACGGACTACGACCTGGTCGCGTGTTCGACTGCCTGCACGACATGGGCGACCCGGTCGGCGCGTCGGCGCACATCCGCGAGACGCTCGCCGATGACGGCACCTGGATGATCGTCGAGCCGTTCGCCGGCGACAGCGTCCGAGGACAACCTCAACCCGGTCGGGCGCGTGTTCTACGGCGCCTCGACGGTGATCTGCACGCCCGCCTCGCTCGACCAGGAGGTCGGCCTCGCGCTCGGCGCACAGGCCGGGGAGGCGCGGCTCACCGAGGTGATCAAAGAGGGCGGGTTCTCGACCGTGCGCCGGGCGACCGAGACGCCATTCAACCTGATCCTCGAAGCGCGGCCGTAGCGATGTCCGGCCCGGCCCGCGCTAGCTGGCGCGGGCCTCGCCGGCGCGCAACAGCCGCTCGCGTAGCTCGGCCTGCTCCTCCGGCGTCGGGTCCCAGCGCGCGACGTCGGGCAGGTCCTCTAGCGAGCGCAGGCCGAACAGCTTGAGGAACTGCGTCGAGGTGCGGTAGACGACGGCGCCGAACTGCGAGTGCCCGGACTCCTCGATCATCCCGCGGTCGAGCAGCGTGGCGACGGCCGAGTCGGCGCTGACGCCGCGAATCCGCGTGATCTCGGGGCGCGAGACGGGCTGCAGGTAAGCGACGATCGCGAGCGTCTCGGCCTGTGCCGGCGTGAGCGTGGAGACGCGTGGTCGGCTGAACAGGCGCCGTGCGGCGTCCTCGGACGCGGGATCGCTGGCGAACGTCCAGCCGCCTCCGAGCTCGCGCAGCGTGATGCCCGAGCGCCCCGGCGCGTGGTGCTCGGCGAGCAGCGCCAGCGCAGCGTCGACGGCTCCCTCCCCCACCTGGGTCGCCTCGGCCAGCTCCGCCGGGGTCAGGGGGTCGCTCGAGAGGAACAGCAGCGCCTCGATCGTGCGCAGAAGCTCGGGCAGCTCGCTCATGCCCTCAGCTTGCCAGGCCGGCGACCGATCCGCCCGCCACGGCGACCGGCGCGCCGGCTGCGTGCGCGGACGGCGTGTGCACCGCGATCTCGCCGAAGCTCTCGTCCTGGTCCCAGTCGGCCTCGCCGCGTTTGTACAGCTCGAGCAGGGCGAACAACGTCACCGCGACCGTCATCCGGTCGGCGCCGCGCACGGCCTCCTCGAAGCTGAAAGCACCGCGGCGCAAGAGGCCACGCAGCAACGCGAGGCGCTCGGACACTGCCACGCGCGGGACCGACACGTGGCGCATGCTGATCTCCGGCGGCATCGCCAGCAGGCGCCCGATCGCCTCGCCGAGGACCTCGGGGTCCTGCGAGCCATCGGCCGGCTGGAGCACGGTGCTGCGCAGGTGCGCCGGCAGCGGCGCCGCGCGGAAGCGCACGCCGTGCTGCGCCGCGAGCAGGCCGCCGAGATGAGCGGCGGCCGAGCGGTAGCGGCGCGCGTCGAGCATCCGCGCGAGCAGCTCCTCGGCGGCGGCCTCGGGCTCGATGTCGAGCTCCTCTTCCTCCTCGCCGAGCAGCATCAGGCGCGACTTCAGCTCCAACAGCGCCGCGATCAGCACGATGAATTCGGTCGCCGTCTCGAGGTCGAGCTCTCCGCGCGCTTCGAGGTGGTCGAGGTAGGCGAGCACGACCTCGGCGAGCTGCAGCTCGAGCAGGTCGACCTCTTCGCGCAGGACCAGGGTCAGCAGCAGGTCGAAAGGGCCCGTGAAGACCTCCAAGTCCAGCTCGAGCGAGGCGAGGCTCATGCGCTCACCGTACTGTCCGCGCCCGACGGGGAGCGCCGACGCCCATCAGCTCGCGCACGTCCTCGAGCGTCTCGGCCGCCATCACATCGGCTCGCGCCGCGCCGGCGGCGAGGATCGACTCGAGCTCGTCCTCGTCGGCGCGCAGTTGCTCGTAGCGCTCGCGCACGGGCGCGAGATACTCGACGACGGCCTCTGCCACGGCCGTCTTGAACTCGCCGTAGCGGGCGTCAGCGAACTCCGCCTCGATCGCCGCCGGATCGGAGCCGCGCACGGCAGCGAGGATTTCGATCAGGTTGGCGATGCCGGGCTTCTCCGGCGCGCGGCGAACCTCAGAGCCCGAGTCCGTGACGGCGCTCTTGAACTTCTTCTCGATCGCCTTCGGCTCGTCGAGCACGTACACCCTGCCCTGCTCGGAGCCGGCCGTCGTCGACATCTTCTTCGTCGGATCCTGCAGGTCCATGATCCGCGCGCCGACCTCCGGGATGCGGTGCTCCGGCACGATCAGCACTTCCCGATCGTCGGCGAAGCGCGCGTTGAAGCGGCGCGCAACGTCGCGCATCAGCTCGAGGTGCTCACGCTGGTCCTCGCCGACCGGCACCTCCTGCGCACGGTAGGCGAGCACGTCGGCCGCCTGCAGCACGGGGTACATCAACAAGCCCGCCGAGACGAGCTCGCGCTGCGCGATCGACTTGTCGCGGAACTGGTGCATGCGCTGCAGGCGCCCCAGCTCGGTGACGCCCGAGAGCAGCCACGTCAGTTCGGTGTGCTGCGGCACGTCTGACTGGCGAAACAGCGTGCAGCGCTCCGGGTCGAGCCCGGCGGCGAGCAGGATCGCGGCCGTGTCGTAGGTGCGCTCGCGCAGCTCGGCCGGCTCATAGGCGACGGTGATCGCGTGCAGGTCGACGATGCAGTAAATCGCCTCGCCGCGGTCCTGGCCCGAGACGTACTGGGCGATCGCGCCGATGTAGTTGCCCAGGTGCTTGCGCCCCGTCGGCTGGATGCCCGAGAAGATCCGCATCGCCTAGCGCCGCCGCTGTGCGGCGTCGGCGAGCCAGGGCGGGTCCCAGCCGCGCTCGTCGGGTTTGACGTTGAGGCCCGGTGGCACGATCCGATCGATCGCGTCGAGCGTCCCCGCATCGAGCGTGCGCTGCAGCGCGGGCAGCTGGCTCTCCAGTTGCTCGGGCGTGCGCGGGCCGATGATCGCCGCCGTCACCGCCGGGTGGCTCGTGACGAACGCGAGCGCGAGCTCGATCAGCGTCATCTCAGACTGCGCGGCGAGCTCGGTCAGCTCGCGCACGATCCGCAGCTTCTCCTGGTTGGCCGGCAGCGACATGTCAAATCGCGTGGGCATCGCCTGCGCGCGACGGCTCGAGCTAGGCGAGGAGCCGCCATCGTTGTATTTGCCCGACAGCCAGCCGCCGGCGAGCGGGCTCCACGGAATCACGCCCATGCCGTAGCGGCGGCACAGCGGCAGCACCTCGGCCTCGACGCCGCGATGCAGCAGCGAGTAGGGCGGCTGCTCGCAGACGAAGCGCTCGCGCCCGCGCTTCTCGGCGACCCACTGCGCCTCGACGATCTGCGAAGGCTGGAAGGTCGAGCTGCCGATGCAGCGCACCTTGCCGGCGTGCACGAGGTCGCTCAGCGCGCCGAGCGTCTCGTCGATGTTCGTGTCCGGCTCGGGGCGGTGGATCTGGTAGAGGTCGATCCAGTCCGTTTTCAGCCGCCGCAGGCTGTTCTCGACCTCCTGCACGATCCAGCGGCGCGTGTTGCCGAACTGGTTGGGGTCCTCGTCGTGCATCTTGCCGTGAACCTTCGTGGCGAGCACAACCGAGTCGCGCCGCCCGCCGGCCAGCGCCTTGCCGACGATCTCCTCGGACTCACCGCGCGAGTAGACGTCGGCGGTGTCGATGAAGTTGATGCCCGCGTCGAGCGCCGCGTGGATGATCTGCACCGACTCCTCGTGGTCGGGGTTGCCCCACGCGCCGAACATCATCGCGCCGAGGCACAGCGGGCTGACCCTGACGCCGGTACTGCCGAGCTCGCGGTGCGCGATCGCCATCGCCGCCGAGCCTAGTCCAGCGCCTGGCGGATCACGGGCGTCTTCGCGGCCGCCACCTCGTCGAGCCTGCGCACAGGCGTCGTGTAGGGCGCGCCGAGCGCGATCTCCGGATCGGAGGCGGCCTCGGCGAGGATCTGCGCGATCGCATCGGCGAAGGCGTCGAGCGTCTCCTTCGTCTCGGTCTCGGTCGGCTCGACCATCAGCGCCTCCTCGACGAGCAGCGGGAAGTAGACCGTCGGCGGGTGAAAGCCGTAGTCGAGCAGCCGCTTGGCGAGGTCGAGCGTCTTGATCTTCAGCTGGCGCTTCATCGGGCCGCCGGAGAGCACGAACTCGTGCATGCACAGCTCGCCGTAGGCGAGCGGCAGATGCTCGGCGATGCCTTTCTCCCTGAGCCGGGCGAGCAGGTAGTTGGCGTTCAGCACAGCCGCTTCGGAGGCATCCTTCAGCCCGTCCGCGCCGAGCGAGCAGATGTAGGCGTAGGAGCGCACGAAGCAGCCGTAGTTGCCGTGGAAGCCGCGCAGCCGACCGATCGACTGCGAGCCCGCGCCGCCCGGCCCGCTGCCCTCGTAGTCCAGGCGGAACGAAGGCTCGGCGCCATCCGGCGAGGAGCCGTTGGCGGCGCTCTCGCCGTCGCCGTCGCGCACGACCAGCGGCAGTGGCAGGAACGGCGCGATCCGCTCCGACACGGCGATCGGGCCCGAGCCCGGGCCACCGCCGCCGTGCGGCTGGGTGAAGGACTTGTGCAGGTTGAAGTGCACGATGTCGAAGCCCATGTCGCCGGGGCGCGAGAGCCCCATCACCGCGTTGAGGTTGGCGCCGTCGTAGTACACCGTCGCACCGACGCCGTGCACGATCTGGGCGATCTGCTCGATGTTGGGGTCGAACAGGCCGAGCGTGTTCGGGTTGGTCAGCATCAGGCAGGCCACGTCGTCGTCGGCCTTCGCCCGCAGGTCCTCGATGTCGACGCCGCCGTCCTCGTTGGTGGCGACCTTGACGACCTCGAAGCCCGCCATCGTCACCGTGGCCGGGTTCGTGCCGTGCGCGGTGTCAGGCGTGAGCACCTTGTGGCGCGTCTCGCCGCGCGCCTCGTGGTAGGCGCGCGTCAGCAGCACCCCGGCGAGCTCGCCGTGCGAGCCGGCCGACGGCTGCAGCGAGACATAGGGCAGGCCGGAGATCTCGCCGAGCGCCTGCTGCAGGTTGAACATCAGCTCGAGCGCGCCCTGCGCACGCTCGGGGTCCTGCAGCGGATGCAGGCGCGCGTGGCCGGGCAGCGCGGCGACGCGCTCGTGCAGGCGCGGGTTGTGCTTCATCGTGCACGAGCCGAGCGGGTAGAAGCCCGAGTCGAGGTCGAAGTTGCGCTTGGAGATGCCGACGTAGTGGCGCACGATCTCGGGCTCTGAGACCTCCGGCAGGCGCGCCGGCTGTGCGCGACGCAGACGCGCCGGCAGCACCTGCTCGGCGTCGGGCGCGGGGACGTCGAGCGCCGGGCAGACGAACGCGCGCCGCCCCGGGGCGCCCTTCTGGAAGATCGTCCTCGCGCGCTGGCGCTGCAGCGGGCTCTCGCCTGGCCCGCCCACGGCGACATCCAGCCCGTGGTGCGGGTGGTGCCCGTCGATGCCGGGGTCGGAGTGCAGGTGGTTCTCGTCGATCGTGCTCACACGCCCACCGGCCGTCCGTGCTGCTCGCGCTCGGAGCCCGGATCGCCGGCGATCCGCTCGCGCCCGCCGCTGCTGCCGCGCTCGGCGGCGACGGCCGCGCCGAGCACCTCGGCGAGCCGGTCGATGTCCGCGCGCGAGCGGCGCTCGGTGATCGCCACCAGCAGCACGCCGGCGTCCTCTGGCCGCCCGCTCAGGGCCTGTGCGTCGACGCCGGGGTTGACGCCGTCCTGCGGCGCAGCGCCGGCGCACGGCGTCCACGTCGGCGTCGAGCCGTAGCGCGAACTCGCGCACGACCGGCTGCTCGTGCAGCGCCTGCACGCCGTCGAGCGCGGACAGCGTCTGGCGCGCGTAGTGCGTGCGCGCGAGCAAGCAGCTCGCCGAGCTCGACCAGGCCGTGGCGGCCGAGCCAGGAGAGGTAGACGACGCCGGCGAGCGCGTTGAGCGCCTGCGCCGTGCAGATGTTCGACGTCGCCTTCTCGCGGCGGATGTGCTGCTCGCGCGTCTGCAGCGTGAGCACGAAGCCGCGACGGCCGTCGACGTCGAGCGTCTCGCCGGCGATCCGGCCGGGCATCTTGCGCAGGTACTCCTCGCGCGCGGCGAAGAAGCCGAACGAGGGGCCGCCGAAGTCGAGGCGATTACCGAGCGGCTGGCCCTCGCCGACGCACACGTCGACGCCGCACTCGCCGGGCGTGCGCAGGATGCCGAGCGCGATCGGGTCGGCCTGGCAGATCACGACGGGATCGCCTGCGCCCTTGGCGGCCGCACTCAGCGCTGCCGCATCCTCGACGGCGCCGTAGAAGTTGGGCTGGGCGAAGATCGCCGCGCTCGTGTCTGCGTCGATCGCGGCGGCCCACGCGTCGGGATCGGTCAGGCCGTCGCCGGACGGGCACCTCGACGACGTCCATGCCGTAGCCGTGGGCGAGCGTGCGCAGCGTCTGGATCGTGTGCGGGTGCAGGCCCGCGCTGACGACGAAGCGGCCGCGTCCGTTGTGCAGCTTGGCCATGTAGCCGGCCGCGGCGACGGCCGACGGGCCCTCGTAGACGGATGCATTGGACACGGGCAGGCCGGTCAGCTCGGAGATCGCCGTCTGGTACTCGAACATCACCTGCAGGCCGCCCTGGGAGATCTCGGGCTGGTAGGGCGTGTAGGGGGTGAGGAACTCCGAGCGCTCCATCAGCATGTCGACGATCGCCGGCACGTAGTGGTCGTACATCCCGGCGCCGAGGAAGCTGAGCTCGTCTTCGGCGCTCGTGTTGCGCGCGGCGAGCTCGGCCAGGTGCGCGTAGACCTCCTGCTCGGTCTTGCCCTGCGGCAGGTCGAGCTCGCGGCCGAGGCGCACGGCCTCGGGGATCTGGCGCTCGAAGATCTCCTGCACCGAGGCGACGCCGATCGCGGCGAGCATCGCCTCGAGGTCGGCTTGCGTGATGGCTGTGTAGCGGCTCAAGTGACTGAGCTCAGCCTAGCCACCGAGCGTGGCGGCGTAGGCGCTCGCGTCCATCAGCGCCTCGCGCTCGCCGGGGTCGGCCAGGCGAACCTTGATCAGCCAGCCGGCGCCGTAGGGATCCTCGTTGATCGCCTGCGGACCGTCCGAGAGGGCGTCGTTGACCTCGACGATCTCGCCGGACAGCGGTGCGATCACGTCGGAGACCGCCTTCACGGACTCGACCTCGGCGTAGGGCTCGTCCTTCTTCACGGCCGTGCCGACGGCGGGCAGGTCGAAGAAGACGACCTCGCCGAGCGAGTCCTGCGCGTACCAGGTGATGCCGAGCGTCGCGAGCGTCGCGTCGTCGGGGTCGATTCGCGCCCAGTCGTGCTCGGCGTGGTAGAGCAGGTCATCGGGGTAGCTTGCGTCTCGCCATCACTGGCCCTTTCGGTAGAGCGGCTTCTGCCTGACGACGGCGCGGCGCATCTTGCCACGAACGTCTATCTGCGAGCTCGCTGCCGAGCGCCGCGCGCTCGGCGGGTACGTAGGCCATGCCGATGCCGACGCCGAGGCTCGGCGACATCGTGCCGCTCGTGACCTCGCCGCCGCCGGCGATCTCGTTGCCCTGCCGTGCGATCCCGGGGCCGTCGATCTCGAACGCGACGAGCTTCTCGGCCGCCCCGGCCTCGCGCACGGCGCGCACGGCCTCGGCGCCGATGAAGTGCGTGTCCTCCTTGCAGCACCAGCCGAGCCCGGCTTCGATCGGGCCGCGCTCGGGCATCAGGTCGTTGCCGTAGAGGTGGAAGCAGACCTCCAGGCGCAGCGTGTCGCGCGCGGCCAGCCCGGCCGGCGCGGCGCCGCGGCGCACGAGCTCATCCCACAGCGCGGCGGCGTCGCTCGGGCGCGCAGAGGATCTCGACGCCGTCCTCGCCCGTGTAGCCGGTGCCGCAGACGAGCGCGTCCGCTGCCCGCCAGGCGCCGCGTTGGCGGCGATCATCCGCGCGGGCAGCGGCGCGTCGGAGATCGCCTGCACGATCCCGCGCGCGAGCGGCCCCTGAACGGCGAGCATCGCGTAGTCGTCGATCCTGTCGATCACCTCGGCTTCCGGGAACTCGCCGGCGTGCGCGCGAAACCACTCCAGATCGGCCTCGTGGTTGGCGGCGTTGGTGACCGTCAGGTAGCGGTCGGTGTCCAGGCGATAGGTGAACAGGTCGTCGAGCACGCCGCCGTCCTCGCGGCACAGCACGCTGTACTGCGCGTGGCCGCCGTTGACGTCGACGGCGATCTTGCGCGACGTCGTTCGACAGCAGCCGCTGCAGCAGCGCCAGCGCCTGCGGGCCGGCGACTTCGATCTCGCCCATGTGCGAGACGTCGAAGATGCCGCAGCGCTCGCGCACGGCGCGGTGCTCGGCGCCGACCCCCTCGTACTGCACCGGCATCTCCCAGCCCGCGAACTCGACCATCTTCGCGCCCGCCGCCACGTGGGCGTCGTAGAGGGCGGTCCTGCGCAGGGTCTCGGGCACGCCCCGGAGGCTAGCGGCCGGGGCTACGGGAGCTCGGCGAGCACCTCAGCGGCTGCCCGTTCGCCGGAGCGCACCGCGCCGTCCATGTAGCCGACCCAGTAGTCGGAGGTCTCGGTGCCGGCCCAGTGGATGCGCCCGACAGGCTCGCGCAGGGCGGTGCCGAAGTCCAGCAGCGTGCCGGGCCCGAGGCCGGCGACCGGGTCGCCGCGGGTGAAGCGTTCCTCCGCCCAGGCGTTCTCGACGTATTCGAGCGGGTTGCGCGCCTTTTCGCCGAAGTAGTCGGCGAAGTTGTCGAGCACCGCTTGCCGGCGCTGTTCGGCCGACAGGGCGTACCACGTGCGGGCGTCGGTGCCGCCGATGAAGCCGAGCAGTACGCCGGGGCTGCCCTCGTCGGGGGTGCTGTCGAACGTCACCCTGACCGGGCCGTTGAGGCTGACGGTCTGCCCGGTCAGGCCTTCTTCGCGCCAGAACGGATGGTCGTAGACGACGTCGACCTTCGCGTAGGAGCCCATCGGCGCGCGCTGGGTGAGCTGGTCGCGCAGCACGGGCAGCAGCGGTTCGTAGTCGATCCGCGCGGTCAGCGCCGGCGGAATCGCGACGATCACCTGCTTGGCCGACAGCAGCCCTTTGTCGAGCTGGACTTTCACGCCTTTGGCGTTCTGGGTGATCTTGCGCACGTGCGCGTTCAGCACGACGTTGCTGCCCAGCTCGGCCGCGACGTTGAGCGAGATCTGCTGGCTGCCGCCGATGAAGCGTTCTTCCTGAGCGCCTTCGGCGGTCTGGAAGTTGCGTTCGAACGTGCCCGGATGGGTTTCGTCGCCGGACGCGGCGAGGTAGAACAGCACGTACAGCAGCGACAGGTCGCGCGGCTCCTGCCCGAAGATCGCGTCGGTCGCCGTCGCGACGAGCCGCATGAATTCGGGGTTGACCTCGTTGGCCTTGAGCCAGGTGTAGAAGGTCTGGCTGTCCCATTCGACCGCTTCGGCGGCGTTCCACGGGGCTTCGACGTTGATCTGCTGGGCCATCGTGTTGAGCCTGCTGGACGATCTGCAGGAGGTCGGGCAGGCAGCGTCGGGTCCGGCGGCGCGATGCCGGTGGGACCGGTGGCGGCGTAGGTTTCCCGTTTGCCGTCCTTCCAGTAGACGTTGTTGCCGGTGTTGTACGTCGGGAAGGTCTGCACTCCGACCGCCTGCGCCAGCGCCTTGATGCGATCCTGCGTCGGCCCGACGAACTCGGCGCCCGCGTCGATGTAGGAGCCGCCGGTGATCGGCCGGTTCCACGTGCGCCCGCCGACGCGTTCGCGAGCCTCGAGCACGATCACCGATCGACCTGCGGCGACGATCGCGCGAGCGGCCGACAGGCCGGCGAGCCCGGCGCCGACGACGATCACGTCGGCTTTTTTCGGGAACGTCGAGCTCGTCGCCGTGCTCGACGGTTCTGCCGCTTCGTCCGCGCGCGCGACCGAGGGAAGCGCCGCCGCCGCCGCGCCGGCGGCGGCCGTGCCGATCAGCGTGCGTCGGGTGAAGCGCGTGTCCGCCTCGCTGCCCCGCGTGTCCCTCTCCCCGCTCAAGATTTTTGGGCATTACCCAAAAGTCCGCGGAACATGCACGCGCAGCTGCGACCGCGACATCCGCGATCCCCGATCGGCGGCCGGCGCTCGTCAGCGCAGGAACGGCGGAACGTCGATGTCGTCGTCGGAGATCTCCAGCGACGAGCGCTGGCGATCGTCGATCCGCGGCCCGCGGTCGCGACCGCGCGAGCGGCTCTCTTTGCGCGCGCTGCGTCCCGGGCGGTGGTCGAAGCCCGTGCCGATCACGGTCACGCGGACCTCGTCGGACATGCTCTCGTCGATCACCGCGCCGAAGATGATGTTGGCGTTGGGGTCGGCCGCGTTCTGGATCGTCTCCGCCGCGTCGTTGACCTCGAACAGGCCGAGGTCCTTGCCGCCGGTGATGTTCAGCAGGATCCCCGTCGCGCCGTCGACCGACTCTTCCAGCAGCGGCGAGGAGATCGCGACCTTGGCCGCGTCGGCCGCCCGGTTCTCGCCGCCCGCCGTGCCGATGCCCATCAGCGCCGAGCCCGCGTCCGCCATGATCGTGCGCACGTCCGCGAAGTCGAGGTTGATCAGGCCCGGGATCGTGATCAGGTCCGTGATCCCCTGGACGCCCTGGCGCAGCACGTTGTCCGCCTCGCGGAACGCGTCGAGCATCGACGTGCGCCGCTCGACCACCGGCAGCAGCTTCTCGTTGGGGATCACGATCAGCGTGTCGACGACCTCGCGCAGGCGCTCGATGCCCTCGGTGGCCTGGCGGCCGCGCTGGGAGCCCTCGAACTCGAACGGGCGCGTCACGACGCCGACCGTCAGCGCGCCGATCTCGTTCTTGGCGATCTCCGCGATCACCGGAGCGGCGCCCGTGCCCGTGCCGCCGCCCTCGCCCGCCGTGACGAAGACCATGTCGGCGCCCTTCAGCGCCTCCTTGATGTCGTCGCGCGACTCCGAGGCCGCCGCCGAGGCCGACGTCCGGGTTCGCGCCCGCGCCGAGGCCCTTGGTCGACTCGTGGCCGATGTTCAGCTTGATGTCGGCGTCGCACATCGCGAGCGCCTGGGCGTCGGTGTTCGCCGCGATGAACTCCACGCCGCGCAGTCCCGCGTCGACCATGCGGCTGACCGCGTTCGTGCCGCCGCCGCCGACGCCGACGACCTTGATGACCGCCAGATAGCTACCGCTGCTCTCCATGATGGTTCTGTCCGAACCCTTCAGTAGAAAATTAGGGTTCGCAGCATACAGGCTTGCGAACCGCCGAGATCGTCACGTTATGCAGGGAACTTCGCCCTGTCAACGACGCGCGCCAGTTCCGCAACGTTCGTTGCAGAACGGCCATCTCTCGACCACTGGGTGAGAATCGCCTCCGACCTACAGTAAACCTCAAGTCGAGGTTGAGGCTCTGCCCGGGACCCTGACGCGGCTCTCCTCAGCCCGAGGATTCCGTGCCGGCGCCCGAGCTCGTTTCGCCCGACCCTTCCGATTCGCCTTCGCCGGCCGGCGAGGATTCCGCTTCGCTCGTCGAGGCTTGCGACCCGCTCGACGAGGCTTCTTCTTCCGAGTTGCCCGCCTGCTGCGTCGTGCTCGAGCCGCCGACCGCCGTGGCGAGTCGTTCCGCGAGCGACTGTTCCGATTCGCCGCTCGCCGTCGACGTCGCAGCTTCGCCTTCCGCGCCTGTCACCGCCGGCGGTGTCACGCCCGCCGGGAAGCCCGCCGCCGGTCGTTCCGGCACGCGCACGTCGACGTAGCTCGCGCCCACCGAGCCCGGGTCGGTGAGCACTCGCACGAGCGATGCCCACTTGGCGTGCGGCCGGGATCGGTCGCCGAAGTACACACGCAGGCCGCCGTGCATCACCAGCGTCAGGCCCTTCGAGCCGCTGTACGCTCGTTCCGCGGACTTCGCCAGCGCCTTCGGCGCGGCCCCGAGCACCGTCAGCTCGCCGAGCAGCGCCTTCTCGCGCACCCGCTCGCCCGGCGTCAGCTGCACCTGGCTCGTCAACGTCGGCAGCGCGCTGGAGGCGTGCGCTTCGCCCAGCACCACGCCGTCCGCCGCGACCGCCGTCTTCACCCCGCCCGCCATCAGCGTCGCGACCGGCGCCTGCTCGATCACCTCGATGCTCAGACCGTGCGGGAAGCTCGTGTGCACGCGCACGTCGCCGACCACCGGGTAGGACGCGACCGCCGCGCGCAGCTTCGCCGTGCTCACGTCGAGCGTGCTCATGCGCTTCGCAGCGCCCGTCAGCGCCGCCTCGATCGCCGGCGCTTCCGATCCGTGCACGCCGCTCACGCGTACGTGCTGCACCGCCACGAGCGAGGAGTGACGCAGCCACAGCCAACCGCCGCCGAGCAGCGGCAGCGCGATCACGCTCGCCAGCAGCGCGATGCGCAGGCGCTTGCGCTCGCGCACCAACGCCCAACCGCCGGAGATGCCGCGCGTCAGCACCGAGGGAGCGCGCAGCAGGTGCGCGATCGCCGTATCGATCGGATGCGCTCCCGTGCCCGCACGTGCGCCGTGGCCGGCCGCGCGCTTGCGCCCCGAGCCAGCGCGATTCGGGCGCGCCTTCTTGCGCGCCGGCGGGCGGGTGAGGCTGCCGACTCCAAGCCGGCCGGCGGACGAGCGATCCATCGGCCTCTTCCTTCGACCTCCGCGCGCGAACCCCTACAAGCTGCTCATACCGCCTCGAGCGGCGCTGCGACGAGCCTGCGCGCGAGCGCATCCACGTCGCCCGCGCCCATCACCAGACACACGTCTTCTGAGCCGAGCAGGCCATCGAGCACCGAAGACGCCGCGTCGAAGCCCGGCAGCCAGTAGACCGGCCTGCCGCGCGCCGCATCGGCCGCCTGCTCCGCGATCAGCAGGCCGCTCACTCCCGGGTGCTGCTCGGCGCGCTCGCGCGCCGGGTAGACGTCGAGCACGACCGCCACGTCGGCTCGCGCCAGCGCCCGGCCGAAGTCGCTCGCGAGGCGCTCCGTGCGCGAGTAGAGATGGGGCTGGAACACAGCGATCAGGCGTCCGTGCTCGAGCGTGCGCGCCGCATCGAGCGTCGCCGCCACCTCCGTCGGGTGGTGCGCGTAGTCGTCGTACACGAGTGCCCCCGCGCGACTGCGCCCGAGCAGCTGGAAGCGACGCCCCGCTCCATGGAACCCCGCCAGCCCCGCGATCGCCTCACTCATCCGCGCACCGGTCAGGCGCGCCGCCTCGAGCGCCGCCGTCGCGTCGAGCACGTTGTGCGCCCCCGGCACCGCCAGGCGCACCTGCTCGCCGCGCCACTGAAAGCTCGAGCCGTCGCTCAACAGCGTCGGCTCGGGCGCATCGAACGGGACGAGCTCGACCCCTTCCGGCTGCTGCGGTGCCAGCGAGAGCAGCTCGGGGCGATCCCAGACGACCCGCGCCGCGCTCGCCCGCGCGAGGAACGCCGCGAAGGCCTCGCGCAGCTCCGCCAGCGAGGCGAACGTCGCATGGTGGTCGAGCTCGACGTTGATCAGCGCCGCGATCTCCACCTGCAGGCTGAGCATCGATCGATCCGACTCGTCCGCCTCGACGACCAGCCACTCACCCTCGCTCCAGTGGGCGTTCGGCAGGCCGCCGCCGATCGGCGCGCCGATCAGCCAGCCCGGGTCAAGGCCGGCCGCGCGCAGCGCGTGCGCGAGCATCGAGGACGTCGTCGTCTTGCCGTGCGTGCCCGCCACCGCGATCGTGCGACGCAGCGCGCTCAGCTCGCCCAGCAGCTCCGCGCGCGGGCGCTCCGCGATCCCTCGCTCGCGCGCCGCCACGCGCTCGGAGTTCTCCTCCGGCACGGCCGAGGAGTAGATCAGCTCGACCTCCTCCCCTGACGGCACGTTCGCCGCGTGGTGGCCCACGTGCGCCTCGAGCACGCCGTCCGCGCGCAGCCGCTCCAGGTATGGGCTGCTCGCGCCGTCCGAGCCGCTCAGCTCAGCTCCCAGTGCGTGCGCCGCGCGCGCGTAGGCGCTCATGCCGGCGCCGCCCACGCCGACGAAGTGCAGGCGCCGCCCTTCCCAAGGGCGCTGCCCGCTCATCCGCTCGCCGCCTGCAGCAGCTCCCGCGCGACCTCGTTCGCCGCGTCCGGCCGGGCGAGCGAGCGCGACGCCGCCGCCATCCGCTCGAGCCTCGCGCGATCGCCCAGCAGCTCCGTGACCTGCTTCGCCAAGCGCGCCGCCGTCAGCTCGCCGTCGGCGATCACGACGGCCGCGCCCGCATCGGTCATCCAGCGCGCGTTGGCGCTCTGGTGGTCGCCCGCCGCGTGCGGATAGGGCACGA
Organism: uncultured Solirubrobacteraceae bacterium; assembly: GCA_963743745.1. Taxonomy (GTDB): domain Bacteria; phylum Actinomycetota; class Thermoleophilia; order Solirubrobacterales; family Solirubrobacteraceae; genus Palsa-744. The sequence continues at coordinate 253,590 of CAVUQW010000003.1, forward strand.
GCACCGCCGGCACGCCGTGCGCCGCGATCTCGAACACCGAGCCGCCCGCGCGCGCCACCGCCAGGTCCGCCGCCGCCAGCGCGTCCGCGAAATCGGGCTCCTGCAGGTACTCGCGCAGGTCATAGCCCGGCCGCATCCCGCGTGCCAGCAGCTCCGGGTAGTCGCGCTCGCCCGCGATGTGCAGCACATGGAAGTCCGAGCCCGCGAACGCCTCCGCCGCCGCCCGATTGATCGAGCGCGCCCCGAGCGAGCCGCCGAACACGAGCACGCAAGTCTCCTCCGCGCCGATTCCCAGCCGCTCGCGCGCCGTGCGCTCGTCGCGTCCCGAGGAGGGGATCGGCCGGCCCGTCATGCGGTAGCGCGAGCCCTCGCGCCCTGCCAGCGGGAACGACAGGCAGACGCGACGGGCGAACGGCGCCATCAGCCGATTGGTCAGGCCGAGGTGGCTGTCCGCCTCGGTCAGCACCAGCGGGATGCGCAGCGTGATCGCCGCCAGCGCGACCGGCCCCGCGACGTAGCCGCCGCCGCCCATCACCGCGTCCGGCGCCAGCCGCTTGAGCAGTCCCCGCGCCCGCGGCAGCGCGAGCGCCGCGCGCAGCAGCGCGCGCAGCGCCTTCAGCGGGTTCGTGCGGCTGAGGCCTTCGACCGCGATCGCGTGCAGCGCGTATCCCGCCGCCGGCACGAGCGTGGCCTCGGCGCGCCCGGCGCCGACGAACTCGACCTCCGCGCCCTCAGCCCGCAGCGCGTCGGCCACCGCGAGCGCCGGCACCACGTGCCCCGCCGTGCCGCCGGCGGCGATCACGATCCTCTTCTTCTGGCTCACGGTCCCATCGTGCCTGTTCGCGCGCCCGTGCGTCGGCAGAGCGCTTGCGCGGGCTGGCTACCGCACGCACGTGCGCCGTGCCGCCGTTGGCCACGTTCAACAGCAGCCCCATCCCCGCGAGCATCACGATCAGGCTGCTCGATCCATAGGAGACAAACGGCAGCGGCACGCCCGTCAGCGGCGCCAGCCCGAGCACGGCGAAGACGTTCAAGAGCGCCTGGGAGACGATCAGCGAGGTCACGCCGACCGCGATCAGCGCGCTCTGCATGCTGCGCGCGCCCTTCGCCGCGCGCAGGCCTGCGTAGGCGATCAGGCCGTAGAGGAACAGCAGCGCGCACACGCCGATCGCGCCGAGCTCCTCGGCGACGACCGCCAGGATGAAGTCCGTCGGCGCCTCCGGCAGGTAGAAGATCTTCTGCACCGATTGGCCCGGGCCGACGCCGAACAGCCCGCCGGAGCCGATCGCGATCTGGCCCTGCACCGCCTGAAAGCCGCTGCTCGAGGCGTGCGCCCACGGGTCCAGGAACGACGTCAGGCGCGCCCGCGCGTACGGTTTGACGATCGCGTACATGACCACCGCCGCGAACGCGCAGCCACACACGATCGCGAGGTTGCGCATCGGGATCCCCGCCGCCACCAGCAGCGAGATCGTGATGAACGCGATCACCATCGCCGTGCCGAGGTCCGGCTGGGTCACGACGAGCAGGATCGCCCCGCCCACCACGACCAACAGCGGCCGCGAGAGATCGCGCAGGTCGTGCACGCGTTGCGGTCGCTTCGCCAGCAGCGTCGCGCCGTACAGCACGAGCGCGATCTTCATCAGCTCCGAGGGCTGGAACTGCAACGGCCCGGCGCCCATCCAGCGTTTCGCTCCGTTGACGCTCACGCCGATGTGCGGCACGTGCACGGCCAGCACGAGCACGAACGAGGTCACCAGCAGCGGACCCGTGATCGCCTGCACTTTGGCGACGCCGTCGCGCGCGAGCACGCGCATCAGCACGAGCCCGATCGCGCCGTAGATCAGGTACTTGACGAGGTAGCCGCTGCCGTTGCCGTGGCCCTGCAAGAGCGAGGTCGCCGATGAGGCGCTGTAGACCATCACCGCGCCGAACGCCAGCAGGCACAGCGTCGCTGTGATCAGGATGCGCTGCTCCAGCGGCTGGCTCGCGGCCTTCGCGCTCCTGCGGCCGCGTTTGCCCCCTCGCAGAGATCGAGCTGCCCCGGGGGGACCGGCGCTCCGTGCCGCGGCAGATGGCATTGGAGCTGACTTCGCTGCCGGCCGGGCTAACCCTGCAATTTTTCGACCAGCTCGCGGAAGCGCTCGCCGCGGGCTTCGAAGTCGGCGAACTGGTCGAAGCTCGCGCAGGCCGGCGAGAGCAGCACGACCGGTCCTGTCTCGCCCGGCCCGTCGGTCGCGTCGGGGTCGCATGCCGCCGCCTGCCTGGCCGCCGCCAGCGCCCGCTGCAGATCGCCGCATTCGAGCACCGTCGGGGCGATGTTGGCGAGCGCCGTAGCGATCGTCGCCGCGTCCTCGCCGATCAGGTAGACCCCGGCGCACGCGCGCGCCACCGGCTCGCGCAGGCTCGTGAAGTCCTGGCCCTTTCCCCGGCCGCCGAGGATCAGGTGCACCGGCCGGCCGGCGAACGCTTCCAGCGCGACCAGCGTGCTCGCCACGTTCGTCGCCTTCGAGTCGTTGACGTAGAGCACGCCATCGAGCTCGGCGAGCTCCTCCAGGCGGTGGGCGACGCCCGGAAACGACGCGAGCCCGGCGTGCACCGCCGCCGGCTCGATCCCGCGCGCCAGGCAGACGGCCGCCGCCGCCATCGCGTTCTCCACGTTGTGGCGCCCGCGCAGGCGCATCTGCTCGAGCGCGATCAGCGCTCGCCCGCGCCACCACAGCTCGCCGTCGAGCTCGAACAGCGCAGCCTGCGGCTCCCAGCCGAACTCGACCCGCTGCGCCTCGCCCGGCACCTCCGGCGCGCCGGCCCAGTCGATCCGCTCGCCGAGGTCCGCCGGGAAGACCGCCACGTCACCCTGCCGCTGGCGCGCGAACGCTTCGAGCTTGGCCGCCGCGTAGGCCTCGAGCGTGCCGTGGCGATCGAGATGGTCCGGCGTGATGTTCAGCAGCACCGCCGCCTCCGGAGCGAACTCGAGCGTGTCCTCGAGCTGGAACGAGGAGGCCTCGCAGACGACCGTCGCCTCCGACCCGAGCTCGCCGATCAGCGAGCTCAGCGCCGTGCCGACGTTCCCCGCGACCGCCACCGGCAGGCCCGCCTCGCGGTGGATGTGGCCGATCAGCTCGACCGTCGTCGTCTTGCCGTTCGTGCCCGTCACGGCGACGAACTCGTTGGCCAACAGGCGCCACGCCAGCTCGAGCTCGCCGAGCACCGTGATCTGGCGCCCGCGCGCCGCCGTGATCACCGGCGTCTCGGCCGGCACGCCCGGGCTCTTGACGACCGCGCCGACGCGATCGAGCAGCGCGATCCCGTCTCGATCATCCAAATAAAGATCCACCCCGGCAGCCTCGAGCGCCTTCGTACCCGGCGGAGAGCCGGCGTCGAGGCCGATCACCTGCTCGCCGCGTGCGCGCAGCGCCAGCGCTGCGGCCGCGCCCGAGCGCGCCAGGCCGACGACCAGGTAAGGGCCTGCCGGTATCGATGGACGCGGCTTCATCTCGACCTTCGCCCCCCGCGCGCCGGGACCGCGGGCAGCACCGGTGCAGCGGCGTTCGGCGGCGCTACTTGGCGCTCTTGCACGCTGCCAGGGCCCGCTTGCGGGCAGGCGCCGGCGCCCCTTCCGGCGAAGCCGCGCGCTTGATCACTTCCACGCAGACTTCCTCGCTGGCCTGGCGCGCCGCCGCGACTCCGCCCGCCGCCTTGTCGCAAAGCGGTTCGATCTTGACCTGCTCGCTCGTCGTGAGCGCCGGCTCGTTCTGGATCCGTCGCTTGCATGCGCTCACGAGCAGCTTTGCTACAGCGTCGCTCGCTGCACTCTTTCCCGCCCGCCCAGTGGTCGAAGAGCCCGCGCCGGTGGTCGTCGATGCGCCGCCCGGAGCCGAGGGGCTCGCCGTCGAGCGGCTCGTGGTCGAGCCGCTCGTGGTCGTCGGCCCCGCCGCGGTCGTCGAGCCGGTCGTAGTCGTCGAGCCGCTGCTGCTGCCCGAACCACCACAGCCGACCGCCAGCGTCACCGCCACGAGCGCAGGTATCAGCCACAGCACGCGTTGCATGATCGTCCTCCTTCGTCCCTTGCGCTCGCACGACTCTCGGTACGGCGTCTCCACCATCGAGCGCCAAGCTTATCCTGGGTGCCCAGCGGGCTGCGCAGGATCAGCTGATGCTCTGGCGGTAAATCGCGAAGCCGATCGCACAGCCGATCGCCGCGACGATCCAGAAGCGCAGGATGATCTTCGTCTCAGACCACGCCCGCAGCTCGAAGTGGTGATGGATCGGCGCCATCAGGAAGACCCGTTTGCGCGTCGTCTGGAAGGAGATCACCTGGATCACGACCGACAGCGCCTCGATCACGAAGATCCCGCCGAGCAGGATCAAGAGCAGCTCGGTCTTCGTCATCACCGCGAGCCCCGCGATCGCCCCGCCCAGGCCGAGCGAGCCCGTGTCGCCCATGAAGATCGTCGCCGGGAAGGCGTTGAACCAGAGAAAGCCGATGCAGCCGCCGACGAGGCAGCCGGCGAGCATCGACAGGTCGTCCTCGCCCGTGATGAACGTGATCCCGATGTACCCCAGCAGCACGATCGCCGCGCAGCCCGCCGCCAAGCCGTCGAGCCCGTCCGTCAGGTTGACCGCGCTCGTCGTGCCCGCCACCACGAGATAGATCAGCAGGGGGTAGAACACGCCCAGGTCGATCTGGTAGTCGACGAAGCGCAGCCTCAACGTCGGCGCCAGGTGCGCCTCGTGGCGCGCCACCCACCACAGCGCGAGCGAGATCGCGATCGTCACGATCAGCTTCGTGCGCGCGCGCAGGCCCAGCGAGCGGCGCTTGACGAGCTTCGTGTAGTCGTCCGCGAAGCCCAGCAGCGCGCACGCGATCATCGCGCCGAACACGCCCACCGATCGCCAGTCGTAGTCCGTCAGGATCAGGAACGGAACCGAGATCGCCAGGAAGATGATCACCCCGCCCATCGTCGGCGTGCCCGCCTTCTGGTGGTGGCCCTCCGGGCCGTCCTCGCGGATGTGCTGGCCGAACTCGCGCTCGCGCAGGAAGTCGATGAACTTCGGGCTCAGGAACAGGCAGATGAGCAGCGCCGCCGTGCCGCCGAAGAGGATGCTGCCCATCAGTCCCCCTGCGCCTGCGCCGCGCCGAGCGCCTCGGCCACGCGCTCCAGGCCCACGCCGCGCGAGCCCTTCACGAGCACCGTGTCGCCCGTGCCGAGCAGCGTCTGCAGGAGCTCTGCCGCAGCGCCTGCGTCGGCCACTGCATAGGACTCGCCCTCGAACTCGCTGCGCATCTCCGCCGCCAGCGGGCCGACCGTGACGAGCAGGTCGAGACCCTGCTCGGCTGCGTGCAGGCCTATCTCACGGTGCAGACGCGGCGACTGCGGCCCCAGCTCGAGCATGTCGCCGAGCACCGCCACGCGCCGTGCCGGCGCCGTTGCGGCCAGGTCGTCGATCGCCGCGCGCATGGACATCGGGTTGGCGTTGTAGCAGTCGTTGATCGCGGTCACCCCGTCCGCCAGCTCCAGGCGCTCGCCGCGCAGCGCCGAGAAGCGCACGTGCAGCGGGCCGGCCGGCTCGAGGCCGAGCGCGAGCGCCGCGGCCGTCGCCGCGAGCAGGTTGCGCAGGTTGTGCGCCTGCCCGAACGACGGCTGCAGCTCGAGCTCGCGGCCATGAGCGCGAATCAGAACGCTTCCGTCGGACAGGACCTGCTCGAGCGTCACGTCCGCACGCTCGCCGAAGGAGATCGTTTTCAGGTCCGCCCGCAGATGCGGCGCCAGCAGCGGGTCCTCGACCGGCACCACGACCGTGCTGCCCGAGGCCAGCCCCGCGATCAGCTCCGCCTTCGCCGCCGCGATCGCCTCAAGCGAGCCGAGCAGCTCGAGGTGGACCGGGCCGACGTTGACGATCACGCCCACGTCCGGTTCGGCGATCGCCGTCAGCTCGGCGATCTGACCGGCGCCGCGCATCGCCATCTCGAGCACCAGCACCTGCGTGTCCGCCGGCGCCGCCAGCAGCGCGAGCGGCAGGCCGATCTCCGTGTTGTAGTTCTGCGGGCTCGCCACCGTGCGCCGCTGCGAGCCGGCGATCGCCGCGAGGATGTCCTTCGTCGAGGTCTTGCCCGTCGAGCCCGTGATCCCGACCACCTTCGCGCCGGCTGCGCCGAGCTCGCGCCGCCATGCCCGCGCGAGCGCCTGCAGCGCCGCCAGCGGGTCCGCATGCGCGAGCACCGCGCCGCTCGCGTCGCCCTGCGCATCCTCGCCGAGCGCCGCCCGCGCCGCATCGGCGTGCTCGTGCGGGATCAGCACGCCCCACGCCCCCGCCCGCAGCGCCTCCGCGGCGTGCTCGCGCGCCGTGCGCGTTCTCCCCCGGCAGGCCCACGAACAGGTCGCCGCTCGCCACCGCGCGCGAGTCGATCACCGCGCGCAGCGGGCCCGCCTGCGCGTCCTCCCCGCGCCGATGCTCGATCGTCTCCGCCCCGGCCTCCGCGGCCAGCCGAGCGGCGTCCCAGCTCCTCACGAGCGTCCCCCGTGCAGCCGCAGCGCCTTGCGCGCCACCGTCACGTCGTCGAACGGCACCTTGCGACCGCCCGCGAACTCCTGGCCCTGCTCGTGGCCCTTGCCCGCGATCACCAGCACGTCGCCCGCGCGCGCCGCGCCGATCGCCTCGTCGATCGCGATCGCGCGGTCTGAGACCGAGCGCACAAGCGGCTGCGCCGGCACCCGCGCCACGCCGGCCATGATCTCCGCGATGATCTGCTCCGGATCCTCCGAGCGCGGGTTGTCCGAGGTGACGAACGTCATGTCCGCCAGGCGCGCCGCGATCTCGCCCATCAGCGGGCGCTTGCCGCGATCGCGATCGCCGCCCGCGCCGAACACGCAGAGCACGCGCCCGCCGTCGACCAGCGCGCGCGCCGCGCCGAGCACGTTCTCAAGCGAGTCCGGCGTGTGCGCGTAGTCGACGAGCACCGCGAAGTCCTGACCCTCCTCGACCGGCTCGAAGCGTCCCGGGACGCGCACGCCGCGTTCGAGCGCGCCGAGCAGCCGCTCGAGCTCTCCGCCGAGCGCATGCGCCGCCGCCAGCGCACCGAGCGCGTTGGCGACGTTGAAGCGCCCCGGCATCGGCAGGCGCACCTCGCGCACCCCGCTCACCGTGCGCAGGTCGAAGCCGGCGCCGTTGAAGTCGAAGCGCAGGCCTTCCGCGAGGTAGTCCGCCGCGAGTCGCTCGGCGCCCGGCGCCTGCACGGCGAACGTGACCGCACCGTCGATTTCGCCCGCCAGCCGCGCGCCGTAGGGGTCGCCGACGTTGATCACGCTGATCGCCGGGCGGTGCTCGGCGAACAGGCGCCGCTTGGCGAGGAAGTAGTCCTCCATCGTGTCGTGGAAGTCGAGGTGGTCCTGCGTCAGGTTCGTGAAGATCGCCGCCGCGAAGCGTGTCGCATCGGCGCGGCCGAGCTCGAGCGCGTGCGAGGAGACCTCGATCGCGCACGCGCCGTCGCCGCCGTCGAGCATCGCGCGGAACACCGCCTGCAGGTCGATCGCCTCCGGCGTCGTGCGAGTCACCTCGCGTTCCTGCCCGCCGACGATCGAGGTGACCGTGCCGAGCAGCCCGCACTGCTCGTCCATCGCCTGCTCGAGCAGCGCCCGCACGAGGTAGGCCGTCGTCGTCTTGCCGTTCGTTCCCGTGATGCCGACGACGCGCAGCTGGGAGGTCGGATCGCCATAGAAGCGCGCCGCGATCGGCGCCATCGCGGCGCGCGCAGAGCCGACCAGCACTTCCGGCACGTCGAGCTCCAGCTGCCGCTCCACGACCAGCGCCGCCGCTCCCGCCTGGAGCGCCTGCGGCGCGAACTCGTGCCCGTCGCGCTGAAAGCCGCTGACGCAGAAGAACAGATCGCCGTCACCGACCGCGCGGCTGTCGTAGGCCAGGCCCGTGATCTGGACGCCGAGATCGCCGGTGGCCTCGAGCGCCAGACCGGCCGTCAACTCGTCGAGCCTCATCGCGCGGATGCTATCCGGGCGGGATGCGCAGGTAAGGCAGCGCGAAGCTCATGATCTGGCCGAACGCCGGCGCGGCCACCGTGCCGCCGAAGATCGAGCCGTTCTGCGGTTCGTCGACGATCACGGCGCACAGCAGCTTCGGGTGCGAGGCCGGTGCGAAGCCCATGAACGAGGCCACGTAGCGGCTTTTCGAGTATTCGCCCGTGGCCTGGTCGACCTTGCTCGCCGTGCCCGTCTTGCCGGCGAGCTGGTAGCCCGGGATCGAGACCTCGCTGGCCGTGCCGCCCGGCGCGAGCACGCCCTCGAGCATCTGGCGCAGCGACGCCGCCGTCGCCGCCGAGATCACGCGGTGCCCGGCCGGCGCCGGCTGGGGTTCGGAGCCGACCTTGCCGATGATGTGCGGCGGGCGCAGGATGCCGCCGTTGGCGATCGCCGCGTAGGCCGTTGCCATCTGCAGCGGCGTGACGAGCTGGCCCTGGCCGATCGGCAGGTTGCCCATCGAGGAGCCCGAGTACTTGGCGACCGGCAGCACCTGGCCGATTTCCTCGCCCGGCAGCTCGACGCCCGTGCGCTTGCCGAAGCCGAACTTGCTGACCCACTGCGAGAAGTCGTTCTGGCCCTCGCGCGCGCCGATCTCGATCGCGCCGACGTTGCTCGACTGGGCCAGGATCTGCGCCGTCGTCAGCGTCTCGTCGCCGTGTTCGGTGTCGTCGTGGATCGTGCGGTCGGCCACCTGGATCTTGTCCGGGACGAAGAAGCTGGACGCCGGCGTGACGAGATTCTGCTGCAGCGCGCCCGCGACCGTGAAGGCCTTGAACGTCGAGCCCGGTTCGTAGTCGAAGCCGACCGCGCGGTTCTGCAGGGCTTCCGGCGAGGAGCCGCGCCGGGTCGTTCGCGTCGACTCGCGGCCAGTTGGCCATCGCCAGGATCGCGCCGCTGTTCGGGTCCATCACGATCGCCGTCGCGTCTTTCGGGCTGAACACGCGGCCGACCGCCGAGAGCACGTCTTCGGTGCGCTGCTGGACGTTCGCGTCGAGCGTCAGCGAGATCGAAGTGCCCGGCTGCTCGGGGTGCGGTTCTGAGATCGACACCGGCTGCCCGATCGCGTCGCTGACGACGTGGCGCTGACCGGTGCGTCCGTGCAGCAGCGCGTTGCGCGAGTACTCGAGGCCCGACAGGCCGTTGCCTTCGGTGCCCACCACGCCGAGCACCTGCGCCGCCAGATCGCCGCGCGGGTAGACGCGGCGCATCACCGGAGCGCCCGCGATACCGGCGATCTTCAGCGCCATCAGCGCGTGCGCCTGCTTGGCCGGCAGCGCGCGCTTGAGGTAGACGAAGCCGCTGCGCTCGGAGAGCAGGCGCAGCACCTGATCCTGGGGCTTACCCAGCAGCGGGGCGATCTTCTGCGCCGTCTGCAGCGGGTTCTTCACGAGGTACGGCGTCGCCGAGATGTCCTGCGCCGGCTCGGAGACCGCCAGGTCGATGCCGTTGCGGTCGCTGATCGAGCCGCGCTGCGCCGGCACCGCTTCGTAGGTCAGCTGCTGGGTGGCCGCCGCTTTGCGCAGGCTGCCGCCCTTCAGGCCGCCCAGGTACAGCGTGCGCCCGCCGGCGAGGATCAGGAGGAGGAAGAACAGCCCGAAGATCCCCCCGATCCGGCGCTGGACGATCGCCACCGGCTCAGCCGCCCGAGGAGCTCGCGGCGCTCCCGCCCGAAGGTTCGGTTTCGCTCGATGCGGCGCTCCCCGCTTCGGGCGCCGATTCGCCGCTCGAGGCTTCGCTCGACGCGCTGGATTCGCTCGATTCGCCGCTCGAGCTCGCTTCTTCGGATGCTCCCGAGGAGGCGCTCCCTTCGGAGGTTTCTTCGCCGGAGCCTTCCGACGCGGCCGCCGTTTCGCTCGAAGCTTCTCCTTCGCTCGCTTCGGCCGAGCTCGACGATGCAGCTTCGGCGGCGCTCGCTTCGCGCGCCTGGGCCGCCGCATGGGCGGCGCTCGCAAGCGCCGCCGCGGCCTTGCCGACATCGCCGTGACCGCCCGCTGACGAGGAAGCGCAGCGCGCCGGCCGGGACGAACGCCATGCCGAGCTTCGCCGCGCTCTGCTCCACGCGCGTGCCCGCCGCCAGTTCTGAGTTTTCGATGCTCAGCGCCGCGTTCTCGCGCTGCAGCAGCGCCTCGTGCTCGAGCGCGCGGCCGATGCCGCCGTTGAGCTTGAGCAGCCCGAGCTGCAGCGTGACGATGCCGATCAGCGCGAACGCGACCAGCCCGATCCACACGCGGCCTCGGATCAGACGGTCGAGCAGACGGTGCTGGGCGAGGCTCTCGAGCGCCGAGAGCAGCCCGAGCACGAGCCCGGCCTGGTTCGCCGCTGCGCCAGCCGCGGGCCGGCGTGGCGCCGTCGCCGGGCGCGCCGGTCCCGAGATGCGCCGCGGCCCGCGCGGCGCCGGGGCGCGGCGCGGCCTGACCGTGGGGGCCGCTGCAGCGGCGGGTGGCGTCATCGCTGCTCCTCGAGCTGCTCGTCGAGCTGCTCACGTCGCGAAGCTTGCGTGCAGCGCGCAGGCGCGCCGAGGAGGCGCGCGGGTTGCGCTCGACCTCATCCGCCGAGGGCACGATCGAACGGCGCGTGAGCAGTGCCGCCTCCGGCTCGCGACCGCACGCGCAGACGGGCAGATCCGGCGGGCACACACAACCCTGCGCACGCGCCGCCAGGAAGCGCTTGACGCGCCGGTCCTCGAGCGAATGGAAGGAGATCCCTGCGATCACGCCGCCGTCGCGCAGCAGACCCCACGCGAGCGGCAACGCCCGGTCGAGCTGGTCGAGCTCGTCGTTGACGGCGATTCGCAGTGCCTGGAAGGAGCGCTTGGCGGGATGGCCGCCGGCGAAGCGCGCCGGTGCCGGAAGCGCCGAGTTGATCGCCTCGACGAGCTCGAGCGTCGTCTCGATCGGCGCCTGCGCGCGCCTGCGCACGATTGCACGGGCGATCGCGCCGGCGTGGCGCTCCTCGCCGAAGTCGCGCAGCGCGCGCGCCAGGCGCCGCTCGTCCCACGTGCTCACGATCTCCCGCGCGCTCAGCTCCTGCGCCGGATCCATCCGCATGTCGAGCGGGGCCTCATACGAATAGGAGAACCCGCGCTCACGCGCGTCTACCTGCATCGAGGACATACCAAGGTCGAAATACGCCGCGTCGGCGCGCACCCCTTCGCCGGCGAGCAGCTCGAGCGCTTCGGCGTAGCCCGCGCGGATGAAGCGCACGGTGCACTCGACGTCTTGCGCGAGCTGCGCGAAGCGCTCCTCGGCGAGCGGGTCGCGGTCGATCGCGATCAGCGTGCCCGCCGCCCCGAGTCGCTCGGCCACGAGCCGCGCGTGCCCGCCGTCGCCGAACGTGCAGTCGATCGCCGTCTGGCCCGGCTGGGGGTCGAGCAGCTCGAGCAGCTCGTCGGCCAGCACCGGCACGTGGCCGCGCGCGCCGATCGGGGCGTCACGGCAGGAGGCCTCGCGCGCTCCTGCGCGGGCAGCGCTCGACGGCCGCCCGCGCTGGGGGCGTCGCTGGGATCGTCTCATCTCAAGCAGTGTCGTCGACATTTGCCGTGATCTCGGCGACGCCGCTCAGCAGCGCCGGTCGATGCTCGTTCCAGGCGTCCTTGCTCCACAACTCCAGGCGGTCGCCGGCGCCCACCACGACGACCTCCTTCTGCAGCCGCGCGTGCTCGCCGAGGAAGCCCGGCACCATGATCCGCCCGGCCGCGTCCAGGTCCGCGTCCTGCGAGCTTCCGTAGAAGAAGCGCTCGAGCTCGCTCAGGCGCGGCGACAGCGGCGGCAGCTCCGCCAGCGCGCGCTTGCTGTAGCGCTCGTACTCCTCCGGGTGCCACACGCCGACGCACGGCTTCAGGTCGACCGGCATCGCCAGCACTACCCCCTCGGCGAGCGCGGCTCGATAGCGCGCCGGCACCGTGAGGCGGTTCTTTGCGTCGAGCGTATGGTCGAACGTGCCACGAAAGGGGACCACTTGGAGGACTCCAAAATTGATTACCGAGCCGAGGTGGAGGAGTGGGAGGAGCCCCTCCACCCCGGCTCGCTGCGGGCGAACATACCCCACTTCGTCCCACAACGCAACTCTAATTGCACATTTTCTCCCACTCGGCCGCTCAATCGCGGTCGAATCTGGGAAAAGGCCTGCTCAGCGCGAGCTTTCCGGGGGTGGCCCGCGCGCCGAGCGATCCACCGAACCTGCAAGCGGCGATGCAGATCGACTCGCTGCGAGGACGCTTGCAGTCACGTCTGCTCGCGTGCGCCCCAGCGCGGCCGCGTTTTTCTGCGCGAGGCAGAACGCCGGGCGCATGTCGCGCAGCGCATGCCGTGCGGCAAGCGGGGCTCGCCGCCCACGCCAGCCGCTACGATCGCCCGCGATGGCTCCGAGGCTCAGGCTGCTGCCCCTGCTCGCCCCGCTCGCGGCAGCAGCGCTCGCTGCCGGCGGCTGCGGCTCGAGCCCCACGGGCACCTCGGTCGACCCCGCGAATGCCGTGCCGGCATCGGCCGCGCTCTACGCCGGCGCGATCGTCCGGCCGGAAGGCTCGCTGCAGAAGGCGGCCGGCGCGGCCGGGCGCGCGCTCACCCACCAGGCCGACCCCTACCTTCGCCTGCTCGGCGCGCTGCAGACGCCCGGCTCGTCCTCGCTGGACTACAAGCGCGACGTCGCCCCCTGGCTGGGCACGCGCGCCGGCGTGTTCCTGAGCTCGGGCGGCGGCTCGAGCGAAGCGGCGATCTCGCGACTGCTGAAGCTCGTGCAGCAGGGACTGCTCGGCAGCGCCCCGAGTGGCGGCTCGTTCCCCTTCGCCGCCCACTCCGCCGAAGGCGCGATCGTGCTCGACACGCGCGACACGGCCAAGGCGCGCTCGTTCGTGCAGACGCTCGCCAAGCGCGCCGGCGCGCATACGAGCAGCTACCGCGGGATCTCCTACCAGCTGGGCAGCGGCGTCGCCTTCGGCATCGTCTCCCGCCTGGTCGTGCTCGGCACCGAGCCGGCGCTGCGCTCGGTGATCGACACGACCGCCGGTGGCGGCCTCGCGCTGGCCCACTCCCCCGGCTACTCCAAGCTGCAGGCCGTCGCCCCGGGTGGCGCGCTCGCGCACCTGTACGCCAACCCCGGCGCCGTCAGCGAAGGCGCGGGCAAGTCGCAAGCCCAGGGCACCGCCTCGACGCTCGCGCTGCTCGCCGGCCAGCGCCTGCTGAACGTCTCGCTGGTGCCGACGAGCAGCTCGTTCGCGCTCGACGTGGACGGCGCCGCGCCCGACAGCCCGACCGCAGGCTCGGGCGGGCTGCTCGCCGCAAGCCCGGACGCCTCGCGGGCGCTCGGCGAACTCCCGGGCGAATCGTGGCTCGCCGTCGGCCTGGGCGACCTCGGCGCCATGCTCAGCGCGAACGCGCATGCGCTGCAGGGGCTGAGCTCGATCGGCAGCCTCCTGAGCGGATCGAGCAACTCTGCGCCGAGCGCCGGGCTGAGCGTGCCCGGGCTCGTCGAAGGGCTGCTCAAGCCGCTGACCGTGCTCGGCGCGAACACCGCCGAGACCAAGCGCGACTTCGCCAGCTGGATGGGCTCGGCCGGCCTGTTCGCCTCCGGCAGCGGCCTGCTCGAACTGAGGGGCGGCATCGTGATCGAATCGAAGAACCCTGCCCTCTCGCGCGCCGCCGTGGCGAAGCTCGGCGCTTTGCTGCGCAAGGGCGGCGGCTCGGTGCAGCGCACCTCGATCGCCGGCACCGATGCCGCGGTGGCCGTGCATCTGAGCGGGCTGCCAGTCGAGCTCGACATCGCCGACGGCCGCGATTCCGCGGGCAAGACGAAGTTCGTGATCGGGCTCGCCGAACAGTCGGTCGAAGCGGCGCTGAAGCAGTCCGAAACCCTCTCGGGCGCGACCTCCTACGCCAGCGCGTCGAGCGCCCTCGGCGAAGGCATCCAGCCGAGCGTGCTCGTCGAATTCCCGACGCTGCTCGGCCTGCTCGAAGGCGTCGGGCTCAGCGAAGACCCGACGATCGCACCGCTCGTGCCCTACCTGCGATCGCTCGGCACGCTCTCGGGCGGCGGCAAGAGCCTCGGCGGCGGGATCGAACGCTTCCGCCTCGTGCTCGGCCTGCAAGGCAGCGGCTGAGCTTCGACGGCGGCGCCGAGGCTGAGTGGTCGCCGAGCCTCAGCGCACGTCGAAGGAGCGGTAGTACACGGCACGCCCGTCGCTCACGCGGTCCACGCCATAGCGTGAAAGCGTCGTTTCGCCGCTGGCCAGCACCGAGTAGCTGCCGAGCACCGAATGGCGATCCTTCGTCTGAAAGAAGCGGTCGATCACCGTCTGGCGGTCGTTGCCGCGCTCGGCCGCGCGGCGGATCGCGTCGAGCACGACGCTCATCGCCTCATATCCATACAGCGCATAAGGGCCCGGCCGACCGCCGAACCGGCGCCGGTAGTCGGCGAGCACGCGAGCCGCCGGTGGCGGGTAGTCGGCGAGCGGCAAGATCGGTGTCGTCAGGTAGGTCTGCGAGCCGGCCGACCCGATCGCCCCCGTGAACGCCGGGTCCTCGAGCGCGTTCGTGCCGAGCAACAGCAGCTTCGGGTCGGCGCTGTGCAACGCCTGCCACAGCGCGGCCGTCCCCGTCTGCACACCGCCGGCGAAGAACAAGGCGTCGGGTTTCGCGCGCGCGATCTTTTCGGCCTCCCCGGCGTAAGCAGCCGGCGTCGGCGCCGTCGTGAGGATGCTGTCGTGCGCCGCGAGCGCGATGCCGGCGTGCCGGGCTTCGGCCGAGACGATTTCGGCAAGCGGCACGGCGAACGGGTCCTGGTCGTCGAGCACATACAGCTTGCGCACGCCGAGGGTCCGCATCAACTGCAGCTGGGCATCTGCCTGGCCCGGGTCGCCGGGCTGCAGGCGCCCGAAGCTGCGCTTGCCGCTCGGATAGAAGCGCTCTGGCTCGTCCTGTCCGGCGTCGAGCGATGAGGTCAGCCCGACGTACGGGCTGCTCGGGCTCAGCTGCAGGATTCCGGCGGCGTTGATCAGCGGCAGCGAGACGGCCGTCGCGGCGGAGTCGAGCTCGCCGAGGTAGGCGATCGTGCTCGTGTCCTGCGCAGCCGTCTTGGCGTTCGTCGAGGTCGCTTCGGGGTCGAGCTTGCCGCTCTGCGGGTTGGCGTCGTCGAGCGAGACGTAGCCGACCTTGAACTTGCCGACGTGACCGCCGGCCTGGGCGAGGGCCAGCCGCTCGCCGTCGACGATTTCAGCGGAGCTAGCAGCCGCGGGGCCCTGCAGCGGCAGGCTCGAGTAGACGGCCAGCTGGTTGCCCGTCGCTTCGCTCGCGCCGGAGAGGCCCGCGCCTCCACAACCGGCGAGCGCGGTCGCGGTCGCGGCGAGAGCGGCCAGGCACAGCCAGCGCACGCGCACCGGCCGGCTAGCTGCGACGGCCCGGGAGGTAGCCGGAGAGGATCTTCAGCGATGCGCCGACGAGGATGATCGCGGTGGCGAGCATGAACGAATCGAAACCCTTCGCTCCAAGCGCCCACAACACGATCCACACGATCAGCCCGGCCGTGACGGTGAGGATGAATCCCATGCCGCGGCGAATCCTAGCTGGCCGCCGGTCGTTCGGTCGTCGCCAGAGCGGCCGCGAGCTCGGCCACGAGCGCGCCGACCGCCGCGGCCGGATCCTCCGCCTCGCCGGCGGCCCGCACGAGCCGCGTGCCGACGATCACGCCGTCGGCGCCCGCCGCCGCCGCCTGCTGCGCCTGCTCGGGCGTGCTGATGCCGAAGCCGAGCGCGACCGGCACGTCCGTGCTCGCCTTCGCCCGCGCGACGACCTCGGCGAAGCGGTCCTGCAGCGCGTCGCGCTCGCCGGTCGTGCCGACGACCGACACCGCGTAGACGAAGCCGCGAGCCGCCTCGCCGATCGCCCGCAAG
Organism: uncultured Solirubrobacteraceae bacterium; assembly: GCA_963743745.1. Taxonomy (GTDB): domain Bacteria; phylum Actinomycetota; class Thermoleophilia; order Solirubrobacterales; family Solirubrobacteraceae; genus Palsa-744. The sequence continues at coordinate 269,508 of CAVUQW010000003.1, forward strand.
CGCTCGGGCGTCGTCGTCGGCGCGACCAGCTGCACGAGCGCAAGGCCCGATCGCTCGCAGGCCTCGCGCAGCTCCCCCGCCTCCTCGAGCGGCAGGTCGGGCACGATCAGCCCGCATGCCCCCGTGCGCGCGAGCCGCTGCACGAACGCCTCGACGCCCGGGGCAAAGACCATGTTGGCGTAGACCATGAGCACGACCGGGACGCTCGGCGCGAGCGCGCGCGCGACCTCGAGCACGCCGCTCACGCTCGCACCGGCGGCGAGCGCACGCGTCCCCGCCTCGTGGATCACCGGGCCGTCGGCGAGCGGGTCGCTGTAGGGGACGCCGAGCTCCAGCAGGTCGGCGCCGGCCCGCACGCACGCCTCGCCGATCGCCACCGACTGCTCGAGCGTCGGGTAGCCGGCCATCAGGTAGGGCATCAGCGCGGCGCTGCCGTGCGCGTTCGCGAAGGCGTCGGCGATCCGCTTCAGGCCCGTGCCCTGCACGTCCTTACCGGTCTGCGCGCTCATGCGCTGCCGAGCACCTCTGCGAGATCCTTGTCGCCCCGCCCGGAAAGGCAGACGAGGTCAAGCTCGCCGTCCTCTTGCGCGAGCACCCAGGCGAGCGCGTGGGCCGTCTCGAGCGCCGGGATGATGCCCTCCAGCCGCGCAACCTGCTTGAACGCCTCGAGCGCCTGCGCGTCGGTCACCGCGACGTAGCGAGCGCGACCGCTGTCGCGCAAGTGCGCATGCTGCGGACCCGAACCCGGATAGTCCAGACCCGCAGAGATCGAGTGGGCTTCGACGATCTGACCCTCCTCGTCCTGCATCACCGCAGAGCGGGATCCGTGCAGGATGCCGGCGCGCCCGCCGACCGTCAGCGGCGCGCCGTGGCGCGGCGTGTCGATCCCCTCGCCGGCGGCCTCGACGCCGACCAGCTCTACCTGCGGATCGTCGATGAACGCCGCGAACGTGCCGATCGCGTTGGAGCCGCCGCCGACGCACGCCACCACGCGGCCGGGCAGCCTGCCCTCGGCCTCGAGCAGCTGCGCGCGCGCCTCGTCGCCGATCACGCGCTGCAGGTCGCGAACGAGCGCCGGATAGGGAGCCGGGCCGACGGCCGAGCCGATCACGTAGTGCGTGTCCTGCACGTTCGTCACCCAGTCGCGGATCGCCGCCGAGGTGGCCTCCTTCAGCGTCTGCGCGCCCGCCTGCACCGGCTGCACGCTCGCGCCGAGCAGTTCCATCCGCTGCACGTTGGGGCGCTGGCGGCGCGTGTCCTCGACGCCCATGTAGACGACGCACTGCAGGTCGAGCAGCGCGCACACGGTCGCCGTGGCGACGCCGTGCTGGCCGGCCCCCGTCTCGGCGATCACGCGCCGCTTGCCCATCCGCTTGGCAAGCAGCGCCTGACCGAGTGCGTTGTTGATCTTGTGCGAGCCCGTGTGGTTGAGGTCCTCCCGCTTGAGGTAGACCGAGCGCCCGACGCGCTCTGAGATCCGCCGTGCCCGGTAGAGCGGGCTCGGCCGCCCGGCGTAGTCGCGCAGGAGCCCCTTCAACTCGGCCTGGTAGCCGGCGTCGGCGCGCGCCTGCTGTCCAGGCCTGCTCGAGCTCGGCCAGCGCCGGCATCAACGTCTCCGGCACGAACTGACCGCCGTAGGGGCCGAAGTGGTGCTCGACCGAAGAGCCCTCCGGTGCCTCGCTCACGCGCTACCGCCGGCCATCGCGGGCGCCGGCTGCTCGGTGCTCGCAACCGCTGCGAAGAAATCGCGCAGCCTCTTCGGATCCTTGCGGCCAGGCGCAGACTCGGTGCCGCTGGCCGTGTCGACCGCGTAGGGCGCGGTCGCGGCGATCGCCGCGGCGACGTTCTCCGCGTTGAGCCCGCCGCTGAGGATCAAGGGCACCTTCGAGCGGCGCGCACGCACGAGCGTCCAGTCGAACGTTTCGCCGGTGCCGCCCCGCAGCGACAGCTTGCCGGGATCCTTGGCGCGCGCGTCGAGCAGGTGGAAGTCGACGTGAAAGCGCTCGAGGTCGCGCACGTCCCCGGCCATCGACACCTGCACGGCCTTGATCACCCGCGCACCCGTGCGGCGGGCTGCCTCGGCGCAGAACGCAGGCCCCTCCTCGCCGTTGAACTGCAGCAGGGTCAGCCCGACCGCCTCGCTCTGCGCCACCACCTGCTCGAGCGGCGCGTTGACGAACACGCCGCACAGCTCGACCTTGCGCCGCAGCGCCGAGGCGATCGTTTCGGCCTCGGCCGTCGAGCAGCGGCGCGGGCTCTCCTCGTAGAAGATCATCCCAAGCGCCCAAGCGCCCAGCTCGACCGCGAGCTCGCCGTCGGCGAGGTTCGTGATCCCACAGATCTTCACTTGTGGGGGGGCGTCGCTCACGCCCCCAACGGTAGCGGTCCGCCTAGCCTTCGGGCGTGGACGCGTTGGGCACCGAATTGGGACGACTCGCCAGCTTGACGCTCACCGTCTTGTGTTCGTAGCCGCCTTTGCCGTTGCCGCGCAGCAGCCCGACCGAGACGGTGTCGCCCGGCTTCTTCGCGGAGATGTCCGCCGCGAGGTCTTCGGAGCTCTTCACGGCCTTGCCGTCGATCGAGACGACGATGTCGCCGCCGACCGCGACCTGGCCGTTTTCCACGCTGCCGTTGACCGTGCCGCCGCGGATGCCCGCCTTTTCGGCCGGCGTGCCCTTCTGCACGCTCTGCACGAGCGCGCCGCTCTTGACGGGAAGGTTGAGCGCCTCCAGCGATCCGTCGATCGTCAGCGAGGTCAGCCCGATGTACGCGCCACGCACCGTGCCGCCCTTCTCGAGCTGGTCGATCTCGGACTTGGCCGTGTTGATCGGCACGGCGAAGCCGATGCCGACGCTGCCGCCGCCCGAGCCGCCGGTCTCGATCTGCGAGTTGATGCCGATCACTTGCTCCGGCCTCGTTGAGCAGCGGACCGCCAGAGTTGCCCGGGTTGATCGGCGCGTCGGTCTGCAGCACGTTGTCGATCGCGAAGCCGTTCGGCGCCGTGATCTGACGCTGCAGTGCCGAGATCACGCCGGTCGTGAGCGTGCGTTCGAGGTCGAACGGGTTGCCGATCGCGAGCACCGGGTCGCCAACCTGCGCGGCGCCCGAGTTGCCGAGCGTGAGCGGGTGCAAGCGTGCAGGCCGTCAGGGTGGATGCGCAGCACGGCGAGATCGTTGGAGGGGTCCTTGCCGACGACCTGAGCGTTGACCGTCTTGCCCTTTTCGAGGCTGACCGTGACCTTGATCGCGTTCTCGACCACGTGGTAGTTGGTCAGCACCGTCCCGTTGTTGTCGATCACGATGCCCGAGCCCGTCGCCTGCCCCTGGCGCTGCTGTTCGCCGCCGAAGAGGTTGAACGGCGATTCGCTTTTCTGCACGATCGTCGAGGTCACGAAGGCGACGCCCGGCGCGTCTTTGACGTAGATGTCGTGCGGCGTGAGGCCCTTGCTCTGCTGCGAGGCGTTGGACGGGGCGATCGGGGCCGCCTGGACGGTCGTGACCGTCTTTTCCGAGCCGTCGAGTCCGCCGAAGGCAGCGACGACGGCGACGACGACCGCGCCGCCGAGCAGCGCCGAGATGAAAGGGATCAGGAAGGAGCGCTTCATTTGAGTGAATGATTGGCAGCAGCTATGAAGACGAAATAAAGCCTAGGGCCACTGTGTCTAAAGGTTCATAGCGCAGATCTGAAGAGCGGCCCGGCGATTGCGTGGGCTCAGGCCAGCCCGGAGCGGCCCGCCAACGCGCTCGCCGAGCAGCGCGCGCAGCGCCAGCTCGGGCTCGGGCGGCGCGCATCAGCGACTCGCCGACGAGCACGGCATCGACACCCTCGCGCTCGAGCTCGCGCAACTGCTCGGCCGAGCCGATCCCGGACTCCGACACGACCACGACGCCGTCGGGTATCCCACCGCGCAACTGCATCGTGCGTTGCAGGTCGACGCTGAAGTCGCGCAGGTCGCGGTTGTTGACGCCGATCAGCTCGGCGCCGATGGCAAGCGCGCGATCGAGCTCGTCGCGATCGTGGACCTCGACGAGCACGTCCATGCCGAGCGTCCGTGCCTCGTCCTGAAGCGCGGACAGCTCGGAATCGGAGAGCGCGGCGACGATCAGCAGCACGGCGTCGGCGCCGGCGAGCGCGAGCCTCGAGCAGCTGGTAGTGATCGACGATGAAGTCCTTGCGCAGGACCGGCAGCGCGCAGCGCCGCGCGCAGCGCGCAGATCCTCGAGCGAGCCGTCGAAGTTCGGACCCTCGGTGAGCACCGACAGCGCGCTGGCACCGCCCCGCTCGTAGGCGCTCACGAGCCCGGCCAGGTCGGCGTGCTCACGCAGCACGCCGGCCGAGGGAGAGCGTCGCTTGAACTCGGCGATCACCGAGATCCCGGGCCGCGCGAGCGCGGCGCGAAAGCCGCGGGGCGTGGCCGGGCGCTCGGTGGCCTGCGGCGAAGCTCGCTCGGGCGAGCACACGCGCTTGCGCTGCTCGAGCTCCTCGCGCGTGCTCTGCAGGATCCGCGCGAGCACCGAGGGCGGCACCGCGCTCACGGCGCGACTCCGCTGGGGGCGTTGGCGTGGCTCGCGCGCACATAGCGCTCGAGCGCCTCGGCGGCGGCGCCGTCGGCGAGCGCCGCCCGCGCCGCCTCGACGCCCTCGGCGATCGAGCCGACCGCGCCGGCCGCGTAGATCGCCGCGCCCGCGTTGATCGATGCGAGCTCGACGCGGCTGCGGTGGCGCACGGGCCGTCCGGCGCTCGCCTCGGCGCGAATCAGGATCGCGCGCGTGACCTCGGCGTTCTGCTCGGGCGTACCGCCTGCGCAGTCGCGCTCGAACACGTCTGCTGAGATCTGCTCGACGCCGACGTCGCCGGGTGCGAGCGTGTAGCGCTCCAGCCGATCGCCGTTGACCTCGACGACGCTCGTGGCAGCCGCGATCGAGAGCTCGTCGAGGCCGTCCTCGGATGAGACGACGAGCGCGCGGTCGACGCCGAGGCGCGCCAGCGCTCCGGCGATCGTCTCCACGAAGGCCGGGTCGGAGACGCCGATCAGCTGGCGCCTGGCGCCGGCGGGGTTCGTGAGCGGGCCGAGGAAGTTGAAGATCGTGCGCACGGCCAGCTCGCGACGGACGGGCACGACGAAGCGGGTCGCCTGGTGATGGGCCGGGGCGAACATGAAGCCGAAGCCGGCCTCCTCGATGCAGCGCGCGACCCCGTCGGGAGCCAGGTCGATGCGAGCGCCGAGCGCCTCCAGCAGGTCGGCCGAGCCGGAGGAGCTCGTGGCAGAGCGGTTGCCGTGCTTGGCGACCGCGCAGCCCGCGCCCGCGGCGATCAGCGCGGCGGTCGTCGAGACGTTGAACGTGCGCCGCCCCCCGCCCGTGCCGGCCGTGTCGAGCAGGTCTTCGCGCGAGGTGGGCACATGCGCGGCGAGCTCTCGCATCGTGCGCGCGAGACCGGCCAGCTCCTCGACCGTCTCGCCCTTCGTGCGCAGCGCGATCAGGAACGCGGCGATCTGCGTCTCCGAGACCTCGCCGTGCATGATCTCGGCGAGCACCTCCGCGGTCTGGTCCGCGCTCAGGTCGCGGCGCGAGGCGAGCGCGTCGATCGCGCGCGTAAGGATCTGGTTGGGCATCAGCGCTCGCCGAGGAAGTTCGCCAGCAGCATCTTGCCCTCCGCCGTGAGCACCGACTCGGGATGGAACTGCACGCCCTCGGCCGGCAGCTCGCGGTGACGGATCCCCATCACCACATCTCCTCCATGCGCCGATTCTTCCAGGCAGTCGGGCAGCTGGGGATCGACGACCAGCGAGTGGTAGCGCCCGACCGTGAGCGGCGAGCTGACGCCGGCGAAGATCGTGCGGCCGTCGTGCTCGATCGTCGTCGCCTTGCCGTGCACCGGGTCGTGCAGGCGCACGCGACCGCCGAACGCCTGCGCGAGCGCCTGATGGCCTAGGCAGACGCCGAGCGTCGGCACCCCCGACTCGGGCATCCGGCGCACGAGCTCGAGCGTGATGCCCGCCTCGTCCGGCGTGCACGGACCCGGCGAGACGACGCAGCGGTCGTATGAGGCGTCGAGCAGATCGTCGACGCTCGCGCGGTCGTTGCGCACGGTGTCGACGTCCGCGCCGAGCTCGCCCAGGTACTGGACGAGGTTGTACGTGAACGAGTCGTAGTTGTCGAGGACGAGAACTCTCATCGAAGCTCCATTTGTGCTCATGGCCAGTCGGGTTGGTCGCAGGCGAGCTCTATCGCTCGTTTGGCGGCAGTCGACTTGGCCACCGACTCCTCGTACTCGTACTCCGGCTTCGCATCGGCGACCGTGCCGCCGCCGGCCTGCACGTGCGCGACGCCGTCCTTGACGACGACCGTGCGGATGTGAATCGCCGTGTCGAGGTCGCCCCCGTAGCTGAGGTATCCGATCGCGCCGCCGTAACCGCCCCGCTTGACCGGCTCGAGCTCGTCGATGATCTGCATCGCGCGCACCTTCGGTGCGCCGGACAACGTCCCGGCGGGCAGCACCGAGCGCAGCGCGTCCATCGCGCCGACGTCCTCGCGCAGCGTTCCCGAGACCTCGGAGACGATGTGCATCACGTGGCTGTAGGACTCGACCTCCATCAGCCGGTCGACGTCGACCGTGCCGTACTCGCAAACGCGGCCGAGGTCGTTGCGCCCGAGGTCGACGAGCATCACGTGCTCGGCTCGCTCCTTCTCGTCGGCGAGCAGCTCTGCCGAGATCCGCCGATCCTCCTCGGGCGTGGCGCCGCGGTGTCGCGTGCCCGCGATCGGGCGCGTGCTGACGTGCCGTCCGTTGACCGTGAGCAGCGGCTCGGGGCTCGCGCCCGCCACCTGGAAGTCGCCGAAGTCCAGGTAGTACATGTACGGGCTCGGATTGACGGCGCGCAGGCCCCGGTAGATCGAGAACGCCTCGACCGGCACCGGCGCCGACCAGCGTTGCGAGGGGACGACTTGGAATGCGTCTCCGGCATATATGTACTCGACGATCCGCGCGACGATCGCTTCGAAGCGCTCGCGCGGCATGTTCGAGTGAAACTCGGGATGCGGACGACTCCCCGCAGGGCGCTCGGGGCGCGGGACGGGCCCGCGTCAACTGCGCGCGCACTTCTGCGATCGCGCGCACCGCGGCGGCGTAGGCACGCTCGACGTCGGGCTCGGCGCGGACGTCGGCGTTGGCGAGGATCGTGATCGTGTGCTTCAGGTGATCGAACACGACCAGCAGGTCGGTCAGCATCAGCGCCATGTCGGGCAGGCCGAGAGCGATCCGGGTTGGGCTCGCCCAGCGGCTCCACCGTGCGCACGAGGTCGTAACCGAAGAAGCCGACAGCGCCGCCTGTGAACGGCGGGGCCTCCTCGCCGGGGGGCGCCTGGTCGAAGCCGGCGACTGCGTCCGCCGCCAGCGCATATGGGTCGCCCGCATCGCCAAGCGACCAGCGCAGCACCGTGCGCGGGCGAATGCCGATGAACGAGTAGCGCCCCACGCGTTGTCCCTGCTCGGCGGACTCCAGCAGGAACGCCGGCTCGCCGGGCGCGAGCTCACGCAGCTTGAGAAATGCCGAGACGGGCGTCTCGCAGTCGTCGATGAAGCTGTGACGCAGCGGGATCAGGTTGTGGCGCTCGGACAGCGCGCGCGCCCCGGCGAGGCTCGGCTCCACGCGCGGCGCATCTGTCAGCGCCTCAGCGACGACGCTCATCGAGCACCCGCTCGGCGTCGGCAAGCGAGCGTCCCCTGCCGTGCATCAGCACGAGCAGGTGGTAGATGACATCGGCCGCCTCTTCGTCGACGCGCTCGTCGGACTCCTCACGCGCGGCGCGCGCGACCTCCTCGGCCTCCTCCCTCACCTTCGCGCCGACCAGTTGCGGGATCGTCGAGCAACTCGACCGTGTAGGAGCCGGAAGGACGGCTGCCCGCGCGCTCACCGATCGTGCGCTCGAGCTCGGGCAGCACCTCGCTCGGCGCACGCGTCAGCTCGCCGCGGTGAAAGCACGTGCGCTCGCCCGTGTGACAGGCAGGGCCGGCCGGCTCGACGAGCGCGAGCACGGTGTCGCCGTCGCAATCGGCGCGCAACGCCCTGACGATCTGCACGTTGCCGCTCGTCGCACCCTTGTGCCACGCTCCTCGCGCGAGCGGCTGTACAGGTGCAGCTCGCCCGTCTCCCGCGTGCGCGCCAGCGCCGTCTCGTTCATGTAGGCGAGCATCAGCACCTCGCCGCTGTTCCAGTCCTGTACCACGCATGGCACGAGGCCGCGCTCGTCATAGACGAGTCGCTCGTCAATCGCCTCCCCTGGCATCGCTGGGCTCATCCGCGGGATTGTAGGTCGAGCACCCCGCGTCGGCGCTCGGGCGTGCATCCCGCCGATTTCAGACCACTGAAGCCGATATGAGCTCGATCTTCGATCGCGAACTGCTCGTCGTCAGCGGAAAGGGCGGCGTCGGCAAGAGCACGCTCGCCGCCGCGCTCGGGTTGCGCGGCCGCAGAGCGTGGCCTGCGCACGATCGTCGCCGAGGTGGGTGAGCAGAGCCGGCTGCGCGCGCTGTTCGGCGTCGGCGAGTCCGAGCCGGGCGGCGAGACCGAGCTGCGAGAAGGGGCTGTGGAGCCTTTCGATCGACCCCGACCGGGCGCTGATGGAATGGCTGCAGTCGCTCGGTGGACGCGTCTCCGGGCGAGTGCTCGCCTCCAGCAGCACCTTTCAGTACTTCGCCGCCGCCGCCCCGGGAGCAAAAGAGCTCGTCAGCATGGTCAAGATCTGGGAGCTGACGCAGGGCAAGCGCTGGCGGGGACGCGGGCGTGGCTACGACGTGGTCGTGCTCGACGCGCCCGCCACCGGACACGCGCTCGGCATGCTCGACTCGCCGCGCACGTTCGGCGCGATCGCGCGCGTCGGGCCGATCGCCGGACAGGCCGAGCGGCTGCAGCAGCTGCTGCAGGACCCGAAGCGCTCGGACTACATCGCGGTCGCGCACGCCAGCGAGCTGGCCGTCACCGAGACACTCGAGCTGCAACGACGGCTCGGCGAGCAGCTCGGTCGCGAGCTGCGCGCGGTGATCGTCAACGGCACGCTGCCGCAGCGCTTCGACGCGGGCGAGCTCGAGCAGCTCTCATCGCTGACCGCGCCGGCCGAGCGAGCGCAACCGTCGCGCGGCGCCACCGCCCAGGCCAAGCGCTCGCGCCAAGCGCAGCCGCGAGCTCGGCGCCTTCCGGCGGGCGCAGCCGGCGACGGTGTGGCGACGGTGCAGGCAGCCGCGGCTGCCGCCCGGGCTGTCTCCGAGCGGGCACGCGCTCAGCACAACCAGCTCGCCCGTCTGCGACGTCGCGGGTTCGACGTCGCCAGCGTGCCGTTCCAGTTCAGCGACGAGGTCGATCTGGCCGGCGTCCGGCAGATCGCCGAGCAGCTGCATCGCAAGCTCTGAGGGAGTCTGCCGCCGAGCGCGGGCAGCCGCGGCCCTCACGCCGCGGCCGGGTGGGCAAATCGCCCCAGCTACTGCGCGATGAGACGGTACTTGCGGGTGCCTGGATTGCGCTCCAGCAGCCCGACCGCCAATAGCGTCGTGACATAACGATGGGTGGTGCTCGTGTTCATGTCGAGCATCCGTGCCAGTTCGGCGATCCCGAGATACCCGCCGTCGGCGGGAAAGCAGGACAGCACCAGCAGACCGGACAGCAGCGAGCGAGACAGACGGCGATCGTCCAACTGGGCCGGGTAGGACCACTCCTCCGAGTCGAGCGACAGCGGCCACTGCGGATCCTTGACCGCGCGAGAGCAGGACCGACAACGTCCCACCTTGACCGGCGCTGCGAACAACTTGGTCGACCTGCGACTTGGACAGCTCGATCAGCACGGCCTCGCCACCGGGCTCGCCATCGGTGCGAGCCGAACGCCGCGAGGGGCGTCCGGCTCGCTGCCACTGGCGAGACGACGCGGCTTTGGATGCGGTCCCCGAAGCGCCCGCCTTCGCGCGCCGCGAGCGGCGCGGCTTCTCTCTCCTGGCCGGCAAGACTTGGGTTCCGTTCTCATCCATCATCGCGTTGGCCGAATGATGCCGATCCTCTGCACGCCTGCTAAGGCTTTGCTGAATATTCAGTTCTGACTAGTGCTTGCAATATGCGGAAAGTCCGGGAAGGCCTGCAAATCGCTTCACGCTCTTTGCGCAAAGACGATTCGCCAGAGCCTCAGCACCGGCAGCAGCAGGCGGGTCAAGGACCCTCCCGCATCGACGAAGCTTGCCGTACTCGCGCGCATCGCGGGGGTGCGAGCGCTGTCCTTCGACAGGTACATCGCGACCATGCAGGCCGTGATCACCGCGTGCCGATGACCGTGGCGCAGACGTCGCGCCTCCCGCGCCGAACGCGTCACGAGCTCGCGCACGCGCTCGTCCGCGAGCTGTGCGGTTGCGTAGTGGGCGATGTAGCGATGATCTCCGTTGACGACATCTTCGGCCTGATCGACGTAGCTGTCGAGCATCGTCGTGGCGGCGGACATCCAGGGAAAATAGACGGCGCACGTGCGCCGTATCTCAGCGTCAGAGCAGGCTGGCTCCGAGGCGAGCGCGAGGAAGGCATGGATCGTGACCGATGCGCTTGCTGCACCGCTCAGCTCGAACCAGCTCAACCTGCGCTCGCCGGCGAACTCGCGTCGCGCCCAGGCGCGCAGCGAAGCGTCCCGCTCTCCGGGGTCCAGATCGTGGTTCAGCGCCAGCACCTGCGCACGGCGTGCTTCACGCAACACGAGCGGTTGCACGCGCCCGTAGCAGGGAAGTGCCGCACAGCTTCGGCGACAGGATTCGACGAGCGATCGCAGATAGCCGCCGTCGTCTCGCCACGGATGGAAGCAGTAGTAGTCGGAGATCGCGGCCGCTGGGTCGAGCGCCTCGACGAGAGCCCGATGCAGTTGTCGACCGTTGTCGGTCCCCTCGCTCGCACCGCGCTCGTTCAGGCAATCGAGAAAGTCCCAGATCAGCTCATAGGTGACGAGCAGTCGCAGCAGGTCGTGATGCCTCCTGCGCGGGAGAATCCAGAACAGTGCAGCGCCATCGGTGTGCCCCCGCTTGTGCGCGATCGAGCGGAGAGCGTCATCGCGAATGGCTTCGTCAGGGATCTGCAGAGCACGCTCATGCCACACGCGCACCTCGCGCGACACCGCACGAAGCCCCCATAGCAACTCGCGCGAGGCGGCAACCAGAAGGGCCCAAACCTGCCTCGGAGAGAGTGGGAGGGGATCGGACATCTATCCATGCATCGGAATTTTCCCGGATAGTAGTCGGCGCATCGGTCGTCTCTTTTCGCACGTAAGTCGCCATCGGGAATCACTCCTGTGAGCCGACCGCTGGACGCACGCGCGCCGCGAAATAGCCAGGTAGAGCGACGATCACGACCGCCACGGCCGTGATCAGCGCGAAGCTCCCGAGCGCCGCCGGCAGCGGCGATCCTTCGATTACGGGGAACCCGTTGACGACCGACAACGCCCGCGTCAACAGCAACTGCCCGTACAGACCGAACACCGCGCCCACGGCACAGCCAACGCCGAGCAGGATGGCGCTCTCCCACAGCAGCGCCCTCCACAGCACAAGGCGACTGAAGCCATCCACCTTCATGTCGGCCAGCCGGCCCCTGCGCTGCCAGATCATTGCCCCCATCGCCGCCGCCATGGCAAGCACGGCCGCGATCAGGACGAGTGTCCTGATCTGCGTCAGCCGGGACAGTCCTTGGGCGGCCTGAGCTTCATGGAGTCGCTCGCGAGCGGTCACCGTTTCGGCGCGTAGCGGAGTTGGTTCTCCCGATTCACCCGTCACCACGTGAGAACCGAGTTTGTGCGAGGCGTTTGTCGCCGACGTGACTGTTCTTTCGAGAACGCGCCCGGCAGCTCGGCTGACTGCCGCCGGCGAGACTCCCGGTGCGAGCTGCAATTGGTAGGCGCTCGGGTCGGCGCTGCCCCATGCACGCGCGTAGTCGTCAGCGTTCAGGATCAGCGCGCCCGGCGACCAGCCGAGATTGGTCGTCAGCGCGGCGATGCGCATCCTGACCGGCTTGGGGCTCGGAAGGTTGAAGACTTGCCCGACGCCGAGGTGATGTTCCTCTGCGACCGCGCGCGACATCGCGACCCATCCGCCGCTGCGAATACGCCGCTCGGCCTTGCCGCGCTCGCCGGTCACTATCTGACCGGCGGACACTGGCTCGAGATCGGACCGGGGTGGCGCCAACACCCATACGCGGCGGCTCCCCCAGTCGAGGAAGCTGCCCCGGTACAACGACACTTCACGCACGCCTGGCAGCATCGCCAGCGCCGAGCCATATACATCCCGGAACGAGGTCGTCGCAAAGGAGTTCGACGTCCCGCGCGGCGTTATCCAGACTCCTGCTCCCGAATCGATACCGCGCGCGGAGGCGTCCAAGCCACGCTGGAGATTGCCCCGGGCGCCTTGAATCGAGACGCTGCCAAAGACGGCGATGGCTCCCGTGGCGGTGATTGCGAGCGATCGCGAGCGGTGCGCACGCGATCGCAACTCGATCAAAGCCAGATAGGAGGCCGCTCCGCTGATCGCGCGCTGAAGCCGTTCTCCACCTCGCACAGCGAGGTCGAGAAATGCGGGCAGGCAAAGCAGCAGCGCGGCAGTGAGACTGACGACGCCGACGATCGCGGCCTGGGGCGCTGCGAGCAAGACGACCGTGGTGCCCACGAGAAACGCGAAGGCCGCCGCAAGCAGCAAGCCGGATCGCCCACGCCGAGGGGTATTCGAAGTTCGTGCAACTCGCATCGGGCGCTCGACGATCGCTGCCTGCAGAGGCGCCAGCACCCCAGCCCCGGCCGCGAGCATGCCGCCCAGCACGGCGAACGCGATGCTCTTCCACGTGACGATCCGTTCGGCGCCGATCGGGAATGCGAAGGACAGGTAGCCGGGACTCGAGCTGAACAGGGCCACCGACAGAAGCTCGCCGAGCAGCAGGCCGAGCACGGACGCGATCACGCCGAGCACGAGCGCGTCGAGTGTCAGGACCTGAACGATCATCCCTCGCGTGTAGCCGTCCAGCCGCAAGTCTTCGATCAGGCTCCTGCGCTGGGAAACCGTAAGCATCAGCGCGTTGAATGCGAAAAGAAAACCCACGAGCGCACTCAAAGCGGAGAACAGGCCGGTTGACTGATCCACCGGCCCGGCCGCTCGCCGGAACAACGTTGTGGTGATGTCGGCCGAACGCACGCTCAGCCGTCCAGCAGCCAGCCGGTTCAAGCTCGCCCGGATCGACTTGTCCAGACGAGGCGGCGAGCGCACGTAGACGCTCGTGAGCCGTTTAGGTAGGCCTGCGAGCCGCTGGACAGTACGAAGCGGCGAAAGCGCGATCGGGCTTTCGCCGAGCGATTGCGTGCCGCCGGCCAGCGATTGAGGGATCAGCAGCACTCGCGACTCGCCCGAGCCGATCTGAACGGTGACCGGCCGTATCGAAGTGATGCCGATGCCTTGCGCGAGCGATGCTGAGAGCGTCAACACGCCCGCCCCTGTAAGAGGTACGTGATTCAGTTGGCGCGCGATGCTTCCCCCAAGGCTGGCGAGCCGAGGGTCGGTGCCGACCAAGTCGACCGACCGATCGCCGGAGGGTCCCACGAGATTCGCGTTCTGCTCGAGCACAGGCACGACCGCCTGGACACCCTGAAGCTTCGCGACAGCAGTCAGCATCGATTCGTCGAAGCCGTGGCTGTCTCGGGCGGCGAGTTGAAACCGCATGTGCCCGACGATGCCGGTGGTCAGACGCTCCACTGAGCTATCCAGGCTCGTGTTTGCGACCTGCGAGGCGAACAGCAGCGCCACGCCGATCGCGATCCCAAGCACGGCGAACAGTTCCTGGGTGAGCCGCGCACGCAGGCGAACGCGATACAGCCGCACGATGCTCGAGAACCTCATCCCCCCGGCCCGCGGTGCCTCTCGATCAGCCGGCCCTCAAGACGGCATCGACTGGCCCGGGCTCGTGCTCGACGAGCCTGCCGTCCCGCAGTGCGAATACACGGTCGGCAAAGGACGCGGCCTGCGGATCGTGCGTGACGAGGACCACAGCGACCCCTCGCTCGCGACAGGTCTCGGCGAGTAGCTCGAGCACTTCTCTACCGCGCGTGCTGTCGAGGCTTCCCGTCGGCTCGTCCGCGAGCAGCAGCTTCGGCTCGGTCGAAAGGGCACGCGCGAGCATCACACGCTGGCGCTCGCCCATCGAGAGCTGCTCGGCGCGGTGCGCGCTTCGCCCGTCGAGACCGAGCCGCTCGAGCAGCGGCACGATCCGACGCCGCGCCTCGCGAGCGCCGATGTCCGTGCCCATCAGCTTCAGCGCGGCATTGTCGAGCGCTGTCGCGCCGGGGATCAGGTTGAACGACTGCCTGACGAAGCCGAGGTCATGCAGGCGATAGCGCGCCGTCTCGGGGTCGGTGAGGCGCGAGATGTCGCGCTCGTTGAGCAGAATCGACCCGGCGTCCGGGCGCAGCAGCGCCGCGATCAGCATCAGCAGCGTCGTCTTGCCGGAGCCACTGGGTCCGTACAGCGCCACGAACTCGCCGCCGGGCACGCTGAGCGAGACTCCGTCCACCGCTCGGACCGGAGCGCCAGAAGCGACCGGATAGTGCTTCACCAGCTCGCGCAGCTCGAGCACTACCCACCCGATCCGAACGGCTCGGGAGCCTCGTCTGCGGCTGTCGCGACGGCCATCTAGGCGGAACGCTGAACGCCGGGGAAATCGATCACGTTGCTCTCGCCGTCGCCGTCGCCGTCGCGGGCGTCGGGAGGGGGAGTCAGCAGCCGCCCGCCGCTCAGCGCGCGCAGCTGGTGCGAACGCAGCGCCGTCGGCATGTCGGGCACGGTCATCAGCACAGCCAGCTTCGTCTCTTCCACGAGCGCGCGGAGCAAGAGCAGGATCTCCTCGCGCTCGCGCACACCGAGGTTGGCCGTCGGATCGTCGATCAGCAGCAGCCGCGGCGAGCGCGCTATGCCGTGCGCGATCGCCACCAGCGCCCGCTCCCCGTCGGAGAGGCTCTCCCAGTGCTGCCTGGCGCATTGAGCCATACCGACACGCCGCAGGGCGCGCTCGGCACGACGGTTGGCCTCGCGCTGACCGTGATCGATCAGCAACGGCAGCGCTACATAGTCAAGGATGCAGAGCTCGCTGCGCGGCCCCGAGCGGCGCACCCACCCGACCTCCCCGCGTCGCAGCCGTGCATGGCCCTGCTCGGAGAGCGAGGAGAGGTCCTCCCCGTCGAAGCGCACCGCCCCCCGGTCAGGCGTCTCGAGCCCAGCGGCGATCCTCAGCAGTGTGGTCTTGCCCGCGCCACGACGCCCCCAGACGCCCATGAACTCGCCGGCATGGAGATCCAGGCATGCGTTCGAGAGCACGCGCACCTCGGAGGACCCCCGCCAGTAGCTCTTGCTGACCGAGTCCAGCGAGAGCAGGGCGTCGGTCATCAGATTCTCCGTAGCCGGTCCACCTGGCCCGGGGAGCCTGCCGCAACCCCACCGGGCGTTGAGGGCTCCTGCTCCTCGCGCAGCTGTTCGAGCAGCTCGCGGGCACTCTGCAGCCACTCGATCCGCGCGTCCCAGAAAGCGATCTCCGCCTCGGAGGCGAGCACACCCATCAGCCTCGACCAGTCGTGTGCCGGTCCCGGCACTTCTTCGGTGATGCTCTTCAAGTCGCGCAGCCGACCGAGGCAGACAAGTTCCTGGCCGCTGATCATCTCGATCAGCCGGGGAACGTTGCGCGGACGGCACAGGGCGATCTTCATGTGCAGCTCGTCACGCAGCGGCGGCATCGGCGACGGATCGAGCATCCAGCTCTCGAAGTGGTCGACCCCCTCCTCTGTGGCCTCGTAGATCGTTCGCGGCGCAGCGCGCCGCGCCGGACCGGGTCCGAGCTCGCCCGCACTGCGGACCAGCTCGTCTCGGCTCAGCTGATCGAGCGCGGAGTAGACGCCGGATGGGGCGAAGCCGGACGAGCTGAAACGCTCATCCAGGCGCTGGGCCAGCTGATAGCCATACCCAGGGCGCTCGATAACGAGTCCCAATACCGCATGCTTGGCCGACATTCTCGCCCTTCCTGGTCAACTGGCGTCTAGAGAAAGGTACTCGAATTGGCGCTCGCCTGCATTCCAATCATGCCATGAATCAGACCGAGTAGAACTTTTGCAAGCTCGACCGCATACACCTATCGGGACGGGCAGGCCGAACACTCAGGGCTCGGGCTAGGTTATCCCCAGCCGGTCGAGCAAGCCCTCGTCGCCGCGCCAGTCGCGACGGATGCGAACGGACAGGTCGAGATGCACCTGCTCGCCGAGCACTCGTTCCAGTTCGCGCCGGCCAGCCGTGCCGATCGCCTTGATCATGCGTCCGTGCGCGCCGATCAGGATGCCCTTCTGCGAGGCGCTTTCGACCCAGATCAGCGCCCGCACTCGGGTCAGCCCGGGACGGGGCTGCTCGATCTCCTCGACGGCGACCTCGACGGCGTGCGGGATCTCCTGGAAGGTGCGCTTGATCACTGCCTCGCGCACGAGCTCCGCCAGCAAGACGGCCTCGGACTGGTCGGAAGTCTCCTGTGCGCCGAACATGAACGGCCCTTGGGGCATGCAGGCGGAGAGATGCTCGACCAGCGCCGCGACGCCGCTGCCCGTGCGCGCCGAGATCGGGAACAGCTCCTCGGCGACGTCGAGTGCGGCGGCATCCTCGAGCGCCGCCGCGGTCGCCCCGCGCGAGAGCCTGTCGACCTTGTTCAGCGCGATCGTCACGGGAACGTCTGCGCCTGCGAGCGTCGCCGCGATATAGCGATCGCCCGGTCCGACGCCCTGCTCGCCGTTCAGCACCAGCAGGGCGACGTCCGCATCGGCCAGCTCCTGCTGCACGCGCGCAGCCATCCGCGTGGTGAGCTCATCGCGCGGACGCTGTACGCCGGGCAGGTCGACGAGCACGAGCTGGCATTCACCGTCCGAGCGCACTCCCCGAATCGCCCGTCGCGTCGTCTGCGGACGATCGGAGACGATCGCGACCTTGTCTCCAACAATGGCGTTGACCAGCGTCGACTTGCCTACGTTCGGCCTTCCGGCCAACGCGACGAAGCCGCTGTGCGTCAAGCTGACCCCCGCGCGAGCAGCTCACGCTGCACGTTCATCATCTCGCCGTCGTCGGTCTCGTGGTCCATGCCGATCAGATGGAGCACGCCATGCACGATCGCCTCGGGCACGTCCGCAGTGTGCGCTAGGCAGATCACGACGTCGCCGAGCTCGCGAGCGCCCTGGCCGGGCCCCGTTTCGTCCACCGGGAAGGAGAGAACGTCGGTCGGCCCCGGACGCTGCCGATGGCGGGCGTTGAGCTCGGCGATGCGCTGCTCGTCGACGAACTCGATCGCGAGGTGTCCGTCGCCGATTCCGGCGGCGCCGGTCGCCAAGGCGCACAGACGACGGACCTCCTCGGGCGACGGGACCCGCCCGGTCGCCGCGTCCCGCTCGCCGACGAGGATCTCGACATCCAGCATGCAGGCGCTCACGCGCGGCGGTCGGCTGAGCGAAGCTCGGGCGCCTCCCGCTGGGCGTGCACGTCGTAGGCCTCGACGATCCGCTGCACGAGCTTGTGGCGCACGACGTCCTCACCGCCGAAGCGCACGAACTCGATCCCCTCGACCGCATCGAGCACGTCGCCGACGACGATCAGCCCGGAGCGCTGCTCGCGCGGGAGGTCGACCTGGGTGATGTCTCCGGTGACGACCATGCGCGAGCCGAAGCCCAGACGCGTGAGGAACATCTTCATCTGCTCCGGGGTCGTGTTCTGGGCCTCGTCGAGGATCACGAACGAGTCGTTCAGCGTGCGGCCGCGCATGAACGCGAGCGGAGCGATCTCGATCACGCCTCGCTCGATGTGCTGTGAGACCTTCTCCGGGTCGAGCATGTCGTGGAGCGCGTCGAACAGGGGGCGCAGGTAGGGATCGACCTTCGCCATCAGGTCGCCCGGGAGGAAGCCCAGCCGCTCGCCGGCCTCGACAGCCGGGCGCGTGAGGATGATGCGGTTCACCTCGTGGCGCGAGAGCGCCGCGGCGGCCATGGCGACGGCGAGGAACGTCTTGCCGGTTCCCGCCGGGCCGACGCCGAAGGTGACGGTGTTGTTGCGCACGGAGTCCACGTAGCGCTTCTGATTGACCGTCTTCGGCGCGATCCGCAGGCCACGATGGCGCCACACGATGTCCTCGAGCACCCGCGCCGGCGACTCGTGCGCATCGAGTGCGCCCGTCACGGCCGAGATCGTGCCCGGACCGATCTGATGCCCGCGCGCGATCAGCTCCGAGAGCTCACGTACGACCCGCTCACCGGCGTTCGTCTCACTCTCCTCGCCGTCGAAGGTGAGCACGTTGCCACGCAGGAAGACCTTGCAGTCGAGGTGCGCCTGCAGGGCCCGCAGCACCGCGTCCTGGCTGCCCGCCAGCTCCACGGCGACATCGTCGGGTAGCTCGACCTGCGTCCTCATCCTTGCAGCGACGCCCGCACCAGTCCGGAGACACGCTTGCCGTCGGCGCGGCCGTCGACGACGGCCATCGCCTGCTTCATCGCCTGCCCCATGTCCTTCACCGACTGCGCACCGCTGTCGCGGACCGCCTGGGCGACGATCGACTCGAGCTCGGCCTCTGAGAGCTCAGCCGGCAGATAGCCACCGATCAACTCGCCCTCGGCCTCCTCGCCTGCAGCGAGGTCCTCGCGCCCGGCCTCGCGGTAGGCGCGCGCCGCCTCCAGGCGGCGCTTTCGCTCGCGCCGGAGCACGGCGAGCTCGTCGTCCGAACCTTCCTTGGCGGCCTTCTGCAGCTCGGAGAGCACGAGGCGCAGGGCGCCGACGCGCTGCTTCTCGCCAGCGCGCATCGCCTCCTGCAGATCGGTCTTGATCTGATCGACTATTGCCATCCCCACCTCAGGATACGCGCGTCTGGCGAGAATCGGGCCAAGCACGGCCACTCGGATCACCCGCGTGACCGCCCACGCGCAGCTGCTCGAGCCGGGCGACGGTGCGCCCCGCGCCAAACCGGACGAATCGCCCGCGAGTGACTAAGGTGGCGCACGTGAACGAGTCGCTCTACGCCGACGCGCTGGCCCCCTTTCTCGCCGAGGTCGAGGCGATGCGTCCGAGCGACGCAGAAGTGATCGACGCCCACACCCATCTCGGACTGGACGAGGACGGCCGCTCGCTCACGCTCGCGCAGCTGCTCGAGCAGCTCGATGCAGCCGAGGCGCGCCGCGCATGCGTGTTTCCGCTGCACGACCCCGAGCGTCATCCCTCCTACCGCGTCCCCAACGACCGCGTCCTCGGCTGGGCCGGCGAAAGCGAAGAGCGCCTTATCCCTTTCTGCCGGCTCGATCCCGCCGAAGATCCGGTTGACGAGGCCGAGCGCTGCTTGGCGGTGGGCGCGCGCGGGATCAAGCTGCATCCGCGCGCGCAGGCCTTCCAGTTCGACGGCGAGCAGATGGACCGTGTGTTCGCGCTCGCCGAAGAGGCTTCCGTACCGATCCTGATCCACGCCGGACGCGGCCTGCCGCCGCTTGCCGACGGACTCGCCGAACTCGCGCTGCGCCACCCGGGCGCGGCGTTGATCCTCGCGCATGGAGCGATCTGCGACCAGGGGATCCTGACGACGCGACTGGCAGACCATCCAGCCGTCCTCTACGACATCTCCTGCTTCTTTCCGCTCGACGTGATCGAGCTGTTCGCGCGCGTTCCGGCCGAGCGGATCGTGTTCGCATCGGACCCCCCCTACGGCATGCCCGCGACCACGCTGTACCTCGCGCTGCGCATCGCCCGCCAGGCCGGGCTCGACGAGCAGGCGACCAGGGCGATGCTCGGCGGCACGATGGCCGCGCTGATCGACGGGCGCCCGCTGCCGGCGACCACCGCCCCCCGCCGCGGCGCTTCGATCACGCTCTCCGGACGGCTCGCCCGCGTATATGGGTACGCAAGCCTGGTCGGACCGGCCCTGTTCACGGGCGTCGCCGAGCAAGCGCACGCGATGCTCGAGATGGCGCTTGCCGCCTGCCGTGACCCCGAACCGGGCAGCGACGGCGAGGCGCTCGAGACGATCGGCGCAGCGCTGGCGGCCGCCGATCGCCTGGTCGGCGAAGAGGGTGGCGTGCGTGCATCGATCGATCTCGTCTACCGGGCGATCGTGCGCGCCGCAACCGAGATCCCCGACCCGTAGCGACGTCCGTGGCAAGCGCGCCTGCGCTGGTATGCCCGGCTGTGGTTCACCCGGGCGACAGCCACAGGGCCGCCCACTCGCCGCCCTGAAGCCTGCGTCGCTCGCGCAGCTGAAGGCGCGCGAGGAAGGCCTCGGCCACCTCGTCGGCCTGCTCTCGCAGCAGCCCGCTCGCGACGAGCTCGCGAGGGGGCTCGACGATCGTGCGCGAGAGCTCGAGCAGCAGCGGGAGCAGCAGGTTGGCGAGCATGACGCCTCCGCCGAGTTGCGGGAGCGGCTCGTTGCGCAGGTCGAAGCGCTCGACCGCGATGTCGACGCCGTTGACGGCCGCGTTGAGTCGCGCCGCCTCGACGCTCTGAAGCTCGTGATCGAGCGCCAGCACCGGCGCAAAGCCAAGCCGGGCCGCCGCAATCGCAAGCACCCCCGAGCCGGTGCCGACGTCCAGCAGCGGACCGCGCGCGAGCCCGAGGCTCGCCATCTCCAGTAGGAGCTCCAGACACAGACGGGTAGTGGCATGCGCGCCGGTGCCGAAGGCCTGCCCAGGATCGATCACGATCTCCTCGACCTCCTCGCCCGCCGCCGAGTCCTCCCATGGCGGTCGAACGTACAGTGCCGGGGTCGCTTCGGCGGTTCGCGCGGGGCCCGCCTCGGCCGGCGGCCTGAGGAGGATCGGCCGGTGAAAGCGCCGCCAGCGCTCCTGCCAGTCATCGGCTGTCTCACTCGTCGATATCTCGACGAGTGCCGGCCCGGCGGCCGCCTTCAGGTCGGGCAGGCTCGGCAGCTCACCGGGAGCGCCGTAGACGGCGTACTCGACGACCTCCTCGCCGATCTGCGCCTCCTCGACGCCGTCCGGCGCGAGCTCGAGCAGTTCGGCCAAGACGATCTCCGCGTGCGCGCGATGCACGCGCACGGCAAGGCGGATCACGCAGCCTGGCTGCCCAGGGCCCGGCGCAGCTTGGCGAACATCGATTCCTCCGAGCGCAGGTTCTCCTCGGTCAGCGTCCCGTTGAGCTGCTCGAGCAGCTCCCGCTGCTGGTCGCTGAGGCGACGCGGTATGACGACGTTGACGACCACCCTCAGGTTCCCGCGCCGGCTGCGGCCGAGCGAGGGCATGCCCTCGCCGCGGATCGTCAGCACCTCACCGGGCTGGGTTCCCGGGGCGAGCTCGACCTCAGCGCTGTCCTCGAGCGTGGGGACATCGAGCGTGCCGCCGAGCGCGGCCACCGGCGCCGGCACGTCGAGCGCCGTGATCAAGTCGTCTCCTTCACGGACGAAGCGCTTGTCCTCCTGCACGCGGACGAGCACATACAGATCGCCCGACTGCGCGCCAGGCTCGCCGGCGTGGCCTCGCCCACCGAGTCTGAGGCGCTGCCCATTGGCGATGCCCGCAGGGATCTCGACGTCGATCGTGCGTCGTACTGCGCGACGGCCACGCCCGCGGCACTTGCGGCACGGCTGCTCGGGCACCCGCCCGTCGCCTTCGCACACGTCACACACAACGGTGCGCACCATCTGCCCGAACGGCGTGCGCGTCGCCGCCTGCAGCTGGCCGGCGCCGCCACAGCGCTCGCATGTCGCGATCGGCGTGCCCGGCTCGGCTCCGTTGCCATGACAGTGCTCGCAGCGGTCGATCGCCTCGTAGCCGACCTCGCTCTTGACGCCGTGCGACGCTTCGATCAGGTCGATCTCGACCGCCACTGCGACGTCTCCCCCGGGCGCCGGTCCGGAGCGCCCGCCGAACGCGCCGCCCGCACCACCGCCGCCGCCGAAGAACGCCTCGAAGAGGTCGCCGATCGAGCCGAACGCGTCGAAGTTCGGTGCATAGCCCCCCGAGCGAAGACCTTCGTGACCGTAGCGGTCATAGGTCGCGCGGCGCTCCTCGTCGGAGAGGATCTCATACGCCTCCGCCGCCTCCTTGAACTTCTCCTCGGCGTCGGGATCATGGGCATTGACGTCCGGATGCAGCTCTCGCGCCAGCTGGCGGAAGGCCTTCTTGACTTCCTGCGCCGAGGCGCCGCGCTCGACGCCAAGGACCTCGTAGGGATCGCGCGGCATGCTCGTCGTGTCAGTTCTCGGCATAGGTGTCTTCGATGAAGCGCGACAGCTCGTGTGCCGCCTCGCGCACGGTCACGATCGCGCCCGCGTAGTCCATCCGCACCGGTCCGATCACCGAGACGGCACCCAGCTTGCGCTGGGCGAGGCCGTAGCCGGTCGCCACCAGCGCGAGCGAGCGCATGGCCGGAATCTCGTTCTCCCTGCCGATTCGCACGTAGACGCCCTGCTCGCCGAGCGCCGCCCGCAGCACCCGCAGAAGCGACACGCGCCGCTCGAGCAGGCCGACGAGACCCTCGAGCTGCGCGGCGTCGCCGATCTGACCAGCCGAGAACAGCCGAGCGGTGCCGTCGACGTAGATCTCATCCTCGGCCTCCGTGGCAAGATCGCCGAAGGCCGGCGCGAGGCGCTCGAGGAACGCGCACTCGACCGCCGAAAGGCTCGGGTCGAGCAGACGCTGCTGCAACATCCGCGCGCCCAGTCCGTAGCCGACCAGGCGCTCGCGCAGATACTCGCCGGCCCACGCCAGCAGACCGGAATCGACCGGCCGATCGAACGTCGCGAAGAGCTTCGACACGCCGCCCGTCGAGGTGATCACCACGAGCATCACGACTTCGGGCTGAAGCGCGAGCACCTCCACGTGACGAATCGTCGCCGAGTTCAGCGACGGGGCCGAGACGACCGCCAGCAGGTTCGTCATCTGCGAGAGAGTCTCCGAGGTCGTGCGCATCGCCTCCTCGATCTCCCTGCGGATCAACGAGAGCTCGAGCCGGCGCCGGACCTCGAGGCCCTGGCCGGAGTCGAGCATCCGGTCGACGACGTAGCGATGGCCGGCATCCGTCGGCACGCGTCCGGCCGAGACGTGCGGATGCGCGAGCAGGCCCTGCTCCTCGAGCAGCGCCAGTTCGTTACGGACCGTCGACGGTCCGCAGTCGAAGTCGGGGTCGGCGGCGATCGACCGTGACGCCACCGGCTGCCCGGTGCGCAGATAGTCGTCCACCACCTTGCACAGGATCCGCTCCTGCCTGGAGGTGAGCATCGTTCAATTGTAGGCCGGGGCGCGACGCCCCGGATCGCCTCGCAGCTAGAGCTCCAGCTCGGCCTCGGCGTTGCGGATGATCTGGTTGCCGTCCTGCTCGGCGACCGTGTCGATCAACGCGCGACCGTCACTCACCTCGCTGACCGTGCCGCTGACCACGACCTCGTGCTCGGGCAGGCCCATACCGCGGAACTGGACAGTCAGTCGCTTCAGGTGCCCTGGCCCGCCCGCTGCCTGCGTCTGCGCACGCGCGACCTGAGCCATCGTCCAGAGGCCGTGGAGGATCCGTCCCGGGAAGCCCCACCGCGCGGGCGAAGTCCTCGTCGATGTGAATCGGGTTGAAGTCGCCCGACGCGCCTGCGTAGCGACTGGTGAGGTACTTGTCAGGGGTGACACTGACCTGCGGAATCTGCTCTCCGGCTTTCAATTCACTCACAGCTTTCACACTCCCCGCACGATGTTGGTCCATGTCCCACGGCAGACCTGCTCGCCGCGCTGATTGGTGGAGATCGACTCGAACACGTAGTAGCCGCGTCCGTCCGCTTCTGAGATGTCCTTCACGCCGGCCGTCGTCGTGATCTCATCGCCCGCTACGACCAGCGGCCCCCACACGAACTCCTGTCCACCGTGCACCATCATCGCGAAGTTGAGCTCTATCTCGGGATCGAAGATCGGCGGCCCGACCGCGGGCGCGCTGTAGACGACGGCGAACATCGGCGGCGCCACGACGTCGGCGAAGCCCGCCTCGCGTGCAGCGGCGACGTCGAGGTGAAGCGGATTCGTCTCGCCCACGGCGAGTGAGTACTCCTTGATCTTCTCGCGGCCCACGGCATACACCACGGGCTCGTACTTCTTGCCGATCGCTTGCGTATTGACGGGCACTTGACTCCTCGGGTTCGCAGACTGGACTGGCTGGCGCGCCAGTTTACGCGGGCAGCGCCCGACTGAGCGCCTGGCAGGCGCGGATCCGAGGGTCGAATCCGCGCCAAGGCCATGCTCAGAAGGTGACGTCGAGATCCTCGGCGCCGACCCCGACGAGCTCGCGGTCCTCTCCATCGCCCGCGTCATCGTCTGAGTCCTCCTGCCCCGCCCGCCCGCCACGGCCGTCGAGGAACTGAACGACGTCGGCCACGATGCTGACGGCCTGCCGGCGCTGTTGCTCGGAGTTCTCCCACTCGCGCCACTCCAGACGACCGTCGATGCCAACGCGACTGCCCTTGCCGGTGTAGCGCGCGACGCTCTCCGCGGGTGCTCCATAGACCGTGACGTCGAAGTAGTTCGGGCGCTCCGTCGTCTGGTCCCCGTCCTTGCGGCTCGAGTTGCACGCGATCCGAAGACTCGCGACGCTACGGCCAGACGGCAGTGAGCGCAACTCCACGTCACGCGTCAAACGTCCGACGATTACGACTCTATTGATGGCAAACAATGACATTTCCGTTCTCCGTGGCTTGGATGATTGACCCCGCGCAGACGCTAGGAGTCGCTTGGGATGCTTCTTTCGGTCGGACAGCGCCCAGAATCCACAGGACGCTCTGCGTCAAGCCAGTCGAGCGGCACGACGACAACCGACTCGCCCGCCTGGGCCACGCCGATTGCCCTGCGCAGCGCCCGTTCCACGGCGGGCGGGGCGAAGTACAGCACCCCGTCGAGGTGGCGCGATCTCGTCCAGGCGCGACAGATCTCCGCGAGCCGTCGCGGCGCCTTGATCGTCAGCTCCACCTCGACGGCGACCGGCCGCCGAGGAGATCCTGGGCGTGGCAGGAGCACGAGATCCGGACGATGCATCAGCGGTCCGTGCTCACCGACGCGCCGCAATACGACGCTCGCCAGCGCAGCGCCCGCATCCCGCTCGCGCTTTCGCAGCTCCCGCTCGCCGATCACGAGCTGATCGCGGTAGCGACACTCCAAAGCAGCGGCCACGTGAGCGCAGGCGATCATGTGGTGCGCGCTCCCCGGGCTGACGCGGCATGGCTCTACTCCGTCGAGCGCCGCGGCGCGCAAGCCGAGACGCGTGATCGTGTACAGCGCCGGATGGTCGGCCAACGGCCGGTGTCGGAGCAGCTGCTTCGCGCGAGCGGCGGCGGTGAGCATCGCCCGCGCCGAAGCGAGGCTCACGCGCCTGCGAAGGGCGAGCGACTCGCCGGTGACGGCGCCCATCCCCGCCGTCCAGTGCAACAGCTCGATCCGCTCATCGGAGGCGTTCTGAGTGCTCATCGGGACACCTCCTCCCGCTCAGAGAAGACACGAACGATCTGGCTGCCGGCCCGCTGGCCGAACGCGATCGCAGCTGCACATCCAGGCGCGAGGCCCATCACCTCCTCGACGCTCAAGAGCGCCTCCCGAGTGCGCGTACGGCTCGTGCGCCCACCGTCCTGGCGGGAGGTGCGCCATGCCCCGCGAGTCCCGGCGAGCCCACAAAGGAGCTCCGCCGACGCGGGTACGACCTGGCGGTGCGCGAGCACGACGGACAGGTTGCCGAGCACCTGCTCGAGCAGCGCGTCGCGTCCCGGCAGACGCAGGTCGGCCAGCTCCTGCGTGCCGAGGACGAGGCTGAAGCCGGCCGAACGGGCGCGGCCGAACAGCCGCACTACCTGCTCGGCCGCGAGCGCGGCGAACTCGTCGATCACGACGACCGTCGGGGTCGGCTGAGACTGCAGTAACGCGACGGTGGTCTGCAGATCCTGCACGATCGCCGCGCCGAGCATCTGCGTGAGCAACGGACGCCTGTCCGCGTCGAGGTCGAAGTAGACCACGGCGCGCGTCTGCACGGCCTCGAACAGGTCGAACCCGCGGACACCGGCCCCGTTCGGCTCGAGCCAAGCGGCGACATCGGACTCGGCGAGAATCGAGAGGCGATCGCGCGCACCGGCGACATCGCTCAGCTGTCGGGGCGTCAAGGAGTCGAGGTAGGCATGCGTCGCGGCCCCGGATGCCTCGGGCAAGCGACGAGCGAGGAGCTCCAGCGCGAGCGGGTCGAGACTCTCCGCGATCGTGCGCAGGCTCGTCTCGGTTCCGCTCGCACGAAGCGCACGCACCGCGTGACCGAGGAAGCGCTGGGCCTGCCTGAGGTAGTGGGGCTCGGTGAAGCGCTCGCCCGCGAGCACCTTGTCCGCTACCTCGCTGTCGCTTCCACGACCGAACGGGTTGTAGGCGCTTGGACCCTCCGGAGTCCACTCGATGAACTCGCGTCCGGCGCGTAGAGCCGCGTTCGCCACGGCCGTGCGTATCGTGCTGTCGCCCTTCGGGTCGACCACGATCGCGCCCATCCCCCGATCGATCCCGCGAGCGGCGATCCAGGCTTGCGTCATCGTCTTTCCCGAGCCGGTCGCCCCAACGAGCAGGGCATGCGTGCCGCCCCTTGAGCCGCCGAACGGGATCGACACGGCCCGTCCCCCGGGCGCACGGCCGAGGATCAACTCCTCGCCGCGAAACCAGCCCATCTGGCCACGTCCGCGGATGCGGTGGGCACGGAGTGGCTCGAGCAGGCTCCGCAACGTGTCGTGCGGCCCCCGCCGTAACCTCGCAGCGCGCGCCAGATCCACGCCGGCGTCGAGGTCTTCGCGGTGCCAGCGGCGGCTGCGAAGCAACGCGCCGACGCTCGCGGCGAGCGCGACCGTCGCCCAAGGCCCCTCCAGCGAACGAAGCAGGACGACCACCCCCACCGCGAGAGCAGCCCAACTCCAGTGCATACCGCGAGCCCGCAGGACTCGCGCTGCCGCGGCCCCGAGCGCGAGCCCGCAGGCGAGCTCGATTACCTGCGCGGCGAGCATGTGCGCGAGCCCGATCAGTGGCCCGAGCGGGTCCTGTACTGCGGTGATTGATGATGAACGGGACATCGAGTCCTTCCTTTCTGAGGCAAGCGAGAGACCGGTCGAGGAGACCGCCCCCGGGCGCTTGCGGTGGTGGTTAACGAGCGACGGCGGACCATCCGGTCCGCCGTCACGTGCACTTCGTCCGGCGGGCGTCAGGCCCGCCGGGGTCTTGTTTGGTCGGTCAGTCGGCTTCGACCTCGCGCGGGCTCAGACCGAGCCCGTCACGAGCGATCAGTGCGAGAACGTCGCTGTGGATCCACGGCGTCGGCTTGCGGCGACCTCCCTCCGGCAGCAGACCGAGTCGTCGAGCCAGCCAGCTGGTCTCACCGCTCGTGTTGCCGGCCGAGTCGCGCTTGATCCGTCCGCAACGCATCGCTATCTCGCTCATGCTCTGCCCGCGACGCTCTACGGCGTCCATCACCGCTGCGCGGAGCGCTCGATTGAGCACGATCGGGCTTTCCCGCGTGCGCACGAGCTCGGCTCGCAGGAGGGCAATCGAAACCCGATCGGAGTCACCGTGCAGCGAGACGGCTCTGCTGGTCAAAGCGAGCGCGGGCCCGTAACTTTCCAGGCACGCGATCGTCTCGCGAACACTGAGCACTTCTCGCTCGCTGGCGCTGTGATCGGCCCCGGGGGAGCGTCGGCACCAGCGCAGCTCTGGAATCGACATCTCGCCCGCCAGTCGCTCGATCCGGTAGCGGCGCCCGAGGCGGTCGTGCAGGGTCTCCTCGGCGGTGAGCTCGGAGCACCGATCGACTGCCTCGTGCTCGTCGGCGAACGGGATCGCCCGGAGATCCGCGTCGCCGAGCGGCCTGCATGCGCATCTCGCGCGCCTGGCCTGACGCATGAAGTCGCGGGAGACCAGTGCGGCATTCTCGGGTGGCTCGTCCGCACCAAGGTGCGCGAGCAGTCGCCGGTCCCCAAGCGTGATCGCGTCGCGGTCGAGCACGAGCACGCTCTCGCCGGCCCCCGGCAAGGCGACGATCTCGCGCGGGCTGTCGCGCCAGTCGCGGTAGCTGCCGAGCGTGCGGCGGTCGTGCGCGCCCGAGCGCCTGCGCTGCGCACGAACCGGCGCCACAGGACGACGTCGGGCGCGTTGGACGCGATCGGCGGCGCAGCGATGCGGTGGCGCATGGGGGTGCGAAGGGTTCGTCGTGATCGGACTCATGGCTGACTCCTGTGTCGTGTTGTTGCTGGTGCCGCCAGGCGGCGAAGGGGCGCGTTGTACGTCGCTCAAGCGGCGTACGTCAAGGCGCGACCGGCAACCGCGGTTGAGTGCGCCCGGGAGTCCGAGATCCCCTTAAGGGGTCTCGGAGGAACGAGCCGCTGCGCTTGAGACGGCGTGAAGTTGGCGCGAAAGCGCTCTCTTATTAGAGCCGCGGCGGGCACTTGGAAGAGCCCGCGCGGGACTGAGCGTCGGGCGCCATGGTCGCGCTACGCGACGCTTCCCTGACATGTCATGCGCCCGCCGAGACGGCGAGCTCAAGCAAACGTGGGACGGCAGTACAAGGGAAAAGGACGGAAAAGGAGCTTCGAAGGTAGCGAACGCACGCGCCACGGGCAAAGCTCGGCACACTCTCCCGGCTGTCGCCGGCGCAGTTGCCCAGCGCGCAAACTGCAGTTCGGCTTCCGTAAGCCGTTTGCGGCCTCGAGGGAGTGCTGCTGGCCTGCATGACGCCGGGCACCTGACTGCGCCGGGGGGCTCCGGCGCGACGGGGCGACTGCCGGTAGCGATGAGGCAACTGTGCTCACGCGCCGGGTGACGCGGGAGCGTCAACGCGCCAACTGGGCCCCCTCCAGTAGCCGGCGCTGCTCGACGCGCGGCTCGCCCGCCGCCGGATCGCCGCCCCGCGCGGCCATGCGTACGGCGGGCGGCAGCGACGGGACGCCGTACGCAAGCATCGAACCCTCGTGCAGATCGCGCTCGGCGACGAACCGGGTGCGCGACCTGCCGAGGTATTCCCAGTTGCTCGGGTACTCGCCCGCGTAGGCACGACACGCAACAAGCGCCGCGTCGGCCAACTCGGCGCAGCGTCGCGCGCGCGATCTGTCACGACAGACCAACACGACCAGTGGCGCGGCCTTCGCCCGCTCGCCGTAGCGGCGCACATGAGCCGACCAACCAGTCAGAAAGTGGTCATAGCGCTGGAGCTTGCCTGCGGCCGTGCCGCTCGGCAGGCGGTCGTCGAGCTCGACCATCACATCGAGCGGCGTGTGCGCCAGCTCGACCACGGCGCCTGGGCGGACGGTCTCGAAACGCTCGACCTCGACTAGCCGATCTGCCCCGTCGTAGCCGAGGAAGTCGTGCGGCACCCGACCGTCGGGCAGACGCAGCTGCGCCGGCGCAAGCGGCGCGCGGTTGGGCCCGAGCGCTTGGCTCGGAGGGCTCAACACGGATTCCTCGCGCCCGCGCAGCCTCGTGCGAGCGTCGCCCTCGGCCGCAAGCAGTGCGAGTACCCAGCCGGCAAGATGGACGTCGCGGCGCGCCTGGCGCAGTTGGGCCGGGCCGCGACCTTGCGCCGGAGCTTCGCGCTGCACATCTCCCCCCGGGACGGGCGATACCGCCGCGCCCGACCCTGCCGTCGAGGGCACGACCTCACGCCCACTCGAGCTCAGCAGCTCGAGGCCGGCGACGCTGATCACGTAGCACATCGGCACTCCACCGCCATCGCGCCGGTGGAACTGAAAGCGCGCGACGAGGCCGGCGTCCGACAAGCGCTTGAGCCGCCGCTGCGTCGTGGTGATCGCGCGCCCACGATTGAACCTCCGGTGCAGCTGGCTGCTCAACACGTGGCCGAGGCGCGCAATCAGCTCGAGCATGTCCACGTCCAGCGCATCCGGCTGCAGCGCGATCGGCGTGGCGACCGGCCTTGCCCAGCGCACGCTCTGCGCCACGTCGAGCTCGACGAGCTCGCGGTAGCTCTCGCACGGCGTGTCGGGCAACGCGGCGGCCACGGCCGGCGGCGAACGCAGTGCCCGATGCGCACTGGCGGTCGATGCGCCTGACGGCATCGGTCGGGCGCCGTCGCCGCTCGCTGTCGAGGATCGATCCATGGGAGCCGATTCAGATGCCTCCCGGCGATCGACGCGGGATCCCGGCGCCGCTCGGGCGCTCGCCGGTGCCTCGCGGCTGCGCCAGTGCGGTTGGCGCAGGTCGGGGAGCCGTCGCCCGCCCCGTTCGTGCTGGCGCGCGGCGTGGAGCGCCAGCCGTTCGCGATCCACACGCAGCGGCAGCGTGCGGGCGATGAACGGCGGCTGGCGCCCCTCCGGCGTCGACCAGCTCGCGATCGCGTGATGCTTCGGCAGGTACAGGCGGGCGTCGGGACGCGCGAGCTTTGCGAGGTGTCCCAGTCCGGGCCGGATCGTGTCCGAGAACTCGGCCATCGTCAGCGCCGCCGCGTCTCTCGCGTCCCGCGAGGAGGCTGTGGCGAAGTACACGCGGTGTGCAAACAGTGCATCGAGCTGGTCGCGCACCTCGCGTTCGGTCCACTGAGCGTCCGACTGCCAGCAGGCGACAGTCTCAAGACCGGCCGAGCGCTTGAGCGCCATCGTCTCCGCGAAGCCCCGGGTGAGCACGAGTGGAGCCTCGTCGACCTTCAGCGCCACCGCGACTCGCCGCGAGGCGTCGAGCAGATCCTGCTGCCGGGCGAGCGCGGCGTCGAGCATGCCGACGAGGAGCTGCAGCAGCACCGACGTGTTGCCCGCGCCCATCAAGCCGAGCGCCCCCTTGACGACGAGCACCTCGCCGCCTGCGATGACGCGATCGAAGTCGACCCTGAGCGAGTCGTTGAGCAGCACGCGCTTGATCGAGGCCGAGTTGAGCAGCCGTGCGAGCTTGTTGACGGGAGCGTCGAGCTTCGCGGTCGTCATGCTGCGGGCATCGGCGAGCTGGGCAGTCAGCTCAGAGGTGAAGAAGGTCGATATCTCGCTCAACTCAGGCAACGCACGCACATGTGCACCGACCGTGCGGCGATAGGCATAGCCGTCCTCGCCGACCGACAGCAGCCGCGCGGCATCCCACAAGGTGGACGCGCGGTCGTAGGCCAGCACGGCGATGATCGCGTTGCGCAGGTAGCGATCGGAACTGGCCTTGATGTCGGTTTCAGAAAAGAGGTTTTTGAGCGCCGCGACGACGTAGTCGGCGATCACGTCGGCCGGGGCATCGACGGCGAGCGGGTTGAATCCGCAGGTCGGGTCGGCGAAGTCCAGCAGCGTGCACGTGCGCGCCGGCGGGACGAGGCTCACGGCCGCATCGGCGGCGTCCCCCTTCGGATCGAGCACGATCACCGAGCAGCGCTCTCGCCGCAGATCCTCTGCCACGGTGGCGATCAGGTAGCTCGACTTTCCCTGCTCGACGGCGCCCGGGACCGCCGTGTTCTGCTTGCGCAGCTCGACGTGTATCGAGACCGGGCCGATCGAGTCGCGGAGGGTTCCCTCCCCCTCGGGCGGGCGCATGATCGCGGGCGAGGCGGGCGCGACCGGTGGAGCGCCGCGGGCAAAGGGAACCGAGAGGTAATCGATCGACGGAAGGTGCCACAGCGAGGCCAGCTCGCTCGGCGCGAAGACTCCCCGTTGAAAGCCCGGGACCGGATTGCCCTCGCCGCGCGCTATTCGCCGGCGATAGAGACCGAGCACGCCGTGACGAAGTGCCGTACCGCGCTCGATCAACCTGTTCTCGGCGCTTTCCACGCGAAGCTCGGACGCCACGCGCTCGCACGTCGTGCGATCGCCCGCAACTATGCGGATGTCGAGAAAGAACAGCGACCGGTGCTGTACCTCCAGCCCGCCTCGCAACTCGACATCGTCCACGAGCGACCGATCGCGGATCACCAGATGCTCGCGGCGCTCGCGCGACAGACGCGCCTCGTGCAGCTTGAATCGACGCCTGGCAATTCGCTCCAGCAGCAGCGGCGCCGGCGTGAGCGCGAATTGCACGAGCACCGGCGATCGGCAGGCGCCCATCACCGTGAGCAGGCGATTCATCGCCGGTTCACGCTCATGCTCGAAACGATCGAGCGACTTCGCCCTGCGGATGAACTCCAAGTCCTTCTTCAGTCGCAAGAGAGATCGGCGACGGCAGCGGCACCGTCGCCTCCACCGCCGTGAGGCGGCAGTTTGGATAGGCCGTGCGCAGGGCCGCCTCTACCATCCGCTCCGCACCAGCCGGGCAGCTCAGCGCCAGCCAGGCGCGGCTCGCGCCGTCTCCGCTGTCCGCACTGGTGATGAACCTCCAGCGAGACGCTCGGCTGACCGAGCAGCACGCGCCGCCACCAGCGAAGCAAGAGGCGCTTGTGCAGCGCTTCGTGCATCCGCACGACGGCCTCGGCGCTGGCCTGATCCGTTCGATACGGCTCGAGCCGCATACGCACGTAGCTGCGCCGGCTGCGCGCGACCCAGCGGATCGCGAGCAGTGCGAGCGCCTGGACCAGGACGATTACGGTCAGCAGTGCGACGATCCGTATGCCGGCAAACGGCGCCCAGTGCCAAACCGCGTGCGGCCAGTGCAGCAATCGCTGTGGGCTCGCCGTTTCGCTCGTTGCCCGACGTGCTGAGGCTGCGCGCAGGAGCCGCCCCGGGCCGCCGCCCAAGAGCCAGCCCACCGCCGCAAAGCCCACCAGCAGGGCGAGCAGCCCCAGCAATCGCCACAGTAGGAAGCGCAGCACCTGCTGGCCCCTCCGACGATCGCCGCTCGACGGGACGGCCTAGATGCTCAACCGGCGCGAGGTCCCGCCACTGCGACGCAGTGGCGGGTGACCGGAGGCCTACTCAGCGGGGGCGGGTCGCACGCTCGACGCGCGAGCCGCGCTGCGTGAGGTGCCAAGCGTTCGAGCCGCCCTTCTCCTGGCCATCGCCGGTGTTCTCCACCAGCTCGAGCCGTGCCAGACGGGCAAGCAACTTGGATATCTGTCCCTGGTCGGCCACACCGGAGCGCTCGGCGATCTCCCGGTTGCTTGCACCCGGGTGTTCTCCGATCACGACGAGCACTCGTACCGTTCGGTATGTCAAGCGCATGCTCAGCCCCGCCATCGGATCGCGCGTGCGCGAGAGGACCGGAGGCGAGTCGTGGTTACGACGTGTCTCCGGCGCCGGGCGGCTCAGTTCCCGGCTCGCCGCGCGCGCGCCCAGGTAGGGCAACACGACGATGTTCATCAGCGAACCGAGCAGCGCGGAGAATCGTTCCGAGCCCTCTTCCAACGCGCGCGTGTGGAGCACGGCCAGCACGGCGCCGACGACTCCTTCGGCGGCGACCTCGGGGGGTTCACGAACGGCAGTTGTCACGAAACGACCACGGTCGACGACCTCGGCCAACTCCTCGAGCAGTTGGGCGCGCCGCTCGAGCACGCGCGGGCCGGCTCCAAGCGCCTCGACCAGGCACAGCCGCGCAAGGGCCGGCTCCTCATCGAGGAAAACGAGCAGCTCGGCCAGTCCCGCGCGAATGCCGTCTCGCCAGCCCTCCTCCTGCTCATAGGCCTCACGCACGAGCTTGCCCACTTGAGAGACCGCCTGCTCGACGGCCGCCAGGAAGCAGTCTTCGCGATCGGCGAAGACGTCGTAGAAGGTCTTGCGTGACACTTTCGCCCGGCTGATCACCTGGGCTACTGTCATGCGTCCGTAACCGACCTCCTCGACGGCCTCGAGCGCCGCGGCAAGCATTCGACTACGTTGAATCTCCGTGACCCTTCCGCGGGGTAGCCCGTTCGGTCTCGAGCGCAGGCGTGGGCCGGCGGTGCGTGTCTGGTGGACAAAGGCCATTTCTTCCTCGCGTTCGTGCTTTTCGACTGTAAAGAACGGTGTCTTGCCCACTCATGTCGCGAGAAACGGCCCTTGCTCCATCCCCAGGGAGCGCCGTGACTCACGGGTTGCCTACAAGAGATTCAATGATCCAAAGCGTTAAGTCGAGGCGCGTCTCCAACTTTTTCCCGGTGATTCGAACATCGGGATTCCGAGAGGGTGGATTTCTGGCCCGATCGGAGCACCAGACAGTTTCGCCGCCGTCAGGCCCCTTCGCTTCCTCTGACTTACGACTAATTGATTCGCCGGGCTTTCTACGATCGGCACGCTCAGGGGTCACGCGCACCGTGCCGGCATCGGCCGACGCGCCCTGTTCGATTAGCCTAACCTCCGCAAATGTCGTCAAATCGACAGCGACCTGCCAATGATCGCGGCCATCGCGGCGAGTGCAGCACTCTGCGCGGCGAGCTCCGCCGTTGCGGAAACCTACGGTCGGCTGATCGTGCGCCACAGTGCAACGCCGACCGAGGCCTTCGCGGCCCCCTTCTCGCACGTGCGCCCGCCCCGCTCGTTCCTGCTCGTCGTCACCGAGCCGAACAGGGAACAACTGGACTTCAGGTGGTCGGTACATTGCGTCGGCTCAGGAGCCAAGGAAAGCGGCGGCGCATCGGGGCGCGCAAGCGTGGCCAGCGGACACTGGGTCAAGCGGATCGAACCGCGTTGGGTCAAGCATCCCGTGTCCTGCTCCGGCACGATCGAAGGCTCGGCGGCCGCGAGTCCGGTGCTCGTGCGCGTGTTCGCCAACTGACGACGAGCCCGCCGGACACGGCCTCAACGGTGCGGGCGGCCGAGGCAAAAAGGCGGCCCTTGGGGAGGCGGACCCCCTGGCCGATACATGTGGGTGTCCAAGCGAGTGCAGACGGGATTTCTCGCCGCTGCGGCGTTGGCCTCGATCGCTGTCGCGGGCGTCCGCATCGCGGGTGCAGCGGGACCTGAACCACAGGGCCTTGGCACGCAGATCCGCGTCTACGGCACCACACCCGCGCTGGCCGCCGCTACGCTGGCGAAACTTCGCACCCCATCCGGATTCCGGCCGAGCCGGTGCATCGGTCACGAACCTGACTCGACGTGCTTCAGCCGGTCACCTTCGAGACCCCTTGACCATGCCACGATGCGGCGACTTGTCGCCTCGTTCGGCGTTCACAGCTATTCCGTGTCGAGTGTCGAGCCCCATCCAATGCTTTCCCACCAAACACTTCAAGAAGCCTCGGCTGACGCTCCAGGCATGCAACGCCGAAGTGCTTGTCGGCGACGAACGACTGGTCCTCTTTGCGTCCTCTCTGGTTGTGTCCGGGCCTGATTGGGTCAGTGGCACGACGCGGACGGCGCGCAGTCTTCCGCACCCGAGCGAAGTCGTGGTGGACGTGATCGGACACTTCTTGCACCACGGCAGCCCGGAAGGCGATCAACCGTAGGTCAGCCGACCGCCTCGGTGTAGGGGCGGGTATCGGCCACGTATCGGCTGACGCCGTCCAAGCGGCCGCGACGTACTGAGAAGTTCCGGCACGGTGGCAATCGAGCCGGACTTGATTCCTCCCCCTGAAGCGCGAAACGCCCCGTAAGAGACGGGGCGTAACAAAGTACCGCTACCGGGATTCGAACCCGGGTTTCCGCCATGAGAGGGCGGCGTCCTAGTCCCCTGGACGATAGCGGCGAGCTATGACAGCGACGAGGCTAGCAAAGCGCCCGGAGCCAGGGTCGAGCGAGCGCCGCCGCGGCTCGTCGATCAATGCACGCGCGGACGGCGCACGGGCGCCGAGGCGCCCGCAGCATCTGCGATATCTTCGCCTCCCACCCCACGCGGATGTGGCGGAATTGGTAGACGCGCACGGTTCAGGTCCGTGTCTGGGAAACCAGGTGGAGGTTCGAGTCCTCTCATCCGCATAGCCAGGGCGACGGAAGCGCTCGACGCACAGCGCACAAAAAAGAGCGGCCGCCGGAAGCCGGCGGCCGCTCTCAGATTCGTCTAAGCGTTTCGGCTCAGCGCTCGCCGCGGCGCTGGCGGCGCTGGACCATCACGATCGACAGACCCATCGCGAGCAGCAGGACACCCGCGCCGATCGTCCAGCGCAGGTCGAAGCCCGTGAACGGAAGCGTCGAAGCCTTTTTGGCCGTCGGTTCGGCTTTGCTCGGTTCCGTCGAGGACGTTTCAGGCGCCGTCGTTTTCGTCGGCGTGCTTTCTTCTTTCGACGGCGATGTCCCGGTCGTCGGCGTCGGCGTCGTCGCCGGAGTCGTCGTGGGAGTCGTGGTCGTCGTCGTCGTCGTTTTGTTGTAGCCCGAGAGGCCTTCTTCTGCCGCGAGTGCCGAAGCCGGCACGAGCGCCATCGTCAGGGCAACAGCGACCGGCAGCACCACGAGCTTGCGCAACGCGCTGGATGATCCCTTCCTCTTCGGTGCTGCAGTTGCTTTGTGCGGCCTACTCGAGGCCACGACATCGGTCCGAGTCATGCCAACCTCCCGTTGATGATGTGGGGTGAACGCTCCAGCCCTGTGAGGGCCTCTTGCCCTTCGTCGGGCGATTTTAGTCCTAAAACACGTTTCTTGTTCGCCGTCTACAAGCCGTAGCCTGCATATCGGTCAGAACAACTATCAAGCGCATCGGTCGGCGAAACCGCACGATGCGGCCGTTTTTTGTGTATCGGCCCGCCCGCGCCTGCCCTTGAGAGCTGCGTGAGCCGGTGCGCCGGCGCCCCCAAACGCCCTGTGCAGCGGGACGTCGGAGCTAGACCTGCACACGACCTTCGAGCTGGTCCTCGCCCAAGCTCGCGCGCAGCACCTTCTTGTCGAACTTGCCCACGCTCGTCTTCGGGATCTCGCCGATGAAGGCGAACTCGTCCGGCAGCCACCACTTCGCCACCCGCCCGCGCAGATGCTCGACGAGCTCCGGCGCCGTCGTCTGTGCGCCCTCGCGCAGCACCACGCAGCACAGTGGGCGCTCCGACCAGCGCTCGTCCGGCTTGGCGATCACCGCCGCCTCGACGACGTCTGGGTGAGACATCATCTCGTTCTCGAGCTCGACCGAGGAGATCCACTCGCCCCCCGACTTGATCACGTCCTTCGCACGGTCAGTGATCTGCACGAATCCCTGCTCGTCGACCGCCGCGATGTCGCCCGTGCGCAGCCATCCCGAGTCGAACTTCTGATCGCTCGAGTCGTCGCGGAAGTAGCGCGCCGCGATCCACGGCCCGCGGACCTCGATCTCGCCCGTCGAGACGCCGTCCCACGCGACCTCCCCGCCGTCGTCGCCGATCAGGCGCAGCTCGACCCACGGCAGCGGACGACCCTGGCGCGCACGCAGATCCCAGTGCGCCTCGTCGTGCTCGCCGTCGTTCGGGCGCGAGAACGTCGCCACCGGGCTCGTCTCGGTCATCCCCCAGGCCTGGAAGATGTTCACGCCGTGGCGCTCCTCGAAGTCCTTCATCAACTGCCGCGGCACCGCCGAGCCGCCGCAGGTCGCGTTCGTCAGCGAGGAGAGATCGACCTCCGAATGCTCATCCGCGTAGCGCAGCACGTCGGCGAAGATCGTCGGCACGCAGCCCATCAGCGTCGGTCGCTCCGCGGCGATCAAGCCTGCCAGCGGCTCAGCCGAGAGATGGCGGTCGGGGAGCAGCAGATCGGCGCCGGCGAGCGCGGCGCCATGCGGCAGGCCCCAGGCGTTCGCGTGGAACATCGGCACCACCGCGAGCACGCGGTCGGAGCGGCTCAGCCCCAGCCCGTCCTTGACCAGCGTCGCCGTCGAGTGCAGGCTGATCGAGCGGTGGGAGTAGAGCACGCCCTTCGGGTTGCCCGTGGTGCCGCTCGTGTAGCACAGCGCCGCCGCCTGGCGCTCGTCGACCTCGGGGTACTCGAAGTCCCCGTCGCCGGCTTCGGCGAGCAGCTCCTCGTAGCGCAGCGCGTTGGGCAGGGCGCCTGCGTCGCCGTCGCCCATCACGATGTAGTGCTCGACCGTCTCGAAGCTCGGCGCGAGCTTCTCGAGCACCGGCACCAGCGAGTCGTCGACGAAGATCACCCTGTCCTCGGCGTGGTTGACGATGTAGGTCAGCTGCTCCTCGAACAGGCGGATGTTGAGCGTGTGCAGCACCGCCCCCACGCACGGGATCGCGAAGTACAGCTCGAAGTGGCGCTGGTTGTTCCACGCGAATGTCCCCACGCGCTGACCCTGCTCCACGCCCAGGCCACCCAGCACCCGCGCGAGCCGGTCGACCCGCTCGGAGGTCTCGGCGAAGCTGCGGCGCTCCACGACTCCCGGCTCGCGCAGCGTGAGCACCTCGGCGTCTGGGCTGCACGTCTTCATGCGCCTGCGGATGTGGTGCACCGTCAGCGGGAAGTCGTCCTGCATCAGGCCCGCGAGGGCCCCGTTGGGGAGGGCCGACCCCTCCTCTTGGGCGAGCGTCCCCTCTGAGCTCATCCTCCCTGCACCCCTTCCTCACGCGGCCTCAACTCACGCAACTGACTGTAGACGCCCCGCGTGCGCTGAGCAATGTCATCCCAATCGAAGCGAAGGACGTGCTCGGAGGCTTCCGTGACCAACCGCTCGCGCAGAGCCTCGTCCACCAGCAGGCGCTCGATCATCACGCCGAGGTGCTCGGGATCGCCGCCGTTGAAACGCAGCCCGACCCGCTCGCCGACCGGAACGACCTCGCGCAGACCCCCTGTGTCGGCCACGATGCACGGACACCCCGAGGCCATCGCCTCGAGCGCGACCAGGCCGAACGGCTCGTAGATCGAGGGCACCACGCAGAGGTCGGCGATGCGATAGAGCGAATGCAGCACGTCGTCGCCGATCCAGCCGAGGAAGTGACCGTGATCGGAGAGCCCGAGACGCTCCGCCTGGGCCTTCAGCTCATCCTCGTGGGTGCCGCTGCCGGCCACCAGATAACGCACGTTCTCGACCTGGCGCACGACACCCGGCATCGCGTCGAGCGCCAGCTGAAAGCCCTTCTCGTAGACCAGGCGACCGACGAGCAGCACGAGCTTCTCGTGCGGCTCGGCGAAGCGGCTGCGCAGCGCCTGCAAGTCGCCCGCCGGCTGCAGTTCGCTCGGGTCGATCCCGTTCGGGATGACCGTGATGCGCCGCTCGTCGATGTCGAAGATGTCAGCCACGTGACCGCGCATGTAGTGCGAGCAGACGATCACTCCGTCCGCCCGGCCGGCCATCCAGCGCTCCACGGCGTGGATGTGCGACTGCGGTGCGTCCTGCACCCAGCCCTGATGGCGGCCGTGCTCGGTCGCGTGGATCGTCGTCACGTAGGGCACGCGCGCTCGCTCCGCCAACGCCGAGGAGGCCTGTGCGACGAGCCAGTCATGCCCGTGGATCAGGTCGTAGCGGTTCTCCTCGGCGAGGGCTTCGCCCGCCACGAGCATGTCGGCGTTCATCTGCTCGACCCACGCGACGAAGCGGCCGAGGTCGCGCGGCCAGCTCGGCTCGGGCACGCGATGAACCGTCACTCCCGCCAGCTCCTCGACGCCCGGCTGCCCCGACCGCGGGCCGCCGACGATCCCGCGCGTCAGCACGTCTACGACGACGCCCTGGCGGACCAGCGCCTCGGCGAGCTTGCGCACGTGTCGCGCCAAGCCTCCCTCGATCACCGGTGGGTACTCCCAGGAGAGGAGCAGCACGCGATTGCTCATCCTGCAGACCCTATCTGCCGCGCGTCCGAGCAGCCGCTCCGCCGTCCCGGTCCGGTGCGACGGTTGATCGGGCTTCCCGCCGCGTCGTCCCTCAAATCCCGATCAGCTCGAGCTCGTCGAGCCGGCGCGCGGCGCTCGACGGCCAGACGCGGTCCGCCTCTTGGCGCAGGACGCCGGTTTCGAGCAGCCCGGACAACGCCGCATCGAGCGAGCCGCGCTCCACGCCCATCCCCTCGCCGAGCTCGGCACGCGACCAGTGACGCTCACCGTCGTCCTCGCTGAGCAGGACGAGGACGATCGCGCGTTCGAGGGTTCGGCTGCCGCCCGCTCGAGGATCGCTCGATTCTGTGTGCATTGAGAGCCATTCCTTCCGGGAGCTCGGCGCCGGTCGCCGAGCCGCCACGCCAGATCGCCAGATTTCGATCGGCTGGAGAGTACACACAGCTTGGAACGGTTCAGTCTGGGCGGATCGCGAAGACGGTGAATCGGAGCGCCGCGAGAGTTCCTCGCAGGTACCCCTCAGGGGTATAGTGGTGAAGATGCCCGAACAGCTGACCTGCGCCGCCGGTCCGTCGCCGGCGAGACGCTCGCCCGAGGGGCCACGATGAGCGTGCTCGAGACTCTCTGGGAAGGGCTGTCGAATGCTTTCTTGATGGCCTGGACCGTGTGGTGGGCGCTCGTCTTCGGCTTTGCCATCTCGGCCGTCGTGCAGGCGTGGGTTCCGCGCGAGCGGGTCGAGCGAGCGCTTGGCGGTCATGGCGCGCGCCCGGTCGCGCTCGCCACCGCCCTCGGTGCCGCCTCCTCCTCGTGTTCCTACGCAGCAGTCGCGATCGCCAGATCGCTGTTTGCGAAGGGCGCCTCAGCCGTCAGCGCGCTCGCCTTCCAGTTCGCCTCGACCAACCTCGTGATCGAGCTCGGCATCGTCATCTGGATCCTGATCGGCTGGCAGTTCACGCTCGCCGAGTTCCTCGGCGGCCTGCTGCTGATCCTCGTCATGTCCCTGCTGCTGCGGGTGTTCGTGCCACGGCGAGTCGAACAGCAGGCGCGACGGCACGCGCAGAGCGCCGAGCCCGGTCACCAGCACCATTCCGCGGGCTCCGCGCGCTCCCTGCGCGAGCGGCTGAGCTCCGTCGCGGCCTGGTCGGAGGTCGCGCACAACTTCCGCAACGACTGGGCGATGCTCTATCGCGAGATCGCGATCGGCTTCCTGCTCGCCGGCTTCATCGGGCTGCTCGGCAACGACTTCTTCAACGGCCTCTTCATCGTGGACGCACCCGGCCCGCTGCGACTGCTCGAGAACGTGCTCGTCGGTCCGCTGATCGCGGTGCTGAGCTTCGTCTGCTCGGTCGGCAACATCCCGCTCGCCGCCGTGCTCTGGTCCGGCGGCATCGGCTTCGCCGGCGTCGTCGCGTTCGTGTTCGCCGATCTCATCGTGCTGCCGATCGTCGCGATCTACCGCAAGTACTACGGGACCTCCTTCGCGTTGCGGATCGTCGCGCTGATGCTCCTGACGATGGTGCTCGCCGCGCTGGCGGTCGACGGGCTGTTCAGCGCCGCCGGATTGATTCCCCACACGCGACCCACCCGCTCGGAGATATTCGGCAGCGTGCACGTCGACTACAAGCTCGTGACCAACGTGCTCGGCGCCGTCATCTTCGTGTCGCTGTTCGCGTCTGACGATGCGACGCGGAGCGAGCGATCCGATGTGCGGCATGAAGGTCGACCGCCGCGCGCCTTCCACGATCGAGCTCGACGGGCATTACTTCTGCTCACGGCACTGCGCGAACGCGTACGCGGCGGAGCACCCGCCCGGCGCGAACGCGGGTGAGCCGGGCGATGGCGCCGCGGCAGTCGCCGGGCCGCGGACGCAGTCGCCCGGCTAGAGATCCAGCTCCAACTGGCGCGGCGAGGGTCGCAGCGGCTCGGCGCTGGCGCGCGGGCGTCCGCGCTTGACCCAGTGCCCCACGACTTCGCGACTGCGGCAGCTGCGGTAGCTGATCCGGCGATCCAGCGGTGCCAGCGCGAGCCCGCCGGCCGCCGGCCCGGCGACCAGCGCGTGAAAGCGCCGGCCCCCGCGATCGACTTCGACGATGTCGCCCGTCTGGATCCCCTCTAGCCGCATGCCTGCACCACTCCAGCACGATCGCAGGCGTGCGACCCTTGCGCGCGGCTGAGACTAGGCTGAGGACCGTGCGCTGGTTCGTGGACGGGATGAACGTGATCGGCACGCGCCCGGACGCATGGTGGAAGGACCGCCACGGCGCAATGGTGCATCTCGTGCACATGCTCGAGAAGTGGGTCGCCGCGACCGGCGAGGACGTCGTCGTCGTCTTCGAGCAGCCGCCGCGACCGCCGATCCGCTCGACCGTGATCGAGGTCGCGCATGCGCCCCGCCCGCGCCGCGACTCGGCCGATGACGAGATCGTGCGCCGCATCACCGCCGAGACGCGTCCCGGCGAGATCCGCGTCGTCACCTCCGACCTGTGGCTCGTCGACCGGATCCACGCCGTCGGCGCCACCGTTCACCCAGCGGCTCCGTTCAGGGATCTGCTCGAGGATTCCTGATGGCCCCGGTCACGCGCTACACGAGCAGCGGCGGGGCGAGCATCGCCTACCAGGTCACCGGCGAGGGCCGTCTGGACCTCGTGTTCATGACCGGCTGGATCTCCCAGGTCGAGCATCTGTGGGAGTCGACCGGGCTGCGGCGGCTGCTCGAAAGGCTCTCCGTCTTCGGACGGCTGATCCTGTTCGACCGCCGCGGCACCGGCCTGTCCGACGGCGTCGGCGAGCCCTACACGCTCGAGCAGGAGGCGCAGGACGCGCTCGCCGTGCTCGACGCCGCCGGCTCCGAGCGGGCCGCGCTGTTCACCTACGGGCTCGGCGGTCCCGTCGCCGCGCTGCTCGCCGCCGAGCATCCCGAGCGCGTCGGCGCGCTGATCATGTACGCCTCGATCGCCCGTGCGCTGTGGGCGCCCGACTACGACTGGGCGATGACGCGCGAGGAGCGCGCCGAGTGGATCGACCGCGCCGTCGACTCGTGGGGCGCCGCCGACCACCCCGGCATCCCCGTGATGGCGCCGACGATGGCCGACGACCCGGCGCTGATCAGCTGGTTCGCGCGCATGCAGCGCCTTGCCGCCAGTCCCGGCAACGCGCGCGAACTGCTGACCGCCGCCGCCGACCTCGACGTGCGCGAGCTCCTGCCGCAGATCAGCGTGCCCACGCTCGTGATGCACCGCAACGGCGACACCGCGTGGGACCCGCGCCACTCGCGCTACATCGCCGAGCACATCCCCGGCGCGCGCTATCGTCGAGCTCGAGGGCACCGACTCGCTGCCGTTCCTCGGCGACAGCGACGCGATCGTCGAAGAGGTCGAGCAGTTCCTCACCGGAGGGCGCGCCGGCGGCGAGGCCACGCGCGCGCTGCTGACCGTGATGTTCACCGACATCGTCGACGCCACTCCGCGCGCCGCCGAGCTCGGCGACGGTCGCTGGCGCGACCTGCTCGCGCGCCACGACGAGGATCTGCGCAAGGAGCTGCACCACTTCGACGGGCACGAGGTCAAGACCGTCGGCGACGGGTTCCTCGCGACGTTCGCCGGACCCCCCTCGCGTGCCCTGCGCTGCGCGCTGGCGATCACCGAGTCGGCGCGCTCGCTCGGCATCGAGGTGCGCGTCGGCATCCACACCGGCGAGTGCGAGCTGATCGGCGACGACGTCGGCGGCATGGCCGTGCACATCGCCTCGCGCGTCAGCGGCCTCGCCGGCGGCGGCGAGGTGCTCGTCTCGGGAACCGTCTTCGGCACCGTCGTCGGCGGCCCCTTCAACTTCGAGGACCGCGGCTTTCACGAGCTGAAGGGCGTGCCCGGGCGCTGGCCGCTGTTCGCGCTGGCAGAGGGTGAGGCTTCCTCGAGCGCGCCGCGTGGCCACGCCGCGCGCGGCCATCATCGATCTCAAAACTAAATACGATCGCGTCGATGAGGGAAAGGGGGACGAGATGAAGATCCGCGCCGCACTGCTCGAGGAGTTCGGCAAGCCGCTCGTCGTGCAGGAGCTCGAGCTCGCCGAGCCCGGGACCCGGCGAGGCGCTCGTCAGGCTCGTCGCCTGCGGCGTCTGCCACACCGACATGTACACCGCTTCCGGCGTCGACCCCTCCGGCTACGCCCCGACCGTGCTCGGCCACGAGGGCGCCGGCGTCGTCGAGGCCGTCGGCGAGGGCGTCGCCGATGTCGCGCCCGGCGACCACGTCGTCACGCTGTTCTCGCCCCAGTGCCGCGAGTGCATCCACTGCCAGAGCCCGCGCACGAACCTCTGCCTGGCGATCCGCGAGCAGCAGAACAAGGGCTACCTGCCCGACGGCACGACTCGCCTGTCGCGCGACGGCGAGCCGATCAGGCACTTCATGGGCACCTCGACCTTCGCCGAGTACGCCGTGCTGCCCCAGATCGCGCTCGCCAAGGTCAACCCCGAGGCGCCGCTCGAGGGCGCCTGCCTGTTCGCCTGCGGGCTCTCCACCGGGCTCGGCGCCGCGATGTACACGGCCAAGGTCGCAGCCCGGCTCGACGTTGCGTCGTGTTCGGCGCCGGCATGGTCGGCCTCGGCGCCGTCGCCGGCTGCCGCCTGCAGGGCGCCGAGCGAATCATCTGCGTCGACCTCTCAGAGCAGCGCCTGGAGCTCGCGCGCGGGCAGGGCGCCACCGAGACCTGGCTCGCCGACGGCCACGTCGTCGAGCGCGTGCTCGAAGAGACCGGCGGCTTCG
Source organism: uncultured Solirubrobacteraceae bacterium (assembly GCA_963743745.1). GTDB lineage: Bacteria > Actinomycetota > Thermoleophilia > Solirubrobacterales > Solirubrobacteraceae > Palsa-744. The sequence continues at coordinate 313,774 of CAVUQW010000003.1, forward strand.
GCGCCGACTACACCTTCGAGGCGACCGGCCTCGTCGGCGTGATGCGCGAAGCCGTCGAGGCCGCGCGCATGGGCTGGGGCCTGTGCACCGTCGCCGGCGTCGCCGGCAAGGGCGAGACGCTCGACGTCGTGCCGCGCCTGCTGATCACCGGCCGGCGCATCTGCGGCTCCTCCTTCGGCGGCGTCAAGGGACGCGACCAGGTGCCCCAGCTCGTCGAGCGATACCTGCACGGCGAAATCGACGTCGATCCCTTCATCTCCCACCGCATGCCGCTCGACGAGGTCAACCGCGCCTTCGAGCTGATGGAGGCGCAGGACGGCATCCGCTCGGTGCTCGAGTTCGGGTAGGCTCGCCGCGATGGCCGCGCCCGACCCGTTCACACCCGCGCTCGAGCTCGCCGCCGCGCTTCGCTCGCGCGAGGTCTCCGCGGTCGAGTTGCTCGACGCCTGCCTCGCCGCCGTCGACGCGCGCGACCCCGAGCTGAACGCCGTCACCTGGCGCAACGACGAGCAGGCGCGCGCTGACGCCGCCGACGCCGACCGGCGCCTGGCAGACGGCGAGGACGCCCCGTTCCTCGGCGTGCCGATGCCGATCAAGGACCTCACGCCGGTCGCCGGCTGGCCCGTCACCTACGGCTCACACGGCGCCCCCGAGGGCCCCAGCGAGCAGAGCGAGCTCGTCGTCGACGCCTTCACCGACGCCGGGTTCGTCCTCTGCGCGCGCACCAACACGCCCGCCTTCGGCGTGATCACCGCCGCCGAGAACCTGCGCCACGGAATCAGCCGCAATCCGTGGGACGCCGAACAGGACGCCCGGCGGCTCGAGCGGCGGCGCCGCTGGCTGCCGTGGCCGGCGGCATGTTCCCGATCGCCCACGCCAACGACGGCGGCGGCTCGATCCGCATCCCCGCCTCCTACTGCGGGCTCGTCGGGCTCAAGCCCAGCCGCGGGCGCGTTCCGCGCCTGGCCCAGAGCTGGCTCGGCGCCGTCGTCGAGGGCGTCGTCGCGCACACCGTCGCCGACTCCGCCGCCGTGCTCGACGCGATCTCCCGCTTCGACCCGCTCGCCTGGTACAACGCCCCCGCGCCCGCCCGGCCGTTCAGCGAGGAGACCCAAGCGCCGCCCGGGCAGCTGCGCATCGGGCTGATGGCGCAGGCGCCGCTCGGCATTCCCACCGATCCCGCCTGCGTAGCCGCTGCGCGCGCCGCCGCCGCCGCGCTGGAGAGGCCTCGGGCACTCCGTCGAGGAGGTCGAGGTGCCGACGATCTCCGCCGAGATGATCCCCTCCTTCATCGTGCTCACCCAGGGCGGCCTCGCCGACTACGAGGGCGTCGACTGGTCCGCCACCGAGCCGCACATCGCCCACCAGCGTCAGCTCGCCGGCGAGACCGGCGCCTACGACTACGTGCTCGCTGCGCGCACGCTCGAGCTGCTCAGCCGCCAGGAGGTCGCGCGCTGGCGCCGGGACTTCGACGTGCTGCTCACGCCGACCTCAGCGATCCTGCCCCCCGTCGCCGGCGCGACGATGGAGGCGCAGCACGCCACGCCAGAGGCGCCCGTCGGCGATGTCGTCGCCAGCGTCTCCTTCACCGCCTTCGGCAACGTCACCGGCCTGCCCGCCGTCAGCCTGCCGCTGCACCAGACCGACGAGGGCATCCCCGTCGGCGTGCAGCTGACCGGCAGCCCGTGGGACGAGGCGACGTTGATCCGACTCTCAGCCCAGCTCGAGCAGGCGATGCCCTGGGCCGCGCGCCGGCCCGACCTCGCCGCCGCGGCATAGAAGGCCCGACCGCACAGAGCCAGTCGCGCACCCCCGACCGCCGCCGCCCAGAGCCACTATGAGCTACGAGCAGATCACGACCGAGCTGGCCGAGGGGATCCTCACGATCACGCTCAACCGTCCCGAGCGCCTGAACGCGTGGACGGCCGTGATGGGCCGCGAGCTGATCGAAGCCTTCGATCGGGCCGACGCCGACGACGACGTTCGCGCGATCATCATGACCGGCGCCGGGCGCGGCTACTGCGCCGGCGCCGACCTCGCCGCCGGCGGCGAGACCTTCGACTACGCCGCGCGCGCGGCCGAGGGCTCGCTGCTGACCGAGCCCGTCGGCGGCGTCCCGCGCGACAACGGAGGCCAGTTCACGCTGCGGATCTTCGCCTGCACGAAGCCCGTGATCGGCGCGATCAACGGGCCCGCCGTCGGCGTCGGCGCGACGATGACGCTGCCGATGGACGTGCGCCTTGCCAGCGACGACGCCCGCATGGGCTTCGTCTTCGCCCGCCGCGGGATCGTGCCCGAGGCGTGCTCCAGCTGGTTCCTGCCGCGCGTCGTCGGCATCAGCCGCGCGATGGAGTGGGTCTCCACCGGCCGCGTCTTCTCCGCTCAGGAGGGACTCGACGCGGGCCTCTTGCGCAGCCTGCACTCCAGCGAGGAGCTGCTGCCCGCCGCGCGCGCGCTCGCGCACCGAGATCGCCGAGAACACCGCGCCCGTGTCCGTCGCGCTCGCGCGGCAGATGATGTGGCGGATGCTCGGCGCCGAGCATCCGATGCTCGCCCACCGCGCCGACTCGCGCGCGATGCTCGCGCGCGGGCAGTCCGCCGACGCAACCGAGGGGATCACCTCGTTTCTCGAGAAGCGCCCCGCGCACTTCTCCGACCGCGTCAGCGACGGGCTGCCCGAGATCATGCCCTGGTGGGTCGAGCCCGAGTTCGAGTAAGTCCGCGCGCGGGCGCTGCGGCGGCGGCTCAGGGCGCCTGCTGGAAGATCGCGTTGCGCGGCACCTGCCGGCGCGGCACGCCGAGCCCGTCGCAAAGCCGGACGCACGGCTCGTACACCGGCCGGAAGCCGAGCAGCTCCGGGATCGTCACGACCCGGTAGCCGCGGCGGTGCAGCGTCGCGATGATGCGCGGATAGGCAGCCAGCGTCTGCCCGCGCGGGCCGCCGCCGTCGTGGGAGATGATGATCGCACCCGGGCGCACCTGCGCGAGCACGCGCGACACGATCGCGCTCGTCCCCGGCTGCGCGTAGTCGCTCGGATCGACGTCCCAGCCGACCGTCGCCATGCCGAGCGAGGAGGCGAGGCGGACCACCGACGCGTTGACGTCGCCGTACGGCGGGCGGAACACGCACGGCGTGTAGCCCGTCTGCGCGCGGATCACCGCGAGCGTGCGCTCGAGCTGGCCGCGCGGATCGCTCGTGCGCGTCATGTCCGGGTGCGTGAAGGTGTGGTCGCCGAGCACGTCGCCCGCGCGCAGCTCGTGCAGCATCGTTTCGCGGTAGGTCGAGGTGACCTGGCGCCCGATCATGAAGAACGTCGCCTGCGCGTGGCTGCGTTCGAGCATCCGCACGAACGCCGGCGTGTCCGTGTAGGGACCGTCGTCGAAGCCGATCGCCACCTCCCGCCGCGATGGACCGCTGCGATACAGGCTCGACCCATGGCTGCGACAGCCGACGATGCGGTAGAGCCTGCCCGTCGACTTCGGCGCGGCCCCGACGATCGGCGCGAGCAGCCGAAGGGGCTCGATCTGCGCGCGCTGAGCGAGCGCACCGCCACCCGATCCGCAGGCGAGCACACCGCCGACGGCAAGCACGATCGCCGCCGTCGCCGCCACCGGCGCCAGCATCCGGCGGGCAGCGAGGAGTCGCGCCGTGACTCGGCGGGGGCTGCTTGCCCATCCTTCGCCGAGCCCCGGCTGAGAGCTCCGAACGCACGATCCCAACCTTACGTGCTCGGCACGGCTTCGCGCCGCCTACCCGGGCCCTTTGGCCCTCCGAGCGCCCGGAGCCAGGCGGCCCAGGCGCGCAACGCTCGACCAACGTACGAGTTCAGCCGAGCACGAGCTCGGCGGCGTCGCGCAGCGTCGTCACGTCGCCCGAGATCAGCAGCGTGTCGACGATCGACTCGCGCCACTTCGCGAGGTCGTCGCGGATCTTCTCCTTGGGGCCGATCAGCGACATGTCCTCGATCAGCTTGCGCGGCACCTTCGCGCCGGCCTCGTCCTTCTTGCCTTCGAGGTAGAGCGAGGCGATCTCGTCGACCTCGGCCTCGTAGCCCATGCGGATCGCCACGTTGGCGTGGAAGTTCTTGCCTTTCGCCCCCATCCCGCCGAAGTACAGCGCGTAGAAGGGGCGCAGCGCGTCCGCCGCCGCGTCGATGTCGTCGGAGACGATCAGCGGCACCGTCGCGTTGACCTCGAACGTCTCCGGCCGTGTGGCGCGCGCCCGGCGCGCGCGAAGCCCTCGCTGAGCGCGTCCACGTAGATCTGCTGGTGCTCCGGCGCGAACAGCATCGACAGCCAGCCGTCGCACAGCTCCGCGCACAGCGCGATGTTCTTCGGCCCCTCGGCGCCGAGGTAGATCGGGATCTCCTCGCGCAGCGGATGGATCGAGGACTTCAGCGGCTTCGCCAAGCCCGGTGCCGCCGGGCAGCGGCAGCTTGTAGTGCTCGCCGTCGGCCGTCACCGGACCCTTGCGCGCCCAGATGTCGCGCAGGATGCCGATGTACTCGCGCGTGCGCGCCAGCGGCTTGGCGAACGGCATCCCGTACCAGCCCTCGACCACCTGCGGCCCCGACACGCCGAGGCCGAGGATGAAGCGGCCGCCCGAGAGGTGGTCCATCGTCATCGCCGCCATCGCCGTCGCCGCCGGCTGGCGCGCCGACATCTGCACGATCGCCGTGCCGAGCTTGATCTTGCTCGTCGACGCGCCCCACCACGCCAGCGGCGTCAGGCAGTCCGAGCCGTAGGCCTCGGCCGTCCAGATCGAGTCGAAGCCGAGCCGCTCGGCCTCCGCGATCGACTCCGTCACGCCCGGCGGCGGGCCGCCCGCCCAGTAGCCCGTGTTCAGTCCCAGTTTGAGCTCGCCAGCCATCGTCGAATCCCCCGAACGTCGAACCTCTGCCTCGCGGCCTGAACGGCTGCAACCCTAGTGGATTCGCTCGGCCTCGCGATATGCCTGGCCGGGCAGCGGCGCCGGCGTGTCGAGCACCGTCAGCGGCCCTTCTTGCGCCGCGCGCGCCTGCGCCGACTCGGGGTCCTGCAGGCGATGCGACAGCGCCAGGGCGAGCAGCGCGAGCGCGATCAGCGCCACGCCGTAGACGTCGGCCGTGTCGTGCAGGCCATAGCGCGTCACCGCGATCCCGGCCGCCAGCGCCGGCAGGCTGTAGGCGAGGTAGGAGGCCACGTACACAGAGGCGACCAGCTCCGCGCGCTGGTCGATCGGCGCGCGGTTGGTGATCGCGCGGAAGGCACCCGCGAAGGCCGGGCCGAAGCCGAGCCCGGCCACGCCCGTCGCGAGCAGGAACAGCGGCGTGGAGCCGTCGTGCAGCGCCAGCAGCGCCAGCAGCACGCCGACGATCAGCGCGCTCAGCCCGCCGCGCGCCGCCAGGCGCGCGTGGGTGTCGCGCAGCAGCACCGACGTCAGCGAGCTGACGCCGGCCATGATGAAGATGCACAGCCCGCCCGCCACGTGGCTCGAGTCGTGCAGCACCTTCGCCGTCAGCGACGGGCCGAGCGAGAGGATCAGCCCACCGAGCGCCCAGGTCGCCGTCATGCACGGGATCGTCGCCAGGAAGTCCGCCCGCAGCGACGCCGGCACGCCGACCGTCGGGCGCAGCGACGCCGCCCACGTCGCCCTGCGCTCGATCGTCTCAGGGATCGCCAGCGCTCCCAGCGCCGCCAGCGCGAAGCCGGCGAGCAGGAGCCAGTAGACCAGGCGTGTCGGCTCTGGGCCGTATTCGACGAGCAGGCCGCTGCCGAGCGCGCCCGCCGCGAGGCCTGTCATCGGCGCCGAGGCCGCCAGCAGCGCGCCCAGCCGCTGGCGATGCGGCGGCTGCAGGTCGATCAGCGCCGCGCTGATCGCCGCCGTGGCGATGCCAGTCGCGACACCCTGCAGCGTGCGCGCCGCGAACAGCCAGAGCACGCTGCGAGCCTCCGCGAACAGCAGCATGCCGGCGATCTGAAGCGCCAGCGCGAGCAGCAGCGTCGGGCGCCTGCCGAGATGATCGGACAGCGAGCCCGCGACGATCAGCGCGATCAGCAGACCGAGCGCGTAGACCGCGAACACACCCGTCAGCACGATCGCCGAGAAGCCCCATTTCGCCTGGTAGACGATGTACAGCGGCGACGGGGCGCTCGAGGCGAACAGGAAGCCCGCGAGCGTCGCCGCCAGCAGCCAGAAGGCCGGTGCTCTGCCGAGTTTCGTCATCGCTGCACAACGACGAAGACGGCTGCTTTGTGAGGACACACAGTCGAACCTCCGCTGCATCGGGGCTGCGCCACTAGTCTGGATCTCGATGCCCTACACGACCGCGGACGCACGACAGGGACTGCTCGACACCGTAGCGGGCGCGATCGAGCAGCTCGGTGTCGCCCTGGCAGCGCTCGGCGAGGCCTACGAGCAGCTCGACGAACAGACCGGCGATCGTCTCGAGCGCGAGCTGTTCGGGCCCGTCCAGCTCGCCTACGGCCGTGCCCAGCGAACATGCACAAGCTTCGCCGAACGCCATCAGCTGGCCACACGCACGTTCGCCCCGGCGACCGCACCGGCGCCCTCGACCGGCGCACACGGGCTGATCGACCACGCCGCGCAGGCCGTCGCCGACGCAGACAGGATGCTCTCCGAGCTGCAGGACTCGCTCGCGCCCGTCGAGGTCGGCGACGCCGAGCTGCGCGATGGGCTGCGCCAGGTGCGCGAGCTGCTCGCACCGCTGACGCACAGTGCGCACGAGCTCGTGCGCACGCTCGGGCGCTAGACAGGCGCGAGCAGCACGCCCACGTGCCGCAGCAGGCGCGCGAACACGCCCTGCAGCGTCCGCTTTGCGTAGGCGTGGCTCGGGCTGCTCGTGATCAGCACCGCCAGCGCAACGCGCGTCGCACCGTGGCGCAGCAGCACGACCTGGTGCTCGACTTCGCCCGTGCCCGCGCCCCAGCCGCCCTTGAAGTAGAGCTGCCAGCCGGGCAGGCGCAGCCGGCCGATTCCCCAGCGCTGGCTCGGCGTCACGCTCGCGAGCAGGTGCATCGCCGCCGCGCGGTGGCGCGCCACGACGTGGCTGTCGACGTGCAGGAAGAAGCGCGCCTGATCGGCCGCGTCGATCCGGCTGAGCCCCCACACTTCGGTGTCCAGCGAGAAGCGGCGCATACCCGCGCGCTCCGCGACGCCGTACACGCCGCGCGCGCCGACGAACTGCAGCACGCGCGTTGCCGCCGCGTTGTCCGAGCGCTCGATCATCGGGTCGATCAGCGCGTGGTCGCGCGCGCCGAGCGGTCGATCGCGCACGCGCGCATCGTCGAGGTAGGCGACCAGCAGCATCGCCTTCAGGACGCTCGCCGAGGGCACGGTGCGCGTGACGCGCCAGCCCCATTGGCGGCGCTGCGTGCGCACCGCGAAGCTCACGTCGCCCGCCCGCGTGTGCGCGTAGGCGATCGCCGCGCGCACGCCCGGCTGCCAGGCCGCCGCCGCGTGCGCCTGCGCCGAGCAGAGCAGGCACGCCAGCGAGCACAGCAGGATCGCGCGCGGCTCCGGCCGCCGGCGAGCGCGCGCGTGCACGCACAGCCGCCCGCCGGACACCCGCACGCGCCGAGCGACGAGCGTCCCGACGCTCAGCGTGCCAGCGAGAGGATTTCCGCATTGCCGGCGGCCGGGCCGAGCCTCGTCACGTAGGCCCTCGTCGCGTCGAGCGCCGTCGCGCCGAGCTGCGTCGCGCCGCCGCGCCCGGCGCGGCGGTTGGGGCAGCCGCTCGCGCTGTTGTACGCGTGCGTGTAGCCGCGCTGGTAGCCGGGGTCGCGCGAGACCGCCGAGGGCAGGCTGAGCAGCACGCGTTCGCCGCGCGCTGCGCGCCGGGAGCCGGAGGCCGCGAGCGAGCCTGCCGCAGCCGAGCGCGACGATGCCCCAGCCGCTCCCGGGACCGCGCCGAGCCGCAGCTGCTGCGCGCAGCGCGTGACGCGCTCGAACAGCAGCCGCCCGCCGAGCAGCGACGGGTTGAAGAAGGCCACGCCGCGCCTCGCCGCACGCAGCGTCCTGCGCCGTCCGCTCGCCAGGTCGACCAGCTCGATCGCGCTGCGCGCCGGGGTGTCGACCGTGAACACGGCGCGCGCGCCGTCGAGCGCAGGACGGCCGATCCGGCCCGCCAGGCGAGCGCCCGCGAGGTAGCGCCGCACGCTCGGGTCGCTCAGCGACACCGAGATCAGGTGCTCGCCCTGCGCGTCCTCGTCGCGATAGACGACCCAGCCGTCGGACACCCCCAGCGCAGTGACGCCGCTCGCGACGAGCACCAGCTTCGGCTGCAGCGAGACGCGGTCGGCGATCGTGATCTGCGTCGCGCTCGCCCATGCAACGTTCGCGCCGCCGAGCGCCGGGTGCGCTCCGGGCAGCGCCAGCGGGGCGGCGCCGTTCGGCGAGAGCAGCCCGCCCCCGCCGAGCTGCTGCCAGGCGAGCGCGCCGTTCGCGGCCGAGGGATCCGTCGACTGCGGAATGCTCGTGTGCGCAATCGGCGCCGCCGAGGCGCTCGCCCCGGCCAGCGCCAGCGCGCACACGCCGAGTCCGAGCGCGTCGAGCCGTCGCAGCCCGAGCCACAGCCGCGGCGCCTCGGCCATCTCGTCCAGGCGCCGTGCGCCCTCGCCCCCGCGCAGGCCCGGCGCGATCCACAGCACCGGCAGCGCGCGTCCAGCACCGAAGGCCAGCCCGACGAGGACACCGACGAGCGGATCGCCCGAGGCGAAGCTGATGCCCGCGAGCGCCCACACGGCGAACGCCAGCACGAACGTCGTGAAGCCCAGCCCGAGCAGCACGCCGTAGAGCGCGCACGCGAGCGGCAGCGGCATGATCCAGCGCCAGCGCTCGGGCACCTGGCGGCGGATCTGCGGCGCGATCCGCCACGCCGCGCCAGTCGGCGAACGCCGCCGCCAGCGCGAGCGCCGCGCCGAGCGCGTCGCGCAGGCCCGCCGAGCCGTCGCCGAGCGAGCGAGCCGAGCAGCGCGAGGCCGCCGAACGTGATCGCGCCGCCGAGCAGCGCCCCCACCGCGAACGTCGCGCTCGCCGCGAGCGTCACGCCGCGGCGGGCGTCGCCGAGCGCGCTGCCGATCGTGTCGACCATCGAGAAGCCGCACGGCGACCAGGCGCCGGCGATGCCGGCGACCAGCGCCGTGAGCGCCGCGCCACCGCGAGGCCGCTCAGCACGGCATCGACGTTTCGAAGTACGTCACGCAGAACACGTGGTGACCCGGGTAGCAGTAGCCGACGAGCGCCGCGTCGCCGTTGACGCGCACGTTCGTGTCGCCGCAGCAGTCCATCAGCCGGCGCACGCGCCCGCCGCAGCAGCGATACCACGAGCCGTCGAGCGCGAGCTCCAGTCCATGGCTCCTTGCCGGCGGCTCGGCAGACCTTCGAACGCGGCGCCGGCGACGAGCGGCACGCCGTCGGCGTCCAGCAGCACCTGCCCGTGCGCGTCGACCGGCTGGCCCTGCGCGTTGATCGGCCGGCCGAGGTCGTCGACCGGGAGCCCGTCGGAGGCGCGCAGCGGGTAGGTCGTGGCGGTCGATCCGCGGCAGCCCGGTCGGGTGCGGGCAGTTGCCCGTCGTGTAGGTGTGCCCGCAGAAGTTCGTGTACGCCTCGGCCTCGTCCGGCAGCACGCCGTCGACCAACGTGCGCGCGCCCGCGAGCGCGATCACGCCGCCGCCGAGCCCACTCGAGGAAGCCGCGACGGCTGCTGCGGCGCAGCACGGCGTCCGCGAAGTGCTCGTCTCAGGCGGCAAGCTCCCCAGCGGCAAGCGACAGTCCCCGCTCGCGTGCGCGGGCCGTCGCGACGATGCTCTCGAGCTGGACGAGGCTGTTGAACGTCCCCTTCGCGAGCGCGACGCCGCGAGGCTCGAGCGCGACCGCGTAGGGGCTGCCCGGCACGGCCGCCGCCGCCCACACGCCGGCGTCGGCGATCTCGTCGAAGACTCTGCACGGCGAGCAGCGGATCGCCGGCGACGTCGCCGACGGCCGGCGCCAGCCTGCCGGCACATCGGGCAGCCCTCCGAGCTGAAGATCGCGAGGCCGCAGCAGCGTGCGCGGACCGACCTCGATCGCCTGCGCCCACGGCTGCGCCTCGCCGAGCGCGGGCCCCTCCGACGCGATCTCCAAGCGCACCCTGCGCGTCGCCGGCCGACAGGCGCAGCACGCCGACCTCGCGCGCGAGCGCGAGCACGGCGACGGACAGCGCAGCGATCGCCACGACGCTGAGCGAGAGCCCAAGCGTCAGCCAGCGGTCGTAGCCGCTCGGCGCCTGCGGGAACAAGCCGAGCGCGCCCGCGCCCGCCAGCAGCGCCGGCGCGGCCGCGCGCACCGGCGTCGTCCAGCCGAGCCGCGAAGAGCCGCCGAAGCACGCGCACGGCCGCCCGCCGCGCCCGGCGAGCAGCGCCGTCGCCGTCGTCGCGGCGAACAGCGCGAACACGGTCGCTGCCGCCGCCAGTGCCCAGCCGAGGCCGGCCACGAGCGCCGTCGCGACCGCCAGCTCGCCGATCACGAGCAGCCACAGCGCGACCCTCTGCCGGCCGGCGCCGCGCACGCCGTACGTCGCGAGCGCCGCCCCCGCCTGCGGCGCGCGCCAAGCCTTCGCAGCGGCGCTCGCGCCGAGCGCGAGGGCCAGCCAGATCGAGACGAGCGTGGTCACCGGCGCGGACCTTACGCCGCGCCTCGGATCGCCGAGAATCGCCTGCTAGAGGGACTTTTTCGCGTTCAGTCCGGCTCGGCCAGGGCCGCGCCGTCGATCTGATCGATCGCCGTGTAGCCGCTCAAGGCGAGCGTCAGATCGAGCTCGGCGAGCAGGCAACGCAGCACGTGTTCGACGCCGGCCTGACCGGCGAGCGCCAGCCCCCAGACGAACGGCCGCCCGATGCAGACGGCGTCGGCGCCGAGCGCGAGCGCCTTGAACGCGTCCGCGCCCGTGCGCACGCCGCTGTCGAACAGCAGCGGCAGCTGCTGGCCGACGGCCGCGCGGATCGCCGGCAGCGCGTCGAGCGCGCCGAGCGCGCCGTCGACCTGGCGACCGCCGTGGTTGGACACGAGCAGCCCGTCGACGCCGAGATCCTGCGCGCGACGCGCGTCCTCGGCGTGCACGATGCCCTTGAGCACGATCGGCAGCTTCGTCTGCTCCTTCAGCCACGCCAGGTCATCCCAGCAGACGGTCGGGTTGGCGAACTGGTAGGCCCAGTGCCCGATCGCCGGGCCGGGATCCTCCTCTGGCGGCTTCTCCAGCGCCGCCCGGAACACGGGATCGCTGAAGTAGTTTGCAACGCCGATCCCCTTGAGGAACGGCAGGTAGGCGTTCTTCAGGTCGCGCGGGCGCCAGCCGAGAAACCACGTGTCGAGCGTCAGCACGACCGCCTCGTAGCCGGCCTGCTCGGCGCGGGCGACGAAGCTCGCCGCCAGCTCGCGCTCGCGCGGCCAGTACAGCTGGTACCAGCGCCTGCCCTCCCCCATCGCCTCGGCGACCTGCTCGATCGAATGCGACGCGGCCGTGCTGTGGATGTAGGGAATCCCCAGCGCGGCGGCGGCGCGCGCGCTCGCCAGCTCGCCCTCGGGGTGGACGATCGACTGCACGCCGACCGGCGCGAGCATCAGCGGCGCCGGCATCGGCGTGCCGAGCACCGTCACGTCCAGCTTGCGCTCGGACACGTCGCGCAGCATCCGCGGCACGATCCGCCTGCGCTCGAACGCGTCGAGGTTGGCCTGCATCGTGCGCTCCGAGCCCGCGCCGCCGGCCACATAGCCGTACGGGCCGGCGCCGAGCTTCGCCCGCGCACGCTCCTGCAGCTCAGCCGCCGAGACCGGCAGCGCCGGCGTCTGCTCGATCAGTCCGCCCGCATAGATCTGGTACTGGAAGCTCGCGAAGTCGGCCGGTGGATCGAAAGCGGGAGACGAATCGCTCATGCCACGACTTCGCGCAGGCGATGGGACTCGACGTCGTAGACGAAGCCGCGCACGACCTCACGATGGAGCAGGAACGGCGAGCGGCGCACGCGCAGGATCGACTGGCGCACGTCGGCGTCGAGGTCGGTGAAGGACTCGATCGCGAACGGCGGCGCGATGCCGCTCTGCCTCCTGCAGCTCGGCGCGAAAGCCGTCGTCGGTGATCTTCAGCAGGCCGCAGTCTGTGTGGTGGATCAGCATCACCTCGCGCGTGCCCAGGCGCCGCTGGGAGACGGCCAGCGAGCGGATCACGTCGTCGGTGATCACGCCGCCGGCGTTGCGCAGGATGTGCGCCTCGCCATGGCCCAGCCCGAGCGCCGCGAACACGTCCAGGCGCGAGTCCATGCACGTGACGACCGCCAGCCGGCGTTTGGGCTCGACGTCGAGCGACTCCGGCGGAGTGCCCTCGGCGAAGGATTCGTTGTTGGCGAGCAGCTCCTCGATCTGGCTCATCGCGGGGCAGCCTAAAGGTCTTCGCGCTTGGACAGCCAGCGGCGCAGGCCGGCATAGCTCTGCTCGGGCGGCAGCGCCTGCGCGTAGGAGCCCGGTGTGCCGGCGCTCGTCGGCCCCTGCACGCGCTCGCGCACCTTCGCGACGAAGTCGGGCTCGTCGAGCTGCTCGGCCCACCGCTCGACTTCGTCGAGGTGCTCGCGCAGCGCGGCGAGCTGTCCGGCCACGTCCTCGTAGGCGCCGAAGTGGGTCACGGCGAGGCTGCGCGGCCCCCAGTCTTCGAGCAGCTCGAGCGAGGCGCGCCATGCCTGCAGGTCGATGTCGGGCGGCGGCGTCGGCGCGAGCACGCGCCCGCCGTCGATGCGCACGCCGGCCACGTCGCCCGTGAAGGCGCGTCCGCTGGGCTCGTGCAGGTAGGAGACGTGGTGGGAGGCATGGCCCGGCGTGTAGGCGACGCTGAACGGCCCGAGCCGCTCGCCGCCGTGCAGCACACGCAACCGCTCGGCGGGGACGGGCAGCACCTCGCCCCACAGCCGCTGCATCTGATCGCCGTACAGCCGCGTCGCTGAGTCGAGCAGGCGCGAGGGGTCGGCCAGGTGGCGCGCGCCGCGCTCGTGCACCCACACCTCCATCTCGGGGAAGCGCTGCGCGAGCGTGCCGGCCGCGCCGGCGTGGTCGAGGTGGATGTGCGTCAGCGCCAGCGCCCGCGGCGGATGCTCGGCGAGCACCCGCTCGAGCGTCGCCAGGCTGCTGCTCGGGCCGGGATCGACGATCACGTCGCCCACGCGCCACGCGCCGATCACGTGCGCGCGGCCGAGATGCATCACGTCGATCAGCTGCGGCGCCTCATCTGCGCTGCCCGCGTCCTTCATCGCCGCGTGATTAGAGCACGTCGAACGCGCACGTCCTAGGATTGGAGGACGTGGAGAGCTCAGCGGCCACCGTCACAGAGGGCTTCGGCGAGCTCGAGCGCCACCGGCGCGAGCTGACGGCCCATTGCTACCGCATGCTCGGCTCGCCGTTCGAGGCCGAGGACGCCGTGCAGGACACGCTGCTGAAGGCGTGGCGCTCGATCGACCGCTTCGAGGGACGCTCCTCGCTGCGCTCGTGGCTCTACAAGATCGCGACCAACGTGTGCCTCGACATGCTCGACGCCAAGCAGCGCCGCGCGCGCCCGATGGACCTCGGCGAGGCACGTGCGCCGGACGGCCCGATCGGCGAGATCCTGCCCGAGACGACATGGATCGAGCCGGTGCCCGACGCGATCGTCGCGCCCGAGGGCGACCCGGCCGCGGTGGCTCAGTCGCGCGAGACGATCCGTTTGGCGTTCGTCGCCGCGCTCCAGCATCTGCCCCCGCGCCAGCGCGCCGCGCTGATCCTCTGCGAGGTGCTGCAGTGGAAGGCCTCCGAGGTCGCCGAGCTGCTCGACACGAGCACGCCCGCGATCAACAGCGCGCTGCAGCGTGCGCGGGCGACGCTCGAGAGCGTCGAGACGCACGACCCCGCCCGCGGCGCGCTCTCCGAGCAGGACAGCGAGCTGCTCTCCCGCTACGTCGACGCCTTCCAGCGCTACGACATCGACGCGCTGACGAGCCTGATCCACGAGGACGCGACGCAGTCGATGCCGCCGTATGAGCTGTGGCTGCGCGGACGCGAGGACATCTTCGCCTGGTGGGTCGGCAAGGGCGCCGGCTGCCGCGGCTCGCGCGTGATCGCCACGCAGACCGCCAACGGCTCGCCCGCCTTCGCCCAGTACAAGCCGCGCGAGGACGGCAAGGAGGGCTACGAACCGTGGGCGCTGCAGGTGCTCGAGGTCAAAGACGGGCAGATCGTCGAGATGACGTTCTTCCTCTCGACCGACACGCTGTTTCCGCTGTTCGGCGTGCCGCTGGACTACGCCGAGCTAGCGGCCTAGCGCCGGCTGCTCGCAGCGGAGCACACCCGAGAGCCCGATCAACTCGACCAGCCCGAGCAGCTCGGGCGAGGCGCCGCGCAGGCGCACCTCGCACTGGCTGCGCCGCGCGGCGAGCGCGAGCCGGGCGAGCGCGTCGACGGCGACGGCGTCGGCGTCGATCCCGCCGACCTCGCACAGCAAGAGCTCGCAGCCGCGGCCGAGCGCGAGCAGCTCGCAGGTGCGCGCGAACAGCGCGGGCAGCTCGGCGCGGGCGAGCGGACTGGGCACCGTCATCGTGACGGTCCGCCGGCGCTCGAGCATGCCCCCTCCCGTCCGTCGATCGGCCGCTAACGCGCCTCGACCGGCTCCTGCGCGCTCGGCTGCGGCGGCCCGGGCGAGGCCGGCGAGCCCTGCGCCGGCGACTCCGGCGCGATGGCGCCGCTCGCCTCGGCGGCCTCGGCGACTGCGTCCTCGCCCTGCGACGGAGCCCGTCGCGGCGCATGCAGCGCGAGGCTGATCACGATCGCCAGGCCGACGAGCCCGGCGCCGATCAAGAAGGCGACGTGGTAGCCGCTGGTGAGCGCGTCGGCGAGCGGCTTGCCGGCCTTCGTCAGCGAGCTCGAGTGCGTCGAGGCGCTCGTCGCGAGCACGGCCAGGCCGAGCGCGCCGCCGACCTGCGCCGAGGTGTTGACCAGGCCCGAGGCCAGCCCGGCGTCCTGCGGCGCGACATCGGACATGGCGAGCGTCATCAGCGCGGGGAAGGTCGAGCCTACGCCGGCGCCGAGCAGCAGCAGCACGGGCAGCACGTCGCTGTAGTAGTGGCCGTGCACGGGCACGCGGGCGAACAGCAGCAGCCCGATCGCCACGAGCGCCATCCCGGGCGCGAGCAGGCGCTTGGCGCCGAAGCGCACGATCAGCCGTTCTGAGTAGCGCAGCGAGAGCGTTCCCATCACGACCGTCACCGGCAGGAAGGCGAAGCCGATCTTCAGCGGGTCGTAGTGCTGCACGCGCTGCAGGTAGAGCGAGCCGAGGAAGAAGGTGCCGAACATGCCGGCCACCACGAGCGCCTGGATCGCGTTGGCGCCGGCCGTGTCGCGCGAGCGGAACAGGCGCAGCGGCATCAGCGGCTCGCGCGCCGTCGCCTCGCGCCAGATGAACAGCGCGAGCAGCACGAGCGAGCCGGCGGCGAGCAGCAGCGTCGTGGCCGAGCCCCAGCCTTTCTCGGCGGCCGGCGAGACGATCGTGTACACGCCGAGCATCAGCGAGGAGACGATCAGCACGGCACCCGGCAGGTCGGCCCCCTTGCCGGCACCGGGGATGCGCATGTCGTCGAGCAGGCGCAGCGCGAAGAAGCCCGTGGCGAGGCCGATCGGCACGTTGATGAAGAAGATCCAGTGCCAGTCGATCGCCTGCGTGAGCACGCCGCCGGCGAGCAGCCCGACCGAGCCGCCGGCGGATGCGACGAAGCCGTACACGCCGATCGCCTTGGCCTGCTCGGCCTTCTCGGGGAACATCGTCACGATCATCCCGAGCACGACGGCCGAGGTGGCGGCGCCGCCGGCGCCCTGCACGAAGCGCGCCACGACGAGCATCGTCTGGCTCTGGGAGAGACCGCACACGAGCGAGGCGAGCGTGAACACGACGAGGCCGCCGAGGAAGATGCGCTTGTGCCCGATCATGTCGCCGATCCGCCCGGCCAGCAGCAAGAGCCCGCCGAATGCGATCAGGTAGGCGTTGACGACCCACGCGAGACCTGACCCCGAGAATCCGAGGTCCGTCTGGATCGAGGGCAGCGCGACGTTGACGACGGTCACGTCCAAGACGATCATCAGCACGCCCGTGCACAGCACGTACAGGGCCAGCCAGCGGTTTCGATCGGCTGTGCTCGTCATCTCCACGTCTCCTTCGTCGTCGTCTTTCATCGATCTCATAAAAATTTTTGATTGGAACGAAGATCGCCCGTGCCGGCAGCGTGCGCGACGGCGAGCGTGCTGCCTCTTCTCCCAAGCTCAGACGAAGACTCCGCGCGAAACTCATCGGCGGCGCCCGGCGAGCGATGAGGAATGCCGGCGCGATCCGTCTTACCCACAGTTCTATCAATCGCGCCAGCGGCGCAAGCGAGAGGAGTCGGAGATGTTCGGCGACACCAAGGCTTTCAGCGGCTTCGCCGTGGATGACGTGGCCAAGGCGCAGGAGTTCTACTCCCAGACGCTCGGGATCGAGACCTCCGAGGAGCACGGCATCCTCACACTCGGGCTCGACGGCGGCGCGCGTCCGACGATCGTCTACCCCAAGCCCGGCCACACGCCCGCCGACTACACGATCCTCAACTTCCCCGTCGACGACATCGAGTCCGCCGTCGACGAGCTGACCGCGCGCGGCGTGAAGATCGAGCGCTACGACGGCTTCGAGCAGGACGAGCGCGGGATCATGCGCGGCGGCGGCCCGTACATCGCCTGGTTCAAGGACCCCGCCGGGAACGTCTTGTCGGTCTTGCAGGAGCGCGAGTAGCGGGCGCTCAGTCGCCTGCCAGAGGCGACACGTAGCGCAGGAACGGCTCGACGGCGAGACCTTCGCCGGTGGCCGCTTCCACCAGCGGCAGCGTGTCGAGGCGGCGGCCGTGCCGGTGCACGCGCTCGGCCAGCCACGCCTGGATCGCGTCCGTCTCGCCGCACGCAGGTCCTCATCGCGCGGACCGAGCTCGCGCTCGATCGCCTCCCACAGCTGCGCCGCGATCAGGCAGCCGAGCGCGTAGCTCGGGAAGTAGCCGAAGCTGCCGCCGCCCCAGTGCACGTCCTGCAGGCAGCCGAGCGCGTCCGAGGGGACCTCGACGCCGAGCAGGCGGGCCATGCCCTCGCGCCACGCCTCCGGCAGATCGGCGACGGCGAGCGTGCCCTCGATCATCGCCAGCTCGAGCTCGAAGCGCAGGATGATGTGCAGCGGGTAGGTCAGCGGGTCCGCCGAGACGCGGATCAGCGACGGCTGCACGCCGACGAGCGTCGCGTGCAGGTCCTCGGCACTGACCGCGAAGCCGCCGGCGGCGAGCTCCTCGGCGAGCACCTCGGCGAAGGGGCGGCTGCGCGCCACGTGGTTCTCCCACAGCTTGCTCTGGGACTCGTGGATCGACATCGACGTGCCGCTGCCGAGGTTCGTGCGGTCGAGCGCCGGGTCGATCTGGCGCTCGTACAACGCATGGCCGAACTCGTGCAGCGAGCTCAGCAGCGACTCGACCTCGCCGTCGCCGTAGCGCGTCGTCACGCGGCTGTCGCGCGGGCCGATCCAGGCCGTGAACGGGTGCGCCGAGACGTCCACGCGCCAGCTCTCGTCCTCGACGCCGACGCGGCGCAGCACGCCCGCGACGGCGACTTCCTGCGCCGCCACCGGCACGGCCAGCGTGCGGTGCGGCGTGTGTTCCGAGGCCTCCGCGACGAGCGGCGTGAGCCCCTGCGCGAGCGCCGAGAAGACGCGGCGCAGATCCTCTGTGGAGAGTCCGAAGTCGTAGTCGCCGAGCAGCCCGTCGTAGGCGCTCTCCCCCTGCTCGGCCACGCACTCGCCGTAGGCCCGCGCGAGCTCGACGTTGCGCTGAAGCGCCGGCGCGAAGGCCGCGAAGTCGTCGGCCTCGCGCGCCTCGCGCCAGCTCTCCTGGCCCTGCGCGCTGGCCTGCGCGAGCTCGGCCGCGAGCTCGATCGGAACGCGCCGCGCGCGCTCCCAGTCGCGCCGCGCGAGGCGCACGATGTCTCCGTCGAGGCCGTCGAGCGGCGCGCCGTCGAGCTCGGCCAGCCACTCGCCGACCTCTTCCCCGGTCGAGCGTTCGTGCGTCAGCCGCGCGAGCGTGCCGAGCTGCTGCGCGCGCGCCGGGGCGCCCTCGGAGGGCATCATCACGAGCTGGTCCCACGCTGCGAGCATCTGCGTGGCGGACAGGTCGGACAGCTCGGCCATGCGGTCGCGCAGCTTTTCCAGGGCGCTCATCGCGTGAAGCGTATGGATGACCCTCCCGGAAAGCGGGATCAGAACGGCTTATAGGATGAGCCCGTGACACCCGGCGCCGAGGAACGGACTGTCACGCGCGAGCGGATCGGCTTGCTGCTGGTCGAGGACGACGACGGCGACGCGCGCCTGGTCGAGGACGAGCTCGCCGAACGGCTGCCGCTGGCGAGCGTCGCGCGCAGCCGCACGCTGCGAGAGGCGCTGTCGGCGCTCGGGCCGGACGTCGACTGCGTGCTGCTCGACCTCGGCCTGCCCGACGCGCTCGGGCTCGACGCCGTGGCTCAGCTGCGCGCGCAGATGTCGTCGATCCCGCTGATCGTGCTCACCGGGCTCGACGACCAGGCCGCAGGCGTCGCGGCGGTCGAAGCGGGCGCGCAGGACTACCTCGTCAAGGGCCACGTCGACGGCGAGCAGCTGGCCCGCTCGATCCACTACGCGATCGGCCGCCGCCGCGCCGAGGAGGCCGAGCGCGAGCTGCTGCTGGCAGAGGCGCAGGCGCGCGAGGGGCGCCTGCTCGAAAAAGGCCTCGCGCCGAACCTGACGATCGAGGACCCCTCGGTGTGGGTCGCCTCGTGCTACCGCGCCGGGCGCAGCCGCGCGCTGTTGGGCGGCGACTTCTACGACCTCGTGCAGACCGAGGACGAGGTCCTGCACGTGCTCGTCGGCGACGTCTGCGGGCATGGTCCCGACGAAGCCGCGATCGGCGTCAGCCTGCGCGCCGCCTGGCGCGCGCTCGCGCTGGCCGGCACCGGGCCGGAGCTCTTGCTGGGGACGCTGCAGCGCGTGTTCGAGCACGAACGCCACGTGCCCGGCCTGTTCGCCACGCTGTGTGCGCTCGAGATCGACGCCGCCGGGCGCTCGGCCACGCTCGTGCGCGCCGGCCATCCTGCGCCGGTGCTGATTGAGGACGACGCGATCTCGGCGCTCACCGACGTGATCGGCGACGGCGCCGTCGGCATCAACGAAGGCGGCTGGGCGATCGAGCGGCTGAGCCTGCCTGCGCGATGGACGCTGCTGCTCTACACCGACGGGATCGTCGAGGGACGCATCGGCAACGGCTCGGAGCGGCTCGGCGAAGAGGGCCTGCACCGCCTGATCGCCGAGCGGATCGCCGAGCGCCCCGACTGGCCCGAGCAGCCGGAGGCGCTGCTCGACGAGCTGATCGCCGCGGCCGAGCGACTCAACGGGGGCGAGCTGAGCGACGACGTCGCGATGCTGCTCGTCGGCGCGCACGGCGGCTCAGAGCGGCGGTGAGCGGATCTTGAATGCTCGTGAGCAGCGCGGGTCGTGGGTCGTGCGCTGGATCTCGCGTACCGGCGTCGGGCGGCTGCTCGCGCTGACGATCGGCGTCGTGCTGCTGCTCGCCGCGCTCGGCATCGCGCTGGCGCTGGTCGCGAACGAGCAGCTCACGGACAACCGCCAGCTGCTGCTCGACGAGGTCGGGCCGGCGCGGCGCACCGCGCTCGTGCTCGAAAACGCGCTGATCAACGAGGAGACGGGCGTGCGCGGGCTCGCGCTGACCGGCGAGGCGAGCTTCCTCGAACCGTACGACAGCGGGCTGCGTGCTGAGCGGCGCGCCTATCGGGAGCTCGAAGCGCGTGCGCCGAGCGCCGGGGCGCCGGTCGGCGCCGACGTCGCGAAGGTGCGCGCCGCCGCCGACGCCTGGCGCGGCGGCTACGTCGCGCCGACGCTGATCCGGCCGAACATCTCAAAGCGCGAGTCGATCGCGCTCGACGTTCGCGGCAAGCGGCTGTTCGATGTCGTGCGAGGATCGCTCACGAGCCTCGTGCGGACGCTGGGCGCGAAGTCGGCGCGCGCGCGGGCGAACCTGACGAGCGCCGCCGACACGCTGCAGACGCTGCTGATCCTCGCCGGCGCGCTGATCCTCGGCGCGGTGCTCGCGGCCGGGTTCATCCTGCGGCGCGTCGTCACGCAACCGCTGACGCGGCTCGGCGACGAGGCGCGCCGCGTCGCCGCCGGCGAGTTCGCCAATCCGCTGCAGGCGCAAGAGGGACCGCGCGAGATCGTCGAGGTCGGCGCCGAGATCGACACGATGCGCGAACGGATCGTCGAAGAGCTGGCGAGCGTCGAGGGCGCGCGCGTGCGGCTCGAGCAGCAGGCGCTCGAGCTGAAGCGCTCCAACGCCGAGCTCGAGCAGTTCGCCTACGTCGCCTCGCACGACCTGCAGGAGCCGCTGCGCAAGATCGCGAGCTTCTGCCAGGCGTTGCAGACGCGCTACGCCGATCGGCTGGACGAGCGCGGCGAGCAGTACATCGAGTTCGCCGTCGACGGCGCCAAGCGGATGCAGGTGCTGATCAACGACCTGCTCGCCTTCTCGCGCGTCGGACGCGGCGGGCGCGAGCACGAGCCGGTGGCTCTGAACGACGTCGTCGCGGCCGCCGAGAAGGCGCTCGCCGGGCCGCTCGAGCAGCTCGACGGGCGCGTGATCGCGGGGCCGCTGCCGACCGTGCAAGGCGATCGCGCCCAGCTTCTCTCGCTGCTGCAGAACCTGGTCTCCAACGCGCTGAAGTTCCATGGAGACGATCCGCCCGTCGTGCGCATCTCGGCGCGCCGCGCCGGCGCGATGTGGGAGCTGAGCTGCACCGACAACGGGATCGGCGTCGAAGCGGAGTACGCCGAGCGGATCTTCCTGATCTTCCAGCGCCTGCACTCGCGCGAGTCCTACGAGGGCAGCGGCATCGGGCTCGCCCTGTGCCGCAAGATCGTCGAGTACCACGGCGGCGCCATGTGGCTTGACAGCGAGTTTTCAGATGGTGCTCGCTTTAGGTTTACCCTCCCACTGGATGAGGGGGCTTGAGAGGAGCGGGTGCAGGGTCGAACGCGAGCCGAGCGGAGCCGCGGGTGAACGCTGAGTTGATCTCGGTGCTGCTCGTCGAGGACGATCCCGGCGACGTCCTCTTGATCCGCGAGGCGTTCGACGACCACAAGGTCGGCAACGGGCTGACCGTCGTCAGCGACGGAGTCGAGGCGATGGAGTACCTGCGCGCAGAAGGTGAGTACGCAGAGCGCGTGCGGCCCGATCTGATCCTGCTCGACCTCAACCTGCCGCGCAAGAGCGGCGCCGAGGTGCTCGCCGAGGTCAAGACCGACCCGGAGCTGTCGATGATCCCGGTCGTCGTGCTGACGACCTCGCAGTCCGAGGAGGACGTGATGCGCGCCTACAAGATGCACGCCAACGCCTACATCACCAAGCCCGTCGACTTCGACCGCTTCGGTCAGATCGTGCAGCAGATCGACGAGTTCTTCATCGGCATCGTCAAGCTGCCGCCGAAATAGGCTCGGCGGCGCGGGCACCGGGCTGGGAGCCGGGCTGGGCGACGGGGAGCCGGGCGCGCGCGCTCAGCCCTCGACGATCACGATCACGAGCACGAACAGCCCGAGCAGGGCCCCGAGCGCAGTCATCAACGCGATCACGCGATCGTCCGGGCGCACGAAGTCGCCGCGGGCGAGCGCCTGGTCGACTTCGCGCCGGCGCACGGCGGCATAGCCGACGCAGATCACGCCGAGCAGGGCGAAGCCGGCGCCGATCACGGTGTACGGCCAGGTCGCGCCGCTGGTCAGCGCGGGCACGATCTTGCCGGCGCCGATGCCGACGGTCAGCGAGGTCAGCCCGGTGCGCCACCACGCCAGGTAGGTGCGCTCGCTGGCGAGGTGCGTGCGGCGCGTGGCGTCGACTGCCTCGCCGCGCGGGTCGTCGGGGGGGCCCACGGCGCCAGCCTACAACCGGCGCCCGCGGAGCCCCTCGTCAGTCCCCGTCGAGCTGGAACTCGCCGTCGCGGTAGATCACGCGCTGCTCTCCTGAGCGCAGCGTGGCGGTGACGACGCGGTCGGTCGTCGAGACGATGTCGGTGTGCACGGTCGAGTCGTTGAAGCCGAGCTCGGCCCAGCGCTCGGCCGAGACCTCCGAGGGGTCGCCGTCGTAGGCGTCCTGGTAGGAGCGCCCGAGCGCGATGTGCGTGTTGCCGAAGCGCCCGCCGACGTTCTCGTCGTACAGCGTGTGCGCCATGAAGCGCGTGATCCGCGACAGGCGGCGGTCGGTCAGCGAGAACTCGCCGATCCGGTCGGCGCCCTCGGTGGCGATCATCTCGGTCAGGACCGGCTCGTTCTCCTCGGCGCTGGCCTTCACGACGCGGCCGTCGACGAACTCCAGTCGGATCCCCTTGACGAGGTTGCCGTAGCGGTAGAGCGGCTGGTTGCAGTAGATCCAGCCTTCGGTGCCGCGCCAGTCGGGGCTCGTGAACAGCTCGAAGCTCGGGATGTTGCGCCCGCGCCCGCCGAGCCAGCGGCGCTGCTCGCCGAGCGAGACGTGCAGGTCGACGTCCTCGCCCTGCACGTGCACGCGCTCTATCTCGAGCGAATCGAGCCACTCGCGGCTGCGGCTGACGCGCTCGCCGACCTCGCGCCAGCGCGCGATCGGGTCCTCGGCGTCGAGGAAGCAGGCGTGGACGATCTGCTCCCAGTACTCCTCCAGGCCCATCTGCGCCTCGGCGGCCATCGCCGGCGTGCCGTACAGCCCGAGCGTCCAGCTGAAGCGCCCGGCGTTCTCCTTCTCCCCGCGCCAGTCGAGCAGCGGGCGCATGGCGGCGCCCTGGCGC
Source organism: uncultured Solirubrobacteraceae bacterium (assembly GCA_963743745.1). Taxonomy (GTDB): domain Bacteria; phylum Actinomycetota; class Thermoleophilia; order Solirubrobacterales; family Solirubrobacteraceae; genus Palsa-744. The sequence continues at coordinate 336,671 of CAVUQW010000003.1, forward strand.
ATGATCTTGGCCGGGTCGACGGAGTCGAGCGCGTGCGGGTCGGCCTCGGCGAGCACCGTCACCTGGTGATCCATCTGATCGACCAGCCCGCGCATGTAGTCGCCGCTGAAGTGGTCCAGCTGCTCGTCGCTCGCCAGCTCGTAGAAATCGCGCGAGACGTTGAAGCGATGGTCGTCGTCGGGACGGTAGGCGCTCAGCACATGCCCGCCGGCGCGCCACACGGCCTTGGCCAGCTCGACGTACAGCGGCTTGGCGCTCTCGGGCGAGGCGATCCGCACGATCTCGCCGGGCTGGACTCCGCGACCACCGCCCAGCGCGAAATCGACGAGCACCGAGGCGTAGCGCTCGATGATCTCCTGCGGTGGGACGTAGCTCACGCGGGACGGAGCCTGTCGAGTGGACGGCGATGAACTGCGTGTCTGCTCGCTCGCTCGCGCATTGTCGGATTAAACACGATGGTTCACATGGACTGCACAGCGCCTTCACATGTATAGGCTCCACGGCATGCCGCCGACGATCACGCTGCACGCCGTGCCACCCTCCCATCCGTGCATGACGGTCGCCGCGGCGCTCGAGCTGAAGGGCCTCGAGTTCGAGCGGATCGACTTCCCGCACAGCGAACGCCTCGAGCGGATGGCGGAGATCTACGGCGAGGGCAACTCGACGGTGCCGGGCGCGCTGATCGACGGCGAGCCGGTGCACGGCTCGCGCGCGATCCTCAGCCGCCTGGAGGCGATCGCGCCGGAGCCCGTCCTGTACCCGTCGGAGGAGGTGCGCGAGGCCGAGCGCTGGGGCGATCAGGAGCTGCAGGACCTCGGGCGCTGCCTGCCGTGGGGCGCGATGTACTTCCGCCCGGAGTCGATGGGCACGTTCGCCGGGCCCGACGGGGAGCCGCTCGACGGGCCGGGCACGGACTTCGCGATCAAATTCGTCCGCGCCACGTGGCGCTACCACGGGATCACGGCGACGCGCCTGCACGAGGACCTCGCCGGCCTGCCGGCGAAGATCGCGCACATCGAGGCGCTCGCGGAGGCCGGCGTGATCGGCGGCCGGCAGCCGAACGCGGCGGACCTGCAGATCGGCGCGACGGTCAGGGTGCTGCTGCCGATCGAGGACCTCGGGCCGCTGCTGCGGGGCACCGCGGCAGAGCGGATCGCGCTGTCGCTGTTTCCGAGCTACCCGGGCATGGTGCCGGCGGGCGCCTTCCCGGCCGGTTGGGTACCGACCGCCGCTTAGCACTCGGCGCGACCGGCGAGGCGCGCGGCGGTTGCGCGGCGGGACAACCTCGCCGTTTCGGGGTAGCGAGACCTAAGATCGACGGCGCGGCCGGTAGGCCCGGCCGGATGCCGTCAACAGCCCGATGAAATCGCTCAACCGGCGCCCCCGCTTGGCCCTGCTGCTCTCGGCGCTCGTCGCCGGCGGCACGGTCGTGGCGATCGCCGCCTCGGACAGCCCGCGCGCTCTGTGGGACACGCTGAAGACGATCGAGCCGCAGTGGCTGGCCGTGGCGTTCGGCTTCGAGCTGCTGTCCTACGTGGGCTACGTGCTGGCGTACCGCTCGATGGTGCTCGACGGCAGCGAAGAGCGTCTCTCGCTGATGCTCGTGGTCCGGCTCGTCGTGGCGGGCTTCGGGCCGTTCGTGCCGCTCGGCGGCTTCTCCTTCGACCGGCGCGCGATCGGCTCGGTGCACCGCAGCCGCCGCGAGGCGCGCCGGCAGGTGCTCGCGCTGGGGATCATCGAGTACCTGCTGCTGGCGCCGGCCGCTTGCGTCTGCGCGCTGATCCTGCTGCTCGAATCGGGCCGGGCTTCGCTCGCCCTGACACTGCCTTGGGTGTTCGCCGTGCCGCCCGGGTTCGCGCTCACGTGGTGGGCGACGCGGCCGAGCATCGTGCGCAGGTTCGAGCGCGCCAAGGGGAGGATCGGCCGCTCGCTGGGCGAGCTGCTGCGCGCGGCGAGCGTGCTGCGCGAAATCGTCAAACGCCCGCTCGAGCGCCCGGGCGCCGTCGTCGGCATGGCGGTCTACTGGGCGGCCGAGATCGCGTGCCTGGCCTTCGCGCTGCGCTGCTTCGGCGTCGAGCTGACCGTGCCCGCCTTGGTCGTGGCCTACGCGACGGGCTATGCCGCGAGCCGTCGCTCGCTGCCGCTCGGCGGGGCGGGGATCACCGAGGCGCTCTTGACGATTGCGCTGATCACGGTGCACGTGCACGCGCCCAAGGCGCTGCTCTCGGTCGTCGCCTACCGCGTGGTCAACTTCCTCGTGCCGACGCTGCCGAGCCTGCTCGCGCATTCCTCGGTCGCACCGATGCTCGAAGAGCACGGGGGCGCGAAGACGAAGCCCGGGGCGGCATGAGCGCAGGCGACGGGACGAGCAAGGGCGACGGGACGAGGGCGGTACGCGCGCTCGTCAGCGGTGCCGTTCAGGGCGTCGGCTTTCGCGAGTCCACGCGACGGCGCGCACGCAAGCTCGGCGTGCTCGGCTGGGTGCGCAACGAAGACGACGGAACGGTCGCCGTCCACGCCGAGGGCGCGCCGGCCGGCGTCGATGAGCTGCTCGCCTTTCTGCGCAAGGGACCGCGCGGCGCCGACGTGCATGGGGTCCGCGTCGAGGACGTGCGCGTCGAGGGGCACGAGCAGTTCGCCGTGCGCGGCGTCAGCGCCGGCGTGTTCGTCGTGCAGGAGCACCAGGCGAGCACCCACCACTTCGACTTGCGCCTGCAGGTCGACGGGGCGATGCGCTCGTGGGCGGTGCCGAAGGGACCTTCGATGGACCCCGCCGTGAAGCGGCTCGCGGTCCAGGTCGAGGACCACGGGATCGCGCACAACGAGTTCGAGGGGCCGACCGAGCACGGCGGCGTGATCGTGTGGGATCGCGGGAGCTATGAGCAGGGCGGCCGTGTGGCCTGGCCGCAGGCGCTCGAACGGGGTCACGCGGTGTTCGTGCTGCACGGGGAGAAGCTGCGCGGCGGATTTGCGCTTCAGCGCACCAGGGGCAGTGGCGAGAAGTCGCAGTGGCTGCTGCTCAAGCGCAAGGACGAGGCGGCGCTGCCCGGGTCCGACGTCGTCGTCGAGCGGCCTGCGTCGGTGGCGAGCGGCGCGACGCTCGATCAGGTGCGCGAGACCCGCTAGCGGGCGATCGTGAAGCGCAGCGTGCGCGCCTGTGAGTGCCCGGCGGCGTTGCTCGCAGTGATCTGCAGGGTGTAGCTGCCCGGCGCGAGCTTGCGCGAGCTCGAGATGCGTCCCTGGAAGGAGACCTTGTTGGCGCCGGCGTGAGCCGGTAGCGCGAGCACCCCGCGTGTGACGGTCCGTTTGCAGCTCTTCTTGTGGCGGTTGGAGGGACGCGGGGCGACGCACCTGCCGTTGACGCGCCGACCCGGCACGGACTGGGTGAACCTCAGGCTGACAGCGGCGCTCTGGTCGAGCGTGAACGTGAACACGGTGCCGACCGGCAGGCGCTTGGAGATGCTCGCGAGCTTGCTGCCCGCACGCCAGACCCGGTGGCTCTGGCCGGCCGCCGACAGCGACGGGATTTTCGTCGGAGAGGCTTTGCCGAGCGGCGGGCCCAGGATCGGCGTCGTGCCACCGCCCGGCACGGCTACGACACGCTCGACGGCGCCCGAGTCGCAAGCCCCGCCCTGCGGACGTGACACGCCGCGGACGTCTGTCGCGGGACACGGCGCGAGGGCGCGGTCGAGCGCGGGACTGCCGGCGAGCGGTTCGAGGAAGGGGATCGGTGAGCCTTCGAGCAAGCCAAGCCCGGCGGTCGCGGTCGTCAGGTCGCTCGGTCCACTCACGCCACACGTGGCGCCGGCCACGTTGCCGCCTTCGCTGGAGACTACGTTTTCGCAATCAGCACCTTTCGGCGCCGTGTTGCCGACGACGATCGAATCGCGCAAGTGGAGGTTTTCGGAGGTTCCGAGCCCACCGCCGTCGATCGCCGTCGCTTCGTTCGCAGTGACCGTCACGAACGCAAACGCCACATGACCGCCAAGTTCCGAGTTGAGCCCACCTCCGACGGATCCGGCGATGTTCCCCGCGAAAGTGACGTTCGTGATCTCCGCAGTCGCAGATCCCAGGTTGACCCCGCCGCCATAGCCGGCCCCGGGGATGCTGTTGCTCAAGACCGCGGAGTCGTCGATCACGAGTTGACCGCCACCCTTGTCGATGCCGCCTCCATGCCCTGTCGTCGCCAAGCCTCTGACCGAGTTGCCGGATACGACGACGTGATCGAGGTCGAGCGTGCCGTTGCCGGCCGACTCGATGCCGCCGCCGCGGGGTTCGGCGCTAGCGGTTTCGTAGTGCCCTCCCGAGACCGTGAGATCGGCCAGCGTCAGGTTGGCGTTGCCCGTCGCCTGGATCACACGATCCGATTCGCTTGCGGGGAAGGCGGCGAGGATCGTCGTCGCCTGGGCGCCGGCTCCTTTGATCGTCAATTCGTCGGACACGTCGAGATCGCCCGTCGCGTTCGCGTCCTCGGGAGGGGGTGAGGCCAATTCGAGACGAAACACACCGGCCTGCAGGCTGATCTGATCGGCCCCGGCCGTCGCGTTCGCCTTCGAGACGGCCGAGCGCAGCGATGGGCAGACCGTGCCGACGCAGGCCCCGGTGCTGTCGAGCGTGCCGGTCACGGTGAAGGTGGCGGCGGCAGACGACGATGCCCCGAGCAGGACGAGCGCTACCACCCCCAGCTGTAGGGCTCCCAGCCTTCGCCACATGCCGAGGAATGCTACCGCTCGGGCACGCACGCTCGGGCACACCCGCTCGTGCGCGCCGGTAGACTCGCGCCGAGGGAGGAGCGAGTAGACATGCCGTACGCGGAGATCAACGGGCAGCGCATCAGGTTCGAGGACAGCGGCGGCGAGGGTGCGCCCGTCGTGCTCGCACACGGCTTCCTGATGGACCGCGAGATGTTTGCCCCGCAGGTGCAGGCACTCGCGCCGGAGTTCCGCGTGATCACGTGGGACGAGCGCGGCTTCGGCGAGACGGAGTTCGACGGCCAGCCGTTCACCTACTGGGACTCCGCGCGCGACTGCCTCGCGCTGCTCGACCACCTCGGCGTCGAGCGCGCCGTCGTCGGCGGGATGTCGCAGGGCGGCTTTCTCTCGCTGCGCGCGGCGCTGCTCGAGCCCGAGCGAGTGCGCGCGCTGGTGCTGATCGACACCCAGGCGGGGACCGAGGACCCTGAGCGCCTGCCTGCCTACCGCCAGATGCAGCAGACGTGGCTCGAGGTCGGGCCGGTCGACGAGCTGGCGCAGGCGATCGCCGGCCTGATCCTTGGCGATCCGGCACTGAACGAGCAGTGGATCGCGAAGTGGCGCGAGCTGCCGCGAGCGGCGATGCAGGCCCCGGGCGACTGCCTGTTCGAGCGCGACGACATCACGGACCGCCTCGGCGAGATCTCGGTACCTGCGCTCGTGATCCACGGCACGGCCGACATGTCGATCGAGATGGAGCTGGCCGAGAAGCTGTGCGCGGGACTGTCGGGATGCGAGGAGGTCGTGCGGATCGAGGGCGCGCCACACGCCTCGAACCTCACGCATCCGGCCGAGGCCAACGCGGCGATCTTGGGGTTCCTGCGAGGGTTGTAGGTGCGGGCTCGCGCGCTCAGGCGCCGGCGTCGGGCAGGTTCAGATTCGGCAGCAGCGCGGCGGCGAGGTCGTCGAAGCTCGGCTTGACGTCGGGCAGCACGGGCCCGTCGGCGAGCGTGCGCTCGAGCACGCCCTCGCGCGACTCGTCGAGCATCGCCGCGATCCGCGCGAGGTCGACGCCGAGCAGGCGCCCGTCGCGCTTGACGGACTTGCCCGCGACGAGCACGGTCTGCACGTTGGATGCGTTGGCCTGCTGCACGACGGCGCCGACGTGGTCGGCGAGGCCGAGCATGTTCAGGCGCTCGTTGCCGGGGCCGACGACGATCACGTCGGCCTGCTTGCCCGGCGTCAGCGAGCCGAGCCGGTCGTCCATGCCGAGCGCCTTGGCGCCGTTGACGGTCGCCCACGTGAGCGCGTCGCGCGTGGTGAAGGTGAGCTCGGTCGGGTCGGTTCGCCTGGCGTGGCTGCGGTCGTTGTCGCGCGCCCGGGCGTCCTGCAGGCCGAGGCGCATCTGCGCGAACATGTCGCCGGAGTTGGAGGAGACGACGTCGCAGCTGAGGCTCAGCACGAGCCCGGCGTCGATCGCCCGGCGGATCGGCGGGTGGCCCATGCCCATCTGCATCTCGGTCTCGGGCGTGACCGAGATCTTGCCCTCCGAGCGCTGCAGGAGCGTCCAGTCGCGCTCGGTGCAGGCGTTGCAGTGGACGTGCACGATGTCGGGGCCGAGCAGGCCGCAGTGGGCGAACTGGTCGAGGCCGCTCGGCATCCCCCAGATGCAGGCCGTGTGCGTGGCCATCACGACGCCGAGCTCGCGCGCCGTCTCGACCTCGCGCTTGGTGTCCGCGAACGGGATCAGGCCCGGCTCGGTCAGCGAGACGCCCATCGTCAGGAGGTCTCCGGGCATCGCGTCGAGCTCGCGCTGCACGCGGCGGGAGTCCTCCAGGCGCATCGCGTGTGAGGTGAAGTGCGGCTCGGCGCGTGGGGGCGCGAAGTAGCCGTAGGCGAAGGTCGCGCGGATGCCCGCGTCGCGCAGGCCCTCGATCGCCTTGTCGGCGTGCTCCGGCGTGTTGTTGCAGTGCGAGAAGTCGAGGATCGTCGTCACGCCGGCGTCGAGCGCCTCGAGCGCGCCGACGTAGTTGCCGACGTACACGTCCTCGGCCGTGTAGCGCGGCGAGAGCGTCGAGCGCACGCCGAGGAAGTAGTCCATCAGCGTCCAGTCGCTGCAGATCCCGCGCAGCGCCGTCTGCCAGGTGTGGCGGTGCGTGTCGACGAAGCCCGGCATGATCACGCCGCCGGCCGCGTCGATCCTCTCGGCGTCGAGCTCGCCGAGGTCGCGCTCGATCGCGACGATCCGGTCGTCCTCGATCAGCACCGAGCCCCGCTCGAGCTCGCCGATCGCGGGGTCCATCGACAGCACGTAGCCGTTGACGATCGCGATGCGGTGCGGCGTCACGTCTCCCCTCCCCTCTGCTCGGCGCGCCCGGAGTTACGGCGCCGCCCGCAATCCTAACCCGGACCGGCGTGGTGCAAGCGCTCGAGCACGCGCAGCACGGTGGCGAGGTCCTTGGCGGGCACGTCGCGCAGCGCGGGCGGCGGCTCGTCGAGGATCGCCTCGGCGCGGGCGGCGGCGGCTCGGCCGGCGGCGGTCAGCTGCACGAGCTTTGACCGCCGGTCCTCCGGATGGGGCTTGCGCCGCACCAGGCCTCGCGCTTCTCCAGGTCGTCGACCATCAGCGTCACGTACGGCGGATCGGCGGCCAGCCACTCGGCGATCGCGCGCAGCGTGTGCGGCTCGGCGGCCAGCCATCGCAGCAGCAGCACGCGCGCCCAGCTCACGCCGAGCGCCTCGGACACGGCGACCTTGCGGTCCTGGTCCTGCACGAGCTCGGACATCGCGCGCCAGGCGCGACGCGCGAGATCGGTGTCCTCGGCGATGGCCTTGCCGCGCATGGCTTTGCCGCCCACTGCTCGTTGCCCATCACGCCCCCTGCGGCGCCTCGGCGAGACGCGCGGCGGTCCGCTCGGCGCTGGCGTGAGCGGCGGGCGTGCTCGCGGCGAGGCCAAGCGCCACGATCACGGCGCCCAGGGCGACGATCAGCCACCACGCGGGGTGGCTGGCGGAGGCGAGCTGGTCGTGCAGCGAGCCGTGCGACCCTCGCGGTGGCGACGGCGCCGAGCGACGGCGACGCCGAGCGTCAGGCCGACCTGGCGGCTGGTCGTGGCGACGGCGGCGGCGACGCCGGCCTGGCTCGGCGGCATGCCCGGACACGGCGGTGTTCGTGATCGGCGGGTTGACGGCGCCGAAGCCGAGCCCGAAGACGCAGTACGCGGCGAGCACCCACAAGAGCGAGGTGTGCGCGCCGAGCGAGGCGAGCATCAGGCTGCCGGCGCCGATCCCGAGGCCGCCGAGCACGAGCGGCCCGCGCACCCCGCGCGTGCCGACGATGCGGCCGGAGATCGGGCTGACGAGGATCGGTCATGGCGGCGAGCGGCAGCGTGCACAGGCCGGCGCTGAGCGGCGAGAGGCCGCGGACTTCCTGCAGGTAGAGCGTGTTGAGGAAGAGGAAGCCGCCGAAGGCGGCGAACGCGGCGACGGCGATCACGGCGGCCGCGGAGAACGGCCGGCTGGCGAAGAAGCGCGGCTCGATCAGCGGGTCGGTGCGGCGCAGCTCGTAGCGCACGAGCGCCGCGAGCGAGACGCCGGCGGTGACGGCGAGGGCGACGATCGGCGGCGAGCCCCAGCCGAGGTTCGGGCCCTCGATGATCGCCGAGGTCAGGCTCGCGAGCATGACGATGACGAGCACCTGCCCGACGGGGTCGAGGCGGCGCGCGCGAGGAGCGCGCGACTCGGGCACGAAGCGCGCCGTGAGCGCGATCGCGGCGAGGCCGATCGGGATGTTCACGAGGAACACGGCCCGCCAGCTCAGCCCGACGAGCACGCCGCCGAGCACGGGCCCGAGCGCCATGCTGATGCCGACGACGGCGCCCCAGATGCCGATCGCCTGCGCGCGCTCGCGCGGGTCCTCGAACGTGTTGCGGATGATCGACATGGCGACGGGGTTGAGCATCGCGCCGGCGGCGCCCTGCAGCACGCGGAAGGCGATCAGCCAGCTCGATCCCGGGCGCGAGGCTGCAGGCGAGCGAGGCGGCGGTGAACAGCGCGAGGCCGAACTTGAACACGCGGGCGCGACCGAGGCGATCGGCGGTCGAGCCGCCGAGCATCAGCAGGCTCGCGAGCACGACGGTGTAGGCGGCGGTCGTCCACTGCAGCGAGGAGACCGACGCGCCGAGGTCGCGGCGGATCGACGGCAGCGCGACGTTGACGATCGTCGTGTCCATGCCGACGATCAGCAGGCTCATGCAGCAGATCGCGAGCACCAGCCGCGGGCGTGTGCGTGGCGTCGGTTGCGCCGCAGATCCCGTGGTAGTGATAGTCATATAATTATTATATCGATATAACTATCCATTCGAGCGCAGACAGCCGCGCTCTGAGCTGAACGCGAGGACGTCCCTCGCGCCAGCTCGCGTCGCGCGGCTACGGGGCGAGGCGGAACGGCGGGTACTGATCGGTCACCATCACGTGGGCGTAGGCGATCACGCGGTTGGTCCAGCGGCCGACGCCGACGAGGAAGTCGAACATCCCGCGCGGGAAGCGACCGGTGAAGAGGATCGCGAACCAGGCGGCGATCACGACGAAGAACGCGGCGATGTAGAGGAAGAACAGCACCACGTAGTGCGGGATCGCGAGCAGCCACTTGACCAGCGGCATCCAGCGGTTGAGCTCGTTGGGCACGTCGGGGTAGGCGAAGTCGAGGTGCACCGCCTGGTGCTCGTCGGTGGAGGGGTAGTTGTCGTCCATCAGCGCGAGGTAGACGCCGACGCGGGCGGAGAAGCGCATCAGTTCGATGTTCCAGTCGAACCACCAGCGCGGGTACTTCTGCCGGAACAGGATCAACAGCAGCGTCGGCAGCACGACCAGGCCGACGGCGCCGGCGAACTTCTCGCTGCCTGCCGGACGCGTAGCCGCCGCCCTCGAGCAGCGAGAGCACGATCGCGATCGGGATGATCATCACCAGGCGGAAGAAGCTCGTCATGCGGTTGAGCGGCCGGTCCGGGTAGTCGACCGAGTACTGGACTGGATACGGCGCGTCGGGGTTCATCTGAGGCCTTCCGTCTTGAGGTGTACGGCGTACACTCCTGCTGCGTACTATAGGTGTACGGCGTACACTTGTCAAGGCCGATGACGAAACGGAAGATCGACAACCCGGGAACCGCTGAGCAGCGCTCGCGTGCTGCAGGCCGCCGTCGCGCTCGCCGACGAGGCCGGGCTTGAAGCGTTCAGCATGCGCGCGCTCGCGCAGGAGCTCGGCGTCGTGCCGATGGCGCTGTACAAGCACGTCGCCAACAAGGACGAGCTGCTCGACGGCATGGTCGACATCGTCTTCGGCGAGATCGAGCTCCCCTCTGCGGAGCTCGACTGGCGGTCGGCCATGCGGGGCCGGGCGCTCTCGACACGCGAGGCGATGAAGCGGCACAGCTGGGCGATCGGGATGATGGAGTCGCGCCGTCCCGGGCCGGCGAACCTGCGAAACCACAACGCCGTGATGGGCTGCCTGCGCGAGGCCGGCTTCTCATTCGAGACTGGCGATCCACGCCTACTCGCTCCAGGACTCCTACATCTACGGCTTTGCCCTGCAGGAACGCGACACTGGGCTTCGAGACGCCCGACAGCGCCGGCGAAGCCGCGCAGAGACGGGCCGCTTCAGTCGGCGCGCTCGAGGACTACCCGCACCTCGTCGAGATCGTCACGAAGCTGCCCGAGTCCGGTTACGACAACGCCGTCGAGTTCGCGTGGGGGCTCGAGCTGATCCTCGACGGGCTCGAGCGGCTTCGTCACGCCTGAGCGGAAGAGGCCTACTCACACGTACCGGTCTGCGTCTACCCGACCGCGGCCAACGCTGCGAAGATCACGTCGGTAACGGGCTCGGGTTTGGAGATCATCACCACGTGAGACGCCTCGAGCTCGGTGATCCTCGCGCCGGCCCGCTCTGCCATCGAGCGCACGACGTCGGCGCCTGCCGCGGTGTCCGAGGACGCGACGACCGCCCAGGACGGCAGGCGCTTCCAGGCCGGCGCACTCGACGGCTCGGAGAAGGCCGCCTCCGCGACGGGCCGCTGGGTTGCGGCCATCACCGCGGTCTGCTCGGCGGGCAGGTCGGCCGCGAAGGCGTCGTGGAACTTCGCGGGATCGATCGCGAACTCCACCGCGGCCTCGCCGCCGTCGGGCGACGGGTAGTGAAGGGGAACGAGCGCAGTGTCGAGGACGCTGTCCTTGGAGCCAGCCGTGATCTGGCCCAGCACCTCGCGCTCGTCCGGCGCGAAAGCGGCGACGTATACGAGACCGACGACGTTCTTCGCGTCGGTCGCCGCGTTGGTGATCACGGCGCCGCCGTAGGAGTGTCCGACGGCAAGCACGGGACCCGGCGTCTCGTCGAGCACGCCGGCGATGTAGGCGGAGTCGACCGCGATGCCCCGCAGGGGGTTCGCCGGGGCCGTGACCTTCACGCCCCTGGCCTGCAGCAGCTCGACGACGCCGTTCCAGCTCGAGGCATCGGCGAACGCGCCGTGCACCAGGACGACGGTAGGGGTCTCCTCAGACATGCGCACTCCCTTTTTCTGCCTTCGTGAAGGGACCGATGCCGGGTCGCGCCGCAACCTGACCTCGCCCCCCATGGATCCCGACACGCACCCCGAGTCGACCGAGCGCACATCAGGTTGCCCACAGGCGCGATGATGGCCCCGTAGGACGCCGCAAATACTGGCAGAGATCCTGACCCCACGGAGGTTGACATGACCATCGCGCAGGTGCCCGGCCTCACGCGCACCGACCTGCAGCGCTCCGACCTCAGCGTTCCCGGACGCGAGATGATCCAGAGCCGCGTTAACATCGCGCCGGACGCTTCGCCGATCAGGCACAAGCACCCGGGCGAGGAGATCATCTACGTCTTGGAAGGGATGCTCGAGTACTCGATCGACGGTCGCGAGCCCGCGAACTTCAAGACCGGCGAGGTGCTGCTCGTCCCGTCTGAGACGGTCCACTCGGTGAGAAATGTCGGTAGCGGGAACGCGGCGGAGCTCGCCACCTACATCGTCGAGAAGGGCAAGCCGCTCCTCGTGATCGTCGACTGAGTGGCCAACGACGACTTCTCTAATGCTGCCCGGACTTGACGTCGCCGTCATCCGCCACTACTGCGAGCAACATGTTCCGCCGCACGCTCTACACGAACTGCGCACCGAGGTGGTACTGACCCGCGGCGCGGCGACAATCCTCGAATGCCGAGCTCCTTGGCGCGCGGATTTCGGGCCCGAGTGGAGCAAGCGAGGCGTCGCGCGCTTGCGTTACACGGCGAAGAGCGCGACTTGGGCGCTCTACTGGAGCGACCGAAACGGCCGTTGGCATCGCTACGACCTGATTGGGCCCACAACTGATATCCGCGCCCTTCTCGACGAGGTTGACCAGGACCCCACGGGGATTTTCTGGGGCTGAGCGCCCGCGGAGCGTCGGAACGAACCGCCCTCCTCCAAGCGCTTGCTCAGACGCTCCAGCTGCGGACGGAGAACCGGCAATTCGTCCTCGACGACATCCCACACGAGTCCAAGCTCGACTCCGAAATACTCGTGGATCAGCTTGTCGCGCATGCCGGCGATCTTTCGCCACGGGATCGCCGGCTCCAGAGCGCGCGTGCCGTCGGATATGCCCTTGACCGCTTGGCCCAGAATCTCGATGTTGCGGATCACCGCGTCCTGCGTCTTGTCGTCCGAGAAGAATGTCTCGCGGCCCTCCACCGTGTAGCGCTGGATCGCGTCTACCGCGTCAATCGCATGGAGCAGGCGTGCCCGCTCGTCCTTCACAGCGGGACGGCCTCGGCGAAGATGCGCTCCCGCATGTAGGGACTCACGCCTCCGTCGGTGAGCACGTTGACGTGGGTGCCAAGCAGATCCTCCAAGTCCTGCCAGAGCCCGACAAGATCGAGCAGGTTGCGTCCCGGCTCCATTTCAACAAGGAAATCGACATCGCTGCTCGCCTCCGCTTCGCCCCTCGCGGTTGACCCGAACACGCGCACGTTGCGAGCGCCGTGCTCGGCGGCGTACGCCAAGATTTCCCGCTTTCTGGCGCGGAGTCCGGCAAGATCCAACGGGGTTTGTACAGCGTTCATCTGGAGATCACGTTACCGCCATGATCGGCACTTTGGGCGAGCACCGCGACCTCCAACAGGCACTAAACGAACCGCATCTGCGTGTAGGACGCGCTCCGGGCGTACGCGGCGGTCACGCCGTCGAGCGCGCTCGCGGTCCCGATGCTCGTAGAGCTTGCGCACAAGAGCCTGCTCGCCCGACTGCACGAGCGTCTCTGGCCGGGCGAGTAACGGCTTCGTTCCCGGCGAGGAAGGGCAGTAAGCGACCCTTTCCACTTCCAATTTATACCCGACAGGGGGGCTTGAATCAAGCCCCCGGGTGTGCCGCATACTCCTTCGCCGCGGGCCAGAACCTACGGAAAAGGGAGTCGTGAAATGAGCGTGAGCGAGCATGCGGTGGTGATCGCCGGAGGCGGTCCGGCGGGGATGATGCTGGCGGCTGAGTTGGCACTGGCGAAGGTCGACGTGGCGATCGTCGAGCGGCGTCCCGATCACGTGCTCGTCGGCTCGCGGGCCGGCGGCTTTCACTCGCGCACGATCGAGGTGCTCGACCAGCGCGGGGTCGCCGATCGGTTCCTCGCCGAGGGTCAGGTGGCTCAGGCCGCGATGTTCGGCACGACCGTGCTGGACATGAGCGACTTCCCGACGCGTCATCCGTACTCGCTCGGGATCTGGCAGAACCAGATCGAGCGGATCATGGCCGCCTGGATCGCCGAACTGCCTGTGCGGATCTACTACGGAAGTGAGGTCACCGGCTTCGCGCAGGACGAGGACGGCGTCGACGTCGAGCTGGCCGACGGCGAGTCGCTGCGGGCGCAGTACCTCGTCGGGTGCGACGGAGGACGCAGCGTGATCCGCAAAGCAGCCGGCATCGAGTTCCCGGGGTGGGATGCGACGAGGAGCAACCTGATCGCCGAGGTCGAGATGAGCGAGGAGCCGGAGTTGGGCACCCGGCACGACGCCGTCGGCGTCCACGGCCTCGGCAGGCTGGAGTACGAGATCGTCGACGGCGAGGTGGTCTATGCGGATACGGGGCCGGTGCGGGTGCTGGTGACCGAGCGGGAGGTCGCGTCCAGCGGGACCGACGAGCCGACGCTGCGCGATCTGAGCGAGGCGCTGATCACGGTCTACGGCACCGACTTCGGGGCCCACGGTCCCACGTGGATCTCGAGGTTCACCGACGCGACGCGTCAGGCGGCTGCATACCGCGCGGGGCGAGTGCTACTGGCCGGCGACTCGGCGCACGTGCATTACCCGGCCGGTGGGCAGGGGCTCAGCCTCGGCGTGCAGGATGCCGTGAATCTGGGGTGGAAGCTGGCTCAGGTGGTCCACGGGACCTCGCCGGAGAGCCTGCTGGACACGTACCACGACGAGCGCCACCCGGTCGCTGCCCGCGCGCTTCGGCACACGATGGCCCAGGCGGCGCTGCAGCGGCGGGACGAGCGGATGGAGGCGCTGGTTGATGTCGTGTCCGAGTTGGCGGGAATGGACGAGCCTCGCAAGCGGATTGCCGGGCTCATCTCCGGGCTCGATATTCACTACGACCTCGGTGAGGGGCATCCGCTGCTTGGGCGGCGGATGCCTGATCTGGATCTGGTGACCGCCGAGGGGCCGGTGCAGGTCTTTGAGTTGCTGCACGATGCCAAGGCAGTGTTGCTCAATCTTGGCCAGGTTGGTGGGTCTGATGTCGCTCCATGGGCAGGCCGGATACAGTTGGTCGATGCTCGAATATGAGGGGCTGTGGAACTTCCAGCGCTTGGCGCGGTCACTGCTCCCGCCGCGGTCTTGATTCGGCCCGACGGGTACGTCGCTTGGGTGGGCGACGCACGGACAGCGGACTGCGCAATAGGGTGACTACTTGGCTTGGGCCGACGACCGCGGCGTAGCGCAAGGTGCAAGTCGGTCCCTGCTATGGGTACAACACGTCTGTCCTTTCGTTCACGCCTAGGGTCACCTTGTTCCAGGTTTAGCCCCGGCTGACGTCCTTCGTCATTGAGAAAGGCGGGAGGTCCAGACCGGCAATCTCGTCGGAGCCAACGACCGAGACGCGGACTCGGCCTACAAATCGTAGTGCAATTCTGTTTGCGCGCTCCCTGAGCCGCTCGACGTCGTCCGCCTCGTCCGTGACCCAGATCAACCATGCGATCGCGCGCCGACGCGTGCGAGCCTCATAGAGCACAAGTGTCGCCGACGCCTCATTGATCCGAATCCTCGTAATTGACCCCAGGGCCGATGTTTTGGCCGAAGTACTTGATCTCGACGACAATATCCGCCTCGTCCTCGTCCTTGGCGGCAAGCACCGCATCGAAGCTCGCGCTGTCAGCCGGTAGCTTTACTTGCCCGAAGACCTCGTAGCGTGAGTCGGCGATCTTTCGCAAGCGGTCGAGCACCTGGGCCTCCACTTCACTGGCGCGGCGTACCATCGCGGACCGATCGAACGCAGGGGGCCGAACCACGTCCGCCTGTGGCGACGGAGACGCCGGCGCTTGAGCAGGTGCGCGAAGTTCTTGCTCGACGTCTTGGTCGAGACGTTCGCGCTGCTCCGCCTCCGTCTGGGGCTCTAGCTCCGAACGCAACTTGTCAAGCTCTGCAGACGAACGCTGCTGGTCCATGCGCTCCTGTCGCCGCAGACCAGGCAAGCCGAAGCCTATCGACACGAGACCGCCGAGAAACAGTGCCGCGGCAACGACTGGCGCGTATTCACCCACATCGCGCGCGATGCCCTGTCGGTGCAGCAACTCGGCTCTCGCAGTGGGAGTGTATTCGGCTAGCCGTCGTTCTGGGATTTGAAGTACACCGGTATCTCGAAGCGCAAGACCAGGGCCCACGAACGCAGCGATGCATAGAAATGCCCCTACTGAGATGAGAAACTTAGTGAAGGACTGTGCGTCAGGGCGAGGAAGCATCGCCGACAATTCTCCCATAAGCGAGTTGCCGGGAGCTGCGCGTAGACGAAGACGAGCAGAACGGCTCAGCTCGAGGGATGGAAGAGATTAGCGGCTGGCTCGTCGCTAACCCCGACGTCACTGCGTTCTCACGGGTACTGCCGGAAGTACTCTAACTGTCCTAACGCATTGGGCCACAGCTCGAATCTTTCGAGCAGGTAGTCCTCGATCCACACGCTCGGCGCGATGAGTGCGCCCCTCCCCCTCCGAACTCGGATCGTTCCCGGTTCGCCGGTGACGGCCCACTCACCACCCGTGCGGCCATATGCCTGGCAGTCCGCTGGCCTGATCCGAGCCGGGGCAAATACTCAAGCATGCGCACGCTCATTAGGACCATGACTCTCACCCTCCATCATGAATGCCATTAGATCAACGGATTCCTGGTACTGACGCGTCTCGCCGCCCATCTCGCCGACACCGAGGTTGACTGGCCACCTCGGCTCACCGATCACAATTATGCCATCTGATATTTTTCCCCGAGCCCGTAGCGCGCGCTCACTCAGCTTCCGCTCGGCGGTCCGAAGGGACCGCCGAGCGCGTTCAAGCAACTCTCCTGCGCAGTCCGCGTCCGCGTGGGAGGCGAAGTTGTGCAGCACGTACGGTACCCAAGGATCTAGCTCGATCAGCTCGCGCTGATCGTCATTGTCGAGTCTCCTAAGCAACGCGCGGACAGCACCATCGACTGGACGACGGCGCTCCATCTCCAGACTGCCCCACTCCACATCACATGCCGCCACGCCGGCCGGACTGCGCAACGCCGAGTAACGGTCGCGCGCGCTGATCACCAATGCCTCGGGACTGCGCTCTTCCACAACTGACGAACTTGCAGCCTTCCTCGCTACCACCGCCTGACGACGCTCGTTCAACGCGAGCCCATCTGCATGCTTGACCTGCCCAAATAGCTGCTGGGCCGATGCGAAGCTCCTTGCCGCTGCAACCAGATCCTCGCGCTGATACAGCAATGCCCCCCACGCCGAATGCGAGAAAGCAAGTGTCACCGTCAACTCCATATGACTCGCGAGATCGAACGCCTCGAGCAGATAGCCCTCAGCCTTGACCAAATCACCCTGGCAACGACACACCTCGCCGAGCTGCATTAGCGAGTCAGCACGGAAGCGCTCAAAACCATTCGCGGCGGCTAGATCGTGCGCCCCATCCAGATAAGCACGGGCACCGTTGAGGTCGCCGAGGAGGCGCAGGCAGAACCCGAACAGGAAAAGCGAGCGCGACCGCCCGTAGGCATCGTCCAAGTCATCGAACAGCACCATCGCGCGCCCGCACTCGCCGAGCGCCTCTTCCAGGCGGGAGCGCGCACGTAGGTTGTTAGCGCGTGCAATCACTGCCCATGCATGACGCCGACGCCACGTGACGGTGTCACCATAGGGTGGGCGCTCCGCGAGCCGGGCGTAGGTGCGGGCCGCCGCCGTGAGGTGCTCGGACTTTCGCAGCTCGTTCTCAGAGCTCTCGTCACGCATCCGTCCGAACGCGTACTCGCGGTGTGCAAATGCTGGGAGCACTAGCGAAGCCCCAACGTTCGAGAGGTCACCAAGCGTCACCTGTTCGAGTTCCTCCAGGGCTTGGCCCGCCGCCAGGAACTGCCTGTCCTGTCGCAGCGTGGTGGCCAGCTCAAAGCGCGCGTCCACCGCCAAATCGTGCAGGCGGCGGGCTCGCGCGCGCTCGAGCACAACGCGGAGCCGGTTCGCCGCTTCCTTAAGTTGATTGTTCCGGCGACGCATCTCAACTGCCTCCTCCAGGGCTGCCCAGAGGTAGTCAGCGATCTCCTGCTCGCTCGGATCGGGAGCACTCCCACCGGTCGCACCGAAGGCCCGATGGTCAGCGAGCTCGGTCTCACCAGCCGACGTGAGGAAGTTCTGCTTACGACGGGCATCGTCGGCGATTCGCCCGTAGGCGAGCAGACCTGCGCCACGCATCTTTGTTAGCTGACGCGCGACAGCGGGTTGGCTCGCCTCGACGGCGACCGCCAACTCGCCAGTGGTCAGCGGCCGCTCACTGAGCTTCGCCAGGATCCGTCGCCGCAGTGGCTGGTGCTTCTCGAGGTCGCGGACTTCCTTCCGCTTTTGCTGCACACGGGCGGCACCGCGCCGGCCAAGGAGCTGCTCGCTGGAAGACATAAGTTCTCCGTTTCTCGCTGCGATCAATGATCTATCAGCGATCTCTAGGCCGTCATGTTATACAGAACAGCGGAATGACCCGCCGATCAGTCGTCGTGCAGGGAGCTATTGTGCAGCCACCTGTGGGCATCGTTAAGGCGAAGATTGGGGTCGATGATGCTTCCGCGCGGCCGCGGCTGGCCCTCCTCGGCGAAGAACCGTCCAATTTGCTCATCGGGCGCCGGACGCGGCACGGCTACCATCAGCAGCCACGGCGGATCCTCGACGGCTGCGGCCTCGTCTGTCTCCGTTTTGGGCGGCTTTGGGTCGAGCACAGAGTTGACGACCACTACGACCCCTTGGCTATAGGAGGAGATCGGGGTCATCGCGCCCGTGAACGAGCCAGTACCGCTCGTGAGCGCGGGTACGAGCAGCAGGTTGACGCCCGCCTCCATCAGCAGCGCGTGGATCTCCTTGTTGTTTAGGTCGGCACAGATCACGACCGCCAACCGCGTGTGCTCGCTCGCCAACACACGGATCGTCTTCTGCTCGTCCGTGATCGCCTCCCTGCAGGGGCGAGGCAGTCGCTGACCAGCCATGTAGCTTGTTTGGAAGGGGTGAATCTTCCGGTGGCCGTGAATGCGCACGCCGTCGAGGTAGATCGGGGCCTCGTTTGCCTGGATCTCCCCGCCATTCCCCGATGCTTCGCTAAGATGCGCACTCCCTGCGATGATCAATGCAGGGAATTCATCATGGTTCGCAGCGAGCGCACGGTCGAGCGCATCGACCGAAGGAACGGTCAGCTCGGGAAGAACCGCAATCTCAACGCCCTCAAGAGCGCGCAGGCCGTCGAGTACGCTGTCCTCGTTCCACTCGGTGAGCCGAGCGCTGAAGTACGAGCGCGTCTCGTCGAGCTGGACTTCGAGCGTGCGGGCCCCGATGAACGGGTGCAGCGCACCGATGCGCGGGAGCCGCTGCGAACCGGCCCAGGTCAATTCCTCGATCCGATCCCGGTTGCTGAAGTCGAGCTCAACGCGAACGTCGCCACCGGCGGAGTGCTGAAAGATCTGAAAGCCGGTACCCCTGAGCGCATCGGCGGCCTGGCCAGTGCGGTCAGGGTGAGGTGTCGCACGGAAATTCCTGGGCAATGGACGGACCGCGATCGGGACGGGTGTACCGCGTTCGAGCACGATCACCTCCTCGGTGGCCAGATAGAACTGCCGGAGCGGGCCCACACAGAGGCCGCGAAGTACTGCTAGGTACTCCGCCGGATGTTTTGCGCGTGCGTCCTCGAGCAACTCGTCGATACCAGCCGCGACGAGTACCTGCTCGGGTTCTCGCTCGGCGAGCGCTTCCTCAAGTACCTCACCGTCGATGCCTCGCACGCGCAGTTCGAGCGCCGAGGTCAGTGGCTTGGTACGCGGGTCCTCGGTTGCCGCCCGCACCGTCGCGCTGAACTCCAGGCACGTAGCGCCGAGCCTCGTCGCGAACTCAAGAAGCGAACCGGAGCCCGCCAGCTGCTCCATGAGCGGCACCATCTCCATGCTCGGCGCATCCTAACCACCAGAATCTCTTTCGGGTCCGACGTCCGGCAACAGCCAAGCTCAGGGGGGCATGCGCGCGCCTTACCGTGTACGCGCTCTAGCGGCCCGATCGTTAACAGGCACGATGCGTTGACGGAGTGACGCGCGGTCCATCCGGCCCGAGCCGGCGCGGGCGACAACGAGTCGCGACGGGAGCGGCTCGTGGGCGGATCGCCCAGTAGGCGGCTACACCGACCGGCCGATCCTTCCCGGCAACATCACCCCGCGATCCCACCCCAGTGCCAAATCCTGCCCTCTTATGCCACCCCAGCCGTCCCGGCATCCAACCGCATTCCTATCGGGAGTTCGCTTCAGATCGGCTTTCTAGAGCAGTTTTCGTGCCGTCTGCGGTCTGATTGCGTCTTTCGTGACGTCTTGACCCGGAGGGCTTAGCCGACAAGGTTCCTTGACAAGCTCTGTTTGACAAGGTATCTTGTCATTCTGTGCGCATCGCGCAGACCGCTCGAAAGCACGGCATCGCCGACGAAGATATGTCTCACGCCGTCCGCAACCCCATCGCCCAGTCGCAACTCGATGACGACTTCATGATGCGCGTCGGTCCCGCCCGCGACGGCGATCTGCTCGAGATCGGCGTGCTGGGCATCGACACTGACGATCCTGTGATCGTCCATGCGATGGGCGCCCGCCCCCAATACCTGCCCCACCGATGAGCGGAGCGAAGGCCATGCATACCGAAGACCAAATCCAGCGAGCAGCGAAGCTCGCTGAGGAGTTCGATCCATCTGGCGTACCGATGGACGATACGACCGACCTGCGCACACTCGCTGAGGCTGTCGATGCCGTGCGCGGGGGCGAGGCTCGCGTCCGCGAGCTGGTCGCACGGGCGCGCGCCAACGGTCGGTCGTGGGGCGAGATCGGAATCGCGCTCGGCGTGTCGCGTCAGGCCGCCCGCGAGCGGTTCGCGGAGAAGATGCGCGCCTAGGTTCGCGCTGGGACCAGCGTCCGCGCCCCGTGCGCATAAGAGCGCTTATCGAGCGTTGCCTGCGATCTCGGGCCAGCAGTCTATTGGGCGGCGGCAGAGCGCCCACGGTGCTCAAAACGAACGCCACCGGGCGCAGGGTCGGCTGGATCCGATATCGCCGTCTTTGCTCGAACGAGGGTGGGCGTGGACGGCGGGCTCGCCAGCGCTTCGACAGCCTTCAGGCGACGAACCGCGATCGCGCTGGCCCGAGTCGTCAGAATCCCCGCCTGCGAGGCTGCTCGCCGAAGGTCGCGCTCACGCCTGAAGTCTCGCGCGCGGGACCTTCGGCCCATCCACGATCAATATATGATCCGCAGTCGCCCGCGAGGCGACACAGTCTACGACGCCCATCTACAGGGAAGAGCACGATGCGCCAGCGCTATCTAAGTCTATTCTCGGGTGGCGGCGGCTTCGACCTCGGTCTACAGGCGGCCGGGCTCTACTGCCAGCTTGCGGTCGATGTCGAACCCAGGGGCGCTCGAGCACGTGCAGCGCAACCTCGGTGTGGCAACCGCGAATGTCGATCTCTCCGTCGCTCATCCCGAGTCGTTCGGCAACCCTGACGTGATTGTCGCCGGGCCCCCTTGCCAAGGCTTCTCGACGCTCGGCAAGCGCGATCAAAATGATCCGCGCAATACGCTACTTGTGGTCCCGGCACGCTTCGCGTGTGCTCTGCGCCCGCGCTTTGTGATCGTCGAGAATGTCGGTGGCGCAAGGTCGCCACTAAACCGGCACTACCTCGAGCAATCGAGCGTCATTCTGCGAAACGCCGGATACAAGGTGGCGACACTGGACATTGAGATGCGCCGCTTTGGCGTCGCTCAGCGCCGGCGGCGCGCTATTCAATTTGCTTGGAGAGGTTCCGGCGAGTTCACTCTCCCGACGGAGTTAAGAGTCGATCGCCCGTCTCTGGGGCTGGCTTTGAGTGGCGTCGAGGGAACTCTCAACCACGACCCAGTGGATCTGTCGCCCGCGTCGCGAACAGGCCGGATCGCAAAGTTCATCGCGCCCGGCCAAAAGCTTTGCAACGTCCGCGTAAGTGCGGCAGCGGTGCGTACCTGGGCGATTCCCAGCGTGTTCGGAACAACCACCGCAAAGGAGCGGCTCGTCCTTGAGGCAATCGTACGCCTCCGGCGCCGCGACCGAAAGCGTGACTGGGGAGACGCCGACCCCGTCTCCGCTCGCTCATTGAGCGGTCACGTTGGTTTCCCCACACATAGAACGCTCTCTGCGCTTGTCTCGAAGAACTACGTACGGGTCGAGTCGGGATTGTATGACCTAGTCCACACTTTTAACGGCAAGTATCGTCGCCCAACAACGTCCGGACTAGCCCCTACGGTCGACACTCGCTTCTGTGACCCTCATTACGTCCTTCACCCAACGGAAGATCGACCGTTCACTGTGCGTGAGGCGGCCCGCATCCAGGGATTTCCGGACTCCTATGAGCTGCGGGGGTCGCGGCGCTCTCAGACCCGCCTGATCGCGAATGCAGTTCCGCCGCCCGCGGGCGAGGCGATCGGCCGTGCCGTGAACGCATTCCTCGCAAGCGGAAATGTATGATGGACAAGTTCGCCGAATGGAGCCGGGACCTCGATTTTCCATACAGCGAGTTGCGCGACCGTCTCGAGTTTCTCGAACCCCGCCTCCTCGACGACTATGACCCCACACGAGGTGAGGCCCGCTTCTCAAGGCGCCTAAGCGAGTGGCTCGATGGGGTGGGCTCCGACAACGAGCAGCGTGAACTCTTCGCGCTACTCGAGTATATCTACTTCGTTGGTGAGGACGAGCTCAGCGTGCTCTACCGCGAGAGCTTCAACGCACAAGTGATGTGGTGGCTTAGCGCCGACTACCCATCACTAGGCGATGCTGGTCATCAGGACTTCATCAACAGAGAGGTCGAACGCTACCTGGTTC
Organism: uncultured Solirubrobacteraceae bacterium; assembly: GCA_963743745.1. Lineage (GTDB taxonomy): Bacteria > Actinomycetota > Thermoleophilia > Solirubrobacterales > Solirubrobacteraceae > Palsa-744. The sequence continues at coordinate 358,986 of CAVUQW010000003.1, forward strand.
TGTCCCGTGACGGACAGCATGAACATTGCTCGGTTTCACCACTTGAACCGAATATCCGGAAAATCCCTTCGTCCTGAGTGGAGAACTTTGGCCGCACTCGGTGCGCCGGACAAGGTATCGGCGTACATGAGTAGGAAGAAACTCACTCGTCTCGTCTTGCTGGAGGACTTCGTGGGCAGCGGAAACCAAATCACGTCAGCACTCGAATTTGCCGTCACTGTCGGCGACGACCTCAAAATCTTGGTGGCACCGATGATCATATGTTCGGACGGCTTTCGCCGTATTCGTGACATCATGGCCCCGTTCGAAGATCGCGTGACGCTTGCTCCCGCCCTCGTGCTTCCCATCGATTGTGTCCTCTCCTACGAGCCGCGGGACGGTGAGCCCGACCAATTTGAACAGCTCAGGGAGCTTCTTCGACGTCTCGACCCAATCGTAGGTGGCGAATCGGTTGACCTCGAGGAGCGAGTATTCGGGTTTGGACGTGTGGGAAGCCTGGCTGTAATGCACACAAACTGTCCTAACAACGCGCCATCCGCGCTTCACTTTAGGGCCCCGACGTGGGCTCCACTTTTCCCGCGAGCGTCGAGGCACTGATGGCTCATATGGCGCCCCGTGCGAATCCGTTCGACTCGTTGTACGTGACGGAGTCCATTGATCCAGAGAGTTTCGCCGCCGTGTTTAGCCCGTTCCTAGTGCACGACACTGTGGGACTCTTTCATCCGGGAAATGTGATTCTGGTCGGGACCCAGGGAAGCGGAAAGAGCATGCTGTTGACACTCCTGAAGCCGGAGACGCGAGTCGCTTTCGCGCGAGCTGGCGTACCCTTTCCGCTCGACAAACTGGCGCCGCCGTTCGTGGGGGCGGGAATTAATCTTACACGAAGTGGCGCCACGGACTTCGGTCAGCGTACGATCGCGGAGGTGGGTGAGGAGCCCGGGGTAGTCACCGCTTACTTCGGGGATTTCTTGAACTACTGGATCGTCGGGGATCTACTGAACTCGATCAAAATGCTCGCGAGTTCATCGGACAACGCGGCAGCTGCTCAAAGTGGGCTGGACCCATCGCGCTTCGATGGCTTCGCGCGCCAGCTCGCCAAGGATGATTGTTGGTCAGGAGCACTCTCCGACGTCAACGACATGGCGGGACTCACACTGGCGCTGACGACGCGGATACGCGTATATCGCGATTACTTCAACTACAACATCGATGCGATACCTCCGGCGGTTCGCGCGAGCAAGTCGGCTGCCGGCGAGCCCATCTCCGTCGCCGCGGACGCCCTACGCACGTCAGGTGCGATGGATGACGCAGTCGAGCTTTTCATCCGGATCGATCAGTACGAGGAGCTGGCCGGAATCGAGGAGTGGCGCGGGGCCGAGGACCACTATTTCGACGCGGTCGTGCACAAGATGCTCGGACTACGGGACCCTCGGGTGTCCTACCGCATCGGAACCCGCCGACATTGCTGGCCGGAGCGCCCGCGGATTCTCGGCACTACGGCGGTATTGGAGGAACTGCGCAACTTTAAGCTCGTGGATTTGGACGACATCCTGGCCTCTCAGGAGCATCGCAAACCGTTTGGCCGGTTCGCCGAAGACGTGTTTCGCCGGAGACTGCAGTGGGCCGGCTACGATTTGGGCAATCAAAGAAGAGCTTTGACTGCGGTATTCGGGCGGAGCCCGACTCCGGAGGAGCGTGCGAGTCTCTACGTTCGAAGTGGGCGTTATACGCCAAGCCTCCCGGCAGATTGGCCCGGCGACCTTCGAAATGCGATCAGCGAGATTGCCAGGACGGATCCCTTGTCAGCGCGGCTAGCCGAGGCTTACGGCTTGCAGAACGACCCTACCTCGCTCGCGCGGGATCGAAATGGGCAGTACCCCTGGGACTCGCGTACTTGGTGGAGAAAGGAGCGCCTGGGCCAGGCGCTCCTGCAGATTGCTGCGGGCCAACGGCAGCGGATGGTATGGAGCGGTAAGGACGACATGGTCGCTCTCGCTGGTAGTAACATTTTGGTCTTCATCAGTCTTTGTCAAACCGTTTGGGATTCTTGGCTGAGGAACAAAGAGGTCAACGTCAACGACACAGCCGATGAGCTTCGGCCCGTCCCTGAGATTCACAATGTTTACGTGCAGGACGCCGGCATTCAGCAGGCGAGTAGGTACTGGTTTACGAAGATCCGCTCCGACCCCGATGGCGACAGGCGCCAGCGCTTCGTCAACTACATAGGACCGCTGTTCCGGGAACAGCTACGGCAAGATCTGAAGATGTCGTACCCCGGGCACAATGGTTTCTCGCTCGACGTCGGCGAGCTTGAGACGGATCCTGAGGTATTGGCTTTCTTGCGAGAGGCCGCAGCCTTTGGCGTCTTGATTGATCGCCTGCACAGCACACGAGCCAAACGACAAGGACGGCGACAGAAGTGGTATCTGGCACCGATCTACTCGCCGTACTTTCAGCTTCCTGTCGCTCATGTCAAGGAGCCACGATATGTTCGGGTGGCTGAGGTCCGACGCTGGCTCGAGCGCGCCGCCGTGCTTAGGCCACCCGCGGGGAAGAAAGCGAGACCCAGGAGCGCTGAGCAGCCACGGCTGTTCTCGTGAGGGTGAATGCGCCGCACGTTCGCCTCGGCGCCCTGGGGTCGCCTCGATTGGGTTCTAGACCGACTCGCGGCCGGCCCGTGGGACCTTCTCGGTGCCCTGAGCAACGAGGAGCGTTGCACTGCAGTGCCGAAACTGCTTCGTGGGCGCGGGTGCCTGAACGAAGTAGATCTGATCGACGTTAACGAGCCGCCGGGCCACAGGCAGGCACAAGCACTGAAAGATGCAAAGGCCTTGCGCGCCCTGAAGATAGCGGAACTGCTGCCGACCGCGACGATCTCGGCTCTCCCGTTGCTTGTCGCGTACGGCGAGATCGTCCGTCTTGTGCAGCAGGCCGTCGCACGCGGCGGTGGGCACATGATTATTGATATCACGGCCCTCCCGAAGCGTTTCTTTTTTCCCGCAATCAAGATCGCGCTCCGGAGCTCGTGCGTCCAGGACATAGTTGTTGCCTATGCTCACGCTGAACGCTACGCCGCCGAGCCTCTTCATGAGGACGCGATGGCACCGGAGTACCTGCCTTTGTTCTCACCTGCGGTAGCTGTTGAGCAAAATGCGGACTGCCATATCGTCGGCCTCGGTTTCGAAGCGCCCGGCTTGATCCAAGTGCTCGAGGGGGGCGAGGTAGGCGAGGTGGAGTTCCTGTTCCCGCTTCCGGCCCCGCCGCCGCTCTTTGGGCGTAACTGGGACGCCCTTCGACACGCGGTCCGCAGTACGGACCCCACAAGAACGCGGCATACTGGCGTAAGCGGCAGCGATGTCGCCGCCGTTTTTGACGAGCTGTGCTCCTGCACTCGCCAAGGACAACGCCGAGCCATGCTCGCCCCGTACGGACCAAAGCCGGTGTCGCTCGCCATGTGTCTCTTTGCACTCGCGGTAGGTTCGGAGCGCGCCGCGGTCATCTACACACAGCCGAAGTACTATCACCCGCATTACTCCAACGGGATTGCAATCGACCGGGACGGTCCAGTGATTTACGGCTATCCAATCCGACTGGACGGACGCGACATCTTTACGGTGTGAGCGATGACGATCGGCGCGAAGGGGCAACGACGATTGACAATGAGCGCCGGAAGAGCGATTAGCTGTGACAGCCGGATACGGATTTGCTTTTCACATTCGTGTCCCAACACGACGAGGGATTGCTGCTCGGCATGCGATCCCCGGAGTCCGGGTGAGGGGGGCGCAGGGCTCGAGTCAGTACCAGTCTGAGGCTCTCGTTCCACAGATCGTCCGTTAGCTTCCCCTAACGACGCGGGCGAAACGACCGGCCAGATAGCGGGGAAACAGCCAGGGCTCTGGGTAACGGGCTGCTGACTCGGTGTCGGGCGTCGGCTCCGCCAGATCGGCAAGCCGCAGTCCAGCACGGCGCGCGCTTCTGATGTAGGCCGACAACGGGCGATGCACATGCGTCGTCGCGAGCCCGCACGAGCGATCCAGGGAAATCTGGAACGGCGCGGTGATCGCGATCTCCTGGCTGTAGTCAAACCAAGGCGCGCTGTCGTATCCCCAATAGCGCGGCCAAAAGCAAGGGTGGGTGAGCGTAAATGCAAGGACGCCGTCGGGCTTAAGCGCGGCCGCAGCGGCGGCCAAGAAGCCGTCGAGGTCCAATACGTCCATCAGAGTCATGTTCGCCACGACGGCGTCGAAGCCCGCGGCCGGGACGTCTGCCAAGGCGTCCTCGAGGCGACCGCAAACGTAGCGCACGTTTGGTGCTGCGTTGTGCTGGCGCGCTAGCGCGATCTGTTGGGGGCTGAGGTCAACGCCGACCACCCGTTCGGCACATCTGGCGATCTCAGCCGTCAGGAACCCGAGGCCGCATCCGGCGTCAAGCACGGCGGCACCGTTAAGGCTGCCGAGCATGTCCAGTACCGATGGCACGATCACCCGGTCGTAGGAGAGATCGACGTGGGTGGCGAGCTGGTTGAAGCGCAGCTCCGCGAGCGCATTCCACTCGTGCTGAAGCTCAAAGTAGGAGACACTCGCTACTGGGCGTGCGGTCGTGGAATGCTCGCTAGTCATTGAGACGCTCGACGAACTCGAGGAGGTCCTCCGCCAGCGCAAAAACGGAGTGCTCGCCGCGTGAGTATGTGCTTATCGTGTGCACGCCTTTGATGCTCCGGCCGATGGCGACTTGGGCGTCCTCGCGGCCAGCCCGCACAACGGTAAAGCGGGAAAGGGGAGCGTAGTTGAGGTTGCTGTAGGTGTACACGCGCGCTCCGTCTGCCTCGAGGCGATCGGTCAGAGGTATTCGGTGAGGCAGGCAGAGAGTCAGCTCGCCTCGCCCGGCCTTCTGCTTTAGAAGCTCGGTGATCTGGGTTTCCTCTTGGGCCCAGCTCATGTCCCGCGTGTAAATGCAAACACGCCCGTCCTGGGAGATCCAGTCGAACATGAAGCGGCGGATCGCCTCACTCGAGGTGAATCGGCTCGGCCGATCGCCGCGCCACATGCGGACCTCGAGCGCGATGACGACCACGCCAGCGAGCAAGAGCAGCGTGATCGGAACGGCCGGCAGCCACGAAGGTTCGTTGAGTTCCAGCAGCGTAGGAACGGCGGCACCGATCGCGATGACAACCGTTGCGCTGCGGAACAGTAGGCTAGGCAATACGGGTCTCCTTCCGAAGGCTCTCCGAGAGAGCCAGTCATCCTAGGGAACGCGTAAGCGAACGAGGACGTCCGATTGCAATGGGCTCGCCCGGATTCCCGAAGCGTCCTCGGCGAGGGATTGAGGTGGCATGCTCGCGGCGAACTCTCGTTCGACGCATGGCGGCTCCGTGACCGCCGGCCGGAGAGCAAGCGGCGTACGGCGCGCTATTCCACCGGCCGAGCCGCAATCACATCGAGGGCGGAGCCTGTCGACGTCTTTCCCTAGGACTATCCGTTGGTAGAGCCCGCGCCGGCATTGCGCGTCAGCTGGGACATCAAGGACCGCAGAACGGACCGCAGCGCCTCTCCTGCGGTCCTTTTGCGGTCCCCAGTGCCGCGAACAGCCAGGAACAGGCGAGAACAGCCGGCCACGAGCCCCAGCGTTTTCGCGGATATTCCCGCGTGTTCCCGGCTGTTCCCGGAAAACGAACCTATCGGGGAGACAGGATTTGAACCTGCGACCGCCCGGCCCCCAGCCGGGTGCGCTACCAGACTGCGCCACTCCCCGTGACGCCTCGATTCTACGGTCATTGGCTGCAAGTGCCGTCCGGACGCGTTTGCGAACATATGTTCGTGCAAGACGAAAGCCAGCAACGGCGGCGCTGCGGACGCTGTGGGCAGCGAAAGCCGCTCGCCGAGTTCGACTGGCGGCGACAAAGCGCGGGCCAGCGCGACAACTACTGCCGCCGTGTCGAGCCGCCTACAAACAAGAGCACTACGCGGCCCATCGCGCAGCGTTACGTCGCCAATGCGTTACGTCGAAAGCGCGCGCTCATCGCCGAGCGGACCGCCTATCTCGTCGAGTTCTTCCGCGAGCACCCCTGCGTCGACTGCGGCGAGACCGACCCGCTCGTGCTCGAGTTCGACCACCTCGCGCGACAAGAGCTTCAGTCATCGCCGTGGGCATCCGCGGATCACAACTGGCAGTCGGTCCTCGACGAGATCGAGCAAGTGCGACGTGGTTTGTGCAAACTGTCATCGACGCCGAACCGCCCTCCGGGCCGGATTCGTGCGCGCGGCGGTAGCCCAACGGTAGAGCCTCGCCCTTCCAAGGCGATGATGCGGGTTCGATTCGCTGCTCGGCCGCTTCGGCGCAAGCCAAACACTACGCCAGCGCAGAGCCTCGCAGATGGGCTCTGCGCCGCGCTACCGAGGCGCCTCGACCCGCCGGCCGCTCCTCCACCGGCACCTCCCCCGCCTCGTCCACCAACCCAGGCGGCGGCCAAGGCCCAAACCAGTTGTCCCGAGCCCCATCGAGCGTCACGGTCGCCCCGCTGAACGCACCCCCCAGCGGCGACGCGAGCAACGCCACAAGCCAAGCATGCTCCCCCGGCGTCCCCAGCCGCTGCACGGGCACGGACCGAGACATCCCGGCGCGCACGGCAGCCGGGTACTTGACCATCACCTCGGTGTCGAACGTGCCGACGGCGATCGTCGAGACGGTCACCCCCGCCGCCGGCCCAGCGCTCTGCCATCTCGCGCGTCAGCGCCTCGACGGTCGCCCGCGCCGCCCCCGAGTGCGCCATCCCCGGCATCCCGTGATGCGGCGAGAGCGTCACGTTGACGATCCGCCCGCCGCGCGACCGCGGCCCCGGCGCCTCCTCCCGCGCCGGGCGCCCTCCCCCGCGAACGCCAGCTCGTAAGCGGCCTCGGCCATGTTCAGCATCCCCTGCACGTTCAGCCGCCACACGGCCCGCCACCCCTTCGAGGCGATCAGCTCGGCGGGGCTGAAGAACTGCCCGCCGGCGTTGTTGACGAGCAGGTCGAGCCGCCCATCGCGCTCGAGCACGGCCCCGACCATCGCCCGCGCGTCGCCGGGCTCGCGAATGTCGCCGACGACCGTGCGAACCCGGCGCCTCGCCGCCGCGCCGTCAGCCCTCCGCCCTCGCGCCGCCCACCAGCCCATCGATCTCAGCAGCAGCCTCCGCCAGCACGTCCTCCCGCCGCCCGGCAATGGTCACGCTCGCCCCGCACCGAGCAAGCTCGAGCGCAGTGGCCTTCCCCAACCCGGTCCCCCCGCCGGTCACGAGCGCGCTCTGCCCGCGCAGCATCCCGGCGGCGAAGATCGACGACGTCGGCACCCACAGCGCTCGATCATAGGTCCAGCCAGCCCGCGCACGACAGCCCCGCGACAGACCCACCGCCAGACAATCCGTCTCCCCACCGGGTTAGGGTGTTCGTCGTGTCCCACAGGCCTCTGGCCATCGTCTCCGGACTCACGATCGGCGACTACCTGCTGTGGAACTGGTCGCTGAACGGCAGTCACGACGTGCTCGCGCTCGTCTCGGGCCTCACGCTCCCGCCCCTGGCGGCGGCCCTCGTCTGGCTGATCGCGTTGACGGTGGTGCGCCTGCTCGGACGCGCCACGCGACAGTCCCCGGCACGCGCCACCGGGGCGGCGTCGGCCACGCGACGCAAGGTCAGGCAGAGCCGCTCGATCGCCCGCTCCCGCCGCGAGCTGCGCCGCCAGACGTCGGCCGTGCAAGCCTCTACGGCATCGCCGGTCCCGTCCAGCCCCTCGCGCCAGTCGAGCTCCTCCCGCAAGCTAGCCGCCTGAGGCGGCTCCGGCCGGCATGAAGGACCGCCTCAGGCGACTGATCCCACGCTCGAAACGCGCCCGCCTGGCCGCGGCGGGCGGCGTCGTCGTGCTGCTCGGCGGCGATCGCGCTCGGCGGCTACCTGTACGCGAAAAGCCGCACGGGCAACATCTACCACCCGCAGGCGCGCTTCATCCCGGAGCCGGCGCCGAAGCCGCTGCCGAAGGTCGACAACTTCTCCTGGCCGCTGTACGGCTACACGAAGGAACACACGCGCTTCTTCCCGGCGCCGTCGAGCCTGCACCCCCCGTTCAAGCGCGTGTGGGTCAACAACGCGCACACGCTGCTCGAGTTCCCGCCGGTGATCGGCGGCGAACGGATCTTCCAGCTCGGCGACAACGGCGTGATCCGCGCGACGAGCAAGACGACGGGCCACACGATCTGGAAGCGCAGCCTCGGCCTGCTGTCGGCCTCGACGCCGGCGATCGCGGGCAAGCTCGTCTACGCGACCGTGCTCAAGCGCCCGGGCGGCGGCAGCGGGCGGATCTGGGCGCTCGACGCCTCAGACGGCACGGTCGAGTGGTACCGCAACCTGCCGAGCGCGAGCGAGTCCTCGCCGATGGTCGACCACGGCAAGGTGATCTTCGGCTCCCAGAGCGGCAGGGTGTATGCGCTGAACGCGACGACGGGCAACCTGATCTGGAGCTACCACGCGGCGGGCGCGGTCAAGGCGAGCCCGACGCTGAGCAAGGGCATCCTCTACTTCGGCGACTACTCGGGCCACGTGCAGGCGATCGGCGAGCGCACGGGCCGGCGCATCTGGATCAGCGGCTCCGAAGGCGCGCTGCTCGGCAGCGGCACGTTCTACTCGACCCCGGCGGCGGACTACGGGCGCATCTACCTCGGCAACACGGACGGGCGCGTGTACGCATACGACGCGGGCACGGGCAAGCTCGACTGGGCGGTGCAGACGGGCGCCTACGTCTACTCCTCCCCCGCCGTCACGACCGCTCCGGGCCTCGGCCCGACGGTCTACATCGGCTCCTACGACGGCACCTTCCGCGCGCTCAACGCGCGCACGGGCCACGTCTCGTGGGAGTACAACGCCCACGGCAAGATCTCGGGCTCGCCGACGATCGTCGGGCGCACGGTCTACTTCGCCGACCTCGGCACGCACCGCACGTACGGGCTCGGCATCTCGACCGGGAAGGGTGTCCTTCGAGCTCAACACCGGGTCCTTCGACCCCGTGATCTCTGACGGCAAGAATATTTATCTGACGGGATTGACGGGGCTCTACGCGCTTCGCCCCGCGCCACCCGCAGCCGGCGCCCGCTAGCCCGACCGGCAAGAGCGCCCAGCCCCGAAAGCACGCCCAAGCGAGAAGCTCGCACGCAGCTGCAAAGGCCCGCGCCGCGCAACGTCGACGCGCGTCCAGCCGCCGGCGCCACGCTGCACGCAGCCGGCACCACTCGTGACGGTCCAGTAGGGCGTCCAGCGCACGCGCACGAGCAGGCTGCCCGGCGCCTCGGCCTGCAGCGAGAGCGAGTCGTGCCCGAGCGAGGTCACGCGCCCGGGGCCGGAGACGAGCGGCGTCGGCGCGCGCACGGCGTAGATGCGCCAGTGGCGGCTGGAGTAGACGAGCGCGCAGGTAGGGCAGCCCGGCGCGGATCAGCTTGCCCTCGCGCGCGCTCGACGGATCGAGCTGCACGGCGGGCAGCGCGACGTAGGAGACCGCCTGCTCGTGCAGCCAGCGCTCGTAGCTCGCCGCGTTCAGCTCGGGTGAGAGCAGCACGCCGTTGTAGCGCTCGTCGAGCTGCTTCTCCCAGCCGCGCGCGAGCGACACGCGCGGCGCGAGCTCGGCCGTCTCCCAGTGCGTGCGCGTGAGCGGCACCTCGATCCGCACGGGGCCGCGCGCGTGCGCGTCGAGATAGCGCTCGACGGGCGCGTAGTAGGCGCCGTTCGTGGCCGGGCTGCCGGCGACGGCGAGCGTCTCGCGCACGGGCCCCCAACCGGCCCACACGGCCCACAGGGCAAACGCCAGTGCCGGCAGGGCGAGCGACGAGTCGAGCGGGCGCCGCGAGCGCGACGACGCCACGGCGCAGATCAACAGCGGCCCGGCGAGCAGCACGCCGTAGCGCTCGACGTTGCTGCCCATCGGCGTCGACACGAGCAGGAAGAACACGCACGCCAGCAGGTACACGCCCGCGGCGAGCCGCAGCCGCCCCTGCTCACGCGGCAGCGCGACGGCGAAGGCGGCCACGACGGCCACCGTCGCGAGGAACGAGATGGTCGGATACGGCTCGGAGCCGCCCTCTGGGAACAGCCCGCCGAGCGCCAGCGCGACGACGAGCGCCGGCAGGCCGAGCACGAGCAGCGTGCGCGGCGAGCGCCGCCACAGCGACTCGCTCAGCGCCGCCAGCGCGAGCAGCACGCCGGCCACGGGACTCGCCGCCGCGCTCATCGCCGCGAGCAGAGCGCCGCCGCCGGACGCCAACGAGTGTCCCCTCCCCCAACCAGCGCGAGCACCGCGGCGAGCGCGAACGACAGCCCGAGCGCGAAGGCCAGGCGCCCGATCCACACGTCGCCGACGGCGGCCAGCGCGAACGGCACCGACGCCCAGCGCGCCGAGCGCCCGTACACGGCGACCGCGATCCGTTCGAAGCACAGCGTCGAGACGAGCACCGACAGCGCGCCGACGGCGCGCAGCCCGAGCAGCCAGGCCAGCGGCGGGAACAGCACGCTGTAGCCGGGCAGCGCGTGCCCGCCGTACCAGTGCTCGTCGTACACGGCGAAGCCGAGGTGCTCGAACAGGTTCAGGCGGTACGCCGCCGCCGCGAGGTCCGGCGTGCGCGGCGCGATCACGAGCCACAGCAGCAGCAGCGCCGCGGCGCAGACCACGCCCAGCGGCGCCGCGCGCAGCGCCCTGGCTGCGAAGATCAACCGGGGTCCGGTGTGCTACCCCACCGGACCCCGGTCTACCCGCCCCAGTTGCGGCGGACGTGTACTCATCAGAACCGGTGAGCGGGCCCGAAGTAGCTGTGGAGCTCTTCGCCACACCGAGATAATGACGGCCATGACCCGCGCGAAACCCACTCGTCGCAGCCTGCACGCGATCGCCCTGATCGCGGCGCTGCTCGCCGTCGCGCTGGCGAGCGGCTGCGGCACGGGCCACCCGGCGCCGATCACCGCCACAGAGCTCGCCGAAGCGCGAGACCTTCCCCTACTTCCGCGTCTACTGGGTCGGCCCGCAGCTTCCGCGGCAGCGCGCTCGCCGCGGCCGACGGCCAGAAGGGCTACATCGACCGCGTCGGCGACAGCGTCTACTACGGCGACTGCGTGAAGAAGAAAGGCATCTTCGGCGGCGGCAGCTGCGTGCTGCCGCTGCAGGTCACGACCGTGATCTACCGCCTGCACTCGAACACGACGCTCGGCAAGCAGCGCAACATCGTCGTGCGCGGCGTGCCCGCGACCGTCTACGACGGCGGGCGCTCGATCGAGCTCTACACCGGGCGCGTCGCGATCGACCTGTTCTCCGACACCTTCGCCCACGCCTACGCCGCCGCCCAGGCGCTGCTGCCGCTGAACGCCCCCGGCTCGGCCCACGGCGACCTGCCGCCGCCGATCTACTGCCCCGGGCTCTCCGGCGAGCAGAGCGCCCAGGTCAAGCTCGTGATGGAACACCTGCCCGGCCACGCCTGCCAGAAAGCGAGCGCCGCGCTCGCCTTCGCCGACCGCCTGCTGTGAGCGGCCCGACACGCCGGCTAACGCGCCGGCGCGTCGGCCGGCACGCCCGGCTCCGGCGCCGTTGCCTAGCCCGACACGCCCGGCTCCGGCGCCAGCGGCTTGCCGATCTCGCGGCGCAGGCTGAGGAACGCGAGCGAGCCGATCGCCGCCGGGATCCACAGCGAGATCGCGCGGTAGATCACGACGGCCACGACCACGTGCGAGGCCGGGCGCACGCCGAACAGCAGCAGCATGCCGACGAGGCTGCCTTCGACCGCGAGCATCCCCGCCGGGATCGGGATCGAGTTGGCGAGCATGCCCGACGAGGTAGGCCATCGCCACGACCCAGAACGACGGCGCTTCGCCGAACGCGCCGATGCAGGCGAACAGCGCGACGTTGTCGAGCAGCCAGTAGGCGACCGCGCCGAGCAGGCGCCAGTCGTGCGCGCGGATCAGCTCCAGCGCATCGGCCACGCCGTCGCCGATCGCCTTCAGCGCGACCTCGCGCCGCCCGCCCGCCGACGCGCCCGCGCCGCGCGCCGCGCCCAGGCCGCGAGCGCCAGCGTGCCGATGATCAGCCCGAGCGCGACCGCCGCCGGCAGCAGCGTCAGCACGGCGCGCTGGGAGCCCGGCAGCAGGCCGAGCCACATCGGCACGCCGATCAAGACGACCGCGCCGACGTTGACGGCGCTCGTCAGCACGAAGATCAGCACCGAGCGCCGCGCGATGCGATCGACCGAGACGCCCTTGCTGCGCAGCACCCACGCGCCGAGCGCGATCCCGGCCAGCCCGCTGACCGAGACGACCGAGTTGACGGCCAGCTCCGACAGCGACAGCCGCGAGGTCAGCCGCCGGTCGAGCATGCCGAAGACGAGCCCGAACAAGCACCGCGTAGCCGACGCACGAGAGCAGCTCGAGCACGACCGCCGCGCCGATCAGCGACGGGTCGGCGTGCGAGAGCTTCTCGAGCGCCGAGCGCAGGTCGGGCACGGCCAGCAGCAGCGCCGCCTCGATCGCGAAGAAGATCGCCAGGCTGATGATGCTCGTGCGCAGCGTGCGCGACTGCGCCCTGATCACGTCGTCGCCGCTCGGCTCGAGCTCCTCGATCGGCATCACCGGGCGATCCTGCACACCCTTCACGGTAGCCTCAAGGGCAGGCGACATGCCCGAACAAGCGCGCATACTGGTCGTCGACGACGAGCCTGCCGTGCAGAGCGCGCTGTCGCGCGCGCTGACGCTCGAGCGCTACGAGGTGGCGCAGGCGGTCGACGGCCGCGACGCGCTGGCGCAGCTCTCCGGCGCCGCCTACGACGCCGTGATCCTCGACATCGCGATGCCCTACGTCGACGGCCTGGAGGTGTGCCGCCGCCTGCGCGACGGCGGCGACCGCACGCCCGTGCTGATGCTGACCGCGCGCGAGCAGGTCGACGACCGCGTCGCCGGCCTCGACGCCGGCGCCGACGACTACCTCGTCAAGCCGTTCGCGCTGCGCGAGCTGCTCGCCCGCGTGCGCGCGCTGCTGCGCCGCTCCGGCGAGGAGGACGAGCGAGGAGGGCACGCTGACGCTTCGAGGACCTGCGCCTCGACCGCCTCGCCCACGAGGCGTGGCGCGGCGAGCGCGCTGCTGCAGCTCACGCGCACCGAGTTCCTGCTGCTCGAGATGTTCATGCGCCACCCGCGCCAGGTGCTCACGCGCTCGGCGATCTTCGAGCACGTGTGGGGCTATGACTTCGGCGCCACCTCCAACTCGCTCGGCGTCTACATGGGCTACCTGCGCCGCAAGACCGAGGTCGGCGACGAGCCGCGCCTGCTGCACACCGTGCGCGGCGTCGGCTACGTGCTGAAGGGGCCCGAGTGATCCTCGCGAAGGCCCGCATGAGCTTCCGCCGCCGCATCGCGCTGGCCTCGGCCGCGGCCGTCACGGTCGCCGTCGTGCTCGCCTCGCTGCTCACCTACCTGCTCACCTCCAACCAGCTGCACAGCCAGGTCGACGAGCAGCTCGCCAACCGCGCGCACACCGCCGGGCCGGCTCGAGCGCTACCTCAAACCGGGCGCGTCAGCAGCTCGGCGGCCAAGCGCGAGAGCGAACGGCTCGGGCTCGACCTCAACGGCCTGTCCGGCTCCGACAAGGACTCCGGCGAAGACGGAAGCCACCGGCAAGCCGGGGCGGCGGGAGCGGCGCAGAAGGCGAAGGCGCGAGCCTGCCGCGCTACGGCCCGGCCGCGCGCAACCTGTTCGGCAAGCTGCCCCCCGGCCCCGACCAGGTGCGCGGCTACCAGCAGGTCGTCAACTCGGCCGGAACGATCGTCGTGCGCTCGGCGCGCAACGTCTCGCTGCCGGTCGACTCGGCCACGCTCGCGCTGGCCAAGCACGGCGGCAAGCCCTTCTACCGCGACGCGCGCCTCAACGGCCTGCACCTGCGCGTGCTCGCCGAGCCGTTCGGCTCGGGCCGCGCGATCGAGCTCGCCGCAGCCGCTGACCGAAGTCGACAGCCTGCTCAGCCGGCTGCGGCTGATCCTCGCGCTGCTCGACCTCGCCGGGATCGCGATCGCCGCCGTGCTCGGGCGGCTCGTCGCCGGGGCCGCCGTGCTGCCGCTCAAGCGCCTCACGCAGGCCACCGAGCACGTCACGCTGACGCGCGACCTGAGCGGGCGGATCAAATCGACCGGCCAGGACGAGATCGGCCGCCTCGCGCGCAGCTTCAACGCGATGCTCGACGCGCTCGAGGGCTCGATCGACGCGCTCGACGCCTCCGTGCACGCGCAGCGCCAGCTCGTCGCCGACGCCTCGCACGAGCTGCGCACGCCGATCACCAGCCTGCGCACGAACATCGAGATCCTGCAGCAGGCCGAGCAGATGGACCTCGCCGACCGCCGACGGCTGCTGAGCGACGTCGTCGAGCAGATCGAGGAGCTGACGCTGCTGATGAACGACCTGATCGAACTCGCGCGCGGCGAAGAGCCCCACGCGGCCGCCGAGGAGCTCCGCCTCGACCAGCTCGTGCGCGAGGTCGTCGAGCGCACGCGCCGGCACGCCACCGCCACGCGCTTCGAGCTGGCGCTGGCGCCGACGATCGTGCCCGGCGTGCCCGCGCGCCTGCAGCGCGCGATCACCAACCTGATCGACAACGCCGTCAAGTACAGCCCGCCCGGCGAGCCCGTCGAGATCGCGCTGCAGGGCGATGAGCTGACCGTGCGCGACCACGGCCCGGGCATCGCCGAGGCCGACCTGCCGCACGTGTTCGACCGCTTCTACCGCGGCGCCGAGGCGCGCGGGCGCCCCGGCTCCGGCCTCGGCCTGGCGATCGTGCGACAGGTCGCCGACCAGCAGGGCGGGCGCGTGAGCGCCGAGCGCGCGCCCGGCGGCGGCACGCTGATGCGCCTCTCCTTCGCGCGCGCCGAGAGCGTCGCGCCCCGACCCTGCCGAGGAGCCCGCCCGCACCTTCGCCTGATGCGCGCGGTGCACCCGCGCCTGCTCGCGAAAGCGCGCCGGCGGCATGCCGAAGCGCCGGCGAAAGACGCGCGCGAAGTGCGGCGCCGCGCGGTAGCCCACCAGCCGCGCCACGTCGCGCACCGGGATCGCAGGCTGCTCGGCCAAGAGCTGCGCCGCGACCGACATGCGCCGCGCCATCAGGTCCTCGTGGAAGCTCGTCTCGCCGAACTGCGCGTATGCGCAGTGGATGATTTGCTGACCTCTAGGACCGTGACGGGAGGTGGCACGAGGAGAGTCACCGGAGAGGCCGCAGGGTCGGACGGCACGGGCGGGAAGGGTACTGGGCCATCGGGATCGCCGGCGATCACCATCGAGCCGCCGTCCTCGTCTTCGTGATCGCTGTCGCCCACGAGGTCGGGGAGCAGGACCGGCTGGATCGCGATCGTGTCAGGGACCGTGACGGAATCGACGAGCCCTACGCGGAATTCCTTGAAGATCCTCCGGAGCCGCTCGTTGACTGCGCTGCCGTCGTCCTCGATCCGCTTCTGAAGAGCGTTGCCGATGTCGAGCATGGCGTCGATGGGCGGCTCGTCCGGAAGAGCGGCAAGGTCACGCTCGGCGGCGTCGAACCTCTCCTGCTCGACCTTGACCTCTTGGAGGACGGATTCCAGGGCGTCCTCTCGGGCGGGGGTCTGCTTTTCGATGTAGAGCTTCCGCACTCCGTCGCGCTGGCGCTGCGCTTTGGCGAGTTCCTTGGCCGCCCGCTTCACCTCGTCTTCGAGCGCCGCACGCTGCTGGCCTGCGGCGCGGGCAAGGTCTACCTTCCACGCCTCCATGTCCACGAACAGCCGGTCTAGGTGCTCGCGCACCGCCTGGTCTATCCGATCTGCGTTGAGACGCGGGGCGTCGCAGATCCCGTCTGCGCCGCGCTTGCTGGCGCAGACATAGCTCCGTTTGCGCGTGCCGTCCTTCCGGGACTTGGTCTCAGTCTCCCCATACATCGGCCTGCCGCATTTCCCGCACACCGCGAGGTGCGAGAGTGCGTACTGGCTCGTCGGCCTTCCCTGCTCGGGGCGCGGTTCGGCCTCCTTCCGGACACGGAATTTCTCTTGCACCCGGTCGAAGTCGGCGGGGTCGATGATCGCCTCCCAGTTGCCGGGTCGAGGTTCGGTCTCATGGTCGGTTCCCCGATACAGGACGTGGCGACCGGCATACGCCGGGTTGGCGAGCACTTGGTTGACGCGAGTGTTCGTCCAGGGGAGCCCGTCGTGGGGATGGTGCTTGCCGGTGCCTCGCTGCACCGGCCGCGTCCTGTGGCCTTCGGCGTTGATCTTCCGCATGATCGCCGGGCGGGTCAGCCCCTCAAGAGCGAGCTCAAAGATGCGACGGATGACCGGAGCCCGCGTCTCATCGATGTAAAGCCGCGCCGATTTGCCGCCTGTCGAGGCGTACCCGTCCCACGGCGTGCCGCCGCTCCAGTTGCCCTTTTCGAGCTCGCGCTGCTTTCCGGATTTGACGGCTTTCGACTTGCGCTCGGATTCGCCGTGCGCCTGATCGCCTTTGATCACGGCGAGCACCAGGTTCTCGCAGGTCGAGTCGTCCTGCACCGAGCGGAGGCGCACCTTTGACTTCATCGCCCACAGGACGATCTCGATCAGGTGAGTCGCCGTGATCGCGTCGCCCCTGGCAAGACGATCCGTGTGCTGCACGACGAGCACGCACGGGGCGATCCTCTCAGCGTGCTCGCGCGCGCGCGTGCGAGGCCGTCTCCGCGACTGCCTGACCATCCGCTCTTGGACTCGTCGTTGTACTCACCCACGACGGTCCAAGCCTCGCTCTCGGCCATCGTGCGACAGTCCGACAACTGCGTGGGGGATCGAGCCTTTCTTGTCCTCGCTCGACTTCGCTGCGTAGATGATCGCCTCCATCTAAGAGATCGTAATGCGCGGGTTGGACCCCGTGACCGCAACCGCACACAGAACCCGCGCGGCGCTGCCGGTCAAGACGAGCACGGCCTTCGCCTCCGAGCGATCATCGACTCTTTTTCCATGTACTTGACGCGGGCCTTCAGCGTCTCGATGAGTTCTCGCTGCTCGCTCTGAGAGAGCCGACGCGGGAGCGCCTGCATCTGTTTGGCGATCTCCATCGGCAACGGCAGCGTCGGGCCGTCGCGCCCTTCGCTTCGTGGTCATCCGGGCTCCGTCTCCTTTCGTGGCCGCCGAGCGGCCGACGCCTGCGCGCCGACCGCTCGTTTTCGGGCTTACGGGGTCGCGACGGCCTTGACCGTGAGGTGCGCTCCTTCGCACGCCGACTCGTTGGTTTTCGTTTCGGTGAATTCCAACGTGCACGTCGCGACGGTGGTCGGTGAAGTTGACGCTCCCGGCCGCGATGGGGACCGGCGTTTTCGCCGACGCTTTTGTGCCGTTGAGGACTTCGTTCCATTCCCCGTTGTTGGATGACACCGTGAACCATTTCGCTTCGCACCCGGCCGTCGCGTGCGCTGGGTCCACGGCTTTCGTGAGCGTGATGGCTTTCACGTCGGTAGCCGTCGCCGGTTCGAGCATCAGCGTGACCGGCTCTTTTTGCGCCCGGGGTGAGCCCGTCCGCGAACGAGACGGCGACTGGGTAGTTGCTCGCCGTCCCTTTCCCGAGTTCCGCCGTGTGTTCACCTTCTCCCAGCCCAGCGACAAAGAAGTAGGCCATCGCAGCGGTCGCCGCGACGAGGAGCGTGACGAATGCCGAGAACACGGTTCTGCGTTTCATGTGGTGCCTCCGTTTGTTTGATGTGAACGGTCCGTGCGCCACCGGCCTCGCCGACGCACGGGTGCTGCTGGGTTCGGGGGCCGGAGACCTTCAGGCCCAGAGGCCGGCCAGCCTTGCGATGCAAGGTGGGTCAGTGACGCGACTCGCCGAGCGCTGCGTCCCAGTCGTAGAAGCGCATCGCGGCGATGGCTTCACGGTGCGACGTGTCAACGAGCCGCAGGTCGCGAGGCATCTCGCGGCAGACGGGAACCGGCTCAGCGGGCGGGGTGAGGACCTTCGCGATGAGCGCGAGCGTGCAAGTGAAACCGAGCACACTGAGAGCGAGACAAATGGCGAGGTACATGGGGTCTCCTTTTCCGAGACCCGCGCCGCTAAGCTCAGCGACACGAGCCGAGTTGTGTTCGGTTCGTCACGGGGTCGGCGGGTGCAACCGCGCGGCCCCAACTTGTGTACGCACGCAACTATGGCGCGCAGGTGAATCGACGTACACCCACGGATTGCCGTGAGAGCTACGTCTCGCGTCCCTCTGACACTCGGGTGTGCGGACCTGAGTGAACCGTCATGCGGAACGGGGCCGAAGGTAGAGAACGCGAACCCAGATACGACGAACGCCCGCACGAAGGCGGGCGTTCGGTCTGCTAATCGAGTTCGTGCCAGAGCCGGGTGAACTCTTTTCTCTCTTGCCAGCACGCCACGAGGACGGCGATGACGACGATGGCGATGGTCACTTCCCGGCGAGTGCGAGTGAGATCGCCACGAGTCCGCGCCCACGCGCGTACGGGTCGGTCGTGGTCGCGCTGAGCTCCTTGACCCGCTCGGGCATCTTCACTTCCTTGTCGCCGCCCGCGAAGGCGGCAGCGTCCTTCTGGCTCTTGAACGACTTGACCACGGCGTCGGGCTCGGTCTTCGCCTTCTTGAGCAGCGCGACGACGCGCGTCACCGTGACTGGAGCAACGGCGTTGGCTTTGCCCCGGATCGCTTGCGCGCGCTTGCACGCCGCCTTGGTGTCGTCGTCGTACTTGGGCGGCTTCTTCTCGGCGGCAGGCTTCGCCGGTTTCGCTGCGGGCTTCGCGCCGACCCTCTTGGCGGCGGCTTTCGCGGCCTTTCTGTTCTCGTGCTCGCCGATCCGTTCCTGCGCCTGTACCTCGTTGCTCGGCGGGGTCGTTCCATCGGCCTGCGCGTCGGCGTTCTCGACTGCCTGCGCTGCGCGATCCACAACTGAGCTTGCATCCGACATGGTGATCTCCCGTTCGTTTCGTTTGATTGGTGAACGGGCCTCGACCGTACCGCGTATCTGGTGAAAAGTACAATCGCCAAGCTAGGTGAATGGCGGAAGTCCGAAGTATGAGCGCATGATCTGCCGGACCCGCTCGCGTCCGAGTCCGACGGCTTCTCCGGCCTGCTTGAGGGTCCGACCCTCCACGATCCGCAGCCGGAAGATCTCGACCTCGCGCTCGCCTGGGACTTTGCCTGTCCGTCCGGGGTAGCCGGAAATCCCCTCGCCCCGAGCACGCAGCCGCATGATCAACTCGTAGAGCTCCTGCGGATCAAGAACCTCGAGGAGGTCCGTCGCCGACGTGGTGAGCAGCTTCTCCTCGGTCGTCACCCCGGCCGCGCGCAGCTTCGCGTTGATGAGCGGCGGCATGCGCCGCAACTCTAAGTCGTAGAGAAACGGGCGCTGGAGAAGGCGGCGGTGGGAACGTTCAGCGCCGTGCTTCGTGAGCAGTTACCGCGCGATCGGCCGCGTCGTGCTCGTCAACGCAGTCGAGGACGGGACCTTCGAGAAAGCCGAGACGTGTGCGGCGCAGCACAGGCGCGACCGGCACTTTGTATCGGCCAGCGACGTGATCGGCAGCCTGTCGGCGCATGTCCTCGATCGTGTCACCCCGAGTCGCCACGACCTGTTGCTCAACTGTCACGTCTCCGACGCGCGTGCGGTCAACTACGAATCGTGCGAAAAGCATTATTTCCTCTTCTGCTGTCTCGGACGCCGATTCAGGCTTTGCTCTGAACGCGTCGCCCACCGGCAGTTGGCGGGCTCATAGTTGCCGTCGCCGTCGATGCGGTCGAGGGTCTTGTCCCTCGGACGAGGACCCATGTCTTCAACGAAGGCCGCGACAGACGCCAACCATCGGTCGCAGACGGTGATTCCTCGCCCGCCGTAGTTGGCGTAACTGACTGCATCCTGGTTTGTGCAGCGCTCGATCATCCCGTGCCACGTTCGGTACTCGGACGTCCCCGCCAGCCCGTGCTTGATCGCGTTCTTCTGACAGCCACAACTCCTGGTGTGGGGTTTGGTGAGGTTTCCGCCGTACACGACGGACTCGTTGCCGCAATCGCAGATACACCGCCACATGCTTTTCGGACGACGTTCCAAGACGACCAGCTTGCCGAAGCGCTGCCCGGTGAGGTTGAAGGGAGCAGACATCAGGCTGGCACCAAGACAGCGGCGCAGCGAAGCCCATCATCAAAACTCCGCGCGCCTGCCGTTCCGCCGTTCCTGAACTCCGGCGCCTGGCCGGTTTCACCGTCAGGGCCGTGGGCTGATGGCTTACGGAGGTGACCCACGGCAGCGAAACTCAAGTTGAAGCGGCCGAGCTGCCTCCGGGAGAGCAGGTTCCGGAGCAGCCCGACCGCGAACGCGCCCGATGGCCGGCGCGTCCTTTCCGCCGGAGAGTGATCAAACCGTCGGCGAAAAGTTGAAGAGCAGCGGCGGGCCAACCAGATCAATGGGAGCCCCGCCGCGCGACAGGGCGTCGAGTGCCGCCCGTCGTCCACCGACGGCCAGAAACACGGAGCCATCGGAAGTGGAAGTTCATCAGGGCGCGCTCGCTTCCTCGCGCTCGCGCTCGGCGCGCGCAAGGTCACGCTCGGCTTCGGCGGCCTCGCGCTCGGCGAGTGCCTGCTTGCGATCGACTTCGACCTTGGCGAGGGCCTTGTCGATCGGGGACTCCTCGGGCTCGGGGACGCCTTTGTCGAAGATCCGGCCGAAGCGAGCGTTGGACATCCGGCGGCGCTCGGCGTGCTGTCCCACGATCTGCGCGTTGATCGCACGGCGTCCTGCTTCGCGGCGACCCTCGGGGGTCTGCTGCGCGGTGGCCGCTGCGATTGCGGCAGCGTCCCCGTCAGTGATGTTGCGGTTTCCGTCGCTCATGCCGCAGCCCCTGACGCGGCGAGCTGGCGGGGCATGCCGTGGGAGCCTGGCGGATTCAAGGCCTCTTCCTCGGCCTCGTCGAGGTCGGCGACGAAGCTCTCAGGCGTTTTGCCCGCACGTTCCCACGCGAGTTTCTGTGCTTGCTTCTTCGCCAACGCCTCGTCGTAAGCGAGCAGCTGCTCCTGGCGTTCTGCGGTCTCCCGACGACGGCGGATGACGCCCTCGACTGCCTCCTCGTAACGGCTCCACAGGACCTCACCGGCTGGCCTTGCCCCCTGCACGGACGGCTCGACGTTGAGCAGGTGGCCCGAGACCTGGAAGCCGAGCTCCTTCTGGACGGCGAGCGCGATCTCTCCCTCGACGTTGGTCAGGGCAAGGGCGATGCCCTCGGCCGCCAGCGCGAGGCGCAGAGCGTCGCATGCGCCGTGGCCTCTTTGGTCCCGGTGTCGGGCGTCGGGTCGTCTTTGCGGACTGCGGCGGCGACCTCCTGCACGTCCTGCTCGTGCGCCGTGGTGAGCGCCGCGCGAGCGCTGGCGAGTTCCTGCGCGGCGGTCTGCTCGTAGTCGCGGATTCGGTCCCAGTCCGCGATCAAGCGCGTGCGGGGTCCATCGGTCTTTGTAGCCATCGTGTTCTCCTTGGTGTCGACCGCGCCTGGCGGCCCGTTGGTTCTCAGCTTTCGTGGGCGACGCGAAGCGGAGGCCGTGGCGGCCCCTTCGGCTTCGGCATCGTCTTGTGGCCCGACTGGGCCTGCATCGATTCGGCGGCGGTGCCGCCGTGGTGGGTCTCCGGACGCGACGGGATCGGCATCGGTCGGATGCCGCGGCAGCCGGGTCCGCGCTCCTGGTCGCTCATCGTGGGCGCGACGGATGGCGTGGCTGGACCGACTGGCCCTCGACGCTGCGGGGAGCGGCCGTGACCTGGCCCTCGGAGTTCTTGATCTGGGGCAGCGCGCCCTGGCCCTCTACGCCGGGTGTAGTCTGCTGGCCTTCTCGGCTCGGTGCGGCTGGACTTTGCTCTGCCATCGTCGCTCTCCTGGTGTCGTTTCGTCCGTCGGACGACCGTCTACATTCTACCGGCCGGACTAGGAACTACGCGAGCGCCGCAAGTTCGTCGGCGGCAAGCTCGTCCTCGGTGAGCCCCAGGCGATCAAGCTCTGCCTGCCTCTTTGCGATGTGGCGATCGCGGGCCTTGCGGGTCTGCGCCTTGCGCTCGGGCTTCGTCGGGGCGGTCTCGACGCTGGCCGGCGACGCGTTGGCGGCGCGCATGAGCGCGGCTTCCTGGAGACGGACCTCGCGCGCTAGGCCGACCGGCCAGTCGTTGGCGTCGGCCTTGTCGATGAGTTTCATGAGGCGCGAGAGGGCGTCCATCCCGGCCTCATCGAGCAGCGACATGCGGCCTGATTCAGCCCAGCCCGCCCACGCACGGATCGTCGCTGCACGCCAACTCCCTTTGCGGGACGGCATCTTCGGCGGGTCCATCGGGACGGGCTTGGCCTTGGGGCGCGCGTTCTGGCGTTCGTAGACTCCGCGCGGCATATCTACCGCACCTCGTCTTTCGTGGTCAGAGGTGGTGTCCAGGGCATCAATCGGGATGCGTCGGCAGGTGTAGGCGTTGGTGACCCCTCGTCTTGAAGACAAGAAGTGGACACCCTGGCGATCATCGTTGAGCGCGACAGCAGCCCCCCGCCAGGGCCCGAACCGCCTCTCCTCGCGCCGGAGCGTGGCCGGCCGTGCTCGAGGACGGCTCTGAGCAGGATGGTGCCGCTCATCGTGGATTCCTCGGCACGAGCCGCACCTGTCGTTCGGCCGTGACTTTCGAGTGGTGGCTGTGGCACAGCGCTTCGAGGTTGTCGAACGCCGACGTGCCGCCGTCCGCCCTGTCGATCTTGTGGTGCACGTCGGTCGCCATCGCGTCGCAGCCCTCGTGCTCGCACGGGTCGTGCTCCGCCAGATACCTAGCCCGGATCATCCGCCAGTGCGTCTCGGTCCGTTCGACGTGCGTGTCCGTCCTGCGGTAGCGCAGGTTGCGCTTGTCTTTGTGCTCGCGCTCGTGCTTGGGACACCGGCCGCGCGTCACCAACTCACCGCACCCGTCCTCCGCACATAGAGTCGGCGCACGCATCAGGCAACGTTCTGCTCGACGGCGGGCAAGTACAGGTAGGCGTTCCCGGTCTCACGGGTCTTGTGCCGCGTGGCGTAGCCGTCCTCGACCAGCGCGACCAGGCGTTTGCCCGCGACCTGATCCGACACACCGACCAGCGCCGCGTACTGCCACGGCTGGAGCGGCTTCCCGGCAGAGATCAACGGCTGGAGGTCGTCCATGCGCAGCGCGTGCAGTTCGGTGTGCGATCGACGCGCACGTGCCTTTGACGCGTCCGTGTGGGGGTGGCCGCGCCTCGGCATCAGACGCCCGGCATCTCAGGCTCGTCGCGCTCGGGCTGCTTGCGCTTGCGTCCGCCCGTCGCCGTCAGCGGTTCGAGACGGATCTCGTGCTCGTCCGGGTCCTCCACCAATCGACGCACGGCGTCCGCCAGCGAGTCCGGCGACGCGTCGTCCACCTCCGTCCGCAGGTAGCGGCCGTAGGTCTTGCCCTCGACGGGCAGCTGCAAGGACAGGACAGGCTTCAACATGCGGCGGTCTCCTCGGCTAGTTGTTGATCACGCAGGACGTCGGCCTCGACTTCGAGCTGCCGCGCCTCGTACATGAGCCGCATCCGACGCTGCTGCGGGTCCTCGCGTTCACGAGCCCGCCTGCGCTGCTGCGCCGCCGCCATCCGTCGCCGGGTCTCCTCGGACTTCGTGGTCCCGAGGTGCGCCCGCGACTGCTTCTTGCGCGCCGCCGCCGAGTGCTTCGTTCCCGGCCTCATCGGTGCCCGATCTCATGTAGGTGTGGTGTAGACATCTGTCTACTATCGTACCGGCCGTCCGAGAAGCCAACACCCGCTTGCCGCGAGCCCGGCTCCGCCCTCACATAGGCATGTTCAAGGTGTCTAGCCCTTGATCGAACGCCGACGAGGAGGCCCGCCGTCCGACCGCATGTCGCACACCGAAGCTGCTTCTGCGGCGAGCCGGTTGGCCCGGTCGATGCGACGGCGCTTCGCCAGATCAGCGTTGACACGTTCCTGCGTCGTCCTGCCGTCCGGATTGAGCAGCTTCAGTAGGTCTGGGTTCACGTCTTGGCTCCTGTTCGCGTGTCAGTCAACGTCTTTCAGACCGTACCGACGGATTGACGCAACGCGTGTGGGACCCATGCTGGCTACGTCGTCAGTCAACCGCACCTCTTTAGAGTGCGGGATTGATTGACGGCTAGGCAGGTCCTGACTTCCAGCCACCGTCAGCGGGCTCTGCGCGGCCATCAGCGCACAGCGCTTCCATGTCGGTCTTGGTGGTGTTGATCGACCTTCCGGTGATCGCCATGATCGCGTTCACGTCGAAGGCATCGTCGGGGCTCTTGCCGAGGCGCGCAGCGATCATCGCTCGCCGTTCGTCCATGATCTTCTGCGGGTTGCCGGTCTTCGGAGCTGCGCCGTCCGGAGCCTCCAGCGCCGTCCACTCGCCGCCCCCCGACGATGCCCGCACGTAGTCGGCGACGATGCCCGACCGAGAGCGCGTCAACTTGAGCTCCAGCGTCCCGTTCCGGTCGGGCCTCACGCCTTTGCCGCCCGAGACTTTGTAGACCGTCTCGACCAGCGCTTCCTTGTTGATCGCGCCGCGCGAGCGCGTGCCCTCGTGCCCGGTGTTGTCGAGGATCACCACGGCGACCCCTCCGCCTGCTTTGGCGATCGGGTCCACGTACTCACGCATCCACTCCGCGACCTCGGTGTTGGAGTTCTCGTCCTTGCCGCACACGCTGAGCACGCGGGTGAAGGAGTCGATGATCAGGAGGTTCGACGCGATCAGCGACTGCGCCCACACTCGGGCCAAGTCCTCGTTCTGGTGGAAGGCGGGGAGCGGGAGGTCGGCAGGTAGGAGAAGCGGCTCCAGTTGCCGAACGCGTCCATGATCGGCTGCATGCGTTTGGCCATCTCGGCCTTGTCGTTCTCGACGTCCACGTACATCACGCGACCGCCGGCTCCGGTGACCTGCGCCGCGAGGTGGAGCGCCGCCTGCGTCTTGCCCTCACCCTGCTTTGCGTTCCAGAGGGCACGTTCGCGAGGACGCACGAACCCCTGCGCGCCGGGCACCCACTCGGGAGGGAGCGTGGTGTCGATGTCGCGGAGGTCGAAGCCGACGTCCGACTTCAAGCCGTTCCAGACCTCGACCGACGGCGGCACAGCCTCCTGGAACGCCTCCTCCTCCACCTCGCGGGCATGGGCTTCCTGCTCGCGCTCGTAGGCCGCCAGTTCGTTCGGGGTGATCTCCGCGTCGCTCATTCGGTCCTTCCGGGTCGTCAGTCAATCGTCAATCATCTGTAGACACCCTACCGACTGACAGAGGAGCCAAAGGGAGCAGCCTCCGAGGCGTGGATTCGGCCCTCAGCCGCCGGTCACATTCGGCCTGCCTTCGGCGCTCGCTTTCGATCTTCTCGACCTGCTCTCTAGTCACGATCGGACCGTACCGACCGACGGGTCCGTAGACGCGCTCTCTGCCGGATCGCTGCGGACCCATCCGAGACGCCAGGCCCCATACACGGGCGGCCAGAGGACGCGACTGTGGACCCGTGGCAGCGCGTCTGCGACCGCATGGCGAGAGCCCGCACATGGCGGGCTCTCGATGCTGCGGGTTTGTGTCGACTAGAACGGCTGAGCGAACTCCTGCTCGGGTGGCCGCGGCACCTCGCGCGCGATCCACTCGACCTGCGGGCTGGCGTACCGGCGACGGCTGGTTGAAATGGGGACCCAGCGCCTACTCGGCCTGGTCCAGCGCACGACGCTCGATCTCGCGCGTGAGGTACTCGGCGACCGCGCTGCGCTTCAGGTCGAAGGCGTCGCCGTCATCGAAGACGACGACTGCGCAGTCGAGCTCCTCGGCGACCTCGTTGACGTAGTGCAGCTCGTCCTCGAGCTCTTGGACGCTGCGGCCTCGGAGCGCCTGCGTGAACTTGGTGTCGATCATTACCTTTGCCATTGCCATGTCCTTTGACTTGCGAATTTACAGTTCGCAGAACATGTCATGGGGTCTGTGGGAGGCACACACTTTCCCCGAAAACGCCCATATTTCCGGGCTGTTTGATATGCTGCGTAGATGTACGCACGCACTTTGAAGCGGCGCAACGCGGACGGGTCAGAGACTCGCTACGTGCAACTCGCCGTCACCGAGCGTCGAGGGCCGAAGGGCACCCCGAGAGCGAAGGTAATCCACAACTTCGGTCGCGAGAACGAGCTGGACCGCTGGGCGATCTGGCGGCTGGTCAGATCGCTGTCGCGCTTCCTGCCCGAGCACCAAGCCGACCCCGGTGACACCACGCCGGTCACGATTGAGCTGACGCGCTTCGAGTGCGAGGCGTGGGAGTCGGTCTGTAGGGAGAGGATCGACTCCATCCAACGGTCGTTCCCCAGGACGCCACAGGGCGAGGATGCTGGCCCTGCTTGGGGCGAGGACGTGGAACTCGCCGCCGTGCGTCGAGTGATCGGCAAGCTCCGGGACGCCGTCTAATGGAAGAATCTGGCGGATGGAACCCGTCGAGCTGCTTCAGGGCGACCCGCAATCCTGGCCCGGAGTGCACAAGCTCCTCGCTGCGGTCAAAGTTGCCGCCGAGCTGCTTGCGCAGGAGATCGACCAACAGATCCATCAGACGCCAGTGCCGCCTTCCAACGTCCAAGCGGAGATAGACGCGAAAAAACAGCAACTAAAGGCGCTCGACGCGAGGATCGTGGCGCTCAGCAAACGGTCTGGAGAAGGCGAGTTGATCCGGCCAGCCTGGGAGCAGCGCGCCCTGGAACGCCTCTTTGAGGTCGGCGTTCGGAGGGAGCGTGAGCTGGCGAGTGATCTCGACGAGGATTCCTGGGACGTCGCGGCCTGGTGCGATCAGCTCTCCGACGCCGGCCTGCTCGAGCAGATGGGCTCAGCGGTGGCACCAAAACGTCACTGGAAAATCACTGACAAGGGCCGCGAATCGATCGGCTACCCGTCGGCACGCTGATCGGCGGGGCTGCGCGCGAACCCGAACAGAGAGCAGAGGCCAGATTCGCCTCTGCTCTCCAGACGGGCGATTCCTATTTACACTTCTGCGGCTTGCAGTTTTTGCGGTTGCACCTGGCAGCGTCGGCCGAGACCCACGTGCCTTCCGGCGGCTCTCCGAACTCGCGCTCGTAGATTTCGAGCGTGTCGCCGTAGGCGTCGTTGAGAGCCCGGGCGTCGTCTTCGCCCCTCATCCCGAAGTAGGGGAAGTGGTCGAGGAATCCTCCGAACAGTCGCTCGCAGTCCTCGCGATACGCGATCGTGTCGAGGATGTGCTGGTGCCAGATCTCGTCCACCATGTGACACGGAACGATCTCGGCGTCCGGATATGCGATGTGCATCGCCAGAAAGCGACGGTACTCCTGCTCAAGCAGGTCGAGGTGATCGGGCTTGTAGCCCTTGCCCTCCAGGGGGTCGGGGTCCGCGAGCTTCCTGCGAACACCGCTCAGCGACAGGTTCTCCTCGAGGAAGGCCAGGGCCTCACTCGCTGACATGGGCGGGGCCAATACGGCAGTAGACATATGCACCTCCTGGTGCGTTGTTGGATTGCGTTCGTGTCCGCAGCCATCGCACTCGCGGGGTCAGCCGCTGACTGCACCGCAAGTCAAACACCCGCATCGGACGCGACTTGGAGCCCGCCGGGCAAGGGTGACTAGGCCTCGCCCGGCGGGAAGCTACGAACGCAGACCAACATGGAGAGTCCTATGCGCTGGTCCAGACGGAACATCCCGAAGGATTCGAGAGGCTGCCATCAGGGCTTGCCTAATCTCTGAAATCAGAGCTTCGCGCGCTTGAAAAGCTCGCTGGCCGTCATGCCGAGGGCGTTGGCGATCTTGACGATGGTGTCCGTCGTCAGGTTGAACTGACCACGCTCTATCGCACCGTAGTAGGACCGATCCAGGTCAGCCCGCGCCGCGAACGATTCTTGGGTGTAGCCGGCCTTCTCGCGCGCCTTGCGGATCGCCTCTCCGAGCGCTTGGTTTGCGGCTGACTTCTTGGCGGGCATGTGGGTCAGGATCGTCGATTGACGCGAATGGTTCCACGGGGTATAACTCCACCGCATACACACGGCGAGAGGCTAAGGCCCGCGATGAAGTCGGCAGCGTATCTGGTGACGATCCAACTGCTCAACCGAGGCCCCCGAGGACGCACGAAGCAGGCGATCTATCGGGCGCTCGACTGCGGGCGCGAGGACATCGACGCTGCCATCGCCGACTTGGAGAGGGATGGCGTCCTGACGGACACCGGGCGGTCCGTCAGGGCGTCGCCAGCCCTCGACCGGATTCAGCGGCTCGACCTGATCGGGATCTGATGGCGCTCGACTTACACGAACTCGAACCGGCCGAACGCGAGGCATTGGGCGAGGTCGAGAAGGCGAGGCGCGAGCTTGAGGCCGCAGAACTCCGACTGTTCCTCGTCGCCGGTCGGTCGAGGAGACAGCGGCAGCCGAGGCACCTCTACATCGTGCCGCCGTCGGGTGTTCTGTGCGAGGGGCGACGCTAGGTATCTCCGGTGGAGGAATCTCCCGTGGAGTTGTGCGCGTCGGTCGTGCAGGCTCCTGTGGGTGCCGTCCGACTCCACGACCGCCGTCGCTGCGGCCATCCGGTCAGCCCGCGTCGAGGGAGGGTTCACCCAGGAGAGCTTCGCCAACGAGATCGGCATCGACCGCTCCTACTACGGAGCCATCGAGAGGGCGGAGCACTCCGCGACCGTGGACACGCTGGCGATGATCGCCGCCGGTCTCGGCACCTCGGCGTGGAAGTTGCTCCGCACAGCTGAGGTCTGAGCCCCGAGCGTCTGCAAGTTACTGACTAGGGCCGACACTCGATCGGCTGTCCATCGGCGCGGTGAGGATCAGACAATCGGTCGAGTCCATGAAGCAGAATTCGCGCTTCAGTTAGGCTTCCCCTCATGGAGGAGTCTCCACCAACCAACGAGCCAGAGCCGGACGACGATGACGCCGCGCAGAGTGGCGAGATTCAGAGGCACGAGCCCGCCGCGAACGAGCCTGCGGGTAGGAAGGTCCGGCGCGTGCCTCCGCCCGGGCAGCTTGAAGACAAGTGGTTCATGGTTGGCTGGGAACGCGAGCCGGCGCTTGCGGTCACGATCGCGCACGACCAGTTGTGGGAGCGCGGGGCGGGCGCCGGTATCACCGGCCGAATTCTCGCTGCGATCGACGTGTTGATCGAGAAGTTCGGGGGCGGCGTAGAGCCCATATTGGCGGGCGCGTTTGCAACGGAATCCATCACGGTGTATCTGGACGACCCACTCCCTCGAGGAGACCAATCCGAGATCCCCGTCGAGTTCACGATGACGGCCGCATCTCGCGTTCAGGAGCTCATGCGGCTCAACGGAGACGAGCTGTTCACCAAGGCGGTCGAACTCGGGCCGGCGGCGCGGAGCTACGTCGAGTTTGTCCGGCAGGTCGGGGCCAGCGGCGTGAGCGTCCAATGGCGTCCCCGTGGACAGGAGGCCGTTGCTCTCCCTCCGAAACGCGCGACCGGCCAATACGAGCGCCTCACCGCTACGCCGGAACTCAGGGAGCTGACAATGAGTCTCATTGGCTTGCTCTACAGAGTCATCGCTGACCCCACGCAACCCGAGAGCACTCTGGGCATCAAGCTCGCCAAGGAGTCGCCGAGGCCGCCTGGCCACAACCGCTCGTGGGTGAACGTGTACTTTGCGCACGGAGCCCTCGAAGACAAGATCAAAGAGGGCCTGATTGGCGAGGCGGTCGTGGCGGAGGTAAGGATGGAGGAGCCGGTGCCTGGGACTGGCATTGTCATGGAGGTGCCGCGCGTGGAGCTCGTAGACATCCAGGCGCGCCCGACGCCTCTGTCAATCGATGACCTGCTCCAGGCCGAAGAGGACAGCGGGTCGGACTGACCTAGACGCGAACCGCAAGCGCAACGATCAGCTCGAAGCCGGACGCGATAAGCGACCATCTGACGGCAAATTCGAGGTCATCGAAAGCTTGCTTGCGCTCAGCATTCTTTGCCGCGCGGCTCTTCGCGACTGCCGCGAGCGCCCCCACCTGCCTCAGAAGCACCTCTTCCTCGGACTCTTCCGACTCAAGCCATGCCACCAAGTCCTCGGGAGGCACGTCAGACTCCTTGAGCGGCGCCTCTGCGTTCGCGAGCCGGTGTCCGACGATGACGAGAACCATCCCTGCACACACGGTCAGCACAAGAACCACGACCCGTGGTCCGCTCGCCAAGTGTTCAGTGCCGAAGGCGGCGAACGCCACGGCCTGTACCGCCGCGAAAAAGCCAGCGGCAAGCGTAAAGAGCTGTCGCCCCTTAGCGTCATAGCGCTCGCTAATGCGGAACTCCTCATCAATCCGACCCCGTAGGATTTCGATCGCGTGTTCGGCATCGGCCATGCCACCGCCCGACCCGGCCGAACCGGCGGGCGCGGTGGCGGGAAGCGCCGAGACTCGAGAAGCTGCGGGTAGGCGCCCTACACGGCTTTCGCCACCCTCTTGTGACGAGGCGCCTGACATAGCAAGGATTCTAGGCATTGCGACGGTCAACGAATGCGGGCGCCGGACAGAAGGCTCGCGCACCTTTCTCATTCGCGACGCGGCCGCCCGCGCGCGAGCGAAACCGGCTACGCGCCCCTGCGCGTCGATGGCGAGCAGGCTCCCGGGACCGGCGCTGAATGATTTAGGCTTTCGCGTGGATGACGCCTGCAGCTCCCGAACCGCAAGTCAAACCCGAGGACGCGATCGCAGAGCGCATGGTCGAGCTTCTCGAAAGCCAGATCACGTTGCACCAGAGGAACGCTGTCCGTGTCATCCGCGAGGAGTTCGGCGAGGACTTTCTCTATAAGAACAAGAAAAACCGCTGGGCGATCGATCGCCGCGTCCTGAAAGCGTTCAATCG
Organism: uncultured Solirubrobacteraceae bacterium; assembly: GCA_963743745.1. Classification (GTDB taxonomy): domain Bacteria; phylum Actinomycetota; class Thermoleophilia; order Solirubrobacterales; family Solirubrobacteraceae; genus Palsa-744. The sequence continues at coordinate 389,841 of CAVUQW010000003.1, forward strand.
CCTCACTGGCGACGGAATCGTGTGGCAGCGAAGCACGCGAAAGTGGCGCCCTCGAAGGCCGCACGACAAACCGGGACGAATGCAGCGCTGACGCGCTCGCCCACTTGCGTCGCCACAATTTGGCCACAGGCGCCGGGACCTCCACCGTCCTTTCGACGCGCCAGCGACGACCACGCGTGACGCCCACTATGCCCTGAACGCTCGGTCCGCGGCCTCCTGCGCTTCGTTCCGCAACTTCTCGCAACACGCCTCGATGTGGAACCGAACCGTGTCGCCCGACTTCGTGCGCCGGACAGACGCGCTCTTGTGATGTACAGGGCAGATTTTCCCCCGGATCGCGCGTTCTACGTCGGCATATGTGCTCGCCAGAATCTGATCAACCCCTGCTCGAAGCATGCTGCCCGCGTCGGGATACGACCGTCCGTCGCTGCCTGTGTATTTGATGCTCACGCCGCTCACCTGCGCTCCTTTCTCGGATCGAACTTACGTTCGCTTTCGGAGTGTACGCCCGGCGGCCGACGCCTCGGTCAGCGCCGAATCCGGAGCTCGGAGAATGTGACTGCAAAAGAGCTACTGCGCATACGCCCGCTGCAGCTGGCGCGGCGAGCTCGACACGGCTCCCGCCACCGCGTCCAGCGTGAGCGGCTGGCGGTAGTGGCGCGCCACGACCACCCGCGCCAGCAGGTACAGCCTGCGTCTGCTCGCCAGCGTCTGTGAGCGCACATCTCCTGCTCCGACCGTGCCCGTGCGAAGGGGACGACGCGGCGCGCGCCTCAGCCGGCGTAGCGCGCGGCCATCCGTTCGGCCGCCTGCACGTAGGAGCCGCCGAACAGCGCCGCGTGCACGAGCAGCGGCAGCAGCTGGTAGAGCCCGACGCGCTCCTGCCAGCCCTCGGCCAGCGGCGTGACCTCCTCGTACGCCGCGATCGTCCGCGCCGGCGCAGCCGAACAGCGCGAGCATCGCCAGGTCGACCTCGCGGTGCCCGCCGTACGCCGACGGGTCGATCAGCCACGGATGCCCGTCCGTGTCGGCCAGCACGTTGCCCGACCACAGGTCGCCGTGCAGCCGCGCCGGCGGCTCCGCCGGCCCGGCCAGCTCGCCGATCCGCTCGCACACGCGCTCGACAGCGCGCGCGCCCGCCGCGCTGCAGCGCGCCGCGCTCGCCGCGCCAGCGCGCCAGCGGCCGCAGGCGCCGCTCGGCGTAGAACGACGGCCAGTCCGGCGTCGGCGCGTTCGGCAGCCGCAACGGGCCGAGCCACGCGTGCTCGCTCGCCCGCGAACGAGCCGAAGCCCGGCGCGCCGGCGCCGTGCAGCGCCGCCAGGCCACGCCCCAGCTCCTCCTCGCCCTCCGCCCCCAGGCGCCCCGGCTCGATCCACTCGCAGCGCCAGGTAGCGCTCGTCCTGCTCGAGCACGCTCGGCACGCGCAGCGCGCCCCGGCTCGGCCAGCCAGCGCAGGCCGGCCGCCTCGGCCGCGTACTCGCCCGGCGCCGCGTCGGCGCGCGTCTTCACGAACGCCTCGCCGCCGTCCGCCAGCACGACGCGGAAGGCCTCGTTGATGTCGCCGCCGCCGACCCGCCGCGCCTCGCGCGCGCCCGGCGGCAGCGTCACCGAAGCTCGCCCGCCTCGATCTGCGCGAGCAGCCCCCGGCAGGCGGCCTCGACCAGGTCGAGCACGCGCTCGAAGCCGTCGCCCGGCGCCGTAGTACGGGTCCGGCACGTCGAGGTCGTCCGACCCGCGCCGGCCGGGTCGAACTCGCGCAGCAGCCGTACCTTCTCGCGCCGGCGATCGTCGCCCGCGAGGTCCCTGCAGATCGCTCAGATTCGCCGATCCATCGCGATCAGCAGGTCGAAGTCCTCGAAGTCGGCAGCGCTCACCTGCCGTGCCGCGCCCTCCAGCGCGATGCCCCGCGCGGCCGCCGCGGCCGTCGCGCGCTCGTCCGGCGGGCTGCCGACGTGCCAGCTGCCCGTGCCCGCCGAGTCGAGCTCGATCTGCTCCTCCAGGCCCGCCTCGCGCACGAGCGCGCGCATCACCCCCTCGGCCGTCGGCGAGCGGCAGATGTTGCCCAGGCACACGAACAGCACCCTGAACGGCGCAGGCGCCTGCCCCGCTGCAGCCTGCTCTGCCACGCGGCCGCTAGTCCCCGTCGTCGCCGAGCTCGAGCACCGCCAGGAAGGCCTCCTGCGGCACCTCGACGCGGCCGACCTGCTTCATCCGCTTCTTGCCCTCCTTCTGTTTGGCGAGCAGCTTTTTCTTGCGCGTGATGTCGCCGCCGTAGCAGCCCGCGATCACGTCCTTGCGGAACGCCTTGACCGTCTCGCGCGCGATCACGTGCGCGCCGATCGCCGCCTGGATCGGCACGTCGTACTGCTGGCGCGGGATCCGCTTGCGCAGCTTCTCGGTCAGCGTGCGCCCCATCTCATACGCCTTGTCGCGGTGCACGACCATCGACAGCGCGTCGACCGGGTCGCCCGCCGAGCAGCACGTCGAGCTTGACCAGGTCCGACGGCTTCATCCCGCTCAGCTCGTAGTCGAGCGAGGCGTAGCCGCGCGTGCGCGACTTCAGCTGGTCGAAGAAGTCGAGCACGATTTCCGCCAGCGGCAGCTCGTAGTTCATCTGCACGCGCTCCGGCGAGAGGTAGTGCATCCCCGCGTGCTCGCCGCGGCGTTCCTGGCACAGCTCCATCACCGCGCCGACGAACTCTTTCGGCGCGATGATCGACGCCTGGATGAACGGCTCGCGGATCTCCTCGATCGTGCCCGGGTCGGGCATGTCCGACGGGTTGTGCACCTCGAGCTCCTCGCCGTTGGTCAGCGTCACGTCGAACTCCACCGAGGGCATCGTCGCGAGCAGCTCGAGGTCGTACTCGCGCTCCAGGCGCTCGCGCACGATGTCCATGTGCAGCAGGCCGAGGAAGCCGCAGCGGAAGCCGAAGCCGAGCGCGTCCGAGGTCTCCGGCTCCCACGACAGCGCCGCGTCGTTGAGCACCAGCTTCTCGAGCGCGTCGCGCAGGTCCGGGTAGTCGTCGGAGTCGATCGGGAACAGGCCGCAGAAGACCATCGGCTTGACCTCGCGGTAGCCCGGCAGCGCCTCGGTCGCTTCCGCGCCCGCCGCGCGGCTCCCGGCCCGGACGTGCGCGTGCGCGTCGTCAGCGTGTCTCCCACGCGCAGCAGCGTGACGTCCTTCAGGCCCGTGATCAGGTAGCCCGACCTCGCCCGCCGCCAGCTGGTCCGTCGGCATCATCTGCGGGCTGAAGAAGCCGATGTCGTCGATGTCCGCCTCCGTCGCCCGTCGCCATCGCGCGGATCGCCTCGCCCTTCTTGAAGACGCCGTCGACGACGCGGATGTAGGCGATCACGCCGCGGTACTGGTCGAACTCGGAGTCGAAGATCAGCGCGCGCGGCGGCGCCTCCGGGTCGCCCGACGGCGGCGGCACGCGCGCGATCAGCTCCTCCAGCACCTCGGCGACGCCCTCGCCCGTCTTGCCGCTGATCTGCAGGATCTCCTCCGTCGGCTCGCCGATCAGGTCGCTCGACTTCGCCGGCCACGCGCTCGGGCTCGGCGCCCGGGCAGGTCGATCTTGTTCAGGCACGGGATCAGCTCGAGGCCCGACTCGACCGCCAGGTAGGTGTTGGCGACCGTCTGCGCCTCGACGCCCTGCGCCGCGTCGACGACCAGCAGCGCGCCCTCGCACGCCGCCAGCGAGCGCGACACCTCGTAGGTGAAGTCCACGTGGCCCGGGCGTGTCGATCAGGTGCAGCTGGTAGGTCTCGCCGTCGCGCGCCGTGTAGAACACGCGCACCGCCTGCGCCTTGATCGTGATCCCGCGCTCGCGCTCCAGGTCCATCGAGTCGAGCAGCTGCGCGCGCATCTCGCGCGCGGCCGACCGTGTGCGTCAGCTCGAGGATGCGATCGGCCAGCGTCGACTTGCCGTGGTCGATGTGCGCGATGATCGAGAAGTTGCGGATGTGGGCCTGGTCCATGGGCCGGCTACAGCGTAGAAGGCGGGCGGGTGCGCGGGCGGCGCGCCGGTGCGCGCACCGGGCCGCGGGCACCTGTGCCGCGCCGGCGAGCGCGCTAGCCTTAGTCGCTCCGGCGGATCGCCAACTCGACTACGGGCCTCGCAGGTCCAACCGCGGCTACGCGCCGGCCTTCGGGCCGGCGGCCTGTCCAGGTGTCGGGAGTGTTAAGCCGCCCAGGCGAAACACATCAGTCCTGGGACGTATGTAGTAAGCGGCGATCTATGTCGGGCGCACGCCGGGTGGGCTTCGGCCCACCCGGCCTCTGCTCGGCGTTGGAGCCCGGGCGCGACGTGCTCAGGCGCGCGCCGAACTGGTTGCGGATCAGCCGGTGCACCTGGTGCGCCTCCGGGACGCGCATCGCCAGCACCGCGCGCGATGTACACGAACGGCCCGCCAGCCCCGCCGCGCCGACGCTGACGATCTGCGCGACCAGCGAGACGCCGAGCAGCCGGTCGAGCAGATCGCCACACCACCCACGAGACGCCCGCGAGCAGCGCCGACGCGAGCGAGGATGCGCGCCGTGATCATCGTCGTCTGCGCGCCTTCGAGGCGGCCGTTGAAGCCGATCGCGCAGGCGCTGCAGCTGCAGCGCCGTCATCACCGCGTTCGCGACGACCGTGCCGATGATCAGCCCGGCGATCCCGAGCGGCTTGTAGAGGCCGATCGAGACGATCGATGTCGACGACGATGTTCATCGCCGCCAGGCGCGTCGGGATCCACGGCCGCTGGACGGCGAAGAACGTCGCGCGTGAGCAGCAGGTTCAGCCCGCCGAAGGGCAGGCTGAAGGCGAACCAGAACAGCGCGATCGAGACGAGGTGCGTCGACTGCGCGGCTGAAGTGGCCGCGCTGGAAGAGCAGCCGCACGATCGGCGTCGGCAGCACGATCATGAACGCCGCCGCCGGGATCAGCAGCAGGTTGATCTGGCGCATGCCGATGCCGACCGCGCGGCGCATCGCCGCGCGCGTCGCGGCGCGCCGCCATGCGGCTGAGCGTCGGGAACAGCACGGTCGCGACGGCGACGCTGAACAGGCCCTGCGGCAGCATGTAGATGCGGAAGGCGTTGTCGATCGCGCCGCGGCGCTTCGTCGGAGACGAGCGTGCCGAAGACCGAGTTGATCAGCTGGTCGAGGTTGACGATCCCGAGGCCGATCGTGACCGGCAGCATCAGCACGAAGACCTGCGAACGCGCGGGTCGTGCCAGTCGATCGTGAACTGCAGGCGGAAGTCGATCCGCCGCAGCGCCGCCGACCGCCATCAGCAGCTGCACGACCGTCGCGACGAGGATCGCGATCGCGTAGGCGTAGAGCTGGTTGCCGTCTTCGTAGCCGCCGTGGAAGTGCGGGCGCAGCACGACGAGCAGCACGATGATCACGACGTTCCACACCGCCGGCGAGATCGCCGGGATCGTGAAGTGGTCGTAGGACTGCAGGATCCCGACGAGCAGGCCCGTTGAGGCCGAGCAGCAGCACGACCGGGAAGAGGATCTGCGAGAGGCCGACGGTCAGCGCGTCCAGCGCGGCTTGAACGTGTCGCCGATGAACAGCGGCATGATCACGCCGGCGGCGAGGATGAAGAACGCCGTGATCGCGCCGAGCACGATCAGCATGATCCAGAACAGCGTCGAGGCGAGCCGGAACGCCTCGCGCTTGCGGCCCTCCTGGAGCAGTTCGGTGAACACCGGCACGAACGCCGCCGACAGCGCCGCGTTGGCGAACAGGTTGCTGACCAGGTTCGGGACCTGGAAGGCGATCGTGAACGCCGAGGCCGGGCCGCCCGTGCCGAAGAAGCTCGCCGCGACGATTTCGCGCAGCGAGCCCGGCGATGCGCGAGACGCCGGTCGCGATCGAGAAGATCGCCGTGTTGCGCGCGACGCGCCGCCGTCCGCGCGGCCGCTCGGCGGCGGCCGGCGGCCCGTCGCGGCGGGGTCGGGAGGCGGTCAAGGCCGCTATAGTACGGCGCTCCGCGGCGCGCCTGGGCCTGTTGCCCTTGCCTCGCGCGGCTCTCTCCATGGCCAACATCCACTCCCAGAAGAAGCGCATCCTGCGCTCCGAGCGCGAGCGGCTCGAGAATCGCCAGTACACCTCGGCGATCAAGACGTACTTCCGCCGCCTCGAAGTCGCTCGTCAACGACGAGCGACGACGACCGCCGCCGACGCGAGCACCGCGAGCTCGTCTCGACGATCGACAAGGCCGTCAAGCGCGGCGCGATGCACCGCAACACCGGCGCGCGCAAGAAGTCCCGCGCCGCGCGCCTGCGCGCCGGCTCTTCCTCGTAGCGCTAGACGACCAGTCGTCAAGCGAGGCAAGGACGCAGGGAGCGTGGCGTGCTTCTGCACGCGAGCGACTCGAGGACGCCGCATCGCGCCGGCGAATGGTCGTCTAGGCGGTTATCTGGCGGATCGCGCGCAGGGCGAGCGTGTCCTCGTCGAGCGCCGCGAGCGGGTCGCGGCGGAGCGATCACGGCGCCGCCGCGCGAGTCGAGCTCGAGGTCGGCGAGCGCGGCGAGCGCCGGCGCGAAGCGCTGGCGGGGTCGCTGCGCGCGACGTCGGCGATGAAGCGCTCGGCGGCGCGCGGCGGCATGCGCAGCGCCGCGCTTGACGTTCGCCGACGGACTCGCCGCGCCTGCAGGCGCAGCGCGACCGCGAGCGCCTCGCGCAGGCGCGAGGCCATCAGGTAGATCAGCCCGGACAGGCGCTCGCCCTGCTCGCGCAGGCGCAGGTAGGCGAGCGTCGCCTCGCGCGCGTCGGCGCCGACGAGCGCGTCGGCGAGCGCGTAGGCGCGCAACTCGGCCGAGTGCGCCGTGCGCGCGCTCGATCTGCTCGACCGTGACGGCCCTGCGCTCGCTCCGCTCGGCGACGTCGCCGCGGGTCGGCCTCGCCTTCGAGCGCGAGCTTCTCGAGCTCGCGCAGCAGGCGCTGCTGGCGCTCGCCGACCTGCGCCACGAGCGCCTTGGCGGCGGCCGCGTCGAGCGCGATGCCCAGGCGCGCCGCCTGCTCGCGCGCCCACTTGGGCAGCTCCCACGGCTTGACGGTCATCTGCGCGACGATCTGCCCGCCGGCGCGCTTGACCGCCTCGTGCAGCGCCGCGGGAGCCTTGCGCGCGGCCTCCTCGCGCGCGAACAGCGCGAGCGTCGTCTCGGGCGGCATCTCGCGCCAGCGCCGGCGCGAGCTCGCTTCTCGACATCGGCCTCGCTCCAGCGCTCGACGCCGTCGACGATGATCACGCGGCGCCCGATCGCGAGCGTCATCGCCGGCGAGCGCCGCCGCCACGCCCGCCGGCGAGGCCGCGTCGCCCTCGAGCATCTCGACGCGCCCGAGCCCGCCCCGCTTCGGCCAGCGCGCGCAGCCCCGCGCGCCGCTCGGCGACCGCGCCGTGATCGTCGCCGTGGATCAGGTAGGCGGGCTTGAGCTCGGCCATCAGCGCACGACCAGGTTGACGAGCTTGCCCGGCACGACGATCTCCTTGACGATCTCCTTGCCGTCGACGTGCGCGCGCACGTTGGGGGCGGCGCGGCACAGCTCCTTGAGCTCGTCGGGGCCGGCGCCGGCGCGGGCCTGCACGCGGTCGCGCAGCTTGCCGTTGACCTGGCAGACGAGCTCGTAGACGTCGCGCTCGAGCAGCTCCTCGTCGGCGTGCGGCCACGGCTGCTCCCACACGCGCTCGCCGGTCAGCCGCTCGTAGATGTCGGCGCACATGTGCGGCGCGAACGGGAACAGCAGCGAGGCGCCCGTGGCCGAGCGCGAAGCGCATGCGTCTCGGCTGCGACGCGCTCGCGCAGGCGCGAGCAGTCGTTGAGCAGCTCCATCACGGCGGCGATCGCCGTGTTGAAGGCGAAGCGGCGCAGGTCGCCGCCGACCTTGTCGATCGCCCAGTGGGTCTTGCGCAGCAGCGCGAGGTCCTCGCCCTGCATGCTCGGCGAGACGTCGCAGTCCTCGCTCGCGGTGTCCGTGCGTTCGGCCGTCTCGGCGGCGAGCCGCCACAGCCGGCCGAGGAAGCGGTGCACGCCCTCGACCCCGTCGTCCGACCAGTCGGCGTCCTGGTCGGGCGGGCCGACGAAGAGGATGTAGCAGCGGGCGGTGTCGGCGCCGACGCGCTCGACGATCGACGCTGGCGAGACGACGTTGCCGCGCGACTTGCTCATCTTCGCGCCGTCCTTGGTGACCATGCCCTGCGTGAACAGCGCCTGGAAGGGCTCCTGGAAGTCGAGGTGGCCGAGGTCGGCGAGCGCCTTGCGTGAAGAAGCGCGCGTACATCAGGTGCAGGATCGCGTGCTCGACGCCGCCGATGTACTGGTCGACGGGCATCCACTCGCGCAGCGACCGCCGGGTCCCAGGCGGCCTGCGTCGTTGTGCGGGTCGCAGTAGCGCAGGAAGTACCAGGAGGAGTCGACGAAGGTGTCCATCGTGTCGGTCTCGCGCTTGGCCGGGCCGCCGCACTCGGGGCAGGTCGTGTTGACCCAGTCCTCGGCGGCGGCCAGCGGCGAGCGGCCCTTGGGCGTGTAGTCCTCGATCGTCGGGCAGCTCGACCGGCAGCTGCTCGTCGGGCACCGGCACCGACGCCGCAGCTCGGGCAGTAGACGATCGGGATCGGGCAGCCCCAGTAGCGCTGGCGCGAGATCAGCCAGTCGCGCAGGCGGTAGTTGACCGAGGCGTGCCCCTTGCCCTCGCGGTCGAGCCAGCGCGACGATCGTCGGCCAGCGCCTCGCGGTTGGCGCATCCCGTCGAACTGCGGCGTCGGAGTTGACGAGCACGCCGTCGCCGGTGTAGGGCAGGGCGTCGTCGTCGGCCGCGTCGCTGCCGCCGGCGGGCTCGATCACGCGCCGGATCGGCAGGCCGAAGACGCTCGGCGAACGCGTAGTCGCGCTCGTCGTGCGCCGGCACGGCCATGATCGCGCCGGTGCCGTACTCCATCAGCACGTAGTCGGCGACGTACATCGGGATCTGCTCGCCGTTGACGGGGTTGGTCACGGTGCGCCCGAGCGCGACGCCGGTCTTCGGCTTCTCGGCGTTGCCGCGCTCCTCGTTGGTCTCGTTCAGCGCGACGGTTGACGTACTCGCGCACCTCGTGCTCGTGCTCGGTTCCCTGCGACGAGCCGCAGCACGTCGGGGTGCTCGGGCGCCATCACGAAGAAGGTCGCGCCGAACAGCGTGTCGGGGCGCGTGGTGAAGACGGGGTAGTCGATCCCGAGCTCGCTCGCAGCGGAAGGTGACCTCGGCGCCCTCGGAGCGCCCGATCCAGTTGCGCTGCATCGTCTTGACGTGCTCGGGCCAGTCGATCGTGTCGAGGTCGCCGAGCAGCCGCTCGGCGTAGTCGGTGATGCGCAGGAACCACTGCTCGAGCTGGCGCACTTCGACGAGCGCGCCGCAGCGCTCGCAGCGCCCGTCGGCGTCGACCTGCTCGTTGGCGAGCACGGTCTGGTCGTGCGGGCACCACTTGACGGCGGCCTCCTTGCGGTAGGCGAGGCCGGCGCGGAACAGCTCGAGGAAGATCCACTGCGTCCAGCGGTAGTAGCTCGGTTCGTGCGTGGCGAGCTCGCGCGACCAGTCGATCGAGATCCCCCACGAGCGGAACTGGCGCTGGAAGGAGGCGATCGAGGCGGCGGTCGAGTCGCGCGGGTGCACGCCCGTCTTGATCGCGTGGTTCTCGGCGGGCAGGCCGAAGGCGTCGTAGCCCATCGGGTGCAGCACGCGGCGGCCGAGGCGGCGGTGAAAGTGGGCGATCGCGTCGCCGACCGCGTAGCACTTGAGGTGGCCGATGTGCGGCTCGCCGCTCGGGTAGGGCAGCATCTCGAGGACGTAGGCGTTGCTCGAGCGCCCGCCGGCGTCGTGCTCGTTGGTCACCTCCCACGTGTGCTCGTCGGCCCACACGCGCTGCCAGCGGGGCTCGATCTCGCGCGGGTCATATACGTGCTCGGGGTGCTCGGCCATGGGAGGCGCAGATTAGCGGGCGGCCTCGGCGCAACTGCCGCGGCCGCCCGCTTCGATTCAGCCCGCTTTCGCGGACGCTGCAGCCCGCGCGAAGCGCGGGGCGTCGCTCAGAACGCGTCAGGCGTGTCGAGCGCGTGCCAGAAGTCGGCTTTGGGCTCGCTGGTGACGCCTCCCTCGGCCATCATCGCGCCGATCTCCTGGCTCTCGCCGAAGAACTGCTGAAAGCCCTCGGCGGTCTCCCATTCGTCGACGACGATCACCCCGCTGCCGTCGGCGTTGCCGTAGAAGCGGTGGCTCAGGGCGCCTTTGCCCTTGGCGCGCTCGGCGACGGCTGCGAGCCGCTCCGGGTCGCTGTTCAGTGCCTGTTCGATGCGGGCGGGGTCGCCCTCGATCTGAAGCGTTACCAGCACGGCCATACGCACGTCCCCTTTTGTCGTTTGGCCGATTCGATCAGGCGGCAGGGCGGCGTCAACAGCCGGTGCGCGACGCGCGGAGACGCCGTCGAGCTCCGGTGCCGGCTCAGGAGCCGGCGGCGAGCGCCTGCTCGCCGACGACGAAGCGGCTGTTGCCGCGCAGCAGCGCGACGATCTCGGCGGGCGCCTTCTGCGGGCGAGCCGGCGTCGAAGGGCGGCTGCGGGTCGTACTCGATGCCAAGCTGGATCGCCTGGGCGACGTCGTCGCCGGCGATCCGAGCGGCGAGCGCGAGCGCCATGTCGATCCCGGCGGAGACGCCGGCGGCGGTGACGATCTTGCCGTCGAACACGACGCGCTCGGCGACGGCGTCGGCGCCGAGCTCGCGCAGCTTCTCGATGGCGAGCCAGTGACCGGTGGCGCGCTTGCCGTCGAGCAGACCGGCGGCGGCGAGGATCAGCGAGCCGGTGCACACGGAGGTCGTCCAGGTGCTCGTCTGGTGCGCGGCGCGCAGCCAGTCGAGCGCGGGACCGCCGGCGCGCGCGGCGACCTCGCCGGGACCGCCGGGCACGAGCACGATCTCGGGCGCGGGGAGCTCGTCGAGCGAGCACTCGGCGATCACGCGTGAGCATGCGGTTGTCGGTGCGCACGGGGCCGGCCTCGGCGGCGACGAACGTGGCGCGCGCACCGGGCAGGCGGCTGAGCACCTCGTACGGCCCGACGGCGTCGAGTGCGGTGAACCCGTCGTACAGCAGGATCGCTGTGTTCATCTGCTCGGCTCCCTTTCTTTGATGATCGATTGATGACGGCCACGCGGGCGGCGCTGCGCGGCGTCAGCGGAGCGAACGCCGCCTGCTTGGAAGCGGCGGCGGTACTCGGCCGGCCCGACCTCGAGCGCGCGCAGGAACGCGCGCCGCATCGTCTCGGCGGTGCCGAAGCCGCAGGCGTCGGCGACGGCGGCGATCGGCTCGGCGCTGTCCTCGAGCAGCCGCCGCGCGGCCTCCAGGCGCACGCGCTCGACGTAGCGGGCGGGCGTGACGCCGGTCTCGGCGCGGAAGGCGCGGGCGAAGTGGCGCGGGCTCATGTGGGCGCGCTCGGCCATCGCCTCGACGGAGTGATCGCCGGCGACGTGCTCGACGACGCTTCGCTGCACCTCGCGCAGCGGCTCGCGCTCGGGCTGCTGGGCGGCGAGCGTGGCGCTGAACTGCGACTGGTTGCCGGGCCGGCGGAGGAACAGCACGAGGTGGCGCGCGATCGGCGAGCGCGAGCGTCGCGGTCGTGGTCGTCCTCGACGAGCGCGAGCGCGAGGTCCATGCCGGCGGTCACGCCGGCCGAGGTCCACACGGCGCCGTCGCGCACGAAGATCGGGTCGGGGTCGACGGTCACGTTCGGGTAGCGGCGCGCGAGCGCTTCGGCAGAGGCCCAGTGGGTCGTGGCGCGGCTGCCGTCGAGCAGTCCGGCGGCGCGCGAGCAGGAAGGCGCCGGTGCAGACGGATGCGGTGCGCCGGGCGCGCGCCGAGGTCTCGGCGATCCAGCGCAACAAGGCCTCGTCACGCACGGCGGCGCGCGTGCCGCTGCCGCCGGGGACGATCAGCGTGTCGATCGCATGCGGCGCCTGCCCGAGCGTGCCGTCGGGCACGAGCGTGAGGCCGCTGGAGGTGCGCACCGGCCGCGTCGCGGCTGCGACGCTGACGCGTGCGGCATCTCGTCGCTGTCGGCGTCGAGCAGGCGCTGAGCGCCGGAGAAGACCTCGATGGGGCCGCAGACGTCGAGGCTCTGCACGCCTCCGAACAGGAGGACGACGATCTGGCGGGTCGAGCTGGAGTCGGCCATGCGACGATCATCGCCCACCGCGGGTCTGTCCGCAAGGACAGATATCCAACGTTTCCTGCCACGTCGTCGCTCGGTCTCCGGCGCGCTGTCGTGCCAGGTCGGGCCGTTTACCATGATCCGATGGAGCGGAGCTCGCCGGGATCGGAGGGGCACGACGCCGAGCGTGAGGCGCTCGACTCGGCGCCGGCGCGCGTGGCGGGGATCGTCGAGGCGGCGGAACGCACGGCGGCGGAGCTGCGCGAGCAGGCGGAGGCGCGCGGGCGAGAACGAATCGCGGAGGCGGATCGCGCCGCGGCCAACCGCGTGCGCGCAGCGGAGGAGGAAGCGGAGGAGCTGCTGCGCGAGGCGCGCGCACAGGCGGAGGCGGCGCGCAACGACGCGGTGGCGGCCGTCGGCGCGATCCATGCGGAGGCGGAGCGCGTGAGGAGCGAGGCGCAGGCGGAGGCGGAGCAGCTGCGCGCGGCGGCGCAGGGTGAGATCGAGCAGGAGCGCGCGAATGCGCGCGCGGAGGCGGAGCTGGAGCGCTCGGGCGCGCGCGATCAGACGGGCGCGACGCTCGCTGGCGCGCGGGCCGAGGCGGAGCGGATCGTGGAAGAGGCGCGGGCGCAGGCGGGCGAGCTGCTGGCGGAGGGCCAGAGCGAGGCAGAACGCGCCCGCGCGAGCGGCGGCGAGGATCTCGAGAAGCTGCGCGCAGAAGCACATGAGCAGGCCCAGGCAGTCCGCGCGAAGGCGCGCGAGGACGCGCGCGAGATCGTCGGCGAGTCGCACACGGTCGCCCGCGAGGTCCTGCGCGAGGGCACGGAGCTCTCGCGCAACCTGCGCGAGCTGTCGGTCTCGCTGCGCAACAACGCCGAGCGCCTGCTGCGCGACGTGCGCCTGGCGCACGGCAGCATGACGGCGCGCCTCGACCAGGCCGGCCCGGGCGCAGGCGTCCGGCCGGCGTCGAGCCGGCCCGCGCTCGACGAGCCGGACGAAGACCTCGACGTGCCGGAGTTCATCCCGCCGGAGTAGCCGGCTTCGCAGACAAAGAGCAACAGTTCCATCCCAAGCGCCGCGTACTTTGGATGGATGGATGAGCTGACGCCGAGCCAGAAGGGAGCGGCAGCCGAGGCGGCGATCACCGCTGCGGTGATTCAGCTCGGCTTGACGGTGCTGCGCCCGCTCTGCGAGGGGCGCCGCTACGACCTGATCGTCGACCTGGAGCCAACGCTGCTGCGCGTCCAGTGCAAGCTCGCGCGGCGCATCGGCGGCGTACTCGCGATCGGACTCCAGACCTCCCGCTGCACACCACGCGGCTACGTCCGAACTAGCTATTCGCCCGCGGAGATCGATGCCATCGGCGCTTACTCCCCCGAGCTCGGCAGGTGTTATCTGCTGTCCATTTCTGAGATCTCGACGCGTCGCAGTCTCTACCTTCGCCTAGAGCCGACCGGGAACAACCAAGCCGAGCGCATCACGTGGGCCCGGGACCACGAACTGGAGCCTGTCGTGCAACGACTGCGCGCCGACCAGCCGAGGCGCTCGCTAGCGGGGCAGCTACACTTTCCCGACCAGATCGAGGGGCTATAGCTCAGCTGGGAGAGCGCTACCGTGGCACGGTAGAGGTCGTCGGTTCGAGCCCGACTAGCTCCATCGCAGAACGCTGCAGATCGGGCCTCGCGCGCCGCCGCTCAGCGCGGCAGCTCGACCGCCGGCAGCCCGTCGATGCTCACGCTGTTCTTCTCGCGCTGGTACTCCGCGAGCGCCTCTGCGCCACCCATGCGGACCTTCTTCTGCGCCCATGCATCCGCATGCGGTCGCTCGCCTTGGAAGTCCATCAGCGGCACGCCGTAGCCGCAGCTGTCCGCCACTCGCGTGACGTGCAACAGCACGATCGCCCGCCTGGCATCGGAGACTGCCGGCTGTGCGAAGTCGCATCGCCGCACGAGCGCCTCGAAACGCTGGTCGTTGGCAAGCACGACCTCGCCGCTGCCGTGAAGGCGGAGAATGCGTGGCGGCCCGGAGAAGGCGCACAGCATGATCACCAGCCGCCCGTTCTCGCGCACGTGCGCGATCGTCTCGGCGCCGCTGCCGACGACGTCCAGATAAGCCACGGTGCGCTCGTCGATCACGTGCAACGTGCCGATCGGGCCCTTCGGCGAGACGTTGACGTGACCTTGCTCGGCGAGCGGCGCGCTGCCCACGAAGAACATCGGCTGCGCGGCGATCCATCCAGCCAGACGCGAGTCGATTCCGTCGAACACCTTGCCCATCAGGCCAGAATAGTCAGCCGGCGGGCTCGGTCACGGCACCCTCGCGATTCACTTGAGATCGCCCCCAGGCACCGACCGGTCCAAAGCGCCCTCGCCCCGACCGCTCGGCGGCCGAGGCGAGGGCGGTCGCCTTTCAGGACCCGTTGTTCACGAACGCCTGGTAGGCCCGGCACGGCTCGTTGCGCAGGCTCGGGCACGCCGGCTGCGCCGTCGGCACGCTGACGCCCGGCACGATCGGCAGCGTCAGGCTCGATGCTTTGCTCGAGGAGAACTCGATCGAGACGTTCGCCGTGGAGCCTTCCGGCTGCGGGTGACTGACCGACCAGATCGGCTGGGTGCCGTTCGGCGCGGCGATCGTCACCCGGATGCGCGAGCCCGCGCGATACGCGTGCCCCTCGAAGTAGAGCGGAATCGTCACCGCCACGAACTTGCCCGCCGGCATCGGCACCATTTTGCGGAAGGTCGGGATCGGCTCGAGCGCGGTCGGTTCCTGCTTGAACATGTTGTTCGCCGTCGTAGCGAGTTTCCGCTCGCTCGCCCGGATCCATCCGTTCTGCACGAACGTCTCGTTGCCGTCCGAACCGACTTCGCTGACGGTCGCCTGCAGATCGACGTCCGGGGTCGAGGACTCGACCCACAGCTTGACGGCGCCGGCGCCGACGGCCACGGTGTTCGCGGCGAGCGGAGCCGACACGTAGGACACCGCCGTTGCCCGCCGGCGGCTGCACCCAGTTCCAGTCCCACTGCGACGCGTTGCCCCACAGGCCGCCCCCGCCCGTGCCGCCCGAGTAGTCGGTCAGCGGCGTGGCGGTCGCATCCGAGGTGTACGAGTCGACGCCCTTGACGCTAGACGGGCAGTTCGTTGAGCGTGCCGCCCGACCCCAGGTACCACGACTGGGCCGTCGTGCCCGGAATCGGGAAGTCGGAGAAGGACTGTTCAAACCCGGGGTAGGGATTGCCCGCCGCCGTCGTGCCGCCCGGCGGCGCTTCGCCGGCGCCGTTGTCGAACAGCACCCGCACCGACGGCAGAGCTTCGAACGCCGACAGCGCCGATTCGTAGGTCGGCTGCGTCTGGATCGGATCCGGTGGCAGCGTGACCACGTCGCTTTCGGGCAGCCCCATCGCTTCCTTGTAGATGACCGGTGCCGCGGCTTGCACGACCGCCGCGTTGACGATCGGCGCCTGTTGTGCGCGACGTACAGCTCGTAGGAAGTCGTACATCCGGTTGTAGGTATACGGATCGAGCGAGTCGATGTGGGCGCCGTTGGTGAACGTGAACCACTTGTGGCTCGTGCCGGTGAAGTGCTGCGACCAGGTTCGGCGCAGTGACCTCCGGTCTGCTCGTCCTCGAACTGGCAGGCCATGAACGTCGGAACGTTGATCTTGTTGACGAACGTGACCGGGTCGAGCGGATCGGCCACCTTCGGGTTGTACGTCGAGTTTTCTTCGATCTTCTTCATCAGGTTGGCGGCCTCGCCGTGGAGGGCCTGGTTGGCCGCGCACGTCTGGTCGCCTTCCTGGATCTCGTTTGTAGGCCCACGCCTGGCCGTGGCCGGGACCGGCCGGTTCGGCGTTCTGCTGGCGCTCTTCGGCCCAGGCCACGGCGAAGCCGTCGTTGCGGATGCCGCCGGGGTAGAGCGTCGTCGCCGTCGCGTCGATCACCGACAGCGGCGCGATCGCCGCGAGGTCCGGCGGCTGCAGCTGCGCCGTGAACAGCTGGCTGATGCCGCCGTAGGAGATGCCGAGCATGCCCGACCTTGTGGTTGAGCACCCACGGCTGTTTGGCGATCGTCTCGATCACGTCGTAGCCGTCGAGGTTCTGCAGCGGTTCGAAGAAGTCGAAGGCGCCGCCCGAGCAGCCCGTCCCGCGCATGTTCACGTCGACCACCGCGAAGCCCATCAGGTTGGCGAGCACGGCGATGCCGCTTTCCGGGCCGGCCGGGTTCGCGTAGCCGTAGCCCGAGTACTCGATCAGCGTCGGATACGGCGGCGTGTAGCTCGGCGTCGGCACGCCGGGAATCGGAGCGTCGGGAAGTGGAACATCGACGGCACGCCCGGCTCACCCGCCGGACTGGTCGGCGGGTGGACGCTGATCGCCAGTTCCGTGCCGTCGCGCGTTTTCAGGTACGTGTACCCGTTGTCGGGGATTTCCTGGTTGTAGACTCTCGGGGTCCCACGGCGCCGCGGTGCCGTGTGGACGGTGATCGGTTCCGACGTTTCGCCGCTCGAGCTCACGCTGACCTTGTAGCCGGTTCCCGGTTTGACCTTGCGGAACAGCAGCCCCCCGAGCGAGTCGGCGTTCTGCGTGGCCACGGTCGAGCCGTTCGTTTCAGCAGCGAGGCCTGAGCGTTCGCCGGCAAGCCCGTGACGTCACCTGTTTCACGCTGCCCTGCGCGGTGAAGGCCGAGGCGCTCGCGGCCACCATTAGGCAAACGGCGATCGCAGTGAACGTGGCGGTGAACCCAACCCGCGCACGACGCCGACACGCCATTGCAACGATTCGATGGCGACGCTCCCGCTCACCGTTCACGACACGGCCATCCACACTCGCATTGCCCCGCTCCATCTCTCCCCCTCCTGCGCCCACACGCGCATTAGCCCGGTCACTTGCCCTGAATCCCAGCTTCTCCAGCACCAGCTGGAATGCATTCCTACCTACCCATGCAGGCGCCTTCTAAACCGTGAAGGCCGTGCGTGCGCAACCGGCAGCGCGCCGAGCGGGACACAACTCGTCGCCGCCTCAGACGAGCGGGCGCGACGAAATCGGCCGGAGCGCTATCGCTTGACGATCGTGAAGCGGAGCGTCGCCGGCGAGGAGGCCTTGCCGGCCGCGCGCGCCACGACGCCGAGCGCGTAGGACCCGGGGCGAAGCTTCTTCGCGACTGAGACGCGTCCCTGGAAGGCGCGCTCATAGAGCTTGTACAGCTTGAAGGCGCGCGCGAAGTGTTTGGCGCAGAGTTGTCGAACAGGCGGTAAGCCCGCTATTCGCTCAGCGTGGGGCCGTACCTGCGGACCTTGGAGGATCCGATCGGGCTCGTCGCGAACCTGCGCAGCCGCTTCCGCTTAACGAGACTTGGCTACCCGCGCGATCTCCACTCGCCGCGGCCACGCTCTCGGCGCGCAGAACCTCACCAGACCTAGCCAAAGGTCTAGGTCGAACGGAGGGCCTCAACCGTCGTTGGGTCGAAGCGCGCTTCGCCGTAGGGGCGATGCGCCGGAGCTCGCGCTGCCACCACTCCATCTATCGGGGGAAGACCAATGAACCGCATTTCGAGGCGTGCGCGAGTCCTTGCCTGCACGGCGATCGCAGCTCTCGCGCCGGCGCTTGCGCTGTCGGCGCTCGAGCCGGCGAGCACGCTCGCGGCAGGCAACGCCGCCTATACGACCTTCAATCCAGCAATCGAAGACGGCGGCTTCACCGGCGGCTGCGTGCACGGCAGCGAAGTCAACTGCAACACCTACGTCAGCAAGCCCGACGTGTACGTCAACGGCGGGCCGACCGGAGGCAACGGGCTGGCCGACGGCGAATACTTCTTTGCCGTGCTGGCGCCCGGCTGCCAGAACGGCGGCTTTCTCGACGCCGCCAACGGCAACCTCAGCGACACGACCGCGGGCACGGGCTCCAGCGGCTGCAGCGACAGCGGCAGCGGCAGCGGCGACTCGGTCGCCAACCGCACGTTCAGCGTCAGCGGCGGAGTGATCTCCGCATACGGCGGCACGCATGCTACGGGCACCGCCAAAAACGGCAACGAGATCATCTCGGCGTTCCCGTACGACGACACCCCCAACCCGGGCGGCGTGTACATCATGGCGATCTGCCCCAAGGGCGCGATAAGCCCGGCGCCGTGCAAGTTCGACGCGTTCAAGGTGAAGGGGTCCGGGCCCCCGCCCAACTGCGAGGAAACGAACACCTGCCCGGGCCTGACAGTCGTCAAGGACGCCAACCCCGCCTTCGCGCGGGAGTTCAACTGGTCGATCGAAAAGAGCGTCGACGCCTGCCAGGTGACGCTGCTCTACCCCAACGGCTGCCAGACGACACACGCTGAAAAGACGCTCAACTACACGGTCACGGTGACCAAGGGCGAAGGCGTCGACGGCGGCTGGCAGGTCAGCGGCACGATCACGATCCTCAACGCGAACGAAACGGAAACGGCGACCGGCGTGTCGGTGTCTGACGTGGTGACCGACCCGGCGAGCAAACCGGCCGGCTCGTGCGACATCAACAGCTCGGGCGGCTCGCCTTACGAAGTCGGCAGCCTCGCGCCCGAAGACGAGCTGGAACTGCCGTATGTGTGCACGTTCGCGAGCAAGCCGAGCTACAACCAGAACTACAAGAACACGGCCACCGTCGAATGGGACGCGGAAAGCGTGCACTCCGAAACAGGCAGCGCCAGCTTCGAAGTGCCGTTCCAGTTCACGACGCCGACGAGCATCGTGCACGACAGCGTCTCGTTGGCCGACCTCTACACGATCACGCCGCTGCCGGCCGGCTCGGCGGCGCTCGAAGGGACGCTGCCGACGGGCACGATCTCGAGCTCGCAGACGTTCAAATACGCCTACGTGGTGAAAGTCCCGCACGACTGCGTGAAGCTCGACAACACGGCGAGCTTCACGGTCACCGACAAAGACGCCGACGCGGATGACACGGGAAGCGCTTCGGTCACGGCGAAGGTCTGCCGCACGCCGGCCAGCACCGGCGCGCTGACGATGGGCTTCTGGCAGAACAAGAACGGCCAGGGGATCATCGGCGGCCAGGCGAAAACGGGTACCTGCGCGTCGGCCACGTGGCTGCGCCAGTTCCACCCGTTCTCGGACCTCGCCGCGAGCTCGACCTGCGCGCAGGTCGCGACGTACGTCTACAACGTGATCAAGGCGGCCACCTGCACGAGCTCGGCGAAAACGTGCAACGCGATGCTCAAGGCGCAGATGCTCTCGACGGCGCTCGACGTCTACTTCAGCGATCCGGCGCTCGGTGGCAACAAGATCGGGGCCTTCAACGGCCTCGGCTCCAAACAACCGGCGATCGGCTCTGTGACGATCGATCTGACGCAGATCTGCCAGATGATCGACGGCTCGGGTGGGTCCAGCTGCGCGGGAGCGTATGAGAACGTCAGCTCCGCCTTCGGCGGCGCGACGAGCATGACGGTGCTCGGGATGCTGAGCTACCAGAACACGTCCGATCCGGCCGCCGACGCGGGCGCCAACTGGTACGGACAGGTCAAGACGACTCAGGTGCTCGCGAAGGACGCGTTCGACGCGATCAACAACGGCGTGGCGTTCTCCATCTGAGCGCACGCCGCCGGCGTATCGGCACGAGGGACTTCGGGGATCGTCCCTCGTGCCGGCCGCCAGGCCCAACCTAGACCTTCGTGGGTAGCGCGCACGACCGCGACAGAGCAGCATCTGAGGCATGCTTCGTGCGCGATCAGGGGTGCCTGTGAATCGGGCTGCCCAGCCGGCGGGTGAGACATGCGCGCGCCGGTCGTCGGCTGACGCAAGCCCCGCTCGCTCGGCTGGGGCGTGAGCGATGGGAGTCCGTTCGAGCCCGGCTGCGCCCGCTCCGCCGAGTGGGCTTCCGATGCACCGGCGGCTGCTCTCAGACGAGCGGCTCGCCCGCTCGGTCGAAGACGGGAGCGAGCGCGCGTTCGCGGCGATCTACGAGCGCTATCACCAGCGGCTGTACCGCTACTGCCGCTCGCACCTGCGCGACGGCGATGACGCGTACGACGCGCTCCAATCGACGCTCGCGAACGCCCTCGCGGCGCTGCAGCGGGGACAACGAGACGCGCCGCTGCGTCCGTGGCTGTTCCGGATCGCGCACAACGAGACGATCTCGCTGATCCGCCGGCGCGAGCCCGACCGGGGATCGTTCGACGCCGCCGAGTCCTGGGTGCCCTCGGCAGAGGCGCGCGCCGACGAGCGGGCACGCCTGGCCTTGCTCGTGTCCGACCTCGGCGAGCTGCCCGAGCGCCAGCGAGACGTGCTGCTGATGAGCGAGCTGAGCGGCCTCTCGCACAAGGACATCGCCTCTGCGCTCGGGCTGTCGATCCACACGGTGGCTCACGCGATCCTCGCCGCGCGGCGGTCGCTGGGGGAATTCGAGGAGGGGCGTGCGATGGTCTGCGAGCAGGTGCAGCGGTCGATCTCGCGCAGCGACGGGAGGCTGCTGCCGCGCGCTCGCGCGCACGTGCGCGACTGCGCGGCGTGCGCCGCGTTCGCCGCCGCGATCCCCGCTCGGCGCGCGGGTCTGCAGGCACTCGCTCCCCCGCTCGCTCCGATCCACGCCGCAGCTCTGCTCGCGGTCATTCATGGAGCGACCTCCACGCAAGGCGCAAGCGGCGGCGGGGCGATGGCAGCCGGCCTGTCCGGCAAGACCGCCGCCACGGCGCTCGCGGCGAAGGCGCTCGCCAGTGTCGCCATCGTGGCCGTCGCAAGCGCGAGCGCAGCCGGCGCGGTGCCGCAGTTGACCGGCTCGGGGCAGCCGTCCGTCAGCGCCACATCGCCCGCGCGCACGAGCGCCCCGGAACGGCATCTCCGGCGGTCGACCGGCACGAGCGCGCCACGAGCGCGCCCGGGCGCTGCACCCGCACCGGCGCGCTCCGATGCGAGGCCGGCGGCGGCCGTCGGTGCGCCCGCCGCGAGTTCGACGAGCAATACCTCCAGCGTGTCCTCCGCCGGGCCGACCGGCACCGTGGGGCGAGCGAAGGTGGCCGGTGCAGCGACGTCAAACCAGGGTCGTCCCTCCGGCGGCGGCGCTCCAGCTCACGCCGGACATCAACACGGCGGCGGCGTCCCGGCCCACGCCGGACAGCAACACGGCGCGGGCGCGGGCGCCCTTCACGGCAAAGCACCGGCGGGGACGAGCCACCCGCGTGGCTCGGACGCGGCGGGTGGCGCCAGGACCGCTCACGACTCGGGTGCAGCCACGGGCAGGCGACTCGAACTGCCCGGCGCGACGTCCGGCAGCACGCACACCGACGGCGGTCACGGTCGACCCGGCGAACCGGCGGGCGCCAACGAAGATCGCGGCTCGTCCGTGGAATCGTCGAAGGCGCCGCCCCAATTCGAACCGCCGAGCTCAGCCGGCGAAAGGCAACCGTCCCCGGCGCACGAAGGAGCAGGCGGTCATGGGCCTGACGGGCAGCAAGGCGGCCCCGCGGCGTCCTTGCTCCAGACGAGCGGCGGTTGAGACCCGCGGCGTCGTCGCGGCCTACGGAAACCGCTCGGCCCACGGCTCGAGCTCGACCCGCGCGGCGTTGATCACGTAGGAGATCAGCCGGTACCAGCCGGCGAGGATCACGAGCTCGAGCAGTTGGTCGTCACCGAGGCGGGCCGCCAGCTTGGCCCACAGCTCATCGGGCATCGCGTTCGTCTCATACAACGCGTCGGCCGCCGCGATCAGCTGCGCGTCGGCCTCCGGCCACGCCTGATCGTCGGCCGCGCCGAGCACGGTCGCCGCGATCTGCTCGTCGCTGAGGCCGAGCGGACGGGCGAAGGCGACGGCGTGCACGCCCCACTCGTACTCCGCCCCGGCCCGCGCGCACGTGCGCAGGATCAGCAGCTCGCGCTCGCGCGGATCGAGTCGTGGATGGCCGAGCAGGCCGGCGCCGAGCGGTCGCATGCGCGAGAACAGGCCGTCGTGCACGGCGAGCGTGCGGAACAGCGCCAGCGGCTCGACCTCGCTCCCCGGCGGCATCCACTTGGCGAGCATCGCCGCCAGCTCTGGCTCATACGGCGGCTGCAACGGGGCGATCCGCGGCCCCTGCATGTCGAGCTCCGTCATCGTCGCTATCCTTTCGCTTCGATAATCAAAGCAAGGAGTGTAGCTTCTGTTTTCGCAGCATGCAAGCGCAGGCCGGACGCCCCGGCCCGGCGCCCCGGCGCGCGGATCGCGCAGCGGTCGGCCGATCATGGCCCTGTTCGACCTGCTCGGGCGGCGTTGGACGCTGCGCGTGCTGTGGGAGCTGCGCCGCGAGCCGCTCACCTTCCGCCAACTGCAGACGCGCTGCGAAGAGATGTCCTCGAGCGTGCTCAACCAGCGCCTGCGCGAGCTGCGCGACGCCGGCGTCGTCGAGCAGCAGCGCGGCGAGGGCTACAGCCTGACGCCCGAAGGCCAGGCGCTGCTCGAAGCGCTCAAGCCCCTGAGCACGTGGGCCGACCGCTGGAGCGCGCGGTCCTGAACACGCCGCCTCGGCGCCGCCGGCGCGGCATTACGTGTCCTCTTTTTATTTATAGATAATCGATATCCGGCGAGCGCAGAGCGATCCCGAGGCCGCGCAGCGACACCCGCCCGCTGTCCGGGTAGAAGCACATGTCGCCCGGCTCACGCGTGCCGTATGCGAGGTAGGTGAGTCCTTGCTCGCCTGCCCGCAAGGCGTGCGCCACGCCCGTGCCTGCCGGGCGCGCGATCACGTCGCCCGCCGACAGCGCGTGCTCCTCGCACTCGCCCGCGCTGCCACAGCTCGAGCACGCCGCCGCCGTCGAGCACGACGAACGCCTCCTCCTCCAGCGAGTGGCAGTGCGCCGGCGCGCCTTGCTCGCTCGCCGCCAGCGCCACATGGTTGAGGCCCGTCGCGCGCGCCCCCGCCGCCTGGCCGAGCCGGCGCATGCGCCCCGCGAACGCGCTCGGCGCGGCGTCCAGTGAGACCACGTTGGCCGGGCGCTCGGCGCTCGGCTCGGGGCACTGCGGGGGACCGACGGAGGCCTCGCGCGCGAACGGCCCCTCGCCGTCGCCGAGATCCAGCCAGCGGGCGCCCGACCACGCCGTGGCCGCCCGTGGCAGCGCCGTCAGCGCGGCGTCCAGCCGCTGGCCGAAGGCGAGCACGTCGAGACCGGCCTCGCCCGCGCGCAGCGTGTGCACGCCGCGCATCGGCCGGTGCACGATGCAGTCGCCCGGCGCCACCGCGAACGTCTCGCCGTCCTGCCACAGCAACCCCCCGCCGCCGAGCACGTAGAAGATCTCCTCCTCCGCGCCGTGCTCGTGTGCAGGCGTCGAGAAGTGCTCAGGCGCGACCTCGATCCGCCGCAGCCCGATCGTGCGCGTGCCCGCTTCGCCGCCGAGCTCGTGCCACACGCCCTTGATGTGACCCGCCGCGCGTTCGCCCTTGCGTCCGGTGTGCAGATTCCCCGATCTCACGGCACCGCGACGCTACCAGCGAGCGCCCGCCGGGCGTAGACTGGGAAGCTCCACTCCCCTCCCCTCGAGGAGTCACCATGAGCAGTCAGCTGCCCCCCGGACCGCGCATGCCGAGCGCGCTGCAGGCGATCGGCTGGTGGAGTCGTCCGGACCGCCTTCGTCGAGCGCTGCCGCGCGCGCTACGGCGAAGCGCTTCACGGTCCGCCTGCCCGTGCCAGCCGCCGTTCGTGATGCATCTCCGACCCCGAGCGAGATCAAGCAGATCTTCACGGCGTCCGCCCGAGGTCGCTGCACCCCGGCGAGGGCGCGCGCATCCTCGAGCCGATCGTCGGGCCGCAACTCGGTGATCCTGCTCGACGAGGCGCCGCACCTGGCGCAGCGCAAGCTGCATGCTGCCGGCCTTCCACGGCGAGCGGATGCAGCGCCTGTCCGGGCTGATGAGCGAGCTCGCCGAGCGCGAGGTCGCCTCGTGGCCGCGCGAGCGAGCCGGTCGCGCTGCACCCGCGCCTGCAGGCGGCTGACGCTCGAGATCATCCTGCGCGCCGTCTTCGGGCTCGACCGCGGGCGCCCAGCTCGACGCAGCTGCGCGAGCCTGCTGACCGAGGTGCTCGCCTTCGGCGACAGCCCGCTCTCGCTGATCCCGCCGCCGCAGCGACTGCTCAGGCCGCTGGCCCGTCGGGCGCTTCGAACGCGATCGCGCGCGCGCCGACGAGCTGATCTTCGCGCTGATCGAGGAGCGCCGCGCGAGCGGCGCGGCGAGCGGCGACGACATGCTCTCGATGCTGCTCGCGCGCGCGCCACGAGGACGGCCAGCCGATGACCGCGCCGCAGGAGCTGCGCGACGAGCTCGTGACGCGCTCGTCGCCGGCACGAGACGACCGCCTCGCAGCTCGCCTGGGCCTTCGAGCGGCTCGCGCGCGAGCCCGCACGTGCGAGCGCGCCTGCACGCGCGAGCTCGACGACGGCGACCGACGAGGCGTACCTGACCGCGACGATCAACGAGATCCTGCGCCGGCGCCCGGTGCTGCCGAACGCCGAGCCGCGGCTGGTCAAGCAGCCGATCGAGGTCGGCGGCGTCCGCTACGAGCCGGGCGTCGTGCTGTTCGCGAGCGCCTACCTCGTGCACCACGACCCCGACGATCTACCCCGATCCCGTACGGCTTCCGCCCCGAGCGCTTCCTCGGCAGTCGCCCGGCACCTACACGTGGATCCCGTTCGGCGGCGGGCGGCGGCGCTGCCTCGGCGCGAGCTTCGCGCTGCTCGAGATGAAGCTCGTGCTGCGCGCCGCGCTTGCGCGCCACGAGCTGCGCCCGGCCGGCGAGCCCGAGGTCACGCGCCGGCGCGGGATCGCCTTCAGCCCGTCCGGCGGCAGCCGCGTGATCCTCACGCGACGGACGCCCGCGCAGGCGCCCCAGCAGGCGCCCGCCGCCGCCGCGCCCGTGCCTGCTTGAGCCCGTCGCTAGTCGCTCACCGGTTCGCGGGCCAGCTGGTGGCGCACGCGGTCGCGCGATTCGGCGTAGCGGATCGCCTCGTATGCGATCAGCGCGCACAGCAGCGCCGCGAGGATCCCCAGCGTGGCCAGCGCCGGCAGCGAGACCGCCGCCGGCAGCAGCGCCAGCAGCACGACCGCGCAGAGCAGCCGCCGGACGCTCAGCGTGTGCACGTTGCGCAGGCGGAAGGCGACCTGCGCGAGCAGGTACAGCGCCGTGCCGCCGAGCAGCGCCACCGCCGGCACGAGCGCCAGATCCCTCCCCGACGTGCGCCAGCGTGATCTTCAGCCCGACCGCCAGCAAGGCGATCCCGGCGATCATCGGGAAGTGCAGGTAGGAGTAGGAGTCGCGCGCGATCCCGTTGCGCTCATGGCCCTCGGCCGCTTTCGCCAGGCGCCGCCCGGCGACGATCGCCGTGACGTCGAAGTAGATCCACCACAGGGCCGCCGCGACCACCATGCCGAGCACCGACGCGCCGACGATGCCCGGCGTCGACCGACGCCTTCGCGCCGACGCCGATCGCCACGATCGACTCGCCCAGCGCGATGATCACGATCAGGCCGTGACGCTCGGCGAAGTGCCCCGGGACGAGTTTCCAGCCGTCCTGGCCGAACACGAACGGGCCGCCCGCGTCGAGCAGCAGCGCGACCCCCCAGATCGCGATCCGCAGATCGCCCGACGCCGCTGCCGCCGCGAACAAGAGGCCCGCGCCGACCGCCGTGCTCCCGGCGAGGCCGAGCACCGACTTGCGCAGCGTCGGATCGTCGCGGCTGGCGAGCATGAACAGCACGATGTGCGCCGCGCGCACGACCGCGTAGGCGCACGCGAACAGCAGCGCTTGGGAGCCGAACGCGTGCGGCACGCAGATCGCCGCCACCAGGAACGCCGCCATCGCGGCGAAGATCGCCAGGCGCACCGCCCCCTCCTCGGGGTCGAGCACGCTCGTCAGCCACGCATAGCCGACCCACGACCACCACAGCATGCCGAGCACGAGCAGCCCCTTGAGCATCCCGCCCCACGTCGGCGTGTGCGCGATCAGCGTCGTGCACTGCGTCAGCGCGAGCACGAACACGAGGTCGAAGAACAGCTCCAGCGGCGTGACCCGCTCGTCCTCGCGCATGACCGCGCTGACGCGCGGGGATTCGCGTGTCGCGCTCACGCGGGCATCTTCGCAGCCGGGCGCACGGCACCGGCAAGGCCTCACGGCCGGTGTCGTGCGGCTCCCCTCGGCCGACGCCCCGATCCTCGCGCCGCCGCATCGTTGAGCGGCGGCGGCGCAGGGTCGGTCAGAGCGCTATTTCAGCAGCATGTTCGGCTCGCCGGCCGCGTTCAGGCCGGTTCCCGAGATCGTGCACGTGCCGCCTTTCGGCGTGCCCGCGTTGTAGGCCTGGGTCAGGCAGTTGCGCAGCGCCAGCTGCGCCCAGTAGTTCGGGTGGATGTCTTCCTGCAGTTCGTAGGGCCCGAAGATCGTTTCGAGCGTGCGAATCTGGTTGAACCACTCCGTTTTGTCGACCGCGCCCGCCGATTTCCAGCTCGACAGTCCCTTCTCCTCGAGCAGCCCGACGGTGTTGTCACAGAGCCTGCGCGCGTTGAACGCCGAGCTCAGTTCCATCGTCTTGACGTTCGACAGGCCCGCCGCCGAGGCGGCACCGAGCACGGCGCCGTCGATCGTCGGCAGCATCGTCGCGTTGGCGTAGTTGGCGTCTTTGTTCCAGAAGCCGCAGCCGCCCGTCGTCTGCCTGCTGTAGCCGCTTTGCGTGTAGCGGAATTCCGACCCGTTCGGGATCGGCGAGGGGTAGTTCTGCACGAGGATCGTGTACTGCGAGCTCGAGTAGCCCGCGTTCGTCATCGCCGTCGCGACGTTTTTGATCGCCGTCGTGATTTCGCCCTTGACTTTGGTGACGTTGGCGCTGGTGAAGTTGTTCGTCACCGAGCTTTCTTCGCTGCAGTAGAAGTCGTAGAACCACGTGGACTCGAGGAAGTCCTCCACGCACGTCTGCACGATCGGCGCGAAGTTGAAGTTGTTGCCGCCGATCGACAGCGCGATCAGCTTCACGTTGTGCGTCGCGGCGAAGTGCTGGAGCATCAGCGCCTGGCCTTCTTTGCCGCCTGAGTTGTAGAAGTCGATCCCCGGCTTGAACGTTTCGCCTTCGGTGAAGGTCGACGTCTTCGCGCCCGAGCAGGCGAGGTTCACGCCGCTCACGCCGCCGCCGATGTAGACCTCGGCCGACTTCGAGCGGTGGCAGCCTTGGATCGATTCGCCCGTGCCGCCCGCGTTGTCGTAGTAGGCCGTCGAGCCGAGCGCGTCCGTTTTGGACGAGCTTTCGTCCGTGTTGCCCGCCCAGCGGCCGGCCTCGCCGGAGATGAACGAGTCCCCGACGCTCGCCGTCCATGGCGCGCCGACGCCAGGGCCGTCGGCGCGGGCCGCGGAGGTGAGCCCGCTGAGACTCCAGGCAAACGCCATCGAAGCGAGCGCGACGAGCGTCAGCAGCACTGCGTTGCGACGGCCGGAGCCGTCAAGAGATCGATGCATGCGGTTCTTCTCCCCCTGCTGCGCGCCTCGCGCCTACCGCGGGCGCTGTCTGGACGACCCTATCCGGACGGTCCGATGTATTTCAACTGTTCCAGCGCCCAGCGGCGCGGCGATTGCCTCGGCGTGAGCCCCGGCGGCGCTCGGCGTCTCCGATTGGGCGCGCTTCAGGCGCCGTCGGCGACGCGCGAGGGCGCCTCGCCCCACAGCTGCTCGAGACGGTAGTACTCGCGCGCCTGCGGCGTGAAGATGTGCACGACCACGTCGAGGTAGTCCATCAGGATCCAGTCGGCCGCGACTCGCGCCCTCGACGCGGCGCGGCGAGCGTGCCGTGCTCGCGCTTGAGGCCCTCGAGGATGCCGTCGTGGATCGCCTTCGTCTGGCGCGTCGTGTTGCCCGAGCAGATCAGGAAGTAGTCGGTGTAGCCGAGCACGCCGCGCAGGTCGAGCTCGACGATCTCGATCGCCTTCTTGTCGGCCGCCAGCCGGGCGATCTCCGCAAGCAGCTGCTGCGGCTGCAGCGCCCCGCCGCGCTCGGAGTCCTCGGGGTCGGTCCCCGATCGGCGCTCGCCGCCGGTCACCGGCTCCCCGCCCGCCATCAGCTCACCGCCCGTGCGCCGGCGCCGGCGCCGTACAGCGCGTGCTCGGCCACGTACTCGGCCACGTCGGCGCCGACGAGCCGCTCGATCGGCTCACCCGCCGCCGCGCGCTCGCGCGCACGCGAGGATGAGACGTCGATCAGCGGCGCGTCGAGGAAGCGCAGCGCTCCGTCCCACCGAGCGATGCGACCGCCTCCAGCACCGCGCTGCGATCGCTGCCCGGGCGCTCCGCGACCGCGATCCTCGCCAGCTCGAGCAGCTCGCGCGGTTCGCGCCAGCTCGGCAGCGTGCCGGCCACGTCGGCCCCGACGATGAACGTCAGCTCGGCTCTCCGGATGGCGCTCATGCAGCTCTCTCAAGGTATCCACCGTATAGGACGGGCCGTCGCGCTCGATCTCGATCGCGCAGACCGACAGTCCCTCGGCCCCGCGCACGAGCAGTCTGCACATCTCCAGGCGCCGCTCGCGGGCCCGGATCCCCGGCGATCTGCTTGTGCGGCGGCGAGCCGGCCGGCACAGCACGACGCGCTCCAGCCCGAGCTGCTCGCGCGCGTGGCCGGCGATCGCGAGGTGGCCGAGCGTGGGCGGGTTGAACGTGCCGCCGAGGATGCCGAGCGAGTGCCGCTGGTCGGCCCGCCGCATGCCGCGGGCCGGCGAGGGCTCAGGCACGGACGTGTCCGTCGCCCTCCACCAGGTACTTGAACGTGCACAGCTCGCGCAGCCCGATCGGCCCGCGCGCGTGCAGCTTCTGCGTCGAGTTGCCGATCTCCGCGCCCATCCCGAACTCGCCGCCGTCGGTGAAGCGCGTCGAGGCGTTGACGTACACGCAGGCCGCGTCGACGCCGAGCTGGAACGCACGCGCGGCCTGCGTGTCGCGCGTGAGGATCGCCTCGGAGTGCCCGCTGCCGTAGCGGCGCGATGTGCTCGATCGCCTGCTCCACCGAGTCGACCACGCCGACGGCGAGCGTCAGCGCGAGGTACTCGCTCTCCCAGTCCTCCTCGCCGCCGGCTGGACGAGCGCCGATCCGACAGCGAGCCTCCGCCTCGAGCGCGATCCGGCGCGCTCGGCGGCGTCGCCTCGCTCTCGTCCGCGGCCAGCTCGAGCACGCGCTCGTCGCCGCGTACGACGACGCCGGCCTCGTCAGCGCGCGCACGATCCGCGGCACGAACGCGCGGCGCCAGTCCGCGTGCACGAGCAGCGTCTCGGCCGCGTTGCACACGCCGGGCCGCTGCGTCTTCGCGTTGAGCACGATCGCTTCGGCCTGCGTCGAGGTCGGCCGTGGCGTCGACGTAGACGTGGCAGTTGCCGGAGGCCGCGTAGATCACGGGCACGGTCGCGACCGCCTGCAGCGCGTGCTTCAGGCCCTCGCCGCCGCGCGGGATGATCAGGTCGACGCTGTCGCTCTGCGTCGCCAGCTCGGCGAGCTCCTCGCGCCCGCCGCCGGCCACCAGGCTGACGCACCCCTCGGGCAGGCCCGGCCGCGACCGCCGCCTCGCTCGCGATCTGCGCGAGCGCCGCGTTTGAGTGCTCCGCCGAGGAGGAGCCGCGCAGCACGATCGCGTTGCCCGACTTCAGGCACAGCGCGGCCGCGTCGATCGTCACGTTCGGACGCGCCTCGTACACGACGGCGACGACGCCGAGCGGCACGCGGACCTTGCGCACGTCGAGGCCGTTGGGCAGGCGCCGGCCCTCGATCACCTCGCCGACCGGGTCGGGCAGCGCCGCGATCTGCCTGACGGCCTGCGGCGATCGCGCCGATGCGCTGCTCGTCCAGGCGCAGGCGGTCGAGCAGCGCGTCGCCGATCAGGCCGCTCGCGCCCGAGCTCCATGTCGCGCTCGTTGGCCGCGAGGATCTCCGCGGCGCGATCCTCGAGCGCCGCCGCGATCGCCTCGAGCGCCGCGTCCTTGACGGCGGTGTCCAGGCGCGCGAGCGCGCGCGAGGCGCGCTTGGCCGCGCGGCAGATGTCCGTGACTGAGGAGACGGCCGTTGCCATGACCTCTAAAGGGTAGGGCCCTCAGTCCACCACGAGGTAGTCGCGGTGCACCGCCTCCTCGCTGGCGCGCGGCATCACCTCGCGCGCGGCCGTCGACTTCATGCCCCTGCACCTGGCGCAGCTCCTGCGCCGAGTAGTTGCAGATCCCCTTGGCCAGCGTGTGGCGGTGACCGTCGCGCGGCTCCGCCTGGGCGATGTCGACGGCGTCGCCGGCCTCGAACTCGCCGAGCACCTCGACGATCGCCGACCGGCAGCAGGCTCGCCGCGCCCTCGCGCACGGCGCGCGCCGCGCCGTCGTCGATCAGCGAGCGTGCCGCGCGAGGGCTTGGCGTACTTCAGCCACAGCTTGAACGAGCTGTAGCGGGCCTCGCGCGCGGCGAAGCGCGTGCCCTCGCGCTCGCCCGCGAGCACCGCCCGCAGCGCCTGCGGGCGCAGCGCCGTTGCAGATCATCGTCTCGATCCCCGCCGCCGTCGCCATGTCGGCGGCGACGACCTTCGAGCGCATCCCGCCCGAGCCGAGCGGCGAGGTCGTGTGCCCGATCTCGAGCTCCTGCAGCGCCCGCGAAGTCGCTCACCTCGCGCGACGATTTTCGCGTCCGGATACAGCCGCGGGTCGGCCGTGTAGAGACCGTCGATGTCGGTCAGCAGGATCAGCTGATCGGCGGCCACGAGCACCGCCACCTGGGCCGCGAGGAAGTCGTTGTCGCCGAAGGAGATCTCGTCGGTCGCCGTCGTGTCGTTCTCGTTGATCACCGGCAGCACGCGCCACTCGAGCAGCGTCGTCAGCGTCTGGCGCGCGTTGAGGTAGTGCGTGCGTGCGCTCATGTCGAAGAACGTCAGCAGCACCTGCGCGCTCGTCACGCCGCGCTCGCGCAGCAGCTCGTCGTAGATGCGGTAGAGCTTGCCCTGCCCGACCGCGCTCGCCGCCTGCAGCTCCCTGATCGAGCTCGGCCGCTGGCTCAGCCCCATCACGCGCATGCCGCGCGCGATCGCGCCGCTCGTCACGACGATCGCCTCCGCGCCCTGCGCGTGCAGCGCGGCCAGCGCGTCGCAGACGTCGCGCAGCACCTCCTCGCGCGGCTCGCCGTCGCCGTCGGCGACGACGCTCGAGCCCAGCTTGACCACGATCCGTCTCATGCCTGGAGCTTATGCCGACCTCGGGCTCGTAACCCGACGGTGCCGTCAGCCCGGGTCGAGCTCGAACGTCTCCCCCGCGATCTCGATCTCGTCGCCCGCCTGAAAGCCCTCCGCCTCGAGCGCCTTGAGCACGCCGATCCGGCGCAGCCGCCCCTCGAAGTAGGCCATCGCGTCGTCGTTGTCCACGTCGTAGCGCGCCAGCAGCCGTTCGATCCCGGCGCCGCGCACGGCGAAGGACTCGGGTCCGAGCCGCTCGACGCGAAAGCCGCTGCGCCCGGCCGGGCGGAAGACCATGTGCTCGGCCAGCTGCTCCTCCTGCTCGCCGACGGCGGCCGCGGAGCCCTCCGGGAGTCGGCGACCTCGCCGTCATCGCGAGCTCGCCCTGCCGTCGCCGCCTGCGGCGCACGCGGCGCAGCAGCTCGCCCGAAAGCTCGCTCCAGGCCGAGCCCGGTCGCGCTCGAGGTCGCGATCACGGGCACGTCCTCGCCGAGGCGCTCGCGCCACTGCGCCGACCGCCTCGCTCACGCGCTGCTCGGAGACGCAGGTCGCACTTGGACAGCGCCAGCACGCGCGGCAGCTCGGCCAGGCGCGGGTCGTGCGCGGCCAGCTCGCGCTCGATCGTCGCGTGGTTGACGAGCGGATCGGCACCCTCTCCGGCGGTCAGCTCGGGGGCCACGTCGAGCACGTGCACGAGCAGGCGCGTGCGCTCGACGTGCGCGAGGAAGTCGTGCCCGAGCCCAGCCCCCTCGCTCGCGCCCTCGATCAGCCCCGGGATGTCGGCGAGCACGAGCTGGCGTTCGTCGGCTTCGAGCACGCCGAGCACCGGCGAGAGCGTCGTGAACGGATAGTCGGCGACCTTCGGCGCGGCGCGCGTCAGCCGCGCGAGCAGCGATGACTTGCCCGCGTTGGGGAGCCCAACGAGGCCGACGTCGGCGAGCAGCTTGAGCTGCAGCTCGAGCCAGCCTTCCTCGCCGGGCAGGCCGCGCTCGGCGAAGCGCGGCGCCTGGCGCGTGGGCGTGGCGAAGCGCTTGTTGCCCTTGCCGCCGGAGCCGCCGCGCGCGACGGTCGCGCGCTGGCCGGCCGCGAGCAGCTCCCAGCTGCGGCCCGCCAGATCTCCTCCGTCGCCCGCCGCAGCGCGCACCTGCGTGCCCGGCGGGACGCCGATCGTCAGCGTCTCGCCGTCGGCGCCGTGGCGCTGGGCTCCTTCGCCGTGGCCGCCGCGACCGGCGCGGTGATGGGTCTTTCGCCGAAAGCCCTGCAGGTCGCGCAGCGAGTCCTCGCAGACGAACACGACGGCGCCGCCGTGACCGCCGTCGCCGCCGTCGGGGCCGCCACGCGGGACGTGCGCTTCACGGCGGAAGCTCGTGCAGCCGTTGCCGCCGGCGCCGGCCTGCACGTGGATCTTCGCGCGGTCGTGGAGCATCTCGGCGATCATCGTGACAGCCCCACACCCGAGCAACGGAGAAACGAGCTATGAGCAGCTACCCCGCAACGGCTACCGACAACGTCCTCGTGATCACCGGCGCCTCCACCGGCATCGGCGCCGCCACCGCCCGCCACGCCGCCGCGGCGGGCTGGCGCCTGGTGCTCGCCGCGCGCTCGCAGGAGAGGCTCGAGCAGCTCGCCGCCGAGCTGGGCGGCTCCGAGCGCGCGATCGCCGTCCGCTGCGACGTGACCGAGTGGGAGCAGCAGCAGGCGCTCGCCGCGGCCGCGCTGTCGGCCTTCGGGCAGATCGACGCCGTCTTCGCCAACGCCGGTTTCGGCGGTCCGCGCGGCTTTCTCGCCGACACGCCCGAGCACTGGCGCGAGATGGTCCTGACCAACGTCTACGGTGCCGCGCTCACGCTGCGCGCCACGATCCCGGCGCTGAAGGACACCCGCGGGCACCTGCTGCTGACCTCGAGCGTCGCCGGACGCCGTGCGCTGCCCGGCTCCTTCTACTCGTGCACCAAGCACGCCGTCACGGCGATGGGCGAGGCGGCACGCCAGGACCTGAACGGCACCGGCGTGCGCGTCACGCTGATCGAGCCGGGCATGGTCGACACGCCCTTCTTCGACAACAAACCGAGCAACGCCTTGCACGAAGACGACATCGCGCGTGCCGTGATGTACGCGCTCGCCCAGCCGCCGCACGTCGACGTCAACGAGATCCTGATCCGCCCGACCGCGCAGGAGGGGTAGTCGCACCGAGCGGTCGCGCAGATCGGCGAGGGCTGCGTCAGGCGAGCGCGCGGGCGAGCAGCAGCTCGGCGAGCGCCGCACCGCCGGCGACCGCGACCGTGCCGATCGCCCCGACCGTCGGCAGCTCCGAGCGCGCCGCCAGCGTCGCCACGGCGTCGGCGGCGTCGGCGCCCGCGCACGCGAGCTGGACCTGGGCCGCGTGGCGCCCGTCGGCGAGCGTGCTCAGCGCGAGCGCGCCGAGCGCCACGTCGCGTGCACCGAGCGAATGCGCCAGGTAGCGCACGGCCGGGTGCTTGGCGTGCTCGCCCAGCCAGCGCGAGGTGACCTCCTCGGGGGCGAGCAGCACGGCGGCGCCGAGCGCCACGCGCCCGAGCGCGAGCAGCCCTGCCAGGCGTCGCGGGGTCATCGGCGCTGCGCTCGCGAGCTCGGCTAGGAAGCCGAGTCGGAGAGCACGCTGACCGTGCGCCCGCGGCGGCCCGTCGTGAACTGCACCGTGCCCGCGGCGCGCGCGTAGAGCGTGTCGTCCTTGCCGATGCCCACGCCCGGGCCCGGCTTGAAGCGGGTGCCGCGCTGGCGCACGATGATCTCGCCGCCGGTCACCGTCTGCCCGGCGAAGGTCTTCACGCCGAGGCGCTGCGCGTTTGAGTCGCGCCCGTTGCGGCTCGAGCCGAGCCCCTTCTTATGAGCCATCGGAGGACTCCTCCTTCGCTTTCTCAGCCGGCGCTTTGGCTTTCGCTTTCGCCGCAGGTTTCGCTTTGGCCGGCGCTTTTGCTTTGGCCGCCGGTTTGCCGGCCGCGGCTTTGGCTTTCGCCGCCGGCTTGTCCGCGGGCGCTTTCGCCGGCGCCTTCTCGGCGGACGGCTGCTCGGCGGCTTTCTCAGTCGCGGCTTTCGCTTTCGCTTTGCCCTGGCTGATCTCGGTGACCTCGATCTGCGTGAGATCCTGGCGATGGCCGGTGCGGCGCTTGTAGCCGCGCTTGGGCTTGAACTTGAACACGCGCAGCTTCTCGCCGCGCACGTGGGCGAGCACCTTCGCCGTCACCTGCACGCTCTCCAGGCCCGTCTTGTCGAACACGGCCTCATCCGAGCGGAACAGGATCGGCTCGAGCTTCACGTCGGCGCCCTCGTCGACGGCGAGGCGCTCGATCAGCAGCCTCTGGCCGCGCTCTACGCGGTACTGCTTGCCGCCGGTCTTCACGATCGCGTACATGTCTGTCTCAGTCTCGATTTCTTCCTAGTGCGCTAAGCCCGCCGCCGACGAACGCCGCGAGCCGGGGTCTACTCCGGTGTCGCGGGCGCCTTGGCAGCCGAACGGCGCCGTCCGCCCCTGCGGCCACGACGCCGAGGTTTGGATTGTAGGCCATCGCCGGTGCCATCGCCCTGCGAGTTGTCCTGCCCGGAATCCTCGCGGCCCTCGCCGCCCTCGACCGTCTCGGCCAAGTCGCGCGCCGTCAGGGTGGGCTCGTCCTCGGGCTCGGAGTCGACCGTCGTCGCCGATTCGTGCAGGCCGGCTTCACGACGCGCGGCTGCGTCCTCGCTGTCGGCCGGCGCGCGTCTGCCGCGCGCCCGCGTCCTCGCGCGCTCGCCGGCGCGGCCGCCGCCCGAGGAGGAGGACGGACGGCGCCCGCCGCGGGCGCCTTTGGCGCCGGCCGGGCGCGGCGAGGCCTTGACGACCTCGCCCGACTCGTCGAGCAGCAGCGCGCTGGCGGCCGTGCGGCCGACCTGGTCGATGCGCACCATGCGCTTGGAGCCGACGTGGGCCGCGGCGCCGGCGATCGAGATGATGTAGCCGTCGATTTTGGCGACGGCGTCCTCCTCGTCGTACATGTGCGGCTCGACGATCTCGACGAGCACCTCATCGCCTTGGCGGAACGGCAGCGCGCGCTCCTCGACCTCCTCGCGCGTCCCCTGGAAGGTGATCGCGAAGTGGTCGAGCGCGAGGCCTTCGGAGCCCTCGAACAGGAACGACTTGCCCGTCTCCGCCTCGAGCGCACGCAGCACGCGCGAGCTGTGGCCCGTGAACTCGGCCGTCACGCGCGGGTTGATCTGGATCAGGAAGGCGTCGATCTCGGAGTTCTCCGCCGCCACGTCGCGCAGCTTGCGTTCGAACTCGATCGCGATCGTCTCCTCCGAGCGGATCACGCCCTCGCCCTCGCAGGTCGGGCACGGACGGCTCATGATCTCGCGCACGCCCTCGGTCACGTTCTGGCGCGTCATCTCGACCAGGCCGAGCTTGGAGATCTCGGCCGTGAACGTCTTCGTACGGTCCTCGTCGAGCGTCTTGCGCAGCACCTTCATCACCGCGTCGCGGTTGCGCGCGCGGGCCATGTCGATGAAGTCGATCACGATGATCCCGCCGATGTCGCGCAGGCGCAGCTGGTTGACGACCTCCTCGGCCGCCTCGAGGTTGGTCTTCGTGATCGTGTCCTCGAGCCCGGCGCCCTTGCCGCGGCCGATGAACGACCCCGAGTTGACGTCGATCACGGTCAGCGCCTCGGCGTAGTCGATGATCAGGTAGCCGCCGCTCGGCAGGTCGACGCGCCGCGAGAGCAGGCCTTCGATCGCCTCCTCGACGCCGTAGGCCTCGAACAGCGGCTGCTCCTGCTGCCACAGCTCGACGCGCTCGACGAGCTCGGGCGCGGTGCGCGTGAAGAACGAGACGAGGCGGTGGTACTGCTGCTCGTCGTCGACGATCGCGCGCTCGAAGTGCGCCGAGAAGATGTCGCGTACGACGCGCACCGACAGGTCGGCCTCTTGAAACACCAAATCCGGGGCGGCCGTCTCCTCGACGCGTTTGACGAGCACCTCGTGCAGCTTGTGCAGGTACTTCAGCTCGCGCTCGAAGTCCTCGCGCTTGGCGCCGTGCGCCGCCGTGCGCACGATCACGCCGCCGCCGCCGATCTCCAGTTTCGAGGTCTGCCGGCGCAGCCGTTCGCGCTCCTTGTCCTCCAGGCGCCGCGAGACGCCGATGCCCTCGCCGGTCGGCGCGTAGACCATGTAGCGACCGGCGATCGTCAGCTCCATCGACAGGCGCGCGCCCTTCGTCTTCAGCGGGTCCTTGACGACCTGCACGACGATCTCCTGGCCCGGTTTGAGCAGGTCGGAGATCTTGCGCCCGGTGCCCGAGCCGCGCCCGCGCTTGGGCGTCTCGACGCCCGGCAGCACGATCTCGTCGACGTGCAGGAAGCCGTTCTTCTCCAGGCCGATGTCGACGAACGCGGCCTCCAGGCCGGGTAGGACGTTGTCGACCTTGCCCTTGTAGATGTTGCCGACGATCGAGCGACCGCCGCGGCGCTCTATGTAGAGCTCAGCGATCCGATAGCCGGCCTGCGGACCTCCGCCGCCTTTGCGCGAGGCAGCCGCCTTCGACGCCCCCGCCCTGCGCGAGGAGGCTGAGGAGCGTGAGGCGGCGGGCGTTCCGCTCGCCTCCAGAAGCGCCACGCGCGTCTCCGCGCGATCGACGCTGACAAGTACTTGCTTTTTCAATGTGAACTCTTTCGGTATGAGACAGGGCGAGTCCTGCCGCGTCGGAGCACACGTCGAGCGTGACTCGCGGCGGCGGGGACGATGCCCGTGCCTTCGTGGGGACGCCAGTGGCCGGCCGCAGCGTCGCGACGTCGTGATCGTCCGGGCGGGCAGCGCGCGAGGCGCATCCGGCGGACTGACGGTCTGGCGAGAATTGCGGGGCGTTCATTGGTGTCAACTAGCGCAGTACGCGGCCCTTCAGTGCTTGCGAGGCACGCGCCTGGATGTAAATCGATTGCAGCAGGCCCACCGCCAACAGGGTCGTGATTACCGACGAGCCGCCGTAGCTCATGAGCGGCAGCGTGACGCCGGTGATTGGCATGATCCCGATCGTCATTCCCACGTTGACAAAGACCTGAAACATGAGCATAGCCGCTACACCGGCAGCGACGAGCGTTCCGAACAGATCCTTGGACATCACGAGGATGCGCAACGCACGCCAGATCAAGAGGCCGTAGAGCGCGAGCACGAAGCCGGCGCCGACGAACCCGTACTGCTCGCCGACCGCCGAGAAGATGAAGTCGGTGTGGTTCTCGGGCACGTAGCCGAGTTTGCTCTGCGAGGCGTTCGGCCCGCGGCCGGTCTTCTGCCCCGAACCGATCGCGATCTTGGACTCCTCCTGTTGGTAGCCTTCCTTCTGGGGGTTGGTCGAGGGGTGCAGGAAGGCCGTCAGTCGCTGCACCTGGTAGGGCTTGAGCACGTGCACGCCCGCCGCCGGCGCCGCCACGAGCACGAAGGTCAGCGCGACGAGGCCGAGCGCGACGAGGCCCGCCAGGTGCCTCCAGGAGACGCCCGCGACGAACAGCAGCGTGAACGCGACCACGACGTAGACGAGGCCCGAGCCGAGGTCGGGCTGGGCGATCACGAACATCGCCGGCACGAGCGCGGCGAGCATCACGAGCGCTGTCGTCTGGCGTTCGCGCAGGCGCCGCGCGCGGTCGACGATCAGCGCGGCGAGCGCCAGCGTCAGCAGCACCTTGCCGAGCTCGGACGCCTGGAAGGAGAAGAACGGCAGGTTGATCGCCCGCTGCGAGCCGCGCGCCGTGTGCCCGAGCGCGAGCACCGCCAGGATCGTGAAGATCAAAAAGCCGTAGAGGAAGTTTTTCGCCGGGCGCAGGCGCGCGTAGTCCATGCGCGAGAGCAGCAGCATCAGCACGAAGCCGACGATCAGGTAGGTCAGCTGGCGGTCGACGTAGTAGTTCGGCTGGCTGGGGATCAGGCTTTTCGTCGCGTCGCCGAGCGTGACGATCGAGCCGATCGCCAGGCCGATCACCGCGAGCGTCAGCAGCGGGTCCAGCGGCAGGCGCAGCGTGCGCGCGCCGGCGACGGGCGGCGCGGCCGACTGCTCGGAGGCCGTGATCGGGCTGAGCGGGCTCAAAACGTGTGCGAGCTCCCGGCGACGAACTTCTTCGCCTTGCCGAACCACTGCGACGCCAGCAGGCGCGCGATCGGCGCCGCCGTTTCGGCGCCGAAGCCGCCCTGCTCGACGGTCACGGCGATCACGATCGGGCGGTTGGGGTCGCCGATATAGCACATGTACCAGGACTGGTCTTCTTTGCCGACGTGCTGCGCGGTGCCCGTCTTTCCGTACACCGGGTGCTGTGCCTGGTCCCAGCCGCTCCACACGTCGGCCGAGGTCCCACCCGGCTGGCTCGCTGCCTCGTGGATCCCCTCCATCACGAGGTTCACGTCGGTCGCGTTGAGGTGCACGTGGCGCTGCGCCGGGAAGCCGAGCGCCTGCACGAGCCTGCCCTGCGGGCCGTCGATCTCCATCCCCAGGTGCGGGCGCACGACCCAGCCCTCGCCGCCGTGGGTGAACGCGTCGGCGAGCGTCGAGTAGGCGACGGCCATCTGCAGCGGCGAGGTCAAGCAGGTCGCCCTGCCCGACGGCGAGGTGCATGTTGTCGCCGACGCTCCATGGGCGCCCGTCGGAGATGCCGCAGCTCGAGACGTGCTTGCGCCGCTCGCATGCGAGCTCCTCCCTGCCGACTTTCGCGCGCCACGCGCGGTCGGGGACGAGCCCGGTGATCTCGCTCGGCAGGTCGATGCCGGTCTGCTCGCCCACGCCGAGCTTGTGCGCCTCGCGCTGGATCACGTTGCCGTGACTGTTGGCCAGCTCGCCCGCTTCGAAGAAGTAGGTGTCGGAGGAGACCTTCAGCGCTTCGACGAGGCCGACCGCGCCGTAGTTGGCCTTGCCGGCGTTGCAGAACTGCTCGGTGGAGACCGAGATGCACTGGCCCGCGCCGAGCCCCTCGCTCGGGTTGATCACGCCCGCTTCGAGCGTGCCCATCGCCGTGATCGGCTTGAACGTCGAGCCCGTCGGATAGGTGCCGTTGACCGCGCGGTCGGTCAGCGGCGCCGGCGATTCTTCGCCCGAGCTGCTCTTCGATTTGCCCTCGAGCGCCGCGTATTCGGCCTTCGTCAGCGGTTTGGCGAACTTGTTCGGGTCGAACGTCGGCGAGGAGCCGATCGCGAGCACCTGCCCGTTGCGCGGGTCGAGCGCGACGAACGCGCCCGCGTCCGCCGGTTTGCCGCCGGCGCGCGCGTTTTCGATGCCCTCGAGCAGCGCCTTTTCGCCCTCGCGCCTGCAAGCCCATGTCGAGCGTCACCTTCAGGCTGTAGCCGGCCTTCGGCTGCGTCGGCGCGAGTTTGCTCGGCACCGGGTAGCCGGCCGCGTTGACCTCGACGCGCTCGATCCCCGGGTTCCCGCGCAGGTAGCGGTCGTAGTAGTACTCGAGCCCTTCCTGGCCGACGACGGTGCCCTGTTTGACGCCGTCGAAGGCGCGCATCTTGAGCTCCGTTTCGGAGACCTGGCCGACGTAGCCGAGCACCTGCGCCGCCATCTCGCCGTAGGGGTAGGCGCGGATCGAGACCGGCTGCTGGGTGACGCCGGGATATTCGCTCTGGCGCTCGGCGAGCACCGTCAGCGCGCCGCGCCCGGCGTCCGTCTTGATCGTCACCGGCGCGTAGGGCACCGCCGTGCGGCCCTTGATCACGAGCGCCTGGACGTGCGCCCCGCTCATCCCGAGCAGCCGCCCCAGGCGCCGGTAGAGCCGCAGTCGCGGCGCGCCGGCGGGCGGCAGCGCCGAGGGCACGATCTGCACCGCGTTGGTCGTACGGCTCGCGACCAGCGGCTGGCCTTCGCGATCGAGGATTTCTCCGCGCGGCGCGGCGATCGGCAGGTCGCGCACGCGGTTGGCGTTGGCCTGCTGCACGTACTGTTCGCCCGAGAGCACCTGCAGGAACCACAGGCGGAAGAAGATGATCGCGAACATCGCGATCGCCACGCCGCCGAGGATCGCCACGCGCATCGCCAGCTGCGGCGAGACGGGGACGCGCGCCGATCGGAGTCGGCCGCCGCCCATCGCCGGGCTCGAGCGCGCTCACGTTGAGACCGCTCGCAGCGTCATGACCTCGACAACGGGCTCAGGCCCCCCGTGGTGTAGGCGCGCCGCCGGCGCCGGCGCGGATCCTCGGGCAGGCCGCCGATCAGACAGCGGCGCACGAGCGCCCACACGGGCAGCGCGATGATCGTGTTGACGACGACGCCGAGCACGATCTGGCGCAGCAGCTCGAGGCTGACCGGCGCCTCGACGCCGAGCAGGAACTCGATGATCGAGTAGGCGACCATCGCAGCAGCCGAGCCGGCGCCGCGCCGACGAGCAGCGGCGTGAGCGCCGCCTGCGGGTCGCGCAGCTTCGCGCAGGCGCCCGCGACCAGTAGCCGACGAGGGTCAGCGTGAGCGAGGTCACGCCGAGCGTCTGCACGAGCGCGAGGTCGACGAGCAGGCCGACGCCGAAGCCGGTCAGCGCGCCGAGCGTCGAGCCGCACATCAGCCCGACGAAGGCGACCAGCAGCGGCGAGAGATCGACGCTGACGCCGAACACGGGCACCTCCGAGACGACGCCGATCTGGAAGAACACGAGCACGATCGACAGCGCCGCGATGCGCCCGAGCAGCGACGGCGAGCCGGTCGCACCCATCAGCCGCCCCCCGTCGAGGCGAGCTGTTCGCCGGAGGAGCCCTGCTGGCCGGGCGGCAGGGCCGCGGTGACGCGGCCGAGGTTCGCCGGCAGCGACCCGCGCGCCGCGGTCAGCACCTGCACGACGTCGAGGTTGTGCAGGTTGGCCAGCGGGTGCACGTTGACCGAGCGGTAGGCGCTTTCTTCGTTGATCGAGGTCACCTGCCCGATCGGGATGCCGGGCGGGTAGAGCGAGTCGTCGGGGCTCGAGACGGTGCCCGAGGTGACCACGTATTCGCCCTTGTTGGCCGTGCGTGTTGGCCGGCAGGTACTGCAGCAGCAGGTCGTTGGGGTCGCCCACCTTGGGCTGCACGATGCCGGTCGCGCCCGATGTGCCGATCCGCGCCGAGACGCCCATCGAGCTGTCGGTGATGAGCGTCACCTGCGCGCCGTCGGAGGCCGACCTGCGCGACCTTGCCGACGAGCCCTTCGCCGTTGATCACCGGGTCGTTGACGTGCACGCCCGCGGATTCGCCCTTGTCGATCGTGACGGTCGAGTACCAGATGTTCGGCGACTTGGCCACGACCGTGGCCGTCACCGGGTGGTAGTCGTTGACGCTCAGCTGGTTGTCGAGCTGGAACAGCGTCAGCAGTTCGTGGTAGGAGTGTTTTTCGGACTCGTTCGGCGATCACTTCGCGGCGCAGCCGGTCGACCTGCTTGCGCAGTTCGTCGCGCTGGCCTTTGGCGTGCAGCGTGTCGCCGAACCAGCCGAACAGGTCGCGCACGGGCTTCAGCGCCTTGTTGGCGCCGTTCTGGATCGGCGAGACGACGGTCAAGAAGCCGCGCTGCACGGAGTGCAGGCCGCCGCTCGGACGCCTCGCCGAAGTAGGCGGTCAGCAGTATCAGGGAGAGCACGACGAGCAGCGCAAGCACCACACGTCGACGCCGAACCGTCTTGTCATACACGGATAGCGACCTTCCGAAGCGTTCACGGGAAAGAGTACCCCCGGGTGCACGTGCCCGTCACACCTTCTCGCCCAGCGGCTCGCCCGCTGCGAGCCGCGCGGCCGGCGGCGCGCTCACCTGCGACGCGGCGATTGCGCGAGTTGCGGTTCGAGCGATGGATCGCCTCGAACTCCTCGAGCGAGCGCCCCGAGCCGACCGCGACGCACGTCAGCGGCGACTCGGCCAGGTGGGCGGGCATCTGCGTCTCTTCGCGCAGGCGCTCGTCGAGGCCCTGCAGCAGCGAGCCGCCGCCGGCGAGCATGATGCCGCGATCCATGATGTCCGAGGCGAGCTCGGGCGGCGTGCGGTCGAGCGTCTCCTTGACCGCGTCGAGGATCTGGTTGAGCGGCTCTTCGAGCGCCGTGGCGGATCTCCTCGCTCGTCAGCACGACCGTCTTGGGCAGCCCGGCGACCATGTCGCGGCCGCGGATCTCAGCCTGCAGCTCCTCGGCCATCGGACAGGCCGAGCCGATCTCGAGCTTCAGCTCCTCGGCCGTCTGCTGGCCGATCAGGAGCTTGTACTCGCGCTTGGCGTAGTTGATGATCGCCTCGTCCATCTCGTCGCCGCCGACGCGGATCGACTGCGAGACGACGATCCCGCCGAGCGAGATCACGGCGACCTCGGACGTGCCGCCGCCGATGTCGACGACCATCGAGCCGGTCGGCTCGCCCACGGGCAGGCCGGCGCCGATCGCAGCGGCCATCGGCTCCTCGATCAGGTAGGCCGTGCGCGCGCCGGCCGACAGGCAGGCCTCCTCGACCGCGCGCTTCTCCACGCCGGTGACGCCGGAGGGAACGCAGACGACCACGCGCGGGTGCGCCCAGCGGTTCTGGTGGACCTTCTGGATGAAGTGCCTGAGCATCTCCTCGGTCACGTCGAAGTCGGCGATCACGCCGTCCTTCAGCGGGCGGATCGCCTGGATCGTGCCCGGCGTGCGGCCGAGCATGCGCTTGGCCTCGATCCCGACCGCGTGCACTTCGCCGGTGCGCGAGTCGATCGCGACGACGCTCGGCTCGGACAGCACGATGCCGCGCCCGCGCACGTAGACGAGCGTGTTCGCGGTGCCCAGGTCGACGGCCATGTCGCGGCCGCCGAATCCCGTCAGATAGCTGAAGATGCCCATTGATGGAGAAGAAAAGGGGCCGCGGATTCGCTCTCGCGCGCCGTCCGCGTGCGCTGATGCGCTTCGCGGTCGGCGGCGTAGCCGCGCTGCCCGGTGGCGCAGTCTAGCGGACGCGATTCGGCCTCCGATAGGGTCGCCAGCGGATTTGCAGGGGAAATAGCAGGCCGGACTCAGTCGCCGCCCGACCGACGATCCCCGCGAACAGCTCCGGGGAGAGCTCTGCCAGCGCCGCGAGCGGCAGCCCGACGACGTTCTCCTCTTCGCCCTCCACCGCGAGCGCCAGGCGCGCGCCGGCGCCCCTTGGATCGCGTAGCCGCCCGAGCGTCCGCGCCACTCCCCCGTGGCCAGATACCAGTCGAGCAGCGGCTCGTCGAGCGCTCGAAAGGTGACCCGCGAGCGCGCCAGCGCCGTGCGCTCCTCGGCCTCCTGTC
The DNA here is from genome assembly GCA_963743745.1 of uncultured Solirubrobacteraceae bacterium. Lineage (GTDB taxonomy): Bacteria > Actinomycetota > Thermoleophilia > Solirubrobacterales > Solirubrobacteraceae > Palsa-744. The sequence goes on from CAVUQW010000003.1 coordinate 433,397, forward strand.
TCCGCCGCCCAGCAGCAGCGCCAGGCCGCTGATCACCTCGTGCGTGCGCCCGCCGAGCGCGGCGAGCGTCGCACGCGCCGCCGTCTCGTCCGCGGGCTTGCCGTAGATCGTGCCGTCGAGCACGACGATCGTGTCGCAGCCGAGCACCGCCTCCGCGCGCCCGGGCGCAGCGCGGCGCGCGCCTTGCGCAGCGCGTTCTCGAGCGCCACCGCCGCGGGGTCCGGGCCCTGCTCGAGCTCCTCGGCGCCGGAGACCCTGACCGTGAAGGGGACGCCGAGACGCTCGAGCAGCGCCCGCCGCTGCGGCGAGCCCGAGGCGAGCACGAGCGGGACGAGGCGTGGCGATCTTCCAGGAGCGGTGCCGGCGCTAGGCGAGCTCGCCGAAGAACAGCTCGGCCTCGCGCGCCGCCGACTCCGGCGAGTCCGAGCCGTGGACCATGTTCGCGCCCATCTCGATCGCGAAGTCGCCGCGAATCGAGCCGGTGCGCGGCCTCGAGCGGGTTGGTCGCGCCGATCACCTGGCGCGCAGCCTTGACCGCGTCGGGGCCCTCGAGCACCATCGCCACGATCGGACCTGAGGTGATGAAGTCGACGAGCTCGCCGAAGAACGGGCGCTCTGCGTGCTCGGCGTAGTGGCGCTCGGCCAGCTCACGCTCGACGGTCATGCTGCGCAGCGCCACGATCTCAAGGCCCTTGCGCTCGAAGCGGGCGATGATCTCGCCGCTGAGGCCGCGGGCGAAGGCGTCGGGCTTTACGAGGATCAGCGTTCGGTCCATGGATTCCTTTTCGGATTGAGGTTGTAGCTCAGGTGCTCGGGCGGGTGCGCCCGCTCGACGAGCGTGACGGGCGCGCCGCCCGTGCGGGCGCGGCGGCCGGCTCAGAGGCGACGACGGGTGTCGCCTGCGTGTCCTGCGACTCGTCCACCTGCTCGATCACGTCGTTGCCGCCCGCACTCGCCGCTTCGCGTTCGCGCCGTTCACGCGTCGCTTTCGCGCGCGCCGTCTCGGGCCGCTCGGAGGTGGGCGCGGCCGGCGCGGCCGCCTTCGCGAGCTCGGCCTTCTCGGCGTCGATCGAGGCCTGCGTGCGCCGCCGGCGCGCGCGCCGCGGCGGTTCCGCCGCCGGCACCTCGGTCTCGCAGTACGGGCAGATCGTCCAGGCCTGGTCGAGCGGGCGCTCACAGTTGACGCAGCGGTCCTTCAGCTTGCGCAGGCAGCTCGGACAGCGGATGAAGTCGCGCTCGATGCGGTAGTCGCAGTGCGGGCACAGCGAGTGGTCGAACTCGTGCAGGCGCGCCTCGGCCGCCTGCATCTCCAGTTCGCGCTCGCGCACGTCCTCGAGGTACTCCGGCGGGCGCAGGATCATGTAGACGATCGTGCCGACGAACGGGAACAGCGAGGCCACCGTCGCGCAGACGACGAGCATCGGGTCGAGGATCCGCCGGCGGGCGTCGGCGTAGGTCCAGTAGATCAGCGACAGGTAGAGGACGACGACGAACAGGATCAGCAGGTCGACGACCAGGTTCAGGCCGCTGCTTTCGATTCCGAAGTATGCGAGGGTGAGCATCGGCGGGAGGCGAGTTTAGAGAAACAGACGACCGAATCCGTAACCAGCGGCGAAGAACACGAGGATCACGAGCGCCACGATCAGCGCGACGGCGCCGATCATCGTGAGCACGGAGGGACCCTCGTCGTTCACGACAGAGCCCTTCGCCGTTGCCCATCCGAGTCCTGCGCCGCGCGCTCCTCGGAGAGGCTCCCGAGCAGCTCGCCGACGAGGTAGACCGACCCGGTCGCGAGCACGGCCCCGCCCCGCTCGCGCGCCCACCGCTGCGCCTCGGCGAGCGCTTGCGCTGGGCTCGGCTCGCAGGCGACCCGCTCGAAGCCGAGCTGGCGCGCGAGCGACTGCAGCGCGGCCGGCGAGAGGGCACGCGCGCTCGGCGGCGCGGTGAACCAGGCGCGCTCGCAGATCCGGAGCAGCGAGCGAGAGCATGCTCGCGGCGTCCTTGTCCTCGAGCACGCCGAGCACGAGCGCGAGCGGGCGCTCGCCGACCAGCGCCGGCAGCGACTGCACGAGCGCGTGCGACGGCGTCGGGGTTGTGCGCGCCGTCGAGCACCGTCAGCGGATCGTCGAGACGACCTGCAGGCGCCCAGGCACCTCGGTGCTCGCGGCCGCTTCGCTCACGGCGCGCTCGTCCGGCTCGATCCCGACCGCGCAGATAGGTCTCGGCGGCCAGCCGCGCGAGCGCGAAGTTGCGCCGCTGGAAGGCGCCCCGCGCGGCCAGCCCGCGCCAGCCCCAAGGCGGCGTCGACGTCGGCCACGACGATCCGCGCATCGCGCTCGCGCGCCACGCGCTCGGCCACCGCCAGCGCCTCCGGCGCGAGGCCCGCGCCGAGCGCGAGCGTGCCACCGGGTCGCACGACGGCCAGCTTCTCCTCGGCGATGTCGCGCACCGTCGGCCCGAGCCAGCGGGTGTGCTCGAGCCCGACGTTGCGTCAGCACGGTCAGCCGGGCGTCGATCACGGAGGTCGCGTCATAGCGCCCGCCGAGCCCGGCCTCGACGACGGCCACCTGCGCGCCGCGCTCGGCGATCTGCCACAGCGCGCCGGCCGTGAGCAGTTCGAACTGGGTGACGTGGTCCTCGCCCGAGAGCGTGCGGTTGACGCGCTCCGCCGCCCACGCCGCGCGGGCGATCGCGCGGGCGAACTCCTCCCCGCTCATGTCCTGCCCGGAGACCTGCAGACGCTCGCGGTAGGAGACGAGGTGCGGCGATGTGTAGGCCGCCGTGCGCAGTCCGTGGCGCTCGAGGATCGCCGCGATCATGCGCGTGGTCGAGGTCTTGCCGTTCGTGCCGAGCACGTGGATCGACTCGTAGCGGCGCTGCGGCGAGCCGAGCACGGTCATCATCCGCCGCATCCGGTCCAGGCCGAAGCGCATGCCGAACAGCTCGAGCGAGCGCAGGTGCGCTTCCGCCTCGTGCTCGCCCCACGACGGGGGCCGGTGGGTCTCGGAGCGAGGTGTCGATGTCATGCGTGCTCGCAGCCCGCCGCGCGGGCGCCGCCTATGCGTCGGGGTGCTTGCGCAGGTAGTCGATGAACACCGGGCGCAGCGCCTCGCCGAGCTTGCCGTCGCCGCTGTGCAGGGCGTCGGAGATCAGCCCTTTGGAGAACTGGATGTCGTAGTCGGCCTCGCCCGCGTCGCCGCTCGCCGTCTCGGCGGCCGGGATCAGCTCGAGCAGCGACCAGAAGAACTTCACGTCGAGGTGGCGCTCGGCGCGGCGCACGGCGCGGTCGTGCAGCTCGTGCGTGGAGAGCTTGTCGAGATCCTCGCCGGTGGTCATGTCCAGGCGGGCGCCTAGCGGTGCTTACGGCCGCGCCGTCCGCGCCCACCGCGGCTGCCGCGCAACAGGGGCCACAGCTCGCGCCCCATGCCCTTCAGGTCGAGCTTGCGCGCCAGCTTGCGCAGCTCGGCGCGCTGCTTGAGGCTGAGGTTGCTCACGCGCCCGCGCGATTCGGTCACGAGCTGGGCGAGGCGCGCGCGCTCCTTCGCCGACAGCGCGTTCCAGCGGCGGCTGACGATCATCGCTGCGCGCGCCAGCGTCAGCCAGGGCACCGAGCCGACGGTGCTCTTGACGAGCGACTTCGATTCGCTTCGCTTGGACACAGCGCGATAGTACCGGCGAGCCGGGCCCGCGCCGCTCAGGCGGACTGCTCGCGCGGCGAGTCCTCGTGGGCCTCCTCCGGCGCCGCTTCGGTGACGAGCGTCGGCGTGAGGCCCTTCTCGACGGTCTCCTTGGTGACGACGCACTTCTTCACGTCGCGGCGCGAGGGCAGCTCGAACTGGACCTCGAGCAGGATCTCCTCGATGATCGAGCGCAGGCCGCGAGCGCCGGTTTCGCGCGCGAGGCCCTTGCTCGGCGATGGCCGTCAGCGAGTCCTCGGAGAAGACGAGCTCGATCCCGTCGAAGGAGAAGAAGCGCTGGAACTGCTTGACGAGCGCGTTGCGCGGCTCGATGAGGATCGAGACGAGGTCCTCGCGCGTCAGCTGGTGCACGGCGGACATCACGGGCAGGCGGCCGATGAACTCGGGGATCAGCCCGTACTCGATCAGGTCCTCGGGCAGGCAGTGCTCGAACACTTCGCCCGTGTCGCGTTCGGCCTTGGCCTCGATCGCGGCGGCGAAGCCGACGCCTTTGTGGCCGATCCGCCGCTCGATCACCTTGTCGAGGTTGGCGAACGCGCCGCCGCAGATGAACAGCACGTTGGTCGTGTCGATCGTGAGGAACTCCTGGTGGGGGTGCTTGCGCCCGCCCTGGGGCGGCACCGAGGCCTGCGTTCCCTCGAGGATCTTCAACAGCGCCTGCTGCACGCCCTCGCCGGAGACGTCGCGCGTGATCGACGGGTTGTCGGCCTTGCGCGCGATCTTGTCGACCTCGTCGATGTAGATGATCCCGGTCTCGGCCTTCTTGACGTCGTAGTCGGCCGCCTGGATCAGCTTGAGCAGGATGTTCTCGACGTCCTCGCCGACGTAGCCGGCCTCGGTCAGCGCCGTCGCGTCGGCGATCGCGAAGGGCACGTTGAGGATCCGCGCGAGCGTCTGCGCGAGCAGCGTCTTGCCGCAGCCGGTCGGGCCGAGCAGCAGGATGTTGGACTTCTGCAGCTCGATGTCGGTCTCGCCGGACATCATCATCTGCACGCGCTTGTAGTGGTTGTAGACGGCCACCGACAGCGTGCGCTTGGACGGGTCCTGACCGACGACGTACTCGTCGAGCACGTCGTAGATCTCACGCGGCTTGGGCAGGTTCTCGAGGTCGAAGGCGGGCGGCGCCGAGAGCTCCTCGTCGATGATCTCGTTGCAGAGGTCGATGCACTCGTCGCAGATGTAGACGCCGGGCCCGGCGATCAGCTTCTTGACCTGGCGCTGGGACTTGCCGCAGAAGCTGCACAGGAGCTGCTCGTTGGAGTCGGTCGGTCGCGCCAGGTCAGACCCTGCTCAGTGCTCGGAGATCACCCGGTCGATGATGCCGTACTCCTGGGCCTCCTCGGAGCACATGAAGTAGTCGCGATCGGTGTCTTTGCTGACGACGGCGAGGTCTTTGTTCGTGTGCTTGGCGATGATTTCGTCGAGCCGTCTTGCGCACGTCGATGATCTCTTTGGCGTGGATCTCGATGTCGGTCGCCTGCCCTTCGAAGCTCGATGAGACCTGGTGGATCAGGATCTTCGCGTTGGGCAGCGCCATGCGCTTGCCCTCGGCGCCGCCGGCCAGCAGCAGCGCGCCCATCGACATCGCGATGCCGACGCAGATCGTCTGCACGTCGGGCTTGACGAACTGCATCGTGTCGTAGATCGCGAGGCCCGCGTAGACCGAGCCGCCGGGCGAGTTGATGTAGATCGAGATGTCCTTCTCGGGGTCCTCCGACTCCAGGTGCAGGAGCTGCGCGACGATCAGGTTCGCGATCTGATCGTCGACGGGCGTGCCGAGGAAGATGATCCGCTCGTTGAGCAGACGGCTGTAGATGTCGAACGCACGCTCTCCGCGCGAGGTCTGCTCGACGACCATTGGAACAAGTGGGCTCATAGTCTCGCTTTGGTTTCGCTTTACCGGCCGGATTCCTCCAAGGAGGCTAGCTGGCCGATCCTCGCTCGGTCGGGGTCCACAACTTGCCGGCGGCGGCGCCCGACCCGGCGCCGGCCACGGCGCCCGCGCCACCGGCGGCGGCGCCCTCGGGCTCGGCGTCCTGCTCGGGCGTCCACAGCTTCTCGCGCGCCTCGGCCTGCTCGGGGGTGATCGGCGTGGCGCGCTCGGCGATCAGCTCGTCCGCCATGCGTGCGGCGACGATCTCGCGCAGCTCCTCCTCGCGACCGCTCGCGCGCAGGTCCTCGAGCAGCTTCTGCGGCTCGGCGCCTTCGCGCTCGGCCACGGGGCGAGCTCCGCCAGCAGCCGCTCCTCGCTCGGCGCGAGCTGCTCGGCGGCGACGATCGCCGTGAGCACGGCCTCGCGCCGCAGCGTGCGCTCGGCGTCGTCCTTCAGCTCGGCCAGGATGTCGGCCTCCTCGCGCCCGGTGATCTGCAGTAGGCATCTCGCGCGAGATGCCGCTGATGCGCGAGCGAGTGCAGCATCCGCTCCCACATTTCGCGCGTCCTCGAGTCGATCGAGCTCGGGGGTGACCGGAACCTTGGCGGCGGCGACGGCGGCGTCGAGCGCGGCCTCGCGGAACTCCGCCTCGGCGCGCGCCTGGTCGTTCTCGAGCAAGCGCGCGCGGATGTCCTCGCGCAGCTCGGCGAGGTCGTCGAAGCCGGCGTCGATCGCGAGGTCGTCGTCGACCGGCGGCAGCTGCTTGGCCTTGACCTCCTTGACGGTCACGGCGAACACGGCGTCGCGGCCGGCGAGCTGCTCGGCCGGGTAGTCGGCCGGGAAGGTCAGCTTGACGTCCTTCTGCTCGCCGGCGCTCGCACCGACGAGCGCCTCCTCGAAGCCCGGGATCAGGTTGCCGCCGCCGAGCTCGATCAGCTGGTCGCGCCCCTCGCCGCCCTCGAACGGCTCCAGGCGCTCGCCGTCGTCATCGCTCACGTGCAGCGAGCCGACGTAGTCGATCACGACGAAGTCGCCCTCGGCCGCAGCCCGCTCGGCGGTCTCGAGCTTGGCCAGCCGCTCGCGCAGGCCCTGGATCTCGGCGTCGATCTGCTCGTCCTCGACGACCGCCTCGCGACGGGGCACCTCGAGGCCGTCGTAGTCGCCGAGCTCGGCTTTCGGCACGACGCCGATCTCGATCGAGAACTCGAGCGTCTCGCCCTCGCCGGGCAGGTCGGCGAGGTCGAGCTTGGGGTCGCCGACGGGGACGACGCCGGCCTCTGAGATCGCCTGCGCGTACCAGCTCGAGAGCGAGTCGCGGATCGCCTGGTCGAGCACGGCCTCGCGACCGACGCGCTGGATCACGAGCGGCGCGGGCACCTTGCCGCGGCGAAAGCCGGGCAGCTTCAGCTCGCGGCCGAGCTGGCGCGCCTTGCCCTCCAGGCGCTGCTTCACCTCGGCCGGCGGAACCTGCACGTCCACGCGCACGCGCGAGTCGGGAAGCTCGGCGACAGTCGTCTTCAGCGCGGCGCTCACGGCTGCCACGATACCGTGCCGCCGGATGAAGCCTCGTGGCAGTGGACGCGCGCGCAGACGCCTGGAGACGTGGCTGTGGACGGGCCCGTCGGCCATCTGCTCGGCGGCGGGCTGGACGTCGCCCAGGGGGTGTTCGCCTACCTGAGAACGCGAAAGGCGGGCGGCGGTCGCAGCTCGCGCTGAAACCGCCGCCCGCCCGGTCCGGCGGACGTCCTTCTCAGAGTGACGCCTACGCGGTGACGGCCTGACGGCCGAAGGACAGCGCCACGCCGCGCGGCAGCACGAGCACGGGGCTCGTGGCGATCTCGACGAGGTGCGAGGCCGACGCGCTGATCCCGACGCGACCCTGCTCGGCCTCTGGACGGGAGTCGACGACGAGCAGCCCGGCCTCGTCGTTGGCGACCGGCGCGACAGACGCGCCGAGCGCGGCGGCGAGCGACTCGGCGGTCGCACGGGCGCCGCCGTCGGCGTCGCCGATCGCGACGATCGACTGCACCGATGCCTGCGCGTTGTCGGCCAGGCCGACCGGCGCCACGGCGACGGCGACCGGGCCGCCTTCGAGCAGCTGCTGCGCGGAGTTGCCGATCGAGACGTGACCGGTCGCGGTGTGCGAGTCAGAGCAGAACACGACTGCGCTCGCGCCCTCGCTCGCGGCCAGCGCGCTGAGGCCCTGCGGGGTCGAGCGGTCGGTCACGACGTGACGGGCGATGTCGGCGTTGCCGAACAGCTGCGCGCCGCGCGAGAGGAGCTCCTCGGCCTCGCTCTGGGCGAGCTTCTCGCGGTCGAGGTCGGGCTCCTGGGAGTGGCGCACGTAGGCGAGCGCGACCTCGGCGCCGGCCTGGCCGAAGATGCGGCCGAGGGCGATCGCGTCGTCCTCGTTGGCGGTCCCGTCGTAGGAAACGATGATCTTGGTGGACATGGTGGCTCCTCTGTGGTCTGGGCCGGCGTTCGGTAGCCGACCTTGAAGTTCGTATCGATTGATTGCTTCTCGATCACGTGGCACGTTCCTTCCATCAGCTCCAGTGATCTTCTTTATATTTATTATAAGATGAACTTATGCTCAACGTGGCACGATTGAAGGTGCTCAAGGAGGTCGCGTATCGCGGCTCGTTCTCGAGCGCCGCCGATGCGCTGTCCTACACGCAGTCGGCGATCTCCCAGCAGATCGCGGCGCTCGAGGCCGAGACGGGGATGACGCTGCTCGAGCGCCATCCGCGCGGCGTCAGCCTGACGGCGGCCGGGCAGACGCTCGTCGGCCACGCCGAGGGGATCCTCGCGCGACTGGACGCCGCCGAGGCGGCGCTCTCGGCGATCGCCGGGCTGCGCGGCGGGCGGCTGCGGATGGCCTCCTTCCCGACCGCCGGCGCGACGCTGATGCCGGTCGCGATCGCGATGTTCCGCGCGCGCCACCCCGACGTCGAGCTGACGCTCGCCGAGGGCGAGCCCGAGGAGATCGTGCCGCGACTGCGCGCCGGCGAGCTCGACCTCGCGCTGCTGTTCGAGTTCGACGGCGAGCAGCCGCTGGGGGAGGACCTCGCGCGCTCGCGCTGCTGCAGGACCCGATGTACCTCGCGCTGCCGCGCGAGCACCGCCTCGCCGAGACGGCCACGCTGCGCCTGGAGGACCTGCAGCGGCGAGGCATGGATCCAGACCTCGAGCTCGAGCCCCTGCGCGCGCCACGTCGTGCGCTGCTGCCACGCCGCCGGCTTCGATCCGATCGTGTCCTTCGAGAGCGACGACTACCAGACGGTGCAGGGACTCGTCGCCGCCGGCGTCGGCGTCGCGCTGATCCCCGAGCTCGCGCTGTCGGTCGTGCGCGAGGACATCGTGATCCGCGCCCTCTCCCCCGCGCCGCCCGTGCGCCAGGTGATCGCCGCAACGCCCGAGGGCGCGCGGCTCCTGCCCGCGGCGCCCGCGATGCTCGGCGTGCTCGGGCAGGCGGCCGATGGAGTAAGCAGCACGGGGCGCCTGGCCGGTTAGGCCAGGCGCCCCGAATGGCGCTTCGAACTACGGTGCTTCAGTCGATCATTTGGCCGGGTTGACCAGGTACGCTTCGTTCGTGAGCTTCGCCAGCAGTTTGTAACCGGCGAGCGACGGGTGAATGTCGCCTTCGCCCGGGTCGTTTCCAGTAGACGGTTTCTGGACGTTCGGGTTGCACATTTCGGTGTATTTATCGATGTTTTTTTTCTCTTTCGCCGTCTGTTCCACTTCACCGTTGAACTTCGGGAACGGGTTGGCGAAGGTCACGTTCGGGAAGGCCGGCAGGATGTTCGCTTCGACGGCCGCGTTCAGGCCCTTCTGCAGCTCGTCGCTGCCGGGCAGGATGAACGCGTCCGGGTTGTAGAAGCCCACGAGCACGATCGCGCCCGTGTAGTGGCCGCCGCCCGGTTCTGTGCTGTCGATCGCCCCCAGGATTTCTCCGAGGTTGTGAGGATGTGCGGGAACGTTTTGCTCGCCGCCGTAGCGCCGATGCAGTTCGTGACCGCTTCGGCCGGGCTCGAGCCGTATTTGCTTTTGCCTGTCTTGGGCGTATTCGGTGCCACTGTTTTCACATTCCGAGATGGACGCGAGCTCGTCGTTCGAGCCGATGTTCAGCGTGATCAGCTTCACCGGGTGCGTCGGTTGACCTTCGTTCGAGGAGGCCAGCGATCGTCTTCGAGCTGCGAGTCGCTGCCCGACGCTGAGGAGCGTGCAGCGGCAGGCCGTTCTGGTTGTGGTAGGCGCACGGGTGGTAGTCCCGAGTCCCTGTGGTTGTGTTCGACGGTTCGATCGGTTTGCCGCCGAGAGCTCGTTTTCGCCGATCAGGCCATTCGAGGTCTCGCCCGGGCAGGCGTCGTTGACCAGTGTGATGCCCTTGCCGACCTCCGTCGCTTTGGCGAGCAGCTTGGTCGAAGTCGTTGATGAGGCCTTCTTCGAAGAACGATCGGCGACTCCGTCGGGTAGTTTTCGTTGAACTTCTGCTCGCTGTAGCCGAAGCTGATCGAGTCACCGATCGCCAGGTAGGCTTTCTGTTCAGGGGGCGTCGTCCGCACGCCGGCGAACGGCGCCAGGGCCAGCGCCGACAGCGCCAGAACCAGGGCCACACGAGCAGCCCGATAAGACGCCCGTGGGAACGGGCTCGAACCTGCAGAGCCATTCATGGCGCATATCATCAGCATCCTCCTCGTACGGGGCGTCGCCGACGCGAACGTACGAGGCGGCTCCATTGGAACTGTCCCGCCATGAGCGGCCCAGCCCAGCTGAGTCGGAATGAGCGTGCGCCACGCTACTCCGCGAGTCGCAGGTGTCAAGCGGGTGGTGATCGCGGCGCCACGGGACCCGCTCGAGCGACGCGCCCGCCAATCCCGTCCGAGCCGGCTGCCAGATTGTCCTCCATGAACATCCTGCTGCTGATAGTCGGTCTGCTGCTCGGCGCCGCTCGGCGCCGCGCTCGTGCGTGCGGGCGAGTCGTGCGCGGCCAGGAACGCGAGCGATGCGCGACGAACTGAAGGCGATCTCCGCTCGACGTCTCGCGCCAGACCGGCGACTCGCTCGCGCAACGACTGGCCGACCAGCGCAGGGCCGAGGAGGAGCGCGCCACCGGCGAGATGGCGCGGCGCACGGAGGAGATCAAGGGCCTCGTGCAGCCGGTGCAGGAGAAGCTCGGCCAGGATGGAGGGCGAGATCGGCCGCCTGGAGCGCGAGCGCCGCCACGCCCAGGGCGAGCTCGCGCAGATGGTGCGCCATGCTCGGCGACGGCGTCGGCACGCTGCGCCAGGAGACCGGCAACCTGGTGTCCGCGCTGAAGCGGCCGGCCACGCGCGGCTCCTGGGGGGAGATCCAGCTGCGCAACGCGCGTCGAGATGGCCGGCATGGTCGCCCACTGCGACTTCCTCGAGCAGCACACGATCCACACCGACGACGGCGTGCTGCGCCCCGACATGCTCGTGCGCCTGCCCGGCGGCAAGCTGATCGTGGTCGACTCGAAGGTGCCGCTGCGATGCCTACCTCGCGCGCTCGAGGCCGACGGCGAGGACAGCGCGAGAGCTGCACGTCGCGCGCCACGCCAAGCAGACGCGCGAGCCACATCGCCAAGCTCGCCTCCAAGGGCTACCAGCGGCAGTTCGACGCGACGCCCGAGTTCGTCGTGATGTTCGTGCCCTCCGACGGCATCTACCAGGCCGCGCTGGCGGCCAGGACCCGTCGCTGATCGAGTACGGCGTGCACCAGCAGGTGCTGATGGCCACGCCGACGACGCTGATCGGGCTGCTGCGGGCCGTGCACTACGGCTGGCGCCAGGAGCAGATCGCCGAGTCCGCGCGCGAGATCGCCGAGTCCGCGCGCGAGCTGCACCGCCGCCTCGGCCGTTTCGTCGAGCCGCTCGGCAAGGTCGGGCGCCAGCTCGACTCGGCCGTGGCGGCCTACAACGAGGCCGTCGGCTCCTTCGACACGCGCGTCGTGCCGCAGGTGCGCAAGATCGAGGAAGCCGGTGCTGCGTCCGATCGCGAGGTCTCGCAGCCCGCCGGCCGTCGAGACGACGGCGCGCACGGTTACGGCCCGGCTGGGCGTGGAGGGCGCTCCAGCCGGCGCCGAGGACGAGCCGGTTGGCTCGCAGACGCCGGCGGCTCTGGAGCTGGCCCCGTCGCCGCGAATCTCCGCCGACACGCGACCAGCACGACGATCAGCGTGAGCGCGACCGGCACGGTCGCCGGCAGCTCGTCGACGAAGAAGAACAGCAGGTCGAAGCGAGCGCGAGCACGGCGGCGAGCAGCGCCGCGCGCGACTGCCACCGCGCCCGACGGTGAGCGCGAGCAGCGCCCCGAGCGCGCCGGCGATGAACAGGTCGCCGTAGCCCATCACGGCCGAGCCGAGCAGAGCGCTCTGCAGGCGCGGCAGGCCGGCCGCCGGGTGCGCCGCGTTGAGCGCGTCGTTGGGACGCTGCAGCAGATCGGAGACCACCAGGGCGGCGTCGACGAGCGCCATCGCGACGATCCCGGCGGCGAGCCAGCGCGGTGGCGTGACGGCGGCGAGCAGCACGCCGAGCGCGACGCAGCTGAGCGCCGAGAGCGTGAGCGCCGCCGCCTCGCCTGCCAGGGCGCCGGCGTCGGCCCATGCCAGCGCGAACAGCGGCAGCACGAGCAGCGCCCGCGCGGGACGCGCGCCGGGGGTCAGCCAGCCGAGCGCGCCGGCGGCCAGCAGCGGCACGGCGACGAGCGCCAGATAGGTCAGCCCTTGGGCGCTGGCGTGTTCGGCGAGCACGCCGGCGAGCACGAAGCCGAGCACCGAGAGCGGCGGGATCACCGCCCAGCGGCGGCCGCGCAGGCGCGCCAGCGCAGGCACCTGGGGCGCCGGCCAGCGCGACGATCGCGCCCTGCGCCGCCGAGAGCAAGCCGATCGAGAGCCAGAACGGAAGCATCAACGCCCAAGATAGATTCCCAGCGCCCGCCGGGCGTACGATGCCCCCTGGTGTCCCTAGGATGAGCTCGATGAACGCGCCCACTGCGCAGGCGCCGCCGATCCTGCATCTCTCGACCGTCATCGGCAGCCCGCTGCGCGACGCCGACGGCGAGCGCCTGGGCAAGGTCGCGACCTGATCGTGCGCCTCGGCGGCGTCGGCTATCCGCCGATCACCGGGTTTCTGGTGACGGTCGCCGGACGCACCTCCTATCTCGGCGTCGAGCGCGTCTCGGAGATCGGCGCCGACGGCGTCGTGCTGCGCAAGGCCAAGCTCGACCTGCGCCGCTTCGAGCGCCGCCCCGAGGAGGTGCTGCTGCAAGCGCGACCTGCTCGACCGCCAGCTGATCAACGTCGAGGGCGCGCGCCTGGTGCGCGCCAACGAGATCGAGCTGGCGCTCGTCGCCGGCTCGTGGCGCGTCGTCGGCGTCGACACGGGGCCGCGCGGCGGGCTGCGACGGCTGCTGCCGAAGCCGCTCGGCGCGCACATCGCGACCGGCGAGTTCCTCGACTGGGCCGGCGTCGAGCCGTTCGTCGGGCACGTGCCGACGGTGCGCCTGCGCGTCCCCCACCCCAAGCTCGCCAAGCTGCACCCCGCGCAGATCGCCGACCTCGTCGAGGCCGCCTCGCGCCGCGAGGGCGAGGAGATCATCCAGGCCGTCGGCGACGACGACCGCGAGCTCGAGGCGGACGTGTTCGAGGAGCTCGACGACCACCACCAGCGCGAGTTCCTCGAGGACCGCCCCGACGCGCAGGTCGCCGAGATCCTCTCGCGCATGGCGCCCGACGACGCGGCCGACATCCTCGGCGAGCTCGACGAGGACCGCCGCGAGCCGGTGCTCGCGCTGCTGGGAGTCAGCCACCGCGTGAAGGTGCGCGCGCTGCTCGGCTACGACCCCGCCGAGGCGGGCGGGCTGATGAGCCCCGACTTCATCCTGCTGCGCGGCTCGACCTCGGCCGGCGACGCGCTCGAGGCGGTGCGCCGCAGCCAGATCGCGCCGGAGCTGCTGACCTCCGTCTTCGTCAGCACCGCCGACGGGCTCGCTCGAGGGCAGCGTGCCGGTCGCCGCGCTGCTGCGCGCCGACCCCGGCCAGCGCCTGGAAGCGACGGTCAAGCACGAGACGCCGTGCCTGCTCGCCGGACGCCTCCTTCGAGGAGGTCGCGCGGCTGATGGCCGACTACAACCTGACCTCGATCCCGGTCGTCGACGAGCACGAGCGGATGGTCGGGCGTGGTGACCGTCGACGACGTGCTCGAGGCGATGCTCCCGCGCGGCTGGCGCCGGCGCTTCGGGCTGCTCGGCGAGGACTGACCGCGACCGTCCGCTGAGCACGGCAGGGACTGAATAGACTGCGCGGCGTGAGCGCCCCAGGCGGACAGTTCGATGGCGGTCCGAGTACCGCCCGTCATGCGTCGTGTCCGGTCGGCCACCCGTGGCCGACCGCGTCTGCCTGCACGGCTTAGCTCTCGACGCGCACGCCTGTTCGCGATGCTCGGCCTGCTCGGCCCGGGGCTGATCGCGGCCAACGCCGGCAACGACGCCGGCGGCATCGCGACCTACTCCTCGGTCGGCGCCAAGTACGGCTACGACGCTGCTGTGGACGATGGTGCTGATCACGATCTCGCTGGCGATCGTGCAGCTGCTCGCCGCGCGGATGGGCGTCGTCACCGGCAAGGGGCTGGCCGAGCTGGTGCGCGAGGAGTACGGGATCCGCTGGTCGGTGTTCGCGACCAGCGCCGTGCTGATCGCGAACCTCGGCATCTGCATCTCGGACTTCGTCGGCATCGGCGCGGCGCGTCGGGCTGACCGGCGTGCCCGTGCAGATGTCGGTGCCGATCGCCGCGGTCGGGATCTGGCTGATCATCGTGCGCGGCTCCTATCGCTCGGCCGAGCGCATCTTCATCTGGTTCACGATCCCCTTCTTCGCCTACCCGATCGCCGCGATCCTCGCCCACCCCGACTGGGGCGACGTCGGGCAAGGCGATCGTCGTCGCCCCACCTGCACTCGAACTCGGCCTTCCTGGTGCTGCTGATCGCGACCGCGGGCACGACGATCACGCCGTACATGCAGCTGTACCTGCAGTCGGCCGTCGTCGAGCGCGGCGTGCGCGAGGACGAGCTGCCACGCGAGGAACGCGAGGCCGTCGCCGGCGCGGTGTTCGCGAACCTGATCGCGGCCTTCATCATCATCGCGACCGGCGCGACGCTGTTCACGCACGGCATCCACAACATCTCCTCGGCGGCCGAGGCCGCGCGCGCGCTGAACCCGTTCGCCGGGCAGTACGCCGAGGCGCTGTTCGGCATCGGCCTGCTCGGCGCGAGCCTGCTCGCCGCGGCGATCCTGCCGATCGCGACCTCGTACGTGGTCTCCGAGTCGCTCGGCTACGAGAAGGGCATCGGGCGCCGCCGCGAGGAGGCGCCGGTGTTCGTGGGCATCATCACCGCGATGATCGTGCTCAGCGCGTTCGTCGCGATGATCCCCGGCCTGCCGGTGATCTCGCTGCTCGTCGGCGTGCAGGTCGTCAACGGGCTGCTGCTGCCGATCAACCTGTTCTTCATCTGGCGGCTGTCGCGCTCGGAGAGCGTGATGGGAGAGCGCCGCAGCCGCGGCGCTGCTCGACGGCGCCGCCGCCGTGACCGTCGGCGTCACCTCGACGCTGTCGCTCGCGCTCGTGGTGATCACGCTCGGCGGGCTGCTGAGCGCTCGGCGGCGCGTCAGGCGGCTGCGGCGCCGCGGGGAATCGTCCTCGACGAGCAGCGCCGCGCCGATCGCGCCGCCGAGGTCGCCGAGCGCCGCCACGTGCACGTCGCGGCGGACGGAAGTCGGCGAACAGGTGCGGCTGCATCGCCTCGGCGATGCGCTTCGCGTAGGGCTCGCCGAGGCGCACGCCCGAGGCCCGCCGCCGATGATCACGGCCTCGACGTCGAGCAGGTTGCAGGCCGAGGCGACGCCCGCGCCGAGCGCCTGCACCGCGCGATCGATCATGTGCGGTCGCGAGCTTGTCGCCGTGCTCGAGCGCGCGCGCCCAGATGCCGCTCGTCAGCCGCGTGCGCTCGCGCTCCTTCATCAGCTTGAACAGGTCGGTCTTGCTTGCCCTTCTCGACGCAGCTTGCGCGACGTGCGCTTCCATCGCCGCGCGTCCCGCGTAGGCCTCCATGCAGCCGCGCCGCCCGCACGTGCAGCGCGCGCCGTCGAGCTCGACGACCATGTGGCCGATCTCCCCGGCCGCCCCGCGCCCGGTCCACGGCTTGCCGTCGAGGATGAGGCCGCCGCCGACGCCCGTGCCCCAGAAGACGCCGAGCAGCGAGTCGTACGGCCGCCCGGCGCCGAGCTTGAACTCGGCGTCGGTCGCGACCTGCACGTCGTTGCCGAGCCGTCGACCCGTGCAGCCGAGCGCCTCTTCGAGCGTCGCCGCGAGCGGAAAGCGTGCCTTCCCAGTCGGGCAGGTTGCGCGCGCTCGTCACGGTGCCCGCCCTCGATCGTCCCCGGCGAGCCGACGCCGACCCCGGCGAGCGTCGTCGGCTCGAGCTCGGCGGCCTTGGCGGCGTCGCGCAGCGCGCGCCGCCATCTCGTCCGCCACGTCCGCCGGCCCGCCGCTCGTCGGCGTCGGCCGCCGCGCCGAGCCGAGCACGCTGTGGTCCTCGTCGACGACGACCGCCTGGATCTTCGTGCCGCCGAGGTCGATCCCGCCGTAGCTCGCCACCGGCTGATCATCGCAGACCGGTCCGGCGTAACGGCGCGCCTGCGGACACCCTGGCGGGACCGCCGGCCAAGCGCATCGCGGAACCGCCGGCGTCTGTTCCAGAACGCGCGCCGGAACCGTGACCGGAGCCTATTCCTCTAGTTTAGATTTAGGCTGCGGCCGAGGTCTACTTGCCGGCGCCGGCGGGCTTCGGGTCCTTGATCGCCGACGAGCT
Source organism: uncultured Solirubrobacteraceae bacterium (assembly GCA_963743745.1). Lineage (GTDB taxonomy): Bacteria > Actinomycetota > Thermoleophilia > Solirubrobacterales > Solirubrobacteraceae > Palsa-744. The sequence goes on from CAVUQW010000003.1 coordinate 449,854, forward strand.
GGGCTTGGCGGCGACCTTCGGCGCGGGCAGCGCGCCGATGCGGGTGACGAGCTGGTTCCACTGCGTCGTGCTCAGATCGCTCGGCACGACGACCGGGCGAAGGCACGCCTTTGCCGGCGCGGGCCGCGCCCGCCGCCGTCTGGCCGTTCAGCGGCAGCTGGGCCGCGGTCGGGCGGAAGCCGACGTGGATGTGGTTCCAGTGTTCGGGCATCGCGAGCGTGTTCGGCGCGCCGGGGTACTGCATCAGGCTGATGATCTGGTGCGGCACGAATTCGCCCTGCAGGGTCAGCAGCGTGCGGATCGTCAGGTCGGTGATCGTGCCGGCGCCCTGGTGGCCGGCGATCGGGGCGCCGTTGATCGCCGAGATGTCGACGGCGTCGCCTGTGTAGTGCTCTGAGACGTAGCCCGAGACGGTCATCTCGCTGTGACCGCACGCGCAGCGCGCTGACGGTCGGCTTCAGTCCGCTGCGCGAGAGGAACGCGAGCACCGCGAGCACGCGCTTGTCGATCTTGCCGGAGGCGATGTCCTGGCGGCCGCACTGGTAGATCTCGATGCCGGGGTCGGACAGCACCGTGCGCTCGAGTTCGTCCTTGGACATCAGGAAGACGCCGCTGGCCGTCGCTCCGAGCAGGTCGTTTTCGCCGCTTGGCGCCCTGCGGGTGCAGCGCGGCGCCGAGCTGCGTCCAGTTGGTCAGGATCGGCCGCGGGTCGACCGTGCGTCTGATCGCCGCCCGGGCGGATCGCGAAGCGCAGGTGACCGGCGCTCGCGTTCGGCGGGCGTGCGTACGCGGCCGAGCACCGTGCCCTTGGAGACGATCGAGCCGGCGCGCAGCGGCAGCAGCTTTCCGGCGATCGAGCTGCGAGCGCCTGGCGCTTCGCGGCCGAGGCGAGCGCGTCGGGGTTGCCGGGGTGGGCGAACAGGCGGACCTTGCCGGTACTCGGCGCTCAGCTTCGCCCGCGCCCGCAGACGGCCGAGGCGCCGGCGGCAGCGCTTGCGAGTGCTGCTTGACCTTCAGCGTGACCGGTGCGTGGTGACCGGCGTGGCCGGCTGCGTCGGCTTCGCTTCGGGCGCCGGCGGCCGGCACGTGGAGGCGCTTGCGCTCGAGGCGAGCTTCGGCGTCTTCGGCCGCTTCGGCTTGGGGTAGTGCGAGGCGATGCTGCCGAGGCCGGCGTAGGTGAAGACGTCGCCGTAGACGTCGCGCAGGATCAGGTACCTGCCGAGCTTGCTTCGAGCTGCCCAGCTTGACGACGCGTCCGTCCTGCACGGCGACGACGGTCGCGTTGGGCGCGCTCATCAGGTCGACCAGGTGAAGCGCCGGCGGATGCTTGGCGTGCTTGCCGCGTCGCCGCCGCGGCAGCCGTCGGGGACGGCGCGGCCGAGGAGCCCGGAGCCGTCGCGGCAGCGCTCGTCGGCGCGGATAGCTTGGCCGCGGTCGCTCGCCGCGGCCGTGGCGCCCGCGGTCGCGCTCGAGCCCGAGGCGAGCGCCGAGGGGCTCGGCGCCGTCGAGAGCGCGCCCCACACGACCTGCTTGCCGGAGACGGGCAGCCTGCCGTCGGTCAGGCCGGTCAGCGTCGCGATCACGTTCTTCGGGTAGCTCGAGATCAGCTTCGCGCGCAGCAGCACCGAGTTGACGTATTCTTCGGAGTGGTTGTAGGCGAGGATCGCGCCGTGCAGGTCGGTCGCCGCGCCCGCCGCACGCAGGTAGCGGGCGGCCGCGAAGATCGCGTCGACCGGGTTGTACGGGTCGGCGTAGCCGGCGTTGAGCGCGTCGACGCCGTACTGGATCCAGGTGGCCGGCATGAACTGCATCCAGCCGACGGCGCCGGCGGTCGAGACGGACAGGTCGGTTCCGTAGTTGGTCTCGATTTCGTTGATCGCGGCGAGGATCTGCCAGGGCACTCCGTACTGGACCGCCGCGGCCTGGTAGATCGGCAGCAGGAACAGCGGGATCCGGTAGAAGGCCAGCGCCTGCGCCGAAGCCGCCGAGCCGGCGAGTTCGGCCGCGAGCGCTTCCTCCTGGGCGGCGATCACCTGCGGCGCGACGGCGACGTTGCTGTTGGCCGGCGCCGGGTTCGGCCCCGTCGTGCGTGGGCGTCGTGCTCGTCGAGCTGCTCGGCTTCGATTCCGTCACTTTCTGGCGGCGCTGCAGCACGACGGCGGGGCCTTTCGCCGACGGCTTCGCGCGGCGCCTTCACTTCGGCTTGGCCTGCGCTTCGGCGCCGTCGAGGTGGGCGCCGGCGTCGGCGTGCTCGTGGTCGTCGGCGCCGGTGCCGGCGTGCTCGCCGCCGGCGTCGAGGTCGTCGTCGGCGGCGTGGCCGTCGTGGTCGGCTTTTCGCTCGGCGTCGTTTCGGTCGGCGTCGTGCCGGTCGCCTTCCGATTCGCTGCCCGTCCAGCTTTCGGCTGCGAGCGCGCCGCCGGAGAGCGGGCCGAGCCCGGCCGCCGTCAGGCCGCCTCCCGCGATCGCCGAGATCAGCGCACGCCACGCGCGCCTGCCGTATGCCGGAAGCAGCGATCATGCGCCGATCTTCGTCATCTCGTGGTCGTCCCATGGTCGTGGTCGGCGCAGTGTAGCCCACAAACGCGGGGTACGCCCACCGGAATTCATATCGGCAGGCAAGCACCAAGGCGTAAAGGATTCGTAATCGCGTCCACAATCCGTTGCACGGGCGCTCACGCCGCCATTCGGCGACAGACCGTAAGCGTACCCGAGGAGAGAGACGAGGAAACCAGTTGGGAGCAGGCGCCCAAGTGGCCATCTTCGCCGGATCGCCGCCCGATCCTGCAGCCCGATGCGCGCCGCGGACGGGCCTTTCGGTAGGCTGGCGGCATGGAAACCATCCTCTCCGTGCTGCAGGTGATCATCTCGGTGATCGTCGTCTTCCTCGTGCTGATGCACTCGGGCAAGGACTCGGGCCTGTCCGGCGCGTTCGGCGTCGGCAGCGGCACCGGGCCGCTCGGCGGAGGCTCGATGGTCGAGCGCAACCTCAACCGCTGGACGATCTTCTTCGCGGTCCTGTTCATCGTGAACGCGATCGTCCTGCTCAAGCGGCCCTGGGCCTAGCACCCTCGCCGGGGGCCAACCCTGACCCTCTACTTCACGGTCAGCTGACAGCGTCCGCCTGGTCGGGGTCGTGGCGGCCTGGGGCCTCGGTCGATCGTCCGCCCCCGGCCTGCGAGGCGGGGTCGCCTTCGTCGCGCTCGAGCGCCTGCAGCCGGTCCAGCACCTCGAGCGCCTCCGCGCGCAGCGCGGCGTCCACCGCCTCGTAGTCCTCGCGCGAGAGCTTGCCCGTGCGCATGTCCAGCTCGGCGTCGCGTATCTCGCCGTACTTGGCCTCGCGCGCCGACTCCAGCTGCGCTCGCTCGTATACCTGCTGGCGCTCGGGATCCTCGTCGTTCGGCACGTGCTCGCCGGCCAGTTCCCGATCCCTGGCCGCGCGCAGCGGTGCGCCGACGAGCGCGATCACGACGGCGAGCAGCAGCAAGCGCCAGCAGCACGCCGAGCAGATCCACTCAGCGTCCCCGATCGCACGCGGCGGCCGCCACCGTCGCGCCGCTCACGGGCATCGGGTACATCGCCGGGCTCAGGCGCGCGCCAGGCCGTGCGAGGCGCGCGCGCGCGAGCGCAGCGCGACGCGCCGGCGCAGCGCGCTCGGCGTCGGCCAGATCGCGATCAGACCGCCGCCGAACACGATCAGGCCGCCGATCCAGATCCACATGACCATCGGCGAGACGATGAAGTGGAACTGCGCCGGCGGTGGGTTCTTCAGGTATTCGCGTGCGAGCACGCCGATCGCCACCGCCGCCTCGTCGGCCGGCAGCGTGCGGTTGCCGACGGACACGATCCGCTGAAGCGCCGGCGTTGCGATGTTCGGCGCGATCGCCGTCCACACGTCGCGCGTCACCCCGGCGCTCATGCTGATGTGGCTCACGGCCTGGCCGCCGATCAGATGCCCGACGGTTCCCTGCGCCGGTTCGCCGGAGTCGTAGAAGCCCTCGCTCGGGTGCAGCGTGGCGACGTGGCGGCCCGCCTTGCTGACGTCGAGCACCGCGCCGACGTCGAGCGTCGAACCGGTGTGAGCCGTGTCGTTCCTCGGCGTGATCGCCGCCGTGGGACGCTACGTAGCGCACCGTGTAGGCGCCGACGCGCGCCGAGGAGCCGGGCGTCAGACGTCTGCTCGACGGCGTGCTGGAAGGACGAGGATGCCGCCACGCCGACGAACAGCACGGCGATCCCGACGTGCACGACGTAGCCGCCGTAGCGCCGGCGGTTGCGCCGCACGAGCGCCAGCAGCGCCACCGGCGGCGCCTCGCCGGCCATCGCTCGCCGCGCGCGCGCGCCGCGGAAGAACTCCTGCCCGACGCTGCCGAGCACGAAGGCGGCGCAGCAGAACATCGCGATCGCCAGCGGCTTGTGCGCCGACGCCGGAGGCGAGCAGCACGACCAGCGTGAGCAGCCCGCAGGCGAGCGGCACGAGGAAGTTCCGCGCGCGTTGGCACAGCGTCGCACGACGCCACGCGATCACCGGCCCGATCCCGCTGAGCAGCACGAGGATCAGCGCGAGCGGCACCGTGTAGCGATCGAACCACGGCGGCCCGACGGAGGCTTCGTTGCCGGTGAGCGCCTCCGAGATCAGCGGGAAGTAGGTGCCCCAGAAGATCACGAAGCAGAGCGCCACGAGCACGAGGTTGTTGGCCAGGAAGATCGACTCGCGCGAGAGCAGCGAGTCCAGGCGATGCTCGGAGCGCAGCATCTCGCGCCGGGAGACGACCAGGTAGATCGAGCCCGCGATCAGCACGCCGATCAGCGCCACGAACGGCACCCCGAGCGTCGCGCCGCCGAAGGCGTGGATCGAGTTGAGGATGCCGCTGCGCACGAGGAACGTGCCCATGATCGCGAGCGTGCCCGTGGCGAGCACGAGCGAGACGTTCCACACCTTCAGCATGCCCCGCTTCTCCTGGATCATCAGCGAGTGCAGGAAGGCCGTGCCCGTCAGCCACGGCATCAGCGATGCGTTCTCGACGGCGTCCCACCCCCAGTAGCCGCCCCAGCCGAGCTCCGCAGTAGGACCAGCGCGCGCCGAGCAGGATGCCGACGCCGAGGAACAGCCACGCCGCGAAGCGCGAAGCGCCGCGTCGCGCGGATCCAGTCGGCGTCGACGCGGCGCGCGAGCAGCGCGCCGACGGCGAAGGCGAGCGGGATCGTGCACAGCGTGTAGCCCGAGTACAGCATCGGCGGGTGGATCATCATCGTCGGGAAGCGCAGCAGCGGATCGAGCCCGACGCCTTCGGCGGGCGTTCGGCGTCGTCGTCGAGAACGGCGAGGCGTAGAAGATCATCAGCGAGATGAAGAACGCCCCGAAGCCGAGCAGGATCGCCGTCGCGTAGGCGGCCACGTCGCGCATCCGCCGGCGCGTCGAGGAACAGCGCGAGGCTCGACCACAGCGACAGCAGCCACGCCCACAGCAGCAGCGAGCCTTCCTGCGAGGACCACACGGCAGCCGCGCGGTAGAACGTCGGCGTCGTGCGGCTCGAGGTGTCGGCGACCGTGTTGAAGGCGAAGTCGTTGCGCAGGAAGGCGAACTCGAGCACGGCGAAGGCGACCGTCAGCACGATCGCCAGCGCGTACACCGCGCGCCGCCCGGAGTCGGAGAACTCGAGGCGGCCGGTGCGCGCCCCGTACAGCGACGCGCCGATCCCGTAGACGCAGACGATCAGCGCCAGCAGCAGGCAGATGCGGCCGAGGTCGGCCACCTCAGTGAGTTCTGCTTCTCGCCCGCCGGAGCGGTCTTGTACTTGGACGGGCACTTGGTGATCAGCGAGTCGCGTTCGCCGACGTACTGACCGCCGTGCTTCTGCACGGTGACGATCACCTCGCGACCTTCGCGGAACGGATCGGGGACGGTGCCCGTGTAGACGACCGGGATCGCCGTGCCGCCGACGCGATCGGCGACGCTGAAGTCGAGCGCGTTGCCGGCGTGGCGCACCGAGCCGTCGACGACCTTGCCGGTTAGCTGGTAGCTGCGCCCCGGCTGCGCCTGGTGCAGCAGCTGGCTTGGGCTGAGCGCCGGGCTCGCCGCGCTGAAGCTCGTGTAGATCAGCGCGCTGGCCAGCAGCACGGCCGCGCTCAAGGCCACGACCAAGCGCACCGTTCGCTTTCGCGCGGGGTTCATCGCCCTCCAGTATTCCAAACCGATTTTGCGGCCGTGCCACCGGCACCCTGGGCTCGCCGCGCGCCCGAACGCCGCCGCCCCCCAGGAAATCGCCGTTGCAGGGCGAAACCTTTGCTCGTGGGAAGGGTCTTCTCTCATAGAGCCATGCGAGCAAGCCTCCCCCACACCCTGCGTGAACGCCGTCGCTCACGCGCAGACCAGCACCGCCGAGCCGCGATCGGCGCGTCCGAGACTGCGCACGCAACCGCTCAGGCGGCCTGTGCTCCGACTGCCTCGACTGCGCCTGCCGTCGATCCCGCCGCGCAGCGCGTGCGCGATGCGGGCGGCCCGGTCGACGAGGCCTCCTACGCCTGCCACTGCGGCTTCGTCTTCCGCGCGCCCGTCTCGACGACGGTCGCCTGCCCGCACTGCCGCGCCACGCAGGCCTGGTAGCGCCCCGGCCTGATCCGACGTTGGGGCGGAATCGCCGACCCGGCCCCGATCGTTCGAGCGGCCGGTCGATCGGTAGCACTGCCGCGACCTGGGCCCGACCACGCCGGGCACCGCGCGCGGGCGCCATTCGTTTCGCGCTCTTCGCGCTTGCGCTTGATTTTGTCAATATTGTCGATATACTTACTGAACAATGTTCGTTCACGCACCTCCACCCACCCGGCATGCCCCCCTGCATACGGATGGCCGGCCCGGCGTCGTCTCAGCGCGGGCCTGCGTGAATGGGCGATGTCGAGGCGCCTGAGGTTCCTCGTCTCCTGCCCGGACCGTCCCTCCCGGGCATCCCCTCACGGTCGGGCCGGGCCGCCAGCCCGGCCCGACCGTGCCCCAAGCCACGACGCGCCGGCGCGCAGGCATGGCGCCGCCCGCCGACGCCTCGCCCCCGCGAACCAGGAAAGGACCGAACCCATGGCAAAGATCATCGTGACCGCCGATGAGCAGAACCCAGACGGACCGGCGGTGCTGCTCGAGGAGAGCGTCTACGCGGTGCACCTGAGCACCGGCCACGCCGCCAACCAGCTGATCGAGCGCGTCGGCTGGGCGCTGCGCGACGCCGAGGAGCTCGAGCGCGTGCAGGCCGGCGCGCGACAGGCAGCCTGACTCAGCCCGCAGCCGCGCGGCGGCGCTGCCGGCAGATCGCCGCCGCTCGCGGACTGCTGGAGACACGGCCGCCGCCTGCGGCCCCTTTCCCGGACTGCGTCGCGCGCGGCTGGCCGCGCACTCCCTCGACCGGTACTGTCCCGGCCGAGGGAGCGAAGGAAATCCACGTAGATCCGTACATCGTCCTGGGGAGCGCGATCATCGGGTTCCTCGTCGGCATGACCGGCGCGGGCGGCGGCGCGCTGATGACGCCGATGCTGATCCTGCTGTTCGGCGTGACGCCCTCCTCGGCGATCTCGAGCGATCTCGTGGCGGCCGTGCTGATGCGCCCGATCGGCGCCATCGTCCATCTGCGCCAGCGGCACGGTCAACCTGCGCCTGGTCGGCTGGATGGTGCTCGGCTCGGTGCCGATGGCGTTCTTCGGCGCCTACCTGCTGCACGCTGATGGGCCACGCCAAAACCGCCCAGAAAAACATCGAGCTGGCGCTCGGCGTCGCGCTGCTCGTCGGCGCCGGCGCGATGGTGCTGCGCTACGTGCTCGACCGCACGATCCGGCCACGGCCGCACGGCGGCCGTCCACGACGTCACCCCGCGCCCGCTGCGCACGATCGCGATCGGCGATGGTCGGCGGGGTCGTCGTCGGCATCACCTCGGTCGGCTCGGGTTCGCTGATGATCATCATGCTGCTGTTCCTCTACCCGATGATCGGCGCCAAGCAGCTCGTCGGCACCGACCTGACGCAGGCCGTGCCGCTGACGACGGCCGCCGCGCTCGGCGCGCTCGCCTTCGGGCACGTCGAGTTCGGCGTCACGACGTCGCTGATCATCGGCAGCGTCCCCGCCGTGTTCGTCGGCTCGATGCTCTCCTCGAGCGCGCCCGATCGCTACATCCGCCCGGCCATCACGTTCGTGATCGTCGCTTCCGGCCTGAAGTACGTCGGCGTCGGCGACGACCGCGCTCGGCTGGATCCTGTGCGGCGTGCTGCTCGTCGGCGCCGTCAGCTGGGCCGTGGTCAAGCAGCCGTGGCGGAAGATCGGCGCCGCCGACCCGGGGCCCGCGGCAGCAGAGCCGCCACTGCTGCGCACCGACGCACCCGAGGTCGAGCAGATCTGAAGAGCCCCCGTTTGGCCACTCCCGACGGTAGCGCTCACGTTGCTGCACTACCCAGTCGAGTTCCAATTAATGGATCTTTTCTGGGAATTGAATACCGTACTGACTCGAACCATCTGTGGAGGGATCGCCGCGGTTGCTTGCGCGTGCGCACTCTCGGGAGTCTCAGCGGTAACGCCCATCCTCGCGGCAGCTCAAGCATCCTGTAGCAGGGGAGCCTTCACGGGTCGGGTGCGACAACCCCCAACTCCGTGCCACGCCAGACCGGGAAGGACCCCAGGACCGCCCGGAGCTCGCGGACCTACCGGTCGCAGGGGGCCAGCGGGGTTTTCGGGCCTTCCCGGACCAGCCGGTCCCGCAGGTCTCCAAGGCCCACCCGGCGCGGGACTCCTCGGCACAACGGGCCCCGCAGGGCCGGCTGGCAACGATGGCACGGCGGGGGTGGAGGGCGCTCGGGGTACAGAGGGCATTGCCGGAACAGAAGGTGCTCGAGGGATCATGGGAATGACGGGTGCCGAAGGCCATGCAGGCGCTCAGGGTTTCGTCGGGCTGCCTGGACCTGACGGCCCGGCAGGCATCGCCGGGCCAGAAGGAATCTCGGGCCAAGCAGGAGCGGAAGGCCCAATCGGCCCCGCCGGGACCGATGGACCTACAGGCGAACCGGGCCCGCAAGGCGAACCAGGTCCGGGCGGCGCCGCCGGTCCCACCGGAGCCGCAGGCGAACCAGGACCACAGGGCGCGCCGGGACCGACCGGTCCGACCGGCCCAGCAGGTCCGTCCGCGCTGCTGGCGTATGCCGAGTTCTATGCCCTGATGCCGCCCGACAATGCGGCGACCGCAGGGGCTGGCATACCGGTCGAATTCCCCCGGAATGGCCCGACGAGCGAAGTGATCGCCAGGCGCAGTGCGACCGAATTCGTCCTGCCGCTCGTCGGCACCTATCGCGTGACCTTCTCGGTATCCACGGACGAGCCAGGTCAGCTCGTGATCGCTCTCGACTCCGGGGGTGGCATGGTCGAATTGCCCTACACGGTCTTCGGACGGGCGACCGGAACCAGCCTGATCTCAGGCGAAGCGCTTGTCAGGACCACGGTGAACAACTCGGCGATCGAGGTTCGAAACCCCACCGGGAACACGCCTGCCTTGACAATAACCCCAAGAGCTGGGGGCACGCACGCGGCCGCCGCTTCGATCATCGTCCAAGAACTGGGGTGATCCGCCGCCCGGGCTCGCGCCCGGGCTGACGATGTCTGTTCGCTACCTACTTGATCTGCATCCCCGAGATCGCGCGGGAGATCACGAGCTGCTGGATCTCTGCGGTGCCCTCGAAGATGTCGTAGATCTTCGCGTCGCGGTGCCAGCGCTCGACGGGGAACTCGCGGGTGTAGCCGTTGCCGCCGAGGATCTGGATCGCGCGCTCGGTCACCCACACGGCGACCTCGCCGGCCTTCAGCTTTGACATCGAGCCCTCGGCGTTCTCGAAGGGGACCTGGTTTCGCCCCATCCAGGAGGCGCGCCAGACGAGCAGGCGGGCGGCGTCGATCTCGAGCTTCATCCGCGCCAGGGTGAAGGCGATCGACTGGTTCTCGATGATCTTGCGTCCGAACTGCTCGCGCTCCTTGGCGTAGTGGAGGGCGTACTCATAGGCTGCCCTTGCGATCCCCAGGGCCTGGGCGCCGACGGTCGGGCGCGAGGCCTCGAAGGTCGCCATCGCCGCTTGTGACTGCGCTTTCTTGCCCTCCCTGACCCTGGCGATGCGCTGATCGAGCTTCTCCTTGCCGCCGAGCACGTAGTTCGCGGGGATGCGGCAGTCATCGAGGAACACATCGGCGGTGTGCGAGGCCCTGAGGCCGTGCTTTGAGACCTTCGTGCCCTGGGAGATGCCCTTGGCTTCGGACATCGGCACGACGAACGCCGCGTGGCCTTTGGAGCCGAGCTCGCGATCGAGCGAGGCGATCACCACGTGCACGTCTGAGATGCCGCCGTTGGTCGCCCAGGCCTTCTGGCCGTTGAGCACCCACTCGCCTGCTGCCTCGTCGAACTTGGCCATCGTGCGCACGCCGGAGACGTCTGAGCCGGCGTTCGGCTCAGAGGCGCAGAAGGCGGCGACCTTGACGTCGTCGACTGTGCCGAAGCAGCGCGGGATCCATTCGCCGATCTGCTCGGGAGTGCCCTGGCCGAAGATCGCCGCGACGGCCAGCGAGGTGCCCATGATCGACATGCCGATGCCGGCGTCGCCCCAGAACAGCTCCTCGTTGACGATCGGCAGGCCCAGGCCGCTCGGGTCGGCGAAGAACTGGGCGATCCCTTCAAAGCCGTACAGGCCGATCTTCGCGGCCTCCTGGATGATCGGCCACGGCGTCTGCTCGCGCTCGTCCCACTCGTGCGCGGCCGGGCGCATCACATCGGCGGCGAAGCCGTGCACCCAGTCGCGGATGTCCTTCTGCTCCTGGCTGAGCGCGAGCGAGAAGGTTGTCTCCTGGCCGGCTGTGGCGGCGATTGCGTCGACGGCGGCCTCGGCTGCGTCGGTCGTGGGCGCGTCGGCAACGGTAGGCGCTGGTGATGCTGGCATCAAGCTGTTCTCCTGTGGCGGCGTCTGGGGATGAGATCGGTGCAAAGGCTGGGCGCATTCGAGGCAGCCCCCGTCCAGAAATCAGTCTACCCGTTTCGAGGTTACTCCAAACGAGGTCATCGTCATGGATGCCTTGCTCGGCTCGACTCAAGTCAAGACGGCCGCATCCACGGCCGCAAGTGCTGTCTCCGATCGGTCGGTCGCCGGGCACCCCACCCCGCTGCCGTGGCCCGGCGGAATCCGCCCGCCGTCCAATGTGGGTAATCCCGATCTTGTTTACGGGTTTACATTGCTCTACTATCACGAGGCCAATCATTTCGATGTCTTCGATTTTGTTCATTCATTCGATGAAGAAAGCGGTTATGAAAAAGCACTCCCTAGCAGTCTTCCTGTCGGTCGCGGCAGCCGCGATCGGCCTCAGCGCATGCGGCTCCTCGAGCAGCGGCGGCTCCAGCAAGGAGCTCACGCTGGTCGCCTACTCCACGCCGCAGCCGGCCTTCGAAGCGCTGATACCGGCCTTCCAGGGCACCGCGGATGGCAAGGGAGTGAGCTTCAAGCAGTCCTACGGCCCCTCCGGCGAACAGAGCCGCGCGGTGGCCAACGGGCTGCACGCCGACGTCGTCGACTTCTCGCTCGAACCCGACGTGGAACGGCTCGTCAAGGCCGGCCTCGTCGACGCGAGCTGGAACCAGAACGCCACGCACGGCTTCGTCAGCGATTCGGTCGCGGTGATCATCGTGCGCAAGGGCAACCCCAAGCACATCGAGGACTGGGCGGACCTGATCAAGCCGGGCGTGCAGGTCGTCACGCCGAACCCGTTCACCTCGGGCGGCGCGCGCTGGAACATCATGGCCGCCTACGGCGCGCAGCTCAAGGAAGGCAAGACCCCCGCGCAGGCGGAAACGTACTTGAAAGAAATGTTCAAGAACGTCGTCAGCCAGGACAGCTCGGCACGCAACGCGCTGCAGACGTTCGTCTCCGGTCGCGGCGACGCGCTGATCGACTACGAGAACGAGGCGATCACCGACAAGCAGAAGGGCGAGCCGGTCGAATACGTGATCCCGAAGAACACGATCCTGATCCAGAACCCGATCGCCGTCGTCGGCAAAGGCTCGGCGGCTGCCACGGCGCAGAAGTTCGTCGACTACCTGACCTCGCCGGCCGCCCAGGCGATCTGGGCCAAGCAGGGCTACCGCCCGGTGATCTCCGGCGTCTCGGCCGCCAACTTCCCGACGCCCCCGGGCCTGTTCACGATCGACACGCTCGGTGGCTGGAAGAAGGTCACGAAGGACTTCTTCGAACCCGAAACGGGGATCGTCACGAAGATCGAGCAGTCGCTGGGAGTCTCCACTGCCAAATAGCGGAGCATCGGTTGCGGTAAAGCGCCTGCGCGCGCCCACCCTGGGCGCGCGCAGCGGCGGCGCGCTCGGCAAGGGGCTGCTCGGCATCTACCTGTCGGTGCTCGTGCTGCTGCCCGTCGCGGCGCTGCTGGCGAAGTCCGGCAGCGGCGGCACGGCGCAGTTCTGGCGCGAGATATCGAACCCAGAGGCCGTCGCCGCGATCAAGCTGACGTTGATCGTCTCGGCGATCGTCGTGGCGATCAACGCGGTGTTCGGGACGATCATCGCGTGGGTGCTGGTGCGTGACGAGTTCCCCGGCAAGAAAGTCGTCAACGCGCTGATCGATCTGCCGTTCGCGCTGCCGACGATCGTCGCCGGCGTGGTGCTGCTGGCGCTGTACGGGAAAGGCAGCCCTGTCGGGATCGACGTCGCCTTCACGCGCACTGCGATCGGGCTGGCGCTGCTGTTCGTGACGCTGCCGTTCGTCGTGCGCTCGGTGCAGCCCGTGCTGCACGAGCTCGACGTCTCGATGGAGGAAGCCGCCGAGTCGCTCGGCGCCTCGCCGCTGACGGTCCTGCGCCGGATCGTGCTGCCGAGCCTCGCGCCGGCGATCATCTCGGGCGTCGCGCTCAGCTTCGCGCGCGCCGTCGGCGAGTTCGGCTCGCTCGTATTGATCACCGGCAACCTGCCGTTCAAGACGGAGGTCGGCTCGGTCTACGTGTTCGGGCAGATCCAGAACGAAAACCTCCCGGCTGCCGCGGCCGTGTCGGTCGTCCTGCTCGTGGCGGCGCTCGTCGTGCTCGCAGCTTTGACGCTGCTCTCACGCTGGCGGTCCAAGCATGTCCTCTAGCGCCTCGGGATCGCTCGCCCTCTCCCCAGCGCCCGCCAGACGCACGGCGCCACGCGCCGGCGCTCCGCGCTCGGAGCGGGCCGTGCGCGCACGCAAGTACGGCGTGCGCACGATCGCGCTCGGTTACCTCGCGCTGCTGCTGCTCGCGCCGGTCGCGATGATCTTCTACCGCACCTTCGAACACGGGCTGAGCCCGGTCTGGCACTCGATCACCGAAGCCAACGCGCAGCACGCCTTCTGGCTGTCGCTCGAGATCGTCGCGATCTCGGTGCCGCTGAACACGGTCTTCGGGATCGGCATGGCGCTGCTGCTCGAGCGCGGCCGCTTCAGGGGCAAGTGGCTGCTCGGGCTGCTGATCGACCTGCCGTTCGCGATCTCGCCGGTCGTGATCGGCTTGGCGCTCGTGCTCGCGTACGGCAAAACCGGCTGGTTCGGCGACTGGCTGACCGAAAACGGCATCCAGGTGATCTTCTCGGTCCCGGGCATGGTGCTCGCGACGGCGATCGTCTCGCTGCCGTTCGTCGCGCGCGAGACGATCCCGGTCCTGCGCGAGCTGGGGACGGATGCCGAGCAAGCGGCGTCGACGCTCGGCGCGAGTGGCTGGCAGGCTTTCTGGCGGATCACGCTCCCGGGGATCCGTTGGGGCGTCGTCTACGGCGTCGTGCTGACGACGGCGCGCGCGCTCGGCGAGTTCGGCGCGGTCAGCATCGTCTCGGGACGGATCGAGGGCGAGACGCAGACGCTGCCGCTGTTCGTGCAGGCGCGCTTTGAGAACTTCGACGTGACCGGCGCCTATACGGCTGCCGTCGTGCTGGCGCTGCTTGCGTTTGCGACACTGATTGCGATGAACCTGCTGACCCGGCGCACACGCGCGGACACGGCCGCCTGATGGCGATCGAAGCCCGCCACGTGAGCAAGCACTTCGGCGAGTTCGCCGCGCTCGACGACGTCTCGGTGACGGTCGACGACGGCGCCCTGATGGCGCTGCTCGGACCGAGCGGCAGCGGCAAGTCCACGCTGCTGCGGATCATCGCCGGACTGGAGAGCCCAGACGCGGGCGAGGTCGTGATCGGCGGCGAGGATGTCACCACCACCCCCGCCCGCAGCCGCGGCGTCGGCTTCGTCTTCCAGCACTACGCGCCGTTCAAGCACATGACGGTCCACAACAACGTCGCCTTCGGGCTCAGCGTGCGCAAGCGCCCGAAGGCCGAGATCGAGGAGCGCGTGAAGGAGCTGCTCGGGCTCGTGCGTCTCGACGGTCTGGCCGAGCGCTACCCGTCGCAGCTCTCGGGCGGTCAGCTGCAGCGCATGGCGCTCGCACGCGCGCTCGCCGTGCAGCCGAAAGTGCTGCTGCTCGACGAGCCGTTCGGCGCGCTCGACGCACAGGTGCGCGGCGAGCTGCGCGAGTGGCTGCGCCGCCTGCACGACGAGATCCACGTGACGACGATCTTCGTCACGCACGATCAGGAGGAGGCGATGGAGGTCGCCGAGCAGATCGTCGTGATGAACGCCGGCAAGATCGAGCAGACGGGCTCGCCGCGCGAACTGTACGAGTCGCCGAGCAACGAGTTCGTGATGTCGTTCATCGGCCCGGTCAACCGCATCGGCAACGCCTTCGTGCGCCCGCACGACGTGCAGATCCTCGCCGAGGACGACGGCAGCGCGATCGAGGCGCTCGTCAAGCGCGTCGTGCACCTCGGCTTCGAGGTTCGTGTCGAGCTGACGCTGCCCGACGGCCGCGACATCTGGGCGCAGGTCACGCGCAGCGAGGCCGAGCAACTCGAACTCGCCGAGGGCCAGATCCTCGCCGTCCGCCTCCCCCAGCCGCGCGTGTTCGCGCCGGCCGCTTAGCGCGTTTCCCAGGCCTCTTCGGTCTTTGTCAGGGCGATTACCTCTTTGGGCAGCTTGCCGGCGGCCACGTCGGCGACGCTCACGTTCTCGAGCACTTTGCGTAGGTTGGAGCGCAGCGCGATCCACACCTGCTGGAGCGACTCGGCCGAGCCGACGTACTCGATCTCCTCGGGGCGCTGACCGCGCACGCCGACGAGCGGGCCCTCGACGGCACGGATGATCTGCGCGAGGCTGACCTCGCCGGCGGGCTGCGCCAGCCAGTAGCCGCCTTCGGGGCCGCGCTGGCTGCGTACGATCCCCGTCGAGCGCAGCTGCGTGAGGATGTTCTCGAGGAACGACACCGGGATTCCCTGCGCCTGCGCCACGTCGTCGACCTTGCGCGGCGCATCCTGCTTGCTCTCGGCAAGCTCGATCACGGCGCGCACCGCATAGTCGGCCTTCGCTGTCACGTGCACTTGGCTGATTCTCCCGAAAAGGTCGGCGGACGGCCTCGCGCCGTCCACTCGCTCGTGATCCTACCCGCGATGGCGCTCGCTTCAGCGCCGGCGACGGCACGAGCACCTCGGGAAGAATTCACCTTCGGCCGGCAGGCGGCGCTCGAGCCGGCCGGCGTCGATACATGCCCGGCCGACGGCGCGGCTGTCTAGCATCCGCTCATGAGCCCGCGCTGGAACTGGGACTTCGAAGACGAGCAGCGGGCTACGCGCAAGGCCGCCGCGTCGCCCACGGTGTCCGCCCCGCGACCGCAGCCGCGCGATCCAGATGACCCGCGCGCACGCTTTCGCCGCCGTAGGCTCGGCGCCGCGGCGGGCTTCGTCGCGCTCGTCGTCGTGCTGATCGCAGTGCTGTCCGGGTCACACGGAGGCGGCTCGACCTCCTCGGCGGGCGCGCGGGCGCGCCCGCACATCGCGGCGCTCGCGCCGCCGCCCGTGGACGAGCTCGCGCGCGAAGAGAAAGGCGTGAACTCGGTGCTCGCCTACACGCCGTTCGTCAAAGAAGGCTCTACGCAGATCAAGGACGTGGCGCTCACGTTCGACGACGGCCCGGGGCCGTACACGCCGCAGATCCTGGACGTGCTCGAGCGCGAACACGTGCCCGCGACGTTCTTCGTGATCGGCCAGGAGATCCACGACTTCGGCGCCTCGACCGAACGCGAGATCCGCGACGGCTTCGTGATCGGCGACCACACGGAGAACCACCCGATGCTGGCCCATCTCTCAGCGCACGACCAGAAAGAACAGCTGTTCGAACAAGCGGCGCGCATCGAACTGCTCGGCGGAAGCAAGCCGCGCCTGTTCCGTCCCCCTTACGGTTCGTTCAACGCGACCACCTTCCATTTGCTGCACCAGATGAAGATGCTGATGGTGCTGTGGTCGGCCGACACCGACGACTACGAGCAGCCGGGCGTCGAAACGATCGTCAAACGCGCGCTCGAAGGCGCCAAGCCGGGCGCGATCATCCTGATGCACGACGCCGGCGGCAACCGCGAAGAGACGGTCGCGGCACTGCCGCAAGTGATCCACGCACTGCGTTCGCGCGGATTCCACCTGGTCACGGTCCCGCGGCTGCTCGCTGACGACCCTCCACCCCGCGGCCTGCCGCTGCCGACGAGTCTCGCCGGCGACTGACGCGCCCTGAGCACTGCCGCCGAGCGCGTCGGCGCAGCTCAGAGGCTCAGCCGGATGCGCAGGTCTCGCAGGCGCCGTGGATCACGATCTCGTGCTCTGAGACGCGCAGCGGCAGGCGGTCGCTGAGCCGCCGGATCGCGCGCTCGAGCCCGTCGTCGGTGAACGGCTCCAGTCGCCCGCAGTGGTCGCAGACGAGATGGTGGTGATGGCCGGGGCCCGCGCGCACGGGCTCATAGCGGACCATGCCCTGCCCGATCTCGACACGCTGCACGAGCCCGATCTCCTCGAGCTCATCCATCACGCGGTAGACGCTCGCGCGCGAGACCTCGCGCTTGCGTGCGAGCAGCGCGTCCTCGATCTCGATCGCCGACAGCGCGCACGACTGCTCGTCGAGCAATTCGAGGATCGCCCGGCGGGCACCGCCGCGGCGATAGCCGGCGGCGCTCAGCGCGTCGGCCGCCTGCGCGGCCCAGCTCGACCCCTCGGTGGGCATCGTGCTCACGGATGAAATTGTAGGTGCGCCCCGGCTCATCTACCGGTGGCCTCGTGCAGCGCTCGCGCGAGGTCTTCGAGCTGCGCCGACTGCCACTGCTCGAAGCTGTCGCCGGCGGGCGAGAGCGTCTCGGTCACGGTCACGATCGCGATCCGCTGCTCGCGGGCGATCTCGTTGACGCGCTGCACGTCGGGCGTCACGTTCTGGCTGTTGAACACCCATATTTTGATGAGGCGCTTGCGCGCCTGATCGTCGACGGTCTGCTTGTCCCGGGCCGTCACGTCGTTGCCCTCGGCGATCGCCTTGGCGAAGCTGTACGGGGTCAACAGCTTCAGCCGGAGGTCTTCGCCGAGCGGCTTGAAGATGCTCTCGCTGTAGCCGACCGGGGTGCCGGCGTAGCGGGCGCGAATCTCGCGTCGCAGCGCGTCGTAGCGAGCGAGGTCGCGCTCGAGGAAGGCCCGCTCTCGCTGCGCGAAGTAGGAGGCGGCGCTCGGCTCGAGCCTGTCGTAGCCGGCGACGATCGCGTCGAGCACCCTGCGCACGGAGCTCGGCGAGTACCACTGGTGCGGGTTGGCCCCTTCGGCGAGACCGAGCGCCTTGCCCACGTCGAGCTCGACCCTGTCGCCCGAGGGACTCGCCCGCAGCAGCCTGGGCGCCCACGCGTCGTAGCCGAGGCCGTTGACGATCGCCATCTGCGCGCCGGCCAGCTTGCGCGCGTCGAGCGCCGTCGGTTCGTAGCTGTGCGGGTCGGTCGCCGGGTTGACGATGATGCTCGTCACCTCGGCCTTCTCGCCGCCAAGCTGCGCGGCGATGCTGCCCCAGAAGTTCTCGGCGGCGACGACCTGCAAGCGGCCGCGAGCTTCCGCGCCGGTCGGCGTGCCGGAGCGCCCGCAGCCGCTCAGCGATGCCACCGCCAGGAGCGCGAGCGTCCCGGCCGCGAGCACGACGAGGAGTCTCGATCGGCGCGTCCGCGACATGACGCGAGCCTAACATATAGTTGAGATCTATTCTCATAAAAGACTTTATCTCATTGTTGGGGCGGACTATGCTCGGGCGGCGATGATCGCGATGCGCGAGCACCCCCTCCCGGCCGGGCCCGATGGACGTCGAGGCGCGACGCAGCCGGCGTGAGGCGCAGCGGCGCACGCGCCATCGCCGCAGGCGGCGCACGGCCCTGTCGCTGGCTGCGCTGCTCGCGCTGATCGTCGTCGTGGTCGTGGTGGCGAGCTCCGGCGGGTCGGGCAGCGACGGGCGCAGTGCCACGAGGACCGGCGGCGGCGGGATGGGCGCCAAGCGCGCTACCCGGGGCGCCGGCGGCGATTCGACTCCGGCAACCCGCGCCCGGCGGAGGAGAGCGCGCGGCGGCGGCGTGGCGACCGGGCAACCCGGCACGCGGGCGGTCCCGATCCTGATGTACCACGTGATCGCGCCGCCGCCGCCGGGCGCGCCGTTCCCGGGTCTGTACGTGCCGGCGAGCGAGTTCGCCGAACAGATGCAAGCGCTCCAGCGGGCCGGCTGGACGGCGGTGACGCCCGACGAAGTCGACGCTTACTGGCGCCGCGGGATCTCGCTGCCGCGCGGCAAACCGATCGTGCTGAGCTTCGACAACGGCTATCAGATCCCAGTACACCCAGGCGCTGCCCGTGCTGCGCCGACTCGGCTGGGTCGGCGAGGAGAACATCCAGCTGACCGGGCTGCCGCCGTCGCAGGGCGGGCTCGGCGAAGCCGAGATCAAGGGGCTCGTGGCAGCCGGCTGGGAGTTGGACACGCAGGGGATCGACCACGCCGACCTGATCGCGCTGAGCACCGGCGCGCTGCGCGAACAGGTCGCGGGCGCGCGGCGCACGATCCAGCGCCGCTTCCACGTGCCGGTCAATTGGTTCTGCTACCCGTCGGGCCACTACGACGCGAACGTCCTCGCCGAGGTCCGCGCGGCCGGCTACAAGGGCTCGACGACGGTCGTGCCCGGCTGGGCGCACCCCGACGAAGACCCCTACCGCATGCACCGGCTGCGCGTGCTCGGCGGCACCTCCGGTCCGGCGCTGCTCTCGCTGATCGACGGCACGCGCTCAGACCCGCCGGCGCCGGCCTCCTACAGCGGCGGCTGAGCGCTTGCCCGCGGGCGGTACGCTCGTGGCGATGGGACTGTTTCGGGGCAGGGGGCGCGCCGCCAAGGACCCGCCGGTGGCAATCGGCGATCCACGCTTCGACGGCTGGGAGACGGTCGGCACGTTCGAGGACCAAGTCACGGCGGTGGCTTGGCGCGACCAGCTGCGAGCGCTCGGCGTGGACGCAGCGTGCGTCGCCGACCACCCGCTCGATCGCCACGGACGCGGCGACGTCTACCTCGTCGTCCCGCCCGGTCAATGGTCGCGCGCCAACGAGATCTTCGAGAACCTCGAGTGATGGATCTGCGGGTGGCGCTGGTCTGAGCGCCACCGCTTGGCCGCGGTCGGTTTTGATTTGTGCACTTTTGGCCAATTCGTACGCCTATTGTCAACCGCCGGCGATCGGCCTCCGATACGCCCCGATGCGCACCGCCAACCGATCCATGACGGCCTCTCCGTCGACGATGGGTCAGATCGCCGGGCTGCTGTACCTCGTCGGCAGCGTGACGACGGTCATCGCGCTCGTCTTTCCCCATTCCCCGCAAGCCGATGTGACCGGATTCTGGGTGCTGGCAGCGGCGATGGCCGGCGTCTCGTACACGCTTTTCGCGTTGCGCGGTCGTCTGCCGCGTTCGGCTTACCCGCTCGTGATGAGCCTCGGCACGGCGATCGTCTCGCTCGCCGTCTACTTCAACGGCGAGCGCCACGGAGGACGGGCGGCGGACAACGAGGTGCTGTACCTGTGGATCGCGCTCTACGCCGGCTACTTCTTCACGCGCGCGCAGATGATCGGCCAGCTCGTCGTGATCGCCGCGTGCTACGCGGCGACGCTGCTGGCGATCGCGCCAGGGGAGGTCGGTTTCACGCGGTGGTTCATCACGGTCGGCATGGTCTCGGTGGCGGCCTGCTTCGTGCACGTGCTGAGCAGGCGCAACGACCGGCTGATGAGCGAGCTGTTCGACGCGGCGCGCACCGACATGCTCACGGGGCTGCTGAACCGCCAAGGCTTCGATGAGCGCTTCGAGCGCGAGCTGGCGCGCGCTCGCCGCACCGGCGAGCCGCTCGCGCTCGTGCTCGCCGACATCGACAGCTTCAAGGAGCTGAACGACCGCGACGGACACCCCGCCGGCGATGCCGCGCTGCGCGCCGTCGGTGCCCGCGCACGCGAGATCATCCGGCACACCGACATCGTCGCCCGGATCGGCGGCGACGAGCTCGCGGCGATCCTGCCGGCCGCCGACATACGCGTCGCGTTCGCCATCGCCGAGCGGCTACGTGGCGCGGTCGCCGAAATCCACGGTGTCTCCTCGCAGCCGCTGACGATGAGCTTCGGCGTAGCTGCCTATCCGGAGCACGGCGGGACGTGCGAGATGCTCGTGCTCACCGCCGACCGCGCGCTGTACCGCGCGAAGGGGCTCGGGCGCAACCGCAGCGTCGCCGACGGTCTCGACGCATCCCGCCCGCCCCGGCCGGGCGACAGCCGGCTGCCACGCCAGCGCGCAACGGCGCGCGGACGGCCACGGGCGAGAAGCGGCGAACGGGTCTCGAAGTCCTGATCGAGCGAGCGAGCGCCGGGACCGCGCAGCCCGGCATCGATCGCCGCCGGGCTCAGTCGAAGGCGTGGGCCGGCAGTACGAACCGACGCGCCGGGGCGGAATCGACACGAAGGGTCTCCCGCGACCCGTGCAGGCCACTGCTGCGCGCGGGGGCGACCGTTGAGTCGGCCACGCCGTCGTGCTCGGAGATCCAGTTCAGGATCGCCCCCGAGTCGGCCCCCTCGGCGAGGATCACCGAACGCTCGATCACCGTCCCGCCAGAGGCATGAGGCCGGGCCAGGCGCCGTACGAGAAGACCGATTGCGTCCGTAGTCACGAGATCCACACTATCCCCAATGCGACGCTGTCTCCCGGCGCGAGGAAGATCCCGGCAGATTCGGCCGGGGCTCCCCGCCGCTGAGGGCCGGGCGCCATGCGCCGCCGGTGCCAGGCGGCCGACCCCCCAGCCGCCTGGCACCGGCGTGACCACGGGCCGCGTCAGTGATGCCTGCGGTGCTTACGCGGGCACGGGGCCTTGCTCGTAACGGTGACCGTTTCGGCCGGGATCCCGAATTCGCGTTCGCCGCCGTAGGAGCCGCCGAAGATCAGTTCCGACTTGACCGGGAAGCCGCCCTTGGGACACCTCTTCGGCATCGTGCCGTAGGAGAGCAGTCGCCTGCCTTTCTTGATCGCCGCGCCGACCTTCACGTTGATCGTCCTCGTCGAGGCGAGCGGCGCACCGGGAACGGTCGCGATCGCGGGCACCTCGGTCTTCAGCTCGAGGCCGTAAGGACGCTTGCCGGAGTTGACATACGAGCCGGCCGAGACGAATTCGAGCGAGACGGGGCTGCTGCCGTCGACGTAGAAGAGCAGTCCTTTGCCAGGCGCGAAGAAGGCCTGTAGCGAAGCCGCCTCAGGGACGCGTTCGGTGCCGAACGTGACTTCGCCGAGCGCGCTGCCCTTGGGGCTGGCGACCGACCTGTGCTTGCAGCCGCTCGGACCCGTGTTCTTCAGCGTGCTCGCTGCGCACGAGCCGAAGCCCTTGCTGTTGATCTTCGCGCCGGCCGGCAGGAAGAAGTTGACGCCGGCCAGTGGCGGGACGCCGCCGGCGGGGTTCTGCGGCGTTGCCCCGTAGCCAGACCCGGAGATCCTGTATTCGGCCTGCAGCGCAGCGCCCGCGCCGAGGATGTTGCCGGTGTGGGGATAGGTGCCCCCGCCCGGCTTCGGTATAGGTACGGCTCTCGCTTTGAACGTGACCGTGGGCGCGGCCGAGGCGCCCACCGGGGCGCACAGTGCGACGGCAGCACAGAGCGCCGCCAGGATGGCAAGTCGCTGCTTCATGGTTCCTCCCTGCTGGGGGCTGGCGGCCGGCGCCGGGTGGCAAAGGGGCCGCTCTCCTCTTCCTCTGCCTGCTTAGCACTGCTTGCGCGCGGAAGTTGCCCTCGAGCGCGAAGCGCCGGCGGTGGCGAGGGCGCCGGCCCGTAGGCGAGGCGGGAGCTGTTCGGGGTCGCGGCGACGGATAGCCGCTCGGTGAAGGACCTCAGATTGCGCGACCGAGCCCGCCGGCCGGAGCGGCACCGGCGTAAGCTCGCGGCGCCGCGTGCGAATCACGCGCCGAAGTGACGGTTTGGCAGAACGACTCGACAACTGCTGGGTCGAACTGCGACCCAGAGCAGCGCCTGAGCTCTTCGAGCGCGGCGTCGACGGTTCCCGCCTTGCGGTACGAGCGAGCGGCGGTCATCGCGTCGAAGGCGTCGCAGACCGCGATGATCCGCGAGCCAAGTGGAATCTGCTCTCCTCGCAGTCCGTCCGGATACCCGCTTCCGTCGAGATGCTCGTGGCTGGAGCGGATCAGCAACGCCGTTCCCGCCAGCGCCGGCGCGGCGAGCACGATGCGCTCGCCGATCAAGGTATGGCGGTGCATGAACTCCCACTCGTGTGCGTCCAGCGGGCCGGCCTTGTTGAGCACCGCCTCGGGTATCGCGGTCTTGCCGATGTCGTGCAGCGTCGCAGCGAGCCGGATTCGCTGGACCTCGAGCTCGGGCTGGTCGAGTGCCTCAGCGACTTCGGCCGAGAGCTGGGCGACGTGGCCTCCATGCGCGTGCATGCCCCCGTCCTGCTCGCTCAGGACCTGCAGCAACGCGTCGGCGACCTGCCTTCCCGTAGAGGAACGGCTGGCCTTGTTTGCGTACATGCGCACGTCTGCCACCTTGAGGGCCTCGTTCGGTGTGACCGCTTCAGAAGGGACCCAGACCGCGCCCTGCGAGCAAGTGACGTGCCAGCCCTCGCCACGGTCGTTCAGTGCCTCGAGCGCACTATCGAGCAGACCAGCCGCGCAATCGGGAGCACACCACGCCAGCATGCAGAACTCGTCCCCGCCCATGCGGTAGGTCGTGCCGGTGCCGCCGACGGCGAAGGAGAAACGCGCGCCGAGGCGCGCCAGCAGCGCGTCGCCGGCCGCGTGACCGAAGGAGTCGTTGTACTGCTTGAAGCCGTCGAGGTCGAACAGGGCGACAAGCAGTTCGTGCCCGCCGGGCGCCTGGCGAGCGACGGAGCTGGAGAGCTCGTCGATCAACGCGCGCCGGTTGCCCAGGCCGGTCAGAACGTCGGTGCTCGCCTCTTCGCGGCTGAGGCCGAGGAGATCTTCGTTCTCTCGGGTCAGGCGCTGGGAGCGGAAGTAGAAGTATCCGAAGACCGCCAGCAGCAGCAGCATGGCGACGATCGTCCCCGCCTGTGCCTGGCGGCGGGCCCGCTGCGCGTTTGCGGCGTCGGCGTGCGCGAGCTGCTTGAGCGAGGCCGAGACCGTGCCCAACTGGCGGGTGAGCTCGTCCTGGGCCGCAGCGATGTTCTTTGCTCCTGCCGTGGCCAGGCCACCCGGGGCTGTAGCCAGTTTGTAGACTCGGGCCACCGCCGGCTTGACCATCGCCATGCCGGCTCGTCCGGCCGCCACCACCCCGGCTGGCGCGCCCGCTCGCGACGCAGCCGACAGAGCGCTGGAGAGCCGTGCTTCGTCCGCGCGAATTTCTGCTCTCACGATCTGGCGCAAGTTCTCAGACCGGGCGTCCGGGCCCGAGTTGAAGGCGGGATCGGCGCTGAACGGTGCAGCCAGCAGCCCTCGAACTGTCTCGGTCAGTGCGCCCACCGTGATCTGCGCGCGACGACTCGAGTCGACGCGGTTCACGAGCAACGTCACGGAAACGATCGCCCCGGCCGTGAGCAGCACGACCAGCAGCGGAGCCAGCAAAGTTGAGATTATTCGGTGCGTTCGGATATAAGAGACATCGCCATCCCCTTCGCGTGCTCGACGTCCTGCGGGAGACTCGGACGGATGATGTCCAGCTCGCGGCACGGATCGATGCTTGGGTTCCTAGTTCGGGGCAGCTGAGTCGTAGCTGACGCGCTCCGGCGGGCGCAGCTCGTGTCCGAATCTGACCCTCCCAGAGGTCTGAACGGGAGGCCAGATCGGCTCCGGAGAGCCAGATGTGGCCATCGGTCGAGGAGCGGCGAACGGGTCTCGAACCCGTGACCTCGAGCTTGGGAAGCTCGCGCTCTACCAACTGAGCTACCGCCGCGTACGGTCAGATAGTACGCAACCGGGGTCTACCCTTGGAGGCCGTGAGACGCCGTCTGCTGCCGATTCTCGCCTCGCTGGGGGGCGCCTGCCTGATCGGGCTGCTGATCTACGGCGTCACGGCCAAGTCGGCGAGTCGCACGCTGGACGAGCGCGTGGCCCGCGACGAACGCCCGCGTGCGCCGGACGCAGCTCGCGCGCTGCCGATCCTCGGCGGCCATGGCAAGAGCTCGCTGGCATCGCTCAAGGGCAAGGTCGTCGTGCTCAACTTCTGGGCGTCGTGGTGCGAACCGTGCCAGGCCGAGGCGCCGCTGCTCGAGCGCGCGCAGAGCACGCTCGCACGTCATGACGGCACGGTGCTCGGCGTGACCTACCTGGACGCCTCTCCCGACTCGCAGGGCTTCGTGCGCGACTACCACCTGACCTACCCCAACCTGCGCGACAACACGGGCGACTTCGCGCACTCCTACGGCACCGACCAGCTGCCCGAGAGCTTCGTGATCGACCGCGACGGGCACATCGCGGCGATCTCACGCGGCGAGCTCGACCAGAAGTTCCTCGACCGCGCGATCGCGCTGGCGCAGCGGACATGAGCGCCCGTCGCAGGTACGCCGGCTCGAGCGCCTGCCGCGTGCTCGCCCTGCCGATCGCGTTCGGCGTGCTGTGGGCGTGCGCGCTTGCCGGGACATGCGGCACGAGCGTCGCTCTGAGCGCCACCCCGCGCGCCTCGCTCCCGGTGATCGAACGCGAAGTGATGTGCGTCACCTGCAAGATCCCGCTCAACGTCGCGCAGTCGCCGCAGGCCGACCGCGAGCGCGCGTTCATCCAGTCGCTGATCGACGAGGGACGCAGCGAAGCGCAGATCAAGGACGCGCTCGTCGGCCAGTACGGCCACGCGGCGCTCGCGCTGCCGAGCAACAGCGGCTTCGACGCCGCCGTCTACCTGGTGCCGCTCGCGGCGCTGCTGGCACTGCTGGCGGCGCTCGGCCTGCTGTTGCCGCGCTGGCGCAGACGGGCGCGCGCGCAGGCCCGCGAACGGCGCCCCGCACCGGCGCTCAGCGCCGCCGACGCGCAGCGGCTCGAGGCCGACCTCGAGCGCTTCGACTGAGGGCGAGGCGCGGGCCAGCCGTCGGCGCAGGCGCCCCGACCGCCGTCGCCCGGGCTACATCTCCTGCGGCGCGCTGACGCCGAGCAGGTCGAGGCAGCGCGCGATCGTGTCCCTGCTGGCCACGCACAGCGCCAGGCGCTCGGACTCGACCTCGGCGGCTCGGCGCCGAGCACGCGGCAGTCGCGGTAGAAGGCCGTGAAGTCCTGCGCGAGCTCGAGCGCGTAGGAGGCGATCCGGTGCGGCGCGCGGCGCTCGGCGGCGTCGGCGAGCTCGCCGGGGAAGGCGAGCAGCTGCTTGATCAGCGCGCGCTCGCTGGCGTGCAGCGGCGCAGACGACCCGGCCGGTCCACGGTCGGCCGTACGCCGGCGGCGACCGACGCCACGGCGACCTCGACGCGCTCGGCGCCCGCCTTGGCGAGCATCGAGGCGATCCGCGCGTGCGCGTACTGCACGTAGTAGACGGGGTTCTCGTTGGACTGGCTGCGCGCCAGGTCGAGGTCGAGGTCGACGGTCGTGTCGTGCGAGCGCGCCAGCAGGTACCAGCGCGCGGCGTCGACGCCGATCTCGGCGACGAGCTCGTCGAGCGTGACGAACTCGCCGGCGCGCTTGGACATCTGCGCGCGCTCGCCCGAGCGCACGAGGTGCACGAGCTGCATGATCAGGAGCTCGAGCTCGTCGGGGTCGCCGCCGAGCGCCGCGAAGGCCGCCTTCAGCCGCAGGACGTAGCCGTGGTGGTCGGCGCCCCACACGTCGATCAGGCGGTCGAAGCCGCGCTCGCGCTTGTCCTCGTGGTAGGCGATGTCGGAGGCGAAGTAGGTGTGCTCGCCGTTGGAGCGCACGAGCACGCGGTCCTTGTCGTCGCCGAAGCTCGTGCGTGCGCAGCCACAGCGCGCCGTCGGCGGTGTAGGTGTGCCCGAGCTCGCTCGAGGCGCGCCAAGCGCGTGCATCGACGAGGCTCGGCTCGCCCTCGTGCAGCCTGCTCTCGTACGACCAGTGGTCGAAGTCGCCGACGCCGAACGCCGCGAGCGACGCTGGATCTGCTCGATCATCAGCGCCACGGCCGCGCGCCCGACGCTCTGCGGCGTCGACGCTCGGCCGCGTTCGTCGATGCGCGTGGCGAGCTCGGCCACGTAGTCGCCCTGGTAGCCGTCCTCGGGCACCTCCTCGCCGCGCGCCAGCGCCTGCATCGACTCGCCGAACGTGCGCACCTGGGAGCCGGCGTCGTTGACGTAGAACTCGCGTGTCGACGCGTGCGCCGCGGAACTCGAGCATGCGCGCCAGGCGCGTCGCCGTAGGCGGCGTTGCGCGCGTGGCCGACGTGCATCGGCCCGGTCGGGTTGGCCGAGACGAACTCGACCATGATCCGCTCGGACGGACCCGCCGCGGCCGGCGCCGTAGCCGCTCGCCGGCCGCGAGCACGCCGCCGAGCGCCGCGACGCAGCCAGCCGTCGGCGAGGAACAGGTTCACGAAGCCCGGGCCCGGCGACCTCGAAGCGCTCGAGCGCTTCCGCCGAGACCGCTCGCACGAGCTGCGCGCCGAGCTGCTCGGCGACCTCGCGCGGCGGGCGCCGCAGGCGCGGCGCGAGCAGCAGCGCGGCGTTGGTCGAGTAGTCGCCGAAATCGGGGCGCGGCGGGCGCTCGAGCGTGATCCCCCCGCGCGAGCCTGCCGAGAAGGCCTCGCCGGGCGGCGCCCTGCGCCCCGTCCCCGGCCGCGCCGATCAGCGCCGCTGCCGCCTCGATCACGGCGGCGCGCAGACCGCCCGGAGAGATCTCCGCGGACTCGTCCGGCAGCCCGTCCTGGGCCTGCTGATCGCTGGTGGAGGGGTCGCTCATGGGATTCCCGCTCGGCGATTGCGATACTAGCCACGTGAACGACCAAGACTCAGGCGCCGAGCGCCACATCAACATCCACCTGTCTCCCGAGATCATGGGAGGCGTCTACTCGAACTTCGCCAACGTCAGCCACTCCGACTACGAGTTCACGGTCACCTTCGCCCGCGTCGACCACGAGGTCGAGGCCGAGGAGGTGCCGGGTGTCGTCGTCTCGCGTGTCAACATCTCCCCGCGCTTCATGCGCGAGCTGATCGACGCGATGGAGGACAACTACTCGAAGTGGCGCACCCGTGAGGGCATCAAGAACCTCCCCGAGTACGGCGGCACGGAGGCCGGGTCTGAGGAGGAGTAGCACCGCACGGGCGCGGGCAGCGGCGGCACGATGAAGGTCGCGGTGATCTCCGACATCCACGCCAACCGCCAGGCGTTCGAGGCGACGCTCGAGGCGGTTGCCGCCAGCGATGCCGCCGAGCTGTGGTGCCTGGGCGATCTCGTCGGCTACGGCGCCGACCCGGACGCGTGCGTCGAGCTCGCGCGCGAGCACGTCGCGGTCTGCCTGGCGGGCAACCACGACCTCGCCGTCACCGGCGAGATCCCGCTCGATGAGTTCTCGCGCGGCGCGAGCCTCGCGGCGCAGTGGACGCGCGAGGTGATGGCGCCGGCCAACGTCGAGTTCCTCGCGGGGCTGAAGCCCGAAGGCAAGGAGGCCGGCATCGGCCTCTACCACGCGAGTCCGCGCGACCCCGTCTGGGAGTACGTGCTCTCGACGCTGCTCGCCGAGCTGTGCCTCGACCAGCAGACCCAGCGCGTGTGCCTGATCGGCCACTCCCACGTGGCGCTGTCGTTCGTGCGCCGCGAGGGCGAGCTGGCGACGGGCGAACCGCGCCGCGAGGGCACCTTCCTCGACATCGCCGAGGGCGAGTGGCTGCTCAACCCGGGCAGCGTCGGACAGCCGCGCGACGGCGACCCGCGCGCGTCTTGGCTGCTGCTGGACCTCGACGGCCTGACGGCGTCGTTCAAGCGCACCGACTACGACGTCGCCGGGCGCCGCTGCCGCGATCCGCGCCGCGCGGCTGCCCGACTCGCTCGCGGAGCGCCTGGAGTACGGTCAGTGACGATGCTCGCCCAGCAACGGCAGCCACGTCCGCCCGCGGCGGGCGAAGACGCGCCGCACGCGGGTGCGATGCGCCGTGCCCGGCCGCTGCTGCGGACCGTGCTCGCGGGCTCGCTCGGCGTGCTCGCGGCCGTGCTGATCTCGTGCGGCGGCAGCGGCAAGGGGCTGATCCCGGTGGCCGACGCCGGACCGCTGCAGGGCGACTTCGAAGCCGTCGCCCAGGCCGCCGAAAACGGCGACGGCTCGTGCACGAGCACCGAAAGCGCGCTGCTGAAGACCGAACAGGACTTCGCGGCGCTGCCGCCGAGCGTCGACAGCGGGCTGCGCAACACGATCCGCCAGGGCATCGAGAACCTGCGCACGCACGCGCTGGCGCTGTGCACGCAGCCGCTGCCGCAGTCGACCGTGACGACGCCGAAGACGACGACGAGCACGACGAGCACCGACACGACGCCCACCGAAACTCAGACGACGCCGACCGAAACCCAGACCACGCCGACGCCGAGCCCGTCCGGGCCGGGCGGCGGCACGCCGGCGCCCGGCGAAGAAGGCGAAGAAGAAGGCCCGGGCCTCGGCAAAGGCGAAGGCGGCGGCAAAGACCACAAGGAACGCGGCGGGGTCGGCGGGACCGAACCGGGCGTCGGAGAAGAAGCCGGAAAATGAGCAGCGTCGAGATCGCCGGCCGCTACCGGCTCGAGGGCCGCCTGGGCTTCGGCGGCATGTCGACCGTCCACCTCGCGCTCGACCTGCGCCTGGAGCGCCAGGTGGCGGTCAAGCTGCTGGCCGAGCACCTCGCCGAGGACCCGACGTTCGTCTCGCGCTTCCAGCGCGAGGCGCAGGCGGCGGCGCGACTGGTGCACCCGAACATCGTGCAGGTGTTCGACTCCGGCCAGGACGAGAGCACGGGCCAGTACTTCATCGTGATGGAGTACATCGAGGGCCAGTCGTGCGCGGAGATCCTGCGCGACGACGGCTGGCTCGACGTCGACGAGGCGATCGCGATCATCGACCAGGCGTGCGAGGGGCTGCACTACGCCCACCGCCACGGCGTCGTGCACCGCGACGTCAAGCCGGGCAACCTGCTGCGCGCGCGCGAAGGTGACGTCAAGCTGGCCGACTTCGGCATCGCCAAGGCGACCGAGCAGTCGAGCATCACGCAGGTCGGCTCGGTGCTCGGCACGGCGGCCTACCTGGCGCCCGAGCAGGCGCGCGGCGAAGAGGCGGGCCCGCGCGCAGACCTCTATGCACTGGGCGTCGTCACCTACCAGCTGATCTCCGGCCGCCTGCCGTATGAGGCGAGCTCGCTGACCGAGCTGGCGCTCAAGCAGCAGCAGGAGACACCGCCGCTGCTGGACACGCTCGTGGCGGCCGTCACCCCACAGTTGGCCGAGGCTGTGGCGATCTCGCTGGCGCTCGACCCCGAGGACCGCTACCAGACGGCGCGTGAGATGGGACGGGCGCTCAGCGACGGCGCCGACGGGATCGCCCCGACCGCGCGCCCGGCCACCCGCGCGGCGCCGGCGACTGAGGCGACGAGCGTGCTCAGCGCCGGACGCCGTCCGGCGGCGCGCGATCCGGGCCGCACGGCTGTCACGAGCGCCGTCACGCCACGCAAGCCTCGCTCGGGTCCGGCGCGGCAGGCGCCCGTGGCAGAGGCCGTCCAGGCCGCCCCAGCGGCGCGGGCGCGCCGACGGGGGCGCAACCGCTTGATGTTCGCAATGCTCGCGCTGCTCGCGCTGGCGCTCGTGATCGTCGCGGTCGTCGTGATCACGGCACCGGCGCCGACGCAGGTCAGACTGCGCAACGTCGTCTACTCCGACGTGCAGCAGGCCGCCTCGGCGCTCAAGCAGCTCGTCTCGGAAAACACCAAATAGCGCGGCGGCGGCCGTGATCCTCGCGTCGCTGATCAACGTCGACCACCTGGTCGAAGTTGCCGGCTACCCGCTGCTGTTCGTGCTCGTGATGGCCGAGTCCGGCGGCGTGCCGATCCCGGGCGAGACGGCGCTGATCACGGCGGCCGTGCTCGCCAGCCGCGGCAAGCTGCAGATCGAGTGGGTGATCGCGCTGGCCGCGGCGGCGGCGATCGTCGGCGACAACATCGGCTATGAGATCGGTCGCAAGGGCGGGCGCTGGCTGCTCGAGCGCCCCGGCCGCTTCCACCGCCAGCGTCAGGAGGTGCTGCGCATCGGCGAGCCGTTCTTCGAACGGCACGGGCCGAAGGCGGTGTTCTTCGGGCGCTTCGTGCTCGGTCTGCGCGTGTGGGCATCGTGGCTGGCCGGCGCCACGCGCATGCACTGGCGCTCGTTCGTCGTGTGGAACGCGCTCGGCGGCATCTGCTGGGCGACGGGAATCGGCCTGCTCGCGTACTTCCTCGGCAGCTCGGCCGGCAACGCGATCGAAGCGTTCGGCATCTACGGCCTCGCGGCAGCCGTGCTGGCGGTCGTCGGGCGCGTTCGTGCTGCACCGCGCGCGCTCGGCGCCGGCGAGCGAGGAGCTGCTCGAGCGAGCAGCGCGCACGGTCCGATCAAGCCGGCGACGAGCGAGACCGCGAGGTCGCGACGCCGACGGCGCCGAGTCAGCAGCCGGATGAGTCGGCGCCGCTGCACGGCGCGATCCGCTGGCACATGTCGGCCAGCACGCTCAGCTCGGCCTCTGAGAAGCGCGAGAAGAACTGCTCGCGCACGACGGCCATGTGCGTGACGCGCGCTTCCTGCAGGCGCTCGCGGCCGCCGGCCGTCAGGCAGGCGAACGAGCCGCGCGCGTCGTGGTCGCAGGAGCAGCGCTCGAGCAGCTGCTCGCGCTCGAGCCGGTCGACGAGCCGCGTCAGGCCGCTGCGCGAGAGCTGGGCCTGCTCGGCGAGATCGCACATGCGCATGCGTCCGCCGCTTGCGTCCTCCAGGCGGTCGAGCACCTCATAGGAGCTCAGCGGCAGGCCGTGGGCCTGGTCGAGCGCCGCGTCGAGGCGCTTGGCGAGGCAGGCGTGCGCGCGAAGCAGGCCACGCCATGCAGCCTGGCCGGCATCGGGGCGTTCGCCGGCAACCGCAGGGCCGTCATCGGAGACGGCTGTCTCGGGCTCCCCAGGTGCGATCTTGACGGCGGTGGCGGTTGACATAACGATCTGTACCCAGATCCTCCTCACCCGAATGTAGCAGCGTCTTCTATCGCCGACCGGGACTGGCGGATCAGTCGCGCGTGGCCCGCCAGGCCCACCACATCATCAACGGCTGCAGGGGAAGTCGCGCGTACAGCGCCCAGCGCGGGCACCTTCTCGAAGCGCTCCGGCTCGCGCGCCATGTAGAGGTTCGCCGGGAACACGGCGGCCAGCAGCGCGATCAGGTAGATGCCTGCGGCCGGACGCGTGCGCGGCGAGAGCACGGCGAGGCCGCCGGCGATCTCGGCGACGCCGCTGACCTCGACGACGCGCTTGGCCTCGTGCTGCAGCGACGGCGGCACGATCGCGCGATAGAAACGGGGCGAGACGAAGTGGTTGACGCCGGAGCCGAGCCAGAACGCGGCGAGCAGCTTGCGCGAGATGCTCACCGCCGCCCGCCCTCCGATGCGTCTCCCCCACGCTCGCTGCGCAGCAGCGAGCGGCCGGTCATCGCCGCCGGCTGCTCGCATGCCGAGCAGCTCGAGCACGGTCGGCGCGACGTCGGCGAGGATGCCGCCTTCGGCCGCGAGCTTCACGCCGTGCATGGTGACGATCACGGGCACCGGGTTCAGCGAGTGCGCGGTGTTGGGGCTGCCGTCGGGCTCGAGCATGTGGTCGGCGTTGCCGTGATCGGCGGTGACGACGCAGACGCCGCCGCGCTCGCGCACGGCCGCGACGACCTCGCCGAGGCACTCGTCGACGGTTTCGATCGCGGCGACGGCGGCCGCGATCACGCCCGTGTGCCCGACCATGTCGGCGTTGGCGAAGTTGATGATCGCGAAGCCCGGCGCGTCCTCGCGCCAGGCCTCCACGAACGCGTCGGCCGCCTCGCGCGCGCTCATCTGCGGCTTGTGGTCGTACGTCGGCACGTCGCGCGGCGAGGGCACGAGCTCGCGCCGCTCGCCCGCGCAGCGGGTGCTCGTCGCCGCCGTTGAAGAAGTACGTCACGTGCGGGTACTTCTCGGTCTCGGCGACGTGCAGCTGGCGGATGCCGTGCTGCGCGAGCACCGCCGCGAGCGTCGTCGCCGGGGCGCTCGGGCGCGAACGCGACCGGGTAGGGCCAGCCCTCCTCGTACTCGGTCAGCGTCGCGTAGCGCGCGACCGGCGGCCCTGCGGAGCCGGGCTCGGCGCCGCGCCCGCGCCAGCCGGGCAGCTCCTCCTCGCCCTCGCCGAAGCCCGGCTCGGCCAGCGCGCGCGTGATCTCGCGCATCCGGTCGGGGCGGAAGTTGAACGCGATCACGCTGTCGCTGCGGCGCGATCGCGCGCCGGTGCGCCGACGAGCGTCGGCTCGATGAACTCGTCGGTCTCGCCGCGCTCGTAGGCGGCGCGCACGGCCTGCTCGCCCGTCTCGGCGCTGTACGGAGCCTCGCCGAGCACGAGCAGGTCGTAGGCGCGCTGCGTGCGGTCCCAGCGGCGGTCGCGGTCCATCGCCCAGTAGCGGCCCGTGACCGAGCCCACGCGCGCGCCCGGCGTGCGGTCGAGCTCGGCCAGGTACTCGGCGCCCGCGTGCGGCAGCGTGTCGCGCCCGTCGGTGAAGGCGTGCACGATCACGTCCTCCACGCCGCGCTCGCGGGCGAGCGCGATCAGCGCGAGCAGGTGCTCGAGCGAGGAGTGCACGCCGCCGTCGGAGACGAGCCCGATCAGGTGCACGCGCTCGGCGCTCGAGCGCCGCGCGCAGCACCTCGTTGGCGGCCAGCGAGCCGTCGGCGACCGCGTCGTCGATGCGCACGAGGTCCTGGCGCACGACCGCGCCGGCGCCGAGGTTCAGGTGGCCGACCTCGGAGTTGCCCATCTGCCCCTCGGGCAGCCCGACGGCGCGGCCGCAGGCGGTCAGCGTGGTGTGCGGGAAGCTCTGCCACAGCTCGTCGAACACGGGCGTGTCGGCGAGCGAGACGGCGTTGCCCGGGCCCGGCTCGGCCAGCCCCCAGCCGTCGAGCACGACCAGGCAGGCGCAGGCGACGGGCAGGCTCGCGCCGCGCCCGCCTGCGCGGCAGCGCATCGACCGCGCCGTCAGCCCGCCGGGGACCGGCGGCGGCGACGATCTGCGCGAACGACTCGGCCTCGCAGCGAGGCGCCGCCGACGAGCGCGCCGTCGACGTCGGGCAGCGCGAGCAGCTCGGCCGCGTTCTCGGGCTTGACCGAGCCGCCGTAGAGGATCCGCACGCGCTCGGCCGCCTCGGCGTCGCGGTCGCCGACGAGCGCGCGGATGAACGCGATCGCCTCCTGCGCCTGCTCGGGCGTGGCCACCTTGCCGGTGCCGATCGCCCAGATCGGCTCGTACGCGATCGTGACGTCGGCCAGACGCTCGTCGGGCACGTTCGCGAGGTCCTCCCTGCACCTGCTGGCGCAGCTTGCGCTCGGTGTCGTCGTTCTCGCGCTCGTACTCGGTCTCGCCGACGCAGAGGATCGGCGCGAGCCCGATCTCGAGCGCGGCCGGCACCTTCAGCGCGAGCGCGCGGTCGGTCTCGCCGAACAGCTCGCGCCGCTCGGAGTGTCCGAGCACGACGCCCTGCACGCCGACGTCGTCGAGCATCGGCGGCGAGATCTCGCCGGTGAACGCGCCCTCGCGCTCGTGGTGCATGTTCTGCGCGTAGACCTCGACGCGCGAGCCGCGCGCGCTGTCGACCATCGCGCGCAGGTCGGTGAACGGCACGCAGATCGCGACGTCGACGTCGTCGGCGGAGGAGACGCGCGGCAGCAGCGCCTGGATGAAGTCCTCGGCCTCGCGCTCGGTCTTGTACATCTTCCAGTTGCCCGCGATCAGCGGGGTGCGGGCACTCACGAAGCCACGCCCGCGCCGTCGAGCGCCTCGACGCCGGGCAGCGCGCGGCCCTCGACCAGCTCGAGCGTCGCGCCGCCGCCGGTCGAGAGATGGTCGACGGCGTCCTCGAGACCGAAGTGCGCGAGCGCGGCGGCCGAGTCGCCGCCGCCGACGACCGTCACGCCGGGCGCCTGCGCGACGGCCTCGGCGACGCGGCGGGTGCCGGCCGCGAACGGCTCGAGCTCGAACGCGCCCATCGGGCCGTTCCAGAAGACCGAGCCCGCCTGGCGATCTCGCTCGGCGTAGCGCTCGGCCGCGCGCGCGGGCCGATGTCGAGCCCCATCCAGCCCTCGGGCACCTCGACGCCGTCGAGCACGCGGTGCTCGGCCTCGGCGGCGAACTCGTCGGCCGATCACGAGGTCGGTCGGCAGCGCGACGCTCGCGCGGCCCGGGTCGGTCGCCTTCGCCAGCGCCGTGCGCGCGTGCTCGACGTCCTCGGCGTCGCACAGCGAGTCGCCGACGCCGTGCCCCTGGGCGCAGAGGAACGGGAAGCACATCGCGCCGCCGATGATCACGACGTCGGCGATCTCCAGGAAGCGGTCGATCACGCCGATCTTGTCGGCCACCTTGGCGCCGCCGATCACCGCGACGAGCGGCCGTGGCGGGCTCTGCAGGATCTTCGACAGCGTGCTCACCTCGCGCTGCAGCAGCCGCCCGGCGGCGTGCGGCAGCAGGTGCGCGACGCCCTCGGTGCTCGCGTGCGCGCGGTGCGCCGCGCCGAAGGCGTCGTTGACGTACACGTCGGCCAGCGCGGCCAGCGCGCGCGCGAGCGCCGGGTCGTTGCTCGTCTCGCCCGGCTCGAAGCGGACGTTCTCGAGCACCAGCATCTCGCCGTCGGGCAGCTGCTCGGCGAGCTCCTTGACCGGCTCGCCGACGACGGCCGGGGCGAGCGTCACGTTGGCGTCGGTCAGCTCGCGCAGCCGCGCCACGACCGGCGCCATCGAGAGGTCCTCCTCGCGCCGGCCCTCGGGCCGGCCGAGGTGCGAGACGAGCACGATGCTCGCGCCGCGCCGAGCGCAGCTCCTCGATCGTCGCCAGCGCGCGCGGATGCGCGTGTCGTCGGCGACGACGGGCTGACCCTCGGCGTCCTTGGCGAGCGGCACGTTGAAGTCGACGCGCACGAGCACACGCCGGCCGTCGACGTCGAGATCGTCGAGCGTCCTCATGCGGCGCCCCTACAGCACCTTCTGCACGAGGTCGACGAGCCGGTTGGAGTAGCCCCACTCGTTGTCGTACCAGGCGACGACCTTCACCATCGTGCCGTCGATCACGGCCGTCAGCAGCGAGTCGACGATCGAGGAGAACGGCGACTTGACGATGTCGCTGGAGACGATCGGGTCCTCGGTGTAGTGCAGGATCCCCGTGCAGCGGACCGCTCGCGGCGGCGGCCTGCAGCGCCTCGTTGACCTCCTCGACGCTCGTCTCGCGCGCGCACTCGACGGTCAGGTCGACGACCGAGCCGGTCGGCACGGGCGCGCGCACCGCGAAGCCGTGCAGCTTGCCCTGCAGCTCGGGGATCACGAGGCCGATCGCCTTGGCCGCGCCGGTCGAGGCCGGGATCAGGTTGATCGCGGCGGCGCGCGCGCGGCGCAGGTCGTTGTGCGGCATGTCCTGCAGGCGCTGGTCGGCGGTGTAGGCGTGGATCGTCGTCATCAGGCCGTGCTCGATGCCGACCGTGTCGTGGAGCACCTTGGCCACCGGCGCCAGGCAGTTGGTCGTGCACGAGGCGTTGGAGATGACGTGGTGCTTGTCGCGGTCGTAGACCTCGTCGAAGTTGACGCCGAGCACGACGGTCACGTCCGGGTCGGTGGCCGGCGCGGAGATGATCGACCTTCTTGGCGCCGCCGCGCGAGGTGCTTGGCGGCGGCGCTCGCGGTCGGTGAACAGGCCGGTCGACTCGATCACGACGTCGACGCCGAGCTCGCCCCACGGCAGCGCGCCGGGTCGCGCTCGGCGAGCACCTTCAGCTCGCGTGCCGTCGACCTCGAGCGCGCCGTCGCGCTCCTCGACGGTGCCCGGGTAGGGGCCGAGGATCGAGTCGTACTTGAGCAGGTGCGCGAGCGTCGCCGCGTCGGTGAGGTCGTTGACCGCGACCCACTCGATCGCCGGTCGGCTCCTCCCCCTGGCCTTGGCGGCGCGGAACACGTTGCGGCCGATGCGGCCGAATCCGTTGATCCCCACCCGTACCGCCATTCAGTCCTCCTGAAGCGAAAATGAACGATGCCGGGTCGCGGGGGCAACCCCTCGCCCGGCGTACGCGGCGCAGGCTATCAGCGCCGTTCGGGGCCGGTCAGGCCCGCGTGGACGTCGCGGGCCGCGTTGATCGCGTGCCGCTGCTCCGGCTCGCCGAGCGCTCGGCTAGGAGCCGCGCGGGCGCTTGTCGACGTCGCGGTGGGCCACCGCGACGTCGAGATCGTCGTTCTCGCGGTAGCGCTCGGCGAGGTGCTCGGCGATCGCGACCGAGCGGTGGCGCCCGCCGGTGCAGCCGATCGCGATCACGAGGTGCGACTTGCCCTCGGCCACGTACTGCGGCAGCAGGAAGTCGAGCAGCGCCGTGCAGGCGCGCGTAGAACTCCTCCAGGCGCCCGTCGCGGGCGATGTAGTCGACGACGCGCTGGTCGAGGCCGGTCAGCGGGCGCAGGTCCGGCTCGTAGTGCGGGTTGGGCAGGAAGCGCACGTCGAACGCGAGGTCGTCGTCGCGCGGCGGGCCGTGCTTGAAGCCGAAGCTCATGAACGTCACGCGCGAGCCGCCCGGCCGCCTTGCGCGGCAGCAGCTCGTCGGCGATCTTGCCGCGCAGCATCGCCGTCGACAGGCCGGTCGTGTCGATCACGAGGTCGGCGCGCTCGCGGACCGGCGCGAGCAGCGCGCGCTCGGCGGCGATGCCCGCCGCGACGCTCCCCTCGGGCGCGAGCGGGTGGCGGCGGCGGGTCTCCTTGTAGCGGGTCAGCAGCGTCTGCTCGGCGGCCTCCAGGAACAGCACGCGGTGGGTCAGCCCGAGCGCGTCGAGGTCGTCGACGACGGCGCGCAGCGCCTCGAAGTAGACGCCGCCGCGCACGTCGGAGACGACGGCGGCGCGCTCGACCTTCGAGCCCTCGTGCACGAACAGCTCGACCAGCGAGCGGATCATCTCCGGCGGCAGGTTGTCGACGCAGAAGTAGCCGGCGTCCTCGAACACGTTCATCGCCGTCGACTTGCCGGCGCCGGAGAAGCCGGTGATGACGACGAGATCCTGCAGGCGCGTCTGCACGACCGGCGCGCCGGCTGCCCGGCTTGCGCTCTGCCCCACCCGCAGCGGACGCAGCGGTCTGATCACGGCCATGCGCACATTGTGCTCGACCCGCGGACGCTGCGTCAACTTGCTGAAACTTGCAGGGCCGGCTCAGCCGGCGCGGTGCAGGTGCGCGTACAGCTCGCGCGCCGACCTTCGCGGGCAGCCCGGGCACCGCCTGCAGCTCCTCGCTGGAGGCCGACGAGGACGCGCCTCGGGCGAGCCGAAGTGCGCGAGCAGCGCGCGCTTGCGCGCGGGGCCGACGCCGGGCAGCTCGTCGAGCAGCGAGCTCGGTCATCGCCTTGTCGCGGCGGCTGCGGTGGTGGGTGATCGCGAAGCGGTGCGCCTCGTCGCGGACGCGCTGCAGCAGCTGCAGCTCGGGCGTGGCGTGGTCGAGCACGAGCGGGGCGCGGCGGCCGGGGATGAAGACCTCCTCGATCCGCTTGGCCAGCGAGATCACGGCGACGCCGCGGTCGCGGAAGCCGCGCAGCGGCGCCGAGGCCGGCCGCGAGCTGGCCCTTGCCGCCGTCGATCACGACGAGGTTCGGCAGCGCGGCGAAGCTCGCGTCGTACGCCGGGTCGTGCGGCGAGATGTCGGCCTGGCGCTCCCACTGCGCGAAGCGGCGCGCGAGCACCTCGGCCATCGCGGCGAAGTCGTCGGACTCGCCCTCGACAGGCTGCGGATCGTGAAGCGGCGGTAGTCGGACTTCTTCGGCGCGCCGCCCTCGAACACGACCATCGAGGCGACCGTGTGCGTGCCGCCGAGGTGGGAGATGTCGAAGCACTCGATCCGCATCGGCAGCGCGTCGAGGCCGAGCGCCTGCTGCAGGCCGTCGAGCGCCTCGACGCGGCTCTGGCGGCGGCGCTCCGACTTGCAGCCGCTCCTGGTCGAGCGCGAGCCGCGCGTTGCGCTCGGCGAGCTCGAGGATGCGGCGCTTCTCGCCGCGCTCGGCCGCGCGGATCTCGACCGGTCCGCCGCGCCGGCGCGCCAGCGCCTCGGCGAGCACCGGCCGCTCGCCGACGCTCGCGCTGGACGACGAGCAGCGCCGGGATCGACATGTGCGCCGGCGTAGTACTGGAGCATGAACTCCTCGGCCACCTCGCCGACGCCGCGCTCGGTCTCGTTGGCGAGGTAGAAGGACTGGCGGTCGGAGAGCACGCCGTCGCGCACCTGGAAGACCTGCGCGTTGGCCTCGCGCGCCGTCGACGCGACGGCGATCGCGTCGAACGTGCCGACCGACGTCGTTGGCGACGCGCTGGCGCTCGAGCAGCGAGCGCACGGCGCGCAGGCGGTTGCGCTCGACCGTCGCCTGCTCGAACTCCTCGGCCGCCGCGGCCGCGCGCATGCGCTGCTCGAGCTCGCGCTCGATCTCGCCGAAGCGGCCCGGAGAGGAAGTCGACGCACGCCGTCGATCCCGGCGCGGTACTCCTCGCTTGGAGACGTAGCCGACGCAGGGCGCCTCGCAGCGCTTGATGTAGTAGTCCAGGCACGGCGAGCCGCTGCGGCGTCCGGGCTCGGGGCCGGTGCAGGAGCGGAACATGAAGACCTTGCCGAGCACGTCGAGCGTCCCGCGCACGCGCTTGGCGTTCGAGTACGGGCCGAAGTAGGCGCGGTCGCGGCGGTGGCGCTCGCGCGTGAAGTAGACGCGCGGGAAGTCCTCGTCGAGCGAGATCGCGATGAACGGATAGGACTTGTCGTCGCGCAGGCGGATGTTGAAGCGCGGGCGGTACTGCTTGATGAAGTTCTGCTCGGCCAGCAGCGCCTCGGCCTCGGTCGCGACGACGACGCACTCGATGTGCTCGATGCTCGCCGACCATCTCGGCGTGCCCGGGCTGCTCGGCACCTGCGCTTTGGAGAAGTGCGAGGCGACGCGCTTGCGGACCGACTTGGCCTTGCCGACGTAGATCACGCGCCCGCGCGCGTCGCGGAACAGGTACACGCCGGGCTGATCGGGCAGCGCCCGGCGCTGCTCGGCCAGGCTCGTACGCGCCTGCGCGTCTCCCTCGATCGTCTCCGTCGCCATCTCAATCGAGGATACGAGGCGCCCCAACTGCGAAGGCACGGGCGCGCCGTCCCGCACGAGGCGACCAGGAGAGGCCGAACAGGCCTGCGCGGGCTTGGACGTCAGTAGCTGCGCCAGCGGCGATACACGGTCATCAGCCCGTACACGACGGCCAGCAGCAGCGCGAACCAGAGCACGCCGAAGATCGTGCGCGAGTCGTTGATCATCCGCGTGTAGCCGACGATCAGGAAGGCGATCAGCGCGAACGAGCCGTAGAGGATCGCGCGGTAGCGGTCGCCGAGACCGTGCAGCGTCACTCGGTATTCGCGGTAGATGCGCAGGCCGAGGTAGGCGAAGCCGACGCCGAAGCCGATCAGCAGCACCGATTCGAACGTCGTCGCCGCCTTGCCGCCGCCGGGCAGCAGGAACACGGCAGCGGCGATCAGCGAGCACGATCGCGATGTTGCGCGCCGTCTTCAGCTCCATGCCTCAAGTCTACGGCGAGACGCCCAGCTCGGCGCCCGCCGTGCGCCCGGGGACGCGCTCAGTCGATCAGCGACTCCAGGCGCTCGTAGGCCTGCTCGACCGCCCGCTTGGCTGCCGTGTGGCGCGCTTCGGACTTGGCCGACTCGTACTTGCTCGCCCACGCCGCCGGGTCGGCCAGCTCCTGCTCGAGCGCCGCCATCGCCGCCTCGGCCTGCTTCGATCGCCCGCTCGGCCTTCTGCTGATCGGACAGCCGGTTCTTCGACGGGCCCTTCGGCTTCGGCTTTTGCTTGGGCTTGTCGTTCTCCGGATCGGTTCCATTCGAGCTGCGGCCGTCACGTGCGACGGCGGCCGCAGCGATGCGTGCGAATTGGCCTTGCCCTCGCCGAGTCTCCGGATTCGACCTGATCTCCTCGCGAATCCGCACGTACTCGGGCCAGCCGCCGAGATAGCTGTGCAGCGAGCCCTCCTCGACGGCCACCGTGCGCGTGCCGACGGCGTCGAGCAGTGCGCGGTCGTGCGAGACGAGCAGCACGGCGCCCGTGAAGGCGCGCAGCGCGTCCTCGAGCGCCTCGCGGCTCTCGATGTCGAGATGGTTGGTCGGCTCGTCGAGGATCAGCACGTTGGCGCCCGAGTGCACGAGGATCGCCAGCGACAGGCGCCGGCGCTCGCCGCCCGACAGGCCGGCCAGCGGCTTTTCGGCCTCCTCGCCGGAGAACAGGAAGCGGCCGAGCAGCGCGCGCGCTTTGCCCTGCGTCAGGCCCGTCGCGCGCTGCGCCGCGTCGAGCACGCTCTGCCCGGATCGCCTCCCGCGCCGAGCTCGTCGGCGTGCTGGGAGAGGTAGCCGACCTTCACGTTGTGGCCCTTCGAGAGCTTGCCGCCCGCCAGCTCGCGTTTGCCGGCGAGCGTCTCGATCAGCGTCGTCTTGCCCGAGCCGTTTGGACCGACGAGCGAGACGTGCTCGCCGCGTTCGAGCCACAGCTCGGCGTGCTCGAGCAGCGTGATCGGCTTCGTGTCGCCGTCGCCGCCGACCTGCACGCGGCCCTCGAGCAGCTCGAAGATCACCCGTCCCGAGCGCTCCGGCTTGGCGAACTGGAACTCGAGCGAGCGGCCGTCCTGCGGGTCGCGCTCGATCCGCTCGATCTTGTCGAGCTTCTTCACGCGCGACTGCGCCTGGCGCGCCTTGCTCGCCTTGTAGCGGAAGCGCTCGATGAAGCGCTCCATCCGGGCGATCTCGGCCTGCTGGGAGTCGATCGCCTTGCCCAGCGCGATCTCGCGCGCCGCCTGCTCGCGGCGCCAGTTGTGCCACGTGCCGGCGAAGAAGCGCGAGCGGCCGGCCTCGAGCTCGAGCACCGCCGTGCCCACGGCCTCCAGGAACCAGCGGTCGTGCGCCACGAGCACGACCGCCGCGTCGAGATCGACCAGCGTCTGCTCGAGCCACTCCAGCGACTCGATGTCGAGATGGTTCGTCGGCTCGTCCAGCAGCAGCACGTCGGCGTTCGTCGCCAGCGCCCGCGCCAGCGAAGCGCGTGTCAGCTGCCCGCCCGAGAACGTGTCCAGCGGACGGTCGAGGTCGGCCTCGCTGAAGCCCAGCCCGCGCGACATGACCGTCGCGCGGTCGCGCCACAGGTAGCCCCCGCGAGCCTCGAGGCGCGCCTGCGCCCGCGAGTAGCGCGCCAGCAGCGCCTCGTCCATGCTGCCCTGCGCCATCTCGCCCTCGAGCTTGGCCAGCTCCGCCTCGATCTGCGAGCTCATCGGCGCAACCGGACAACACGTAGTCGCGCAGCGCCAGCTCGCGATCGCGCGGCGGACGCTGATCGTGCAGCACGATGCGCACGCCCTTCGCCACGCTCAGCTCGCCCCTGTCGATCCCCGTCTCTCCCGCCAGCATCCGCAGGAGCGTCGTCTTGCCCGCCCCGTTGCGCCCGGCGATCGTCATCCGTTCGCGCCGCTCCAGCTTGAACGACACCCCGCGCAGCAGCGGCTGCCCGGCGATGTCCTTGTGCATGTCCGATGCGATCAGAAGCGCCACGGTCTTCGTGATACCAGGGCTCGGCGATCCCCGGCCTCGGCACGC
The DNA here is from genome assembly GCA_963743745.1 of uncultured Solirubrobacteraceae bacterium. GTDB lineage: Bacteria > Actinomycetota > Thermoleophilia > Solirubrobacterales > Solirubrobacteraceae > Palsa-744. The sequence continues at coordinate 492,033 of CAVUQW010000003.1, forward strand.
AAACAGCCGGCCCGGACAACTGGTCCGCCGCCCGCGAGCTAGGACTGCCTGTCGCGCTTCAGCTTGCGCCACCCTCCCGCCCGGTTGTCCGCGACGATCGCGCGGAGCATCCTCAGCAACGCGCGGTCGTTGACGGCCTTCCCGCGACCGATCGCGACTGTGCGCGCCGTCTTGTTCTCGTGGCCCGAGGTGATGATCCCGTCGGGGTCGGGGACGATCCCGCCGTCGTAGAGGAAGACGTTGACGTGATCCTTGGCCGCGAGCAGCGCGCACACGTTGCCGTCGAGCACGAAGTACGGGCGATCGGTCCGCTTGATCGTCTCCGTCATCTCCGGATCGGCCTCGTGCGCGAGCGCACGCACCTCGCGACAGATCCTCTGCTGCCAGTCGGGCAGCGACTCGATGTAGGCGTCGACGCGCGGGTCGGGCTCGAACGTCACGCCGTCACCGTACCCCGCTCGCCGTCGACAGGCCGCTGCGGACGAGCTACCGACAACGCCCCCGCCACGTCGCTCTCCGCGACCTGAGATACGATTCGCCCGATGCGCCGACTGAAGATGTCACTGTTCCTGTGGGCCCTGCTCGTGCTGCCGCTGCTACTTGCCACGGCCGCGCAGGCCTACAACGACGGCCGCGGCTTCTACGGCGCGACGAACGACAAAGTCGTCACCAACGCCGGCTTCATCCTGATCGCGTTCTTCCCGCTGTTCATCTTCTTCATGAGCATGCTGCAGAAACGTCTGGAAAAGCGCAAGGAAGCGCGCGTGGCGCACAAAGCCGACCTCAGCAACGGCCGCTGGCGCGGCGGTTGGTAGACGAGCCGCCAGCAGTCAGCTACGAGCGCCGCGGGGCCGCCGCGCTCGTCACGATCGACCGCCAGCACCGCCGCAATGCCGTCGACGGCCCGACGGCCGAGCTGCTGCACGAGGCCTACCTCCGCTTCGAGGCCGACGACGCTCGCGTGATGGTGCTGACGGGGGCCGGCGGCGTCTCCTTCTGCGCCGGCGCCGATCTGAAGGCGCAGGAGACATTCGCCGGGCGGTTGACGAGCGAGGAGGGTCCGATGGGCTTCACCCGCCTGACGCCGTCGAAGCCGACGATCGCCGCGATCTCCGGCTTCGCGCTCGCCGGCGGGCTCGAGCTGGCGCTGTGGTGCGATCTGCGCATCGCCACCGAGGGCTCGATGCTCGGCTATCCCGAGCGCCGCTGGGGCGTGCCGCTGATCGACGGCGGCACGCAACGACTGCCGCGCATCGTCGGGCTCGGCCGCGCGCTCGACCTGATCCTCACCGGGCGCATGATCGACGCCGCCGAGGCGCTTCGGATGGGGATGCTGACGGAGGTCGTCGCGCCCGGCGCGCACCTCGACCGTGCGCTCGAGCTCGCCCAGGGCCTCGCGCGCTTCCCGCAGCGCACGATGCTGGCCGATCGCAAAGCCGCGATCGATGGCTTCGGACTGCCGCTCGCCGACGCGCTCGCACTCGAGGCGCAGGCCGGCCCCGAGGTCTACGAAGAAGGCGCGCGCGGCGCGGCGCGCTTCGCCGCCGGCGAGGGCCGCGCCGGCGCCGGCGCCGGCGCCTAGCCTCGGGCGGCGACTGCTTCGCCCAGGACGAGGGGCCGCACGAGCGGCGGCATCGCGCGCCAACGCGCCCGCTCGGCCCTGGTCACGCGAAACGACAGCCGCTCGAGGATCTCCAGCGTGTCCTGGTTGCAGCGGCAGCCGTACGCGAACGCTCGCCAGGCCGGCTCGAGACGATCCTGCCAGCGCGCCAGCGACCGGCTGTCCGCGCGCACGTGCTCGAGGAACAGCAGCCTGCCGCCATCGCTCAGCACCCGTCTCGCCTCGCTCAGCGCCTTGGCTGGATCGGGCACGGTGCAGAGCACCAGCGTGCAGACGACCGTGTCGAGCGCGCCATCCTCGAATGGGAGCTCCTCGGCGCTCGCCTGGACCACCTCGACGGCGCCGCCGCTGCGGGCGCTGCGCCGCCGCAGCCGCGCCGCCATCCCCGGCTCAGGCTCGCTGAGCACGAGCCGCTGAACGCTCGGGCGGTAGTGCCGGAGGTTCAGGCCGGTTCCGGCGCCGAGCTCGAGCACACGCCCCTCCGCGGCCGCGACCTGCCTGCCCCGCAGAGCCGACATTCCGGCGCGCTCGCCGATCGCGACGAACGGGTCGTACAGCAGCGGCATCACGTGCCTGCCCCAGAATGTGATCAGCCTGTTCGACGACATCCGCAAGGTCCTCGACCGTCTATGACCCTTCACGAGCGAGAACCTTCCTTCGCCGTTTCCGCGGCGATCATACGCCCGTGGGGTTGTCTTTATAGGTAGGCTTGCCTCGCGATGGCCTACTTCGTCACAGGAGCGACCGGCTTCATCGGCAAGCGACTGGTCGAGCAGCTGCTCGACAAACGCCAGGGCAAGGTGTTCGTGCTCGTGCGCGAGAGCTCGCTCGAGCGCCTCGAGGACCTGATCGCGCGCTGGAGCGTCGTCGCCGGCGCGGCCGCCGGCAAACGCGTGCAGCCGGTGATCGGCGACCTGCGCCGCCCGCTGCTCGGTGTCGAGCAGGAGCAGGTGGCCGAGCTGCGCGGCAAGATCAAACACTTCTTCCACCTCGCTGCTGTCTACGACATGACGGCACCGGCCGAGCTGAACACGGCGGTCAACGTCGGCGGCACGACGCACGCCGTCGAACTGGCCCGCGCGGTCGACGCCGAGCACCTGCACCACGTCTCCTCGATCGCCGTCGCCGGCGAGTACAAGGGCCTGTTCACCGAGGACATGTTCGACGAGGGCCAGAAGCTGCCCTCGCCCTACCACCGCACCAAGTTCGAGTCCGAGCGAATCGTACGCGAGCAGCCGTACGTGCCCTGGCGCGTGTACCGGCCCGGGATCGTCGTCGGCGACTCGCGCACCGGTGAGATGGACAAGGTCGACGGCCCGTACTACTTCTTCAAGGCGATCCAGCGCGCCCGCCAACTGCTGCCCGAGTGGGCGCCGCTGATCGGGCCGGACCTCGGCAACACCAACGTCGTGCCCGTCGACTGGGTGGTCGATGCGCTCGAGCACATCGCGCACGAGCCCGAGCTCGACGGCAAGGCCTTCCACCTGACCGACCCTCGCCGCCAGCGCGTCGACGAGCTGATCAACGAGTTCGCCACCGCCGCGCACGCGCCGCGAATCGCGCTGAGCGTCGACAAACGGCTGACCGGCCCGATCCCCAAGTGGCCGCTGACGCTCGCGCTCGACCTGCCGCCTTGGCGCCAGCTGCGCAAACTGGCGCTGCGCGAGCTCAGCATCCCCGAGGAGGTGCTCGAGCACATGGAGCTCGTGCCGCGCTTCGACACGCGCGAAACCGGTCGCGTGCTGGCCGGCACCGCGCTCGAGCGCCCGCCGGCGCTGCACGACTACGCCGGTCGCCTGTGGGACTACTGGGAGCGCGACATGGAGCCGAGCATGTCCGCCGGGCGCACGCTCAAAGAGGCGCTCGACGGCAAGCACGTGATGATCACCGGCGCCTCCTCCGGGATCGGGCGGTCGACGGCGCTGAAGGTCGCCGAGGCCGGCGGCGTGCCGCTGCTCGTCGCGCGCAACGTCGAGAAGCTCGAGGAGGCTCGCGCCGAAATCGTCGCCGCCGGCGGCACGGCCTACGTCTACGCCGCCGACATCGCCGACATGGAGTCCGTCGAACGGCTGGTCGAGCGCGTGCTCGCCGACCACCGCAACGTCGACATGCTGATCAACAACGCCGGCCGCTCGATCCGTCGCTCGATCGCGCTCAGCTATGACCGCTTCCACGACTTCGAACGCACGATGCAGCTCAACTACTTCGGCGCCGTCAAGCTGATCATCGGCCTGCTGCCGCACATGCGCGAGCGCGGCTCAGGGCACATCGTCAACATCTCCTCGATCGGCGTGCAGACCAACCCGCCGCGCTTCTCCGCCTACGTCGCCTCGAAGTCGGCGCTCGACGCCTTCACACGCGTCGTCGCCTCCGAGGTCGTCGGCGACGGCGTCACGTTCACGACGATCCACATGCCGCTCGTGCGCACGCCGATGATCGCGCCGACGAAGATGTACGACGCCTTCCCGGCGATCACGCCCGAGGAGGCGGCCGACATGATCTGCGAGGCGATGCGCTCGCGCCCGAAGCACATGGGCACGCGCCTGGGCACGGCCGGCGAGATCGCCTACGCGCTCTCGCCCAAGGCGGTCGACCGCATCCTGCACCTGGCCTATCGCGTGTTCCCCGACTCGGCAGCCTCCAAGGGTCAGCACGATGCACCCGAGGAGCGCGCCTCGTTCGAGCAGATCGCGATGGCCACGCTGACACGGGGCGTGCACTGGTAGCAGGGACTCGCTCGCCGGATTGCGCGGCGATGCTGAGATGATGGTGCGGTGAGCGACGCGGCGGCTGCCATCGAGGTCCATGCGCTGAGCAAGCGCTACGGCGAGTTCGAGGCGGTGCGCGGGATCGACATCACGGTCCGCCGCGGCGAGGTGTTCGGCCTGCTCGGCCCCAACGGGGCCGGCAAGACGACGACCGTCGAGATCCTCGAGGGCTACCGCTCGCGCAGCGGCGGCGAGGTCTCGGTGCTCGGGCACGATCCCGGCCGGCGCAGCCGGGCGCTGCGCCGCCAGATCGGCATCGTGCTGCAGTCAGGCGGCATCTACGGCCACATCACTCCGCGCGAGGCGCTGCGCCACTGGGCGAGCTTCTATCCGCACCCGCGCGACGTCGCGGAGGTGATCGCGCTGGCCGGGCTGCAGGAGAAGGCCGACGTGCGCAGCCGCCGCCTGTCGGGAGGGCAGCTGCGCCGTCTGGATTTCGCGCTCGCGCTGATCGGCGACCCCGAGCTGATCTTCCTCGACGAGCCGACGACCGGCTTCGACCCCGAGGCGCGGCGCAGCGCGTGGGAGACCGTGCGCAAGCTTCGCGACCTCGGCAAGACGATCCTCTTGACCACGCACTACCTCGACGAGGCGCAGGAGCTGGCCGACCGCGTCGCGATCGTCAAGGACGGCCGCGTGCTCGCGATCGGCGCACCGCGCGAGCTCGGGGTGGGCGCCTCGCACTACCGCGTCGCCTATCGCGACCGCGACGGGAACTTCGTCGAGCGCCAGACCGAGGACCCGACCGCACTGCTCGCCGAGCTGACCGCACAGGCGCTCGCACGCGGCGAGCGCCTGGAGGAGCTGAGCGTCGGCCGCCCCACGCTCGAGGACGTCTACCTCGAGCTGACCGCCGATGCCGACGGCGAGTCGGCGGGCGGCCCGCGGGCAGCGGTCGGAGAGGCGCACGATGGCTGAGACGCTCACCCTCGGCTGGCGCCAGTACCGCCTCGAGCGCAAGATGTTCTGGCGCAACCCGAGCGCGGCTTTCTTCAACTTCCTGCTGCCGCTGCTGTTCCTCGCCGGCGGCGGCGCGATCCTCGCGGGCAATCAGCGCGAGCTGAACAAGCTGCTGCCGGCGATCGCCGGCATGAGCGTGATGTCGACGACGTTCACGGCGCTCGCCTACAACATCGTCTTCCTGCGCGAGCGCGGCGTGCTCAAGCGGATCCGCGGCACGCCGCTGCCGACGCTCTCCTACTTCGGCGGCGTCGCCGCCAACGCCGTCACCAACACCGCCCTGCAGATCGGCATCGTGATCCTCGCGGGCAAGCTGATCTTCGGCATCGGCTGGCCGCAGGACTGGCCGGAGCTGATCGTGTTCGTGCTCGTCGGGGTCGTCAGCCTGGCCGCGCTCGGCGTCGCCTTCGCCCACGCGATCCCCAACTTCGAGTCGACCGCGGCCTACATCAACGCCGTGTTCCTGCCCGTCGTGTTCATCTCCTTCTACGTGTTCGACTCGACCAGCGCCCCCGGCTTCCTGCGCCAGATCGCCGAAGCGCTGCCGCTGAAGCCGCTGATCGACGGCCTCTCCGGCGCGCTCGTGACCGGCTCCGGGCTCGGCGACCACCTCGACGCGCTCGCCGTGATTGCGCTGTGGGGCGTGTTCGGCCTGTTCCTCGCCGTGCGCGGCTTCTCCTGGGAGCTGAAGGGCTCCACCTAGCAGCCGCCGGGAAGTGGCGTCCAGGCCCTTGACCGCCTGCGCCGACGCCGGTAGCGTGAACTGTCCGGCGCGCGAGCCGGCCAAAGGGGGAGGGGCGATGCGAAATCTGCGACTGGCGCTTGTAGCGACGATGGGGACGTGCGCGCTGATGGCGACGACCGCCGCAGCAGCAGCTCCGGAACCGCCGGAGTTCGGTCGCTGCCTCAAGCAAGCGACGAAAGCGCTGAGCAATTTCGACAGCGCGAAGTGCGTCAAACTCGCGAGCCAAGATGCCGGCACAGAAGCTGAACAGCTCAAAAAAGGCAACTACCAGTGGTTCTCGGGTGTAGTGAACAACAAATTCACGATAAGCATGGCAAGCGCCACGATCGCAGTGCTCGAAAGCGTCGGAGGCACGAAAATCACATGCACGGGCGCGACGGGCAGCGGCGAATACACAGGAAGCAGAGAAGTGACGAAAGTGCTCGTCAAATTCACCGGCTGCGAAAACAACAAAGGCAAATTCGAATCGCCGGGTGCGGGAGGGGGCAGGGTCAATACCGCGCCGCTCGCCGGGAGGCTCGGCTTCGAGACGATCACCGAAGACCAACCGGCAAAGGATCATCTGGCGCTCGAACTCCATGCCGAAGGCGGCGGCAACGTCGCGGAACTCGAATGTGGCGGGTTGAAAGTCGTGGTGAGGGGGTCCCTGCTGCACAGGATCGCCGCGAACGCGATGAAGCTGACGGCGCGTGAGAAGTTCAGCCAGGGCCGTGGCAAGCAGAAACCCGAATTCTTCGCCGGTGGCATCCCCGGGGAACATGTCCTCGAATCGAACACGAACGGCATGCCCTTCGAACAGACGGGCTTCGCGATGATCCAGACGCTGACGAACGAAGAAAAGGTCGAGGCGAGCACCGTCAACTGAGCGCCCCGGCCGAACTCGCCGAACCGTCGTCGCGCGCGTGGATCGGGGCGCCATCGGATAGCGTCCGCGCACATGAAGCGACTCGCCGACGGCCTCTACCTGCTGCGCGGCTTCCCGCCGAACGCGATCAACGTGTACCTCGCCGAGGACGTGCTGATCGACGCGGCGACCAAGCAGGCCAAAGGCCGGATCATGCGCCAGCTGCGCGATCGCACGGTCGCGGCGCACGCGCTGACCCACGCCCACCCCGACCACCAGGGGGCGAGCCACGCGATCTGCGAACGGCTGCAGATCCCGCTGTGGTGCGGCGAGGGCGACGTCTACGCGATGCAGACGCCGGGCGCGATCTCCAACAGCCAGGCGCCGGGCTGGCTCAACGGCTTCCAGGAACGGTTCTGGACCGGCCCGCCGCATCCGGTGGCGCGCGCGCTGAAGGAGGGCGACGAGGTGGCCGGCTTCACCGTGCTCGAGGTCCCGGGGCACTCGCGCGGCCACGTCGCCTACTGGCGCCAGTCCGACCGCGTGCTGATCCTCGGCGACGTGCTCAACGGGATGAACCTGATGACCGGCAGACGCGGGCTGCAGGAGCCGCCGGCCATCTTCACGCCCGATCCGGCGCGCAACCGCCAGTCGGCGCGCAGGCTCGCCGAGCTCGACCCGGCGCTCGTCTGCTTCGGCCACGGCCCGCCACTGCGCGACCCGCGCGCGCTGCACGAGTTCATCGCGAAGCTGCCCGACTGAGCGGGCCGATGAGCGAGAGCATCTTCGTCGCAGACGGCGAGCGCTTCGTCCCGAGCGAGCAGGCGCGCGGACCTTGGGACCCGCGCGCGCTGCACGGCGGCGCGCCGGCCGCGCTGATCACCTCTGCCTTCGAGCGCCTGCAGCCCGGCGCCGAGCTGCGCATCGGCCGCCTCGGCTTCGAGTTCCTGCGGCCGATCCCGATGGCCCCGCTGACGCTCTCCACCAGCATCGCGCGCCCCGGTCGCCGCGTTCAGGAGCTGAGCGCCGAGCTGCGCGCCGGCGACGAGCTGGTCGTCCGCGCGAGCGCACTGCGCGTGCAGGCCGTTCCCGAGGAGGCCGAGAGCGGGGCGGCGGCGGCCCGTGCGGAGGCGACGGGACGGCATCGGCCCGAGACGGCGACCGGCGATTCGCCCGTGGCGATGCCGCCGCCCGCCGAGGGTGAGCACAAGCGCTTTGCGCTCAACGACTCGACCGACGCGAGCTTCGCCGGCACGGCGATGGAGATGCGCTGGCTGAACGACCCCTGGCGACTCGGGCCGGGGCGCGTGTGGCAGCGCCTGCGCCATCCGCTGCTGGCCGGCCAGGCGCTGACGCCGCTCACGCGACTGGCCGCGACGGCGGACTTCTGCAACGGCGTCAGCGCCACGCTCCCGTTCGATCGCTTCCTCTTCATCAACGCCGATCTGAGCGTGCACCTGCAGCGCCTGCCACAAGGCGAGTGGATCGGCCTGGACGCACGCACGCACCTGCACGAGGGCGGCGCCGCGCTGGCCGAGGGCGTGCTCCACGACGAACACGGCCCGCTCGGGCGCGCCTTTCAGACGCTCGTCGTGCAGCAGCGCTGAGGCTCAGCGCACGAAGACGTCGCCGAGCGCGGCGTCGATCGCCGCGAGCGTGGCCTGGTCGAGCGCGATGCCCGACGCGGAGGCGTTTGCGTGAACCTGCTCCGGGCGGCTCGCGCCGACGATCGCCGAGGCGACGTTGTCCTGGCGCAGCACCCACGCGAGCGCGAGCTGCGCCATCGTCAGCCCTGCCCCCTCGGCGATCGGGCGCAGGCGTTGCACGGCCTCGAGCACGGTCGGCGCGATCAACCGGTCGATGAAGCCGCTCATGCTGTCGCTCGCCGCGCGCGAGTCCGACGGCGGCGGCTCGCCCGGCAGGTACTTGCCGGTGAGCACCCCCTGCGCGAGCGGCGACCAGACGATCTGGGAGATCCGCTCGCGTTCGCACAGCGGGATCACCTCGACCTCGGGCGCGCGCCAGATCATCGAGTACTGCGGCTGGCTGGAGACCCAGCGCTCCGCGCCAGCGATCGCCAGCGACGCTTCGATCTTCTCGACCGGCCACTCGCTGAAGCCGATGTAGCGGGCCTTGCCCGCCTGCACGACCTCGGTGAGCGCCGCCATCGTCTCCTCCAGCGGCGTCTGATCGTCGTAGCGATGGCACTGGTAGAGGTCGACGTGATCGGTCTGCAGGCGCAGAAGCGATGCGTCGATCTGCTTGTGGATCTGCGCCGCCGAGAGCCCGCTGTCGCTGTCGGACATCGGGAAGAAGACCTTCGTCGCGAGCACGTATGAGGAGCGCTCGTAGTCTGCAAGCACCTCGCCGAGCAGTGTCTCGGCCGCCCCGCGCCCGTACACGTTGGCCGTGTCGATGAAGTTGATCCCCGCGTCGAACGCCGCCTGCACGCACGCCTTCGCCTGCTCGCGCTCGACGCCGCCCGAGTAGGTCAGCCACGAGCCGAGGCTGATCTCCGAGACCTCGAGGTCGCTCGAGCCGAGCTTGCGCAGGTTCATCTCCGCGAGCTTAGCCGTCGCAAGCGCACCGCACGAGGCGCGAGCGCTAGTAGGCTCAGACGAGGATGGCAAGCGCCGCTCCTGTCGACCCACCGGCTCCGATCGACCCGACGCTGCAGATCGGCGCGGTGCGCCTGGCCGTCGGCGACCTGGCCCGCAGCGCCGACTTCTACGAGCACGTGCTCGGCCTGCCGCTGATCCGCCGCGAGGACGAGCGCGCGCTGCTCGGTGCGGACCCGGCGCACCCGGCGCTCGAGCTGAGCGCGATCGTCGATCCGACGCCGCTCTCGCCGCACAGCACGGGCCTGTTCCACGTGGCCTGGCTGCACCCCTCGCGCGCGGCGCTGGCCGAAACGATCAAGCGGATCGCACGCGCCCGCTGGCCGATCGACGGGGCCTCCGACCACGGCGTCTCCGAGGCGCTGTACCTGAGCGACCCCGACGGGCTCGGCATCGAGATCTACGCCGACCGCCCGCGCGAGGCGTGGGAGCGCCCGCCGGACGGGCACGGCGTGCGCATGGTGACGCTGCCGCTCGACGTCGAGGACCTGCTCGCGCAGGCGCCCGGCGAGCTGGAGGCGGCGAGCGAGGCGATCGAGCCCGGCACGGGCATCGGCCACATCCACCTGAAGGTCGCCGACGTGCCGCGGGCGCTCGCCTTCTACCGCGACGCACTCGGCTTCGAGGAGCAGGCACAGCTGCCGTCGGCCGCCTTCCTCTCGGCCGGCGGCTACCACCATCACATCGGATTGAACTCATGGCAGAGCCAGGGTGCGGACCCGGCGCCTGCGAGCGCCCCGGGGCTGCGCGAGATCCGCTTCACGCTCGAGCACGACGGCGAGCGGCCGGCGCGCGTCGACCCCGACGGCAACAGCCTCAGCTTCGCCCGCACGCCGGCTGATTGAGCTTCAGCTCGACGACGCCTCGTCGAGTCTCGCGAGCTCCTCGGCCGAGAGCTCCAGCTCGACCGACGCGACCAGCTCGGCCACCTGCTCGGGCGAGGTCGCGCTCGCGATTGGTGCAAGCACGGTCGGCTTGGCACGAAGCCACGCGAGTGAGACCGAGGCCACGGCGGCCTCGTGCGCTTGGGCGATCTGATCGAGCGCCTCCAGCACCGCGAAGCCGCGCTCGTTTGCGTAGCTCTCCTGCACGCCTCCCGCGCGCGGGCTCTGCACCTGCTCGCCGCCGGCGCGGTACTTGCCGCTGAGAAAGCCGCGTGCGAGGGCGAAGTAGGGCAGGCACGGCAGACCTTCCGCCTCGCACAGCGGCGCAAGCTCCCGCTCGTAGTCGCGCTCCATCAGGCTGTAGTGCGGCTGCAAGGCGACGAACTCGGCCATCCCCTCGTGACGGCTGAGCTCGAGCGCCTGACGCAGCCGCTCGGCACTGTAGTTGGACGCCGCCGCATGGCCGATCAGGCCATCCTCGATCAGCTCGTCAAACGCCGTAAGCGTCTCCTGCAGCGGCGTCTGCAGGTCGTCTTCGTGCGCGTAGTAGAGGTCGATGCGCTCGATCCCGAGCCGTTTCAGCGAGGCCTCCGCGCCGGCCCTCACGTTGCCCGCCGAGAGACCCTTCAGATCGGCCGACATGCCGACCTTGGTCGCGATCACGAGATCCTCGCGATTACCGCGCGCCGCGATCCAGCGGCCGATGATCCGCTCGGACTCGCCCGCACCGCCGGGGCCGCGCCGGCCGTAGCTGTCGGCTGTGTCGATGAAGTTGCCGCCTGCCTGCACGTAGGCGTCGAGCACCGCGAACGAGCGCTGCTCGTCGATCGTCCAGCCGAACACGTTGCCGCCAAGGCACAGCCCGTAGACGTCCAGATCTGTGTTCCCCAATCGCACGATCCGCCCAGCGTAGCCACGTAGACCCAAACGCATGTCCATGGACACAAGAATTAAGCCCCGCTTCAGGCGCAAAGTGCAACAGTGCTCGTGGGAGGACATGACCCGATCCCCTGAGGAGGGAATCATGCCCAGAATCATCGTCACCACTGACCCACTCGACCGGCGCGACACGGCGCCCGACCAAGGAGAGACGGCGGTGCTGCTCGACGAGCGCGTCTACTCGGTGCACCTCACCGACGACCACGCCGCCGAGCAACTGATCGAGCGGCTCGCCTGGGCCGTCAACGACGCCGAGGACACGCAGCGCGCACTGAGCGCGCACTGACTGCGCCGAATCAGCGCCGCCTTCCCATTGCAAAGCTTTGGATTGGCGGCGCTACGGCGCGCATGCTCGAGCCGACGTCGGCCGCATCGCTCTCCCCGGCATCCTGCGCCTGCGTCGGCGCCGGCAGCTGGTGCACGCGCGCCAGCGCGGCCTCGCGCTCCTCGCCCTCGACGCCGCCCGCGATGAACTGCTCGAGCTCGGCCAGCTCGCGCACGAGCAGGTTGACGACCCCCTCCTCCGAGCGCTCCACGCGCCCACGCGCCAGCAGCAGCGGCTCGGCGCGGGCGAGCTGGCGGTGGCGCTCATACACCGCTCGCGGCACGATCAGGTTGACCGTGCCGAACTCGTCCTCGAACAGCAGGAACATCGTCCCCTTCGCCGTCCCCGGACGCTGGCGCGCGATCACCAGCCCCGCCATCGAAACGGCGCTGCCGCTCGGCAGACGCGCCAGCTGCGCGCTGGTCGCCAGCATCGGCGCCGTCAGCCGCTCGCGCAAGACCGCCATCGCGTGGTCGCCGACCGTCACCCCACTGGTGGCGTAGTCGGCGATCAGCCGCTGCCAGCGCCCGAGCGAGCGCAGGCGCGGAGCCGCCGGCAGCTCGAGCGGCAGCGCCAACTGGGTCCCCTCGCCCGCGTCGTGTCCCGGCGTGGCGAGCCCGAGCTGCCACAGCGCCGTGCGCCTGTCCGCCTCGCCGAGCGCGCGCATCGCCCCTCCTCCCCGGGCGGCCGAGTGCGGCGCGGCGATGATCTCGTCGCACGCTCCCGACCAGGCCAGCTGTTCGAGCGTCCTGCGCCGCACGCCGATGCGCCCCGCCAGCTCGCCGAGGCTCGCGAAGGGGCCTCCGCGCTCGCGCTCGGCCACCAGCTCGCGCACCTCCGCGCCGCCCACGTCCTTGATGTAGCCGAGGCCGAGGCGCACGCCGCCATCCTGCACCGTGCACTCCGCCTCCGAGGCGTTCACGTCGAGGCGCAGGATCGGGATGCCCCTGCGCTCGGCCTCGTGCACGAGGCTGTCCGGCGCGTAGAAGCCCATCGGCTGCTCGTTGAGCAGCGCGCAGAGGAACTCCGGGCCGTAGTGCACGCGCAGCCAGGTCGACTGGTAGGCGAGCAGGCCGAAGGCGGCGCTGTGCGCCTTGGGAAAGCCGAAGCCCGCGAAGCCCTCGATCATCTGCCACACGCGCTCGGCCGTCTGGAGCTGCGCGCCAGAGTGGCGCTGGCGCCCGCCACGAAGCGCTCGCGATGGCTCTGCAGCAGCTCCTCCGAGCGCTTGCGGCTCATCGCCCGGCGCAGCCCCTCCGCTTCGCCCGGGGTGAAGCCGGCGATCGCCTGCGCCACTTCCATCACCTGGTCCTGGAAGATGATCGTGCCGAGCGTGTCGCGCAGCACCGGCTCGAGCGAGGGATGCTCGTAGGGGATCTCGTAGTCCGGGTCCTCGCGCAGGCGCCGGCGACGCTCGATGTAGGGGTTGACCGCCCCGCCCTGGATCGGCCCCGGCCGGATGATCGCCACCTGCACGGTGAGGTCGTCGAGATCGCGCGGGCGCGTGCGCCGCAGCGACTGCATCTGCGCGCGACTCTCGATCTGGAACACGCCGACCGTGTCGGCGTCGCTGATCGCGTCGAAGGTCTCTTCGTCGTCGAACGGGATCCGCGAGAGGTCGATGCGCTCGCCGCGCGTGTACGCGATCGACTCGACGCAGCGCTCGACCGCCGAGAGCATCCCCAGCCCGAGCAGGTCGATCTTCAAGAAGCCGGCGTCCGAGCAGGAGTCCTTGTCCCACTGCACCATCTGCCGGCCCTCCATCGCCGCCGGCACGACCGGGCAGCAGTCGATCAGCGGCCGCGTCGCGATGATCATCCCGCCCGAGTGCTGGGAGAGGTGGCGCGGCAGCCGGTAGGCCTCCGCCACGAGCCGCGCCAGCCAGCGCCAGCGCTCCGAGCGAGGCGCATCGCCCGCCGGGGGCCGAGCCGCTCCTGCGTTCTGCCGATCCGCACGCTCGCCCTCCTCCCCACGCTCGCCCATCTCCCCACCGGCGACGCCGATGTCGTGCTCGGCCGCCCCGTAGCGCTCCGCGCTGCGCGCCTCGCGCTCGATCTCGCCCGGCGGCAGGCCGAGCACCTTGCCGAGCTCGCGGATCGCGCCGCGCGCGCGGAACGTCGGGAAGGCCGCCACCAGCGCCGCGCGTTCGCCGCCGAAGCGCTCGTGCACGCGCGGGATCAACACCGCGCGGATGTCGCGCGGGAAGTCGAGGTCGATGTCCGGCAGGCCGCGCAGGTCCTCGTGCAGGAAGCGCCCGAGCGTCAGCCGGCTGGCGATCGGGTCGATGTGCGAGAGCCCGATCAGGTAGCAGACGATCGAGGAGACCGACGAGCCCCGCCCGCGTCCCGGCGCGCAGCAGGGCACGCACCGAGTCCGGCCCGCGCACCTCGCGCGCAACCTCGCGCGAGAGCTCGAGCATCTCGTGGTGCAGCAGGAAGAAGCCCGCCAGCCCGAGCTTGCCGATCACGTTCAGCTCCTCCGTCAGGCGCGCTTGCGCCTCGGCCCGCGCCGCGTCCGCCTGCCCGTAGCGCTCGTGCAGGCGCGCCGCGCACAGCTCGGCCAGCTTGCGCTCGGCATCCGCATCCTCCGCCCCCGGGTAGCGGTAGCCGAGGTCGTGCGTGAGGTCGAAGGTCAGCCGCTCGGCCAGCGCCAGCGTCTCGCGCACCGCCTCGGGATGGTCGGCGAAACGACTCACCATCGCCTGCGGCGTGGTCATCACGTGGCTGCAGTTGCCACGGCGCAGCGGCTCGGAGGCGTCGAGCGTCGTGCGGTTGCGCAGTGCCACGAACGCGTCTTGCAGCTCGGCCCGGCAGCGTGCATGCGCATGCACGTCGCCGCTGGCCACGCACGCCACCCCGAGCCGCCGCGCGAACGCCGCCAGCGCGCGGTTGCGGGCGCGGTCGTCCCGCGCATAGGGACGCTGCAGCTCCACGCGCAGGTTCTCCGCGCCGAACGCCTCGAGCAGGCTCCGTGCGACCGGCTCGTCGCCGACGCCGCCGCCGATCGCCGAGTGCCCGGCGCAGCCCGTCAGGCAGACGAGGCCCTCCGCGTGGTCGAGCACCGCCTCCAGCGCGACCGACGGCTCGCCCCGCTCGCGCTGCCCCGAACCGTCACGGGTGTGTGCGTGGGCCAGCGTGAGGATCCGGCAGATGTTGCGCCAGCCTCGCCCGTCGCGCACCAGCAGCGTGAGATGGCGCCCGCCGGCACCGCAGCCGGAGGCTGTGGTGAGATCGACCTCCGCGCCGTGGATCGCCCTGATCCCGTTGTCCGGCGCCACCTGGGCCAGCTCCATCGAGCCCGAGACCGAGTTGTGATCGGTCAGCGCCAGCGCCGTGTGCCCGAGCTCGCGCGCGCGATGAGCCAGCTCATCGGGCAGCGACACGCCATCCAGGAACGAGTAGGCCGAGTGGCAATGCAACTCGACGTACGGGGGCGTCGGCGGCGCGGACATCGCTCAGCGGCCTCGTTGCTCGCGCACGTCTACGCCCCCTGGACGAACCAGCCGCCGGCACGCCCGTCGCCGACCCCCGCACCGAGGTCGTGGAAGACGACCATGTTGCGACCGCTCGTCGTCACGACCTCCCAGTAGCGCCGGCACAGCGGCCGCTCCGTCCACCAGCGATCCTCCACCAGCCAGGACTCGCGCACCATCTCGACCGCGCGTCCGTCGAC
This sequence comes from uncultured Solirubrobacteraceae bacterium, assembly GCA_963743745.1. GTDB lineage: Bacteria > Actinomycetota > Thermoleophilia > Solirubrobacterales > Solirubrobacteraceae > Palsa-744. Next base: position 507,409 of record CAVUQW010000003.1, read on the forward strand.
CCGCAGCGGCGCGCCCTCCGGGCCCGTGCGCACGCGCGCGGGGCGAGGGAGGTTGAGCTGGACTCGCGCGGCGACGGCCATCAGCCCGGCAGCGGCGTGAGCACGACTCGCCGCTCCGGCACGCGCGAGTCCGGATCGACGCAGACAGCCCGCATCGCCGCGTTCTCTCCGCCCACAACGCGCACCTGGGCAACCGCCTCGCGCAGGCGCGCCATGCGCGCATCGTGGGCCTCGTCCAGCAGCGCACGCTGCTCGCCCGCCGGGGGTCCGAAGCGCTCGACCGAAAGGCTGAGCGTCGCGGCCGGGGCCGGCAGCATCAGCAACCGCAGCGACAGCGCCAGCGAGATGCGCTCGCGGTCGGCGAGCGGCTCGCGCAGGACGACGCGCTCGCGCCAGCCCCCGCCCGAGAGCAGCCGTGCCGAGAGCGTGAGCGCACGCAGCGTGCGCCCGCGCCGCTCGCCGCGAGCCAGCAGCCGGTCGACCAGCACGCCGAGCACGCGTTCCAGCGAAGGTCCGGAGCTCGCGTCGCCGACGCTCATCGTCTCCTGCAGGCGCTCTTCGAGCAGGCGTGGCTGCAGCGGTGTGTCCTCAGCGCACGCGAGCCGGTGCGCGAAGGCTCCCGCCTCCCCGAAGCGATCGGCGAGCGCGGGGCGGCCGAGGCGCGCCAGCTCGCCGATCGTGCGCACGCCGAGGCGCACCAGCGGCTCGAGCAGATGCTCGGTCTCTGCGCGAAAGCCGAGCAGCTCGATCGGGCGGCCCGCGAGCCAGCGCAGCGCCTCCTTGCCCTCGAGCACCAGCGGACGGCGCGAACGAACCGCCAGCGCCGCCGCCAGCGCGCAGAAGCGGGTCGGCCCGGCGCCGACGCGCATGTAGCGGTCCTCGCTCCCCGCCGCCGAGCGTGGGGCTCGCGCGCGCCGGCCGCCTCCGGCGAGCGCCCCCGAAGCTCCCGCGCCGCATGCCGCCGCGATCGTGGCGACGTCAGAGCCGTGCAGCCCGTGCAGCGGCTCCGTGTCGAAGTAGGCGAGACCGGGGCGGGCCGACTCGACGGCCGCCCCGATCTCCTCCAGGCCACGCAGCCTGGATTCCCACGCCTCCTGCACGCCCACGGGATCGGGCGGCACGAGCACCAGTTCCGGGCAGCGTGCAAGCGCCTCCCCAAGCGCCATACCCCTGCGCACCCCCCGCGCCTCGGCCGCGCCAGAGGCTTCCCCGATGCGCTGCTCCGAGCCCGGCGACGGCGCGATCGCCAGCGCCCGCCCGACGAGCTCGCGCGCTCCTCCGGCGGCGAGGACCAGCTCGAAACGGGGCAGTCGGACGCATACGATCATGGGCGAACATATGTTCGCATAGACCGCCGACGGATGCGGGCGAAGAAGCTCAGTCCATCGTCAGCGGGCCCTCTGCGGAGCCGCTGAGGAACTGCCTGACGAAGGCGTTGTCCGAGGAGAACATCCGCTCGGCGTCGCCCGCCTCGACGATCCGCCCCTTCCACAGCACGGCGATGTATTCGCCGATCTGCCGCGCCGAGGCGATGTTGTGCGTGACGACGATGTAGGTGCCTTTGTGGATCTGGTGCATCTCCTGGATCAGGTCGCACAAAAGCGCCGTGCGCACGGGGTCCAGGCCCGAGTCGGGCTCGTCGAAGATCACGACGTCGGGCTCCATCACGAGCGCGCGCGCGAAGCCGGCGCGCTTGCGCATCCCGCCGGAGAGCTGCGAGGGGGCGTCGTCCATCGCGTCGATCAGGCCGACGTCGGTCAACCGGTCGGTCACCGTTTTGACGATCTGCGCCTCGTTCTGGTCGGTGTGCTGGCGCAGCGGGAAGGCGACGTTGTCGAACACCGACATCGAGCCGAACAGGGCGCCGTCCTGGAACAGCACGCCGATCCGCTGGCGCAGCTTCAGCAGCTTGGGCATCGTCAGCCGCGGCACGTGTTCGCCGTGCACGACGATGTCTCCGGAGTCGGGGAACATCAGCCCGATCAGGTGCTTGATCAGCACGCTCTTGCCCGTTCCCGAGGGGCCGAGCACGACGGTGATCGTGTTGTCCGGGATCGCCAGCGTGAGGCCGTTGAGCACAGGCACTCCCCCGAGGCGCTTGTGCACGTCGGTGCAGCGAATCGACCAGTCGCCCGCGTCCGGGTCGCCGCTCAGGTCGAGCCCTGTGGAGTGGTACTGGTAGTCGTTGTACTGCTCTTCGCTACTCATCATTTTCCACCGTAGACGACGTGCGGGAACTGTCCGGTGAAGCCGTTGAACGTGAACGGTCCCTGCTGGTTGCATGCCGGCGCCGGGACCGCGTTGGGGGTTTCCGGCGCGTTGGCGACTTTGGCGCCGATCAGTTCGTTGATCAGTTCCTGGGAGATCGCCGCGTTCGGTGGGCCGCTGATCGACGGCGTGGCGTTCGAGCATTGGCTGTTGCTGAACACCTGCAAGCCGCCGGCGGCAATCGAGCGGAAGGCGCCTGGCTTGAAGTACGGATTTGCACGATCGCTTCCTGGCCTCTGCGTGTAGACCGTGAGGCTCTCGGGGGTGAGCGTGTTCATCGCCGTCAGGTAATGCTGTGCGGGACCGCCGGGCGTGTTCGTGTTTTTACCGTGCGACTGCGTGACAGCCGTGAAGTTGGCGAAGAACGCCTGCACCTCGGGTACGTATTCGGAGAGGTACTGCAGGAACGGGTCGAAGTTGTGCAGCACCGGGCGGAAGTTTTCGAGCTGCGTCGTCGTCAGGCCGAGCGCTTTGCTCGTCAGCGGCAGCCCCTTCTTGGCCGCCTTCGTCAGCGGACCGAGCGAGGTCAGGAAGCTGTTGAACTGCGGCGCGAACGGCTTAGCCGCGTTCAGCAGCGGCGCGAGCTTCTTCTCGACGATGCGGAATTCGTCGAGGAACGGGCTGGCGTCGTCGGCGAAACGGTCGAGTTCTTTGAGCGCGGTGCGCGACCTGCGCTCGAACGTCGGCAGCGCACGGAAGGCCGAGGCGAACGCCTGACTGCTTTCGCCCAGCGCGTGGAAGGTGTGCTCGCCGTTGACGATCAGACCCTGCAGCTGATGGTCGCGGCTGGCCAGCGCGTCGAACACGACGCCGGTGTTCTTGATCAGCGCCCGCACCGCCCCCTCCTGTGAGTCGAGCACGCCGACGAGCGTGTTGGCGTGTTCGACGAACGGGTGCAGCGAGGAGAAGGCGGCGTTGATCTGTTCGCCGCGACCGTTGATCCCTTCGGCGACCGACTGCTGCCAGATCTGGAAGTCGCGGCGCGTCTTCGGATCGAATGCCGAGAGGATCCCGTCGAGCGTGATCGACGGTTCGACCTGGGCATAGGGGAGTTCGCCGCTGTCCTTCAGGAACCGCCCGCTGTGGCCGCCGTTCTGAGGGATCAGTTGCACGTAGGTCTCGCCCAGAAGCGTCTTCTGGCGCAGGATCGCGTGCATGTTGGCGCGAACCGGCGCGTATTTCTTGTTGATTTCCAGTTCGGCCTTGGTGCGTCCGACCTTGCTCGAGTTCAGCGCGACCACGCGTCCCACGTTGACGCCGCTGATGCGCACTTCGGACTGTTCGGCGAGCGCCAGCGAGGCGGGGAAGGAGACCGTCATGCGGTAGCCCTTCGGCTTCAACGGCAGCGGGCCGCCGAAGGACTCCCACAGGAACAGCAGCAGCCCGAAGCAGCTCAGCACGAACAGGATGATCACGAGCATGTTGCCCAGGGTCGGCGCGCGCTTCTGCATCTAGCGAGCACCCCCCTTCGTTCGGCCCGCGGCCTTGGCCGGGCGCGCACTCTTCGCTTTGCCCGGCGAACTCTTCGGCGTGGCCGCGGCGGAGCCGAACGGCGTGAGGCCGCCCAGCAGTCCCGAGCCGGGCGCCTTTGGTTTCTTCAGACTGTGAGCGGCGCTGCCCGTGGCGCCTTTGACGAGGCCCTGGCTGATGCACGTCTGCGCGTCGGGCGGCTGCAGCAGGCTGACAAGCAAGTTCACGTTGGGGTTGACCGAGGCAATCGCCTTCAGCAGCGGCGCCACTTCGCAGTTGAAGTAGACCAGCGTGCGACCGAGCACGCCGTTGGCGTCGCTCGTGCTGACCACGCTGTTGAGGTTGTGGTTGGCCCAGTCGAGGAAGAACAGGAAGCCACCCTGGTTCTTGCCCGGGTTGTAGGCGAGCTCGTTGAAGAATTCGTTGAACACGCCGAAGCTCGTGGCGAGCTTCGGGAACGCTTCGGCGAGCTCTTTCGTGCTCGGCGCGAGTTGGTTGACCGTCGGCAGGATTTCGCGAGCGAACGGACGGATTTCGTTCTTGATGATCGGGGTCGTCACGCGCGTCTGCTGCTGCGTGGCGGCATTGGCCGGCCCGAGCGCCTTCGCGAACGGCTTCAGCTCGTGCAGCGTCGGCCCGAGCACGTGCGCCGCCGTCGCCAGCTTGCCCAGGCCGCTGCGGGCCTTCGTCAGGGCGCCGGGCAGCAGGTGCAGCGTGCTCTGCACGTTCTGGTCCTCTTTGGCGAACGTCGCGAACACGGCATTGGAGGCATCGACGAGCTCGGCCAGCTGCTTGTCCTTGCCGCCGAGCGCTTCCATCAGCAGGCGGAAGTTGTGGATCGCGCGCGCCGTGTTTTCGTGGCGTGCAGTCAGTTCCTTGGCGATTTCCCGAACCTCGCGCGTGAGCGGGTAGAAGCGCTTGAGCGTCGCCGAGAAGGCCTTGCCGTTGTTCTTGAAGCCTTCGCCGGCGCCCGCCAGCAGCTCCTGCAGGTACGCACGCGTTTCGGCGTCCAGCGAGGAGAGGAATTCGTCGAAGTTGACGTTCGGCGCCGTCTGCGACAGCGGCAGCGTCGACCCGCTCGGCAGCTTGCCCGCGGCCGGTGAGCCCGGGTTGACCTCGACCGTGATGTCCTGAAGCTGCGTCTTCGGCCGTAGCAGCAGCGTCGCGTTGCGATAGATGCGCGCGTATTTCGGCGTGACCCTCATCGTGATCGTGGCCACCCCGTTGTGCAGCTCGACGCTGCCGACTTCGCCGATCTTCGCGCCGGCGATCGTCACGGCCTGGCCCTGCCCCGGGGTCACCGCCTGCGCGGTCTGGATGTCGGCCTTCAGCGTGTAGTAGTCGCGCCCGAGCACCGGCACCCAGCCCGGGAGCTTGAGGTTCTCGTGGGCGAGGATGTAGCCGCCGACGGCCGCAGCGATGATGACCATCGTGACGACCGCGATGAACGCCGTGCGGTAGCGCTCGATCTGATCGCGGACGCTCAGCCCGCCTTCGCGTTTGTGCCCGGGTGTCGGCTCTACGCTCGCCATCATCCGGCTCCATCCGCGGGCCCCTGCGACAGCGGGCCATTGAATTCAGGTAGTGCCTGCGTGGAGCAGGGCACGAGCGGCTTGTACGCCGGCTCCGTCTTCGGGAACGCCGGGCGCGTCCCCTGCGGGGGCAGCGTGGCGTGGGCCACCAGCGGCAGACCTTTGGCGATCGAGTGGTTCTCGACCGTCGCCGGCGCCGACTTGATCGTCGGACCGCCGCCGCCGAGCAGGAACTTCGTGAGCGTGCCGTTGCCGTCGAAGGTCTGCCCGATCCCGGTGACGCCGGTGAGGCCGTACCAGAACTCCTTGTAGTCCTCGACCCCCGAGGTCGACGTCCCGTCCTGCAAGCGTGTGTTGCCGGCCGGGATGATCACTTTCGTCAGGCACTTGTTGAGCGCTTCGGTCTGCACCTGGAAGGTGGTCTGTTCGGCGGTCAGCTGCGCCAGCGGCGGGGTCGCTTCGAGCAGCCCCTTGGCCACGCCGCCGAGCTCGGTCGGCGCAAGCGATGCTTCGACCTGTTCGATCCACGGCAGCAGCGCCGTGACCGTCTGCGGCGTGCTTTTCACGCCCGGCAGGATGTCGAGCGCGAATGTCCGCGCCGAGGGGAATGCGGCGTCCAGTTCGCGCAGTCCCGCCGTGATCTTGTTCAGGGAGCTCGGCAGCACCGCGACGGCGCTGCGCAGGCTGCTCGACTGCGCCGCGAACGAGTGGAAGAAGCTGTTGAAGTTGCCGATCAGTTCGCCGAGCTGCTGCTCGTGCACGTTGAGCGCGGCTGTCACTTTGCCGACGCTCTGAACCAGTTTGGAGAGGTCATGCGTCTCGGTGCCGCCGATCGCTTGGTTGACGATCGCGGCGCCGCGCTCGGCCTCGGGTGCGATGCCGTAGGTCTTGTTGAGCGCTTCGGCTGCGTTGATCCCGCGCACTTCGCGGTCCTGTTCGGCGTTGTCGGCCGCCGAGGGCTTGCGCACCAGCCCGTTGCCGTAGCCGATCAGGAAGTCCTGCAGGTTCTGGCGGGTGTCGCTGTTGAGCGCGTCGAGCACCTGGTCGATCTGGACCGGGTCCGAGGACTGCGTGCTCGGCAGCGTCGAGCCCGATGACAGTGTCTTCGCCGAGGGGCTGCCCGGCTGCAGTTCGACGAACCAGTTTCCTTCGAGGAAGATCCGCGGACGGATCTTGACCGTCGCGTCGGAGTGGATCGGCAGGCCGCGGCTTTCGATTTCCATGCTCACGAGCGCGGTCGAGCCGTCGCGCTTGACGGCCGTGACCTTGCCCACGTTGACGCCCGCGATCCGCACCGGCGACTTGCCTTTGATGTTCAGCGCGCTCGCGAACTGCGCGTTCAGGCGATAGCCGTGTTTGAACGGAAGGTGCTTGGTGAAGCCGAAGTAGATCGCGATCGCGACGATCACGAGGAACACGATCGCGAAGCGGATCGGGCTCGTGCGGTTGAGTTCGACGACGGGAATTTCGTCGTGGCGGCGCCAGAAGCGAAGACGGCTCACTTCTTCTTCCCCTTCTTCGTCTTCGGGGCGGTCGAGATGCCGAGGTCCTTGAGCGTCGCGGCCGGGTACTTTTCTCCGGCCACGTCCTGTTCGCGGCTTGTGAATTCGCGGTTGTGGGCGACGTTCGCCGCCGTGTTGTTGCCGACGACCAGCTTGCCCACTTCGTAGTGCTCGTTGCCCGCTTCACACACTTTCGGCTGACCCGGGGCCGGCGACGTTCGGGTAGGGATTGACGTGCAGGTGGTTGTTGTCGACGATCGCCGTCGAGCCAACGGCCGCTTTTTCGACCGACGGGCCGTTTGCGGGCACCGCCGAGGGGAAGCCCTCGTTGTTCGGGCCGACCGGAGCGAGCTTCGCGCCGGCGCGGTTGACGGTGCCCACGCCGACGTTCTCAGACTCGAGGCTCGCGAGGTTGCGGAAGGTCAGCGTGATGTAGTTGCAGTAGGCCTGCACCGGGGCCAGTCCGGCAAGCAGCGGGTTACCGTACTGCAGCGTCTGCGTGAAGTCTTCCAGGCCCGCCGTGACGACCGGGTTTTCGGCGAACTGCTGGAAGGCCACCGCCGATTCGGCGAGCGCGTCGTTCAGCTTGGTAGCTTCGCGCAGGTTGACCGCACCGACGGCAAAGGCGTGGCCGAGCTGCGGCGCCACCGTCGTCAGGGCTTTCGCGCTCGGGCGCAAGAGGCGCATGAACTCGGTGCTCTTTTCCGTGAAGGCCGCCTCGTGCGGCAGCGAGTAGATCGCCTGTTCGAGCGAGGCCGGGCCACCCTCGGTCGCTTCTTCGAGCGACTTGGCGACGCTCGCGAAGGCCTTGAAGAACGTGTCCTGCTCGGTGAAGAATTCCGCCTGCTGCTGGGCGACGGGCGCGACCTGTTCGGAGACGCGCTCGAGCGCCGGGAAGAAGTTGGCGAGGTCGGTCTGCGGCGCGGCGAGGTTGCGCAGCACCGGGATCGCCTTCGCGACGAGCGGGCGCAGCGTGTGGATCGTTTCGTTCAGCCCCAGCCCGCGCCCGGCAAGCCCGTCGCCGAAGTTGTTCGTGTTCTGCTGGATCGCCGTGCGCGTCTTTTCGTCGAACATGTTGAAGAGCTGGTCGATGTCGACCGGTTCCTTGGTCTGGCTGACCGGGATCTCATGGCCGGCCTTGATCGTCTTCGACGAGCTGCCCTTTTCCAGTTCGAGGTACTTCAGCCCGATCGCCGATACCGACAGCACGATCGCTTTGGTGTCGGCCGGCAGCGGCTCGACTTTCTTTTCGAGCTTCAGTTCGGCGATCGCCGTGACCCGTCCCGTCGTTGGGTCGAGGTGCGGTTTCAGCGAGCCGACGATGCCGACGCGCGTGCCCGCGATGCGCACCTGGTTGGCCGGCTGCAGGCCCGAGCCCTCGGGCAGCGCGACCTTGATGTTGTACGTCGGCACGAACGGCAGGCCGTTGTTGGCGTTGTAGGAGAGGAACACGGCGACGACGACGATCAGCGTCGTGACCGCCCCGATCAGCAGCGGGCTGCCCGCCAGCGATGTGTTGCGACGCCGGTTCATGGGTGTTGCGTGGGGTCGCAGGACAGCAGTTCGTTGTCGGTGAACGGCGAGGAGCCGTCCGCTGCGGGCTGCGTCGCGCCGCCCGGGCAGCGCCGCAGCTGACCGGTTTTCAGCGGCGCCACCGCAGCTCCCGCGCTCGAGGGCGTCAGGTTGTTGCTCCCCCCACCCGGCGCGAAGTCGGGGAACACGGGGTTCAGCCGGGCGTAATGGCCGTCGGCGTCGTAGTACGCGCTCGCCTGTCCGAACTCGCGCAGCGTGCCCTCGAGCTCGGTCGAGTAGGGCCCGAAGAATGCCGTGATCGGCACCGATTCCTGCAGCGATTGCACGGTCACCGGCGTGCTCGAAGTCAGCTGTTTGACCAGCGCCGGCACGGCGTTGGCGAAGTCGGTCAAGTCGTTGTTCGGGCCCGGCCGGCTGAAGACGGTGGAGAAGTTCTGCACGACCGGCGTCGCCTTGCTCAGCAGCGGTTTCAGGCTCGTGAACAGCGTCGTCAGCGGCTTGACCGTCGGCTTGGAGGCGTCGACCAGCTTTTTCAGAGCGCTGAACGTCGAGGGCAGTTCGGCGAACGTGCGATTGCCCTGGCGCAGCGTGACCGGCAGTTCTTTGACGCCCGTCGCCAGGTTCTGCTGCTCGGCGCCGATCGCCGTGAACGTCGTGTTCGCGTTTTCGATCAGGCTCGAGAGCTGATCCTTGCGCGCGCCGATCGTCGTCACCGCCTTGGCCGTTTCGACGAGGAAGCTCGTGAACGTCGACTGGTCGCGCACCAGCTCAGCCAGGAAATGGTCGGTCGCGTTGATCGAGGGCGCGAAGTATTCGGTCGCGAGCCCCAGCGATTTGCCCTGCCCGACGTACTGTTCGGCCGTCCCCTGGATGAAGTCCTGCAGACCCTTGCGCGTCTTCGGGTTGAACGTGTTGAACAGCTGGTCGAGGTCGGTCACGTCCTTCGTCGCGCTGGCCGGGAGCCGCGCGCCAGACGCCAGCGCCGGGGCGTTGTTGGGCCCGGGGCTGAGCGCGATGTAGCGGTTGGCCACGCTCGACAGCGACGGCACCCGCACCTGTGCGGTCGTTCCCGCGTGCAGCGGCGTGAGCGAGGAGTCGACGTGGACCGTCACGAGCGCTTTGAAGTCGTTGGTCAGGTCGATGCTCGTGATGCTGCCGACCGGAACGCCGCCGACCTGGACCTGATCGCCGCGGACGAGCTGGAAGCCTTCCTTCATTTCGAGCTTGTACGTGTCACCGCTCCCGCCGCCGAACACGATCAAAGCGACTACGAGCACGACGATCGCGAGCGCGCCGAGCGCCAGCGGCCGTCCGTAGCGTCCGCGTGAGGGACGCGCTGCGCGCGCCGGCGGCGGGTCGCGCGGCGGCGGCGCGGCCGGCGACGGCGAGCTCGGTGGAGTGGTCGTCGCCATCCGCTACCTCCCCCCGCCCTGCCCGCTGCCCGGGTGCACCGGAATCGCCGCGGCCGACGGACCGTTGGCGACCGTCGGATCGGGGATTTCGCCGAGCCGCGCGATCAGCTTGATCCACTGCCCCGGCGTGATCGAGGAGGTCAGCGAGCCGGCCAGGCTGGCCTGGGCGAACGGCCTGAAGCCGACGTGGATGTGGTTGTAGTGGTCGGCTTTCGCGATCGTGTTCTCAGCGCCCGGATAGCTCATCAGGCTGATGATCTGGTGCGGCTCCATCGAGCCCTGCAGCGTGAGCAGCTTGCGGATCGTCGTGTCGGTGATCGAGCCCGGGCCCTGGTGGCCGACGATCGGGATGCCGTTGATCTCCGAGATGTCGACGGCATCGCCGCTCGAGTGCTCTGAGACGTTGCCTTCGGCCGTCAGCTCCGAGTGCCCGCACTTCAGCGCCGAGACCGTCGGCTTCAGCCCGGAGACGGCGAGGAACTCGAGCGTGGCCAGCACGCGGCGGTCGATCTGCCCCGTCTGGATGTCCTGGCGCCCGCAAGGGTAGAGGTCGATGTCGGGGCTGCTCAGCACCTGCTGCTCGAGCTGTTCCTTGGACTCGAGCAGCACCTGACCCGGGGTCGGTCCGCTCGTCGAGAACGGGGTCTGGCCCTTGGCCCTGAAGATCGAGCTGTTCTCGAGCTGCACCCAGCCGTCGAGGATCGGCTTGGGGTCGATCAGCGGCGCGCCCACGCCGGCGGGGCGGATCTGGAAGAACATGTGCGCTTCGGCCCCTTCGCCGGTCGTGCCGTCGCCCACGTGCCCGAGCACCGTCCCGGCGATCACCCGCACGCCCTCGTGCAGTTCGCGCAGATAGACGTCGTTCGGGCCGTCGCGGAACACCCGCGGCGCCGCTTCGTCCGAGGTCGCAGCAGGCGGCGATGCGCTCGGGGCGGCCGCGTCCGGAGCAGCGGCGGCTTCAGGCGATCCAGCCGTTCCCGTCGCGGCGGTTCCAGCCGGGGTGGCGGGCGCCGGCGTCGCAGCCGGCGATGCCGGTTGCGTGCTCGCTTCGGCTGAGCCGGGAGCAGCGCTTTCGAGCCCGCTCGGCGTGCCCAGCGAGAGCGCCGACAGTCCGGCTCCTTCGCCCGCCGGGGCGCTCGCGTCGGTGTGCGTGCCAGCGCTCGCAGGGGCCGTCGGCTTCGGTTCGTCCGGGCCTTCCGCCGGCTGCGCGGACTTCTGCTGGGAGCCCGCGCCTTCGTGCGGCTTGAGCACCGGGTAGAGCTCGGCGACGCTGCCGAGTTTGGCGTAGGTGTAGGTGTTGCCGTAGGCGTCGCGCAGCGAGATGAAGTGGCCGAGCTCGGCGTCGTCGCCGATCTGCACGACTTGGCCGTCCTGCACCGCGATCACCGGAGCGCCCGCTTCGCTGTAGATCGTCGTGCCGGCGATTTCGCCGCCCTTGGAACCGCTCGGCGCCGCGATGAAGCCGTCGCTGAAGTGCGCCTTTGAGTGCACCGGGAAGCGTGCCTCGGTGAGGCCCGTGATCGCCCCGAGCAGCTGGTCGGGCGTGCCGCCGAGCAGCTTTGCGCGAAGCATCACCGATTCGACGTAGGCCTGCGAATGGTTGTAGGAGAAGACGGCGCCGCGCACGTCCGTGGCCGCCCCCGCGGCGCGCAGGTAGCGGGCGGCGGCGAAGATCGCGTCGGCCGGGTTGTACGGGTCCTTGAAGCCGTCTCCGTTGGCATCGACGCCGTAGCTTTCCCATGAGGAGGGCAGGAACTGCATCCACCCCTCCGCGCCGGCGCTCGAAACGCTGAGGTCACGCCCGTAGTCGGTCTCGACCTCGTTGATCGCGGCGAGCACCTGCCAGGGGACGCCGTAGGCCGTACCGGCCGCCTGGAAGATCGGCAGCAGGAACGGCGGGATGCGGAAGCTTTCGATGAAGAAGCCCGGCACGCCGGCGATCGAGGAGGAGAGCGAGAGCGGCAGCGGCGGCGTCAGCGCCGAGGGCTTGGGCGCGCGCTTGCCGCGCTTGGGCTTGGCGGCCGAGCCGCCCGTCTTGCCCTTGGCGGTGGTCGTGGAGCCCTGCCCCGCCGTACTCGTGCCCGAGCCCGAGCCGTTCGCGCGTTTGCCCGACGGGGTGCTCCCCTGCGCGCGCTGTGCGCTCACCCGCGGCGCCGTCGCGGTGGGCGCCGGGGTCGTCGGCGTCGTGCTGGGCGGCGGTTCGGCCGTCGTGCCCGTGCTCGGCGTGGACGTCGTCGGCGTCGTTTCCGGCGCCGGCGTCGTTTCCGTCGGCGTGCTCTTTTCAGCCGGCGTCGTGTCGGTCCCCTGCCACGGTTCTTCGGCGGCGAGCGAGCTGGCCGGGGCGAGCGCGAGCAGCAGCGCGACTGCGGCGGCGAGCGGGAGTGCGGGTCGAGGTGTCATCGCGAAGGTCTCAGTTGCCGAGCAGGTAGTTGAGGAGCATGCCGTCGGCGCCTGAGCCTTCGGCCGACGGCGAGTAGTAGGTGGTGCCCGCGCTCGCGCCGCCGACCGGCTTGGCGACCGGCGTTGCTTCGGTGCCGCTCGTCTTGCCCGCCGCGCCCGGAGCGACTTCGGTGGCGCCCGGGTATTTGGCGAGCGCCTGCGCCGGCGTGGAACCGCCCAGGACCGCCAGCGTGCGCGCCATCGTCACGCTCGTGCCGGGGTTGCGCGCGGCCGCACGCGCGGCCGAGGCGGTCGTCGCCGATCCGCTCGAGCCGGTCGGGAACAGTTTCCCGCTCGAGCACTGCGAGGCCGTGATCACGACATATGTGAGGCAGCCCGTGCCGACCACTTCCGAGCGCAGGAAGTGGCCGAGCGCGTCGTAACCGTTCGTGGTCCCCGTGCCGAGGAAGATGAAGTCGAGCAGGCGCTCCAAGCCGCCGGTGTCGCGCAGGCTCGTGAGCAATTCGGAGGCGTTGAAGGCGAATGGCTTGGCTTCCTTGCCGAGCGCGCCCAGGCGCGTGAGCAGGGGCTGGATCGCCGTCAGCGCCGGGCCTGACACTTTCGAGGTCTGGCCGAAGTTCTTGAAGAACTTGGTCGAGCTCCGGGAGAACGCGGGCAGGCTCGTGAAGGCCTTGTCGATCCCCGGCGCCGCCACTTTCAGGTCGTTGAAGACCGGCGTCGTCTGGTCGGCGAAGCGGCCGAGACGTTCCATCGCCGGCTCGAATTCTTTGAGGAACTTGGGAAACAGCTGAAGGTTGCGCGCGAGCGCGCCGCGATGGCGCGCGCTCGCCTGCGCCACCGTGTTGCTCTGCTGGATGAAGTCGGCGACCTGGTTGCGGACGGCAGCGAACGGCTGCAACGACCGGTCGGAGTCGACGGCGAGCTTTGCGAGCACCTTGTTCTCACCGGCGAGGATCGCGAGCACCTTGTCGAGTTCCTGCAGCGCCGGGTTGGCGCGCTGGATCACTTCGTGCAGGTCGCTGCCGCGCCCGGCGAGCCCTGCGCCGAGCTCGTTGAGGATGATCGTGAAGCGCTGGCGCTCGGGCAGGCGCGAGATGTCGCCGAGCAGGTCGACATCGACCGGCGAATGCGTGTTCTGCACCGGGAGCAGGTACTGGCCCGCGCCTTCGTGGCCCTTGCCGATCTTCTTCAGCGGCGGCGGCAACGGCGCACCGGCCACGCGCGGCTGGGTCGGCAGGCAGTCGACGAACTTCTCGCCGATCAGCGCCTGCGGACGAATCGTGCAGCTGGCGTCCGCGCGGAAGTCCTTGAAGCCCGCGTTGGTGATGTGCAGGACGACAGCCGCCTTCGCCTGCGGCGTGGCCGTCACCGAGCCGACCGTACCGACCTTGACCCCGCCGATCTTCAGGTTCTCGCCGGGGATGATGTTGCCGGCGTCGTCGAAGATCGCGCGCACCGTGTAGCTGCCGTTGGAGCCGCCGGCCGAGGTGGCCAGCAGCACGACCGCGGCGAGCGCGGCCACGCCAAGGAGCGCCGCGACCGCGGCAGCACCTCTCCTCGACCCGACGGTCTGCGCCCTCAACCCTTTCCTTCCTTGAAGTTCATACAACGAGCCGGGCGGCTCCACCTGTGCGATGAAGCCGCCCGTCTCATCTCACTGCCGGCGATTCTACGCCCCCGGAGGGGCCGTCCTCGCCGCCGTTCCGTCTACTTGGGGCACGGCGACTTGTACGTCACCGTCGTCGTTTCCGCGGGAATCCCGAATTCACGTTCGCCGCCGTAGGAGCCGCCGAAGATCAGTTCGGACTTGAGCGGGAAGCCGCCCTTCGGGCACGTCTTGGGGAGCGTGCCGTAGGAGATCAGCTTCTTGCCCTTTTTGATCGCCGCGCCGACCTTGATGTTGATGTTCTTGGTCGAGGCGAGCGGAGCGCCCGGGACCGTGGCGATAGCCGGCACGGTCGTCTTCAGCTCGAGGCCGTAGCCTTCCTTGTTGTAGCTCACGTACGTGCCGGAGGAGATGAATTCCAGCGACACCGGGCTTGACCCGTTGACGTAGAACAGCAGTCCGTTGCCGTTGAAGAAGGCCTGCAGCGTCGCTTCCTCGGGCACACGTTCTGTACCGAAGGTCACTTCGCCGAGCGCGTGGCCGACGGGGCTCGCCACCGCGTTCTTGGCGCAGCCGGTCGGGCCGGTGTTCTTCAGCACCGATTCCGAGCACTTGCCGAAGCCCGCGCTGTTGATCTTCGCGCCGGCCGGCAGGTAGAAGTTGACAGCGGCCAGCGGCGGGATGCCGCCCGCCGGCTTCTGCGGCGTCGCGCCGTAGCCCGAGCCTTCGATCACGTAGTTGGCTTCGAGCGCTGCGCCGAGGCCGCCCTTCTTGGGAAGGATGTTGCCGGTGTGCGGGTAGGTTCCGCCGCCCGGCTTGGGGATCGGCACGGCCTTCGCTTTGAAGGTCGCGGTCGGTGCGGCCGAAGCCGCAGCCGGAAGGCCCAGGACGGCAAGGGAGCCGAGCAAGGCCAGACAGGTGGATGCTCTGCGCATCAGTTTTTCTCTCCTCTGTTGATGGACAGGTCCGCCTCGATCCGGGTAGCTCCGGAACCATTGCCGGTCCGGCGATATCGAGATCTCCGGCAAAACGCCGGAGAACAGTGGCGACAGTCTTCAGACAACATTATCCATCGCCACGGGCGGCTGCAAGCTGGAACGGTGCCCCGTCCAGCGATTGCAGGCGATTGTGCAAAAGGTGCCCGTTCTGAGCGTCGCCAATCGTGTTCAGCTCAGGTAAGGACCTCATTGGTCACAGTCTAACGCTGGACTTGAGCGTTAGCGTTCAGCCGGCGGAGAGCTCGAGCTCGTCGTCCTCGAAGCGCACCTCGACCGGCTCGAGCACGACCCGCCGAGGCCCCTCTTCTACGCGCCCCGCGACGAGCGCCGACAGCCCGAGACCGCCGGCCAGCTCGACCAGCCGATCGCCCGCGCCCGCGGCGCAGTAGAGCGCGAAGCCGGCGCCCATGTTGAACGTCGAGTAGGCCGCGTGGGGCTGCAGCCCGGCCTGCTCGACGAGAAACTCGAGCACCGGCGTCACCGGCGGCAGGCGCTCGATCCGATAGGTCAGCGCGCGCGGGGGGCGCATCAGCTTGAGCAGTCCGTGCCCGGTGATGTGGCTGAGGTAGCTGAGCGGCAGCTGCGCCTCCAGCGCTGCCGCAACCAGCGGCGCGTACATCAGCGACGGCGCGAGCAGCGCCTCGCCGAAGCTCGTCCCGTCGGGCAGCTCGGTCGCGTAGCCGTCGGGCAGGCGCTCGGCGATCAGCCGCGCCAGCGAGGCGCCGTTTGCGTGCAGGCCGCTCGAGGCGACGAGCACGATCTCATCGCCCGGGGTGAGCTGCTCGCCGAGGATCGGCGCGCGACCCGCCGGCAGCACGCCGACCGCGGCCCCCGCCAGCTCGATCTCGCGCGGATCTAGCAGTCCCGGCAACGACGGCGACTCGCCCCCGCCCCAGGCGCAGCCGGCGTCGGCGCAGGCGCGCCGCCAGCCCTCCAGCAGCGCCTCCGAGCGCGCGGCGTCCGCGTACCACTCAGAGGCGCCCGTCGCGAAGTAGGCGTTGACGACGAGCGGCAGCGCGCCGACGCAGCAGAGGTCGTTGAGGATCGCCGCGACCGTGTCGTAGGCGACGTCGGCGAAGCGGTTGACGCCGCTGCGCTCGAGCACCTGTCGAGCGACGATCGACTTCGTGCCGAGGCCCTCGACGACGAACGCGAACGCGCGCCCATCCAGCTCGAACACGAACGCAGGCTCGCCCCGTGAGGCGTCGAGCGCGCGCGCGCCGCGCGCGCCGAGCAGCGAGGAGGTGGAGAGCGCCTTGGCCATCGCCAGACGCTTGCCCGCGTCGAGCGCGGCGTAGTCCACGCCGGCCTCGCGGTAGCTCGCTCCTGCGTGCTCGTCGCTCATGGCGTGAGCCTACGGCCTGGCCTGGCGCCACGCTGCGCCAGCCGGCACGCGCGCGCCCCGTGGCAGCGCTCGACTCGCACGAGCGCGCGGTGCAGCCTGCGCAGGACTCGCGGGGCGAGCTGCGCGGCGATGTTGTGCAGCTCGAACGGGTCGCTGCGCAGGTCGTAGAACTCGCGTTCGCCGGTGACGTACTCGACGTACAGGCTGCCCGGCGTCCGCAGCGCCTCGTAGCTCGGCGGATTGCCCGAGCCGCGGATCGGCAGGTCCGGGTCTTCTCGATCGAGCACGCGCCCGTGGTGCTCGATCAGCACCTCGCGCGGCCACCCCGCCACGCGCCGGCCGTGCATCAGCGCGAGCAGGCTGTGACCATCGACGCTCGGCGGCACCGGCGCGCCGGCCAGTTCCTCGAAGCTCGGGCAGAGGTCGATGTTCTCGGTCATCGCGCTCGACCATCGCGGCCGGCGGGCACGCCGCGGGCCGGTGACCACGAGCGGCACGTTGATGTCGGTGTCGAAGGCCGTCAGCTTGCCCGGGCGTCAGCCGGTGCTCGCCCATGTGCAGGCCGTTGTCGGAGCTGAACACGATGTAGGTGTTGCGCGCCAGCCCGTTCGCCGCGAGCGTCGCTCTCGATCGCGCCGATCATCCGGTCGACCGCCTGGACCGCCTGGGCGCGCTTGCGGAACTTGCTGTCGATCAGCGCGATCTGCGCGCGGCCGAGCGGTTCGAAGCGGCTGAGCCAGGCCGGCTCGTCCGAGCCGACCGTGTTGAAGGCCGGCGTGCGCGGCGCGCGCAGCCCGGGGAAGTCGCCGCGTCGCGCGGCGCCGGCGTGTACGGCGCGTGCGGCGCGAACGTCGCGAGCTCGAGGATGAACGGCCGCCTGGCGCGACGCGGCCGCGGTCGATGAAGGCCAGCCCCTTGCGCGCGATCACGTTCGGTCAGGTAGTCGCGCGGGCGATAGCCGTACGTGCGCACGAGAGCCGTCGCTGTTCATGTGGTAGCCGAACTCCGGATAGCCGTCGCCGGCCACGTCCCACTCGCTCCAGCCGGGCGGGACGTAGTGCGGCTTGCCGGCGACGCGCGCCTCCGGCTTGTAGCCGTTGAGGTACTTGCCCATCAGCGCCGTGCGGTAGCCGCGCGCGCTGCAGCGCCAGCGGCGAACGTGTCGCTGCTCCTCGCCGCGCGCGTGGAAGAGCGCCGAACCCGCCGTCGGGCCGGCTGTTGTCGAACACGCCGCGTGTCGTGCGGGTAGCTGCCCGGTGAAGATCGACGCGCGCGACGGGCAGCACAGCGAGTCGGTGACGAAGTAGTTCGCTGAAGCTCGTGCCCCGCTGCGCTGCATCTGCAGCACGTGCGGCATGTAGCGGACGAGGTTCTCCGACGAGGTCGTCGGTCAGCACGAAGACGATGTTCGGCCGCCTGCCGCCCGCCGCCGTGCCGCCGGGCCCGGAGGCGAGCGGCGCTTCGCGCTGCGTCGTCGCGTGCGCCGTGCGCGCGCTCGAGCTGCCTGCTCCGCTGCCGCCGCAGCCCGATAGCCCAGCGGCGATCGCCAACCCGACCAGCGCCACGGGCACCGCGGACGACACGCGGGGATGCCGGGCCCGCGCCCCCCGAGAGCAGAGCGGGCGTGGAGTTCGCTGAGCCAGGGGCCGCCTCATCGAGCGGCACACGCTAACGGTCGCCGCCCCCCGCGCCCTCGGGAAACCCGCACCCGGAGAGCGTGGCCGGCCCGGAGCCGCGCGCCGCGGCGACCCGATATACACCCGTGTCCGGGCACGACGAGAGGAGAGACGATGGACTTCCAGCCGAGCGAGCGCTGTTCTGAGTTCAAGGAGCGCCTGGGCGCGTTCATGGACGAGCACGTCTACCCGGCCGAGGCGGTCTACGCGCAGCAGCTGCAGCGACTCGGGCGACCCGCACCACCAGCCGGCGATCATGGAGGAGCTCAAGGCAGAAGGCGCGCGCGGCGGGGCTGTGGAACCTGTTCCTGCCCGACGACGGAGCACGGGGCGGGGCTGTCCAACGTCGAGTACGCGCCGCTGGCCGAGATCATGGGACGCGTCGGCGATCGCCTCGGAGGCGTGCAACTGCTCGGCGCCGGACACCGGCAACATGGAGGTGCTGCACCAGTTCGGCACGCCCGAGCAGAAGGAGCGCTGGCTGCGCGCCGCTGCTCGACGGCGAGATCCGCTCGGCCTTCGCGATGACCGAGCCCGACGTGGCGAGCTCGGACGCGACGAACATCGAGCTGCGGATCGAGCGCGACGGCGACGACTACGTGCTCAACGGGCGCAAGTGGTGGACGACGAACGCGCTGCACCCGCACTGCCGGATCATGATCGTGATGGGCAAGACCGACCCCGACGGCCCGACCTACAAACAGCAGAGCCAGATCCTCGTGCCGATCGACACGCCCGGCGTGACGATCGTGCGCGGCCTGACAGTGTTCGGCTACGAGGATCAGGACGGTCACGGCGAAGTCGACTTCGACGACGTGCGCGTGCCCGCCGCGAACCTGATCGCCGACGAGGGCGACGGCTTCATGATCGCCCAGGCGCGGCTCGGTCCCGGGCGCATCCACCACTGCATGCGCGCGATCGGCGCCGCCGAGCGCGCGCTCGAGCTGATGTGCAAGCGCGCGCGTCTCGCGCGTCACGTTCGGCAAGCCGATCGCGAGCGCGGCAACATGCAGGACTGGATCGCCGAGTCGCGCATCGAGATCGAGATGGCGCGGCTGCTCACGCTGAAGACGGCCTGGCTGATGGACACCGTCGGCAACCGTCACGCGCGTACCGAGATCGCCGCGATCAAGGTCGCCGCGCCGAACGTCGCGCTGAAGGTGCTCGACCGCGCGATCCAGGTGCACGGCGGCGGCGGCGTCTCGCAGGACTTCGCCGCTCGCCGACGGCCTACGCCCACCTGCGCACGCTGCGCCTCGCCGACGGCCCCGACGAGGTGCACAAGCTCTCGATCGCCCGCCGCGAGCTCGCTCCCTACGTGCCGCGCGAGCAGTAGCCGAGCCGCGCCGCGGAGCCGCCCGGCGCGGCCCGCGGCACGGTCCCCATCCGTCTACTCCTGAGTAGAGCCCGCCAAAGCGGGTAACCCTCGGCTGTCCGGAAGCAAAGGCTCTATCAACCGGGCAGGAAGCCCGCAGTCCAAACGGGAGGTAGGGAGTTGAAGGGTCAGATCGTCATCGGGTCGCTGGTTCGTGCCAAGTTCGCGACGCTCGTGGCGGGTGCTTCGGTTCTACTTTGCTGCGCCCTGATCGCGCCAGCCGCCGCGCAGGCCTCGTTCGGAGTGACCGAAAACAACTTCGAAGCAGGCACCTGCAAAACGGCCGAACCCAACTGCACCTATGCAAGTCCGCACAGCGACTTCTACACGCAGGCCGCCGGCCACCCGGCGTGGGGAATCACGACATTCGAACTGAATCACAGCGGCAACAACGTCGAAGGCGCTCCGCTGAAGCGCATTCGCGTCGACGTCCCGCCCGGGCTCGCCGCCAATCCGGAGGCCCTGCCCAAGTGCTCGCAGGCCCAGTTCAAAGCAAACACCTGTCCGGCGAACACGCAGGTCGGCACGACCGAACTGGACGCCATCGCCGAAGGAACGCTGAAGCTCGAAGGGCTCAAAGGGAAGGTCTTCAATCTGCAGGCGCCCCCGGGCCTGCCGCTCGACTTCGGCATCAACGTCGAACCGGTCGGCGCGTTGACCGCGCCGGTTCAGCTGTTCCTGGAAGGCCACGTCGACTGGAGCGGCGACTACCACGAGTTCTTCGAAATCAACAACGTCCCCGAAGAAGCGGAAGTGAAACTGCTCGTGCTGCCGGTCAAAGCAAAGTTGAAGGTGCTGAAATCGAAACTCAACTTCGACGGACACGCGGGCCAGGGCAACTTCCTCACGCTGCCGAGCGTCTGCTCGAGCACGACGACCTCGCATCTGGAAGTCGAATCCTACGCGGGCGAAATCTCGCGTACCGAAACGCACACGCCGGTCGGCGTCGAAGGCTGCGACAAAGTGCCGTTCGCCGAACCTCCCTTGTCGCCCTCGACCACGGTCGAACCGGAAGCCGGTGCCGGCTCGGCGCCGGACGGGCCCGACGGCGCTACGACCGTCGTGCGCGTCCCCCAGCAGGTCAAAGAAAATCAGATCAACGTCTCGGACATCCGTGACGCGCGCGTCACGCTGCCCGAAGGGCTCACGCTCAACCCGGCGGCCGCGCACGGGCTCGAAGCATGCTCGGCCGCGCAGATCGGGATCGGCACGCGCAACCCCGTCACCTGCCCGGCCGGCTCGCGCGTGGGCAGCGTCGCGATCGAAACGGACCTGCCCCCGGGCACGCTCAAAGGATCCGTCTTCCTCGCCAGCCCGAGCGGGGGCCCGATCACCGACCCGCCCTACACGATCTACCTCGACGCCGAGAGCAACGTCGACGTGTCCGTGCGCCTGCAGGGCACGGTCGCGCCCGACCCGAGCACCGGGAGACTGACGGTCACGTTCGCCGACAACCCGCAGCTGCCGTTCAGCGAACTGCGCCTCACGCTCAACGGCGGCGACCACGCCCCGCTGGCCAACCCGCTGACTTGCGACGCGGCGAGCACCGACTTCTTCTTCACCCCCTACACCGGCGGAGCACCGGCGAGCGGCTCGACGCCGTTCTCGCCGAGCGGCTGCCCCGCCTCGCCACCGTTCTTGCTCGCGCAGTCGACGGCGACCAGCGCGCCCGACGCGGGGGCCTACACGAACTACACGTTCAACCTCGCCCGCGGCGACGGCAACCAGTACCTCGGCAAGATCTCAACGACGCTGCCCGCGGGGCTCGTCGGCGCGATCCCGTCGGTCACGTTGTGCGAAGGAGCGCAGGCGCAAGCCGGCACGTGCGCCGCGGCCAGCCAGATCGGCACCGCCACGGCGTCCGTCGGCGCGGGCGGCGATCCGTATTCGTTCAGCGGACCGGTCTTCCTGACCGGGCCCTACGCGGGCGCCCCGTACGGCCTCTCGATTCCGATCCACGCCGCCGCCGGGCCGTTCGACCTCGGCAACGTGGTCACGCACGCGACGATCAACGTCGATCCGCACAGCAGCCGCGTGATCGTCACGACGACCGACCTGCCGAGCATCTTCAAGGGCGTGCCGTTGCGCCTGCGCGACATCAACGTCGTGGTGAACCGCAAAACGTTCCTGTTCAACCCGACCTACTGCGGGCCGCTGTCGACCGACACGGGGCTGAGCTCGACGCTCGGTGCCACGCAGACCCTGACGAGCCCCTTCGCGGTGCGCAACTGCAGCGCGCTGCCGTTCAAACCGAACTTCTCGGCGGCGACGAGCGCCTCGACGAACCCGACGCAGCTAAAAGCCAACGGCGCGTCGCTCCGCGTCAACCTGCTGCAGAGCGCGCACGAGGCGAACATCAAATCGGTCGTCGCGGAACTGCCGAAATCGCTGCCCTCGCGCTTGACGACGCTGCAGAAAGCATGCGTCGCGGCGACCTACGAAGCGAATCCATACAGCTGCCCGGCCGCCTCGAAGGTCGGCTCGGCGACGGTCACGACGCCGGTGCTGCCGCAGCCGTTGAAAGGTCCGGCGTACCTCGTCTCGCACGGCGGCGAGGCGTTCCCCGATCTCGACCTGCTGCTGGAAGGCGACGGCGGCATCCGCGTGATCCTCGAAAGCAAGACCGACATCAAAGGAGGGATCACCAAATCGACGTTCGGCTCGATCCCCGACGTTCCCGTGTCGAGCTTCGTGCTCGACCTGCCCGAAGGCGCCAACTCGGCGCTGACGGCCGTCGGCGCGCTGTGCACGCAGACGCTTGCGATGCCGACGACGATCACCGCTCAGAGCGGCGCCGTGATCAAACAGAACACGCCGATCGCCGTCAGCGGCTGCACGGGTCACGGCAAAGGCAAAACGCGGCTCAAGATCCTCAGCAAAAAAATCAAGCACAACAAGCTCGTGCTGCGCGTGCAGACCTTCGCGCCCGGCCGTGTGAGCGTGAAAAACCGCAACCTGCGCACGACGTTCAAGAAGTTCGCCAAGGCCGGCAAGTTCACGATCAAGGTGCCGCTGTCGCGTAAAGGAGTCAAGGGCCAGCGCGCGCACAAGCTGAAATTCAAGGCGCGCGTCGGCTTCCTGCCGAAGTCGAAAGCCGAATCGATCTCGGTGCTCTTCACGCAGGTCGGCTTCCGCCACAAGAAGCGCAAGCACAAGAACTGACCTCGCGCCGCGCCCGCCCGGCGCTTGACGGCGGGTGCGGTCGCTAGCCTCCCCCGTCGGTGGCCAAGCGACGTCCACTCCTGCTCGCGGCGGTGCTCGCCGCATGCCTGCTCGGCGCCGTAGCCGCGCTGGCGCTCGCCACGGGGACCGTGACCGGCGTAACGCCGCCGGCCGCAACGACGCAGCCGCCGCCCGCGACGACGCCGCACCCGGCCAAGCCGCTCCCGCCCCCCTGCCCCTCGCGCGCCGCGATCGCCTCGGCCGTGCGCTACCTCGACGCACGCGCCGGGCGCACGTCGCTGGCCGTCGTCGACAACCGCGGGCGCCTCTCCGGTGTGCGCCTCCGCGAGCACTTCCAGAGCGCGAGCGTCGTCAAGGTGATGTTCCTCACGGCCTTCCTGCAGCGACTGAACGCCGACCACGCCGGCGTCAGCGCGCTCGACCGCTCGCTGCTCTACCCGATGATCCACGAATCCAACAACGACGCCGCCTCGGCCGTGCTCGACCGGGTCGGCCTCGGCGCGATCGCGCGGGTGGCGCACGAAGCGGGCATGCGGGACTACGCCCCCGGTGCGGGCTGGTGGGCCTACACGCAGACCTCGGCCGCCGACCAGGCGCGCTTCTTCGTCGCGATCGAACGGCTGATCCCGCACCAGTTCTGGCCGTACGCGCGCGGCCTGCTCGCCGGCATCGAGCCCGAGCAGAGCTGGGGCATCCCCGAAGTCGCGCGCCCGCGCTGGCAGGTCTTCTTCAAGACGGGGGCGCTGCCCTCGGAGGGCCTGTTCCACGAGGCCGCGCGCCTGGAGCGCCACGGGGTCACGTTCACAGCCGCCGTCTTCACGACCGGCGACCCGTCGATGGCCTACGGCGAAGAAACGGTCCGCGGCGTCGGCGCGCGGCTGCTCGCCGGGACGCCGCCCGGCGGCTGAGCGACCGGAAGCCCACGCCGGCCGGACGGCACCTGCTCGCGTCAACCCCCGCGAACGTGCAGAATGCTCCAGGCAACGCGTTTGGAGAGGAAGCATGTCAGCCGTAGAGACCGCAGTGCGCCCACCGAGCGCACCGAGGCGCAAGCCCTCGGTGCTGATCGTCGGCGCCGGCTTCGGCGGCATCGCCGCTGCGATCGAGCTGCAGGCGCCACGGCTTCGAAGAGCGTCACGATCCTCGAGCGCGCGCCCGACCTGGGCGGCACGTGGTTCTACAACAGCTACCCCGGCGCGGCCTGCGACGTGCCGAGCCACCTGTACTCGTTCTCCTTCGCCCAGCGGCGCGACTGGTCGCGGCTGTGCTCGCCGCAGGCGGAGATCCACGACTACCTGCGCGACGTCGCGCGCGAGCACGACATCGCCCGCCACGTGCGCTGCGGCCAGACGGTGAGCGCCTGCACGTGGGAGGAGCAGCGCGCGCTGTGGACGGTCGAGACGGCCGAGGGCGAGCGCTTCGAGGCCGACGCGCTCGTGCTCGCGACCGGCCAGCTGCACCAGCCCGCGCACCCCTCGATCGCGGGGATCGACAGCTTCGCCGGCCACAGCTTCCACTCGGCCCAGTGGGACCACGACTACGACCTGCGCGGCAAGCGCGTCGCCGTCGTCGGCACGGGCGCGAGCGCCGTGCAGTTCGTCCCCGAGATCGCCGAGCAGGTCGGCGCGGCTGACGCGTCTTCCAGCGCACCGGCAACTGGTTCCTGCCGCGGCGCAACCGGCGCTACCCGCGGATCGTGCGCGCCGCGATCGAACACGTCCCGGGCGTGCAGGCGTTCCGGCGCAACTTCATGTTCCAGTACTGCGAGTTGCTCACCGCCGCGATCCGCCACCCGCGCACGATCGGGCGATTGGCAGGGCTGCGCTCGGCGGCGTTCATGCGCTCGCAGCTGAAGGACCCCGAGCTGCGCCGCAAGGTCTGGCCGGACTACACGTTCGGCTGCAAGCGCGTGCTGTTCAGCTCGCACTTCCTGCCCGCGCTGCAGCGGCCGAACGTCGAGCTCGTGACCGAGCCGATCGCGCGCGTCGAGCCCGAGCGGGATCGTCACGGCCGACGGCGCGCTGCACGAGCTCGACTGCATCATCTGGGGCACGGGCTTCAAGACCAACGACTTCATGTTCCCGATGGAGATCGCTCGGCGCGGGCGGCGTCGAGCTGACCGACGCCTGGGAGCACGGGGCGCACGCCCACCTCGGCATGACCGTGCCGGGCTTCCCGTCCATGTTCGTCATGTACGGGCCCAACACGAACACCTCGGGCGGCTCGATCATCTTCTACCTCGAGGCGCAGGCGGCCTACATCCGCCAGGCGCTGCAGCAGCTGATGGCCCACCGCGCGCGCTCGATCGAGGTGCGCCGCGAGGTCGAGCAGGCGAGCGATCGCGCGCTGCAGGCGCGCTTCGCCGGCACGGCGTGGACGCGCTGCGACTCGTGGTACCGCGACGAGAGCGGGCGGATCGTCGCCAACTGGCCGGGCTACATGCGCGAGTACTTCGAGCAGACCCAGTCGCTCGACCCGGACGAGTACGAGTTCGCGAGCGCGCAGGTGCAACAGCCGGGCGCGAGCGGTCAGCCGGCCGCGGCCTCGCCGGCGTGATGAGCAGCACGAAAGGGGAGCACAGATGTACGACTACGTGATCGTCGGCGCCGGCTCGGCCGGCTGCGTGCTGGCCAACCGGCTGAGCGAGGACCCGAGCGTGCGCGTGCTGCTGCTCGAGGCAGGCGGGCGCGACCGCTCGCCGAAGATCAAGATCCCGGCGGCGTTCGCCGAACAGTTCCACACGAAGCTCGACTGGGACTACGCGACCGAGGCCGAGCCCCACGTCGAGGATCGCTCGCTGTACATCCCGCGCGGCAAGAGCCTCGGTGGCTCGAGCTCGATGAACGCGATGCTGTACGTGCGCGGGCGCCCGTGGGACTACGACGCGTGGGAGGCCCAGGGGGCGCCCGGCTGGGGCTTTGCCGACGTGCTCCCGTACTTCGTCAAGTCCGAGGACAACGCGCGCGGCGCCTCCGAGTTCCACGGCTCAGGCGGCGAGTTGCGCGTATCCGAGCAGCGCTCGCCGCGGCCGCTGGACAGGCGCCTGCTGGAGGCCAGCGCGGCGGCGGGCATCCCGCGGATCGCCGACTACAACGGCCCCGAGCAGGACGGCGCCTCGATGTTCCAGGTGACGCAGCGAAACGGCAAGCGCTTCAGCGCGGCCGACGCCTTCCTGCGCCCGGCGCTGAAGCGGCCGAACCTGGAGGTGCGCACGGGCGCGAACGTGCTCGGGATCGAGCTGCAGGGCGATCGCGCGGTCGGCGTGCGCCTGCGCAAGGGCCGGCGCGGCGAGGAGCTCGTGCGCGCCGAGCGCGAGGTGCTGCTGGCGGCCGGCGCGATCAACTCGCCGCAGCTGTTGCTGCTGTCGGGGATCGGCCCGGCCGAGGAGCTGCGCGCGGCCGGCGTCGAGCCGCGTCACCAGTTGCGCGGCGTCGGGCGCAACCTGCAGGACCATCCGTTCGTCACGCTGATCTGGGAGGTCAAGGACCAGGACACGCTGTACGGCGCCGACAAGCCCAAGCACCTCGCCGAGTGGCTGCTGCGCCGCTCAGGCAAGCTCTCCTCGACGGTCGCCGAGGTCGTCGCCTTCGTGCGCACGCGCGGCGGGCTGCCGGCGGCCGACATCCAGTTCCACATGGGCGCGGCCTACTACGAAGACCACGGCGCCGAGGAATACGACGGCCACTGCATGGTGATCGCGCCGGTGCTCGTCGCGCCGAAGGCGCGCGGGCAGGTGTGGCTGCGCTCGGCCGACCCGACGGCCAAGCCGCAGATCCTCACGAACAGCCTGTCCGAGCCCGACGACGTTCAGTCGCTGCTGGACGGGATGGCGCTCGCACGCGAGATCGCCCAACAGGCGCCGCTCGCGCAGACGACGATCGCCGAGCTGAAGCCCGGGCCCGGGATCGTCGATCGCTCCGAGCTCGAGGCCGATCTGCGCCGGCGGCTGATGCTGATCTACCACCCCGTCGGCACGGCGCGGATGAGCGACACCCACCCCGACGCCGTCGTCGATTCGCAGCTGCGCGTGCACGGGCTGCAGGGCCTGCGCGTGATCGACGCCTCGATCATGCCGCTGATCCCGGGCGGCAACACGAACGCGCCGACGATCATGGTCGCCGAGCGCGGCGCCGACCTGATCCGCGGGCGCGTGGCTGCTCCGCGCGCAGCGCCAGTCGCGGCATGATCAACTTCCACCGCGAGGGCGCGGGCCCGCCGCTCGTGCTGCTGCACGGCGTGGGGCTGAACTGGCAGATCAACCGGCCCGTGATCGGCCTGCTCGCGCGCGAGTTCGACGTGATCGCATGCGACTCGCCCGGGTTCGGCGACTCGCCGTCGCTGCCTGCGGGCACGGCGCCGGCGATCCCGGCCTACGCCGAGCGCTTCGCCCGCTTCTTCGCCGAGCTCGGCATCGAGCGCCCGCACGTCGCGGGCAACTCGATGGGCGGCGCGATCGGCCTCGAGCTGGCCCGGCGCGGCGCCGTGGCGTCGGTCACCGCGATCTCGCCGGCCGGCTTCTGGACGCCGGCCGAACGGCGCTTCTGCCAGAGGTCGCTGGGCACGCTGGCGGGCATGCCGCAGGCCCTGCGCCCGGCGCTGCTCGCGGCGTCGGGCACGCGAGCAGGGCGCAATGCGCTGTTCTGGCAGACGTTCGGCTGGCCGACGCGCATGCCCGCCGAGGAGCCGCCGCGAATCCTGCGCAACGCCTGGGCCTCCCCTGCACTCGGCCCGGCGTTGGCGGCATTCGACGACTACAGCGTTCGCCGCAGCGGATGAGCTCGACGGCACGATCCCGCTGACGATCGCCTGGGGGATCCACGACCGACTGCTCCCCTACCGGACTCAGGCGCCGCGCGCACGGGCACTGCTGCCGCGGGCACGCCACCTCTCGCTCGGCGCGGGGCACGTGCCGTTCTTCGACGACCCGCGCGCCGTGGCCGAGGCGATCCGCTCGAGCGCCGTGTGAGCACCTGGCGAGACCGTCCCGCCGGCTCCTCATCTTCTCCATCAATTAAATAAATATTTATAGAGATATGACGGCGGGACGGCATCGGACGGCGCCCGCGTTCATACTGCGCACGATGGACCCCACCGAGGCACGCGACCTGCTCGCGAGCGAGCGAGCGCGCATCGAAGGCGCCCTGGCCGAGGCCTCCAAGCCGGAGGGCGACGAGGAAGCGGCCGCGTTCGACAGCGGCGACGTCGCGCCGGAGCTGCTCGAGACCGAGATCGACGTAGGCGTCGAGGCGTCGCTGCGCGAGGAGCTCGCCGCGATCGAGCGCGCCGAAGGCCGGCTCGCAGAAGGCACGTACGGGCTCTCCGTGGAGAGCGGCGAGCCGATCCCCGACGCTCGCCTGCAGGCCGTCCCCTGGGCCGAGCGCACGGTCGAGGAGCAGGGCCGCCTCGAGTCCGGCCGTTAGCGCCGCCCATCGCGCTCCGGCCGGCGCTCAGGTTGTCCATCCGGCCGGCGCTCGTTCGTCGTTCAGGCGAGCGTTCATATCATCGTGCGCGAATCGACAGGAAGGCCAGGAGCTGACATGACCCCCAGCGCAGATCTCACCGCCGAGCCGCAGACGATCATCACCGACGCGCCCCCCTCGCTGCTGACCCAGCGGGCGAAGAACCTCGCGCTCGTGCTGCTCGCGATGACGCAGTTCGTCGTCGTGATCGACGCCTCGATCGTCAACGTCGCGCTGCCCTCGATCGGGCGCGCGCTGAACTTCTCCCAGGACGACCTGACGTGGGTCGTCAACGCCTACACGCTGACCTTCGGCGGCTTCCTGCTGCTCGGCGGGCGCCTGGCCGACCTGATGGGACGGCGGCGGATGTTCATGGTCGGGCTCGTCCTGTTCTCGCTCGCCTCGCTCGCCGGCGGCCTGGCGCAGTCCGAGCCGTGGCTGATCGGCGCGCGCGCCGTGCAGGGCATGGGCGCCGCGATCGTCTCCCCCGCGGCGCTGTCGATCATCACGACGACCTTCGCCGAAGGCGCCGAGCGCAACCGCGCGCTCGGGGTGTGGGGCGCCGTGGCCGGCGCCGGTGGCGCCGCCGGCGTGCTGCTCGGCGGCGTGCTGACGAGCGGCCTGTCCTGGCGCTGGGTGCTGTTCGTCAACGTCCCGATCGGCGCTGCTCTGCGCGTTCCTCGCGCCGCGCGCTGCTCGTCGAGAGCCGCGCCGAGAGCGAGACGCGCCAGTTCGACATCCCCGGCGCCGTCGACGGTCACGGCCGGCCTCGCGCTGCTCGTCTACGCGCTCGTCGACGCCGTCAACGCCGGCTGGGGGTCGACGCGAAACGATCGCTGCTGATCGCCGGCGCCATCGTGCTGCTGGCCGTGTTCGTCGCGATCGAGCTGCGCTCGCGCGCGCCGCTGATGCCGTTCTCGATCTTCCGCCTGCGCACGCTGCGCGGCGCCAACATCGATCGCGCTGCTGATCGGCATGTCGCTGTTCTCGATGTTCTTCTTCATCTCGCTGTACATGCAGCAGGTGCTGCACTACTCGGCGCTGAAGGCCGGGCTCTCCTACCTGCCGCTGGCCGTCGGCATCATCCTCTCCGCCGGCGCCGCCTCGGCGGTCGTGACGCGCTTCGGCTTCAAGCCGGTGCTCATCACCGGCATGCTGTTCGTCGCCGGCGGGCTGTTCTGGTTCTCCAGAGTCTCCGGCACCGGCGGCACCTTCGTCGCCGACGTGCTCGGCCCGTCGCTGCTCGCCGCGATCGGCCTCGGCCTGTCGTTCGTGCCGGTGACGATCGCCGCGGTCACCGGCACGCGCCCGCACGAGGCGGGGCTCGCCTCGGGGCTGATCAACACCGCCCAGCAGGTCGGCGGCGCGCTCGGCCTGGCGATCCTCGCGACGTCGCCAACAGTCGCACACGAACGTCGCTGCTGCACGGCGGCGAGCACAACGCCGCGATCGCGCTGACCAAGGGCTTCGACCGCGCCTTCCTCGTCGGCGCCGGCTTCGCGCTCGCCGGCGCGCTGCTCGACGCGTCGTGCTGATCTCCTCGCGCGACAGCCGCGAGCACTCGGACTCGGCGCGCGCCGAGGGCGCCGGCGAGTCGGCTGTCGCGCCGTCTACCGGTTAGCGCTTGCCTTCGTAGATCAGCACGGCGATGCCGTCGCCGACCGATTTCGAGCTCGCCAGCTTCAGCGCCTGCTTCTGCTCGGAGGCGCCGAACAGCCGCTTGCCGCTGCCGAGCAGCACCGGGAAGACCATCAGGCGCAGCTCGTCGAGCAGGTCGCCGGCGAGCAGCCCCTGCACGAGCTGCGCGCTGCCGTGGACGTAGACCTCGCCGTCCGTCGAGTCCCTCAGCTTCGTGACCTCGGCCGCGAGCGCTAAACGATCACGGGACCGGGCATGAGCACGTCCGGGTCGTGGCCCGGGATCACGGTCGCGCCTGCCTCACGCAGTTCGCACAGGCGGCTTGCCGAACGGTCCTGCGCGGCGAAGTCGTCGGCGAAGCTCGGGAAGCGGCGGTCCTCGAGCGTGGCCGCGAAGTGCGCGACGTCGGCACCGAGGATCAGCCGCTCGCCGACGCGCACCGACTGGTGCCCGGGGGTGTGGCCTGGGGTGCTGAGCAGCTCCACCGAGCCGTCTCCGAGCAGGTCGTGATCGCCGTCGACGAGCACGATCTCGCGCTCTCCGGTTGCGTAGTCGCGCGGGAAGAAGAAGTTGCGCGCGATCCTCGCCTCGTCGTGCCCTCCCTCCCACTCGCGCCGCTGGATCACGATCGGGACCGAGGCGGGCAGCAGCCCGAGTGCGCCGACGTGGTCGAAATGCAGGTGGGTGAGCACGACTTTGCTCAGCGTGCCCACGTCGAGCTGCTCGGTGATGTCCTGCTCGACCTCGAGCTCGAAGATGCCGGCCTCGGGCCTGCCGTAGAAGCCGGCCGGGTCGGCCGCGGCCGCCGGGTTCAGCCCTGTATCGATCAGGATCCGCTCGTCGGCCGTCTCGATCAGGTAGGCCGGCACGGGAAAGCGGATTCGCTCGGCCGGATCCTCGCCTTGGCGCCAGACGGCTGCCGAGGAGGAGATCCAGCCCACGTTGAACATCTCGACCTTCACGGGCCGCAAAGTATCAGACCGTCAGTCGGTTTACAATATGGCGATGGCGGGTGAAGTCGAGATCGACGGTCGCAGGGTGCGCGGAGCGGCGACACGCGGGCGCCTGCTCGCGGCAGCTCGGCGCCTGTTCGGCGAGCGCGGCTACGAGGCGACCTCGATCGAGTCCGTGCTCGAGGCCTCCGGCGTCGCCCGCGGGGCGCTGTACCACCACTTCCAGAGCAAGGCCGAGCTGTTCGATGCCGTGCTCGCCGACGTGCTGATCGAGATCGCGGAGCGGACCGCCACCGCAGCCGCAGGCAGCGAAGACCCGCTGGAGGGACTGCGAGCCGGCTCGCACGCGTGGCTGGCGATGGCTCTCGACCCGGCGATCCAGCGCATCGCCCTGCTCGACCCGACGACGGCCGTCGGCTGGGCGCGATGGCGCGAGCAGGACCAAGCGCACTCGCTCGGAGGACTGCGCGCGACCCTGCTGCGCCTGGGCGAGGAAGGACGCGTGCCGCCCGGACAGGCCGAGCTGCTCGCGCACGTGCTGCTCGCCGCGCTCAACGAGGCGGCGCTGTTCGTCGCCTTCGCCGAGGATCAGCGCGCGGCGGCGGACACCGCGCGGGCGACCGTCGACACGCTGCTCGACCGGTTGTTCACGCGGCGCCGCTAACGCTTCTCTTCAGCCCTCGATCACGTTGTGCACGGGGGCGACCATCGGCGTGCCCGGGGTCGACGCCCAGCCCGGTCAGGATCGGCATCAAGGTAGCCCCGAACGCGTCGAAGGCATCTTGCGACTCCCACACGTCGAACACGTTTATCTCGCCGTCCGTCTCCATGGCTACGTGATACGTGCGCCCCTCGGGTGCCCCGGCGCCGGCCGCATCCAGCTGGACGATCGCTTGGTCGTACTGGTCCTTTGAAAATTTGCTCTCTGCGAAGTAGATGCCAATTGCCATGTCGTCTCCCCGATCGTCGCGTGTCTGCGCGGTTGCGTTCTATGACATTCCGTGAGCTTCGGGCGACTCTACTCCGAGCGCTCGGTCGATCTCGCTACGGTGCTCGTGATGGGCACGCACGAGAACAAGGCCCTGCTGCAAGGCATCTTCGACGCTCTCGCCGGCGGCGATGGACGACCGTTCGCCGACGCGATGTCTGATGACTTCCGCTGGCGCTTTGCGGGCGAGTGGTCGTGGGTGCGCGACTGGGGCCACAGCAAGCAGGAGACCGCCCGCAACCTGCTCGCCCCGTTGATGGCGCAGTTCGCCGACTATCGCGCGAGCGCCGAGGAGATCATCGCCGACGGCGATCGTGTAGTTGTGCGCGCCACGGCCGAGGCGAGAACCGTTGGCGGCGAGTCCTACCCACAGGCCTACTGCTACGTGTTCCGCGTGGAGGATGGACGCCTTACGGAAGTGATCGAGTACTGCGACACGGCGCTCGTCGAGCGCGTACTGACGCTGCCCGAGCAATCCGGTGAGTGAGTCACTCCACACGTAGTACCCAACAGCAAAGGAGAAGCCCGTGCAGATCACCAAGAGCTCGCTCGAGACCGCGCCCGGACCGGCCGACTGGTTCACGGGCACCGTCTTCATCGATACCGTCGCCGAGCCGTCGGGGCCCTCGCGCCTGGCGGCGGCGAGCGTCCACTTCGCCCCGGGCGCGCGCACGGCCTGGCACAGGCACCCCAACGGGCAGACCGTCTTCGTCACCGAGGGCGTCGGCCTGTGTCAGCGCCGCGGCGGCGCGATCGAGACGATCCGGCCGGGCGACCGCGTGTTCTTCGAGCCCGGTGAGGAGCACTGGCACGGAGCGGCCGCCGATCGCTTCATGATTCACCTCGCGATGCATCAAGTGGACGAGCAAGGAAGCGCCGTCACCTGGGGCGAGCATGTCAGCGACGAGGAATACGGCGCTGCGCGGGAGTAGAGTCTCGACATCGAGGCAAGGGCTTACGGAGCGAGTGCAGCATCGTCGCCCTCGGGTGAACGTCCCATCCGCGCCGCCGAGGTGGTCGGCGCCGTGTCGCTCGCGACCGACCTGGGCACCGGGCAGCCGCTCGAGCACGCGCTGCGCACCGCGGTGCTCGCGGTCCGGCTGGGCGAGCTCGCGGGCGCCTCCCCGCAGGAGCTCGCGCGACACGTACTACGTCGCGCTGCTGCACGCCTCCGGCTGCACGTCGAACGGGCACGAGGCGACGCAGCTGTACGGCGACGACATCGTGCAGCGGGCGGCGTTCTCCCTCGTCGACCCGACCAACCTCGACGAGGTGCTCGGCGTTCTTCAAGGCGCACGTCGGCACCGGCCGGCCGCCGGAGGTCCGCGAGAAGATGGTCGAGGAGACGCTCGCCAACGCCGCTCCCGAGGGCCCGCGAGCGTTCGCGACGATGTGCGAGGTCGCGCAGCGGTTCGCGGGCTGGCTGGGCCTTCGGCTCCGGCATCGCACGACGGCGCTCGCGTTCGTGTTCGCGCGCTGGGACGGCCACGGGCTCCCGGCGACGTCACCGGCGACGCCATCCCGCTGCCGATGCGGCTGCTGCACGTGGCGCGCGACATCTCGCTCTTCCTCTCCGCCGTCGGCGCCGACGAGGCGCGCGAGGTGCATCGAGCGGCGCGCGGGCGCGGCGTACGAGCCCGGCGCTCGCCGAGCTCGCGCTCGAGCACTTCGACGAGCTGCTCTCC
Organism: uncultured Solirubrobacteraceae bacterium; assembly: GCA_963743745.1. Lineage (GTDB taxonomy): Bacteria > Actinomycetota > Thermoleophilia > Solirubrobacterales > Solirubrobacteraceae > Palsa-744. The sequence goes on from CAVUQW010000003.1 coordinate 540,432, forward strand.
GGGCTCGACGAGACGCGGATCTGGGACCAGGCGATCGACCGCGAGCCGGCCCCGGTGCTCTGGATGGCCGGCGAGCGAGATCGACGCCGCGTTCGGCGCGGTCGCCGCGTTCACCGACCTCAAGTCGCCCTGGCTGCGCGAGCACTCCGACGGGCGTGGCGGAGCTGGCCGAGGCCGCCGCGTGGCGCCTGGACTTCACGCCGGAGGCGGTCGGCCGCCGCTGCGGCGCGCCGCGCTCGCGCACGACCTCGGCCGCGTCGGCGTGTCGAACGCGATCTGGGAGAAGCCCGGGCCGCTCGGGTTCGGGGAGTGGGAGCGCGTGCGCCTGCACCCGCACTTCACCGAGCGCGCGTTCGCGCACTCGCCGACGCTCGCCCCGGTCGGGCGCCTGGCCGGCGCGCACCACGAGCGGCTCGACGGCTCCGGCTACCACCGCAAGACGCTCGCGGGCCGGGGCTCGAGAGCGCGGCCCGCATCCTCGCCGCCGCCGACTGCTACCAGGCGATGCGCGAGGCGCGGCCGCACCGGCCCGGCGCTCGACGCGGAGACCGCGGAGGCGCAGCTGCTGCGCGAGGCCGAGGAGGGGCGACTCGACCCCGAGGCCGTCGACGCCGTGCTCGCCGCCGCCGGGCACCGCGTCGCGCAGCCGCCCGCGCGAGCTGCCCGGCCGGGCTGACGCGAGCGCGAGCTCGAGGTGCTGCTCGCGCTCGTGCGCGGGGCAGTCCAACCAGGGGATCGGCGACGAGCCTCGGCATCTCGGCCAAGACCGTCGGGCACCACGTCCAGCACATCTACGAGAAGGCCGGCGTGCGCAGCCGCGCCGCCGCGACGGTCTGGGCCTTCGAGCACGACGCTCGTCCACGCGGCATAGGGCGTTCGCCCGATGCGGGCCCCGGTCGGCCGCGCTAGAGACTCGCCCTCGACATCGGCGCCGAGCAGCGGCGCCGAGAACGACAAGGAGGGCGAACATGCTCCTGGCAACGACGACGGTCGAGGACTTCGACCGCTTCGTGAAGGTCTTCTCCACCAAGGGCGCCGACAAGCGCAAGCAGCACGGCTCCAAGGGCGCGATCGTCTTCCGCGACCCCAACCAGGACGACCGCGTCTGGGTGATCTTCGACTGGGACGCGGAGGGCTGGCAGAGCTTCGCCTCCGACCCCGAGGTCCCGCCGATCATGCAGGAGGCCGGGCACAAGGGCCGGCCGCAGGTGCCGAGCTCGGCGGCCGCTACGAGGCGTAGAGCGATCGAGGTCGGAGGAACACGATGCAAGATCAACAGCCGACAATCAAGGTCGGCGTGATCGCCGACCAGACGGGCCCCCTGTCGTTCATGGGCGTCGCCGAGGCCAACGTCGCGACGCTGGTGGTGGACGAGATCAACGTCGGCGGCGGCCTGCTCGGCCGCCAGGTCGAGCTTCACATCGAGGACAGCGAAACCGACGACAGCGCCGCGGCGGCCGCCGCCACGAAGCTCGTCCAGGAGGACCACGTCGACGTGCTCCTCGGCGGCATCTTCAGCTCGACCCGGCAGGCCATCAAGGACCCGGCGGTGGTGGAGGGCGAGACGCTCTACATCTACCCCGAGCAGTACGAGGGGCAGGAGTACCACCCGCTGCTCTTCTGCACCGGCGCCGTGCCGGCGCAGCAGGTCGAGCCGCTGATCCCGTGGCTGATGCGAGCAGACGGGAGCGAGGACGTTCTAGCTGCCGTCGGCGGACTACATCTGGCCGCACGTGATGAACGACGAAGGTCCACGAGGTCGTCGTCGGCCAACGGCGGTGAGATCGTCGGGGAGGAGTACTTCCCGCTCGATCACGCCGACTGGGGCGAGACCGTCGAGCAGATCATCTCCAGCGGGGCGGACGTCGTGTTCAACACGATCGTGCCGCCCGGGGCTTCCCGTTCCTCGAGGCGCTGTACGAGTCCGGCTTCACCGAGCGGGGCGGGCGTCTCGTCACCACGTACTTCGACGAGAACTCCTCGGCCTCGCTGCCGGCCGAGCACGTCGAGGGGCTGTACGGGTGCATCGACTACTACCAGGACGCCGACGACCCGTTCAGCAAGGAGCTGCTCGACCGCTACAACGCGCTGCTTCCCGGACGGCCCGCATGTTCACCGGCGGCAGCGGGTGCACGGGCATGTACCGCGGGCCTCAAGCTCTGGGAGGCCGCGGTCCGGAGGCCGGCTCGCTCGACCAGGCCGCCGTCGTCGCGGCGCTCGACCACGCGAAGATCGCCGCGGGCCCGGTGGCCCGGCCGAGATGGTGCCCGGCCAGCACCACGTGCGGATGAACATGTACATCGCCCAGGTGCGCGACGGCGCGTTGAAGTCGTCGAGAGCCTGGGGGTCGTCGATCCGGACGAGCAGCTCGTGGAGGAGCGCGACGTCGCGACGGCGTGAGTCATTGGAGATCCGTGCCCGGTCGAGCCGGCAGGGCTGGGCCGGGCACGCTCTCCTTTCCGTGATGCAGGCAGGGAAACGCTCACAGCACGCGATGGCGACCTCGACCTGCTCGTGGATCCGCCTGGCTCGCCCGGGTATCCCGCCCTACGCCGCCACGCCGACATCGTCGATCTCGACGGAGATTCCGTACGCATCGCATCGCTCGAGGACCTCATCGGGATGAAGCGCGCAGCGGGACGCCCCCAGGACGAGATAGACATCGAGTCCCTTGAAGTGGCCCGCAGTCGGCTCCGCGGGACGCGCCACAAGCCGGATGCTCAATAGAGCCGGCTCAGAATTTCTGTCGACCTGTTCTGGCATGGCCATGGTTCGCGTCGGTGCTACGCGGTCAGCGGAGTGACGACCACGTCGTCCGCGACTCGGCCGGCCAGGCGATCCCGAAAGAGGACGCGCAGCGACGTGAGGTGCATCGCCAGTAGCAGCGGCACACCGACGGTTGGGATGATGGCGAGCGGCAGGTCAGCGTTCAGAGTCGCGGGCGGGTTCACGTGGACGATCTGCAGGAAGCCTGTCAGCGCTCCCAGGGTCAGCGCCGAGACGAGGTCTGTGATCCCGAGGAGGGTGAACCAAATGAGCGATTTGGCCTGCGGTCCCTCGTGTACCTTGCGCGCGACCCATAGCGTTGCCATGCCAACGGCAATGTCACCAAACCCGGCGGGCACAGCGAAGAGGACTGGGAGTTTCCCGAGCAGCATCGCTATCACGAATACGATCCCTGCTGCCCGGAATGAGTGCGGCGACAGCAGCCGCTGTTGAGCGCCTCGGCCGGTCAGGGCTCGCCTGATCAGCGGCACACGGGTCAGCGCGAGCAGCAAGCCAAAGAAGCCGAGTACTGCCACTGGCAGCCACGGGACGCCGTGCCCGACGCGTGATCGGTAGCTGCCCCCGTCTGCAACCAGACTACTCACGGCAAGCCAGCCGCCGAACAGAACGACGGCGCCCAACCCCATCCTTGTCGAGACTCGCTTGCCGAGACCGGCGGCACGAGCGCCGCGATATAGCACGTACGCCGTCGCCGCGGCGATGCCTGTGACCTCTGCGTACGTGAGGGCCCACAGATATGCAGGTAGATGATTCACGTTTATCCTCTCTTGTCTGAATTGACTGTTTGCGTTGGAGCCGAGACACTCAATGGGGCGCCGGCAGAATCGTTTGGACCAAGCCGGTAACGACGTCATAGACGTGCCCGGACACGGTGACGCGCGACGAGAGTGCGGGTGCGGCGCGGAGGTACTCGACATCATGTGTAACGGTCGCGGCGGGGTCGAGTACCGCTTGGTCGCGCAGGGCCGTCTCATCGGCGCCGATGCGCTCGGCATAGCGGCGACGAAAGGAGTCGTCGGCGAACGCGCCAGTTCCGCACTGGGTGTGGTGGATCACGGCGACCTCGAACAGTGGGCCGTCGGGCAGTACGTTCTCGGCTAGCTGGCCGATGAAGGCGACATCGTTGATGACCTCCGGGGTAACGCGCCCGCCGACGTTGCGGACGACCATGGCGTCGCTGAGGCCGAGGCCGAGGAAGTGCGCGGGGTCGGTGCGCGGGTCGAGGCAGGTGATCACGAACAGGCGCAGATTGGGGAAGACGACAGCGCCTTCATGCCCGCCGGCGGCTGCGAAGGCGCGGTTGCGCTCCAGCGCGACCTCGACGTTGGCGGCGCCCGGCTTGCCGGGGCGGGCCAGCTCAAACCCGGTCGCCCGGCCGATCCCGGAGGCGGCACCGGTCTCGAGGGGTGTGACTTGCTGGGTGCTCATGGTGTCCTGTCTCCTGTCGCTCGGGGGTGGGGTCAGCTGTGCGCCGCGGGTGTGGCGGGCGTGCCTAGTGCCGGCACCTCTGGCGTGTCGTCGCGGCTGGTCGTCGGTTGGGCGGGCAGCAGCGCCAGCGCCATCACGGCGCCTGCTGCGGCGATGCCCGCGGCGACGTAGTTGGCCGCGTGGAAGCCCTGGAAGAAGGCCGAGTTAGCGGCGTTGTCGATGGCTGACGCGAGCGGCGAATGGCCGGCGTGGGTCAGCTTGCCTGCGACTGTGAGCGCGGCACCGACGGATGCGTGCGCGGTCCGCACCACACTGGCAGGCAGATCCCCTGGGGAGCGCGCCGGTGAGCCGACTGGCGTACAGCGACGCGTAAACGCTGCCGATCACGGCGACGCCGAGGGTGCCGCCGAGGAGGCGTGTGGCGTCGTTGATCGCCGAGCCGACGCCGGCCTTCGCCTTCGGCACGACGCCCATGATCGCCTCGGTCGCGGGCGCGCTGGTGAGGCCCATGCCTGTCCCGAGCACGACCATCTGGGCGGCGATCGTCCCGTAGCCGGTCGTGGCCGACGAAGTCGAGACCCAGAGATAGAAGACGGCCATCGAGAACAGCCCGGACGCGACGACCAGCTTGGTGCCGATCCGGACGGCGAGCTTGGTGCCGAGGATCGAGGAGGTCGCGACGACTGAGTCGCGACCGGCAGCAGGCGCACGCCGGTCGAGAGCGGGCCGTAGCCCTTGAGGAACTGGAAGTACTGGGTGACGAGGAAGATGAACCCGGACAGGGCGAAGAACGAGATCGCGACCGATCCGCTCGCCGCAGTGAAGCGCGGGTTGCGGAACAGGTTGACGTCGAGCATCGGGTGCTTCGTGCGCCGTTCCCAGCCAGCGAAAGCCGTGGCGAGCACACCGGTCAGCGCGAAGCCGGCGAGCGTCCGCGGGCTCTCCCAACCGTGGCTGGGAGCCTCGATGATCGTGTAGACGAGCAGGCCGATCGTCGCGGTCGAGAGCGCGAAGCCGGCCAGGTCGATCCGGGGCGTGCGCGGATCACGCGAGGTCGGGACGTAGCCAGCGACGAGTACGCCGGCGCCCGCGGCGATCGGTATCATCGCGAAGAAGATGCTGCGCCAGTCGGAGAGCTCGAGCAGCCAGCCGCCGACGATCGGTCCGAGCGCGATCGCCACGCCCGTGATCGCGCCCCACAGGCCGATCGCCAGGGCGCGCTCCTGCCGCTCGGTGAAGACATTCGTGAGCAGCGACAGCGTCGAGGGGAACACCATCGCCGCGCCAACACCCATGACCGCGCGCGCCGCGATCAGCCCGTCGGGACTGTCGATCAGGCCGCCGGCGAGGCTCGCGAGGCCGAAGACGGTTAAGCCGGCGAGCAGCATTCCCTTGCGTCCGAGGCGGTCGGACAGGCTGCCGGCGGCGAGGACGGAGCCGGCGAAGAACAGGTTGAAGGCGTCCACGACCCATTGCAACTGCGAGTTCGACGCGTGCAGCTGACGAACGAGGGTCGGCAGCGCGACATTGACGATGGTGGTGTCGAGGTTGATCACGAACGCCGCCAGCAGCAGCGAAGTCAGGATCAGGGGCTTGCGTTTCATTGCTCCTCCTCGGCATGGCTAGCTTGCGCCATACAAGGCAGCCTAAACCAAGACCCTGGCTTTTGTCAAGCAAGCCAGCTACGATTCGAGCATGCTCCAACGCGACTATCCAGACCAGGTCTGCTCGATCGCCCGATCGCTCGAGATCGTCGGCGAGCGCTGGACGCTGCTGATCCTCCGCGACGCCCTCGTCGGCCTAACGCGGTTCGAGGAGTTCCAGGCGAAGCTCGGGATTGCCTCCAACGTCCTCACCAACCGGCTCAAGCGGCTGTCCGACGAGGAGCTGCTCGAACGCGTTCCGGACCCGGAGCGGCCCGGCCGGCCGAAGTACGTCCTCACCGACAAGGGGCGCGAGCTCGCGCCCGCCCTGATCGTGCTCATGAAGTGGGGCGACCGCCACTACCCGACTCCGGGCGGCCCACCCCGACTGACCCTCCACGCCGGCTGCGGCGGCAACATCGGCCCAGACCTCCGCTGCGACCGGTGCGGAAAACACGCGGGGCGCGGGGAGATTGCGCTCCCGCCCGGCCCCGGGGCGCCTCGCGGCGAGCACCGGACGGTAAGCATCGCCAATCGCGGGCGCGTTCGGGGCGGCGACGACACGGCACGGACAGACGCGCAGCGAGGATGAGATCTCCTCGCATGGGCCTGGCGCACTGGATGCGCTCCCCGGCCGCTAAGCGGGCCCAAGAGCGCTCACTTGCACGAAAAGTGGAGACGGCGGGAATCGAACCCGCGTCCGCAATCGCGTGAGAATGGCTTCTACGAGCGTATCCGGCGCTCTGATCTCATCCTCGGCTCGCCTCGCCGGCGGGGTTGCTGAGGACCAGCCTCCTGAGATTTTCCCGGATTGGCGGAGACGGACCGCACCGGGTGAGCCTGCTTTCTGATTCCGGCCTTCCCCGCCGCAGGCAAGCGGGGCCCGGAACCTCACTCACCTAGTGTTAGCTAGGCAGCGAGGGCGTACTCGTGAGAGTCCGCACTTATGGTTTTCCCGGGTGTTTTACGAGGCCGCCCGGGACCTCGACTCGCCACCATCCTCACGAGCCGACCACGTCGAAGCCTGTCGTCCCCGAGGATGTTGCTGCCAATCATTCTAGCCGCGCGAGTCCTCCGCTGCGACCAACCAGGGAGCGTGCGCCGGCGCCCAGCCGCGGGCGCCGCTTAACGAAAGCGACGCGGTCCCGGGCCGCTTTGAGGAACCCGCTCCAGATGGCCCGAAAGCCTTCCTTCGCTGGTGGCGCGGCCTCACACCTCAGTGGCCTCGCTCTTTGCGGCTCGGTTCCGCGTCTGGATTCAAGGTAGCTCGCGCCACCGGCTCGCGCAAGCCCTACGCGACGTCCATCCCGCACTTTCCAGAAAAAAGTCCGAGCCAAATTCGGCGAACGATTCGTTCGGCCGCCGGGAGGGTGTATTGGGCGTTGCGAGCGCTCCCCGGTGCGTCGTTAGGCGCTGCTTATCCGCGCTGCCACAATGGAGTCATGGACAGCGGCTATCCGTCTCTGCGGCCACCCGCACCGGCGGTTCCCGGCGTTCCGCCCACACTGCCCCCGGCCCAGCCGGTCGAGGATCCGTTCGGGCGCAAGCCGCCCGAGGAGTCGCCCGGGCGCGACCTGCGCAAGCGCATCGGCAGCGGGCTCGCCGCGGCGGTCGCGCTGATCGCGAAGTTCTTCTCCTCGATCAAGGGCGTGCTGTTGCTGCTGCCCAAACTGAAGCTGCTGACGACCGCCGGGACGGCGTTCGTGTCCGTCGCCGCGTACAGCCTGTTCTGGGGCTGGCCGTTCGCCGCCGGCTTCGTCGTGCTGCTGTTCGTGCACGAGATGGGCCACGTGCTCCAGCTCCGCCGCGAGGGCATCAAGGCCAGCGCGCCGATGTTCATCCCCTTCCTGGGCGCCGCGATCTTCTCCAAGTCGCTCGGCGACAACGCGCTGGCCGAGGCCCGCGTGGGGCTCGCGGGGCCGATCCTCGGCAGCCTCGGCGCGGCGGCCGTCGCCGTCGCCGGCGCGCTCACCGGCAGCGTCGCTGCTGCTCGCACTCGCCTACCTGGGCTTCCTGCTGAACCTGTTCAACCTGCTCCCTGTCGTCCCGCTCGACGGCGGCCGAGCGATGGCGGCGATGTCGCCCGTGCTCTGGTTCCTCGGCTTCGGCGGGCTCGTCGCGCTCGAGCTGTTGGCGGCCGAACCCGATCCTGCTTGATCATCGTCATCTTCGGCGGTTTCGAAACGTGGCGCCGCTGGAAGGAGCGCAAATCGAAGTCGCCCGAGCAGGCGGCCTACTACCGCGTCTCACCGCGCAACCGCACGCTGGTCGGGCCGTCTACATCGCCCTGATCGTCGCGCTCGTCGCCGGCATGGAGGCAAGCTATGTCCAGTCGGCCGGCGGGCACAACTTCGCCCACTACTTCTAGGCCTCAGCGCTGCACTTCGCGCACGGCCCGTTCCATGTCGCGCTTGGTCTCGCGCGTGCGGATCGTCTGGCGCTTGTCGTAGAGATCCTTGCCGCGCGCCAGCGCGATCTCCGTCTTGGCGTGCGCCCCTGAGAAGTAGATCCGCGTGGGCACGAGCGTCAGCCCTCGCTCGGCCGTGCGCGCCGCCAGGCGGTCGAGCTCGCGGCGGTGAAGCAAGAGCTTGCGCGGGCGCTCGGGGTCGTGGTTCTCGCGCGAGGCCGGCGCGTACGGCGGGATGTGCACCGAGTGCAGCCACAGCTCGCCGTCTTGGACCGCCGCATAGCCGTCCTTCAACTGGGCGCCCGACTCGCGCAGCGCCTTGACCTCGGTGCCCTCGAGCACGATGCCGCACTCGAGCCGGTCGAGCAGCTCGTAGCGATGCGACGCGTAGCGGTTCGAAGCCACGTCGCCCGCGCCCAGCTTGCGCTTTCCCTTGCCCTTTGCCACCGTTCGAGCCTAGCTGCCCGAGCCGGGCACGGGCGCCGGGATCAGGTCGACCCGGCCGCGCAGCGTGTCCACGCGCGTGACTTCCACAAGCACCTCGTCGCCCAGCCGCAACGTCATGCCCGTACGCTCGCCACGCAGGATCGTGCCCTGCTCGTTGATCTCCCACCAGTCACGCTCGCCGTCGTCGAGGCGCAACTCGCGCACCGGCAACAGGCCTTCGTAGACGGCAGCGCTCGCCGGCTCCTGCGCGGCCGTCGTCGCGATCTCGGTGGCGTGCGCTCGGCTCCCCCCGGCGAGGGTCCGCGGGCCGAGCGGGGCGAACGCGACGAACGCCCCCGCCGAGATCAGCCCGACGACTTCGCCGGCAAACCGCTGCTCCCAGCCGTGCTCGTACAGGCGCCGCTCGAGATCGAAGCAAGTCGCCACGTCATCGGCGTCGCGCTCGATCATCATCGCCTCGCGCTCGCATTCTGAGCTCCACACGCCCAGCTCGGCGAGCTCGCCGCCGCGCGGCGCCGGCTCTCCTGCGCCGACCGCCGAGAGCAGCGCGCGGTGGCAGACGAGGTCCGGGTAGCGGCGGATCGGCGAGGTGAAGTGGCAGTAGCTCTGCGCGTGCAGCCCCGCGTGGCCGAGGTTGCGCGGCGAGTAGTAGGCCTGCTTGAGCGAGCGCAGCACGAGCGAGTTCAGCGCCCGTCGTCCCTGCCCGCCACAGGACTCGACGAATCGCTCGACGCGCTGGGAGATCTCACCGAGCAGATCGGCCGCTTGCGAGGGCGACATGTTCTTCGGCAGCGGCGGCGTCGGCACCTCGAGCGTCGCCAGTTGCGCGACGAGTCGTTCGACCCGCTCCGGCTCGGGGCGCTCGTGCACGCGATACAGGCACGGCACCTTCTGTCTCTGCAGCAGGTCCGCGACGGCTTCGTTGGCGGCGATCATCAGGTGCTCGATCAGCCGGTGTGACTCGGTCTGCGTGCGCGAATGTATCTCGGCCACGTCGCCCCGCTCGTCGAAGACGAACTCGGGCTCCTGCGAATCGACCGCCAGCGCGCCGCGCTGCTCGCGCGCCCGAGCGAGCGCCAGCGCCACTTCGCGCGCGGCCGCAAGCGGTTGCTTCCACGGCTCCAACGCCTGCTCCTCGCCGGCGAAGATGCGGTCGATCCGCTCGTAGTCCAGACGCTCGTCCGAGCGGATCACCGATCGATAGAAAGCCGTGCTCACGACCTCCGCGCCGGTCTAGCTCGAGCTCGACCGTGACGGCCAGCCGCTCGCGCTGTGGCACGAGCGAGCAGGCGTCGTTGGAGAGCTCCTGGGGCAGCATCGGCTCGACCGCGCTCGGCGCGTACACGCTCGTTCCCCGCCTGCGCGCCTCGACGTCGACCGGCGAGCCCTCCGGCACGTACGCGCTGACGTCGGCGATGTGCACCCACACACGGATCGTGCCGGCCTGCTGCGCTTCGGCCGAGATCGCGTCGTCGAAGTCGCGTGCGCTCAGCGGATCGATCGTGAAGGTCGTCAGCCCGGTGAGGTCACGCCTGGAGGGGAGGTCGCCGCGCACCTCCAGGCCCTGGTCGCGTGCCTTCTTGGCCGCGCGCTGGACGTGGCGCTCGAATCCGCGCGCCAGGCCGCGCTCCTTCATCAGCGACTCGATCGCCGAGCGCGCCGACTGGCGTGCCTGCGGCGGCCACACCACGCGCGAGTCTTGCCCGTGCGCGCGCCGATCCCTGCGACCGGGGCCCGCCCGGCGCTTCGGCGGCAAGCCCTGCTTCGAGGCCGATCCGCGCTTCGGTGCCGACCCGGGTCTCGGCGTCGAAGCGGCTTGCTCCTTGGCGCCTCGGTTCGACGCCGACCCCCGCTTCGACTTCGACGCCCGCTTCGACTTCGACGCCTGCTTCGACTTCGACGCCTGCTTCGGCGTCGCCGCCCGCTTGGGCTTCGAACCCTGCGGCGGCTTCGGCTTGGAGTTCGCGGCCGGACGTGGCTTGGGCGCCTTCCCTCGCCGACCCCCCTGCGGGCGGCGCGGGCTCACCTGAGCTTCGCCGCAAGCGTGTCCAGCGCCACTTCGAGCCCGTGGTTGCTGTCGACGCCGTGGCGCACCGAGACTTCGGGCGTGATGCCCGCGCCCTGCTTGACGCCACCGCCGCCGAGGTTGCGCCCGTTGGGCGTGAAGTACTGACCCGACCGTGATGTCCAGCGCGCCGCCGTTTGAGAGCGGCTCCTCCTCCTGGAAGACGCCCTTGCCGAACGTGTGCGTACCGACGACCGTCGCGCGGTGATGGTCCTGCAGCGCCGCCGTGACGATCTCCGCCGCCGAGGCTGTGTTGGAATCGACCAGCACGACCATCGGGAACGGCGGCTTGATCGCGTCGCCTTCGGCGCTCAGCGTCTCGCTCGGCTGCGAGCGCCCGCGCGTGGAGACGATCGTGCCCTTCTCGACGAAGATGCTCGCGATCAGCCGCGCCTCCTCGACCAGCCCGCCACCGTTGGCGCGCAGGTCGAGCACGATCCCGCGCGCGCCTTCGTGCAGCTCGTGCTCGACCCCTTCGCGCACTTCCCCGTGCGCGCCCGGGCTGAACGTCGCCAGCGCGACGACGCCGAGCTTCTTGCCTTGCACCGACTTCGTCAGCGATGCCACGACCGGCTCGTTGATCGTCGCTCGCGTCAGCGTGAGCGTGTTCAGCGCGGTGTGTCCGTCACGACGCTGCTCGACGCCGAGCTTCACATCGGTTCCGGGCGGTCCCTTGATCAGCGCGATCGCCTTTTCCGCGGGAACTCCAGCGAGCTTGCGTGCGCCGACGGCGACGATCACATCGCCCTCGCGCATCGCAGCGCGCGCGGCCGGCGAGGCGTCGAAGACCTTCGCCACGCGCAGCCCCTGCTTGGCCGGAGCGACCGACACGCCGATGCCCGTGAAGCTCGGCGGCGCGTTGAATTCGCGGAACTCCTTCGGCGAGAGGTAGTGGGAGAAGCGGTCGCCGAGGCTCGCGACCGCCCCCGAGATCGAGCCGTTGGTCAGGCTGCTCTTGTCGATCGGGCGGTAGTAGTCGCTCGCGATCCGGTCGATCGCTTCGCTGACCACGCGCGTTTCCTCGTGGGCGACGAACGTCGAGCGCGCGAAGCTCGGCAGGTCTTCCGGATGACCGCCGAGGTAGACCCCGAGGACGAGCAGCACCGGCAAGGCGATCGCGAGCACCGCCAACAGCGGCTGTCGTCTGCGGGAGGGCATCGCCTGCCCAAGCCTACGGGTCAGACCTTGAGGAAGCGCCGCAGCGAGATGCCCGATCCGGCCGCCGAGACGGCGATCGCGCACGCCATCAGGATCGCGATCAGCAGCGGGAAGGCGATCATGTCGGGTTGGGAGATCAGCTTGACCGTGTTCGCCAGCGGGTCGACGAGCGTCGACCTTCGCGAGCGCCAGCAGGCCGATCGCGGCCGCCCCACCGAGCGCCCCCAGGAACAGCCCCTCGAGCACGAACGGCCAGCGGATGAACCAGTCGGTCGCGCCGACCAGCTTCATCACCTCGACCTCGCGCCGGCGCGAGAACAGCGACAGGCGAATCGTGTTCGAGATCAGCAGGATCGAGGCGAGCACGAGCAGCGCCGCCAGCAGCGCCATCGTGATCTTGATCACGCGCGTGGCAGAGAGGATCTGGTCGGTCTGGGCCTGGCGGTTCTGCACGGCCGCGATCGCCGGATCGGTCACCAGGCGGGTGCCGAGCGGGCTCGACTGGTCGAGCTCCTGGCGCACCGCCGCCGAGTTCTCCGGCTTGTCGGGCGTGATGCGGAAGATGTCCGGCAGCGGGTTGTAGCCGATCAGCGCGAAGGCCTGCGGGTTGCGCTTCTTCTCCTGTTCGTAGCCCTGCTGCTTTGAGACGAACTGGATGCTCTTCACGTGCGGCGCCCGCTGCAGCTCGCCGCGCACGCGCGCGACTTCGGCCGGGGTCGCGCTGGTCGTCATGTCGACGTCCACGAGCACCCGGCCACGCACGTCGTTGGCCGCGCCGTTGGTCGCCTCGACGACCGGGATGAAGACGCCGAGCACGAGCGTCGTGACGAGCACCGAGGCGAGCGCCGCGAAGCTCGGCAGCGCGTTGCGCTTGATCGAGCGGAACGACTCTTTGAGGAAGAAGCCCGGCCTCACGTGGCTTCCCGTTTGAGGCGCTCGCCGAGCTCGTCGGTGTTCTCCTCGCGCGCGCCGTACAGACCGGAGGCCTCGTCGCGCACGATCCGCCCGCGCTTGAGCTCGATCACGCGGCGGCGCATGCGGTCGACCATCTCGTTGTCGTGCGAGGCGACGATCACGGTCGTGCCCGCGCGGTTGATCCGGTAGAGCAACTGCATGATCCCGATCGAGGTCTCCGGGTCGAGGTTGCCCGTCGGCTCGTCCGCCAGCAGCAGCGGCGGGTGGGTCGCGAACGCACGCGCCACCGCCACGCGCTGCTGCTCGCCGCCGGAGAGCTGGTGCGGGTAGTTGTGCAGCTTCGTCGAGAGCCCCGTCAGGCGCAGGATGTCGGGCAGAGTCGCACGGATCTGCTTGCGCGAGGTGCCCGTCACCTGCAGCGCGTAGGCGATGTTGTCGTACACCGTGCGCGTCGGCAGCAGCTTGAAGTCCTGGAAGACGACGCCGACGTTGCGGCGGTAGTAGGGCACCTTCTTGCGCTCGATCTTGTCGAGATCGCGGCCGGCGACGAGGATCCGGCCATCCGTCGGCTCGAGCTCCTTGATCAGCAGTCGCATGATCGTCGACTTGCCCGAGCCGGTCGGGCCGACGAGGAAGACCATCTCCTGCCGGCGCACCGCGAACGTCGCGCGCTCCAAGCCGACCCCTCCGGGGCCGTAGAGCTTCGACACGCCGCGGAACTCGACGACCGTGTCGCGCGGGTCGCGCGGCGGGACGGCGGCGTGGCGCAGGCGCGGCGCTTGCCGAGGGGTGCTCGCCGCGCCGGCGCTCGCGTGCGGGCGGCGGCAGGTCTCGTGTGCGCCTGTCCCGGCCCTGCGGGGCGGCGTTGTCGGTCGCTGGCATGGCCCGTGACGGTACCGTGGGCACCCCGCCGCCAAGGCAAGAGCGCCTGCATGCAACGGGATTTGCACGTTCCCGGCACCGGCGCCGAGCCCGCTTCCGTGCGCTCGCGCAGCGGCGGCTATCGTGAGCCACGCATGGGCCGGATCGAGACGACCACGACCGCCTCCAACGGGCTGCCGATCCACCGGATCGCGCTGCCCGGCACGCGTGCGCTGACCGTGCTCGTCGCCTTCGACGCCGGCGCGCGCAACGAGCGCCCCGAGGAGAACGGCATGGCGCACTTCCTCGAGCACCTCGTGTTCAAGGGCGGCGAGAAGTACCCCAACTACTCGCGACGTCAACGAGACCGCCGAGCGGCTCGGCGGCGTGCTCAACGCCTACACGAGCCACGACCTCGTCGCCTTCCACATCACCGTGCGCGCCGAGAGCGCGCCCGCGGCGATCGACCTGCTGACCGACTTCGTCGGGCGGCCCGCGGATCGACCCCGAGGAGCTCGACCGCGAGCGCGGCGTCGTGATCCAGGAGATCAACCGCGCCTACGACCAGCCCTCGATGGTCGCCGAGTACCTGATCGACAGAGCCGCGTTCGGCGATCACCCGCTCGGGCGGACCGTGCTCGGCCCGGAGGAGAACCTGCGCAGCTTCACGCGCGAGGGCATCGTCGCCTTCCGCGAGCGTCGCTGGTCGGGCGCCAGCGGCGGCGCCTTCCTCGTCGGCAACCTCGAGCACCTGCCCGCAGGAGGCGAGCTGCAGGAGCTGTTCGGTCGCTTTCCCGCGCTGCCCGCGCCCGACCCCTACGAGCCCGCCCCGGCGTTCGAGCCCGAGAAGCTCGTCGAGCAGCGCGACACCAACCAGTCGCACCTGCGGATGATCTACCGGCCAGACGTCGTCGTCGGCGACGTGCGCGAACGAGCCGCGCTGGCGATCTACTCGACGCTGCTCGGCGGCTCGATGGGCTCGCGCCTGTTCGACGAGATCCGCGAGAAACGCGGCCTCTGCTACTCGGTCTACGCGATCAACCACACCTTCGCCGACGTGCCCGATCCTGCAGCTCGGCTCGGGCCTGGACTCGGCCAAGTGCATCGAGGCCTACACGCGCATGCGCGAGATCGTCGACGAGCTGCGCGACGACGGACCGACCGAGGAGGAGGTGCAGCGCGCCCGCGCCTACGCCGCCGGGCGGCTCGTGCTGTCCTTCGAGAACACCAACGCCGTCGCGCGCTACGCCGCCAACCAGCAGATCGTCTTCGGCGAGTCGATCGACCCCGACGAGGCGATCGCCGCGCTCGACGCCGTCACCTTCGACGAGGTGCGCGAGGTCGCTGCCGGGGTCGCCGACAAGCTCGCCGTGGCCTGCGTCGGGCCGCACTCGGTCGAGGAGTTCTGAGCCGCCTCGGCGCGCTCAGCCCATCGCGACCATCCGGTCGATCGGCACCCGCGCCCGCACGGCGATCTCCTCGGGCACGCGCACCTCGAACTTCATGTCGCGCAGCGCATCGCGCAGCTTGTGCAGCGTGATCATCTTCATGTAGCACGCAAGCCGCACGCGGGTTGGCCGCGATGAAGTTGACGTCCGGCGCGGCCATCTGCAGCGGGTAGAGCATTCCCGTCTCGGTCGCTACGACGACGTCGCGCACCTTGCCCGGGCCGCCGTTCTGCTCGGCCGCCTGCGTGGAGCGCTCGAAGCCAGGTTCGTGCACCTGCCCGGCCAACTCGCCGTTGGCGTGGCTCGGCGCCGCCGCCGACTCGGCCTGCTCGGCGTAGCGGAGCATGCCGCCGGTCGAGAGCATGTGCACGCCCTCGGCGGAGATGTCGCCGGCGGCGACGTACTCCATCACGCTCGTCGTGCAGCCGCACTCGGGGTGGATCAGGAAGTCGGCGCCCGGGTGCGCCGCGCGGATCTCCTCGATGTCGGCCGGGCGGATCCCCGCGTGCACGTGGCACTCGCCGTCCCACACGTGCATCCGCTTGCCGAGCTCCTTCTCGACGTACGCGCCGAGCCACATGTCCGGGCCGAACAGGATCTCCGTGTCCGGGCCGTGCGTCTCGTAGATGTGACGCACCACGTCGACGGCGTTCGCCGAGGTGCAGCAGTAGTCGGTCAGCGCCTTCACCTCGGCTGTCGTGTTGACGTACATCACGACGACGCCGTCCGGGTACTGCGAGCGCCACGACGCGCAGCTGCACGGCGTCGATCGAGGCGGCCAGCGAGCAGCCGGCGTCGAGGTCGGGGATCAGCACGGTCTTCTCCGGGCACAGGATCGAAGCCGTCTCGGCCATGAAGTGCACGCCGCAGAAGGCGATCACCTCGGCCTCCGTCGCGGCCGCCGCCTGACGCGAGAGCCCGAGCGAGTCGCCGACGTAGTCGGCGACGTCCTGGATCTCCGGCACCTGGTAGTTGTGCGCGAGGATCACCGCGTGGCGCTCCTCGGCCAGCGCCCGCACCTCCTGCTTCAGCGCGGCGATCTCAGCGGGCGTGAGGTGATCTTGCACCTTCTCGGCCGCAGCCAGCGTGGGCGCCATCGGCAGATCCATCGCTCCCATTCTATCCCCGCCTATCGGGCGAGCTCGAGGATCAGGGAGAGGTCGAGCGCCGGCGCCGAATGGGTCAATGCACCCATCGAGACCAAGTCCACGCCGGTCTCGGCGATCGCCCTCAGCGTCTGCAGCGTGACGCCACCGCTCGCCTCGAGCTCGGCGCGGCCGGCCACCTGCGCGACCGCTGCGCGCAGCTGCTGCTCGATCCATGTTGTCCAGCAGCAGCCGCGGCGCGCCCGCCCGCAGCGCCTCGTCGATCTCCTCGCTGTCGCGCACCTCGACCTCGAGCGTCGCCGCCAGCTCGGGCGCAGCGCGCGCGTGCGCGCTCGACCGCCGCCGTGATCCCACCGGCGGCGGCGATGTGGTTCTCCTTGATCAGGATCGCGTCGAACAGCCCGATCCGGTGGTTGCGCGCGCCGCCGGCCGCCACGGCCGCCTTCTCGAGCATCCGCAGGCCCGGCGTCGTCTTGCGCGTGTCGAGCACCTGCGCGCCGGTCCCCTGCACCGCGCGCGCAGCCAGCGCCGCGATCGTCGCCACGCCCGAGAGGTGGGTGAGGAAGTTCAGCGCCGTGCGCTCGGCCGTCAGCAGCGCCCGCGCGTTGCCGTCGACCGACATGACCGGCCCGCCGTCCTCGCGCCAGCGGCCCTCCTCGACCAGCCGCTCGACCCGCGCGTGCTCGTCGAGCGCCGTGAACGCCGTCTCGGCCACGTCCAGGCCGTAGATCGCGCCCGGCGCCTTCTGCGTGATCAGCGCCCGAGCGCGCGCGTCGGCGGCGACAGTCGCCTCGCTCGTCACGTCGCCCGGGCCGACGTCCTCCGCCAGCGCGCGCCCGACGAGCTCCGCCAGCTGCTGCACCGTCGGGCCGGACGCCGGGGAGTCCGCACGAGCAGCCAACGCTAGGCCTTCACGGAGGCAGCCGAGAGCAGGTACGCGCGCACGAAGTCGTCGAGGTCTCCGTCGAGCACCCGCTGCACGTCGCCCATCTCGTATCCGGTGCGGTGGTCTTTGACCAGCGTGTACGGGTGCAGCACGTAGGAGCGGATCTGCGAGCCGAAGTTCACGTCCTGCGCCTCGCCCTTCTCGCGCGCGATCTCTTCCTGGCGCTCGCGCTCGCGTTGCTCGAGCAGCTTGGCGCGCAGCATCGCCATCGCCGTCGCACGGTTCGAGGACTGTGAGCGCTCGTTCTGGCATTGCACGACGATCCCGCTCGGGCGGTGCGTGATGCGCACGGCCGAGTCGGTCTTGTTGACGTGCTGGCCGCCGGCGCCCGACGCGCGATAGGTGTCGACCTGCAGGTCGTCCTCGTTGATCTCGATCTCACCCGTGTCTTTGACGACCGGCGCCACCTCGACGCCGGCGAAGCTCGTCTGACGGCGGTGGGCGGAGTCGAACGGCGACAGGCGTACCAGCCTGTGCACGCCCGCGCTCGGCGCCGAGCAGGCCGTAGGCGTTCTCGCCGGAGACCTGAAACGTCGCCGACTTGATCCCGGCTTCCTCACCCGGGCTGACCTCGAGCAGCTCGACCTGGAAGCCACGTCGCTCGGCCCAGCGCATCTCCATGCGCAGGACCATCTCGGCCCAGTCCTGGGCGTCGGTGCCCCCGGCTCCCGCGTTGACCGTGACCAGCGCGTCGCCCGCGTCGTACTCGCCCGAGAACAGCCGCTGCTCCTCGAGCTCTGCAAGCCGCGCCTCGACCGACGCGATCTGCTCGTCGACCTCCGCCTGCAGCGACTCCTCCTCGACGGCCATCTCGACCAAGGCGTCGAGGTCCTCGACGTCGCCCTTCAGCTTCTCGAACTGCTCCAGGCGCCTGCTCGCGCGCGAGTGCTCGCCCGACACCGCGGCTGCGCGCTCGGAGTCATCCCAGAAGCCCGCCGCTCCCATCTCTGTCTCGAGCGCCGCCACGCGCTCGCCCAGCGCAGCCGGGTCAAAGATAGTCCGAGAGCAGCTTCATCTGCTCGCGGATCGAGGCCAGGCGCTCAGGAGTCGATTCGCTGGGAGCGGTGCTGGCCACGACTCCACGCTATCAACGCCGCGCCCGAGCGGCGATTGCGCGGGCTCATGGTGGGCGTGACTCAATATGCTCGCCCCATGCCCAGGGACACGCCAGAGGAGCTGGCCGCAACCTTCGCCGCCGCGATCGGCACCGGCGAAGTCAACGCGGCCGTCGAGCTATGGACCGACGACGCCACGATCATCCAGCCGGACGGCGAGGCCCTCCACGGCAAGCCCGCCGTCGCCGCCGCCCTGCAGGCGATAGTCGACAACGGCCTGCGGATGGAGATCGACGTCTCGAACGTGTTCGTCGCCGGAGACGTCGCCGTCGTCGTCGGCGCGCTCACGCTGAACGGGACCAACGGCGACAGCGAGCCCTTCGCCCAGCGCAGCAGCTCGGTCGTCGTCTACACCCGCGATGCCGACGGCTGGCGGATCGCGATCGACGCTCCCTGGGGCCTGCCGGCCGGCTAGCTCGAAGCCGGCGGGTCAGGTCGAAGCCGGCGCCTTGCGCGCCGACCACGTCACGATCCCGAGCTCGGGGCGCGGCGGCTCCTCGAGCATCGCCAAGTACTCCAGCATGTGCCCCGACGGGTCGCGGAAGTAGACGGCCGCCGCCGGCATCCAGCCGATGTAGCTCGGCTCCCCGGCAGGCTCGCCGAAGAACGACAGCGGCTCGACCCCCTCCGCGCGCAGGCGCTCGGGCGCGCGCAGCACGTCCTGCAGATCCATCGCGAAGGCGATGTGAAGCTGCATGTTCATCGGCGCCGAGCCGATCGACCAGAGGCCGAGCATCGCCTGCCCCGGCCGTCCGATCCAATGAAACGCCGCACCCCGTTCGGGCAGCTCGAGCGCGACCGGCAGCCCCACGACGTCGCGGTAGAACTCGACCGAACGCGGCACGTCCGAAACGGTCAGGTGCGTCTCGAACAGGCCGCGGACGGTCATCGCGCGACGAGCACTCCGGCTACGAGCTCGATCCTGCGTTCGGCCAGGTTGTTGGCAACGCCGGCCATGCGCTGCTCGAAGTCGGGCATCAGCAGCGCCAGCCCGATGCCACGGTCAGGTCCAGGCGCCGGCAGATCGCTCGCCGCCGCAGTCACGGCCGTGAGAACCTCGGCGCCTTGGTGCCAGGCGACAGGCTGAAAGCCGGCCTCCTCAGCGATCCCCCGCAGCTCCTCGCCGCTCACGAGAAAGCTCTCTGACGGATCGCTCGCCCAAGGCACGGGAAGGCGCACCTCCCCTCCCGGCCCGCTGACGACCTCGAACAGCGCGAGGTGCCCGCCCGTCACCAGCACCCGCCGCGCCTCGGAGAGCAAGGCCGGCTTGTCCGGGACGCTCTGCACGAGCGCCTGGGACCAGGCGATGTCGAAGCCCTCGGGCGCAAACGGGAGCTGCAAGGCATCGGCATGGACGACCTCGACGCGCTCGGACAGGCCGGTCGCCTGGCACAGCCGCTCGCTGGCACGGCAGAACCTCGCAGTTGCATCGACCGCGGTCACGCGGGCGCGATAGCGCTGGGCGAGGAGCCGGGCTGGACCGCCGATCCCAGCACCGAGGTCGAGTACGCGGCTGTCGGGCGCGACTCCACACAGCTCGGCCATCGCGATCGTCGCAGCGCGTCCGAGCGCATGGAATTCGTCGAGCGCCGCGAGCTCGTCGATATCCAGGGGTTCGACGTCGATCCCGGCCTGCCTCAGCGCGTCGAAGATCACATCGGCGATCTCAGGGCCGTCGTAGTAGTCGACTCCGGCGCTCCTCGCTGTCGGGCTTGCGCTCATCGGATGCTCCTTCCACCGTTCATCATTTCGTCATATTCATGCAAGATAACATGTAATGAATATAATGGCAGCACCGTGCCGGCCTCCCAGCCCCCCAAGCGCGCATACGACTCGGCGCGCAGACGCGCGCGAGCCGACGCTACGCGCCAGCGCATCCTCGCCTGCGCGCGCTCGATGTTCCTCGCCAATGGCTACGGGCCGACGACGATCGCCGCCATCGCCGCCGAGGCCGCGGTCTCGGTCGAGACGATCTATCGCGCCTGGGGCAGCAAGGCCGGCGTCGTGCGTGCGCTGATCAGGCAATCGCTGCGCGGCCACGAGGACGCGCCGCCCCTGGTCGAGGGCGATGCGATCAAGGCCGTGATCGCCGAGCCCGACGCGCGACGCCAGATGCAGCTCTACGGCCGGCTGCTCGCCGAGATCCAGCCCGCTCTGGCGCCGCTGATCAGGCTGCTGCGCGAGTCCGCCCCCGCCGACGAGGAACTTGCGCGCGCGCTGGAGCAGCACAAGCGCGACCGCCTCGAGGGCATGCAGGGCTTCGCCGGGCTGCTGCACTCACGGCGGGCGCTGAAGGACGGCCTGACGACAGAGGCCGCGCGCGACATCCTGTGGACGATGAACAGCAGCGAGGTCTACGAACTGCTCGTCGCCGAGCGAAATTGGACGCCGGAAGCCTACGGCTCCTGGATCGCCGACACGCTCGAGTCCGCACTGCTGTCAGGCTGAGCGCCGCGTCCACCTACGCGCCGTGGCACTTCTTGAACTTCTTGCCACTCCCGCACCAGCAGGGATCGTTGCGCCCCACCTGATGCTCGTCGTCGACCACACGCTGCTCTACGACGGGCATCGCTTCTTCGTCGGCGTCGATTTCGCCGAAGCCGCCCTGGGCGCCGCCGGCCGCAGCCGCCGCGGCGGCCAGAGCACCGGCGCCGACGGCGCTTTCGCCGCCCGAGTATGAGACCCGCCCGGCGCGCGTCGAGCTGCCGGCGGCGGCGAAGCTGGGTGCGGGAGCGCCGCCGCCGTTCTCGCCCTCGACGTTGACTTCGACGTTGAAGATCATCCGCGCGTAGTCGGTCCAGACGCTGTTCATCAAGTCGCCGAACAAGGTGAAGGCCTCGTTCTTGTACGCCACGAGCGGGTCGATCTGGGCGAAGCCGCGAAGGTGGATGCCCTCGCGCAGGTAGTCCATGTCGAATAGGTGCTCGCGCCAGCGTTCGTCGATGATCTGCAGCAGCAGGAAGCGCTCCAGCGCACCCATCAGCTCCTCGCCGAGCGCCTGCTCGCGCGCCTCGTAGCGCTCCATCGCCAGCTCGGTGATGCGGTCTGTCAGCACGACGCGGTCGACGCGCTCGGGGTCGAGATCCTCCTCGCCGAGATCCAGCGGGAAGAACTGCCCGAGCGCCGTGAACAGGCCGTCGAGGTCCCAGTCCTCCATGAAGTCGCCTGGCGTGTACTGGTCGATCGTGCGCTCGATCACGGCCGCCACCTCGCGGCGCGCCTCCTCGCCGATGCTCTTGCCTTCGAGCACCTCGTCGCGATAGGCGTAGATCACGCGGCGCTGCTCGTTCATCACGTCGTCGTACTCGAGCACGCGCTTGCGAATCAGGAAGTTCTGTTCCTCGACCTTCTTCTGCGCTTTCTCGATCTGCTTGGAGAGCATCCCTGCCTCGATCGGTTCCTCGTTGCCCTCCTCGTCGACGCCGCCCAGTTTGTCGAGGATCTTGTAGATCCGATCGCCCGCGAACAGCCGACCAGATCGTCCTCGGCGGAGAGGAAGAAGCGGCTCTCGCCCGGGTCGCCCTGGCGCCCGGCGCGACCGCGCAGCTGGTTGTCGATGCGGCGTGACTCGTGGCGCTCGGTGCCGCAGATGAACAGGCCGCCGGCGGCCATCACGTGCTGGCGATCCTCCTCGACTTTCGCGTCGATCGCGGGCAGCACGTCGGTCGTGCGCTGCTCGTAGTCCTCGGCATCGGGCTCGACGCCCTGGCGCGCGAGCTCCAGGCGCGCCAGATGCTCGGCGTTTCCGCCGAGCTTGATGTCGACGCCACGGCCGGCCATGTTCGTCGCGATCGTGACCGCGCCGGGCTGGCCCGCCTCGGCGACGATCTCCGCCTCGCGTTCGGCGTGCTCGGGCTTGGCGTTCAGGACCGTGTGCTTGATCCCGTGCTTGGTCAGGCGCTCGCCGAGCAGCTCGGAGACCTCGACCGAGATCGTCCCGACGAGCACCGGCTGCCCGTTCTCGTGGCGCGCCGCGATCTCTCTGACCACGGCGTTCCACTTGCCCTCCTTGGTCTTGTAGATCTGGTCGTTGCGGTCGTTGCGGACCATCTCCATGTTCGTCGGCACCTGCACGACCGGCAGCTCGTAGATCTTCATGAACTCGGTCGCCTCGGTCAGCGCCGTGCCGGTCATGCCCGAGAGCTTGTCGTAGAGACGGAAGAAGTTCTGGTAGGTGATCGTCGCGAGCGTCTGGTTCTCCTCCTGGATCGAGACGCCCTCCTTGGCCTCGATCGCCTGGTGCAGACCCTCCGACCAGCGGCGCCCGTCGAGGATGCGGCCGGTGAACTCGTCGATGATCTTCGCCTCGCCGTCGATCACCGCGTAGTCGACGTCGCGCTTGTACAGCGCCTCGGCGCGCAGCGCCTGGATCAGGTGGTTGACGAGGTGGCCGTTCTCGGCGCGGTAGAGGTGGTCGATGCGCAGGAATTTCTCGGCCTTGGCGACGCCCTGCTCGGTGATCGCGACCGTTTTCTGCTTCTCGTCGATCTCGAAGTCGAAGTCCGCGACGAACGACTTCTTCGAGCGCGGATCCATGCCTTCAGGGGTCTTGCCCGGCGTCATCTGCGGCGCCAGGCGCGCGAACTTCACGTACAGGTCGGCCGCCTGTTCGGGCGCGCCCGAGATGATCAGCGGCGTGCGCGCCTCGTCGATCAGGATGTTGTCGACCTCGTCGACGATCGCGAACGGGTGGCCGCGCTGGACCTTTTCGGAGAGGTCCGTGGCCATGTTGTCGCGCAGGTAGTCGAAGCCGAACTCCGAGTTGGTGCCGTAGACCACGTCGCAGGCGTAGGCAGCGTGCTTCTGCTCGGGCGGCTGCATGTTCTCCAGCACGCCGACGCTCACGCCGAGCGCGTCGTAGATCGGGCTCATCCATTCGGCGTCGCGCCTGGCCAGGTAGTCGTTGACCGTCACCACGTGCACGCCCTTGCGCTGCGGCTGCTCGCCGTCCGGCGTGTCCTCGCGTACGGCGAGCGAGTTGAGCACGACGGCGAGCGTCGCCGTCAGCGTCTTGCCCTCGCCGGTCTTCATCTCGGCGATCTGCCCGTCGTTCAGCGCCATCGCGCCGACCATCTGCACGTCGAAATGGCGCATCTGCATCGTGCGCTTGCCCGTCTCGCGCACGATCGCGAAGCACTCCGGCAGCAGCGCCTCGAGCGACTCGCCGTCGGCGGCGCGCTCGCGCAGCACGTCCATCCGCTCGCGCAGCTCGGCGTCGGAGTCGTGTTCGAGCTCGGGCTCGAACGCGTTGATCAGCGCTACGCGCTTCTGGTATTCCTTGTACTTCTTCGCCTCGCCGACGTTCAGCGCGCGATCGAGCAGGGAGGGCATGGGCCAAGGATAGCTCTCGATGGACCCGCGCCTGCCGGTCGCCGACCGGCGCCTGCGATCAGCCGAAGCTGAAGCTCACCGGCGTGCTTTTGACCCCCGTGCAGTCGGCCAGCGTGACCGTCAGCGGGCCGTCGGTGACGACGTTGAGGTGCGCCTTGCAGTTCGACCTTCGCCCGTTTCGCATCGATCGTCACCGCGGACACGTTCGTCGCGTCGATGTCGAGCGTGTCGGCTTTCGCTTCGCGTCGGCGCGGGTCCCCAGCTCTTGCTCTGGCTGGTGTAGGGAATCGCGGGGATCTGGCCGCCCGTGAGCGCTCCGGCGCCGGACTGCGTGGCCGACGGCGTCGGATCGCCCAGCCCGAAGCCGTGCGAGCGCACGTCGACCTTGCCCAGCGGCGCCGTGCCGCCGGCGTCGCGCAGCGACACGCCGTAGACCCAGTAGGCGTGACCGGCCGCCGTGCCGTCCGCGGCGAAGTCCATCGTCGGGTTGTAGACGTATGTCACGTGCGCCGGGTCGCGGTCGACCGTTTCGCGTCCCGAGGAAGGCGGCGGCCGGCGCGTATTCGTCGTTGAGCGCGAGCGTCAGGTGCTCGCCCGCCTGGAACTGGTCGAACTCGTAGCGGTAGCCGAGTTCGTCGAACGCTTTGACCTGTTCGAGCACGCCCGCGATCGGCACGAGCTCGTCGGTCGGTCTCGTCCCAGATCAGGAACGGCACGTTGCGCACCGAGCCGAGCATCCGCTCGGTCAGCGACTGGTTGCCGCCCGGTTGCGGTTCGCCCGGCGGCACCCAGACGCCGAGACCCGGGGGGCCGACGGTCGGCTGCGCGCGCGCGAACAGGTCGGGGAACTGGCTGGCGAACTTGTACGTGCCGTAGCCGCCCATCGAGTAGCCGGCGATGTCCGTGAAGGACGGGTTCAGGTGGTAGTGGCGCGGCGACGTCGGCCCACACTTCGAAGGTGTCGGCGCCGGCGTGGTCGTAGTACCAGCCGTCGGGCCCGCGCCCGGAGGGCGTGAAGACGATCGAGCCGGCGCCGCGCGCCGCGAACTCGCGACTGGTTGCTTGCGTCCCGGCGAACTGGTTGTAGTTGGCCGAGAGCGAGTGCAGCAGCAGCGTCGCGCCCCAGCCCGCGCTCGGCTGCGCCGTACTTCGGGACGTAGATCGCGTACGGCAGCAGCTGCCCGCGCATCTCGCCGATGCAGGCGCTCGAGCTGCCGCAGCCGCCGGTCGCGTAGTCGGCGCCCTGGCCGTCTGAGAAGTGCGAGGCGAGGATGCGGTCGAACGCGCCGCTCTGGGGCACGCCGGTCGGCTGCCCCGGCATGTCGTCTTCGCTTTTGGCCAGCAGCTTGGCGAAGTCGACGTCGGCGTGGAATGCGCTGATGTCGCCGCTTGCGAGCGCCTGCGCCTGCGCCGACTCGCGCCAGTAGGCCGGGCTCGTCTCGGTCTGCGGTCCAGGCGTCCCCGGCATCGGCTCCTGCGCGTTGAAGCGGAAGGCCGACGTCGAAGAACGCCGGCGGCGCCGGGTTCGGCCCCGCCCCGCCCGGCTGCGTCGCGCTCGCCACCGCGCCCGGCAGCAGATAGCTGGCCGTCGCTCGCGTTCCACAGGCCGACGCCGGCCGCGAGCCGAACCGTCGAGCGTGCCCGGGTTCCACTCGCTGTGCGGCACTTCGACCGTGATCTGGCGGCGCGCGCGGTCGACGCTCACGCTCGGCGGCTGGCCGGGCACTTCGGCGCCGCTCGCCGCGTCGGTGAGCGTCGCCGTTTCGCCGTGCACCGTGAGGAAGTACTGCGCCGGCGCGCTCGACGTTGGCACCGAACGGGAACGGATGCGCGTTCGCCTTCGTTGCCGCCGATCGCGATCGCCGTCGCCGACCAGGTCGGGGTTCTCCAGCGTGTTGAGCGTGATCCGGAACGCCGTCGCTTCGGCCTTCGGCTCGCACGCGCAGCTCGACCAGGTTGGCCGCGTTCTCGTCATAGCCGGGGCCGGTCGGGTAGGTGTAGGTGCCGGTCGGTTCGGAGAACGTGTCGCCGCCGGAGGCGTCGCCGCCCGGGGAGATCATCGGGTTGGTCGGGTCGAGCGCCTCCTTGGCGCCGTGGTCGTCGTAGACGTAGCCCTGGTAGAGGAACTCGCCGTGGCGGTAGGCGCTCGCGCCGGAGATCAGGATCGGCTTGGCGTGCCAGCCGCTGCCGGTGGCGTTTTCGAGCTGCGGCGCCTGCGCGAGCGGCTGATACAGGACCGCCGGCCCCGGTCGCGTGGCCGTGCCCTTCTGCGCCGGCAGCGAGCTAGCGCGCCTGCGCTGCGCCGGCGCAGACCAGCGCAGCGAGCAGCGCGCTCGAGAGCGCGCGAGCGATCCTCGACGCGCGCGCGCGTCGTCCACCGATTCCCCAGCCACGTGACCCCACAGACGCCCCTCCATATGAGACAACCGGACGCGGCTGTCTCTACCCGACGGAGGCGCCGGCTAAACGCTGGCGCAGCCACGGCGCGCGCCGCCGTCGGCGCGCCGCCGCAGCTCAGACGCCGGGTTGCGAGGCCGGTTGCGAAGCGGGCTGCCCGAACATCTGCGCCGCCGCCTCGGCCGCCGAGCGGCGGTTGGCGGCGGCCACGCGCGCCTCGCGCCGGTGGCGGCGTTTGTCGCGGTGGCGCTTGACCTGGCGAGCCAGCTCGTCGAGCATCAGGTTGAGCGAGTGGAGCATCTCCGGCGAGCGGTCGCGAGCACGCAGCGTGACGCCCTTCAGGTAGAGCGTCGCCTCGGCGACGTGGCAGTCGGCGACCCGCGGGTTGGGCTCCTTGAAGATCTCGATCTCCACGCGCGCGAGCTCAGAGACCTGCCGCGCGACCTTGTCCAGGCGTCGAGTCGCGTGCGCGCGGATCTCGTCGGTGACCGGAACATTTCGACCCTTGATGTCAATCTGCATCACAGGCTCCTTTGGTCGGCTGTTGTCTGGCGCTTGTCCAAGATGCTACGCCCGCAACTGGCGGATGTCCACGTACTTACCCACAATCGTCCTAACGTCCACATCGGCGCCCGCGCCGGCGCGGTGACAGAATCGGCTCGTGAGCGCGAACCTGCCGGCCGCCGCCGCGAACCTCTCGTGGACCTTCGAACCGGGCGTCCTGATCGGCGTGGCGATCGCCGGCGGGGCATATGTCAGGCGTTGGTCGCACGTGCGCGGCGGCGATTCGCCGCGGCCCGCCGCCGACGCCCCGGTGTGGCGCCTGGGCTGCTTCCTCGGCGCGCTGCTGTGCACGCTCGCCGCGCTCGTCTCGCCGATCGACGCGCTGGCCGACCAGCTCTTCCTGATGCACATGATCCAGCACGTGCTGCTGCTCGACGCGGTCCCGATCCTCGCGATCCTCGGCTTCACGAAGGTGATCCTGCGCCCGATCACGCGCGCGATCCACGACCTCGAGCGGCGCGCCGGCGCGCTCGCGAGCCCCGCCTTCGCCGTCGTCCTCTACGTCGCCGTGATCTGGGCGTGGCACATCCCGGCCGCCTACGACGTGGCGCTGCGCCACCCCATCGTGCACGTGCTCGAGCATCTCAGCTTCCTGATCGCCGGCTCGCTCTACTGGTGGCATCTGCTCTCGCCGATCCGCGGGCGCCTGCGCCTGGGCGGCCTCGGTCCGATCGCCTACATGGGCTCGACCAAGCTGTTCGTCGGCGCGCTCGGCATGGGGCTGGCTTTCGCGCCGAGCGCGCTGTACGCCTACTACGTCCACCACGCCCGCGTCTGGGGCCTCTCCGCGCACGACGACCAGTCGATCGCCGGGATCGTGATGGCCGTCGAGCAGTCGCTCGTGATGGGCGTCGCGCTCGTCGTGCTGTTCGTGCAGGCACTCGCCGAGTCAGAGCGCGAGCAGCAGCGGCGCGAGCGCTACGAAGCCGCCTGACGCCGTAAGGATTCGAACACGGTCGTGCGACGCGTCGCCGCTCGCATGCTATGCTGACAACTGTCACATGACTCACTTTCCGCGAAGGGGCTCGCTGCAGCGGGCCCTTTCGTGTTAAGCGGCCTCGAGCCGGCAGCGAAGCGGCTTGGCTAGCGGCTACGCAGGCTCTGCAGGATCCCGCCGTGACCGGCGATCGCGCCGATCAGGATCGATCCCGCGGCCAGCTCGGTGCCCGGGAAGACGATGCTTTCGCGCAGCTGCGCTCCGTCGCCCACTGTCGCCCCGTCGCCGAGCACGATCGGGCCCATCAGGCGCACGCCCTTGCCGATCCGCACGTCGCGCCCGATCCACACGGCGCCTTCGACCTCGGTGTCCTCGCGCAGCGGCGAGCCGCCGACGACGGTCAGGCCCGGCTGCAGCTCCTCGCCCTGCATCTCCAGGTGCAGCTCGCCCTGCAGGGCGTCGAACGTGCCCTGGCGCAGCTCGGCCAGCGAGCCGACGTCGTTCCAGTACTCGTTCAGCTCGTGGATGTAGAAGGGCACGTCGTTCTCGAGCAGCGCCGGAAAGACGTCTTTGGCCCAGTCCACGAAAGGCGTGTCGGGGAAGTAGTCGAAGATGCGCGGGTCGAACATGTAGATGCCGCAGTTGCCGAGGTCCGAGAGCGCCTCGTCGGGCTCCGGCTTCTCCTGAAAGCCCGTGATCCGCCCGTCGCGGTCGTGCAGGACGACGCCGTACTCGCGCGTGTCCGGCACGCGCTTGACCGCCAGCGTGGCGATCCCCCGGGCCTCGCGGTGGCGCGCCGCGAACGCGCTCAGGTCGATGTCGGTCAGCGCGTCGCCCGAGATCACGAGGAACGGCTCGTCGCCGAAGAACTCCGCGCACGCGCGCACGCCGCCCGCCGTCCCCAGCAGCTGCTCCTCGAAGCTGTAGGAGATGCGCTCGCCGAAGTACTCGCGGATCGTCTCCGGGAAGTAGTGCAGGTTGGCGATCGTCCCCTCGAAGTCGTGCCGGTCGATCAGGTCGAGGATGTGCTCCATCACCGGGCGGTCGAGCACCGGCACCATCGGCTTCGTGATCTCGTACGTGAGCGGGCGCAGCCGGGTTCCGAGCCCGGCCGCAAGGACCATCGCCTTCATCGGACTGCGCCCGCCCTGCTCGCCTAGTACCTGTAGTGATCCGGCTTGTAGGGGCCGTCCACCGGCACGCCGATGTAGGCGGCCTGTTCGGGGCTCAGCTGCGTGAGCTTCACGCCGAGCGCGTCGAGGTGCAGCCGGGCGACCTTCTCGTCGAGGTGCTTGGGCAGCACGTAGACCTTCTTCTCGTACTCGTCGTTCTTGGAGAACAGCTCGATCTGCGCGATCGTCTGGTTGGAGAAGGAGTTGCTCATCACGAAGCTCGGGTGACCGGTCGCGTTGCCCAGGTTCAGCAGGCGCCCCTCGGAGAGCATGATGATCGCGTGGCCGTCCGGGAAGACCCACTTGTCGACCTGCGGCTTGATGTTCACGCGCTCGATCCCCGCCACCTGTGAGAGGCCGGCGATGTCGATCTCGTTGTCGAAGTGGCCGATGTTGCCGACGATCGCCTGGTGCTTCATCCGGCCCATGTCGGCGGCCGTGATGATGTCCTTGTTGCCGGTCGTCGTGATGAAGATGTCGGCGCTCTCGAGCACTTCGGCGAGCGTTTTGACCTCGTAGCCCTGCATCGAGGCCTGCAGCGCGCAGATCGGGTCGATCTCGGTGACGATCACGCGAGCGCCCTGGCCACGCAGCGATTCGGCGCAGCCCTTGCCGACGTCGCCGAAGCCGCACACGACGGCGACCTTGCCGCCGATCATCACGTCGGTCGCGCGGTTGATCCCGTCGATCAGCGAGTGCCGGCAGCCGTAGAGGTTGTCGAACTTCGACTTCGTCACCGAGTCGTTGACGTTGATCGCCGGGAACAGCAGCTCGCCGGACTCGACCATCTCATAGAGACGGTGCACGCCTGTCGTCGTCTCCTCGGTGACGCCTTTGATGCCCTGCCCGACGCGCGTCCAGCGCTGCGGGTCTTCGGCGAGCGTGCGCGTGAGCGTGTTGAGGATGACCTCGTGCTCCTCGGAGTCGGCGGTCGAGGGGTCGGGCACGGCGCCGGCCTTCTCGTACTCGGTGCCCTTGTGCACGAGCAGCGTCGCGTCGCCGCCGTCGTCGAGGATCATGTTCGGGCCGGTCGAGCCGTCCTCGTCCTCGGGCCAGCGGAGCACCTGCTCGGTGCACCACCAGTACTCCTCGAGCGTCTCGCCCTTCCACGCGAACACGGGGACGCCCTGCGGATCGTCCGGCGTGCCGTCGGGGCCGACGGCGACGGCCGCCGCGGCGTGGTCCTGCGTGGAGAAGATGTTGCAGCTGCACCAGCGCACCTCGGCGCCGAGCGCCGTCAGCGTCTCGATCAGCACGGCCGTCTGGATCGTCATGTGCAGCGAGCCGGTGATGCGCGCGCCCTTCAGCGGCTGCGCGTCGGCGTACTCGGCGCGGATCGACATCAGGCCGGGCATCTCGTGCTCGGCGAGCACGATCTCCTTGCGGCCGAACTCGGCGAGCGAAAGGTCGGCGACCTTGAAGTCGGTCTCGGTGGCCACGGCGGTGGAAGTCATTGCTGACATCGCTGGTTCTCCTGTCCGGTCAGGTGAGCGCCCTTGCTTCAGGGAAACGGGCCGAGCGTGGCGGGACCGGAGCCCGTCGCAGCGCTCCTCGGCCGTCGGCCTCGACGGTATCACAGACCCTGGGCCCCTTCGGGAGCCTCGACGAGCGTCCGAGTCGCCGCTCAGCGCTGCTCGAGCGCAGCCTTCAGCTCGTCGATCGCCTTGACCGGCCCCGGGTCGACCCCGCGCAGCACGGCCAGGTAGATCGACACCAGATCGCCGAGCAGCACGAGCGAGATGACGCGCTCGATCGTCGTTTCGCCGCGCGTCTCCAGACGGAAGCTGGCGACGGCGTTGGCGGCGATCGACTGCTCGGTCAGGTCCATCCGCTCCTTCACGCGCGGATGGGCGTCGGAGTCGTCGAGGAACACAGCCGAGAAGCGGCCCACGTCCTGAGCCCCTTCCCAGCCGACGATCTCGTTGTGGTCGAGCTCCGGCAGTTCGTGCCAGAAGGCCGGCTGCTTGGCGTTCTCGTTGACCTGCGTCTTCCAGCGGTAGGCGATCGGCGTCGTCAGGCCGGCGCCGGCGATCACCGGCGTCGTGCCGAGGAGGCCGCGCGCGACTTCCTTGGCCAGCGAGTCCTCGGGCGCGTCCGGACCCCACTCCTCGACGAGATGCTCGCTGTGCGAGGCGGCCACGTCGATCTCCGAGGTCAGGCGCGGCCCGGCGCCGCACAGCGCGGCGACCTCGAGCGCGGCGACCGTCATGTAGGCGACGGCCGCGCGGGGCTGGAAGCCGCCGGGGATCGGGATCACGGGCACGCCGTCGGCACGCGCCATCTCGGCCAGGCGGCCGCCGGTCGTTGTCACGATCCGCCTGGCGCCGAGCGCTCCGGCCGACTCGTAGCAGGCGAGCGTCTCCTCGGTGTCGCCCGAGTAGCTCGCGCACAGCACCATCGTGTCGGGCGTCGTCCACGGCGGCAGCCCATAGGCGCGCGTGACGAAGATCGGGCGCGTCGCGTGGTCGGAGAGCGCCGCGCGCGCCAGCGCGCCGCCGATCGCAGAGCCGCCCATGCCGGCGACGACCAGGCCCGCGGAGGTGTCGAAGTCCTGCATGATCGCCGACTCCACGCGCCACAGCGCGTCGCGCAGGTGCTCGGGCAGGCCGAGCACGTCGTCGAGCTGGCCGGAGATGTCCACGCGGGCGATCTCCTCGCGCGAGAGCTTCCCCGCCGTCGGTGTGGCGCTGGCGGCGCCTTCGCTCATCTGCTGCTCGCCTCCTCGATTAGAACTTGATCGCGCCGTCGGGCAAGGTCACACCCGGGAAGATACGCGCCCCGTGGGCGATCACGTTATCCGCCCCCACGGTCACACCCTCGCCGAGCACCGCGCCACCGCCGATGCTCGTGCGCGCGCCGATGCGACATCCGGCGGCGACGATGCAGTCGCGCAGGGTCGCGCCCTCGCCGATCTCGGCCCCCTTGAGGATCACCGAGCGCTCGACGGTCGCGTGCGCGCCGACCGAGACGTCTTCGCCGAGCACGACGAGGCTGCCGACCTGGGCGCCCTCGGCGACCGTCACGCCGCGCTCGAGCACGGCCGGCGGGATCACGCGGCCGCTCGCCTGCGCGCCGGCGTCGATCGCCAGCCAGTCCGAGCCCAGGCGCTCGCCGACGGCCGTCTTCACGTTGCCCTCGATGATGTCGAACGTGCCCTGCAGGTAGCGCTCGGGGGTGCCGATGTCCAGCCAGTAGCTCTCCGCCGGGAAGCCGTACAGGCCGTTGCCGATCAACGCGCGGCCAGACCTCGCGCTCGATCGAGACGTTGCGGTCGGGCGGCACGAGCTCGAGGATCTCTCGCTCCAGCACGTAGGCGCCGGCGCTGATCAGGTTCGTGTCGATCGCGTCGGGGCTCGGCTTCTCGACGAAGTCGCGCACGGAA
The DNA here is from genome assembly GCA_963743745.1 of uncultured Solirubrobacteraceae bacterium. GTDB lineage: Bacteria > Actinomycetota > Thermoleophilia > Solirubrobacterales > Solirubrobacteraceae > Palsa-744. Next base: position 572,541 of record CAVUQW010000003.1, read on the forward strand.
CGGTCGTCGTTCAGGTGCACCAGGCCGTAGGCGCTCGGGTCGGCGACCGGCACGAGCGCGAGCGTCGCCTTCGCCCCGCTCTGCTCGTGCTGGGCGATCTGCGCGGTCAGGTCGATGTCGGTGAGCACGTCGCCGTTGAGCATCAGGAAGCGCTCGTCGAGCATCGAGCGCGGCGAACTTCAGCGCGCCGGCCGTGCCGCGCGGGTCGGGCTCCTCGACGAAGCGCAGGCGCACGCCGTAGGCAGAACCGTCGCCGAGCACGTTGCGCACGCTCGTCGCGAGAAAGCCGCAGGACATGATCACGTCGTCGATCCCGTGCGTGACGAGCCAGTCGAGCATGAACGCGATGAACGGGCGGTCGACGAGCGGCACGACCGGCTTCGGCACGGTCGAGGTGAGCGGCCGCAGGCGCGTGCCCTCGCCGCCGACGAGGATCACTGCCTGCATCAGGCCTCGCCCGCCCCCGCGGCCCCTGCCGCCTCTGCAGTCACCGCAGCTTCCGCCACACGCGGCGCGTCGCGACGTTCGCCGCGACCGACGCCCTCATAGAGCAGCCCGGCGGCACGCACGGCTTCGGGGTCGAGCGCGTTGCGCCCGTCGATCACGAGGTCGCCGCTCATCGCCTGCGCGACCTCGGCCCAGTCGAGCTGCAGGAACTCGGGCCACTCGGTCACGAGCACGACGGCGTCGGCTCCGGCGGCCGCCTGCAGCGGCGAGGTCGGCGAAGGAGATCCCGCTGACGAGCTTGCGCGCCTGCTCCTCGGCGACCGGGTCATACGCCGTGACGAGCGCGCCGTCGGCGTTCAGCCGCGCCGAGAGCACGAGCGAGGAGGCCTCGCGCATGTCGTCGGTGTTCGGCTTGAAGGCCAGCCCGAACAGCGCCACGCGCTTGCCGACGAGGCCGCCGAGGTGCTTCTGCAGCTTGCCGATCACGCGGCGCTTCTGCAGTTCGTTGACCTCGATCACGGAGGTCAGCAGCTGGAAGTGATAGCCCGAGTTGCCGGCCAGCTGCTTGAGCGCGTCGACGTCCTTGGGGAAGCAGCTGCCGCCAAAGCCGATCCCGGCCTGCAGGAACTTCGGCCCGATGCGGTCGTCGAGACCCATCCCCCGGGCGACCTCGACGACGTCGGCGCCGGTCTCCTCGCAGACGTTGGCGATCTCGTTGATGAACGAGATCTTCGTCGCAAGGAATGCGTTGGAGGCGAGCTTGACCATCTCGGCGCTGGCGATGTCGGTGCGCACGAGCGGCGCCTGCAGCGGCGCATACAGCTCGACGACGGCGTCGCCGGCCCAGTCGCCGATCGTCGCCGACGACGACGCGGTCGGGGTGCAGGAAGTCCTCGACGGCCGAGCCCTCCTTGAGGAACTCGGGGCAGGAGACGTAGGCGAGCCCGCCCTTGCCCTGCTCGTCGAACATGCGCTTGACGGCGACGCCCGTGCCCGACGGGACGGTCGACTTCATCACGAGCGCGTGCTCGTTGGAGGCGGGGATCGCGCCGATCACGGCGTTGACGGCCGACAGGTCGGCGTCGCCGGAGTACGTCGGCGGCGTGCCGACCGCGACGAACAGCAGGCGCGCGTGCGCGAGCGCGTCGGCCAGGTCGGTGGAGAAGTGCAGGCGCTCGGCGTTGCTTCGCCAGCAGCTCGTCGAGCCCGGGCTCGTAGATCGGCACCTCGCCGGCGCGCAGGCGCTCGATCTTGGCGGCGTCGATGTCGACGCACCAGACGTCGCTGCCGAGCTCGGCGAAGCCGGCGGCCGTCACCAGGCCGACGTAGCCGGTGCCGATCACTCCGATCGGGGCGCGCTCTGGGCTCATGAGGCGGGGAAGGCTAGCGGGGCAGGGCCGCTACCAGAGCACCGGCACGTCATAAGCAGCGATGCGAGTGTCGGCGGTAATGATCGTCAGACCCTCGCTGCGCGCCTGCGCGACGAGCATACGGTCGAAGGGATCGCTGTGGTGACGCGGCAGTCCTCCAGCCAATAGGCCGTGAGCCGCGGTTACCGGGACTTCTTGAAAGCCCTCTTCCACGAGGCGAGAGCTCAGCGTGTCGGGGAGCCTCAATCTGCCGAGGGCTTGCTTGATCGCCAACTCCCACAGTGATACGGCGCTGAAGAAAACCACCGACTCCTCCAGTTCTATCTGCTCGCGGGCACGCTCGCTCAACCTGGCGTCATCCGCCTCCCACCACAGCAGCGCATGGCTGTCGAGCAGCAGCGCGATCAATCGCGCATACCGAACAGGCGCTCGATCTCCTCGTCCGGCTCGTCGAAATCGTCGCTCATCCAGATCTGCCCACGCAAGCCCCCTGGCTTGCGACGCATCTGCGGCGCCGGATAGCCGACGAGCTTGGCGACCGGCGCCTTGCCCCGACGGATCACGATCTCCTCGCCGTTCGCGCGCACGCTGCGATCAGCCGCGAGAGCTGGGTTTTTGCCTCACTGACCGTCACTGTCATCAGCCATGCGCGACAGACGATATCAGACCAGGTCAACCTGGTCAGCCGTCGCCAGTCGCTGACCGCTTCGGCCGAGACACTCAGGCGCTGAGCCTGAATACCGGGTGCTTCATCGGCCTCGGCGCGCAGCTCTTCGTCCGGAGAGTCGGGGCCAACGCCGTCGAAGAACACTCCGCACCTCGGCCTTCCAGCGCTTCAGGTAGGCGCGCAGGATCGGCGCCTTCTCGCGCGGCAGCTGTCACGACCTCGACGGCGCTGAAGGCCTCGCCGTGCCGTCCCAGCACGCAGCCGTCCCTCGCCGGCGGCGCGCAGGTTGCGCACCCACTGAGTCTCGCCGCGCGGCGCCACGAGGTAGCGCGTCGCCGTCGACGCGTCAGCAGGTTGACCGGCGTGCGCCGCGGCTCGCCGCTGGAGCGCCCGCGCACCTCGAGCACGCGCGAGCCCCACACGCTGAGCCCGACGGGCCATAAAGGCGTCGAGCATGCGGTTGAACACGTTCTTCGTGAACCAGCCCGGGCGCTTTTGCTCGAAGTGAGCGGCGGCGGCGTCGGCGGCCGGGACCGGCGCGGCGGCTCCTGCGGGCGTGGCGGGACTCGCGTCCGGCGATGCCGACGAGCCTACTGCCCGACGGCGAGAAAGGCCTCGTAGCGGCGGATGTCGCGCAGTGCGCGGGCCTGCTGCTCGGTGCCCTCGTCGGCCTGCTCGGCGGCCGCGTGGGCCTCTTTCAGGCGCGTCTGGAACGTGTCGCGGTCGAGCGCGTCGGGCGCGATCGCCTCCTCGACGAGCACGAGCGCGCGGTTCTCGGCGAACTGCAGGTAGCCCTCGGCCTGCGCGAAGCGCACGATGTCCGACTCGGAGCGGTACAGGCGCAGCTCGGTCGGTTCGAGCATCGCAAGCACCGGCTCGTGGTTGGCGAGCACGCCGATCGAGCCGACGCTGGTGCGCGTGGAGAGCATCTCGATCTCCTCGCTGAACACCTCGCCCTCGGGCGTCAGCACTTCCACTGGGAACTTGGTGCGGGCCATTATTTGGTCTTGGCCGCCTCGACCACTTGCTCGATCGTGCCCTTGAGGAAGAAGGCCGACTCGGGCACCTCGTCGTGCTTGCCCTCGATGATCTCGTCGAAGCCGCGGATCGTCTCGGCGATCGGCACGTATGCGCCGGGCGTGCCCGTGAACTGCTCGGCGACGAAGAACGGCTGGGAGAGGAAGCGCTCGATCTTGCGCGCCCGCTGCACGGTCAGCTTGTCCTCGTCGGAGAGCTCGTCGATGCCGAGGATCGCGATGATGTCCTGCAGCTCCTTGTAGCGCTGCAGGATCTCCTTGACTTCGTTGGCCACGCGGAAGTGGTCCTCGCCGAGGATGTCGGCCTTGAGGATCGTCGAGGTCGAGTCGAGCGGGTCGACGGCCGGGTAGATGCCTTTTTCGGAGATCGAGCGCGACAGCGCGGTGGTCGCGTTGAGGTGGGCGAACACCGATGCCGGGGCCGGGTCGGTGTAGTCGTCGGCCGGCACGTAGATCGCCTGGATCGACGTGACCGAGCCGCTCTTGGTCGAGGTGATGCGCTCCTGCAGCTGGCCCATCTCGGTCTCCAGCGTCGGCTGGTAGCCGACCTGCGAGGGCATCCGCCCGAGCAGCGCCGAGACCTCGGAGCCGGCCTGCACGAAGCGGAAGATGTTGTCGACGAACAGCAGCACGTCCTGGCCCTGGTCGCGGAAGTATTCGGCCATCGTCAGGCCGGAGAGGGCGACGCGCATGCGCGCGCCGGGGGGCTCGTTCATCTGCCCGAAGACGAGCATCGTCTTGTCGAGCACGCCCGACTCCTTCATCTCCAGCCACAGGTCGTTGCCCTCGCGCGAGCGCTCGCCGACGCCGCAGAAGGCCGACAGCCCGCCGTGCTCCTTGGCGAGGTTGTGGATCAGCTCCTGGATCAGCACCGTCTTGCCGACGCCGGCGCCGCCGAACAGGCCGACCTTGCCGCCCTTGGCGTAGGGCGCGAGCAGGTCGATCACCTTGATCCCGGTCTCGAACATCTCGGTGGTCGGCGTGAGGTCCTCGACGCGCGGCGCTTCCTGGTGGATCGCGCGGCGCGGCGTGTCGGCGGGCAGCTCCTCGCCGAGGTCGATCGGCTCGCCGAGCAGGTTGAAGATGCGCCCGAGCGTGGCCTCGCCGACGGGCACCGTGATCGGCGCGCCCGTGTCGACCACCTCGAGCGCCGCGGGCGAGGCCGTCGGTCGTGTCCATCGCGACGGCGCGCACGCGGTCGTCGCCGAGGTGCTGCTGCACCTCGCACACGAGCACCTCCTCCTCGGCGCCGGCGCTGATCCCCTCGGCCTCCTCCTCGCGGTTGGCCGCCGTGCGGGCGATCGTGATCGCGTGGTTGATCTCGGGCAGGCGGTCGGGGAAGACGGCCTCGATCACGACGCCCTGGATCTCCTCGATGCGCCCGAGGTTCTGCTTCTCCTCGGAGCTGCCGTTGGTGCTCTGTGGCGCTGCGGTGCTGGCCTCCATCGCGTTTCGCTTCTCCTCTTTTATCTCTTTAAATATTAAGAATTAAAAATCGTTGACGGTGAGTGCGTGTGACCTGTCGGCGGCTCAGGTCAGGCCCTCGGCGCCGGCAACGACCTCCATGATCTCTTGCGTGATCTCGGCCTGGCGGGCGCGGTTCATCTGCAGCGTCAAGTCGGTGATGATTTCGCCGGCGTTGTCCGAGGCGCTGCGCATCGCCGTCATCTGCGCGCCGAAGAAGCCGGCGGTCGACTCCACCAGGGCCCGGTAGATCGAGATCTCGACGTAGTCGGGGACGAGGCGCTTGAGGATCTCCTCGGGGCCCGGCTCGTAGTCGACCAGCGCGCGTGGCCCCTCGGCTCGCCGGAGCCCTCCTGCCCGTCCTCCTGCTCGGGCTCCTCCGTGGCGATCGTCGCGTGCGAGAGCGGCAGCAGCGTCTCGCGCGTGACGTGCTGGGACAGCGGCGAGATGTAGGCGTTGTAGACGATCTCCACGCGGTCGAGCTTGCCGTCGACGTAGCCCGTGATCAGGTCGTCCGCGATCGAGCGCGCGTCGGCGTAGGCCGGTCGGTCGGCGAAGCCCGTGTAGCTGCCGCTCAGCTCGTTGCCGCGGAAGTTCAGCGAGGAGACGCCGCGGCGCCCCGTCGCGTACCACGCCGTCTGCAGGCCGTCCTCGGCGTACTCCGCCGAGATGCGCACGCCGGCGCGGATGATCTGCGAGTTGAAGCCTCCGGCCAGGCCGCGGTCGCCCGTGACGAGCAGCACGCCGACGTTCTCCGTCGACTCGTGCTCTGAGAGCAGCGGCAGGCGCATCGCCTCCGCACCGGCAGCCTGCGCCGCCTGGCGCGTCATCCGCCGCAGCGCGTCCGCGTACGGGCGCAGCGCGGCGATCCGCTGCTCGGCACGGCGCAGGCGCGCGCCGGCGACCATCTCCATCGCCCGCGTGATCTTCTGGATGTTCTTGACCGAGGAGATCCGGTCCTTGACGTCGCGCTGGGAGGGCATGGCGATTGCGGGGCGTCCGCGCTAGGCGGCCGCCGGCTCCTCCTCGCGCGCGCCCTCGTCGCCGCGCAGCGGCGCGTCCTCCTCCATCGCCAGGCCCTCCTCGTCGAGGTCGTAGCCGAAGTCGCCGGCGAACGTCTCGACAGCGTCGTGCACGGCCTTCTGCGTCTCATCCGACCAGTCGCCGCCGGCGATCTTCTCGCGCACGTCTGAGTGCTGGGCGTGCATCCGTTCGGTCAGCTCCATCAGGAACTCGCCGACGCGCTCGGTCTTCAAGCGGTCGAGGAAGCCGTTCGTGGCCGCGTAGATCTGCACGACCTGGTCCTCGACGGCCAGCGGCTCGCGCTCGTGCTGGTTGAGCGTCGCCACCAGGCGCTCGCCGCGCGCCAGCGTTTTCTGCGTGTCCGCGTCGAGGTCTGAGCCGAACTGCGCGAAGGCCTCGAGGTCGCGGAACTGCGAGAGCTCGAGCTTGATCCGCCCGGCCACCTTCTTCATCGGCGAGATCTGCGCGTTGCCGCCGACGCGCGAGACCGAGATGCCGACGTTGATCGCCGGGCGCACGCCCGAGTTGAACAGCGCCGACTCGAGGAAGATCTGCCCGTCGGTGATCGAGATCACGTTCGTCGGGATGTACGCCGAGACGTCGCCGGCCTGCGTCTCGATCACGGGCAGCGCCGTCAGCGAGCCGCCGCCGAGATCGTCGTTGAGCTTGACCGCGCGCTCGAGCAGCCTCGAGTGCAGGTAGAAGACGTCGCCCGGGTAGGCCTCACGGCCCGGCGGGCGGCGCAGCAGCAGCGACATCTGCCGGTAGGCGTATGCGTGCTTGGTCAGGTCGTCGTAGACGACGAGCGCGTGCTTGCCGTTCGTAGAGGAAGTGCTCGCCCATCGCGCAGCCCGCGTACGGCGCCATGAACTTGATCGGCGCCGCCTCGTCGGCCGGCGCGGCGACGATGATCGTGTTCTCCAGAGCGTTGTTTTCATCGAGCGTCTGCGCGAGCGCCACGACCGTCGCCATGCGCTGGCCGATCGCCACGTACACCGAGATCACGCCGGTGTCCTTGTTGTTGATGATCGCGTCGATCGCGATCGCCGTCTTGCCCGTCTGGCGGTCGCCGATGATCAGCTCTCGCTGGCCGCGGCCGATCGGGATCATCGCGTCGATCGCCTTCAGGCCGATCTGCATCGGTTCGGTGACCGGCTGGCGCTGCACGACGCCCGGGGCCTTGAACTCGGCCGGGCGGCGCTTGGAGGTGTCGATGTCGCCCTTGCCGTCGAGCGGGCGCCCGAGCGGGTCGACGATGCGCCCGAGCAGGCCCTCGCCGACGGGGATGTCGAGCAGGCGGCCCGTGCGGCGCACGGTGTCGCCCTCGGAGACGTGCTCCCACTCGCCGAACAGCACCGCGCCGACGTTGTCTGACTCGAGGTTGAGCGCGAGGCCGGTGACCCCGTGCGGCAGCTCGAGCAGCTCGAAGGACATGCAGTTCTCCAGTCCGTGCAGGCGGGCGATGCCGTCGGCCACCGACAGGACCGTGCCGACCTCGGTCAGCTCCGCGCGCCCGCCGTCGAGTCCCTCGATGCGGCTCTTCAGGATGCTTGTTATCTCGTCAGGGTTGATCTGCATGGCTTCCTAAGCGGCTCCTTGGGCAACGTGCCTGCGCAGCTGCTCCAGTCGGTTGCGAATTGATGCGTCGAGTATCGAGTTGCCGACCCTCAGCACGATCCCGCCGAGGATGTCCGGGTCGACGTGTGCGGCCAGCCTCACCTTGCGTCCGGCGCGCTCGCCGATCGTGCGCCCGAGGTTCTCCGTCGTCTCCTGGTCGAGCGCGATCGCGCTCGTGATGTCGACCGGCAGGAGCTGGTTCTCGCGCTCCCACAGGCGCTCGAACTGCTGGCGCGTGCGGAAGATCACCGGCATCCGGTGGTTCTCGATCAGCAGCTTGAGGAAGTTCAGGAACGTCTCCTCGGCGCCGTCGAGCAGGCGCTCGAGGCCGTCCTGCTTCTCTTTGGTCGAGAAGTACGGCGAGAAGAAGAACACGGCCAGCTCGCGGTTCTGATCGAGCGCGTCGGCGAACTGGCCGAGCTGCTCGCGCAGCTCGTCCAGCTTGCCCTGCTGCAGCGCGACCTCGAACAGCGAGCGGGCGTAGACCTCGGCGAGCTCGTCCATCTAGTTGTTCGACCCTCCCGAGATCGACGAGAAGTCGAGCTCTGCGAGCGCCTCCTGCACGAGCCGCTTCTGGTCGTCTGTGTCGAGCACCTTGCGCGTGACCTTCTCGGTCGCCATCACCGTCAGGTCGGCGACCTCGCGGCGGATGTCGTCGAGCGCGCGTTTGCTCGCCGCCTCGATGTCGCGCTCGGCTTTGCGCGTCGCTTCGGCGAGGATCTCCTGCCCGCGCTCTTTGGACTCGTGCTCGTGCGCGTCGGCCGACTGGCGCGCGCGCTGCACGATCTCTTCGGCCTGCGCGCGCGCCTCCTTCAGGCGCTCGCGGTATTCGTGCAGCAGCTCGTCGGCCTCCTTGCGCGTGCGCTCGGCCGTGTCGATCGATTCTTCGATGTTGCGCTTGCGCCGTTCGAGCGCCTCCGAGATGCGCGGGAACGCCAGGCGCGAGAGCAGCACCATCGTGACGACGAACACGAGCAGTGTCCAGATCATCAGGCCGATGCCCGGCTTGATCAGGAAGCTGCCCTTGGAGGCGGCGAGCACCGCTGGTTGTGCGAGGGCTCCGAGCATGGCTCAGACGATGAACGCGGCCAGCAGGCCCGCGACGAGGCCGTAGAAGAAGCAGGCCTCGGTAAGCGCGAAGCCGAGCCACTGCAGCTGCGTGATCTCGTCGCGCATCTCGGGCTGACGGGTGATCGCTTCGATGGCCTTGCCGAAGATCAGGCCGATGCCGACGCCGGCGCCGACGGCGCCGAGGCCACCGCCCACTCCGAGGCCGATCGACTTTCCGGCCTTGGCGGTTTCTTCGGCCGCCGCCAGGAGGGTGATCAAAGCTATGTGCACGACTATTGGCTCCTTTAGTGGTCTTCGGCGACCGCGCCGCCGAGGTAGATAGCGGTGAGCGTGGCAAAGATGAACGCCTGCAGGGCTGCCACCAGCCCGACCTCGAACGCGAACAGGGCGATCCCGAACGGGATCGTGAACCAGCCCAGCCAGGCCACGCCGAGGATCACGGCGAGCGCTCCCGCCATGAACAGGATGATCAGGTGGCCCGCCAGGATGTTCGCGAACAGACGAATCGTCAGCGAGAGGATCCGCATGAAGTTGGAGAGCAGCTCGAGAAAGAAGATGAACACGGCCATGCCGCCTTCCACGCCGCCCGGGATCAGGCCTTTGAGGTAGCCGATCGGGCCCTTCGCGCGAACGCCTTCGTAGGTGTAGGAGACGAACACGACGAGCGCCAGCACGAGCGGGATCGAGAGGTTGGCCGTGGCGGCGTACAGCGAGAACGACGGGATGTGCGCGCCGAGGATGTCGATCTTGTGCTCGGTGTTGGTCGGCAGCGGGATGTAGCCGACGAGGTTGGAGAAGAAGATGAACAGGAACAGCGCGCCGATGAACGGGAACCACCTGGCGGCCTGCTTCTCCTCCATCCCGCCGCCGGCGATGTTGTCGCGCATCAGCAGGAACAGCGCCTCCACGGCGGCCTGCACCTTGTTCGGGCGTTCCTGCATGCGCCGCGCGATCCAGATCATGCTCACGCACGTGGCGATGCCCGCGAGCAACAGGTACAGCACGGCCTTGTTGATCGAGAAGACGCCGAGGTGCACCCAGTTGTCGAGCTTGAACTCGTTCTGCGGCTGGAACTCGGTGTTGCGCGTGCCTTTGAAGCCGTAGATCACGATGAGCACGATCACGCCGCCGATCCACACGCCGGCCGCGAGCAGCAGCTTGCCTTTGATGCTCTTCTTCGGCGGCTCCTGCTCGCCCGCTCCCGGCCCGGGACGGCGCGGCGTCTGCTCGGCCGTGTCAGCCGGCGGCACACCCCCCGTCCCCATCGTGCTCGTGCTCATGAAGTGCTCGGCCTCCCAGGCGCAGCCCTACCGGACGTCTTGGGCCCGGCCCGCGTCGGTCCGTCGCGCGTCACGAAGGACATCGCGAAGTACACCGTGAAAGCCGACAGCACGAGCGCTGCGGCCATGATGCCGTCGTCCTTGCCGCCGGCCACGCGGGCCAGGATCACGGCGAGCGCGACGAGCCACACGCGGCCCATCATCCCGGCCAGCTGCAGCCCGGCCTTGACCTTCATGTCAGGCGCACGGCGCGCCTGCGCCTGCAGCAATGCGGCCGCCAGGCGCGTGAGCAGCCACGCGCCGGCGCCGATCAGGTAGCCCGTCAGCGGCAGTCCGCCGAGCAGCACGAACGGGGCCGTCGCGAGCACCAGGCACACGTCGAGGTAGCGCAGCGTGAACACGTCAGCTCGGCGATCCGGGTGCTCGCCCGTGGCACTTCGTCCACAGGCGCCTGCGGCGGGCGGGCAGCACCCCCGGCACGCCGGCAGCGCGCAGCGTGGGGCACGAGCGGCGCATCGCGCGCCAGCGCAACGTGCCGAGCCGCGACTGAAGCCTGTCGGCGCGCTGCGTGCGCGCGCCGAAGCACTGCCCGTAGGCGAGCGTGCGGGCACGGACCATGAAGCGCGGGCGCAGCTTGGGCAGCTCGAAGGGCTCGTCCTTGCCGGAGTCGCTCAGGCGCAGGGAATCGTCGTTGGCGTCGAAATCTGGCATGTCAGTTGGGCCACCCTACAGACCCGACGAGAACTCCGCGCGCACATGGCGGCAGCGGAGTCGAGGCTCGCTCCAAGCCCTTCAGGAGTCGCCTCGCGAAGTCTGCGGTAGCTGGTTTCACTGTACCAGGAACTCAGACTTCGTAACAACTTTGTGACATACGCCACGCCGGATTTGCGGGATTTTACGTCCGCGCGACGAGTTCGCGCCGGCGCGCGAGCGAGCGTCGTCAAGCCGGCGCGCGTCGCCCTGCGCGAGCCTGCCAGGCGAGCTTCACGCGCGGCCACGAGAGCCTGCCGCCGAGACGCTCGGGCGAGCCGACGAGCCACACCGCGAGCGCCAGCGCGAGCAGCCCGCCGAAGATGTCGAGCACGAAGTGATTGCCCGTCGCGAGCACCGCCAGCGCCGTCAGGCACGGGTACAGCAGCGCCAGGGCGCGCACCCAGCGACGCGCGCTGATGCGCCACAGCGCGAGCCCGCACCACGCTGCCCAGGCCATGTGCAGCGAAGGCATCGCCGCCAGCTGGTTGGCCTGCGAGGCGAGCGCGCCCGTGTGCCAGGAGCCGAACGCGTGCGTCGAGGCGACCACGTCGGTGAAGCCGTCCAGCATCCGCGGGGGTGCGACCGGGAAGCGCCAGAAGACGACGAAGCCGATCACGTTGACCAGCACGAGCGAGTTGCGCAGCGGGCGGTAGAGGTCCGCGCGCGAGAACCACAGGTAGCCGAGCAGGCCGAGCGTCACGACGAAGTGCGCGTTGTCGTAGTAGTTCGCGAGGATCGTCGCGAGCGTGTGATGCGAGGCCAGCCAGCGATCGAGCGAGAGCTCGGGGTCGATGTGCAGTACACGCTCGACGTGCAGGATCCCGCGCCCGTTGCCGAGCGCCGTCGACAGTCGCAGCGGCGCAAGGTTGTTGATCGCGTCGTAGACGAACAAGAGCCAGCCGATCACCAACAGCTCGACCCACCAGCGCGTGCGCGCCGGTGCAGCCGCGTGGGCGTGCGCGGACGTACCGGAGGGTGGCGCCGGGCCGAGGGCTGCCGGTTTCAGCGTCGCGGACGTGCCGCCGCGGTCGATCGAGATGGCGCTGGACAAGCGAGGGATTTTACCGGGCGCTCCAGAGACAACGCGGCCGTGTTACGGCGCGACCGGGCGCAGCCCGCGTTCGGCGAGCGTCGCGAGCACGCGCGGCAGCGCCGCGACGGTGTTCTGCCAAGAGCCGGGCGCCGAGTAGTCGTCGGCGTCGTGCAGCAGCAGCACCGCGCCCTCGCCTGCGCCGCCGGTCACGCGCGCTGCGATCGACTGCGGCGTGGCGCGCCGCTCCCAGTCTCGTCCCCAGTGGCTCCACAGCAGCGTGCGCCACTCGCGCCTACGCGCCAGGCGCAGCGCGGCGGCGTTGAGCACTCCGTACGGCGGCCGGTACAGCGCCGGGGCAACGCCGGTCGTCTCGGCGATCACGGCCTCGGCGCTTTCGATGTCGCGGCGCGTCTGCGCCGGGGTCAGGCGCAGCAGGTTGCGATGGCGCTCGCAGTGCACGCCGATCCCGTGGCCGGCCGCGACGATCTCGCGCGCCAGCGACGGGTTGCGCCGGACCTGCTCGCCGACGAGGAAGAACGTCGCGCGCACGCCCGCCGCCGCGAGCAGCTCGAGCACGGCCGGCGTGCCCTGGGCGTGCGGTCCGTCGTCGAACGTCAGCGCGTAGCCCTCGCCGCCGGCTGCGCGGTCCTCCACGCCGAGCGGCGCGCGCAGCGCCGGCAGCGCCGCCGCCAGGCCCGGAAGCAGGTAGCCGCCGACGGGCACGGCCAGCGCGAATGCGACCGCCGCTCCGGCGATCGGGGGACTCGGGCTGCGATGATCGTGGGCAGACATGGTCGATCTGGTGCTGGGCATCGCGGCGGCCGTCGCGGCGTCGACCCTCTACAGCCTAGGGATCGCGCTGCAGGCGATGGACGCCAAGCAGGCGCCGCACGGCGAGCACCTGCGCCTCGCGCTCGCCTGGCGCCTGCTGCGCCGCGCGCGCTGGCTGCTCGGCACGGGCCTGTCGATCCTCGGCTGGCCGCTGCAGCTCGTCGCGCTGCTGCTCGCGCCGCTCGTCGTCGTGCAGCCGGCGCTCGCGGCCGGTCTGCTCGTGCTGCTGTTCCTCGCGCAGCGCATGCTCGGCGAGCACGCCGGGCGCAGCGAGCACCTGGCGACGGTCGCGATCGTGATCGGCGTCGTCGGTGCCGGGCTGGCCGCGCCGCCCCGCTCGGCCGGGCACGGTTCGGAGAACCTCGCGATCACGCTCGTGCTGCTCGGACTCGGCCTGGCGAGCCTGCTGCCTTACGCGATCAAGCTGCTCACGCGCCCGCCGGCCGCCCTGACGATGGTCGGCGCCGGCCTCGCCGGCGGCTGGAGCGGGATCGCCACGAAGCTCGCCTCCGACGACCTGTCCAACGGCCACATCGGCCTGGCGATCGCCTGGGGGCTCTCGACGGCGCTCGCCTCGGGCGTCGGCGTGCTCAGCGAGATGAGCGCGCTGCAGGAGCGCCCCGCGATCCAGGTGGCGCCGGTCGTGTTCGTCACGCAGACCGTGATCCCGATCGTCGTCGCGCCGCTGCTGTTCGGCGAGAGCTTCGCCGACACGCCATGGGGAGGCGTGCCGCTGTCGGCTTCACTGGCGCTGTTGATGGTCGGCGCCGCGGTGCTCGCGCGCTCTCAGCTGCTGGTCGCGCTGATGGAGGGCGAGCGCGTCAGCCAGTCGAGTGGCTCGGCACCCAGCCCGCGCGCGCCCAGCCAGGAGATCAGCCGTTCGAGTCCGGAGACCGAGGCGGGCGATCCGTCGAGCTCGACCACGAGCACGTCGCCCGCGCGCGTCGTGCCCTGAGGCAGCGCGCCGGCGCTCAACCGCTGCTCGCCGCATACGGGCGTCGCGCCTGCCGTGCGCGCCAGCACGAGCTGGCCGACGGTCAGACCGCCGCGTGGCTGCAGGAAGTAGAAGCGGTGGGATAGGCCGAGCGCGTGCGCTTGGGCATGCAGCGCGCTGCGCGTGCGCAACCAGCGGAAGATCGAATGGCCGGTGACTTCCGGCACGAGCTCGTCGCCGAGCGAGCGCATCTGCGCGACCGTCGCAGCCTGGGGGATGCCGCCGTCGTCGGCGAACGAGGCGTGGATTCCGCGCTTTGCAAGCACCGAGGCGACGGCCGGCACCTGCCCGGACGGCACGTGCAGGATCAAGCCGACATCCGGCTGATCGGTCTTGACCTGCTTGAGCGGCTGCACGTGCAGGATCTTGCTCGCCAGCGCCGTCACGTCGTCGGTCGACATCATCCACATGCCGAAGCCGAGCAGCAGCACGAGCTGCGAGGCCAGCGCGACTGCACGCAGTCGCCAGCGCGGGATCGGGCGCACGCGGCGCGGGGCCTGCAGCACGACGTCCGCCGCCGCCACGTCTCCGGGACCGGAGGACGGAGCCGGAGTGTCGGACGGCGAGGCCGAAGCGAGAGAGAGCGAGGCCGGGGGCTCGAGCCGTGGCGCGGAATCCGCGGGCGGCACGCCGGCAGCGCCGGTTACCGCGGCGTCTCCGTTCGCCGTCGCGTGCGCCACCTGCGGGCTCGCGGCGAAGCTCGCGCGCACGTGCTCGCGCAGCTCGTTGGTGTCGTTGGCCAGGCGCAGCAGGTCGAGCGCGGCCATCGCGCGCGTGTTCACGCGGGCATGGCCGACGGGCAATCCGTAGGAGACGACCGGCGTGCCCGCCGCCATCGCCTCCAGACAGGTCACACCGCCGGTGGAGTGCACGAGCACGTCGGCGGCCGCGAGCAGCTCGGGCATCTTGTCGGTGAACTCGTAGACGTGCACGCGCGGCTCTGAGCCGAACGTGCGGCGCAGCTTCTCGGCGAGCTGCTCGTTGCGTCCCGCGAGCACGACGATGCTGCTCGCCTCGGGCACGCGGATGAACTCGTTGACGGCGCCGAGCACGTCGCCGACCCCCCAGCCGCCGCCGGAGACGACGACCATTCGGCCGTCCTCGGGCAGGCCGAGCTGGCGGCGCGACTGCTGCGGGCAGCGCGGTTTGAGGAACTCCTCGGAGATCAGCGGGGCGACCAGCTGGACGCTGTCGCGCCCGGCGATCCGCTCGACCGAGGAGAGCGACTCGCCATACATCACCATGTGCATGTCGATCCCCGGCTGCGCCCAGAAGAACAGCCCCGTCAGATCGGTGATCGTGGCGACCGTCGGGCACTTGACCTCGCCCGTGCGCCGCAGTCGCGCGAGCACGACGGTCACGGCCGGGTAGGTCGAGACGACCACGTCGGGGTCGTGCTCGGCGATCGCGCGTGCCAGCGGCCGCGAGCCGAACAGGCGCAGCAGTCGCGTGGCCAGCGCGCGGATCGGCGGGACGTGGTTGAGCAGCCCGTAGACGATCGTGTACGTCCACGGGATGAAGCGAAGCTGCACGCGATAGCCGTCCTCGACGACGGGTTTGAGCACGCGGCCCATCGCCGCGAGGCCGTCGATCACGGTCACCTCGGTGGGCTCCGGCGCGTTCTTCAGCTGCGCAGCAAGCGCACGGGCAGCCGCAGCGTGCCCCTCGCCGACGTCGGCGGAGAGGATCAGGACGCGTCGCGGCCCTGGGGCCCGACTCGCTGTCGATTTGCGGCGGTGAAGTCGCATGTGGATGGCAGCCCGCCATGGGCGGCCTTGCTTGCCGCACACACGTACACCGATCGGCGCCCCCGGGCACGCGCTTTAGCGGCTGCGTTATGGATTCTACATTCCGCGCCCCACGCCTGCCTGTGGGCACAGCCGTAACAATGGGCCGATGCCGATCGCCCCGGCACCGTCCGGCGCGCCGTCACGGGCCGCGCCAGCGCTTCCACGCCGCCGTCGGGCCTCCTCGCGCGGCGCGGCGCCGCCCCGCGACGCGCTGCTGCGCACGCTCGGGCTGCTCGGGCTGCTCGGCGTCGTCGCGACCACTTTCCTGACGGCAGCCGGTGCGGCCGGCGAACCGTCGCAGTACGTCCCCTCGCGCAGCGGCGGCTGGATCGGCTGGCTGGCAGGGCCGCTGCACGGCCTCGGCCTGAGCATCGGCTCGGGCGGATTTCAGACGCTCAGCCTGTTGATGTGCGCGAGCTACCTGCTCGTGCTCGTGTCCGTGCGCGCGCTCAGCCTGCGCGCCGTCGCGGTGGCCGTGGTCGCGGCCCACGCGATCCTCCTGCTCGGGCCGCCGCTGATCTCCCAGGACGTGTTCGGCTACATCGGCTTCGCACGACTCGGCGCACTGCACGGCCTCGACCCGTACACGCACGTGGCCGCCCAGGCCTCGAGCGACGAAGTCTTCGCGTTCCTCGGCTGGCCCTACCAGCACTCCCCCTATGGCCCGCTGTTCACGCTGCTCAGCTACGCCTTCGTTCCGCTCGGGCTGTCCGGCGGCCTGTGGGCGTTCAAGGCGCTCGCCGTGCTGTCGAGCCTCGGTGCGGTTGCGCTCGTCGCGGCGGCCGCCGGGCGCCTCGGGCAGTCGCGCCGCTGGGCCGCGGCCTTCGTCGGGCTCAATCCCGTGCTGCTCGTGCTCGCCGTCGGCGGCGCGCACAACGACACGCTGATCCTGCTCGCGCTGTCGGGCGCACTGGCGCTCACGGCCGGCTCTGCGCCGCGCTTTCGCACGGGCGCCGCGACGCTCGTGGCGGGCGTCGGCGTGAAGGTCACGGCCGGCCTGGCGCTGCCGTTCATGCTGCTCGGCGCGCCGCGTTCGCGCGATCGGCGGGGAACGCTCGAGGGCGCCGCGCTCGGGCTCGTCGTACTCGGCGCGATCGGGCTGATCGGCTTCGGCAGCCACGCGCTCGGCTTCCTCAGCGCCGTCGGCGAGCAGCAGCAGCTCGTCGCCGTGCACAGCATCCCGGCCGAGACGGCGCGGCTGTTCGGGCTCGCCGGCACGCCCGAGTGGTGGCGCAACGTTTTCGCCGGATTGTTCGTGGCGGTGCTCGTGCTCGCCCTGTGGCGGACGGCGCGGGGCGCCGACTGGCGCATCGCGGCCGGCTGGACGACGCTCGCGCTGCTGCTGTCGACGGCCTGGCTGTTGCCGTGGTATGCGATCTGGGCGCTGCCGCTAGCGGCCGTCTGCGGCGACCGGCGGCTGCGGGCCGCCACGCTGCTGTTCTGCGCGTACGCCGTCCTGATCCACCTGCCGCTCGGCGAAGGGCTGCTCACGCCGCCCCGCCCCGTCGCCCACGGGCGCGTGCACACCATCATCCATCCGTCACGGCATCGATTTCGCCCGTTTCCAGGTCGCGCACGACGCCCTGCTCGATCTCCGTCGCTGAGGCGTCGGGGCGCTGCAGGCGCAGGCGCATCGCCGCCAGGCGCCTGAACTTGAGGATCTCGAGCACGTAGACGAGGTAGACGCTCGCCGCCGCCACGATCAGCCCGAGCCCGATCAACGACGAGCGTCCAGCCGGTGTGCAGGTGGCCTTTGTGGTCGCTGTAGGGGACGAAGCGCAGCGCGAGCGCGAGCCCGGCGAGCATCAGCGTCCAGGCGTACAGGTAGGCGATCGTGCGCCGGCTGGAGAAGCCGATCCGCGCCATCCGGTGATGGAAGTGCTCGCTGTCGGGCCGGTAGATCGGCTGGCGGTACTTCAGGCGCTTGAGCACCACGAACGTCGTGTCGAGGAACGGCACGGCGAGCAGGATCAGCGGCAGCACGAACGACACGACGGCCGCCGTCTTGACGGCCGCCTCGACCGTGATCACGCCCATCAGCAGGCCGAGCAGGTTGGCGCCGCAGTCGCCCATGAAGCTCGACGCCGGCGGGAAGTTGAAGATCAGGAAGCCGAGCGCCGACGCCGGCCGTGATCGCCGCCAGCACGCCCGGCTGCGGACGGCCGAGGTCGAACGCGATCACGGTCATCGCGGCGGCGATGATCATGCACACGCCCGCCGCCAGGCCGTCGACGCCGTCGGAGAAGTTGACGACGTTCATCATCCGCCACGAGGCCGATCACGGTCAGCACCGGGCCTGCGTTGGTGACGCCGGCGTTGGGGAAGGCCAGCGTGCCGACGAACGGCAGCGTGATCGCCTTCACGGCGACGCCGTAGTGCACGACGATCACGGCCGCCACGATCTGGCCGGCGAGCTTGACCAGCGGCGGGATCTCGAAGCGGTCGTCGAGCGCGCCGACGAGCGTGATCACGCCGGCGGCGAGCAGCACGCCGTGCCACAGCTCGTGGTCCTTGCCGAACCCGGCCGGCAGCCAGATCAGCGCCGGCGACGAGCGTGCCGGCGAAGATCGCGAGGCCGCCGAGCAGCGGCGTCGGGCTCTCCGACAGGCCGCGCTCGCGCGGCTCGTCGATCGCGCCGACCGCGCTGGCGAAGCGCATCGTGAGCGGCGTCAGCAGCGCCGTCACGGCAGCGGCGAGCAGGAAGGCGTATAGCGCGTCGAGCTCGGTTGGATGCGCCATCGAACCAGGACAGCATCGCAGGCGGGGCCGTCACACACCAGCGCACCCGGGCGTTCAGGGCCCGCCCGACGGCGCGCGGTGCGCCCGGAGGCGGCTAGACCGGAGTCCCGGCGCCGAGCTCCTGGTAGAGCGGGTAGCGCTCGACGATCGCCGCCGACGCGCTCGGCCAGCTCGCCGGCGCGCGACTCGTATTCGGGCGTCAGCGCGCTGGCCATGATCTTGCCGACCTCGACGAAGTCCTCGTGCTGCAGCCCGCGCGTGGCGAGCGCGGGCGTGCCGATGCGCAGGCCCGAGGCCTCCATCGGCGGGCGCGGATCGAACGGCACGGCGTTGCGGTTGACGGTGATGTCGATCGCGTGCAGCCGGTCCTCGGCCTGGCGGCCGGTCAGCTCGGGGTCTGAGTCGCGCAGGTCGACGAGCACGAGGTGCACGTCGGTGCCGCCGGTCAGCACGTTCACGCCGTGACCGGCTTTGGCAAGCTCCTGCGCCCACGCGCGCGCGCCGTCGAGCGTGCGCCGCTGGCGCTCGGCGAACAGCTCGCGAGGCGGCGATCTTGAACGTGACGGCCTTGGCGGCGATCACGTGCTCGAGCGGACCGCCCTGCTGACCGGGGAAGACGGCCGAGTCGATCTTCTTGGCGTACTCCTCCTTGCAGAGGATCGTCCCCGCGCGCGGGCCGCCGAGCGTCTTGTGCGTGGTCGTCGTGACGACGTCGGCGCCGTACTCGATCGGGTTCGGGTGAAGGCCGGCGGCGACGAGCCCGGCGAAGTGGGCCATGTCGACCATCAGCAGCGCGCCGACCTCGTCGGCGATCTCGCGGAAGCGCGCGAAGTCGAGCTGGCGCGGGTAGGCCGACCAGCCCGCGAGCAGCAGCTTCGGCCGGCGCTCGCGCGCGATCCGCGCGACCTCGTCCATGTCGATCAGGCTGCTCTCGCGGTCGACCTCGTACGGCGCGATGTCGTACAGGCGGCCCGAGACGTTGATCTTCATGCCGTGCGTCAGGTGTCCGCCGTGCGCCAGCGACAGCCCCATGATCGTGTCGCCCGGCTGCAGCAGCGCGTGGTAGACGGCCGTGTTGGCCTGCGCGCCGGAGTGCGGCTGGACGTTGGCGTGCTCGGCTCCGAACAGCGCCTTGGCGCGGTCGATCGCGAGCTGCTCGGAGACGTCGACCCACTCGCAGCCACCGTAGTAGCGGCGGCCGGGATAGCCCTCGGCGTACTTGTTCGTGAGCACCGAGCCCTGGCACTCGAGCACCGCGCGCGGCACGAAGTTCTCGGAGGCGATCATCTCGAGCGTGCGCTGCTCGCGCTCGAGCTCGCCGCGCAGCACGTCGGCGATCTCAGGGTCCACCTCGCTGAGCGGGCGGTTGAAGTAATCGGGGCTGAGTTCGGACACGGCGCCCTCCTTGAGCGGACTGTGAAGACTTGGTGCCCAGGCGCGCGGCGGTTGAGCTGGCCGCTCCCCGGTGGTCGTTCCCACCTCAGGCGCCAGTCGCGGCAGCTGTCACGAGGCTAGCACGCGCGTAGCCGAGCGGATAGCCGCCGACGGACCGTGATTCTCGCTCGATGCGGCCTGCCGAAGAACGCGCTCAGCGTGCCGGTGCGCCGGCCAGCAGCTCGCCCACGGCCTCGGCCGCGAGCGCGCCCTCGCGCAGCACGTACCAGGCGCCGCTCTGCTCGTACTCGCGCAGGTCGACGACCGTCGAGGGGGTTCCCGGCAGCGTTCCTCCGTCGAGCACGACGTCGGCTCCCTCGCGCAGGGCAGACGGCACTTCGGCGAGCGTGCGCGCGTCCGGCTGGCCGGACAGGTTGGCGCTCGTCTGCATCACCGGCTCGGCGATCGAGCAGAGCGCGTGCAGCTGCTCGGGCAGCCACGGCACGCGCAGGCCGAGCGTGGCCGGATCCTGGCGGCAAGCCGCGCGGAAGTCGCCGGAGCGATTCTCCAGCAGCAGCGTGACCGGTCCGGGCAGCAGCGCCTGCAGCGCTGCCCGCTCGGCTGCGAGCAGCTCGGGGAGCGCCCGCAGGGCCTGCTCGAGCGCGAAGAACATGACCGCGGCGGGACGCCTCGCCGGGCGACCCTTCAGTTCATACAGGCGCTGCGCGGCCGCCTCGTCGTCCGGGTCACAGCAGACGCCGTAGACCGTGTCGCTCGGGAAGACCGCCACGCCACCCTCCGCCACACACGCGCGCAGGCGCTCTGCATCCTCGGCGCCGAGCGTCGGGCTCATCGCTGCGCGGACTCCGCTCGCGCGGACTTGTCGATCGGCAAGCGCTCGCCTTTCACCACCCGCTCCATACCCGCAAGGTCGTGCATGCATTCAACCTTTGCAAAACCGGCCGCGCGAAGCAGCTCGGCCACGCTCGGCGCCTGCCCGGCGCCGAGCTCGAGCGCCACGAAGCTGACGCTGCTGCGGGGCGCCAGCTGCGCGATCAGGGCGCGAATCGCATCGAGCCCGTCCTCGCCCGCGAACAACGCCCCGGGCGGCTCGTGGCGCAGGATCTCCGGCGCGAGCGCCGCGCGATCGCGCTCGGCCACGTAGGGCAGATTGGCGAGCACCGCGTCGAACTCGGCGGGTACTCCGTCGAGCAGGTCTGCTTGCACGAAGTCGACGTCGAGGCCGAGCCGGCCGGCGTTGGCACGGGCCAGCTCGAGCGCATCGGCGCTTCGGTCGCTCGCGCTCAGGTCGAGGTCCGAGCGCTCTTGCTTGAGCGCGAGCGCGATCGCGCCGCTGCCGGTGCCGACGTCGAGCACGCGCGCACCGGCAGGCAGTGCGAGGGCGGCTTCGACGAGCAGCTCGCTCTCCGGGCGCGGGATCAAAGCGCGCGCGTCGACGAGCAGCTCGATCCGCCGGAAGCCCCGGCTGCCGGTGATGTAAGCGACCGGCTCGCGCAGCACAGCACGGCGCCTGACGGCGTCCTGGTAGGCGCGCACCGGCGGCCCCGCGACGATCAGCTCGCGGTCGAGCAGCAGCCGCTCGCGACCCACGCCGAGCACGTGCGCGAGCAGCACTTCGGCATCCAGGCGCGGCGTCTCGCAGCCGGCCGCACCGATCGCGGTGCTCGCGCCCTGCAGCGCGTCGCGCACGCTCGTGCCGCGCACGCGTCTCGGAGCGTCGGCCTGGGCAGCGTCTCCCCGTGCGGCGCCGGTCCGCACGGCGCCGGCTCGCGCGGCATCGGCTCGCGTGCTCACGCCGCGGCCTGCGCTTGCAGGCGCAGGCGCTTCTCGTCGGCCTGCAGCGCGTTGGTCAGCTCGTCGAGCTGTCCCTCGAGCACGTCGTCGAGGTTGTGCACTGTCAGCTTGATGCGGTGGTCGGTCACGCGCCGCTCGCCGTAGTTGTACGTGCGGATCTTCTCGGCACGATCGCCGGTGCCGACCTGCGAGCGGCGGTCGGCGGCGAGCTCGGCCTGCTGTTCGGCGAGCGCCCGCTCGTACAGCCGCGCGCGCAGCACCCGCAGCGCCCGCTCGCGGTTCTGCAGTTGGGACTTCTCGTCCTGCATCGAGACGACGATGCCCGTCGGCTTGTGCGTCACGCGCACGGCCGAGTCGGTCGTGTTGACCGATTGGCCGCCCGGGCCGGACGAACGGTAGACGTCGATCTGCAGGTCGTTGGGGTCGATCTGGATGTCGACGTCCTCGGCCTCCGGCAGCACCGCGACAGTCGCCGTCGAGGTATGGACACGGCCCTGGGACTCGGTCTGCGGAACGCGCTGCACGCGGTGCGTCCCGCCCTCGAACTTGAACACCGAGTAGGCGCCGTCGGGTGGGCGGGACTTGATCTCGAACGTGTACTTGCCATCGCCGACCTCCAGCGCTTCAGTCTGGAAGCCAAGCCGCTCGGCGTAGCGAGTCAGCATGCGGTAGAGATCGCCGGCCCACAGCCCGGCCTCATCGCCGCCGGCGCCGCCCTGGATTTCGACGATCACGCTCTTCTCGTCGTTGGGGTCGCGCTCGACCATCGCCATGCGGATCTCCTCCTCGATCTGCTCGATCCGCTCGCGGGCGCTCGACAGCTCCTCGCGCAACTCCGAGTCCTCCTCCTCGGCGAGGATCTCTTCCGCTCCGCCTGCTGTTTCCTGCGCCTCGCGCCACTGCTCGGCCAGCTTCGCCGCCGCCTCGAGCTGGCGGTAGGCGCGGCCGACCTCGGCGTAGCGCTCGCGGTCGGAGATCACCTCCGGATCGGTCATCTGCTCACCGAGCTCGGCGAAGCGTGTTTCGATCTGCTTGACGAGGTCTTCGATCATCGTGACCAGTCTATGGGCCGCCGGCGAGGCGGCTGGCGCTGCAGCGACATGCCCCGCGAGACGCGCGAGCGTGACGGCGGCCGGGCTAGGCGACTACCTCGACGCCGACGAGATCCTCGGCGGTGAGGGCGCCGGGCGTCTCGCGCTCGAGCACAGCCTCGAGCGCGGCGATCGCGACGGCCAGCTGGTCGAGGTCGGGCTCGCGCGTGGTCAGCAGCTGCAGCTTCAGCCCGGGCCACATCACGGCGCGCACCCAGCGGCGACTGCGGTTGCGCCCGGCGAACTTGATCAGCTCGAAGGAGATGCCGGCGATCAGCGGCACGCCGAGGATCCGCGTGGCGACGAGCCAGTACCAGGCCGGCAGGCCGATCGGGGCGAACACGAAGATCGCGACGATCATCACGACGAGCAGGAAGCTCGTGCCGCAGCGCGGGTGCAGGCGCGAGAAGCGCTGCGCGTTGACCGGCGTCAGCGGCAGGCCGGCCTCGAAGCAGGAGATCGTCTTGTGCTCGGCGCCGTGGTACTCGAACACACGGCGCAGGTCGCGCAGGCGCGAGAGCAGCAGCATGTAGCCGAGGAAGATCGCCGTGCGCACGACGCCCTCGATCAGCCAGAACAGGAACGAGGAGCCGAGCTGGTCCTTGATCAGGCTCGTCAGCCCGACCGGGATCAGGAAGAACAGCACGATCGCGAAGACGAGCGCGACGACGACCGTTCCGGCCCACACCGCCTTCGGGATCTCCTCCGGCTCGGCCGGCTCGACCACGCCGCTCTGCGTCAGCCTGTGCGCGTCGCCCTTCGGTTCGGGCGGCAGCTGCGCGTTGGCGGAGACCTCGAGCGCGCGGAAGCCGATCACGAGCGAGCCGCCGAGCGCGACGATCGCCGCGGATGATCGGCAGGCGCAGCAGGCGGTGGCGCTTCATCGCCGAGTCCAGCGGGAAGGTGCTGACCTCGATCTCACCGAGCGCCGCCTCCTCTGGCGAGAGCTCGCCCTCGGCGAGCTGCTCCTCGCTCGGCTTGCGCACGGCGACCGCCCAGTTGGAGACGCCGCGCATCATCACGCCCTCGAGCACGGCCTGACCGCCGACCGGAGCGTCGCGCTGGGCGTTCAGCTGGCCCTCGCTGTCGCGGTCGACCGACGGCGAGCCATCGAGCACTGCGCCGTCGGCGTAGCCGACGAGACCGCTCGTCGACTCGACGGCGTCCTGCGGCGGGGCGTCTGTTGCGACCGGCGTCGTCAACGAACCGGCTGGCCGCGAAGACATCGGACTACTGGGCGGACCGAGTCTGGGCCAGGCGGCCCTTGGCGACGCGGCGCTGGAAGCGCTCCACGCGCCCGCCGGTGTCCATCAGCTTCTGACGACCCGTGTAGAACGGGTGGCAGTTCGAGCACACCTCGACGTGCAGCTCGTCCTGCGTGGCGCGCGTGATGAACTCGTTGCCGCAGGTGCAGCGCACGTGGGCCGCGTGTGTAGGTCGGGTGGATCTTGGCCTTCATCGTTCGCTCATTCTAGCGGTCGGCGCCCGTCCGGCAAAGCGGTGGCTCCCGCTCGACCGCTGCCTGCTCAGGGAGCCGGCGTAGTGGCGGACGAGTTCGACGTCGTCCCCGGTGCGGCGCCGGGTTCGCCAGGTTCCGGCGGGGCGCCCGGCTGCAGGCACCTGCTCGTCAGCCGCTCGGCCCGCTTGATCGTGTGGCCCTTGGCGTTCAGCCAGCGGAAGCGCACGAAGCCGCGGTAGACGGCGGGCGCGGACAGGTTGGTCACCTGCTTGAGGTACTTGTAGACCTTCACCTTGGGGTCCGACGAGCGCCACACGCCGAGCCCGGAGGCCGTGACCGTGTGGAATTCCAGTTTCGTCCGGCAGCGCGCTCCTCGAGATCGATGCGCATCGCCATGCGCATCGTGCCCGGAACGGCCGTCATTTCGCCGAGAACGTCACCGCTCGTTCGTTCCTGGGCCGTCGCGGTGACGCATTCTTCGAGCGTCGCCGACGTGCTCCGGCAGCCGGAGAGGTGAGCTGCTGCGCGCCGAGGCCACCCGCCGGGGAGCCCGAGCGCCCGCCTGCGCCTGCGCAGCGAGCAGCAGGACGAGCGCGCAGGCGACCACGACCGGCGCGGCGAGCGCGCGCGCCGGCGCGCGCGCGACGCGGTCGAGGCGAACTGACGCTGTCCACGACAACCCACTAACACCGGCTCCGGCGCAGATGTTTCGCGCCGGCTGCCGCGTCGCCGCCGGGCGCGGCGCTCAGGTGATCTGGTAGAGCGGGCCGTCGCCGCCCTCGGGCGTCGTCAGCCGCCCGCCCTTGGCCGTGATCGCCCCGCACTGCACGCAGTTGGTGTAGTTGACGATCACGTCGACGTCGCCGTGCTCGGGCGCGTCCTCGGGGATCTCGTACACGCCCGCCGGGCACATCCAGCGCCACGTCTCGGCGATCTCGCGCGGCACGTGCTTCTGCACGCGGATGTGGTTCGGCGCGTCGTCGCGCGTCGCGTTGCCGGTGATGAACACCGACGAGAGCTTGTCGAAGGTGTATTTGCCGTCGGGCTTGGGATAGGACGTCCTTGGTCTTGCCGATGAACATCGGCTGCGCGTCGTTGCGGTGCCAGGCCAGGCGGCCCGGGGGCAGCTGCCCTTGGTCGCGATCGACGAGGTTCACGAGCGGACCGCCCTGCAGGAAGCCCTTCTGGAACGGCTGGCGCGTGTTGCGCACCTCGTAGAGCTCCTTGCCCGACGACCGAGTCCTCGATCGCCTGCTCGTAGGCCTCGAAGCTCGACTCGCCGCGCACGAGCGCCGCGTAGATCGACTCGGCCGCGAGCTTGCCCGACTTGATCGCAGTGGTGCACGCCCTTCAGCGCGACCGTGTCGACCATGCCGCCGGCGTCGCCGACGAGCACGCGCGCCCGGCATCGACAGCTTCGGCATCGACCAGTAGCCGCCGCCCGGGCAGCGCCTTGGCGCCCCAGGCGACGCGCTCGCCGCCCTCGAGGATGCCCTTGACGAGCGGGTGCGTCTTGAACTGCTGCAGCAGGTCGTGCGCCGAGGTCGTCGCGTCGGCGTACTCGAGGTCGATCACGAAGCCGATCGAGACGAGGTCGTCGCCGGTCTTCTCGTCCTTCATCGGGTAGATCCAGGTGCCGCCGATCTGGCCGTACTTGGCCGAGATCTTCAGCGGCCACGGCCCGATCGTGTGGATCACGCGGTCGAGCGGCTTGGGGACCTTCCAGACCTCCTTGACGCCGAGCTCCCAGACCTGCGGCTCGCGGTCCTCGGCGAGGTCGAACTCCTTGATCGCGGCGCCCGTCAGATGGCCCCAGCAGCCCTCGGCGAGCACGGTCGCCTGCGCCTTGATGTCGGTGCCCGGCTCGAAGTTGCCGAGCGGCTCGCCGTCCTTGCCGCGGCCCTTGTCGCCCGAGCGCACGCCGACGACGCGACCGTCCTCGACGATCAGCTGCGTCGCCGAGGTCTCGGTGAGGATGTAGGCGCCGGCCTCCTCGGCCTGGCGCTGCTGGAAGCGCGCCAGCGCCGAGACCGAGATGACCTCGTTGCCGTGGTTCTTGAACGGCGGCGGCGTCGGGATGCGCAGCTTGCGTCTTGGCCGTCGGCGTCAGGTAGACGGCCTCCTTGGTGACCTCGCCGAAGGCGAAGCCCTCCTCGCGCCAGTCCTCGCGCGTCATCTCCGGGAACAGCTCCTGCAGCGGCTCCGGGCGCATCACCGCGCCGGACAGGTTGTGCCCGCCGCAGGTCTTCGCCTTCTCGATGACCGCGACCGGCACTTCGCCGAGACGCTCCATCGTCTCCGGGTCGTCGGCCAGCAGCTGCAGCAGGCGGTTGGCGCACGCCAGCCCGGCGGTGCCGCCGCCGACGATCGCGACGCCGACCTCGATCAGCTCGTCCTCGGCGTCGAGCCCGCGCTTGATGAACTCCTTGCGCGAGTCGACCGGCGGCGGGAACGCCGCCGGTGCGACCTTGCCGTTGCGAGCCGTTGTGCGCCGACATGCCTCAGCTTCCCTTCTTCGCCTTCACGGCCTCGGTCAGCTTCGGCAGGATCTTGTTCAGGTCGCCGACGATGCCGAGGTCGGAGAATTCGAAGATCGGCGCGTTCGCGTCCTTGTTGATCGCGACGATGTTCTCCGAGGACTGCATGCCGACCTTGTGCTGGATCGCGCCGGAGATGCCGGCCGCGAGGTACAGCTTCGGCGCGACCGTCTTGCCCGTCTGGCCGATCTGCGCGGCGTACGGGTACCAGCCGGCGTCGACGACCGCGCGGGTCGCCGCGACGGCGCTGTTGCCGCCGAACGCCTTGGCGAGGTCCTCGGCCAGCTCGAAGCCCTCGGCCTTGCCGAGGCCGCGACCGCCGGCGACGAGGATGTCGGCGCCCTCGATGTCGACGTCGGCGCCGCGCTGTTCGCCGCGCGTGACCATCGTCGCCTGCGAGGCGTGCGGGCTCAGCTCGAAGCTGAGCTGCTCGACCGGCGCGTCGCCGTCGCCGGTCTCCTTGATCTCGAACGCGTTCAGGCGGCCGATGATGATGCCGACGTCCGAGCGGTATTTGATCTCGGAGATCGCCGAGTCGCCGAGGATCGGGCGCTCGGCGATCAGCTCGCCGCCCTCCGCGCGCACGGCGGTGACCTCCATCGCCACGCCGGCGCCCAGGCGCGCGGCGAGGCCGGCGCCGATCTCGAAGCCGAGCAGGCCGCCGCCGAACAGCGCGTAGGAGTAGCCGCCGTCGCGTGATCGCCTTCGCCATCGCGTCGACCAGCGGCTGCGCGAGGCCCTCGGGACCCTCGGCCACGAGCACCTTCTTGGCGCCGTAGTTGCCGAGCGAGGCCGCCAGGTCCTGCGGCACGTTCTCGCCGAGCAGGATCGCGTGGGCCTCGCCGCCGAGCTCGGCGGCGAGCTTGGCGCCCTCGGAGACGGCGCCGAGCGAGTTCTTGTTGATCGCGCCGTCGTAGTGCAGCGCGTAAACCAGGATGTTGGCCATGTCGTTCAGCGTCTCCTTAGATGAGCTTCCTCTCGTCGAGCCAGGCGACGATCTTCTCGACCGTCTCGTCGGTGTCCTCGTCCTCGATGATCTCGCCGGCGGCCTTCGCCGGCGGCGCCTTCGCGGCGACCCACTGAGCGGCGGAGTTCTCGCCGCCGACCTTGCGCGGCGTCGATCTCGACGTCGGCTGCGCTGACGCTGTCGAGCGGCTTCTTCTTCGCGCCCATGATCGCCTTCAGCGACGGGTAGCGCGGCTCGTTGATCGCGTCGCCGACCGAGATCACGGCGGGCAGCTTGATCTGCACGGTGTCGTAGCCGTACTCGGCCTGGCGCTCGCAGCGCAGCGCCTCGGACTCGACGTCCATCTTGATCACCTGCGTCAGCGACGGCATGCCCAGGTGCTCGGCCACGACCGCGCCGATCGTGTAGCACTCGCCGTCGTCGGACTGCTGGCCGAGCAGCACCAGGTCCGGGCTCTCGCGCTCGAGCGTCTTGGCCAGCGCGTAGCCGGTCGCGGCCACGTCGGAGCCGGCCACGACCTCGTCGCTGAGGTGCACCGAGCGGTCGGCGCCGAGCGAGACGGCCTTGTGCAGCGCGCGCACGGCGCTCTCGGGGCCCATCGTCACGGCGACGATCTCCTCGACCGGGACCGCGCCGCCCTCCTTGATCTGCATCGCCGCCTCGATGGCGTGCGTGTCATACGGGTTGAGGTTCTTCTCCCCGCTGCGGTCCATGCGCCCCGTCGAGGGATCGATCCTCTTCTCGACGGCGGCGTCCGGGACCTCCTTCACCAGGACGCATATCTTCATTCTCAGGTAACTCCTTGGGGTCTGTTGGCCGCGATTCTACTCCGTTGCCCGGTTGACTGACGAGTCAATCAGGCGCGAGCCGGCGGTTGCCTCGCGGATGAAATCGACGATCGCCTGCGTCGGCGCGCCCGGAGTGAACACCTCGGCCACGCCCAGCTCCTTCAGCTCCGGGATGTCCTCCGCCGGGATCGTCCCGCCGACGGTCACGACGACGTCGTCGATGTCCTGCTCGCGCAGCAGCTCGACGATGCGCGGCACGAGCGTCATGTGCGCGCCCGAGAGGATCGACAGCCCGACCGCGTCGGCGTCCTCCTGGATCACCGTCTCGACGATCTGCTCCGGCGTCTGGTGCAGACCGGTGTAGATCACCTCCATGCCGGCGTCGCGCAGCGCGCGGGCGATGATCTTCGCGCCGCGGTCGTGCCCGTCGAGGCCGGGCTTGGCGACGACGACGCGGATCTTGCCTTGGGTCGGGCTGGACATCTCTCCCCTTCAGCCTATGCGCGCGGGCCATCGCGCGCTGCCACGTGTCGCCCGCGCGCCCGAGCGCGGCGCGCGCACCGCGCGTCCGAGCCCGCCGAGCGCAGCCACCGCGCCAAGCGCCGCGAGCACCTTCAGACGCTGGCCGAGCCGGTCGAGGTCGCAGCACCTCCCAGCCCTCGTCGATCGCGATCCGGCGCAGCTCGGCGTCGGGATTGACGACGACCGGCTGACCGACTGCGCGCAGCATCGGCAGGTCCGACTCGGAGTCCGAGTAGGCGTACGACGCGGACAGGTCGATCCCCTCGCGCGCGGCCAGCTCGCTGCATCGAGATGACCTTGCCCTCGCGGTAGTTGAACGGGCCCGCGGGGCGGCCGGTGTAGCGGCCGTCGACGATCTCCGAGCGCGAGCCGAGGCCGCCGTCGAAGGCGAGCACGTGCGCGAGCAGGTCGGCCATCTCCTGCGAGGCCGCCGTGAGGATGTAGACGGGCACGCCGGCGTCCTGATGCGCGTAGGCGCGCTCCAGCATCTGCGGGTACAGCCGCGGCAGCACGCCGGCGAGCACACGCGGCGAGAGCCGCTGCAGATCGCGCACCGGCACCCCCGCGATCATCTCCCCCACGCGCTTGCGCACGTCGTCGGCGCGGTCGTCGGTCGAGCCGCGCAGGCGGAAGCGAAGGTTCTCGTACAGGTCGCGCACCAGGCGCGAGCGCGAGATCATCCCCGTCTCGTAAGCCGCACGGGCGAAGAACACGCCCGAGGAGCCCGCCATCAGCGTCTTGTCGAGGTCGAAGAAGGCGGCCGACCTCGGCGCCGGGCCGGCCGTTGCCGCTCACGCCGATCTCAGACCTTGAGGATCACCGCGTCGCCCTGCCCGCCGCCGGAGCAGATCGCGGCGCAGCCGTAGCCGCCGCCGCGCCGGCGCAGCTCGTGCACGATCGCCCCGAGGATGCGCGCGCCGGAGGCGCCGATCGGGTGTCCCAGCGCGACGGCGCCGCCGTTGACGTTGACGCGGTCCTCGTCGATCCCGAGCATGCGGATCGAGTTGAGCGTGACCGAGGCGAACGCCTCGTTGATCTCCCACAGGTCGATGTCGCCGGGCTGCAGGCCGGCCTTCTCGAGCGCCTTCTTGGCCGCGCTCGCCGGCGTCGTCGCGAGGTAGGCGAAGTCGTTGGCGCTCTGTGCGTGCGCGACGATCTCGGCGAGCGCCTCCTTGCCGTTGGCCTGCGCCCACTCCTCGGAGGAGAGCACGAGCGCGCCGCCGCCGTCGTTGACGCCGGGCGAGTTGCCCGGCCGTGTGCGAGCCCTCCTTGCCGACCAGCCCGGGGAGCTTGGCGAGCGCCTCGAGCGAGGTGTCGCGGCGCGGCCCCTCGTCGACCTCGACGATCGTGTCTCCCTTGCGCCCCTTGACGGTCACCGAGACGATCTCCTCGGCCATGCCGCCCGTCGTCGATCGCCGCCAGCGCGAGCTCGTGCGAGCGCAGCGCCCAGCGGTCGAGGTCGGCGCGCGTCATCTCGAGCTCGTCGCCGATCTCGGTCGCCTCGACGAACATCTGCTTGCCCGAGAACGGGTTGGTCAGGCCGTCGTGGACCATCGCGTCGAGCATCTTGGCGTCGCCCATGCGGTAGCCGAAGCGCGCCTGCGGCAGCAGGTAGGGCGCCTTGGACATCGACTCCATGCCGCCGCCGACGCCGACCTCGACGTCGCCCGGCGCGGATCGCCTGGTCGAGCAGCACCGACGCGCGCAGCCCTGAGGCGCAGACCTTGTTGATCGTCTCCGAGGAGACCTCCTTGGGGATCCCCGCCTTGATCTGCGCCTGGCGCGAGGGGATCTGCCCCTGGCCGGCCTGCAGCACCTGACCCATGACCACGTGCTCGACCTGCTCGGGCTCGACCGCCGCGCGCTCGAGCGCCGCTTCGATCGCGGTGCCGCCGAGCTCGGTGGCGTCGAGCGTCGAGAGCCCACCGCCCATCTTGCCGATCGGGGTGCGCGCGCTGCCGAGGATCACGGTCTTGGGCATGGGAACAGGGCTCTCCAGTGGTCGATGGGAAAAGTTCGCTTGGGAGGACGGCAATGCTAGCGATCCGGCTATCGTGCTCGGCCGATGCAGGTCTCCGCGACAACACAGCCAACAGGCTCCACCGACGCGGACACCGTCGCTCTGCCGTCTTCGAGGACGAGCGCGCGCCCGGAGGCAGCCCCGGCCGAGGCGGCGGCGCTGCTGGCCGCGGGCGAGGCACGCGGAGCGTTCAAGTCGCTCGCGCTGGCCCATGCCGACGGCAAGCGCTGGCTGCTCGTCGGACTCGGCAAGCGCGAGCGCTTCACGGCCGAGCGCGCGCGCGTGGTCGCCGCCGCCGTGCGCGGGCGCACACGCGAGCTCTCGACCATCGCGCTGTGCTGGCAGGCTGCCCGAGCGACGTCGGCCCGAGATCGCCGCCGCGCTGGTCGAGGGCACGATGCTCGCCGACTACCGCTTCGACCGGCACAAGTCCGCGCCGCGCGGAGGACCCCGGGGCGCCGCCGAAGACGCTCGAGCGGCTGATCGTCGCCGCTTCGGAGGACCTCGAGCGAAGCGGTCGCCGAGGCGGCGCTCGTGACGGACGCCGTCAACGCGCGCCCGCGACCTGCAGAACCGACCGGGCAACGACCTCACGCCGACGCGCGCTGGCCGCCTACGCCGAGGCGCTGGCCGGCGAGATCGAGGGCCTGAGCGTCGAGATCGAGGGACGCGAGCGGATCGTCGGCCGCGGCATGGGCGCCTTCGCGGCCGTCGCGCAGGGCTCCTACGAGGAGCCCGCGCTGATCACGCTGCGCTACGAGGGCCCCGGCGCGAGCGGTCCGGTGCTCGGCTTCGTCGGCAAGGCCGTCACGTTCGACAGCGGCGGCATCTCGCTGAAGCCCGGACCGAAGATGTCGGAGATGAAGTTCGACATGTCCGGCGGCGCCGCCGTGATCGAGGCCGTCGCGCGCGATCGCGCGGCTGCGGCCTGCCGGTCAAGCTCGTCGCGGTCGATCGGCGCGACCGAGAACCTGCCGAGCGGGCGCTCGGTCAAGCCCGGCGACATCGTCACGGCCGCCAACGGCAAGACGATCGAGGTCAACAACACCGACGCCGAGGGGCGGCTCGTGCTGGCCGACTGCCTGTGTCACGCGGTCGGCCAGGGCGCCGAGCGGATCGTCGACCTGGCGACGCTCACCGGCGCGGTGATCGTCGCGCTCGGCTCCACCTACGCGGGCCTGATGAGCAACGACGATGAGCTCGCCGAGCGATCGGCGCAGCGGGCGAGCGCAGCGGCGAGATCGTCTGGCGCCTGCCGCTGCACGAGGAGTACGAGGAGCTGATCAAGGGCACCTACGCCGACCTCGACAACGCGCCCGAGGCGCGCAAGGCCGGCACGATCGTCGGCGCCACGTTCCTCTCCAACTTCGTCGGCGACACGCCGTGGGCGCACCTCGACATCGCCGGCTCGGCGTGGGACCTGGGCCGCGCCTATGTCGGCAAGGGCGCCTCCGGCTACGGCGTGCGCCTGCTCGTCGAGCTGGCGCGCTCGTTCAGCGCCTAGCCGCCGCCGCGCGGCCCTGTCGCCTCGGCTGCCTGCATGTCCAAGCGCGCCGCGACCGGCGCCCAGGCCGCCCCGCGCGGGTCGATGAACTCGCGGTGGCCTCCGGCCTCGCCCTCGATCTCGACCAGCTCGACCTCGCCCCCGGCCTCGCCGGCGGCGCTTGCGTAGCGGCGGCTCAGCCCGACCGAGACCGTCTCGTCGAGCACGCCGTGCACGAGCAGCACGGGCATCGCGAGCGGGACGCGGCGCAGCGGGTCGGCGACCTCGTAGCGCTCGGGCAGGCGCTCGGGCGAGCCGCCCATCAGCGCGCGCACGGCGCCGCCGTGCCACTCGCGGTATGCGCCCGCGAGATCGCACACGCCGGCCTGCGAGATCGCCCGTGCGATCGGCACGCGCGGGCGCCCGGCGACCGCCCCCGGGGAACCCGTCGGCAGCTTCGTGCGACCCGCCGCCCACAGCGCGAGGTGCCCGCCGGCCGAGTGGCCGAGCACGTCCACGCGGCGTAGGTCGAGCGAGGGGTGCAGGCCGTCGAGGTGGTCGATCGCCGCGGCCACGTCGGCGAACGTCGCCGGCCAGCCGCCGCCGTCGCCGATCCGCCGGTACTCGATGTTCCATACCGCCAAGCCGCGCTCGAGCAGATCGGCAGCCAGCGCACGCATCACGGCACGTCCGTAGCGCTTGTGCCACGAGCCGCCGTGGATCAGCACGACGACCGGATGCGGTCCGGCGCCGATCGGCAGATGCAGATCGCCGACGCTGCGAGCGGTGCGAGCCGTAGCGGTAGGTGCGCCCGCGCGTGAAGAGGAAGTGCAGGATCCAGCGAGCTCTGCTCATGCGCGGCCATCGTAGACGCACGCGAAGCTGTGAGAATGCCGCGCGATGGACTTCGACCTCTCCTCCGACCACGAGCTGATCCGCCGGACGGTGCGCGAATTCGCCGAGGGCGAGGTCGCGCCGGTGGCCGAGGAGCTCGACCGCACGAAGTCGTTTCCCTACGAGATCGTCGCCAAGCTCGGCGCGCTCAACCTGATGGGCATCCCCTTCCCCGAGGAGTACGGCGGGCGGCGGCGGCGACACGCTGGCCTACGCGCTCGCCGTCGAGGAGCTGACGCGCGTGGACTCCTCGGTGGCGATCACGCTGTGCGCGCACACCTCGCTCGGCACCCAGCCGGTCTACCTGTTCGGCGACGAGCAGCAGAAGCGCGAGTGGATGCCGCGCCTGTGCGCCGGCGAGGTGCTCGGCGCGTTCGGCCTGACCGAGCCCGAGGCGGGCTCGGACGCCGGCAACACACGCACGCGCGCGCGACTGCAGGACGGCGAATGGGTGATCGACGGCGCCAAGCAGTTCATCACCAACGCCGGCACCGACATCTCGGGGATCGTCTGCATCACGGCCGTGACCGGCGATGCCGCAAACGGCGCGAGCGATCCGGCACACGCGAGATCTCGAACATCATCGTCCCCAACGGCACGCCCGGCTACGAGCAGGGCGAGCCGTATCGCAAGATGGGCTGGAACGCCTCCGACACGCGTCCGCTCTCGTTCGACGAATGCCGCGTGCCCGAGGACAACCTGCTGGGCCCGCGCGGAGCCGGCTTCAAGCAGTTCCTGCACATCCTCGACATCGGCCGCATCGGCGTCGCCGCGATGGGCGTCGGACTCGCCCAGGGCGCGCTCGACGAGGCGCTGAAGTACGCCAAGGAACGCAAGGCCTTCGGCAAGCCGATCTCCAAGTTCCAGGCGATCCAGGCCAAGCTCGCCGACATGGTCACCGAGATCGAGGCGGCCCGGCTGCTCGTCTACAAGGCCGCCCGCGAGAAGGACGCGGGGCGCAACTTCACGCTGACCGCCGCGCAGGCCAAGCTGAAGACCGGACGGCTTGCCGTGCGCTGCGCCGAGGAGGCCGTGCAGATCCACGGCGGCTACGGCTTCATCGAGGAGTACCCGGTGTGCCGCTTCTACCGCGACGCGAAGATCCTCACGATCGGCGAGGGCACCGACGAGGTCCAGCAGATGGTCATCGCCCGCGCGCTCGGCGCGTGAGCTAGCGCGGCTCGAGCACGACCAGCGGGATCTCGCGCGCCGTGCGCTTGCGGTAGCCCTCGTAGCCCGAGTAGACGCCGACCATCAGCGCCCACAGCCGCGCGCGCTCATCGCCCTCGGCCACGCGCGCGTGCACGTCGAGATGCTGCGAGCCGACCTGCACGGTCGTGTCGGGATTGGCCTTGAGGTTGTGAAACCAGGCCGGGTTCTTCGGATAGCCGCCCTTGGAGGCGACCAGCACGAAGTTGTCGCCGTCGCGGCCGTAGACGAGCGGGCTCGTGCGCTTCGTGCCGCTCTTCGCGCCGACGTGGTCGAGCAGCAGCGTCGGCGGCGCGCCCGGCACAGCGGTGGCCGATCAGGCCGTTGGTCGCGCGGTAGATCGCGGTGTGCCCGCCCATCAGCGCGGCGCAGCAGCGGCCAGTTGCGGTCCGCCAGGTTGAGGTAGTCCATCGCCTGCGAGCCTACTCGGCCCTGGCCGACTCGCGCTCGAGCAGCGTCGCCGCGGCGCTCGCCGGATCGAGGCGCCGCTCGACCACCTGGTCGATCAGCTCCTGAAAGCCGGCGTCCTCGCGCAGGTCCTCCTCCAGTCGCCTGCGCATGCGCGCCGTGGCGATCGCGAGCACCTCGTTGCGCAGGTTGCGCCGCGCGGCGCTCGGCCAGCTGGCCGCGCTCGAGGATGTGCGCGCGGTGCTCGTCGAGACGCTCGACCAGCTCGTCGATGCCCTTGCCGCGGGTCGCCTCGGTCTTGACGATCGGCACGCGCCAGCGCCCGCGCACCTCCTCGGGCGAGCGGTCGAGGTTGGCCAGCGAGAGCACGCCGCGGATCTCGCGCACCATCGTGTCCGTCAGCGGGTGGTCGGCCTTGTTGATCACGATCACGTCCGGGATCTCCATCACGCCGGCCTTCAGCGCCTGGATCGAGTCGCCCGAGCCGGGCATCAGCACGAGCACGATCGTGTCGGCGTGATCGATGATGTCGATCTCGGCCTGGCCGACGCCGACGGTCTCGACGAACACGTCCTGGCGGCCGGCGGCGTCGAGCAGCAGCGCCGCCTGCAGGGCCGCCTCGGAGAGACCGCCGAGCGCGCCGCGGTTGGCCATCGAGCGGATGAACACGCCCTGGTCGAGGAAGTGCTCGGACAGCCGGATGCGGTCGCCCAGCAGCGCACCCTGCGTGAACGGCGAGGAGGGGTCGATCGAGAGCACGCCGACCGTGCGCCCGGCTGCGCGGCGCGCCTTCGTCAGCGCGCCGATCAGCGTCGACTTGCCGACGCCCGGAGGACCGGTGAAGCCGACCACGGCGGCCTCGCCCGTGTGCGGGTAGACCTCGCTTGACCAGCTCCCACCCCTCGGGGCGGTCGTCCTCGACGAGCGAGATCGCGCGCGCGAGCGCGCGGCGGTCGCCGTCGAGCAGGCGCTGGGCCAGCGTCGAGTCGAGTCATCGCGTCGGCATCATCGCGGGGCGCAATCATCGCAGGGCAATACGATCCGTCGCCGCCATGGAGCTCGCCGGCCGATGGCGCCCTGCACGCCGAGCACGCCCGCCGGCGATCGCCCGAGCGCGATCCGACGCGCCGCCGGCGCCGCTGCACGGCGGCCCGCTCGCGCTGCTGCGCTTCATGCGCGCCAACCACATGCTCAACCGCCGCTACGCGCACCTGCTCGCGCGCTTCGCTGTGCTGAAGCTGCGCTATCGCGGGCGCCTGCAGACCGACGGCCTGTGCTTCATCTGCCCGCGCGTGAAGCTCGAGATCGGCCGCAACGCGACGCTGCGCATCGGCCGCTGGGCGTGGATCGGGCACGGCTGCAAGATCCGCGTGCACGAGGGCGAGGTCGAGATCGGCGCGAAGACGGTGATCGGCCAGGAGTGCACGATCTCCGCCTTCCAGCACGTCTCGATCGGCCGCGAGTGCATCATCGCCGACCGCGTGATGCTGATCGACTTCGACCACGGCGTCACCGAGGTCGAGCGCCCGATCCGCCTGCAGGGCATCTACAAGCGCGACGTGCGCGTCGGCAACAACGTGTGGATCGGCTACGGCGCCTGCGTGCTGCGCGGCGTGAGCGTCGGCGACAACGCGATCGTCGGGCACCAGCGCGGTGCGTGCACCAAGGACGTGCCCGCCAACGCCGTCGTCGGCGGCGTCCCGGCGCGCGTGATCCGCATGCGCGAGGCGCCGCGCACGATGCGCTGGGAGTAGCGGACGGCACCGCCTCACCGAGCAGCCGGCGCTTACCGCCCGGGAGGCTCGGCTCGCGCAGGACTACAAGCGCCCGGCGAGGTTCCGGATCGAGCTCGGGTCGACTCGCCTCCGGGCCTCGGCGAGCGCTCGCGCGAGCGCGTCGTCGATGGCCGCCGAAGCGCTCGCTGCGCGTAGGGCACGGCAAGGCTCACGCGAGATCATGAACGCCCAGTCGCTCGACTGCAGCGCGAGCAGCTCGCGCATCGCCGCGTCCGGCGCGCGCGCCCGGCCGCGAGCACTTCGAGCTCGGCGCGCGCGCAGCGCGAAGGCGACCTCGGCGACCGCCGGGCCCGACCACGTCGAGAGGTCGCCGTCGGCGCCCCACGAGCTCGCGAGCTCATCGTCGCAAGGCCGCTCCCCGGCGGACGGCGACGGCGGTGGGGCGCCACTCGCTCGCCGGCACCGGCTCCAGGCGCTCGAGCGCGTCGTCGAGGCGCACCAGCTCGAGACCCTGGCGCGCGCACTCCTCGACGACGGCCTCCAGCCAGGTGATGCCCTCGTACCACCAGTGGCCGAGCAGCTCGGTGTCGAGCGCGCACACGACGAGCCCGCCGCCGGTCAGAACCGCGCCCGTCCTCGCGCAGCCGCGCGGCCGTACGAGCAACGAAGTCGGCGGCGTGCTCGCGCGCCGGCGCGTGCGTCGCGCGTGGTCGTAGACGCCGCCGTCGTTGCTCCAGGGGTTGTGGTGGTGGATCGTGTGGTGGTGGTAGTCGCGGTAGACGCCGTCGGCCGGATATCCGTCGATCGCTCCACACGAGCGTCCATCGTCGCGCGGTCGATCGGCACGAGCAGGACGCCGGCGTCGCCGGCCAGCGGTCGCAGGTGCTCGCGCGCGCCGAGCCCGAAGCGGCTGGTCAGCTCGACGCACGTCGCACGCACGCCGGCGTCTGCGAGCAGCGCCTCCAAGCGCCGTGCATGGGCGCACTCGGGCAGCCAGAAGCCGCCGCGCCAGCCTGCGCCTCAGGTCGGCGCCGAAGCGCGCGCGGTGGGAGTCGATACCGCCCTGCGCCTGCAGGCGCACGCCGTCGTCGGTGGCGAGCAGCGGCAGCACGGCGTGCGTCGCCGAGGAGGTCCACTGCGCGTGCGGGGCGAGCGCGTCGAGCAGGTCGCCGCCGCGTCCGGACAGCGCTCGCAGCGCGCGCTCGTAGTCGCCCCACGAGCGCTCGACCTCGCGTGCGAGCTGCTCGTGCCCGCCGGCGCGCAGGCCGGCGGCGTCCTCCTCGTGCGTGTGGCGGCGCACCTCCTCGACGAACGTCGTCGAAGCGCTCGCGCACGCCGGGCGCCTCGAGCTGGTCGCACAGCACGGGCGTCAGCGAGAGCGTCAGCGGCGCGCCCGCGTCGAGCAGCTCGAGCAGCGGCAGGTAGCTGCCGGCGATCGCCTCCCACAGCCACTCCTCGCCGAACGGCCACGTGCCGAAGCCCTCGACGTAGGGCATGTGCGTGTGCAGCACGATCGCCAGCGCACCGCCGTCGGCCTGCCCGCCCGCGTTGGCCGCGCCTCGACCGGCGAGCACGGCACACCCGGCACACGGCGATGAAGTCCAGCGCCGCGCTCGAGTCCGCGCCTGGCCGATCGGCCGGCAGCGCGAAGTCCGACGACGGAGATCGCCGGCGTGAACCAGCCGTAGAAGCGGCTCGTCAGGCCGAGCGCGCGGATGCAGCGTGTCCCAGCCGAGGCGCAGCGCGAGCTCGTGCGCGCGCAGCTTGCGCGCGTGGAACAGCCCGTACATCTCGCACCTCGCGAAAGTGCTCGCGGCACAGCCGCTCGAACTCCTCGACGCGGTACTCGTGAACGTGCCACGGGTTGCCCGAGCGCGACTCGCCCTTCGGCGCAAGCGTCAGCACGTTGGGCGTGGAGACGAAGACCGTGCCCGCGCGCGCCGCCGTCGCCGGTTCAGACGCAGACCCGGTCGGGCTCCCCGCGCCCTCCGCGCCTGCGACGAGCGAGGCGAAATGCTCGAGCGCGCTGCCCGGATCCTGCAGGTGCTCGATCGTCTGCAGGAACACGACGGCGTCGGCCGGCTCGCGAAGGTCTCGACCAGGTCGCGCTGCGAAGCGCAGGTTGTGCGCGGCGGTAGCGCAGCCGCGCGTGCTCGTGCGCCTCGGGGTTGGCGTCGACGCCGACGACGCTCGCGCGGCCGCGCGCGCGAGCACGTCCGCGCCGTAGCCCTCGCCGCAGGCCATGTCGATCACGCGCAGACCGCCGCACGCGCGCGGCGATCCACTCGTAGACGACGAGGTGACGGCGAAACCAGTAGTTCTCCTCGGGCACGTCCGGGAGCGTGCGCTCGCCGGTCAGCGCCAGCGGCGGCACGCCGGCCGGCTGGTCGCGCTGCTCGTAGTGGACTGAAGTCAAGAAATATCCCGATTGTCGACGATCAAGCCCGGACTGAAAGGCGAGCGCACGGCGCGCGAGTATATGGTGCCCGACCGTGCCGCCCGCCCTGAGCGCCGAGGAGATCCGCGACGTCAACACGCGCTACCACGACGTCGCCGCGCATCACTACGACTCCAAGTGGGGCATCGACTTCGGCGAGATCGGGCGCGAGCAGGTGCTGGCGAAGGTCGACAAGGCGCTCGGGCACCGCCCCGACGGTTGGCGGCGCTCGCTCGAGATCGGCGCCGGAACGGGCTACTTCACGCTGAACCTGCTGCGTGCCGGGATGATCGGGGAGGCCACCTGCAGCGACATCTCGCCGGGGATGCTGACGACGCTGCGCGCGAACGCCGAGCGTCTCGGCCTGGAGGTTCGCACCGAGCAGGTCGACGCCGAGCGCCTGCCGTTCGCCGACGAGAGCTTCGACCTCGTGCTCGGCCACGCGGTGCTCCACCACATCCCCGACCTCGAACGCGCGTTCGCCGAGTTCGCGCGCGTGCTCGCCCCGGGCGGCACGGTGCTGTTCGCCGGCGAGCCCTCGCGCTACGGCGACCGCCTGGCGCGCGTGCCCAAGCGCGCCGCCGGCGCGCTCGCGCCGCTGTGGCGCCGTGCGCTCGGCGCTCGGGCGGCGGCTCCGCACGACGAGCAGGTGCCGGACGCGGCGCTCGAGGGCTTCGTCGACGTCCACGCCTTCGCCCCGGGCGAGCTGGCCCGCGCCGCGCGATCGGCCGGCTTCGCCGACGTGCGCGTCACGCGGCGAGGAGCTGCTGGCCAACTGGTTCGGCTGGACCAATCGCACGCTCGAGGCGACGGCCGAGCCCGAGGACGTGCCGTGGGCGTGGCGCCAGTACGCCTACCGCGGCTACCTGCTGCTGCAGGACCTCGATCGCAGGTTGCTCGAGTCGCGCCTGCCGCCGGCGATCTTCTACAACCTGCTGATCGCCGCGCGCAAGCCGCGCACCGCCTCTCAGGGCGCTCTGGCCGGCGGCCCAGGCGCCGCTCGCGCGACGCTCGAGCTCTGCACAGGCCCCCGCAACCGCCCCGCAGCGGGCGCTTAGACTCAAGGACTGCCGGATCAGGGCATGCCAGGGCAGGTGCGAGGGGCTTTCCCCTGTTCCCGCTCGGGATCGTCGCGCTGCCCAGCGAGAGCGTTCCGCTGCACATCTTCGAGGACCGCTACAAGCGCATGATCGAGCGCTGCCTGAGCGCCGATCAGGGCTCGTGGAGCGCGAGTTCGGGATCGTCTGGCTCTCGGACGAGGAGCTCAAGGAGGTCGGCTGCGCGTGCGAGATCGAGCGCGTGCTCGAGCGCATGGACGACGGGCGCTTGAACATCCTCGCGCGCGGCACGCGGCCGTTTCGGCTGACTCGAGCGCCAGGACGACCTCCCCTATCCGGCGGGCGTCGTCGAATTCCTCGCCGACGAGGCGGCGGAGGAACAGGCCGATGCCGACGAGGTCGCCGGCACGAGCGCGCGCGAGCTGTATGCAGAGCTGGTCGAGCAGGCGACCGATCGCACATTGAGCGCCGAGGAGGTCGGCGCGATGGACGCCTATGAGATGGCCGGCACGGTCGAGTTCGGCACCGACGCGAAGCAGGAGCTGCTGGAGCTGCGCTCGGAGAATGCACGCCTGCGCCTGCTGGCGCTGCTGCTGCGGGCCGCGATCAAGCGCCTGGAGCTGATCGACCGCGCGCAGGCGCGCGCGCAGTCCAATGGCAAGGTGCGCTTCGGCTAGCACGCCATCGCCCGCCCGCAACTTCGCAGAGGCCGCTACTCGGACAGGCCGCACACGCGCTGCGCGGTCTGCAGCACGAACAGCGAGAGCTCGCGCAGGACCTTCGGCTGTCCGCCGGAGTTGTCGCTGAAGCGCACGGAGCCGTTTTCGTCGCGCACGGAGTAGCTCAGCACCGATTCGTGTCCTGGCGGCAGCGAAAGATGTTCGGAGGCCGGTTCCTTCAGGTCTTCCTGGATTGCGCGCGCCTGCACCAGCGCCGAGTCGCTCAGTTTGAGCTTGTGTCCGTTGCGAGCGCCAACGCCGTTGCAGTGCACGCGCCCTTCTTCGTTGACGAGCAGCGTGAGCCTCGCCTGCGGGCCGCTGCCGTTGCGCTGCACGATGAACAGGTCGGGCGCGGTGACCCCGCCGCAGGCCGACAGCGCCAGGAGCGCAAGCAGCGAGACGGCGAGCGCGAGCCTGCTCACACGCTCACCGCGACGCCGCCCCGCCGGGGGTCGCCGGCGCCGGTCAGGCGCGAGCCGCGCCTGCGCACGGCCTGGACGCCGCCGAAGAACAGGTTGGGGCCGGCGAAGCGCACGATCTCGATCTCCTCGTCCTCGCCCGCCAGGCGCAGCTCGTCGAGCTCGATGCCGGGCTCGACGTAGAGGACGTCGCCTTCGATGTGCACGCGCGGGGCATCCACGGCGGCGCGCGCGTCGAGGTCGTGGTCGACGGCCCCGACGATCGTCTGCAGCAGCGCCGAGCGGATCCGGTTGGAGCCGGCGCTGCCGAGCACGAGCTCGACCTCGCCGTCGCGCATCACGACGGTGGGGGCCATCATGCTCGGCATCCTCCGCCCGGGCGGATGACGGTGAAAGCCGAACGGGTTCAGATCCTCCTCGCCCATCACGTTGTTCAGATGGATCCCGGTGCCGGGCACGACGACGCCGGAGCCCTCGCCGTTGGTGCAGGTCGCGCTGCATGCCCGACCATCGGCGTCGAGCACGGAGATGTGCGTCGTCGCTCCCAAGCGACTGCCGAGGAAACGCCGCAGGAAGCCATCTTCGCTGAGCCCGTCGAGGAACTGCGGCGTGCGCTCGTGTTGAGCCGCGCGCATCGCCGCGACCACGCCGGCGAGTCGAGGCGGCGAGGGTTCGCGGTCGAGCAGTCCCAAGGCGTAGGCGATCAGCGTTCCCCCGGCCGAGGGCGGCGGGTTGGTCAGCACCTCGCGGTCGCGGTAGGCGATCCGCACGGGCTCGCGCTCGACCGCCTCGTAGGCGGCGAGATCCTCGCCCGAGAGCCAGCCTCCGCGCGCATGCAGCCACGCCGACACGGCCGCGGCCACGTCGCCGCTGTAGAACGGCGTCTCCCCCTCGGCACCGAGCCGGTCGAGCATCTCGCCGAGCTCGGGGTTGTGCAGCACCTCGCCCTCGCGCAGGATCCGGCCGTCGGGCGCCCACAGCGCAGCACACTCGGGCGTCGAGGTCAGCAGATCGCCGAGGATCTCGGCCACATAAGCCTGCTCGGGGTTCAGCGGCACACCCTCGCGCGCAAGCCGCGCCGCGGGCGCGGCGAGATCCGCAAGTGGCACGCTGCCCCAGCGCCGCGCCGCCTCGCAGACGCCGGCCGGCACGCCGTAGGCACCGCACGAGGCCGGGCCGATGTAGAACACCTGAGCGGCGTCGCCGAAGGAGACGTCGACGGCGTCGAGCTGCGCGACCGCGCGCGCACCGCCGCGCTCGCGCGGATCGCTCGGAGCCTGCACGAAGAAGTCGAGCAGCGTCGGCTCGGCCTCGCCGCCGGCCACGAGCATGTATCCACCCGCGCCGAGGCCGGTCAGCAGCGGCTCGGCGGCGAACGACGTCAGCATCGCGCCGAGCGCCGCGTCGACGGCGTTGCCCCCTTCGCGCAGCACCTGCGCGCCGGCCTGCGCCGTCAGCGCATGACCGGCGGCGACTATCCCATCGGTCCCGTCAGCCATCCGGCGTCAGTGCACGGACGCCCACCGCGAGTGCCCCGCCGGTGCCGCCCAACGGTTGCTCACGCCGACGCCGGCCGCTCAAAGCTCGCGGTCGGCGGACCGACAGTCGGCCGGCGGCCCGCATCATCGTCCGGGCGAACGCGCAAAGCGCAGCATGATGCCGTTGCCCCCTTCGGCGTCCTTGGGGTAGCCGAGGGCTTTCAGCGGTCCCATGACACTGAAGTCCAGTGCATGCCGAGCGGCCAGATCCTCGTAGAACGCCTGCGGACGCGGCACGACCGGAAACTCTCGCCATTGAGCTCGCGGCCCATCCCCGAGGATCACGTTCGCGTAGAACACGCCGCCGTCGTCCAGCACCCTTGCGACCAAGCCCAGGCATGCCTCGACGATCGGGTCCTCCATGTGAATGAGCACCGAGAACGCCCACGCCACTTGCACCTGCTCGCGCAGGCTGACGCCGGCTGGATCGGCACTGTGTATGAGCGTGGGCGACTTCCCCTCGAGGCCGGCCTCAGCGAGCGCCGCGTAGGCCTCTTTGAGCGCCTCCTCGCGCGCCTCGATCCCGAAGTAGTGACCTGCATCCAGATATTCGATCAGCGGTATGCCACCACGTAGCGTTCCACAGCCGATATCGAGCAGACGCTGCTCCGGTCGCAGGCCGTGAGCGATCAGGAAATCCGATTGGAACCGGCGCTTCACCCCCCACAAGCTCGGAGGCCCGACGAGGGCCTCGCGCGAAGCCGGTCGCGGGCTCCCTCCGAGCACGCGGCGGCGGCCACCCGCGACCGCCCTCCTCAAGTTTCGGCGTAGGTGGCTCACCGGGCGGCAGTCTACATCCGGGCAATCGGCCGGCCGGCGACGCTCACGAGCCCGGCTGGTGCGGTCGAGACGCGCGCCGAACTCGAGTGAGACCGCTGAGGACCGGCGGGTAACGGCGATCCGAGAGCAGACCGGCGAGGCTCAGCGGCTTGGCATGAACTCGGGCACGTCGAGCTCATCCATGGACGAACCACCCCGGCGCTGCGCCGCGCGCGCCTGGCCTGCCCGCTGAACCCTCGGCTCGCCGTGCGGTTCCTTGAGCATGTTGACGCTCTTGCGCCGCCCCTCGTCGCCGTAGCCGGTGGCGACGACGGTGACCCAGACCTGGTCGTCGAGCT
Source organism: uncultured Solirubrobacteraceae bacterium (assembly GCA_963743745.1). GTDB lineage: Bacteria > Actinomycetota > Thermoleophilia > Solirubrobacterales > Solirubrobacteraceae > Palsa-744. Next base: position 616,249 of record CAVUQW010000003.1, read on the forward strand.
TCTCGTCGACCATCGCGCCGAAGATGATGTTGGCGTCGGGGTGAGCAGCCTCGGAGACTGCCTTGGCGGCCTCGTTGACCTCCCACAGGGACAGGTTTTCGCCGCCGGTGATCGACAGCAGGATCGAGCGCGCGCCCTCCATCGAGGTTTCCAGCAGCGGCGAGGAGACGGCCTGCATGGCGGCCTCGGTGGCGCGGGTCTCCCCTACGCCCATGCCGATGCCGAGCAGCGCGTTGCCGGCGTCGCTCATGATCGTGCGCACGTCGGCGAAGTCGAGGTTGATCAGCCCGGGCAGCGTGACGAGGTCGGAGATGCCCTGCACGCCCTGGCGCAGCACGTCGTCGGCGACGCGGAAGGCCTCGACCATCGCCGTCTGCTTGTCGAGCACCGAGAGCAGCCGGTTGTTGGGCACGACGATCAGCGTGTCGACCTCGGCGGCGAGCGTCTCGACGCCCTGCTCGGCCTGGCCGCTGCGCCGCGATCCCTCGAAGCCGAACGGCTTGGTCACGATCGCGACCGTCAGCGCGCCCACTTCGCGCGAGATGCGCGCGACGATCGGCGCCGCTCCGGTGCCTGTGCCGCCGCCGGCTCCGGCCGTGATGAAGATCATGTCCGAGCCCTTCAGCAGCGCCTTCAGCCGGTCGTAGTCCTCCATCGCAGACTGGCGTCCGACGTTGGCGTCCGAACCGGCTCCCAGCCCGCGTGTCAGCTCGGCGCCGATGTGCAGCGTGAGGTCGGCCGTCGACTGCTGCAGCGACTGCAGGTCGGTGTTGACGGCGAGGAACTCGACGCCCTCGACCTCGGCCTCGACCATCCGGTTGACTGCGTTGACACCGGCGCCGCCGACGCCGACGACCCGGATCACGGGCTGCCCAGCAGGTCCGGAGGTACCGGCCGGCTCGGGGTGCTGGCGGGAGTAGTCGTCCATCACGGGGCGCGCCGGCGCGGCGGGCTCCATCACGTTCTCGGGGATCTCGGAGGAGAAGGCGTGGCGCAGGCGCTCCTGCGGGCTTGGCACGTGCGCGGGCTCGGCGGGCGCGTCTGCGGAGGCGCCAAGCGCAGGGTGCGGCAGACCGCTCTCGCGGGGATGGGTGGCGGCGGGCGTCTGCGGCGCGCTCGCCGCGCGCGGCTCGGCAGCCGCCGGAGCGGCCGGCTGCTCGGGCGTGCGGCCCTCGCCCTGCTCCTCCTCGGTGCCCTCGGTCTTGCGGAACAGCGCCGCGAGCGGCCCTTCGCGCATGCTCGCGCGTTTAGCGTTTGCCATGGTCGAGAACCTCCTGCGCGAGTTGCCGGTAGGACTGGGCTGCAACCCCGTCCGGCTCGTACTTGAGCACCGACATGCCCTTGACGGGCGCCTCGGCGAAGCGGACGGTCTTGCGAATGCGCGAGGCGAACACCCGGTCCCCGAAGTTTTCCTCGAGGATCTCGATCGCCTCCTTGGCGTGAATCGTGCGGGAGTCCACCAACGTCGGCAGGATACCCTCGATGTCAACGCCCGGATTGAGGTTCTCGCGGATCATCGCGAGAGTGTTCTGCAGCTGGATCAGCCCGCGCATCGACAGATACTCGCACTGCACGGGGACGATCACCTTGTCGGCCGCGGTGAGCGCGTTGATCGTCAGCAACCCGAGGCTTGGCGGCGTGTCGATGCAGATGAAGTCGTAGTCCTCGAGGATCGGTTCGAAGGCCTTCTGCAGCGAGCGCTCGCGGCCGATCATCGTCGACATCGCGATCTCCGCCCCGGCGAGGTCGATCGAGGCGCAGGCGATGTCGATCTCGCGCTTGCGGATCACCTCGCGAATCGAGACCTTGTGCACGAGCACGTCGTACATCGATTTGTCGAGCGTGTCCGGGTCGATGCCCTGGGACATCGTGAGATTGCCCTGAGGGTCCATGTCGACGCACAGCACGCGGTGACCCTCCTCCGCGAACGCGGCGGCGAGGTTGAGCGTTGTCGTCGTCTTTGCCACGCCGCCCTTCTGATTGGCGAACGCGATGACCTTGGCCTTGCCTTCCACAGGGGGCTCCGATACTCGATTACGGGGGAAAGCCGTCCGGTGGGTATTCGCATGCGACCGGGTGATTCCTGCACGGGAACTACGATCCGGGGATGGCCACGCGCGGCGCCAAGCCCACGCGCAACGGGGCGCGCCGGCGCACCGGCAAGCGCGCGCGCCCAAACGGCCTCTACGAGCGCCTCCAGGGCAAGCGCGTGTGCATCTGCCTCGGCGCGGGCGGCGTGGGCAAGACGACGACCTCGGCGGCGATCGCGCTGGGCCTGGCGGCCCGCGGCAAGAAGGTCGCTGTCGTCACGATCGACCCGGCCGCGCGCCTGGCGAGCGCGCTCGGGCTGGAGCGGCTCTCGGGCGAGCCGACGGCGATCGACCCGGCGCTGCTCGCCGAGGCGGGCGTCGAGGGCGATGGCGAGCTGTGGGCGATGATGCTCGACAGCAAGGGCACGTTCGACGAAATCGTCGCGCGCCTGAGCAAGGACGAGGCCGAACGCGAGGAGATCCTGGCGAACCCGATCTACCGCGAGCTGTCCTCGGCGGTCGCGGGCTCGCAGGAGCTGAGCGCGATGGCGAAGCTGTACGAGCTGCGCCACGAGCACGACTTCGACGTGATCGTGCTCGACACGCCGCCCTCGCGCAACGCAATCGACTTCCTCGAAACGCCACGGCGGCTGATGGGCTTCCTCGAAGGGCGCGCGCTGCGCGTGTTCCTCTCGCCCGGCGGCCTCGCCGCGCGTGTGTTCGGCCGCTCGACGGGGATCGTCTTCGCGATCTTCGCGCGCGTGACCGGCGTGGACATGCTGAGCGACCTGTCGGCCTTCTTCCGTTCGCTGTCGGGCATCCTCGAGGCCTTCGGCGAGCGCACACGCGGCGTCAACGAGCTGCTGCGAGATCCTGCGACGAGCTTCATGATCGTCACCTCGCCGGAGCCGGAGCCCTCCAGTGAGGCGCCGTTCCTCGCGCGCCAGCTGGCCGAGACGCAGATGGCGCTGGGCGGGCTGATCGTCAATCGAGTGCACTTCGACGGACTCGGCGGGCACTCGGTCGAGCAGGTCCAAGAGCTGCTGGCGGGCGACCTCGACGAGCGACTGGCTCACCGCGTGGCGGGCAACCTGGCCGACTTCGACGTGCTCGTGCGACGCGACCGCGAGACGATCGCGAGGCTTTCCGAGCAGCTCTCCGAACCCGACCCGATCCTCGTGCCGCACCTCGACGAAGAGGTTCGTGACCTGGCGAGCCTGGGACGGCTCGCAGCGCACCTGTTCGACGGTCAGGACGAGGTGAAACGCCGCGCGGACGAAGCCGCGAAGGCTTCGCGGCGGCTGGCGGCGAGCTCGCTCAGCTGAACGTGGAGACGACGCCCTCGATCGGCAGCTCGGCGTCGGTCGCGCCGGCGGCCGGTCTCGCGTCCTCGTCAACCGCGTCGAACGCGGCGACGGACTGCTCGTCCGCAGCGCGTGTCTCGGTGGCTTGGGCTTCGGCCGGGTCCAGTTCGGCAGCGAGCTCGCGGGCGCCGATGAAGTCATCTTCCTCTTGCTCCTGCCAGGGCTCGACGATGCGCGACTTGAGCGGCGACTCGCGCACGCGCCGCGCCCTCAGCCCTGACTGAGGCGCCTGCACAGGCGGCGAGACGGCGACCGCCGGCTCGGGGTCCGGGACTGGCTCAGGCTCGGGCTCGGGGTCGACTGCAGCCTCGGGGGCCTCGAGCACCGGCTGCTCGGCCTCCGCTTCGTGATCCTCGTCGGCGTGCAGCAGCTCATCGGGTTCGAGCAGCTCGTCGGCGATCACGGCGAGGTCGGGGTCGAGGTGGCCGCAGATCACGTCGCGCAGGAGCGAGCGCAGATGGTCGGCGACGTCTTCGGCGAGCGCTCTGGCTCGATGCGTTCTTGGCCGCGGTGCCGGCGATCAGCGAGCGCTCGAGCGCGACCGCGCTGCACCATCCGCTCGGTCAGCTCGCCGCGCTGCTCGGCAGTCGCGCACAGAGCGGCGAGCCGGCCGGCGAGCAGGCCGCTGGCTGGGCCCTCGGGCTCGAGCAGCGCGCGCAGCGCGAGCAGGTTGTCGGTCAAGCGCTTCGTACGGGGTCTCGCGCTCGCAGGCCGAGCTCGAAGCGGCGCAGCGCCCAGGCGAGGTCGTTGCCGTGCGGCGCGCGGCGCGAGACGAGGTTGCAGAAGGCGCGCAGCTCGTCCTCCTGCTCTCGGTCACGACGAGCATCCCGTGCGGGCGCCCGCCGGCGCCGAGCGCGAGCGGTGTCCAGGTGCCTGCAGCCGATGCGCGCCCAGGCGAGCGCGCCGAGCGTGACGCGCCCGTCGCCGAACAGACGCAGCGCGCGCGAGCAGGTCCTTGAGCACGGCGCGTCCGGCGCACAGCCCCTCGGCGGGATCGTCGGGCTCGGTCGTATAGAGCACGATCAGAGGGTTCTCGACCAGCTCCCCGTCGAGCTGCAGGGCGGCCGCGTCGGGCAGCCCGGCCAGCGCGTCGCGCTGCACGATGCGAAGGCCCTTCGTCAGCGGCAGCTCCTGCGGAGGCGATCGTCACGCCATGCAAGCTCGCGACGAGCGCCAGCTCGCCGGCGTTGGCGAGCGTCGGAGTCCTGCAGGCGTTCGAGCGCGACCTGCACGCGCTCGGGGCGCAGCTCGAACTCGGTCTGCTCGTCGAACACTTCTTCGAGCAGCGCTTTGATCGCGTGCTGGGCACGGCCGCGGCCCTTGGCCTGCGCGGCCTCGCCGCCGACGCTGGCCAGGTAGCGATCGAGGCCGTCGAAGCGCTCGCAGCAGCTTGACCGCCTCGGCGTGCCCGGGCAGGCGTTTGACGGCAGCATCGCGCTCGTCGATGAACTGGCCGGTGAGCGCGCGATAGCAGTACAGCGGCGTGGCCGCCCGGCCCCGGCGAGCGGACTGCGTGCCGAGCTCGAACGGCACCTCGGCGCCCGACCGCGAGCTCGGCTCGCAGGTATGTGGCCGCCGCTCTGAAGAACTCCGTGAGCGCGGTCTCGAGCTGTCTCGAGCGCATCGCGACTGACTTCGCGCTCGTCCAGCCGCTCCTGCTCGGCGCAGCGGGCGTTGCACCCAGCCCGTCGGGCGCGGCGAGCTCCACGCTGCGGCGCCTTACAGCAGCTAGGCGAGCGGCGAGCGAGTCAGCTCGGCTGAGCTCGTCGTCGGACGGGAGCTCCGGGACGCGCACAGCCACTCTTCGCCGTACTCGCGCATGTCGTCGATGATCGGCAGCAGCGCGCGGCCCTTCTCGGTCAGCGCGTACTCGACGCGCGGCGGCACCTCGGGGAACGTGTGGCGCTCGACGATCGCCTCCTCCTCGAGCGCGCGCAGGCGCAGCGAGAGGGTGCGCGGGCTGATGCCGGCGAGCGAGCGTTCGAGCTCGCAGAAGCGCGAGTGGCCCTCGGCCAGGTCGCGGACCAGCAGCAGCGTCCACTTGCCGCACACGATCTCAGCGGTGCGACATACCGGACATGTCTCGTCAACGGCCATTTCGCCCTTTACTTTACCAACTGAAGTGGCGTGGGCACGTCTCCGCGGTCAACGCCGGCGGCGCCGGGCGACCTGCGCCTGCAGGTCTAGGCGACGGTCAGCGGCGGACGGCCGCCGGCCGGCGGCGCGTCTGGCGCAGCGCGTCGGGGCCACGACGCTCCTCGGCGGAGGCGACGTCGTCCATCGTGGTGCCCCGGCGGCCGTCGGCCTGCATCAGCAGCTTGAAGTCGTGCGGGCTCGAGGCGACGCGCATCGCGTCCTCGAAGGTGACGCGACCGGCCTTGACGTGGCCGAAGAGCGCCTGGTCGAAGGTCTGCATGCCGTAGTAGCCGCCGCGCGGCGATCACCTCGACGAGCTTGCCGGTCTGCGTCGGGGTCGAGGATCATGTCGCGCACGCGGCCGGTCATGCGCAGGATCTCGCAGACGGCCACGCGGCCGCCGTCGGCGCCCGGCACGAGCCGCTGGGAGATGACGCCCTTGACGGTGCCGGCGATCATGCTGCGCGCCTGCTGCGTGCTGGTGGGGCGGGAAGAAGTCGAGCATGCGGTTGATCGACTCGGTCGCGTCGACCGTGTGGATCGTCGAGAGCACGAGGTGGCCGGTCTCGGCGGCGGACAGCGCCGTCTGCACGGTCTCCTCGTCGCGCATCTCGCCGACCAGGATCACGTCGGGGTCCTGGCGCAGCACGCGCCGCAGCGCGCGCTTGAAGGAGGCGGTGTCCATGCCGACCTCGCGCTGGTTGATCGCCGAGCGCTTGTCGGCGTGCACGAACTCGATCGGGTCCTCGATCGTCACGATGTGCTTGCTCGTCGTGTGGTTCATGTGGTCGATCATCGCCGCCAGCGTCGTCGACTTGCCGGAGCCGGTGGTGCCCGTGAGCAGCACGATCCCGCGCTCCTCGTCGGCCAGTTCGCGGACCACCGTCGGGCAGCGCGAGCTCTTCGATCGTGCTGATCTTGTGCGGGATCGCGCGACAGACCATCGAGATCACGCCGCGCTGCTGGAAGGCGTTGATGCGGTAGCGCGCGACGCCCGCGATTTCGAAGGAGAAGTCGACCTCGTGCTCCTGCGCGAACTCCTCGAGCTTGCTCGTCGTCGTCGAGCAGCTGCTCGAGCGCGCTGCTCGGTGTCCTCGGCGGTCAGCGCGGTCGGCGCCCTCGCTCGAGCGCCAGCTCGCCGTTGACGCGGAACAGCGGCGCCGCGCCGACCTTCAGGTGCAGATCCGAGCCCTCCTCGCTCCACGAGCTCGCGCAGCGCCTGCTTGACGTCGAACATGCCCACCTGATCGGCAGACGGCGGCCCGGCTTGAGCCCAGGTGGGGACGTTGGACGGGGAAGACGGAAACGCCTACTGACGGGCGGATCGCGTTCGCTGACAAGGACGCACCCCTTCTGGGCACAGGCAGGTTCGCGTGGCGTACGGACGCACGCGAGCGACCGAGGACGCCGTCAGCGGGCGCGAGGCGTCCGTCAGGCGACGTCGCGGAGCTTCTGGGCCTCTGCGAGGCGACTGCAGCTTCTTCAGCGACTGGTTCTCGATCTGGCGGATGCGCTCGCGCGTGACGTTGAACGTGCGCCCGACCTCGTCGAGCGTGCGCGGGTGCTCGCCGCCGAGGCCGTAGCGCAGCTCGAGCACGCGGCGTTCGCGGTAGGAGAGGTTCTCGAGCGCCTCGCGCAGCGCCTCCTTGGTGAGGATCTCGGCGGCGCGCTCGTAGGGCGACTCGGCGCGCTCGTCGGCGATGAACTGACCGAACTCCGACTCCTCCTCGTCGCCGACCGGCTTCTCCAGCGAGACGGGCGCCTGCGCGGAGCGCTTGATCGAGTCGACCTCCTCGGGGTCGATGCCCGGTGACCTCGGCGATCTCGTCGGCCGTCGGCTCGCGGCCGAGCTCGGTCACGAGCTTGCGCTCGGCGCGGCCGATCTTGTTGAGCTTCTCGACGACGTGCACGGGGATGCGGATCGTGCGCGCCTTGTCGGCCAGCGCGCGGGCGATCGCCTGGCGGATCCACCAGGTGGCGTAGGTCGAGAACTTGAAGCCCTTGCGGTAGTCGAACTTCTCGGCGGCGCGCACGAGGCCGAGCGTGCCCTCCTGGATCAGGTCGAGGAACGGCAGCCCCTGGTTGCGGTAGTTCTTGGCGATCGAGACGACCAGGCGCAGGTTGGACTCGACCATCTTCTGCTTGGCGTCGAGGTCGCCGCGCTCGATGCGCTTGGCGAGGTCGACCTCCTCCTGCGCGGTCAGCAGCCGCACCTTGCCGATGTCCTTGAGGAACAGCTGCAGCGAGTCGGTCGTCATGTCCGGCTTGAGGTCGAGCGCCGCTTTGGCTTTGCGCCGGCCGCGCTTGTCGGGGGCGCGCTCGACCTGCGAGGCGGCTGTCGATCGCCGGGTCGATCTCCTCGACGAGCTCGATCTCGGCTTTCTCGAGGAAGCCGTGCAGCTCTTCGACGTCGGACTCGTCGAGGTCGAGCTCGGACATCGCCTTGGTTATCTCCGCGTAGGAGAGCACTCCGACCTGCTGGCCCTTGGCGAGCAGGCCCTTGACCTCATCCAGCTCCTGCAGCTCGACTACTGACATCTGCTCCCGTTTCTTCCGTCGGTCGACAACCGGCGAACCCGCCAGATCCCGGTGGATCGGTGCCGGCTAGGACGGCACCTCCGTGGAACATACGGCTGAGGGCCGCCCAACGTTACAAGTCGTACTCCTGTTCGGAGCCCATGCTAACGCGTCGCCCCGGTGCTTCTCAACGGCGGCCCGCCGACTTGCAGCACGCAGCGGATCTTCTTGGCAAGACGAGCCACGATGTTCTCGCGACGGCCTTAAGCAATGATGTGTCGATGGCGGATGGGGACGGCAGCGAGAGCACGACGGACACGACGCGCAACGGCGGCGTGCTCGCGAACCTGCCGCGCACGCGCCCGCAGCGTTCGAGCGCGCGTCGCGCGGCGGCGCGCGAATCGGCCAGCCCGAACGGGCGCCCGTCGACCCCGGCCAAAGCCCGCGCCAAGCAACCGGACACGCCGACGTCGGCGGGCGCGGGAAAACCGGCGCGCGGCCGAGGCACGACGGCCAAGGCGAAGCCGGCCAAAGGCGCGGTTCAGACGGAGACGAAACGCACGGCGCCCGCGACGGGCGCGCGCCCGAAGTCAGCCAAAGACTCCGCCGCGACGGCCCGGGCAAAGTCTGCGGGCAGCTCGCCGCGCCCTTCGAGCGCAGTTCGCGCGCGCCGCCCGCGAACGGGCAAGCGCGCGCCGGCACCGCGCCGGCCGATCGCCGTCGAGGAGCCGGCGCCGCGCCAGGGCTTCGAGTGCGAGGGCGAACGCGCGACCGGGCCGGTGCAGCCGCCGGGCGGTCCCGAGCTGGTGGCGACGGCCGCAGAGCTCGTCGGCGAGCTCGCAAAAGCGGGCGTCTCGGTGGGCGAGCGCCTGCTCAAGGACGTCTTCTCGCGCCTGCCCGGCGGCTGAACGCCGTAGCGGCCGGGCCCACGGCCCGCTCTTGCGCCTGACGCCGTTGCCGAAGCTGCCCATAGCTCGGCAAAGGTCTTCTGTATACTTGCGGCCACGCCGAGCTCCTGTGACTCAGGTCGCGGGAGACGGGGGACCCATTGCAAGCCGGATGTATTCGACTTGCGGGGGCGAATCGACCTTCACAAGTCGTAGCGCCGGCAGTGTGGCGCGAGCCCGTCAGCTCACCCCGTAGGCCCAGACACTGATGCGGACACCGTTTTTGAAGATATCGATGATCGCCGTGCTCGTTGCCGGCGTCTGCGCCGGCTGCATGACCGCCGGCGCGGCCGCCACGACGGGCGGATCGACCGCGCCCGCGGGGACCACGGCGCCTGCCACGACGACCCACAAGCCGGCGCTCGCGACCTGGTTCGGCCCCGGCTTCTATGGCCAGGAGACTGCGTGCGGGCAGACGCTGACGCCGGCCGTCGTGGGCGTCGCCAACCGCACGCTCCCGTGCGGCACGCTCGTCAAGTTCAGCTACAAGGGCCACACGGCGACGGTGCCCGTGATCGACCGTGGACCCTACGCGCACAACGGCGCGCAGTGGGACCTCACGAGCGGCGCAGCCAGCGCCCTCGGCATGAGCGACACGGCGAGACTGAAGACGCGCGTGGTCGGCAGCGTGCCGAACACGCCCACGCTGGGGCTGCCGCCGGGCGCCGCCGAAGAAGCCGCGGCCGCCGCCAGCGCCGGCGGCGCCGCCGCAGCCGCCTGAGTCGAGGCCGCCGCTAGGAACGCCGGTCGGCGGGCGTGCCCGGCCCGCGCGATACGCGCAACACGGGGTCCTCGAGCGACCGGCCGCCCGCATCCGTCGCCGGCTCCCGCGCCGACGCGGAGGATTGCAGCGGCGTGTCCCACGGCAGCGGCCGCGGGGCCGTTCGCGAGGCGCTGCCCCCCAGCGTGCCGTGAGGACCCGGCGGCTCCGCCTGGCGAGCTTGCTCGTGCGCCGAGGCCGGCGCGGGCGCTCCGCCCCCCCGGCGCCAGGTCGAGCGCGGCCGCGCCTGGCGCGGCGCCTCGTCGCGTTCGTCGATCAAGACGGCGCCGGACGCGGACGACGGCGCGGGCGCGCTGTAGAGCACCTGCTCGCTCAGCGGCTGAAACGCCGGGCTGACGGCTGTGGCGAGCGCATCCGCGCGCCCGGCCAAGGCATACGCGAGCGCTGCGGCGCAGACCGACGCGAGCCGGTCGGAGAGGTCTGCGACCTGTCGCGTGGTGGGGTCGCGCAGCTCCTCGAGCACGGCCTTCCACAGCAAGCCACGCAGCGCCTCGACGTGCTCGACGGCTGCCGAGGCCTCCCAGCCGGCGGCGAGTGCGCTCAGGCCGTCGGTCGCGGCGAGCGCCGCAGCCCGGCCTCCCCGCCCACGGGCGTCGAGGTCGAAGATCGCGAGCTCCTCCTCCGAGGACAGCGCCCGCGCCAGCGAGGCGCACACGGCGGGCGCGTAGCGAGCAAGGTCCTCGAGCGGGATCGCGCTCATCTCGACGAGCGGGCGGGCTGCGAGCAACGTCAGCGCCCACCTGTGCGCGAGCTCCTCGGCCCGCGCCGCGAGCGCCTCGGCCGGCGCGTCGGCGACGGCGCGGGCGCGGGTGGGCGGCGGGTCGAGACGGTCGCGGCTCATGCCATGGTGGATATCAGCAGGCGAGGACACGAGCCGCTGACTAGCCTGCCGGGCTATGAGCGCCACCCTCGTCGCGGTCGTGGTGGCGGTTGCCGCCCTCGCCGCCCTCGTCCTGCTGACGGTGCTGTGGCGCGCCTCGCACCCTGGGCGCGGCGTCCCGGGGGCGGTGATCGCCGAGTCGCACAGCCTCACCTCGCTGGACGACGAGACCGGCGCCGTGCGCTCCGTGCAGAGCGCCGACGTGTTTCTGCCGGCGCAGGCGCTGCAGCAATTCTGGTCGCCGGAGCACCTCGAGCGCCTGGCGGCCACCTACTGGCGATTTCTCTCGCGCGCCACGCTCGGGCTGATCCACGTGGCCTACACCGATCAAGGCCGTGCGATCGTGCTGCTCGCACCGCAGTTGAAGCTGCTGACCTTCCAGGCGCCGGAGTACGAGATGGATCGCGATCACGGTCTCGTGCGCTGGCGCATCGCGCGCGGCCTGCTCGTGGCCAAGCGCGGCAGGGACGGCGGCGGCTATCTGCAGATCGAGGTCCGCCGCGGCGAGCCGCTCCAGGACGGGCAGGCGCGGCTGCACGTGGCCGTCGAGGTGGCCAACTTCTACCCGTCGCTGGCCTCGCGCCTGGGGCGCAGGTTCTACGACGTGACGCAGTCGCGCATCCATGTGATCGTCACCAACCGCTTCCTGCGCTCGCTGGTGCGCTTGGACCTGGCGGAATCGCGCGTCGGACGCTACCGGAGCTAGCCGGCGGCGCGGCTCGGCCGCCCCCCTCAGAAGCGCTCGCCGCCGACCGCACGCAGCTTGGAGCGGTCGTGCGTGGCGCGGATGCGGCGGATCGTGCCCGAGCGCGTGCGCATCACCAGCGACTCGGTCGTCGCGCCCCCGGCGCTCGGATAGCGCACGCCCTGCAGCACGTCGCCGTCGGTGATCGCCGGTGGCGGAGAAGAACACGTCCTCGCCGGTGATCAGATCGTCGCGTGTGAGCACCCGCTCGAGGTCGTAGCCCGCGGCGAGCGCCGCCTCGCGCTCCTGCTCGTCGCGCGGCCACAGACGCCCGAGCAGCTGCCCGCCGAGGCACTTGACGGCGGCCGCCGAGATCACGCCCTCGGGCGTCCCGCCGATGCCCCACAGCAGATCGACCGGCGAGCGCTCGGTCACGGCCAGCAGGGCAGCCGACACGTCGCCGTGCGCGATCAGCCGCACGCGCGCGCCGGCTTCGCGGATCTCGCGGATCCCCTGCTCGTGGCGCGGGCGGTCGAGCACGACGACGATCACGTCGCCGATCGGCACGCCGCGGCGCTCAGCCACCAGCGCGACGGTCTCGCCGAGCGGCCGGTCGAGGTCGAGCAGGTCCGCCAGTTCCGGGGCGCCGGCCATCTTCTCCATGTACACGCACGGTCCCGGGTCGAACATCGTGCCTCGGCTGGAGAGCGCGATCACGGCCAGCGCGCTCGGCATCCCGTGCGCGGCCAGCGTCGTGCCCTCGAGCGGGTCGACCGCGATGTCGACGGCCGGCGGCGAGCCGTCGCCGATCTGCTCGCCGTTGTAGAGCATCGGCGCCTCGTCCTTCTCGCCCTCGCCGATCACGACGACGCCGTCCATCTGCACCGACTGGAGCATGTAGCGCATGCCGTCGACCGCCGCCTGGTCGGCTGCCTCCTTGTCGCCGAGCCCGACCAGCGGCGCGGCGGCGAGCGCAGCCGCCTCGGTCACGCGCACGAGCTCGAGCGCGAGGTTTCGGTCGGGACGCTGGTGGGTGGGGTCGGTCAAGGCGGGGTCTGCGGTCGCTCGTCGTCAGTCGCCGGGGGATCGTCGCATCTCGGCTGCCGCGTCGGTCGTCTCCTCGAGCAGCACCCGCGGCGACGCGCTGACGACGGTCGCACGGGCGGGCACGTCCTTCGTCACGACGACGCCCGCGCCGATCCGTGCCCCTCGCCCGATCCGCAGATCGCGCCCGCGAGGTGCGATCACGACCGCATTGGCGCCGATCCGCACACCGTCCTCGATGATCAGTTTCGGCGGCGGACCGACTGGATTCGCCATCTCCTCGAGCGCGCGCCGCCCCGCCGTGAGCGTCACGTTGTGCCAGATTTTCACGCGCCGACCGATCTCGACGTTCGCGCCGACGACGATCCCGTGCCCGTAGTGCCCGAGCAGCACGTCCGGCGCGACCGACGCATCGGCGGCAAGCGAGTTGTGGTAGAGGACCGTGTTGAGCTGCTTGACGGCGAACGCCAGCCGCCAGTGGCCACGCCCGTTCAACGCGATCGACAGCAGCCACAGGCGTTCGGGGCTGAACAGCCACAGCCTCGTCAGGCTCTGACGCAACGATGCCAGGCGCCTGCGACCGATCGGGGGCGCCGCGACGCCAGGCGCGTCCCCCTGAACACGCTCAGCGCGCTGACGCGAGTGAATCGCCATGGTCGCGCGGATCGTAGCCGACGGTGGTGGCTGCCCCGACGCGCACCTTTGTACGATCCACTGGTGAGCGACGCCGTCCCCACCGTCGAGGCCCGGCTGCCGGCCTCGCTCGCGGGCGCGGTCGCCGTGAAGACACGGCAGGCCGGCGAGGAGCGCGTAGGCGCTCGCGTGCGTGCTTGCGACGCCACGCTCTGGGGGCCGCCGGGCACGCCGGAGATCGCAGACCGCCTCGGCTGGATCACGAGTCCGGAGCGGATGCTCGATCGGGTCGAGTCGATCGAGAGCTTCGCCGACGGGCTCGTCGCCGACGGAATCGGTGACGTGGTGCTGCTCGGCATGGGCGGCTCTTCGCTCGCGCCGGAGGTGCTGCGCCGTACCTTCGGCGCAAGCGTGGGGCGCCCGACCCTGCACGTGCTCGACTCGACCGACGCGGCGACGGTTCGGGCCGTCGGCGAGCGCGTCGATCCATCCAAGAGCCTGTTCCTCGTGTCCTCCAAGTCGGGTGGCACGATCGAGCCGCTGTCCCTGTTCGCCCACTTCTGGTCGCTCGTCGAAGACGGCACCCACTTCGCGGCGATCACCGATCCGGGCTCGGGCCTCGAGACGCTCGCGCACGAGCACGGCTTCAGGCAGGTGTTCGCGGGCGACCCGGGCATCGGCGGGCGCTACAGCGCGCTGTCGGCGTTCGGGATGGTGCCGGCGGCACTGAGCGGCGTCGACATCCGCGGCCTGCTGCAGGGGGCGGCGGGCGCCTGGCAGACCGAGCTCGACCCCGGGGCGGCGGCGGAGGGTGCGGGCGACCTCTCGCCGGGCGCCGAGCTTGCGGGCGTGTGGATCGGTGCGGCGCTCAGCGCGCTGGCGCGCGCCGGGCGCGACAAGCTGACGTTCGTGATCGACGAGTCGCTGCCCGGCCTCGGGCTGTGGCTCGAGCAGCTCGTGGCCGAGTCCACGGGCAAGCAGGGCACGGGGATCCTGCCGGTCGCAGAGGAGCCGCTCGGCGAGCCCTCCGAGTACGGCGAGGACCGCGTGTTCGTCTACCTGAGCGATCTCGACTCCCCCGACCCGGCGCTGCGGACGCGCGTGGACGCGCTCGCCGAGGCGGGACACCCGCTGCTGCTCGTGCCCACGCACGGCGCGAGCGATCTCGGCCGTGTGTTCATGCTGTGGGAGATCGCCGTCGCAGTCGCCGGCTGGGGCCTTCAGATCAACCCGTTCGACCAGCCCAACGTGCAGCAGGCCAAGGATGCGACGAAGCAGGTGCTCGCGCACTTCGAGGCCGAGCACGAGCTGCCGGCCGAGCACCGCGGCGACTCGCTGAAGGCGCTTCTTGCTCCGGCCGCCCCGCCGAGCTACGTCGGGCTGATGGGCTACGTGGAGCCCTCCGCCGAGTTCGACGCGGCGGTCGCAGCGCTACGTAAGCTGATCCGCGCGCACGGCAGCGCGACCACGACATTCGGCTACGGGCCGCGCTTTCTGCACTCGACCGGGCAGTTCCACAAGGGTGGCCCGAAGGTAGGGCGCTTCCTGCAACTGCTGTGGGACGGACCCGAGGACGTAGACATCCCGGACGCGCCGTACACGTTCACGACGCTGAAGAACGCCGAGGCGATCGGCGACTTCGACACGCTGCGCGAGCTTGGGCTCCCGGTCGAGCGCGTGCGTCTGCAGGGCGCGGATCCCGCCGCGGCGCTGCGCGAGCTGACCAACGAGATCAAGGAGGCGCTGTGAGCCAGATCGGCTTCGTCGGGCTGGGCAAGATGGGCGGCAACATGGTGCACCGCATCCGCCGCGACTCCGAGCACGAGGTGGTCGCGTTCGACTTCGACGAGAAGGCCGTCAAGCAGGCGGTCAAGAACGGCTCGGCCGGGGCGGGCTCGCTGAAAGATCTCGTCAAGCAGCTCTCGCCGCCGCGGATGGTGTGGATCATGGTCCCCGCCGGGGCGCCGACTCAGGAGACGGTCGACAAGCTGTCCAAGCTGCTCGATCGCGGCGACACGATCATCGACGGCGGCAACTCGCGCTGGAGCGATGACAAGCGCCGCGCCAAGCAGCTGAAAGCTCAGGGCATCGAATACGTCGACGTGGGCGTCTCCGGCGGCGTGTGGGGCCTGGAAGTCGGCTACTGCATGATGGTCGGAGGCCCGCCGAAAGCGGTCAAGCGGCTCGCGCCGATCCTCGACGTGCTGGCACCGGAGACCAACGAGCAGAGCATCGCCGCGATCGGCCCACGCGGCTGGATGCACTTCGGCCCCTCCGGCGCCGGCCACTACGTGAAGATGGTCCACAACGGCGTCGAGTACGGATTGATGCAGGCCTACGCCGAGGGCTTCGATCTGTTCGACAAGTGCGAGTACGAGCTCGACAACGCGAAGATCGCGCACCTGTGGGGACAGGGTTCGGTCGTGCGCTCGTGGCTGTGCGAACTGGCGGCACGGGCCTTCGAAGCCGACGGCAACGAGCTGCAGGCGATCGAGGGCTACACCGAGGACTCGGGTGAGGGGCGCTGGACGATCGCCGACGCGACCGAGCACGACGTGCCGACGCCCGTGATCACGGCCTCGCTGTACGCGCGCTTTCGCTCGCGCGGCAACGGCGACTTCTCCGATCGCGTGCTGGCGGCGCTGCGCAACCAGTTCGGCGGGCACGCGGTGAAGAGCGCGCCGGCGAGCAGCGCCGGCGCCAGGACCGGCGCGAGCAAAGCGAAGCCGCCGGCCAAGGCCGGCAAGCGCGGGGGCCGCTGAGCGGTGGCGGCCCATCCCGGTCAGCCGACCGCCGAGCCGCAGCCGGAGAATCCGTTGACGGCAGGCCTCGAGCGCCTGCCGGTCGCGCCGACGACGCTCGTCATCTTCGGCGCCACGGGCGATCTGGCCAGGCGCAAACTGCTGCCTGCGCTGTACAACCTCGCCCACGACGGGGCGCTGCCCGAGCGCTTCCATCTCGTCGGCGTCTCGCGCCAGGAAAAAGAGCACGAGGACTACCGCGCGGAGTGCGAGGAAGCGATCCGCCGCTTCTCACGGCGCCCGCCGAAGGAGGATGTGCTCAAGGCGCTGCTCGAAGAGGTCAAGTACGTCCCCGGCGTGTTCGACGACGACTCCGTCTACGCCGAGCTCGGCAAGGTGCTCGACTCCTTCGACACGCACGCCGGCGAACCGCTGAATCGCGCCTTCTACCTCTCGACGGCGCCCGAGTTCTTTCCGGTGATCGTCGAGCGCTTGGGCAGCTCCGAGCTGGCGCAGCACGAGGGCGCGCAGGTGCGCGTGATCATCGAGAAGCCGTTCGGCACGACGCTCGAGGAGGCGCGCGAGCTCAACCGCCGCGTGCTCGGGATCTTCGAGGAGCAGCAGGTCTTCCGCATCGACCACTACCTCGGCAAGGAGACCGTGCAGAACATGCTGGCGTTTCGCTTCGCCAACGGCATGTTCGAGCCGCTGTGGAACCGCAACTACATCGACAACGTGCAGATCACGGCCGCCGAGGACCTCGGCATCGGCACCCGCGCCGGCTACTACGACCACGCCGGCGCGCTGCGCGACCTGATCCAGAACCACATGCTGCAGCTGCTCTGCCACGTGGCGATGGAGCCGCCCGTGAGCTTCACGGCCGAAGAGGTGCGCAACGAGAAGGTCAAGGTGCTGCAGTCGATTCCCGAGCCGACGCCGGCCGACATCTCGCAGATCGCGCTGCGCGCCCAGTACGCCAAGGGTCACGCCGGCGGCGAGGACGTCGCGGGCTACCTGGAAGAGGACGGCGTCGCGCCGGACTCGACCACCGAGACCTATGCCGCGCTGCGCCTGGAAGTCGACAACTGGCGCTGGGCCGGCGTGCCGTTCTACATCCGCACGGGCAAGCGCCTGGCGCGCAAGATCACCGAGATCGCGGTCACGCTGAAGCCGGTCCCCCACCTCGCCTTCTCCCAGGACGGCTCGCTCGGCGTGCAGCCGAACCAGCTCGTGCTGACGCTGCAGCCCAACGAGGGCGTCTCGCTGCGCCTCGGCGCGAAGATCCCGGGCACGCGCATGATCATCCGCCCGGTCAACATGGAGTTCCTCTACGGCACGTCCTTTCTCTCGCAGTCGCCCGAGGCCTATGAGCGGTTGATCACCGACGCGATGCGCGGCGACGCGACGCTGTTCACACGCAACGACGAGGTCGAGGCGCAGTGGCGCATCTGCGACCCGATCGTCGGCACGTGGGCGAAGGAGCCGGGGCCGCTGGCGCAGTACGAAGCGGGCTCGCAGGGACCCGCCGAGGCGCAGGAGCTGCTGCTCGAGGGCCATCAGTGGCGCGCGATCTGATCGATGTGAGCGGCTGAGATGAGCACCAGCGACGCGGTCTGGAGCGAGCAGGGCACGACGCCGGACAGGATCGAAGCGGCGCTGCGCGACCTGCTGGCCGAGCGCCACGCCGAAAGCGGCAGCTACGTGCCGGCCCGCGTGCTCAACATGATCGTGTTCGTCGAGGACGAGTGGAGCGGTGAAATCGCCAACCGCCTGCGCGGCGTGGGGCGCTATGCCGCCTCGCGCCTGGTCGTGCTCTCCTACGAGCCCAAGCGCGAACGGCTCGACGCGCGCGTGAGCATCGCCTCCGACGCCGACCCCGCGCCGGGCGAGCTGGCGCTGCTGCGCGAGACCGTGATCGTCAGGCTCGGCGACCGCCACCTCGACGATCTCGACACGATCGCCGACCCGCTCGTCGTGACGGACCTGACGACGCTGCTGTGGTCGCCGCACGGGCACCCCGAGGCCGTCGACTCGCTGCTCAGCCTCGCGCAGGCGAGCTTGATCGACTCGATCGACGAGCCCGTCTGGCGCGATGCGCTCGACCGCGCGAGCGCGCTCGCCGAGCAGCTGTACGTCGTCGACCTCGCGTGGCTGCGCTCGACGCCGTGGCGCGAGCGCATCGCGGCGGCGTTCGACCCGCCCGCGATGCGCGCCGAGCTCGACGCCCTCAACGCGATCACCGTGCGCCACCACCCCGACTCGACGGTCGCGGCGATGCTGCTGCTCGGCTGGCTGGCATCGCGCCTTGACTGGAAGCTCGAGCACTCGGAGATCGTCAGCAGCGACAGGCACGAGGGCGTGCTCGGCGGCACGGCGCACGGGGACGGGCACGACATCGAGCTCGAGCTGAGAGCCGACCCGCAGCTCAGCGTTCCCGGCCTTGCCGGGCTCGACCTGCGCAGCTCCTCCGGATTCGCCCTGCGCCTGGACCGCGGGCCGGGCGGCCTGCGCGCGCGGCGCAGCGACGGCGACGGGCACGAGCGCGAGTGGACGCTGATCGGCGCCTCACGCGGCGAGAGCGGCATCCTCGGCGAGGGCATCCGCCAGGCGCTGCTGCGCGATCAGACCTACGGACCGGCGCTCGCGGCGGCGCAGGAGATGCTGCCCGACGCCCAGACGCTCGTTTCCGGAGGCGATCCGTCGTGACGAGCCTGACGACGTGCGCCGACGCCGAGGCGGCCGCGAAGCGCGCGGCCACCGAGATCGCCAGGCGCCTGCAGAGCGCGCGGCGCGAGCGCGGCGCGGCGCACCTGGCGCTGAGCGGCGGGACGACGCCGGCGCGCGCCTACGAGCTGCTCGCGCAGGAGCTCGATGACTGGCAGGGAGTCTCGGTGTGGTTCGCCGACGAGCGCTGCGTCGGGCCGCAGGACGAGGAAAGCAACTTCAGGCTCGCGCGCGAGACGCTGCTCGCAGCGGCCGGCGGGCTCGACGAGCAGCTCGTGCACCGGATGGAGGGCGAGCTCGGCCCCGAGCGCGGCGCCGAGCGCTACGCGAGCGCGCTGCGCGAGCATGCGCCGCTCGAGCAAGGCATGGCCGTGCTCGACGTGATCGTGCTCGGGATCGGACCCGACGGTCACGTGGCCTCGCTGTTTCCCGGCGCGCCGACGCTCGACGTGCAGGCGCCCGAGCTCTGCCTGGGCGTGCACGACTCACCCAAGCCACCCCCGGAGCGGATCACGCTGACGCTGCCCGCGCTGCGCGCCGCCCGGCGCTGCGTGCTGCTGGCCACGGGCGCCGGCAAGGCCGATGCGGTCGACGCGATGCTGGCCGAGCCGAGCCGCCATGTGCCCGCCAGCCTGCTGCGGCGCGGGCGCCTGAGCGTGATCGTCGACGACGCGGCCTCACCGGAACCACCCAAACAGCGCTCGCCGGCGGACTGAGCTGCGCGGAAGCCGGCGACGAGCTCCTACAGTGGGAGCGCGCAGCGATGGCCACCGACGCACTTGACAGCAGTCGCGCCTCCGCCGGGGTGGCGCAGATCTTGGACGGGCTCGAGTACGCCCGCGCGCGGACGTTTGCGCTGATCGAGCACCTCGAGGACGACCAGCTCGAGCGCGTCTACTCGCCGATCATGAGCCCGCTGGTGTGGGACCTCGGCCACATCGCCGCCTACGAGGACCTGTGGCTCGCCCATCGCCTCGGCGAGCACGAGCTGCTGCGGCCCGAGCTCGCGGCTCTCTACGACGCCTTCGAGACGCCGCGCGCGGTCCGCGGCGACATCGAGACGCTCGGCCCGGATGAGGCGCGCGAGTACCTCGCCGAGGTGCGGGCGCGCACCGTGCAGACGCTCGGCCAGCGCGGCGTCGGCGACGGCGTGATCTGCGAGATGGTGGTCCGCCACGAGCTGCAGCACGGCGAGACGATGCGCCAGACGATGGTCATCGCGGGGCTGCTCGGCGAGGCCGATGCGGCGACGCGCGACCGGCCGCTCCCCGGCCCCTCGCAGAGCGCGATGCGAGCGAGACGGCTGCAAAGGAGGACTGGATCGAGGTGCCGGCCGGGGACTTCGCGATGGGCGCGCCGAGCGACGGCTTCGCCTACGACAACGAGCGGCCCCGCCACGAGCGCCAGACGTCGAGCTTTCAGATCGCCCGCCGCCCGGCGACGACCGCGGAGCTGGCTGCGCTTCGCAGAGCTCGGCGGCTACGAGCGGCGCGAGCTGGTGGTCGGAGGAGGGCTGGGCGTGGCTCGCCGAGTCCCGGCAGCCGCAGGCGGGCGCGGTGCACCCGGCGATCGCCGCGGGGCATCCGCAGGCGCCCGCCTGTCACGTCAGCTGGTTCGAGGCCGAGGCGTTCGCGCAGGCGCACGACGCGCGCCTGCCGAGCGAGGCCGAGTGGGAGAAGGCGGCGACGCTGGAAGGTTCGCCGCTGGACGGAGTCGGCAGGGTGTGGGAGTGGACCGAGACGCACGTTCCGCGGCTACCCGGGCTTCGTCGCGCACCCCTACCGCGAGTACTCGGAGGTGTTCTTCGGCGAGGACTACCGCGTGCTGCGCGGGCGGCTCGTGGGCGACCGACGCGCGCGTCGCGGGTCCGCACTTTCGCAACTGGGACCTCCCCCAGCGCCGGCAGATCTTCGCCGGCGTGCGACTCGCTCGCGACGGCGGCTGAGCCCCGTGGCGCAGCATGGCCGGGGGCGCCGGATGATCTGCGATAGCGTTCGCCTCCTCGGGACCTCCTGATGGCTTCGCAAACCCCACCGGAGCCCGTCGTGGAGACGGCGATCCGCATCGACTCCCATCTCGACGGCGCGCACGAGCGCTCGCTGGCCGACGACGTGCTCGACGGGCTCACGCGGCCGTTCAAGGAACTGCCGCCCAAGCACTTCTACGACGCGCGCGGCGCCGAGCTGTTCGACCGTATCTGCGAGCTGCCCGAGTACTACCCGACGCGCGCGGAGCGCTCGATCCTCGAGCACAACGCCGACGAGCTGGCGCGGCTGACCGGCGCCGCCGAGCTCGTCGAGCTCGGCTCGGGCACGGCGGCCAAGACGCGCGTGCTGCTCGACGCGCTGTACGCGCGCCGGCACGCTTCAGCGCTACGTGCCGGTCGACGTCACGGAGAGCATGGTGCGCGACTGCGCCGATCGAGCTCACCGGCGAGTACCCGGGCCTGCAGGTGCACGGCGTGATCGGCGACTTCGAGCGCCATCTCGACCAGATCCCGCCGGCGCGTCGGCCCGCGCATCGTCGCCTTCCTCGGCGGCACGATCGGCAACTTCCCGCCGGGCAGCCGCCGCCGCGTGCTGCGCGAGATCTCCCGCCTGCTCGGCCCCGAGGACCACCTGCTGATGGGCACCGACCTGGTCAAGGACCCGGCGTGTCCTGGAGGCCGCCTACGACGACGCGCAGGGCGTCACCGCCGAGTTCAACCGCAACGTGCTGCGCGTGCTCAACCGCGAGCTCGACGCCGACTTCGAGCCCGACGACTTCGACCACGTGGCGCTGTTCGACGCCGAGCACGAGTGGATCGAGATGCGCCTGCGCGCGCGCCGCGAGCACACGACGATCGTGCGCGACCTCGACCTGCCCGTGCACTTCGACGCCGGCGAGGAGATGCGCACGGAGATCAGCGCCAAGTTCACGCGCCGAGCGCCTGGAGGGCGACCTGCTCGCCGCCGGCCTGGAGCTCGTGCGCTGGCTGACCGATCCCGACGAGCTGTTCGCGCTGACACTTTCGTCGCGTCGCCACAGACGCGGCCGGCGAGCTCGCCGGATAGGGTTCCGCGCGATGCAGATCGAGGGCAGCGCAGCGCTCGTCGTCGGCGGCGCCTCCGGGCTCGGCGAGGCCACCGTGCGCGCGCCTGCACGAGCGCGGCGCGATCGTCACGATCGCCGACGTCAACGCCGAGAAGGGCGCGGCGCTGAGCGACGAGCTCGGGCTCGAGTTCGTCTCCTGCGACGTGCGCGAGGAGGAGCAGGTTCAGGCGGCCGTGGCGCAAGGCCGCCGAGCGCCGACGGAGGCCTGCGCATCGCGATCTGCTGCGCCGGCACCGGCTGGGCGCAGAAGATCGCAGGCTCCAAGGGCCCGCACCCGCTGATGCCGTTCGAGACGATCGTCCGATCAACCTGATCGGCACGTTCAACGTGCTGCGCTTCGCCGCAGCCGCGATGATCGGCAACGAGCCCGCGCGAGGACGGCGAACGCGGCGTCTGCGTCAACACCGCCTCGATCGCCGCCTTCGACGGCCAGATCGGGCAGGTCGCCTACTCGGCCTCCAAGGGCGGTGTCGTCGGCATGACGCTTCCCACCGCGCGCGACCTCGCGCAGTACGGGATCCGCGTCAACACGATCGCCCCCGGGCTGTTCGACACGCCGCTGCTCGCCGCACTTCCCGAGGAGGCGCGAGCGAAGCTCGGCGCCGGCGATCCCGTTCCCGCCGCGGCTCGGGCTGCCCGCGCGAGTACGCGCAGCTCGCCTGCCAGATCGTCGAGAACCGCATGCTCAACGGCGAGACGATCAGGCTCGACGGCGCCCTGCGGATGCCGCCGCGCTGACCCGACCGACGCGCCCGAGGCTCGGCCGGGCATAGAGACGATCCGTTACGCTCGATCGCCCGTGCCGGCCGAGAAGGACATACTCGACTTCATCGTGATCGGCGCGCAGAAGGCCGGCACGACATCGCTGTTCCAGCACCTCAGGAGCCACCCTGAGATCTCCCTGCCGGCCGGCAAGGAGGTGCCCTACTTCAGCCACGACGCGACCTACGCGCGCGACTGGAGCCTCTACATGAGCAACCTCGCCAGGCACGACGGGCTCGTCGATCCGACGCGCAAGTGGGGCACGGTCACGCCGCAGTACATGGTCGGCGGCGTCTACAAGCCGGAGGCTCAGGGGCGTCGTGCGAACGCCTACGACGAGCGCACCGTGCCGAGACGGATCCACGAGCGCCTGCCGCAGGTGCGCCTGATCGCGATCCTGCGCGATCCGGTCGCGCGCGCCGTGTCGCATCATCGAATGCTCGTCGCGCGGGGTCGCGAGCGACGGTCGTTCGACGAGGCGATCGCCGAGCTGCTGCGGCCCGACGCGCTCGCCGGTGCTCGCCGCCGGCCGCAGGAGATCACCGGCTACGTCACGTGGGGCGAGTACGGCCGGATCCTGTCCGGCTACTTCGAGGTGTTCCCTCGTGAGCAGCTGCTCGTCACGTTCACCGACGAGCTCGAGCGTGCGCCCGGCGAGCTGCTGCGCCAGGTGCACGAGTTCATCGGCGTGAGCGCCGAGTTCGAGCCGGACAACCTCGGGGAGCGCTTCCACGTCAGCAGCAGCGCCGAGCGCGGCTTTTCGTGGAGGAGCCCCTCGTCGTGGCTGAGCCCCTCCTCGCCGCTGAGCCCCCAGGGAGTCGGCGCCGCGATCAGCCGTAACCCGGCGGCACGCGCCGTCTGGCACCGGATGCCCGAGAGCCGTCAGCGGCGACTGGGCGGTCGCTACCAGCGGATCGCCCGGCGAGCTGCCGTCAGGAACCGGCGCAGCGACGCAAACGAGGTCGCGGCGAACGCCGAGCCGAGCGCGGCCACACTCGAGCGCCTGCGCGAGCACTACGCGGAGGACGCCGAGCGCCTCGCCGTGCTGCTCGGGGCGAGGGCACCGTGGTCATCGGGCGGCGGCCCGGACTGAGGGCACGTCCCGCGCCGCGCCGTTCGCGCGCCGCCCGCGAGCCATCTCGGGCCGCCATCGGGCGGCCCCTCATCAAAACGATCTCAGCGGCTGATCAGTTGAGCCGCTCGACGAGCATCGCCATGCCCATGCCGCCGGCGGCGCACATCGACTCGATCCCGTAGGTCTTGTCGAGCGTCTCGAGGTCGTTGAGCAGCGTCGTCATGATCCGCGCGCCGGTCATCCCGAACGGGTGACCGAGCGCGATCGCGCCGCCGAACGGGTTGAGCTTGTCGTCGTCGATCCCGAGGTCTTCCTTGCACGGCACGATCTGCGCGGCGAACGCCTCGTTGATCTCGACGACGTCGATGTCGCTCATCGTCATGCCCGTGCTGCCGAGCAGTTTCTGGATCGCCGGGATCGGGCCGAGACCCATGATCTCCGGCCGCAGACCGGCCGACCGTCGAGGCGATGATCCGCGCGCGCGGCTTCATGCCCGAGCTCCTTGGCGCGCTCCGCCGACATGATCAGCAGCGCCGCCGCGCCGTCGTTCAGCGGGCAGGCGTTGCCCGCCGTGACCGTGCCGCCCTCTTTGAACACCGGCTGCAGCGCGGCGAGCTTCTCCATCGTCGTGCCCGGTCGCGGCCCGTCGTCGTCCTTGACGACCGTCTCGGGCACGTCGACCTCGTTGCCCTCCTTGTCGACGTCCTTGTGCGCAGGCACCGTGACCGGCACGATCTCCTTGTCGAAGTGGCCGCTCGCGACGGCCTCGACGGCGCGGTTCTGCGAGATCACGGCCCACTCGTCCTGGGACTCGCGGCTCACGTTGCAGCGCTCGGCGACGTTCTCGGCGGTCATGCCCATCGGGATGTAGACGTCGTAGGCCGAGCCCTCCGAGCCGTCGACGCGCGTGGTTGAACTCGAACGGCGCGCCGCCGCCGGCGCGCGAGACGGCCTCGACGCCGGCCGCGATGTACGTGTCGCCCTCGCCGGCCTTGATCGCGTGGAAGGCCATCCGCGCGGTCTGCAGCGAGGACGCGCAGAAGCGGTTGACCGTCGTCGCCGGCACGTGGTGGTCGATGCCCGACGAGCAGCCCCGCGATGCGGCCGATGTTGTAGCCCTGCTCGCCCTCGCAGAAGCCGCAGCCCATCATGATGTCGACGATCGTGCCCGGGTCGAGCTCGGGGTTGCGCTCGATCAGCGCGCGCAACGGGATCGCCGCGAGGTCGTCGGCGCGGACGGACTTGAGCGATCCCTTGCCCGCGCGGCCGATGGGCGTGCGGATGGCGTCGACGATCACTGCTTCGGGCATCTCGGAAGGTCTCCTTGGTCGTGGCACGCTGCTTACGGTTGCGGCTGCTCAGCTTATGCGGTCGTAGCCCCAGAGCGTCACGAGATCGCGTTCGAGGTAGTCGCTCAGGGCGACGCACCTCGGGCTTGAAGCGGCGACGCAGCTCGAGCACGAACTGCTCGTCGGGCGGCGGCGGGACCGCATAGACGAGCCTGCGCCAGCTGCGCACGACCCGTGGGTGCGCGAGCATCCCACCCGCGAGCGTGCTCACCGCGCGCGACAAGCGACCGGAGCTCGCCGGGTTGTGGCGCGCCCGTTTCAACGCGCGCGTGGCGTGGTGGAGGCCGCATGAAGCGCACAGCCCTACGTTTGGCGCTGACCACCTCGACGGGCTCGAGCGGGAGCGAGTCGTCGACGTCGAGGAAGCGCAGCACTTCGCCGACGACGCCGCGTTGTCGCGGCGGAAGTCCTCGTAGATCAGCACCAGGACGCTGCTCGCGCCCGAACACCGCGTGGAGCCGGCGCAACTGCGTCGACGTAGCGCACGTGCTCGGAGTAGAGCAGCCGATCGGGCGCCTCGCATCCGCGCGGGATGCGCTCGCCCTGGCGCCGCGCCTGCTCGAGCGCCATCGCCTTGCGCAGGTCCCGCTCGCTCTCGATCGCGCTGGCCAGGTCTGCGAGGTGGTAGCGAGCGCAGGAAGCTGGCCGGCTCGCGCAGGATCGCGATCACCCGTGCCTGTGGTTGCGCTTCGGCGATGCGTCGGACCGCGTCCGGCGACGAATGTACTGAGGGGACGCCTCGCCGACGCGCTGCCCGCCGCCGGCGGCCGCGAACAGCGAGAGGTAGCCCTCCAGCGTGCGCGGGCGGACCCCTGCGTCCCGTGCGTCTCGGTGCGCGAGCGCGGTCGGCGCAGAAGAAGCGCGGCTCCTTGACGTCCGGCATGAAGATCTGCGGGTGACGCCTGAGCATCAGGTAGAGCGCCGTCGTGCCGCACTTTTCGTGGCCGACGATGAAGAAGTCGGGCATCCGCCCGGCTGTGCCGGCAGGCGAGGATGCCGACCCGCTCCGGCGCTCGCCGGTGGCCGCCCCGGAGCCGGTCGAGAGGTCGCTCGGCGGCGGTGACTCGGTGGGCGCCGGCATCGGCGTCGCGCGTAACGAGGCGCTTCTTCAGGGACCGCCTGAGAGCGCCTAGAGATCCAGGCGGCTGACGCCGAGCTCGTCGAAGCCGACGTGGTGGGCCAGCTCGTGGCGGACCGTGCGCGTGACCTGGTCGCGCAGCAGGTCGGGGTCGTGGCCGAAGTCGCGCCGCAGCGTGTCGCGGAAGATGACGATCCGGTCGTGCACGTCGTCGCGCGTGGCGCCGTCGCCCTGGTAGAGGCCGTACGCGCCTGCGCGGCGCCCGCCGTCGGAGATCACGACGGCCACGTGCCGCAGCGCGTTGCGCAGCAGGTCGGGCAGGTCGTCGAGCGCGTCGCGCACGAGCTCCTCGAAGTCCTCGTCGTCGAGCGGGTCGAGCTCCATGAACTCGCTTTCGTCGGGATCGACCGCGAGCCCCTCGCGCGCGAGCGCCTCGGAGTGGCGCACGATCTCGTCGAACTCGCTCTCGGACTCGGGGTCGCGCCAGCCGGCCATGCGCACGGCGACGAACGCGGCGCGCGCCCATCAGCACGGCCGCCACGATCACCCCGAGCGCGATGTCCTCGAGCGCGCGCACGGCGCCGATCGTGCTGAAGCCCTGGCCGACGACGATCGTCACGAGCCCCAGCGACAGCGCGACCAGCGCGGCCATGCCGACGCGGCGAAGGTGGCCGGAGGCACTCGCTGGCGGCCTCGACGATCGCATTCCCCCGCCTATTTCAGCGTGCGGCCGATCACGAGCCGCTGGATCTCGTTCGTGCCCTCGTAGATCTGGGTGATCTTGGCGTCTCGCATCATGCGCTCCACCGGGTACTCCTTGACATAACCGTAGCCGCCCAGGACCTGCACCGCGTCGACCGTCACCGCCATCGCCGTGTCCGAGCAGAAGACCTTGGCCATCGAGGAGTACTTCGCGCGCTGCGGATGCCACTGATCGGCCATCGCGCAGGCCTTGTAGAGCAGCTCGCGCGCGGCGGCCGTGCGTGTTTCCATGTCGGCCAGCTTGAACTGGATTCCCTGGAACTCGTTGATCGGCTTGCCGAACTGCCTGCGCTCGCGCGCGTAGGCGACCGCGTAGTCGGTCGCGCCCTGGGCGATGCCCGACCGCCTGCGCCGCCGCGCCCAGGCGCGTGCGCTCGAGCGTCCCGAGCGCGACCGACAGCCCCTTGCCGACCTCGCCGATCACGTTCTCCTCCGGCACGCGCACTTCGTCGAAGATCGGCTGGCCCGTCGGCGAGGCGCGGATGCCGAGCTTGTGCTCGAGCTTGCCCACGCTGAAGCCCGGGCGGTCGGCCTCGACGACGAACGCGGTCAGGCGCCGGGTCTCGTGGTCGGTGACCGCGAAGACGATGTAGAAGTCCGCGACGCCGAGGTTCGAGATCCAGTTCTTGGTCCCGTTGATCACCCACTCCTCGCCGTCCTTGACGGCCGTCGTCTTCATCCCCGCCGGGTCCGAGCCCGCCTCGGGCTCGGACAGCGCGAACGCCGGCGACCACTCGCCGGTCGCGCACCGCGGCAGGAAGCGCTCCTTCAGCTCCTCGGAGCCGAACAGCTGGATCGGCAGCGTGCCGAGCTCCTGCACCATCAGGATCAGCGCGCACGAGGCGTCGACCTTGGCGATCTCCTCGACCGCCATGTTCAGCATCAGCGTGCCCGTGCCGGTGCCGCCGTACTCGGTCGGGAACGGCAGGCCGAGGACGTCCTGCTCGGCCAGCAGCTTGCGCACGTCCCACGGGTACTCGGCCTGCTCGTCGATCTCGGCCGAGCGCGGCGCGATCCGCTCGCGCGCGATCTGGCCGATCGTCTCGCAGAAATCCAGGTGCTCCTGGGGAATCGTGTAGACGTCGCCGACTGCCTCCATCGCCGCTGATCCTAGTGATCGCGAGCCGCCCGCGGCGCGGCAGGCGGACGAGCGTTGCCGCGCGCCGGTGCAGGGCGAGCCGCCGGGGCGTTGATAGCTTGGCTCCGGATGAGCCCGGCACCGAGCACTGAGATCGGCATCGCGCCAGAGCGGCTGGCCGAGTGGCTGGCCGAGGACGACGACCTGCAGGTGATCGACGTGCGCGAGCCCTACGAGCGCGAGGCCGGGCACATCGCCGGCACGCGCCACATCGAGCTGACCAAGCTGACCGAGCAGGCCGCCAGCCTCGACTCCTCACGCCCGGTCGTCTTCTACTGCCGCGTCGGCTCGCGCTCGACGATGGCCGCGCAGGCGTTGCGCGCGGCCGGCTACGAGGCCTACTCGATGGACGGCGGGCTGATGCGCTGGGCGCAGGAGCGGCGCCCGCTGGCGCCCGACGACGGCTACGTCGCCGACCACTGACGCACGCGGCCTGCGAAGCTCTGTCGCTGACTAGACCGTTCTGAGACCGGAGGCGCAGATGGAGGCTTCGACGGAGTACCCAGCAGTGACCCAAGGCGACGGCTATGCCGTCGGCAACCTCGACGACCTCGGCGAGGCGCCGGGCTTTCGCAAGGTCCGCAAGGGCCTCGGCGTGACGGCCTTCGGCGTCAACGCGATCGTGATGCCGCCGGGGATCGACAGCGGCTTTCACTACCACGACACGCAGGAGGAGCTGTACTTCGTGCACCGCGGCACGATCGAGATGGAGTTCGGCGACGGCACGGTGCACACGCTCGGCGAGGGCGGGATCGCGCGCGTCGACGCGGCCACCGTGCGCAAGGTGCGCAACGTCGGCGACGTCGACGCCGTGTACGTGTGCGCCGGCGGCAAGGACGGCTACGTCGGACGCGACGGGCGCGTGCCGGAGGGCGAGGAGCAGCGCGTGCGCGAGTTGCACGGGCTGCAGACGAGCAGTCGCAGTAGCCGCCGGCGTCTGGCGAGCTGCGAGCGGGCCGGTGAGCGATGCGATGAGCGAGACCGACCCGCCGGGCGCCTGCGCGTCAACGAGCGCCTGACGATCCCGCTGCCGAGGTCACGCGTGCGCGCGAGCCGCTCCTCGGGACCGGGCGGCCAGCACGCCAACGTGACCGCCTCGCGCGTGGAAGCGAGCTTCGACGTGCTCGCCTCCGAGGCGCTCAGCGAGACCCAGCGCGCGCGCCTGCTCGCCGCGCCGGCCCGCGCGTCGTCGCGGTCGCGCAGGACGAGCGCTCGCAGTCGCGCAATCGCGAGCTCGCGCTGACGCGGCTGGCCGAGCGGATCGCCGGCGCTGCTCGTGCCCAAGCGCCGGCGCGCCACCCGACCGACGGCCGCCTCGCGCGAGCGGCGCCGCTGGCGGCCAAGCGCCGGCGCGACGCAGCGCAAGCGCGAGCGCCGCCCGCCGAGCGACGCCGACTAGCGCGTCGCCCGCTCGCGAGCCTAGTTCAGCAGCTCCTTGACGTAGCGCTGGTGCAGGCGCCCGAGCGAGGTCTTCTCCGGGTGGAAGCCGATCGCGTTCCACAGCAGCCCCGAGGCGGGCGCCCAGGCGATGATCAGGTAGGCGCCGAGCACGAGCGCGGTGCGGCGCAGGCGCGCGCGAGCTCGACAGCGCGGCCATCGGCAGCACCCACAGCACGTACCACGGCAGCACCCAGCTGAGCGTGACGAGCAGCGCCACGCTCGCCCAGCCGGCGGCGGTGATCGACGCGCGCCGGCGCCAGGCCAGCGCGCAGCACAGCGCGACGGCGACGATCAGCGCGACGCTGAGCAGCGTGTGCAGCCAGTCGGTCTCGCCGCCCTGGCCGAGCGCGAGGCCGATCAGGTTGGGCACGCTGACGCTCGTGACGAGGCGGCTCTGCGTGCTCAGGTCGGGGATGTGCAGGCCGAAGGCGATCAGGCTCGCCGCGGCGATCAGCGCCGTGGCGCGGCCATGCCCAGCAGCACCTGCACCAGCCGCCGCGGCATCCGCAAGCAGGCCCGCGAGCACGACCGGGATCAGCACGCCGCCGGAGGCCTTCACGGCGACGGCCGCCACGAACGCGGCGCCGGCGCCGATCTCGGGCCAGGGACAGCGGCAGCAGCCACTCGCGCAGGCGCTCGCGCAGCGGGACCTCGGCCACGACGGCGCGCACGTCGGCCAGCGAGGCGGGCAGCGTCGGCGGCGGGGCCGGCGCGAAGGGCCCAGCGGCCCCGTCGGGTCGATCGACGCCGTCCTCGCCGAGCTGCTCGTGATCGCGCTGGCGCGCGACGCAGCAGCAGGTAGAAGCCGAGCACGATGAAGAACACCATCAGGAAGTCGTTGTGGTCGCCGCCGAGGCCCCACACGAGCACGATCGGGTTCAGCCCGACGAGCACGATCGCCTTGACCGGATCGCGCCCGAGCAGGCGCGCGCACTTCCACACGAGCAGCAGCGTCGCGAGGCTGGCCAGCGCGAGCACGCCCTTGAGCACCCAGAACGACGCGGCCACGCCGAGCGGCACGACGACGAACGTGAGCAGCGTGAACAGCGGGCCGTAGGGACTCAGCAGCTGGTGCCAGTTGCGAGAGGTCGTAGCTCGGGTCGTTGTGCGGCTCGAGGATCGGGATCGTCGTGTACGGGTTGAGGTGGTGCACGACCTCCATGCGCCCGTAGTTGACGTAGTTGAAGATGTCCGTCAGCGCGAGCGGCGGCGCGAGGAAGAAGATCGCGTGCACGGCGACGACCGTCGCGATCGCCCAGCGCGGCGCGCAGCCGCGGGACGTAGCGCGAGCGCGAGCAGGTAGCTGACGTACATCAGCACGATCGCGCCCGAGAACAGGTACTTGAGCGTGTACCGTGCTGCGCGTCAGCCACGGCAACAGCCCGCCGAGCGGGCCGGCCATCCAGCGCGGGAAGTAGTTGGCGTGCGTCGTCGCCGAGAGCACGCTCGGCCGGTTGGCGGCCATCAGCACGACGATCAGGCTGCACAGCACGATCACGACGAGGCACACGGCGCCGGGCCAGGTGCGCCTCGCCGGCGCGCGCGAGCGTGCCCACGCGGCCGCGCAGCGCCGCGCCTGACCGCCGGGCCGCCGACCTGCGCGTCGCGCAGGGGGAGTGTGCTCGCGTCGCTCGACATGCAAGAGGGCCCGCCGAAGCGAGCCCTCAGAAGGTTAGACCGCTGCGGCCGCGGCGAACGCCGCCGCAGGTTCAGCGTGCGCGACTAGATCGTCTGGACGTTGACGGCCTTCGGGCCCTTGTCGCCCTGCTCGGGGTCGTAGGAGACCTTGGCGCCCTCCTGCAGCGAGCGGTAGCCCTCGCCGTTGATCCCGGTGTGATGAACGAACAGGTCCTTGTCGCCGTCGTCGGGGGTGATGAA
Organism: uncultured Solirubrobacteraceae bacterium; assembly: GCA_963743745.1. Taxonomy (GTDB): domain Bacteria; phylum Actinomycetota; class Thermoleophilia; order Solirubrobacterales; family Solirubrobacteraceae; genus Palsa-744. The sequence continues at coordinate 647,306 of CAVUQW010000003.1, forward strand.
GCCGAACCCCTTGTCGTCGCTGAACCACTTTACGGTGCCGGTAGGCATGTGGGAACTCCTCCACGGTATGTGCGTGCTGCTACGCGGAGGATGCTTCATGAAGCTTCGACCTGCGAGCGCTTGCACTGCTTTCGCCGGTCTATGCGCCGGCCAGTCAACACGACCGTAGCAGGTACTGGTACGCGCGTGTTGTCGAGATGTTGCGAGATCGGACGATCGATTTATATCCTGCTCGCGTGCAGGTTTTCCGGGCTGCGAGCGCCGACGGCGCGCGCACCGCGGGGCGGCTAGGGTGGAGCGATGGCGCGTCGCCAGCCCGCCGAGCCGGCCGGCGCGACGGCCGAGACCGTCGCCCGCTTCGACGCGCTGCTGCCGCCCGGCGCGAGCGCCGCACGCGCGCGGAGATCGTCGAGCGGCTCGGCTTGCGGGAGCGCGCCGGGCGCGCGCTCGGGCGAGCGCGACCGCCTACCTGCTCCTCAACATGGTCTCGACGGTCGACGGCCGCGCGAGCATCGACGGACGCTCGGGCGCGATCGGCAACCGCGCCGACCGCGAGCTGTTCCACGCGCTGCGCGCGAGGCGTCGACGCGGTGATGGTCGGCGCCGGCACCGTGCGCACCGAGCGCTACGGGCGGATCGTCGCCGACGGAGCCCGCCAGGCGCGCGCGCCGGAGCGCGGGCTGAGCGCCGAGCCGCTCGCGTGCATCGTCTCCGGCCGGCTGTCGCTGCCGCTCGACACGCCGCTGCTGGGCGAGCCGGAGGCGCGCGTCGTGATCGTGACCGCCTCGGCGGCGAGCCTGCCCGAGACGGCGGCGCAGGTGCGAGTACGTGCGCGCCGCGCGCGACGGCGAGCTCGACCTGGCGCTGGCGCTGCGCGAGCTGCGCGAGCGCTTCGGCGTGCGACACGCTGCTGTGCGAGGGCGGACCGCACCTGAACGCGCAACTGCTGCTCGCGGGCGCTCGTCGACGAGCTGTTCCTGTCGCTCGCGCCCAAGCTCGCCGGCGGCGAGGACGCGACGGGCGAGGCGCTGCGGATCCTCGCCGGCGGCGAGCCTTCGCCGCGCCCGCCGAGCTCGAGCTGCTCGGCGTGCTCGAGAACGAGTCGCACCTGTTCCTGCGCTACGGCGTGTGCTCGCCGCCTCCGAGCGCGCTGAGCGCCGTCGCCATCGTCGCCGTCGCGCTGGCGCGCGCGCGTCTCGCGCGAGACGATGCCGAGCAGCTCGCTGGCCAGCTGACGGCCCTCGGCGGCGACCCGCGGCGTCGCGGCGATGCGCACGACGACCTCCTCGCCGTCGAGCTCCTCGAGCGTGATCCGCGGCGCGTCGCGCAGCGGCGTCTGCAGCGAGCCTCGAGCAGCTCCTGCAGGTCGCCCGGCGTCATGCCCGCGCGCAGGCGCGCGCGCAGGTTGACCGCCTCGGGCTCGCGCAGCGGGATCACGGCGACGTTGAGCACGACGCTGTTGGGCACCATGATCGAGTCCTCGCCCGTGGCGAACGTCGTGTACAGCAGCCCGAGCGAGCTGACCGTGCCCTCGAGCTGACCCGCGAGCGGGCCGCCCTGCAGGCGCACGCGCTCGCCGACGCGAAACGGGCGCGCGCTCAGCAGCACCGTGCCGGCGATCAGGTTGCCGAGCGTCTGCTGCGCGGCGAGACCGAAGATCACGGCGGTGAAGGCGCCGCCGAGCGCGAGCGTGCGCGCTTCGATGCCCGCCACGCGCAGCGCCACGAGCAGCGCGAGCACGATCGTCACCAGGCGGATCAGGAAGCCCGACCGTGCCGGCCGTCGCCGGATCCAGGCGGCGGAACAGCGGCGGCCCGAGGCCGCGACCGATGTCGCGCGCGATCGCCCAGCCGAGGATCACGAGCGCGATCACCGTGACGACCGTGATCGGCGTTTCGAGCGCCGGTTCGAGGTATTTGTGCGCCGGGTGCAAGACGCCGTGGGAGTCGCGGTAGGTGTGCGTCTCGCGGCCGAACAGCTCGACGCGGTGGTCGTAGAGGACGACGACGGCGACGAACAGCGGCACCAGCACGAGCGCCTCCAGGCGCGCGCGCTTGACCACGCGCGGGCTGATCTGCCGCAGCAGGCCGACCTCGCGCCAGGCCTGGCTGCGCGTCTCGAACATCTTCGGCGGCGTCCGCGGAACGGGCATCCGGTCAATGATGGACTACCACCTAAGGATCGCCTGAATCGTCCTTCCCACGAGTGGCCACCCCAGCCGATGGCCCGAGACGGTTCTGCTCTAGGATCCTGCCGTCGATGAGCTCGAACCCGCGCAAGCTGATCCTCCCCGCCGTGCTGCTCGGCGTGCTGCTGATCGTCGTCGCGGTCATCTACTTCGTCCAGCCGGCGCACTCGCTGCCCTCGTTCTTCCCCGGCCACGTCTCGGCGACCGACGCGGAGGCCGACGCACCACCACACCAAGCACGGCATCGCCGCGCTCGTCGTCGCGCTCGCCTGCTTCGCCTTCGCCTGGTTCCAGACCGGCCCGAAAACGCAGAGCGCTCGGCGAGCGCCTGAGCTAACCGCCGAGCGCGAACACGAGCGTGCAGGTCACGCCGAGGCCGATGCAGTAGACGCCGAACGGCGTCAGGCGATTGGTCTGGAAGAAGCGCAGCAGGAACTTGACGGCGAGGAACGTCGTCGCGGCCGCGCACAGTCCCGCGACGAGCGCCGGCCCGCGCACGCCGTTGCCGGCCGAGCCGAACAGTTCGGGCAGCTTCAGCGCGGCCGCGGCGAAGATCACCGGCGTCGCCAGCAGGAAGCCGAAGCGGGCGGCGTCGTCGTTGGAGAGCCCCACCAGCAGGCCGCCGCCCATCGTGAAGCCCGAGCGCGAGATGCCGGGGATCAGCGCCGCGGCCTGCGAGGTGCCGACCGCGATCGCCTGGCGCCAGCTCAGCTTGGCCAGGCGCGCGTCGACGTCGCCCGCGTAGTCGCCCGGCCGCGGCGGGCGACGGCGCAGCCGCTCGAACAGCAGCAGCGCGACGCCGTTGACGATCAGGAAGGCCGCGGCCGTCTGTGGGGAGGCGAACAGTTTGCGCAGCGGGTCCTGCAGCAGCAGCCCGATGACGCCGACCGGGATCGTGCCGGCGACGAGCAGCCAGCCGAGGCGCGCGTCGCGTGTCGTCCTCGCGGATCTCGCGCATCTGCAGCGAGCGCCCCAGCCCTCTGACGATCCGCACCCAGTCCTTCAGGAAGAACAGCAGCAGCACGATCGCCGTCGCCAGGTGCGTGGCGATCAGGAACGTCAGGAAGAACTTGTCGTTCTGGTGGATGTGCCAGCCGGCCAGCCGCGGCAGCACGACGCCGTGGCCGAGGCTCGAGATCGGAAACGGCTCGGCGATTCCCTGGGTGAGGCCGAGGATGACCGCCTGGAAGTAGGAGATCGGATCGTGCACGGCCGACAGCTTATGGATCGCGTTGGCCCGAACGCCGCAGCGAGGACGCATGGCGCTGCTCGCCGGATGCGTCGAGCGCCCGGCGGGGATCTTCACAGCGACTTCACACGATCGTTTCCGCCTGGTCACAAAAAACCGCCTTTGCAGGGAAATCTGATTGCTATGAACGGTCAAGGAAGGACTGCGCAGAGCATTGCGGAGGTTTGCCAGCGCAGGACATGCACTGCCACTCGACCGCCTCGCAGGAGTCGAAGCTCGGCGTGCAGCGCGCGGTCGGCCTGCCCGAGTGCGCGACGCCGCCCGAGGAGGTCTACGAGCTCGCCAAGCGCCGCGGCATGGACTTCGTGACGATCACCGACCACGACACGATCGCCGGCGTGCTGCAGATCGCCGACCGCCCCGACGTGTTCGTCTCCGAGGAGCTGACCGCCCACTTCCGCGGCGAGCCGCAGGCGGTGCACGTGCTCTGCTACGGCATCACCCCCGACGACCACGAGTGGCTGCAGGCCAACCGCGGCGACGTCGAGCTGTGCGCCGCCTACATGTACGAGCGCGACATCGCCTGCGCGCTCGCACACCCCTACTACCACGTCGGCGCGCCCCTGCACGGCGCGCCACCGCCGCCGCCTCGCGCGAGCTGTTCGACGTCTGGGAGGTGCGCAACGGCGCGCGCGCGCGCGAGCTGAACCGGCCGGCGGCGACGTACGTCGCGACGCGCGACGGCGCCGGCATCGGCGGCTCCGACGACCACGCCGGCGTCGACATCGGGCGCACCTGGACGGCAGACCCCGGCGGCGCGCACGCCGCAGGAGTTCCTCGCGCACGTGCGCGCGGGGCGCGTGAGCGCCGGCGGCGCGCAGGGCAGCGCGGCCAAGTGGGCGCACGCGGCGATCGCGCTCGCCGCGCGCTCGCTCGGCCGCGGCGGCCACGACGCGCCGCACGAGAGCCCGATCCGGCGGCCGTGCTGACCATGGCCAAGCGCCTGCTCGACGAGGGCGACGCGCGCCACGGCACGACCGACGGCGGCGGCGCGGTCACGCCGGACGACGCGCGCTGCCTGCTGCGGCGCCTGGCTGGCCGCAGTCGAGCTCGACCACCTCGACGAGCCAGGCCTGATCGCCTACATGCAGGAGGACGGCTTCAGCCACTCCGACCTCTACCGCCGCGCCTGCCGCGCGCACGAGCGCAAGCTGCGCGGCGCGATCGAGCAGGCGCTGCGCAGCCGCGCGGGGCGAGCGCGACGTCGCAGGCGCCGCCGGCGAGCTCTTCGAGAGCTGCATCGCCGCGATCCCCTACGCCCCGGCCACGGCCTTCCTCGCCAACGAGCGGGCGAAGCTCGACACGCGTCGCGAGGACGGCGAGACGCCGCGCGTGGCGATCCTCGCCGACGGCATCGGCTCGACGCACGGCGTCACGCGCGCCGATCGAGGAGATCCGCGCGCGCGGCGTGCGCGGGCTTCGAGATCGAGGTGCTCGGCACCGATCCCGACGTCGACCGCCGGCTGCTCGGCGGTGGCCGAGTTCGAGGTGCCCTACTACCCGGGCCTGCAGATCGGCGTGCCCAGCCTGCTCGGCGGCCGTGCAGACGATCGCCGACGGCGGCTTCGACGCTGATCCACGTCTGCTCGCCCGGGCCCCGTCGGCATCGTCGGCGCGCTCGTCAGCCGCGGCCTCGGCGTGCCGCTGCTCGGCAGCTACCACACCGAGCTGACCGCCTACGCCGGCCTGCGCTCGGGCGAGCAGCGCGTCGCGCAGGCGATGGCGCTCGGCGTGGCCACGTTCTACGGCGCGTGCGACCTCGTGCTCTCCCCCAGCCCGGCCTCCGACGCGACGCTCGCCGGCATCGGCGTGGCCGGCGAGAAGGTCGCGCGCTGGGACCGCGGCGTCGACACCGAGCGCTTCGGTCCCGAGCTGCGCGAGGACGGCCTGCGCGAACTGCGGCGCGCGGCGAAGCCAAGCCCGAGCACTCGATCGACGTGCTCTACGCCGGGCGGATCACGCGCGAGAAGGGCGCCGACCTGCTCGCCGACGCGTTCCTCCGGCACGGGCGCGCGAGCCGCGGCTGCGCCTGGTGCTCGTCGGCGGCGGGCCCGAGCAGGAGCGCCTGCGCGAGCGCGTCGGCGAGGCGGCGCCACTTCCTCGGCTGGCTCGACGGCGAGCGCTCGCGCGCGCCTACGCGAGCGCCGACGTCTTCCTCTTCCCCAGCCGCACCGACACCTTCGGCCAGGTCGTGCTCGAGGCGCAGGCCAGCGGTCTGCCGGTCGTCGCCGTCGCCGAGGGCGGCCCGCTGTCGCTGATCGAGCAGCGCGTCGAGCGGGCTGCTCTGCGCAGCCGACGCGCGACGCGCTGGCCGACGCCGTGCTCGAGCTGGCCGGCACGCCGGAGCTGCGCGCGCGCCTCGCACGCGGCGGGCTGGCGGCCGTGCGCGAGCGCACCTGGGAGCGGGCGCTGGAGCGACTCGGCGACGGCTACCGGCAGCTGCTGGCCGCCCGCGAGCCGGGAAGGCTGGCGCGTGCCGCCTAGCTCCCGCGGCTCCGTCGCGCACCATGGCTCGAGCCCGCCGCGCACGATCGCGGTCGCGCTGCACGACGTCGAGCCGGCCACGTTCGAGCGCTGCGCGCTGATCCGCGACTGGCTGGACGACCACGGCGTCGACCGCGTCACGCTGCTGGTGATCCCCGCCCGCGACCTGCACCCGGTGGGCGAGCGCTCGCCGGAGATGACGAGCTGGCTGGCCGAGCGCCGCCGCGCCGGCGACTCGATCGCCCAGCACGGCTTCCAGCACGAGCGCACGCGCCGCTGCGGGGCGCTCGCGCGGCTCGCTGCTGGCGACGCCGGTGCGGCGCACGGGCGAGTTCGTCGGCCTCGACGAGGCCGAGACGCAGCGCGCCGTCAACGCCGGCTGGCGCGTGTTGAAGCTCGCCGGGATCGAGCCGGACGGCTTCGTCGCTCCCGCCTACGCGTATACGCCGGCGCTGCGCAGCGTGCTGCCACACCGCTTCCGCTGGTGGGCGGGCCTGCTCGGCGTGCACCGCCGCGCGCAGCCCGCCGGCGAGCAGCGCGCGCGGCTGCTCTCCCCCGTCTGGAGCATCGGCGGCGAGGGCGCGCTGCGGCGCGCGCTCTCGCCGGCGCTGATCCGCGCCGGCGGCATGCTCGGCGGGCGCACGCTGCGCGTCGACCTGCACCCGGCCGACCTGCAGCACCCGCGCCAGATGCTCGCGCTCGACCACGTGCTCGACCGCGCCGGGCGCCGGCGCAAGGCGATCACCTACGACGAGCTCGCCGCGCTAGGGGCGAGCGGCGAGACGGCGGCGTTGTCGCCGGCTCGGTACGAGCCGTCCGGTGCTCGCCCTCCTGCGGGCGCGGCGACAACGCCGCCCGCGGCCTGAGCGTCGACGCGTCAGGCGCCGGCGACCAAGAGCGACGCTCCGGCCTTCGGCTCGCGGCCGATCGGCGCGATGTAGATCTTTCTATACCTAAATCGATATAATTTGCAGAATGAACATAGCTGCGACCATCCGTCAAGCGCGGACTCATGCCGGACTCTCCCAGGTAGACCTGGCCGGGAAGGTCGGCACCTCCCAGCCCGCGCTCGCTCGCTATGAGACAGGTGCCGCCCTGCCAACTCTGCCCACGCTCGAGCGTCTTCTGCGCGGGTGCGGCCAACAGCTGGAGCTGCGCGCCAGCGACGCGAACGAGCGAACGACAAGCGCAAGCTCGGCACGCAGCCAGCTCGGACCGCTGGCACAGCGACTACGCAGCAGCCGCCGCCTCCTACTGGACAACGCCCGGACACACGGTGTTCGGAAGGTGCGCGTCTTCGGCTCGATCGCGCGCGGCGAAGCCGGCCCCGCCAGTGATGTCGATCTCCTGGTCGAGCTCGCGCCCGGCAGAACGCTTCTGGACCTCATCGGTTTCCGTCGCCAGGCCGCTGGGATCCTGGGGATCCCGGTTGACGTGGCGACCCCCGACATGCTCAAGGAGCGTGTCCGCGCGGAGGCGCTCGCCGAGGCCGTGCCGCTATGACTCGCCACGAGCGTGATCGCCTGCGAGACATCAAGGATGCGATCACCGCGATCCGCGAGCACCTGGCGGCGGCCGAGCAGGACTCCGAGCAGAAAGACGACGCACTACTCCACGACGCCCTGCTCTTTCAGTTCGTGGTTATCGGCGAGGCCGTCAAGCATCTGGCCCCAGAGACCCGCGACTCGACACCGGAGATCCCCTGGGCGAACATTGCGGGGCTGCGCGACCTGATAGCGCATGAGTACTTTCGGATCGACATCGACCGGGTACTTGAGATCGTCAACCACGACCTACCGCCGCTCGAGCAAGCGATCGACCGACTCCTCTAATGCTGCCCAAGCTTGACGGAGGCGTTCCCGTGGATGCGCCTCTTGTACCGGAGTTACGCTGCTGGCCTCCCGCAATGGGGGGAGGTCCGGCCGCAGCCCTCAGCCGAGCCGCTCGGCCAGCTCGACGATGATCCCCTCCGGCCCGCGCACGTAACACAGCCGATAGATGTCCTTGTAGCGTTCGACCTCGCCGACGAGCTCCGCGCCACGGGCCTGCAAGCCGGCGACGACGGCGTCGACGTCGTCGACTGCGAACGAGAGATGGCGGAGGCCCGGGACGTTCGCAGGCGCGTGCCGGTCGCCGGCCGGGCTCGAGGGGGCGTGGAACTTCGCCAGCTCGACGCGTCCGTGGCCGTCCGGGGTCTCCAGCATCGCGATCTCGGCGCGGACGCCGGCGAGCCCGACCACGCGGTCCACCCAACCGCCCTCGACCGACGCCTCGCCCTGCAGCGTCAGTCCGAGCTCGACGAAGAAGGCCGTCGCAGCCGCGAGGTCTTCGACCACGATGCCGACGTGCTCCATGCGCTGGATCGTCACGCGCTAGACGGTAGCGCCAGGACTCCAACCGCGAGAGGCCCCGGCATTCAGCCGGAATGCTTCGCGACGAACAGCGACGGTTCGAAGGACTGCACCTTGGCGGCGCCCGCGTAGCCGATGTGCTTGAGGCCGAACAGGTCCTCGATCGTGCGCAGCAGCGAGAAGTGGTTGTACGGTTCCTGACTCGTGCTCTTGCGCTTGACGAACGGCGAGAGCAGCAGCGCGCCGACCTGGCCGCCGCCTTCGGGCCCGAGCGCGGCGGCCGGGCCGCTCGGCGCGGGCATGTTGGGGAAGCTCGGCTGAGCGCAGCAGGAGCTCGAGTCGGCGAATTCACCGCTGGAGGGCGCCTCGTCGACGGTGATCACGAGCAGGCCACCCTGCTTGTAGGCGGGCGAGGCGAGGATCTTCGGCACGACCCCTTTGAGCATTTCATCGGCAGCCGGCAGCCCGCCCGGGCCGCCGCCGGGGCACGGCCCGGGAGTTCCGTCGTGGCAGCGGTCGGGCACGATGTAGGAGAGGCTCGGCGTGCGCTTGGCGCTTGCCAGATCGGCGCTCAGAGCGTCGATGCCGACATCGTCGGCGGCGCACGAGGGCGACGCGCTCAGCCCTTCGAAGTACACGAACGGGTTGCGAAACGTCGCATACGGCGATGTCGAGGCAGGCGCCGAGGTCGGATCGGGCTGACCGAGCGCCGGGTGCGCGCACGCCGCCGCGCCCGCGCCCGCTTCGTCGGTCCCCTGAACGTATGCCCGCCACGTCAGACGCTTGACTTCGAGCTGGCCCGGCAACGTCGCCGTCGTCGGCGGATAGACGCACCCTTCGCCCTCGACCTGCTCGTCGCTGCCGGCCGTGGCCGGCGTGAGCGGCGCGTAGGTGGGGCAGTTCGCCGCCGTCGCCGGCGTCGGTCCCTGGCCGCTGATCAGCGCGATCCCGTTCGCCAGCTGCTGATGCGCCACGGCGTAGTAGCGGACGAGCAGCTCGCCGCGCTGCTCTAGCGTCTTCGCGAGGTACGGCGCCTTCGATTCCGGGCCGAACACCGACGCGTAGGGCTCGCCGGAGAGCATCACCACGAACACGTGCTTGACGGGCGGCAGCTTCGGCGCTGCTGCCGCCGCCGGGGATTCGCCGCGCTTGCCCTTGGCACCGCCTTCGCCGGACTGCCCGGAGCCGCCCTGCTTGGGCGCAGCGGCGGGAGCGCTCGTGGCCGGTTCCGGCGTGGCCGGTTCCGGCGTGGCCGCTTCGGGCGTCGGTTCTTCGACCGCCGCCGGCGGTTCGATCGAGGCTTCGGCTTCCCCGTCGCCCGCAGCGCTCGTAGCCGGGCTCGCCGCCGGCAGCACGAGCTCGACCGGCCCGCGCGAGGCTGCCGCCGAGTAATCCACGCGCGAGCCCGCGGCGTTGCCGAGCAGCAGGCCGAAGCCGAAGAACGCGAGCACCAACACCACCGAGACTCGCCACGACGGCAGCCGCAGCTGGTTCAGTCGTGCGAGCACGCTGCCCGGCTTCACGGCACCTAGCCCTCGGATCGCGAGCGCCCCGGCTCCGGGGCGAGCAGCGCCTGCATCACGACCGTCGACCCGTGGCCCACGCCGTCGCCCGCCGCCGATCGCGCGGCCGAGCTGTGGATGCGCTCCATCAACGCCGTGCCGCACTGCCAGCAGAAGGCAGCGCCGCGGCTGTGTGGGGCACCGCAGTTGCTGCATGCCCCCACGCTGGCGCTCTGCTCGAGCGCCAGCAGCCGCTCGAGCTCCGCCAGCTCGGCGTCGCGCTCCTGCAGGATCGCCGCACGCCGCACGAGCACGTCGAGGCGAAAGTGGTCGCGGATCGCCATCTCATACGTCAGGCCGCCGAGGTCCCAGTGCAGCTCGGCGACCTGCTCGGCCAGCGCGTCGCGGCGTCTGCGCAGCTCGCTGCGGCCGTCCTCGCTCGGGCGCGCCGGCATCGCCGGCGCCGGCTTGGGTGCAGCCGATCGCACCGGCGAGTCGCCTCCGCGGACCTTCCTGCCGATCGCATCGCCGAGGCTGCTCATCGCTCAGCCCGTCGAGACGACGTTGGGCAGGTTCTTCGATTCCTGCTCGTAGTTTTTGCCGCTCTTGCCTTTGAGGCTTTCGACGACCGTCGGCGGGGCCGGGTTGCTCGGGCTCGAGCCGACGCCCGACTTGCCGCCGGCTCCCGACCCTGCACCGGCGCCTTTGCCGCTCGACGCGCCAGTGCCCGCTCCGACCTGCAGCACCTTCGCTCTCCGGGAACTTCTTCTCGAGCGGACGCGAGCGCCTTGCTCGCTTCGCTCTTCTTCGTGTATTTGCCCGAGTAGACGATGTAGCTGCCCGCCGCCAGGCCCGTGAATTCGTCGGACTTCAGCGCACCGACCGCCTTGGCTCCCTTGCCTTCGGCCGCGCTCTTGGCCGCCTGCACGGCGCTCACCTGCGTGCTCGCCGCCGGCAGCGTCTGCAGCTGAACCGTGTAGCCGCTCGAGCCGGCCGGCCAGTCGCCGGTGAACGGTTCCGTCGCCGGCGTCGTGCCCGCGGCAGGCCCAGTGGAGACGGTGACCACCTGCGGGGCCGCCGCAGCGCCGCTCGGCTTCGCGCCACCGGAGCGGCCGATCAGCACGCCGATCCCCATCGCCAGCAGCAGCACGCCGACGCCCGCGATCACCGTCACGGCGTTACCGCGGCCGGGCGCCTCGCCACCGCCCGGCACACCCGGCGGTGAGGGAGGCGACCGCGCCGGGCGGCCCCAGCGCAGGCGGTACCGAGCCCGCTCCGCTCGCCTGCGCGCCCGCGCCGGGCACGAGCGCAGGGGGCGGCCCCGCGAGCACGCTGCTGATCGGCGTCGCGCGCTCGCCGCACTGCAGGCAGTAGCGCTGGTCCTCGGCCAGCGGGGCACCGCACGCGGTGCACGCCGCCACGCCCGTGACGGCGGACGGCTGACTGGCGATCGACTCGATCGATTCGGTGGACACGGTGGCTGACTGCGTTGCTGCTCGGCGATGGCGGATATGCGGGCACGAGGAGCCCGACTGCGTCCATGCTCGACATCGGCGGGCGCGGCGGCGTAACGATTTGGTGAAAGCCCCGCTGCGCGAGGCGTCGGAAGCCCGTCGATAGTGGCTACGATCACTCCCCTCGCGCCGCATCGAACGGCCTGCGGAGGTGTTTTCAATGGCATCCGCCGGGTGCGGAAGCCGTGTCCGCGAGGAAACGACGACGGGACGAAGCCAATCAGTGGAGGGATCAAAGCGCAGATGACACGGAAAGTCGCCCACCGACCGCTGGTTCGTGCGCTGCTCGCCTGCGCCGCGCTCGCCTGCTCGCTCGCCACGCTCGCGCCGGCCGGCCAGGCCGCCGTCAAAGTGGGCCCGCCGGCCGTGGCCACGGGCCGCACGCACGTGCAGGGCGCCTCGGTGACCCTGCTCGGCACGGTCAACCCGCGCGGCGCCGCCACGACCTACTTCTTCCAGTACGGCGCGACCGTCGCCTACGGCAAACAGACGACCCCCGCCGCGCTGCCCGCAGGCACCGTGTCCGTCAAAGTCGGCCAGGCCGCCCCCGGGATGCTCCCCGGCTACCACTACCGGCTCGTCGCGAGCAACTCGCTGGGGGCGCCGAAGCTCGGCAAAGACCGGACGTTCACGACGAGCACCAAGCGCAGGTCCAAGTTCACGCTCGTCAAGCCGCAGGCGGCGACCGTCTACGGCGGCTCGGTCACGCTCAGCGGCACGCTCACGGGCACGGGCAACGCGGGGCGCAAAATCGTGCTGCAGGAAAGCCCGTACCCGTTCCTCACGGAGTTCGCTACGATCGGCCTGCCGTCGGTCACGGGTCCGACGGGCGCCTTCAGCTTCCGCGTGGCGCGCTTGGCGATCAGCACGCAATACCGCGTCAGCACGCTCGACCCGCGGCCGGTGTACAGCTCGATCCTCACCGTCAACGCCGGCTACCGTGTGACGCTGAAAGTCAAGACCTCCAGCCACAAGGGGATCGTGCGGCTGTACGGCACGGTGACGCCGGCTGCGGTCGGCGCGAAGGTCCTCTTCCAGCTGCGCAAGAAGGTCCGCCCCGGCCATACCGAAAAGACCGAAGAACGGACGACGCGCTTCGCGACGCGGTTCACGACGACGGTCAAGCGCGGCACCAAATCGGTCTCGCGCTTCAGCACGATCGTGAAGGTGCGCGAAGGCGGCACCTATCAGGCGCGCGTGCTGCCGATCAAGAAGGGCCCGTTCGCGGCCGGCGCGAGCGCCACCGTGCTGCTGCACTCCGCGCCGTAGGCGCCTCAGCGCCTTCGATCAGCCGGCTTCTGAGAGCAGCCCGCGCTGCGCGAGCAGCTCGAGCACGCGCTCGACGCCGCGCTCGACGGTTTCGTCGAGCGTGCCGAGCACGAGGTCGGGTTCGGCCGGCGGCTCGTACGGCGCGCCGACGCCCGTCAGCCCGCTCAGCTCGCCCGCGCGCGCGCGCGCGTACAGGCCCTTCGGGTCGCGTTTCTCGCACAGCTCGAGCGGCGCGTCGACGAAGACCTCGAGGAACTCGAGCTCGTCGCCGCGTGCAGCGCCGCCGCCGCCTCGCGGTCGGCGCGCGTAGGGGCTGACGAGGCTGACGAGCGCGATCGTGCCCGACTCGGCCAGCAGCCGCGCGACGTGCGCGGTGCGGCGGACGTTCTCGCGCGCGCGCGTGCTCGTCGAAGCCGAGGTCGCCGTTGAGACCGTGGCGCAGGTTGTCGCCGTCGAGCAGGAAGGCCGACTGCCCGGCCCCGATCAGGCGCTCCTCGACGGCCGCGGCGATCGTCGACTTGCCGGCGCCCGGCAGCCCCGTGAACCACAGCGTCGCGCCGGGGTGCCCGAGCGACGACCAGCGCCGCTCGCGCGTCATCCGCGTGCCCTGCCAGCGCACGTTCGGGCTGCGCTCGGTCTTCGGTCCTCGACCTCGGCGTCGACCTCGGTGTCGAGGATCACCCCGGCGCGCGACCGTTTCGTTGGTCGCCTCGTCGATCACGATCAGGCTGCCCGTCGTGCGGTTGCGCCGGTAGGAGTCGAACACGAGCGGCGCGCTCAGCTCCAGCTGCACGCGGCCGAGGTCGTTGAGCTCGAGCGTCGCGGCGCTCTCGTCGCGGTGCAGCGTCTCGACGTCGATCCGGTAGCGCACGTCGATGCCGCCGACCAGCGCCGTGCGCGTCGTGTGCTTGACGATGTAGCGGCGCTGCGGCTCGAGCGGCTGCTCGGACATCCAGCAGAGCAGCGCCTCGAAGCTGCTCGCGACGGTCGGCTGGTTCTGCGGGCGCACGATCGTCGAGCCGCGCCCGACGTCGATGTCGTCGGCCAGGCGCAGCGGCCACCGACATCGGCGGGAACGCCTCCGCCACGGGCCCGTCGAAGGTGTCGATCGCCGGCGATCGTCGAGCGCTGTCCGCCGGGCAGCACGACGACCTCGTCGCCCGGCGCGCATCACGCCGCCGGCGACCTGCCCGGCGTAGGCGCGGTAGTCGGCCGCGCTCGAGCCGGCGGGCGGATCACCCACTGCACCGGGAAGCGCACGTCGATCAGGTTGCGGTCGGAGGCGATGTGCACGTGCTCGAGGTGGTAGAGCAGCGGCGGGCCCTGGTACCAGGGCATCGTCTCGCGAGCGCTCGACGACGTTGTCGCCGAGCAGCGCCGAGATCGGGATGAACGTCACGTCGGACATCTCCAGGCGCGCCGCGAAGCTGTCGAACTCCTCGACGATCTGCGTCGAACACGGCCTCGTCGAAGTCGACGAGGTCCATCTTGTTGACGCACACCACGACGTGCGGGATCGCCAGCAGCGAGCTGATGAACGCGTGGCGCTTGGACTGCGCGATCACGCCCTTGCGCGCGTCGATCAGCACGATCGCCAGGTCGGCCGTCGAGGCGCCGGTGACCATGTTGCGCGTGTACTGCTCGTGGCCCGGGCGTGTCGGCGATGATGAAGCGGCGCTGCGCCGTCGCGAAGTAGCGGTAGGCGACGTCGATCGTGATCCCCTGCTCGCGCTCGGCGCGCAGGCCGTCGGTCAGCAGCGACAGGTCGAGGAAGTCGTGGCCCATCCGCTCGGCTCGTCTGCTCGACGTGCTCGAGCTGATCGGTCGAGCACCTGCTTGGAGTCGTACAGCAGGCGCCCGATCAGCGTGCTCTTGCCGTCGTCGACCGAGCCGGCGGTGGCGAAGCGCAGCAGGTCGGCCGGACGCTCGGAGAGCCGCCGGAACAGCTCGCGCGCGCCCTCCGCGCCGACCGCCGTCGCGTCCGCTCCGTCGGCGGCGCCGGCCGCTGCCGTGCTGCCTGTCGCCGTCAGCTGCATCGGTCCGCTCGTCTCGATTGGATGATCGCTCATCAGAAGTAGCCCTGACGCTTGCGATCCTCCATCGCCGCCTCGGTGACGCGGTCGTCGGCGCGCGTCTGCCCCCGCTCGGTGACCTCCGTGGCGGCGATCTCGCGCGACGACCTCCTGCGAGCGTCGCCGCCGCGCGACTCGACCGCCCCCGTGCAGCTCATGTCGCCGACCGTGCGGTAGCGCACCCTCGCCGAGAACGGCTGCTCGCCCGTCGATCAGCTGCACGAACGGGCTGACCGCGTAGAGCATCCCGTCGCGCTCGAACACCTCGCGCTCGTGGGCGAAGTAGATCGACGGCACCTCGAGCTCCTCCTCGGCGATGTACTGCCACACGTCGAGCTCCGTCCAGTTGGAGATCGGAAAGACGCGCGCGTGCTCGCCCTTGCGAATGCGGCCGTTGTAGAGGCTCCACAGCTCCGGGCGCTGGCGCTGGGGCTCCCACTGGCCGAACTCGTCGCGGAAGGACAGGATGCGCTCCTTCGCCCGCGCGCGCTCCTCGTCGCGGCGCGCGCCGCCGAAGGCCGCGTCGAAGCCGTGCTCGGCGGATCGCGTCGAGCAGCGTCACCGTCTGCAGCCCGTTGCGCGACGCCCGCGGGCCGGTCTCCTCGACCACGCGGCCCTGGTCGATCGAGTCCTGCACGACCGCCACGATCAGCCGCTCGCCGATCTCGTCGACGCGGCGGTCGCGGTACTCGATCGCCTCGGGGAAGTTGTGTCCCGTGTCGACGTGCATCACCGGGAACGGGAACGGCGCCCGGGCGGAACGCCTTCTCGGCCAGGCGCAGCAGCACGATCGAGTCCTTGCCGCCGCTGAACAGCAGCACCGGGCGCTCGAACTCGGCGGCGACCTCGCGCATCACGTGGACCGCCTCGGCCTCGAGCGTGCGCAGGTGGGAGAGGTGATAGGTGGCTGGCATCCGTGAGGTGGCTGGCATCCGCGCTGGGTGACCGGTGTTCGGGTCCCGCTGGCAACCCAGCGAAGGACGTTACGCCCTCAGGGTCGCAGACTTCATGTCCGGGCCGGTGAAGATTATTGGGCGCGTCTTGACTTTTCAAGACAGGCTGCCCTGATCGCGCCCCGGGCGCGCGGGTGGGTGAGTGCTGGTACTTTGAGCCGCCGCAGCACCCGGTCCCAACCTTCGTCGTCCGGCTGACGGCAGCGCGGCGTGCCAACGAGCATCAGCACAACCACCCAGGACTCGTCTCCCGAGTCGCGACCAGAGCCTGACGACCGTCCCCACGTGCTGATGCTGGGGATGGGCTGGTTCCCGTCGACGCTCGGCGGGCTCGACCGCTACTACCGAGCGCTGTTCGAGCAGCTGCCGGAGGCGGGCGGCGTCGTGATCGGCCCGGCCGGCGATGCGCCGGCCTCGGTCCGCGTCGCGGCGCGGGCCGGGCGGTCGTTGCCGCGGCGAGTCCTCAGCTACTGGGCGGCTGCGCGCCGCGGCGACACGGGCTCGGGCATCGTCGACGCCCACTTCGCGCTGTACGCCGCCGCGCCCCTGCTGCTCGGCCGCCTGCGCCGGCGCCCGTCCGTGTTCCACTTCCACGGTCCGTGGGCGGAGGAGAGCGTCGCCGCGCAAGACCGCTCGCGTGTCCGGTTCGCGGCGCGCAGGGCACTCGAGCGCCGCGTGCTGGGCGCCGTCGACGCGCACGTCGTGCTGTCGAGCGCGTTCCGGCGCCTGCTGGTCGAGCGCTATCGCGTGGCGCCGTGGAACGTGCACGTGTGGCCCCCCGGCGTCGCGCACGACGTGTTCACTCCGGGAGAGCGCGCGAGCGCCCGCGCGCGGCTCGAGCTCGATCAGGACGCGTTCGTCGCCGTGTGCGTTCGCCGGCTCGTGCCGCGCATGGGGATCGGCGACCTGCTCGACGCCTGGGCTGGGATCGAGGCGGATCTCGCGCCTGGCTCGACGCTGCTGCTGGTCGGCGACGGCGCGTCCGCCGGCGAGCTCGCCGAACGCGCCGCGCAGCCGCCGCTCGCCGGCCGCGTGCGCCTGCTCGGGAGAGTGGCGGACGACGTTCTCGTCGACGCCTACCGTGCGGCCGACGTCGCAGTGGTGCCGACGCTCGCCTTCGAGGGATTCGGCCTCGTCGTGCTCGAGGCGGCTGCCTGCGGCACGCCGAGCATCGTCAGCGCCGTCGGCGGACTGCCCGAGGTGGCCGCGCCGCTCGATCCATCGCTCGTCGTCGGCCCCGGCGACGTCGCCGGCCTCGGCGCCCGCCTGCAGGCGGCCGCCGGCGGTGAGCTGCCGGGCCGGGCGGCCACTCGACGCTACGCCGAGCGGTTCTCCTGGCCCGAGCTGGCCAGGCGTCACCGCGAGCTGTACCGCCGTCTTGCCACGGGCGAGCGAGACGAGCGCCTGCGCGTCGTCTTCCTCGATCACGTCGCGCGGCTGTCAGGCGGCGAGATCGCCCTGCTGCGGATGCTCCCCCACCTGGAGCACGTGAACGCGCATGTGATCCTCGGCGAGGATGGACCGTTCGCCGAGCGCCTGCAGCAGGCGGGGATCTCGGTCGAGGTGCTCGCGCTCGCCGACTCGGCTCGCGAGGTGCGCCGCGAGGCCGTGCGCGCCGGCGGCGCCTGGCCGCTCGCCGCGCTGCACACGCTGATCCACGTCTTGCGCCTCGCGCGCCGCCTGCACGAGCTGCGGCCGGATCTCGTCCACACCAACTCGCTGAAGTCGGGGGTGTACGGAAGCGTGGCGGCGAAGCTCGCGAGGGTGCCGCTCGTGTGGCACGTGCGCGACCGCATCGCCGAGGACTACGTCTCGGGCTTCGCGGTCAGACTCGTGCGCGGCCTCGTCTCGCGCTTGGCCGACGGCGTGATCGCGAACTCGACGGCGACGCTCGAGACGCTGTCCGAGCGCGAGCGCGAGCGCGGCTCGGTGATCCCAGACTCGGTCGAGATCTCACCCCACCCGCCGGCTCCGGACGCCGCCACCGTCACGTTCGGGATGCTCGGCCGGATCGCGCCCTGGAAGGGCCAGGATCTGTTCCTCCGCGCCTTCGCCGCCGCCTTCGCCGCCGGGAGCGAGCGGGCCGTGATCGTCGGCACGCCGATGTTCGGCGAGGAGGATTACGAGCGGGAGCTGCACGAGCTCGTCGCGCAGCTCGGACTCGCAGGCCGCGTGGATTTTCGGGGGTTCCGCGAGGACATCTGGCGCGAGCTCGCGTCGTTCGACGTGCTCGTCCATGCGTCCGTGATCCCCGAGCCGTTCGGCCAGGTCGTGCTCGAGGGGATGGCCGCCGGCCTGCCCGTCGTCGCGCCCGACGAGGGCGGTCCCGCCGAGCTGATCGACGACGGCCGCACGGGCCGGCTGTTCCGAAGCCGTGACGCGGAGTCGCTCGCGGCGACGCTGGTCGCGCTGCGCGCGGACGGCGCCGAGCGACGGCGGCTGGGCGAGGCTGCGCAGCGCTCGCTCGGCGCCTACAGCCCGGGGGCTCTCGCCGAGCGGGTCGAGCACGTCTACCGTCGCGTCCTGACGGGGCGTTCCCGCCCCACCCGCCGCCGCCGATAGCGCCCGGACGGGCTCAAGCATCGCGCGTCGATCGCCGATAGATCTGCGACGCGCCCTCCGCCGCCCTCTTTCACCGGGAGTCAAGCATGCATCTGCCGCCGCCTCACCTTCGCCGCCGGGTAGCTCGGCTCGCCCTGTTCACGTCTTTCGCGCTCGCGCTCGCCGCTCCGGTCAGCGCGATCGCCGGCACCGAAGGCACACGCGCCGAACAGCATGCCGCCGTGGTCGAAGAACGGGCCGCGATACGCGCGCAGGAACGGGCACGCCGGATAAAGGAACGGGAAGCGCGCCGGCAGGCGCGCCGCGAAGAACGCGAAGCCAGGCGCGCCGCCCGGCACGCCTCCAGCGCCGACGAAGGCACTGGGGCAGCAAGCGCGGGCGCCACGGGCGAAGGCGGGACCCAAGGCGGGACAGGTAAAGGCGCGCCGGGCGCGCCCGCCGAAGGCGGGAGTCGCGCGGCTCGGCACGCCTGCAAGCTGACGATCGCGAGCTCCACGCATCGGATCACCGTCGGGGAAACGGTCAGCCTCGCCGGCAAGCTGATCTGTCCGAGCGGGACGAGCGTCGCCGGCGTACCGATCGCGGTCTACGTGCACCGCCACCTCGCCGGCCTCGACGCGCTGACGACCGTGACGACCGAATCCGACGGGTCGTTTCAGCTCTCGCCGGAGCCCTTCGAAACGAACAGCATCTTCTGCGTTCGCGCGGCGAACGCGCGCGGCGCACGCACCAGCGTGGTGGTCGCCCCGCGCGTCACGCTCGCGGCTTCGAGCACCAGCGCGCAGCTGTCGGCGGCCAGCGGACACTCGCTCGCCCGCGCGCGATCCAAAGCGACGTTCACGGGCACCGTCACCCCGGCCGACCCGGGCGCCCTCGTCGTGCTGCAGGTCTCACACGGGCCGAGCGCGGCGCGCTGGCAGTCGGTCGCCTTCGGCCGCGTGGCAGCCGACGGCAGCTATGCGGTGACGCACGGCTTCAGGATCGCCGGCGCGGCCAACGTCCGCACGATCGTGCACGGCCCAGCCGGCAACGTCGCCGCCGTCTCCGAACCGCTTTCCTACGAAATCCCGGCGCCGCAGAATCCGCAGCTCACGATCGCGGCGTCGGCCGACCCGATCGCCTACGGGCAGTCGCTCACGATCAGCGGCATCGCCGCCGGAGCTCCGGGTCAGACGGTGACGCTGCTCGCGCACACCCAAGGCGCCGCCACCTCGGCCGTCGCCACGACCACGACCGACGCCGGCGGGCACTACAGCTTCGAAGCGCAGCCGCTCACCAGCACCTATTACCGCGTGAGCACGGCCACGACTCGCTCGAGCGCGCTGTTCGAGGGCGTCACCGTCGCCCTGCAGACCGAAGCCGTTCCGAGCACCGTCCAGGCCGGTGCGGAAACGACGTTCGCCGGCTCGGTCGATCCCGCGCGCTCGGGGGGCCCTGTGTACCTCGAAAGCGAATACGCCTCGGGCACCGGCTTCCGCGTCGTCGGCCAGGGCACGGTCGACGCCGGCTCGCGGTTCGCTGTCGCGCACACCTTCCGCACGCCCGGCACCGTCGTGGTGAGGATCAAAGTGCCGGGCGACGGCGGACGACTCGCCGGCACCAGCGCTCCGTTCACGATCACCGTCACGTCCTAGCGCCGCCGGGCTCACGCGCGGCGGCGGACGATTCCCCTAAGCGCGATCGGCGCGCGCCTCGACCTGCAGCCAGAAGATGACCCCACGCGAGCTCACGGTCGGCGGCAGCAGCGCTTGCGCGAGGTCCTTCATGCGGGGATGGTCGGACACGTACCAGCAGGGCAGCACCGTGCGCAGCCAGCTCGGTTCACCCAGAAGGTAGGCTGCTAGCAGGTACTGCTCGGAGTAATGGCGTCGCGTGTGCTCCGGGCGATAGTCATCGGGTAGGTGAATATCGTGGATCCCGACGAGCACGCCGGCGGGCAGCTCGGGGAGCACGTCGAGGAAGAACACCACCGCGTCCGAGTTGGTGAACACGCGATGGGTGCCGTCGAGGAACACGATGTCACCAGCCTGAAGCTGGGAGAACAGATCTAGGTCGGTCCTCTCGAGCGGGTCTCTCACGACGCGATCGCAGATCGCGTCGACCTCGCGACGCGGATACGGATCGATCGAGATGATCTCGGTGTTCAGCCCGCCGTCGCGGCGCGCTCGATCGACGAACAGCGTTGATTGACCCGAGCCGATCTCGACATAACGTCGCGGCGCCCGCTCCCGCGTGAAGCAGTACAGCGACGGAGCGTCGATGCCGAACAGGAACTGGCTGTACCAGTGCGGCTCGCGCGGGTTGCCGTGCACCAGCGGGATCGCCTGCAACGACTCGGCGTACTCGGCAAAGCTCCGCAGGACGCCTTCGTACTGATCGTCCTGCTTTGCGAGCAGCTCAGCCAGCCGCGCGTGCGGCGGGTTCCCGTACCCGTAGCGGGGACGGGGATCGGCCGACGGGGCGAAGTCCAACCGCAGCAGCCGGCCCTCGCCGAACGGAGCGTGCTTCAGCCCCCAGCCCAGAGCGGCGTATGCTGCGCGCCTCGCGCCGAGCCTCACCTTGGCGCTCGTCCCGCGCCCGGGTCCTGGCGTCACCGGATCGAGTCCAACCAGCCCGGGTCGTCGCGCTCGATTCGCTCGAGCATGCGCTTCGACTCGAGAATCTGCGGACCACGGGTCTTCAGACGCCACCGCTGCAGCCGCGCTGCTTCGACCCTGCGGATGATCGCGCGCAGCACCAGGCTCTCCGGAACTCGCAACGGCCGCGGACGCGAGTCGTAGTGGCTCCTCGACGCGCCGCCACGGCGACGAAAGCCGGCGCCGTGGTGGTAGATCGTGTCACCGTAGATCGCGAACAGCAGCGGGTCCATGTGTTCGCGATTGGAACGGAGCACCTCGACCCAAGGCGTCTCTGACAGTTCGAGCGCGCGCAGCAAGTTTCCGCCCACGTCCGTGGGCCGTCTCCCGTCGGGGAGTTCCCACCTGTAGCCGATCGACCAATCGCCGCGTATCTCTCGCCACGCGCCCACCGTTGTCACACAGAAGCAGGGATGCGGCTGGGCGTCCTCGAGATTCTCTGCACGTCGCACGGCCAGCAGCGGCGCCTTCGCCAGACCTTCGCTGATCAGCGGCATCGGGTCGGCGATCGGGAACGCGTCGCCGTCGAGGAACATCAGCAGATCGCCCTCCTCCGCCTGGTGTGCGATCTCCATCGCGAGGTGGTTCAACTTTCCCGCGTGGCCACCCGCCTGATCGATCACATGATCGAAGTGAACCGCGTACGAAGGGTCTATTTCCTGAAGTGAAGTCCACGTCTGATACGGGACGGAAATGTGACGCCGGAGATATCGGGTTTGAATCTCGATCCAACGCGGCGAACGATGGTGAACGGTGGCGATGTGGAGCACGATGATGGCTTCTGCGAACCGTCGTTGCTGCTGAGGTCAAGGCGCGAGCGCTCGGAGAATAGCAGCCGTCTCATGCCCGGCAGGAGCATCGAGACGCGGCTCCGGCCACGCGGCCGAGTGCGCGCTCATCGCGATCGAAGAGCTTCTTTCTCGCCCGCGCGGGTCGCATCGGGCCTTGCGAGCCAGTTCACGACAGCGGTGTTCGCCGCGAAGTCAGCTCTCATGAACGGGCCGGCTCCGGTGATCGAGAAGATCTCGTATTCCAATTCCGTGAACAGGTCCCACAGCCCCTCGGAGCTCGTCCCGTACAGCGCCGCGGCGGCTGCCACGTGCTCGAAGATCACGATCGGTTTCGTACGGGCGAGCGTCGCGCGAGCCCCCTCGACCACGTCACGCTCCGCCCCCTCGACGTCGATCTTGACGACGCGCGGCTCCGCGTCGCCGATCTCTGCGTCGAGCGTTGAGATGTGAACCGTGATGTACTCCGGTTCGCCTCGCTCGTCACTGATCTCGGGGCTGCGCTTGAGCCCACTCCAGCCGTCGAGGTTCCTGAAGTGACAGAACTGCGCGGTCCCGGGGCTCCTTCCAAGCGCCAGCGGGCGGCAGTCGACGCTCGGGAGTTCCTGCGCCAAGCGGGCGGCCAGCTCCGGGATCGGCTCGAACGCCACGTGCCGGCCCCGCGGCGCGACGCGAACGGCCTCGCGCAGGACCTGGCCGCGGTTGGCTCCGACGTCGATATAGGTCGAGTCGGCCGCGAGCACCGCCGCCAGCACCGCGCCGATGCCGATCTCCTCGCGCAGCGACTGGCGTGCCCCGGGATACACCGCGGCGAGCAGCTCCGGGCGCTCCAGGCGTCGCGACACCGCTCCGATCGTTCGTCTCAACAGGGGCATCGGCCTATCCTCTCAGACCCTCATCGACCAGGGTGCGAGCGGTCGGGACCGGACCGGGGCTGGACTATGATTTATCACCGTGGTCCAGACGAACGCGCCAGCCACCACCAAGAAAGGGCGCGACCTCACGATCCGCAGTCGTTGAACGTGGCCTCGGTGCTGCTGATCACGCCGCAGTGGACGAGGGACGGGGGAGTCGCCGCGCACACGGCCGCAAGCGCCGCCGCGCTCGCCGAGCGCGGCCTGAAGGTGAGCGTGCTCGCCGCGCGGATCGAAGCCGACGCCCCTCCCGGAGTAACACTTTTCGAGAGCCGACGGCTGTTCGACGAGAGCGCCACGCCGCAGGCGCGACTCGGTGAGGCCCTGTCCTCGTCGCCGACGACGACGATTCACGCGCATCAGTTCAACGACCCGGACGTGATCGAGTACATGCAGGCAAGCGCGCCGGTCGTGCTCAGCGCGCACGGCTACACCGCGTGCGCCTCCGGCGTTCACTACTTCAGTCCCGGGCACGAGTGCACGCGTCCGCACGGCCCGGGGTGCGTGCCCAACGTCCTCCTTCGCGGGTGCGCCCACACGCGCCACCTGCGGTCGTGGCCGGCCTCATACAGGCGCACGACCCGGGCGGTCGAAGGGCTCAGGCGCGCCGATCTGGCGGTCTCCTACTCGAGCATCGTCGATCGCCACCTCGCCACGAACGGGGTCGTTGCACGCAAGGTGGTCCCGCTGTTCACGACGATGACGCCAGTCGCGGCGACGGGCCACGCGAGTCGTCGTCGAGTCGTGTTCGCCGGCCGCATCGTGGCGTCGAAGGGCATCGGCGTGCTGATCCGTGCCGCGAGACTGATCGACGCCGAGCTCGTCGTATGCGGTGACGGCTTCGGGCTCGACGCGATGAAAAGGCTCGCGCGGCGGCTCGGCGTCGATCATCGGGTGCGCTTCACGGGCTGGCTCGCGCCGGAGGCGCTCGCGCGCGAGCTCGCCGAGGCGTCGGTCGTGGCGATGCCGTCGCTCTGGCCCGAGCCGTTCGGACTGGTCGGCATCGAGGCGCTCGCGGCAGGTCGCCCGGTCGTCGCCAGCGCAACCGGAGGGATCGGCGACTGGCTGCAGGACGGCGTCAGCGGACTCTGCGTCAAGCCCGGAGATCCGCGTGCGCTCGCGCGTGCGCTCAACGAGCTGCTGGACGATCCCGCCAGGCAGCAGTCGATGGGAGCGGCCGGGCGACGCGCCGTCGCCGCGCGGTTCTCCGCCGAGCACCACGTCAGCGCCCTGCTCGAGGCCTACCGGATCGCCCGCTCCACCTGGGAGGCCGGCCGAGGCGACGGTGCGCGCACGGCCAGAGCGCTCGTCCCGGCGGCTGAGGCGAGCTGACGGGCGTCCTCGCGGGTGCATGTACGATCGCCTCGTGCGGACGTACTCCGACCAGCTCTCCTCCGGCGGTACCTCGACTCGGGAAATCCTCGAGAGCGCGCTCACGGCCGCGCGTCCCGCAGCGGGTCTCCGCTGGCTCGACATCGGCTGCGGACGCGGAGATCTGCTGCGCACGATCAGAGACGAGTGGGAGCCGGCCGGACTGTGCGGCATCGATCCGATCGACTGGCTCGAGCAGGATCTCAGGGACGACGTCGAGTTCTTCGCGATCGCTGCCGAGCAGGCCGAGGACCTCACCCCCTTCGACCGCGTCCTGATGATCGAGGTGATCGAGCACCTCGAGGCTCCATGGAGCGCATTGCGCAGCGCGGCGCGGTTGCTCGCGCCCGCCGGTCGGCTCGTCGTCTCGACGCCCAACCTGATCACCCTGCGCCACCGGCTGGAGCTCGCCGCTCGCGGGCGCCTGACGAGCTTCCGCCCCGACAATCAACCTCACCTTTCGCCCGCGCTTCCCCACGTGATCGAGCGGATCCTCACCGAAGAGGGCCTGTCGGTCGACCCGCCGAGCTTCGCCGGCGCCGACGTGATCTCCTTGACGGGCGGCCACACGTGGCCCAGCGGCGTCCGCCGGCGCTATCCGGCGTTGACCTCCGTGTCGGTGCTCGTCTCCGCCACCCGTGACGGCGGACGAGACACGCCGCCACGCGAGCCGAGCGCCTGAGCGGCGTCGTGCGCGACGAGCAGTCGAAGCCGGTGCTTCTGTGCCTCGCACAGTCGTTCTCGCCCGACACCACGCCGACCGCGATCAGGGCGAGTCAGCTGCTCGCGAGGCTCAGCGAACGGTGGAGCATCGTCGTTCTCACCGAGAGCGAACCCGAGCAGGCCGAGCAGCGGGTACGCGTCGAGGTGGTGCGAAGCCGGCGACCGAGGAAGCTGCTGACGGCGCTCAGGCGCATACGCCTGAGCAAGCTGCTCGAGCTGTTTGTCTGGCCCGACGAGTCGATCTTCTGGGTGATCCCGGCGGTACTCGCGGGGAGGCGTGCCATTCGCGAGCTCGCGCCGAGCGCGATCGTCGTCTTCATGATGCCCTACTCGAGCGGCCTGGCCGGCATCGCCCTGCGCAGGCTGAGCGGACTGCCGCTGATCCTCAACCTCGACGATTCGCCGACCTGCACGGACATGCATCCGAGCTTTCCCACGCGCATGCACTTCCGCCTCGCCCGCGCCCTCGAGGACTACTACGCGAGGCGCGCCGACGCGATCGTCTACGTCTCGGCGAGGAACCTCGAGACCGTCCGCGCCAGGCAGCCGAAGGACGTCCAGCCGCGATTCCATCTCGTGCGCTACGGAGCGGACCTCGACGAGGTCACCGCGCCGCCGACAGACGAGCCGAGCTTCGAGATCGCCTACGTCGGCGCGATGTCCGGTTGGTGGGCGCTGATCGAACGCAGCTCACGCGCGGGGCCGCTGCGCCGGGCGTATGACGCGTGGAGCCGGCTCGGTCGGTTCGAGCGAGCCGCCCTCGACCAGCAGACCTCCTCGCCGGCGGTGATCGGCGCGGCGATCCATCGGGCTGTCGCGGGACACCCGGAGTGGACCGGCAAAGTGCGCCTCACAGTGCATGGGAACCCGTATCCGCCGGAGCTCGTGGCGCAGGCGCTCGCCGCCTGCGGGATCGACGACGTCGTCGCGGTCACCGGTCCCGTTCCCCACGGCGAGGTCGCCGCGATCATCGCCGCCGCCGACCTGCTGTTCCTGACGCTGCCACGGCGCATCGACGGCTCGCCGGGCGGGCGGATCTCCGCCAAGACATACGAGTACCTCGCCACCGACCGGCCGATCCTCGCCGCCGTGCCGCCCGGCGAGAACTGGGACTACCTGGAGGACAAGCCGGGCGTCTGGCTGGTCGAGCCCGACGACCGCAAGCGGATGGGCGAGATCGTCGCCGAGCTGGCCTCGGCCAAGTTCGCCGGAGCTCCTCGTTCGTTCGATCGCAGCCAACTACGCAGGCAGCTCTCCTACGCCGCCCTGGCGACGCAGTTCGAGGCGGCCGTGCGTGCCGGAATCGAGCACGCGTCGGGTCGACGCCGCGCGCGCGGCGGCACCTGAGCGCAAACTGCCGCGCGGGCGGCTCAGGCGGCCTGGCGATCGACGGCGCCGTGCAGCAGCCGCGCCACGACCTCCGCGCTGCGCTCCGCGCCGATCCGTCGCTCGGCGAACTGCTTGCCGCGAGCGCCGAGCGCCAGTCGCTCGCCATCGTCTTCGAGCAGCTCGGCGACCGCGTCGGACAGGGCCGTCGCGGTCGGCTTCACGACCCGCGCCGCGTCGCTGCCGACGATCTCCGACCAGCGGAGCGGACCGTCGAGCGCCACGACCGGACGGCCGGAGGCCAGCGAAGCCGCGAGCGTGGTCTTGCGCGAGGTCGGCCCCGTCGGTTCGGCCGAGAGCAGCACCGCGCATGCGGCCAGCGCGTCGGAGAGCTCCTGCGCGGACAGCACCCCCGAGAACGACAGCGCGTGCTCGACGCCGCGCGCCCGCGCGCCCGCGAGCCATTCCTTGGCCGCGACGGACGAGCGGCCGGGTGCGCCGAGCAGCCGGAGCTGAACGGGCTGAGCACGATCCTGCAGCAGGCGAACGGCGTCGAGCACCAGCGAAACCGCGGCGCCCTCGTAGGCGTAACCGAACAGACCCAGACTGCTCTCACCGGGCGGCGGCTCCGCACCGAGGCTGGGCGGGGGCAGCGTCGAGAAGACCGGCGCAAGCGCGACACGCCGCTTCGGCAGCCAACTTCGAGACTGAAGCCACTGCACGCGGAAGTCGGCTGTGACCGCGACGGCGGCCGAACTGCGCATCACCGCCGGCAGGACAGCGCGCTGGCTGGCCGCCCAGATTGCCCCGCGCGCGCCCCCGCGTCCCCACGGGTAGGCGTACTCGTGCAGGATCGTCACGAGCGGAAGGCCGAGCCCGCGGATCGCCGCGAGCGTCGGGTGGACGTAGAGCGGAATCCCTCGGTAGGCGTAGGCGAACACCGAGTAGTGCATCAGCACCGCCTCCGCGCGCGCCCGTTCGAGCTCGCTCGCGAGCTCGCGCGTCCAGTCACGGACCTCCGCTCGCCCGGCAAACGATCGATCCTCTCGCCATAGCCAGTGCAGGGTGCACGAGAGGTCCTCGCGCGCAAGCGCGTCGGCCAGCAGCACGGCGTGATCGCGCACGCCGCAGATGCGGCTCGTGGACATGCCGACGGTCGCCACGCGCAGCCTCCCTGCCGATCCGGCGGGGCGCTCGCTTTGCGCTGCAGCGAACGAGGCGGCGCGCATCGCCGAGGGCGCGCTCCGCGACTCAAGCATCGAACAGCTCTCCCCGGTAGGCGGCCTCGATCGCCTCGCTGAGCGCCTCCAGATCGCCGGTCGGCAGGACCCTGCCCGCCCGCGGGGAGGCGATCAGCTCCTTCATCCCCGTGTCCTCGCTGACCAGCACGGGCACGCCGCAGGCGAGCGCCTCGGCCGGCGCGTAGGCGAAGCCGTCCTCGTAGCTCGGGTGGACGTAGAGGCGCGCCGCCTGCAGATGCGCAAGTGGGTCCGCCGGACCGCAGCTGATCCGGGCGTCTTCGGCAAGCGCGCGCTCGATGAAGCGGCGCATGCCGCGCGTGGCCCAGCCGCCCACCAGGACCAGCCGCATGTCCGCGTGCGGCAGGCGCCGGAACGCGTCGATCAGCAGCGGCACCCCCTTGGCGACGGTGAGGCTGCCGACGTATACGACGTTGAACGTGCCTGAAGGACTCGGCGAGCCGAGCTGTCGGTAGCGCGGGTCCGGCGTGAAGTGAAAGCGCGACAGCGAAGCGTCGTCGAAGCCCTCGTCGACGAACGACCGCCGCGTGTACTCCGACCCGACGAAGATACGATCTGCGCGCGCGTACTCGGCGACGTTGCGCCTGAGCAGGTGCCGCGTCCACGAGCCCTCGATCGGATAGCGACGGTGCGCCTCGGCGTGCCGTCGCGCCACCTGGCGTATGTGCGAGTTGGCCGAGAGCAGTGACAGCGACTCGTAGCGCTCGCGCCGCGCGACGCGAAACTGGAACAGCGCCTGGCCGTTGAACGCGATCAGATGGTCTGCGCTGGGCAGGCGCCGCGCGGCGTAGGCGTCGAACTCGACCATCGAGGCGCGCGCGCCCAGGCCGGGAGACAGCGGAAGCGGTCCACGCGCGAGCAGGCTTGCGGGATCGGGCAGAGCCTGTCCGCGCCGTCGGGGCTCGAGCTGCGGCTGCTCGGCCGAGCCGCAGATGCAGAGCGTCCCGTCCTGGCGACGCCGAAGCGCATCGAGCACCTCCTTCAGATGCCGTCCGAGCCCGCCGACGCCGAGCGGCGCCGAGCAGCAGACGACGACACGACCGGACGGCAGCACGCGCTCCTGCAGGCGCTCGCACTCGGCGCGCCAGCGATCGCCGAGCGGTTCGTCGGACGGGCGCACGGAAAGACCCCCCTCAACCGAGCTCGTCATAGCCCCACAGGCTCACGAGATCACGCTCGAGATAGTCGCTCAGCGCGGCGACCTCACCCTTGAAGCGGCGGCGCAGATCGAGCATCAGCTCCTCGTCGGGCGCGTGCGGATCGGCATACAGCAGGCGCTGCCTCGTCGTCCGAAGGGCCCGGCGCCGCGCCGAGCGCGGCAGCAGCGCCTTGACGATCGACTTCGTCGCTGCGCCCGCCGGCCCCGTGCCCATCGACACCGACCGTACGAGGTCGTTGATCCGGCGCGAGCGCAGCCGGACGGTGCGATTCGCCTCGATCGTCTCGATCGAGCGCGCGTCATCGACGTCGAGGAAGCGGAGCACCCTGCGGACCGTCGACTCGTTGTCGTTGCGGAAGTCGTCGTAGATCAGCACGAGCACCTGGCTCGGCGGAAAAGCGGCGTGGTAGCGCTGCAGCTGCTCCACGTAATGAATGCGCTCGGCGTACAGAAAGGTCTGCGGCAAGAAGCCGGCGGGAAGCTGCCGGCCCTGGCGGCGGGCGTCTTCGAGCGCGAGCGCCTTGCGCAGGTCCTTCTCCGGCTCCATGTGAGACTGCACGAACTCGAGATGCAGTGAGCGCACGAAGCTCGCCGGCTCGCGCAGGATCGCGATGATGCGCGCGTCCGGCTGATGCTCAGCGATGCGGCTCGCCGCGGTGAGCTCTTTCAGATAGGACGGCGTCGCCTCGCCGATGCGCTGCTCCGGTGAGGCTGCGTCGAACAGACCGAGGTACCGCTCGAGGCGCTCGCGCTCGGCACCGGGACCCTGCGGCGTTCCCGGCAGCTCCGGGCCGAAGAACGACGGCTCCTTCACGGGCATGTAGATCTGCGGGTGACGCCTCAAGATCTCGTAGAGCGCGGTCGTCCCGCACTTGGGGTGCCCGACGATGAAGAAGTCGGGGAACCTCTGCGCCCGCGAGCGCGCAGGCGCGGAGAGCTCAGTCGAGCTCGTCATAGCCCCAAAGCGTCACGAGATCGCGCCCGAGGTACTCGCTCAGGGCATCCACCTCGCCGCGAAAGCGCTGGCGCAACTCCCGCATCAGACGCTCGTCCGGGGCACCCGGCCGGCGGTAGAGCAGCCTGTGCCTGACCGCTCGCAGCGCCCTGTGCCGTGCCTGCTGCGGCGTCAGCGCCTTGATCGCAGCCTTCGCGACGCGCGACGCCGGCCCTCGACCGAGGTAGACCGAGCGCACCGCCTCGTACGCGAGTCGCGATTGAACGCGAACGGTTGGGTTCGCTTCGATCTCCTCGACCGGACGCGCATCGTCGACCTCCAGGAAGCGCAGCACACGACGAACGGTCGCCTCGTTGTCTGCGCGGAAGTCGTCGTAGATCAGCACGAGCACCTGCTCGGGCGGGAACACCGTGTGATAGCGGCGCAGCTGCTCGACGTAGCGCACGTGCTCCGAGTAGAGCAGCTCCTGCGGGCGCATCGCGCCTGGGGGAATCGCCTCGCCCGCGCGCCGCAGCTCCTCCAGCTCGAGCGCCTTGCGCAGATCGGTCTCGGTCTCGGCATGGTTCTCGACGGTCTGCAGATGCAGCGACCGCAGGAAGCTGGCCGGCTCGCGCAGGATCGCGATGATGCGCGCATCGGGCCGTAGCTCGGCGATCTTGCCGGCCGCCGTGCGCGACACCAGATACGAGGGCGTCGCCTCGCCGATCCGCTGGTCCGCTCGCGCCTGCACGAACAGCGACATGTACTCCTCGAGCGTCTCCGGAAGCCAGCTGGATGGCTGGAATCGCACTTGGAGGTCGTCCGCGAAGAACCACGGCTCCTTGACATCGGGCATGTAGATCTGCGGGTGGTCGTCGCAACATCTCGTACAGCGCCGTCGTGCCGCACTTGTGATGGCCGACGATGTAGAAGTCGGGCACCCGCTTGGCCGCAGGCCGGGCGGCCGGCGACTTCTCAGTCGAGGTCGGCATAGCCCCACTCGCTCACGAGGTCGCGATCGAGGTACTCGCTGAGCGCGACCACCTCGCCCCGGAAGCGCCGCCGCAGCTCGAGCGCCAGCGTCGCATCGAGCGGACGCGGTCGCCCGTAGACGAGATGGCGCTGCGTCGCCTGGAGAGCGTCGCGGCGCAGCCGCTTCGGCGTCACGGCGCTCAGCGCCGCCTTCGCGGCGCGCGCGGTGCTGCCCTCCCCCAGGTACAGCACTCGCACAAGCGCCTCCAAGCGCGAGGACCGCAGCCGAACGGTCGGGTTAGCGTCGAGCAGCTCGACCGGGCGCGTGTCATCGACGTCCAGGAAGCGCAGAACACGGCGCACCGTCGCCTCGTTGTCGCTGCGGAAGTCGTCGTACACGAGGACCAGCATCTGCTCGCGCCCGAACGCCGCCTGAAAGCGACGCAACTGCTCGACATAGCGCACGTGATCTGAATACAAGAGCGCCTCCGGACGGGCGCAATCCCGCGGGATCGCCTCGCCTCCTCGCCGGAGACGTTCGAGTTCGAGCGCCCGGCGCAGGTCCTTCTCGGTCTCAACGTGGGCCTGCACCGATTGGAGATGGAAGGAGTGCAGAAAGCTCGCTGGCTCGCGCAGGATCGCGACGATGCGCGCCTGAGGACTCACGCGCGCGATCCGCGCGGCCGCCCCCCGCGAGCGGAGGTAGGACGGCGTCGCCTCGCCGATCTGCTGCTCGGGCCTTGCGGCCTCGAACAGCGAGAGGTACTGCTCGAGCGTCTCCGGGAGACCGCTGCCGGCCGTGGCCCGAACGCGAAGATCCTCCGCGAAGAACCACGGCTCCTTGAGGTCGGGCATGAACACCTGCGGATGACGCCGCAGCATCTCGTACAGCGCCGTCGTGCCGCACTTGGGGTGGCCGACCAGGAAGAAGTCCGGCGTCCGCCTCGCTAGGCCTGGGGTCGCCGGCGAGGACTCAGTCGAGGTCGTCATAGCCCCACTCGCTCACGAGGTCGCGACCGAGGTACTCGCTGAGCGCGACCACCTCGCCCCTGAAGCGCCGGCGCAGCTCGAGCATCGCGTCGGCATCGGGCGGCCGCGGCGCCCCGAAGATGACCCGGCGCTGCGTCACCTTCAGCGCACGCCCGCGCAGGCGCTTGGGAACGATCATCTTCGCCGCCCGCTTCAAGACCCGCGTCGCCGGACCGCGGCCGATGTACACCGACAGCAGCAGCTCGTGCAGACGCGGCGAGCGGACGCGGACCGTCGGGTTCGCTTCGACCGGCGCGATCCGGTGGCCGGGGTCGACCTCGAGGAACCGCATCACCCGCCGCATCGTCGCCTCGTTGTCGCGCCGGAAGTCCTCGTAGATCAGCACGAGCACCTGCTCGGGCGGGAACACAGCGTGGTAGCGGCGCAACATCTCGACGTATCGCACGTGCTCGGAATACAGGAGTTCGTGCGGCCGGACGGCATGAGGCGGGATCGCCTTTCCTTCACGCCTGGCATGCTCGAGCGCCAGCGCCTTGCGCAGATCGTTCTCGGTCTCGGTGCGGTTCTGCACGCACTGAAGGTGAAACGAGCGCAGGAAGCTCGCCGGCTCACGCAGGATCGCGATGATCCGCGCGTCAGGCCGCAGCTCGGCGATGCGTCTCGCGGCGGTCTCGGACATGAGGTAGGACGGCGTGGCATCACCGATCAGCTGCTCGGGCTCGGCCGCGTCGAACATCGACATGTAGCCCTCGAGCGTCGTGGGTCGTGCGCCCCTGTGAGAGCGGCCGAGCAGCTCCGGCGCGAAGAACCACAGCTCCTTCATCTCGGACATGTAGATCTGCGGATGCCCTCTCAGCATCTGATAGAGGGCCGTCGTTCCGCTCTTGAACTGGCCGACGATGAAGAAATCGGGCACGCGCTTGAGCGTCGACACAGGCCGAGCAGATGACAACTCAGCCGACCGTGTCATAGCCCCACAGTCTAACGAGGTCACGACCCAGGTAATCGCTGACGGCCTCCACCTCTCCCTTGAAGCGGCGACGCAGCTCGAGCATCAGCTCCTCATCCGGTGGGCCCGGATCGCTGAACACGATTCGGCTCTTCGTCTGCTCGAGCACGGCCTGACGCAGGCGCTTGGAAGTGAGCGCCTTGACGCCCTCCTTCAGCGCAACCGAGAACGGGCCGCGCCCGACCGAGATCGCGTGCACCAGCTCACTCAGCCGCGCCGAGCGCGCGCGAACGGTCGGATTCGCTTCGAGCGGATCGATCTGCACCGCATCGTCGACATCGAGGAAGCGCAACACCTGGCGCACCGTCTCCTGGTTGTCGGCTCGGAAGTCGTCGTAGATCAGCACCAGCATCTGCTCGGGTGCGAAGAACGCGCTGTAACGGCGAAGCTGCTCGACGTAGCGAACGTGATCGGAGTAGAGCAGCGCTTTCGGCCAGTAGGTGTAACGGGGGATCGACCGTCCCTGTCGCCGTGCCGGCTCGAGCGCGAGCGCCTTGCGCAGGTCGTTCTCGGTCTCGACGTACGTTTGTATGAACTGCAGGTGAAGCGAACGGAGAAAGCTCGCGGGCTCGCGCAGGATCGCGACGATGCGCGCGTCCGGCTGTACCTCTGCGATGCGGCGCGCCGAGGTGCGCGACCAGAGGTACAGCGCGGTGGCCTCGCCGGCGCGCTGCTCGGGTCGCGCATCGTCGAACAGCGCCAGGTATTGCTCGAGCGTCTGCGGAGTGCCTTCGGGCCGAGGCGGCGTTCGCTCGTGGAGCTCGTCCGCGAAGAACCACGGCTCCTTGCTGTCGGGCATGTAGATCTGCGGATGCTGGCGCAGCATCTGGTACAGCGCCGTCGTGCCACTCTTGGAGTGTCCGACGATGAAGAAATCCGGAACGCGATTGTGCGCAGGCGGCGCCGGCGGCGCGTCCTCGATCCTCGCAAGCGGGCGTCTCATCTGCTGCGATTGGATCGGCGCGACACGTCGGCTCGGGTCGGCAATCAGCGTGCGGTCGCTCGGGTGGCGATCTCGGAGGCGTGCCGGTAGTAGGTGTTCTGGCTCTGCAGGAGAGCTTTCGTGTCGAACGCGACGAGGCGGCCGTCGACGATCACCATGACGCGGTCGCAGATGTCGAGCGTCGACATCCGGTGCGCGATGATGTAGAGCGTCAATTCGTGCTTGAGCGCGCTCAACGACTCCCCGATCAAGGTCTCTGAGTGTGGATCCAGCGCGCTCGTCGGCTCGTCGAGCACGAGCACCTCGGG
Source organism: uncultured Solirubrobacteraceae bacterium (assembly GCA_963743745.1). Taxonomy (GTDB): domain Bacteria; phylum Actinomycetota; class Thermoleophilia; order Solirubrobacterales; family Solirubrobacteraceae; genus Palsa-744. The sequence continues at coordinate 680,782 of CAVUQW010000003.1, forward strand.
ATGCGCGACGAGCGCGCGCGCCAGGCAGATGCGCTGCTGCTGGCCGCCGGAGACCGCGTCCGCACGAGGGCCGATCAGCGTCTCGTAGCCGTCGGACCACCCGATCACGTCCTCGTGGATGCGCGCGAGCCGGCCGGCGCGCTCGACTGCCTCGTCGTCGACATCGCGGAAGAAACGGATGTTCTCGGCGACCGACGCGTGCAGGAGTCGCGGTTCCTGCGGGACGTATGCGACCTGCCTGTGCCAGTCAGCCTCTGCGAACGCCTCGGCCGGGGTTCCGTTCACCAGGTAGCGCCCGCTGTCCGGCAGTCGCAGCCGCAGCAACAACTGGACGAGCGTCGACTTGCCGGCTCCCGACGGGCCGATGATGCCGATGACCTCGCCGGCATCGACCCCGAACGTGATGTCCGAGAGGACGGGGCGACCTGCGTTGTACGCGAAGGAGACATGCTCGAATGCCATCGTCTGCACTCGCCCGAGGCGCTCGGCGCCATCCGGCGGCCTGCTCTCGACGTAGCTGCGCATCGCGTCCTGCGTGCGTTCGACGAACGGCAGCGACTGGGCGAGCCCCTGATACGCGCCCTGGACCATCTGCCCGGCGGTCCCCCCTCGCAGCAGCAGCAGGATCACTCCACCGAGCGATGCCGACTGGCCGCCGCCTGCCAGGTACAGACCGGCGACGCCGGCGACGAGCAGGACGTAGATGAGGCTTTCGTAGAGCTTGCCGGCGAGCCTGGAGAGCAGCTGGCTGCGGAAGAACAGGCGGTTGTACCGCTCGACCGAACGCTCGATGCGCTCACGCTGCGCGGCGGCGACGCCGAACACGTGGGTCTCTTCCGCGACCCGGATCGACTCGGCGATGTCGCCGGCGTATGCGACCTGGGCTTTCGAGAGCTCACGAGAGTTGGCCACGACCCGTTTGCGCAACGGACGCAGCAGCGCGAACAGGCAGGTCGAGGTAACCGCGACGATCACGGCCGCGACGGCGTTGAGCGCCAGCGCCGAACCCATCAGGACCAGGAACGCGAACAGGGAGTTGATCAACATCGTCACCTGGACGGCTCCCGCCGTCGCCTGACCCACCTGATTGGTCATCGTCTCCTGCAGCTGTCCCTCGCGATCGCGCGACTGCATCGTCCACGACGCACGCGAAAAGGAGTCGAACAGCCGGCGTCGCATCCCCGCCTGCACCTCCGACACGATCCGCGCCGGCAGAATCGAGAGCGGCACCTGCAGGACGATCCGCAGGAATGTGAGAGCCGCTGCGATCCAGATCAGCGTCCCCACCGATGCAGTGATGTGCGCCGGTCCGAGGTGCGCGTCGATGTGCTTCGAGCCTTTGATCAGAGAGGACGCGATCTGCGCGATCACGGCGAGCGTTCCGGCTTCGGTGAAGCCGGACAGAATCGAGCATCCGGCGAGTGCGAGGATCGACCGCCGCCGATCGCCGATCAGAAGTTTCACCCGGGAGGCCAGCGCGAACCCGAACGACTGCTCCTTCGCGGTGGCAGGGCTGGACGCGCTCATCGCAGGACAGCGCTCTCTGAGCTCAGCCGGCGGCCGGGGCCGGCGAGCCAATATGCGGCGACGCCGATCGTGAACCAGAACAGCGGGCCGAGGATCGTGCTGGTCAGCGTCGGTCCGGAGAACCCGATGAAGATCAGCGCCACGAACGGCGCGAAAGCGCCGGCCAGGAGTATCGAGAGATCGCCGTCGCGCACTGCCGGTAGTCGGCGCACGACCAGCACGACGATGTAGAGCGAAAGCGCCACCCACACGATCAGGCCCGGCGCCCCGAGTTCGTCAACGAGGAAGTTGTATTGCGTCTCGGCGCTCGCGCCTGCGCCTTCCCCCTGTTCGAGCGTCGTACCTCCGAAGCCACCGACGGGTCCGGTCGTTCCGAGGCCGATACCGAAGGGCGTCTTCGCGATGAATCCCGGGATTTTCGTGTAGCCGCCTGACTTGTGGGTGGCGATCGTCGTGAGCGACGCCTTTTCGAACGTGCCGTAGCGCCCGAACGCACTCTTGTGCACGAACGCGACGAACACGGCGCCGACCGGCACGGCAAGCACCGCGACGGCCAGCAGTGCCGCGAGCGGGCGCCTGAGGCCGGCCCGTCCGATCGCGGCGAGCCCGAGAAACGCGGCGACGCTGAGTACCGCGCCCACGACCTGCAGTCGCCCCCCGCCCGTTGCCACGCCCGCAAGCGCACCCAGTGCGAGCAGGGCGGGGAACCATCGTCGTCGCGATCTCCACGTCGCGAGCAGCGCCAGGCACAGGGGCAACGCCGTCAAGCCGACACCGCCGCTGAATCCGCTGTCCGAGCCGAGGCCGATCGGACGCGGATGCGCTTCGCCTTCGTAGTCGAAGACTCGCGCGTTCGCCCCTTTCTGCCCGAGCGATGTCGGTTGGTACAGTTCGCGGTAGCCGGGCCCCCAGCGCGCTATCTGCTGCGGCGAGAGTCCGCTCTGGTAGGCCGCCACGGCGCCGTTGGCGAGCGCACACACGCCGACCAGCACGAATGCTTGGCGCAGCCTTCTCTTCGAGCGAAGCAACAGGTACCCGAAGAAGAAGAACGGGACGAAGTGCAGCTCTTGGCGGAAGCCGCCGAGGACCTTCAGGAAACCGCCGGTCGCCGGGTTGAAGGCCTCGAGCGCCACCGTCGCGACGAACGCGAACACCCAGCCCGAGAGCGCCGGCAGCGCGACGCGCTCCCGCCGTACGGCGAGCCGCATCAGCGCGCCGATGCAGATCGCCAGGATCAGCACGTCGTCGGCGGCGTGCGCCAGCGGCCCTCCCCCGAGGCCGAGCTTGATCGGTCCGTACAGCACCAGCAGGTAAATCCCCAGCAGCGCCACCGTGACTTCGAGACGGCTGCTCACGACGAACCAAGCGATCGCCAGCCCGGCGACGATCGCCGCCAGCACCAGCACCCCGTTCGAGATGCTTGCGTTCGGCGTCTTGACGATGATCGCGAGCGCGAGCGCTGCGGCGACCAGCCCGGTGAGAGCGGTCAGCAGGACGTCATGAATGCGCCGCTGCAATACGGCGGGATGCACCACGTCGATCCCAGTGGACAGACGCAACGGACGGTCGTTCATCGGCCAAGCAGCCTGCCCGGCCGAGCCCGCCCGTTGGGCGAATGGAATCCGTACCGCTCCGCTTCCCGGCGCGGGACGCAGTTGCCGACCACCCCGAGCACCGGCGCGTGCGGCGTACTTGCAAGCAGTTGCGCGAGCCTGGTGGCCGCGAGTTCGCGTGTGTGTCCCACGCGCGCCACGACCACGATCCCGTCGACGATGTTCAGCAGTGGCATGACGTCGCTGACCTCGAGCGGGGAGGGCGCGTCGATCAGGACGTAATCGGCGTCCTCGGCGACGGACCGCAGGACGTTCGACATCGCCCCATGCGCCAGCAGCGCGGGCGGATTTGCGGCCGGCCCGCCACCGGCGAGCAGGAACAGCGAGCCGCGGCGCGCCTCGATCGCGGTCGCGACGGCTGCGCTCGGCTCGAGCGCAGCGGAGCCGGCACCGGCGTAGTTCGGGAGCACGCGTTGCACCGCGTCCTCGACGGACAGCGTCCCCATCAACACCTCGGCAAGCCCATGCCCACGATCGAGGCCGAGCAGCCCTGGCAGCACGGGCCGGCGAAAGTCGGCCTCGACGACGGCGACTCGCTCGCCCGCGTCGCGCTGCACCAGCGCGAGGTCGGCGATCAGCGTCGACTTGCCATCGCCCGCGTCGGCGCTGGTGAACAGGATCACGCGCGCTGCCCGCCCGTGCTCCTCCGCGGGCGCCGGGCCGAGCTGGAGCGCGGTGTGAAGCCCTCGCAACGGCTCGAGCAGGAAGCGCGAGGGTACGGGGCGCCCGTCGCGGCGCACGATCGGGCGCCGCACCTGCGGCAGGCCGACGAGCAGTTGCAGGGCGAACGCCCGCTCGATGCCGGCAAGCGACCGCAGCCGGCGATCGGCTCTGGTCAGCACGTATGCGGCGATCGCCGCGAGGACGAGGCCGATCACGAAGCCGAAGATCGCGTTGCGCTTTGGCGTGGGCGACAGCAGCCGCGCCGTGGCGCGCGTCGCCGGTTTGATCTGCTGGGCGCCGGTCGCGGCGAGGCTCGATTCGAGCTGGTTGATCTTGCTGCTCAGGTTCGCCTCCTGCAGGACGTTCGCCGTGCTCGGCACGCTCGCACCCGACCCGCTGGACGCAGTGGAGCTCGGCGTGGTCGTGGTCGTGGTGGTGGTCGTCGTCGAGCTCGTTGTCGAGCCTTTGCTCTTCGCGGGTTTCGACTTCGGCGCGGCCACGCTCGACGCTTCGATCCTGGCGAGCTGACGACGACTGATCGTGATCGCCTGTTCGATCGAGCGCCGGCGCGCGGCTCGCTGGCGACGGATATACGTCTGCGCGGTCGTGTTGGCCAGGAGCGCCGCGCCCTTTGCGCTGTGCGCTTCGGCGGTGACCGTCACGAACGGGCTTTTTTCGGCTGCCGCAGCGTGCGCCTTGGCGCCGCGGAGCAGGGCTCCTTTGTGGGCCTTGCGCAGCGCCCGGCGCGCTTGTTCGACGACGATCTGGTTGATGATCGCCACCTGATCGCTGACCGCGGCGCCCTGTCGCTTGGAGTTACTTGACCTTTCGCTCGACCCCTGTTCTTCGGCGAGATAGATCTGCGTCGTGGCGCGGTAGAGAGGCCGCTCGCGCTTGTAGTAGAGGTAGCTGCCAACCGCCACGACGATGCCGACGGCGAGGATCAGCCACTTATGTCTCCACAGCGGCGCGAAGATGGAGGTGGCGTCGGTCGTCTCGTTCATCGACTGCAGGGTCCGTCCATGGCCACAGAGCAGCCATCATAAGGACGATCGTAACTGGCCGCTAAAGAGTACCGTGCCAGGCACCGGCATCGAGCAAGCTTCCGTGCGAAGATGGCGCCGTGAGTCCATCGTCCGCCTCCCCGGTTCAGAGGCGGGCGGAGCCGCTTGTGAGCACGACGGGGCGAGCAGCCGGCGGCCGCCGGCTGCTGGTGGTGAGTCACCCGGCGGTGGTCGGCGTCAACCAGGAGGTCTACCTCGAGCTGAAGCGCCGCGGCTGGGAGGTGACGATCATCGTCCCCGCGCGCTGGCGCAGCGAGTATTCCGGCGCGGACTTCGCGCCGCAGGCGCTCGCAGGGCTCGAGACGGCGCTGCGCCCGATCCCGGTCGCTCTGCGGGGGCGCCCTCAGCGCCACTTCTATCTGACCAACTGCAGGGCAAGGTGCTCGGAGGCGCGGCCGGATGTCGCCTTCGTGGAGGCGGAGTCGTTCTCGATCCCCGCCGCGCAGTGGGGCTTCACGCTGAGCCGGCTCGGCGTGCCGTTCGGAGTCCAGGCCGCCGAGAACATCGATCGGCGCTTTCCGCTTCCGGTCCGCCGTCTGCGCTCGCGCGTGCTTGGAAAGGCCGCGTTCGTGGCGGCGCGCTCGGACAGCGCCGCGGAGCTCGCGCGCGCCTGGGGAGCGACGGGCCTCGTCGCGCTCGCCCCGCACGCGGTCCCGGGATGGGACAGCGTGCAGCCGCCGGGCGAGCGCAACTTCACGGTCGGTTTCGCCGGCCGGCTCGTGCCGGCGAAGGGGCTGATGGACCTGCTCGCCGCGGTGCGGCGGCTCGACGCTCCGGTCGAGCTCGTACTGATCGGAGACGGTGAGATGCGCCCGCAACTCGAGGGCCAGCCGATCCCTGGGTCGTCGGTGCGCGTCGTCGACGACATGCGTCACGAGGAGATCGCCTCGGGCTATGCCCAATTCGACGTGCTCGTGCTGCCTTCACGGACGACGCCGACCTGGAAGGAGCAGTTTGGGCGGGTGATCATCGAGGCGCTGTGGTGCGGAGTCCCCGTCGTCGGCTCCGACTCGGGCGAGATCCCGTGGCTGCTCGGACTGACCGAAGGTGGGCTCGTGTTTGCCGAGGGCGACAGCGAGAGCCTCGCACGGCAACTGGCGAAGCTGCGCGAGCAGCCCGACCTGCGAAAGCGGCTTGCCGAGACAGGCAGGGCCGCGGTCGAGCGGCTGTTCGCGGTGCCCGCGGCGACCGACTCGTTCGAGCGCTTGCTGACCGGCGCGCTTGCGGCTCGCGAGGACTAGCGACGTCCTCGCAGACGGTCTAGTGCCGCCCTTCGAGCGCTCGCGGGTGCAGCACGGGTGCCCGCGGCTCACTGCCCGACTCGCCCGAGAGGCGGAGATAGAGCGCGTGGTGCTTGGCAACCATCGCCTCCCAGCTGAAGCCCAGCGCCGACGCGCGCGCCGCCCGACCCATGCGGCCGCGCAGGTCGGGATCCGAGGCGAGCCGATTCAGGCGTCCCGCGATCACGCTCGGGTCTTGGCTGATCACGAAGCCGCTCTCTCCATCTGCGATCAGCTCGCGGATGCCGTTGACCGGTGTCGCGAGGATCGGCAGACCGCTCGCTGCCGCCTCGAGCGTCACCAGTGAGAAAGCCTCGTAGCTTGAGGGGAAGACCAGGGCATCGGCGAGCTCGTACACGAGCTGCACGTCGCGCGAGACACCGAGCCAGTGCACGCGGTCTGCGACCCCGAGGAAATCGGCCAGCTCCTCGTAGCGCTTGCGATCGCCGCCGCCTGCGACGACGGCATCCCAACCCGAGGCCAGCGGCAGTGCCCGGAGCAGCGCCTCGAGCCCCTTGCGCTCCCACTCGCTTCCCACGAAGGCGGCGACGAGCCGCCCGTCGCCGACCGCCAGCTTTCGCCGCAGCGCGCGAGCCTCGTCCTGCCGGATGCCTGGCGCGAACACGTCGGTGTCGACTCCGTTCGGGATGCTGATCACCCGACGCGCGACCCGCGGGTAGTGCGAGCGCACCTCGTCGGCCACACCTTCGGAGACGCCGACGAAAGTCGCGGGACGATTTGCCGAAAAGCTGAGTCGCTCGGCCAGCCGAACCAGACGGCGTACGAGAAATGAATGCGCCCGGAAGACCACGCTCGAGCGACTCGGCGTGACCCGGCCTGCCTGCTGGCAGAAGTGAACCGCGATCACATCGACACGATTCAGCACGATCGCCCCGGTCGTCTGGACCACTCCCCTGCGCCACCTGCGCACGGCCAGCGACCCGGCGAGCATGAACCACGGATAGGCCAGGAGCACGGGGCGACTCGGACCCCTGACCCTGTGAAACTCGACACCGGCGTCGGGCGGCAGGTCGCACGTCCGCGCGATCACGGTCACCCGGTCGCCGCGGCGGCGGAGACCGAGGATCAGTTCGGCCAGCGCATGCTCCATTCCTCCCACCGCCCCGATGTCGTGCGCGACGATCGTCACATCGCAGCTTGCCGCTTGGGCGTCCGTCGGATGCGCGGCGTCTTGCCCGTCATGCCCCGGCATCGCGTGGCCCACGATACTAGATCTCCAGAGCGCCCAAACGCCCGACGGCGGACTCGAGGGCGTTCGCGGCGCCCGTCGAAATCAGTCGGTGGCGGGTGCGCTTCCGGCGCCCGCTCATGGCTTGCGCCGATCTGCGACGAGCCGCTCGAGCAGTGAGAAGAACCGCTCGTGCAGCGCGGCATCGGTGAATTCACGCAGATACGCTTCTTGCCCCGCACGAGCGACGCTTTCGCGCAGCGTAGGCGTTCTCAGCAGTGACTCCACGGCATCGGCGAGCGCGGCGGGATCTCCCGAGCGCGCAAGCTGGCCGGTGCGTCCTTGCTCGACGAACTCGGCCGGTCCGCCCGCGTCAACCGCGACGACGGCGACGCCCCTCGCCATGCCCTCCAGCAGAACGATGCCGAACGGCTCGGGGTCGGAGGCGTTCACGAGGATGTCCATCTGGTCGATGTACGGACCGGCGTCGGCGACCTGGCCTGTCATCGTGACCTCGCCTGGCAATCCCAGACGCTCGACGAGCTTCGGCAGGGACGCGGCGTAGTCGGGCGAGAGCCCGTATGCATCCCCGCCGACGATGACCGTGTGAACGGGCAGCCCACGCTCGCGCAGAAGCGCATGGGCGCGAAGCAGGCGATCCTGTCCCTTCCACGGCTGCAGGCGTCCCACCATGCCAACGACGGGAACGTCCGCCGGCAGATCGAGCGGCGCTCGCTCCTCGCCGGCGTCGAGCGCCGGGGCGCTCACGCCGGGCGGAATGACGAAGACCGGGCGCGACGGGAACATTCGCGCTTGCGCGGTGGCGGCCTGCCGGCAGTAACAGCCGATCGCGCTCGCCGGCAGCAGTGTCGCAACGCGATCGATCCACGCATCGCTCGGAATCACGTGCTGCCACAAGACGACCCGATCGCGCATACCCGCAAGCATCGCCGCCGGCGCTCCATAGAGGTGAGTTTTGGCGGCCCAGTTGAGGATCACGTCGGGGTTGCGACTGCGGAAGATCCTCGTCAGCCTCGCGACCGTCAGGGCCGCCCGGTGTGCTTGGCGCAGGCGGCCGGCGTCCAGCACCTCGACGCGAAAGCCCGCACGCTCGAGTTCGGCCGGCCACGGTCCCGGTTCGAAGAACACGAGCTCGAACTCGTGGCCCCGCTCGCGCGCGCCCGCGAGCACCGTGTGAAGCATCGCCTCGGCGCCGCCGAGGCGCGCGCCCCACGGCACTGTCACGAGTACGCGCACACGGCCTCCTCGGTGCGGCGCGCTACCGCGGCTTGACGCCGCAGAGCGCGACGCAGAGATGCGGGTAGCGCAGGATCCTCGTCAGCGGACGATCGACGATCACGAGCGCGCGCAGCGGCAGCACGATGGCCCAGGCCGTCATCAGCCCGAAGCGCTCGGTGAGTCGTCTCATCAGGTCGGTGAGCTTCTGGGACACAACGCCGCTCACGAACTCCTCGCTGCGCACTTCCAACCCCGCCCCCTCCGCAATCTGCCTCAGCCGCTGTGTCGAATAACCGTAGCGCACATGAAACCCGTCCTCGACCGGGCTCGGGTGACGCTCCTCGGTGTACAGCGGGTGGTGCGCATCGTAGGGCGTCGTCAGCAACAGCTGTCCGCCCGGCGAGAGCATCGCCGTCAGCGACGCGACGAGCTTCTGATCGTCGGTCAGGTGCTCGATCGTCTCGAGACAGATGATCTGATCGAACAGGCCCAATTCGCCTCGCCGATCCTCCAGCTCGCGCAGGTCAAGCGTGCGGAACTCGATACCCGACACACCGAGCAGGTCGGCTCTCCGGCGTGCATCCTCCTGCTCGTCGGTCGAGAACGACGCCGCGACGACCGCGTTACCCGAGCGCGCCGCGAAGATACTGAACACACCATTGCCGCAGCCTGCGTCGAAGGTCCTCGCCTTGCCCTTTCGCAGGTGGCGTCGAAGCCACAGCCAGCGGTCGAGCACGCACGGATCTCCGTGGATCAACAGCGATCGCCAGCCGAGCACTCTGAGCATCGCGTCGCCGGCCATGCGCGAAAACATAGCCTACGCTCGGCCGCTCGCCGCACCGCGATCGGGGTACGCTGCCGGCGTGAAGCCGCCACCCCAGCGCGAGTCGCCGCATCGAAGGGTCGCGCTCAGCCACGACTATCTACTCGTGATGCGGGGAGCCGAGCGCACCTTTGCGGCGATCTCAGAGCTCTATCCCGACGCCCCGATCTTCACTCTCCTTTACGACGAGATCGGCACCGACCGACGCTTTGCCACACGCGCTGTCACCACCTCGCCGTTGCAACGACTCGGCGTCGACCAGAGCACGTTCAGACGATTGTTGCCACTTTATCCGTGGGCGACCGAACGACTGACACCGCCCTCCTCGGACGTCCTGATCAGCAGCAGCAGCGCGTTCGCCCATGGAGTGACGGTTCCCACGGGCGCGGTACACCTTTGTTACTGTCACGCCCCGTTTCGGTACGCCTGGTATGAGGAAGCTCGCGCGATCGAAGAGGTGCCGCGCCCGCTGCGCCCTCTGCTGCGTGCACAGTTGCGCCGAATGCGCCGGTGGGACCTGGCGGCCAGTCGTCGCGTGGACGTCTACATCGCCAACTCCGAGCTGTGCCGGCAGCGCATCGAGCGCTACTACGGTCGTCGCGCGAGCGTGATTCATCCACCGGTTGAAACCGACCGCTTCGCACCCGGCCAGCCGGGCGATTCACTACTGATCGTCTCCGAGATCGTGCGACACAAGCGACTCGAGATCGCGCTCGAGGCAGCGCGCCGAGCCCATGTCCCGATAAGCGTCGTCGGCTCCGGCCCCGACCTGCAGGCACTCCGCGATGCTTTCCCCGAGGCCCGGTTTCTCGGGCGTGTCGACGACGCCGAGCTGGCGCGACTGTATGCGAGCGCGAGCGCCCTCGTGATCCCGGGCGTGGAGGAGTTCGGCATCACCGCCGTCGAGGCACAGGCCGCGGGCAGGCCTGTAATCGCGGCCGCCGCCGGTGGAGCGCTGGAGACGGTGATCGACGAGCAGACGGGGATCCTCGCCGACCTCGGCGACGTGGCTTCGTTCACGCGCGCGATCGAGCGCCTCGATCGGATCGGCTTCGATCCGGCGCGCGCTGTTCAGAATGCGCAGCGCTTCTCCGTCACGGCATTCCAGCAGCGATTGTCAGCGGAGGTGAAACGAGCGCTGGACGCCGGCCCCCGATCGCGGGCCTGAAGTCCCGCTCCGCTACGCTGCCGACCGATGTCTGCGAGAGCGCTGCACATTGCATGGCTTGGGCCGGTCCCCGGCGGCGAGGCGGGCGTCACCGGAGTCAACGCCGAGCTCCTGCAGGGCCTTGCGCGACTGGGGCACCGGATCGATTGCTTCTTCCCGTCCGCCGGCCATCCGGTCCCGCCCGACCTCGTCGCCGAGCCGAATCTCACCTTCGTCTGGGGCACCAGCAAATGGCAGTGGGACCGCTGGTACAGCCGGAACAAAGTGGCGGCGTTCGCGAGCGGCCTGTTCTCGCGCAGCCTCGCATCTCTGCGACTTCGGCGAGCGATCGCGCGCCGGCATCGCCGCGACCGTTACGACGTCGTTTATCAGTTCTCCACGATCGAGACACCGGCCGTGCCCTCCGCGCTGAGGCGGAAGATACCGCTGGTCATTCATCCCGAGACGCACGCCGCCGGCGAGTTGAGACTGCTGATCAGAGAGCGACGGCTCAGCCTTCGATGTCAGCCCGTGTACGTGTTTGCACTCGTGAGCGCGATCATGGCGGTGCGAACGCTCGCGCAGCGTTTCAGCATCAGACATGCGGGCCTGCTCGTCTGCATCAGCAGCGTGTTTCGCGATCACCTCGTGCGCGACTACGGATTCCCGCTCGAGCGGACGACCGTGATCCCGAATCCGATTCACATCGACCGGTTCACCACCGGCGAGCGGCGCATGGCAGTCGCCGAGCCGCCCGTCGTGCTCGTGCTCGGACGCGTCTCGGCTCGCAAGGGAGTCGAGGATGTCGTGTCGGTCTCCAAGAGATTGGCCGAGCGGCACGGCGATCTGCGCATCCGCGTCGTCGGCGGTGCCAGCCTCTGGTCCGACTACACCAAGCTGCTGGAGGATCTCTCGCCCGAGACGGCTGAGTACTGCGGTCCGGTCTCGGCGGCGGAGATCCCCGAGCTGCTCCACACGAGCGACCTGCTGCTCCAGGCGAGCAAGTACGAGCCGTTTGCGCTGACCGTCGCGGAGGCGCTGGCCAGCGGCGTCCCGGTCGTGGCCACGAACGAGGTCGGAGCGATCGAGGGAGTCGATCGCGCGGTGGTCGCCGCGGTCGCGCCCGGCGACGTCGACGGCATGGCCGCGGCGATCACGAATCTACTTGGCAGTCTGAGAGCGAGCCCCGCCGAGCTCCGTTCGACGGCGCGCTCGGAGGCCGAACGGCTGTTCGCGGGCGAGGTCGTGTGCGCGCAGATCTCCTCTGCGCTCGAGCGACTGGTCGACGGAGCCGGGCCGCAGCCGCCGGCCGAGCGCCCGCCGAGTCCGGTGGTTCCCGCGCAATCCGGCTGACCGCCGCTCACGCGTGCCGTGGACGTTCGTCGCACACGTCCGCTTGACACTCAAGGTCTGAACGTACCGTCCGATAGGAGGAGTACATGTACTTCGGCTGAACATGAGGGTGTGATGCTGTTCATTCTGATCCCAGCGGCCTGGCTCGTCATCCTCGGGATGCTCGTGAGTCTCTGTCTCACCGCGGCTCGCGCCGACGCCACACCGACTGCTGAGGACCATCGCTGGGGAGACGAGCGAGCGATCCAGTGGGACCGCTCTGCGGTCTCGCGGCTTGCGCTGCAGCGTCCGCTCGCGCGCACCCCGCGCCGACGTGAAGCAGCGCCCTCGCTCAGGCGCCGGCCGGTCGCGCGCAGGCGGCGAATCGCTGCGCACGGCATCCGCTAGCAGCCCGGCAACGGCGTCGATCAACCGCTCTATTTCGACTCGACAGCGGGCCCGAACGCCGGCTCCTCTGCGCGTTCGCGACCGGCCCTCCCCCCTCTCGGCGGGCGCGGCCCCTTGTTATAGTTCGCCGCTGGGATGCTTTCGGTAGACGTGCCATCTCCCAAGTATTTGCGGGGAAAAAGGATCCCTGACTTCTTCATCGTGGGTCCCATGAAGAGCGGCACCACGGCGCTGTACACAATGCTCAAGCGCCACCCGCAGATCGCGATGAACGAGAAGGAGCCGTGGTTCCTCGCCGAGGAGCTGCGATCGCGAGCGGTGCAGAGACCGCAAGGGACCGGCCGGACTCCGGAGACGCTCGAGGAATATCTCTCGCTGTTCGACATCGCCGGCCCAGACCAGCGCGCCGGCGACGTTTCACCGGTGTACCTCTGGTCACAAACGGCGGCGAAGACGATCGCCGAGTTGCAGCCCGACGCGCGAATCATCGCCGTCCTGCGAGAGCCGGCGAGCTTCCTCCGCTCGCTGCACCTGCAATTCGTACAGGTCTACATCGAGCCGGAGAAGGATTTTCGCAAGGCCATCGCACTCGAGGGAGAGCGGCGTCAGGGGCGCAGGCTGCCACGCAATGAATACTGGCCGGGGGCAACCCTGTATTCAGACCACGTTCGCTACGTCGAGCAGTTGCGCCGTTACGAGGAGGTGTTCGCGCCGGAGCAGATCATGGTGATCGTCTACGACGACTTTCGCCGCGACAACGAAGCCACCGTGCGCGCGATCTGGCGCTTCCTCGGGGTATCGGAGTCGGCCCCAGTCAAGCAATGGGAGGCCAACCCGTCGGTTCAGGTCCGTGGGCGGCAGCTGTACGAGCTCGCGCACACCGTCGCCGCCGGCCGAGGCCCGGTTTCGCGGGCCGTACGGGCCACCGTGAAGACTGTCGCGCCGCCACAGCTCAGCCGGCAGTCGGCGATCGAACTCCGCAACCGGATCTTCTACCAGCAGCCACAGCCCCCGGACGAGCAACTGATGCTCGAGCTGCGCCGACGCTTCAAGCCGGAGGTCACAGCGCTCAGCGAGCATTTGGGCCGCGACCTCGTGACGCTGTGGGGCTATGACCGCCTCGACTGAACCGTCGACCGTCGAGCGCCTTTCCCCGCAGCGTTTGCCGGACTTCTTCATCGTCGGGCACCAGAAGTGCGGCACGACAGCCCTGTATCGGATGCTCAGGCGTCACCCGCAGGTGTTCATGGCCGGTATCAAGGAGCCGCGTTACCTCGCGAGCGACTTGCGTGATCGCTTCCGCATACCCGCCACGGCGACCAATCCCGAGACGCTCGAGGACTACCTTGCGTTGTTCTCCGACGCGCGTCCTGATCAGCTCGCCGGAGAGGCCTCGCCGAACTACCTCACCTCTCGCACGGCCGCAAATGAGATAGCCGAGCTGCAGCCAGACGCACGTATCATCGCGATCCTGCGAGAGCCCACGAGCTTCCTCCGCTCGCTTCACCTTCAGTTCCTCCAGACCCACGTGGAGACCGAGAGGGACATGCGCAAGGCGCTCGCGCTCGAGCAGCCCCGGCGCGAAGGCAAACGCATTCCGAGGCGGTCGCATCGCCCCAGCGTCCTCCTGTATTCGGACCACGTGCGCTACGTCGAGCAGCTACGCCGCTACCACGCCGTATTTCCGGCGGAGCAGATACTGGTTCTGATCTATGACGACTTCCGTCGCGACAACGAGGCGACCGTGCGTCGCGTGTTGCGTTTCCTGCAGGTGGATGAGACGGTCCCGGTCGCTCCGCGTGATGCCAACCCCACGGTGCGCCTCCGCTCACCCCGCCTGCATCAGCTCGTGCACTCGGTGGCTTCAGGAGAAAGTCCCGTCGCGCGCGCCGTTCAAGCCTCCGCGAAGGCGCTGGCACCGCGGGGGATGACGCGCGAGCGCGCCGTGGCGATCCGTGGGCGCCTCCTCTACACCAGCCCGACTGCACCCGACGAGCGCCTGATGCTCGAATTGCGCCGCCGCTACAAGAACGAGGTGGTTGCCCTGAGTGAGTACCTCGAGCGTGATCTGGTCAGCGCGTGGGGCTATCGCGACATCGATTGAGATGCAGACACCCGATTCCGAACCACAGGACGGGGATTCCGGTCCTCGTGAGGCCGAGCGCGAGAACACGCTGTCAGTCGATCCAAGCATCGATTCGGCGTCGATCTCCGTTGTGGTTCCCACTTTCAACGACGTAGGTCGACTCGGCGACGCACTCACTTCGATCGTCAACCAGACGCTGCCTCCAGCCGAGCTCGTGGTGGCCGACGACGGCTCCACGGACGGCACCGACCAGTTCGTGCGCGTATTCGCCGCCGAGCAGGCGAACGGGGTCGACGTGCGGTACATCCGGCTACCGACACGCTCGGGCGGCGTCGCCGCACGAAACGAGGGGATCTCCGCTGCACGCGGTGAATGGATCGCGGAGTGTGACTCCGACGATATCTGGGCACCGACCAAGCTCGAGCGTCAGGTGCAGTTCATCCGCAGCTGGCGGGGAAGTCAACGCATCGCCGTGCTCGGCACACATGGTTACAACGTGAACGACGCAAAGAAGATCATCTCCCCGGCCAAGATGGGGCCGACGACAGAGGGCGAGTACGAATCGGTACGACGGTCGGGCGAGGGCATCTACCTGCTTCACTCCTCCGTCCTTTACCCGCGCGGCGACTTCTTCGCCGTTGGCGGCTATACCACCGATTACGGGACTGCCGAAGACTTCGACCTGTTCACCCGGATGTCCGAGCTGGGCGTCGCGATCACCGTGCCCGAGCCGCTCGTCTACTACCGCAAGCGCGCCGGCTCGATGCAACTTCATTTCTTCTGGGACAAACAGGAGGGCACGCTCCGCGCAACCGAGAACCAGCGGAGACGTCTCAGGGGCGAGCCTCCGCTCACTCGCGACGAGTTCGCGGCACAGCTGGCTTCGGCACCGGCGCGCGAGCGATTCAGGCGCCGGCGGCGCGCGCTGGGGATGTACTACTACCGAACGGGGGCCGCCAACATCGTCAATGGCCACCGCATCCGCGGGGGGGCACAGCTCGTGCTGGCCGGCACGATGGACTGGTCGCGCCTTCGCGCTGGGGTCCTCAACGCGCTCCGCGGTCGCCTCCGTCGCGCGCCTGGCGTCCAGACGACGGCAGTGCCCGGCACGCAGGCGACCTCGATGCACCGGGACCCACCCGACGGGTCGAACGGCTAGGTGCGCTGGGCCGTCGTCGGACGCCCGATTGCTCGACGATCACTGCTCGAGAAGATGAAGGTGCCCTGCACTCCCAGCGCTGGGCTGTGAGCGGCCGCTCGAGCGCCTACAGACC
The DNA here is from genome assembly GCA_963743745.1 of uncultured Solirubrobacteraceae bacterium. Classification (GTDB taxonomy): domain Bacteria; phylum Actinomycetota; class Thermoleophilia; order Solirubrobacterales; family Solirubrobacteraceae; genus Palsa-744. The sequence goes on from CAVUQW010000003.1 coordinate 696,427, forward strand.
GCGCCGACCGACGACGTGCGGCACGGTGCGCAGCAGGATCTTCACGTCGGTCCACAGCGACCAGTTGGCCACGTACAGATAGTCGAGCGCGACCATCTCCTTCAGCGGGACGCGTGCCGGGCCGAGGATCTGCCACGGGCCGGTCATCCCCGGCATCAGTTCAAGGCGGCGGCGGTGCCAGCCCTCGATCCGCTCGTCCTCCTCGATCACGAGCGGGCGCGGCCCGACCAGGCTCATCTCGCCTTTGACGATGTTCAGGAGCTGGGGCAGCTCATCCAGCGCCGTGCGGCGCAGGAAGCGTCCCGTACGGGTCACGCGCGGGTCCTCGGCGATCTTGAACAGCCCGTCCTTGGCCTCGTTACGGCCGCGCAGCTGCTCCTTCATCGCGTCGGCCTCCGGCACCATCGTGCGGAACTTGAGCATCTGAAAGCGCCGCCCGTGGCGCCCGACGCGCAGCTGGCGGAACAGAATCGGGCCGCGGCCATCGAGCTTGATCGCGATCGCGAAGGCGATCAGGAGCGGTGAGATCGCGAGCAGCCCAAGCGAGGCACCGAGCACGTCGAAGGCGCGCTTGATCGCCGAGGAGGAGCGCGTGAGGTCGAAGCGGCGCACGCCCATCAGCGTGACGCCGTGCAGGTCGTCGAACTCGACCGCCGAGCCGACCACCTCGAGCATCCGCGGCAGCACGCTCACGCGGATGTCGACGGCCTTCAGCGTGCGCACAAGGTTGACCGTCTCGGCGGCGTCCGCGTCAGCGCTCCAGCCCGGCGCGATGATCGCGCGCTGAACGTCGAGCGTCTGCGCGAGGTCGCGGATCTCCTTCAGCCGTGGCGCTGAGAAGCCGTCGGTCGACCACGGCGCGACCTGACCGAGCTCCAGCTGGGCGATGATCTTGGCCTTGATCCCGCCGTGACCCGAGAGCTTGGCGGCGACCAGTTCGCCCGAGCGCTCATCGCCGATGAAGAGGCAGCGCTCGGTCGGGCCGACCCACAGCGCGAGCACGCGTGCCGCCGCGCGGCACAGCAGCAGGAGGGCCGCCAGCGCGACCCACAGGAACAGCGCCTCTTTGCGGTCCAACGTGCCCGCGACGACCAGGCGACCGGCGAGCAGCGCCACAAGCGTGCACAGCGTGGCCAGCTGGAACAGCTTCGGCGCCTCATCCAGCGTGGTCTTACGCAGCAACGTCTCGTCGCGGTCATAGAGGCCGAGCAGCTTGGCGCCGATCAGCAGCAGCGGCACGCCGACGAGACTCTCCCAGGTCAAGTGCAGCGGGACCTTGCGACTGGACAGCGCGACCGTCAGCACCAGTGCGCCGATGATTGCGACCACGTCGGCCACGAGCAGGGCGCGGCGGAACAGGGCATCGCGGCGCAGGCTGACCGTCGGTCCCCGCGAGTCGGCGAACGGCCTGCTCGCCACCCGGCCGGGCCGCGTCGCAACCCGCGCTCCCGTCAGCCCCAGCGGCGCACGCCACTGCAGCTCTCCCTCCGTGCTCTTCCCCGTCTCAACACTCATTAGCGCTCCCGGCCTCCGTGCTCGCCACCAGGTCTCCCCACATGATGGCGACGCCCACTCGAACAACTGTCGAGATTTGGTTATCGCGTGTCAACGCGTGCATCATGCACCGAAGTCGGTCGTAAAGTCAAGCCTACGGCGAAACTTTCGCTCGGCCCGGACGCCGGGCGAGCGGCGCTGCCGGCGCGGGCCGCCACCTCCCGGACCGAGGTCGGCGCGCGCACCCCGAAGCTCGGCCAAACACACCCGCTTGGGTCGCCATCGCCCACGGTCGAGACCGTGCCCCGGACGCAGGCTCGCCGGCCGTTCGGTCCGCCTGGGCGGGCGAGAAGCCACCTGGCCCCGCCCGAGCACCCGGCCCCACCCGAAAACGTGACCGGGCCGCCCCTGCGGGCGGCCCGGTCCTCTTCGTGCGCTACTTGGTATCGCCGCTGCCCACGTGCCTCTCGGCGACGCGGTTCTTACCACTGGCGATTCGAGTCGTCGCAGGAGCTCCCTAGAACCCTACTTTGGCAACCCCTTTACGCGCGATGTCGAGCACGTTCTGAGATGCTTCTTCGCTGGTCGGAAGTGCCGAGTAGTCTTCGCCTTCGGCCGCCGGCTGGCCCCCGCCCGAGCCCGTGCTGAGCGCGTAGCCGAGGAAGTCTTTGACCGACTGCGTCTCGCCGATCGTCGGCGCTTCGGAGAACGGCAGTCCTTCTTTGATCGTTTCTTTGGTGAATGCCGAGTACTTCGTCAGCGCCAGGTCGAAGCTCAGCACGCAGATGTCATACGCGGCAGGCTGCTTCTTGGCTCCGGCGACTTCGTTCCACAGTTCTTCAGTCGTCGGCGGCGGGAATTTCTTTTTCCCGTTCGTGTACAGGACGTTGGAGCAGTTGGAGCTCCCTTTCGAGTTCGAGTCGAGGTTCGTCGCCGGATCGCGGTAGATCGGCACGTTTTTGCCTTCGACTTTTTCGGTGTTCGCTTCGACCTCGACCCAGAACGTCGCCGTCCCCGTGCCGCCTTTGCCGGGCGCCGCGGTGAAGTTGCCGTTCGAGCGGGCGTCGGCCACGTTGGCGTAGCCGATCGCGCCGGCGTTGGCAGCGACAGCTGAGACGACTCCGCCTCCACCGTTGCCACGCAGGACCGGGTGTTCGCCTTCGTTCGGCCAAGTCGTGTTGTTCGACTTTTCGCCAAGCTGGTTCCAGGTTTCCGTGCCCAGGACCGGTTTTTTGAAGATGACGCCGAGGTATTTCATGAACCCGTCGGTCGTGCCCGAGCCGTCTTCACGTACGACGCGTTTGATCAGCGTCGTTTTGCCGAGTTTGGTGCATTCTTCGTTGCCTTCCAGTTTGGCTTTGTTCAGCACCTGGCTCCATTTCGTAACGGTGCCCTGGAAGATTTTCTCGACCGTCGCGTCTTTCAGCGCGAGCCGCCCTGGAAGCGGGCCGCCGCTGACTTTTTCACAGCCTTTGGGCAGGTGCACGATGACCGAGATCGCGGCCTGGATGACCGGGATCGTCAGGACCTTGCCTTCGCCGTGTCCTGTGATTTCTTCGCTCTGTTTTTTGTTCGGCGCGATCTCAGTGCCGACGTAGGCGTTTTCGGGGCCGAAGCGAACTTCTTCTTCTTTTTTGCCTTTCTGCGTTTCCACCCCCCACGATTCCATACCGACGCCGCTCCCTGTCGAGGTGTAGCTGACGACCGGTTTACCGCCCGAGCCCTGCGCGCCGTTGCACGCGGATCCGTTAGCGGACGTGTTGAAGAGTTTCGTCCACTGGTTGATCTGGACGAGCTTCTGGGCCGAGGAGCCTTTGCCGTGGATGTTGCTGCCTTCGCACTGCGTGAGCGCGCTCGCGGCACCCGGTGCCGCAAGTGCTGCGACAGCCGCCGCCGATAGGATGCCCGCCGGAATCAAGCGGCGAGCGGTTCGAGAGATCATCTCGTTACGTCCTCCTGTTGTCTGGGTTCGGTGGAGGGTGTTCTGTTGTCCCCACCCAGATGCGACGATCTCAATTCGTGTTCCTGACGGCGTTACTATCCTGGTTCTTCACACCGCCGCGTTTTCACAGATCGATTACAGGTGCGTTACAGGCCGTTCACTGCGTCTTTACCCAATCGTCGGCGCAACGGTTGACACGGGTGCAAGCCGCCGTTCCGGAACCGAGCGGAGCCTGAAATCTGCATCGAGAGGCCCTCGCGCCGTGCACGTCGCTGGGACCTCTCGATGCCGTTGCTTCCGCGTGAAGGAGTCTTAGTGATGCTTGGCGGCGCGCAGCGTCACGAGCAGCGTGGTCGTGTGCGAGGCGCCGCTCGCGTCGCGCGCGACGATCACCGCCTTCGCCTTCAGGACGTGGGAGCGCTTCAGCAGTGACCGAGCCTTGCTCGAGAGGTGCAGTGAGACGGCCTTCGTCTGGCCGCCGCCGATCGAGAACGACCCACTCGCGAGCTTCAGCACCGCCTTGCGCTTGCCGGCACCCGCGCTGATCGCGCTGAGCGTGCTCAGCGTCACACCGCCCGTGCAACTGCTTTGACCGCCGCACACGACCTTGAGCACGAATGCTCCAGCCGGGCTCACGGCCAGCGAGGACCCTGCGATGCTGACCCTGTAGGAGAGGACGCCGGCACCTGGATTCCCGCCAGTCGCGCCGGTCCCGCCACCGCCGCCGCCGCTGCTGCCGCTGCCGCTGCCGCTGCTCGAAGGAGGCGGCGGGGGCGGCCCGGACGGCGCGTTGATCGCGATCGTCTGCGAGTGCGAGCTTTTCAAGCCGAGCTGATCGGTGACCGTCAGCGTGACGGTGAACGTGCCGGCCGCCGCGTAGTCGTGGCTGGGCGAAGCGACAGAGACCGTCGGCGAGCCGTCGCCGAAGTCCCATTTGTATTCGAGCGGAAGCCCTTCTGCCCCGTTCGGATCGACCGAGTGGTTTTCGAATGACACGGCTTCGCCCAGGGTCGCTTCTCCACGTGCTGTGAACAGCGCCTTGGGGGGATGCGGACCGACCGCGAGCGTGCGCGTGACCGTGATCGTCGGCGTCGTCAGGTGCCCTTCCTTGTATATGACTTGGCTGGATGAGGCGAGGTTGTCGCTGTAGATCTTCTCGGTGACGGTGAACGTGCCTTCTTTTTCGAACTTGTGCTTGATCGAAGTCACCTGGTACTCGTCCTTCGATTCAGTCGCTTTCGTGCCGTCGCCGAAGTCCCATTCGACCTTGATCGCGTCCGCCTGTTTGAGCTGAGACGTGAGCGTCACTTCGCTGCCGGTCTTGATCGGTTCTTCGCCTTTGACTTCGATGTTGTTGACCTTCGCAACCGGCACCGTCGCGCTTGCCGGCGGGCAGCCGGTCCCGCCAGGGCCGAACTCGACCACGCCCGCGAAGAACGGTCCGGGCAGCGATTCGAACGTCGGCGTTTCGATTACTTCGAATTCACCCGAGCCCGGCGGATTTTCGATTTCTTCGATGATCGGTTCGCCTTCGACTCGGTGCAGCAGGAATTCGGGCGCCAAGGCGAACAGCTTGCCTCCCGAGCCCGCCGCGATTCGCGGTCCGAAGCCCGAGAGGGTCAACGGTGAGAGCACGCACTTCTGTTTCGGTTCGGCTTCGTGCTCCTGCGCACCGCCGGTCCAGCCGACCACCGAGCCGTCTGTGCCCGACAGGGCGACGATCCCGGCTCGCGCTTCGCCCCCCGGTTCCTGGTTGATGATGCCGGCATCGTTGGCTCCGTAGACAGTACCGTCGGGCGCTGCTGTCAGCCGGCCGCCTTCCGGAGCGGCGGTGATGCCCTGCTCGATCGATTCGCTGGGCGGGTTCTTCGAGGGAGCGAGCCGTTTCGGCGTAGCCGTGGACGTGAAGTCATACGGGACTTCCGCGATGCCGGCGAAGCCGACGTATACGTGCTCTTTGCCCCCTGCTGCGGCAACGACCGGGGAGTGCGGCGAGGGGATGAAGGTCTCTCCTTCTTCGACTTCTTTGGGCTTGAGCACGTCGTTGCTGTCCGTGTAGCGGTCGCCGAGCGTGCCGTTGGCCTTGATCCGCTGCAGCGCGTAGTGGTCGCTCGCGCTCGACAGCACGTCTTCTGGGTTTTTGCTTTCGTCGACGTGCGCGAGCACGATCGCTTCATGAGTTTCCGGGTCGACCGTGATGCCGCGCGGCTCCAGCAGGGCCTGGCCGGGCGTCACCGACTGTTCGCCGAGTTCTTCGCCGGCGATCACGACGCCACCGGCTTTCGTCCCGGTCGCGGCTTCAAGTTTGGAGCCGGCCGCTTTGGTCGAGAACGCGTACAGCGTCGAGGCGACGAGCAGGCCCCCGCCGGGCTTGTGCGAGGCTTGCGTGAGTTTTTTTTCGCGCACGCCGACGGTCAGCAGATACACGCGTTCGCCTGGGTCGACAGCCAAGCCGTCGACCGTCGGTTCGGCGCCTTGGCCTTCGGGCGCCGTCTCGACGAACTGGACCGAAGCGGAAAGCGAGTATTTGCCTGCCGATTCCGTGAACTTCTGCAGCCGGAGAGTACGTTTTGCGCCTTTCGGTTCTTTCGGTTCGTCGAGTACGTAGACGCTGTTGTCGGTGGGATCGACGCCGATCGCGTGCGTTCGCAGTTCGTCGAGCTGACCTTCGAGATCGCCTGTTTCACCGAAGCGCGTGAGCTCGCCGTAGCCGGTCGGTTCGGCGGCGAAAACGGTGCTCGCCGCCGTCAGCGAGAGCACCGCGATCGCGAGCGCTGCGCAGGCCAGCGCGAGGATCGCCCTCTCGCTCAGTCTCTTGGCGTAGGTCATTTCGCTCCGATCGTCTCGATTAATCGCTCAAGCTTCCGTGCCCGTTCTGGCGACAGCGGCCCGTGACCGCCCGTTGTCCCCCGTCTGCTCGGCACGACCGTGATTAACCTCGCGCATCGCCGTCCCGATTCTGTTGCGAACCGGTGAAGCAAGTGTGAAAGCAGGCTGCTAGCGACGTCGGCTTTCGCGCTCCAGGCGGCGCTGCGTACGATCGCTGGCGATCGTCGCCGTCGCCAGCGGAAGCTCACGCGGTCCGCGTCTCGGGCGGCGGCGAATGCCGGCGCCGGCAAACGCGGCCAGCAGGACGACGCCGAGGATGTAGGCCGGCGAGGGCTCGTGTTCGGAGGCGTGATACGCCACGGCCTTGTTGCTGACCGACTCGGGCGCCTCCTCGTGCTCTTCTTCGCGTTCGGGAGCCTCGACGGGCGAGGTGACCGCCGAGGTGCCGCTCGGCGGCGTCGGTCTCGCGGGCGTCGGCACGGGCAGCGGCACGAACGGCAGCAGCGGCGTCGGCGGGATCGCGGGAACGAGGAACTGCGCGGCGGCCGGCTTGACCGGAGCGGGGTGCGTCGCCGGTGCCGGCGGCGCAGCCGGAACCGGGAGCGGGGGCGCCGACGACGGCGGGGCTTCTCCTGCCGGTGCGTTCGCCGGCGGCAGCGGCGCGGGCGGTGGCACGCTCGCCTCCTGCTGGACCGGCGCTTCTTCGAGTGGCTGCGTGCCGCACGGCCGGCGCACGCTCCCCGCTTGCACGGTCACCGTCAGCGAGGCCGACAGGCCGCCGGCGCTGATCGTGACGACCGTCGTGCCGGCGTTGTAGGCGCAGAACAGGCCGGAGCTCGAATCGTGGATCGGCTTTTCGTTGGACCCGAGCAGCACAGCCCGGGGTTCGCCGGTCGCGAGGTTCGGCGCCACGAAGTCGCCGATCGAGGGGCGCGAGGAGCTGAAGCTGTAGGACGGGAAGATCCCGTTCGCGCAGCGACTGCCGACGCAGTTGGCGGGAATCGGGATGTAGGGCGTCGATTCGTCGACGGTCGATCCGCGCGCCGCCTCCCCGCCGGCGCGCGGCCGGCGCGCGAGCGCCGCGAACAAGGCCGGCTGGCTGCGGTGCAGCAGCACGCCGTCCTGGGCTTCGATCGCCAGCTCGCCGACGTTCGGGATCAGCGAGACGCTCACCGGCGCACGGTTGCTGAGCGCGTCGCGAGCGCCGACGTTGACTTCGGCGAGCAGCAAGCCGCTGTGTCCGATGAAACCCTGTTTTTCCGCTTGGACGGCGCTGATGTAGCCCAGCGTGCCGGTGCCGAACGTCGGGATCGAGCCCGACCCGACGCGCAGCGGCAGCGTGATGTTCTGTTCGGGCGAGTAGTAGAAGTACGCCGAGGCACCGCCGGCGACCAGCACGCGTGCGACTTCTGCCTCGGCGCCGTCGCCCGCCGCGATCGCGGCGTTGAGATCGGCGTCGCCGACCACGATCGCCGGGCGCCCGAGAGCCTTCGCCTGTCCCAGTTGCTGCGCCAGCCACGATCGCTGGGTTTCGTCGGGGTCGCTCGACTGGTCGAGCATGATCACGCGCACGGTGCCTGCGGCGCCTGTCGAGTCGATCGCGTAATACGACGCGCATGGCTCGCCGGAGCGCCCCGCTTCAGTCAGCCCCGGTGCGGGGGCGCCGGACCCGAAGGGCGCCGGGAAGCCCGAGAAGGCGAGCTGAAACGGACACTCATCGCCGGGACCGAGATCGGTCGGCGAGGCGGCGGCGTAGCTTGGGAGCGGCCCGGCCAGCAGCGCCGCATAGCGGGCGAGCTCGCGTTCGTAGGGGACCGTGAAGACGCCGTGGCCGGCGCCGGTCGTGAGCCGCGGTCCGGTGTACAGGAACGCGCGCACCCCGCCGATCCGGCTCGCCTCCTGAAGCGCCGTCGAGAGCCACACGTCGGGACCGAGCCGAGCGTTCGCACGGTCGGCGCACGCGGCCAGACAGCTCGCGCCGCCGCCGATCGCGAACGCCGCGTTCGTCGCTCCCGCCTGCAGCGGCGCTGTCGAGAACCCCGGAGGCGGCACTCCATCGGCCGGGTAGCGGGCGACGTCCGCCGTGTCGAGCGCGCCGCTGGGTTCGTCGATCGTGCCCCCGACCGCCCATCCTTGCGACCCCGTCGGATCGATCAGCACCGCTGAGCTGGGATCCGGCTGGAAGACAGTGTCGTAGGCTTTGTATTCCCCGAGCGGGTCCTGCGCAGGGTTGCGGTCGTGCTGCTCGTCGCTCCATCCGCCGGCGGTCTGGCGTACGACGTAGCCGGCGACGGCCGGGTAGGGACCGATCAGGTTCGGCGGCGAGCCGGTCGGCGGCGCGTGTTCGGTTTCGAGCTGGAGCGTGTCGGGAAACCCGCCGGCGCCGACCGCGCGCAGCGCCCCGCCTTCGCGGAACAGCGACAGCGAGCCGGGCGCTTCGAGGCCGGGGTAGGGCGGCGTCGCCTGCCATGGCGCCCCCGGGGAGTTGCGCTCCAACACGAAAGGCGTTCCCTGCAGGCCGCCGGCGGTCGCGGACGTCGCCGCGCCCCCGTCCGGGAGCCCCGCGACGGCCCACGGAATCTCGCCGCCGAGCGCCTGCGCGGCCCCTTGGTCGACGTGCCAGCCGGACCCGCTGTTGACGAGCAGCCCGCCGGTGTAGTGGGCTCCTTCTCCTTCTCCCTGTAGGTGCGCAAGCCTGTATGCGACGATCGCTTCCGAGCCGGCGAACGCGATCGAGGTGAAGCTAGCGCCGGCGAGTTCGCTCGGCAGCGCTTCCTGCGTCCAGGTCTTGCCGAAGCGCAGCAGCACCCCCTGCTGGCCGACCGCGTAGCCACGACTCGGGTTGTTCGGATCGAACGCGATGCCGAGCAGGTTGCCGCGGAAGTTCAGCGGCGTCGCCGGGTCGCGTTCCCACAGGCCGGTTTCACCGCGCCAAAGCCACATCGGGTTTGGCTCACCGGGCGTTACCTGGCCGACCGCGTACGCGCGCCCGGCGGTCGGCCATGCGACCGCACGCAGGCGCGGCGTTTCCACCCTTCCGCCTTCGCCGGGCAGGCTTTCCGGCTGCCACCCCTCACCGGGGTGGTAGCGCGCGACCTCGCCCTGGTCGCCCACCGCCAGGGCTTCGCTCGACAGCGCGCCGACCGGGGCGCCCGGCTGCGGGGCGATCGCGGTCAGCGCGTGACGAAACGGCACCGGGTAGCTGCTCAAGCGATCGGGAGACGGGCTCGTCGTCAGATGGACCGGCAGCGTTTCGTTGCCGAGCCACCCCTCGCGCGGGCTGGAGAACGCGGCGCCGAACGAGCCGCCGACATCGTTGCCGGGCGCCGAGCCGCCGAGCGAGAGCACGCGCACGAACGAGCTGCCTTCCAAGCGCAGGCTGACGCCTTCGTTCAGCCCGGCGATCACACGTTCGCCGTACGGCGTCGCCGACGAGCCGTTGGCCCAGGCGACACTGCGCGATGGGCCGTTCGGCAACGTGGCAGGAAGCGAATGGTCGCAGGGCGGAAATCCGCCTCCGACGTTGCACCAGCTCGCGAGGACTTCGCCCGAGCTCGCGCCCCCGCCGTCGGGCTTGAAGAAGATCGTCGTGCCGGCGGCCGCGTCGGTTCGTTCGCCGTCGATCCAGATGCCCTGGTCGGTGACCGTGAGGATCTGCGAGCTCGAGGAAGGGGGCTCGCCGGTTCCGCTCACGCTGAATGCCTGGCCGTTCGCCGTCAGCGGCGCCGGCGTGACCTCCGACCAGTGCGATCCCTCGCGATGGAAGAGAGCGACGTTGCGCGTCGCCGAAGAGAGCTGTGCCAGCAGCCACGCGTTCTGCGGCGAGCTCGCGGCGACCGCGAGGACGCGGAAGCCCCCTTCTTCTTCGCTGGCTTTCGGGAGTTCGATCGGCTCGCTCGTCCATTCCTGGCCATCCCAGTGAAGGACGCGGCTCTCGACGCCGGTCCCTTCGCGGTTGACGGGCACGACGAGCGCACCGGCGTGTCCGCCTTCGTCGAGCGCGGCCAGCAGCGGCGCCCGGTCGTTTCCGAACAGGGTCTCGCCGGGCGCCAAAGCCGTCGCGCCCGTTTCGGGGAGCGGCGCGGCTTCCTTGAACGCTGCGCTTGGGTCACGCACCAGCAGGACCTGATGACTGGCGCCGCCGACGGTCCCGAGCAGCGCTCCGTCGCCCGCCGGCGTCATCTCGCCCGCGAGGAACCCGCGCGCGGGAGCGAAGCCGGAAAGCGGCTGCCCGGCGGAGTCCAGCGGATCCGGCGCGAGCGTCCAACCGCCGTCCGAGCTATAGCGGACGATCGCATAGGACGGTGAGCCCTGGGGTCCGACCTGGCCCACCCCCCACGTCTCGTTGGGCGCCTCGGCAGGCGAGGCGCCGATCATCGTCACGCTGCGTGCCGGGATCGAATCGTCGGTCTGGGCCGTGGGTTCCCCGGCTCCCGCTTCTCCGCTCGCTCGCGAGATCGGGTCCAGCACATGCAGCGCTCCCACGGCCGAGGCCGCGATCGCGCCGGCGACGATCGCGGCGCTGAGCGCGCGCAGCGCTGAGCGCCGCCGCAGGGGCAGCAGCCGTCTCACGGGCGCGATCCCAGGCCGCTGAGCAGTGACGTCCGGGGCAGCTCGACGAAGCTCGTGCCGACCGTGTCGGTGGCCGTGCCCGACCCTTTGGTCGAGACGGTCGGCAGCGGCGCGAGCGCGTGCGTCTGCAGGTCGAGACTGGTCGGCCAGCGGCGGCGCGCGAGCTTCAGCAGCAGCTTGCGATCGCCCGCCGAAAACGTCCGTGCCGAGGTCTTCGCGACGATCTGCTTGCGGCGCTTGGCCAGCAGGCGCACGCGCGCCTTGGCGGCGAGGTGGAAGCTGAGCTCGAGCGTCGTGCCATGGACCAGGCGACTGCGGACGCGCGTCAGCAGCGGTACCTTGACCCTCGATTCGAGCGGCGCCGTGGCGGCTTCTGCGAGCGCCGTGTTGGTCGCCGCGATTTCTCCGAGCAGCCCCGAGTCGTCCACCGGCGGCGCGTCGGGAACTCGCGCGGGGACGCCGGCGTCTTGCGGGCGGAAGCCGATCGGCTGCGATTTCGAGAACGCCGGATCGGTGTCCGGGCTTTCGAGTTCGACACGGCGCGCCGCGTCGGTCGTCAGATGGAACAGCCACCCTTGCCTGGTTGCGAGCCAGCAGTCGTGCGGAGCGGGACAGGCGACCTCCTCGGCGGCGCCCTTCGGGCCGACCCCCTCGGAGGCTTCCTGTTCGCTCGGCAGCCGGTCGCGCTCGGTGACGGCTCCGCTGCTGGACAGGCGCGCCACGCTCGCCGAGGCGATCGGTTCGGCCGCGAGTTCTTCGCCGGAGGCGAGCGCGAGCCAAGCGCTTTCGCCGGCCGGCGTGCCTTCGCCTTCCGCTTCGCCCGGCGGCTCGGCGGCGATCGAGTTGACGAGCTCGTTCTTCGACAGCGCGCCTTCGACGCCCGGTTCGTGCGTGAAGGGGTTGGCGCCTTCCGGGTCCGTCGTAGGCCCGAGGACCTGCGTCGCGGCGCCGTCTGCGAGGCGCAGCACCGTCGCCTCGGCCGGCGTCGAGCCTTCGGGGGTCGGCGCGGGGTTCGCGGCCCCCCAAAGTGCCGAGGCATCGCTCGACAGGTGCAGGAAGTCGAGCGCGTCGGGGAACTCTTCTTGAGCGTAGAGAGGCACGCCGAGGCTGAGTGGGAGGAACCGCGGCTCCACTCCGCTGGGCTCGAGCTGGTGCAGGACAGAGGGTTCAGAGGCCGATTCTTCTTCGCTGAGCAGGTCGCCGCTCTTGATCCGCACGCTCTCGAGCAGTTCGTTGCCGAGCCGCGCGATGTCCTCCACCGCGTGTCCCTGCGGGTTCGGTTCAGCCGTCAGCGCGTGGCCGTCCCAATGCAGATGAAACGCGCCGGCCTGGCCGTCGGGGAGCGGGTCGCCGCCGAACCAGCAGTCGCTGGGCCCGACACATGCCGCGCCGTGCATCGGCTGGTAGGAGGACGGCTGAAAGGCGAGCGATCCGTAGGAGCCGACCACCGCGCCCCCCGCAAAGTGACACAGCGTGTTGTCTTCCAGCGGCGGAGTCCCTTCGATGCTGGACTGGCCGGGCCGTCCGTCGGAGACCGTCCAGAATTCCTCAGGCCCGGCCCACGCGATCCTGCCGTCGCTCGCGCCGCAGACTTCGGCGAGCTCATGCCAGCCGACCCCGTTGTACGCCCATACCCCGGGTGGGATCGTGGGCGGATTTCCTGCGGTGATCAGCAAGCCGCGGTTGGGCGCCCAGAACTCGATGTCGCCGACCTTGCCGAGACCGATCGGGGTGCTCGATTTCTGCCCGCTGGGCAGTTCCGGCGGCAGCGGCTGTTCGAGTCGCCACGTCGCGCCGCCGTCGCCTCCTTCGGCCCGGACTCCGGCGACCAGCGGGCCGGCGGCGGCGATGATCGCGAGCGCGATCGCAAGCGTTGCCCGGCGAGCGATCCCGGTCATCTGCTCGCGGCTCCCTTCCCGCTGGTCTGTCGGCTGCCCGCCGCGAGACGGCGGACGGAGCGCCGGCGCGGACGGGTGCGAACGAAGCTCGCAGGGAGGCTCAGGTGGAGCGTCTGATGACCCGCTGCGCTGAACGACACGCGGATCGTCGCCGACAGGCCGCCGCGCCGGCTTGCCAGGCCGGAGTACTTCCGCCCAAGCCGCAGCGTCGTGGCGACCACGCCCGCGGCGTGCGGTCGGGCGAGCGTAGTGGCGACGGTCCGCGTCGCGACGTTCACACGCGTGTGGCGCCCACCGGCGCCGCCGGCGTTGTGGCCGCCTCGCTTGGCCACGACGACCGAGCGCACGCGCACGGCGGCCTGCGCGCCGACATGAGTCGTGCCGCCACCGGGCACGGAGACTTCGAGCACGACCGTGCCGTCGCGCTTTGAGTGCGCGGTCGCCTGAAGCAACCAGCGCGCCGCGATCGCCGGGGCCGCCGGCTGCGCCGAGAGTTCCTGCAGCGGCGGGTTCGATGCGAAGCGCTCGCGACGGACCACGAAGGCGTCGTTCGCCTGATTGCCGTCACCGTAGACGAGGTTGTCCGAGTTCGAGGAGAAGGCGAGCAGGTCGCCGTCGCTCGAGAACGAGGGCGACATCGTCGTGCTCGTCACCCCCGCCGGCGCTTCGCTCGCCTGGCCCGCGTACCCCTCGGTGACCCGCGTGAGCGTGTCAGAGCGGAGGTCGACATCGAACAGCTCGGCGGCTCCGACGACCGCCGCGGGCACGCTCACGTAGGCGGGCGAGCCCAACGGGAAGACCGTGCGGCGCGTCGAGAATGCGACCTCGCTGCCGTCGGGCGAGATCCCGAGGTCGACGATCGGCGCCGTGAGCGCGACGTTCGCGAGGCTGCCGCCGGCGAGCTCGGTGAGCCGGCGCATCGCGGCGACGCGCGTGAGGCCGCTGTGCATGTCGACGATGTAGACGTCCGAGGAGGATTCGGTCGCTTTCAGTTCTTCGCCGCTCGCGACTTCGCGGGCGTTCGAGAGGAACGCAACGGTCATCCCGTCGGCGCTCAGTTGCGGCAGGTAGTCCGCGCCCGTGCCACCCGTCCAGGTCCCGTTCTCCCCCCCGCCTACCGAGTGGTGGGGGTCGAACGGCCCCTGACAGGGGTCAAGCAGACTCGCGGGCTCGATCACCTGCTGCTCGTGGCTGTTCAAGCAAGCTGCGCTGGTCGGATCCGAACCCCCCGTGATCCGTCTCGTCGGCACCTGCTGGCCTTCGTCGATCCGTCGCCACAGCGGCTCGGTGTAGTCCTCGCTCGTGGCGAGGTCGGAGGCCATCACCGGCGCCTGCTCGGCGACCTGCTCGCCGAGCCACGCGACGGTCGACCCGTCGGCGCTGATCGAAGCGCCGGTCGTGCTCGAGGGAAACGCCGGCGTCGCTCCTTCGCCCGCGCCGCTGGGGGACACGGCGCCGAGGCCGGATTCGCTCGCCGGCGTCGGTTCGACCTGGCCGGCGCCGTTCACTTTCGTCGTTCCGCTCGCCGGGTCGTAGCGGGCGCTGACGAGCATCGTCGTCTCGGTTTCGAGGTCGCGCACCGCGACCTGGCCGACCGGCGTTTCCGGCGGTTCGGGCGTCTGCGCGCTTTCGCGAGCCGGGTTGGCGAGATTCGACCGCGCGGTCGTCTCGAACGCGACGCGCCGCCCGTCGGCGCTCAGCGCCGAGCGCCCGCTCGCGACGGCTCCGTAATGGGTTTCTTCGAAGACTGGGCTGGCGCCATATCCGTAGGACAGGCCCTGTCGCGACCCGTTCGCCGCCGAGGCGAGCGTGTATGCGCACGGCAGCGCCGCTTCCCCTTCTTCGCAGGGCTGCAAGTTCGCATTGCTCATGTCGCGGACATAGACGTCCGGCGCCGCGTTGGTGTCGTCGACCGGGTCCAGCCGCGCCGTCGTCGTAAAGCTGACGTAGCGGCCGTCCTGGCTGATCGAGGGCAGCACCGCATCGCCTTCGGCGACGCTCGCTACCGCGCCCGTCTGCAGGTCGCGGCGAAAAACGCCGCGGCGACCGGCGAAGGAGCCGTCGAACGCGACGTAGCGCCCGTCGCCGGAGATCGCGGCGTCGTTCGCGAAGTCAGCCTGCTGATTGAAGCGGAAGCCGGGGATCGCGCTGGCCGATGCGAGCGAGATGGGTTCGAACACGTCGGCCCGCGCAGCGCCTGCGCCGAGGGCCGGCGCGAACGCTGCGGTACAGACGAGGATCGAGCACAGCCGCCTCATCGGACGCTCACCAGCCTGCGCACGACCGCGCTGTTGCCGAGCCGATCGCTGACGTGCGCGACGATCGTGTACACGCCGGGTCGCGCGTAGCGGTGGCGCAGACGCGCCCGGCCGTGCGCACCGGCGCCGTCGCCGAAGCTGACGCGCACGGTCTTGGCGCGCACGCCGACGCCATTGTCACGCACGCGTACGCTCACGGCGGCTCCGCCGTCTGTGCGCTTCACCTGGACGGTGGGCGCTTGGCCGTCGACTTTGAGCGTGCTCGCCGATGACAGCGTGGCCTGGCCGTCGATGTCGGTCGCAAGCACCTGCACGAGGTGCGTGCCCGTGCCGAGACCGCGAGCGCTGAGCCGCAGCGAGCGAGCGCCGGCCGGCGTCGACACGGCACGCCCGTCGAGGATCACGCGATAGCGCAGCGGCCCGTTCGCGCTGACCGCTTCGAGCCACGAGACCTCGGCACCGGCGGGGCGGACCCAACCGTTGGGGACGCTGACGATGAACTGCTCGGTCGGCGCCGTCGCGCGCGCCGCGACGATCGCAGCGTTGCCGATCGGCCCCTGGCGGAAGGCCACGAGGCCATCGCCGAGACCCGATCGGCCGACTGCGAGTTCCGCGACTTCGCCACCGGCGCCGGCGCCGACGAGCGCTGTCTGCACGGCGCCGCCGCGAAAGTCCTCGCGGACGGCGATCCCGGGCTGACCGGAGGCATTGGCGCTCGGCCACGCGGAGATCCCGCCACCCGCTTGATTCATCACGCTCGCAGCGGCGAGTTCGGCGCCGACGAACGGTGGGCCGAGCGTGAATGTGCCGACGAGCCCGCGATTGTTTCCCTCGACCACCCGCGGAAGCCCATTGGCGTCGTAGAGCAGACGCATGTCCTGCTTTTCGTCGATGTCGATGCTTGGCGGACCGACGCTCGCCGACGCGCCGCCCGGGACGGCTGCGTCGGCGACGGCCGCACCGGCGAATCGCGAGCCGTCGGCCGATTCGCCGTCGGGCAGGATGTTGAGGAAGATCCGCGGTCCCGGCAGCGGCGATCCGGGGCCGACCTGCTGCCGGTAGGCGACCTCGGCCTGACCGAGCCGCGACATGGCAACGCTCGGCGCATCGGCGTCGTCGCCGATCGGCGCGCCGCCCAGACTTTCCGCGCTCACCGGAAGCACGTAGTCGAGCGAGCCTCCGAACAGGCGCCGGGCCCAGATCCGAGCCACCCCATCGACGTCGGGCTCCTGCCAGACGACCAATCCGTTGCCCGTCGCGGTGACCGCGATTTGCGGCGCGTTCGACTCGGTCGGCGGTCGCATCGCGACACCGCTGTTGCGGTTGACGGCACCGAGCAGCGACCATCGGTTGCCGTCGAAATGCGCAACGCGAACGGCCTCACCGACGTCGCCCGGACGGAGGATCACGGTCCGAATCCCGCCCTGCGGGACTCGATAGACGACGTCGGCCTGGCCGGTCGAGCTCATCGCCAGGTCGGGGTTCGCCCCCGTTCCCGTCCCGATGTTGGGGTCGATCAGCACGCCGGATCCGAAGGCCGTCGCGCCGGGACCGAGCGTCGCCCCGAGCAGCTCCTGTACGGGATGTTCGTGTTCGGTCGCGAAGGGGGTCGCCCACACGACGACCAGCTCTCCGCCGTTCGCTGCTCCGATACGCGGCCAGCTCGCTGCAAACGGCTGTTCGGCGTCAGCGCGGATCGGTGCCAGCCAGTGTCCTTCCAGGTAGCGCGAGACGAACACGTGCGCCACGCCGCCCACCCGCTTCAGGTATACGAGGCCACCCGTTCCGTCTTCGGCCATCGCGACTCCGCCGAATCCGACGATCTCCTCGCTCGGGCCGTCGATCGTCTGCGCGGGGAGGACCACCGCCCGGGCCGGCTGCGCGGCGAGGATCAGACAGACCGCGGCGAGCGCCAAGGCGACGGCGGCACTGCGCGCGGCGGCGACCCTCCCCACCTCGTGCGCAGAATCGACCGCTCGCTCAGAGGTCGCCAGAGAATCCGCAAGGGTACGGCACGCACGGTCCATGCTCAGGAGTTGGCGTTGCTAAGAGCACCCGGTGTCTTGTTGAAGGCGCAACGAAAGTTCTCCGGGCTGGCAACCGACTCGGAACCGGCGAAGCCGCCTTTCGTGCCATTGCTGAACACCGTCACGTACTGCAGCGATTCCGGCAGCGGATTGGCCGGCAGCGGTGTCGGGTTGGCCTGCCCCTGGCGTGGGTTCCCGGTCGAGCCTTCGCTGACGCCCTCGAATCCGGCGGCGGCCGAGCCGGCTTCGGTCGTGACGAGCGTCGAGCTCATCTCACGCTGGTCTTTCAGACCCCGGCTCGGATCGAGGGGGATCGTCGCCGTGAGCTGCGAGTCGTGGATCGTCGACTCGAGCTTCACGCGGTTCGCGGCGCCCAGCAGCTGGGCGGCCGTCGGCAGCCAGCCGCCTTCGGCCACACACGCCTTGCTCGCGAAGAGGTAGTTGTTCTTGCCGGCGTCGGCATTCGAGACCGGATAGGGGGCGGTGTCCATGCACCAGCTGCCGAGATCAACTGTCGCCGGCGGGCACGTCCCGGCAATCTGTTCGGCCGTCTTGCCGCCCAAGCGTTTGGCGTTCGTCACCGTCGGGATCGCCGACGCCGGGAACTTGCGGTTCTTGCCGAGCAGCAGCAGCCCGCCCGCGTGCGGCTTTGCGCTGACCGGATGGCCGGCGAGCGCACTGGTGACGGCGCGACGGGCAGCGTCGGCCAGACCGGTTGTCGAGAAGACGAGCGCTATCAGCGAGATCACGAGTGCAGGCGAGAAGCGCCGACGCGAGCTTGACGCGCCGGCGGGGGCCCGGCGCCGGCTCACGGGGTGTCCTTGACGTCGCGCGCGGTGAAGCGGGGCGGAGCGGCACGGCGCACGTTGTGCAGCTCCTCGAGCGTCGTCTCGCGCACGGTCGAGAGCATCGCGTCGAGCGCGACGCCAGACAGCGTCTCCTGCTCCATCAACGCGGCCGCGGTCTCCTCGACCGTGTTCCAGTTGCGGTCGAGGATGCTCGCCGCGCGCGCCTCGGCGTCGCCGACCAGGCGCTCGATCTCGTTGTCGATCAGGTTGAGCGTCTCCGGGCCGACCGAGCCGAGATCCTGCAGCGAGGCGCCGAGGAACACCTCACCGCTCTTCTCGCCGATCGTGACGAGGCCGAGCGCCTCGGACATGCCGAAGGAGGTGACCATGCTGCGCGCCAGCGAGGTGGCCGCGTGCAGGTCGTCGTTCACGCTCGTCGAGGAGTGCCCGAAGGCGATCCGCTCGCCCGCCAGGCCGGCGGTGATCACGATCAGCTGGCTCTGCAGGTCGGGCTTGCTCATGATCGTCTGGTCGCGGTCGGAGAGCATGTGCGCGGCCGTGCCGAGCTGGCGCCCGCGCGCGACGATCGAGAGCTTGCGCGTCGAGCTCGTGTGCCCGAGCGCCTCGGTGACGACCGCGTGCGAGGCCTCGTGGATCGAGATCAGCCAGCGCTCCTCCTCGGTCAGGATGTGCTTTTTGGCCGGTCCCGCGACGACGCGGTCGATCGCCTCCTCGAGCGTGTGCTGGTCGATCTGCGCGTTGCCGTCGCGCACGCTGAGCAGGGCGGCCTCGTTGATCACGTTGGCGAGCTCGGCGCCGCTGAAGCCGGGCGTCTGCTTGGCGACTTCCTCGAGCGAGGCGCCCGGTGCGAGCGGGCGCTTGCCACCGTGCAGGCGCAGGATTTCAAGGCGCCCGTGCACGTCGGGGACGTCGACGACGATCTGGCGGTCGAAGCGTCCCGGGCGCAGCAACGCGGGGTCGAGGATGTCCGGCCGGTTGGTCGCGCCCATCACGACCAAGCCACCGTCGCCGGCGAACCCGTCCATCTCGACGAGGATCTGGTTGAGCGTCTGCTCGCGCTCGTCGTTGCCCTGCCCGATGCCCGCGCCGCGCTTTCGCCCGGCGGCGTCGAGCTCGTCGATGAAGATGATCGCGGGCGCCGCTTTGCGCGCCTTGCGGAACAGGTCGCGCACGCGTGCGGCGCCGACGCCGACGAGCGACTCGACGAAGTCAGAGCCGGAAATCGAGAAGAACGTCGCGTCGGCTTCGCCCGCGACCGACTTCGCCAGCAGCGTCTTGCCGGTGCCCGGGGGGCCGACGAGCAGCACTCCCTTGGGCGCGGCCGCGCCGACGGCGAGGTACTTGCTCGGGTCGGCGAGGTAGTCGCGGATCTCCTTCAGCTCGGCCAGCGCCTCGCCGGCGCCGGCGACGTCGTCGAAGGTGATCGCTTCGGTACGGCCCTTGCCCTTCTTGCGGCCTTTGCCGGCGAACTGCGAGAAGCCGGCGATGCCGCCCGCCGCCCCCTCGCTGCCGAGCCGGGTGAAGAACGAGAACAGGCAGACGAGCAGCAGGATCGGGATCAGGAACTGCACGACGATCGCCTTCGTCGGCTTGCCCGACTGCTGGTCGATCGACACCGTCGCGCCGCTGGCCGAGAGTTCGTTGGCGAGCTGCTCGGTCTGCGCCCCTGAGGACGGGTAGGCCGCCCACAGGTGCTGCGGGGGACCGGTCGGCGTGGTCACCTCTTCGGTGCCACCGTTCTTCTTGCTGCCCTTCGGCTTGGCGACCGTGCTCGTGCCGGTCGTGTTCAGCACCACACGGCTGTCGTGGTCGAGCAGCGTCGCGCTCGCGATCCCCTTCTGCTTGGCCAGTTTCTGCACCGTGCTCAAGGGCACCTGCGTGCCCGAGCTTCCAGGCTTGATCTGGCCGAGCAGCAGGGCAAAGGCGATCGCGAGGCCGATCGAAGCGAGCAGCAGGAACAGCGAAAGGGGATCGCGCAGGACGACGGCGCGCACGGCCTGGGCGATCTCGCCGAGCCGCACCAGGACGGGGTTGCGCCGGTGGGCGAGGCCCGAGCGCACCGCCCCCGCCACAGCCGGGGAGTGACCGTTGGTGGACGGCGGGATCGGGGGCCCCGCGGGTCCGTCGGAGGCTGCGGACGGGCCGTCGGGGGCGTGGGCGTCGTGATCGTCTGTCATGTCTGGCAGGCAGTCAGAAGGCAGCCCGACGCGGCCATCCGGGCAAGCGCCTTCGTCGAACTGGGGGCAGCGTCACATGCGCCAGGCGGAAATGCAATGTCGTTCACAAAAACGACACATGGCGACTCACTAGTCACCAATCGCTTTTACAAAACTGACACATCGAGTTCACAAATTACGTTCACAAAAACGAAACACCGGTCAAACCTGCACTCGACAGTCTTGCGCCCCGGGAATGGTTCTCGCACAGCCGCATCGATCACGCGAGCGAGTTGTTTCCGCCCCCCAGTCGAGCGTGCAAAGCGCCTCGGCGACCAATGAGCACCATTCGAACCCGAGAGCAAAGGAGCTACTGCCCGTGCGTGCGCACCGCACCCTCATCCTCAGCTTGATTCTCACGTTGGCGATGGCCATCCCGGCCACCGCGATCGCCAAGCAGCTGATCATCGGCGGCTCGACCTCCGTGCTTCCGCTCGCCCAGAAACTCGCCAGCGCCTACCACAAGGCCTATCCGAAGATCCCCACGCCGAAGGTCGGCGGCGGCCAGTCGGACATCGGCATCAGCGGCGCCGCATCGGGCCGCTTCGACATCGGCGACTCCTCGCGCAACCCGATCCCTGGCGTGGACCCGAAAGGTCTCGTCTTCACGAAGATCGCCCAGGACGGCATCTGCGTGATCACGAGCCCGCAGAACAAACTCAACAACCTCTCCCAGCAAACAGTCACGGGTATCTTCACCGGCGCGATCCGCGACTGGAGCCAGGTCCCGGGCGCGAACGCCTCAGGTCCGATCGACCTGTTCGACCGTGATGGCGCTTCCGGTACGCAGGATGCCTTCCAGCACATCTTTCTCGGAGAAACGCTGAAGATCTCGCCGAGCGCCACCGAAGAGACCTCCAACGGCCTCGAGCAGAACGCGGTCAAGAACGACCCGGGCGGGGCGGGAATCGGCTTCGTCTCCTTCGCCTACACGGCCGGCGTCAACGCGGTCGGCTACCAGGGCGTTCCCTGCACGCTGCCGAACGCGAAGTCAGGTCAGTACGGCGGCGTTCGCAACTTCTGGATGGTGACCAAGGGCGCACCGAAAGGCGACGCCGCGAAGTTCATCGCCTGGGTGACGAAGGCCGGCAACAAGACGGTCCGCGCGATCATCAACTCCAGCTGGATCGCGATTCACTGAGGCCGTGATCCGGACGGCGTGACCCCCGTGCGGCACAGCATCGGACAAAGGGAAGACCAGCGCGCCGAGCGAATGCTCGGCGCGCTGGCTCTCGCCGTGCTGGTGCTGATCGCGGCGATGATCGTGACGGTGTTCATCAAGGCGTGGCCGTCGTTCTCCCACAACGGCCTGCGCTGGTTCGGCTCCGGCGGCGATGTCGACGCGCAGATCCGGGCGATGCAGGCGTCCGTGCCGCTTCCGGGGCATTCGATCGACTACTTCCGCGCCTGGCCGCTGATCTGGGGCACGCTGGTCACGACGCTCGCCGCCGTCCTGCTGGCGCTGATCGTCTCGGTGTTCGCGGCGATCTTCCTCACCGAGTTCGCGCCCGCCGTCGTGCGCCGCACGCTCGAGCCGGTGATCAGGCTTCTGGCCGGCGTTCCCTCGGTGGTGTACGGACTGATCGGGATCCTGGCCCTCGCGCCCCTGATCAACCAGCACCTGATCAGCAACTCCCGCAAGCACTCGGTGGGATACGTCGTCCAGCTGAACGGCGCCGACCTGACGACGGCGACGATCATCCTCGCCGTGATGATCACGCCGATCATGGTCGCGCTGATCGCCGGGGCGCTGTCCTCGGTGCCGGCCGCGTGGCGCGAGGGATCGGTCGCGCTCGGCGTGAACCGCTGGCGCACGATCGTGCGCGTCTCGCTGCGAACCGCGAGGCCCGCGATCGTCGCCGCGACCGTGCTCGCGACGGCGCGCGCGCTCGGCGAGGCGATCATGCTCTCGATGGTCGCCGGCGGCCGCGGCTTTCCCGCCAATCCGCTCGACGGTTTGACGTTCCTGTTCGAGCCGGTCAAGCCGCTCGCAGCGACGATCGTCAACAACGCCGAGGGGCTGACGATTCCAGCGCTCGCGCAGACGATGTACGCGATCGCGGCGGTGCTGCTCGTCTCGGCGGCGATGCTCTCGTTCGCCGGATGGGCCGCGAAGCAGCCGCTCAAGCGCTACGGGATCCGCGCGTGATGGAGGCCGCCGGTCTCGCGCCCGCACCCGTCGATCTGGAGGTGGTGCGGCCCAAGCGGCAGGGCACCGGCTCGTGGCCTCTGATCGACCGCTTGGGCTACTGGTGCTGCTGGGCAACAGGGGTCGCGCTGTGCCTGATCGTGGCGGGGATCGTGGTCTTCATGTTCGTCAAGGGAATCGGCTACCTCAGGCCGGCGATGTTCACGGAATCGCCGTCGGCCTCCCTGCAGCAGAGCCAGTCCGGCGGCTTCCTCGACCCGATCGTCGGCACGCTGATGATCACCGCGATCGGCACTGTGATCGCGGCGCCGATCGGCGTCGCGCTGGCCGCGTGGATGTCGGAGTACGCCCGCCCCGCCGCGCTGGCACGCGCGGTCGAATCGGGCATCGACGTGATCGCGGGCGTGCCGAGCATCGTGCTGGCGATCTTCGGCCTGCTCATCTTCACCCAGAGCTTCCTCGGCTTCCTCTCACAGAACGCCGCCTCTGGCGCCGTCTACGGGCGCTCGTTCTTCGCGGCGGGGATCGTCATGTCGTTGATCGCGTTGCCGCTGATCGTAGGCTCGACACGCGAGGCGCTCGGCCAGGTCCCCGACCGCACGCGCGAGGCCTCCTACGCGCTCGGCAAGACGAAGGCCACCACGATCCGGCGGGTGCTGCTGCCCGCGATCCGTCCCGACATCGCCAGCGGGATCGTGCTCGGGATGGGTCGGATCATCGGAGACACCGCGATCATCACGATCCTGCTGGGCGCGACGCTGACGACCGAGCCCGTCGGCAGCGTGCCCCTGATCGGGACGCTGCGGGGCACCGGCTCGACGCTGACCAGCTACGTCTACAACAACTCGCCCGCCGGCGAGGGCAACGCGCCGCAGAAGGCCTACGCGGCCGCATTCGTGCTGCTGATGCTCGTACTCGGCCTGAACGCGCTGGTGACGCGGCTCACCGCGGCCGACCGGCGACGAAGCCCGCTGCGGATCCTGCTCGCAGCACTCGGGACATGGGGTGATCGATGGACCCGCTGATGCCGCCGCCGGTGCGCAGGATCGTCGTCGACGAGGAGCCTCGCGTCGTCGCGCCGCAGGCTCGCGCGGCCGGCGTCGCGCTCACGCAACGAGACGCCACGAAGGCGCGACGACGGATCACCGCCGCCAAGCCGGCGGTCGTGCGCGAGCGGATGCGCGTGGAATCGGTATGGCTCGCATACGGCGAGAACTGGGTCGTGCGCGACGTGACGCTGCCCGTGCGCCAGGGTGAGGTGCTCGCGCTGATCGGCGCGTCGGGCTCGGGCAAGACGACACTGCTTCGCTCGCTGAACCGCCTCACCGAGATCACCGCCGGCGGTGCCCGCGCCGGCCAGATCACGCTCGACGGACAGGAGATCCACGAGCTCGAGGTCAACGACCTGCGCCGTCGCGTCTCGATGGTCTTCCAGCAGCCCAACCCGTTCCCGATGAGCATCTACGACAACGTCGCCTACGCCCTCGCAGAGCAGCGACCGCCCAGGGGACGCCGGCGCCGCAGGAGCCCCGAGCTCGAGCGCGCCGCCGAGGACGCGCTGCGGCGCGCCGGCCTGTACGACGAGGTGGCCGGGGATCTCGAGCGCTCGGCGCTGCGGCTCTCCGGCGGCCAGCAGCAGCGGCTCTGTATAGCGCGGGCGCTCGCCGTCCAGCCCGAGGTGCTGCTGCTGGACGAGCCCTGTTCCGCGCTCGACCCGATCTCCACCGCCACGATCGAGGAGCTGATCGTCGGGCTGCGCGAGAGCGTCGCGATCGTGATCGTCACGCACAACCTGCAGCAGGCCTTCCGCGTGGCCGACCACGTCGCCTTCATGCACCTCGGCGAGCTGATCGAGTACGGGCCGAGCGAGCAGGTCTTCGACCACCCGACCCAGCAGCGCACGCGCGACTACATCGGCGGCGCGTTCGGATGAGCGCCGCCGGCTGCGGGCACGCCGCACAGTGAGCGCACGAGGCCTGTGCGCACCGGTGCTCACGCTGGCGCTCTGCGCGCTCGTGCTGAGCGGTTGTGAGACGACCGCCGAGAAGAGCGCGAAGCTGGAACGCCAGGCCAAGCGCGTGACGCTCAAGCAGGAGAAAGGTCTGACGATCGCGCGCCAGAGCACGACGGTCACGGTCGCCGCCACGGCGCTCCTGCACGGCTCCGAACGGGCCGCTGCGGTCGTGACGCTGAAGAACCGCTCGGCCCACGCGCAACGCGAAGTGCCGATCGCGATCACCGTCAAGGACGCCCACGGCAAGACGCTGTTCCAGAACGACGAACCGGGGCTCGAACGAGCGCTCGTCTCGATCCCGTCGATCCCGCCGCACGGAACGGTCGTGTGGGTCGACGACCAGCTCCCGGCGAGTGGCCGGCCGGCGAGCGTCGGCGCACGGGTCGGTCAGGCGCCTTCGCTCACCGCGCAGGTGCCCGACCTGAAGGTCGCCGACGCGAAGCTCAGCGAAGACCCCGCGAGCGGGACGGTCGCCGAGGGGACCGTCGCCAACCACTCGAAGGTTGCGCAGAGCGGTCTCGTGCTGTTCGCACTCGCCCGCCGCGCCGGCGAGATCGTCGCCGCAGGCAGGGCCGTCGTCCCGGAACTCGCACCCGGAGCCAGCGCTCCGTTCCAGGCCTCGCTCGTCGGCGACGCGCACGGCGCAAGCGTGCAGGTCTCTGCGCCGCCCGCCAGCTTCGGCTAGGGCCGCCTTCGCTCAGGAATCCGTCGCAAGGGAGACCGGGCGGCGCCGGCGGCCGGCGGCCGGCGCGGGCAGCCGAGCTCAGACGCGGCGACGGCGCTGCTTCAGCGTGATCCCCTCGAGCACGTGCGCAACGGTCTCGCAGGCGTCGACGGCCGCCTCGAGCGACTCGAAGATGTCCTTCCAGCGGATCACGACCATCGGGTCGATGCCGCCGGCGAACAGCGAGGCGACACCGTCGCGCTGCAACCGGTCCCCCTCGTTCTCGAGACGATGGATCTCGACCAGGTGCGGCCCGAGCTCCGAGCCGTTGCGCAGGCAGCGGAGCGCCTGGGCGATCTGCTCGGCGGCGCCGACGAGCACGTCGGTGAACTCGACGGCCTGCTCCATCGGCGCCTCCACGGCGTACAGCCCGAGCTGCGCGGCGACGTTCTCGGAATGGTCGACGATGTCATCGAGCGCTGTCGCCAGCGCGTACCCGTCGCCGGCGGCGAACGGCGCACGCACGCGGGCCCCGGCGAGCCGGTGGATGATGTCGTGCGTGATGCGGTCGCCTTCCTGCTCGCAGACCTTCAGGTCCTGAGCCAGCGTGGCGTGCTCGGGATAGTCGACCAGCAGATCGCGCAGCAACAGGCCGGAGCGCTGCACGTTGCGCCCGGCCTCCTCGACGAGGGACATCAGCGCGAGGTCGAAGGAGCGGTTGAACAAGGCCATCGCGCGAGGATATTGAGCCGCGGAGGATCACGGCGACCTTTCACGATTTTTTCACCGTCCGATTACGAGTTTGCAACCTGGCCCCTACCGTCGCGTGGGAGCCTTGCGAGCGTGGCGAGCCTTCCCGAGGGCGATGACACGCTGTACGCCGGCGAGCTTGAGATCAGGCTCGCAGACGGCCTCGTGCTCGCGAGCGGCCGAGTCGTGCGCCTGTCGGTGCGCGAGTTCGAGCTGCTCGTGGCGATGGCTCGTCGTGTCGGCGCGATCGCCACGCGAGACGAGCTGTACGCAACTGTCTGGGGAGGCGAGCTGCGCCACGGCGACCGCTCGGTCGACGTGTACGTGAGCAAGCTCCGCGGCAAGCTCGAAGTGGCGATGCCGGACCGGCGCTTCATCCACACCCATCCCGGCTTCGGCTACCGCTTCCAGCCTCAGCCCTCGGCTGCCGAGGCCGCTCAGCCGGCGATCGTGCGCGCGGTCGACGTCCAGGACGGCGGCGAGCACCTTTCACGAAATGTTCACACCGCGACCACAAGCGGTTAAGAGACTGCTCCCAGCAGAAGGGCGAGGTTCGCTTCGACCTCGCTTGGACAAATACACGTAACCCAGCCAGAGGAGACGTAGTGATCAAGAACAAGATTGGCGCGCTCGCGAGCGTGGCGTTGCTCACGTTCGGACTAGCAGCTTGCGGCAGCAGCTCGAGTTCCTCGAGCAGCAGCTCGTCGAGCTCGACGTCCTCGAGCAGCGCTTCCGGGACGATCTCGGGTGCAGGTTCGACGTTCGCTGCGCCCGTCTACGAACAGTGGGCCTCGGCGCAGTCGGGCCTGACCGTCAACTACCAGGCCGTCGGCTCCGGCGCGGGGATCACCTCGCTCGAGTCCAAGACGGTCGACTTCGGCGCCTCCGACCCGCCGCTGAAGCCCGAAGACGAATCGGCGATCGCCAAGAACGGCAGCCCGGCCGTGCAGATCCCGATGTTCCTGGGCGCGATCACCGTCTCCTACAACCTGCCCGGGGTGAAGGCCGGCCTGAAGCTGGACGCCAAGACGATCGCCGACATCTACCTCGGCAAGGTCAAGACCTGGGACGACCAGGAGATCAAGGCGCTGAACCCCGGCGTCTCGCTGCCGAGTACCGCGATCACCGTCGTCCACCGCTCTGACTCCTCGGGCACGACGGCCGGTTTCACCGGCTTCCTCGCCGCGGCCGACCCCGAATTCGAAAGCAAGGTCGGCGAAGGCAAGGACGTGCAGTGGCCGACGGGCACAGGCGCCAAGGGCAACGCCGGCGTCGCCGGTGCCGTGCAACAGACGGCCGGCGCGGTCGGCTACGTCGAGCAGGCCTACGCGTTGCAGCACAAATTCACCTACGCGGCGGTGAAGAACGAGGCGGGCAAGTTCGTCTCGCCGACGCTCGAATCGACTACCGCGGCGGCCGAAGGCCTGAAGGTTCCGGCCAACCTCGGCATCAAGATCTCCAAGCCGGCCGGTGCCGGCGCCTACCCGATCACCTCGCAGACGTTCATCGTCGTCAACAAGGACCTCTGCAAGGCCGGTGTCCCGGGCGGCGAAAGCGCGGCCAAGGGCGTCGTCAAGTTCATCAACTACGGCCTCAACGAAGGCCAGGGCATCCTCTCGGAAGCCGACTACGCAGCCCTCCCGGCCGCGATCCTGGCGAAGTCCAAGGAAGCGGCCAAGGGCCTTCAGTGCAACGGCTCGCCGATCGAAGGCTGATCGGGACGCAATGACGGCCTCGAATCGGATAGACAAGGGGCCATGAGCACGGCAGCCATGCCAAGCGGCGACCGCTCGATTCTCGCGCGGTCGCCGCTTGCGCGCCTGCCCGATCGCGTGCTCAAGTACGGGCTGACCGTGCTCGCCGGGCTGATCCTGGTGCTGATCGTCTACTTCTTCGTGCGGCTCGTCGGGGAGGCGAAACCGGCGTTCGCGCACAACGGCGTGCTCGGCTTCACCTTCGACAACGACTGGAACGTGAGCGGCGAAAACTTCGGCGCGCTGCCACTCGTGCTCGGCACGCTGATCACCTCCGCGCTGGCACTGCTGATCGGCGTGCCGGTGGCGGTCGCGACGGCGATCTACGCCAACGAGCTGTGCCCGCTGCGCCTGCGCGGCGCGCTGACGATCCTCGTCGAGCTGCTCGCGGCCGTGCCGTCGGTCGTGTACGGGCTGTGGGGCATCTTCTTCCTCGCGCCGAAGCTCCAGCCGATCGAGCAGTGGATCGCCGACCGGCTCTCGTTCATCCCCTTCATCGGCGGCGGCACGGTGACGATCCCCAACTACTTCGTCGCCGGGCTGATCCTCGCGATCATGATCCTGCCGATCGTCTCGGCGATCAGCCGCGAGGTGATGGCGACCGTGCCGGCCGATCACAAGGAAGCGGCGCTCGGGCTCGGCGCGACGCGGTGGGAGATGATCCGCACGGCGGTGCTGCCGTACTGCCGCGCGGGGATCGTCGGCGGCGCGATGCTCGGCCTCGGCCGTGCGATCGGCGAGACGATCGCTGTGACGATCGTGATCGGCGATGCGCCGCAGCTCGGCAAACATCTCTTCGGCCAGGGCTACAGCCTGGCGGCGGTGATCGCCAACGAGTTCGGCGAGGCGCAGGGCCTGCACCGCTCGGCGCTGTTCGCCGCCGGCCTCGTCTTGTTCGTGCTGACGCTGCTCGTCAACGTGATCGCCCGCCTGCTCGTCAACCGCGCAGCGCGCAAAGGAAAAACGTCAACGACCACCCAGGGGCTGGCGGCGGGGCCGCAGCCGATCGCGGGAGCGGTGGCGGGAGCATGAACGGCGAGGCAGGCCAGCACCCCCCGGCCGAGGGCCGCCCCGCCGCAAGCCAGGGCGAGCTGTTGGCGCGCTTTGCCGTCAGCCCGGCGCGGCGGCGCAGGGACCTCACGGCGCGCGGCCTGATCATGGCCGGCACCGTGATCGCGCTGATTCCGCTCGTGCTCGTCGTCTACTACCTGCTCAGCAAGGGTCTCGGCTCGTGGAGCTGGAGCTTCTTCAGCACCGATCCGACGGGCAACACGTTCTTCAAAACGTCGAGCATCGGCGGCATCGAGAGCGCGATCCTCGGCACGATCGAGATCGTCGCACTGGCCTCGGCGATCGCGATCCCGATCGGCATCGGCGTCGCCGTGTGGCTGGTCGAGTACGGCCGCCAGAGCTGGTTCGCCAACCTCGTGCGCTTCTTCGTGGACGTGCTCACGGGCGTGCCGTCGATCGTCTTCGGCCTGTTCATCTACATCGTGCTGATCGTCGGCACGGGCAGCTCCTACGCCGGCTACAAGGGCTCGCTCGCGCTGTCGCTGCTGATGCTGCCCGTCGTGATCCGCTCGGCCGAGGTGATCCTGCTGCTGATCCCCGGAGCGCTGCGCGAGTCGGCGCTCGCGCTCGGCGCGCCGCGCTGGAGGGTGATCTTCAGCATCGTGCTGCCGACGGCCCTGCCCGGGATGGTCACGGGCGTGCTGCTCGCGATCGCGCGCGCCGCCGGCGAGACGGCGCCGCTGCTGTTCACGGCAGCCGCGACGAACAAGACCGGCTTCAACCTGGGACAGTTCATGAACTCGCTGCCCGTGCAGATCTACAAGGACGTCACCTCGCCGACGACCGCCGTGGTCAACCGCGCATGGGGCGCCGCGCTGACCCTGGTCGTGATGATCCTGCTGCTCAACCTGATCGCCCGCCTCGTCTCACGAAGGAGCCGCCTCGCATGACAGCCGACGGAATGCCCTCGCAGACAGCTAACGTGCAGGACGCACACGTGGAGCCCGAGAGTCACATCGAGCGCGAGCGCGAGCGGATCGCCCCCCAGACACCGGAGGAGTCTGTGCAGCCGACGGCCGATCAAGGCACCGTCCAAGCTCCCGCGAGGAAGACGGTCGAGTCCAAGCAGGGCCTCAGCGTCAAGCTCGAGGGACTGCGCGCCTTCTACGGCGATGCCGAGCAGGTCAAAGGCATCGACCTCGACTTCCATGCCAATCAGGTGACCGCGATCATCGGTCCGTCCGGCTGCGGCAAGTCGACGATGGTGCGCTGCATCAACCGCATGCACGAGGAGATCCCCGGCGCGCACGCCGAGGGACGCGTGCTGCTGGATCAGATGAACGTGTACGACCCGGCGGTCGACGTGGTCGCGGTGCGCCGTGCGATCGGCATGGTCTTCCAGAAGCCAAACCCGTTCCCGACGATGTCGGTGTTCGACAACGTCGCCGCCGGTCTGCGCCTGAGTGCCGGACGGAGCGCGCAGAGCAAGGCGGATCTGCGCACGAAGGTCGAGGCGGCGCTGCGCGGAGCGGGTCTGTGGGACGAGGTGGCCGACCGGCTCGATGAGCCGGGTGCGGGCCTCTCGGGCGGTCAGCAGCAGCGCCTGTGCATCGCGCGCTCGCTGGCGGTCGAACCCGAGGTGATCCTGATGGACGAGCCCTGCTCGGCGCTCGACCCGATCGCGACGCTGAAAATCGAGGAGCTGATCGACGAGCTCAAGCAGCGCGTGACGATCGTGATCGTCACCCACAACATGCAGCAGGCCGCGCGCGTGGCCGACCGCACAGCGTTCATGCTCAGCGGCGAGCTCGTCGAGGTCGGCCCGACGCAGCAGATCTTCACCAACCCGAACGACTCGCGCACCGAGGAATATGTCACCGGCAAGTTCGGCTAGCGGCGACGGGCGCTCGCGCGCCGCGGCGGAGGCCGCCGGCGCGGCTCCGACCAGCCGCGCGCTCCGCGAGGACGAGGGCGTCGGCGGCCCGGCGCAGGGGCGCGCGCACTTCCAGGAGCAGCTGCACGCGCTCGAAACGAACGCGCTCGGGGGCCTCGATCTGATCGTCGAGCAGCTCGACCGCGTGCTCGAGGCGCTCGGCCACCAGGACGTCGAGCTGGCGCAGATGGTGATCGCCGACGACGACCGCGTCGACGGGCGCTATCTGGAGGTGCACCAGGGAATCCTCTCGCTGCTGGCGCTGCAGGCCCCGGTGGCCGGCGATCTGCGACTGGTGGCGGCGCTGCTGCACATGATCAAGCACATCGAGCGCATGGGCGACCAGTGCGTGAACATCGCCAAGTTGATCCCGCTGTCCGGCTACGAGCCGCCGGTGCGCCCCGAGATGCTCGAGACGCTCGCGAAGATGGGCGCTTACGCGCGCTCGGAGGTCGTGCAGAGCAAGGCGGCGTTCGCCGGGCGCGATGTCGAACTGGCCGAGGATCTCGTGCGTCAGGACCGCGAGATCAACCGTCTCAACCGCGAGATCTTCCGCACCGCGATCGACGTCGGCGAGGACCCGGACACGCGCGAGTGGGCGATGCACATGATCCTCGTCGCCCGCGCGCTCGAGCGGATCGGCGACAACGCGGTCGACATCGGCGAGCAGGTCGCGTTCGTCGTGACGGGCCTGTTCCGCGAGTTCTCGGACTCATCGCACCCGGGGGGACGCGCGGACTCGGCGCCCGACTCGGCGCCGGAAGATCCCTGAGGCAGGGCCCGGGCCTCTTAGAAGTCCTCGGGCCCGATCGCCTCAGAGCGGCACGACGGCTCGCTCACGCCGCAGGTCCGGAGGGCTTGCGTGCGCGCACGATCGCCGATGCGGCCTGATCGTGGACCCGGTGGGTCCGGCTGATCGCGACGTCCGTCAGGCCGGCCGCGGCGAGCGCCTCACGGAACTCGCGCTCGGTCAGGGCGCCGGCGATGCAGCCGGTGTAGGCCTGCATGTCGGCGCGCGTCGCCTCGTCCATGCCCTCGTCTGCGATCACGTCGGAGACCGCGACGCGCCCGCCCGGACGAAGCACCCGGACGACCTCACGCAGCACCTTGTCCTTGTCGGCGGAGAGGTTGATCACGCAATTCGAGATCACCACGTCGACGCTCGCGTCGGCAAGCGGGATCTGCTCGATGTAGCCCTTGTGGAACTCGACGTTCTCAACGCCCGCCTTGCGCGCGTTCTCGCGCGCGAGCGCGAGCATCTCGTCGGTCATGTCAAGGCCGTAGGCCTTGCCGGTCGGGCCGACGCGCTTGGCGGAGAGCAGCACGTCGATGCCACCGCCCGAGCCGAGGTCGAGCACGGTCTCGCCGGCGTGCAGCTCGGCGACCGCGGTCGGGTTGCCACAGCCGAGCGATGCAAGCGCGGCGGTGTCCGGGACCTGCTCGCGATCGCCCAGCGCATACAACGCCGCGCCGAACACATCGCCGCCGCCGCCGAACGCCTCCGAGGGCGCGCAGCAGCCCGGCCCGGGATCGGCGCTCGTCAGCTGCGAGGCCGCGGCCGCGTAGCGCTCACGAACCCGCTCACGGACGTCGCCCTCCGGCGGCCTGCCCGCCTTGCCGGCGTCGCAGCCACAGCCGTCGCCGTGGTCATCGCCGCAGCAGTCGGCCTTGGCGCTCGGCTCGCAGCAAGCGAGCTGCGCCTCGGGCGAACAGCAGGAAGAATCGGTCGCCTCCTCGGCGGTCTCGGCGGTGCTCAGCTCAGCCATCCGGACAGCTCCTCCATCGCATCGGGGATCACGTAGTAGTAGGCCCACAGCCCCTTGCGCTCGGAATCGACGATACCGGCGTCGCGCAGCTTCTTCAGGTGGTGGGAGAGCGTGGGCTGGGAGATGTCGAACAGCGGCACGAGCTCGCACACGCAGACCTTGCCGGCGTGCTTGCGCAGCACGTCGACCAGCTGCAGGCGGATCGGGTCGCCGAGCGCCTTCGCCACCTCGGCCATTCGCAACGCCCGATCGGGTTGCACGTCCGGATAGACCAACGGCTCGCAGCAGACCTCGCCGGCTGCGCGCTTCTGCTTGGGGGCAAGCTCCATCTCGGTCATTATCTATATATATATATCAATAACAATTGCATTCGTCAATGTAATAGGATCCGCGACATGAGGCGCGGGGAGCAGGCGTGAGCACCGCGTCGGATCTGCGCAACTACGCGCTCGTCACCGGCGCCTACTGGACCGACACGCTCGTCGACGGCGCGACGCGCACGCTCGTCCTGTTCTACTTCGACCGTCTCGGCTACAGCCCGCTGCAGGTCGCCTCGCTGTTCATCCTCTACGAGGTCGCCGGCGTGCTGACGAACCTGCTCGGCGGCTTCCTCGCGGCGCGCTGGGGGTTGAAGGTGACCCTGTTCATGGGCCTCGGCGTGCAGGTCGTGGCGCTGCTGATGCTCGGCCTCGCCCCGGCGTCGCTGCTCGTCGTCCCCTACGTGATGGCCTCGCAAGCGCTCTCGGGCGTCGCCAAGGACCTCACCAAGATGAGCTCCAAGAGCGCCGTCAAGCTGGTCGTTGCAGAGGGCGATCAGTCCGCGCTGTATCGCTGGGTCGCGATCCTGACCGGCTCCAAGAACGCGCTCAAGGGCGTCGGCTTCTTCCTCGGCGGGCTGCTGTTGACGCTCGCCGGCTTCCGCGCCGCCACGCTGATCATGGCCGGCGCGACGCTGATCGCGCTGTTGCTCGCCTCGCGGCTGATGCACGGGCACCTCGGCAATCCCGACAAGGGCGCCAAGTTCAGGCAGATGTTCTCCAACGACCGCGCCGTCAACGTGCTCGCCGCGGCGCGCATCTTCCTGTTCGCCTCCCGCGACGTGTGGTTCGTCGTCGGCCTGCCCTTCTTCCTCTACTCCGTGCTCGGCTGGTCCTTCTGGCAGGCCGGCACACTGCTGGCCGTGTGGGTGATCGGCTACGGGGCCGTGCAGGCGGCCGCGCCCCGCCTCGTGCGCCGCCGCGGCGATCGAGCCGGGCGAGAGCCCGACGGGCGAACCGCGCTGTGGCTGGCGCTCGTGCTCGCCCTGTGTCCAGCCGCGATCGCGATCGCCCTGGAAGCCGATCTCGACGGGACCGCCGCGATCATCATCGGCCTGGTCCCGTTCGGCGTCGTCTTCGCCATGAACTCCGCCGTGCACTCCTATCTGATCCTTGCCTACTCCGACAACGACAAGGTCGCGATGAACGTCGGCTTCTACTACATGGCGAACGCGCTCGGACGGCTGGCCGGGACCGTGCTCTCGGGCGTCATGTACGAATGGGACGGCCTCGAAGGCTGCCTCTGGACCTCGACCGGGTTCGTGCTCCTCGCAGGCGCCCTGTCGATGCTGCTGCCCACCGGCAATGCCTTACGCGGCCAACCGACCCAGGTCTCTCAGCCCGCGTAGAAGATCAGCAGGTGCAGCACGACTCCCCGCGCCAGGCGTCGCGTCCCTCTTTCAGCGCGACCGCGGCAATCGCAAGCGCCGTCACCGGGTCCGCCCACCACCAGCCGAGCAAGGCGTTCAGGCCGAGGCCGACGAGCAGCCCCGCCGACAGATAGGCGCACAGCATCGTCTGGCGACTCTCGCTCTTGGTCGCCGACGATCCCAGCGCATCGGCGACTCGCGCCTTGGCGATGGCGAGCGGGGGCATAGTCGCGAGCGTGACGATCGACAACCCGATCCCGACCCAGCTCACGTCAGGCCGATCGGCGGCGGCGAGCGACCGGATCGCCTCGATCGCGACGTAGGCACTGAGCACGTAGAAGGAGACCGCGATCAGTTGCTGAGCGCGACGCTCGGACATCGCGTGAGCGCTCGCCAGGCGCCAGATCACGACCAGCCCGGCGATCGCCTCGATCAGCGAGTCCGCGCCGAAGCCGACGAGCGCCACGGAGCCGGCCACGACCCCCGCCGCGACGGCAACCGTCGCCTCGATCGCGTGCCAGCCGATCCCGCCCCAAGCGAGTTGCCTCGCGCGCCGCAGCAGGCGGGCTCGTGAGTGCGCCCCGCCCGATTTCGACGGATCGACCGAGACGATCGACAGCTCGCCCGAGACGACGCTCACGCCGTCACCCGGTGCTCGAGCACCGCCTCGACCAGCGCGTGGCCCCGCTCTGTGAGCGCGTACATCACCATCTTGCCGTCGCGACGAGAGCGGACGAGGCCCGCCGTACGCAGCGCACGAACGTGATGTGAAACGAGGTTCTCTGCGCGCTCGGCCACCCAGGCTGAGGTCGCACACGCACAGCTCGCCGCCGTCGCGCAGCGCCGCGGCGAGCGTCAGGCGCGTCGGGTCGCCGAGCGCTTTCGCGGCGGACGCACAGTCCTCGGCGGCTTGCGCGCTCAGTCGAGCCCGCCGCAGCTCCTCTGCACGGGGCAGATCGAGGCAGAGCAGGTCGCAGCGGTCGTCCGGCATGGCATCATCCTAACAATCATTGGGATGTAAGGGCGTTGCCTCCCGACTACAGGCGCACGCCAGGGAGACGCCCGGCTGCAAAGAGCGAAGTCCTGTTGTGAACATCCTGTGACATTTTCCCCGCAAGAGCTATGCGATCAGAACTCTCCCTTACACTTCGCCGCAATGACGGAGAGCATCACCGCCAGGGATGAGGCGGCGCCGTCGGGCCCGGGGGGCGCCTCCTCAGCGTTGCGCATCGCCGTCCTCGACCGCGACAGCGGCTTCATCCAGGTGCTCAGCAAGCGCTTGGACCGTCTTGGCTGGGAGCACCGTGTGCTCGCCAGCCCGGTGCCGGCCGATGCCGTCGTCGCGATGCGCTTGAGCGCGCTCGTGGTCGACCTCGCCGTGCTCGGCCCGCAGGCATGGGAGTGGCTCGAGCGGCTGTGTGGCGCGCTGCCGGATCTCGGCATCGTCGTCTGCACCGGCCCCTCGACAGTCGCCCAGCGCGTGCGCGGCCTGCGCCTCGGCGCCGACGACTGGATCACCAAGCCGTGCCACCCCGAGGAGGTCATCGCGCGGGTGCAGAGCGTCGTGCGCCGCCGCCGTCGCCCGAGCGGGCGCACCGAAGCGAAGCCCGTGATGGCCGGCGAGGTCGAGATCCGCTCGGACCGCTTCCAGGCGTTCGTCAACGAAGAGAGCCTCGACCTGACCCGGCGCGAGTTCGAGTTGATCGAGCTGCTCGCCGCCGCCGAGGGACGCGTGCTCGAGCGCGAGGAGATCTACTCGCGCCTGTGGGGCTACACGATGGTTCGCGGCGACCGCTCGGTCGACGTTTTCGTGCGAAAGCTGCGCCAGAAGCTCGAGAAGGCCTCGCCGCGCTGGCGCTACATCCACACCCACTTCGGCATCGGCTACCGCTTCGCGGCGGAATCCTTGGACGTCGATACGGTCGACGTCGACGTGCCGCCCTCAGTCCCCGTCGACTGGGACACCGGCGGCGATCAGGGCAAGCTCGCGGGGACGCATCAGGACCGCGAGCTCACCTCCGACGCCCTCTAGACGCACCACCGCGAGGCCACCCTTCTTCAGGTCCACGCGAGCGCCCGTGAGGTCGGCGATCGTACGCGAGAGATCGGGCTCGTGACCGACGACGAGCAGCCGCCCGTCGGCGTCGATCGTCGACAGCGCCTGCAGGGCATCGGCGCCGTCGAAGCCCGACGCGAGCGGGGCATGCTCCTGCAGCAGCGCTCGCTGGTCCTCCTGCCACGCCTCGGCGGCCAGCTCGGCGGTTTGGCGGGCACGCGTCTTCGGGCTGAACAGGACCGCCTCGAAGGACGCCTGCAGGCGCGCCAGCGCGACCCCCGCGGCGCGCGACTGCTGCCCGCCGCGTGCCGTCAAGCGCCGCGCGGAGTCCGAGCGCGTTCCATGCGGCTCGGCCTCGGCATGCCTTAGTACCCAGAGCTGACGAGCCATACCTGGCGGCCCACCCTAGCGCCTGCGCTGCCCGCGCGGACGGTGTCAAGGAAATGTGAACGACACGCGCGATCTGAATGGCCGGTCTCCTCGCGCGGCCGAAGCTCTGCGAGGATGTAGCTTGAATGGAGATGGACGACCCTCGCGATCGAAACTCAGGCGAGCGCGCCCCGGTAGCGGTCGATCTGGCCGAGCGCCCGGCCCCCCTGCAACGGACGCGCGAGCCCGACGAGCGCAGCGAGCCTGCTGCCGACCTCGAGGACCACTCGCTCTACGTCAACCGCGAGAGCTCGTGGCTGGACTTCAACGACCGTGTGCTGCAGCTCGCCGAGGACGAGCGCACGCCGCTGCTCGAGCGGGTCAAGTTCTGCGCGATCTACACGACCAACCTCGACGAGTTCTACATGGTGCGCGTGGCCGGGCTGCGCGATCAGATCGACGCGGGCGTCGAGAACCCGGGTCAGGACGGGCGCACGCCCTCCGAGACGATCGCACTGATCCGCGAGCGCGTGCTCGAGCTTGGCGCGCGCCTGACCGACTGCTTCGAAGGCGAGCTGCGCCCGGCGCTGGCCGACAACGACATCCGCCTGGTCGGCGTGCGCGAGCTCGACGAGGAGCAGCGCGCCGAGCTTGCGGCGCACTTCCAGAAGAAGATCTTCCCGGCGCTGACCCCGCTGGCGGTGGCGCCGGGGCGCCCGTTCCCGTACATCTCGAACCTCTCGCTCAGCCTGGCCGTGCTCGTGCGCGACCCGTTGACCGACCAAACCGTGTTCGCGCGCGTGAAGGTGCCGACCGAGATCCTGCCGCGCTTCGTCGCGCTCAAGCAGCCCGCCGGCTCGGGGACGCTGCTCGTGCCGCTCGAGGACGTGATCGCCCACCACCTCGACGCGCTGTTCCCGGGGATGGAGATCGCCGACTACAACGTCTTCCGCGTGACGCGCGACGCCGACCTGGAGGTCTCAGACGACGCCGCCGACCTGTTGCAGGCCGTCGAGGACGAGCTGCGCCGGCGGCGCTTCGGCGAGATCGTGCGCGTCGAGGTCGGCGGCGACTGCTCCGAGCGGCTGCTCTCGGAGCTCTCCGGGCTGTTGGGCGTCGACGACGACGAGGTCTACCCCGTGAACGGGCTGCTCGACATGGGCGCGCTGTGGCAGATCGTCAGGCTGCCCGGCCACGGCGAGCTGCGCCAAGAGCCGCTCGTCGGGATCACCCACCCGCGCCTCTTGCGCCACGAGGACGAGCGCCCGGACGTGCTCGGCGCGATGCGCGAAGGCGACCTGCTCGTCCACCACCCCTACATCTCCTTCGCCACCTCGGTCGAGCGCTTCGTCGAGCAGGCCGTCGCCGACCCCAACGTGCTCGCGATCAAGCAGACGGTCTACCGCACGAGCGATGACTCGCCGCTCGTGCCGGCGCTGATCGACGCGACCGAGCGCGGCAAGCAGGCGGTCGCGCTGGTCGAGCTGAAGGCGCGCTTCGACGAGGGCATGAACATCCACTGGGCGAAGGCGATGGAGGAGGCCGGCGTGCACGTCGTCTACGGCCAGCCCTCGCTGAAGACGCACGCCAAGTGCGTGCTCGTCGTGCGCCGCGAGGGCGACGGCGTGCGCAACTACGTGCACATCGGCACCGGCAACTACCACTCGGCGACGGCGCGGCTGTACACCGACTTCGGCCTGTTCACCACCGACGAGCAGATCGGCGCGGACGTGGGCGACATGTTCAACTACCTGACCGGCTACGGGCGCCCGACCCATTACCGCAAAGTGCTGATGGCGCCCAACCAGCTGCGCGACGGCATCCTCGAGCAGATCGAGCGCACGATCGAGACGCATTTGGCGGGCGCGCCGGCGCGGATCACGATGAAGATGAACTCGCTCGTCGACGGGCGCTGCATCCGTGCGCTGTACCGCGCTTCGCAGGCCGGCGTGCAGGTCGATCTGAACGTGCGCGGCATCTGCTGCCTGCGACCCGGCGTTGCCGGCGTCTCCGAGAACATCCGCGTCGTCTCGATCGTCGGGCGTCTGCTCGAGCACTCGCGCATCTACGCCTTCCATCGCGACGGCGAGGACACGATCTACATCGCCTCGGCCGACCTGATGCCGCGCAACCTCGACCACCGCGTCGAGCTGGCCGTGCCGATCGTCTCACCCGAACTGCGCGCCGAGCTGCTCGACACGCTGGAGCGCGCCTTCGAGGACAACCAGAACTCATGGGAGCTCGATGGCGACGGCGCCTGGGCGCGGCGCGCGGCGCGCCCCGGCGAGCAGCCCCGCAACATGCAGCTGGAGCTGGCCGAGCTGTACTCGGCGCGCGCCGGCGAGTCGCCGTTCGTGCGCGGCGGCGAGCTGTCCGGGCGCGAGCGTTAGCGACCCGGCCGCCGCCGGAGCGATCTCGCCCGGCGCAGCACCGACCATCTGAGCAGGGCCAGCGCGGCGAGCGGCATCAGCCACCAGGCGGCCAGGTCGGAGGTCGCGAGCAGGGCTGTCACCGCGAGCGAGAGGACGACCCCGACGGCGGTCGGCCAGTCGTCGCCGACGACGAACTCCCAGGCCGCGTGAGCGAACCTGAGCGCCACTCAAATCACCCGGGCTTCGATCGACGGGCCTCGACGGCGAAGCTCGCCGACGATCGCCAGCGCGGCGGCGGCGATCACGAGCACGAGCACGGGCAGCGCCGCGTCGCCACCGGGCCATCCAGCGCCGGCGCCCTCGGCGCCCCAGAACGTGCCGAAGGACGTGAGCAGCACGCCGACGGTGAACTTCATCGCGTTCTCCGGGACGCGCGCGAGCGGCGCGCGGGCCGCCACGCCGACGACGATCACGCCGAGCACCGCGACCAGCGCGGCGATCGCCGCGAGCGGCACGCGGTGCTGGCTCGCGCCGAAGGTGAGGACGATGAAGATGACCTCGATGCCCTCGAGCAGAACCCCTTTCAGGGCGACCGCGAACGAGTATCCGTCGAAGCGCTCAGCCGGGAGCGAGATCGCTTTTGCCGAATCCGCCTCACGTGCGAAAGCCGCGACCTCGTCGTGCAGCGCGAGCAGGCCGGAGGCCCGCAGGATCGCCTTGCGCAGCCACTGCAGCCCGAACACGAGCAACAAGGCGCCGACGAGCAGTCGCAGCGTCTCGATCGGCACGAGCACGAGCGCCGGCCCGAGCGCCACCGTCAGCAGCGCCAGGATCGCCAGGCCCGCCCCCGCCCCGAGCAGCGCCGAGGACCAGCGCCGGGTGATGCCGACCGCTAG
The DNA here is from genome assembly GCA_963743745.1 of uncultured Solirubrobacteraceae bacterium. Taxonomy (GTDB): domain Bacteria; phylum Actinomycetota; class Thermoleophilia; order Solirubrobacterales; family Solirubrobacteraceae; genus Palsa-744. The sequence goes on from CAVUQW010000003.1 coordinate 735,893, forward strand.
CACGATCGTGAGCGCCTCGACCGCCTCCACGGCCGACGCCAGGAAGACCGACACGACCAGGCTGAGCTGTGCGCTGCTCATGACTCAGCGCCGCCGGCGACGATAGAGCGTCTCCCCACCTGGACAAGGCTAGGGTAGGACCTGACTTATCGACCTCCCTCGCGTTGCCGACATGTGAGCAATGAGCGAAATCGCGCTTTCCATCGCAGGCGTGCCCGAGCTGCCCGGACCGGTCAGCCTGCTGAGCGACGAGCGACTCGCAAGGCTGGCTCGCAAGGGCAGCGAGCGGGCGTTCGCCACGCTCTACGAGCGCCATCACCAGGCGCTGTATCGCTATTGCCTGTCGATCGTGCGCGACCCCCAGGATGCCCAGGACGCGCTGCAGAGCGCGCTGACGCGCGCGCTGGCGGCGCTGCAGGCGAGCGAGCGAGACCTGGCCGTGCGGCCGTGGCTGTTTCGGATCGCGCACAACGAGGCCGTCTCGATCTTGCGCAAGCGGCGGGGAGCGGACCGCGCCCTCGACGAGCAGGAGCCGTCGCCGATCAGCGTCGAGCGCACGGTCGAGCAGCGGGAGCGAATGTCGGCGCTGGTGGCCGATCTGCAGGCCCTGCCGCTGCGCCAGCGCGCGGCGCTGCTGATGCGCGAGCTGAGCGGGCTCTCGATCGAGGAGATCGCGGGGGCACTGGCGACCTCGCAGGGCGCCGCCAAGCAGACGCTGTTCGAGGCGCGCAGCTCGCTGCAGGCGTTCGAGGAGGGGCGTGCGATGGACTGTGAGCAGGTTCGCCGCGCGATCTCCGACGGCGACGGCCGCGTGCTGCGCAGTCGCAGGATGCGCGCGCACCTTCGCGGCTGCCGGGAGTGCGGCGAGTTCCGCGACCTGATCGCACGGCGCAGCTCCGACCTGCGCGCGCTGGCGCTGCCGCTGCCGGCGGCGGCGTCGACGGCGGTGCTCAAAGGAGTGCTGGCGCACGGCGCCGCCGGGAGCCACGCGGGCGGGCTCGCCGCGAGCTCGGCGGGGGCGCTCGGAGGCCACACGGCCGGCTCGCTGGCCGTCAAGGGACTGGCCGGCGTCGCGGTGCTGGCGGCGGCCGGAGCCGGGACCGCCCACCTGATCTCCTCCCCGCCCAGCAGGCACACGAGCGCTCCGACCGCGGCTCCCCGCGCCCACAGTCAAGCGGCGCGCGGCGCTGTGATCGGGACCACCGTCCCGCACGCGCGCCTGAAGGGAGCCGCGCCGCGCACGTCCGCGTCCTCCGCCGCCGCGAACCCAACCACGGTCCCGGCGCCGCAGGCCCCATCGTCGGCGGGCGACGGCGGCCTTCCCGGAGCGTCGAGCGGCGCTCGCGCCGGCAAGAAGCAGCAGCTCGGCAAGGGTCGTGGGGGCTCCGCGAAGGAACGGCACGGCTCACACAGGCTCGCTCGCAAGCGCGGCCGAGAGCATCCGCTGAAGCGGGTGCACGAGCGCCACGTCACCGGCCCCGACACCGGTGGCACGGCACCGCGCGCCAACCCGGGGGCACAGGGGCACGGAAAGGGAGCGCCCGAAACGCTGCCTGGCACTCAGCCGGGCGCACCGGCCCATCCGCCGGCGAGCGGTCCTACGGCGAGCAGCGAAGCGCCGTCAACTAGTCCCTGACCTTCGCGAGCCCCGGGCGTTAAGCCCTTGAACGGATTTCAGCGAACCGACGCCCCCCAAGGAGGCCACACGATGATCCGCAAGACGCTCCTCGCCGCTGTCGCGGCAGCTTTCATGAGCACACCAGCGTGGGCAATAGCCGACCAGTCCTCGAACGGCCATGGCCACGCGCCGAGCACCACGCCCGTAGGAGCGCCCGGAAACAGGCCCAGCCAACCAGGCGACCGCGGCCAGGGCAAAGGCCCCTCCGACAGCCATGGCCAGAGTGGGAACTCGCATAGGTGTATGCCCCAGCGCGTGGGCTTCATCGTGGCCGGAACGCTCGTCAGCCAGAAACTGACCGCCAACAGCGACGGAACCTACACGGGCGAAGTCACGGTCAAGGTCACGCACACCAACCACCACGCCGTGGGCGAGAAAGAAGTCACGGTCGAAAAGACCTACTCGCTGACCTCGGCGCACCTCACGTTCGGGCTGACCGACATCAACAGCGATGGCAGCACCGGCCTCGATGACCTCGCCGAAGGCGACCGGGTGATGCTGATCGGCAAGGTCACCAAGCTGGCCAACAAGCACTGCGACCACAGCAAATTCGCCGCCGAGAAGACGATCCGCCGAGTCGTGTTCCTCGCGCCGGCGGCGCCGTAGCCAGACCGGCCGGGCGAAGCTCGGCCCCCTTCCCGCGCGACAGGCGGCGGCGCTAGCCGGTCGCGCTGGGAAGGGTGTCGAGTGCCGCCTTCAGATCGTCGACCGACTGGAAGTCGAGCCCGAGCAGATGGTCGTGGCGGTGGCGCACGATCCCCTGCTCGTCGATCACGATCACCGCTCGCTTGACGCCCAGCCGCCCACCGGCGCTGTAGGTCTTGGCGACGGCCTGATCCACGTCCGCCAGCAGCGGCACGTTGAGGTCGTTCTTCGCGACGAAGTCCTCGTGCGAGGCGAGGTCTTGAGAGGAGATGCCCACGACGGTTGCCTCGAGCGAGGCGAAGTCGCCGCCACGGTCGCGGTAGGAGCAGAACTGTTTCGTGCACACCGGCGTGTTGTCGCCCGGGTAGAACAGCAGCACGACGCGCTCGCCGCGGTGCTCGGAGAGGCGGAACGTCCCGTCCGTGCCCGGCAACTCGAAGTCCGGCGCCTGCTCGCCGACCTGCGGGGTCTTCGCCATCTCCTGGCTCTCCTGTCCTCGTTCGACTCGCTGTGCGCCCAGCATAACGGGCGCCTGCGGCCCGGCCATGCGGTAGAACCCTGTCGATGCGCGCCGTTCGCCCATGCCTCGCGCTGGCACTCAGCGCGAGCGTCCTGATCGCAGCCTGCGGCGGCAGCTCGGCGGCCGAGAGCTCCACGCCGACGATCTCCGCCGCCGCGGTCCCGACGTCCTCGCAAGCCTCCGACGTCCGCCTGCTCGACTGGCCCGAGTTCGGCCTCGACCCGCAGCGCTCCGACGTCAGCGAGGACACGACCGGGATCTCCGCCGCGCAGCTCCCGCATCTGCGGCGTCGCAGCATCTCGCTGCCGGGCACGGTCGACTCCTCGCCGATCTACCTGCATGGCGTGCAGGCGGCTGGGCGCAGCCGCAACGTCGTGGTCGTCACGACGACCTACGGCAAGACGGTGGCGCTCGACGCCGACAGCGGGCAACTGCTGTGGACGTTCACGCCGCCCGGCTACGGCGGCTGGGCGGGCAGCGCGCAGATCACCAACTCCAGCCCGCTCGCCGACCCCGCGCGCCAGTACGTCTATGCGGCCTCCCCCAACGGGCTGATCCACAAGCTCTCGCTCGCCGACGGCAGCGAGTCGCGCGAAGGCGCGTGGCCGGTCAGCGTGACGCGCGACGCGACGCACGAGAAGCTCGGCGCGGCGATCAACATCGCCGGCTCGGACATCCTCGTCGCCACGAGCGGCTACATCGGCGACGCGCCTCCCTACCAGGGCCACGTCGTGCTGATCGACCGCGCGAGCGGACGAATCCGCTCGGTCTTCAACACCCTCTGCGCCAACCGCCGCGGCCTGATCGTGCCCAGCACCTGCGCCGCCAGCGACTCGGCGATCCTCTCGCGCGGCGGCGCCGTGGTCGAGCCGAGCGGCACCCGGGTGCTGATCGACACGGGCAACGCGCCGTGGAACGGCAGCACGAACTTCGGCGACAGCGTGCTCGAGCTGACGCTGCCCTCGCTCAACCTGCGCCAGGCGTTCACGCCGACCGAACAGGCCCAGCTCAACGACACCGACACCGACCTCGGCTCGAGCGCCCCGGCGCTGCTCGGGCATGGCCGCGTGCTCGTCGCGGGCAAGGACGGCAGCATGCGCGTGCTGCGGCTCGCGCGCCTGAACGGGCGCAAGCGCTCGAGCACGAAGCTGCTCGGCGGCGAAGCCCAGCGCCTGCCGCTGCCGGGCGGCGGCGAGCTGTTCAGCGCTCCGGCTGTATGGCAACACGCCGGCCGCACGACCGTGTTCGTCGCCGGCGAACACGCGACCGCCGCATACGTGCTGCGCCGCGGCAAGCTCTTGCGCGCCTGGATCGCCGACACGCCCGGCACGAGCCCTGTGATGGCCGGCGGACTGCTCTACGTCTACGAACCCGACGGCGGCGGCATCGTCGTGTACCGGCCCGGCTCGCCGCGCCCCGTGGCCAAGCTGCCCGGCTCGCCCGGGCACTGGAACAGCCCGATCGTCGTCGACGGGCACATCGTCGAGCCCGAGGGCGACGCCAACGACCACACGCAGTCGGGCTCGCTCGAGATCTTCAGCGTCGGCTAGGGTCGCCGGGCCGCCGGCCGACCGGCATCAGGCCAGCGCCTTCTGCATCAGCCCCAGCCATACCTCGCTGCGCGTGGGAAACGCGGGCACGGCATGCGCCAGGCGCTCGAGCGGAACTTCGGCAATCACCGCGATCGTCGCCGCGTGCAGCGACTCGGCGACCTCGACCCCGACGAGCGTCGCCCCCACGATCACGCCGCGCTCGACATCGATCACGAGCCGCGCGTTGCCGGGCGCGCCGTGACCGATGAACGTCTCGCCGGCGTTCGCGCCGAGCGATTCGTCGACCGCGCTCACGCTGAGGCCGGCCGAGCGGGCGCTCGCCAGCGTGTGCCCGACCGCCGCGACCTGCGGCTCGGTGAAGATCACGCGCGGAGACTGCGCGCCGTCGGAGCGCAGCTCGCCCGGGTGGCCGAGGATCGCGTCGGCCACCAGGCGCGCCTGGTACTTGCCCATGTGCGTCAGCAGCACGCGCCCGTTCGCGTCGCCGACGACGTGCAGCCAGTCGAGCGCGGGAACGCGCAGCTGGTCGTCGACCTCGATGTAGCCGCCGCCCTGGAGTCCCACCGACTCCAGGCCGATCCCGTCTGTGTTCGGCTCGCGCCCAACCGCTACGAGCAGCTGCTCGCCCGCGAAGGAGCGCCCGTCCTCGAGTACGAGCGTGACGCCCGACGCCCGCTCGACCGCTGTCGCCTTCGCGCCGAGCACGACCTCGACGCCGTCGCGCTCGAGCGCTTGCTGCACGAGCTCTGAGGCGAACGGCTCCTCGCGCGCGATCAGGCGCTCGAGCGCCTCGACGATCGTCACCCGCGCGCCCAGCGTCGCGTACGCCTGCGCCAGCTCGACCGCCACGACCCCGCCGCCGAGCACGAGCAGTGACTCGGGGATCGTCTCGCTCGTCGTCGCCTCGCGGTTGCCCCATGGCTCGGCCTGCTCCAAGCCCGCGATCGTCGGCATCGCCGCGCGCGTTCCCGGCGCGAGCACGACCGCGCGGCGGGCGCTCAGCATCTGATCGCCGACGCGCACTGCTCGCTCGCCGGCCAGCTCGCCGTGCCCGCGGAACAGCTCGACGCCTCGCTCCTGCAGCCAGGGCAGCTGGGCGCTGTCATCGAGTTTGTGGATGATCTCGTCGCGACGCTCGAGCACCGCTGCCACGTCGAGCTCGCCCGTCACCGCCTCCGCCGCGCCGCGCACCCGGCGCGCCTCGGCGATGGCCTGCGCAGGGCGCAACAGGCCCTTGGAGGGCATGCACGCGTAGAACGAGCATTCGCCGCCGATCAGCTCGCGCTCGACGAGCGCGACCGCGAGGCCGCCTTGCGCCAGTCGCCCGGCGCACACCTCCCCCGCCGGCCCGGCGCCGAGCACGATCGCGTCGAACTGCCGCTGCTCGCTCATCTGCTGCACGCTAGCCTCAACCGACGATGGAGGAATCGCTCGTCGGCCAGCTGCTGCTCGCCTCGCCCACCCTGCGCGACCCCAACTTCGAGCGCAGCGTGGTGCTGATCGGCGTGCACAGCGAGGAGGGCGCGATGGGCGTCGTGCTCAACCGCCCCTCCGAGGTGACCGTCGGCGAGGCCGCGCCCCAGCTCGAGCAGACCGTCGAGGAGTCCGAGCGCGTGTTCGTCGGCGGGCCGGTGCAGCCGGGCTCGATCGTCTTCCTCGCCGAGTTCCTCGACCCCGAGCCCGCCGGGGTGCTCGTGCTCGGGCGGATCGGCTTTCCCGCCCCCGACGCCGAGCTCGACGAGCTCTCGCGCGCGACCGGCCGCGTGCGCGTGTTCGCCGGCTTCGCCGGCTGGGGCGAGGGTCAGCTCGAGTCCGAGCTCGCCGACGGCGACTGGATCGCGCACGCCGCGCTGCCCGAAGACGTCTTCAGCGAGCTGCCCGAGCAGCTGTGGAGCAGCGTGCTGACGCGGATGGGCGGCAGCTACGCGCTGATCGCGCGGATGCCGACCGATCCCAGCGTCAACTGAGCCTCGCGCGAGCTCGCTCGCGAGCCCCTGTGAAGATCCGCGCGCGCCCGGCGGGCGTCTCGCCGTTGCGTACTAGTCTTTGCCGAGGCTCCGTGTCCCCCCCACGAGCCTCTCCCCGCAGTCCATCTCAGAGGTATACGCATGGTCAAGCTCGCCCGCTGGACGACAACCCACCGCAAGTACGTGCTGCTCGGCTGGATCCTCGTGCTGTTCGGCGTCAATGCCCTCGCGCAATCGGCCGGCACGTCGTACTCGAACAACTTCACGCTGCCCAACTCCGACGCCCAGCGTGCCTCGGATCTGCTGCAGCGCAGCTTCCCGGCGCAGGCCGGCGACCGCGACACGATCGTCTACAAGGTCAGCTCCGGCACGGTCGAGAACCCCGCCGTGAAGGCGCGCATGAGCGCGATGTTCGCGCGCGTCGCAAAGCTTCCCCATGTCGCAGGCGTGATCAGCCCGTACGGCGGCGCCGCCTCGGGCAAGTCGGTCTCCGCCAACGGGCGGATCGCTTTCGCCACGGTCGTGTTCGACGAAAAAGCCAACGACCTGCCGAAGACGGCCGCGCAGCGCGTCGTCGACGCCGCCCGCGGCGCGGGCGGCAGCGGATTGCAGGTCGAGCTCGGCGGCCAGGCGATCGAGAAGACCGAGCAGGCCGGCTTCGGCATCTCCACGGCCGTCGGCCTGCTCGCGGCGATCGTCGTGCTGCTGCTGACGTTCGGCTCGCTGACCGCGATGGGGCTGCCGATCGTGACGGCGCTGTTCGGGCTCGGTACGGGGCTCGGCGCGATCGCGCTGTTCACGCACGTCGTCGACACGGCTGACTTCGCCTCCGAGCTCGCCGCGATGATCGGGCTCGGCGTCGGCATCGACTACGCGCTGTTCATCCTGACGCGCTTCCGCGAGGCCTACGTGACCCCCGGTCCGACGTTCGGCGACGCGCGCGAGTCGGTCGTGCAGGCGATGGACACCGCCGGCCGCGCGATCCTGTTCGCCGGCTGCACCGTCGTGATCGCGCTGCTCGGGATGATGCTGCTCGGCGTCGACTTCCTCTACGGCGTGGCGATCTCGGCGTCGATCGGGGTGCTGCTCGTGATGGCCGCCTCGCTCACGCTGCTTCCCGCGATGCTGACGTTCGCCGGCAAGCGCCTGACCCGGCCGAGCAGGCGTGCGCGGCGGCGCGCCAAGCGCGCCGAGCAGGACAGCGCCAGCGGGACGGCACCGGCCGCGGGCGTTCCCGCCGCGGGCGTCGTCGGCGGCGGCGCATGGCTGCGCTGGAGCATGTTCGTCGAGCGCCGCCCGCGCGCGATCGCGATCGTCTCGACCGTCGTCATGCTGGCGATCGCCGCGCCCGCCACGGCGCTTCGGCTCGGCTCGAGCGACGCCTCCAACGACCCTCCCAACCAGACGACGCACCGTGCATACGGGCTGCTCGCCGAGGGCTTCGGCGAAGGCTTCAACGGACCGCTGCTCGTCGCCGCGAAGGTCCCCCGAGGGCAGGCGTCGGCCGACCGCATCGCATCCGCGATCGCCACCGCGCGCGGCGTCGCGTCGGTCGCCCCGGCGAAGCTCAACCCGACGGGCAACGTCGCGACGATCACGGTCTATCCGAAGTCCTCGCCGCAGGCGCTCGCCACGACGCAGCTCGTCGAACGGCTGCGCGATCGCGTGGTGCCGCCCGTGGCGGCGGCGACGGGGGCGCGCGTATACGTCGGCGGCGTCACGGCCGGCTCGGTCGATTTCGCGAAAGTGCTCGGGCAGAAGCTGCCGCTGTTCATCGGCGTCGTCGTGCTGCTCTCGGCGCTGCTGCTGCTGGTCGTGTTCCGCTCGCTCGTGATCCCGCTGCAGGCGGCCGTGATGAACCTGCTCAGCATCGGCGCCGCGCTCGGCGTGATCGTCGCGATCTTCCAGTGGGGCTGGCTCGGCGGCCTGATCGGGGTCAGCGACGGGCCGATCGAGTCGTTCATCCCGGTGATGCTGTTCGCGATCGTCTTCGGCCTGTCGATGGACTACGAGGTGTTCCTCGTCTCGCGCATCCACGAGCGCTGGGCGCACACTCGTGACAACCCGCGCGCGGTCGCAGAAGGGCTTGCGCTGACCGGACGCGTGGTGACCGCCGCCGCGGCGATCATGGTCTGCGTATTCCTTTCCTTCATGCTCGGCGAAGATCGCGTGATCAAGGAGTTCGGCCTCAGCCTGGCGAGCGCCGTGCTGCTCGACGCGCTCGTGATCCGCTGCCTGCTGCTGCCCGCCGTGCTGCACCTGATCGGCCGGCGCACGTGGTCGATCCCCGCGTGGCTCGACCGGATCCTGCCGCACCTGAACGTCGAGGGCACGGTGCTGCCGGCGCAGGACGCCGCCGAGGCGGGTTCGTCGACCGGCGCGTCCCCTGTGCGCCGCCGGCCCGAGGTCGCGACAGAGGGAGCCGAGGGCTGAGGCAGCTGCGCCGCGGCGGGCTGCTCACCTGCCTGGCCCTCAGCTGCCTCGCCCCGCCGGCCGTCGCCGCGCCGGGCGGGATGCCGCCGCGCACGGCGGTGCTCGTGATCGCGCCTGCGCACGAGCGCGTGCTGGCCGCCACTCCCGGCATGTCGGTTGGCATCCTTTCGGCGATCCAGGGCACTTACTCCTCGGAGCAGATGCTGCTCGACGTTGGCCAGGGTGCGCGGATCGCGACCTCGGCGTACGACTCGCCGAAGCCGCCTGCGCTCGGCGACTGGCCGGCGGTGCTGGCGCGCGCGAAGGCGGCGCCGCAGACGCTCCAGCCGGGCCTGCTGGCCTCCAGCGTGCCCGGCGGGGCAGGCTACGTCGGCGCCGACGGGTTCGGGGGGGTCGGCGGACGCCGTAGCGGTCGACGAGCGCGGCCGAATCGGCAAGCTCTCGTTGGGCCCCGCCGCGACGCTGCTCACGAGGATCGCTGCGATGCGCGCTCGCAGGCAGTTCGTCGTGGTCGACCTCCCCGGCGGCAGCGCGGGCAGCTCCGACCTGCAGAACCTGGCTGAGACGCGCCCCGCGGGCGAGCTGCTGATCGTGCTGCAGCGCGCAGTCAGCAAGCGCGGGCACGAACTGCTCTGGGTGGGCGTCGCAGGACTGCCGGGCGGAGGAGGTCGCGAGCTGACCTCGCGCACGACCAACCAGCGCGGGCTGCTCTCGGCAATCGACATCGCGCCGACGATCCTCGACCACCTCGGCCTGCACGTACCCGATCAGATGCGCGGCGAGCCGATCGAAACCGACGGGAAGCTCGACTCGGCCGGTCTGCGCTCGCTGATGTCCCGGCTGCATGTCGTCGGCGGACGACGCCTGAAGGCCTTCGGCGTGCTGCTGTGCGCGTGGGTGGCGCTGCTGCTCGCTCGCCGCGCTGCGCGACGCCATGCGCGGGCACGCGCGACGGCGCGCCAGGCTCCGCCGAGCCGCGTCACCGGGCGACAGCGCCTGGGCCATGCGCGTCGGCGCGCTCGCCGTGCTCTGGACGCCGACCGCCGTGCTCGTCACCGCCGCGCTCGAGCCCGGCGCGGGCGTCGAGTACGCCGCGATCGCGCTGCTCTGCTTCGGTCTCGCCGCGCTGAGCGACGCGCTGCTGCCGTGGCCGCGCGCGCCGCTCGCGCCGGCCGTCGTATCCGTGCTCGCGCTGACGATCGACGCGCTCGCCGGCACGCAGCTGTTGATGCGCTCGCTGCTCGGGCCCAACCCGATCATCGGCGCGCGCTTCTACGGCTTCGGCAACGAGCTGAAGTCGGGCCTCGCCGTGCTCGTGCTCGCGGCCGTCGCCGCCGTGCTGTACCCCGCCGTGCGCTCGCGACGCGGCGCGCTGGCGATGGCCGGCGCCGGGATCGTGCTCGCCGCGATCGAGGGCGCCGCGCGGATCGGGGCCGGCGTCGGTGGCGTGATCCTCGTCGCCGCCGGCGCCGGCGTCGCCACGATCGTGCTGCTGCCCGGCAGCTTCTCGCGTCGGCGCGTGCTGCTCGTCGTCTGCGCCCCCCTGCTCGCGCTCGTATTGCTCGCCGCGATCGACCTGCTCACGGCGCACGGCTCCGGCCACTACACCGGCAGCATCCTGCACGCCCGCTCGGCCGGCGACCTGCGCGACGTGCTCGTGCGCCGCTACACCGCCGCCTGGCGCGAGCTGAAGAACCACGCGATGCCTTTCGCCACGGCGCTCGCGCTCGCCTGCGCCGTGGCGGGCGTGCGTATGCGCGAGCGGCTGCTCGCGCCCGTCCGCGGCGACCCCGCCTGGGTGGCCGCGCTCGGCGGCGGGCTGACGGCCGGCGTCGTCGGCACGCTCAGCGAGGACTCCGGCCCCGTGCTGCTCGTCGTCGCCGTGTTCGCGCTCGGCTGCGTCTGCACCTACCTGTGGGGCCGCCCGCTCACGAGCGCCGCCACGCCGTACGCGCCCACCGCCAGCGCCACGATCGCCGTCGACGGCGGCAGCGACGGGATCTCGTAGGCCAGCACGAGCCCGCCCCACGTCGCCGCCACCGCCAAAAGCCCCGCGAGCGCTACGCCCGCGAACGGCGCGCGCGTGAGGCGGTGCGCAGCCGCCGCCGGCGCCGCCAGCAGCCCGAGCAGCAACAGCGCGCCGACGGCCTGCGTCGCCTCGGCCGCGACCACGCCGAGCAGCGCGACGAAGGCGATCGCCAGCAGTCGCGTCGGCACGCCGCGCGCCGCCGCCACGTCCGGCGCGACCGAGCAGAACAACAGCGGACGCGCGATCGCCGCCGTCGCCAGCACCGCGCCGAGGCCGATCGCCGCCGCCAGCCGCGCTTCGCCCGCGCTCAGGCCGAAGATCGAGCCGAACAGCGTGTGCGCGCCGGCGATGCCCGACGCGCCCGCCGCGCTCGTGCCGGCGAGCGTGAGGAAGAACACGCCGAGGCCGAGGATGAACGTGAACGCGATCCCGATCGCCGTGTCGTTGCCGCGCCCGCCGGCGAGCACGCCGCGCCCGAGCATGCCGATCGCCGCGCCCGCCGCGATCGTCGCCACGAACAGCCCGATCCGCTGATCTACTCCCGCCGCCGCCGCAGCGAGCGCGCCGGGAAAGGCCACGTGGCTGAGCGCGTCGCCCGCGAAGACCTGACCGCGCAGCACGACGAACCAGCCGCTCACGCCGCACGCCAGCGCCACGAACGTGCCCGCCAGCAGCGCGTTGCGCATGAACTCCTGGCCGAGCATCAGGCGAGCGCTCGCACGCGCACGTACGCGATCAAGCGCGCCAGCACGTACACGGCGAAGGCGACCGTCGCGACGAAGAAGCCGGCCGGGTAGATCGAGAAGTACGCGATCCCCAGGCCGAGCCACACGACGAGCAGCCCGAGCGCGACCGTCAGCAGCAAGCTCGCCAGCGGGCGCGCCGTCAGCGCCTGCGCGCTCGCCGCCGGCGCGACGAGCAGCGCGAACACGAGCAGCACGCCCGTGATCTGGCTCGTCGCGCCGACCGCCAGCCCGAGCAGCAGCAGGAAGGCGAGCGAGAGCAGCCGCACCGGCACGCCCCGCGCCGCCGCCACGCCGGGGTCGACCGAGGCGAACAGCAGCGGCCGCGCCAGCGCTGCCAGCGCCGCCAGCGCAACGACGGCGACGACGGCCAGCACGAGCACCTGGCCGTCGCTCACGCCCAGCAGATCGCCGAACAGCAGGCTCTCCAGATCGCCGAGCACGCCGCCGTAGAGGCTGACGAAGAGGAAGCCGAGCGCCAGCGCGAGCGCCTGCACCGCGCCGATCCCCGCCGACTGCTCGCTCCAGGAGAAGCGCTCGGAGCCGGAGATGCGCGCGATCGCCGCCGCCCCGGCGCCGCAGAAGATGAAGTAGCCCCACGCTCCCGGAATTCCCACCAGCGCCGCCGCGGCCGCGCCCGGGAAGGCCATCATCGACAGCGTGTGCCCCGCGAAGGCCTCGCCGCGCAGCACCATCACCCAGCCGACGAGCGCCGCCATCACCGCGACCACGCTGCCCGCCAGCAGCGCGTTGACCATGAAGTGGTATTCGAGCAGCTGCCCGACGTCGTGCACGACGTTCCACGTCGGCGTCGGGTTGAGCGCGTCAGCCATGGACGTGCGCGTGGTCGTGCTCGTGGCGATCGTGGTGGTGGGCCGGCGCCTCCGGCTGGCCGACCACGACGAGCCGCCCGTCGGAGGCCCGCAGCACCTCGACCGGCACGCCGTACAGCCCGCTCAGCGTCTCGCGTCGTGATCACCTCCGCCACGGGCCCTCGACGGCGTGTCCCGCGGCCAGGTAGACGACCCGGTCGAGGTAGCCGAGCAGCGGGTTGACGTCGTGCGCGACGAGCAGCGTCGCCACGCCCGCCGCTGCGGCACACGTCGGCCACGAGCGCCGCCACCGAGGCCTGGTTGGGCAGGTCGAGGCTGTCGAGCGGCTCGTCGAGCAGCAACAGGCGCGGGCGGCGCACGAGCGCCTGGGCGATCAGCAGGCGCTGCTGCTCGCCGCCCGAGAGCTCGCCGATCGGCCGCTGCGCGTAGGCGCTCGCGCCGACCAGCTCGATCGTCTCGGCCACGCGCGTGCGGGCGGCGTTGCGGCGCGCGCGCGCCCCGCCCCACAGCGGCGGCAGCGGCAGCCCCCAGCGGTCGCCGTCGAGCCCGAGGCGCACGACGTCGACACCGCGCAGGCGCGTGCCCGCCGAGAACGAGCGCCGCTGCGGCAGGTAGCCGATCGCCGCGCCGGCCGCGCCCGGCCGTCCGCCGAGCACCGTGATCTCCCCCTCCGCGAGCGGCAGCACGCCGAGCACGGCCTTCAGCAGCGTCGACTTGCCCGAGCCGTTGGCGCCGAGCAGCGCGACGAACTCGCCGTCGCGCATCGACATCGACAGCCCGCTCCAGATCGTCCTGCGCCCGAGGCGCACTGCCGCGCCGTCGAGCTGCAGCGCCGGGGCTCCGCTCATCGCCACGACAATAGCAAGACTGATTCTCGTTATTGATTTCTATAAAAAATAAAGATGACCCTCCGTGCCTGCCGCGAATACCGGGTCGATGCACAAGCTCGAGCTCGACTCCGAGGAGACCGTCTCCCCGACCTACGCCGCGCGCTCGTTCTCGCACGCGATCCCCAAGTACCGCCTGCCGGCGCAGGGCATGAGCGCCAACGCCGCCTACCAGCTCGTGCACGACGAGCTCAACCTCGACGGCAACCCGGCGCTCAACCTGGCCTCCTTCGTGACCAACTGGATGGAGCCGCAGGCCAACGTGCTCGCGGCCGAGACGCTCGCCAAGAACCTGATCGACCAGGACGAGTACCCGCAGAGCGAGATCGTGCACCAGCGCGTCGTTTCGATCATCGGCCGCCTGTTCCATGCGCCTGCCGGCTCGGGGTCGACCGGGACCGCCACGATCGGCTCATCCGAGGCGATCATGCTGGCGATGCTCGCGCACAAGCGCTCCTGGCAGCTGCGACGGGCCGCCGAGGGCAAGCCCGCCGACCGCCCGAACATGGTGATGGGCGCCGACGTGCACACCTGCTGGGAGAAGTTCACCCGCTACTTCGAGGTCGAGGCCCGCGTCGTGCCGATGCAGGAGGGCCGCTACACCGTCGGCGCCGAGCAGGTCGAGCCGCTGCTGGACGAGCGCACGATCGGCGTGGCCGGCGTGCTCGGAACGACCTTCACCGGCCAGATGGACGACCTCGCCTCGATCGACGCCCTGCTCGCGCGCGTCGAGGACGAGCAGGGATGGCGCATACCACTCCACGTCGACGCCGCCAGCGGCGGCTTCATCTCGCCCTTCTCCGAGCCCGAGCTGGAGTGGGACTTCCGCTTGCCGCGCGTGCGCTCGATCAACGTCTCGAACCACAAGTTCGGGATGGTCTACCCGGGCATGGGCACGGTCGTGTTCCGCGAGCAGTCAGACCTGCCCGAGGAGCTCGTGTTCCACATCAACTACCTCGGCGGCGACATGCCCAACTACACGCTCAACTTCTCGCGCCCGTCCAACTCGGTGATCCTGCAGTACTTCAGCCTGCTGCGCCTGGGGCGCGAGGGCTTCGAGCAGATCATCGCCACGGTGCTCGCCAACGCACAGGCGCTGGCCGGCAAGCTCGCGACGATCGACGGTCTGGAGGTGCTCAACGACGGCTCGCGCTTTCCGATCGTCGTCGTGCGCGCCGGCCCAGACGGCGACCGCGAGCCGCTGGACCTCGTGCTGCTATCGCATCTGCTGCGCGAGCGCGGCTGGATCGTTCCCGCCTACACGCTGCCGCCGGATGCCGAGCACATCACGGTCCTGCGCATGGTGATCAAGGAGAACTTCTCGCGCGACATGGTCGATCTGCTGGCGCACGACGTCGCCGCCTCGGCGCACGTGCTCGCACACGGACCCTCGCCGCAGGCGCGGCGCGCGCCGAAGCGGCCGCTGTACTGAGGCGATCCGCCGGCTGCGCTGCCGAAGGCCCTGCGTCAGTCGCGGCGACGGCGGCGGTTGAACAGCAGCACCGCCCCGGCGATCACGATCACGAGGATCACCACGCCGCCGACGATGTAGCGGATTTTGTGGTGCTTGGGTTCGCTCTTGGCTTCCTGTCGGGCCTGTTCCTTGGAGAGGATCGTCACCCGCACGCCCCGCTTCTGCAGCCGCGCAATGGTCTGGGGCGCCTGCTTCTTCGGGTAGCGCGCGAGCACCTGCGTGCCATCGGCGAGCGTCACGCGCATCCTGCGCAGCAGCTTGTTGATCGTGACTTCCTTGACTTCCTTCGCCGCCAGCTGCCTGGCGAAGTCGGCTTCGCTCTCGTGCGCGCCGCCGCTCGCGCCCGCAGCCGGCGCCAAGCCGCCGAGCAACCCGCAGCAGGCGAGGCAGGCGGCCAGCACAAGGGCGAGCGCGGGGCGCATGCGCGTTGTGCGGGCTGTGCTCGCTCCAATCACCGGCGCGTACCCTAGTACCTGAGCGGCGCGCGTGTCGCATCGCTGTTTAGCTTGTTCACTTTGTGTCAAGCGTCGGCGCGCGCAGGACTAGACGCGGCCCGTGTCGCGCCTGTACGCGCGCACCGCGAGCGTGCTGAACACGGCCGTCCAGGCGGCGATCACCGCCCATCCCATGCCGCTCCACGCCGCCCCGCCGAGCGCCACGTGGCTCGCCTGCACGAGCCAGTAGGACGGGATGTACTGCGCCAGGTCGTGCAGGAAGCCGTGGCGCCGAGCGGGAACCACGTGCCGCCGAGCAGCGCGAACAGCGAGACGCCGCCGCCCATCGCCGGGCCGATCGAGTCCGGCGTGAGCATGTGCCCGAGCGTGATCCCGAGCGCGGCGAACGGGATCAGCCCGACGAGCATCAGCCCGGTCATCTCCAGCCAATCGCGCGGCCGGCAGGCTGACGCCGAGCGATGCGCCCGCGAGGTAGAGCACGCGCGATGCTGAGCAGCGCCATCGCGTACGCCGTGAGCACCTTCGCGCGGAAGTAGGCGCGCGGCGAGAGCGGGCGTGATGCGCAGCTGGCGGTTCCAGCCGACCGCGCGCTCGGCCGCGATCCGCGCGCCGCAGGAGAGCATCGCGCTCATCGTGCCGAACGAGGCCAGCCCGACCATGAAGTACAGCGGCAGCGAGACGCCGCTGCTCGTTGAGGTTGCGCACGTTGCGGTTGGGGCCGGCGATCACGAAGTACAGGATCAGCGGGAAGCCGAGCGAGAGCAGGAAGAAGCGCCGGTTGCGAAACGTCCGCAGCAGCTCGTAGCGCGTGTAGGTGAGCGCGCCGCTCACGACGCCCACCGCGCTCCGTCGCCGTCAGCTCGAGGAACGCCTCCTCCAGGCCGGCCGCCGTTGATCTCGATGTCGCGCGCCTGCGGGTAGGCCGCAAGCAGCGCGCGGATCGCCCGATCGGAGTCGGCGCACGCGAGCACGACCGCCTCGCCGCGACGCTCCGCGCCGCTCACGCCCGGCAGCCGCTCGAGCGCGTCGAGCGTCGACGCCGGGCAGCGTCGCGCGGATCGTGCGCGAGCCGACCATCGCCTTGATCTCGTTCGTCGGGCCGTCGGCGACGAGCCGGCCGTGCGCCATCAGCACGGCGCGGTCGGCGTAGGCGTCGGCCTCCTCGAGGTAGTGCGTCGCGAACAGGATCGTCTTGCCGCGCGCCGCGAACTCGCGCATCGCGCGCCAGAACGCGTGGCGGCCCTCGACGTCCAGCGCGACCGTCGGCTCGTCGAGCACGAGCAGCTCCGGGTTCGCTGACGAGCGCGACCGCCGACGCGCACGCGCTGGGTCTGCCCGCCCGAGAGCTTCTGCGTGCGCTGACTCGGCGAACTCGCCGCGTGCCCGTCAGCTCGAGCACCTCGTCGACGCCCAGCGGGTCGGGGTACAGCGCGGCCATCATCGCGATCAGCTCGCGCACCGTCAGGTCGCGGATCAGCGAGCCCGTCTGCAGCATCGCGCCGACCGCGCCCGCCGCCGACGGCGTCCGACGGCGAGCGCCCGAACACCGACACACCGCCGGCGTCGGGCGCCAGCAGGCCGAGCAGCATGTCGATCGTCGTCGACTTGCCCGCGCCGTTGGGCCCGAGCAGCGCGACCGTCTCGCCGATCGCGATCTCGATGTCCACGCCGCGGACCGCCTCGATCGGGCCGTCCGGCCCCTTGAACGACTTGACCAGCCCGTGCAGGCGGATCTCGCGCGCCTGCCCATCCGCCCCGGCGCCGGCGCCAGGCGGCGCGCTCATTTGCGCGCTTGCCTCGCGGTCTTCAGCCGGTCGACCTTCGCCAGCACGACCTTGCGCATGCGCACCGAGTCCGGCGTCACCTCGACCGCCTCGTCCTCGCGCACGAACTCGAGCGCTTCGTCGAGCGTCAGTTTGCGGTGCGCGTCCAGGCGCACGAGCACGTCCGAGGTCGAGGAGCGCATGTTCGTCAGGTGCTTCTCCTTGACCGGGTTGACATCGAGATCCTCCGAGCGCGAGTTCTCGCCGATGATCATCCCTTCATATACCTCCTCGCCGGGTCCGACGAACAGGGATCCACGCTCCTGCAGCGTGAACAGCGAGAAGGTCACGGTGGCGCCGTTGCGGTCGGCCACGAGCACGCCCGAGTTGCGCGTCAAGAGCTCCCCCGCCCACGGCTCCCAGCGGTCGAACACGTGGTGCATGATCCCCGTGCCGCGCGTCTCGGTGAGGAACTCCGTGCGAAAGCCGATCAGCCCGCGCGCGGGCACGAGGTAGTCCATCCGCACCCAGCCCGTGCCGTGGTTGGTCATGTGCTCCATCCGCCCCTTGCGCGCCGCCAGCAGCTGCGTGACCGTGCCGACGTGCTCCTCGGGCACGTCGACCGAGAGCAGCTCGACCGGCTCGTGGCGCACGCCGTCGATCTCGCGCTCGACCACGTGCGGCTGGCCGACCGTCAGCTCGAAGCCCTCGCGGCGCATCATCTCGACGAGGATCGCCAGCTGCAGCTCGCCTCGCCCCTGCACCTCGTAGGTGTCCGGGCGCGCCGTCGGCGCGACGCGCAGCGAGACGTTGCCGACGAGCTCCTGCGCCAGGCGCGCCTCGATCTGGCGCGCCGTCAGCTTGTCGCCGTCTTTGCCCGCCAGCGGCGAGGTGTTGACGCCGAGCGTGATCGACATCGCCGGCTCGTCGACCGTGATCACCGGCAGCGGGCGCGGGTCGTCGAGATCGGCCAGCGTCTCGCCGATCGTCACCTCGGCGATGCCTGCGACGGCGATGATCTCCCCCGGCCCCGCCTCCGGCGCGTCGACGCGATCGAGCGCGTCGGTCACGTACAGCTCGGCGACCGTCACTTTGCGGATCGAACCGTCGGCGCGGCACCACGCGATCTGCTGGCCCTTCTTGATCGTGCCGTTGCGCACGCGGCAGATCGCCAGGCGCCCGACGTACGGCGAGGCGTCGAGGTTCGTCACGAGCGCCTGCAGCGGGTGCTCGGGCTCGTACGTCGGCGCCGGGATGTGCTCGAGCAGCAGGTCGAGCAGCGGCGCCAGCGTCTTGCCCTCGAGCTCCTTGCCCGGCTCGTAGTGCAGCGAGGCCACGCCGGCCTTGGCGTTGCAGTAGACGATCGGGAAGTCGATCTGCTGCTCGTCGGCGTCGAGGTCGAGGAACAGCTCATAGACCTCGTCGACGACCTCGGCCACGCGCGCGTCCGGCCGGTCGACCTTGTTGACGACGAGGATCACCGGCAGCTTGGACTCGAGCGCCTTGCGCAGCACGAAGCGCGTCTGCGGCAGCGGCCCCTCGGAGGCGTCGACCAGCAGCAGCACGCCGTCGACCATCGTCAGCCCGCGCTCGACCTCGCCGCCGAAGTCGGCGTGCCCGGGCGTGTCGATGATGTTGAGCTTGACGTCGCGGTAGCGCAGCGAGGTGTTCTTGGCGAGGATCGTGATCCCCTTCTCGCGCTCGAGGTCCATCGAGTCGAGCACGCGCGTGGCCACGTCCTGGCCGACGCGGAAGGCGCCCGACTGCCACAGCATCGCGTCGACCAGGGTCGTCTTGCCGTGGTCGACGTGGGCGACGATCGCCACGTTGCGGATGTCATCTCTGGCTGTAGGCACGGCGGGTAAGGCTAGCGGCGCACGCGCGCGGCCCTGAGGCCTGTGCGCGCGCCGAAGCGGGCGAGCGCGGCGGGGTAGCGCTCGGCCGCCGCCACGGTCTGCTCGAGGGCGGCCGCAAAGCGGCGAATCTCCTGCTCCTCAACTACCAGCGCCGGCAGCGCCTTGATCGTGTTCATGCGGTGCCCCGCCACCTGGCAGAGGATGCGGTGCTCGTGGAACAGGGGAACCGTGATCAGCTGGCTGAACAGGCCCGCCTGCCGGCGCTCGACCGTTTCCCACAATGCGCGCCCCACGCGTCCCGACGGCGGACCGAACTCGATCGCCCACATCAGGCCGAGCCCGCGCACGTCGCTGACGACCTCGTAGCGGTCGACCAGCGGGCGCGTCAGCTCCAGCAGCAGCGCCCCCATGCGCTCGCTGCGCTGCACGAGCTGCTCGTCGTCGAGCACGCGCAGCGTCGCCAGCGCGGCCGCCGCCGCGAGGTCGTTGCCGCCGAACGTCGAGCCGTGGCGCACTGCGCGCTCCATCCCGTCGAAGACCTTGTCGAAGGCCCTGCGCGAGACGAGCACGGCGCCGATCGGCACGAGCCCACCCGAGAGCGCCTTGGCCAGGCAGACCATGTCCGGCTCAAGGCCCCAGTGCTCGAGCGCGAGGAAGCGCCCGGTGCGCCCGATGCCGGTCTGCACCTCGTCGCACACGAACAGCGTCTCCGCCGCGCGGCACAGCGCCTGCGCGCGCTGCAGGTAGTCGGGCGGGGGCAGGTTGACGCCCTTGCCCTGCACCGGCTCGACGATCAGCGCCGCCACGTCGCCGCGCGCGAGCTCGCGCTCGAGCGCGTCCGCGTCGCCGAAGGCGACCGGGTCGCAGCCGGGCAGGAGCGGCCCGAAGCCCTCGCGGAACTCGGCGTTGCCGTTGATCGACAGCGAGCCGAGCGTGAGCCCGTGGAAGGCGTGGTCGGCGTAGAGGATGCGCGGGCGCCCCGTCGCCGCGCGCGCCACCTTGATCGCGGCCTCGACGGCCTCCGTGCCCGAGTTGGCCGGCACCATCGCCGCGACGCTGCCCGGTGCGCGCGCGAGCAGCTGCTCGGCGAGCACGCCGCTGAGCAGCGTCACGCCGAGCTGGGGCAGGTTGGCCGTGCCCGCCGCCATCGTCTCCTGCACGGCCGCGATCGCCTCGGGGTGGTTGCGGCCGATCGCGAACACGCCGTAGCCGCCGAACAGGTCGAGGTAGCGCTCGCCGTGCTCGTCGATCAGGTGCGCCCCCTCGCCGCCGCGCCAGGACTTGTCGAAGCCGAGCGTGCGCAGGATCCGCCCCATCTGCGGGTTCAGGTAGCTGTCGTTGAGCGACATCTCCTCGCCGGCGCGAGACTGCAGCAGCTCGCCGATGCCCGGCGGGGTCGACTTGTACATGGGCCTAGCGTACGAGAGCGCGGCCCGCGGCCCCGGATCGAACGGTTTCGCCCATCGACTGATTTGTGGGCAAATTCCGAAAATCGGTTTTTCTGAGGACAAATGTCTTCTATGCAAATAAGTCCTAAAGGCCCGAGAGCGGGAAGCCGAAGCGCGTGGCATGGCACGGTCCTCATGGCTCTGCCCCACCGAGCTCGACCGCAGTCGCGTCGTCGACGCGAGCGAGCGCGTGCGCAAGATACGACTGATCGGCTCGGGCGCGGTCGGCGCGGCGCTGCTGATCGCCGCTCCGTGGGTCGGCTGGTGGCCGCTGCTCCTGTTCGGCCTGTCCGGGCTGAACTTCCTCAACGTCGAGCGCCGGATCGACTCGAGCGCGCATCCCGAGCTGATCAGCGCCTGGGCGATCGTGATCACGATGCTCCTGCTCGGCGTCGGCGTGGCGCTCAGCGGCGGCCCACGCAGCCCCGTGCTGCCGTGGACGGCGCTGCCCGTGGCGATGGTCGCCGCCCGC
The DNA here is from genome assembly GCA_963743745.1 of uncultured Solirubrobacteraceae bacterium. Lineage (GTDB taxonomy): Bacteria > Actinomycetota > Thermoleophilia > Solirubrobacterales > Solirubrobacteraceae > Palsa-744. The sequence continues at coordinate 756,649 of CAVUQW010000003.1, forward strand.
TTCCGCCTGCAGGTCGTGCTCGCCGCGCTCGCGCTGACCGTCGCGATCGTGCTCGCGAGCACGCTCGGCGTCCACCCGCAGTGGACGCTCGACGACCCGGCCACGCTCGTGGCCACGCTCGCGCTGCTCGCCGGCATCGTCTCGATCGTGTGGGCGCTGCAGGCCGCCGAGCTGCACCACCGCGACGAGGCGATCATCGACCCGCTGACGGGGCTGTTCAACCGCAACGCGCTGATCCCGCGCTTCGCCGAGCTGAGCCACCAGGCGCGCATGACCCGCCAGCCCGTCTGCCTGCTGCTGTTCGACATCGACAACTTCAAGGCCGTCAACGACGCGCACGGGCACGACCGCGGCGACGCCGTGCTGCGCGACACGGCCTATGAGCTGCGCAAGCGCCTGCACTCCTTCGAGCTCGTCTACCGGCTCGGCGGCGAGGAGTTCCTCGTCGTGCTCCCCGGCGTCGACAGCGCGGCCGGCTGCCACGTCGCCGAGCGCCTGCGCGGCGAGCTCGAGCAGGCGACGCCCGCGGGCGTGACGATCACCGTCTCGATCGGCGTCAGCGCCGCCGGCGGCGAGCAGATGAACTACGAGTCGCTGTTCAAGGCCGCCGACGACGCGATGTACGAAGCCAAGCGCGCCGGGCGCAACCGCGTCGTCGCCAGCGCCGGGGGCGAGCAGCCGCCGCGCAAGCCACCGCCCTGCGAGCCGTCGCTCGCCGACGAAGACGCCGGCCCCTTGCTCGAACCCCATTCGCGCCAGGCCGCCTAGCCACGCCTGCCTCGCGGATTTGCAGGGTTGACCGCAGGACACAAAATCTTCACTAGGAAGGGCCGAATGCGGGTAAGTGTCGGCTCATGCATGCGCCGCGACGCCGCAAACCGCTCGAGCTGCCGCTGACGCGGCGCGACTTCGTCCGCTACGGCGGCTCGACGATGGCGGCGCTCTCGGCCGGTGGCCCGCTGTGGCGCGCGGCCGCCGCGCTCGGCGCGACCGTGCGGGCGCCCGACAGCCTGCCCGACCCGAAGCGCGCGGCGGGCACGGCGACGGACGCGCTGCCGTTCGACCACGTCGTCGTCGTGATGATGGAGAACCACTCCTTCGACAACCTGCTCGGCGCGCTGGCGCTCTCGGGGCAGCCGAAGGCGCACGGGCTGCGCTTCGATACCGCCGGCAACGCGCTCAACAGCAACCCCGGCGTGGGCGGCAAAGGCCGTGTCCACTCCTTCCCGCTGCCCACCACGGCGCAGGCGCCGAGCGTCACGCAGACGTGGAACGCCACGCACGAGCAGATCAACGGCGGCAAGATGAACGGGTTCGTCACGTCGGTCGGCAACAACGAGCCGATGGGCTACTGGACGGAGGACGTGCTGCCGTTCGCCTACTCCTTCGCGCGCTCGTTCACGCTCAACAACCGCTGGTTCTGCTCGGCGCCGTGCCAGACCTACCCGAACCGCCGCTTCCTGATGGCGGCCACGGCGTACGGCAACATCTCGACCGACAACGAAAGCCTGCTCGACGCGCCGCCGCCGAACGGCACGATCTTCGATCGCCTCAGCACCTACGGCGTGAGCTGGCGCAACTACTTCACCGACCTGCCGCAGACCGGGATCATCCCGTCGGTAATCGAGAAATACCCAGCCAACCTGGCGAACATCGCGCAGTTCTTCGCCGACTGCAAAACGGGCGGCCTGCCCCAGGTCAGTTTCGTCGACCCCGAGTTCGGCGCGCTCACGGACATCGGCGGACCGCTAGCCGCGCTGCCGCAGCTCGCGCCGATCACGGGCGTGCTGAACACGACCGGCGGCGACGAGGAGTCAGAACAGGACATGTCCTACGGCGAGTACTGGGCCTATCAGGTCGTCGACGCCGTGCTCAACTCGCCCGCCTGGCCGCGCACGTTGCTGATCTACACCTACGACGAGCACGGCGGCTACTACGACCACGCCAAACCGCCGGCGGCGATCGCGCCCGACTCGATCCCGCCGAGCCTGCAAGCGGGCGACTACCCGGGCGGCTACGACCTGTACGGGCCGCGCGTGCCCGGGATCGTCGCCTCGCCCTACTCCAAGCCGAACGCCGTCACGAACGTGCTGCACGACCACACCTCGGTGCTGGCCACGATCGAGGCCAAGTGGAACCTGCCGGCGCTGACCTACCGCGACGCCAACGCGCACACCGTCGCCGACTTCCTCGACCTGAAATCGCCGCCGGCGCTGCTCGAACCGCCGACGATCGCCGAACCGCCCGCGCCGACGGGTCCGTCCACGTCGACGGCTCCGGCCGCTGCGGCGGGGGGCTGACGTGGGCCGCGCGGGTTCGATCCGGCTCGGCGCGAGGCTCGCCGCGGCGATGCTCGGCTCGACGCTGCTGGCCGCGGCGCTGCTCGCGGCCCCGGCCGGCGCGGCGCGACCGAAACCGTACAAACCGCCGCGCGTGCGTCACGTGTGGGTGATCGTGCTCGAGAACCAGAACTACGCCTCGACGTTCGGCGACCCGGCGGCCGACCCGTACCTGGCGCAGACGCTGCCCGCGCAGGGCGCGCTGCTGCAGAACTACTACGCAACCGGCCACGAGAGCAACGACAACTACCTCTCGCTCGTCTCCGGGCAGCCGCCGAACGCCGAGACCCAGGCGGATTGTCAGATCTTCAGCGAGTTCACCGGCGGACTCGAACTGCCGGGCGGCGTCGAGGCCGGCGAGGGCTGCATCTACCCGTCCTCGGTGCAGAGCATCGGCACGCAGCTCTCGGCGGCCGGGAGCAAGTGGAAGGCCTACGAGCAGGACATGGGCAACGACCCGGCGCGCGAGAGCGCCGCCTGCGGGCACCCCGCGCCGAACGCGCTCGACGAAACGCAGAAAGCCGAGGCGGGCGACGGCTACGCCACGCGTCACGACCCGTTCGTCTACTTCCACTCGGTGATCGACGACCAGGCCTACTGCAACGAACACGTCGTCGCGCTCGGCGCACCCGACGGCACGATGCCCGCCGGCGCGCTGCGCCACGAGACTGGCCTCGCCAGGGACCTCGGCACGGTCCTGCACACGCCGCGCTTCTCGTTCATCACGCCGAACCTGTGCGAAGACGGCCACGACTACCCGTGCGTGAACCAGGAAGGCGGCGCCTCGGCGCTGGCCGACATCGACCGCTTCCTCGAAACGTGGGTGCCGAAGATCACCGCCTCGACGGCGTTCCAGCGCAACGGCCTGCTCGAGATCACCTTCGACGAGTCAGACGGCCCGCAGTCCGACTCGACGGCCTGCTGCGAAGAGCAGCCCGGTCCGGGCTCGCCCCTGCCGGGCATCACCGGCCCCGGCGGCGGCCTCGTCGGCGCCGTGCTGCTCTCGCCGTTCATCAAACCCGGCACGGTCTCGACGACCCCCTACAACCACTACTCCTCGCTCGCCAGCTGGGAGTCGCTGCTCGGGCTCGGGCGCCTGGCGGACGCCGCGTCGGTGCCCGCGACGTTCGGCGCCGACGTTTTCACGGCCCCCCGCTGAACGCGGCGCTGGAGGAGCGTGGCGAGGCGCTCCGGCCGCGTGCTGACGCGGCGCCAGGGGAGCGTCGCAAGGCGCTCCCCTGGGAGCGTCGCAAGGCGCCCACGCACGGAGCACATCGCGGCCCCGGCGAAATCGCTACTATTACGTTATGCGATACAACGGTGGACGATCTACGGACCCGGAGCTGCTCGTGCTGACGAGCCTCGCCGACGGGCCGAAGCACGGCTATGCGATCACGCAGGACGTGGAGGAGCTGGCCGGCGTGCGGCTCGGACCGGGGACGCTGTACGGGGCGTTGGCGCGGCTGGAGGGCAAGGGCCTGATCGAGGGCCTGCCGGCGCAGGCACGGCGGCGTCCCTACCGGCTGACGAGCGCCGGCAGCGAGGTTCTGACGGGGCAGCTCGAGACGTTCGCGCGCGTCGCGCGCACGGGCCTGCGGCGGCTGCGCGTTGGCGAGGCGAGCGCATGAGGCTCGCCCGCCTGGCGCTCGCGCTCTACCCGATGGCGTTCCGCCGCCGCTACGGCGCCGAGCTGCAGGCGCTGGTCGAAGAGCAGCCGCTGCGCGCCGCGGTCGTGCTCGATCTGCTGATCGGCGCGCTGCGCGCGCATCTGCGCCCGGCGGCGGGCCTGGCCGGCGAGCTCGACGCGGGCACACGGCTGCGCCTCGGGCTCGGCGGCGTGCTCGCGTGCTGGGTCGCCTTCGCGGCGGTCGGCTTCGGCTTCTACAAGACGACCGAGAACCACCCGCTCGGCGCCAACCCGCTGCTCGGCGGCGCGCACCTCGCCGTGCAGCTCGCCGCCGGGATCGCCTCGCTGGCCGTCCTCGCCGGCGCACTGCCGCTGATCGCCGTCGCGCTGCGCCGGGCGTGGGGCGAGCCGGAGCGCCTGCGAAAGCTGGCCGGCTTGGTCGGCGCCCCGATCGCCGCGCTGCTGCTGTTCGCCGTGGCGACCGGGCTGCTCGTGCTGCTGGCGCACAACGCCCGCGGCGCGCACGCCACCGGCGATCCCGGCACGGCGGCGCAAGGAGCATTCCTCGCCTGGGCGCTCGGCGGCCTCGCCTGTGGCGCGGTCTGCGTCGCCGCCGCCCGGCGGGCTCTGTTCCGGATCGACGTGCCCCAGCCGTGGCTGCTCGCAGCGCTCCGCCTGGCCACGCTCGTCGCCGGGGCGATGGTCGCGATCGCGCTGGCCGCGGCGCTTTACACGATCGCCCTCCTGTTCGACGCGCCTACGCTGGCCGGGGCCGGCAACGGGCCGTTTCAGCTGGTGAGCACCGGTATTTCGCTGGCAGCCGAGGCCATCGCGATGGCGGGTCTGGGTGTGTCGGCGCTACTCAGCACGTCACGCAGCTGGCGCGGCGTAGCGGCCACTCGCCCGAAGTCGAGCTGACTGTCGGCCAAGGATCATGCGGCTTCCGCGACCGGCCCCGAGGGACCCGAGCTGGACGGCGCCTGAAGCAGAGGTGGGTGGAGCAGGGCAGCGTTGTCGAGGTCGAGAAAATCCATCACCGTGGCAGCGTTCGCATCGCGCTTGGTCAGCGCCGGCAGGTTCCACTTGCTCTCGATCGTCGCCAGGACGGAGGTGTGGTCGCAGACGACGTCGCTGACCCCGCCGGGTCGGGAGTAGGGCGAGACGACCACGGCCGGCACGCGGGGTCCGTACATGTCATAGGCCCCCGGCGGTTCGCCAGGCTCCAGCTGCGGCGGGATCTCGTCCGGCGGGATCGCGGCCGGCGGCGGGACGTGGTCGTAGTAGCCGCCGTGCTCGTCGTAGAGGTAGATCAGCAGGGTGCGGGGCCAAGCCGGCGAACGCAGCACCGCTTCCACGACCCGATGAGCCCACAGCTCGCCGTAGTACATCCCACCGGGCGCCTCCTCCGTCTCGGGCGGCGGTCCGAGCAGCTTGAGCGCATCCCTGACGACGGTCGGCAGCCCGGCCATCGAGGAGGCGATCGAGGAGAGCTTGCCCATCGCCGGATCAACGAAGCTGACCGCCGGCAAGCTGCCGGCTTCGCAGTCGTGAAAGAACTTGTCGATCAGATGATGGTGGCCGATGTGCTTGAAGAAGATCGATGGGATCGTCAACGTCATCGGGATGTCCGTGAAGTAGTTGCCCCAGCTGATGTGGTGGTCTGAGAGCCGGTCGAAGATCGTGCCGCGTGGCGGGGAGCCCCCGAGGAGCGCGCTGAGATTGGTGACGGTCCCACCGTAGGCGGTGCCGGCGAGCAAGAAGCGGCGGTTGGGATAAGTCGGCCCCGGAAGCGAGCAGAACCAGCGATTGGCGAGCGTGAACGTGCCGGCAAGCGAATACGCGAACGGCAGCACCTCCGGCGTGTAGTAGCCCATCGGCTCGGGGGCTTTCGCCGAGCGGACGAACCCATCCATCAGCCCACCGTCGATCTGTGCGTGCGTCGCCTTCCAGCTCTGCGTCACATGCTCCGCCTGGCCTGTGTTCGGGACCGGAAAGGCCTTCACCGCAGGCGAGGCGCTCTCGGCGCCCGGGTTGGAGTCGGTCGCATCGCCGGCGCCGTCGAAGGTCAGCCCGTCGACATCGGGCCGCGTGCGCGAGAGGGCGCCGAGCAGGTTGTCGAAGGAGTGGTTCTCCATCATCACCACGACGACGTGGTCGAACGGCATCTGCGCGTTGACTGAGCCCACCGGCCTGTCCGGAAAGGGCAGGCTGCCGGCTTCCTTGATCGACGGGTCGAGCACGCCCGTCACGCCGCGGGAGGCGAGAAGCTCATTCCGATCATTCTAACTCTGCCGATTGCCAACTTGCGTCCTTGTCCGAAGCGGAGCGAAGAGCGACAGAAAGCGCGATGGAGTCTTCTTGTCAAATTAAATATTGATGTCGTGATGCTTGACATTGGCGCCGGGTTGTGTAAAGTGCGAGTACGGAACCCAACGCAGGAGGAAGCCACCCTCATGTCAGCGCCCGCAGCAACGACTTCGCCGATCGCACAGGCAAGAGTCGAGGACCCCGGCACTGAGGAGTCCGTCTCCTGGCGGGACCCGAAGCGCTATCTCTGGCTGCTCGGCCTCGTCGTGCCCACGCTGCCGTTCCTCGCGTGGGGGCTCGTAGAGCTGACCGGCCTCGGCGTGTTCTGGTTCTACGGCCCCGTGCTCGTGTTCGGCATCTTCCCGCTGCTCGACCTCGCCGTCGGCCTCGACGCGCGCAACCCGCCCGAGTCGGTGATCAAGGCGCTCGAGCAGGACCGCTACTACCGCTGGTGCACGTACGCCTACATCCCCGTGCAGTACGCCGGGCTGATCTTCGCCTGCTGGGAGTGGTCCTCCGGCGATCTCTCCGTGATCGAGTCGATCGGCCTCGCGCTGACCGTCGCGATGGTCTCAGGGATCGCGATCAACACGGCGCACGAGCTCGGGCACAAGCGCGCCAGCCTCGAGCGCTGGCTGAGCAAGGTCGCGCTCGCCCAGAGCGGCTACGGGCACTTCTTCATCGAGCACAACCGCGGCCACCACGTGCGCGTGGCCACGCCCGAGGACCCCGCCAGCTCGCGTCTCGGCGAGAGCTTCTACCGCTTCTGGCCGCGCACCGTCGCCGGCAGCCTGCGCTCCGCCTGGGAGCTCGAGCGCGTGCGTCTGGGGCGGCTGGAAAGCTCGATGTGGACGCCGCGCAACGACATCCTCAGCGCCTGGGCGATGACCGTCGTGCTGTTCGGCGCGCTCGTCGCCGTGTTCGGCCTCGTCGTGCTCCCCTACCTCCTGATCCAGGCCGTGCTCGGCTTCTCGCTGCTCGAGGTCGTCAACTACCTCGAGCACTACGGCCTGTTGCGCCAGCGCCGCGAGGACGGGCGCTACGAGCGCACCCAGCCCGAGCACAGCTGGAACTCCAACAACACCGCCTCCAACGTCTTGCTCTACCACCTGCAGCGCCACTCCGACCACCACGCCAACCCCGTCCGCCGCTATCAGGCGCTGCGCCACGTCGAGCAGGCGCCGCAGCTGCCTACCGGCTACGCCGGCATGATCCTCGTGGCCGCTTTCCCGCCGCTGTGGAGGCGGATCATGGACCACCGCGTGCTCGATCACTACCAGGGCGATCTCGAGCGCGCCAACCTGCACCCGCGCGTGAGCGCACGCGCGCGGCGGCGCCTGGCGCGCGTCGCATGAGCGCCTACCGCTGCACCGGCTGCGGCTACGTCTACGACGAGGACGCCGGGCATCCGCGGGAGGGCTTCCCGCCCGGCACGCCGTGGAGCGACGTGCCCGACGACTGGGCCTGCCCCGACTGCGGCGTGCGCGACAAGGTCGACTTCGAGCCGGTCGCGGAGCCCGAGCGGTGAGCGCCGCAGAGCCGCAGGTGCCCTACGCCGTGGCCGCGCGCGAGCTGCTGCGCAACACGCTGCTCGACGGCGCCAACCGCGAGCTCGGTTCGCGCCCGTGGTCGGAGATCACGATGAGCGACATCGCGCGCGCCGCCGGCGTCAGCAGGCAGACGGTCTACAACGAGTTCGGCTCGCGCGCCGAGTTCGCGCAGGAGCTCGTGCTGCGCGAAGCCGGTCACTTCATCGACGCCGTGCAGAGCACGATCCGGGTGAACGCCGAGGATCCGCGTCTGGCACTGCGCGCGACGTTCGAGCTGTTCCTGACCGTCGCCGCCGAGAACCCGCTCGTCAACACGATCGTCTCCGGCGACGGCGCCGACGAGCTGATCGCGCTGTTCACCACACGCGGCGAGACGCTCGTCGAGACGGCCGCCGCGCGGCTCACCGAGGTGCTGCTCGCGAGCTGGCCCGTCGTGGCCGTGCGCGACGCCGAGCTGCTCGGCGAATGCCTCGTGCGGCTGGCGATCAGCTATGCCGCGCTGCCCAAAGGGGAGCCTGCCGAGACGGCCGAGGCCGTCGCTTCGCTGCTTGGGCCGTATGTGCAGCGGCTGGTGGCCGACGCCACGGCCGCCGCGGCCGCCTGAGCGTCGCCCTCAGCCTTCGAGCGACTCCGACGCTTCCAGCCAAGACGCCTCAAGCTGCTCGCGCTCGGCGACGAGCTGCCCGAGCTCGGCCTGCAGCTCGGCGAGCTTTGCGTGGTCGGTCGCGACGGCCGTCATCTGCTCGCCCAGCGCCGTCTCGCGCTCGGCTAGGCGCTCGACCGCGCGTTCGAGTCGCTTTACCTCGCGCTCGGTGCGCTGGGTCTCCTTGCGCTCGGCGCGCAGCCTTGCCCCCGGCGCTTCGCCGTCCTTGCGCGGAGCTCGCCGATGCTGAGCTGCGCTGCGCGGCGTCTCGGCGCTGCTCGAGGTACTGGTCGATCCCGCCCGGGAGGTGGCGGATCCCGCCGTCCGGCGTGAGCGCGTGGACGTCGTCGCAGACGCGCTCGACGAAGTAGCGGTCGTGGCTGACGACGACGAGCGTGCCCGGCCAGCCGTCGAGCAGGTCCTCGAGCGCCGTCAGCGTGTCGATGTCGAGGTCGTTGGTCGGCTCGTCGAGCAGCAGCACGTTGGGCTCGGCCATCAGCAGGCGCATCAGCGCCAGGCGCCGGCGCTCGCCGCCGGAGAGGTCGTCGACCAGCGTGCGCGCCTTCTCGCCGCGGAAGCCGAAGCGCTCGCACAGCATCGCCGCCGTGATCTCCTCGCCGCCGCTGAGCGTCGCGTGGCCGCGCACCTCCTCGAGCGACTCGAGCACGTTCAGATGGCCCGGGATCTCGACGGCCTCCTGCGAGAGGTAGGCGATCCGCACGGTCGAGCCGCGCTCGATCGCGGCCCGAGCGTCGGCTCGAGCTCGCCCGCCAGCAGCCGCAGCGAGCGAGGTCTTGCCCGAGCCGTTGACGCCGACCAGGGCGACGCGATCGCCCGGGCCGAGGCGCCAGGTCACGTCGTGCAGCACCTGCTTGCTGCCGAGCCGTGAGCGAGACGTCGACGGCCTCGAGCACCTTGTTGCCCAGGCGCGCGCCCGCGAAGCGCAGCAGCTCGGCGCGGTCGCGCGCCTGCGGCTCGTCGGCGATCAGCGCGTTGGCCGCGTCGATGCGGAACTTCGGCTTGCTCGTGCGCGCCGGCGGGCCGCGGCGCAGCCAGGCGAGCTCCTTGCGCAGCAGCTGCCGGCGGCGGCTCGCGCGCGGAGGCCTCCTGGCGTTCGCGCTCGGCGCGCGCGAGCACGTACGCCGCGTAGCCGCCTTCGTACTGGTGCACCTCGCCGTCGGCGAGCTCCCACGTGTCCGTGCAGACGGCGTCGAGGAACCAGCGGTCGTGCGTGACGACGAGCATCGAGCCGCCGCCTGGCCGCGAGGTGGTGGGCCAGCCAGTCGACGCCTTCGACGTCGAGGTGGTTGGTCGGCTCGTCGAGCAGCAGCAGCTCGGGTGGGTCGAGCAGCAGGCGGGCCAGCGCGATCCGTCTGCGCTCGCCGCCGGACAGGCCCGCGATCGGCGTCTCCATTCCGCTGGCGAACAGGCGCAGCTCGACGCCGCCGAGCAGGCCGTCGAGCACGTTGCGGAAGGCGCTGTCTCCTGCCCACTCATGCTCGGCGCGCTCGCCGACGAGCAGCTCACGGATCGTGCGCTGCTCGTCTAGCTCGTCGCGCTGTCCGAGCAGGGCGACGCCGACGTCGCCCGCGCGGGTGAGCGCGCCCGCGTCGGGCTGCTCGATCCCCGCGATCAGGCGCAGGAGCGTCGACTTGCCGCCGCCGTTTTGGCCGACCAGGCCGATGCGCTCGGCCGAGGAGATGCCGAGCGTGATGTCGTGGAGGACGGCTCGGCTGCCGTAGGACTTCTCGACGGCGTTGAGGTTGACGAGGTTGCGCGGGGCGGGCATGCCGCTCATCCTCGCCGATCGAGGACCTCCGTCTGTCAGGGCGTGCCGCGGAGCGTGGCGCCGGCGAGCCGCGTCCCGGCGGCGGTTCCGGTCGCGTAGACCGACACGGTCAGCTTCACGCTCGCCCCGTGTCGTCCCAGCAGCTTCTTCGCGGCCGGCGTCAACTTGAAGCTCGCGGCGGCCGCGGTCGCCTTGGCCGCCTTGCATTCGAGCGTCAGCGCGCGGGCGGCGAGCGCCAGGCGCTTCTTGCCGACCTGGACGACGGCACCGACGCGCAACTGCACCGTCGTGGCGGCGCTGCAGGTCACCGTGTAGAGCTGGCGGCGCGTGCGGGCAAGCGAGGCTCCGTGGCGCTTGGCCGCGATCGCGAACGTGGCCGGAGGGCCGCCGGGAGCGGAGATGGATATGGGAGCGGCCGCCGGCGTCTTCGTGCCCGTGCCTGCGCCGGTCTGGCTCGACCCGGACGAGTCCTGGCTCGACCCGCCGCCAGAGGGTTCACTGGCGTCGGACGTACACGAGGAGGCGCCCGCCGGGGCGTGCGTTCCGGCCGGGCACGGCGTAGGTTCTGCCGCGCCGCCCGTCGCATACGTGTTTTCGGGCGTGGTCATGCAACTGACCGATTCTGTGACGGGAGCGAACGTGCCGGCCGGGCACGGGGTTGGGTCGGTAGCTCCGATCGAGGACACGTAGCTGCCCGGGGGTGCGGGCAGGCACGATTCGCTGCCGTAGGCGAAGGCGTACTTGCCCGGCACGCACGGGATCGGTTCGACGGCGCCTTCGCCCGAGTACCAGCCCGGTGAGTCGTACTCGCAGAATTCTGCCGAGGGAGAGTTGGTGTGCGCGTCGAACGTTCCGGCCGGACATGCCAGCGGCTGCACGGAGCCCTTGGGCGCGTAGTAGCCGGCCGGCGCAGAGAAGCACGAGCTACGGCTGGTTACGTCGCTGTAGGTCCCCTGTTCGCATTCGAGCTCTTCCTTGGCGCCGGTCCCCGGCACGTAGTGGCCGGGTTCCGCGGGAAGGCATTCGCTCAGCCCTTCGACCGAGGCGTAATGGCCGGTGGCGCATTCGTCAGCCACGCTCGCGCCTTCGGTGGGGACGAAGTAGCCCTTGGGGGCTTTTACGCACGGTTCTTCGCCGCTGGAGGAGTAGGTGCCTGCTTCGCACAGCGGGTAGGCGACGGTCACGGTGACCGGCACGGTGCTCGCTGCGGGATTGCCGAGCGCGTCCTGGTAGGAGATGCTGAGCTGGTAGGAGTCGGCTGGAAGTCGTTCTGCCGACGCGCTGGCGATGCCGACTCCGGTGCTCGGGTTCGAGGGGACGACTTCGGCTGTGTGCGAGCCCGCGGCCGAGTTGCTCAGCAGTAGCGGCTTCGGCCCGGCGTGAGTGCCGAACAGAAGAAGTTTGACCGAGCCCGGAAGCGCCGCTTCGGGAAGTTGGTAGGCGACTTTGAACGCTTCGCCGCGGAAGCTCTGGCCGGCCGTCGGTTCGCTCAGCGTGGGCGGGGCGGTGAACGATTTGATCATGACTTTTTCCGCCGAGGCGCTGGCGAAAGGTTCCAGACCTGCGTTCTGGTAGCTGAGGCTGACCGTGTACTGGCCGTCGGGTAGCGACGCGGCGCTCGCTTTCGCCACGTTCGCGGTTTCGTCTTCGAGTGCGTGGAGGTTGAGGAAGAAGTGGTGCTTGCCCGCGGCCCGGGCGGGCGAGGTGAGGGTGACGGTGACCGTGGGGCCGGTGGTGGGGATGAAGGAGAGCGTTGCGCTGGCGCCTGCTTCCGGGAGTTCGTATTCGACGCTGAGCGGGGAGTTGTGGGCGCTGGAGGCGACGGGGGCGATCAGCGTGGGGGTGGCGGTTGCGGCTAGGGCTGGGGATGCCGAGAGCACGATCGCGAGGGAGAGTGCCGCGGCGAGTAGGGCCAAGCGCACCAGCGTTGCTGGTTTGGCCGACTGCGCTCGTCGATTCGGCGGGGTGTGCTCGGTGAGGGTGCTTCGACTCATTCAAGAGCTTTTCGGCAGGGCGGGGATGAAGCTGTAGGGCGCCGGCTGCGTTGTCGCCGTTCACGGTCTGGCGCCACTGAAGGGCGGTGGGGCTTGGCGCATTCCCGCCGCGTGTCTACCCCCCGGAGGCTGCGATGCGGGTCTCGTCAGCGAAGAAGCAGTCCGGCAACGCGAGAGTGCCAATCCTTGGAACCTTCGGGGGTTGACATTCGGACAGGTCGAATATATGGTCACATGACCGGCTCGAATCTGCCCGCGGCCCGACACGGTCTGGCGGCGGTGGGGAAGGGCAGGAGACATCGTCATCGGCGCCCCGCGCCGCCCGCGACGGAAGGAGAGCACCATGAGTGCCGTGCAGAGCACGGGATCCGCCATCACAGACTGACGTCAACGACGTTCCTGGCGGACCCAACGGCGCATGTTCGGCGCCAGTTGGACCGCACGTCCATCGATGCGCAAGCAAGAGGGCCTGTCGCGACCTACGTCCCGCCTCGCCTGAGCAAGCGCCCCAACGACGCCGACTGCCCGAAAGCAGCCGGCCGCGAAGGAGACGAAGAGACATGTTTCAGGTCGACAACGCAGACTTCATCGCAGAGAAGCTCGCCGCCGAGCTCCTGCCCGACCAGGAGTTCCGTGAGGTCGCTGTCAATGCATACGAGGCCATAACGCGCCGCCGTATTGCCGAAGCTGCAGGTAAGGGGGCTCCGAGTCCGGGTCGTATCGAGTTCGACGTCGATTGGCCACTACTGGCCTCCGAGGAGCGGTGGTATATCGCCTGCGCGGACAACGGCGACGGGATGACGCGCGCGGAGCTGGAGAGGTACGTCACGACCCTCGCCGTCACCGGCGCCAACCAGAACCAATCGATCACCGGCAACCAGGGAATGGGGCTCAAGATCGCGGGGCCTACCCGTCACAAGGACGGCGTGATGGTCCGGTCCCTCAAGGACGGCGAGCGCACGATGGTCATCATCGGGTGGGATGGCCGAGAGTATGGCCTTCTCCCCATCGTCGGAGACCAGACGATCGTCACGGTCGGCGAGGATCACTTCCCTGAGTTCATCCTCAAGCAGGGCTCCGGCACCGTCGTCACATTCCTAGGTAGCGACGGCGCAGAAAACACCATCGTCCCCAAGACGCGTCGTAAGAACTGGCTCTTCAAGTATCTCTACCAGCGGTTCTTCCGTCTGGAACAGGACGACGTCGAACTACTCGTCCGACAGCCGGCGAAGGAGGTGAGCGAGTGGCCTAGGACTCGCAAGGACGCAGACGCCCGACAGGGTTTCAACCTCGCTCGTGTGTACGGGACGGCCCGCATCTGGGACGACGCGGCAAGCACGAAGGGAAGCGAGGCACAGCACGGGGTAGTCGATCTCCCCGGGAGCCTCAGCGCTGGCGTCCCCACAGCCAAGATGCATTGGTGGGTTCTCCCACCATCGGGCTCCGGAACCGATGTGTCAACGCGAACTGCCGGAGGCGGAAGCCTCGCTGTGCTGTATCAAAACGAGCTGCACGACTGGCGCATGAGCGGTCAAGCAAATTCGCTCTTCGCGCGGCTCGGGGTGATCTTCGGCAAGAACCGCATCGCGTTTATCCTGGAGCCTCGAGGTGACGTAGTTGCCTCGGACTTCGCACGCGCGCATGTGCTCATCAACAAGCGGCCCATCTTCGAGGGTGAGGCGTGGCCGACCTGGGCTGATCAGTTCCGTGAGCAGATGCCCGAGGCGATCAAGCAGGCAATCGCCGACGAGCAGAACAAGCTTGCCGCCGAGGATCCCGACAAGTCGAAACGGATACGTGACCGGTTGAAAGAGGTAATGCAGAGCCTTCGGCCGCGCCGCGCGAGGAAAGATCCAGCAGGCAACACGAAGGCAAGCGGTCCCGAGGTTTCCGGTGCCGACGGATCCGGAGCTGTGATGATCGACATCTCTATCGGTTCTGGGGTCCGCGAATCCTCATCACGGAAGCGCGGCATTGGTGCTGCCCTCGCCCAGGTGGGTACAGAGGACGGCGAGCCGGCGACCGAAGTCATGAGCGTCATGGAGCTCGACCCACACTGGGTGACCGAGAGGGAGTCCGAGGGTTTCCCCATCGTCAACGCGAACGGACGGGGCCTCGTGGACCGCGCCGCTGCTCTGGCCGGAGTAGACGGCCTGAAGGCGAATCAGCTCCTCCTAAATGTCGAGTTCAGGGGTTACCAGATGCTGCTACGAGCGCTGAACGAATGGGGTAATCCCGATGGCAACGACAACGTGGCCCTCGCGATCGAGGCCGCCACGAGGGAGTGGGTCGAGCAGAAGATGATCGAGGCCGTCACCGGGCTGCGCCAGCTTGAGAACGGCTCGACGTGGACGCCGGGGAGCTACGATGCAGCGCTCTCCCCGGTCGCCCTTACTGCCGCGTTCATGGCGGACCGGTACCACACGTTGCGAGAGGTCCGGCGCCTCATCGGTCCGATGCGTCAAAAGGCCTCGGCTGCGACAGCCGACGCCGTCTAGACGAGCATAGGCGGGCGGCAGAGCAAACGCACGAGGCTGTCGCCCGCCTACAGAAGGCCTTGCTCAACCAGCGCTTCGACCAAGACGATGCTGAGGACGGGAGGTGCCGCATTCCCGATCATCGTCGCGAGTTGCGCACGCTGGTCAACGAGGCTGAAGTCCACGAAGTCCGGAAGAAATTGGAGCCGCGCCGCCTCGTGAGGCGTGAGCGTTCTCGGTGATCGCGGGTGAACAAAGCGTCCCTGGCCCATCGAGCCGAATCCACTCGTGATTGTCTGCGCTGGCTCATCCCACCTCAGTCGCCCATACATAGACACGTAGCTGTGCTCCGAGCGATGACAGACGGGACGCAGCTCGTTCGGCAGGTTATCTTCGTTGTGCTCGAACAACCAGCTCATTCGGTCCTGATTCTCAATGCTCGGAATTGAAGCGGTGTCGAACAGCGTATTGCCGTCCAGACACACGAGATCGTTAACGGCCCAGGCCACCGATCGGCCCGACCGATCAGGCAGAACGTCGAGGTTGACCTGCCAGTCCCGAGTTGCTACCAGCACATGGCGAATTCTGCGCTGTGGCGCACCGAGTGTGTGCAGTTCAAGGGTCCGGCTGACCACCTCGTAGTCGAGCTCCTGAAGTGCAGCGATGCAACGCTCGACCGCTCGACGCCGATCACGACCAACGCCCCTGACATTCTCGACTATCACGACCCTCGGTGCCAGTAGCCGTGCGACGCGAGCTACCGCCAGGTACAGGTCGTTGCGGGGGTCGTCGTGACGCGTATGGTTGTTCAAGGCTGAGTGGCCTTGGCAAGGCGGCCCCGCCAGCAACAAGGTCGCCTCCCGCCCGGCGTTGACCAGCGGTCGCTCTGACTCCCGCGTCGGCTCAGCCAGTCCGCCGAGGATCTGCCCGAGATCGAGCTGGAGGACCCGATCAGCCGCGTCGAGTGTGAGCTCCAGGACCTCAAGGGCCGGCTCCCACACGTCTACGGCCAGCGCGAGTCGGGCCGGCCGACCGGCTCGCCGCGCACCCTCCAGGGCACCAAGGGTCAGCCCCCCGCAGCCACTGAAAAGGTCCACGACCGTCACAGGATCGTCCGCAGACATGGACGCTGGCAACGTTGACGACCGTAGGTAGGCTAGATCGGAGCTCGACTCTCAGCGGGGTCTGCGTGGGCACCGGCCAAGGGTAGGCTGAACCTCGGCGGAGAACTGCGATGCCCTCTGAACATCAGCGCACGGCCTGGCCTGGCGTCCCACATGCGCGCCGAAAGGTCATGCAGGCCAATCGGCGGCGGGACACGACGCCTGAGCTCCAGCTTCGGTCCGCGCTACACCGCGAAGGACTGCGGTTCCGAGTTGACTTTCCGATTCGGCCTGCAGGTAATCGGCCGCTGCGCCCGGATGTGGTGTTTCACACGCCAGCGCGTCGTCGTGTACGTGGATGGATGCTGGTGGCACGGTTGCCCCCAGCACTGGACGCGTTCGCGCACCAACGCTGCGTATTGGGCCGAGAAAGTTGAGGCCAATCGGGCGCGTGACCGACGCGACACGGCCACCCTTGAGCACCATGGCTGGCGCGTCCTGAGGTTCTGGGAGCACGAGAACATGACCCAAGCCGCAGCCACGGTGACCGCAGTTGTGCTCGGCGCGACGTAGCCGCGGTCGTTGCGATACCCCCGCACGCGGAACGCCCAAGCTACGACGCCGTCCGCGACCCATCGACAATCCGCTCAAGCTAAGCTCGGGCCGCGCAAAGTCGCGCCCCAGGGTGGCCCGGTAGTGAGGGCCGCGAGCGGTCGGACGTCGTCGGAGCGACTTCTCCGCCGCGTTCCGGTCCTTCGCAACGACACCCCGCCACGAGTGCCAACGGCACGCCTCTCGCCGTTGACCCGGGTGTCTGCAAGCCACGGCGTTCATGCGTGCCGCGATCAGGTGCCGAGCACCTGAACAGACCGCAACATCCGCAACCGCTCATCAAGCTGGGGTTCTCCAGCCGTACGGATCAGGTCGATCGTTTCTCTCAGTCCGTAGATGCTCATCAGGACGCACACGAGCAGCTCGACCTCGTCCTCAGCGTCCACGGGAATAGTTGGATGTCCCTGAACCGTTCGGTTAGTTGGGATGGGGAGCCCCACGTCGCCAACCGCTCTCCGGAGGCTATGACTCGGCTGTGCATGGAAATATCCATGCGAGCTGAGCTCGTCCTCACCACTAGACTCCGGCGTCTCAAAACGCCAAGCAGTCGCATACAACTTGCCATCGCGCATGAAGAACCCAGCCCACTGCATGCTGATCCGCGCTGGTGTGACCCGATAGTCGTACACGCAGTTCAACACCGGGATCCGCAATTCGCCCTTCCTCGGGGCCGGTAGGAACAGCCACGTCCCGTAAGGCGTCAGGTCTCCGTGATCCGGAGTCCGCTCCAATAGCGCTTCAAGAGTGCGGTCATTAATCGGCATGAGCCGCCGCGTCTGTTGAACCGCCTCACGGCAATCTGCGTCGCGTGTACCGTACGCGTCCCGCTCGCTCTCCTCGCGTCTCGCCAGCCATACGAGCGCCCTCGCAAGCACATCATCCATTTCACATCGCGAGCCGTGCGAGAGGCTGATATTCGACGTCGGCAAGCTCAGGGTGGCGTTGTGGCTCCCCGACCCATCTGATCGGCGAGCTGCTGTCGAGCATCGCGACAAAGCGTCGCGACGACTCGCGCGGTTCGAAGCGCGACAAATCCTCGCAAAACACAAGATCACTCATCGGCACGTTGTACGGCTCCGAGACGCCGGGCAACCCGGGATCAGCCGAAAGCGACGGCCAATAGAAAGTCGGCCGTGAGGTCCACTCCCCAGCAGTGTGTCCGTAAGGCACCGTCTCCGGCCGCAGTCCGCATTCCGATGTGCCCGCAGGCAGCCGTGCCGTCGCGTCCCAGTCGTCACCCGTCACTGCGGTACTGTCGCTCGTTGCGAGAAGAGCGGGGTTACGCTGGGCGAGGTGCGGCGCGTCGATCAAGACGTCCTGCAACGGTACAACGACGCAATCCACCCACTTCGCTATGCGAGCGGCCGCAATCCGCGCAGTTGATTCGGCGGACGCGGGTACATCCCCGCGACGAAGGCCGAGACGAGGACCTGTCGCGATCTCTTCCACCTTCGTCAAGACACCCTGCTCGCCGCCATGCTCCAGCAAGCCGATCGCACTCCGAGGTAGCAGCTGTTGATAGTCGCCAAGGCCTACTACATTCAAGACAGCGTCAGCGGCTCGTGAGCTCGTGATCCTGCAGCGTCGCTGGTGGCGATCGACCAGATCCCACAGAACCGGCCACGCCCACGGCCTGAAGCCCGACGTCGGACTCTGCAGCCACAATCCGGGATTGTCGATCTGCGCTTCTCCAATCGTCACGTCCGCAAATGAACGCGCCGTTGACGCCAAAGTGAGGTCAAAAGGGTTTCGGCCGCTCCCGTTGATGCCCACGATTACCTTGCATTTCGAGTAGCAGCGCGCCATATACGCGACGATCTCGCCGGTCAGGTACTCGTGCTCGTCGAAGCCGAATAGGTCGTAGTCAATTAGAAGAACGTCCGCTCGGTCGAACACGGTCTCCTCGTCCCAAGGGTCGTGCTCCACGTCGCGCGCCGTCAGCCCTGCGCTGCCATCACGGGATGACCGAGCCAGACCCCGGCGGTCGTTGAGTACGCCATAGTCGCGCCGAAACGAACTGTCGGATGCCAACTCGAACGCCGCTCGATCTGCCGGCTCAAGAATCGCCCGAAGCCGCTCCTCCCACTCCGCTCGCCGACCCGCCTCATCGTCGCAAATTACGATGTGCATGATGGCGCCCTCACTTTCTATCCCACGCGAGCTCTAGTGCGGTACTGAAACCATCCGCGGGCGCGACAAAACGTACGGTGCACCCGAGGCGCGTCGCGATCATGCGGACTATCGTGAGACCCAAGCCACTCCCGCCAAGACCGAGGCCCCTGCGCTCCTCCGAGATCGCCTGGACTCGGTGAAATGGCTCGAACAGGCTCTCGGCATCTCGTAAGTCAATGCCGCGACCCGAGTCTTCGATGAGAACGCGAGTCGTTCTTCCGCCACGTGTGGTTCTCGCCACGACTTCCCGTCGATCGCAATCGACGAGCGCGTTAACTGCATTCACGTAGACATTCTGGAAGAGGCTGCCCCACTCTGCCCTGGTACCTGGCGGGAGTCGGAACTCAGGCGGTACCGCGCTGTTATCAACCGCAATACCCCGCAAGAACGGCTCGAGTTGGCTCGCCGTGCCGTCGAGTATCGGCCGAAGCCGATAGGCGCGCCTCTCAGAACGGTCAGCCTCGTTGACCGCGTGATCAAACAGGCGACGGTTCGCACGAGCGTCAGCGACCGTTCGCTGGATGCTTGTTGCCACATCGCGAGCGTCCTTAAGGCTGCCGGCGGTTCGCAGCCGCCGCGCGAGCGCCTCAAGCGTCGTAAGTTGCCGGTTGAACTCGTGCTCGAATGCGATCGCCGTGATCCCCGCGGTCGCGAGAACTCCAAGGAGACTCGCCTGGGCGGCCTGAACCTCCGCCTCGGTATTCACTGCATCGATCACGGCGTCGAGCTCGTTCGCGAGGCTCGAATAGGCTGCTGGCGTTATGTCGCCACGGTGCTGAGAGAGCACCTCGCGAACTCGACGAGCCTTTGCGGGTGCAGGCTCGGCCGGTTCACTTGGTAGTTCTCTTTTCCCACGACGTGTCTCCTCGACCGCGTAAAAGTCGAGTGCGACACGAACGTAGTCAGTGAGGTAACGGAGTGCGTTGTTTTCAACAAGCCTGTCGCGCGTAACCTGAATTGTCAGAGCATCGGACGCCTGTCGGTTTGGTGCGGTCATGCGCCGCTCGCGCGATGTGTTGACCTCGGCGACCCCGTAGACTCGTCGATTGGTCGGCAGCGCGTTCAGTCCCCGGTTGACGTTGAGGTCTTTTGGCAGAAGCTCGGACTTAGATAGTCGGTTGGCGTGCGCCTGCTCCAACCCGAGCCAGTCGGTATTGACGCCGTAGTGGGGAAGGTGAAAACCAGCGTCGTAGACATGCACCCCGCCGTTGCGCTTGAGATAATCTCGCGCGGTATCCACAGCAATGCCATATCGCTGTCGATGGTGAAGCGAATAGACCCTGACGTCGAAGCGGAGATCGTGGAGTGGCTGACGCTTGTAGTCCATTTCGAGCCGTTGTCGGTCACCGCTCGCAAACTCGACATTCACCGTCAGCTTGCCAGTCGCCCGGCCTGAACGCTCGGTCACGTCAAGGCGCCCAGTTATGCGTGCCGACCAGAGATCGAGAACACGGCGCATCTCCTCAGCGAAGCGCGCCGCGTAATCGTCACGGCCGGCCCGCAGGCGTATCTCGAAGCTTCCGGCTGGCCGGCGCCTTCGCCGCCGAGGCCGCTCGGCATCGAGCGACGTTAGAACCGCTTCGGGCGTCGTCGCTTCGGTCGCGGGTCGAGCGTCTGTTCCAACGTCCTCGGTTGTGGTGGCCGCAGAACGCGCGAACGGTGGCTGGAGAGGCCAGAGCTCCCGCGCGAGCTCGACGAAGCTCGGCTCGTTCCATTCATTCTTCAGTCCGTCCATACGGATCCAGGTGCCGTGCTCACTACCGAGTGGCAGCTTTGTGCTCGGCTTCTCGACACGAACCAGGGCGGTCGCCTGCGTGAGGCTTCCCGCACGGACAGCGTCATCCCAGTTCACCGTCGCCACTAGTTCCTCGTCAGAACTATGGGCGCTTCGGGACCGGACCTCGACTCGGTGGGCGAGAAACTGCGCCGCCAGCCGTCCAACCCCCTTGCTGCCCGTCAAGGGACGCTTGAGAGTGCGCGACACTATCTGCCGCTCCTTATGTGGTGAGCCGATCCTCATCCAATAGTCGCGAAACTCGTCGTACGTCATGCCGTGTCCATCGTCGCGGACGACGATGCTGTCGCCCGCGAACACAACGTCCACCATCGAAGCATCGGCATCGTACGAGTTCTTGATCAGCTCGGCCAAGGCAATGTGGGAGCGCCCGACGAGACGCTCCCCTAGCTCCCGCAGGAGCATCGAGTCGACCGTGAAGGGCAGAGTCGTCGTTGTCGTGCGCTGCTTAGCTCTGGTTGCGGGCGCCACTTGGAGGCCACTCTTGCACGTCGGGAAGCTGGACACGATATATGGCATGGCGTCATCCGGAGAACCCGCATCGCCGCGCGCGGCGCCGGGAGCACGGGCGGGCGAGGCACGAAAGCCAACGCGCTCGCACCCGCCAGGATCCTGCTCCCAGGGCCAATCTCCGCGCCCTGCCCTCACGGTTCATCCCGCGACCAACCACAACTCAATCGGGGCGCCGAGATTCGAACTCGGGACCTCACCGACCCGAACGGTGCGCGCTACCAGGCTGCGCCACGCCCCGATGCGCGGTCAGTATTCCACACCGCTATCGTCGCCACGTGCCCGCCCCCACCGCCGACATCCTCGCCGAGCTCGACAGCCTGCTCGAACCAGCCCGCTTCGAGGACTACGGCCCCAACGGCCTCCAGGTCCCAGGCGCGCCCCAGGTCGACACGGTCGCCACCGGCGTCTCGGCCAACCTCGAGCTGTTCGAGCGCGCAGCCGCCGAGCAGGCCCAGCTGCTGCATCGTCCACCACGGCCTCTTCTGGGGCACGAGCCCAGGCCCGATCGACGCCGCCCTCAAGCGCCGCCTGAAGATCCTCTTCGACGCAGACATCGGCCTGGCCGCCTACCACCTCCCCCTCGACGCCCACCCCGAGCTCGGCAACAACGCGCTGATCGCCAAAGCCCTCGGCGCCGAGCTCGCTGGAGCCCTTCGCCCTGCACCACGGCGAGCCGATCGGCTTCATCGCGACGCTCCGCCGGCGACCGCGCAGGCGAGCGACGACGGCATCCCCGCCCAAGACCTCTTCACGCGCGTGCGCGAGCTGACCGCCCGCGACCCGCTCGTCTTCGACGCCGGCCCGCCCACGATCCGCCGCCTCGCGATCGTCTCGGGCGGCGGCGCCGACTACATCGCCGACGCGATCGCCGCCGGCGCCGACGCCCTGCTCACCGGCGAACCGGTCGAGCGCGTCATGTCCACGGCGCGCGAGGCCGGCATCCACTTCATCGCCGCCGGCCACTACGCCACCGAGACCTTCGGCGTCAAGGCGCTCGGCGAGCACGTCGCCCAGCGCTTCGGCGTGCGCCACGTCTTCATCGACGTCCCCAACCCGATCTGAGCACCGGCCGCCGGCTCGGCCTGGCACCGCTCGCCGCCCAGCGCATCCTCGCAAAGTGCGCTCCCTCGCTCTACATGGGCTGGTCGGCCGGCTAGCCGGCGGAAAGCTTGATCGTTCGACAGGAGGAGAGTCCTGATGGAGGCCACCGCGACGGCGTCGACCACTGGGTCGGCAACGGGTTCGCAGACCATTGCTGACCTGATTCCGTGTGCCGCCGCGGCGCACGGCGAGAACACGGCGATCCGCTACAAGCGCGACGGCGCCTGGCACGACGTCAGCTACTCGAAGCTCGCCGAGATCACCCAGGAGATCGGGCTCGGCCTGATCGACGTCGGCCTCGAACCGGGCGAGCGCATCTGCATCCTCGGCAACACGCGCCCCGAGTGGTCCTACGCCGACATGGGCGCCGACCTCGGCCGGCGCGACGGTCGTGCCGATCTACCAGACCAACTCGCCCGAGGAGTGCCTGTGGGTGATCTCCGACTCCGACGCCTGCGCGATCGTCTGCGAGGACGCCGAGCAGCTCGAGAAGATCGCGGCGATCCGCGAGCAGGTCCCCGAACCTGCGCACGATCATCGTGATCGACCCGCCCGAGGGCGGCTCGATCGCCGGCGGCCCCTCCGAGGCCGTGCAGGCGCTGAACGCGATCCCGCTCGACGAGGTCCGCGAGCGCGGCCGCTCGCGCAACGTCGAGGAGCTCGAAGCGCGCCGCAGCGCCGTGCGCCTGGAGGACCCGTTCACGTTCATCTACACCTCCGGCACGACCGGCCCGCCGAAGGGCTGCGTGCTCACGCACGGCAACTACCGCGCGATCATCGACATGGTCGGCGAGGCCGGCGAGATCCAGGGCGACGAGGTGATCTACCTGTACCTCCCGCTCGCCCACTCCTTCGCGCTGCTGATCCAGCTCGCCGTGTTCGACCTCGGCGGCACGCTGGCCTACTTCGGCGGCGACACCAAGCAGATCATCGGCGAGCTGCAGGAGGTCAAACCGACCTACCTCCCCTCCGTGCCGCGCGTGTTCGAGAAGATCTACACGCTCGCCCAGGCCGCGATCCAGGCGCAAGTCGCCGGAGGAGCAGGCCCAGGCCAAGGCCGCGATCGAGCTCGGCGTGAAGGTGCGCGACATGATCAACAACGGCGAAGACGTGCCCGACGAGCTGCGCAGACCGTTCGAAGCGGCCGACGAGGAGCTGTACAAGAACGTGCGCGCGATCTTCGGCGGCAAGGTGCGCCACGCGACCAGCGGCGCCGCGCCGATCGCCAAAGAGATCCTCGAATTCTTCTGGGCCTGCGGCGTGCCCGTGCTCGAGGGCTACGGCATGACCGAGACGGCCACCGCCGCGACGACCTCGACCGTCGAGAACCACCGCTTCGGCACCGTCGGGCGCGCGCTGCCCGGCGTCGAGCTGAAGATCGCCGAGGACGGCGAGATCCTCGTCAAAGGGCCGAACATCTTCGACGGCTACCACAACCGCGCCGACGCCAGCTTCGGCGCTGTCGAGGACGGCTGGCTGCACACCGGCGACCTCGGCTCGATCGACGACGACGGCTACCTCTCGATCACGGGCCGCAAGAAGGACATCATCATCACCGCCGGCGGCAAGAACCTCACGCCGGCGAACATCGAGAACGACCTCAAGCAGTGCCGCTGGATCTCCCAGGCCGTGATGCACGGCGACCAGCGCCCCTACCCGGTCGTGCTGATCACGCTCGACGAGGAGGAGATGCCGCAGCTCGCCGCCCAGGTCGGGCTGCCGGGCGACTGCGACGCGGCGACGGCCGCCGCGCGCGCCGGAGGTGCGCGAGCTGATCCAGACGGAGGTCGACCGCGCCAACACCAAATACGCGCAGGTCGAGCAGGTCAAGAAGTTCGCGATCCTCGACCACGATCTCTCGCAGGCCACGGGCGAGCTGACGCCGACGCTGAAGGTCAAGCGCAACGTCGTCAACGAGAAATACGCGGAGCTGTTCGACGCGCTCTACGCAGGTTGACGCCGGTACCCGGCGCATTAGCTGCGAACATAGGCATTGATGCGCACCGATCCGACCGATAACGGGGGCCTGTTCGTCGGACGTCGCCCCGGCACCGCGCCGATCCGCTTCCGCGCCCTGCCCCAGCGCGGCAGCGACGCGCGCCAGCGCGTCGACGGCTCGCTGGCCAACTCGATGCTCGCCGGAATGGTCGCGCTCAGCCTGCTCTGCTGGGGTCCGATCCCGATCGGCTGCCTGTGGGTCGGCTCGCAGGTCAACTACCAGACGGGCAGCGTCGGCTTCGGCATCCTCGCCGCCTTCATCGCGCTGTTCGTCTTCCTGTTCGGCGCGCTGTCGCTGCTGCGCCGCCTCGACCACGCCTGGATCCTCGTGCGCCGCGCCGCCGGCCACGACCAGCGCACGGGCGCGCTCGGGCGCGTGTTCGGCACGACCGCCGTGATCTGCGCCGTGGTCTTCGCCTTCTGGTTCGTCGTCATCCACGGCCCCGGCTCGATGACGATGCCAGGCAACGGCAAAGGCTAAGCCGGTCAGGCCATGGGTCTGCTCGACTACTACAAGCAGTTCGAAGGGATGTCCGAGGAGGAGGTCAACCGCGGCCTGCGCATCGAAGCCGAAGAGCGCCGCCGCAAAGCGCTCACGCGCGTCGACACGCTCGACCTCTCGCAGACGACCTGGCCGGAGCTGCCGAACCCGCGCATCGTCAACGCGATCACGTTCGTCGCCCGCCGCGGCCTGCACCGCTACCCGCACGTGCGCGGCACCGAGCTGCGCGACGAGCTCGCCGAGAGCCTCGGGCTCGACTCGGGGCGGCTGATCCTCGGCAACGGCTCGGCCGAGCTGCTCAGCTCGGCCACGCGCGCGCTGATCGAGCCCGGCCAGCGCCTGCTCACGCTGTGGCCCTCCTACCCGCTCTACCCGATCATGGCGCGCCGCGCGCACGGACAGGCCACGCCTGTCACCGGCGGCGTGGACGAGCTGCTGGCGGAGGCAAAGAGCGACCCGAGCGTGCGCGTGATCGCGCTGGCCAACCCCAACGACCCGACCGGCGAGCTGATCGCGAACGGCCGAGCTCGATCGCCTGCTGAGGGGCCTGCCCGAGGGCGTGGCCGTGCTGCTCGACGAGTCGCTCGTCGAGTTCGTCGACGCCCAGCCCGTGAGCGACTCGCTGGAGCTGCTCGAGCATCACCAGAACCTGCTCGTCTTTCGCAGCTTCTCCAAGGCCTGGGGCCTGGCCGGCCTGCGCGTCGGCTACGCGATCGGCGGCCCGCGCTCGCAGGCGCTGCTGTCAGAGCTCGAGCCCGACCTCGGCGTCTCCGAGGTCTCCCAGGCCGGGGCGCTCGAGGCGCTGCGCACGTGCTCGCAGCTGCGCGACCGTCACGTCGAGACGATCCGCGAGGAGCGCCCACGGCTGATCGCGGCGCTGCGCGAGCGGGGCTTCGACGTCTCCGACAGCCAGGCCAACTTCGTCTGGGCAGCCCACCCCGAGATCGCCGGCGGCGAGCTCGCCGCGCGCCTGGAGCAATCGGGCATCCTGATCGCCGAAGGCGACGCCCTCGGCGAGCCCCAGCACGCCCGCATCGCGATCCGCAACCCCGCCGGCACGGCGCGCCTGCTCGCGGCGATCGACAAAGCGCTGTAGCCGCCGCGTGCTCTAACCGGCGGAGCCGGACTGGCGCAGCAGCGTGCTGGTCGTGCCTTCGAGGATCTTGCGCCATGCGCTGACCTGCTCGGGCTCGGCGTCGAAGTGCTCGACGACGCGGCGCAGGCGCTTGCCGGAGATGTCGATCCCGTGCTCGTGGGCGATTTCCTCGTAGTGGTCGTATTCGCCGGCGAGGTGCTTGGTGACGGACTCGAAGCCGTGGCGGGCGATCTCGACGCGCGAGGTGAAGTTCATCATCGACGTCTGGAACATCAGCTCGTCGGTCGGTTCGGGCTCGATCAGCACGATGTCGACGCCGGGGTAGCGTTTCTCCCACGTCTTGGCCAGTTCGTGCAGGCGCTGGTGGGCGACGAGCTTGAACGCCTGGTAGCCGATCTGCGGGAAGCCCATGTCCGAGACGCGCCGCGGGCGCGAGCCGCGCAGCGTCTTGACGGTGTCGGCGAAGTCGTTGACGAACGGCACGATCGGGTTGATCACGATCACGAGCTTGGCGCCGGCCTCGACGGCGATGTCGAGGTTGGTCGTCGAGACCATGCCGCCGTCGATCAGCTCGCGCTCGCCGATCTTGACGGGCGCGTAGACCATCGGCAGCGCGCCCGAGGCGCGCACGGCCTTCGAGATCGACACGTCGTCGGTGCCGTCGACGCCGAACACGACGCGCTCGCACGTGTCGAGGTCGGTCGCGGTGAGGTAGAGCTCGCAGGCGAGCTCGCGGAAGTCGTCGGTGCGCCCGGGCTCGCTCAGCACGTCGCGCAGGTAGCGCTCGATCCCCTCGCCGGTGTAGGCGCCCGAGGGCAGCCCCTCGGCGAAGCCGAGCAGCACGTCGAGCAGCGAGACGGCGCCGCGCTGGGAGACGATCTGGCGGGCGATGCCGACGGCGCGCCACGGCAGCAGGGCGCCCTTGCGCGCGAACTCGAGCAGGTTGGGGCGCAGCAGGTCGTTGAGGTTGACGTCTTTGAACGGCGCCTGGCCCTGGCGCGTGACGACGCGCATCATCTCCTCGGGCGTGACGCCGTTGGCGGACAGTGCGGCGATGAACGCGCCGGCGGAGGTGCCGACGTAGACGTCGAACTGGTTGACGCTCGAGTTGACGGCGAGCAGGTCGAGCGCGCGCAAGGCGCCGATCTCATACACCCCGCCGGTGAAGCCGCCGCCACCGAGCACGAGCGCCGTCTTGTGCCGCCGCGGACGGCTGCGGCGGTCGACGGAGGCCTGGCGTCCTACGCCGCGCGCAGCCGCGGCCTGCTTCTGCGCCCTACGCTTCTTGGCCGCAACCTTGGCCTCGTCGGTCGGTTCCAGCTTGACAACGTTGCCCATCCTTATTCAAGTCTAAGGCACAGATGAGCCGGAAGCCCAATATTTCGCTCCTCAGTACGACCTACGGAACGCTGGCGGCGGCGCTGCTGCTGGCGGCGCTGCTGACTCAGGCGGCCGTGTTCCTCGCTCCGGCGAGCGCGGGCGCACAGGGAACGCTGGCCGCCCTGCAAGGCGATCTGGCTCATCAGATGGCGATCTCGGGCTCGCGCTCGAGCGCGTACGTGTACGACATCTCGACCAAACAGGCGCTCTACTCGGCGCGCCCGACGACGCCGCGCCCGCCGGCATCGGTGGAGAAGCTGTTCACGGCGACGGCCGCGCTGCAGCGCCTGGGGCCGACGACGCGCCTGTCGACGACGGTCTTCGGCACGGGGCAGCTCGGCGCGAACGGCGTGTGGGAAGGCGACCTCTACCTGAAGGGCGGCGGCGACCCGACGTTCGGCGACAGCGCGTTCATCCGCAGCCACTACTCGGGCCTCGGCGCGAGCGTCTCGACGCTCGTCAGCCAGCTCGTGCACACGGACGGCATCCGCGCCGTGCGCGGCTCGGTCTTCGGCGATGAGTCGGTGTTCGACTCCCAGCGCGGCGAGCCCTCGAGCGGCTACCGCCAGGATCCGTTCCTCGAAGGCACGCTCAGCGGCCTGGCCTTCGACCGCGGCGCGAGCGGCAGCGAAAAGGTCGCCCACGCGCCTGCGGCCTACGCCGCGCGCAAGCTGTGGGCGGCGCTGAAGAACACCGGCGTGAGCATCCGTGGCGCCTCGGCCGCCGCGAGCACGCCGGCCGGCGCGACGCAGCTCGCGCAGGTCAGCTCGCCGACGATCGCGCAGCTGCTCGCGCTGATGCTGCCGCCGTCTGACAACTTCTTCGCCGAGACGCTCGTCAAGGATCTCGGCGCGGCGGCCGGTGGCGCCGGCACGACCTCAGCCGGCGCCGCGGTCGTGGCGAAGACGATCGCCGAACTGCTCGGCATCCACCCGCGCGTGGTCGACGGCTCGGGCCTGTCCGAATCCGATCGCACGTCGGTGTACGAAGTGACCGACCTGCTCGCCGAGCTGCAGCCGACGCCGGTCGGGGCGATCCTGCGCGGCAGCATGGCCGTGGCGGGGCGCACGGGCACGCTCGCCAAACGGATGCGCGCGACGGGCGCGGCGGGCCGCTGCCAGGGAAAGACGGGCACGCTCACGGGCTACTCGAACCTCGTCGGCTACTGCCAGGCGGCCAACGGCCACCTGCTCGCGTTCGCGTTCTTCAACGACGGCATCTCGACGACGCTGGCGCACGTGATCCAGGACCACATGACGATCTCGCTGGCAAACGCCAAATACAGCTCGGCCGAAGTCGCCCGGGCTCGCAGGGCGAGCGCGAAGTCCCGCGCTAGCGCTTAGCGGACCAGCGCGCCGACAGGCGCTCGCGAAGCGTGGGCCCGCGCTCGGGCAGCTCGCACGCTTTGCCCCGGCCGACGTCTTCCTGGATGTCGCATCTGCGCTCGGCGCCAATCACTGCGGCGATATGTGAGTTCATTTGAGACTCCCGCACTAGTTGTCTACTCAACTATCACCATAGCGCGTCCCGGCGGGCGGCTGGGACGTCTTTTCTATCAATTAATAAGAGAGAAGACGGCGAGCTAGTCGAGCTCAAACGGCGTGATCGCCGCGGCGAGCGTGACCAGGGCGGACGCGGCGACGAAGGCGGCGATCACGAAGCACTCGGCGACTGTGGCGGCGGTTGCGCGCATAGGAGCTCATCGCACGCTGGGCGCCGCTGCTTTAGCGAGACCGGGGCCTACTGGCCGAGCAGCTTGCGCAGCCCGGCTTCGTCGAGCACGGGCACCTCCAGGCGCTCGGCCTTCGCCAGCTTCGAGCCCGGCGCTCTCGCCGGCCACCAAGTAGTCGGTCTTCTTCGAGACCGAGCCCGTCACGCGCCCGCCGGCGGCCATGATCTGCTCGGTCGCCTGCTCGCGCGACCACTCGGGCAGCGTGCCGGTGAGCACGAGCGTCTTGCCGTTGAGCGGCCCCTCCGACGGCGCCGGACCCTGCTCGGCGAACTGCAGGCCGAGCTCGCGCAGGTCCTCGATCAGCGCGCGCATGCGCTCGTCGGCGAGCTGCGTGGAGATCAGCGCCGCCATCTTCTCGCCCACCCCCGGCGTCTCGGCGATCTGCTCGGGCGTGGCCGCCAGCAGCCGGTCGATCGTCGCGGAAGCGCTGGGCGAGGTTGCGCCCGGTGACCTCGCCGACCTCCTCGATCCCGAGCGCGAACAGCACGCGCGCGAACGGGCGCTCCTTGGAGCGCTCCAGCGCCTTGCGCAGATTCTGCGCCGAGAGCTCGCCGAAGCCCTCGAGCTCGACGAGCTGCTGCTCGGTCAGCCGGTAGAAGTCGCCGGCCGTCGTCACGAGGCCGCGCTCCTGCAGCATCGCGACCTGCTTCTCGCCGAGGCCGTCGATGTCCATCGCGCCGCGCGAGACGAAGTGCTTGAGCAGCTGCCACGCGCGCCCCGGGCAGAGCGGGTTGGGGCACTTCGTGAAGACAGCCCCCTCCGGCTTGATCGTCGGCGTCGCGCAGAACGGGCACTTCGCCGGCGGCTTCGGCCGGCGCGGCCGGCCTTTCTGCTCGACCACGTGCGGCGCCGGCGAGACGACCTGCGGGATCACGTCGCCCGCACGCAAGATGATCACGTCCTCGCCGGGCCTGATGTCCTTGCGCGCGAGGTCCTCCTCGTTGTGCAGCGTCGCCATGCCGATCGTGACGCCGCCGACGGTGACCGGCGAGAGCACGCCGTAGGGGCGCATGTCGCCGAACTTGCCGACGTTCCACATCACCTTCTCCAGGCGCGTGACGGCCGTCGTCGGCGGGAACTTCCAGGCGACCGCCCAGCGCGGGTCGCGCCCGACCGAGCCGAGCCTGCGCTGCAGCGCGAGGTCGTCGACCTTGATCACGACGCCGTCGATCTCGAAGTCGAGCTCGCCGCGGCGCTCCTGCCAGGAGAGGCACTGCGCGATCACCTCCTCCTCGGAGCCGAGCAGCTTGATGTCCGGGTTGACCGGGAAGTCGCGCTCGCGCAGCCAGTCGAGCGCTTCTGAGTGAAGCTTGAAGGACAGGCCCTCGGCGACGCCGACCTGGT
This sequence comes from uncultured Solirubrobacteraceae bacterium, assembly GCA_963743745.1. GTDB lineage: Bacteria > Actinomycetota > Thermoleophilia > Solirubrobacterales > Solirubrobacteraceae > Palsa-744. The sequence goes on from CAVUQW010000003.1 coordinate 786,723, forward strand.
AGGCCCAGAACGACAGCGGGCGCTTGGCCGCGTCTGCGGGGTCGAGCTGGCGGATCGTCCCGGCCGCCGAGTTGCGCGGGTTCATGAACGTCGACTCGCCCGCTTCCGCGCGGCGCTCGTTGAGCGCCGTGAAGTCGGCCAGCGCCATGTAGACCTCGCCGCGCACCTCGACCAGCGGCGGCGCGTCGGTGAGCTCCGCCGGGATCGTGGCGATCGTGCGCAGGTTGTGCGTGACGTCCTCGCCGATCTCACCGTTGCCGCGCGTCGCCCCGCGCTCGAAGACGCCGTCGCGGTAGACGAGGCTCATCGCCAGGCCGTCGATCTTCGGCTCGACCACGTAGCTGAAGCTCGGCTCGGTGATGCCCTCGCGCGCGAGGTGGTTGCGCATCCGCTCGACCCACGCGCGCAGCTCCTCCTCCGAGCGCACGTTGCCGAGCGAGAGCATCGGCTCGAGGTGATGCACCTTCTCCAGACGGCTGACCGGCTCGCCGCCCACGCGCTGCGTCGGCGAGTCCGGCGTCAGCAGCTCCGGGTGCTCGCGCTCGATCGCGCGCAGCTCGTCGAGCAGCGCGTCGTACTGGTCGTCGCCGATCTCCGGGTCGTCGAGGACGTAGTAGCGGCGCGAGTGATATTCGAGCTGCTTGCGCAGCTCCGCCGCACGCTGCGCCCGGCGGTCGCTCACTGCGCCTCGGGCGCCGGCCGATCCCCGATCGGTGCTGCGAGCAGCTCGTTCAGGTCAAAGCCCCGCAGCGCCTCGAGGCCCGAGCGGTCGGTCAGGTCGAAGTGGATCGGCGTGACCGCCACCTTGCCAGCCGCGACCGCCGCCAGGTCGGTGCCCGGCTCGTCGTGGAAGCCCGGGTCCGAGCCGTAGATCCAGTAGCGGCGGCGGTGCTCCTCCTCGCGCTCGAGCTTCAACTCGTCGCGGTAGATGCGCTTGCCGAGGCTCGTCACTTCCACGCCGCTCGGCTCGCCCGCCGGCACGTTGACGTTGAGCAGCGTCGTCGCCGGCAGCGGCACGTCCTCGATCCGCGCCACCAGACGCGCCACGAAGTCCGCCGCCACCTCGAAGCCGAAGCCGCCGTCGAAGCGGTAGTCGAGCGCGCGCGCCCCCGACTGCTGGGAGACGGCGATCGACGGCAGCCCGAGCACGACGCCCTCGAGCGCCGCCGCCACGGTGCCCGAGTAGGTGATGTCATCGCCCAGGTTCGCGCCGTGGTTGATCCCAGCCACGACCAGCTCCGCCTGAAAGCCCTCGACCAAGCCGAGGCTCGCCAGGCGCACGCAGTCGACCGGCGTGCCGTCCGTCGCGTAGCCCACCGTGCCGTCGGCGAACGGCGTCTCCTGCACCCACAGCGGCCTGCGCGTCGTGATCGAGCGCGCCATCGCCGAGCGGTTGCCGTCCGGCGCGATCACCGCCAGGTTGACGCCGTCGAGCGCAACCAGCGCCGCGCGCATCGCCTGCAGGCCGTCCGCTTCGATCCCGTCGTCGTTTGTCAGCAGCACGTTGAGCATCTGGTTCAGCATAGGGGGCGTCGCGGTCCCCGGCTCGGCTCACCGACGTGCTGTGAACGTCAGTAACGAACCGACGCCAGCGCCAGCCCGTGCGCCGGCGCCGTGCGCCCCGCCTCCACGCGCGGGCGGCCCTGCAGCAGTCCGGCGAAGTGATCGAAGCTCGTGCGCCCCGAGGCCACGTCGAGCATCGTGCCGACGAGCACGCGGTTCATGTGGCGCAGGAACATGTCCGCCTCGATCCAGAACGACAGGAGGTCGCCGTCGGCGAGCCATTCGGCGCGGCTGACGTCGCATTGGAACCAGCTGTGCTCGGTCTCGCTCGGCGTGAACGCCGTGAAGTCGTGCCTGCCCGGCAGCAGCGCCGCGCACTGCACGAGCAGGTCCGGTCCAGCTCGCCCGTGACCCAGAAGGAGGTATTGCGCTCGAACACGCTGCGCGAGCGGCGTGCGAGCACGCGGTAGCAGTAGGTGCGGCTGAGCGCGTCGCGGCGGGCGTCGAAGTCCTCCGGCATCGGCTCCGCCGCGAGCACCGCCACGTCGTCGTCGAGCAGCCCGTTCAAGCGCAGTGGGTCGACCGCCTCGTGGCGGTAGCTCGCCACCTGCCCCCACGCGTGCACGCCGCGGTCGGTGCGCCCGGCGACCGTCAGCCTGAGCGGCCCGCCATCGCTGCCCGTCTCGCCGAGCACCGTCTGCAGCGCGCGCTCGAGTACCTCCTGCACCGTGCGCAACTCAGGCTGGCGCCCCCAGCCGGCGAAGCCTGCGCCGTCGTACTCGAGCGTCAGCTTCGTGACCATATGCGCGCCCGATCCACTTCCCGGCCCGCGCCGCCCGAACCGCGGGCGGCTACCTCAGACGAGCTCGATGAAGACCATCTCGGTCGAGTCGCTTTTGCGCGGACCGAGCTTGAGGATGCGCGTGTAGCCGCCCGGGCGCTCCGCGTAGCGCGGCGCCAGGTCCTCGAACAGCTTGTGCACCGCGAACTTGTCCTGGGAGAGCGTCGAGAGCGCCTGCCGGCGCGCATGCAGGTCGCCCCGCTTGGCAAGCGTGATCAATTTCTCCACGTGCGGCTTGACCGCCTTGGCCTTGGCCTGCGTCGTTTCGATCCGCTCGTGCTCGATGATCTCCTTGCTCAGGTTCATCAACAGCGACTTGCGGTGTGCGCTGTCGCGGCTGAGCTGATGTCTTTTGCGCTGGTGTCTCATGAGCGGATCGAAGTGTAGTTATCTCTAGGCCGCGGAGCGGCCTTTTATCAATCTTGACGGAGGTCCAGGCCGCGCGCGTGGAGCGTCTCGATGACCTCGTCGATCGACTTCTTGCCGAAGTTCGGGATCGCATTCAGCTCGGCCTCGGACTTGGAGATCAGGTCGCCCACCGTCTGGATGCCCGCGCGCTTGAGGCAGTTGTAGGAGCGCACGCCGAGCTCGAGCTCCTCGATCAGGATGCTGTACTCCTCGCCCTGCAGCGCCGGCGCAGCGCCGCCGCCGCCGACCGCCAAGCCGTGCCCGTCGAGCTGGCCGCCCGGCGTCGCGCGCAGCTCCTGGATGCGGTCTGCGTCCGTGAAGATCGCCAGCTGGCTGATCAAGAGCTCCGCCGCCTCGCGCAGCGCCGCCTGCGGGTCGATCGAGCCGTCCGTCTCGATGTCCAGCGTGAGCTTGTCGAAGTCCGTCTTCTGACCGACACGCGCCTGCTCGACCGCGTAGGCCACGCGACGCACCGGCGAGAAGATCGAGTCGATCGGAATCACGCCGATCGGCTGGTCCGCCGACTTGTTCTCCTCCGCCGGGCGGTAGCCGCGGCCGCGGCCGATCGTCATGTACAGCTCGAGCTTCGTTTTTTTCTCGAGCGTCGCGATGTGGATGTCCGGGTTGAGGATCTCCACGCCCGCCGGCAGGTCGATGTCCTTGGCCGTGATCTCGCCCGGCCCCGTGACGACCAGCGGTGCCTCGACCTCGCTTGCGTCCGAGTGCATGCGGCAGACGACGCCCTTCAGGTTCAGGACGATGTCCGTCACGTCCTCCTTGACGCCGTTGATCGTCGAGAACTCGTGCGCTACGCCCTCGATGCGCACGCTCGTGACCGCCGCGCCCGAGAGCGACGACAGCAGTACGCGGCGCAGGGAGTTGCCGAACGTGTAGCCGAACCCGCGGTCGAGCGGCTCAATCGTGAACGTACCGCGGTTCTGCTCCACGGACTCGCTTGTGATCCGGGGGATTTGGAAGTCGAGCATCAAGGTCCTAACGTCGTTTTGGTGTCTCACCGGCGTCGATCACGACGGCCGGCTCGGGGCGCCGCCCGGGATCGGGCGCGCGCTGGGAAAGTTGCTGCCTACTTCGAGTACAGCTCGACGATGAGCTGCTCCTGCACCGGTGCGGCGACCTCGCGCCGCTCCGGCTTGCGCAGCACCTTGGCCGTGAGCGACTCATGGTCGGCCTGGAGCCACGCGGGAATCTGTCCGGTGAGCTCGGTTGCGTCTCTGACGACCTGCGTGGCCGGCGTCTCCGCCTTGATGGCGATCACGTCGCCTTCGCGCACCTGGTAGCTCGGGATGTTCACCCGCCGGCCATTGACCGTCCAGTGGCCATGGCGGATCAGCTGTCGCGCCTGGCGCCGCGACGCGGCGAAGCCCAGACGCACGAGCACGTTGTCGAAACGGCACTCCAAGAGCGCCAGCAGATTCTCGCCGGTGATGCCCGGCTGGCGCGAGGCCTTCACGTAGTAGCCCGCGAACTGGCGCTCGAGCACGCCGTAGTAGCGCTTGGCCTTCTGCTTCTCACGCAGCTGCACGCGGTACTCGCTCTGTTTCATGCGCCCGCGGCCGTGCTCGCCCGGCGGGTAGGAGCGGCGCTCGACGCCGCACTTGTCCGTCAGGCAGCGCTCGCCCTTGAGGAACAGCTTCTGTCCCTCGCGGCGGCATTGCTTGCACTGCGGGCCTGTGTCACGTGCCATTAGACGCGCCTGCGCTTTCTCGGGCGGCATCCGTTGTGGGCCTGCGGCGTGACGTCCTTGACGCCCGTCACCTCGAGGCCGGCAGCCTGCAGCGAGCGGATCGCCGTCTCGCGGCCCGAGCCCGGGCCCTTGACGTAGACCTCGACCTTCTGCAGCCCCTGCTCGAGGCCCTTGCGCGCCGCCGCGTCCGCCGTCACCTGCGCCGCGAACGGGGTCGACTTGCGCGAGCCCTTGAAGCCCGCCCCGCCGGCCGACTCCCATGCGATCACGTTGCCCGAGGTGTCCGTCAGCGAGACGATCGTGTTGTTGAACGAAGTCTTGATGTGCGCCTGGCCGATCGGGATGTTCTTTTTCGGCTTGCGCCGGCCGCGTGCGCGTTTGGGGGCAGCCGGCATTTACCTTGCCTTCTTCTTGCCGGCCACCTGCATGCGCTTCGGGCCCTTGCGCGTACGCGCGTTCGTCTTCGTCTTCTGGCCGCGCACCGGCAGGCCGCGCCGGTGGCGCAGGCCGCGGTAGCAGGCGATCTCCTGAAGTCGTTTGATGTCCTGCGAGCGCTCGCGCCGCAGGTCGCCCTCGACCGTGAGGTTCTCGTCGATCGCGTCGCGCAGCTTGGCGACCTCGTCCTCGGTCAGGTCGCGGATGTACGTGTCCGGGCTGACGCCCACTTCCGCGAGGATCTTGTTCGAGGTCGCGCGACCGATCCCGTAGATATAGGTCAGCCCGATCTCAGAGCGCTTGTTCAAGGGCAGGTTGATGCCCGCGATGCGTGCCATTCGCCCCTAGCCCTGTCGCTGCTTGTGGCGCTTGTTCTGGCAGATCACGAGCACCACGCCATTGCGGCGGATGACCTTGCATTTCTCGCACATCGGCTTGACCGACGGTCGTACCTTCATGATCCCTTTCGGCGGGTTGTTCCGGCGACCCGGCTCTGGCTGCCGTTGCGGCCGCCGCTACCTGGTCGTGGAGATTGCTCTCGCGAGGATGGACGTCCTCGTTCGAGCAGGACTCCGGATAGTAGCAAGTCTAAGTGCTCCCGGCCGGCTGCCGCGCGTGCCCGTTCGGCCCCGCCGCGGGCGCCATATGCCACGGCGTGAGGACCTTCGGCCCGTCCCCCGTGATCGCGACCGTGAACTCGAAATGGGCCGCCGGCGAGCCGTCCTGGGAGAAGATCGCCCAGCCGTCGCCGCCCACGCGCACGGCGGCGCGGCCGGCCGTCATCATCGGCTCGACCGCCAGCACCATGCCCTCCTCCAGCAGCGGCCCCTTGCCGGGCTTGCCGTAGTTGGGCACCTGCGGATCCTCGTGCATGTTGCGCCCCACGCCGTGCCCGACGAGCGAGCGCACGACCGACAGGCCGGCGTCCTCGGCCACCCGCTGGATCGCGCTCGACATGTCCCCCATGCGGTTGCCCGGGCGGCACTCGGCCACGCCCGCCAGCAGCGAGGCCTCGGTGGCGCTCAGCAGGTTCTGCTCGACTGCGCCGATCTCGCCGACCGGCAGCGTCCGCGCCGCGTCGGCGACCCAGCCGTCGAGCGTCACGCCGACGTCGATCGAGATGATGTCGCCCGCCTTCAGGCGATACGGGCCGGGGATGCCGTGCACGACCATCGCGTTCGGCGAGGCGCAGATCGAGCCCGGGAAGCCGCGGTAGCCCTTGAACGTCGGCACCGCCCCGCGCGAGCGGATGAAGCGCTCGGCCAGCTCGTCGAGCTCCTCCGTGCTGACGTCCGGCGCGACCCGCGACTCGAGCTCTGCCAGCGTGGCGACGAGGATCTCGCCGGCGCGCTCCATCTTCTCGATCTCCTCGGGTGACTTCTTGATGATCACCCGGGCAGCTTAGCTACAGCTTCTTCTCCAGGCGCACCGTCGCGACCGTCGCCCTGATCCGCGCGTGGACCTCGTCCGGATGGCGCGTGCCGTCGAAGCGGCGCAGCATGCCCGCCTCGTCGTAGTGCTCGATCAGCGGCTCCGTCTGGGAGTGGTAGACCTGCAGGCGCCGGCGGATCGTCTCCTCCTTGTCGTCGTCGCGCTGCATCAGCCGCGAGCCGTCCTGGTCGCAGACGCCCTCGTGCTTGGGCGGGTCGAACTCGACGTGGTAGATGTGGCTCGGGTTCTTCACACACACGCGCCTGCCCGCCAGACGCCTGACGAGCTCCTCGTCGGGCACCTCGATCAACAGCGCCGCCGACAGGCGGCGGCCAAGACCCTCCAGCGCTTTCGCCAGCGCATCGGCCTGCTCGGCGTTGCGCGGGAAGCCGTCGAGCAGGAAGCCCTCGCTCGCGTCCGGCTCGCGCACGCGCTTTGAGATCATGCCGACGATCACCTCGTCCGGAACCAGGTCGCCCGCGTCCATGTAGCGCTTCGCCGCCAGGCCCAGATCGCTGCCCGCGGCGACCTCCGCGCGCAGCATGTCGCCCGTCGAGATGTGCGGCAGCGCGAAGTCCTCGCGCAGGCGCTCCGCCTGAGTCCCCTTGCCGGCGCCAGGCGGGCCGAGCAGTATCAGGTTCAATTCGGACAAGTCCGAGGCAGCCTATCCGTTGCGCTGCCCTGCCGACTCCCCGGAATTACTTGAGGAAGCCCTCGTAACTTCGCATCATCAGCTGCGCCTCGAGCTGCTTCATCGTTTCGAGCGCGACGCCGATCACGATCAGGATCGAGGTGCCTCCGAGCGGGATGTTCTGATGCGTGCGCGCGATCAGGATCGTCGGCAGCGCCGCCACGGCCGCGAGGAACAGCGCGCCCGGGAACGTCAGCCGCGCGAGGATGCGATCGAGGAATTCCGCCGTCGGGCGGCCCGGTCTCACCCCGGGGATGAAGCCGCCGTACTTCTTCAGGTTGTCCGCCTGGTCGACCGGGTTGAACGTGACCGCCGTGTAGAAGTACGTGAACAGCAGGATGAAGATCGACTCGCCGACCACGTAGTGCCAGCCGTTGGGCGAGAAGAAGTCCGAGATCGACTGCCCCCAGTGGGTTTTCACGAGCTGTCCGACCGTCGGCGGGAAGGCCATGATGCTGGCCGCGAAGATCACCGGGATCACGCCCGCCATGTTCACGCGCAGCGGCAGGTAGGTCTGCCCGCCTTCGGTCATGCGCCGCCCGATCACGCGCTTGGCGTACTGCACCGGAATGCGCCGCTGGCCTTCCTGCACGAACACGATGCCGGCCACGACCGCGAGCACGAGGAACGGCATCATCACCTTGAAGACCTGGTCCTGCGAGGTCCACCACGTCTGGATGCCGCTCGGCAGGCGCGCCACGATCGAGGCGAAGATCAGCAGCGAGATGCCGTTGCCGATGCCGCGCTGGGTGATCAGCTCGCCGATCCACATCAAGAGCACGCAGCCCGTCGTCAGGCAGATCACGATCAGGAAGATGTGCGGCGCGTCGAAGTGCGTGACGACCGATTCGCCCGCTTTGGCCTGCAGCGTGTGGAACAGGAAGACGTAGCCGATCGACTGGGCGAAGGCCAGGCCGACCGTCAGGTAGCGCGTGTACTGCGTGATCCGCGCCTGCCCGACCTCGCCTTCCTTGGAGAGCTTTTCCAGCGACGGCACCGCGACCTGCAGCAGCTGCAGGATGATCGAGGCCGTGATGTAGGGCATGATGCCCAGCGCGAACAGCGCGATCCGCGACAGCCCGCCGCCCGAGAAGAGGTTGAGCAGCCCGAGGATGTTGGATCCGCCGAACTCCTTCTGGATGTTGTTGACCGCCGTCAGGTTGACGCCCGGCACGGGGATGTGCGAGCCGAAGCGGTAGATCAGCAGCATCCCCGCCGTGAAGGCGATCTTCTTGCGGATGTCCGCGACCTGGAAGGCGTTGAGGATCGTTGAGAGCATGGGCTTCGCTCCGCGGCCTAGAGCGCCGCTGCACTCCCTCCCGCGGAGCGGCGGATTCTAGTCGATGCGTGTTTGTGTGCCGGCGGTTGCACTGCCGGGCAGCCCGGCTAGAGCTCGACGAGCTTGCAGGTGCCGCCGGCCGACTCGATGCGCTCGCGCGCGCCGGCGCTGAACGCGTGCGCGTGCACCGTCAGCGCCTTTGAGATCTCGCCCTTGGCGAGCACCTTGATCGGGACGTCCTTGCGCGTGCCCAGGCCCTTCGCCTTCATCGCCTCGACCGTCACCTCCGCGCCCGCCTCGAAGCGCTCCTGCAGCGCGTCGATGTTGACCGCCTGGGTGTGCGTGCGGAACGGCTCGAACGGCATCGACTTCTTCATGTGCGGCCCGCGCAGCTTTCGCATGCGCATGTGAATCGGCATCTGACCGCCCTCGAAGCGCGCCCGGCGCTTGGAGCCCGAACGCGAGCCCGCGCCCTTCTGGCCACGGCCCGAGGTCTTGCCCGTGCCCGAGCCTTCGCCGCGGCCGATGCGCTTGCGCGGGCGGCGGCTGCCCGGCGCCGGCGCCAGGCTGTGCAGCCCGATGCGCGTCGGCTTCTGCTCGTCTGCCGGGCTCACGACTTGCCCTCCTCGACCTCGATCAGGTGGCGCACGGCGTGCAGCATCCCGCGCGCCTGCTCGGAGTCCTTGACCTCGACCGTGTGTCCGATTCGGCGCAGTCCGAGCGAGCGGAGCGTGTCGAGCTGTTTCTGGTTCGCGCCGTTGCGCGACTTGCGCTGGGTCACCGTGAGGGCAGCCATCAGGACGAGGCCTCCTCGCTCGGAGCGCTCGCCGCCTCAGGCTGGGCCTCGTCGGCCGCCGCTGGCTCTGCGCCGGCCTCGGCGTCGGCCGGGGCAGGTGCGTCGGCGGGTGCAGCGTCTGCGGGGGCGGCGTCACTGGGCGCCTCGGCGCTCGCATCCTCGGCCGAGAGCGTGGCCGTCGCGGCACCGTTGGCCTTGGCGCCGCCGAGGCCGAGCACCTTGTCGATCGACAGGCCGCGCAGCTCGCCGACCTCCTCGGGCGTGCGCAGGCCGCGCAGGCCGGCGACGGTCGCCTTGACGAGGTTGATCGGGTTCTGCGTGCCGAGGCTCTTGGAAAGGATGTCGTGGATGCCCGCGAGCTCGAGCACCGCGCGCACGCCGCCGCCCGCGATCACGCCCGTTCCGGGCGAGGCCGGCTTGAGGAACACGCGGCCCGCACCGAACACGCCTGTCGTCTGGTGGGTGATCGTGCTGCCGTGCTTGGGCACGCGGAAGAGGTCCTTCTTGGCGCGCTCGACGCCCTTCTGGATCGCCAGCGGAACCTCGTTGGCCTTGCCGTAGCCGACGCCCACGATTTCGCGCTCGTCGCCGACGACCACAAGCGCCGTGAACGAGAAGCGCCGGCCGCCCTTGACGACCTTGGCGACGCGGTTGATCTCGACGACGCGCTCCTGGAGGTCCAGGCCGGCCGGGCTGACTGATCTGTCTACGGTTATCGACATAAGAGGGAGTGAGAGGGTAGCGGTCGCGAAGCAGCCGACGGCTAGACGGTGATCCCGGCCTCGCGGATTGCCTCGGCAAATGCACGCACGTGACCGTGGTAGCGGTAGCCGCCCCGGTCGAACACCGCTTCGGAGATGCCCGCCGCCTTGGCTCGCTCGGCGAACATCTCGCCGGAGCGCTTGGTGCGATCGGGCTTCTTCAGCTTGCGCAGCTCCGGCTCGTACCAGTTGACCGCAGCCAGCGTGCGGCCCGCGCCGTCGTCGATCAGCTGCGCCGAGATGCCCTGGTTCGAGCGGAACACCGAGATGCGCGGACGCTCGGCCGTGCCCGTGACCTTCGCCCGCACGCGGCGGCGGCGTTTGAGCCTGCTCTGTGGCTTGGTGATGACGGTCATGCGCGCTTGCCGACCTTGCGCTGGACGTACTCGCCCTCGTAGCGAATGCCCTTGCCCTTGTACGGCTCCGGCGGGCGCTGCTTGCGGATGATCGCCGCCGTCTCGCCGACGAGCTGCTTGGAGATGCCCTTGACGACGACGCGCGTCGGCTGGGGCACTTCGAACTCGATCCCGTCCGGCGCCGGGATCGGCACCGGGTGCGAGTAGCCCACGGCGAGCTCTAGGTTCTTGCCCTTCAGCTGCGCGCGGTAGCCGACGCCCTGGATCTCCAGGCGCTTCTCGTAGCCCGCCGTCACGCCCTGGACCATGTTGGCCACGAGCGAGCGCGTGAGGCCGTGCAGCGCGCGGTGTTCGCCGCGGTCGGTCGGACGCGACACGAGCAGCTGCTCGCCGTCCTGCTTGACCTCGATGTCGCGGTGGATGCGCTCCGCGAGTTCACCTTTGGGGCCGTTGACGCGGACCTCGCCGGGCTCGATCGCAACCGTCACGCCGCTTGGCACCGGAATGGGCTGTCTGCCGATTCGCGACATCGCTCAGCTCACCAGACCTGCGCCAGGACCTCGCCGCCGACGCCCTCTGCGCGAGCGTCGTGGCCGGTCATCACACCGTGCGAGGTCGAGACGATCGCCGTGCCCATGCCGCCGAGCACCTTCGGGATGTGCTTCGCGTCGACGTACGTGCGCCGGCCCGGGCGCGAGACGCGCCGCAGCCCCGTGATCGCCGAGCGGCGGTCCTCGGTGTACTTCAGGCGGATCTGCAGCAGCTGCCCGGGGCCGCCGTCGGGGTCGGGCGCGACCTCGAAGGAGTCGATGTAGCCCTGCTCGGCGAGGATCCGCGCGAGCTCGCTCTTCAGCTTCGACGCCGGGATGTCGACCGTCTCATGCGCAGCGTGGATCGCGTTGCGCACGCGCGTGAGGAAGTCGGCTATCGGATCGGTCATGGACATGGCTGCTCGTTCAGTGGAAGGTCGAAAGGATTGTCTGGCCCGTTACCAGGAGGACTTCGTCATCCCCGGGATGTGGCCGTTGTGGGCGAGCTCACGCAGACAGATGCGGCAGAGCCCGAACTTGCGGTAGACCGCGCGCGGACGCCCGCAGCGGTTGCAGCGAGTATAGGCGCGCGTTTTGAACTTCGGTTTGCGCGCCTGCTTGACGCGCTGCGATGTCTTGGCCATCTAGTCGCCGCTCTCTTTCTCGTCGCTGCCGTCGTCCTGCTGTTGATCTGAGTCTGACGCCTGCTCGGCGCTTGCCTGCGACTCGCCCGCCTCGGCGGCTGGCTCGGGCTCCTCGGCAGGCTTCTCCTGCGCCTCGGGCTCCTCCGCCTCGGGCTCCTCCGCTGCTGCCTCCTCGGCGGCTGGCTCCGTCGCCGCGGCCGCCTCCGGCTCCTCGGCCGGCGGCTGCTCGGCTGCGGGCTCCTCGGCCGTCTCGGCCTCGGGCTCGGCGGTCTGCTCGGCCGGCGCGGACGCTTTCTTCGCGGCTTTGGCTTTCGGCGCCGGGGCCGCTGCCGCTTCGGCCGCCTTCGCGGCCTCGGCCTCGGCGTGGGCCTTGGCCTCGTTCTCGTCCGCCACCGGGTCATAGCCCTTCGGGCGGCCCTGCGGGGCGAACGGCATGCCGAACGCCTGCAGCAGCGCGAACGCTTCGATGTCGGTCTTTGCGGTCGTCGTGATCGTGATGTCCAGGCCGCGCACCTGGTCGATCGCGTCGTAGTCGATCTCCGGGAAGATGATCTGCTCGCGCACGCCCATCGTGTAGTTGCCGCGGCCGTCGAACGAGCGCGGGTTCAGTCCGCGGAAGTCGCGGATTCGCGGGATCGCGATCGACACGAGCCGGTCGAGGAACTCATATGCGCGCTCGCCGCGCAGCGTCACCGAGACGCCCACCGGCATGCCCTCGCGCAGTTTGAACGCCGCGATCGACTTGCGCGCGCGGCGCACGCTCGGCTGCTGGCCGGCGATCGTCGCGAGCTGCTCGGTCGCCGCCTTCAGCACTTTGGAGTCCTGCTTGGCCAGGCCGACGCCCATGTTCAGCGTGATCTTCTCCAGGCGCGGCGCCTGCATGTTCGAGGAGAACTCGAAGCGCTCGATCAGCGAGGGGCGAACCTCCTCGAAGTAGCGCGCCTTCAGGCGTGCCGGCGGGGCCTCTGTCGTATCCGTCGCAGCCATCTCAGTCGAGCTCCGCTCCGGTGCTCTTGGCCACGCGCACGCGCGAGCCGCCCTCGCGCTGGATGCGCACGCGCGTCGGGTTGCCTTTGGCGTCGAGCAGCATCACGTTGGAGATGTGGATCGGGCCCTCGCGCTCGATGATCCCGCCGAGCTGGCCCGCCGCGTTGGGCAGCGGCGAGGTGCTCTGGTTCTGCTGCGGGCGCACCGCGCGCTTGACCATGTTCAGGCCCTCGACGTACAGACGTTCCTTGGCCGGATCGACGCGCAGCACCTTGCCCGTCTTGCCGCGGTCCTTGCCCGCCGTGATCTTCACGTGGTCGTTCGAGCGGATCTTCATCGAGCGGCGCTTGGCGGTCTTTCCGGCCATCACAGGACCTCCGGCGCCAGCGAGACGATCTTCATGAAGTTGCGCTCGCGCAGTTCTCGCGCGACCGGCCCGAACACGCGCGTGCCGCGCGGGTTGTTCTGGTCGTCGATGATCACCGCCGCGTTCTCGTCGAAGGCGATGTAGGTGCCGTCGTCGCGGCCGATCGGCTTCTTCGTGCGCACGATCACGGCCGTGACGACCTCGCCCTTTTTCACGGCGCCCTGCGGGTTGGCCTGCTTGACGGTCGCCGTGATCACGTCGCCGACGAATGCGTAGCGGCGCTGCGAGCCGCCCTTGACGCGGATGCAGAGGATCTCGCGCGCGCCCGTGTTGTCGGCCACGCGAAGTCTTGTCTCGTTCTGGATCATCGGGCGCGCTCCAAGACGTCGACGAGCGCCCAGCGCTTGGAGCGCGACAGCGGGCGGCTCTCGATCACGCGCACCGTGTCGCCCTCGTGCGCGTCGTTGTTCTCGTCGTGCGCGTGCAGCGTGCTCGAGCTGCGCACGATCTTCTCGTAGCGGCGGTGACGACGGGCAACGTCGATGCGCACCGTGATCGTCTTCTCGGCCTTGTCCGAGACGACGACGCCCTGGCGCACCCTGCGGCGCGCCCTCGACGGGCGCGTGCACCGGCGCGAGCGGCTCCGCCGCCGGGGCCGCCGCGCGGCGCTCGGCCGCTTTGGCGCGTTCCTGCAGGCGGCGCGCGCGGCGGCGCACGGCCTTGCGCTTGCGCTCGGCGACACGCTCGGCCTGGCGCTCCTCGGGCGTGCGCGACGGCCTGACCTCGCCCCCGTGCTTGGAGCGTGCGCGGCGGCGGCGCTCCTTCGGCGAGAGCACCTCGGCCGGCTCGCTCGGCTCGGCCTGCGCGACCGGGGCGTCTGCGGGCGCGGGCGCCTCGCCGGCGTCCTCGGCCGGGGCCTCCTCGGCAGCCTCGGGTGCCGCGTCCTCACGTGCGGAGCCTCAGCCGCGGCAGCCTCAGGCGCCTCGGCGGCCTGCGGCGCGTCCTCGGGGGTCTCGGGCGTCTCGTTCTCTTGCTCGTCAGCCATGTCTTCCGTTTCGTCTCAGCAGTAGGGGTGTCAGTTGCTCTCGCCGCGCAGCTCTTGCTCGCGCGCGACGGTCAGGGCCCGGGCCAGGTCGCGCTTGGCGCGCCCCATGCCGGCAGTGTTGTCGAGTTCGCCCGTCGCGTTCGAGAAACGCAGGCCGAACACCTCTTTGCGCAGCACCGCGATCCGCTTGGACAGCTCGCCGGGCTCCATGTCGCGCATCTCCTTGGCCTTCATCGCAGCGTCAGTCCTCACGCAGCACGAACTTGGACTTCACCGGGAGCTTGTGCGCAGCCAGGCGGATCGCGTCGCGCGCGAGCGGCTCGGACACGCCGGCCAGCTCGAACATCACGCGGCCCGGCTTGACCACCGCCACCCAGCCTTCGGGCGAGCCCTTGCCCGAGCCCATGCGCGTCTCGGCCGGCTTCTTCGTCACCGGCTTGTCCGGGAACACGTTGATCCACACCTTGCCGCCACGCTTGATCTTGCGCGTCATCGCGACACGTGCGGCCTCGATCTGGCGGTTGGTCAACCAGCCGCCCTCGAGCGCCTTCAGTCCGTACTCGCCGAACTGCACCTTGACCTGGCCGCGCGACATCCCGGCTCGGCGCCCACGGTGCTGCTTGCGGTGCTTCACGCGCTTGGGCGAGAGCATCAGCGCCCACCTCCGCCGCCCGGACGCGAACCGCCACGACCGCCGCCACCGCCGGGGCCGCGGCCACCGCCGCCGCCGCCTCCGCCGCCACGACCGCCGCCGAAGCCGCCACCGCCCGGTCCACGTCCGCCACCGCCGCCGCCGGGGCCACCGCCGCCGGGACGCCCGCGCCCGCCGCCGCCGCCCGGCCGCCGCCGCCACGTCCACGACCGCGACCGTCGCGCCCATCGCGCCCACCGCGTCCGTCGCGGTCGTTGCTCGACGGCGCCGGCGCCGTGATGTCGGTCAGGTCGGCGCCCGTGTAGCCCTCGGGCATGATCTCGCCCTTGTTGATCCAGCACTTCACGCCGATCCGCCCGAACGTGGTGCGCGACTCGTAGAAGCCGTAGTCGATGTCCGCGCGCATCGTGTGCAGCGGCACGCGACCGTCGGAGTAGCTTTCGGTGCGGGCCATCTCGGCGCCGCCCAGGCGCCCGGCCACCTGCACCTTGACGCCCTTGGCGCCCGAGCGCATCGCGCTCGTCAGAGCGCGCTTCATCGCGCGGCGGAAGGCCACGCGGTTCTGCAGCTGCTCGGCGATCGACTGCGCCACCAGCGAGGCGTCGAGCTCGGGGCGCTTGATCTCGAGGATGTTCACCTTGATCTGCTTGCTCGTCATCTTGTGCAGGTCGCGGCGCAGCGCGTCCACTTCGCTGCCCGACTTGCCGATCACGATGCCCGGCCGCGCCGTGTGGATGTTGACCTCGAGTTCGTTCGAGTCCTTGCGGATCGTGATGCTCGACAGGCCCGCGTGCGCGAGCTTGTTCGTGATGTGCTCACGGATGCGCACGTCCTCGGCGAGGTACTCGGCGAAGTGCTTTTCGTTGAACCAGTTCGACTTCCAGTCGTGGATGTAACCCACGCGCATGGCCTCTGGATGAACCTTTTGTCCCATTTCTTCTCTCTAGCCGTCTCTCTTGGTGGTCCGGGGCGCGGGGTCCGGGGTCAGCGCGATCGTCAGGTGGCTCGTGCGCTTGCGGATCGGCGTGGCGCGTCCCATCGCGCGCGGCCTGAAGCGCTTGATCGTCGGCCCCTCGTCGGCAAACGCCTCACGGACGATCAGATCTTCCTCGACCAGTTCGTGATTGCTCTCGGCGTTGGCCACGGCCGACTCGAGCAGCTTGCTCCAGTCGCGCGCCACCTCACGAGGGGTGAACGCGAGGATAGCGCGTGCCTCCTGCACCGACTTGCCGCGCAGGTGCCCGCAGACCATCCGCGCCTTGCGCGCAGAGGTGCGCACGTAGCGGGCGTGCGCGCGGACGACTTTGCGTCGCGGTTTGGCCGGAGCCGCTTTGCCGCGGCTCGCTTTTTTCGGCTCGCTCGCGACGGGCTCTTTCGCGGCCGGCGCTTTGCTCGCAGCTTTTTTCGCCGCAGGTTTTTTGCCGGCTTTTTTGGCGGCCGGTTTGGCGCCCTCGTCGGCTTTCGCCTCGGCGTCTTTGCCGGCCGCTTTGGCCTCCGCGCCTTTGGCGGCTTTGGCCGGTTTTTTCGCAGCTTTTTTGGCAGCCGGTTTTTTCGCCTCGGGCGTCTCGGCCTCCGTCACGTCGTCCTTCTCCTGCTCGGCGCTCATCTAGCGAACCCTTCCCGAGCCCGCGTGACCGCGGAACACGCGGGTCGGCGCGAACTCGCCGAGCTTGTGCCCGACCATCGACTCGCTGACGAACACCGGGACGTGTTTCTTGCCGTCGTGCACGGCGATCGTGTGGCCGACCATCTCCGGGAAGATCGTCGACGCGCGCGACCACGTGCGCAGCATTTTCTTGTTGTTCGCCGTGTTGAGCGCTTCGATGCGGTTCATCAGGCGCTCTTCGACCCACGGGCCCTTCTTGCTGGAGCGGCTCATCGCTGCTTGCCCTTCCCGCGCCTACGTCCGCGCACTATGTACTTGCTCGGAGGTCTTGTTCTTCTTGCGCGTGCGGTAGCCGAGCGTCGGCACGCCCCACGGCGTGACCGGGTGACGACCGGCCGTCGTCGAGCCCTCGCCGCCGCCGTGCGGGTGGTCGACCGGGTTCATCGCCGTGCCGCGCGTCTGCGGGCGCACGCCCATGTGGCGCTTGCGCCCTGCCTTGCCGATCTTCACGTTCTGGTGGTCGGTGTTGCCGAGCGTGCCGACCGTCGCGCGGCACTCGGCGCGGACCATGCGCATCTCGCCCGAGGGCAGGCGCAGCGTCGCCATCTCGCCGTCCTTGGCCATCAGCTGGACGGCGGCGCCCGCCGAGCGCGCCATCTGCCCGCCGCGGCCCGGCTGCAGCTCGACGTTGTGGACGACCGTGCCGACCGGCATGCGCGTGAGCGCCATGCAGTTGCCCACGGCGATGTCCGCGCCCTCGCCCGAGGCGACCGTCATGCCCACCGTCAGGCGCTGCGGCGCGAGGATGTAGCGCTTCTCGCCGTCGAGGTAGTGCAAGCAGCGCGATGTAGGCCGAGCGGTTGGGGTCGTACTCGATCGCGGCGACCTTCGCCTCGACGCCGTCCTTGCGGCGCTTGAAGTCGATCCGCCGGTAGGCGCGCTTGGCGCCGCCACCGCGGTGGCGCGAGGTCTTGCGCCCGTGCGCGTTGCGCCCGCCGCTCTTCTTCAGCCCTTCGACGAGCGTCTTCTCGGGCTTTGACTTCGTGATCTCGGCGAAGTCCGGGTAGGACACGAAGCGCATCCCCGGGCTCGTCGGCTTTGGCTTGCGAATCGGCATCTCCTACGACCCCTCTAGACCTTGCAGGCCCTGGAAGATCGGGATCGATCTCGCCGTCGCGCACCTGCACGATCGCCTTCTTCCAGCTGCGCGTGCGACCGTTGGTCGTGCCGCGGCGCTTGGGCTTGGACTTGACGCTCGCCGTGCGCACCTCGACGACGTGCACGTCGAACAGCGCCTCGATCGCCTGGCGGATCTGCGTCTTGTGCGCGTCGTCGTGCACGCGGAAGGTGTAGCGGTTGGCCGCCGAGAGCACGTAGCTCTTCTCCGAGACGACCGGGCGGATGATCACCTGCGAGTGGTCCATCAGGCCGCCTCCTCCTGCTCGGCGGCGCCGGCGCGCGGCTTGGCGGCGCGCTCGGTCAGCTCGGCCAGCGCGGCCTCGGTGACGAGCAGCGAGGCGGCGCCGACCACTTCGGTCACGCCGACGTCGGCCGCGCTCAGCACGGCCACGCGCTTGAGGTTGCGAAACGACAGCGCCACGTCTGACTGCTCCGGGCCGAGCACGACGAGCGTCGGGCCAGTCCTGGCCCCAGTCTTCGAGCAGGTCGAGCGCCTGGCGCGTCTTCGGCGCCGTGAACGCGCCGGCGTCGAGGATCGCCAGCGATTTGCGCTCGGCGTGCAGCGACAGCGCGCTGCGCAGCGCCGCGCGCTGCTCCTTGCGGTTGACCTTGAACGTGTACGAGCGCGGCTGCGGGCCGAACACGACGCCGCCGCCCGTCCAGATCGGCGAGCGGTTGGAGCCCGCGCGGGCCCGGCCCGTGCCCTTCTGGCGCCACGGCTTGGCGCCGCCGCCCGAGACCATCGCGCGCGTCTTCGTCGCCGCCGTCCCGCGCCTGCGCGCCGCCTGCTCCGCACGCACGCTCTGATGGACCAGCGGCCCATGGAATCGTGCGCCGAAGGCGCCTTCGTCAAGTTTGACTTTCTTTGACTGACCGAGCACCGGAGCGTCAGGCATCGCTGCGCACCTCCACCACGCCGCCGCGCGGGCCCGGCACCGAGCCGCGCACCATCAGCAGGTTCTCCTTCGCGTCGAGCGCGACGATCTCAAGGCCCTTCTGCGTGACGCGCTTGTTGCCCATCTGCCCTGGGCCGCGGATGCCCTTCATCACGCGCGCCGGCCAGGCCGAGGCGCCGATCGAGCCCGGCGCGCGCTTGTTGTGCGAGCCGTGCGACTTCGGGCCTGAGGCGAAGTTGTGGCGCTTGATCGTGCCCTGGAAGCCCTTGCCCTTGGAGACGCCCGAGATCTTCACGCGCGCCGCCGACCTCGAAGGCCTCGACCGTCACGCTCTCGCCGAGCTGCAGCTCGCCCGCCTCGTCGCGGAACTCGACCACGTGGCGCATCGGCGGCGCGTCGACCTTCTTCAGGTGGCCGAGCTCGGCTTTGGTCAGGTGCTTCTCCTTGGCCTGCCCGAAGGCCAGCTGGACCGCCTCGTAGCCGTCGCGGTCGGGCGTGCGGATCGCCGTCACCGGGCACGGGCCGGCCTGCAGCACGGTCACGCGCGCGACGCTGCCGTCCTCCTGGAACAGTTGGGTCATGCCGAGCTTCTTGGCGAGGATCGCGGACATCTCGTCGGTCAGGTGGCCAGGCGGATCTCGATGTCCACGCCCGCCGGCAGGTGGTCGAGGCGCTGCAGCGAGTCGACCGTCTTCGGCGTCGGCTGGTGGATGTCGATCAGGCGCTTGTGCGTGCGGATCTCGAAGTGCTCGCGCGAGTCCTTGTCCTTGAACGGAGAGCGGATCACGCAGTAGACGTTCTTCTCGGTCGGCAGCGGCACCGGACCGGACACGCTCGCGCCCGTGCGCGTCGCCGTCTCGACGATCTCCTTCGCCGCCGACTCGATCGCCGAGGTGTCATACGCCTTCAGGCGGATGCGGATCTTGTTTTGCGTGGCCGATGCCATTGGTGTCTCGAGTCTGCTCTCTTGTCTCTGATTCGTTGTCGTTCCGGCGCCAGTGATTACCCCGGGGTGGTCAGAGAAAGGGCGGACTCCGTGTCGTGGAATCCGCCTCCACCTCTCGCCACCGCGCCTTCCGGGGGCCTTCTAGTCGTATCGGACTGCAATATGAGCACCGCCCCGAGCTTCCGGGGCGGTGGGTACTACTCGATGATCTCTGTGACTACGCCAGAGCCGACCGTGCGACCGCCCTCTCGGATGGCGAAACGCAGGCCCTGGTCCATGGCGATCGGCTGGATCAGTTCGATCTCCATCTGGACGTTGTCCCCAGGCATGACCATCTCGACGCCGTCGGGCAGCTTGGCCACGCCGGTGACGTCGGTCGTGCGGAAGTAGAACTGCGGCCGGTAGCCCGTGAAGAACGGGGTGTGACGGCCACCCTCCTCCTTCTTCAGCACGTAGACCTCAGCCTTGTACTTGGTGTGCGGCGTGATCGAGCCCGGCTTGCACAGCACCTGCCCGCGCTCGATCTCCTCGCGCTTGGTACCGCGCAGCAGGCAGCCGACGTTGTCGCCCGCCTGGCCCTGGTCGAGGATCTTGCGGAACATCTCAACGCCCGTGACGACCGTCGAGGTCGAGTCGTGGACGCCGACGATTTCCACCGTGTCCCCCGTGTTGACGATGCCCTGCTCGACGCGGCCCGTGGCGACCGTGCCACGGCCGGTGATCGAGAAGACGTCCTCGACCGGCATCAGGAACGGCTTGTCGAGCTCGCGCACGGGCTCCGGGATGTAGGTGTCCAGCGCCTCCGCCAGCTCGAGGATCTTGCCCTTGTAGGCCTCGTCGCCTTCCAGCGCCTTCAGCGCCGAGCCGGTGATGAAGGGGATGTCGTCGCCCGGGAAGTCGTATTCGGAGAGCAGCTCGCGAACCTCGACCTCGACCAGTTCGAGCAGCTCGTCGTCGTCGACCATGTCGGCCTTGTTGAGGAACACGACGATGTAGGGCACGCCGACCTGGCGCGCCAGCAGGATGTGCTCGCGCGTCTGCGGCATCGGGCCGTCGGCGGCCGAGACGACGAGGATCGCGCCGTCCATCTGCGCGGCGCCCGTGATCATGTTCTTCACGTAGTCGGCGTGACCCGGACAGTCGACGTGGGCGTAGTGACGGTTCTCCGTCTGGTACTCGACGTGCGAAGTCGCGATCGTGATCCCGCGTTCCTTCTCCTCGGGAGCGTTGTCGATCTCCGCGAAGGTGCGGGCCTCCGCTCCTCCGTGCTCGGCCAGCACCGTCGTGATGGCAGCGGTCAGCGTCGTCTTGCCATGGTCGATGTGACCGATGGTGCCGACGTTGACGTGCGGCTTGTCGCGCTCGAACTTCTCCTTCGCCACTTTTGGTTCGCTCCTGGTATCGACTTGAATGTCCGCCCGTGAGGGCGAACCTGAGAAATCTATCTAAATGCGGCGGCTGTGACTGCCGCCTGCTGCTAAAGCTCTGTCTGCGACTCCGAGCCTCACCCCGGCCACCTAGGCGGGGACCGGCTCCCCGGTCCGCTGTTCCACGATCTGCTCCGCGATGTTCGCCGGAACCTCCTCGTAGGCCTCGAACTGCATCGTGTAGTTCGCGCGGCCCTGCGTGTTGGAGCGCAGGTCGGTCGCGTAGCCGAACATCTCGCTCAGCGGCACGCGCGCGGTGACCACCAGCGCATTGCCCCGGCGCTCGTTGCCCTCGACGCGTCCGCGCCGGCGGCTGAGGTCTCCGATCACCTCGCCGAGGAAGTCCTCCGGCGTGATCACCTCGACCGCGAAGATCGGCTCCAGCAGCACCGGCTTGGCGCGCTTGGCCGCCTCCTTGAAGGCGATCGACCCGGCGACCTTGAAGGCGATCTCCGAGGAGTCCACGTCGTGGTACTTGCCGTCGGTCAGCGTCACCTTCATGTCGACCATCGGGTAGCCCGCCTTTACGCCGTTCTCCAGCGCCTCTTCGACACCCTGCTTGACGGCCGGGATGTATTCCGAGGGGATGTTCCCGCCCTTGATCTTGTTGACGAACTCAAAGCCCTCGCCCGGCGCCGGCTCGAGGTTGATGTAGACGACGCCGAACTGGCCCGAGCCACCCGTCTGGCGGACGAACTTGCCTTCGATCTTCTCGACCGTCGCGCGCACCGTCTCGCGGTAGGAGACCTGCGGGCGCCCGACGTTTGCCTCGACGCCGAACTCGCGCTTCATGCGGTCGACCAGCACCTCGAGGTGCAGCTCGCCCATGCCCGAGATCTCGGTCTGGCCGGTCTCTTCGTTGGTCCGCACCTGGAAGGTCGGGTCCTCCTCGGCCAGACGGCCGAGCGCGATCGACATCTTCTCCTGGTCGGCCTTCGTCTTCGGCTCGACCGCGACCTTGATCACGGGCTCCGGGAAGACGATTTTCTCGAGGTGCACGGGAGCGTCCGGCGCCGCGAGCGTGTCGCCCGTGATCACCTGCTTGATGCCCACCGCCGCGGCGATGTCGCCCGCGTAGACCTCTTCGACCTCCTCGCGGTCGTTGGCGTGCATCATCAGGATGCGCCCGATCCGCTCGGTGCGCCCGCTGCCGACGTTGAGCACGCGCGAGCCGGCCTGGAGCTTTCCGGAGTAGACGCGGAAGTAGGTCAGCTTGCCGACGTACGGGTCGGCCGCGATCTTGAACGCGAGCGCCGAGAAGGGCTCTGAGTCGTCCGCCTTGCGCACGACCTGGCGCTCCTCCTCCTCGCCTTTGATCAGCTCGGTGCCGACGACCGGCGGCACGTCCAGCGGCGAGGGCAGGTAGTCGATCACCGCGTCCAGCAGCGGCTGCACGCCCTTGTTCTTGAACGACGAGCCGCACAGCACCGGCGTCAGTTTGGTCGACAGCGTCGCCTTGCGAATCGCCGCCTTGAGCACGTCCTCGGGAACCTCCGATTCTTCGAGGATCAGCTCGAGCAGGTTGTCGTCGTAGTGGGAGACCTCCTCGAGCAGGTGTTCGCGCGCGGCCTCCGCCGCTTCGAGCAGGTGCTCGGGAATCTCGTTTTCTTCCTGTTCGGTGCCGAGCTCGTCCTTGTAGACCATCGCCTTCATCTTCACGAGGTCGACGATGCCGAGGAAGTCGGCCTCGTTGCCGATCGGCAGCTGGATCGGCACCGGGTGCGCGCCGAGGCGGTCGATCATCGTCTGCACGCCGCGGTCGAAGTCCGCGCCGATCCGGTCCATCTTGTTGATGTAGGCGATCCGCGGGACGTGGTACTTGTCGGCCTGGCGCCAGACGGTCTCAGACTGCGGCTCGACGCCGGCGACCGAGTCGAACAGCGCGATCGCGCCGTCGAGCACGCGCAGCGAGCGCTCGACCTCGACCGTGAAGTCGACGTGGCCCGGCGTGTCGATGATGTTGATCCGGTGGCCTTTCCACTCTGCCGTGGTGGCCGCCGAGGTGATCGTGATGCCGCGCTCCTGCTCCTGCTCCATCCAGTCCATCACGGCCGCGCCCTCGTGCACCTCGCCGATCTTGTACGTGCGGCCGGTGTAGTAGAGGATGCGCTCGGTCGTCGTCGTCTTGCCGGCGTCGATGTGCGCCATGATCCCGATGTTGCGGGTGTTTTCGAGTGTGTACTTGCGTGGCATCGGTAAGTGGGGGGTCGGGCGACGGGCGCTTTGGGCGAAAAAAATGGACCCCTCGGGTCCACGCGCGCTACTGGTCTTGGTGGACCGTCCGCTTCGCTATCTGATCGAGGTCTCCATCTTGATTTGCGACTCCGTCGAGGGCGCAATCGAACTGCCTGCGCACACGCGCGACGCGGGGCCGACTATAGCAGAGCAATTTCGCTCCTCAGCGGGCTATCGCGGCGTCTGCGAGGCGTCTTGCACACCCTCGGCGGGGCCCTCACAGGCGCCCTCCGCGGGGGCGTCCTCGAACATCGCACCGAGCTTTTCGAGCACCCCCGTGGCGGCGCGCAGATCGCGCTCTGAGACATCGCCGAGCGCCGCCTGCCAACGACTCTGCCAGGCCGCTCGCTTGGCCTCTATCTTGCTCCTGCCCTGCGCGGTCAGGCGCGAGACGACCACGCGGCGGTCGGTCTCCGAGCGCACGCGTTCGACGTGGCCCGACTCGGCCAGGTGGTCGAGCATCTGCGTGACCGTCGCCGGTGTCAGCCGGGCCGCCGCCGCGAGCTCGCCCGCCGGCAGCTCGCCGCGCTCGTCGAGCTCGATCAACAGCTCGAACTGCGCGTGGCTGAGCTCCGAGCCGACCAGGTGCGTGTCACGCCCGCGCAGACGGCTGACCGCGCGGAACACGTGGCGGAAGGCCTGGCCGAACTCGCTCAGCGCCGGGCTCAGCTCGGCGCTCGAGGCTGCGGCCTGCTTGGCGCCCGCGCGCTTGGCAGCGGATCGCTTCGGCGTTGCGGTCGCGCTCATCGTCAGACCCCGAGCGGCTCGGCGGCCGCCTCGGCGTTGGCCGCCGTCTTGCTCAGGCGCGCGCGCGGGTTCTCGGCGCGCAGCAGCACGACGCACGGGATCAGCGAGAGCACGCAGATCCCGACCGACCACCAGTAGGCGTCCTGGAAGGCGCTCGCCGGCTTGGTCAGGGCGTGCCCTGACGCGCGCTGCAGCACCACCGCGAGCACGGCCGTGCCGATCGCGCCGCCGATCCGCTGCAGCACGTTCAGCTGCGGGGTGGCGTCGGAGAGCTGGTCTGGTCGCAGCGCCGAGAAGGCGGCCGTCATCGCCGGCATGAACGAGAAGCCTATGCCCACGCCGCGCAGCAGCAGCACCAGCGGAGATGTAGGCGATCGACGTGCTCGCCCCGACGAATGCGAGCGGGATCGAGCTGAGCGACGAGCAGCAGCACGCCGCCGAGCGCCACGCGCCCGCCGCCGAAGCGCTGCGTCAGACGGCTGGTGAGCGGCATCACCAGCAGCATCCCCAAGCCCTGTGGACCGACGAGCAGCCCGGTCACGATCACGCTCTCGTGGCGGACTTCCTGGTAGTAGAGCGGCACGAGGATCATCGCGCCGAACAGCGCCGCGCCGAGTCCGAACGTCGTCAGCGAGGCGGCGCCGAACACGCGGTTGGCGTACAGGCGCACGTCGAGCAGCGGGCGCTCGACGCGCAGCGCGTGCCAGATGAACACGCCCGAGAGCACCAGCGCGATCGACGATCGGCCAGACGACGACCGGCGCGGTCAGGCTGCTGTGCGTGCCGAGCTGGCTGAGGCCGTAGACGAGCGCCGTCGAGGCCGTCGAGAGCAGCGCCAGGCCGAGCACGTCCAGGCGACCGGCCTCGCCCGAGTCGGTCTGCGGGAGCATCCGCCAGCGCCAGCGCGAAGGCGATCACGCCGATCGGCAGGTTGACGAGGAAGATCCACGACCAGTGCAGGTTCTGCAGGATCGGCTCCGCCGACGACCGGCCCGAGGATCGGCGCGAGCATCGCCGGCATCGAGACGATGCCCATCACGCGGCCCATCCGCTTCGGCCCGGCGACCTGCGCCATGATCAGCTGCCCGACGGGCATGATCATGCCGCCGCCCGCTCCCTGCAGCACGCGAAAGACGACCAGCGAGGTCGTCGAGGCGGCGACCGCGCAGAGCCCCGAGCCGACCGTGAACAGCACGAGCGAGGTCATGTACACGCGCTTGGCGCCGTAGCGCCGCGCGGCCCAGCCCGTCACCGGGATGACGGCGGCCAGCGAGAGCAGGTAGCCCGTGACGACCCACTGGATCTGCGAGATCGAGCTGTGCAGATCGTGGCCGAGCGTGCGCAGCGCGACGTTGACGATCGTCGTGTCGAGGATCGACATGATCATCCCGAGGATCACGACGCCCGCGATCTTCCACACGTAGGGCTCGATGCGGTCGTGCGCTTCCGGGCCGTGGTCGAGGGCGGCCGGGCCGGGGGCTTGCGCCGCCGCCGGGCCCGAGCCGGGCGAGGTGCTGGGGTCTGTCGTGTCGGGAGAAGCCATTCGGTACCTTAAGTTTAGGTACCGAAGCTTATTTCTTCAAGGGGTCGGCACGACTCGCGTGCGGAGCCACATGGCTTTCGCTTTTCAGGGATATACTTCTCAACAATGAGAACCTCAGCCCCCGCGCTGCTGCCGCTCTTCCGCTCTGAGATGCAGATCCGGATGCTTGCGCTACTGCTGCTGCAGCCGGAGCGCAATTGGACGCTTCAGGAACTTGCCAGCGCCTTGAGCTCACCGCAGTCGTCCGTTCATCGTGAGCTAGGTAGGGCGGAATCCGCTGGCATTGTCACACGCGACGCCACAGCCCGCCCACACCGATTCTCTGCCGCGACGGACGACGCCTTCTACGTGCCACTTGCCGATCTGCTGCGTCGCTCGGTTGGCGTCGAGGAGCAGTTGCGCGCAACTCTTGATCGCCCCGATGTTCACGTGGCGGTGATCTATGGCTCTTGGTCTTCGGGCACCCGTCGCCCGGGCAGTGACATCGATGTTCTCGTCGTTGGAGACGCCGACCTGCGGGAACTGCGCCGACCGTGAGTATGACGCTGCTCGGAGCGAGCAGCTGGGCGCGCTGGAGGCTGCGTGAGGCGGTCGCTGAGCTCGTTGAGCTTGCGCGCCGGTTTGTCGGCGAGTGAGCGCGCCGCCAACGCACGAGCACGGAGGAAGCCGTAGCGTGCCGCCCGTCCGCTACCAGCGGTAGGGGGCGAAGGCCTTGTTGGTCGAGCCATGCAGTAGTTGGCGAGTAACTTCTCGTCGGCCATGCCCCTGCTCTCCGACTACTCGCGACAGGCACGCGCCTACGACTCCACGCGCGGTGCGAGCCCGTCGGTGCTGGTCCCGCTGCGCCGCGCACTCGCAGGTGCGCCGGGGCGTACGCTCGCGGACATCGGCGGAGGCACGGGCAACTACGCGCTAGCGCTGGCCGGCGAGGGCTGGCAGCCGACCGTCGTCGACCGCTCCGCGCAGATGCTCGTGCAGGCCGGCGCCAAGGGACTCGAGACGGTACGCGCCAATGCCGCTCGCCTACCGTTCGCCGACGCGAGCTTCGACGCGGCGATGCTCGTGTCGATGCTCCATCACGTCGACGAACCTGCGCGAGCGCTCGCCGAGGCCAAGCGCGTGCTGCGCCCCGGCGGCCGCCTCGCAGTGATGGTGTTCACGCGCGAGGACATCGCCGACGCGTGGTGCCTGGACTACTTCCCCGGCTCGCGCCCGTGGATGAATGAGACGCACATGCCCGTGGCGCAGCTGCTCGCCGAGCTGGCCGGAGCGCGGCGCCTCCCGGTCGTCTACGAGGACTTGCAGGACGGTTCGATGGCCGCGATGCTCGGCCACCCCGAGTTGATTCTCGACCCCGAGCGCCGCGCGCAGACCAGCTACTTCGAGCGCATGCAGCGCGACCACGCCGACGAGCTGCGCAGAGGCCTGGAACGGCTGGAACGCGAGCTGAGCGCAGACGACGGCAGCGCACCGACGCGGCCCGGCCGGGCGAGCGTCGTGGCGTGGGTCAAGGGCTGAAAGCAATCAGCCCGTAGCGGACCGGCGATCAAGCGATACAAGGACGCAGGGAGCGTGGCCTGCTTTGCAGGCGAGCGACCGAGGACGCCGTAGCGCGCCGGTCGCCGGTTCGCTACCAGCGGTAGTGGGCGAAGGCCTTGTTGGCCTGCGCCATGCGGTAGATGTCGTCCTTGCGCTTGTAGGCGCCACCCTGCTGGGACTGAGCATCCATCAACTCGTTGGCGAGCCGCTGGGCCATCGTCTTCTCGCGGCGCTGGCGGGCGAACTCGACGAGCCAGCGCACGGCGAGCGTGCGCGCGCGGCGCGAGGCGACCTCGACGGGTACCTGGTAGGTGGCTCCACCGACGCGGCGCGATTTGACCTCGAGCGTGGGCGTGAGCGAGCGGATCGAAGCCTCGAGCGACTCGATCGGGTCTTTGTCTGAGCGCTCGCCGACCAGCGCGAGCGCGTCGTAGACGATCCGCTCGGCCGTCGACTTCTTGCCGTCGAGCATCACCTTGTTGATGACCTGCTGGACAAGCTTGGAGCGGTGGACGGGGTCCGGCTCGACCGGCCGGATCTGGGCGGCTGCGCGGCGGGGCATCTATTTCTTCTTCACGCCGTACTGCGAGCGGCCCTGCTTGCGGTCGCTCACGCCGGCGGCGTCGAGCGTGCCGCGCACGACCTTGTAGCGGACGCCAGGCAGGTCCTTGACGCGGCCGCCGCGGACGAGCACGACGGAGTGCTCCTGCAGGTTGTGGCCCTCGCCGGGGATGTACGCGGTGACCTCGATCGAGCCGGAGATACGCACGCGCGCGACCTTGCGCAGCGCGGAGTTAGGCTTCTTCGGGGTCGTCGTGTAGACGCGCGTGCAGACGCCGCGGCGCTGCGGGGCTGCGACCTTCTTCTTGCGCCCGGCGCCCGACTTCAGGCCAGGGGTGGCGAGCTTCTTCTTCGGGGCCACGCGGCCCTTGCGCACGAGCTGAGAGGTGGTCGGCATTCGGCCCGGGATGCTAGCAGCGCTAAGCGCTTGCGGCTGCGCCGGCTGCGCGCACCGGAGCGGGCATCATCGCGGCGGCGACGATCACGGCGACGAAGGCGATCGCCTGCAGCGTGATTCCGAGCGGGCTGCCGGCCATCGGGTCGCCGAACACGAGGATCCCGCCGGTGATGCCGGCGATGTTGGCGGCCGTGCCGGTGACGGCGATCACGGGGACGGCGTCTCCATCCTGCAGGCCGCGCGCGGAGGCGTAGAAGGCGACGATCGAGGCGGCGACGGCGACGATCAGCCAGGGGCTGAGCAGCAGGCCGAGGAAGCCATGCGCCCCGGTGATGCCCGTGAGCGCCTTGATCGCGGTGTCGGAGACGCCGAAGAGGATGCCGGCGGCGGCGCCGAGCATGACGCCGTGGTGCTCGACGGGGCCGCCCATGCGGGGACCCATGATCAAGAGACCGCCGAGCCCGAACAGGCCGGCCTCGAAGGCGATCATCGCGGCGGTGGAGAACTGCGAGTGCGCGCCGTGCATCGCGGGTGCGGTGATGCCAAGCACGGCCAGGCCGGCGGCCATCAGCGACGAGGCCGATCCACTGGCGGCGCCCGACCTCGAAGCCGAACAGGCGGTCGGCCATCACGGCGATGAAGACAACGCCGGCGGCGAGCGCGACCTGGATCACGGACATCGGCGCGAGCGCGAGCGCTGCCACGTGCAGGCCCCAGCTGATCGTGGCCGTGATCATGCCGATCGTGAACCACTTCGAGGAGTACAGCTGGCGCGCCGAGCGGAAGGGGTGGCGGACGTCGACCTTGGCGACGGAGTTGGCGCCTCGGTGCTTGTAGAAGAAGCCGAGGTTCGCGACGAAGGCGCAGGCGAGCGCTAGGAGGATGCCGAGGTCTAGGGTCATGAAGAAGTTGGGGGATTCAGGAGCTGCGTGAGTGGGGATCGACGGTCTTGACCGGCTGCTTTACTGCCTGCCCCCAACGTTCGGCATATCGGCCGTCGCTGCAGAGTACCCCGCAATACCTTCGTGGAAACTAAAGAGATAGATAAAGAAATCTCAGGTTTCTCAAGCGCCGATCCGCACAAGGACGGAGCCGAACGCGCACCGCACGAGCCGGAGCCCGGATCGGCGGCGGGCAGGCCCCTGCTGCTGGTCGACATCGACGGCGTGATCTCGCTGTTCGGCAGCATGGGGCTCTCGTCGGGGCCCCCATTCGCCGGCCGAGCCGGCTCGTTCCATTCGATCGACGGCATGCCCCATTTTCTTTCGTCCACGGCCGCCGCTCACCTGCTCGACTTGCAACGCCATTTCGAGCTCGCCTGGTGCAGCGGCTGGGAGGAGAAGGCCAACGAGCACCTCCCCCACCTGCTCGGCCTGCCGCCGGCGCTGCCGTTCCTGCGCTTCGAGCGAAGCGTCGGGCGCACCAATGCGCACTGGAAGCTCGACGCGATCGACGAGTTCGCGGGCGAGCGGGCGCTGGCGTGGATCGACGACGCGCTCAACGCGGCCTGCCACGAGTGGGCCGCGGCGCGCTCGGCGCCGACGCTGCTCGTGCAGACCGAGCCCGAGCACGGGCTGACCGAGCGCGAGGCCGTGCTGCTGAGTGGCTGGGCGGCAGAGCTGCGCGCGGCCGCCGACGGGTAGGCGGTGGCTTCCGGCTGGCTGAGAGAGCTCCCAGCCAGCCGGTATCCCGCCGTTACTGCTACTCCCCGCTCGGCTCCTCGGGAACCTCGAGCTCGGCGAGCTCCTCGACGAAGCCCGGGTCGGTGTCGCCGGCGCCGATCTTCTCGAGCGATGCCAGGTCGGCGTCGAACTCCTGGCCGTAGCCGCCGCCGAAGCTCTCGCCGCCGGACAGCCCGAGCTCGGCTGCGATCTCGTCCTGGTCGAGCAGGCCGACGTCGTCGATCGCGCGAGGCAGCGGTTCGGACGGTTCGATCTCGATCCGCCGGTAGCGCTTCAGCCCGGTCGCCGCCGGGATCAGCTTGCCGATGATCACGTTCTCCTTGAGCCCGTTGAGACGGTCGGTCTTGCCCTCGAGCGCCGCGTCGGTCAGCACCTTGGTGGTCTCCTGGAAGGAGGCCGCCGAGAGGAACGAGTCCGTGTTCAGCGAGGCCTTGGTGATGCCGAGGATGATGTCCTCGAACTGCGCGGCCTCGCCCTTTTTGTTGACGATCTCGTCGTTGACCTTGGCGAATTCGAAGCGGTCGACGAACTGCCCGGGCAGGTAGTCGGTGTCGCCCTTCTGGTCGACGCGCACCTTCTTCAGCATCTGACGAACGATCAGCTCGATGTGCTTGTCGTTGATGTCGACGCCCTGGGACTTGTAGACCTCCTGGACCTCTTTGACGAGGTAGACCTCGGTGTCGGTCCGTCCGCGGATCGCCAGCAGCTCGTGCGGGTAGACCGACCCCTCGTTGAGCTGCTTGCCGGCGTTGATCTTCTCGCCCTGCCCGACGAACAGACGCGTGCGGCGCGGGAAGGCGTGGCGATGCTCCTCGCCGGCCTCGTCGGTGATCACGACGGTCAGCGCCTTGTCGGTCTCCTCGACCGAGACGACGCCGTCCTGCTCGGCGATCTTCGCCAGGCCCTTCGGCTTGCGCGCCTCGAACAGCTCGACCACGCGCGGCAGACCGTGCGTGATGTCCGCGCCGGCGACGCCGCCGGTGTGGAACGTACGCATCGTCAGCTGCGTGCCGGGCTCGCCGATCGACTGGGCCGCGATGATGCCGACGGCGTCGCCGATCTGCGCGAGCGCGCCGGTCGCCATCGCCCGCCCGTAGCAGGCCTGGCACACGCCGCTCTGCGCCTCGCACTTCAGCACCGAGCGCACGGGCACCTTGACGACGTTGCCCTTCTCGTGGTCATCCGCGAACGCCGCGACGATGTCCGCGAGGTGCTCGCGGCCGATCTCGGCGCCCTGCTCGGCGAGCATGCGGTTGCGCTTGGTCGTGATGTCCAGCGCCGCGACGCGTCCGACGAGGCCGTCGTTGGGCTCGCCGCCGTCCTTCAGCACGGGCATCTCGATGTGGTCTTCGGTGCCGCAGTCGGGCTCGCGGATGATCACGTCCTGTGCGACGTCGACCAGGCGCCTCGTGAGGTAGCCCGAGTCGGCCGTACGCAGAGCGGTGTCGGCGAGGCCCTTTCGCGCGCCGTGCGTGGAGATGAAGTACTCGAGCACCGACAGGCCCTCCATGAAGTTGGCCTTGATCGGGCGCTCGATGATTTCACCCTTCGGGTTGGCCATCAGACCGCGCATGCCCGCCAGCTGGCGGATCTGCTTGAACGAGCCACGCGCACCCGAGTTGGCCATCATGAAGATCGGGTTGAGCGTGTCGAGGTTTTTGACCATCGCCTCGGCGACCTCGTCGGTCGCCGCGTTCCACTTCTCGACGACCGCCTCGTGGCGCTCCTCCTGCGTGATCAGGCCCATGTCGTACTGGTCTGAGATCTCGCCGACCTGTGCCTCGTAGCTGTCGAGGATTTTCTGCTTGCTCGGAGGCACGACCACGTCGTTCTTGGAGATCGTGATCCCGGCCTGCGTGGCGTACTTGAAGCCGAGGTCCTTGAACGCGTCGAGCACGAGTGAGATCGTCGTCGCGCCGTAGGTCTGCACGAGCATGTCGATCAACCTCGTCGTGTCGCGCTTCTTCATCGACTGGTTGACGAACGTGTACTTGGAGGCGTCGAACTCGTCGCCCAGCGCCTCGGCCAGCGCACGCTCGATGCGGTCGTTGTAGATGATCCGCCCGATCGTCGTCAGCACGTGACCGCCCTCGCGCCCATAGGGGCGGAACTCGGCGATGTCGTGCAGCTTGACCACGCCGCCCTCGTAGGAGAGCTCGGCCTCCTGCGCGGTGCGGAACACGTGCGGGCGCGGCTCGTGCGTGGCTCGGTCGATCTTCGACAGCTCGTCCGCTTCCGGACCGTAGGTCAGGTAGTAGGCGCCGAGGATCATGTCCTGCGTCGGCGTCGCCAGCGGCGCGCCGTGAGCCGGCGAGAGGATGTTGTTGGAGGAGAGCATCAGGATGCGCGCCTCCGCCTGCGCCTCTGCCGACAGCGGCAGGTGCACGGCCATCTGGTCGCCGTCGAAGTCGGCGTTGAAGGCGTGGCAGACGAGCGGGTGCACCTGGATCGCCTTGCCCTCGACGAGCAGCGGCTCGAACGCCTGGATGCCCAGACGGTGCAGGGTCGGCGCGCGGTTGAGCAGCACCGGGTGCTCGTGGATGACCTCCTCGAGCACGTCCCACACCTCGCCGATCATCGAGTCGACCATCTTCTTGGCCGCCTTGATGTTCTGCGCCGACTTGCGCTCGACCAGGCGAGCCATGATGAACGGCTTGAACAGCTCGAGCGCCATGATCTTCGGCAGCCCGCACTGGTGCAGCTTCAGGTACGGGCCGGCGACGATCACCGAGCGCCCGGAGTAGTCCACGCGCTTGCCGAGCAGGTTCTGGCGGAAGCGCCCCTGCTTGCCCTTGAGCATGTCCGAGAGACTCTTCAGCGGGCGGTTGCCCGGCCCGGTGACCGGGCGGCCGCGGCGGCCGTTGTCGAACAGCGCGTCGACGGCCTCCTGCAGCATGCGCTTCTCGTTGTTGACGATGATCTCCGGCGCGCCGAGGTCGAGCAGCCGCTTGAGGCGGTTGTTGCGGTTGATCACGCGGCGGTAGAGGTCGTTGAGGTCCGACGTGGCGAAGCGCCCGCCGTCCAGCTGCACCATCGGGCGCAGCTCGGGCGGGATCACGGGCACGGCGTCGAGCACCATCATCTCCGGCTTGTTGCCGGACTGGATGAAGGCCGAGACGACCTTCAGGCGCTTGACCGCACGGGCCTGCTTCTGGCCTTTGCCCGTCTTGACCTGGTCCTCGAGTTCGATCCTTTCGGCCTCGAGGTCGACCTGCTGGAGCAGGTCGCGAACCGCTTCGGCGCCCATGCCGCCGCGGAAGTACTCGCCGAAGCCGTAGGAGGAGCCGAAGCGCTCCTTCAGCTCGCGGAAGGTCGCCTCGTCGTGCTCGATCTGCTTGGGCTCCATCGTCTTGAACAGCTCCCACACGTTGCGCATGCGCTCGGCGGCGTCCTCGATGTAGGCCTCGGTGTCGGAGATGTCGGCCTCGAAGGCCTTCGTCAGCTCCTTGGTCAGCTTCTCGCGCTCCTCGTCGGAGATTTTCGAGAGGTTGACGTCGAGCGAGTCCGCCCACATGTGGTCTTCGTCGTTGAAGTGGGTCTGTTTGCCGTTCTGCAGGTACTTCTCACGGCGCTTGAGCGACTCCTGCAGCTCGAGCACGCGCTCCTCGCGCTCGGCGGCGTAGGCGTCGAGGACCTTGTTGACCTCCTTCTCGAGCGAGTCGATGTCCTTCGTGCGCGCCTCGTCGTCCACCCATGTGACGATCGACGCGGCGAAGTACAGGACCTTCTCGAGTTCCTTGGGCGCCATGTCGAGCAGGTAGCCGATCCGGCTGGGGACGCCCTTGAAGAACCAGATGTGGCTGACGGGGGCGGCCAGGTCGACGTGGCCCATGCGCTCGCGACGGACCTTCGAGCGCGTGACCTCAACGCCGCAGCGCTCGCAGACGATGCCCTTGTAGCGGACGCGCTTGTACTTGCCGCAGTAGCACTCCCAGTCCTTCGTCGGACCGAAGATGCGCTCGCAGAAGAGCCCATCCTTCTCGGGCTTGAGCGTGCGGTAGTTGATCGTCTCGGGCTTGATCACCTCGCCGGAGCTCCAGCTGCGGATCTGCTTGGAGGAGGCGAGGCTGATCTCGATGGCGTCGAAGTTGTTGATGTCGATCATGTGGCTCTAGCTTTCGCTCGCGGGTGAATCGGATCTAGTCGGTGCTGCGGTGCTGCTGCGGGGCTGCTGAGAACCGCCTTCCGGGGCTTTGGCCCCGTGCGCCGCGACATCGCGCGGCGCCGGCGCCATCGACTACGTCTCTGCCACCTCTGGTGCGTCCTCGCCGAGCTCCTCGAGCGCCTCGAGGTCGATCGGCGCCTCGGCGCCGTCCTCCTCGGCCACTGCCTCGGGGTCGGAGCCGTTGGAGCCGTTGGCCGAAGGCTCGGCGTCGGTGGCGTCCTCGCCCTCGACGGCCTCGTCGGCGGCGTCGCCGCTCAGGGCGCGTACGCCCGAGAGGTCGATGCCGAGCTCCTCCGCGGCACGCAGGAGGTCGTCGTCTTCGTCGCGGATCTCCGCGCGCTGACCCTCCTCGGAGACGACGTTCACGTCGAGCGCGAGCGACTGCATCTCCTTGAGCAGGACCTTGAAGGACTCCGGGATCGACGGCTCGGCGATGTTCTCGCCCTTGACGATCGCCTCGTATGCCTTCACGCGCCCGACCGTGTCGTCGGACTTGATCGTGAGCATCTCCTGCAGCGTGTAGGCGGCGCCGAACGCCTCCAGCGCCCAGACCTCCATCTCGCCGAAGCGCTGGCCGCCGAACTGCGCCTTGCCGCCCAGCGGCTGCTGGGTGACGAGCGAGTAGGGACCGGTCGAGCGGGCGTGGATCTTGTCGTCGACGAGGTGCAGGAGCTTGAGGATGTACATGTAGCCCACCGTCACCTGCTCCTCGAACGGCTCGCCGGTGCGGCCGTTGAACAGCGTCATCTTGCCCGACGCCTGCTCGCCGTCGCGGCGGGACTTGTCGACGTCCATGCGGATCCGCCCGGTGTGCGCGTCCTGCCACTTGACCAGGGCCGTGTCGACGTCCGCGACGGTCGCGCCGTCGAACACCGGCGTGGCCACGTAGACCTTGCCGTTGCCGCCGTTCTCGTGAGCTTCCTTGTAGGCCTCGGTGCCGTCGTCGTACCAGCCCTGCGCCGCCGCCCAGCCGAGGTGCGTCTCGAGGATCTGCCCGACGTTCATGCGCGAAGGCACGCCCAGCGGGTTGAGGATCACGTCGACCGGCGTGCCGTCCTCGAGGAACGGCATGTCCTGCTGGTCGACGATCTTCGAGATCACACCCTTGTTGCCGTGACGGCCCGCGAGCTTGTCGCCCTCGGAGATCTTGCGCTTCTTGGCGACGAACACGCGCACGAGGTCGTTGACGCCCGGCGGCAGGTCGTCGCCGGCGTCGCGGCTGAAGGTCTTCACGTCGATCACGACGCCGCCCTCGCCGTGGGGCACCTTCAGCGAGGTGTCGCGCACCTCGCGTGCCTTCTCCTTGAAGATCGCGCGGATCAGCTTCTCCTCGGCCGTCAGCTCGGTCTCGCCCTTCGGCGTGACCTTGCCGACGAGCAGGTCGCCGGAGATCACCTCGGCGCCGACGCGGACGATGC
Source organism: uncultured Solirubrobacteraceae bacterium (assembly GCA_963743745.1). Lineage (GTDB taxonomy): Bacteria > Actinomycetota > Thermoleophilia > Solirubrobacterales > Solirubrobacteraceae > Palsa-744. The sequence goes on from CAVUQW010000003.1 coordinate 821,495, forward strand.
CGCGGTCGTCGAGGTTGCGCAGCGACTCCTCCGAGCGGTTGGGGATGTCGCGCGTGATCTCCTCCTCGCCGAGCTTCGTCGTGCGGGCGTCGATCTCGTACTCCTCGATGTGGATCGAGGTGAGCTCGTCGTCCTGCACGAGGCGCTTGGAAAGGATGATCGCGTCCTCGAAGTTGTAGCCCTCCCAGGACATGAAGGCGACCATCAGGTTCTTGCCGAGCGCCATCTCGCCGCGGTCGGTCGAGGAGCCGTCGGCGAGCACGTCGCCGGCCTTGACCTTCTGGCCGCTGGAGACCCGCGGCTTGTGGTGGATCAGCGTGCCCTGGTTGGAGCGCATGAACTTCTGCAGCTCGTACTCCTGCTTGCCGTCGGAGCCCTGGACGACGATCTGGTCGGCATCGACGTACTCGACCGTGCCGGTCGTCTTCGACAGCAGCACGTCGCCCGTGTCGAGTGCCGCGCGACGCTCCATGCCGGTACCGACCAGCGGGGCGTCGGTCTTCAGCAGCGGCACGGCCTGGCGCTGCATGTTCGAGCCCATCAGCGCGCGGTTGGCGTCGTCGTGCTCGAGGAACGGGATCATCGCCGTGGCGACCGACCAGATCTGCTCGGGCGAGACGTCGACGAGGTGGACGTCTTTCGGGCCGACCGTGACGTACTGGCCGGCCTGCGTGCGGCAGAGGATCTCCGAGCCCTTCAGCTTGCCCGTCTTGGGGTCCACGGGCGTGTTCGCCTGCGCGATCAGCAGCTCCTCTTCCTGGGTGGCGTCCAGGCGCACGACCTCCTCGGTGACGACGCCGTCCTTGACCACGCGGTAGGGGGTCGTGACGAAGCCGTACTCGGAGACCTCGGCGAACGAGGACAGCGAGCCGATCAGGCCGATGTTCGGTCCCTCGGGGGTCTCGATCGGGCACATACGCCCGTAGTGGGTCGGGTGCACGTCGCGCACCTCGATCGGCGCGCGCTCGCGCGTGAGCCCTCCAGCGCCCAGCGCCGAGAGGCGGCGGCGGTGCGTGAGCCCGGCCAGCGAGTTCGTCTGGTCCATGAACTGCGAGAGCTGCGAGGAGCCGAAGAACTCCTTCAGCGCGGCCACGACGGGACGGATGTTGATGATCGTCTGCGGCGTGATCGTGTCGGCGTCCTCGGTCGTCAGGCGCTCGCGCACGACGCGCTCCATCCGGTACAGGCCGATGCGGAAGGCCTCCTGGATCAGCTCGCCGACGGTGCGCAGGCGGCGGTTGCCGAAGTGCTCGTACTCGTCGAGGTGCTCGGCGACCGGCTCGCGCGGCATGCTCATCGCCTCGGCCGCGTAGTCCTTGATCTCGAGCTCGCCGTCCTCGGGGATGCCGAGGATCTTCGGCAGGCGCACGAGCTCCTGGATCAGGGCGACGATGTCGTCCTTGGTCAGCGTGCGCACGTCGAGGTCGGTCGACTGCTTCAGGCGCGAGTTGAGCTTGTAGCGCCCGACGCGGGTCAGGTCGTAGCGCTTCGGGTCGAAGAACAGCTGGTTGAGCAGCGCCTTGGCGTTGTCGACGCTCGGCGGCTCGCCCGGACGCTGCTTCTTGAACAGCTCGATCAGCGCGCCGTCTTCGGTGCGCGTGACCTCGGTGTCGGCGTCGATCGTGTTGCGGATGTAGAGCGAGTTCTCGAACAGCCGCAGGATCTCCTCATCGGTCGCGTAGCCCATCGCGCGCAGCAGCACCGTCACGGGGAGCTTGCGCTTGCGATCGATGCGGACGAAGACCTTGCCCTTCTTGTCGATCTCGAGCTCCAGCCACGAGCCGCGAGCGGGCATCAGGTTGGCGATGAAGACCTGCTTCTCGCGGTCCTTGGGCTCCATCAGGTAGGCGCCCGGCGAGCGCACGAGCTGCGTCACGACGACGCGCTCGGTGCCGTTGATCACGAACGTGCCGCGCTCGGTCATCCACGGGAAGTCGCCCATGAACACGGACTGCTCGCGGATCTCACCGGTCTCGCGGTTGATGAAGGCGACCGTGACGGTCAGCGGACGCGCGTATGTGAGGTCCTTCTCGCGGCACTGCTCGAGCGAGGCGACGGGCTCGTCGAAGACGAACTCGCCGAACTGCACGGCGAGGTTGCCCGTGTAGTCCTCGATTGGCGAGATGTCGTCGATCGTCTCACGCAGACCGCCCTTCTCGGGGTCGGTCAGCCACGAAAACGAGCGGCGCTGGATGTCGATCAGGTTGGGTACATCAACGGTCTTGTTGAGGCGCGCGAAAGTACGGCGCGTCCGGAGAGCATCTGCAGCGGCCAAGAAACGACTCCTTCGGAGGGCGAGAAACGGGCAGAGGAGCGCGGCGAAGCGCGACTCGTAAAGATAGCACAGACCATCGGCGCCCTGAAGTGGGCTGCCGACGCTCACGGACCCCGCCCTCGACTTCCGCGTATGTGGCGCGGCGTCGTGCCTCTGGGCGGCTGCGGCTATTGGTCAGCAGCAGGGACTTTACCGGAAAAACGCCACTTTTGTTAAACGTGGATAAAGAGACGGCCCCGCGCTGGACGGGGCCGTCGTACCTGCAAACGGGTTGGGTGGAGCCGGATCGTCGGCCGCCTGCCCGCGAAGCCGCGGGCGGGCGGCGATCCGGCTCCGCCCGCTACTTGACCTCGACGCTCGCCCCAGCCTCCTCGAGTTCCTGCTTGAGCTTGTCGGCCTCCTCCTTTTCGACGCCCTCCTTGACGGGCTTGGGAGCCTCGTCGACGAGCGCCTTGGCCTCTTTCAGGCCGAGCCCGGTGGCGGCGCGCACGACCTTGATCACCTGGATCTTCTTGTCGCCTGCGCCGGCGAGGATCACGTCGACGGTGCCGCCCTCTTCCTCAGCGGCCGCGTCGCCGCCGCCACCGCCGCCGGCAGCTGCAACGGGTGCAGCGACGGCCGCCGCGGAGACGCCGAACTCCTCCTCGAGCGCCTTGATCCGCTCGGCGAGCTCGAGCACGGAGATGCCCTTGAGCTCCTCGATCCAATCTTGGGTACTGGTTGCCATCTTGTTCAGTCCTCCTTGGTGGGATTCGCATCGGCGGGGTCCTGCTCGGCCTGCGCCGATGCGTCCGCCTGGTTTTCGTTCTCTTGCGCCGGCTCGTTCGCCGGCTCAGCTTTGTCCTCGTCCGCGGTGGCCTCGGCAGGCGCCTCGGCCGCGGGCTCCTCGGCGGGCGCCTCCTCGGGCGCAGCCTCGGTCTCGGTGGCGACCTCAGCAGCGGGCTCCTCGGCTGCGGGCTCCTCGCCTGCGGGCTCCTCTGCCGCAGGCGTGTCCTCGCTCGCCGGTGCCTCAGCGGCGGGCTCCTCGGCAGGGGCCTCCTCGGCAGCGGGCGCCTCTGCCACGGCGGCGGGTGCCTCGCCGGCGGGGATCTCGCCGGACTCCTTCTTCTGCTGGACCTGACCGAGCGCGGAGGCGAGGCCGCCGACGAGCGCGGCGAGGCTGCGCACGAGCCCACCGACGGGCGAGGCGACGACGCCGACGAGCTGGCCGTAGAGCACATCGCGCGAAGGCAGGCGCGAGAGCGAGCGGAGCTGATCGACGTCGAGCACGGCGCCGTCCATCAGGCCGCCCTTGAACGGCAGCAGCTGGGTGGCTTTGGCGTAGTCGGCGATCGCTTTGGCGGCGGTCGCGACGTCGCCGCGCACGAAGGTCAGCGCGGTCGGGCCGGCGAGATATTCCTTCAGCGGCTCGGCCCCGGCCTGGTCGGCGGCGCGTTCGGTGAGCGAGTTCTTGACGACCTTGAACGTGGCGTCGGCGTCGCGCAGCTTGGCGCGCAGCTCGGCGACCTGCGGCACGGAGATGCCGCGGTAGTCGACGGCGAAGATCGCGTGCGACTCGTCGATGTGGGTCGCGATCTCCTCGATCGCTACAGCCTTCTGCTCTCGGTTCATTTGGTTTCCGCCGCTCTCGAAGTTTCGGTTTGCCCATGCAGGCAGACGAGAAGAGCGCGCTCAGAACCGCGGCTGCGTCTCGCTCCAACCTGCCTCGGTCTTCTCCGTCGATCGAATCGATCGGCGGCGCCGAGGGTCTCGGGCGGTGCGTTTTGCTCGGCGGAGTGTAGCCGCTCGCCGCGGCCGCCGCAGGCGCCGCTAGGCGGCTGCGGGCTCGCCGGTCAGTTCGCGCGTGCGGCTCGGGTCGACCTTGACGCCGGGGCCCATCGTCGAGGTCATCGTGATCGAGCGCAGGTAGCGGCCTTTGGCGACGGCCGGCTTGGCGCGCACGAGCTCTTCGACGACGGCGGCGTAGTTCTCGAGCAGCTGCTGCTCGCCGAAGCTGGCCTTGCCGATCACGAGGTGCACGATCGCGGTGCGGTCGGTGCGGTACTCGACCTTGCCCGACTTGGACTCCTCGACGGCCTTGGCGACATCCATCGTGACGGTGCCGACTTTCGGGTTGGGCATCTTGCCGGACGGGCCGAGGATGCGCCCGAGGCGACCGACGACGGACATCATGTCGGGCGTGGCGATGGCGACGTCGAACTCGTCGAAGCCCTCCTCGATCCGTTTGGCCAGGTCATCGCCGCCGACGACGTCGGCGCCGGCGCCTTCGGCCTCGGCGACCTTCGGGCCCTGAGCGAAGACGACGACATTGACGTCCTTGCCGATGCCGTTGGGCAGCGCGATCGTTCCGCGCAGCTGCTCGTCTGCGTGGCGCACGTTCAGCCCGGTGCGCACGTGGACCTCGATCGACTCGTCGAACTTGGCGTTGGCGAGGTTGCGCACGAGCGCGACGGCCTCGGCCGGCTCGTACTCGCGCTCGCGGTCGACCTTGCCGAGGTCCTCGGCGTAGCGCTTGCCGTGCGCGCTCATGAGGCTACGTCCACGCCCATGCAGCGGGCGGTACCGGCGATGATCTTGGCGGCCTGGTCGACGTCGTGCGCGTTGAGATCCTGCAGCTTTCGCTCGGCGATCTCGCGCAGCTGAGCTTGGGTGATCGTGCCGACCTTGACGCGGTTGGGCTCGCCCGAGCCCTTGTTGATTTTGATCGCCTGGCGGATCAGCACGGCGGCAGGCGGCGTCTTCGTGATGAACGTGAACGAGCGGTCCTCGTAGACGGTGATGACGACGGGGATGACCGTTCCCGTTTCGCTCTGCGTCTGCGCGTTGAAGGCCTTGCAGAACTCCATGATGTTGATCCCGTGCTGGCCCAGGGCAGGGCCGACGGGCGGCGCAGGGCTGGCCTGGCCGGCGTTTGCTTGCAGCTTGATCGTTGTGAGGACCTTCTTCGCCATGTTCCCGTCCTAGAGCTTCTTGACTTGGTCGAAGCTGACTTCCACCGGAGTCTCGCGACCGAAGATTGATACCAGCACCTTGAGCTTGGCCGCGTCGTCGTTGATCTCGGAGATCTCGCCGGAGAAGTCGGACAGCGGCCCGGAGACGACCTTGACGGACTCGCCGATCGTGAACTGGGCGCGCGTGCGGGTGGCCGTGGCGACCTCCTTGTGCAGCAGCCGGTCGACCTCGACCTGGGTCAGTGGCACAGGCTCCTGGGAGGCGCCGACGAAGCCGGTCACGCCGGGGGTGCCCTTGACGACGCCCCACGAGTCCTCGTTGAGCTCCATGTTGACGAGCACGTAGCCGGGCATCGTGCGCTTCTCGACGGTCACCTTCTGGTTGTCCTTCATCTCGGACACGGACTCGGTCGGCACGACGACGTTGCGCACGGCGCGCTGCTGCCCGAGCGAGACCACGCGGTGCTCGAGGTTGTGCTTGACCTTGTTCTCGTGACCCGAGTAAGTGTTCACGACGTACCAACGAAACATTCAGAAGCTCCTGTGCTGCGTTACGAGCTGACGGCGGGCGTCAGAGGATGAATTCGACGATTTCCTTGGCGACAAAATCCGCGAGACCAAGGTAGGCGCCGGCGATGGCGACGAAGCCGAGCACGACGGCCGTGGCCTGTGTGACCTGGCGACGGTCGGGCCACTGGACGCGCTGAAGCTCTGCCCAGCTGGCGCGCAGGAAGGCGATGGCGCGGTTGCCGCCGCGAATGGGAGCGCCGGAGGCCTGCTCGGGCGTGACGCCGCTGCGGGCGCCGCCGCCGGGCGCCCTGCGCGCCGGGCTGCCGGCAGGTTCCTGCAGCTCGTCTGCGCCGATGTCGCCCTCGGACAGAGCCTCTGCCTCGACTTCGCCCTCGGAGAGGTGCTCGGTGTCGACGTCGCCGTCGGAGCCGATGCTGGCGTCGACGTAGTCGCCGGCCGGCGCGTCGGGCTCGACGGGGACGCCGCCGGCGCCGCGCACGAGCGCGGCCTCGAACTCGTCGGCCTCGCCGGAGGCGTGGTCGAGCGCGCCGGGCACATCCGAGCGGGTCGGCTGCGTGGTCGAAGAATGGCGCGAGCCGGGGGCGCGCCTTTGGCGACGCTGCTTTGCACGTTTGCGGTCACGGGCCACGGGCTGCGCTCCCGCGCTAGCGAGTCTCCCGATGGCTGGTGTGCTTGCGACACCAACGGCAGTACTTGCGCAGCCCGATGCGATCGGGGTTGTTGCGCTTGCTCTTATTCGTCTGGTAGTTGCGGCGCTTGCACTCCTCGCAAGCGAGGGTGATCGCGATCCGAACGTCTCCGCGGGCCATGTCTTATCCCTGCGTAAAAGGTTTGCATTCCGGGTCCGGACGAAGAAAAACCCCGCCCAGACGCGAGGTAGGAGTGAGTTTAGCGCGCTTGCGAGGCCGGGGGGTGCGACCTGCCCCGGCGCGCTGCCAACACGCTCCTCGCGCGACGCTCGAGCTGTTTCTGTCGGCCCCCGCGACGGCCGCGGCGGGCTCCGTCAACCTCGGCTTCGATCTCTTTTAATTTATTGAGAAAGATGGCCGGCTACTCGTACAACGTGAGCGTGCCGAGGATGACGTAGAGCGCGACGAGCGCCCAGCCCTCGAACTCGGCTGCCTCGCCGTCGCCGGTGACCTGCGCGAGCGCCAGCGTCGTCAGCAGCAGCGCGCCGATGTAGACGGGCGCGAGCGAGAACGTCAGCGCCGTGCTCAGCGCGAAGGAGATCAGCACGAGCAGCGGGAACAGGAAGGCCGCGATCTGCGCGACCGAGTTCTTCACGACCGAGATCGCCAGATCGGAGCGGCCCTTCCAGGCGAGCGCGAGCCCGGCGACGTTCTCGACGGCGTTGCCCGCGATCGCGACGATCACGAGGCCGGCGAAGGCCTGGGAGACGTGCAGCTGCTCGATCGCCGGCTTCAGGCCGTTGACGAACCAGTCCGACACGAACGCCGAGGCAGCGCCGGCGCAGAGCAGCAGCCCGAGCGTCAGCCCGAGCGACAGCCGCGGGCCGTGCTCCGCCTCCTGCGCCGGCTCGCCCTGCTCCAGTTGCTGGCCGGGCTTGGTCGCCTCCCCCGCTCCGGGTGCCTCATCGGAGCGCAGGTAGGGCACGACCCACGCCAGATAGACGACGAGCAGGCAGACGGCGCCGACGGCCGAGATCGCCTTGACGTGATGGCTCGCCGGGTCGTGCGCCGCGAGCGAGAGCCCGAGCAGCACGATGATGAAGACAGTGACCTGCAGCAGCGTCGCCGTGTCGCGCGGCAGCTTCTTGTGGAAGCGCATGATCCCGTCCTGGGAGCGACGCGCGCCGACAACGATCACGAGACCGAGCACGAGCAGCGCGTTGGCGAGGATCGAGCCCACGATCGCCGTCTGCGCGACGACAAGCTCGCCCTTCTGCAGCGCGAAGATCACGACGAACAGCTCGGGCAGGTTGCCGAGCGTCGACTGCAGCACGCCCGTGACGCCCGGGCCGAAGCGCTCGCCGAGCTGCTCGGTCGCGAACGACACCACCCAGGCGAGCCCTGCGAGCGCGACCGTCGCGATCGCGAAGCGCGGGATCGCCGCCCACCCGCCGTAGTTGGCCACTCCTGCGAGCGCCGTGAAGAGCGCGATCAGCGCAAGCGCCGAGCGCTCGCGTGTGCTCAGCGCCGACATCGCCCGCTACAGACGGTCAGTGACTCTCGAGCACGCGGTCGATCAGGCCGTACTCCTGCGCCTGCTCGGCCGTGAAGAAGCGATCGCGCTCCATGTCCGCGCGAACCTCGGCCGTCGGTTTGCCCGTTGCTTCGGCGTAGATCTCGTCGATCCGCTCGCGGACCTTGAGGATCTCGCGCGCGTGGATCTCGATGTCCGTCGACTGGCCCTGGAAGCCGGCCGAGGGCTGGTGGATCAGGATGCGCGAGTTCGGCAGCGACGCGCGCTTGCCCTTCGTGCCGCCCGCCAACAGCAGCGAGCCCATCGACATCGCCACGCCGACGACCATCGTCGCGATGTCGGGCTTGACGAAGTTCATCGTGTCGTAGATCGCCAGGCCCGAGTAGATCGAGCCGCCGGGCGAGTTGATGTAGATCGAGATGTCCTTGTCCGGGTCCTGGCTCTCCAGGTGCAGGAGCTGCGCCACGACGAGGTTCGCGACCTGGTCGTCGATCGGCGTGCCCAGGAAGATGATGCGCTCGTTGAGCAGGCGCGAGTAGATGTCGAACTCGCGCTCGCCGCGCGCCGTGCGCTCGATGACCATCGGGATCAGGGGCATGGCAGCCACCCTAGCGTCACCGCGCACGGAAGGTCCACGCTGCGTCCGGCTAGCACAGCCCTCGCGCCGCCCGCCTCAGCGGCTGGCCGCATGTCCGAGTGTCCATGGGTGTTCTCTTGGGTAACCCCGAGAGCGACGATGACAACGAGCGAACCCTCACCCGACCACCCTTCCGAAATGACCCCAGCCCTTCGCTACGCCCACATGCCCTCGCTCGCGGGACCCGCGTTCTCCGCACCCGGCGCCTCGTCGATCCAACGCTCGTGGCGCCTGCCGCGGGTCCCGTCGCGCGTGCGTCCCGTGGCGCTGCTCGCCGTGCTCGACCTGCTCGTGCTCGTGCTCGTCGGCGTGCTCGCCCAGTCGGCCACGGCGATGACCAGCCACGCCGGCTGGCCGCGCAACGAGCACCTCGTGATGGACCACGGCCCGGCCGGGCGCAGCAACACGCTGTTCGGCGTCGACGGCAAGCACAACTACCTGCTCGGCGGCTACGGCGACGACACGATCTACGGCGGCGACTCGGGCGACGTGATCTGGGGCGACTACCACCCCTCCGGCTGGCCCTCGCACCAGACGGCCGTGATCCACGCGGGCAACGGCAAGAACTACATCTACTCCAACGACACGGTCAACTACGTGTGGACCGGCACCAACCCGCAGACGGTCGTGCACGCGCACGAGGGCTCGGGCGTGATCCACTGCGAAAACCCGCACCAGACGGTCTACACCAGCCACCACGCGCTGCCGCACTACAAGCTCGACGGCTGCCGGCACATCAGCTTCTACTCGGTCGGCTACTGACGGCAGGCGGGCGTCGTCCCGCGACGCTCGCGCGGGGCGCGCGTCAGAGGTTGACCGAGCGCATCACGGCCTCCGGATAGCGCTCGCCGGCGGCCGGCGGCAGCGCCTGCGCGATCGCCTCGGCCTCGGCGTCGCCCAGCTCGACCTCGGCCGCGGCGAGGTTCTCCTCGAGGTAGGCCACGCGCTTGGTGCCGGGGATCGGCACGACGTGCTCGCCGCGGCTGAGCACCCACGCGATCGCGAGCTGCCCCGGCGTGATCCCGCGCTCGGCGGCGAGCTCGCGCACGCGCTCGGCGAGCGTCAGGTTCTGCTTGAGGTTCTCGCCCGTGAAGCGCGGGCCGGCCAGGCGATAGTCGCCCTGCTCGAGCTCCTCCTCGGAGCTGAAGCGGCCCGAGAGGAAGCCGCGGCCGAGCGGCGAGTAGGCGACGAGCGCGATGCCGAGCTCGTTCAGCGTCGGCAGGATCTCGGCCTCGACCTCGCGCGTCCACAGCGAGTACTCGGTCTGCACGGCCGTGATCGGGTGCACCGCGTGCGCCCGGCGGATCGTCTCGGCGCTGGCCTCGGAGAGGCCGATGTGGCGCACCTTGCCGGCCTGGACGAGCTCGGCCATCGCGCCGACGGTCTCCTCGATCGGCGTGTCCGGGTCGACGCGGTGCTGGTAGTAGAGGTCGATGTGGTCCGTGCCGAGGCGCTTGAGCGAGGCGTCGCACGCGCTGCGCACGTACTCCGCGCCGCCCTCGATCACACGGTCGATCAGATTGCCCTCTTCGACGAGCTTGATGCCGAACTTGCTCGCCAGGAAGACCTCGTCGCGCTTGCCGGCGATCGCCGAGCCGAGCAGTTCCTCGTTGGTGTACGGCCCGTACATGTCCGAGGTGTCGAGGAAGTTGCAGCCGAGCTCCAGCGCCCGGGCGATCGTCGCGCGCGCTTCGCGCTCGTCGGTGCTGCCGTAGAAGGCCGACATGCCCATGCAGCCGAGACCGATCTCCGAGACCTCGGGGCCGCCCGGTCCGAGTGTGCGGGTCTTCATGCGCGCTCCTTTCGCTCGCCGGGATATCGTGCGCTCTCGTGTTCCCGCTGAACCTACCCAATGTCCTGACGGTGCTCCGGATCATGCTCGTGCCGGTGCTCGTCGTGGCGCTGCTCGGCAACACGCCGGCCGGCGACGTGCTCGCTGCGATCGTCTTCGCGCTCGCCTCGCTGACGGACTTCGTCGACGGTTACCTCGCGCGCGCGCGAGGATCGATCACGAACTTCGGCAAGCTGATGGACCCGCTCGCGGACAAGCTCTTGATCGTCGCCGCGCTGGTCGCGCTCGTCTCCCAGCAACGGCTGGCCGCGTGGATCGCGATGGTGATCATCACGCGCGAGCTCGCCGTCACGGTGCTGCGCATGGGCGCGACCCAGTTCGGCGTCGTCGCCGGCGCGAACATGCTCGGCAAGATCAAGACGTGCCTGCAGATCGCGGCGATCCTCGCCGTGATCGCCGTGCACGGCAGCCCCGTGTGGGTCACGGCGCTGTTGTACTTGACGGTCGCCGTAACCGTCCTCTCCGGTCTTGACTACTTCTTCGGACTGCGCCGGCAGATCGCCCAGGCGCAGGCCCAGGCGCACACGCGCGCACCCAGCGCCGAGGGCTGAGTCAGCCCAGCCGGCCGGCGTCGAGCCACTGCTCGAAGCTCGTCTGGCGCGGCGGCAGCTCGCCCGTCTCGATCTCGTTGCGCAGCTCGGCGAGCGTTCCGTGTCGTTCGGCCACGACATTGTGCTGGTGGATCGTCTCGAGGTTCTCCTGGCGCGCGGAGACGAAGCTGCGGCCGTCGAGCTGCGGGAACTCGCGCACGACGCCAGCGACCATCTCGCGCACGCAGTCCTCGACGAAGCGCGGCCGGCGGTGCGCCTTTTCGACGACCGCGACCTCGTCGCTGCGCTTCATCAGCTCGTAGATCTCAGAGGACATGCTCGACTCGGCGATCGCCAGCAGCACGGACGCGTCGATCTGCTCGACGCACTCCTCGATGCAGCCGATCTGCAGCGTCGCCAGGCCGCGCTGGTTGTGCGTGGCGACCGGCACGCGGTCGAAGATCCGCTCGACCTGCTGCTCGTCGAAGCCGTCGGCGAGCAGCCGCTCGCGCGCACGAGCGGCGACCAGCTCCTGCGCACAGGGACAGGCGGTCATGCCGGTTGCCGAGACGCCGACCGTGCGGCGCGTGCCGTGCGCGTAGGCCACGGCACGCCCGTGCAGCGTGTAGATCTCCTGTGTCTGGATGTGAGAGACGGGTGCCGGCTTGTGCTCGGGGTAGCGCGCCGCGATCGTCACCTCCGCGCGCTCGGCCTGCTGGCGAGTTCGCACGAGCTCGGCGATCTGCTGCGCGAGCGTCTCGGCGCGGAACGGCGACTCGCTGAGCACGACCTCGCCGATCGCCTCGTTGACGACCTCCTCGAAGCGCGACATGTGCGCGCCCTTCTGCTCACGGCTGAGATCGACGAAGCACTCCAGGCGCGCGAAGAACAGCTCGTCGCGGATGTGGATGACCTTCTCGACGCCCGTCACGCCGACGCGCGAGAGCCCGACCTGGATGCGCGGCGCGCGCGCCTGGACGTCGTCGCCGCGGCCGTCGAGAGCGGGAAGCGCGGTGCTCGAACCGATCGCCTGCACGCCGGCCAGCGTAGCGCGAGGAAAGCTGGGGGCGGCGAACCGACGGGTTGGAGACAGACCGGCGAGTGTCCTCGGAGCCGCTGGCGACGCGCCGGCGCGTCGACGGCGCGTGAGGCTCTGCGTCCCGACAATCGTCCAGCGTCAGCCTTCGAGAAGCGCCGGCGCGGACCGTCTTCGGGTTGCTCAGAGGACTCGTTCGAGACAGCGGCACGCATCCACCGTCGATTCTGGTATCAATCCGCGTTCGGCCAAACGGACGATCAAACGGCGGGAGCCGGTGGTCTGGGGGTCCAGGTTGAGGGAGAAGTCAGAGGGTGCAGTGATCGCCACGGACAGCGTGGTCGAGATGGAGGAGCTGCAGGGCTTTCTCGCGGCCGGTCGTGAGAGGGGACTCGTGACCGCCGCGAGCCTGCGCAGCGCAATCGAGGAGGCCGAGCTCTCGAGCGCCCAAGCGCAAGACCTGTTCGGCTACCTCGAGGAGCACAGCATCGAGGTCGTCGAGGCCGAGGAGGGCAACGTCGAGCTGCACGTCGTCGGCGCAGACGCCGGCGAGGCGAGCGGCGCCGACGCGGCGCTGCCGGCGTCCGAGGAGCTCGACGAGGAGGAGCGCGAGGACGAGGAAGCAGGCGACGTGCGCGTGCGGCTACGCGAGCTCAAGCAGGCCGAAGCCGACCTCAGCGTCGACCCGAGTCTCGACTCGCTCCGCCTGTACCTGCGCTCGATCGGCCGCGTGCCGCTGCTCAACGCCGCCGAGGAGGTCTCGCTGGCCAAGCGCATCGAGCGCGGTGACATGTCGGCCAAGCAGCACATGGTCGAGGCCAACCTGCGTCTCGTCGTCTCGATCGCCAAGGGCTACGTCGGGCGCGGGCTGACCTTCCTCGACCTGATCCAGGAGGGCTCGCTCGGGCTGATCCGCGCGGTCGAGAAGTTCGACCATCGCCGCGGCTACAAGTTCTCGACCTATGCCACGTGGTGGATCCGCCAAGCCGTCAGCCGCGCGCTCGCGGACAAGGCGCGCACGATCCGCATTCCCGTGCACATGGTCGAGCGCCTGAACAAACTGATCAGCGCCGAGCGCATGCTGATCCAGCAGCTCGGGCGCGAACCGACGGCCGAGGAGATCGCCAAAGAGCTCGAGTGCGAGGTGCGCGAGGTACGCGACGTGCTGCGCCTCGCCCAGCAGCCCGTGTCGCTCGAGAAGCCGATGGGCGAGGAGGACGACTCGGCGCTCGCCGACTTCGTCGAGGACGTCTCGGCCGAGTCGCCCTTCGAGATCGCCTCCGAGGCGCTGCGCCGCGAGAACATCGGGCGTGTGCTCGCCTCGCTGCCGCGTCGCGAGCGCGAGGTGCTCGAGCTTCGCTACGGCATCGTCGGCGGCCGCGCCCGCACGCTCGAGGAGGTCGGGCGCGCCTTCAACATCACGCGCGAGCGCGTGCGCCAGATCGAGAACCGCACGTTGAAGAAGCTGCAGACGCTGCCTGAAGCGCAGCAGCTGCGCGAGGCTTCGTAGCTTCAGCGTGCCGGGGCTTCAAACGCTCCGGTATAGCGCCGCACTACCGGGCGAGAGTTGTGTCCCAAGCGAGACGTAGGTTGCGGTCATGGACCGCATCCCGCCACGACGACAGGGCGATCTCGGAGAGCTCTCGGCGATGGACTGGCTCGTCTCGCATGGCTATGCGCTTTACCTACCCGCTGGGCCACAGCCCGAACATCGACGTGATCGCGGAGCGGGGCGATGCGCTGCTGAGGGTGCAGGTGAAGACCACCACGCGCTACACGAAGCGCCTGGGAAGTCATGATCTGCACGAGAGGCGGAAACCGGAGCTGGAACGGGATCGCCAAGCTGTTCGATCCGGCACGCTGCGACGCGCTGTTCGTCCTGGTGGCCGACGGTCGGCGGTGGTTCATCCCGGCCGCCGCGGTCGATGCGAGCACTGGGGTACGCCTGGGTGGCCCCAAGTACGCCGCGTTCGAGGTTGAGCCGGGTCGACCACTGCCCTCAGGGGCGAGGCAATGATCGCTATTCTCGACGAGCCTTGGCGGGGTTCCCGAGCGGTCAAAGGGGTGCGGCTGTAAACCGCATGGCTCAGCCTTCGAAGGTTCGAATCCTTCCCCCGCCATTAGTCACCCGCGAATCCGGCGCGCGAGTTCCTTCGCGTCGGGCGTGCTCACGAGCACGTGCTCGAGCGGCGCATGGTTGCGTACTGAGAACGACAGCGCCGGCAGGCCGCGCTTGAGGATGATTGCCTGATCGAGGCGGATCGTGCGCGCGACGAAGTACACGCCGGGCAGCCTCAGTCCGGCTTTCAGCCCGGTGCCCCTCGCCTCGCGCATCGGGCTCTCAACGACACGCACATCGGCCACGTCGGCGAGCGGAACGCTGAGGTCTTTCATCAGCCCCACGATCTTCTCCCAGCGAGCGAGCAGCACCTCGATCGAGTCGTCGGTCACGCGCACGTTCACGCGCGAGAGCCTAGTGCTCGTCCTCGCGAAGGGATAGATGCCACGATCTGGGTAGCAAGACGAAGGCGGCATCCGGCCCGCCGATCCGTGTCGGGTGCCGCCCCTACTTGGCAGTCGTCGTCAATCATCGAAAAAGGAGCCCGAGATGGAGTCGTCTTCCGAGGTTGCCGCGAGGGTGCTCGTCGTCGCCTACAGGACGGCCGCGACGCAGCCGCTGCTCGACGCCGTGCGCGAGCGAGCACAGCGCGGCAAGGCGACGTTCACGCTGCTCGTGCCGAACGCCGCGCCCGGGCTGCACAAGGTCGTCGACCCCGAGGATCAGGGAGCCGGCGAGGCCAAG